>OY970218.1:0-3624741 GCA_963713975.1 uncultured Chloroflexia bacterium
CGCACGCTCTGGCCCTTGGTGAATGCGACCCGGAACTTGGGCGTCTCCACGCCCATGTGCCGGAGGATCTGCTTGACCTCGGTCTCGTCGAGCGGGATCGGCTCGCTGCGCATCCCAGGGATGTTGCCGCTGCCGACGAAGCTCGTGACGCCGGGGGTATTGCGGACGACGAACCAGGACTCGGGGTCCAGGATCATCTCCACCAGCACGTAGCCCGGGTACACCTTCTTCTGGACGGTGTGCCGCTGGCCCTGCCGGATCTCGATCTCGTCCTCCATCGGCACCAGGACCTGGAAGATCTTGTCCTCCATGCCCATGGATTCGATGCGGTGCTCGAGGTTGGCCTTGACCTTGTTCTCGTAGCCGGAATAGGTGTGGATCACGTACCAGCGCTTCTCGGGCGCCCGGATGACCGTCGGCTGCTCCGTCATCCCAGGTCCGCCACGAACCGGATGATGTAGTCGAAGAAGGTGTCGGCGATCGTGATGTACAGGCCAACCACGAACGACACCACGAAGACCAGCACCGTCAGGTTGCGCACCTGGTGGCGGTTGGGCCACGAGACCTTCTTGAGCTCGGAATACAATTCCTTGAGGAACTGGCGAAAACGCTTCACGGGTGCCTTTTCAGCGGTTGGTGGAGGTGGCAGGGGCGATAGGACTCGAACCTACAACAACCGGTTTTGGAGACCGGTGCTCTGCCAATTGAGCTACGCCCCTGCGGTCCCGGGCCGGGCTACTTCGCCTCCCGGTGCAGCGTGTGGCGCCGCTCCCGGGGGCAGTACTTGAGCAGCTCGATCCGGTTGGGATCGTTCTTCTTGTTCTTGCGTGTCGTGTAGTTGCGCATCTTGCACTCGGTGCACGCGAGCTGGATCACCGGACGCGCTTCAACCCTTGCCATATCGTCTCGTTACTCGATGATGCTGGTGATCGCGCCGGCGCCGACAGTGCGGCCACCCTCGCGGATGGCGAACCGCTGGCCGACCTCGAGCGCGATCGGGGTGATCAGCTCGACCGTCATGTCGACGTTGTCGCCGGGCATGATCATCTCGGCGCCGTCGGGCAGGCCGATGGCTCCGGTGACGTCCGTGGTGCGCAGGTAGAACTGCGGCCGGTACCCGTTGTAGAACGGGGTGTGGCGGCCGCCCTCCTCTTTCGTGAGCACGTAGACGCGGGCGATGAACTTGGTGTGCGGCTTGACCGAGCCCGCCTTGGCCAGGACCTGGCCGCGCTCGATGTCATCGCGCTCGATGCCCCGCAGCAGGCAGCCGACGTTGTCGCCGGCCTCGCCCTGGTCGAGCAGCTTCTTGAACATCTCGACGCCGGTGACGACGACCTTGCGGGTCGAGTCGTGGATGCCCACGATCTCGATCTCCTCGCCCACCTTGATCACGCCGCGCTCGATGCGCCCGGTGGCGACGGTGCCGCGGCCCTTGATGCCGAACACGTCCTCGACCGGCATCAGGAACGGCTTGTCGACCGCGCGGAGCGGGTTGGGGATGTAGGAGTCGACCGCGTCCATCAGCTCCTGGATGGGCACGTAGGCCGGGTCGGCCACGTCGGTGCCCGCCTCGAGGGCCTTCAATGCCGAGCCGCGGATGACGGGGATGTCGTCACCCGGGAAGTTGTACTTGCTCAACAGCTCGCGGACCTCGAGCTCGACGAGGTCGAGCAGCTCGGGATCGTCGACCGCGTCGCACTTGTTGAGGAAGACCACGATGAACGGCACCTCGACCTGGCGGGCCAGGAGGATGTGCTCGCGGGTCTGGGGCATCGGGCCGTCGGTGGCGGCGACCACGAGGATCGCGCCGTCCATCTGGGCGGCTCCGGTGATCATGTTCTTGATGTAGTCGGCGTGCCCGGGGCAGTCGACGTGCGCGTAGTGGCGCGCGGCCGTCTCGTACTCGACGTGGGCGATCGCGATCGTGATCCCGCGCTCGCGCTCCTCGGGGGCGTTGTCGATCGTGTCGAACGCGCGGTACTCCGCGCCGCCCTTGAGGGCCAGGTACTTGGTGATGGCGGCCGTGAGCGACGTCTTGCCGTGGTCGATGTGGCCGATCGTGCCGACGTTCACGTGCGGCTTCGTGCGCTCGAACTTCTTCTTGGCCACAGGACCTTCTCACTCCATGGCTTGGGCGGTCGATGCCGCCAGGGACGGACCGGGATCGGCGAGGGATGGAGCCCAGAACGGGATTCGAACCCGTGACCTCATCCTTACCAAGGATGTGCTCTGCCAGCTGAGCTATCTGGGCCCGCGAGGACGAGCCCCGTGAGGCACGTCCGGTTGGACCATGTTGCTGCCTGATGGAGCCGACGACGGGACTCGAACCCGGAACCTGCGGTTTACAAAACCGCTGCTCTACCAATTGAGCTACGTCGGCACGCGCGCATAGTCAAACAAGAGTTCGACCTCGCGAGCCGGGGAATGATACGGCGGGCGTGGCGGGGCGTCAAACCTCGGAGGCGTCGTCCGCGGGCTCCGGCACGTCCTCCGGCGACCCATTCCCGGGTGCGACGACCGGACCGCCCGGCAGCAGATCGTCGTCCCCGGGGGTCGCCGGGGCGCCGTCGTCCTCGGCCTCCCCGGTGTCGTGCGGTCCTTGCGCCGATCCCTCGCCGGTCACCGGGTCGCTGGCAACGGCGTCGCGGGATTCGTGCGTGGCCCGGCCCGGCCCGTTCCCAGGTGCATCTTCGGCCCCCGGCACCTGCGGCTCCTCCCCCGCCCCGTCGGCCATGTCCCCCTCCGGCGCCTCGGGCCCGGCAGCAGGCCGGTGGGCCGTCTCTGCCAGGCGCCGCTGCGCGGCGGCCTCGTATAGCAGGATCGACCCGGCCACGGCAGCGTTCAACGACTCAACCCGGCCGTGCATCGGGATTCGGACCAGCAGGTCACAGCGGCGGCGGACCGCCGGCCCCAGGCCACGTCCCTCGCTGCCGACCACGATCGCGATGGGCCCGCGGAGATCGGCGTCACGCGCGGTGAGCGGCGCGTCGCCGTCGGCACCGACAATCCGCAGGCCACGGGCATGAAGATCTGCCAGGGCGCCGGCAAGGTCGTCCACGGGGGCCAGGCGAAGGTGCTCCACCGCACCCGCGGAGGCCTTCACGGCCGCGGGCGTGAGGGGAGCCTGGCGGCTCGTGGGAAAGACCACGCCGTGGACGCCGCTCGCCTCGGCGCTGCGCAGGAGCGTCCCCACGTTCTGGGGGTCCTCGAGGGAGTCCATGACCAGGACCAGCGGCGGCTCGGTTCGCTGGGCCGCCAAGGCCAGCACCTCGTCCGGCGACGCCCAGCGCCGTGGTGCCACCACGAGCGCGATCCCCTGGTGGCCGTCGAAGCCCGCGATCGCCGTCAGGGTGCCGCCTTCGACCTCGACCACCGGGATCCGCAGGCTGGTGGCATGGAGCACCAGCTTCTCGAGCGCCAGCCGGCGCTGGGGCACGACCATCAGTCGCTTCGCTTCGCGGCGGGCGACGAACGCCTCCTCGACGGGCCGCCGGCCCGCCACCAGCTCCTCGCCCTCGACGAGCGCGAGCGACGGATCCTGGATCCCGGGCGGGCGCACAGGGAACCGCGCTCCACGATCCGGACCACGTCCGGGTCCCCGGAACGGGCGGCGATCAGGACCGCCGGGCCGATGGTCGTAGCCCGGAGCCGGCCGACGGACGACCGGTGGTTGCACGATGGGGTCGATCGCATCCAGGACGTCCGCCGGCCCGGGGGCAGGAGCCGGGAGCGGCGGTGGCATCACGGGCGGTCGCTGGTCGTACGGCGGTCGCTGGTCGTACGGCGGCGGACCGTCCCGCCGGGGGCCTTGCGGCGGTCGCTGGTCGTACGGCGGTCGCTGGTCGTACGGCGGCGGACCGTCCCGCCGGGGGCCTTGCGGCGGTCGCTGGTCGTACGGCGGTCGCTGGTCGTACGGCGGTCGCTGGCCATAGGCCGGCGGACCGTCCCGCCGGGGGCCTTGCGGCGGTCGCTGGTCGTACGGCGGTCGCTGGTCGTACGGCGGCGGACCGTCCCGCCGGGGGCCTTGCGGCGGTCGCTGGCCGTAGGGCGGTCGCTGGCCGTAGGGCGGTCGCTGGCCATAGGCCGGCAGACCGTCCCGCCGGGGGCCCTGCGGCTGTCGCTGGCCGTAGGGCGGTCGCTGGCCATAGGCCGGCAGACCGTCCCGCCGGGGGCCCTGCGGTCGGGTCCCATACGGGCGCGGCCCCTGCTCGTACGGAGGCCGGTAGGGGTCGCCGCTCGCAGGCCCCCGATCGGGTCCGGATGGCCGGTCGTCGTAGCCGCGGTGCTGCGGACGGCCGCCTGTGCTCCGTCCCTGGTGGTCCGTCGGGCGGCCTGCAGGGCCGCGGCCGCCCTCCTGTCCAGAGCCCTCACCCTCCCACGGGCGGGCCGGCCGAGCATCGGGCCCACCGTCGCGGAAGCCGAACCCGGGCCGGTGATCCGGCCGGCTCCGCTGATTGCCAGGCCCTCGGGCCTGGCCGCCCGAGGCGCCATGCCCGCCTTTTCGGCTCGGTGGCCGTCGCGCGTCGCGGGGATCGCGGGGATCGCGGGGATCAGCCACCGGTTGCGACCACCTGGCGCCAGCGCTGTCCGTCCCTGGTGTCCTCGACGGCGATCCCCAGCCGGAGCAGCTCGTCCCGGAGACGGTCCGACTCGGCCCAGTCGCGCGCCGCCCGCGCCGTGACCCGCTGGTCCAGCAGGCCGGCGCTCGTCGGGTCGAGCGCCCCGTCCGTCCGGGCCGCGACACCGAGCACGGCGTCCAGGTCGCGGACCAGGCCGGTCGCCCGCGCAGCGTCGGCGGTGGACAGCCGGCGTGCGTCGAGGCGGCGGTTGAGATCCCGGACGCCGTCGAACAGCGCCGCCAGCGCCGCCGACACGTTGAGGTCGTCGTCCATGCCGGCCTCGAAACCAGCACGGATCCGGTCGAGCGCATCGGGCAGGCCCTGATCGTCGGCGCGGTCCTCGCGATAGGCGGCGAGGGCGGCCAGCAGGGCATCGATCCGTTCCACGGCGGCGCCCGCCGCCGTGAGGGACTCGTCGGCGTAGTTGAGCGGCGCCCGGTAGTGGACCGCGAGCAGGGCGTAGCGCAGGGCCCGCGGTGAGACGCCGCTCGCGATGAGGTCGGCCACCCGCTCGATGTTCCCGGTGGACTTGGCCATCTTCTCGCCGGCCATGCGCAGGTGCGCGCAGTGCAGCCAGGTGCGCACGAAGGGCTGTCCCGTCGCCGCCTCGGACTGGGCGATCTCGTCCTCGTGGTGCGGGAAGACAAGGTCCACGCCACCGGTGTGGATGTCGAACGTCGGCCCGAGGTGGGCCATGCTCATGGCGGAGCACTCGATGTGCCAGCCCGGGCGTCCCGGGCCGATGACCGTGTCCCAGGACGGCTCATCCGGCTTGGGCCCCTTCCACAGGGCGAAGTCGCGGACGTCGTCCTTGTCGTACTCATCCGCCACGACCCGCTCCCCCACCCGCATCGACGCCGGGTCGAGGCGGGCCAGCCGGCCATAGGCAGGCCACGATGCGATGCGGAAGAAGACGGAGCCATCGTCCGTGCGGTAGGCGTGGCCCTTGTCGAGGAGCGTGAGGATCAGGTCCGCGATCTGCGGGACGTGGCCGGTGGCTCGCGGCAGCGCGTCGGGACGCGTCATGCCCAGCGAGTCGACGTCCTCCAGGAACTTCGCGGCGTATCGATCGGACAGCTCCTGGTGCGAGACGCCCTCGGCCCTGGCGCCGCGGATGATCTTGTCGTCGATGTCCGTGAGGTTCATGACCCACGTCACCCTCAGCCCCCGGTAGCGGAGGTACCGGACGAGCAGGTCCGCGAACAGGAACGAGCGGAAGTTGCCAATGTGGGCAGGGCCGTAGACCGTGGGCCCGCAACTGTAGATCCGGACGTGCCCCGGCTCCAGTGGCTCGAGCGGCCTAACCTCGCCGGTGAGCGTGTCCTGCAGACGAACCGTCATGACGCCGGCCGCAGGACGACCACCGCACGCGCGGACATCGAACGGCCCGCCCCGTCGTCACCGCCGAGGTTGCCGGTGGACGCCTTGACGTTGACCGCCCCGGCATCGAGGCCCAGGGCGGCCGCGATCGCATCGCGCATCGCATCGAGGCGGGATCCGAGCTTCGGCCGGGCGCCGATGATCACGAGGTCCACCGTCGCCGGCGCCAGCCCGCGGCGATCCAGGCGGACGACCACCTCGCGCAGCAGGGCCTCGCTCGCGATGCCACGTGGCGTGCTGGAATCGGCGGGAAACAGGCGGCCGAGGTCGCCCAGGCCTGCGGCACCCAGCAGCGCATCGGCAACGGCGTGGAGCGCGACGTCCCCGTCCGAATGGCCGGCGAGACGCGGTGCGCCATCGATCTCGATGCCGCCGAGGCGCAGGCCCGTGCCTGGGCCGAAGAAGTGGCTGTCATGACCGAACCCTACGCGGACGTTGTCGGCCGCGAGCACCTGTCCGACCCGGTGCAGGTCGTCGGGCAGGGTCACCTTGAGGTTCGAGGCTTCGCCGGGGATCGCATGAACGGGGATTTTACAGGCCTCGAGCAGGGCGGCCTCATCGGTGAACTCCTGCGTGCCTTCCGGCGGGAAGACCGCCCACGCATCCAGGAGCATGCCTCGTCGGGCTCCCTGGGGCGTCTGGGCCGCGGCCAGGTTCGATCGATCGACGGTCTCCAGGACGAGGCCGTCCCCCAGCCGCTTGATCGTCTCGGCGAGCGGAAGCACCGGCAGCGCGGCGCCGTGGCGCTCCACGGCCTCGAGGACGGCCGTCACGAGCCCCGGGGACACCAGGGGCCGGGCACCGTCGTGGACGAGCACGGGACGGTCGCGACCGGGCGGGTCCGCAGCATCAAGCCAGCGCACGCCGGCGGCCACCGACTGCTGGCGCGTGCTCCCACCGGCCACCACCGCCGTGACGCTGGCCGGGAGCCACGGGGCCGCGCGCAGGGCCTCGACGCGCTCCGGGGCCGTGACGACGACGAGCCGCTCCACGCTGGGCGCCGCCGCGATCGCATCGATGGACCAGGCGAGCAGCGGTCGTCCGCCGACCAGTACGCCGAGCTTGTCAACGCCGCTCATGCGTCGCGACGAGCCCGCGGCAACCACCACCGCGTCTGCCCGCGGTCGCCCGTGGATCCCGGAGGCCACCTCAGTCCTGGCGGGGCTGGGCGAAGATCATCCGGCCGGCGACCGTCTGGAGAACACGCGTGACGCTAACGTCCACGTCCCGGTCGATGAGCCGGGCGCCTCCCTCGACGACGATCATCGTGCCGTCGTCCAGGAAGCCGACGCCCTGACCAGCCTCCTTGCCCTCCTGGATGACCTTGACGCGCAACTCCTCGCCCGGCAGGACCGCCGGCTTCACGGCGTTGGCCAGCGAGTTGATGTTCATTACCCGCACGCCCTGGAGCTCGGCGACGCGGTTGAGGTTGAAGTCGTTGGTCAGGACCACGCGGCTCCGCCGCTTCGCGAGCTCGACCAGCTTCGCATCGACCTCGGCCACACCGGTGGCGTCGTCGTCCACGATCTCGATCGGCGTCCGCGGGTCGCGCTGCATGCGGGCAAGGATCTCCAGCCCGCGGCGTCCCCGGTTCCGCCGCAGCGTGTCCGACGAGTCCGCGATGTGCTGGAGCTCCTCGAGGACGAAGCGAGGCACGACCAGGGTCCCGTAGATGAACCCTGACTCCACGATCTCGGCGACGCGACCGTCGATGAGGACGCTGGTGTCGACGATGATGTGCGGCTCACCTTCCCGCTCGGCGTCTTCGCTGCCCGGCCGGCGGACCAGGCCGGCCCCCTCGGCCGCCGCGATCAGGTCCGCCCGCTTGGCCACCGTGAGCCCCATCATCCCGAGGCCGAGGAACAGTGAGATGCCGAGCGGCAGCCAGGTTCCGAGCGGCCCCTCGATCTGGGCCAGCGGCAGGCTGAGCAGCAGGCCCAGGAGGAGCCCCACGAAGAGTCCGAGCACCGCCGCCACGAACTCCGCCGTGGACAGCTCCTGGACCTGGCGGATGAGCCAGCCCGCCGGAACGACGGTCAGGTACGGGAGTACGGCAAACCCGACGATCATCCACGCGATCGTCCACGCGGCGATGATGAACCCGGCGTACTCGACGCCGGTGAGCATGCCCGTTCCCGCGGCGGCGATCCCGAGCCCTACGAGGGCGCCGAGCGCCGCCCCAAGGACGCGGATGGTCCGAATCACGCTGGTCCTCGATGCTGGCTGTCGCGCCCGCGCGTGGGGCGGGCGCGAGGCCCGCCGAGCCTAGCACCCGCGGCGCGCCCACGCACCGAGCCGTGCGTCAGCAAGGCAAGGGGTACCAACGGGTCAGCGAACGCGACGCCGGGTCGCGGTCAGCCGCGCCGGGCACCGGTGGGGACCGTCCCGATGGCCGCGACAACTGCATCCGCGAGCGTGCCGACCTCCACGACGTCGATCGCTGGCGGGCGGGCTGAATCACGAGCGCGTGACCGGGGCACGACAGCCCGCGTGAAGCCGAGACGGGCTGCCTCCCCCAGACGGCGATCCACGCCTCCCACCGTGCGCAGCTCCCCGAGCAGGCCGACCTCACCAATCGCCACCGTGCCCGGCACGATGGGCCGGTCCCGCAGCGAGGAGGCGAGGGCGAGGGCGAGCGGGAGGTCCAGCCCAGGTTCCGAGACCGACAGCCCACCGGCGAGGTTCGCATACACGTCGTGGGCCCCGAGGCCGATCCCCGCCCGCCGGCCCAGCACGGCGATCAGCAGCGCGAGGCGGTTGGGGTCCACGCCCGACGCCGTCCGGCGGGGGGATGGAGCCCCGGTCGGCGCCACCAGCGCCTGGACCTCGACCAGCAGCGGGCGCGAGCCCTCCAGCACCGGCGCCACCACACTGCCCGGCGCCGGCGCATCGTGCTCCGCCAGGAACGCGCGGGCGGGATCCGTCACCTCGACCAGGCCCCGGTCGCGCATCTCGAACACGCCCACCTCCTCGGTGGAGCCGTAGCGGTTCTTGGTCGCGCGGAGGATACGCAGCCCGCCGGTCCGGTCGCCCTCGATGGCAAGCACGACGTCCACGAGATGCTCCAGCGTCTTGGGCCCGGCCAGTGTCCCGTCCTTGGTCACGTGGCCCACGAGCACGACGGGGATGCCCTCGCCCTTGGCAACCTCCATCAGCCTGAGGGTTGCCTCCCGCACCTGACCGACCGATCCGGGCGGGCCATCGAGCTCTTCGGATGACACGGTCTGGACGGAGTCCACGACCAGGAGGCCCGGCATCCCGGCGCGCGCGAGGTCCGAGATGCGGCCGACGCCCGTCTCCGCCACGACGCGGATGGCGTCGGACACGGGGCCGCTGGTGAGACCCAGACGGGCGGCGCGCAGTCGCACCTGGCTCGTCGACTCCTCGCCGGTCGCGTACAGGATCGTCGCGCCATCGCGGGCGACGCCCGCCGCCACCTGGAGCAGGAGCGTGGACTTGCCGATGCCCGGCTCGCCACCCAGCAGGACCACCGATCCGGCGACGAGCCCGCCACCCAGGACCCGGTCCAGCTCGCCGATCCCGACCGGCCGGCGGACCTCGGCCGCGGCCTCGCCGGCCTGGCTCAGCGCGACCGGCGCGGCACCGCTCGACGGCAGTGCCGCGGACCGCGCCCGCGGCTCGTCACGGACGACCGTCTCAACGAGGGTGTTCCAGTCCCCACAGGTGCGGCACTGGCCTTCCCAGCGGAGGACGGATGCGCCGCACGACTGGCAGACGTAGCGACTCTGGCTGCGGGCCACGGGCGGCGCTCGGCCCGACGGTCAGGCTTCGACCGGGGTCTTCGCCTCGGTAACGAGGATCGTGAGGCCCTTCCCATCGGGATCCAGGTCCACGACGATGGCGTCTCCCTGGTTATACCGGCCCAGCAGCAGGTGCTCCGCCAGCGGATCCTCGATCAGGTTCTGGATCGTCCGGCGCAGCGGGCGGGCGCCGTAGGCGACGTCGTAGCCGAGCTTGATGATGTGCTCCTTGGCCGCCTGCGTGATCTCCAGGGCCATGCCCTGGGCCTTCAGCTGGTCGCGCACCCGCTTGAGCATGAGGTCGACGATCTTCGCGATCTCCTCGACCGTCAGGCTGCGGAAGACCACCGTCGCGTCGATGCGGTTCAGGAACTCCGGGCGGAAGTTCGACTTCAGCTCGGCCTGGACCTTCTCCTTCATCAGGTCGTACGAGGCCGTGGCCCGCGTCTCGGCCGTGTCGCCCTGCTGGCGGAACCCGAGGCTGGAGTTGGTCTGGATCTTGGCCGCCCCGAGGTTGGAGGTCATGATGATGATCGTGTTCCGGAAGTCCACCCTGCGGCCCTTGGCGTCCGTGAGGTGGCCGTCCTCCATGATCTGGAGGAGAATGTTGAACACCTCGGCGTGGGCCTTCTCGATCTCGTCGAGCAGGATCACGGCGTAGCTCTTGCGGCGCACGGCCTCGGTCAGTTGGCCGCCCTCGTCGAACCCGACGTAGCCTGGCGGCGCGCCGACGAGACGGCTCACGTTGTGGCGCTCCATGAACTCGCTCATGTCGATCTTGATGAGCGTGTCCTCGGACCCGAACATGAACTCCGCGAGGGCCTTGGCGAGCTCCGTCTTGCCCACGCCCGTGGGCCCGAGGAAGACGAACGAGCCGATGGGGCGCTTGGGGTCCTTGAGGCCGGCACGGGCACGGCGAACGGCACGGGAAACGGTCTCGATCGCCTCTTCCTGGCCGATCAGCCGGGTATGGAGGACCTCCTCCATCCTGAGCAGCCGTTCGGACTCCTCCTGGGCGATCCGCGTGACCGGGATCCCGGTCCACATCGCGACGACCTGGGCGATCTCCTCGTCGTCGACCTTCGGCGGCTCACCGGAGACCGAGGACTGCCACTCCGCCCGCAGCCCGTCGACCTGCTCCCGCGAGGTCGCCTCGGCCTCGCGCAGCGTCGCTGCCTGCTCGTACTCCTGGGCGTTGATCGCGGCGTCCTTCTCCTTGGTGATCCGGTCCAGCTCCTTCTGCGCGGCACGCAGCTCGGGCGGGGCGGACGAGTGACGGAGGCGGACGCGGCTGGATGCCTCGTCGATCAGGTCGATTGCCTTGTCGGGCAGGTGGCGATCCGTGATGTACCGGATCGAGAGGTCTGCGGCCGCGCGGACGGCCTCGTCCGTGATCGTGACCTTGTGGTGCTGTTCGTACCGCTCGCGGATGCCGAGCAGGATCTCGATCGTCTGCTCGAGCGTGGGCTCCTCCACCATGACCGGCTGGAAGCGACGCTCGAGCGCGGCGTCCTTCTCGATGTACTTGCGGTACTCGTCAAGGGTCGTGGCGCCGATGCACTGCAGCTCGCCTCGCGAGAGCGGTGGCTTGAGGATGTTCGCGGCATCGATCGCGCCTTCGGCCGCCCCGGCCCCCACCAGCGTGTGCAGCTCGTCGATGAACAGGATCGCGTCGCTCGTGTTGCGCAGCTCCTCGATGATCTTCTTGAGCCGCTCCTCGAACTCGCCGCGGTACTTCGTGCCGGCGACCAGCGACCCGATGTCCAGGGTCAGGACCCGCTTGTTGAGCAGGATGTCCGGCACGTCCCCGGCCACGATCCGGTGGGCGAGGCCCTCGGCGATGGCGGTCTTGCCGACACCCGGCTCTCCGATCAGGGCGGGGTTGTTCTTCGTCTTGCGCCCCAGGATCTGGATGACCCGCTCGATCTCCTTCTCGCGGCCGATCACCGGATCAAGCTTGTCGGCACGCGCGGCATCCGTGAGGTTGATCCCGAGGGCGTCGACGGTGGGGGTCTTGCTGGCCCGCTTCGTCTCCTGGGCGGGGCCCGCGGAGGAGGACTGCGAGAGGACGCGGATCACCTCGTGGCGGACCTTGTCCAGGTTCACGCCCAGGCTCTCCAGCACGCCCGCCGCGATACCTTCGCCCTCGCGCACCAGGCCCAGCAGGAGATGCTCGGTGCCGATGTAGTTGTGGCCGAGACGACGAGCCTCGTCGATCGCCAGCTCGATGACGCGCTTGGCGCGCGGCGTGAGGCCCACCTCACCGACAACGGGGCGATCTCCGCGGCCGATGATGAACTCCACCGCCGTCCGCACCTTGGCGAGCTCGACGTTCATGTTCTCGAGCACGCGAGCGGCGACACCCTCGCCCTCGCGAACCAGGCCCAGCAGGAGATGCTCGGTGCCGATGTAGTTGTGGTTGAACCGCTGCGCCTCGTCCTGGGCAAGCGTAAGAACCTTGCGCGCGCGATCCGTGAACTTGTCGAAGCGATCCATCCGGTCGAGTCTTCTCCCTGGCCGCGGGGGCGACCTGACGGCCATCCTAGCACCTGATCCCCGAGGGCAACGCAAGGCCCAAAGTGCCCGTGACGTGCACGCGGCGGCTGGGTGGCGCCTACCTGCTATTCGTCCCGGACGGGCCGCCGGATGCCGGCCGGGGCCGGGCCAGAGGCGGGAATCAGGACGACCCGCCGGGAACCGGCGGGTCGTCGGGTGTCGTGTGGGAGTGCGGGCTCCCGGCGGGTCAGGCCTTTTCTGCCGCCGCCTCGACGGCTTCGGCGGCCTCGACGATTGCCTCGTCCTCGATGGCCTCGGCGATGGCCTCGGCCTCGACGGCTTCGGCGGCCTCGACGACCTCCTCGGCGACGATGGCCGTTTCGATGGCCTCCTCCTCGACCGTCTGGGCGACCTCGACGACCAGCTCGGCCTCGACGGCCTCCTCGATGGCCTCGGCCTCGACGGCTTCGGCGGCCTCGACGACCTCCTCGGCGACGATGGCTTCGGCGGCGGCATCGGCCTGCGCGTCCTGAGCGGCCTCGATGACCTCCTCGGCGACGATGGCTTCGGCGACGGCCTCGGCCTCATCAGCCTCGGCGGCCTCGAGCAGGGCTTCGGCCTCGACGGGATTGGTGACCCCGCCGGCGTCGATGGCATCGATGTACTGCTCGGCCTCGACAGCCTCGGCGACCGCATCGGCCTGCGCGTCCTGGGCGGCCTCGATAACCGCCTCCGCCTCGATGGCTTCGGCGACGGCCTCGGCCTCGACGGCTTCGGCAATCTCCGCGACGGCTTCCGCCTCGACGGCCGTCTCGACGGCCTCCGCCTCGATGGCCTCGGCGGCCTCCACGACCTCCTCGGCGACGATGGCTTCGGCGACGGCCTCGGCCTCGACGGCTTCGGCAATCTCCGCGACGGCTTCCGCCTCGATGGCCGTCTCGACGGCCTCCGCCTCCGCGACCTCGGCGGCCTCGGCAATGGCTTCCGCCTCGACGGCGACCTCGGCGGACGGCGGCTCGGTCCCGGCCGCCTCGGCCGCGGCCAGCTGGCTGCGGACCTGTGCGAAGGCAGCGGCCAGGGTCGTATCGATCCCGCCCTCGGGCTCGGAATGCGTGTCCGACGGCGCATAGCCGCGGTCCGGCCGCTCACGGCGCTCACGGCGCTCACGGCGCTCACCGGCCGGGGCCGGCGTGGTACCGGGCTCCGGCATGGTGCGGACCGGCGCCTCCTCGGCCTGCTTGAGGCTGAGGCCCAGGCGATGCCGCTCGGAGTCGAGGCTGATGATCTTGAGCTTGAGAACCTGGCCCTCGTGGACGACGTCGCCCGGATGGGCAACCCGCTGGTGGCTCAGCTCGCTGATGTGGATCAGGCCCTCGAGGCCCTCGCGGACGCGGACGAAGGCGCCGAAGTTGACGAGCTTCGTGACCGTGCCGTCGATGACGTCACCGACCTTGAAGTCGGCGACGGTCGACTCCCACGGGTCGGGCTGCAGGCGGCGGATCGACAGGCTGATCCGGCCCCGCTCGTGGTTGATGTCGATGACCTCGGCCTCGACCTCCTCGCCGACCTTGTAGCCGGACTCGGGATTGTTGACCTTGTTCCACGAGAGCTCGCTCTTGTGGACGAGGCCGTCGATGCCACCGAGATCGATGAAGATGCCGAAGGGCGCGATGGACCGGACGTTGCCGGTGACCTTCTGGCCGACCTGCAGGCTGCTGAACAGCTCGTCCCGCTTCTCTCGGCGCTCCTCGTAGAGGGCGACCTTCTCGGACAGGATGAGCCGATTGGCCTTGCGATTGACCTCCAGGATCTTCAGCCGGAGCTTGCGGCCGACGTACGGCTGCAGCTTCTCGGCGATCTCCTGGGCGGCGTCACGCGGCTGCTCGTTCTGCGGCCGGCGGGGGAAGTCCACGATCTGGCTGATCGGAACGAAGCCGCGGATCCCGCAGTCAACGATCAGGCCACCCTTGTTGTGGTCGATGACCGGTGCGTCGATGATCGTGCCCGCCTCGAACAGCTCCTGCATCGAGCGCCACTTGCGCTCGAGGCCGGCGCGGCGGAGCGAGAGGACCACGTGGCCCTCGGGCGATTCCGGCTGGAGGACGTAGACCAGGACGACGTCGCCGATGTTGAGCTCGGGCTGCGATTCGGCATGGCGCCCGAAGAGCTCCCGGTTGCTGACGACACCTTCGGACTTCGCGCCGATGTCGACCAGGATCTCGTCCTTGTCGATCCGGACCACGGTGCCTTCGACGACGTCCCCATGCTTGAAGCTCTTGATGTCGGTGTCCTGCTCTGCGAGCAGCTCCTCCATCGTCGTCGGCTCGGGACCGGTGCGTCGGACAACCGGTGCCGGCTCCTCTTCCTCCTCCTCGTCGGCCGCGGGCGGCGCATCGGCGGCATCGTCCTCATCGGAGGCGGCTGCCTCGGGGGCCGCGACCTCGGGGGCCGCGACCTCGGCGTCCGCGTTCGCTGGGGCGACCTCCGGCGCTGCCGCTTCGGGCGCGGCCGCTTCGGGCGCTGCCGCTTCGGGCGCGGCGGGCTCTTCGGCGGTCTCGGGGGCGGTCTCGGGGGCGGCGGTCTCGGGGGCGGTCTCGGGGGCGGCGGTCTCGGGGGCGGGCTCGTCGGCGGCGGTGATCGCCGCGACGGTCTCCTCGGACGCCGTGGAGTCGCCGGAGGCGGCCGCCTCCGGTGCCGGCGCGGTCCCGCCCTGCTGCTCGTCGGTCAAGGTGATCCAGTCTCCTATCGTGAATTTCGCCCGGAATCACGAACGGCCACCGAGCACGCCCGGGGCCGTCTTGGAGAGGGAATGGATCGGGGGTGACGTAGCCGGCGGTCCGCTCCTTCGCGCTCAACGAGTCCTGGAACGTTGCTCTTCAACTGTCCGTGCCCATGGGCTGGGCGAGTCTAGCACCCCTATTCCGCGGGTACAATCGCTGCCCGTGCCGGAATTGCCCGATCTCGCCGTCGTCGCCGACGCCCTGCATGCCGCCCTCGTGGGCAGGCCGATCGCCGACGCCCGTGCCCGCATGCCCCTCTCGGTTCGTGGCACGCCGCAGGAGATGGAGGCGCTGCGCGGCCAGCGAGTCGTGCGGGTCGCGCGCGTGGGCAAGTTCCTGGACATCGACCTGGATCGCGACCGCCTGGTCGTCAACCCCATGCTGACCGGTCGCCTGCAGCTGGCGGGCCACGGCGAGAAGGCGCCAGCGGGGACGGCCGTGGAGCTCGCCCTCGGCGCCAGGGAGCATGGATCAGGGCCGACGGACGCCGCCGCGTGGGTCGCGAACGCAGCCTGGCTCCCGGACGACGACGCGACCATCATCGCCCGCTATCGAGATCCCACCCAGATGGGCAAGGTGTACCTGCTCCCGTCTGGTGTCGAGCGGATTGTCCCGGGCCGCGGCCCCGGCGAGATGGGGCCGGACGCCCTTGATCCCGGACTAACGGTGGAGGCCTGGCGTGAGCGCATCCGGAAGCACCCGGGCGAGCTCAAGAACCTGCTCCGCAACCAGGCGTTCATCGCCGGGATCGGCAACGCCTACTCGGACGAGATCCTGTTCGAGGCCCGCCTGCTTCCCTTCCGGAAGAGGTCGACGCTGGCAGCCGAGGAGATCGACGTCCTGTACCACGCCATGCGCGAGACGCTGGCCAGGTCGATCGACCTCCTGCGGCTACGCGTCCCGCCCACATTCGAGAAGCAGGTACGCGACCACCTGGCGGTCCACAACCGCGGCGGACAACCGTGCTCCCGGTGCGGCGCACGCATCACCGCAGTCAAGGCCGGAGGCTTCCCTACCGGGTACTGCCGGAGTTGCCAGCGCTAGGTCGATCAGCCGTGCCGGCGCAGGGGCCTGCGCGGCGTCACGGGATGATCAGCACCTGCCCGACCCGGATCACGCTGGCATCCGCAATCTCGTTGGCCACCTTGAGCTTGCGAACGGTCGTGTTGAACTTCGCCGCGATGGAGCTCAGGCTGTCCCCCGACTTCACGACGTAGCGCACGACACTGGCCGGACTCACGCCCGGCGTCCGGCTGGGGGTCGGGCGGGCCGACGGCGATGTGGATGGCGAAGGATTCGCGCTGGGGGTCTCCGCCGGCGCCGAGGACGGTGAACCCGACGGGGTCGCCTGGACCGATGCCGTCGGATGCACGGTCGGCGTGGATGCTGGCACGGAGGGAACCGTGGAATGAGACGCCGCGGCGCCACCGGCGATGGCCGGCGAGGGACTGCCATCGGCGGACGGGGATGCCGTGCGGGCGATCACCAGCACCAGGAACGCCAGCACCATCAGGCCGATGAGGAGCGCCTGACCGCCGGCCCGCACCGACGCCGACCCGCCCCCGGAGATCGCGCCGCGTGCTGGCTCGACCACCAGGATCGTGCCTGGCACGTCGGGCCAGAGTCCGCCGGACGCCGCGACACCAGGACCACCCGCTGCACCGTCCAGCTCCCGCGCAGCCACGAACGTGGCACAGCCGCGATGGACCTCCCGCGTGCACAGGTCGCGCTGCTTGCCAACCGCGAGCGGAGATGCCGGTTGCGTCGCGCTGCAGCGCTGCTCGCGTGCGGCCACCAGCGACCGCCACGATCCATCACCGGCGAGGAGATACGGACAGACGTGATGCAGGGAGCTACGGCCGACTGGACCGCTGCTCTCCGGCGACGAGGCGTCATCGCCGGTCGGTCGAAGATCGGGGTCCACGTCGGGGGGGGGCATCCAGCGAGGATAGCGCGGACCTCCTTCATGGTCTCCGACGATGTCCGGCCGCAGAGAGGTGCCCCGCTCCTACGCCCGCGAAGACCGACCTCCTCACGGAACAACGACCCGCTTGCGGAACACGACCCCCTTAAATGCAACAATCCCGGCGACGACCTATTTTCCCGAAAGGCTGCCCTCTCAGTATCTTCGGCGCTGGAGAGCTTAACTTCCGTGTTCGGGATGGGAACGGGTGTGGCCTCTCCGCTAGAGTCACCGGGATCGTTTGCATCTGGTAGATGACGGCATGCGACCTGCGTCGCCGGAGCGACGAGGGCGCCATCGATCGAGGATCACGATCGCCTTGGAGATCCCGACCTCCCGGCACGCTGACCCCTGGTCAGGTGCTGGTATAGAGGTCAAGCCCTCGACCATTAGTACGGCTCAGCTTCATCCGTCACCGGACTTCCACATGCCGCCTATCAAACAGATGGTCTCTCTGCGGTCTTACCCGGTTAACCCGGTGGGGAACCTAATCTTGAGGCGAGCTTCGCACTTAGATGCTTTCAGCGCTTATCCCAACCGAACATAGCTACCCAGCGATGCCCCTGGCGGGACAACTGGCACACCAGCGGTTCGTCCACTCCGGTCCTCTCGTACTAGGAGCAGCTCCTCTCAAGTTCCCTGCGCCCACGCTGGATAGAGACCGAACTGTCTCACGACGTTCTGAACCCAGCTCGCGTGCGGCTTTAATCGGCGAACAGCCGAACCCTTGGGACGTACTTCCGCCCCAGGATGCCACGAGCCGACATCGAGGTGCCAAACGGTGCCGTCGATGTGAACTCTTGGGCACCATCAGCCTGTTATCCCCGGGGTAGCTTTTATCCGTTGAGTGATACCCCTTCCACTCGGAGGTACCAGATCACTAAGCCCGACTTTCGTCTCTGCTCCACTTGTGGGTGTCGCAGTCAAGCTCCCTTATGCCTTTGCACTCTACGGCTGGTTTCCATTCAGCCTGAGGGAACCTTTGGGCGCCTCCGTTACACTTTAGGAGGCGACCGCCCCAGTCAAACTGCCCGCCTGACACTGTTCCGCGCCCGGCTTACGGGTCGCGGTTAGAACCGAAATCCAACAAGGGTGGTATTTCAACGTCGGCTCCACCGAGGCTAGCGCCCCAGCTTCTCAGCCTCCCACCTATCCTACACAAGCTGAACCCCAATCCAATGTCAGGGTGCAGTAAAGCTCCACGGGGTCTTTTTGCCCTAGCGCGGGTAACCTGCATCTTCACAGGTATTTCAATTTCGCCGGATCCCTCGTTGAGACAGCGCCCAGACCGTTACGCCATTCGTGCGGGTCGGAACTTACCCGACAAGGAATTTCGCTACCTTAGGACCGTTATAGTTACGGCCGCCGTTTACCGGGGCTTCGATTCAGAGCTTGCACCCCTCCTCTTAACCTTCCGGCACTGGGCAGGCGTCAGCCCCTATACGTCAGCTTTCGCTTTCGCAGAGACCTGTGTTTTTGCTAAACAGTCGCCTGGGCCATTTCACTGCGGCTTCGATCAACCACTGCAAGCAGCAGTTGCGAAGCGCCCCTTCTCCCGAAGTTACGGGGCCATTTTGCCGAGTTCCTTAACGAGGGTTCTCCCGATCGCCTTGGTATTCTCTACCCGCCTACCTGTGTCGGATTGCGGTACGGGCACCTGGAATCTCGCTAGACACTTTTCTCGCCGGATCGGCTCACTCGAATCGGACTAATGCCCTTTCATTCGCTGCTCGGGGTTGAAATGAGGAGACGGATTTGCCTGTCTCCTCCCCCTACCGGCTTAGACGCGTATAGCCAAAACGCGCTCGAACTACCGTTCCGTGTCATGCCCTTGCTCTCACCCTGGATCAGATCCTGGGCTCGACCGGCAGTGCCGGCCAACCCCCAGGCTCCTACCCCAGGGCGACACCTTGCGGTGCAAACGATTCTTTGGTGGTTCCGGAATATCAACCGGATGTCCATCGCCTACGACGTTCGTCCTCGGCTTAGGCCCGACTAACCCTGAGCGGACGAGCCTTCCTCAGGAAACCTTAGGCTTACGGCGTGTGGGATTCTCACCCACATCTCGCTACTCATGCCGACATTCGCACTTCCGCACGCTCCAGCCGTCCTCACGGTCGACCTTCTCAGCAGAGCGGAACGCTCCCCTACCACTCGCCTTGCGGCAAGTCCGTAGCTTCGGTGCCATGCTTGAGCCCCGTTGAATTTTCGGCGCGGATCCACTTGACCAGTGAGCTGTTACGCACTCTTTCAATGGTGGCTGCTTCTGAGCCAACATCCTGGTTGTCTATGCGAATCCACATCCTTTACCACTTAGCATGGACTTAGGGACCTTAGCTGACGGTCCGGGCTGTTTCCCTTTTGACCACGAAGCTTAGCCCTCGCAGTCTGACTCCCAGGCTCTAGAATTGCGGGATTCGGAGTTTGGTTGGGGTTGGTAAGCGGGAAGCCCCCTAGCCCATCCAGTGCTCTACCCCCGCGATTAAACGCCTGAGGCTAGCCCTAAAGCTATTTCGGGGAGAACCAGCTATCTCCGAGTTCGATTGGCATTTCACCTCTAGCCACAGGTCATCCCCCAGCTTTTCAACGCTGGTGGGTTCGGTCCTCCACGAGACATTACTCTCGCTTCAACCTGCCCATGGCTAGGTCACTCGGTTTCGGGTCTACTGAATGCGACTCGCGCCCTATTCAGACTCGCTTTCGCTCCGGCTACGTCCTTCTCGGACTTAACCTTGCCACATCCAAGTAACTCGTCGGCTCATTCTTCAAAAGGCACGCCATCAGGCTACCGGCTTTGACACCGGCAACACCCTTTGACTGCTTGTGGGCACGTGGTTTCAGGTACTATTTCACTCCCCTTCCGGGGTGCTTTTCACCTTTCCCTCACGGTACTCGTTCGCTATCGGTCGCCAAGAGTATTTAGCGTTAGACGGTGGTCCGCCCAGGTTCCCACATGAGAGACCTTCCACGTGGTACTCAGGTGGCCGATCCAGAGGCCGGCTCGCTTTCGCCTACGGGGCTATCACCCGCTCTGGCCCACCCTTCCAGGTGAGTTCGACTAGCGACCGGTTTTGTAACTCTGCAGGGACCCGGCAGGGTCCCAATGTTCGGCTCCTACAACCCCAGCTCAGAAACGGCTGCCGCCTATCGCGCTGAACTGGTTTGCGCTATTCCCGTTTCGCTCGCCACTACTCAGGGAATAATCTCTTTTCCTCCAGCTACTGAGATGTTTCAGTTCGCTGGCTTACCTCCTCATGGCCTATGTGTTCAGCCATGGGTGACTGGGCATGACCCCAGCCGGGTTTCCCCATTCGGACATCCTCGGATCAACGTCTGCTCGCGACTCCCCGGGGCTTAACGCAGCCTGCCACGTCCTTCATCGGCTCTTGGCGCCAAGGCATCCACCCCGTGCCCTGTGTAGCTTGACCTCCGCCAGCATCTGACCAGGTGGCCAGTGCGGGACGGGATCGTGATCGGGGTTCTCCTTGATTTCACGGCGAAATCATGATCCTAGAAGCCCTCCCGGCCTCGCGGCCGACAGGACTCTTGATCGTTATTACTGCCGTCATCTATCCAGTTGTTAAGGTGCACCGCCGAAGCGGTCCGACGATCGGAGCTGTGCTCCTGACCATCCCAGCGATCCGCTGGTCGGTGGGCTTCCATGAAGCACACGGATCAGGGGAGGTTGGTTGCGGATCCAGACGCGAGTCGACGGCTCGAGGACCTGCCTGCGAACCGTCGTTCTGTCGCGGTGTTGGATCCGGGTTCTCGAGTGGTCCCGAGGTATTCACTTGTCCTGGCTAGTGCGCGCAGCCCGCCGAAGGTGGTGGAGACGAGGAGACTCGAACTCCTGACCCTCTCCTTGCAAAGGAGATGCTCTGCCAGCTGAGCTACGTCCCCGTGACCCGAAGTCGGCGGGAAGTGGTGGGCGCACCTGGACTCGAACCAGGGACCTCGGCCTTATCAGGGCCGCGCTCTAACCAGCTGAGCTATGCGCCCTGAGTGCCGGCGTCACCGGTCAGGCACGGCGGCCGCACCGTAACCCTTGAAGAGTGGTAGGAACAGGGCCGACTGATCGTGCCCGGTTACGGTGTCTCACCATGTCGCTGATCGATCTCCGGCTTGCGCCGGCGCTCCTCACATGGCTAGAGGTGCGAACGATCGGGCGATCAACCTGGGAGCCATCAACGCCAGGACCTCACCGTAAGGGTCCTGACTCGGATCTCCCTAGAAAGGAGGTGATCCAGCCGCACCTTCCGGTACGGCTACCTTGTTACGACTTCGTCCCAATCACCGACCCCACCTTCGACGGCTGCCTCCCTTGCGGGTTGGCCCACCGGCTTCGGGTGTTGCCAGCTTTCATGACGTGACGGGCGGTGTGTACAAGCCCCGGGAACATATTCACCGCCGTATGCTGACCGGCGGTTACTAGCAACTCCGGCTTCATGCAGGCGAGTTGCAGCCTACAATCCGAACTGAGACCGGCTTTAAGGGATTTGCTCCACCTCGCGGTTTCGCCGCCCGTTGTACCGGCCATTGTAGCGTGGGTGTAGCCCAAGACGTAAGGGCCATGCTGACTTGACGTCATCCCCGCCTTCCTCCGAGTTTCTCTCGGCAGTCTCGTGTGAGTGATACAACACACGATAGGGGTTGCGCTCGTTGCGGGACTTAACCCAACATCTCACGACACGAGCTGACGACAGCCATGCAACACCTGTGGCCAGGCCCCTTGCGGGGCGCCGACGTTTCCGCCGGATTCCTGGTCATGTCAAGCCTTGGTAAGGTTCTTCGCGTTGCATCGAATTAAACCCCACGCTCCGCTGCTTGTGCGGGGCCCCGTCAATTCCTTTGAGTTTTAGCCTTGCGGCCGTACTCCCCAGGCGGGACACTTAATGCGTTAGCTTCGGCACTGGTGGGGTTGATACCACCAACACCTAGTGTCCATCGTTTACGGCTAGGACTACCGGGGTATCTAATCCCGTTTGCTCCCCTAGCTTTCGCGCCTCAGCGTCAAGAACAGGCCAGGAAGCCGCCTTCGCCACTGGTGTTCCTCCCGATATCTACGCATTTCACCACTACACCGGGAATTCCGCTTCCCTCTCCTGCCTTCGAGTCGATCAGTATCGAATGACCCTCCCCAGTTGAGCCGGGGGCTTTCACACTCGACTTGAACGACCGCCTGCGCGCTCTTTACGCCCAGTAAATCCGGACAACGCTTGTCACCTACGTATTACCGCGGCTGCTGGCACGTAGTTAGCCGTGACTTATTCTTCAGGTACCGTCATTATCGTCCCTGGAAAAAGAGGTTTACAACCCGAAGGCCTTCATCCCTCACGCGGCGTTGCTGCTTCAGGGTTTCCCCCATTGAGCAAAATTCCCGACTGCTGCCTCCCGTAGGAGTCTGGGCCGTGTCTCAGTCCCAGTCTGGGTGATCGTCCTCTCAGACCACCTACCGATCGTCGCCTTGGTGAGCCGTTACCCCACCAACGAGCTAATCGGACGCAGGCCCCTCCCGAAGCGCCTCGCGGCTTTGATGACGCCAATGAAAGCGTCGCCACATGCGGTATTAGCCACCCTTTCGGGCAGTTATCCCCCACTTCGGGGCAGGTCACCTACGCGTTACTCAGCCGTTCGCCACTAACGAGCAAGCTCGTTCGTTCGACTTGCATGTCTCATGCACGCCGCCAGCGTTTATCCTGAGCCAGGATCAAACTCTCCGCGAAAACTCGACCTTGCGGTCGAGTCAAATCTCATAGAGCTTGGTCCAGGCACGTTCTCGTGCTGAAGTTCCTACCACTCTTCAATTGTTAAGGTGCAGCGCCCGGCCAGTATCGCCCGGAGCGCGGACTGTCCAGTTTGGCGCAGTTCGCCCCCCGTGTCAAACAGGGGTTCTGGGTGGTCCCCGCGTTGGCGGGAGGCCGACGAGCCTCGGGTTCGTGAGGCGCGAGGACGGATGTTAGGGTGGCTCGGCGGGCCTGTCAAACGCCCGCTGCCGGCCGCTTCAACGGACTGTCAGGGATGCCCGGCAAGGCATCAGATCGGGCTCTCCTCCACGAGCAGGATGAAGGCCGCGCCGCTCAGCCAGCACAGGAGCGCGAGAGCCACGGAGCCTTCCGTTCCGAGCGGCCCGACGGCCAGGATCCAGATGACGAGGCCCACGACCGCGGCAGCCAGCGCCTTCGCCAGGCGCAGCAGGATCTCGAACACGAGCTCGCGCATCAGAGTGCCCTCCGTCCCTGGAGCGAGCGGATCAGCGTGACATCGTCGGCGTACTCGAGATCCCCGCCGACGGGCAGCCCGCGCGCGATCCGGGTCACGGCTCCCACCCGGCCCTCGAGGCGCTCGCCCAGGTACATCGCCGTCGCCTCACCCTCGAGCGTTGGATTGGTGGCGAGGATCACCTCGTCGATCCGGTTCCCGTCGGCCAGGGCCTCGTCGACACGGGCCAGGAGCTCGCGCACCTTGAGGCGCTCCGGGCCGATGCCGTCGATTGGGCTGATCGCGCCGTGCAGGACGTGATACCGACCTCGGAACTCACGGGTCCGCTCGATCGCCAGGACGTCCAGCGGCTCCTCGACGACGCACAGCGTCACCTCGTCGCGCCCGGGGTCCCGGCAGATCGGACACAACGGGGCGTCGCTGATGTTGAAGCAGCGATCGCAGAAGACCACCTCATCGCGGACGGCGATCAGGGCGCGTGCAAGCGCGCGCGCCTCCGCGTCAGGCGCCCGCAGGAGGTGGTAGGTGAGCCGCTGGGCCGTCTTGGGGCCGATCCCGGGAAGACGCGCGAACGCCTCGACGAGACGGGCGACGGGTTCGATGACCGCGCTTGCCACTGCGTCCGATCAGCCCATTCCGGGGATGCGCAGGCCGGCGGTGACCGCGCTCATCTTCTGCTCGGCGAGCTCCTGGGATGCCTTCAGGGCATCGTTCACGGCGGCCATCACCAGGTCCTGCAGCATCTCCACGTCATCCGGATCGACCGCCGACGGGTCGATCACGAGACCGACGAGGTCCTGCTTCCCGGTGACCGTCGCCTTCACGACCCCGCCCCCGGCCGAGCCCTCGACCGTTGCGGTCTGGAGCTCCTCCTGGACGCGTGCCATGTCCTGTTGCATCTGCATCGCCATGCGCTGCAGGTTGCCCATGCCCATGAATGTGACCTCCGGTTGCGGGTGGTGGCGGTGGCCGCGACGTCCCGGCCCAGTCTCGCGCATGGCGGACCGGCACGCACGGCATCGCGAGGCCTCAGGTGACCTCGGGGACGTCGAGACGGTCGTCGGCGAAGATCCGGTTGGCCTCTTCGAGGATGCGGGATGCCTCCTGGTCATCCGGGAGGGGCGGCAGGAGATCCAGGTTGGTCGCGATGCAGCGGACGCCGACGTCGTGCCCCAGGTAGCCGCCGATGCACTCCTCGAGCAGGGGCCGGCGGCGATCTGCCACGTCCTTGAGGAACCCCTGCTCCTCCGGGAACCCTAGCGTCACCACGTTGCCCTCGACACCGATCGGGCGGCAGGCCGTGATCAGCGGCTTGGCGGCCCGGTTGCGGTCCGTGATCGTCGTGACGACCGACGTCCAGCCCTGGCGGAGGCGCTCGAGGTCGTCACCTGTGTCGCCTTCGGTCGCGATGACGGCGCCGGCCAGAGCCGGGTCGGGTGCGGTCTGCAGAGCCGTGGTGTCGGAAGTCGGCCGGGGTTCGGGGGCGTCGGTGGCCGCCACGTCAGGCGGACTGGGTTCCGACGCCGGATCCCTGGGGGCGCGCTCGCGACGGCCGGGCACGGGGCCGGACGGCGGGCCAGAGGGCGTGGCGAACCGAGCGGTGACAGGAGCTGGCGTGGGGACCGGCGGGGGCGTGGCCGCCTCGGCCGGAGCAGCTCGGGGCTGAACGATCGCAGGTTCCAGCAGGGCCAGCTCCAGCTGCAGCCGGAGACCGCCCGGACCCAGCCGCGTTGGATCGATCGAGGCGAGGCGCCTGGCGGCCGCCGCCGTACCGGGGTCGGCCACACCCCCGGCGCCGAGGTCCGCGATCAGCCGCTCCCGCAGGGCGTCCACCACCTGGTCGAGGAACACCCTCAGGTCCCGGCCCCGAGCCTCCAGCCGGTCCAGCAAGGCGATACCCGCGGCGGCGTCGCCGGTCGTCAGCGCCGCCCGGAATATATCGACGACCTCGCCCTCGGCGAGGCCGAGGAGGTCGCGGACGGCATCGGCCTCGATCCGCCCGGCCGTGGACGACAGCAGCTGGTCCAGGATCGATTCGGCGTCGCGCATCCCGCCCGCGGCGAGCCCCGCGATGATCCGGATTGCTTCGGGGTCCGCGTCGCGACCGTCGGCCGCAAGGATCCGCTCCAGCTTGCCAGTGATCTCCGGCACGCTGAGACGTCGAACGTCGAACCGCTGCAGCCTCGACAGGATGGCCGGAGGGAAGCCCTGTGGGTGCGTGGAGGCGAACATGAAGCTCACGAAGTCGGGCGGCTCCTCGAGCGACTTGAGGAGGGCGTTCCAGGCGTCCTTCGTGATCTGGTGGGCCTCGTCGAGGATGTAGATCTTGCGGCGCAGATCGGTCGGCGCGTAGTTGAGGCGCTCCCGGAGCTCGCGGACCGCATCGATCCCGCGGTTGGATGCGGCATCGATCTCGACGAGGTCCAGGGCGCGGCCCTCGCGGATCGCCACGCACGAGGGACACGCATCGCACGGATCCGCTCCGGCCTGCAGGTTCTCGCAGTTGAGCGCCTTGGCCAGGATCCTCGCCAGCGACGTCTTGCCGGTGCCGCGCGGACCGGTGAACAGGATTGCGTGCGAGACCTGCCCCGTCGCAACCGCGTTGCGGAGCGTGGCGACGACCGCCTCCTGACCGACGATCTCGGAGAACGTCTGCGCGCGCCAGCGGCGGTAGAGGGCCTGGTGGGGCGTCCCTGTGGTCAACGGCGCTCCTGCGACGGGCGTGACGCGACGAGGTGGATGTGCCGTGCACCCTCCGTCGATCCGGACGCTCCCGCGCCCACCGGCGAATGCGGCTCGGACCAGGCCGTTCCGCGGCACCCGGCGAGCATCGCTGAGTGCTGCTTCCTTCCGGACCTGACACGGTTCACGAGTCGCCGCTGCGCGGGACCCGGTCCTCAACGTCGCAAACGCCGTCGGCTCTCGAGAACGCCGACCTCGGGAGGGAATTCAGCCCTGCTGGAGCGGATTGCAGGTACAGGGCACCGCTAGTTCCCCGCCTAGCACGGCCCGGCGATGATAGCAGGGGCACGGCTCGGGCCCGGCTCGAGGGCCTGGGGGTTGACGGGCCGGTCAGGGCTGGCGGAGAGGGCGGGATTTGAACCCGCGATGGGTTGCCCCATACCGCATTTCCAGTGCGGCGCCCTAGGCCACTAGGCGACCTCTCCACGGGCAAGAATACGACCCGGCGGTCGATCACGCCGGGTCGTCGTCAAGATCGGGTGGCGGAGAGGGTGGGATTCGAACCCACGCTGCTTGCGCAGACCGCTTTTCGAGAGCGGCACCATCAACCACTCGGACACCTCTCCGCCGCGAAGGATAGCAAAGGCTCCGGGTGCCCCTGTGGCGTGTCCCTGGGCAGTGAACCCGGCAGGCACAGGTCAAGTTCCAGCACGTGGGGCAACAGCGCGGCGGCAGAGCGGCGGCCGCCAAGGTCCACGACGAGGCGGCGGGCCCCGCCCGCCCGCTGCGCTGGTGCCTCAGGCCCGGGGCGCTGGTGCCTCAGGCCCGGGGCGCTGGTGCCTCAGGCCCGGGGCGCCGGTGCCTCAGGCGCCCGTCACAGCTCCGTCGAGGTCGCCGATCAGCTCCTCCGCCTCCGCGCGGCGGATCCCGGACACGACGTCGAGTCGCCTGCCGAGCCGCCCGTCGTCGGCGAGCTGGATGACCGTGCCGGCCGCGCCACAAACCGGGTTCGGCACCGCGTACACGAGGGCCGCGGCCTCGCACTCGAGCATCGCGCCCACGCACATCGGACAGGGTTCGATCGTGGTGAAGATCGTCACGTCGGCGAGCGTGGGCGTGCCCAGCTTGCGGGCCGCCTCGCGCAGCGCGGCGACGACCGCATGGGCCGTCGGATCCGCACCCTCCGCGACGCGATTGGAGCCGCGGGCGACCATCGCATCGTCCATGACCGCGATGGCCCCGACGGGCGGCGCACCGCGCGCAGCGGCCTGGCGTGCCTCGGCGAGCGCCTCACCCATGAACAGCTCGTAGTTCATTCTCGGGATGATAGCGACCGGCCCCCGGGTTAGGATGGATGTTGTCCGCGCCGCGTCTCCGGCGCATTACCTGCCCGGTCTCCAGCGCGCGCACAGCGCGCCGCCGGCGCTATCGACCTCACCCCGGGCACCACGTCCGGGCACCAGCGGAGCCCGCCATGGCTGCACCTCGACGAATCGGAATCCTGACCGGCGGCGGCGACGTCCCCGGCCTCAACTCGGTGATCAAGAGCGTCGTCTACCGCGCGACCGACCTCGGCTACGAGGTCGTGGGCATTCGGCGTGGCTGGGAGGGCCTGACCCACCAGCGCCGATCGGCCGAGCTGGACCCGCAGTACGTGCGGGTGCTCGACCGGAACAACACGCGCACGATCGACCGCACCGGCGGCACCATCCTCCACTCCTCACGGACCAACCCGCGGAAGATGCGGACGGCTGCCCTGCCTTCCTGGCTGGACCCCAAGTCCATCGCGGACAAGGAGACATCCGAGGGCGTCTTCGACCTCACGGACCACGTGCTGGACACGATCTCCCACCTGGGGCTCACCAACCTCGTGACCATCGGCGGCGACGACACGCTCTCGTTCTCGTCCGTGCTCTACGAGCGGGGTCTGCCCCTGGTCGCGATCCCCAAGACGATGGACAACGACGTCAACGGGACCGAGTACTGCATCGGGTTCTCGTCGGCGATCACGCGGGCGAAGGAGGTCCTCAACCGCCAGCGCACGACGCTCGGATCCCACGAGCGGATCGGCGTGTTCCGCATCTTCGGCCGCGACGCCGGGTTCACGGCGCTCTACACGGCCTACGTGACGTCCACGCGCTGCGTGATCCCCGAGTTCCCTTACGACGTCAACGCCCTCGCGGAGATCGTCAAGGAGGACCACCGCAACAACCCCAGCCGTTACGCGATCGTGATCACCGCCGAGGGTGCGATCTGGGAGGGTGCCGAGCTCGGTGACGTCGGCGACGCGGACGCCTTCGGGCATCGCCACAAGATGAACGTGGGAGAGGTGCTCGCCTCGGAGCTCAAGGCCCTGACCGGGATCGAGGCCGTCGCGTCCGACCTCACCTACGACCTGCGCTCGGGTGAACCCGACATGCTCGACTCGATGGTCGCCACGACGTTCGCCAACGCCGCCATGGACCTCATCCGCGACGGCATCGGCGGGCGCATGGTCGCCATTCGCGACGGCAAGTACGCGCACGTGTCCCTGGCCGAGACGGCGAAGCCGCCGCGCCGGGTGCAGCTCGACGCGTACGACACGGAGCGCTTCCGCCCCAAGTACGCCGACCGCCTTGGCGACCCCCTGCTCCTGACCCCGTCGCTGGGACCCGTCGAGAGCTGAGCCGGGGGCCGGCCAACCCGGCCCCACCTGCGCCTGCGGGCCGCCTTCGGGCGGCCCGTTCCACTATCCCTCGAGGCCCGACAGCGAACGAATCGCTCGGGCGAGATTCGACATGTCCTCGTCGCCGTGGCCCCGCGCCACGAGGCCGGCCTCGAGCTGGGCCGCCAGCGCGGACACGGGCAGGGCAACCCCGAGGGCTCGTGCCAGCTCCAGCGCGATCGACAGGTCCTTGAGGTGGAGCGAGGTCCGAAACCCCAGGGGATAGTCGTTCGCGATCATCTTGGCGCTGCGGTTCTCGAGGATCCAGCTCTTGGCAACCCCGCCCCCGAGGGCCGACACGACGGTCGCCGGATCCAGGCCCGCCTTCATCGCGAGAACCATGCCCTCCGCGACCCCCAGGTAGACACCCGCGATCACAACCTGGTTGACGGCCTTCACGGCCTGGCCGCTCCCGGCCGCCCCGAAGTGGGTGATCGTCTTGCCCATGGCTGCGAGGACCGGCCTCGCCCGTTCCACGGCCGCATCCTCGCCACCCACGAAGATCGTCAGGGTGCCCAGCTTCGCCCCCTCCGACCCGCCCGACACCGGGGCATCGACGAAGGCGATCCCGGCGTCGGCCAGCCGTGCCGCAAACCCGGCCGTCGCCGACGGCGAGATCGTCGAGCAGTCGATCACCAGGCCACCCGAAGCGAGACCGGCGGCCACGCCATCGGCGGCGAACAGGACGGCTTCCACGTCGGGCGTGTCAGAGACGCAGCACACCACGACGTCTGCGGCCCGGGCGGCCTCGGCGGGCGATCCGGCCTCGACCGCCCCGAGCTCGAGGAGCGCGGCGGCACGGCCGGCAGTCCGGTTCCAGACGGTGACCTCGAACCCGGCGCGACACAGGTTGGCAGCCATTGCCGCTCCCATGGTGCCGAGCCCGACGAACGCAATTCGCTCCACGTGAACCTCCACTACAGGATGCTGAGGGTACCCGGCGGGGCACGGGCCATGCGCGTACCATCCGCCAATGGACGCGCTTGGGTTCGATCGTCGGCGGCTCGGCACCCTGATGCTGGTGTTCGGCCTGGTCGGCGTGCTGATCGCCGGCATCGTCGCCGCGGCCCTGATCGGCGGGGCGATCGCGGCGCGCAACCTCGACGACCGGCTGGTGGCGGACCAGACGAGGATCGCCGCATCCCTAACGCGCCTCTCCGTCACCATGGAATCGCTGGCGCTCACGACCGAGAACGCAGGCGACACGCTGAAGACCTCGAGCGGGACGCTTGCGGAGGCGCGGGACACGCTCGACGCCGCCGCCGCGGTGTCGACGGACCTGGCCGGGGCCCTGAACATCGACATCCTGGGCAGCCAGCCGTTCGCCGGGGCATCCGACCGGCTTGGCGAGCTGGCCCGCACGCTCACGACGTTCCGGGCGAAGGCCGAGGCCCTTGCGGTCAACCTCGACCAGAATGCCGCCGACGCCACGACGATGACCGCGCAGATCCGCCAGCTCAAGGACCAGGTCCACGAGCTCGCCGTGCGGATCGCCGGGTTCGACCGGATCGGTGAGATCGTGGGCCTGGTGATCGGGGGGATCGTGCTGGCCGGGCTCCTGATCGCCTGGGTCGCCGTCGGCGCCGCAGGCTGCGCCTGGGTGGGCTGGCGCCTGCGACGGGCAGCCGACCGTGGTGAGGCCGGGGGGCAGGCGGGCTAGATCGTCGCCGGCGGCGGTACGTCCGCTGCCTGCTGGCCGAGACGAGCCTCCAGCGAGCCAGCCGTGACCTCGACGCCGGCGAGAGCCGGCACGATGACCTCGTCGACCAGCCGCCTCGTCGACCGGCCGTCGGTCACGTCGAACGACGCCCGGGCAAAGGCCCTGACGCGGTCGAGGTCGAAGCGACCCTCCCGGATCAGGGCCGCGAGATCTCCGGTGGTGTCGACGACGGGTCCCGGTGCCTGTGCGCGGAAGTCGAAGTAGAACCCGCGCTCCTCGTCATATGCGCCATCGTCCGGTGCCAGGAAGGCGATGGGCCGGCCCAGCAGGGCGAACTCGTAGATCACGCTCGAGTAGTCCGTCACGAGGAGATCGCTCACCAGCATCAGCTCGTTGACATCGGGGTCGCTCGAGGCGTCGATCGCAAATCCAGCGAGCTCGGGCGGGATAGCGACGGCGTCCCGGACGAAGGGGTGGAGCTTGAGCAGCAGGACGTGATCCTGGCCCAGCACGCGCTGCATCACCTCGAGGTCCATCAGGTCCGCATATCGCGCCTTGCCGACCGACTCTCCCCGGAACGTCGGCGCGTACAGGATGACGCGGCGACCGGGCGGCAGCGGATACGCGGCCCGGACACGGGCCTCGGCGCGGGTGCGCCGCTCGGGATCGCCGAACAGGTCCGCTCGCGGGATGCCGATGCGCGAGGTGAAGATGTCCTGGGGCTGCCCGAACGCCTCGGCGTAGTGGCGGGCGACAGAACCGGATGAGACCAGGGCCACGCTGTAGTTGGAGTGGATGCGGACCTTCGCGACGAACTCGTCGTCGACACCGAAGGACTTGTCCAGGACGGAGAACCCGAACTTCTTGAACGCCCCGGCGGCATGCCAGACCTGGACGCGGGTCGTTCCCGGGCGGGGCTTGATGACGTACATCGGGAAGAAGTAGTCGTCCACGACGACCACCCGCGACGAGGCAAGGTAGTAGCCGGCCCGGACGGTGCTGACCAGGCGCGAGACGATGGGGGCACGTCCGCCACGGCGCAGCGTGAGGGTCACGACGGACAGCTCCGGGTGCCGGGCCTGCAGCTCCTCGTGGACGAAGCGGAGGTTCCCGGTCAGCGTCGGCGTGTGCGAGGTCGCCAGCACCACGCGGGCGCGCACCGGACCCAGCCGGCCAAGGGCGAAGCCGACGCGGGTGAGGACGGTTCGCGCCAGGCGGCGGCGAGAGCTCACGGGCGCGTTCGTGGAGACATGGCCGCATGGTACCTAGGGATGCCGCGACCCTGTCGTCGGGGCTACCCTGTGCGCGGACAGACCCCCCAGCTTGCCGGAGGCCGATTCACCAGATGCAGATCCACGCCATCGTCCTCGCCGGCGGTGACGGCAATCGGTTCGGTGGTGAGCTGCCCAAGCAGTTCGTCCGACTCGCCGGTGACCCCATCCTCCTGCGCACGCTCCGGCGCCTCGCCGGGGCGCGGATCGACCGGCTCGTGGTGGTCTCCCATCCTCGCTGGCTGGGCGAGACACGCCGGCTGATCGACGACGCCGGCCTGTCCATGGACGTGGTCGTGGTCGCCGGCGGGGTCACGCGCAACGAGAGCACGCGCAACGGGCTCGAGGCGCTGGGCGGGGCGGACGATGACGTGGTGCTCGTCCACGACGCCGTTCGCCCGCTGCTGCCCCTCGAGGTGATCCAGCGCGCGATCGAGCCGATCATCTCGGGGCGTGCCGACGCCACCGACACCGTGATCCCCAGCGCGGACACGCTGGTGATCGTGGACGGGGAGGACGTGGCGGAGATCCCCGACCGCGCGAGGTACCGCCGGGGCCAGACCCCGCAGACGTTCCGGGTTGGCGTGCTGGCGAGGGCATACGCGGCCGCGGAGAAGGCAGGGGACCTCAACGCGACGGACGACTGCAGCCTGGTGCTGCGTTACGTGCCCGAGGCCCGGATGGTCGCGGTGGCGGGTGACGAGATCAACATGAAGGTCACCACCCGTATCGACATGGTGATGGCCGACCGCATGCTCCAGATGTCGGTCCTCGTACCGGGTCCGGAGCCCATGCCCACCAGCACACTCGCCGGCAGCCGCATCCTGGTCATCGGCGGCACCAACGGCATCGGGCGTTCGATCGCGGACCTCGCCGCCGAGGCGGGGGCCCGCGCCGAGGTCGACGGGTCGTCGCTGGGCCTGGACGTCCGTGACTACGCGGCCGTCGAGGCCAGCGTCCGGGGCGCCGCCGCCAGGCTGGGCGGCCTGGATCACGTCGTGTGCACGGCGGGCGTCCTGCGCATCGGACCGCTGTCGGAGACGGATCCCGCCGCCTTCGCCGAAGCCATCGACGTGAACCTCACCGGAAGCCTGAACGTCGCCCATGCCGCGCATGCGTACCTTCGGGAGAGCCGGGGGTCGATCACGTTCTTCGCCTCGAGCTCGTTCACCCGCGGCCGGCCGGACTACGTCCCCTACTCCGCCAGCAAGGCGGGGGTCGTCAACATGACGCAGGGGCTGGCCGACGAGTGGGCGTCGGATCACATCCGCGTGAACGCCGTCAGTCCCGAACGGACGGACACTCCGATGCGGCGGAAGGCGTTCCCGACCGAGTCCGTCGACGGCATGCTGACCGCGATCGACGTGGCGGCGGCGACGCTTCGCCTGCTGCAGTCCGATCTCACCGGGCAGGTCGTGGACGTCAAGCGCCACGACGTGGTCGAGGGCGGCGCTGGTGCGCGTCCGGCCCCGGCCGACCGGTCCTGATCGCGGCCGGAACCGCCACACCAGGCCCCGCCCCATGACCGAGCTGGAGTACCGCCTGGCAAGCGCCGTCCTGCGCGTCCTCGGCTGGCTGATCGACCTGCTGCCGGCCGATCCCGGGCGCGTGGTCCTGTCGACGGCCCGGCTCGACGTCCTGGATGGCAATCTCCTGGGCATCCACGGGGCGATCCGCCGCCTGCGCCCGGATGTCCGCCCGGTCCTCCTGCTCGAGCCGTATGGGTACGGGCTGACGGCCAAGCTCCGCTACCTGGTCCGCCTGGTCCGGGGGATCTACCACGTGCGGACGGCCGGGCTGGTCGTCGTCGACAATGCCTACCTGCCCATCCACGTCGCGCCCCACCGGCCGCGAACGACCGTGGTCCAGGTCTGGCACGCATCCGGCGCCCTGAAGCGCTTCGGGATGGACACGGTCGTCCCCCCGGCCGAGCCGGAGCGCACGTTCCTGCACCGGCACTACGACTTCGTCGTGACCGCCGGCGAGCAGAGCGTCGACCCGTGGTCTCGTGCACTGCGGACACCACCCGAACGGGTGCTTGCCCTGGGTGCGCCGAGGACCGACGCCCTCCTTGACGCCGACGCGCTGGCGGCGGCCAGGGGCAGGATCCTCGCTGCCTACCCCAGCCTGGCCGGACGGCGGATCATGCTGTACGCGCCGACCTTCCGCGGTCGCGGCCGGGACAAGACGGGCACCGCGGCGCTGGACGGGGAGCGGCTGCGCACCCTCCTCCCCGCCGCGTGGGCGATGGTTATCAAGTCCCACCCGAACCTCGATCCGGCGACCCAGCCGATCGCCGGGTTCGACCTGGCGGGCGGGCCGGCGGAGGATCTCAACGACTGGCTGGCGGCCGCAGATGTGCTGGTCACGGACTACTCGTCGGCGATCTTCGACTGGGCGCTCCTGCGACGCCCGCTGGTGCTGCTGGTGGACGACCTCGAGGCGTACGAGCGCGATCCGGGCCTCTACCTCGACTACCGGACGGACATGATCGGGACGCAGGTCCACGACGCCGAAGGGGTGGCCGGCGCGGTGTTGGCGGGGGCGGTCGACGCCACGCGCTGGGATGCCTTCATCGCGCGCCACATGACCGCGTGCGACGGACGCGCGAGCGAGCGGTTCGTGGAGCGGTTCCTGCCAGCCAGGTGACCGGGCCGGGCCACGCACGGGTCCGCTCGTCGCGGCCCCCGATGCGGCACACTGCCTCCATGACTACGAAGATCATCCTCGACGTCGACACCGGCACCGACGACGCAGTCGCGCTCATGGTCGCCGCGCTCTCGCCCGATGTCGACCTCGTGGGAGCGACGGTCGTCAACGGCAACACCATGCTCGATTCGTGCGTGGAGAACACGCTCCGCGTCCTCGAATGGATCGGGATGCCGGAGGTCCCGGTCCACCGTGGGATGTCCCGGCCCCTGGCGCGGGCGCAGGCCGTGCAGCCCAACCCGGCGAGCCTGATCCACGGCGACAAGCTGGACCTGCCGGAGGCGACCATCCACGCCGGTGAGCAGCATGCCGTCGACTGGCTGATCGACACGTACCTCGCGTCCGACGGCGACATCACCCTCGTGCCGGTCGGGCCGCTGACCAACATCGCGACAGCGATGCAGAAGGAGCCCCGCATCCTCGACCTGATCCCGGAGATCGTGATCATGGGCGGCGCCCACGACCACGGGAATGCCACGGCTTCCGCCGAGTTCAACATCTGGCTGGACCCGGAGGCGGCGCGGATCGTCGTCAACAGCGGCCGGCCCATCCGAATGCTGCCCCTGGACGCGACCCACCGGGCGCTCGTCTCGGCCGAGGACTGCGGGCGGCTGCGCGCCCTGGGCACGCCCGCGGGGGAGGCCGCCGCCCGGTTCGTCAGCAAGCGGATCGAGGGCTACGACGCCACCCAGCCGATGCACCGGGCCGGCGCCGCGCCGGTCCACGACGCGCTGGCGGTGTGCGCGGTCATCGATCCATCCGTGATCACGACCCACTTCATCCCGGTGGACGTCGAGACCGGCGGGTTCCTCTCGGACGGGCGGACGGTGTGCGACTTCAGGTTCCGCAGCCGCAGGCCCGCCAACGTGCAGTTTGCGATGGATGCGGACGAGCCGAGGTTCGTGGCGATGCTGCTGGACATCCTGGGTCGGACCGCGTAGCCGGACTGCGCTTCCGTCGCGAGCCGGACGTCGAACGGCACCGCCGATCGGGCCCAACGGCCGCCGAAGCTATTGCCGGTGGGGCGTAGGGTTGGGTGGACCCGCCGCAAGCGGGGAGGAGGCGACCATGACGACCCGCGAGCGATCCGGCTCCAGCGTCCAGGCAGCACCGGCCGTCGGGCCCAGGGTCATCCGGGCCCGAACCCACGATGAACCGGATCCCGCCGAGCCGTGGGAACTGCCGGCCGACGAGGAGCTCCTCACGGAGCTCTCCACGCGGCGCTTCGAGCGGCTGCCACACCGCCCTGCATCGCTGGCGGAGGTGCCGGAAGGGGCGCTCGGCGACCTGCGGCCCGTCATCGGGGACGTCGGGCCGGAGCAGCTGTTCGTGATCCCCCGGTCGGCACGGACGATCGATGCGGGCCGGTGGGTGGAGACGGCAACCGAGGTCATCGGGGTCGGTGACGATACGATCGCGATCTGGATCACCGATGCCGACGGGCCGCGCGTGCGCGCGCTGCTTTCCTTCGCGGACGTCGTTGCGATGCTCGACCGGAGCATCCTGCTCTACGGACGCCTCGAGATCATCGGGTCCGAGTCCTCCATCGTGGTGCGCTACAACACGGTTGGCCAGCCCGAGCTGCGCAACCTGCTGCTGCCCCTCCGACGCCTCGCGGCGCCGGTCGACGAGCCGTTGCCGGAGGACATCGGGAGCGACCCGGGTGACCTGCCGCACAAGTGGATGGCCCTGGTCCACTCGAGGGACGTCATGCCGCGCGGCATGGACCGCCTCGTCGTGGCCGCCGGGGACGTGGCAAACCCGGTGCCGCACCTGCACGACGGCGTGGCGGTGCTGTCCGGCACCGAGCTCGTCATCGCGACCGACCCCACGGCCGAGGTCGGGATGGCGCAGTACGGCGTGGACCTGCTCGTCGTGGCGCGAAGCCGCCTGCGGTCACTCGGCGGCCGGGGCAGCACGTTGACCGTGAAGGCGGCGGCCGCTCCCCGGGACGTGGAGATCCGCCTGACCGCCCACCCGTCGCTGGTCAAGGAGGCGACCCGGTTGCTGGTACCGCTCGTCGGGACCGGCGAGGGCTGAGGACGCGACCGTCAGCCGACGCGGCTGAAGGCCTCCGCGATCCGGATCAGCCGATCGCGCAGTTCCGGCTCGGACTCGAACGGGGCCGCGATCTCCGCGATGCGGGCCCGACGATCGTCGATGATGGCGGCCTGAACCTGCCGGCCCGCGACGGTCAGCCGGGCGCGCGAAGCCCTGCGGTCGCGATCGTCCGGGCTCACCTCGATCAGGCCGCGCCTCTCGAGTCGATGGACCTGGCGGCTCGTCGCCGGTAGCGTCACACCGACGCGCCTCGCCACCTCGCCGATGCGCATCCCGGTGTCGGATTCGCCGAGCACGACCAGCACCCGCCACTGCGGAAAGGTGAGCTCGAAGTCGGGCCGGGCGGCGCCGATTGCGACGGTCGTCAGCGCCACGCCCGCGAAGATGATCCGTTCGAGCGACTCCGCGACCGTCTGTTCGCTGGTGACCGTCATCGTGCCCTCGAGCAGTGCGAATGCGCAGGGCCGCCGGGGCAAAGCTTCCCGGACCTGCGGACCGGCTTCGCGCGCCGGTTCCCGGAGTCTAGCGCCCGGCCGCCGGTCGCCGGATGCCCTGTCGGGAGACCGGCCATTGACGGCGGGGCACTGGCCAGATACTTGCCTGTGGGCTATCATATGTGGGACCGGCCCGTGCCTTGCCGGGCAGACCCCCGAACACGAAGGAGTGTCCATGCTGCAACTCACGAGCCGAGCGAAGGATCACCTGGTGCGAGTCCGCCGCGAGCGCGGCGTGGATGAAAGCGCCGGTGCACGGCTGGTCCCCAGCGAAGGCCGCGTGAGGCTCACCTTCGTGCAGACGCCCAAGGAGGGTGACCGGCTCACGCAGACCGATCCAATCCGGGTCTTCGTCGCTCCCGAGGTCGCGGGCGCGCTGGACCACGCGACGATCGACGTCCGCGAGAGTGCCGGGAGGAACGTCCTCGTGTTCCGACGCCGGGCGCGCCGGACCGCGTCGGCCGCGCAGGCCTGACACCCGGGCGCCGCACCGGCGCCCTCGCGAATCGGAAAGACCTCCGGGATCCCGGAGGTCTTGTTCGTGCTGACCGGCTGATGGCGCGCCCGGCGGGATTCGAACCCACGACCCCCAGCTCCGCAAGCTGGTGCTCTATCCACTGAGCTACGGGCGCACGATGTGACTGGCGGAGAGGGAGGGATTCGAACCCTCGGAGCAGGTTGCCCCACTCGGCGGTTTAGCAAACCGCTGCACTAGACCTCTATGCGACCTCTCCACGTGCAGCGCCGGGGATCATAGCATCCGCGCTTGGCTTCTCCGGCTGGGTCGATGGCCCGGAGGGGTGCCGCGCGGCGATCGATCCGGCCCCCGCTGGGCGGTCTGGCGCAGCGCGGCCCAGCACCAGCAACGCCCCGCGGTCCCTGCTCGGATAGCCAAAGGACGACTACTCGTCAGGTGGCTCAGGGATTCACGGCCGGTGCCCTCCTCCGGGACCGCGAACTCGCTGCCAGGTAGTCGCTCAATCCTGATCCTGTCAGCCACCAGTTCCTGGACGACGCGCTCGCCGGCCGAGGAAGGCCCAATCCGAGCCAGCTCGAGCGCTCGGGGCTGACGAACAACCGTGCTTGGACTATCTGCTGGAAACGCCCCGCCATTGACACGGCCTGCTCGCGGCGCGCAGTTGGCAACCGCGGCGGGCCGGCAGTGGGCCATGGGCCGCTCCGAATTGACACTTGGGGGTCCCTTGGATACCGTCCATGACACCGATGTGCGCCATCTATCTCTTTACCTGCCCGGCATGACCGCCCCCGGAACCTAGAGACCCGGGAGTCGGCGGGTCGTGCCGGGTGAGCAGAGGTTTCGGACCTCTGCTCTTTTTGTTTTCGCGATCACATTCAATTCGAAGGACCTGGAATTCAGATGTTCGTGGTGATGCGGACCGGAGCCACCGAGGCCGAGGTCATCGGCGTGAAGGGCCTGATCCTGGCGGAGGGCCTGACGCCCTTCGAGAACGCCGGCTCGAACCGGACGGTGATCGCGATCGTGGGCGAGATCGGCCGCCGCCGGGAGGCACTGCGCACGCGCCTCGAGGCCACCCCGGGGGTGGCCAACGTCACCCCCATCTCCAAGCCCTACAAGTTGGTGTCGCGCGAGTTCCACCCGGACAACACCGAGATCCGGGTGCTCGACAGCATCGTGGGCGACGGTGGCTTGACCGTCATGGCCGGCCCGTGCTCCGTGGAGAGCCGCGACCAGCTGCTCGAGACAGTGGACCACGTCGCCAGCCATGGCGCGACGATCATCCGCGGCGGGGCGTTCAAGCCGCGCACCAGCCCGTACAGCTTCCAGGGGCTGGGGGTCGAAGGGCTGCGCTACCTCGCCGAGGCCCGCGAGCGGACCGGCCTGCCCGTGATCACCGAGGTCATGGAGCCGAGCCAGGTGGACATCGTCGCCGAGTACGCCGACATCCTCCAGATCGGCACCCGGAACATGCAGAACTTCTCGCTGCTGCTGGCCTGCGGGCGGGCCGGCCGGCCGGTGATGCTCAAGCGCGGCTTCGGGGCCACCATCGAGGAGTGGCTCATGGCGGCGGAGTACATCGCATCCGTGGGCAACAGCCAGATCATCCTGTGCGAGCGTGGCATCCGGACATTCGAGACCAGCACCCGCAACACGCTGGACCTCACGGCGGTCCCGCTCCTCCACCACCTGACCCACCTGCCCGTGGTGGTGGACCCGTCGCACGCGACCGGCAAGCGCTGGCTGGTCAAGCCCCTCGCGATCGGCAGCGTGGCCGTGGGGGCCGACGGGATCATGGTGGAGGTGCATCCCCGCCCGGAGGAGGCGCTCTCTGACGGCGAGCAGTCCCTGACGTTCGGGCTGTTCGACCAGATGATGACCGCGATCACGGCGGTGCACGCGCACGTGAAGGACCTCCACGGGGACCTCCTTCCGGCTGCCGGCCCGGACTCGACGACAGCGGCCGACGGGAGCTGACCGTGGTGGCGATGCCAACGGGCCCCGGGACCTTGGACGGGACGACGACGCTCGCTGACGCGGTCCGAGGCGGGGCGCTCGTGATCCGGCCGGCGGCTCGTCTGCGCGGCCGGCCGGCGCTGCCGGGGGACAAGTCGATCTCCCACCGCGCGCTGCTGATGGCGCTCCTCGCCGAGGGCGAGTCCCTGATCACGGCGGCCGGCGACGGCGCGGACGTCCGGTCGACGGCCGGCATCGTCGAGGCGCTCGGGGCGCGCGTGGAGCGGGTCGCCGAGTACGCCGGACGCGTTGACTATCGCGTCATCTCGCCTGGTGGCGATGCGCTCCAGGAGCCGGGTGGCGTCCTCGATTGTGGCAATTCCGGCACCACCGCGCGACTGGTCACGGGACTGCTCGCGGGTCGGCCGTTGTCCGCTGTGCTGGACGGTGATGCATCGCTTCGCCGGCGACCGATGGGCCGCGTGGTCGAGCCGCTGCAGGCCATGGGAGCGGTCCTGGCCGGCCGGGACGGGAACACGCTGCTGCCGCTGTCCGTGCGTGGCCGGGCGCGACTGGCGCCCATCGACGTCAGAACCGCGGTCCCCAGTGCCCAGGTCAAGTCGGCGATCCTGCTGGCTGGCCTCGCCGCGGACGGTGAGACGCGCGTGACCGAGGCCATCGCGACCCGCGATCACACCGAGCGCATGCTCCGGGCCCGCGGCGTGACGGTGCGGGAGGAGACCGCATCGGACGGCGCCCACACGGTGCTCCTGGCAGGCCCCGCTCGCGTTACCGCGATCGACGACGCCGTACCGGCCGATCCCTCCGCGGCGGCGTTCTGGCTGGTGGCCGCGTCCATCCACCCGGACGCGGAGCTGCACCTCGAGCGAGTCAGCACGAACCCGACTCGGCGTGCCATCATCGACATCCTCCGGCGCATGGGCGCCGACATCGAGGAGCGCGACGTCCCGGGTCCCGGCGGCCCGGACGGCGAACCCCTCGCGGACCTCGTGGTCCGGTCCGGCGAGCTTCGGGGCATCGATCTCTCCCCCGCCGAGGTGGCGACGGCGATCGACGAGATCCCGATCCTGTGCCTGGCCGCGACGGCGGCGTCCGGGATCACGCGCATCCGCGGAGCCGGGGAGCTCCGCCACAAGGAGTCCGACCGGATCGCAGGGATCGCGGGCGGGCTGACGGCGCTTGGGGCGCACGTGCGCGTCGACGGCGACGACATCGAGATCGACGGGGGCACGCACCTGCGGGGCGCGGTCACCGACACCATGGACGATCACCGGCTGGCGATGACCTTCGCCGTTGCCGGCCTCATCGCCGAGGGCGAGACCACCGTCACCCGACCTGGGTCGGCGGCGATCTCGTACCCCGGCTTCTTCTCACAACTCGAAGGGGTGCGAGCATGACGAAGCGCGTCGTCCTCATCGGCCACCCGGTGGCCCACTCGCTCTCGGGCGCGATGCAGCAGGTGGCATTCGACCACCTCGGCATCGACGCCGCGTACGAGCTCTGGGACCGCGCTCCCGTCGAGCTCGCCGAGGCAATCTCCGAGCTCCGTGCGGAGGAGTTCCTGGGCGCCAACATCACGATCCCCCACAAGGAGCGGGTCGTTCCCCACGTCGACAAGCTGACCGAGGAGGCGCACGCGACGGGCGCCCTCAACACGATCACCCGGGAAGGCCGGAAGCTTGTCGGCCACAACACGGACGTCGCGGGCTTCAAAGTTGCCCTCGACAAGCTGGTGGGCCGTCAGAAGATGCCGCGCCACGCGGTGGTTCTCGGCGCCGGCGGTGGGGCCCGGGCCGTGGTCCACGGCCTGATCCGCGAAGGGTTCCAGCGCGTGGTCGTGTTCAACCGGCACCTGCACCGCGCGGAGGGCATGGTCAAGCACTTCAGCCGCAGCGCCGCCCACATGGATCTGCGGGCGATGCCCTGGCACGAGTCGATCATCGAGGCCGAGCTCGCCAAGGCCAAGGTGCTGGTGAACGCGACGTCGATCGGCCTGCTCGCGGACGAGTCGCCGGTGCCGGGCGAGATCCTCCCGCCGGACCTTCTGGTGCTGGACCTGATCTATGCGCGGACGATGCTCCTGAAGGATGCGGACAGGGCGGGGTGCGAGACGCTGGACGGCGGCACGATGCTCCTGCACCAGGGCGCTGCCGCGTTCACGCTCTGGACCGGTCAGCCGGCTCCCCTGGACCAGATGCAGGCCGCCCTCGAGGACGCCCGTGCCCGTGGCCTGACCTCAGCCGAGGGCGAGCCGGCGGGGCTGGATCCGGATGCACCTGCCGGGTCCGCCGGGACCGGGCCCGACGGGGCCTGACGGCCGGCCGCGGACGACGAGCGTGGACCGCTTCCGGTTCCTCACGGCGGGCGAGAGCCACGGCCCCACGCTGGGTGCCGTGGTGGAGGGCGTTCCGGCCGGTCTTGCGCTGACCGAGGACGACCTCGCGGTCGATCTTGCCCGCCGCCAGCGCGGCTATGGGCGCGGCGCTCGCCAGGCCATCGAGCAGGACCGGGCCCGGATCCTGTCGGGAGTCCGGCACGGCCGCACGCTGGGATCGCCGATCCTGCTCGAGGTGGCCAACCGCGACTGGGACAACTGGACCCGTGTGATGCAGGTTGGCCCGCTCTCGGACGAGGACGCGGCGGAGCTCGCCCGGATGGCCGGGGACGGCAACAAGCGTGCGCTGCCGATCACGGCCGTGCGACCGGGGCACGCGGACCTCGCTGGCTCGCTCAAGTACGGGTTCAACGACGTTCGCAACGCCCTGGAGCGGTCGTCCGCCCGGGAGACGACGGCCCGTGTCGCGGCCGGTGGCGTCGCCCGCGCCTTCCTGCGCGAGCTCGGGATCGAGGTCTGGTCCTTCACGGCCGAGGTCGGTGGCGTGGCGGTGGACCCTGCCCGCTGCTCCCGGTCCCACGACGAGGCGGATGCCTCCCCTCTGCGCTGCCCGGACCCGGACGCCGAGGCGGCGATGATCGCGCGCATCGACGAGGCCCGCTCGAACGGCGACACCGTCGGCGGCGTGTTCGAGGTGGTCGTCCACGGGGCCCCGATCGGGCTCGGCAGCTACGTCCACTGGGACCGGCGCCTGGATGCGGCGCTGGCCGCCGCGATGATGAGCATCAACATCGTCAAGGGCGTGGAGATCGGGCTCGGGTTCGAGCAGACGCGCCGGTTCGGCTCACAGGTCCACGACGTCATCGACGGGCGTCGCGAGGACGGCACCTGGATCCACCGCAGCAACAACGCGGGCGGGCTCACCGGCGGCGTCACGAACGGCGAGCCGATCGTGGTACGTGGAGCGGTCAAGCCGATCTCCACGCTGGCCCGGCCACTGCCGACGGCAGACCTGGTAACGGGTGAGCCGGCTGACAAGGCCCACTACGAGCGGAGCGACATCTCGGTCGTGCCGGCGGCCGGCGTGATCGGCGAGGCGATGGTGCTGCTCACGCTGGCCCGGTTCGTGCTGGACAAGACGGGCGGCGACTCGATGATCGAGGTGGCCGACAACCTGAGCCGCTATCGGACCCGCATCGCGTCCACGCCGGCCGCGCCCGTCGCCGGAGATGGCAGCGGTGGGCACGCGACCCCGGGCGCCGACGCGACCCCGGGCGCCGACGCGACCCCGTCGGGCGACTGAGGCCCGGTTGATGGACGTCGTGCTGGTGGGCCTGCCCGGGTCCGGCAAGACCGCCATCGGCCGGCGCCTGGCGGCGCGCCACGGAGCGGCCTTCATCGACCTGGATGACAGGATCGAGGCCATGGCCGGACGCTCGATCCCCGAGATCTTCGCCGCCGACGGCGAGGCCACGTTCCGGCTCCTCGAGCGCGATGCCGTGGCCGCCCTGGGGCCCGCCGACCCGGACCCCGGGGTCCAGCGCGTGATCTCGCCGGGAGGCGGCGCGGTGGTGGATCCTCGAAACAGGTGGGCCCTCTACCGTGGACGCGTCCCCGTATGGCTGGACGTGCGACCCGAGGTCATCGCGCAGCGGCTCCGGCGATCACCCACCGTGCGCCCGCTGGTCCAGGGCGGGGACGCGACGGGCCGCATCCGGCAGCTGGCGGCGGCCCGCGAGCGGTTCTACGCGGCAGCGGTGCGGGTCAACGGACTGGCCGAGCTGGGGGGTGTGGTCGACGCGGTCGATCGCCTGGCGGCCAAGGGACCGTCGGCGGCGACCACCGTGCTCCGAGCGACGACCGCGATCGGGGACCTGGTCGTCGGCGAGGGCATCGCCGCCGACGCCGTGGGCGCCGCGCTGCGCGGGCTGGATGCCCGACGGGCCATCCTGGTCTCGGAGCCGGGGGCCTGGGCCGCCTTCGGGGAGGGCCTCGCTGAGGCGCTGCGCGCAGCCGGCTGGCCGGTAGAGACCCTGATGCTGGCCGGTGGGGAGGATGCCAAGCGCCTGTCGGTCATCGAGGAAGCCGCCCGGGAGCTGGCCCGGATGCGCGCGGAGCGGAGGGATCCCCTGGTGGCCGTCGGTGGCGGTGCGTTGGGCGATCCGGCGGGGTTCCTCGCGGCCACGTACCTGCGCGGCGTGCCCTGGATCGGGGTGCCCACGACCCTCGTTGCCCAGGTGGACTCGTCCATCGGCGGCAAGACCGGCGTGGACCTGCCCGAGGGCAAGAACCTGGTTGGCGCGTTTCATCATCCGGCGGCAATCGTGCTGGACATCGCCGCCCTGCGGCCGCTCCCGGAGCGGCACCTGCGGGCAGCCCTGGGCGAGATCGTGAAGATGGCCGCCCTGGGCGACGAGGCGCTGTTCGCGGCCCTCGAGACCGACGGCGCGGCCGTGGCCACGGGAGCCGCCGATGCGTTCGACTCGGGGGTCATGGCCGAGGTGGTCGAGCGCCCGGCCTGGGCAAAGGTCGAGGTGGTGTCCGCGGACGAGCGCGAACAGGGTGCGGCCGGCGGACGGGTCACGCTCAACCTGGGGCACACGGTTGCGCACGCGCTCGAGGCCGTGGACGGCTACCAGAACCTCCTCCATGGCGAGGCAGTCGCCTACGGCACACGGGCGGCGACCAGGATCGGCGTCGCGATGGGGGTGACCCCGGAAGCCCGCGCGACCCGGATCGAGGGGCTGCTCGACCGACTGGCACTGGGTGTCGCCCCGCTCCCCTACCCCATCGAGATGGTGCTCGACGCGACAGGGACAGACAAGAAGCATGCCGGCGGCCGCCTGCGGTGGGTGCTGCCGACGGCGGACGGAGCGGTGATCCGCGACGACGTGCCCGCCGGTGACGTGACCGCGGCCGTCCGCAGCGTGCTGGCAGGCACGGCCGCGGCACCCGGCGCGACGGAGACCCGGGCGTGAGCACCGCCGATCGCACGGGCCGGCGAGCCGTGCCGACCGCCACCGAGCGTGACGAGGCTGCCCTGGAGCTGGCGCGGATCCGCGATCGGATCGACGAGCTGGACAAGGCCATCGTGGAGCTGCTCAACCAGCGGGCGACGCTTGGCCGATCCGCGGGGCGCGCCAAGCACCTCGCCGGCCGGCGAGCCGTCAAGGACCCGGAGCGCGAGCGCGAGGTGCTCCTGAGGGTGGCGATGGCCAACCCGGGACCGCTGTCGCAGGCCGACCTGCTCGCCATCTACCGCCGCATCGTCTCCGTGACCCGGGGCCTGGAGTCACGCGACCGGACCCATGACGGCCGATCCCGCGGCTGACGGTTCCGGCGAGTCCTCCGCGGCCGACGACGCGGGCGATGCGGTCGCGACCGACGAGACGGGCGAGTTGTTCGTGCCCCCGGCCACCGGGACCGCCCTGCCAGACCCCCGTGTCCTGCCGACGGGACCGGTCACCCGCTTCGCGCCTGCGCCAACGGGACTCCTGCATCTCGGCCACCTCGTCAACGCGCTCTACACCTGGGGCCTGGCAAGGGCGACCGGCGGGCGCGTGATCCTGCGCATCGAGGACCACGACCGGCAGCGTTCCCGACCGGACTACGAGGCGGCGCTGCTGGACGACCTCGCGCGGCTGGGACTGGCACCCGACGAACCAGCCATGTCCTCCTTCCGCGTCGGATCGACGCCATACCGCCAATCCGACTCGGGCGCCGTCTACGTGGCCGCGATCGAGCGGCTGCGAGGCCTGGGGTTGGTCTACGCCTGCGCATGCTCGCGGGCCAGCTTCGCGGCCTGGCGGGCGGATCACGGGCGGCCGTGGCATGGGATCGGCTGCCCGGGCGGGTGCCGGTCGCGGGCCCTCCCCGAGGATCCGGGCACCGGCCTGCGGGTGGCCGTGGGGGCAGGCTCGGAGCGCTGGGTGGACCTCCTGGCCGGGCCGATGTCCGACGAGCCGGCGGCGAACGGCGATCCACTCGTCCGCGACCGTCTCGGCAACTGGACCTACGCCTTGTGCGTGGTCGTGGACGATGCCCGCCACGGCGTGGACCTCGTGATCCGCGGTCGCGACCTGCTGGACTCGACCCCCGTGCAGCGCCGCCTGGCCACGCTCCTCGGCAGGGAGGCGCCACCGCGCTTCCTGCACCACCCGCTCATCCGACGGGTGTCGGGGCAGAAACTGTCCAAAGCCGAGGGCGACACCGCGGTCCGATCCCTGCTCGACGCCGGACGAACTCCGGCCGCGCTGTTCGGGCTGGCCGCACGACTTGCCGGCCTCGAGGCGACGGACGCCCCGATCGATCCCGGCAATCTCGCGGCGCCGTTCCTGGTCGATCGTCGCCGCTAGGCGCCCGGGACAGGGACCAGCTCCGGGCCGCGGGTCCAATCCTCGCCCGCGAACAGCTCCGGCCGGTGCGTCATCACGAGCAGGGTCCGATCGCCGACCGCCGCTCCCAGGTCCGCGACGAACGCGCGGGCGGCGGCCTCGTCCAAGTGCTCGGTAGGCTCGTCCAGGACGAGGATCCGGACATCCGCAAGCAGGGCCCGGGCGAGTGCGAGCCGCTGTCGCTGCCCACCGGAGAGCCGGGCACCGTGCTCACCGACCGGCGTCTCGAGCCCGTCCGGGAGCGACCTGACCCAGCCCAGGAGACCAGCCTGCTCGAGGGCACGCTCGAGCGTCGCCGGCTCCGCACCGGGTCGGGCGAGGCGCAGGTTGTCGGCGAGCGTTGCATCGAAGATGTGGGGGTCCTGCTCGCACAGCCCGACGGCACGGCGGACCTCGTCGCCGGGGATCGTCCGCGTGTCGACCGCGCGATCCCGTCCGACCAGCTCGAGGGTCCCCGCCTGGGGCGCCAGGAACCGCAGGCACGCCGCCGCGAACGTGCTCTTGCCCGAGCCGCTGGCGCCGGTGAGCACGAACAGGGCGCCGGCCGGGACCTCGATATCGATCGGGGCGAGCGCGAGGCGGGCGGCGCCGGGGTACCGGACGGCGAGCCCGTGCGCGCGGAGGCCAAGGCGGCCCGCGGGGACCCCGAGCGCGACGCCGGGATCCGGATCCGGCACCGGCTCCGGGCGGCGGAGGATGTCCAGCACGCGACGGGCCGATGTCGCGAGGCCGGGCAGGAGGCGCGCGGATGGGGCGAGCGGCGAGATCACCTCGTGGACCGCGATCGGCGTCAGGGCGACGACGGCCAGCGCCACACCGGCGAGGCTCCCGTCCCGTACGGCCGAGATCCCGACCACGAGGGCGGCCCACACCGCGAAGCCGGCCGAGAGGGCCGCAACCAGGGTGCTCACACCGGCACCGAGCGCGGATCGTCGCTCCGCGGCGGCCAGGCGGCGATCCACGCGTGCCGCCTCGGCCAGCGCCCGGGGTGCCGCTCCGGTGACCACGATCTCGGGGGCTCCGTGCAGCAGGTCCAATACCGTGTCCGTGAGGTCCCCACGGGCCGGCGCCAACCGCGACTCTGCCCGATGCGAGATCGCCGCCGCCACCACGGGCGCCACGACGGCGGTGACGAGCAGCGTCGCCGCGAGGATCGCACCCGCCGCCGGCACGAACCAGCCGATGAACACGACGGCTCCCACGGCGACGATCGATGCGGAGGCGTAGGGAAGCAGGACCCGGAGCCACAGGTCCGCGAGCCCGTCCACGTCACCGACCAGCCGCGCCAGCAGGTCGCCGGACCGCAGCTCCGCCAGGCCGGCCGGGGCCAGGCGGGCCAGCCGTGCATACGCCGTGCCACGCAGCTCGCCAAGCACTCGGAACGCGGCGTCATGGGCCGCGACACGCTCGAGATACCGGAACACGCCGCGGCTGATGCCGAAGAATTGGACCGCCGTGATGGCGGCAAGCAGCGTGAGCATGACCGGCTGCTCGGCGGCCTTGCTGATGAGCCAGGCGGACGTGGCCGCGAGGCCGATTGCCGCGCCCGCGGCCGCCATGCCCGCCAGCACCGCCAGCACGAGTCGACCGGTGACCGGTCGACCGATGCGCAGGATCGCGAGCAGGGCCGTCATGCCGACTCCCCCGTCGCCGGAATGGTCGTCCGGGTCGACGGCCCCACGGGTCCCGCGTGGTCGGGCACGACCGACCACGAGACCTCGACGTTTCGGTCCGCGCCCGCCACGGCGCCGGGGCGGTGGGCCACGAGCAGCACCGCGGCACCTCGCGCAGCGGCACCCCGCACGGCCGCAAGCACGGCCGTCTCGGCCGACTCGTCCAGGCCCGCGGTCGGCTCGTCGAGCAGGAGGACGTCGGCGTGCCGGACCAGCGCGCGGGCGATCCCCACGCGTCGCCGCTGCCCGCCGGAGAGACCCGACCCTCGCTCGCCGAGCACCCGGTCGGGCGGCACGTCCGCGAGGCCCACCGCAGCCAGTGCGGCTACAACGCTCTCATCCCCGGCATCAGGCGCGCCGAGACGCACGTTCTCCGCCACGGACCCGGCGAACAGGTACGGGGCCTGCGGGACCCAGGCGACGCGAGCCCGCCAGGCCCCGGGGTCGAGATCCCGAACGTCAGTCCCGCCGCCACGCCACCCACCGCCATCATCGTCGCCGACCACGACGACCCGGCCGGCCGAGGGCTCCACGAGCCCCAGGATCACGGCCAGGAGCGTCGACTTGCCCGCACCTGATGGCCCGGTCACCGCGACCACCTCGCCCCGGCGAACGGCGAGGGACGTGGAGGACGGCGCCGCGATCCCACGACCCGGCTGCTCCACCGACAACCCGACGACACGGATCGCCGCGATGCCCGCTGGCACCGGCAGCCCACCCTCGGCAAGGAGCACGGGCGTGTCGATGATCTCGAAGGCGCGTGCTGCCGAGGTCACGCCCTCCTCTCCCGCGTGGAACTCGGAACCCAGGCGGCGGAGCGGGAGATACGCCTCCGGGGCGAGGACCAGCGCGAACAGGCCGACCTCGAGCATCATCTCGCCGACCGCCAGCCGGAGGCCGATCCCCACGGCGACCATGGCCACCGAGATCGTCGCGAGCAGCTCGAGGGTCATGGCCGACAGGAAGGCCACCCGCAGGGTCGCCATCGTGGTGGTCCGGTACGAATCCGTGATCCGTCGCAGGATCGCGACCTGATCGTCCGCACGACCGTAGGCGCGGAGCGTCGGCAGGCCCGCCACCACGTCCGTGAACCGGTGCGCCAGCCGGCCCAGTGCCGTCCAGCGCCGTGACCTGTGGGCCGCCGACATCTTCCCGATCAGGACCATGAACACCGGGATCAGCGGGACGGTGATGGCCACCGTCAGGGCCGCCACCACGTCCACAGCGAGGAGGCAGACGACCACCGTCACGGGCACGATCGCGGCCAGCGCCACCTGCGGCAGGTAGCGCCCGAAGTAGCCATCGAGCGCGTCCAGCCCGCGCGTCGCGAGCAGGGCCACCTCGCCGCTCGCCTGCGTCGCCGCCCAGCGTGGGCCGAGGGCGAGCGACCGCTCCAGGAGACGGATGCGGAGGTCCGCCTTCACCGCCCCGCTGATCCGCTGGGCGACCACGTCTGCACCCCAGCCGAGGATCGCCCTGGCAGCCAGGACGATCGCCAGCCCTGCGAGCACCGAGGCGAGGTCGCCGAGCCCCTCGCCGCCCATGAACGCGCCGCTGATGGCGCGCGCCAGGAGCCACGCCTGGACCACGGCCAGCAGGGCGATGGCCACACCGAGGCATACGGCCACAACGAGCGACCCCGTCGCGATCCTGGCCGCGCCGATGAGGCGGCCGGTCGGGCTCACGGTCGGCCGTGGGGACGCGGCCACATGATCAGGACTCGACGGCGGCCCGCGGGACGGTGACCCGCTTCCGGAACACGTAGTACGTCCACCCTTGGTACACGAGGACCACGGGCACGAAGATCACCGCCACGACCGTCATGATGCCGAGGGTATACGGCGTGGACGCCGCGTTGGTGGCCGTCAGGCTGAATGCCGGGTCCGTGGAAGATGGCATGACGTCCGGGAACAGCGCCAGGAACAGGCTGGCCACGGCCAGGGCGATCGTGAGCCCGGAGCCGAGGAACGCCCAGCCCTCGCGCTTGAGGCGCACCGCGAGCAGTGCAAGCAGGTACACGACGGCGGCGAGCACCGCGACCACCGTGGACAGCATGTCGCCACGGATCGCGTTCGCCCACAGCAGGAAGACCACGGCCACGACGGCCGTCACCAAGCCCAGCGGGAGGGTGAGCTTGCGCGCTCGCTCCCGGATCTCACCGTCCGTCTTGAGCGTCAGGAACATGAGGCCGTGGGTGATGAACAGCAGGAGCGTCGTCAACCCACCCAGGAGCCCGAACGGGTTGAGCAGGGTGAGCAGGCTGCCGGTGAACTCCTTGTCGGCATCGATGGGGACGCCCGCCACGATGTTGGCGAAGGCAACGCCCCACAGCAGCGCGGGCAGGAAACTGCCGACCGCGATCATCATGTCCATGCGCGACCGCCAGGCGTGGCTGCCGTGCTTGTTGCGGTACTCGATGCCGATGCCTCGAATGATCAGGCCGACGAGGATCAGGAACAGCGCGAGGTAGAACCCCGAGAACAGCGTGGCGTACCACTCGGGGAAGGCTGCGAACATGGCACCGCCGGCCACGATGACCCACACCTCGTTGCCGTCCCAGACGGGGCCGATGGTTCGGATCATCGCCCGCCGTTCAGGCTCGTCGCGCCCGACCACGTGGAGCAGCATGCCCACGCCGAAGTCGAAGCCCTCGAGGATGAAGTAGCCGATGAACAGGATCGCGATCAGGGCGAACCAGAGCGTCGTGAGTTCCATGACGTTCCCCTAGTACCCGAGCCCGAGCGCCGGCTCGGGCTTGTGCTCGAATCCCTGGTCCGATGACGCCGGTGGCAGCCCCGCCCGCACGCGCCGGACCACCAGGCCCAGCATCACCACCGCCAGCACGCCGTAGAGGAGCGTGAAGCCGACCATCGTGATCAGCACCTCGGCCGTCGTCGCGGTCGGCGACACCCCAGTCGCGGTGAACATCAGGCCGTACACGACCCAGGGCTGGCGGCCGATCTCCGTGAACATCCAGGCGAAGGAGTTGGCGGCGAGCGGCAGGAACGGCAGGATCGCGGCGATCACGACCGTCCGGCCGGCCGGCGTCCGTCCCTTCCGCATCCGGAACAGGAACCACCCGGCGGCGAGCGCCGCGAGGGTACCCATGCCGATCATCCAGCGGAAGGTCCAGTAGGTGACCGGCGTGTTGGGCGTGTAGTCGCCGGGTCCGAACTGGGCCTCCTCCTGCGCCTGCAGGTCGTTGATGCCGAGGACCTCGCCGTCGAACGTGCCCGTGGCCAGGAACGAGAGCAGGTACGGGATCCGGATCGAGAAGATGTCCTCCGAGCCGTCCGGGGTGCCGATGGTGAAGATCGAGAACGACGCGGGCTGCTCGGTCTCCCACAGCGCCTCGGCCGCCGCCATCTTCATCGGCTGCTGCTCGGTCATGAGCTTGCCCTGGATGTCGCCCGTGACCGCGACCAGGAGCCCCGAGACCAGGAGCATCACGGCGCCGGCCTTGGCGGCCGCGCGGAAGGGTCCGGCCGCCTCGGGATCGTCGCGGTCCTTGAGCATCCGGTACATCGCGATCCCGGCCAGGAATGCCCCGGTCGTCATGAACGCGGCGGCGATCGTGTGCGGGAACGTGATCAGCGTGGTGCTGTTGGTCAGCAGCGCCATGAAGTCCGTCAGCTCCGCGCGGCCGGAGACGGGGTTGACCACGTAGCCCACCGGGTGCTGCATCCAGGAGTTGGCCGCCAGGATGAAGTACGCGGAGAGGACGGTGCCAATGGCCACCAGCCAGATCGAGGCCAGGTGAACTCCCTTCGACAGCCGGCCCCAGCCGAAGATCCACACGCCCAGGAACGTCGACTCGAGGAAGAACGCCAGCAGGCCCTCGATGGCGAGCGGGGCGCCGAAGATGTCACCCACGAACCGGCTGTAGCTGCTCCAGTTCATGCCGAACTGGAACTCCTGGACGAGGCCGGTCACCACGCCCACGGCGTAGTTGATCAGGAACAGCTCTCCGAAGAAGCGCGTCAGGCGCAGGTACGATTCCTTACGGGTCCGGTACCAGGCGGTCTGGAAGCCCGCGACCGAGAACGCCAGCCCGATCGTCAACGGGACGAACAGGAAGTGGTAGACGGTGACGATCCCGAACTGCCACCGCGAGAGCATCAGCGGATCCACGGGCGAGCGACTCCTCCCTGGGACGAACCTGTCACCGGAGTATGTCTGGGACATCTAGTCGCATGATCGGCCGAAGGACCCGAAGGCGACCGGACCCACCGTGCGCCGACCGGGACCCACGGCCCCCGGCCCGATTTCGTGCGACCCAGACGATGCCCGCCGTCAGGGCCGTTCCGTGCGGTCCTCGATCTCCCACGCGTGGTCGAGGGCGTGCCATGCGATCCGGCGGGCGGCGTAGCGGGGCGGCCATTTCCTGCCGGCGATCGGCGACCCGTCCGAGGGCGTACGGAGGATCGCGAGGACCACCTTGCGCCCGGCCCCGCATGGGCGCCGGTCTGCGGGCGGGATCCCCAGCACGGACGCGTATGCCTCGTCCGCCCCGTGGACGTGCTCGACCATCCTGGTCCGGTCCCGCCCGCCTCCGCGAGGTCCCTTGCGCAGCTCCTCGGGGGCCGCTCCGGCGATCCCGTCGAAGCACGCCCAGGCGGCCGCCACGAGGGCCGCGAGACGGGCGGCCTCGATCGCGTCCACCGTCGCCCGGTCCAACTCCGCGATGCGTGAGGGGATCCCGAACGCGGTCCCCGCATCGCCCTCCACGCGCTCGACGACCTCGAGCACGAGGTCGTCCGGATCGAGGTGCTCACCGGCGTCGGCGGCCACATCGACGTACCGGTGCGCCGCCGAGAGGAGCGCCTCGATGGCCATCGGCTCGTCCCGGCCACCCCGGGCCAGGCCCGGCCAGTCAAGGGCGGACACGAACACCTTCTTCGGGGTGGCCTCGACCAGCAGCCGGATGGAGCGCTCAGGCATGCGGGCAGTATGGCGGAGGCACTACGCTTGGGCGTGATGTCAGCCATCTCGTTCACACGGTCACCCGTCCTCGTCACGATCGGCGAGGGCCTGCGGATCGCGGCGCGCTACTGGCGGTCCTCGGTGGAGCACTGGGTCCTGCCGGTCATCGCGGTCGCGCTCGTGAACGGTCTGGCGGGCGTGGTGTTCGGTGGCGCCGCGTTTGACCAGGCCACACTCCAGTCGATGCTGGTCACGGGACCGGACGGCCCCGGGATCGATGCGAGCGCACTGCCGCCCAAGTTGGCCGGTCCGCTGGCCACCGGCGTGGTGACGACCGTGGCCGGGTGGTTCCTCGTCGCCAACGCGATCGCGGGCCTGCGCGGGCGGGACATCGGGCTCGGCTGGGTGCTGGCGTCGGGACTGCGAGCGTTCGTGGCGAGCATGATCCTCACCTCGGGCCTGCTCATGCTCCTGCTCACGGCCATGACGCTGGGCCTGGCAGGGCTCCTCGTCCTGCTCCTGCTGCTCCCGGCCCTCCTGTACCTGGGCGTGCGACTCCAGTTCTGGACGCTGGCCTTGTTCGATGGCTTCGGCATCACGGACGGACTGCGGGCCACGTGGTCGATGACGCGCGGCGCCGTGCTCCGGGTGTTCGGCTGGGGCCTCGCGATGGCTGGCATCGGGCTGATCGTCTCCGCGTTCACATGGGTGCTGGACGCCCTTCTCGCGGGGGTGCCGGTGGCCGCGAACGTGCTGGGAGCGGCTGCCGGATCCACGCTTCAGGCGTACACGGCGATCGTCCTGGCGGTGCTCTACGAGAGCCAGCGCCTGCGGAGCCTTCCGCGGGTGGAGGTGGCGACTCCGCCCTACGATCCGTCGGGCTCCGAGCCGCCGCCGCCGCCGTCCTACTCGCAGCCCGGCGACCCGCCGCGATAGGTCGCTGCCGTCAGCGGGCGGTCGCGCCCCGCAACCTGGCGACGAGCGCGGCCAGCGCCGGCACATCCCGTCCAGTGGCTCCGAGGGCATCGACCAGGGCCGAGGCCACGATGACCCCGTCCGCGCCGGCCCGGGCGATCGCGCGCACGTGGGCGGGCTTCGACACCCCGAAGCCGACGGCGACCGGTACCGGCGACACGCTCCTGACCTCGCGCACCAGCCTCGTGACGCTCCGTGGCAGCGCCGTCCGGGCGCCGGTCACGCCGACCAGCGAGACGCAGTAGAGGAACCCGCCGCTCCTTGCCGCCACCGAGGCGCGCCGGGCCGCGGACGAGGTCGGTGCCACGAGGTAGACCACCGCGATCCCCGCCTCGACGGCGACCGCCTCGAATGGCGCGCCCTCGTCCGGCGTGAGGTCGGCGACGATGACCCCGGCCACACCCGCCGCCGCCAGCGCCCGGGCCCGGTCGCGGCCGTCGCCACCACCGATCAGCTGGTTCGCGTACCCCATCGCCACCACGGGGACCGCCGGTCGTGCCGCGACGATCCGCCCGACCAGCGCCAGTGACCGGTCGAACGTGGCGCCCGCCGCGAGGGCCCCCTGGGAGGCGCGCTGGAGCGTCGCCCCGTCCGCGAGCGGGTCCGAGTAGGGCAGGCCCACTTCGAGCAGGTCCGCGCCGGCGTCGATGGCGGCACAGGCGGCGTCGAACGACCCGTCCGCGTCTGGATAGCCTGCGACCACGTACGGAATGAGGGCCGCGCGACCGTCGGCACGGGCCCTCGCGAACGCTCCGGCGATCCGGTGGGCGCCGGCCGTGCCGTTCGTGTGGACGGCCGCGAAGGGGGCGCTCACGCGATCCCCTCCCACGGCGGCACGTCATCGAAGCGCTCGAGGGCGGCCATGTCCTTGTCCCCTCGACCGGAGAACCCGACCAGGATCACGGCGTCGTCGGGATACGGGGTCCCGGACCCCTCGAGGCCGGCCAGCAGCTTGGGCAGTGCCGCCACGGCGTGCGACGTCTCGAGGGCCGGCAGGATCCCCTCCGTCCGGGTCACCGTCTTCATCGCGGCGATCGCCTCCCGGTCCGAGGCGGTGCCGACCTCCATGCGCCCGGCCTCCGCGAGCGCGGCCAGCTGGGGCCCGACGCCCGGGTAGTCCAGGCCGGCCGATGCGCTGTGAGCCTCCGTCACCTGGCCATCGCGATCCTGGAGCATGAGCGATCGCGATCCGTGGAGGATGCCGGGCGTGCCACCGGCGATCGCGGCCGCGTGACGTCCGGTCTCCATGCCGTCGCCCGCGGCCTCGGCGACCGCCAGACGGACGAACGGCTCGCCGATGAACCGGGCCAGCAGCCCGATCGCGTTCGACCCGCCCCCGACGCAGGCGAGCGCGAGATCCGGCAGCCGTCCCTCGACGGCCCACAGCTGGGCCTCCGCCTCGTCCCCGATCCGGCGCTGTAGGTCCCGGACGATGGTGGGGTACGGGTGCGGGCCCATCGCCGAGCCCAGCACGTAGTGGGTCGTCTCGACGTTGGTCACCCAGTCGCGCATCGCCTCGTTGACCGCGTCCTTGAGGGTCGCCGTCCCGGAGATGACGGACCGGACCTCTGCGCCAAGAGCCCGCATCCGGAGCACGTTTGGCGCCTGGCGCCGGATGTCCTCCTCGCCCATGAATACGACGCACGGGAGGCCGAGCAGGGCGCACGCCGTGGCGGTGGCGACGCCGTGCTGGCCGGCGCCCGTCTCGGCGATCACCCGGTTCTTGCCCAGGCGGCGGGTCAGCAGCGCCTGGCCGAGGGCGTTGTTGATCTTGTGGGCGCCGGTGTGCGCGAGGTCCTCGCGCTTGAGGTAGAGCCGGAAGGCCGGAAGGCGGAGGTCGCTGCGGCCGGCGGCGAGCGACTGGCGACGCGCCTCGAGCGCGACCGCGTGGGCGAGCCGATCCGCACGGTAGAGCGCGGTCGGGCGGCCCGCAAACCGGGCCAGCAATTCGTCCAGCTCAGCCCAGAACCGGGGGTCGTGGCGGACCGCGTCGTAGGCGGACTCGAGCTGCTCCAGCGCCCCGACCAGGGTCTCCGGCACGTAGCGACCACCGAAGTCGCGCTCCATGCCCCAGCGCCCCGCGGTGTCGGCCTCCAGCAGCCCCGGGTGGACGGGCGTCGGACCTGAGGCGACGTTCGGCCGGTGGCGACGGGCATCCCGCGCACGTTTGACGAACAAGGCGACCCTGACCGGGTCCTTGCAGGGACGCTCACCGGCCCTCCGGGGCGCCTCCGTGCCCGATGCGGCGTCCACGCCCACCGCGGGCACGGCCAGGCACGCCTCACCCACCGTCGCCGCATCGAGACCGCCGGCCAGGGTGATCGGGACCTCGCGGGCCACGGCGGCCGCGAGCGCGACGTTTACACGGATCCCAGTGCCACCGGGATGCGGGCCACCGGCCGCATCCAGCAGGATCCCACCGGCGCCGGCGTCCAGGTAGGCGTGGGCGCGACCGATCACGTCGTCGGGGTTCGCGTCCGCGGGAACCCGCAGCGCCTTCCAGACGGGCCGGCCGACGGCCGCGATGGCCGACGGCGGCTCGTCCCCGCTGAGCTGGACCTCGTCGGGGTCGACGGCCGCGATCACGCGGGCGAGCTCGGCTGCGGGCAGGTCCGCGGTGACCACGACGATCTTCGGGCCCGCGCCGAACGACGATGCCGCGGCCCGCGCGATGCGGGCCAGCTCGACGCCCTCGCCGATCGTGAGCTCGCGCGGCGTGCCCGGCGCGAAGTTGAGACCGATGGCGTCGGCTCCGGCGCGGGTGGCGGCAAGAATGCCGGCCGCGTCCGTGACACCACAGACCTTCACGCCGGGGGCCCGGGCGATCCCCGCCAGGTCGGCCGGGTCGCGGCCCGCCGCCACGAAGGCCCGGGCGGCGGCGGTGGGATCGGCCGCGCGCATCAGCGCCTCGCCCACGAGGGCGGCGTCGAACCCGGTCGCTCGCCACCGGGAGATCGTGGCGGGATCATGGACGCCCGACTCGGCCACTGCCAGCCGGTCCCCCGGGATCGCGTCCCGCAACCGCACGGCCCGCTCGGGGTCCACGTCCAGGGTCCGCAGGTCGCGGTTGTTGATCCCGATCAGCCTGGCACCCGTGGCCAGCGCCGCGTCCAGCTCCCGGGCGTCGTGCGCCTCGACGAGCGGCTCGAGCCCCAGGTCCCGCGCCGCGTCCACCAGCCGCGCGAGGCGCCGAGCCGGGTGGAGCACCGCCAGCAGCAGCACGAGGTCCGCCCCGGCGGCCCGGAGGAGGTCCAGCTGCCGGGCATCGACGACGAACTCCTTGGCCAAGACGGGAACCGCGACGGCGGCACGCACCGCGCGCAGGTCCTCCACGGACCCGCCGAACCAGTGGGGCTCGCACAGCACGGAGATCGCGCTGGCGCCACCGGCGGCATAGGCGCGTGCGCGCGCGACGGCGTCGTCCGCTCCGGCGATGGCTCCCGCGGACGGCGAGCGGCGCTTGACCTCCGCGATCAGGTGGGTCCCCGGCCCCGCCAGCGCCTCCGCGACCGGACGGGGGGCAGGCGCATCGGACACGGCCCTCCGGAGGCCGCTACGACCGAGGGCATCGAGGGCCGGCACGACCTCCGCGCGACGGCGTGCGGCGATCTCGGCGACGACGCCGGCGCTCACGCCCGGCCTCCGGCCGCTGCGTCGGGACCGGGGCCGCCCGCAAGGGCCTGGTTGTCCGCCGTCCGGGCAGCCTCGGCGACCTTCCGCTCCGCCCGCAGGGCCTTGAGCAGCTCCACGGCGAGGCCGGCGTCCACCGCGAGGGCGGCCCGCTCGATCCCGTCCTCGATCGAATCCACCGTGCCCGCCGCGACCAGCGCGGCACCGGCGTTGAGCAGGACCACATCCCGCCTGGCGCCCGGCTCGCCTCGGAGCACGCCCTCGACCAGCGCGGCATTGGCCGCGGGTTCGGAGCCACCCAGGGCCGAGGTCTTCGCCTTGCGCAGGCCAAGCGCCTCCGGGTCGACGGTCCGGCGCTCGATCCCCGCCGCGGTCACGTCGTACACGACGCCGGACCCGTCGAGCGGCAGCTCGTCGACGCCGGCACCGTGGACCACGAGCGAGTGCTCGGTGCCGAGCATGCGCAGCACCTCGGCCAGCCGGGGAGCCGCCGACTCGTCGCCCACCCCGATCAGGCCGCGGGTCGCCCCCGCCGGGTTGGTGAGCGGTCCCAGGAGGTTGAATGCCGTCCGCACGCCGATCTCGCGGCGGGTCGGGCCCGCGTGGCGCATCGCCGGATGGAAGGCCGGCGCGAACAGGAAGGCGAAGCCCAGCTCGCGGATCGCCCGCCCCGCCGATGCCGCGTCGTGGTCGATCCTGATGCCCAGGGCGTCGAGCACGTCCGCCGAGCCCGACCTGGAAGTGATGGCGCGGTTCCCGTGCTTGGCCACGGGCACGCCGGTGGAGGCCACGATGAGGGCGGCCGTCGTCGAGATGTTGAAGGTCCCGGAGCCGTCGCCACCGGTGCCCACGATGTCCATCGTCCCCACCGGTGCGTCCACGCGCACGACGCGCTCGCGCATCGCCGACGCGAAGCCCGCAAGCTCCTCCACCGTCTCGCCCCGCATCCGCAGGCCCATCAGCAAGGCCGCCAGCTGCGATGGCGTGGCCTCCCCGTCCATCACCGCGCCCATCGCCAGGCGGGCGTCGTCCATTGAGAGCGTGCGTCCCTCCACGATCGCCGCCACCGCGGCCCGGACGAGCTCGCTCATCGGGCGGCCCCCGCCGGCGTCGAGGCGGCCTCGGCCATCCCCCGGGTCGCGAACGATCCGGTCGCGGCATCGAGCCGCGACGCCTCCCCCTCCCCCGCCAGGCGCAGGAAGTTGGCGAGCAGATGCGGGCCGTCCGGCGTCAGGACGGACTCGGGATGGAACTGGACCCCCTCGATGGGCAGCGTCCGGTGGCGCAGGCCCATCACCACGCCGTCCTCGGGGCTGGTCGCCGTCACGTACAGGTCCTCGGGCAGCGTGGCCGGATCCACGCACAGGGAGTGGTAGCGGGCGGCGGGGAAGTCCGCAGGCATGCCGGCCAGGAGCCCCTCCCCGTCATGCTCGACCTCGGACGCCTCACCGTGGACGAGCGTCGGCGCGCGGACGATCGACGCCCCCCAGGCGGCCCCCATCGACTGCATGCCCAGACACACGCCCAGCAACGGCACCCCTCGTTCGGCCGCGACCTGGATCGTCGCCACGCTCACGCCCGCCGAGCCCGGATCACCGGGCCCGGGCGAGATCACGATGCCACGGAGATCCTGCGCCGGGTCCGCGGCCATCGCCTCCACCTCGTCGCGCGTGATCTGGTCGTTGCGGATGACGCGCACGTCCGCGCCCGCGGCCTGGAGCGCCTGGACCAGGTTGAAGGTGAACGAGTCGTAATTGTCGATGACGAGGATCACGGGGCCCCCTCCTCGCCGGTCGGGGCGTCGCCGGACGGGGTTGCGGCACCCGGTCGCGGCGCGGCAGGGGCGGCGGCAAGCTCGATGGCCCGGCGGAGCGCCGCGGCCTTGTGCTCGGTCTCCTCGAACTCGCTCTCGGGTACGCTCCGGGCCACGATCCCGGCGCCCGTGTGGACGTGTGCCATCCCATCCTTGAGCACGGCGCTCCGGATCGTGATCGCGGTGTCCATACCGCCGTCGTAGCCGAGATAGCCCACGGCCCCACCATACAGGCCACGCCGCTCGCCCTCCGCCGCGGCGATCAGTTGCATGGCCCGGATTTTCGGCGCGCCGCTGAGCGTGCCGGCCGGGAACACCGAGCGCAGGGCGTCCAGCGAGTCCAGCTCCGGGCGGAGCTTCGCCTCTACGTGGCTGACCAGGTGGAGGACGTGGCTGTAGCGCTCCACCTCCATGTACTGGCTGGTGGTGACGGTGCCGGGCCGGGCCACGCGCCCGAGATCGTTGCGCCCGAGGTCCACCAGCATGACGTGCTCCGCGCGCTCCTTGGGGTCGCGCCGCAGCTCGTCGGCGAGGCGCTCATCGTCCGCGGTGGTGGTGCCACGTGGCCGGGTCCCGGCGATAGGGTGAGTGCTCATGCGGTCCCCGACGACCTGAACGAGGAGCTCCGGGCTGGCACCCACGACCTCAAAATCGGGGGTACGGGTGAAGAACAGGTAGGGCGAGGGGTTCACGCGGCGCAGGGCGCGGTAGAGCCCGATGCCGTCGAGCGGCGTCCCTCCGGCCGTCTCAGGGAGCTCGAACGACTGGCGACGTGCCAACACCACCTGGATGGCCTCGCCGGCGGCGATGGCCTCCTTCGCCCTCGCCACCGCCTGGATGTACTCGTCGCGGCCCAGGCTCGTCTCGACCCGGCCCAGGTCGGCGGCCCTGACGCTGCCGTCCGGGCGACTGAAGCCGGCCGCCATCTCGGCGGCAGACGGCCGTGCCGTGCGCTCGAGGGCCTCGAAGATCGCGCGCTCCGCGATCCGATAGCGGCCCTCGAGATCGGGGGCCTCGGCGTGGAGGGAGGCGATCGCGGACAGCTGGTGGGTGAGGTGATCGAAGACGATCACCAGGTCCGTCTCGATGAACGAGGCCATCGGGACCCCGACCGGGTCGGCGTCCGGCAGCGGCACGGAGGGCTCGAAGATGGAGATGGCGTCGTAGGCCAGGGCACCCACCGCGCCGCCGGTGAACCGCGGCATCCCGTCCACTGGGAGGACCTTCCGCCGCGGGATGAACGCGCGCAGCGCGGCGAGGGGGTCAGCGGTCTCCTCCGAGGTGACGGGAAGGCCCGGTTCGTATGCCTCCACGCCGACCGGGCGCGTCGTGGTCCGTGCCACGCCGTCCCTGACGTCCAGCAGCCGTCGCGGGCCGATGCCCAGGAAGCTGTAGCGACCCAGACGCTCGCCGCCCTCGACCGACTCGAGGAGGTACGCGGGGGTGACGCCATCGTCGAGCCGCAGGAAGGCACCGATCGGGGTCTCGAGGTCCGCGGTGCGCGTCGCGCGCAGCAGCACGGTGTCGGAGGTTCCGGAGAGGCGCTTCGCCTCGCTGAGGCTGAGAGGGTCGGTCATGGCGGTGCTTCCCTTCGGCGGTTCGACGGCTCGGAGGCCGTCGGCGCCCGAGAATCAGAAACGACCTTGGTTCGTCTCTTCCGGGACGAAAGGTCGTTGCTCCTTCCGCGGTGCCACCCACGTTCGGCGATGTGCCGCACTCTGACCGACGGACCGCGTGCCGCCGGGACCCGCCCGGCCGATCGATCGGCGCTGCCCTGTATCGCTGGCGCTCTGCGCCGGAGCCTACTGGTCGTCCGCTTCGTCAGGGCCCGCTCTCGCGTTCCCATTTCGTCGCCCCGCGTTCGGTCCGGGGGCTCCCGGGTCCATTCCCTGCCGCCGCCATCCCGGCTCGCACCAGCCGCCGGGTCTCTGTGATGGCGCCCGACGGGTACTCGTCCCGATCAAGGCCCGTATTCGCGATGTGGCGGGAGTATGGGGTTGGCCGCTCGCGGGCGTCAAATCGGGCCGCCATAGCCATCGCCGTGGGCCTCGGTCACTTGTCGGGCGCGACATCCCGCCGATGCACCGTGCCGCCCGAGGGGACGTCGAGGGAGGTGAAGTCCTCCGGCGTGACGTCCGTGTCGACCCGGACGTTCCGCCCGAGCCCGGCTCCCTGGGGGATGACCGCGCGCTTGCCGACCACCGTGATCCCCGTGGTGAGGCGGTCGGGCTCCTCGGCATTGACCGTCCAGGTGTCCTCCCCCATGCCCACGATCGCGCCCTCCCCGACCCTCACGTGCTTGTCGATGATCGAGCCGTCGACGATCGCTCCCGCCCCGATCTCCGCGTCCAGCATCACCACCGAATCCCGGACGACGGCCCCGTCGTAGACCCTGACGCCCGGCGCGAGGAGGCTGTTCACGACCGTCCCGTTGATGATGCAGCCATGGCTGGCCAGCGAGTGGCGAAAGACGGCATCGGGGCCGCTCTTGGCCGGCGAGCGCTCCTCGGACCGGGTGTGGATCAGCCAGCTGCGATCGAACAGGTCGAGCGGCGGCACGAGGCCGACGAGATCGAGGTTCGCCTTCCAGAAGGCCTCGACCGTGCCCACGTCGCGCCAGTAGCCCTCGAACCGGTGGGCGTAGACCCGGCGTCCCGCCTTGATCATCGCCGGCACGACGTCCCTGCCGAAGTCGTGCCGGCTCGGAGTCACCCATCTCCGCAGGGCCTCGGGCGAGAAGACGTAGACCCCCATCGATGCGAGGTTGCCGCGGGGTTCGGCCGGCTTCTCCTCCCACTCCACGATCCGGTCATCGTCGTCCGTGAGGCAGATCCCCATCCGCGTCGCCTCGTCGGGCGGCACCTCGAGCACCGCGACGGTCAGGTCGGCCTGCGTGTCCAGGTGTGTCTTGATGAACGGCCGGTAGTCCATCTTGTACACGTGGTCCCCCGCCAGGACGAGCAGGAGATCGGGGTTCTCCTCCGCGATCTGGGTCGCGTTCCTGCGGACCGCGTCGGCGGTGCCGGCATACCAGCCCACCTTGTCGGTCCGGGAGAGATACGGCTGGAGGACGCGGATGCCGCCGCCAAACGACCGGTCGAGATCCCAGGGGCGTCCGAGGCCGATGTGGTCGATCAGCGAACGGGGGCTGTACATGGTCAGGACCAGGACCCTGTCGATCCCGGAGTTGACGCAGTTGGACAGGACGAAGTCGATGATCCGGTACTTGCCGCCGAACGGGACGGCCGGCTTGGCGCGGTGATCCGACAGGACGGAGAGGCGTTCGCCCGCACCACCGGCCAGAACGACGGCAACGACATTCATCGGGCAATCCCCACGGCTGCGGCCCAGTCCCCACCGGGGCTCGCCCCGATGATCGCAGGGCACGCGGTCCCGTCAAGGTCCAGATGACCGGTGGCGCGGGTCGGACGGCAACCCGGGACCGGCGCCCGGAAGCCGGGCCCGACCCGCCACGGGCGTCAGGGGCGCAGGGTGCCGGACCAGACCTGCCAGGCGAGCAGCGACTTCGCCACCAGGCTCAGGATCATGTAGGTCTTCTCGCCGTACAGATACTCCCGCCAGCGGCCGACCTTCCGGTACTGGAGGACCATGGTGATCGCGAAGATGTTGAAGGCCACGAACAGGCTGCCGATGATCAGGTAGACGAACGCGGGGATCCCGAAGTCGGCCGGCAGGCCATCCTGGGCCGAGAAGGCCCACACGACGGAGAAGATCGCGATCCATGGGGCGATGCCGGCGATGCACCCGAAGATGAAGTGCTTCCAATCGGGCTTCTCGCGGCCCTCATTCGCCGCCTCCATGCTCCAGCCGAACAGGTTCATGGCCACGTTCGCGCCGGCGATCGCGACGAGCGCCGTGAACTGGTCGATGTAGCTGATGTAAGCGATCGCCACGATCATCACGGTGGACGAGAAGGCGTACTCGACCCAGCGCAGGGGGTTCATGCCGCGGGCGAGCCAGGCCTCGTACCGGGCCCGCAGTGGCCATCCGGCAAGGAAGTGCGCGAACGCGCTCATCAGGAAGAAGCTGGCGATCAGGTAGGCCAGCGGGAAGGACACGAGCACCACGCTCGACGGCTCGGTCCCGCTGAAGGTCCCGTCGGTGAAGACCGGCTTGACGGTTGGGACGATGGGCTCAAACAGGGTCGCGGTGCTCGAGATGGCCACCATCAGCGCGAACTGGATACCGTGCGCGAAGGTCAGGAATCGGTTCCAGCGCCGGAGCGATCGGCTCTTGTCGGCGGGGATGGCCTGGGCGGACTCGCTCGGGGCGGGCACGCTGGTCGCCGGGGCGGCGTGTGCAGTCATTGGCTCGGGATCTCCTGCAGTGATGTCACGCTCCAGTTCGATCCCGGGGGCCGCGTGGATTGGATGCAGGCCGGCCACTGCGGCCGCCCCACGTGGCGGCGAGGGTGGGATTCGAACCCACGGGGCTTGCGCCCGGCGCTTTTCAAGAGCGCTGCCTTAGACCGCTCGGCCACCTCGCCGCGGGCGAGCATAGCAGCGGGCGGCCGGGGCGGAGACTAGGCTGGGCGGAGACTAGGCACGGACGACACAGGTGCCGGCGATCAGGTCGTGCCAGCCGCGCTTGCGCTTGTCGACCAGGATCCAGAGGAACCCGATGTAGAACACCATGATGCTGATGTAGTAGCCGATCAGGCGCAGGATCGCCGACCCCCATCCGATCGGGCCGCCGTCCTCGTCCCGGACGACGCGGATCCGCATCAGCTTCGCGCCCGGCGTCTGGCCCCCGTGCGACCAGAAGTACGGGAAGTACAGGAACGTGACGATGAACACGCCCAGGATGGCGATCACGATGCTCACCCCGGCGATGACATTCATGTCGTCGGCGCCGGCCACGCCGCCGATCGACCCGAACACGAACATGATGGCGACCGCCGCGATGCCGGCGATGAGGCCGTCGATCCAGTAGGCGATGAGCCGTGCGATCGAGCTCGCGAACCTGACCCCCGGCGCCGGGCCCTCCGGCGCGGAGGCGGGTTGGTAGGGCTGTGCCATGCGGAGATCCTCCCTGGAGCTGCTCGCCGGCGGCAAAGCCCCTCAGGCCGTGGCCGGTGCGCCAATCCTAGCTGCGCCCATGTAGGAGCGCAGGACGTCCGGGACGGCCACCGTCCCGTCGGGCTGCTGGTAGACCTCGAGGATCGCGGCCACGATCCGCGCCAGCGCGAGGCCGGATCCGTTGAGCGTGTGCACGAGCTCAGGCTTCGCTCCCGCCTCCGGCCGATATCGGATGGCCATCCGGCGGGCCTGATAGTCCCCAAAGTTGGAGCACGAGCTGACCTCCAGCCAGCGCTCCACGCCGGGCGCCCAGACCTCGAGGTCGTACTTCTTGCGCTGGACGAAGCCCATCTCGCCGGTGCTCATGAGCAGGACGCGGTAGGGCAGGCCCAGACGCTGGAGGAGGACCTCGGCGCGGGCCGTCATCCACTCGAGCGCCTCGGGGCTGTCCTCCGGCTTCTCGAACAGGACCATCTCCACCTTGTCGAACTGGTGGACGCGCAGGATTCCCCGGGTGTCCTTTCCCGCCGCCCCTGCCTCGCGACGGAAGCACGGGGAATACGCCGCGTAGCGGATCGGCAGGTCGGACGCTTCCAGGATCTCGTCGCGGTGGAGGTTCGTGACCGGGACCTCGGCGGTGGGGACCAGGTACAGCTCGTCACGCGTGACGACGTACATCTGGTCTTCCTTGTCCGGGATCTGCCCGGTTCCCCGCGCGGACGCCGTGTTCACCACGGCCGGCGGCCACACCTCGGTGAAGCCGTGCTCGGTGGTGTGGACGTCGAGGAACCACGAGATGAGGCTGCGCTGGAGCCTTGATCCCGCACCCTTGTAGACGGGGAAGCCGGATCCGGCGATCTTGGCGCCGCGCGGATTGTCGATGATGTCCAGGGACTCGCCGAGCTCCCAGTGGGGGCGGCGCTCCCAGGCCGCCCCATCAGGACCCGCCGACGCACGACTGCCACGCTCGCCCCAGGTGCGGACGGTGACGTTGGCCTCCTCGCCACCAACGGGGACCTCGGGATCGGCCGGGTTGGGGATCCGGAGCAGGAGATCGGAGAGCTCGGCCTCGGCCTGGGCCAGCTCGGCATCGATCTCGTCGATCCGGCCTCCGGCCTGCGTCGACGCCGCGCGCAGGTCCGCCACCTCCGGGCCGTCCGGTCGGGCTCCGCCGCGGATGGCCTCGCCGATCCGCTTGCTGGCGGCATTGCGATCCGCCTTGAGCCCGTCCGATTCTGCCTGGAGCCGCCGGCGTCGGGCGTCGGTATCGAGCGCCCGGTCCACGAGATCCGGGTCCTCCCGCTTGTCGATGGCACCCTGGCGGATCCGCTCCGGCTCGTCCCGCAGCCGCTGCACGCCGACGCTCATGCGGTCGCCTCCCTGGTCTCCCCGGCTGCACCGGCCTCGGTCAGCCGGCGGATGACGAATTCGTGGTCCAGGCTGGACAGGAGCCATCCGGCGCGCGGTCCGTTGGCCCTGCCGAGGAAGGCGAGGTACAGGGCATTGAACGCGGCCTTGGCGTCCAGGCCGAGCACGCCGGCAATCGTGAAGATCGTCGTCTGCCACTCCTCCCCGGACCCCGGCACGACCCCGCCGGCGGCCATCGCAAGGCCGGCCAGGAAGTCTCGTTGCTCAGGGCGCAGGAGGCCGGCTTCCTGGGGCACGGCGTCGCGGTGGATCTCGATGCGGGAGCGCTCGGGCGCGTAGGCCTCTAGCCAGCGGTGCACCGAGATGAGGCGCATCTCGAGCTCGGCCGCCTCGGCCGCCGTCAGGGGCGATCCCTTCTCGGCGGCCACGCGGGCCGCAACGTCCACGCCGGGCACCTGCACCAGCAGGGCCAGGTGCGCGAACGCAGGCCGGAAGGCGTCGGCCATCGCCGCCACGTCCGCATCCGGATCGAGCAGCGAGTAGCGGAAGATCGAGTCATGTCCAGGTGGCAGCTCGCCCTTGACCTCGCGGCCGGCGGTTGCGGCGCCCAGGCGGTCGAACTCGTCGAACAGGCGCGGGACGGCGTCGGTGCCCTCCGGATCGAACTCGATCACGGACTCGGGGCGATGCCGGACGAACAGGAACCGCGTCTGCTCCGGGGGCACGACCTCGGTGAATTGGTGGGCGGCCGCTCCCCTGCCCTTGGAGGTCGACATCTTGCGGCCGCCGATGTTGAGGAACTCGTAGGGGAAGTTGATCGGGGGCTGCCGGTCGAACACCTCGCGCGCCACCGCGTCCGAACGGTCCCGACTCCCGCCCGCGGTCGCGAGGTCCTTGCCGTTGGGCTCGATCGTGACCCCGAACAGGCTCCACTGGGCCGCCCACTCCAGGTTCCAGGGGAGCTTGGCCGCCCCGCCGAACGGTGCGATCCGGCCGCTCCAGCCACAGCCCATCGCCCACGTGACGAGGTCGGGCCTGCACTCGACCGTCACAGTCTCGCCGTCCCAGTCGGAGGCGATCGTGGTCCCGACGCGCCCGCAGTCCGGACAGACGACACCCAGCGGCAGCCAATGGTCCGGGTGCTGGACGTTGGCCACGCGGCGATAGATGTCGCGGACGACGGCCGCCCGGTTCAACGCCGTCCGGATGAACGGGTCCATCTGCCCTGTGGGGTAGATGTCGCTCATCCAGTAGTAGCGGTCGGGCACGATGCCGAGGCCGGCGAACGTGTCGATGAACGTCTGGGCGTGGTGGCGAGCGTAGGATGCGTGGCAGTCACCGGCCTGGTCCGGGATATGGGCGAGGGGGACGCCCATGTAGCGGTCGACGGCGTCGGGCGTCAGCAGGGCCTGGGCGTCCATGGAGTCCATGTCGTCGACGCCGTAGAGCAGCGTGGCCTCCAGGCCGCGGGCGCGCAGGGCGCGCGTGATCACGTCGAGGATCACAGGGCCACGCAGGCTGCCGACGTGGACGGTTCCGGACGGGGTCTTGGAGTCGTTGACGACCTGCGGTCCCTCGACGCTCGCCGCCAGCTCGTCAGCCCAGTCCACGGTGCTGCCCCTCTCTCCGGCGCGTGCGCTGCCGGGCCGGTCCCGTCGCGCCGCCTGGTGCCGGCCGCGGGGCCGTGATGCGTCTAACTGATCTCGAGGATCTTGTACGCGAAGTCGCCGGCCGGAACCTTGACCACGACCTTGTCGCCCTTCCTGCGGCCCAGCAGGGCACGGCCGACGGGCGACTCGTTGGAGATGCGGCCCTCGGCGGGCTTGGCCTCGGCCGAGCCGACGATGTAGAACGTCTCAGTGCCGTCGTCACCCGCGACCTTGACGTTGGACCCGATCTGGACGTGGTCCGTCGACGTGTGCTCGTCGATCAGGGAGGCGTTCTTGATCATCCCCTCGAGCGTCTGGATCCGGCCTTCGACGAACGCCTGTTCATTCTTGGCGTCCTCGTACTCGGCGTTCTCCGAGAGGTCCCCGTGCTCCTTCGCATCGTGGATCCGCTGCGCGATCTCGGGACGTTGGACGGTCACCATCTCATCCAGCTCCGCGCGGAGCTTGTCGAGGCCGTCCTTGCTGATGTAGGTGGTCTTGCTGTTCACGCGGGCGAGCCCCCGGGGCGCGGACCGGCATCGCTGGATGCCGCCGCTCGGTCGGTCTGAACAAAAGGACCCCGGGACGCTTCGTTGGCGCCGCCGAGGTTCGCTGATCGGGCGGAATGGTATCGGTGGAACCCCCGAACCGTCAAAGGCGGGTGCCATGGCAAGGACCCCGAGGCGCTCACGGCGCCATCGGCGCAACCGGGGCTCAGAACCGGATCAGGGCCGCCGCGTTGTCGTGGTACACGCGTCGCAGCACGTCGTCGGGGAGGTGGAGCCCGTGGATGCGCCAGCGCCCCTGGCTGGGCGGCTCCTCGCCGTCGGCGTCGTATGCGAACGACTCGTCGGCGGTCTCCAGGAACCGGTAGTAAACGGACCACCAGGCGGGGTCCGGAGCCATGTCCGTGCCAAACAGGATGCGGTCCGCCCAGCGAGTGATGAAGGCGCGCGAGGCGTATGGCTGGCGGCCCAGCTCGGCGATCCGGGCGGCCAGGTCCACGCGGAAGTTCGGCGCCCGCTCCAGGATCCTTGAGACCCGCCCGAGGTCCTCCGCGGCGCAGCCGACGTGGGCGCCGATAAAGGTGGTCCTCGGGTGCCGGATGACGACCGCCTCGAGCCCGTCGATGATCTCGTCGAATGGGGGAAACCCGTCCAGCTCAGGGCGTCTGGCCGGGCGGGTGGGCCAGAAGTGCCAGTCGGGGTGGGCGTGAAGCTCCTCCCATCGCTCGTTCCGGGGGTCGAGGGGCTCGAAGAAGGCCACCGGGTCCGCCACGTGGATCGTCACCGGGACGCCCAGCTCCCCCGCCGTCGCCCACAGCACGTCGAGCCGGCCATCGTCGACGGCGACGAGCCGGCCCCGCGGGTCCCGCGCCCGCAGGCCAAGCAGCTTCCACACCTTCAGGCCCCGGGCACCGGCCGCCACACCATCCCGCAGCCGGGCCGCCTCGGTCACACCGAACTCCGGATCGACCGCCCAGCGCCCGTAGTCGAGCCCCGCGAACACCGCCACCCTGCCTGGCAGCGCAGCCTGCCAGCGGTCGATCTCGCGGAGCAGCGAGTCCCCCCAGCCGCCGTCGAGGTCGACGATGCGTTCGACGCCCGCGCTGTCGAGGACTGCGGCCAGCTCGTCCGCGGACCGGGTCGCCCAGTCCCCGCCGAACGGCAGGCCGAGGTGGTTGTGGGCGTCGATGACCGGAAACCGCGGCCGCGCCACCTCGTGGGTGGCGACCCGGAGCGCCTGCCGCGGCCGGTAGTCCTCGAGCGCCAGGCGGTCCACAGTCGCCTCAGCCCTTCAGCCCGGTCAGGGCGATGCCTCGGACGAAGTACTTCTGGGCGATCACGAACAGCGTCACCATCGGCACGAGGCTCACCATCGCCCCGGCCATCATCTCCGGCCACTTGCCCACGTACTGGCCCTGGAAGAACGCCAGGCCCACCGTCGTCGTGTACTGGTCCAGGTCGCGGAGGTAGATCAGCGGGATGAGCAGGTCGTTCCACGACCACATGAAGATGAAGATCGCGAGCGTGGCCAGGGCCGGGCGCGCCAGCGGGATGTACACGTGGCGGTAGATCTGCCACGGGTTCGCGCCATCGACCCGCGCCGCGTCCGCGAGCTCGGTGGGGATGGCGAGGAAGAACTGGCGGAGCAGGAAGATCCCGAAGGCGCCGCCCAGGAACGATGCGAGCCACAAGGGCTCCTGGGTGCCGATGAAGTTGCCCGAGTCGCTGAACGGGTTGGGCAGCGTCCTCCACAGGATGAAGTTGGGCACCAGCACGACCTGGAAGGGGATGATCAGGGTGGCCATCAGGACCCCGAACAGGAAGTTCCGCCCGCGGAACGGGATCACCGCGAAGGCAAACGCCGCCAGCGAGCAGGCGAACAGCTCGCCGATGGTGTTGAGACCGGCGATCTTGAGCGAGTTGAGGAAGAACGTCCCGAACGTCACATCGCCGAAGGCGTTCCACATCCGCTCATAGTTCTCCCAGTGCGGCCCGGTGGGCAGCGAGAGCGGCGGGGCAGCGAAGACCTCCGCCCGCGTCTTGAGCGACGTCAGGAGCATCCAGAAGAACGGGATCATCATCAGCAGGCCGCCCACGATGAGCGTCACGTACGCGGCGACACGACCGGCGATGAAGCGCGATCGGCTGCGCCGGTACGGCGTGTGAGACGGCGCGGGGAGCGGCGTGGCGCTCATCGTCCGCGCCTCACTGGTAGTGCACCCAGCGCCGCTGCGAGCGGAAGTACCCCAGCATCAGGACGGCCACGATCAGGAACAGGACCCACGAGGCAGCGCTCGCGTAGCCCATCTTGAAGTTGCGGAAGCCGTTCTCGTAGATGAAGTAGACCATCGTGATGGTCGCGTCGGTGGGCTTGCCGGGCCGGGACAGGACGAAGACCTGGTCGAACACCTGGAAGGCGCCGATCAGGCTCAGGATCCCGGTGAAGAACAGGCTCGGCGTGAGCAGCGGCAACGTGACGTGCCGGAAGCGCCCGGGCCGGCCGGCGCCGTCGACGCTGGCCGCGTCGTAGTAGTCACCCGGGATCGCCTGGAGGCCGGCAAGGAAGATGATGGTGTTGGCGGGCAGCCCCTGCCAGATCGACATCGCGATGATCGAGGGCATCGCCCAGAACGGGTCCGAGATCCATTTCTGGGGCGGGAGGCCCAGCGTGATGAGCAGCTGGTTGAGGAGGCCGCTGGTCGGGCTGTAGATCCAGGCCCAGACGAGGCCGACCGCGATGGCCGACGTGACCAGCGGTAGGAAGTACATCGTCCGGATCCACGAGATCCCCCTGATGGCCTGGTTGAGCGCGAGGGCGAGGCCGAGCGACAGGGCCATCCCGAGTGGCACGGAGACCAGGGTGTAGAAGGTCGTGTTGCGCAGCGCCATCAGGAACCGCTTGTCATCGACCAGCTTCAGGTAGTTCTCCAGGCCGACGAGCTCGGGCGGCCGCAGCAGGTCCCAGCTCGTGAAGCTGATCCCGAGCGTCGCGAGGATCGGTCCGGCGGAGAAGAACGCCAGGCCCAGCACCATCGGCGTGACGAACAGCCATGCCCACCGTTCGTCGCGCGCCCGGGGACCGCGGCGCTGTGGAGCACCGCCGCGGTCCCGAGTGAAGCGCATGCCGATCCAGCCCGAACCGTACGACCGGCGCCCAGGCACGTTGCTCACGGCTTGCCCTCGAGCACGATCGTTGCCCAGGCCGCCGACGCTACGGCTGGTTGGCCGCGAGGATGCTGTTCAGCTCGTCGTTGACGGACGCGAGCGCCTCGGCCGCGGTCTTGTTGGGGGCGTTGAACACGTCCGCGTCGAGCTCGGTCTGGAGGATCGTGTTGAACTCGTTGTAGCCCGGGAAGGCCGGCTTGAGATGGGCGAAGGCGAGTGAGTCCGCGAACACCTGGGCGCCGTCGAACGACGACGGGTAGGTGGTCGCGAGGATCTCCTTGTTCACCGGCACCGAGGCCTTGAGGGCCATGATCTTCTCCTGCGCCTCAGGGCTGGCGAGGTACTTCGTGAGCAGCCACGACGCCTCGGGGGCCTTCGTGCCGGAGTACACGACGGCGCCGGTCGGGTTGACCGAGGTCGCCTTGCCGGCCGCGCCGGCGGGGAGCGGTGCGATGCCCAGGTTGATGCCGGCCGCCTCGTGGGTCGGGACCAGCCAGGAGCCGTTGATCTCCATGGCCGCCACCTGCTGCTCGAAGGCGTCACCCGTCTCGGCGAAGATCGCCGGATCGGGAACGATCTTGTCCTTCCAGATCAGGTCCTGCAGGAACTGGATCCCGGCCGCGGATTCGGGCCGGTCCAGCGCGGACTTCGTCCCGTCCTCGGTGATGATGTCGCCACCGGCCTGCCACACGAACGACGACCAGGCGTTCTCCATGTCGGTCGTCTCGGTGTACATGCCCCACTGGTCGATGGTGCCGTCGCCGTTGGTGTCCTTGGTCAGCTGCTTGCCCACCTCGACCAGCTTGTCCCAGGTCCAGGTGTCGTCCGGGTAGGCGATGCCGGCCGCATCGAACATGTCCTTGTTGTAGAAGAGCGCGATCACGTTGAGATCACGAGGCAGGCCGAACACGACGCCGTCCTTGGTGGTGAAGTCCTTGACCGAGTTGTCGTCAAGCTGGCCGAGGTCGTAGCCCTCGGCCTCGATGTACGGGGTCAGGTCGAGCAGCACGTCGCGGGTCTGGTAGTCGGGTCCCAGCGGGCCGTCCATGGCAAAGACGTCGGGTGCCGCTCCGCCCGCAAGGCCGGTCTGGAGCTTGTCCCAGTAGGCGTCCCAGTCGGCCACCGTCACGTCCACCGTGATGTTGGGGTTCGCCGCGGTGAAGCCCTCGACGACGGCCTTCTGGCTGTTGATCTCGGCCGGGTCGCCCCAGATCGCGTACTCGATCGTCACGGGCGGGCCGGAATAGCCGGAATCCGTGCCGGGCTCGCCCGACACCGCGGGAGCGGTGGTCCCCGCCCCGGCGGTCGCCGGCGCGGGCGAGGTGGTCGTCGTGCCGCCACAGGCACCGGCCACGAGGGCCAGTCCTGCGACGGCGACGGCGACGTTGCGCCACCGTCCCAGTCGATTGGTCGCGAGCATCCTGGTCCTCCTCCTGCGGCTCATTCGAGCCAGTCCGGTGCCGAGCCACCGAGCCAGCCGGGAAGCCATTCCTCCTCGGCCTCGATGAGCTCGTCGGTGAGCTGCCAGGCCTGGTCGAGCGTGAGGCTGGCCTGGACGATGGGATCGGTGAGCACGGCGTGATAGACGAGGTCCCGGTCCTCGTCGAGGGCCGCGCGGACGGTGAGCTCCTGGCAGTCGACCGCGGGCCGGGTGTACGCCGCGCATTGCGGCGGGAGGGCGGCGAGCGCGGTGGGATGGACGCCCATGCCGTCGACCAGTGCCGGCACCTCCACGCACGCGTCCGCGGCGAGGTTCGGGATCAGGGCGGCACCGGTGGCGGGACCGCCTGGTCCGAAGTTCATGACGTTGGCGACGATGCGACTCGGGTCGCCCGTCGTCATCGAGTTGATGATCACCGAGGCGTACTCGCCGCTGCGCTCGATCTCGAAGCCGTCGCCGGCGTCGAGGCCGCGCTTGGTCGCCTCGTACTCGTCGAGGTTGTGGGCGACCCGCGAGAGGTACTCGCCGATCGGCACGTGGAAGGGCTCGACCTGGCCCTTGGGGATGAACCACGGGTTGTACTCGGCGTGGTGCTCCGACGACTCCGTCGGGTACCAGCCGAAGCGGCGGTAGATGTCCGCCCGCACGAGGTCGTCCTCGGGCACACGACCCGCCGCGACGAACTCCTCGAGGTCCGGATAGAGGTCGCGGCCGCGGTGCTCGAGGCGCAGGATCCAGGCGAGGTGGTTCACCCCGCCGGACAGCGCGTCCACCTCGGCCACCGGCACGCCGAGGTATCCCGCGAGCCGGTCGACCGTCCAGTAGACGGAGTGGCAGAGGCCAACCGTTGGAACGCCGAGCGCCTCGTCGACCGCCCTGACGAGCATGCCCATCGGGTTCGTGTAGTTGAGGAACAGCGCGTCGGGGCAGACGTCCGCCATGTCTGCGGCGATCCCGAGCACGACGGGGATCGTGCGCAGGCCCCGGAGCACGCCACCGACGTTGATCGTGTCGTTGATGGTGTAGCGCAGCCCGTAGCGGGCCGGGATGTCGAAGTCGACCTGGGTCGCGCGGGAACCCCCGACCTGGATCGTGTTGATCACGTAGTCCGCGTCCTCGAGGGCGGCTCGCCGGTCGAGGTGGCCCGTGATGGTCGGCGCCGCCCCGAGGGCGTCCGCCGTCCAGGCGGCCATGCGCTCCGCCGTGCGCAGCCGGTCCGCATCGATGTCGTGGAGGACGAGGTCCGCGTCACGCAGGGCCGGGAAGGACAGGATGTCGCCCAGCAGGTTGCGGGTGAACTCGACGCTGCCCGCGCCCACGAGAACGATCCTGGTCATGACGTGCCCTCCGTGCCGGCTCCGAGGATGTGCCTGAGTCCCTGGCTGTGATACCGCTCGATCCAGCCCGGGTTGTCCGGGTTGGCGCCGCGGAGACGGGCGAGGACGAACGCCAGCAGGGCGACCGGCGGCACGGCGCTCAGCGGGGCTTGGTCCTCGGCAGCATCGTGCGGGAGGGGCAGCAGCACCGATGACGGGACGAGTCGCGCCGGTCCCACCTCGATGGTCCGGCTCCCCCACTCCGCCGCGTGCGCCAGGAGGTCCGCGATCGCGGGGCGGGCGGGCCCTTCGGGCGCGAGCGCGATGACCACCGTGTCCGGGCCGAGCATCGTGGCTGCTCCGGAGGTCATCTCCCAGACCTCGGCGCCCTCGGCGTGGACGAGCGCCATCTCCTTGAGCTTGAGGGCGGCCTCGAGGGCGGCCGGGTAGCCCAGGCCACCCCCTGTCACGAACAGGTGCCGCGCATCCCGGAGCGACTCCGCGAGCGGGCCGACGAGCGGCTCCGCGGCGGCAATGCCGGCTTCCGCGTCGTCGGCGGCACGCAGGATCTCCTCGATCGGTCCGGCCGCACGTTCCGCGCCCAGCAGCTCCAGCAGCAGCAGGTCGGTGGCGACGAGAGTGGACGAGAACGTCTTGGTCATGACCGGCACCGTGGACGGGCCACCCGCCGAGAGCACGATGTCCGGGGCGACCCGGGTCAGCGTCGATCCCGGGACGTGGACGATGCCTGCCATCCGGACCCTGCCCCTGACCTCCTCGGCCACGGCCACGACGTCCTTGAACTCGCCCGACGACGAGATGCCGACGATGGCGTCTGACGCGCCGAGGGCCGGCGGGTACGTCAGGAACTCGGCCGAGGTCATGGGGATGACCATCGGATCGTCGGGGGTCGCGTGGTGGCGGTAGAGCGCGGCCGACGCGAGGCACGAGTGATAGCTGGTGCCGTTGCCGATGACGTGCACACGGCGGATGCCGGCATCGCGCCAGGCGGCGGCAACGGCTCGCGCGGCCGGCTGGGCGGTCTCGACCGTCGCGCGGATCGCGGCCGGCCCCTCCCGGATCTCCTTCGGGACGATGCCCTCGATCATCAGCGGCCCCCGGCCACGTGGCCCGAACCAACGCCGGGACCGGTGGTGGCAACGATCACCTGGCCCACGCGTTCGCGGACGACGGCCAGCGTCTCGCTGCCCACCGCGTCGTCGGTCACCAGCACGTCCACCTCCTCCAGGCCGGCCACGAACCCCGGGGCCACCTGCTCGAACTTGGAGGAATCGGCGAGGACCACCACCGAGCGCACCATCCGCTGCAGCGCCCGGTCGACCAGGATCTCCGGGACGGAGTCGTTCATGAGGCCCTGCTCCACGCTGATCGCCCCGATCCCCATGAACAGGAGGTCTGCGCGGAGCTCCTGCGCGGCGAGCTCGGCCAGGTGCCCGAGCATGGAGTGCATCCGGGGCCGCACCACCCCGCCGAGGACGATCAGCTCGATGCCGTCGCGATCCAGCAGCACGTTCGCCACGTCGAGCGCATTTGTGATGACGGTCAGGCGGCGGTCGGCAATGGCGCGCGCGAACAGCAGCGCCGTGCTGCCGCTGCCGATGACGATCGTGGCCCGGTCCTGCACCAGGGCGGCGGCCGCATGCGCGATCGCCGCCTTTGCCTCGTGCCGTGGATCGGCGCGGCCGGCGGGCGAGAGCCCATCGGACAGGGCGGCGCCCCCGTAGGTGCGGACCAGGCGCCCATCGCGGGCTAGCCGCTGGAGGTCGCGGCGGATCGTGGACGGCGTCACGTCGAGGTCCGATGCCAGCTGGGCCACGCTGGCCCGTCCGTCGGCGCGGAGGTGGTCGACCAGGCGCGCGCGACGTTCCGTCTCTCGCATGCGTGCATAGTGCGCATTCGCTGCTCGCTTTGTCAACTCTGTTGCGCGTTGTGCGCATCGATCGCCGATCCCGTGCGCATAACTTGCAGCCCGTTGGTCCACGGCCTACGATGCGTCCGATGGCCTACCTGCTCGGAACCCTCCGCGGCCTCGACGCCTGCAGCTCGCCGGCCGGCACGTTCACCGTGCTCGCGCTCGACCACCGGCAGAACCTCCGCAAGGAGCTGCGACCCGCGGATCCGTCCTCCGTGACCGAGACCGAGATGGTGGAGTTCAAGCGCGCCGTGGTGCGCTCGCTCGGGACGACCGGGACCGGAATGCTGCTCGATCCGGAGATCGGGGTGGCGCCCGCGATCGCCGATGGGTCACTGCCCGGACGCGCCGGGCTGATCGTCGCCGTGGAGGCCACCGGCTTCGAGGGCCCGCGGACGGCCCGCGTCAGTCGGGTCCTGCCCGGCTGGGGGATCGAGCAGATCAAGCGACTGGGCGCCTCCGCCGCGAAGCTCCTCGTCTACTACCACCCGGACGCTCCAAACGCCGCGGACCAGGAGCGGCTGGTGGCGGACGTCGCGCAGGCGTGCCAGGCCGCGGACCTCGCCCTGTTCCTGGAGCCGCTGTCCTTCGGCCTCGACGGCAGCCGGCTGACCGGAGAGGCGCGGCGCCGGATCGTGATCGAGACCGCGCGCCGCCTGACCCCGCTCGGGTGCGACATCCTCAAGGCCGAGTTCCCGTACGACGCGCCGGTGACCGACACGGCCGCCTGGAGTGACGCCTGTGCGGAGCTCGACGCGGCGACCCGGGTCCCGTGGGTGCTGCTGTCGGGGGGCGTCGACGACGCCACGTTCGAGCGACAGGTCCACGTCGCATGCCGGGCTGGCGCGAGCGGCGTGCTCGTCGGCCGATCGGTGTGGGCCGAGGCCGCCCAGCTGGACCCGGAGGAGCGCGCCGCGTTCCTGGACTCGACGGGCCGTGGGCGCCTGGCCCGCCTCGTGTCCCTCGTGGACGAGGTCGCGGCCCCGTGGCGTCCGCGCTGGATCGCGGCGCGCCGGCCCGAGGCGCCCGGGCACGGCTGGTACGAGCGGTACTGAGCGTGACGGCGCCTGGCACCGCCCGCCGTCGCGACATCGACGTGCTGGTCGTGGGCGAGATCAACCCGGACCTCGTGGTGTCCGACCCGGATCCGCGACCCGTGTTCGGCCAGGCCGAGCGGATCGTGGAGACCATCCGCCTGTCGATCGGGAGCTCGTCCGCGATCACGGCGTGTGGGATGGCCAGGCTGGGCCTGCGCGTGGCGATGGTCGGCGTCGTGGGCGATGACGCGCTCGGACGGTTCATGCTCGACGCGCTCGCCGCCCGGGACGTCGACGTCTCGGCCTGCCGGGTCGATGCCGGTCGACCGACCGGCGCGTCGGTCATCCTGGGAAACGGCACGGATCGCGCGATCCTGACAGCCACGGGAACGATCGCCGATGTCCGGGCCGCGGACGTTCCGCCCGCCCTCCTGGCGAGAGCCCGCCATCTCCACGTCGGCAGCTTCTTCCTCCAGCCGTCGCTCGCCGCCGAGGTTCCGGCGCTGTTCCTTGCCGGGCGCGCGGCCGGCCTGACGACGAGTCTGGACCCGAACTGGGATCCGTCGGGTGCGTGGGACGGCGCATTTGCCGCGGCCGCTGCGGAGACCGATGTCCTCCTGCCCAACGCGGCCGAGGCATCCTGGCTCACGGGCCAGGCGCAGCCGGAGTCGGCGGGACGCAGGCTCGCGAGCGCCGCCGGCAGGTTCGGCGATGACGCCACGTCCGGGAAGGCGGTCCGGACGGTCGCGGTGAAGCTGGGGCCCGATGGGGCACTCGGCATCGCGCCCGGTGGTGACGTGGTGCGGGTCGCCGCCCTGCCCGTGGCCCCCGTGGACACCACGGGTGCAGGCGACTCGTTCGACGCAGGGTTCCTGGCAGCATGGATGGACGGCCGCACGCTCACCGAGACGCTGCGCTTCGCCGTTGCCTGCGGCTCGCTCTCCACGCGCTCGATCGGCGGCACCGAGGGCCAGCCCACGCTCGACGAGGTCCAGGCCGCGCTGGCCGGGTGGGTCACCGCATGACCCCCGCGGGCCCGCCTGCCATCCCCCGGGTCGTGGGCGTCTCCCTCAACGCCGCGGTCGACAAGACGGCGTCCGTGAGTCGGCTCGTGCCCGGGGAGATCCATCGGCCGACGGTGCGGACCGTCGTTCCCGGCGGCAAGGCGGTCAATGTCGTCCGGGCGGCCCGACACCTCGGCCTCGACGGTGAGGTCGTGGCGGTGCTGGGCGGACACGCGGGGGAGTGGTATCGGGCTGCGCTGGCCGAACGCTCCATCGCGCTGCATGCCGTCGATGTCGCCGGCGAGACGCGCACCTGCCTGTCCATCCTCGACGTGGCGACTGGCGAGCTGACCGAGCTCTACGAGGCCGGGGTGGAGCTGTCGGACCGGGACTGGCCGCTGGTCGAGGACGCACTCCGGGCGGCGCTCGGGACCGACGCTGCCGGTGCCGTCGTCGTCCTCGCGGGCAGCCTGCCACCGGGGGCGCCGCTGGATGCCTATGGTCGTCTCGGCGCGATCGCGGCAAGCCTCGGCGCACGCGCGGCCATCGACATCGCGGGACCACCGCTCGCGGCCGCGCTCGACGCCGGTCCGTGGCTCGTCAAGGTGAACGCCGTCGAGGTCGAGACGGTCACCGGGACGAGCGCCCGGACGCAAGCCCGTGCCCTCGCCGCGGCCCGGGACCTGCGTGACCGGGGCGCCGGGATCGCGATCGTGACTCGGGGGGTCCACGGAGCGGTGCTGGCGGCACCGGATGGGGACTGGACGCTCGGGAACCTGCCGACGTCGCTCCGTGGCCCGTACTCCGTGGGAAGCGGCGACGCCTTCCTCGCCGGGTTCCTGGCAGGGCTGGCGCGCGGCCTGTCCCCCGGGGAGGCACTCCAGCTTGCGGGTGCGGCTGGTTCCGCCAACGCCCGGGTGCCCGGCCAGGGCGAGCTCGATCCCGGGGATGTCGAGCGGACCGTGCGCTCGTGTCCCGTGAACCTGGTTCCAAGCTCCCGAACCTGACGACGCCGGGCGGTCCAGGGGCTCCTCCTGGGTGCCACTACCGTGCGAGCCCTACTCCGGGGTGACCGCCAGCTGCTCCAGCCGCCTGCGGACCCGGCCCAGGGCGCCGCGGTCGGCGAATGCGACGAACACCGTGTCGTCGCCCGCGATCGAGCCGGCAACCTCGGGCCACCGGGCTCGGTCCAGGGCGGCGGCCAGCGGGTGCGCAGAGCCGGGAAGGGTCTTGAGCACCAGCATCGTGCCGGCCTCCCGGATCTCCACCGGCATGTCGCCGAGGAGGCGGCGGATCCGATCCTCACCACTCGTGTCAGCCTCACGCAGGCGGGGAGGGATCGCATAGGCCTGCGTCCCGCTGCGCACGGCCTTGACCAGGCCCAGCTCCGCGACGTCCCGGCTGATCGTCGCCTGGGTGGCCCGGAACCCACGCTCCCGCAAGGCGGCCGCCAGCTCCTGCTGGGTCCGGATGGGACGCTGCTCCACGAGGTCGCGGATGGCCCGCTGTCGGAGCTGCTTCATGACCTCCATGGGAGCGCTGTCTAGTGCCCCACCCACACGAGCCCGGCGATGATCGCGGCAAGGACGAGGCGATAGACCACGAAGATCGTGAGCGAGTGGGACCGGAGATAGCTGAGCAGGACCTTGATGGCAAGCACCCCGGCGACGAATGACGCCACCGTGCCGACGAGCAGGGCTCCCGGGCTCACCGTGACGCTCATGTCGCCGACTGCAAGCTTGCGGATCTCGAACAGGGTCGCCCCCAGGATGATCGGCGCGGCCATGAGGAAGCTGAACCGGGCGGCACTCTCGCGATCGAGGCCGGCGACCCGCCCGGCCGCGATCGAGACGCCGGACCGGCTGATCCCCGGGATGAGCGCGAGCGCCTGCGCCACGCCGAGTGAGAGTGCGACCGGGAAGGTCACGTCGACGATCCGCCGGGCCTGGCTGCCCCAACGGTCGGCGGCCCACATGATGCCGGCGCCGACGACCAGCATCACGGCGACGGGCCCTGCGGCCCCGGGTCCGGTGCCGTGGAACTGCTCTTCGATGACATCGTTGAGCAGGTAGCCGACGACCGCGGCCGGAATGGTCGTGGCGACCAGCAGCCAGGCGAGCCGACGGTCCGGATCATCGCGAAACGACCGGTCGCGGATCGTGGCCAGACCGGCCGGAACCAGCCGGAGCCAGTCCCTGCTGAAGTACAGCAGGAGGGCCGCCAGCGTGCCGATGTTGAGCAGCACGCTGAACGCGAGTGACGTGATGAACGGGTCGTCCCAGCCCATCACGTACGGGATGAGCACGAGGTGCCCGGACGAGGAGATCGGCAGGAACTCGGTGAGGCCCTGCACGATCCCCATGACGGCCGCCTGGAGGAGCTGGTCCATCGGTTACCTCGGGCGGCCGGTCGCGTGGCGCCGGCCGCCCAGGACGCTCAGCCGCCTAGCGGATGAACAGCGGGGCGAGGACGAGGGTGATCGTTGCGATGAGCTTCACGAGCACGTGCAGCGACGGGCCCGCGGTGTCCTTGAAGGGATCGCCGACCGTGTCGCCGACGACCGCCGCGGCATGGGCGTCGCTGCCCTTGCCGAGCACGTTGCCGTCCTCGTCCTTGAGGTTCCCGGACTCGATGTACTTCTTGGCGTTGTCCCAGGCTCCGCCGCCGTTGTTGAGGACGGTGGCAAGGAGGACGCCGGCGATGGTTCCCACCATCAGGAACCCGGCGACGGCCTGGTAGCCCAGCAGGAGGCCGACGAGGATCGGCGTGGCCACGGCGACCATGCCCGGGGCGACCATCTCACGGAGCGCCGCACGAGTGGTGATGTCCACCACTCGCGCGTAGTCCGGGCGCTGGGTGTAGTCCATGATCCCGGGCATCTCCCGGAACTGGCGCCGGACCTCGACGATGATCGACTGGGCGGTGGTGCCGACGGCCCGGATGGCGAGGCTGCTGAAGAAGTAGGCGAGCATCGCGCCGATGAAGGCCGCGACGAACACGCCGACATCGGCCATGTTGACCGAGGTGAGCAGCTCCACGTCCTGCTTGCCGGCCGCGATCTGGTTGCCCAGGATGAGGTTGACCTTGTCGATGTACGCGGAGAACAGGAGGAACGCGGCCAGCGATGCCGACGCGATCGCGTAGCCCTTGGTAAGGGCCTTGGTGGTGTTGCCGACGGCGTCAAGCTTGTCAGTGATCTCGCGGGCGCCTGCCTCGGCCCGGGAGAACTCGGCGATCCCGCCTGCGTTGTCCGTGATCGGCCCGAACGTGTCCATGGCCAGGATGTAGGCGGTCGTCATGAGCATGCCCATGGTCGCCACGGCGGTGCCGAAGATCCCGCCCACGTCCTGGCCGGCAGTGTTGGTCAGGTTCGCCTGTGAGCCGAGCCAATGGCTGGCGATCAGCGCGACGCCGATCGTGAGCGCGGTCACGGCGGTGGTCTCGAAGCCAACGGCGGTGCCGCTGATGATGTTGGTCGCCGGACCGGTCTTGGAAGCCTCGGCGATCTCGCGGACCGGGCGGAACGATCCCGCCGTGTAGAACTGCGTGATGTAGACGAACGCGACGCTCGTCGCGAGGCCGACGACCCCCGCGAGGAAGAACCACACCCAGACTGGCAGCCCGTTCGCGACGTCGCCATTGGTCTGCATCATCTGGCTGGTGACGAACGCGAGCCCCAGCACGGACAGGATCGTGGTGACCCAGTACCCGCGGTTGAGGATGTTCATCGGATCCTCGGTCTCCTTGCCGCGGATGAAGAACATCGCGACCATCGTGGCGAACAGCCCGAAGGAGCGCACGACGAGGGGGAAGAAGATCCAGGCCGACGGGTTAGGCCAGCCGAGGTCGGTCGCGATCTTGAACACCGCGACACCGAGGATCATGGCGCCGATGTTCTCGGCGGCCGTGGACTCGAACAGGTCAGCACCGCGGCCGGCGCAGTCGCCGACGTTGTCGCCCACGAGGTCCGCGATCACGCCCGCGTTCCGGGGATCGTCCTCGGGGATGCCCTTCTCGACCTTGCCGACGAGGTCGGAGCCGACATCGGCTGCCTTGGTGTAGATGCCACCGCCCAGCTGGGCGAACAGGGCCACAAAGCTCGCGCCGAAGCCGAAGCCGACGATGAGGAACGGCGCCTGCTCCACGGTGACATCGCCGATCAGCACTTGGAACAGCGTGAACACGAGCCACACGCCGAGCAGCGACAGGGCGACGACGAGGAAGCCGGAGACGGCCCCACCGCGCATGGCGACCTGGACGGCCTCGACGAGGCTGCGGCGTGCCGCCGAGGCGGTCCGCACGTTCGAGCGGACGCTGATGGTCATACCGATGATGCCTGAGAGCATCGAGCAGCCCGCGCCGACGAGGAACGCGAAACCGGTCAGGACGCCGATCGGCAGGCCGGCCAGGGACGGCACATCTGCCACCTCCGGCGTCTCCACCAGCGCGATGACCACACCGATGATCACGGATGCGACGACCGCGAGCACCGCGATCGTCGTGTACTGGCGCTTGACGAATGCGTCGGCGCCTTCGCGGATCGTATCGGCCACATCCACCATGGCCGATGTCCCGGTATCCCGGGCCATGACGTCGCGTGCCAGGTAGGCCGCGAACAGGATCGCGGCGATGCCTGAGATGGGGATGATCCAGTAGAGCGCGGATTCGCCCATAGACGTCTGCAGAGCCTCCTACCCATTGGCGCGGGAACGCCGGATCGCCTGTCGTGGCGTGGAATGACGGGCCCGGCGCGATCCGGGCCTGGCGCGGTTGCCCGCGCATGGTGTGGGCATGTCACCGGCGGGGGTTCGGAACGCAGGGGAACCGCCACATCGGCGGGTTGAGTGTATGCGTGCGCGTTCGCACGGGTCAAACGACTTCCGGGCCTGAGCGCATGGCTTGCAGTGGACCGCGTGGCCTATGCATTGGCCCCCACGACGCCCTGTCGTGGGCCAGTCGGCCCTACCGGGCAACGCGCGCCCACCCCAGGGCCCGGCTCCGGTTCGGTGACGGCAAGCCGGGGCAGCGGGCTCCCGCACCCTATACTCCCCGCTCGTGGACCGCAGATCCAGCTTCGGGTGTCTCATCGAGGTCGTCGAGACCCTCGTCCTCACCCTCGTCATCTTCTTCGTCATCCAGAACTTCATTGCCCAGCCGTACCAGGTGCAGCAGCAATCGATGGAGACGACGCTGGAGCCGGGCCAGTACGTGCTGGTCGACAAGCTCACGCCCCGCTGGGACAGCTACCAGCGAGGTGACGTGGTGGTCTTCGACCCTCCCGAGACCTGGACGAGCGATCCCACGCCGTTCATCAAGCGCGTGATCGGTGAGCCCGGCGACACGGTCGAGGTCCGCGACGATGGCTACGTCTACATCAACGGCGTCAACCTCGAGGAGACGTACACGTTCGCGAACGCCGCGGGCGTCCAGGAGCCCACCGAGGCCTCCCCCGATCAGACCCGCTGGGTCGTCCCGGCCGGCCAGCTGTTCGTGATGGGCGACCACCGCCAGAAGTCCGCGGACTCACGGGTGTTCGGGCCGATCAACACCTCCGACGTCATCGGCCGGGCATTCCTCCGCTACTGGCCGATCAGCACCCTCGGGATCCTCCAGACGCCCGCCTACCCAGACATCCCCGCGGCCCCCTGACGGGGCCTGAGCCGTGACGCCGGTCCTCGTCGCCATCGCCCTCATCGTCGTCGCGGGAGCGGTCACGGCCGTCGCCGCGGCGACCCCGCGGCTGGCGGTGCTGGGCCTCCTCGTCGCGATGGTCGGCGCGACCTATGTCGTCGAGCCGCTGCCGGGCTCGCAGGGGCTGCTGGCACGACTGGCGGGCACGACGCTCGGCGTCTACCTCGTGTGGATCGGCCTCCGCCGCGCACCGGCGTCGCTCCCGGCCGCCAGCACCGGCTGGATCGGGACGGCGGCGATCGCTGCCATCGCCTTCGCTGCCGGGTGGCTGGCCGCGACCTCGCTCGGCTCGACGCTCGCCACCGGTGCTCCCGGCGGACCGGGTGGCGGCGGCGCAGGTGCTGCCCTCGTGGCTGGCACGCCCGTGGCTCGGGCCGCAGTTGGCGCTGCCCTGGCGCTGACGGCCGCAGCCCTTCCGCAGGTCGTGCTGGCCCGGGACACGCTGCGCCTGGGCGTGGGCCTGCTGCTGCTGCTGGCGGCGGCGGGCCTGCTGGCGAACGCCTTGATCGGACGGGTGGACAACGTGGTCGAGCTCGCGATGGCCGCGCTGACCGCCCTTGCGGGGGCCGCCGTCGCCGCCGTCATCGCCGGGTCCGTACGGCGGGGCGGCGACCTCGCGATCCGGGATTCGCTGCGGCCGGACGCGGCCATCCGCCATCGGTCGGCAGACGATGCGCACCGGCTCGGAGGGTCCTGACCCCCATGCGCCTGCTGCTGCTCCTTGTCATCGGTGGCCTCGGAGCCGTCGTTGCCGCGTGGGGGCTGCAGCGTGACGGTCGCGTTGCCCGGATGGCCGCCATCGTCGGGATCGCGGCACTTGTCGCCGTCACGGCGGACGCGTTCCTGCTTCGGCCGGCACGACTGAGCGGCTCGGGTGAGCCATTCAAGGGCCTGTTCGACGCCCGCCTGGTCACGACCGGCTACCTCCGGCTGGTCGTCGGGCTGTGGGGGCTGGAAAGCCTGATCCTCGTGTTCGTCGCGTGGCTCCTGGGTGGCCTCGCCGGATTGCGGACCCTGCTGCCCGCGACGCTTGCCGCGATCACCGGCGGGACGGTCGCAATGGCCTCGGCCAACCTGGCGGTCGGGGCAGCAGCGGCGGCGGCAACCGGCCTCGCGGTGCTCATGATCCTGCTCGCCGAGGACGGTTCGGCCGCCGTGGCGGCCGCGGCGCGGGAGCTGCGCGTGGCCCTGGCGACCGGTGCCGTAATCCTGGCCGCGCTCGTCGTCGTGCCGGTGGCGGCACGCCTCGCCCTGCTCACAGCGGGCGCCGGCACCGACGATGGCACGGGTGCCGTGGGGGCCTCGGTGGCCGGCCCGGCCATGGGCCTGATCACGATCGCCGTCGGCCTGGCGGTGGCCGCCCGCTGGGGCATGCTGCCGTTCCACGTCCGCGTCTCCCGCGTGACCGACCTCGTGGCGCCCGTGACCCTGCCGCTCATGCTGGTCTGGATCCCGGTCCCCCTGACGGTCGTCACCCTCACGGCGGTGGACTGGTTCATCGCACCGCTGGCGCTGCCCCTGGAAGGCGAACGATTGGTGCTGGTGGTGATGGCGTTCGCAACGCTGACCGGGGCATCGCTGGCGGCCTTCTTCCATGACGATCTCCGACATGCCGCCGGCTACCTCGTGATCGCCGATTCGGGCCTGCTGCTGCTGGCGATCGCGGCGCTGGATCCGGCGGCATGGGGACCCGGCCGGGAATGGGTGGTGGTGCTGGCGGCCTCGAAGACGGCCCTGATCGCATGGGCCTTCGTCGCCGAGGACAGGTTCCAGACCCGCAGCATCCCCGACCTGCGCGGGTGGGCCCGCCGGTCACCGCTGCTCGCGGCGGCGCTGCTGCTCACGACGCTCGCGACGTTCGGCCTCCCCGGCTGGATCGCATTCGAGGTCCGCGGCACGCTGCCCGGCCTCGTGGCCGGCGGTCCGTGGGATGCCCTCCTGGTCATCGCCGGGTTGCTGGCCCTTCCCACCTACCTGCGACTGCTGGGCCTGGGCCTTGGATTGCCGACCAGCCGGGTGGAGGCGGCCGCACCGGAGCGGATCATCCGGCGGCGGGGGCGGCGCGTCGAGACGCTCACCGTAGAGCTCGAGAGCCCGGCCGTGCCGGAAGGCGCGGCGGATCCGACGGCGATCATGGCCGGAGGGTCAGATGCCGGCGCCGGGACGCTGGGGGCCGGCGACCATCCCGCGGTCCGTCGGACGACCGCTCGCCGGGTCACGACGCTGCGGGTCACGACGCTGCGGGCGGCTCGTCGGGTGACCGCGGCCCTGCGCCGGGACCATACGGAGCTGCTGTCAGGCGCCGTGCTCGCCCTTGCGGTTCTCGCCATCCTCATGAGCTGGGGGGCGCTGGACATCTCCGCCGCCGCGGCGGACCCCGCCCCCATCGTCACGGGGCCGGCCAGCGATTAGGTCTCGCGCGGGCAGCACCGCGACCCGGCCGCCGCCGGGCCTACTCGCCCGGGGCAAGCACCCAGCGATCGACCTCACGCTCGTACTCGAGCAGCTCCTCGGGCCGGAACCAGAGCGCCAGCTCCGCCGCTGCGTTCTCGGGGCTGTCGGAGGCGTGGACCAGGTTCTGGGCGGTTTCGACGGCGAAGTCGCCGCGGATGGAGCCGGGGGCGGCCTCGTGCGGGCGGGTCGCCCCGTTCATGGCACGAACGATCGCGATCGAGTTGGGCCCCTCGAGCGCCGCGGCGACGAGCGGGCCCGACGTGATGAAGTCCACGAGACCGCGGAAGAACGGCTTCTCGCTGTGGACCGCGTAGTGCGCTTCGGCGAGCGCCCGGTCGACGTGGACCAGCTTGAGGCCGACGATCTTGAGACCGCGATCCTCGAACCGCGCGAGGACGCGACCGACGAGCTGGCGCTGGACGCCGTCGGGCTTGACGAGGAGCAGGGTTCGCTGGAGATCCGTCATTCGGGCTGCGGGCCTCTATCTCGTGCGCGACCGCGGCCGTGCCGGGATCGCGGGGGTTGCTGGGTGGGAGCACAGGGTAGCGTGAGCCGGGCCGACCTCGCGCAGACCTGCATGTCCGGCGCTCAGGCAGGACCGGCGTCGGGGTCCGGCTCCTCCCGCTCTGCCGGCTCCGCGGACGCCGGGTCGGGGACGCGGCCGCGGGCGACATCGTAGGCGGCCAGCGCCTCGTGTTCGCGACCCAGGAGCCGAAGCGCGTCCCCGGCGACCAGGGCCAGCGCCGGGTCGGACATCCGGTCCCCGATGGCATCGAGCACGCCCTGAGCGAACGCAGGCTCGAGGCGGATCGCCACGCCGAGCCCCAGGGCCGCCGTTGCCACGGAACCTCCCCCCAGCGCCGCGCGGCCCCCGGCAAAGGCCCCCGCCGCCGCGGCCGAGGCCGAGGCCGAGGCCGGATCATCGCCGTTGCCGCCACGGGCGGGTCGTTTCGAGCCGGCGGGCGCGCGACCCGCCGAAGCAGTCCCGGCGACAGCAAGCCCGACCGCATCCGGTCCAGGATCCGGAGGCCAAACCGTGCTCCGGGGCATGCCGGCAAACACCCCCTCGAGGGAGCCGGTGTTGCGGGCCAGCGCGCGCCCGGCGAGTCTCCGCGCCTCCGCCGGACGCCCGAGCCCGGCCATGGCCTCCGCGGCGATCACGAACGCGAGCGGCTCGTCGACCCCGCGCCCGATCGCCGTGGTCGCCGCCTCGCCGGCACCGGCAAGGTCGCCGGTCCGCCACCGAGCTTCGGCCAGGTCCAGGAGCGCCACGTCGTCCAGCGTCCCGATCCCGGCAAAGGATTCGAGCTCCGCGCGAGCCAGCGCCAGCGCGCCCATCCGGAGGTGGACGCGGGCAAGCTGGAGCGAGACCGGGCGGCCACCGTCGACGTCGCCGGGCTCGTCGCCGGGCTCGTCGCCGTCGGCGATGCCCGCAGGCAGGAACGACCCGGCGGCCGAAGCAACGCCCGCGTCGGGACCCGGGTCCACGTCGGGAAGCGGGTCCGCGTCGGGCACGGGGGCGGGCGCACGCCGGCGGCGGGTCATCGTCCCAGCCTCAGGTGGCGGTCGAGGCCGCGCAGGTGCCGCGCGGGCGCCACGACGGCCATCCTCAGCCCATCGTCTCGAAACAGCTGTCCGGCCAGGTCGCGGACCGCCTCGGATCGCACCGCGTCCACGGAGGCAAGCGCGTCGTCCAGCGTCAGCACCCGCTCGTGGAGCGCCTCCTGCCCGCCGATCCACGAGGCAAGGTGGCGGGTGTCGTCCATGCGCAGCTCCAGGCCTCCCGAGAGGTAGGCCTTGGCCTTGGCCAGCTCGTCGGCCGGCACCGCGTCGTCCACGAGGCGCTTCAGCTCGGCCAGGATCGCCTCGATCGCGGCCGGCAGCTGCGCCGGATCCACGCCGGCCGAGATCTCGAGGGCGCCCGCGTCCGCGTACTCCACTGCCCCCGACGAGACGTCGTAGGCCAGGCCCTTCTCCTCGCGCACCCCCAGGAAGAGCCGGCTCGACATCCCGTCGCCGAGCACCGCGTTGAGCACGGCGAGGTCCCAAGCCGCCTCGTGGTCGCGCCGGAGGGCGGGCAGCCCGATCACCAGCTGGGCCTGGGAGGTGTCGCGCTTCCCCGTGAGGACTCTGGGGCCGGCGGGCAGCGCCGGAGCCGGGGCGGCCGTGGGCGCTGACCCGATCCCGGACCCGAAGGCGGCCGCGGCCAGCTCGACCGCCTCTTCGTGCTCCAGGTCGCCGGCGACGGCTACGACCGTGTTCGCCGGCCGGTACATGGCCCCCCAGAAGTCGCGGATGGCCGCCGCAGGCAGTGCGCGGATGCCCTGCTCGTCGCCGCAGATCTCACGGCCGAGCGCGCCATCGCCGAACAGCGCGGTCTGGGCAAGCATCTGGCAGTACTCGGAAGGATCGTCGAGATAGGACCGGATCTCCTCCACGATCACCGTCCGCTCCTGGTCGATGTCGGCGTCGTCGAGACGTGGCCGGACGATGAGCTCGCCCAAAACGTCCATCGCCCGCGCCGCCTCGCGCCGCGGCACGCGCGCCCAGTAGACGGTGGACTCGCGGTCCGTGGCCGCGTTCGCGGAGCCGCCGACGCCCTCGATCGCCTCGCTGATCGCCCGGCTCGACGGGTAGCGGGCCGTGCCCTTGAAGGTCAGGTGTTCCATGAAGTGCGCGACACCGGCCTCGGCGGGCGCCTCCAGGCGCGACCCCGCCAGCACGTACGCGGCGATAGCGACGGATCGGGAGCCCGGCAGGCGGGCGGAGATGACACGCGGCCCCTGGGGCAGCTCGGTCCGGTGGAACATCGCCCCGATGGTAGCCCCGAGCGCCACCCAGCGCGCCGAAACGGCGCAGTCCGGCCACAACCGGATGGCATCCATAGGGCGACGCGCGCGCGACGTTGCCGCCCTCGATGCAGCCTATGATGGCGGCTTGTCACCACGACCGGCGGCGGGGCGTGTCGCGCGGTCTGGCGTGTGCCTAGTCGCGTCCCGCGAAGGAGGAGAAAGATCGATGGTGGGTCGCACTGGGCGGATTCTGACCCTGCTGATGGCCGGGTCCCTGGTGGTCGGCGGGTGCTCGCAGGCTGCATCGAGCCCGGCGGCGTCGGGCCCGGCGGCGTCGAGCACAGGCTGTAGTGCCGGTGCCGCCTCGGGGACGCAGATCCCCGAGATCGAAGAGGGCAAGTTCAACGTGGCCATGGTCCTCATCGGACCGCACGACGATGGCGGCTGGAGCCAGGCTCACTACGAGGGCCTGCTGTCCCTGTGCGAGAACGTCGAGGAGACGCACGTCGCCTACATCGAGAACGTGCCCGAAGGCGCCGACTCCGAGCAGACCTTCCGATCGCTGGCGCGCAAGGGCTTCGACTTCATCATCGGCACGTCCTTCGGGTACATGGACCCGATGGAGGCCGTTGCCACCGAGTTCCCCGACCAGACGTTCCTCCATCTCACCGGGTACAAGAGCAACGGCAAGAACTTCGGCAACTTCTTCGGCGCGATGGAGGACTTCAAGTACCTCGCCGGCATGCTCGCGGGCTCGCGCGCCAAGGCTGACGGCAACCCGAAGATCGGCTACATGGCGACCTTCCCGATCCCCGAGGAGCTCCGCCTGGGCAACGCCATCATGCGCGGCGTGAAGCAGACATGCCCCGAGTGCACGATGGACGTGGTGTTCATCAACACCTGGCACGACCCGATCAAGGAGAAGGCCGGGGCGACCGCGCTGTTCGACGCCGGGGCCCAGGTGGTGTTCACGGGTGCCGACACCGGCGCCGTGGCGGATGTTGCCCAGGAGAAGGGCAAGTGGGGCATCACGTACGACCACCCGGCATCGTGCAAGGTGGACGCCTGCATGACCGCCCCGTACTGGATCTGGGGTCCCGAATACTCCCGCATCGCGGAGGCGGTCAAGGCCGGCACCTACACCGCCGGCTACGAGTACTTCGACGCCGACTCGAAGGCGATGGGGCTGCTCGGGTTCATGGACGGCGAGGAGCTCCGCGCCGGCGTCAAGGACCTCCCCAAGGCCGACCTTGCGAAGGTCAAGGACACGCTGGCCCAGATGCTCGCCGGCACCTTCAACCGGTTCGACGTCTTCGCCGGGCCGCTCACGGACAACACCGGCAAGCAGCTCCTCGCCGTCGGCGAGAAGCTTGAGCAGTCGGACCTCGACCAGTTCCCGCCCGGTGCCCCGGGCAGCGAGTGCAAGACCTGCATGTACTGGTGGAACGACGGAATCCAGGCCGAGCTGCCGGCACTCGACAACTAGCCGATCGGTCGCGACTCCGGCATCGAGCTCCACCAGGTGAGCGAACAGGCAACCACGGCCGGCGCCATCGCGGCGCCGGCCGTCGAGTTGCGTGGCATCGTCAAGCGGTTCCCGGGCGTCGTCGCCAACGACGACGTCGATTTCGCGTTGACGGTCGGCGAGGTCCACGCCCTTCTCGGGGAGAACGGCGCCGGCAAGAGCACCCTCATGAACATCCTCGACGGGCTGTACCAGCCCGACAGCGGGGAGATCCTGATCGACGGCCGGCCCATGGCGTTCCGCTCCCCGCGGGACGCGATCGCGGCCGGCCTCGGGATGGTCCACCAGCACTTCGCGCTGGTCGCGTCGATGACGGTCACGGAGAACATCCTCATCGGCCTCGACCGGCCTCGACTCCGGCTGGACCTGCGCCGGCACGACGCCGAGATCGCCCGGCTCGCCGAGGCACACGGCCTCAACGTGGATCCGCGGGCGAAGGTGTGGCAGCTGTCCGTGGGTGAGCGCCAGCGCGTGGAGATCCTCAAGGTCCTCTACCGCGGCGCCCGGGTCCTGATCATGGACGAGCCCACGGCCGTCCTGGCCCCGCAGGAGATCGACGACCTGTTCCGCACGCTGCGGTCCATGACCGAGGCGGGTCGGAGCATCGTGTTCATCAGCCACAAGCTCGGCGAGGTCCTGGCCATCGCGGACCGGGTCACCGTCATGCGTCGGGGAAGGGTGACGGCGAAGGGCCTTCCCGCGGCGGGCATGACCAAGCCGCAGCTCGCCCGGTTGATGGTGGGTCGCGAGGTGCTCGAGAGCCTCGAGCGGACCTGGCTCCCGCCCGGCGACGTCGTGCTCTCGCTCGAGAACGTCCAGGCCGAGGGCGACAAGGGTGTCATGGCCCTGCGCGGCGTCGACCTCCAGGTCCGTTCGGGCGAGATCGTGGGTATCGCAGCCGTCGCGGGCAACGGCCAGAGCGAGCTGGCGGAGGTCATCTGCGGCCTGCGCGCGTGCCACGGACGGGTCCTCGTCGGTGGTGACGACATCGCCAACCGGCCCGTGCGCAAGGCCATCCAGCACGGCGTCGCGCATGTGCCCGAGGACCGGACGGGCGTCGGCACCGCGCCGAACCTGTCGCTCGTGGACAACCTCATCATGAAGCGCTACCGCACACGACCGATCGCCCGGGGCTGGACGATCGACATGGGCGCCGCCCGTGCTGCTGCGAGCGAGCTCAAGGACAGCTACGAGATCTCGGCGCCGTCGATCGACACGCAGGCGCGCCTGCTCTCCGGCGGCAACATCCAGCGCCTGATCCTGGCGCGGGAGATCGAGTCCGCGCCCCGCCTGATGATCGCGGTCCAGCCCACCCGCGGCCTGGACGTCGGTGCGGTCGAGTCGGCCCACCGACTGCTCATGGAGCGCCGTACGGCCGGCGCGGCCATCCTGCTCATCTCGGAGGACCTGGACGAGATCCTCGCCCTGTCGGACCGCATCGCCGTGCTGTACGAGGGCAGGATCGCAGGGATCTCCGACTCGTCCGATGCAGACGTCACCACGATCGGCCTCCAGATGACCGGCGGCTCGGGCGAGGACCAGCCTGCAGCGCCGACCCTGTCCGGAGGCGCCGCATGAGCGCCCTCCGCGGCGGCCTCCCCTTCGCCATGCGCCTCGAGCCCAGGGTCGAGACGTCGCGATGGCTGTCGCCAGCGCTGACGGCGGGCGCCCTCGCCGTCGCGCTCCTCGTCTCCGGGCTGATCCTCGCGATCGTCGGCGCCGACCCGATCCGGGTCTACCTCCACATCGTCGGCTCGTCGCTCGGCAGCGTCGGCGCGATCTCGGACACGCTCGTCAAGTCGACGCCGCTCATTCTGACCGGCCTCGCCTGCGCCCTCGCTTTCCGGATGCGCCTCTGGAACATCGGCGCCGAGGGCCAGCTGCTGCTCGGTGCCTGGGCGGCCGCCGCCGTGGTCCTGGTGCCGATCGTGCCGGCCGGGTCGCCGGGCATCGTGGTGCTGGCCGTCATGCTGGTCGCCGGGTTCCTGGGCGGTGCGGCGTGGGGCCTGATCCCGGGCGTGCTCCGGGCGCGCTTCGGGGTCAACGAGATCATCGCCACGCTGATGCTCAACAGCATCGCCTTCGCGTGGATCCAGTACTGGGTGTTCGGCCCGTGGACCGAGGGCGGCTTCCAGATGACGCAGCAGTTCCCGGTCGAAGCCTGGCTCCCGCGCCTCAACGACCTCGCTGAGGCGGTGCCGGGGCTCCGAGGCCTGACGGTCCATGGCGGGTTCCTGATCGCGCTCCTGGCGGCCGTCGTGGTCTGGCTGATCGTCGAGCGGAGCGCCTGGGGCTACGAGATCCGTCTCATCGGCGACAACCCGCGTGCCGCGAGGTACGCCGGGATCCGGATCGCCAGGAACATCCTCCTCGTGTTCGCCGTGTCCGGCGGCCTCGCCGGGATCGCGGGCATGGCGGAGATCGCGGGCGTCGTCCACCGTCTCCAGGACAACTTCTCGCCGGGCTACGGCTACACCGCGATCATCGTCGCCTACCTGGCCAAGTTCCACCCGCTGCGGGTTGTGCCCGTCGCCATCCTTTTCGGGGCGCTCATCCTCGCCGGTCGGGAGATCCAGCCATCGGGCGTGCCGGCGATGATCCAGGGGACCATCCTGTTCTGCCTGATCGCGAGCGAGGTCTTCCTCCGCTACCGGATCGCCATCGTCCGTCGCCCGTCGCCGGTTGGCGGGGCCGTCGGCGTGGGGGAGTAGCGATGGACCTCGAGCTGATCGCCGCTGCCGGGATCGCGGTGGGCACGATCCTCCTGTTCGCGGCCGTGGGCGAGATCCTCGCGGAGCGGGCCGGGGTCATCAACCTTGGCGTCGAGGGCATGATGCTCATCGGCGCCGTCGTCGGCTACGCGACGGCCGTGTCGACCGGCAACCCATGGCTGGGCGTCGCATCCGCGATGCTAGCGGGCGGGCTCCTCAGCCTCCTGCACGCGATCGTCACGATCACCTTCCGCGCCGACCAGGTCGTCTCCGGGCTCGCGCTCACGTTCCTCGGCACCGGACTCGCGCGCGTGCTCGGCGAGGGGCTCAGCAAGGCGGGGGCGATCGGGCTCCTGCCCCGGTTCTCGATCCCGCTGCTCTCGGAGATCCCCGTGCTCGGCCGGATCGCCTTCACCGAGCAGAGCATCCTGGTCTATGTCGGCTACCTGCTGGTGCCGGCGACCTGGTACTGGATCAACCGGACGCGGCCGGGCCTCCACCTGCGGTCGGTCGGAGAGGAGCCCGCCGCCGCCGATGCGCTGGGTGTGAACGTGTACCTGACCCGCTATCGGTACGTGTTCGCAGGGGGGCTGCTGGCGGGCCTGGCGGGAGCGACGATCACGCTCGCGGTCCAGCCGGGGTGGTTCGGCGCCCTCACGGTGAATGGGCGCGGGTGGATCGCCGTCGGGCTGGTCATCTTCGCCCAGTGGTCGCCGTTCCGGGCGGCAGCTGGCGCGTACCTGTTCGGCGCGGTGGTCCAGCTCACCCTGGCGATGCAGCTACCGCCAACGTTCCTCGGGCTGCCGAACCCGTTCTACTCGTACCACCCGAACACGTTCTTCCTGGAGATGCTCCCCTATGCGCTGGTGCTGGTCGCGCTCGTCCTCGGATCGCGCGATGCGATGCGCAAGCGCATCGGGGCGCCGGCGGCACTGGGCGTCCCGTACGTGCGAGGCGAGCGGGGCCGGTAGCCGGCGACATCTCGCGAGGCCAGTGGTCTGCCGCTACTCCTCGGGACCGTCCATGCCCGTGAGCTCCATCTGGACGAAGCCGCCCATGGCGAGCTCGAGCTGGCGGGGCGCCGACGGCCCATCGTCGTCGCCAGCGCTGCGGGGCACGAACTCGATCACCACCCGCTCGTCGCCCTGGACCAGGGTGTAGACGAGGAGCTGGTCGGGACGGGTCTCGAACTCCAGGTGCTCGAACGAATCCACGTTGATCGTGATGGCGATCGGCGTGAAGTACGTCGACACGTCGGGCTCGTCCGCGACGACGCGCTCCACCCAGCCGGTCCCGCTCGCGACCATGTCGCGTCCCCGGAAGAACCGGTACGCGACCGTCTGCTTGATGATCGGCCGGAGGACGTTCTGGACATCCGTCCGAGTGGTCACGAGTCCCTGGTTGACGAAGAACTTCGCGGGCGGTTCGCTCGCCACGGTAGGCCTCCAACCTCGTTCCTGAGGGGGCGAATCCTAGCCCACCGAGCCGGTTGCGGGTTGGTGGCGAACGCATGGGTCGGGACCCCGCCCGGGTCCAGCCGCGGGTTGCGCGTGCGGTTGCGCGTGCGTCCCACGCACGCTCTCGGGTCCCGTCGGTCGTCGGGGCGCGCTGCGCGCACCGGCGGGACAGGGTGCATGCCCGTTGCAGCACCTGCGAGGTGGTCAGCATGCGCGACAGGCACATCCTGAGGTCTTGGTGCGGGAAGCAGAGCGGCTCGTCGGGCCGCTGCGCACGTATGATCCCTGCATGCTGCTCGCGATCGACATCGGCAACACGAACCTGACCCTCGGCCTCGTCGACGGCGGGGCGATCGTGGCAACCCGTCGCGCCGGGACCCACCGCGCGACGACCACCGACGAGATGGAGCTGCTCCTCGACGGCCTGCTGTCGCTCGATGGGCGGAGCCTGGAGGGAGTGGGCGGTGTCGTGCTCGCCTCCGTCGTCCCATCGCAGACGGGCATGGTGGAGGCCGTCACGAACCGGCGCGGCCTGCCGCTGGTGGTCGCGACCGCCGGCACGGTGCCGCTCGCGATCCGCGTCGACCGCCCGGGTCAGGTCGGACCAGACCGCATCGTCAATGCCCTCGCCGCGCAGCGGCTGTACGGCACGCCCGCGGTGGTCGTGGACATGGGCACGGCGACCACGCTGGACTGCGTGGGCAGCGACGGGGCGTTCGTCGGCGGTGCCATCGCCCCCGGCCTCCAACTCGGCCTGGACGCCCTCGCGAGCCACACGGCCCGGCTGCCGCGGATCGAGCTCCGGAGCCCGGACCGGGCGATCGGGCGTGACACCGTGGGCGCCATGCAGAGCGGGACGGTGTTCGGCTACCAGGCCCTGGTCGCGGGGCTCCTCGCGAGGATCCGGCGCGAGCTCGCCGACCAGTCCGACACGACCCCGGACCGGGTCCACGCGATCCTCACCGGGGGCCTGTCCGCGGAGCCGTGGGCACGGGACGTGGACGGCGTGACGGCCATCGACCCGGAGCTTACGCTCAAGGGCCTGGCGATCCTGTACGCGGAGGTCGCGGGAGGCGAGCCATTGGACGGCACCCGGTGAGCGGCCGCCTCGAGGGGCGCCTGGTCGGGCTGGGCGTCTGCGGGTCCATCGCCGCCTACAAGGCCGTGGAGCTGCTCCGCCTGCTGCGCGCCGAGGGTGCGGACGTGGTGGTCATGCTGACCCCGGCAGCAGCCGTCTTCGTCGGGCCGCTGACGTTCGGGGCGCTCTCCCGCCACCCGGTCGAGACGGACGTTCTGGGGCTCCTCCCGGACCAGCGGATCGGCCACATCGTGGTCGCCGACAGCGCCGATGCGATCGTCGTCGCCCCGGCAACCGCCCGCTGGCTGGGCGCCATGGCCAACGGGATCGCCAGCGACAGCATCACGGCCGCCTGCCTGGCGACCACGGCCCCCGTGGTTATCGCGCCGGCGATGGACGGCGACATGTGGTCGCACCGCGCGACGCGCGACAACGTGGACCGGCTCCAGCGCGACTTCGGCTACCGCCTGGTACCGCCGGAGATCGGGTCCCTGGCGTCCGGCCAGTCCGGGATCGGACGCCTGGCGGACCTGCCACTCATCGTGGACGCCGTCGTCGACGCCGTGGAGGGCCGACCGGTCCGCGAGCCGGACCCGGCGGGGCGCCCGCCGCTGGTGCCGCCACCCGCCGTGCGCGACCTCGAGGACCGCCACCTGGTGGTGACCGCGGGGGGGACGGCCGAGGCCATCGATCCCGTCCGGTTCATCGGCAACCGGAGCACCGGCCGCATGGGCGTCGCCATCGCGGAGGCCGCCCTGGCACGCGGCGCGCGCGTCACGATCGTCGCAGGGCGCTTGGAGGTGCCGCTCCCCGACGGGGCGAGCGTCGTCCGCGCCGAGTCCACGACCGAGATGCGGGCCGCCGTCATCGACGCCGTCATCGATCACCCCGCGGACGTCCTGGTCATGGCCGCCGCGGTCGCGGACTTCCGCCCCCGGCAGGCCGCTGCCACCAAGCTCACCCGCGAGCAGGGGCTGGTCCTCGATCTCGAGCCCACCGAGGACATCCTCGCCGAGGTGGGGGTCCGCGCCCGGGACCTCGTGCCGCGCCCGGTGATCGTGGGCTTCGCCGCCGAGACCGGCTCGCTCGACCGCGCACCGGACAAGCTGCGCCGCAAGGGCGCCGACCTCCTCGTCGCCAATGACGTCGCCGAGCCGGGCTCCGGGTTCGGCACCGAGACCAACCGCGTATCGATCCTCGCCGCCGACGGACCTCGAGAGGACCTGCCGCTGCTCTCGAAGCGGGATGTCGCCGACCGGCTGCTTGACCGGGTGGCGGCCGCGTTGGACGAACGAGACACCCCGGCGCACACTGGCCCGACCATGGAGACCACCCGATGAGCGCCCAGCCCGAGACCGTCCGCCGCCTGTCGGTCGTCGACATCGCCAAGCTCTACGCCGACGGCACGCGGATCGCGACGATCACCGCCTACGACTTCCCGACCGCCGTGCTGGTCGACGAGGCGGGCATCCCGCTGATCCTCGTCGGCGACTCGCTGGCCCAGGTGATGCTGGGCTACGACACGACCGTCCGGGTGACGATGGACGAGATGCTCCATCACACCAAGGCCGTGGTCCGGGGCACGAAGCGGGCGCTCATTGTCGCCGACATGCCGTTCCTGTCCTACTCCACGGCCGACGACGCCGTGGCCAACGCCGGACGATTCCTTCGCGAGGGCGGCGTCCAGGCGGTCAAGGTCGAGGGTGGCGTGCGCAGCGCCAGGACGATCGAGGCGCTGGTCCGCGCCGGCATCCCCGTCATGGGCCACATCGGGCTGACACCACAGGCGATCAACGCGATCGGCCGGGTCCGCGTCCAGGGCAAGAGCCGCGAGCAGGCACGCTCGCTGCTCGCCGACGCGCTGGCCGTCCAGGAGGCCGGGGCGTTCGCCATCGTCCTCGAGCTCGTGCCGGCCCAGCTGGCCCAGGCCATCACGGAGCGGCTGCACATCCCGACCATCGGGATCGGGGCCGGCAACGGGTGCTCCGGGCAGATCCAGGTGATCACCGACACGCTGGGCTTCGGCGACTGGACCCCGAAGCACGCGCGCAGGTACGCGGACCTCCGGACCACGATCCTGGATGCCGTCCGCGGCTACCGGGCAGACGTCGAGGCCGGGGCATTCCCGGGTCCCGACGAGACCGTGCTGATGGATCCGGGCGTGCTGGACGAGGTCCTCGGCCGTTCGGCCGCCGATCGCGCGGAGGGTCGTGGCGAGGGCATGGACCTCGCCGGCATCCCGCTCGACCGGGACCTCTAGCCGCACGCCCCGGCCCGTCCACAGCTCGATGCAGGTCGTCCGCACCCGGGCCGCGCTCCGCGCCGCGCTGGCCGCCGCCCCGCGACCGGTGGGCTTCGTGCCGACGATGGGCTGGCTGCACACGGGGCACGTCTCGCTCGTGGAACGTGCGCGTACCGAGAACGCGACCGTGGTCGTGTCGATCTTCGTCAATCCGCGCCAGTTCGGCGAGGCGCAGGACTTCGCTCGCTATCCACGCAACGAGGCCCGCGACCTCTCGGTGTGCGAGACCTCCGGCGTCGATGTCGTGTTCGCCCCGGACGTGGAAGAGGTCTACGTGCCCGGGTTCGACACGCTCGTCGTGACGGGCGCGATCGCCGGTCCCCTCGAGGGCGCCGCGCGACCCGGCCACTTCGACGGCGTGGCCACCGTGGTCGCGATCCTGTTCTCGCTGGTCGGCGCGGAGCGCGCCTACTTCGGCATGAAGGACTACCAGCAGGTGCAGGTGATCCGGCGGACGGCCCTGGACCTCGCCCTGCCCACCGATGTGGTTCCGTGCGAGACAGTCCGTGAGCCGGACGGGCTGGCGATGTCGTCCCGCAACGCGCGGCTCACGCCGGCCGGACGCGCGGCCGCGCCCGTGCTGCACCGCGCGCTCCTCGCCGGTGCCGACCGCATCCGGTCCGGGGTCCGGGAGGCGGCCTCGGTCCGCGGCGCGATGCTGGCGGTCCTGGGCGCCGAGCCCGCGGCGACCGTCGACTACGTCTCGGTCTCAGATCCCGACACGCTGCGGGAGCTGGACGCGGTCGTGGACGGCCGGGCGCTGCTCTCGCTGGCCGCCAGGATCGATGACGTCCGCCTGATCGACAACGAGCAGATCGGCTAGGGCGGCGGCCGGGCGGCCGGCCGGCTACGCCTCCGCGGTGGTGCCCCCACAGATTCGGCACGACGTCCGGCCCTGTCGCGGCACGGTGCGAGCCGTTACGCTCGCGACCGTCGCCAAGGGCGTAGCGTGACCTCGCCAGCCCTTAGGCGCTCATCGGGCGGCACGTGGTGACGCCAGGTCGAACCGGGACCAACGCACTCCCCAGGTGGCCACGCAGCGTGGTCGTCCTCGTGATGGCGCTGGCGGCCTGCAACGCCAGCCCGGCGATCTCGCCCAGCAGTGCCACGCCGCCCATGGTGGCGGCACCGGACGTGGCGCCTCTGACGCCTCTCAGGACCACGACCGCGACTCCGGTCGCGACACCCCGGAGGCTCACGGCGCCCCCCTCGGCGACAGACGCACCCGGGGCGTATCCGCTGGCCCAACCGGGTCTGTACGGCGTGGGCATGCGCTGGCTCCCCACGCTCACCGACCCGGCCCGTGGTGATCGCCCGGTCACGATCCGCGCCTGGTATCCCACCGCTCCGGGGCCGGCGCCTGCCGGCACGCCCGGGTTCGTGCTGGATGCGCGACCCGACCCGAGCGGCGGACCTTACCCCGTCATCCTGTCGTCGTCGAAGGTCGCGGAGATCTTCGCCCCATACCTGGTCAGCCATGGCTTCACCTGGATCAGCGTCGACGGGCTCGACGCCTATCCCAGGATGAGCCTTGAGATGATCGACCAGCCGCTCGACATCCTGTTCGCGCTGGACGGCGTCGCGTCCGATCCGCCCGACGGCCTCGAGGGCATGCTCGACACCGGGCATGCCGGCGTCATCGGCTACTCCTTCGACGGATACAACGCGCTGGCGATGAGCGGGGCTCGGATCGACCCCGCGTACTACCTGGCCAACTGCCCCACCCCGGACGCGACTACGGCGCCGTTCGTGGGCTGGCTGAGCGCCTTCGACTGCGCCCCGGCCCTCGAATGGGAGACGTACGTCCAGCGCGCGGGAACCGACATCGCGCCCGGCAAGGACGGCCTGTGGCGACCGATGTCGGACGAACGGATACGCGCGGCGATGCCGATGGCCGCCGAGGGCTGGTGGCTGTTCGGCGAGCGCGGGCTCGCGGCGGCGGACCGGCCGGTCCTGATGCTGGCGGCCACGGGAGATTCCCTGTACGCAGAGAACGTGACGATCTACGACCACCTGAGAACGTCCGACAGGACGTTCATCTCGTTCCGGGGTCCGGATCACATGATGGTCTACGACCGGCAGATGGTGGAACGCATGGCGCACTTCGCGACCGCCTTCTTCGGCCACCGCCTCGCAGGCCGAGCGGAGCTGGCGCGCCTCTACTCCCAGGACTTCGTGGCCGGGCACGATGACCTGGCCTGGGGGACCGTCCCGCCCGGTTGACCTTCGGCCGACGCCGGTGAGCGATCAATGCTGGACGGGTCTGGCACCGCCCGCGCGGCCGCGCAACGCGGCTACGCCTCCGCGGTGGCAGTCGTCGGCACCACGGGCCGACGCGCGATCGCCAGCCAGACCATCGCGGCCCCAGCCGCCGCGATCACCCCGCCAACCGGGTACACCGCCCACAGGCCGCCGATTGCGGCCACCTGTCCAGCCATGATCGCCCCGGCAATGGTCCCGACAGCGAACGCCGTGCTGCCGAACAGGGCCTGGGCCGTCGCCTGCAGGCGCCCGGGAATGCGGGCCGCCACGTAGCTCGCCGTCCCTACCATCGCCAGCGCATATCCGCTGCCTCCCAGGGAGGTGAACGCGATGAACGTCAGCGGGTCGTCCGCGACCGTCCAGAACACCGCCCGGACGACGAACAGCAGCGCGCCGATCACGATCAGCCGCTCCACCCCGATCCGGCCCGCGAACCGCGCGAACAGGATCATCATCGGCACCTCGAACAGCGCCGACGTCGCCCAGCCGATGCCCACCAGCCGCAAGTCCCCGCCCAGTTCCACGATCCGCAGCGAGAACAGCGTCATGGAGCCCACCCCGGCCGTCCACATGACACACGACCCGGCGAAGAAGAGCGCGAGACCCGGCAGGCGGAGGAGGCCCGTCGCTGCTCCCGGGCCCACGCCACCCACCCTTGGGACCCCGCGCGGCCGGCCGAGCAGCGCCATCGCCGCGATCCCGGCGCCGGCCATCGCCACCGCGTACACCACGAACAGCATCTGGAGGTCGCTCGCGGCGATCAGGATCCCGGTCCCGATCGTCCCGACCATAAACGAGATGGATCCTGCGACGCGCGCCTGACCGAAGCGCTCCCGCTGCGGCCACAGACGCTGGATCGTCCGGGCGTCGATGAGCGGCGCCAGACCCGCTGTGCCAATTGAGAGCATCAGGACCGCCAGCGCCAGCCAGGGCATCCCGGGCGCTGTAGCCAGCCCGACCCCGGCCAGCGCGGCCCAGATCGCCGCCACCAGGTACGGGACGCGCATGTCGCCCAGCCGGTCTGCGACAAGACCCCACGCCGGGGAAGCGGGGATGGCGACGGCGGCGGGAACCGCCGCCAGGACGCCGATGATGGCGATGTCGATGCCCAGGGCCTCGAAGTACACGGCCGCGTACGCCGTCCACGCCCCGATGGCGACGAACTGGAAGCCGTACACCACCCACGAGGGCACGATTGACTGTGGCCTGGTCTGGGCACCATGGATCGCGCCGGGCGCAGGGACGTCGCTGGCGGAGGCGGCGCCGGGGGCCAGATCAGCGGCGGGCTGCGTATCCGTCAGTCGAACCGCGCGGTGGTCGCGGCCTCCAGGAACCGATCCATCTCCAGGTGCTCCCAGACCAGGCTCTTGATCAACTCGATCTTGCCGGTGTCGGCGGCGTGGGTCTTGACGAGGAGATCGTGGACCTCCGAAGCCACCGTGTAGGTGTCCTCGTCCACGAGGGCGGCGAACATGCCCGCGTGGCGAACGGCCGCGAGGACATCCGGCCGCAGCCCGTAGCCCCCGGTCAGCACGATTCCCAGGACCTTGCTCTCGGGGCCCGCACCGATCGCACCGGGCGTCTCGCCCATGAGGGCCTCGAGGTGCTCGAGGGCGGCCGGCCGGGGCGGAGCGTCCGCGATGTGCGCCGCGGCCAGGGTGAGGATCACGTCCTCACGGTCGGCGGGGACGATGACCAGGGTGCCCGGCCCCACCCGGGCCAGCATGTGGTGCGGCTCCATCGCCCCGATTGCAACCCCTTCGATCACGCGGTCCAGGTCCGGTCCCTCGCAGATCACACGGCCCCGGACCCCCGCGAGGACCATACCCAGGGTGGGGCTCGAGAGGATGGGCCGGTAGGGCAGCACGCCGAGCAGCGGGATCCCGTGCAGCGCGAGACCGCGCTCCAGCGTCCGCTCGATGCCCGGCTGCTCGTCGGTGCGGACCTTGTTGACGATCGCCCCCGCCACGGGTACGCCGTGGGCCTCGAAGTGCGAGGCGTTGAGGACGATCTCGTCGATGGGCCGGCCGACCCCGCCCTCGGAGACGATGACCACAGGAGCACGCAGCATCGATGCGACGCGGGCGTTCGAGAGCCCCACCACGGCGCCGACCCCCGCGTGGCCCGTGCCCTCGATCAGCAGGATGTCGTGGCTCGCGAAGACCCGGTGCGCGGCGAGGATCCGTGCCCCCAGGTCCTCGACCACCTCGCCCCCGATGTACTTCTTGGTGAACCCACGCGGGAGGTGCACCGGGCTCATCGCGGAGAACGGTTCCGCCAGGTCGAAGACCGTCCGCATCAGGAACGCGTCCTCGTCGGTCGGCCGGCCGTCCACGACCACGGCCCGCTGGCCGACGGGCTTGGTGAAGCCGGTGTGGTATCCGCGCCGGCAGAACCCGTCGATCAGCCCCAGCGAGGTCGTGGTCTTGCCGCGGTTCTGGCCGGTCGCCGCGAGGAACAGGTGACGCACGGCGGGGCCGGCCCCGTCAGCCGCGCGAGGCCGTCTTGCGCTCGATCAGGGCGAGTGCCTCGCGCAGGCGCGTGAGCGATTCCTCGTCCACGCTGTCCGGCTCGAGATAGGGCCCGAGGCGCTCCATGATGTCGGTCACGAGGCCCAGGAAGACGGCAGCGTCGGCCACGAAGAACTGCGGCTCGTTGTTGTAGCGGACCATCGTGAGCCGGCCCTGCAGCACCCGGCGCTCCTCCACGTGGGCGACCTGGGTGCTGAAGTTGTGGCCCTGGATGCCGTCGGGGTTGTTGAGGAAGTTGAGCGCGTTGTCGATCGCCAAGCCGAAGCGGGCGCGCCATGCGACCAGCCGCTCGTAGACCTCCGGCGGGATCCGGACCTCCGCGACCTCCTCGAACACCTCGGGAGCCACCGTGACCAGGCCCACGAGGGTGGTGCCGGCGCGGGCACCCAGCATCACCTGGAGGCTGCGCTCCAGGGTGAACACCTCGGAGTCGAAGCGCGGGCTCGTGATGACGTCGGTCAGCAGGTCCTCGACGTTGTCCAGGCTGCCCGGGTCGTTGACGGCGTCGGCGAGATGGAGGATCTCCTCCTTGAAGAGGAACTTCTCCTCGTGGTCAAGCATGGCGCGATGGTAACAGGGGCCGACGCTCGCTCGAGCCGGTTGTCCCTGCTCGGGTTGGTCCCTGATCCGGGCCCGGGCGTCGGCCTCTGGGCGCGGACCGGACGTGCGACCGGCCCCAGTCGCTCGGCGGCTCCCGGAGCCATGGGACCACGGCCCGGAACTGGGGCTTGGCGATCGCATTTCCAGGCGCGCACCCGGTCCGGGTCGAGGCGACGCGGTTGCGGATGCCACCCGTGGAGCGCGACACGGCGATGATCCTGCTGCCCTCGACGCGCATGAGCTGCGCGGCAATGGCGCCCGCGATACTTGTTCTCAGGAGCCCGGGGGTCGGCGGTTGACTCAGGGGCGGTGAGGTCCGGAGCGAGATGAACCGTGTTGCAGCAACCGGGCGGCTCGCGCAGGAGTCATGAAGAGCGCGACGAGGAATGCCGCGAGTCCGACAGTCCATGGGAGCCCCGTGCCGATCCCGTGGCTCGGTGACTGCTCAGGGCTGGTCACGGAAGGCGCCGTGTCGGTCGGGGGCGGCGCTGCCGCGATCGCCCGGACCTCCGCCGCGCTCAACCGTTCCATCCTGGGCAGGAAGAAGTGATGGGGGCGCGAGGGCTTGACGAACGCGACCGCCGTGATCGTGCGACGCTGCCCCGGCAGATGGGCGCCATAGGCGAGCGCCAGCCGTTCGCCCACCCTGCGTACCGTGAGTGAGGAGTCTCCGGGGCAGATCGTCTCCGGCAGGCCGGAGTGCAGCGCCGCGATCTCGAGCTCATTCGGCGCCGTCCCACGGAGGACCTCGTCGACGCGCAGCATGAAGCGGTTGTTGATCCTGCCGCCCGGCGTCCAGGTGACGGTGCCGATGAGGATCGTCGTCGCGCTGGGGGCCGCCTGCCGGAACGAGGGCCACGGGTCGAGTTGCGAGCAGTCCGCCAACGCCGCGGAGGGCGTCGCCATCGATAGGGGCCCGAGACTCAGCGTCGCCACGACGAGCGTGACCACCGGACGCATGCGGCTAAGCGCGGGGCCCGGCAGCAGGAGCCCAGCCGCCAACGCGGTTGCGGCGAACCGTGAGACGGCCGCCGCCAATGATGACGGGATCCTGCGCCGAGCTCTTGCCACGACCGCCGCGTTCGACTGCTTCATCCGACGCCTCCTCCCAATGAGTCGGGCCCCTTGCCGTCGATGGGCACAGTGAAACAAGGAAGGCCCCCGGGCAGTGCCACTCGACCTTCGCAGCTGTCGTCGTGAGGTCCTCGGAAACGCCACCGGCCCGGGCGAACCCGGGCCGGTGGAATGCTCGTCTGGCGGCCGTCAACGGTCGCGGTGGAGTTACGGGTAGAGGCCGCGGAGGGCGGTGGCGTCGGCGACGCGCTTGACGGCAACGAGGTACGCCGCCGTCCGCATGTCCACTTCCTGGAGCTTCGCCATCGCGAGGACCTCCGCGAAGGAGCGGTCCATGATCTCCTTGAGCTTGGCGTTGACGACGGCCTCGCTCCAGTGGTCGCGGTTGAGGTCCTGGACCCACTCGAAGTAGCTGACGGTCACGCCGCCGGCGTTCGCGAGGATGTCCGGGATCATGAACACGCCCTTCTTCGCCAGGATCCGGTCGGCCTCCGGTGTCGTGGGGCCGTTGGCGGCCTCGGCGACGATCCTGGCCTTCACGTTGTCGGCGTTGGCGACCGTGATCTGGTTCTCGTAGGCGGCCGGGATCAGGATGTCGCAGGGCAGCTCGAGCAGCTCCCCGTTGGTGATCGTCGTGGTGCCCGGGAAGCCGACGACGGTGCCGTGCTCCTTCTTCCAGGACAGGACGCGGTCGACATCGAGACCGTTCGGGTTCGTGATGGCACCGCCGGTGTCGGAGACGGCGATGATCTTCGAGCCTTCGTCGGCCATGAGCCGCGCGGCGATGGAACCGGCGTTCCCGAAGCCCTGGACGACCGTTGTCGACGTCGCGAGGTCGAGGCCGACCTGCGCCGCCGCGTCCACGATCGTGAACACGCAGCCGCGGGCGGTCGCCTCGTTGCGCCCTTCCGATCCGCCGAGGCTGATCGGCTTGCCGGTGACCACGCCCGGGACCGTGTAGCCCGCGTGCATGGAGTAGGTGTCCATGAACCAGGCCATGATCTGCGGCGTAGTGTTGACGTCCGGCGCCGGGATGTCGCGCTCGGGTCCGATCAGCACCGAGATCTCGGTGAAGTACCGGCGGCTGAGGCCCTCGAGCTCCTTCTGGGACAGCTTCTTGGGGTCGACGCTGACGCCGCCCTTGCCGCCGCCGTACGGGATGCCGACCACTGCGCACTTCCAGGTCATCCACATCGCGAGGGCCTTGACCTCGTCGAGGGTGACGTCCTGGTGGTAGCGGATACCACCCTTGGCGGGGCCGCGGGTCAGGTTGTGCTGCACGCGGTAGCCCGCGAACACCTCGACAGTCCCGTCGTCCATGTGGACCGGGAAGTGGACGGTGAGCTCGCGGCGCGGCTCGCGCAGGACGCGACGCAGACCCGGGTCGAGATTGAGCATTTCGGCAGCAAGGTCGAACTGCTGCTGGGCAACCTGCCAGGCGTTGATGGCCGCCGTAGCGTTTTCCGTGGTCATGGAGTGGACGATCCTCGTGGCGGGACGGTGGACGCCGCCCCTTGTGCTTGGGCCATCTTCCGGACGACCCCACGGGGGCGTGTGCGCCGCCGGCCTTGGCATGGCCGACCGGGCGTACACGTCGCCTCTGGGGATCGAGTATAGCCGCGGAGGCCCGTCGACCATGGGCCGACCGTCACCCGGCCGCAACCAATCCGTCACCCTGCCGTCCCTGTCGAGTGGCAGGGGTCGACGGCGCTCCCGAGCGGCTCGAACCGACCGGCAGCCCTGCCCGGATCACTCCGCCTGGATCACCACCGCGCCGACGCAGCCCGGCCCCAGGTGGGGGCCCACGGACGGCCCGACCGTCATCACCTGGACCTGGGACGCGTCCAGCCCGGATCGTTCGAGGAACCGGTCGCGGAACTCCTCCGCGTCGGCCCGGGTCGTGTGCAGGATCGACGCCCGCTCGAGCGGCCTGCGGGTCAGCAGCTCCAGAGCCCGCTCCCGGGCCTTGGCGCGTGTTCGCACCCGGTCTGCGTTCTCCACCACCCCGTCGATCACGGTGATGATCGGCTTGATCGAGAGCATCGTGCCGACGGCCGCCCGGGTGCCGCTGATGCGACCACCGCGCTTGAGGTACTCGAGCGTGTCCAGGGCCACGTACAGGTCCACGCGCGCCTTCCGCTCTTCGATGAGACGTGCGATCTCGCCGCCCGAGAGCCCCTGCGCCGCGAGCTCGGCACCGATCTGCGCGAGCATCCCGTGACCCATGGACGCCGACCTGGAGTCGATCACGTGGATCTCGTGATCGGGCAGGCTGGCGGCGCCGATCTGGGCTGCCTTGAGGGTCCCGGACAGGTCGCCCGACACGGTCACGCAGACGACCGCATCGGCACCGGCATCGAAGGCGGCCTGGTAGGCGACGGTGAAGTCGCCAGGGGAGGCGGCGGCGGTGGTGGGGAACGGCGAGTCGGGGGCCGTCATCCGGGCCCAGAACTCATCGGTCGTCATGGTGACGTTGGGGCGGAACGAATCCGGGCCAAAGCTCACGACCAGCGGGACGACGGTGATCCCCGCGCTTGCGGCGACGTCGGGCGGCAGATCGCTCGCGGAGTCGGTGACGATCGCGACATGGGACACGGTCCTGGCTCCTTCTCGGACGAGGTCGGCGGCCGCCCGCCTGGCGGATACCTCGTCGCGTGGATCATACGGACCGGGTTCGCGCCGGGAACCACCGGGCGACACGGCGCACGGGGCCACCGGTACGACCGCCGCCGGGGGGTCTCGACCCGATACGCTGCACGGCATGGACATGGCGCGTCCCGTCCTTGCGGTCATCATCGGCACCTTCACGCTGCGTCTCGCGACCGGCGTGACCGGCGCCATGCTCATCTACTACTACGCCGCGTTCCCGGCGCACGGCGGGGGGACGGTGGATGCGTGGGAGGTGGGCGTCCTCGGCGCACTGTTCTACGCAAGCGAGCTGCTGCTGTCGCCCGTCTTCGGCGTTCTGTCGGACCGCGTCGGGCACCGGCGGATCATGCTCCTGGGCCCGGCTTTCGGGGCGGTCGCGGTGATCATCACGGCGTTCACGGTGAGCCTGCCCGTGATCGGGCTCACGCGCCTGCTGGAGGGGGCATCCACGGCGGCATCGGTCCCATCGATCCTCGGGTTCATCGCCTTCGCGACCGCGAGCAGCGAGCTGCTGCGGGGCAAGGCCGTCGCGCGCTTCGAGGCGGCGACGCTCGCGGGCCTGATGCTGGGGTTCGTGGTTGCGGGCCCGCTGTTCAGCGCCCTGGGACCCGCGGCATTCCTGGTCAATGCGTTGGTGTACGGCGTGTCCTACGCGATCTACCGCTGGGGCGTCCCGGTGGACGCGGAGCCGGAGCCGGCGGCGCGCAGCCACGATGCCGGCGAAGGCCTGCGGCGCTACCTGCGGATCCTGCGCGGCTCGCACGTCTGGCTCCTGGCGCCCACCTGGATCGCCCTCAACGCGACGCTGGGCCTGTACACCAGCCAGACGCTGTTCCAGCTGGTGCGGGAGCCGGACCCGAGCTTCGCCGGCCAGCAGCTGATGGGCGGCTTCGACCCGCTCCAGGTAAGTGCCGTCCTGGCAGTGGCAGGGCTGCTGTTCTTCGCTGGCCTGTTCTACTGGGGCGGCAGGTTCCGCTCCCTGCGCCGGAGCTCGATCATCATCTATGGCATCGGCGGTGGCGTGGCGCTGCTGCTTGCCGCCATGGCGATCAACCATGCGGCGGGCGCCCCCCCGCTGATGCTGATTGCCCTGATCGTCGCCGCCGGCGCCGGCCTGTTCGTGCTGGCCGGGGCAACGCCGGCGGCGATCGGGCTCCTCGCCGACATGACAGAGGCCTACCCCGACGACCGGGGGGCGATCATGGGCCTGTACTCGGTGTTCCTCGGACTGGGGCAGATCGTGGGCAGCATCATGGGCGGCATCGCGGCGGAGAGCGCGGGGCTCGACGGGATCTTCGTGGCATCGTTCATCCTGCTCGCTATCGCCATCCTCCCGATCAGTCGCCTGCGCCGCTACGAGCACCGCGTGGGCCGCGTGGAGAACCCGGTCCATGGTTGAGGCGGCAATGGTCCCGGCCCGGCTCGCCCGGGGAGCCCGTGGCGCGGTCGTGGCGCCGCACCACCTTGCGACCGCCGCCGGTCTCGCGGTCCTCGCCGCCGGCGGCCACGCCGTGGATGCCGCCATCGCGACCAACGCCGTGCTGGGGGTGGTGATGCCCAACGGCTGCGGGCTCGGGGGCGACGCCTTCTGGCTGGTGTGGGACGAGGTGGCCGGCGAGCAGGTCGCCCTCAACGGCTCGGGACGGGCTCCGGCCGCCGCGGACGCGGCCGCCATCCGGAACCGGGGCCTGGACCGCATCCCATTGCGCGGTCCGCTCGGCATCACCGTTCCGGGCGCGGTCCGGTCATGGGCCGACGCCCATCGTCGCTGGGGTCGCCTGGGGCGGGACGTGGTCCTGGCACCGGCGATCGAACAGGCCGGGGCGGGATTTCCCGCATGGGCCGGCCTGGTCTCGGCGGTGGAGAGCACCGACGCGAGCCTTGGCAACGCACCCTGGACGGCCGGGTTCCGGCAGACCTGGCGGCCGGCGGGTCGTCCATGGCGGCCCGGCGAGCTTGTCCGGCTGCCCGCCCTGGCATCGACCCTGCAGACGCTCGCGACGGACGGCTTCGACGCCTTCTACGACGGCGACCTGGGGGAGAGGACCGCAGCCGGACTTGCCGCGGCGGGGGGCCTCCACGGGCCGGCCGACCTGCGCGAGCACCGCAGCACGTGGGCGACGCCGATCGAGACCACCTACCGCGGCGTCCGGGTGACGACACACCCGCCCAATAGCAGCGGCGTCATCGCCCTTGAGATCCTCAATATCCTGGAGCGGTTCGAGCCGCCCGACGGGGCGAGGTTCGGAGGTCGCGCCTGGTCCGACGCACGGTGGACGCACCTCCAGCTCGAAGCGGCCAAGCTCGCGTATGGGGACCGCGACGCCCTCCTGACGGACCCCGCCTTCCGCGACGTGCCCGTCGGACGCCTGCTGTCCGGGGATTACACCGCGGACCTGGCGGCGAGGATCAACCCCCGGCGAGCGGACCCCTCCCCTCCCCCGGCGCGCACGCTCGTCGGCGGCACGATCTGGCTCGGGGTCGTGGACGCAGACGGCAACGCGGTGAGCCTGATCCAGTCCAACGCTGCCGGCTTCGGTTCCGGCGTCCTGGACCCCGCGACGGGGATCCACTTCCAGAACCGCGGTGCCTCGTTCTCGCTGGATCCGGCACACCCCAACGTGCTCGAGGCTGGCAAGCGGACGGCGCACACGCTCCTGCCCGGGATGCTGTTCCGCTCCGGCGAGCGCCGGCCGTGGGTCGTCGCCGGGTCCATGGGCGGGGACATCCAGCCGCAGATCCACGTCCAACTGGTGTCCGCGCTCGTGGACGGAGGAGCGGACCTCGCAACGGCAGTTGCCGCGCCACGGGTGACGGTCGAGCCGGACGGCTGGCTCGCGCCGCCGGTGCGCGTGCAGGCCGACGGGGAGCTTGAGGATGGCGTGCAGGCGGCGCTCGAGACACTCGGCCACCGCGTCGGACGGACCGCGTACGACGGCAGCCTGGGCCATGAGCACGCGATCGAGCTGGTCGATGGCGGCCCCGCATCGGGCGGCTCGCTGGCAGCCATGACCGACCCCCGCAGCGCGGGCCTGCCGGCGGTCCGCTGAGGCCCGCGCTCCGGTCTGTTGACGTACGCGTGCCGGTCTGCCGACCCCGATTGAGCCGGGACCGGATGGTATCCTCCGCCAGCCGGTGGCAGTCGCGATGCACGCATTGCCTCCCTCGGCACGAGTGTGACAGCGGAGGGATCGGTGACCTCGAACGTCGGCCAGAACTACCCCTATACCAGCGAGACCGAGGCGGAGCGTGCGACGCGCATCGCAGCGCTCGTCGAGGGGCGCGAGGGCCTGGCCGAGAAGCTCCGGGCAGAGGCGAGCGATCTGGATCACAACGATCGCTGGTGGGTGTGGAAGTGCCCCACCGCCGGTTGCGAGGGCCTCCTTCACGCGGCGGGCTACGCCGCCGAGAAGCACGCCGTCTACACGGTGTGCGATGGGACCTGCGCCCGGACCTTCCTCCGTTAGCCCCGGCGGGGCATGACCATCCCGGCGGAGGACGTCGCCGGCCCGGCCCCGGCATCGCCCAACCTGTCCCATGCCCGCAACCGGCTCCTGCTCGACACGGCGGGAATCGCCGTGTCCGCCATCGGCTTCGGGTTCGTGTTCGGGCTTGCCGCTCGCAACGCGGGCTACTCCCCCATCGAGGCGAGCGCGATGAGCGTCTTCGCGTTCGCCGGGGCAGCGCAGTTCGCGGCGGTCGGCTACGTGAGCGCCGGGTTGCCGTGGCTGCCGATCCTGGTGCTCACGTTCTTCCTCAACGCCCGCCACCTGCTGTACAGCGCCTCGCTGGCTCCGCGCCTGCGCGCCGTTCCTTTCGCCCAGCGCGCCGCCATGGCGCACGTGCTCACGGACGAGGCCTTCGCGCTGGCGGCGGCGCACTTCCACCGGGTGGGGCGCGTGGACGTGCCCGGGTACTGGATCGGGGCGATCCTGGGCGTGTTCATTCCGTGGAACCTCGCCACGCTCGCCGGCGTGCTGCTGGGTGGCGCCATCGTCGACCCGTCGGCATTCGGGCTCGACATGGTGTTCCCCGCCGCGATGGCAGGGCTGGCCGTGGGGCTCATCACGGGCCGCCGCGAGATCGTGGCCGCGAGTGCCGGTGCCGGTCTCGGCGTGACGCTCTCGGTCCTGGCGGGACCCAGCGCGGGCATCGTGGCGGGCGGGCTGCTGGGGCCCCTGGTCGCGATGGCGATGCCCGAAGGCGGACCGCACGTCGTCCCCGAGTCGGACCTGACCGGGCTCCCCGTGGACGTCGACGGGGCCATGGTCGAGGTGGAGGAGCTGGGCGGGTCACCGGCCGGGGACACCCGATGAGCACCCAACTGGTCCTCCTGGCACTGCTCATGGCTGCCGTGACCTATCCCTCCCGCGCGTTGCCCCTCCTCGCCCCGGGCATCGAGCGACTGCCGCCGCGTGCCCTGCTCTACCTGCGGCTGGTGGGTCCGGCGATCCTTGCGGCCATCGCCGCCACGGAGGTGCTCGTCCAGGCGGACGATGCCGGCGCGCGGTCGATCGTCCTGGGTCCGGAGATCCTGGGCCTCGTGGCGTGCGTGGCGATCGTGGCCTGGCGCCGGAACCTGCTCCTCGGCCTGGTCGGCGGCGTGGGGCTGGTCGCGATCCTCCGGGCTGCGGGCGTCGGGTAGGACCGGCGTCGGTCAGGCTCGACGAGCCTCGGCCTCCACCTCGACGAGCAGGCTCGGCCGAATCAGTCGTGCCACGACCACCAGCGTCGCCGCGGGCCGGACGCGCCCGAACAGCTCACCGTGCACGGCGGCAACCGCGTCAGCGTCAGCAGGATCCGTGAGGTACATCCGGGTCCGGACCACGTCCTCGACCGCGAACCCGGCCTCCTCCAGCGCTGCCGCGACGATCGCGAACGCCGCACGTACCTGCGCCGGCGCGTCACCCGGGTGCAGCGACTCGCCGTCCGGGCCCGCGTCGGTGGTGCCCGAGACGAAGCAGGCGTCCCCGACGGCGACGGCCCGGGCGTACCCCGCCCTCGCCTCCCACGGCCCACCGCTCGCGACCTGGCGACGGCTCATTGGCGACCCCGGGTCGCAGCGCGACGCCGGATCACAGCCCGACGCCGGCCTTCCCCATCCGCTGCGAGCGCCAGCGGCCGACCTCAGGATCCCTGCCGATCGAGGCGATCAACGCCGCCAGGAGGGTGGTCCGGGGCACGATCGAGGCGACCTCGAGGTACTCGCCGGGTGAATGGTCGAGACCGCCGATCGGTCCCAATCCGTCGAGGGTCGGGACCCCCATCGACGCCGTCGTGTTCGCGTCCGAGGCGCCACCGGTCGCGGCATCCCGGAGCTCGAACCCAAGCTGGGCGGCAAGTCCCACGGCGTGGTCGACGAGCCGTCCGGACCTTGCCAGCTTCTCCATCGGCAGGTGGCGCGCGCTCTCGGCCACGGTGACGGTGACGTCGGGCACAGTGCGGGGAATGAGGATCTCGCGGATGGCCGCCTCGACCTCCTCGAGTCCTCCCCGGGTCACCGCGCGCACGTCCACCTCCAGCGTGCATCGATCCGCGACCACGTTGGGCCGCGTCCCGCCTTCGATCACGCCCACGTTCACGGTCACGCCGGGCCAGCGCCCGTTGAGCCCGTGGAGGTCCGTGGTGATCCGCGCCGCCTCCACGATCGCGCTGCGCCCCTTCTCCGGCTCGACCCCGGCGTGGGCGGCGCGCCCACCGACGGTGATGGTCAGGTCGAGCGTGCCCTTGCGCGACGAGACGATGTCGCCGTTCTGCCGGGCGCACTCGAGCGAGAGGCAGGCATCGGCCTCCGCGGCCAGGCGGCGAATGTGCGGCGTCGACGCGGGCGACCCGATCTCCTCGTCCGGGTTGGCCACGAACAGGAGGCGCGCCAGCGGCACGCCGCCCAGCGCCTCGCGCAGGGCCGCGATCGCATACAGCCCGCTGAGCAGGCCGCTCTTCATGTCCGTGACCCCGGGGCCGGTGGCGATGCCGCCCTGGATGGCAAACGGGCGCTCCGCGGCGGTCCCGGGGTCGAACACGGTGTCCATGTGGCCGACGCACAGGAGCGTCGGCCCGGCGGGGTGGGATCCACGCAGCTCGCCGATCACGGTCACCCCGAGGTCCAGGTCGTTCTCGTGGCAGGTCACCCTGAAGCCGAGTGCCCGCAGGCGCTCCGCCGTCCAGCGGGCGACCGTGTCCACGCCTTGCCTGGTGTAGCTGCCGCAATCCGTGTTGACGAGGCGCTCCAGGTCCGCGAGGAGGGTGGGGTAGGCGCGCTCGACACTCGCGCGAAGCGCGGCCAGCTCCTCGGTGTGGATCAGCGTCCTGGGATCGGGCGTCATGGGTTGAGTCTACGACCGGACGCCACCGGGCACCTGACCCTGTTCCGGCTCGCGTAGAGTTTCGGCACCGTGCGACTCATCGAGATCCGACTGCTCGAGGGACCCAACGTCTACCGGCTGCTGCCGGTGGTCAAGGTCGAGGCCGCCATCGGACGGACACGGGCCTGGAGCGGGTCCCGGACGCCGGATGGTGCGGCGCTGGTCCAACTCGCCAGGGTCGTTCCACCCCGCGCCTGGCCGGACGCGATCGCCGACCTCGTCGCATGGACGCGCCGGCTGCGGGCGGAGCACGGTGAGCACGGCGGGCCCGTCCATGTCCATCGGGCATCCGATGACGGGCGCTGGGTGGTCACCTGGCCGTGGGATGGCGCCGAACGGGCGCGAGCGATCGCAGAGGCGGCCGCGGACCTCGCGGCGCGCTCCGTCTCGCCTGGCCGAAGGGTCCGGCTGACCGGGACGCAGGCGCGGCGGGTCGAGATGTGGGCGACGCGGATCGCCGAGGCGGGAGCCACGCCGCCATCATGGATCCGGGACCTGGACCGGCGGATGCCCGTCGTGTCGATCACCGGGACCAACGGCAAGTCCACGGTCACGCGCCTGATCACGCACATCCTGCAGCTGGCCGGCCATCGCACCGGCGCGACGACCAGCGATGGGATCCTCGTGGACGAGCTCCTGGTGGATGCCGGCGACTGGACGGGACCGGGCGGTGCAGCGGCGATCCTCGGGCGGACCGATGTGGACGTGGCTGTCCTGGAGACGGCCCGCGGCGGCATCATCCTGCGCGGCATGGGCTACGAGTCGAACGATGCCAGCGTGTTCACCAACGTTTCGGCCGACCACCTCGACCTCGGGGGCATCCACACGCTGCCGGAGCTGGCGGAGGTCAAGGCGACGGTCTGCCGGGTGACGAGGTCCGCCGGCACGGTGCTCCTCAATGCGGACGACCCCCTGGTCGCGGCCGTGGCGCGCAGGCTCCACTCGACGGTCGCGTACTTCTCGCTGGAGCCGGACACCTCCCCCCTCCTCGCCCGCCACCGGCGCGCCGGTGGTCGGGCCTGGGTCCTGCGTGGCGACCGGCTCCTCGAGTGGGACGGCACCGACGAGCACGTGCTCCTCGACGTCGCGGACCTGCCCGTGGCGCTCGGTGGGCTTGCCCCGTACAACGTGGCGAACGCGCTGGCGGCGGCCGGGGGGGCGCGTGCGATGGGCGCCACCAGGGAGCAGGTGACCGAAGGGTTGCGCGACTTCCAGCCCTCGGCTGACCTCTCGCCAGGCCGGCTCAACCTGTTCCGCCTTGGCCACCGGACAGTGATCGTGGACTTCGCCCACAACGAGGCCGGCACCGAGGCGATCCTCGACGTCGCAGGCGCCATCGCGGCCGGTATGCCGGGGCCCGCAGCGGCCATGTCGAGACAGGCCGCGCCAGTCACGGCGATCATCGGCACCGCGGGCGATCGGCCAGACGACACCCTGCGCGGCATCGGGCGGATCGCGGCGACCCACGCGCGGCGGGTCGCGATCAAGGAGACGCCCGGCTATCTCCGCGGGCGCAAGCGGTCGGAGATCGTGCAGCTGCTCCGCGAGGGTCTTGCGCTGGGCGGCCTCGATCCGGCCACGGTGCCCGTGTACGGCGGCGAAGCCGAGGCCCTCGTGGAGGAGCTGGCCGGGTCGGGGGCGATTGCGGCAGCCGGGGGCGGACCGCTGGACGGCCCGCGCGTGGTGGTCCTGTTCTGCCACGCGGAGCGCGACGAGGTCTTCGCGCTTCTCGATCGTCTCGGGGCGAGGGGGATGGACGTGACGACCGAGCTGCGCGACACGGCCCGACGGTTCCGGGACGAGGCACACAATTCGGCGTAGGCGCCCGATCTGGACTCGGGGAGCCGCGGCCCTCGGCTACCGGACGAGGAGCTCCTCCGCGAGTGCCGCGGCAGGTCCGGCGCGGTTGGACCGGTTGGCCAGCACCGCGAGACGGAGCCCGGCCTCCGGGTACCAGCGGACGTGGGCCACGTAGCCCGGATCGCCGCCGGGGTGCCCCACCCACCGCCGGGCCCCCTCGCCGTGGACCCACCAGCCGAGGCCGTACCGTGTCTCCTCCCGGTCGTCGCGGACGCGCACCCGGAGCATCTCGTCCCGCCACACGGGCCCCACCAGGCGTCCATCGCGGAAGGCATCCAGGAAGCGCACGAGGTCCGCGGCGGTCGAGAATGCCCCGCCATCCGGCTGGCCCCGGGCCGGGATCGCGTACAGGTTGCTGCGCCAGGCCCCGCCCGGATCCTCGTCGGCCGGCGCCAGGTAGCCGATCGCCACGTCCGGGATCACGTCGTCCTGACACGGGTATCCGGTCGCCGTCATCCCCGCGGGCTCGAGCACGGCCTCCTCAACGGCCTCGTAGAAGCCCTTGCCCGCCAGGGCCTCGACGACCAGGCCCGCCAGCACGAAGCCGGCGTTGCAGTAGCGGACGTCGGCACCCGGCTTGGCGAGGGCTTGGAGATCGGCGAACAGTGGCAGCAGGTCCCGTGGTGACCGGGTCGCGGCGGGGTTGGCCCGCAGCCAGACATCCTCGTACGGCTCGTCGCCGTACTCGTCGCAGTAGTCGGCGATCCCGGAGCTGTGGGTGAGCAGGTGCTCGAGGGTGACAACGGGATCCAGGCCCCGCGGCCGCAGGCCGGCATCGAGCACGTCCACGACCCGTGTGTCCGGCGCGGCCAGACCCCGCTCGAAGAGCCTGGCGAGCGTGACGGCGGTGAACAGCTTGGACGCCGATGCGGTCCCGAACCGCGAGGCCGCCGTGATCGGTCGCCCGCTGGCCCTGTCCGCGATCCCCTGGGCGACCTCGGCCAGGACGCCATCCGGACCGACGGCCAGGACGACGCCGCTGAAGTCGATGGCCGCCAGGGCCGTCGCCAGCTCCTCGCCCCGCGGTCCGGCGGCCGGGCCGGGACCAAGCCCGGTCATCCCTCCGGCGCCTCCAGCTCGCCCGGGTCCGCGAAGGCGGTCGTGCCCTGGGCGCGCCCGGCAAGCGCCATCGCCTGGCGGTACACGTCGACCGCGTCATCGGCACACACCACCACGAGATCGCCCGGGGAGGCGCGGCGCAGGGCTGTCCTGACGGCGTGCTGCTCGTCGAGGACCTTGTCGACCTTGACCGCCCGGGCCTCGGGTTCGCCGCGTGTGGCACGGATCCCGGCGACCACGTTGGCCGCTGTCTCGCCGGGCTTCCTTCCGCGCAGGTTGCGGTCCTCGCGGATCACGATCTCGTCGAACGCGGTGGCGGCCAGGGCGCCGTAGGCACGCTGGTCCTCGTCCCGCCGGTCGCCGGGGATCCCGATGACCCCGATCGCGCGTCCGGTCCGGGGCTGGGCCGCGGCCGCGCCGTGCGCGCCGGTGCGGACCTGCGGATCGATCATCATGCGGTTCACGAAGTCCGCCAGCTGGCGCATGCCGTCCACGTTGTGGCAGTAGTCGATGACGACGCGCGTCCCGGCGACCTCGACGAGGTTGAGCCGGCCCGGCGCCTGGAAGAACGACGTGGTGAAGGTCCGCATGCCCTGGCGGATGTCATGGAGGTGCGCGCCCATGGACCACGCGGCGGCAGCGGCGGCCAGCGTGTTGGCGACGTTCATCCGCGCCCGGCCGCCGAACGTGGCCGGCACCAGGTGCGTGTACAGGACCGGCATCTTGCGCGGCCCGTGCTTGAGGACGATGAGCTCGCCCTGGGGCGTGTCCTCGAGGCAGAACGCCGCGTTGCCGCGGTTGGTGTGCCCGTCGATCCGGTCGAAGCCGTCCTCGCCTTTGTGCTTGGCCGTCGAGAACAGGACGACGCGTCCGGCGCAGTGGCGGCCCATCCGGTAGACGTGGTTGTCGTCGGCGTTGAGGACGGCCGTGCCGGAACGCGGGACCGCCTCGACCACCACGCCCTTGACCCCCGCCAGCTGGCCCAGTGTGTCGATGCCCCCGAGACCCAGGTGGTCCCCGGTGACGTTGGTGACAACCGCGACGTCGTTGCGGTCGTAGCCCAGGCCCTCGCGCAGGATGCCGCCGCGCGCCACCTCGAACACGGCCGTGTCCACCGTCGGGTTCTGGAGGACCATCTGGGCGGACCGAGGACCGCTCATGTCGCCCTTCCTGATGAGGCGTCCGTCGATCACGATGCCGTCGGTGGACGTCATCCCGACCCGGCGGCCCATCAGCTTGAGGACGTGGGCGATCATCCGCACCGTGGTGGTCTTGCCGTTGGTGCCGGTCACCGCGAGGATCGGGATGCGGGCAGGGGCGCCTGGCGGGAACAGCAGGTCGATCACCGGCCGCGCGACGTACTGGGGCTCGCCCTCGGTGGGGTGGGTGTGCATCCGGAAGCCGGGCGCGGCGTTGACCTCGACGATGCCCCCGCCGGTCTCGCGCACAGGCTCCTCGATGTCCGGGCAGATGAAGTCGATGCCGGCGATGTCGAGGCCGACCACGCGGGCCGCCGTCTCGGCGATCTCCACGTTGTCGGGGTGGGCCTCCATCGTCCGGTCGATGGAGGTGCCGCCGGTGCTCATGTTGCCGGTCAATGCGACCTTGACGAAGGCCCCGGCCGCCGGGACGTCGTCCGGCGCGAAGCCCTGCCCGGCGAGGACCTCGATCGCGTTGTCGTCCAGCTTGATCCGGGTGAGGACCTTCTCGTGGCCGATGCCGCGGCGCGGATCCTGGTTGGTGAGCTCCACCAGCTGGCGGATGGTCTGCACGCCGTCGCCGGTCACGCTCGCCGGGACGCGTTCGGCAACGGCCGCCAGCTTCCCGCCGATGACCAGGCAGCGGTAGTCCCGTCCGGTGATGTAGCTCTCCACGAGCACGTCGCGCGACCGGCTCTGGCGGTAGGCCTCGGGGAAGGCGGCGCGAACGGCGGCCTCGTCGGCCAGCCCCAGCGCCACGCCGCGGCCGTGGTTGCCGTCGAGCGGCTTGAGCACGCACGGGTAGCCCATCCGGCGCGCGACCGCCACCGCCTCGTCCTCGGTGGTCACGACCTCGGAGCGCGGGACCGGGAGCCCGGCGGAGTCGAGCAGGCGGTTGGTCAGCTTCTTGTCGGACGCGATGTCCACGGCGATGCCGCCGGTCCGGCTGGTCATGGTGGCCCGGATGCGCTGCTGGTGGACGCCCTGGCCAAGCTGGACCAGGCTGTAGCGGTCCAGGCGCATGAACGGGATGTCGCGCACGGCCGCCTCGTCCAGGAGCGCCTGCGTGGACGGACCGAAGGCGAGCCGCTCGGCAACATGGATGAGACCCTCGAGCTCGGTCCCGAGGTCGAACGCGTGCTCGGGGTCGTCCGGCGCCACGAGGTGGTTGACGAGCGCGACGGCCATCTTCCCGGCCTCGATCCCGACCTGCTCCTCGCGGTATTCGAAGATGACGTTGTAGCGACCGTAGTCGCCCGTGCCGCGCGTCTTGCCGTGCCGGACGGGCGTCCCGGCGAGGTTCTGGAGCTCCAGGGCTAGATGCTCGGCCACGTGGCCCGCCCATGTCCCGTCGCGGAGCCTGGTGATGAACCCACCGCGCCGGCCCAGCGAGCAGGCGTGGTCCTCCAGTGACGGCAGCAACTCCACCAGGGCGTCCACGAACCCAGGAATCGTGCTGCTCGGGAACTCCTCCAGCACGCCGAGATCCACGACCTGGCGGATCACGGGCTCCTTCGCCCAGTAGTTGGCGCCCCGCAGGACGCGCGTCTCGAGGATGCGCAGGGTTGGTTCGGGGTGCTTACCGTCCGGCGCGGGTGCGGCTGCCGCGGCGGCGGCCTCTTCCGCGGGGGCCGCCTGGCCGCCGGCCTCGGCCTTCGCCACCTTCTTCCTCGACCGCTTCGGGGATGCCGGATCCGCCTGGGCCACCTGGTCCCTCCTCGCGTGCGTGGGACCGCGAGTGTACGCGCTGGGTGGCGTCACGGTTGGAGTGCCGCCCGGCGGGGCCACGACCGCCAAGGAGGACCTCGCCCCTCGGTGATTCGAGACGGCCCCGGCTAGCTCGAGGCGAGCTCGTCGGGGAGCACCTGCAGGTTCGGTGCCACCACCCGGGTCCGTCGGCGGAGGTCGAACCGGTAGCCGGCCGGCAGGCTGTGGAGCACCACGCCGCTGATCATCAACGGGCGATGGCCCCGGATCTCCCAGGCATCGGTCTCGGAGGCGGCACCATCCACCACGGTGATGGATCCGCGGCCGATGACCTCCATGACCTGGTCCGGGCCGACGACGCCCGCGGTGTCCTCGTCCACGCCCAGGCCTAGCAGCGCCGGGTTTTGGGCGATGAGGCTGAGGAGCCGGCCGAGGCGGTTCCGCTGCTGGAAGTGCTGGTCCACGATGACGCCGGGCAGCAGCCCCAGGCCCGCGGCGATCTGCGCCATCCGGTGCTTGGGCGTGGCGCCGGACGCCCCGAACGCGATCATGTGCGACGACACCGCGCTCGCACCGGCCGATGTCCCGGCGACCACGGCCCCCGCCGCGAAGCGCTCCGAGATCGCGCTGGCCATCCGGGTGCCGGCGATCATCGACGACAGGCGCAGCTGGTTGCCGCCGGTCATGAAGATGCCGCTGGCGTCAGCCACGATGCGGGCGGCATGCTCGTCGTTCGCCTGCATCCGCGTGGTGGCGTTGAGGGGGATCACCTCCGCGGCGCCGAGCTCCGTGAACACGGTCCGGTACCGCTCGCCGGCCTCAGTGCCGAAGGAGCTGGCGGTGGCGATGACCGCGATCCGCGCTTCGGGACCACCCGCGAGCGCGACGAAACGGCCGAGGATGACCCGGTCACGGACCTTGTCCTCCGCCCCGCCGATAACGATCACGGTCCCCTGCGGCATGGTCACGGGAGTCTAGCAGCGTGCAGGGGACGGCCCGGATCGCTGTGCGGCCCGGATCGCACACGCGGAGACCGACGGCAGGCGAGAATGCATGCTCATGAGCGCCCGGGCCACCCACGTGCGGCGGCCGGCCCGCCGGGCCGGCGTCATCCGGCGCGCCCTGCGCAGGGAGGCGACGCGCCTCGGCGAGCCCCGGCGGATCGCCGCCATGGTCATCCTCGTCATCCCGCTCGCCTTGACGCTGGCCGGGATGGCGGCGCGCGGCGGGACGGCAGGCGCGGATGCCCAGGCCTACTGGGCGGCCGTGCGACTCTGGCTCGAGGGCGGCAACCCTTACCACCCCACCGGCCCGTTCCTGCCCTACGTCTACGCGCCGTGGATGCTCCCACTGTTCGCGCCGTGGGCGCTGCTCCCCTGGGATGTCGCGTGGTTCGCGTGGCGGGGCGGCACCATCCTGCTGCTCCTGTGGTCGATCCGATGGGCGTACTCGCGACGACCGCTGCCCACGGCGATCCTGGTGCTCCTGCTGGCGTTTCCGATGGCCGCGAACCTCGACACCGGGAACATCAACCTGCTCCTGGCACTGGCGCTCTTCGGCGCGCACTTCACGGGGCCGCGCCTCGGCGGTCTCATCTGGGGTCTCGCGACCTGGATGAAGTGGGTGCCGGCGCCACTTTGGCTGGTCCTTCCTCCCAAGGCCCGCCGGTGGGGGCTCGTGTTCCTCGCCCTGTCCGGCCTGCTCTCGTTGCTGATGCTGCCGCTCACGATCGTCCAGCTCCAGGCCCTGTTCGGGTTCGGCGAACGTCCGTTCCGCGCGGACTACCTCGTGTTCATCTGGTCTGCCGTCCCGTGGTGGTGGCGGCTTCGCGATCCGTTCGCCTTCCTGCGGCTCTCGGCGTGGATCCTTGCGGCGAGGACCATGGCTGCACAGTCGCGCCGATGGGGCCGTGCGCTGCGGACCGAACCGCGTGCCACGCTGCGGACAGCGCGCATCTCCCTATGGGCGTGGGGCCGCAGCTACCTTGGCCTGGACGGTGACTCCGGACAGGAGACCACGACCCACGCGGTGGCCGAGATCGGCGACTGACCTGCATCAGGCCGGGGCGGCCTGCGGCCGGGGACCGCGGTCGCGACGCGGCTCGACGACCGGGCGGAGGGTCACGGCGGCGGTGACGAAGAAGATGACGGCCAACATGAACACGATGCGCGGGCTCAGCGGCTCGTTGCCCGCCGCCGTCACGAGGTCCAGGGCGACGCCGCCGACGGCGATGGACAGCGGCCCGGCAGAACCGGTCGCGACGTTGCTCATGCCCATGTAGCGTCCCGCCGACGCCCTCGGGATGATGTCGGTCATGAGCGCCCAGTCCACGGCGAGGAAGGTGCCGTTGGCGGCCCCGAACAGGGCAGCGCCGACCATGGCGACGGGGATCGAGGGAGTTACGGCGATGATCGCGGCGCCGGTCGCGCCACCGGCGCACGCAGCGAAGATGAGCGGCTTCCGTCCGATCCGGTCGGACAGTCTCGATGCGGGCAGGATCGCGAGGACGTTCGCCGCCACGACCACGACAAGGATGGCCATGTACATCCCGTTCGCCTCCTCCTTGGACATCAGGAAGGCCCGCGCGAGGTAGATGACCACGAAGTTGACGATCAGCGAGCCCGCCAGCAGGAACTGGAGCCTCGACACGAGCAGCCAGACGTAGGAGCGCTCGCGGAGGATGTCGGTCGCCCAGGCCTCCCTGGCGATCCGGGCCCAGGACTTGCCATGGCGCGGCTTGGGCGCCATGCCATTGCCGACCCCGAGCACCACGCTCGCCATGGTCACCAGCTCGACGATCGCCACGGCGACCAGCGAGAGAGGCATCGCGCCCGCGGTCACGGACAACGAGACGAGCAGGAAGCCGGTCACGTTCCCGACGACCTGCATGAGGCCCACCATGCCGCTCGCCATCCCGACCTGCGGCTCCGCGACGAGATCCGGCACGTAACCCTGGAACGGGCCCCGGGCGATGTTCGTGCTGACCGCGAGCAGCAGGAAGAAGGCCGCCAGCACCAGGACCGAGTTCCCCATCGCGATTCCGATGAGGAAGACCACGTCGAACAGGGAGCCGAAAACGATGTACGGCTTGCGGCGGCCCCAGCGCGACACCGTGTAGTCGCTGATGTAGCCGACGGTGGGCTGGATGAGGATCCCGACCACGGCCCCGAAGATCGTGATGATGAACAGGGACTTCCCGACGTCGTCCTTGGGCACCAGGTGGTCGAACTCCACGCGGTTGGTGAGGAACAGCCCGACGGCGGCGTCGATGGCGGTCAGGCCCAGCCAGTACGCCGAGATCCGCAGCAGCTGGGTCATCGGCAGGAGCGCGGTCGGACGCGCACCCTCCTCCGGATCGGGACTCGCCGTCATGCCGGTATCCGGGATCGCGCCGGTCACGGTGTCGTCCACGGTCGTCCTCCATCTCCCGGTCGAACCCTCGGGCTCATGGCGGGCTGGTCAGGCCTCCTCCACGGGGCGTCCGCGCTCGTCGAGCGCGAAGTTGCTGTTCGGACGCGCGAGGGCGCGTTCTGTTGCTCCGGTGGCCGCAAAACGGAACAGGGAACGGTCCGCGGAGTAGAGCGCTGTGGAGGCGATCCCGATCACTCCCAACCGGAACGTGAAGATCGGGTTCTCGGGGTTGCCGGCGTAGGTGTGGGGCGTGCCGTCGCGGGTGAGGACCGCCATGTTGGCCACGCCGCGGAAGGTCTCGTGCAGGGCCGCGAGGAGGTGCCCGGGCTGGCGACCGTCCGTCCAGGCATCCTCCAGCCAGCGCTGGGCGACCTTGGTGTCCGCCCGGCCATGGATCCGTCCGGCGGCACGGTAGCGGGCCCGGGCCGACCGGTAGTCGCGCAGGTCACCGTTGTGTGCGAACGCGAAGCGGCCCGCAGGGTCCACGAAGGGTTGCGCGTCCGGAACCCCGAGCGTCGAGAGGCGTGAGGGCCGTCGGAGGTGGACGAGCAGGCTCGTCGTCTCGATGGCGCCCAACCGGTCGCGATCAGGGTCCTCGCGGAAGGCGCCCACCTGGACGTGGGACTCGAGGTGGCCCGCGGGGGTCAGCCAGCTGGCGCCCCAGCCGAAGCCCGCGATGCCGTACCGCTCCATGCGCTCGGCGAAGGACAACAACTGATTGAGCCGGAACGGCACCGCGGAACGGGCGACGAACTGCTCGCACATCGGCCCGGATCATAGGCTTCTTGGGCTGTCCGGAACGGGCCGAATCGCCGGGGGCCGGTGCGGTGACCCTCCGGGATCGCCTGCCGCCGCGCTACCCTCGTGAACGATTCGCGGGGCCCGTTCGTCTTGTCTGACGAACGGAGGCGACGACCGATGATGGGGAGCCTCGTGCGAGAGCAGGTCGGAAGCGATCGGGTGCAAGCGGCACGGTCGGCCGATCGGCGAGCCGCTGTCTTCGAGCACCTTGTGGACCGCCAGCTCGATGACGCCTATCGCCTTGCCGCCATCATCCTCAATGACCGCATGGAGGCGGAAGACGCCGTGCACGACGCTGCCGTGGCCGCGTGGCGCGGGTTCGAACGACTGCGCGATCCGGGACGCTTCGATCCCTGGTTCCGCCGCATCCTGGTGAACGTCTGCCGGGACCGCCTGCGGGCCAGGGCGCGTCGCCGCATCGTGGATCTTGGGCGCGAGCTCCGCGAGGCCGAGCAACCCCGCATGGCCGACCCGGCGGAGGCGACAGCCACCCGCGACGTACTGGCCCGGGCGTTCGACGCCCTGGATCCGAACCAACGCATCCTCGTGACCCTTCGCTACCACACCGACCTCACCGTCCCCTCGATCGCCGCGGTCATGGACATGCCGGAGGGCACCATCAAATCGAGGCTGCATCAGGCAATCGGCCGGCTCCGGACAGCACTCGAGGAGGCGGATCGATGATCGAGCGCGACGACGAACGCGTTGAACGTGCGCTCCGCGGGCTGCTGGCCAGCCGCGATCCGGGCCCGGCAACGCCCACCCTCCACGAGCGGCTCAGCCATGTCACGGAGCGCACCGTTGCCGAGCCCACGACGGCTCGGCGCGTGTCACAGCTGACTGTTCCCGCACTGGGACTCGCGGCGGCGGTCGTGGTGCTGCTCCTCGCACTGCCCCTCCTGGCCCCGCAGGGGATCGGGCCGGGTCCCGGGGCACCGACCACCACGATCGCCCCGTTCGATCCAACGCTCGCGGGCCCCGGCATCGCCAGCCCACCCGCCCTCGAGGCCGAGGTCCTGGTCGTGCTCGGGCTGCTCGCTGCGGGCGGGCTGGCGATCGCCGTCGCCCCGGGCTTCCGGCGCACCCTTGCGGCCCTGGCGCTGCTGCTGGTGCTGTTCGTCGGAGGCATGCTCGCCCTCCTCACCCATGCGGTGACCGGGCCAGTGGCAAGTTGGGGGGGCATCGGCGTGCTGGCCATGGTCCCCGTCGAGGACCAACCCCGGGATCTCGTCTACATCACCGCGGATCCCGGTGAGCCGTTCAACTTCGGGTTCTCGGTCGCGAACGCCGGACCGCTGCCGATCCGACTCGAGGGTGTGGTCGTGGATCCGGCCATCCAGGGACCCGTCGTCGACTTCCCCACCTTCCGCGCAGTGTGGCGGGACGGGGCCCCGGAGGTTGGCAGCACCGGCCCAGCTGAACCGTTCACGCCGATGGATCTCACGTCCGACCAGCACGTGATGCTGTGGCTGGTCGGGACGGCCTCGCCGTGCGCCGCCGGATCCGCCTTCGATCCTGCCGTGGCCTCGGACACGGCTGCCGTCGGAATTCCTCCGCTAGTCGTGCACTACAGCGTCCTGGGACTGCCGCGGACGGCGACCATCAGCCTGCCCTTCGACCTGATGCAGCCATACCGCGAGAACTGCCAGGTTCAGCCCTGACGCATGGTCGCCTCGTACTCCGGGAAGTAGCGGCCGATCACGGTCAGGTCGAAGCGGGCGAGGATCGATTCCTTCGGCTCGCGCGCGAGCAGGAACGCGAAGGACCGGCGCACCAGGTCCTCGGGCCCGGCGGCCGCGGGATCAAGCCGGTCCAGGTCCATGGCGGAGACCGTCACGTCGTGGGTCGTGGACGACGCCGAGCCGCCCACTGTCACGCGGCACGTCCACCCGTCGCCGGGTCGTGGATCGCATCGGACATCGATCGCCGCCACCATCGGTTCGAGGATGACAGGAATCCCACCGCAGCACTCCGAGAGCCGTCTGCCAGGAGGCTACTCCCGGGTATCGGCGGGCTCGACCGGTGCTGCCGGTCCCTCGTCGGCCGGCGGCGTCGGCGTTGGTTGTTCGGACGATCGAAGCGCCGGAGGCACCGATGGCGCAACGAGCGTCTTCGGCTCGCGCCGCCGATGCCCCCACCAGTCGTGGGCGAACAGCGAGAAGGCCCCGAACGCGACCGTGGCCGTGACCACGAGGCTCTCCCGGATCCCGATCACACCTGCAAGGAAGCCGCCCAGGCTGGGTGCAACGATCAGGGCGAAGTTCTGGAGGCTCTGGTCCACGGCGCTGAAGGTGACCCCCTGCTGGCGCGGGATCCGGCGCATCAACTCATCAAACAGAGCCAGCTGGACGCCGGCGGCCGCCAGCCCACCCACGAAGGCCGCCGCTGCGACGGCCGGCAGGTACGAGAGCACCGACATCATGGCCGGTGCCGCTGTCGCCGCGAGTAGCGCGGGCAGCAGGATTCCGGCCGCGGTCCGCCGCCTCGAGATCCGCCGGACCGCGAGATAGCCGATCACCGCCCCCGCCGACTGCGCCGCGCCAATGACACCGATCCAACCATTGGGCGCCTGCAGTTCGTGCACATAGAACAGGGGCAGCAGGGGCATCGCGAGCCCGATGCTCGCGCTGTAGACCAGCGACCGTGCCTCGAACCGCAAGAACGACGGGTTCGACCGGACGATGTCCAGCGGCAGCCGCACCCGTGCCCGCACGGACTTCGGCGGGCCGTCCCCGCTCTGCTCCTGGTCGGGCAGCACGATCCGGCGCGATACCAGGAAGCTGCCGACGCCGGCCATCGAGATCGCGATGAACAGGATCGCGAAGTTGACGGGGAAGGCAAGGACGGTGAGCGCAAGGCCCGCGACCACGACCGACACGGACGTCACCCCTCCGGAGATCGCCCACCGCCGACCGAGCAGGTCGAATCGCCCCCGTGGTCCGGCCGCGCCGTCCATGACGATCGGGAACGCGACCAATCCGGCCGTGGCAGGGAGGGCGGCCAGCGCCCAGATGCCCAGGACCACAGGGACCGCGACATCCGCCGGGAGCACGACGGCTGCCACGCCCATGGTCCCGTAGCTCATCCAGCCGGCGAGCCGGAGCCGACTGTACGAGCGGACGATGTTGTGCCGCCGCTGGAGCCAGCGCCCGAACGGGATCGCAAGGGTGAAGGCCACGAGTGCCGGGATTGCCGTAAGCAGGCCAACCGAGGTACCGGAAGCGCCCAGCTTGACCAGGAACACGGGCAGGAACGTGCTGGCCGCGGCCACGATGCCCACGAACACCGAATCGACCTGAACCAGGTGGTAGTTCCGGGTCTGGTCAGGAGTCGGCCGCAGATCTCCTCTCATACGGAACCAACCCTAGCGCAGACCGCCGGGCCGGCCGGCCCCGCCTGCCTGGTGCCGGGTCACGCCCCCGGCTGGCAGACAGGACACCAGAACGTGAGCCTCGGCAGGTCCCGCCCCTGGTGCGCGACCTGGATCTCCGCGCCACAGCGTGGGCAGGGTCGTGCAGCGCGGCGGGACACGCGCCGGGGCCGCCGTCCGGTCGCCGCCCCGCGGCGCAGGATGTCGCGAGCGACGCCCACCAGGTCGCGAAGGGCGTCGTCGTCGAGATCGTGGACCTTCGTCCATGGCGACACGCGGGCCTGCCACAGAGCCTCGTTCTTGACCTCGTTGCCGATACCGGCCATGACGCGCTGGTCGAGCATGGCTTCGGCCATCGAAGTCGCGGCACGGGATGGATCCCGGAGCCTTCGGAGGACGCCGGCCACGTCAACGGGATCCCGGAGCAGATCCGGCCCCAGCCCGGACAGGGTGGGGTTCAGGGCCTCGGCCCGCTGCTCGAACAGCTCCACGGTGGGAGCGTCGAAGCAGACGACCACGGAGCCGGGGACCTCGATCACCAGCCTGGCCCGAACAGGTGGCCGGCGCCAGGGCTCGCCCGGGCGGTAGCGGTGCCAGGAGCCGTGCATGCCCAGGTGGGTGCGGATCTCGAGGCCGTTGTCGAACCAGAGCAGGAGGTTCTTGCCCGCGGTGTCGACCGCGACCACCGTGGCCCCGACGATGAGCTCCGCCCTGGGCCCCGGAGCCCGTGACGACGCGGCCGTCACGATCCGGCCCACCAGGTACGGCCGGAGCCCGGCGGCGGTCCGGGCGAGCGTGTCACCCTCGGGCACCGTGCCGGGTCCTAGCGCACCGGCCGAACGGGTGCCGGACGCGGATAGGCTCGCTCCGCCGAAGCCGCCTGGCGCAGGACGTACCCCCGATAGCCGGGCACGAACCCGGCGGCATGCAACGCGTCCCCGAACCGGGATCCGGCCACGGGCTCCCCATCCACCTTGCCGATGACCAGCTCCCGCACCCGGCCGTCCGCGACCAGGTCGGCCAGCGATCGGAGGGCGGGCGGCAGGACCTGCGGATCCTCTCCCGCGGGAAGGACTTGGAGCGACGTCCCGCCGCGGTCCACGTAGAGCGCCGCCGCACCGTCGACCAGCGCGACGTACGCACCGGCGGCGCGCTGGAACGGACGCCGGTCGTCCTCGCCACGGCGCGGCCAGGCGATCGCGGCCCCGTACGGGTTCGCCGGATCCGCGGTCGCCAACAGGTGGACGACCCGCCCGTGATCCCCGGCCGACTCACCCGGCAGGTCCCGCAGCGCACGGAGCCTTTCCACGGCCCCGGGAAGGGCGAACTGGGCCGCGCCCAGGCCGTCCACGAAGTACCCGCGCCGGATCCGACCGGCCTCCTCGAGCGCTCGCAGGACCGGGTAGACCGCGCTGAACCCGCCGTCCACCGCCTCGCCCGCGACCGCCTCGCGGGTGAGCACGCCGTGGCGCTCGAGCAGGACCGTGGCCTGGGCATGAACCCGCTCCGTGCGGGTCGGGATCTGCCCATCCCCCGCCGGGGCATCGTCTACGAGCGACCAGCGGCCGGCGGCCTCCGGTGGTCCGAGCGACGTCAGGCGTCCCGGCCGCGGCCGGTGGCCCTTCGCGGGCCGTTTCCAGCGCAGCGCGCGGAGCGGGGCGAAGGTGTCGTTGGTGACCTCGCCGGCCCAGACCAGGTCCCAGAGTGCGTCGAGGACCACGCGGTCCGAGCGTGCCCCCGAGGCCCCGAACAGCTCCCGGTAGAAGCAGGCCCCGCGTCGCTGCAGGTGGGCACGCAAGCGCTCGTGGACCTCGTCGGCAGGCCGGACCACGCCGTCCGGCGGACCGGTGGGCCGCAGCAGCTCGCGACCGGGCCGGAGCAGCACGACCCTGCCGTCGTCGCGACCCAGGCTCCCCCGGCCCACCCAGACCACCTCGCCCATCGCACCGAGCTCGTCCAGGAGCCGGGGCTGGTAGCCGGGGACCCGTGCCGGCAGGACGTCCCGCTCCAGGACCGACGCCGGGATGGGCAGGCCCGCGAGCTGGTCCACGACCTCCGCCAGACGCTCCAGCGCCGCGGGGCCACGGAGCGGGACAGGGCCGGCGCCCACACCAGCGCCGCCGGCGCCGCCAGACGCGGACGGTGACGCGATCACGCCCTGCCACGCCGGCAGGAACCGGGCGAGCGTCTCTGGATCGACCGGCTCGACCTCGCGTCGCAGCCGGGCGAGCGAGCGCCGGCGAAGCAGCCGCAGGACCTCCGGGTCACAGTACTCGCGCTCCGCGCCACCCGGGCGGAACTCGCCGGCGAGCAGCGAGCCGGCCGCGACCAGCCGGTGCAGGGCGTCCTCCACCACCCCCGCCGGCAATCCCCAGCGACGAGCGGGCTCGGCCCCGAGGAACGGCCCATGTGTCCGCGCGTATCGTGCGAGCAGCCCGTCCAGCGCTCCGGTCACCGGCACCAGGAACGCCTGCGGCACGCCAGGCGGAGCGCTGACCCCCACGCCGTCCCGGTAGCGAGCGACATCCTCGATCGCGATCCAGCGCTCCTCGCCCGCGATCCGTGCCCGGACTGCGCGGCGCGATGCAGCCAGCTCCGCGAGGTCCAGCGACGCCTCGACGCGCCCGCCGGCCGTCCTCGCACCCGCCTCGTCCGCCGTGAGGTCGCCCAAACGCCGGAGCAGGTCGTGGACCTGGTCGCCCGTCGTCGCATGCCGATCCTCGTCCAGGGCCTGCAGGCTGAGCTCGAGGTCCGCGAGGGCCTCCGCGTCGAGCAGCTCGCGCAGCTCCTCCTGGCCCATCAGCTCCCGCAGGAGATCCCGGTCCAGGGTCAGGGCCTGCGCCCGGCGCTCGGCCAGCGGCGCGTCGCCCTCGTACATGTAGGCCGCGACATAGTCGAACAGGAGCGAGCTCGCGAAGGCGGATGCCCGGGCCGTCTCGACCGAGTGGACCGCCAGCTCCCGCCGCTGCACGCCGCCAAGGATCTCGCGCAGCGCCGGCAGGTCGAACACGTCGGCCAGGCACTCGCGATAGGTCTCCACGAGGATCGGGAAGCTCCCGTATCGGCTGGCCACGGCCAGCAGGTCCGCCGCGCGCTGGCGCTGCTGCCAGAGCGGGGTCCGGGTCCCTGGCCGCCGCCGGGGCAGGAGCAGCGCCCGCGCGGCGTTCTCGCGGAAGCGGCTCGCGAACAGGCTCGACTGCCCGACCCGTCCCACCACCAGGTCCTCGACCTCGTCGGGGTCCGGGAACAGCAGCTCCTCGACGCCATCGAGCGTTGCGGCGCCCTCCGGCAGCCGGATCGCGATGCCGTCGTCCGAGTAGATCGTCTGGACGTCCATGCCCAGGCGCTCGTGGAGCCGCGCCTCGAGGGCAAGGGTCCAGGGAGCGTGCACCCGACCGCCGAACGGGGTCAGGATCACCAGGCGCCAGTCACCCAGCTCGTCCCGGAAGCGTTCGACGACGATGCGCTGGTCCGTGGGCAGCACCCCGGTCGCCTCGCGCTCGTCCTCGAGATAGGCGATCAGGTTCTCGGCCGCGAGGGGATCCAGGTCGTGGTCTCGCGCCAGGCGCTCGCCTGCCCTCGCCCTGCCCCTGGCACCCTTGGCGAGGTCGGTCTCCATGCCGCGGACGAACTCGCCGATCGACCTGCCCAGCTCCACGGGCCGCCCCACGGCGTCGCCGTGCCAGAACGGGAGCTTGCCGGGGACGCCGGGGGCGGGCGTGACCACAACCCGGTTGGGCGTGATGTCCGCGACCCGCCAGGAGCTTGCGCCCAGCACGACGACGTCGCCGTGCATCCCGGCCCGGAGCTCGTAGACCATCTCCTCGTCGAGCTCCCCCACCCTCCGACCCGGGGTCCCAGCCTCGCCCTCGAGGAACACCGGGTACAGCCCGCGATCCGGAATCGTGCCGCCGCTGGTGACGGCCACCACGCGTGCGTCGCGCCTGCCTTCGACGACGTCCGTCAGGCGGTCCCAGGTGATCCGGGGCTTGAGCTCGGCAAACTCGTCGGAGGGATAGGCCCCGGCGAGCATCCCGAGGACACCCTCCAGGACCTCGCGGGTCAGGGTCTCGAACGGCGCGGCGCATCGGACGAGCGCCAGCAGCTCGTCCACGGTGAAGCGCTCGCCGATGGTCATGGCGACCAACTGCTGGGCAAGCACGTCGAGCGGGTTGCGCGGCATCACCGTCTGCTCGACCCGGCCGTCGCGCATGCCCCTCACCACCACCGCGGTCTCGAGCAGGTCGCCGCGGTACTTGGGGAAGATGACGCCCTTGCTGGGCTCGCCCACCTGGTGGCCCGCCCGACCGACCCGCTGGAGCCCGCGGGCGACGGATGTCGGGCTCTCGACCTGGATCACGAGGTCCACGGCACCCATGTCGATGCCCAGCTCGAGGCTGCTCGTCGCCACGAGGGCGGGTAGCCGACCGGCCTTGAGCTCCTCCTCGATCTCGAGGCGCTGCTCGCGGGCGATGCTGCCGTGGTGCGCCCGGACCAGCTCCTCGCCTGCCAGCTCGTTGAGACGCTGCGCGAGGCGCTCCGCGAGGCGGCGGCTGTTGGTGAACACGATCGTGCTGCGATGGGCGCGGATCAGCTCCAGGATGCGCGGGTGGATCGCCGGCCAGATGCTGGACCGCCGTTCGCCACCGACGACGGGGCCGCCGGGCTGCTCGTCGAGGGGCAGGACCTCACCGAGGCGAGCCATGTCCTCGATCGGGACGACCACCTGGAGCTCGAGCGGCTTGCGGGCGCCGGCGTCCACGATCGCCACCTCACGACCCTCGCCGGCGCCGCCGAGGAAGCGTGCGATCGTCTCGAGCGGGCGCTGCGTCGCCGACAGGCCGATGCGCTGGAGTGGGCGCACCGGCCGTCCGGCCACGTGGTCTTCCGCATCGCCAGTCCCGTCGTCCGGCCCGGCGCCACCGCCCGACGAGGCGGCCCGAAGGCGCTCGAGCCGCTCCAGGCTCAACGCGAGGTGCGCGCCACGCTTGGTGCCCGCGATCGCGTGGACCTCGTCCACGATCACCTGCTCCACGCCACGCAGGATCTCGCGCGCCTGGCTGGTGAGCAGGAGGTACAGGCTCTCGGGCGTCGTGATCAGGATGTCGGGCGGGTGGCGCACGAGATCCCGACGCTCGGCCGCTGGGGTGTCGCCGGTGCGCGAGGCGATGGAGATCCGCGGCGGCTCCTGGTCCAGTCGTTGCGCGGCGAGCGCGATCCCGGCGAGCGGCGCCCGGAGGTTGCGCTCGACGTCGTAGGCCAGGGCCTTGAGCGGGCTGATGTACAGGACGCGGACGCTGCCCGGTTCCGCGCGGGTGGGTTCGGGTCGCGGATCGGCGACCAGGCGGTCGAGACACCACAGGAACGCGGCGAGGGTCTTGCCGCTGCCGGTGGGTGCATGGATCAGCGTGCTGCGGCCCGAGCTGATGGCCGCCCAGCCCTCGACCTGGGCCGGCGTCGGCGTCTCGAACGTCGCCTCGAACCAGGCCCGGACGGCGGGCCCGAAGGGCGAGAGCGGATCCTTGCTGCGCGCGGCCACGGGAGCCGGAGTATAGGGCTCGACGCACATTTCGTACAGATGTTCTAGATGGCCGCTCGGCCGCCGCGCGGTGTATCCCTCGGCCGCCGAATCGGAACCGGCGAGCCAGGGTGGGCCCGCCGGTCCTGTTGCCGGTCGGCCGCGCGGTGGAGGGGGAGGGGGTACGCCGCTCGGTCGACCTGTCAGCGCCAATCATCGGCACGGTGCGGGCCGGAAGGCGCCTGCCGCATCGCCCGCTGATCGATGACCCGGCGGGCCCAATGGCATGTCGGCCAGCCCGATGGCACGGGTCCGTGCGGCCCCCCAGCCCGTGCGGCCCCCCAGGTCACCGCGCCCGCAGGTAGGCGGCGATGGCGCGGGCGTCGTCGCGGGCGGCGTCCGGTGGCGCGACCCGGTTCTCGAATCCAGCCCCGACCAGCAGCCGACGTGCGACGTCCAGCCGGATCGCCACGTCATCGGGCTCGACCACGTCGCGCTCCGCGACCCCGACCAGGGCGTCCATCCCCGTTCGTCGCGGCCGACCATCGACCAGGGCCCGCAACATCGCGAGCCCGAGCCCGGCCTGCCTGTACCCGGGCGCGACCCCGACCGCGAGCAGCGACTCGACCGCGGGCGCCGTCATGGACGGAGCCGCCACGGCCAGGCCCACGATGACGGATCCGGCGACGGCCCCCACCACCCGGGCGCCGTCGGCCAGCCCGGCCCGGAGGAGCGTCATGGCATCGTCCACAGCGTACGGCGACACGACCCGGGGCAGGAGCGTGAGCCGGTCGAGGTCGGCGGGGCCCAGGGCGAGGACGACCGGCGCCAGGGACGGGTCCGGGGCTGCCTCCACGCGGGCCAGCTCAGGCGCCACCCCGCCGCCACCCGCCGACCCCAGCAGCGCCTGCCCGGCCCAGGCGAGGGACGGACGCCACCAGCCCCGGTCCTCGGCCTCACGAACGAGACGTGGCAGGACGGCCATCCGCACCCGTGCAAGCGTCGCGAGGGATCGCTCCTCGCCCGCCCGCTGGGCGCCATCCACCGGTCGTCCCGCGTTCGGCTCGTCGAGCACGGTCGACGGCATTCCGGGGGTTCCGAAGGACGCCGCGTCGGTCGCCCACCGGTCCCGCCACGCCGCCGGCGTCTCCGCGGGCGGCTCCCGGTGAGCTCCGGCCAGCCAGGTCAGGGCCCAGGCACGCGGCACCACCCGATAGGCGTCATACCCGCCTCCCCCGGTCGCCAGCCAGCGCCCGGCAGCCCATCGATGGGCGACGGCATCGACGAGCCTTGCCGCCTCGCTCATCGCGGTCGTCGTCACACGCAGGTGCGCGAGCGGATCCCAGGCGTGCGAGTCGGCCCCGTGCTGCGAGACGACGACCTCCGGACCGAAGACTGCCGCCAGTGACGGAAGCAGCGAGCGGACCGCCGCCAGCCACGCCTCCTCGCCCGCGTGGGGCTCGAACGGCATGTTCACCACCGATCCCGCTGCCGTTCCATCCCCCAGCTCGTGAACGAAGCCGGTCCCCGGAAACAGGTATCGCCCGTGCTCATGGAACGAGAGGGTCAGCGTCCCCGGGTCCGCCGCCGTCATCGCCTGGGCGCCGTCACCGTGGTGCACGTCGAGGTCCACGTACAGGACCCGCAGGCCCTCCGCCCGCGCCCGGACGACCGCCAGCGCCGGATCGTTGTAGACGCAGAACCCGGAGGCCCTCGCCGCCAGCGCGTGGTGGAGGCCACCGCCGGGGTGGTGCGCGTGCTGGACATCGCCGCGCAGCACCGCCTCCATGGCGCCGAGCGAGCCCCCAGCCACGGTCGCGGCGGCCTCGTGCATGCCGGCGAAGGCGGGGTTGTCGGCGCTGCCGATGCCCATCGATGCGGGCAACGACGGGTCGGCGGATAGCCGCCGGACCGTGGCGAGGTACTCGGGGAGGTGGAGGCGGAGCAGGGCATCGTCCGACACCGGCTCCGGGGCGAGCCCGGGCTCCGCACCGAGACGCCGGAGCAGGTCGATGCCCGGTCCGAAGCGCAGCGGCGTCAGCGGATGCGCGGGGCCGAAGTCGTACCCGAGCGACCCGGGACCGAACACCAGGAGCGGATCAGCGGGTGCCATGACCCGGCCGACGATACCCCGTCACCAGCACTGCCGCGCCTCCCACGCTGCTACCATCGCGGCCATGGACCTGATCCTGATCCTGGCCATCGCCCTCATCGTCGTCATCATGTGGCGCGGCCCCAAGACGCTGCCGTTGCTCGGCAAGGCGTTCGGCCAGGGCGTGAAGGAGGCGAAGAAGGAGATCGACGGGATCAAGGACGACGTCGAGACCCCCGAGGACGAGTCGAAGTCGTCCTAGCGGCGGGCCGGGACGAACCGCGGAGATCGCCTCGCCTCAGCGCGCCAGGGAGCCGCCGACCCGTCGGGCTGCCCCGCGTCACAGGGCCAGTGTGTAGGCCCACAACCTGACCCCCGGCACGGGCTCGAAGTCCCGCGCCGGAGCTCGCTGAAACCCGAGCCGCTCGTAGAGACGCTGGGCGGTGGTCCATGACGGTTCCGTGGTGATGGCCAGGCCCCGGCGTCCAGCCGTCCGTGCCCGTGCCGCGCAGGCGTCCACCAGGCTCGCCCCGACACCCCGGCCCCGTGCCCCCACCGCGACACCGAGCATCCGGAACCCCGCCTCGTCGGGCAGCTCCAGCTCCGCCAGCGGGCTGGCGTGATCACGGACGTAGCTCACGCACCCCAGCAGCGTCCCGTCGTCGTCCACCGCGACCAGGATGTCCGCATCGCCGGCCCGACCCCTGGCGTCACGCACCTGGTCAAGGTACCCGCCGGCCTCGTCCATGCCCGGTTGGGTCCGGTACGCATCGGCGACCAACCGACCCGCCGCCTCGAGCTCATCGTCCCGGGCAAGCCGGATCGTGACACCGGTCGTCACGTACCAGCCAGCAGGGCGTCGAGCGCCTCCGGCTCGTGGACCGGCTGGCGGCATGCGAACTCACGGCACACGAAGGCAGTCGCCCGGCCGTGCAGGGCGAAGCGGTGGATGAGCAGCGGCACGGCGGAGGACGCGGGCGAGACCGACACCGCGAGCACCCTGAATGGGTGGTAGCCGCGGTCCACGACCCGCAGCAACTGTCGGGTGTGTGCGTCGGCCGGATCCCCGATGATCGCGACCTCGGTAAGGCCGGCATGGGCGAGCTCGAGCGCGCACAGCCACTGGGCGAAGGCCGTCGGGTAGCGCGCGAGGTACGGGCCGACCACCGCCAGCGCCCGCTCGGCAGCCGCCAGGTAGCGTGGGTCGCCGGTGAGCGCCGAGAGCCTGATCAGGACGGTCGCCGCCATCCCGCCACCCGATGGCGTGGCGTTGTCCTGGAGGCCCTTCGGGCGCACGACGAGCGGCTCCCCGTCATCGGACGTGTCGAAGAACCCGCCTTCCGGGTCGCCGAACCTGGCCAGGATCGTCTCCACCAGCGACACGGCGCCCGAGAACCAGCGCTCGTCCAGTGTGGCCTCGTAGAGCGCCAGCAGCCCGTCCGCAAGGTTCGCGTGGTCCTCCAGCACGCCGTTCGCGGTAGCGCGTCCGTCCTTCCACGACCGGTGAAGGCGCCCATCTCCATCCAGGAGGCCCCGCAGCACGGCGTCCGCCGCCGCCACGGCCGCCTCGCGATAGCGGTCTGCCAGCCCGTCCAGGTCGGGGTCGGCGTCCCCCGAGAGCGAGCGTGCCGCGTCGGCAAGGGCGGCGATCGCGAGACCGTTCCAGGCCGCCAGCACCTTGTCATCCCGCGCGGGCTGCGGCCGGTCTGCGCGACGTTCCAGGAGCCGTGCCCTGCCTGCCGCGAGACGGCGGGCAACCTCATCCGGCGCCAGGCCGAACCGATCCGCGAGCTCCGCGTCCGATCGGATCCGCGACAGGATCGTGTGGCCCTCCCAGTTCCCGCCGTCGGTCGCGCCGTAGGCGGCGGCCACCAGCGCCGCGTCGGCTCCGAGCACCTCGCGGATCTCGCCGGCGGACCACACGAACGTGGCGCCCTCCTCGCCTTCGGTGTCGGCGTCCTGGCTCGCGGCGAAGCCGCCGTCGGGCGTCCGCAGCTCGCGCAGCAGGTAGTCGAGGGTGCCGGTTGCGGTGCCGAGATAGGACGGGTCGCTGGTGAGCGCCCACGCGTGGATGTACACCCGTGCCAGCTGGGCGTTGTCGTACAGCATCTGCTCGAAGTGCGGGACCAGCCAGCCGGCATCCGTGGAATAGCGGTGGAAGCCCCCGCCCAGGTGATCGTGGATGCCGCCCGCGGCCATCGCGTCGAGGCTCCGCCGGGCGATCTCGAGCGGGGCGGCGTCGCCGGTGGCCACGTGACGGCGGAGCAGCGCCTCGATCGTCATGGCCTGCGGGAACTTCGGTGCCCGACCCCAGCCACCGGTGACCGGGTCGAAGGCATCGGCGATCCCGGCAGCCGCATCGGCGAGCGTCTCCGTGGGCGGCAGCCCCGACGCCGGCGACGCCGCCCGCTGCTGCTCGGCCAGCGCCTGCACCAGTCGTCCACCAGCCTCCTCCAGGTCCGCGCGACGCTCGGTCCAGGCCTGGGTCACGCCAGCCAGGACCTGGCGGAACGACGGCAGGCCATGGCGCGACTCGGGTGGGAAGTAGGTGCCGCCGAAGAAGGGCCGTCCCTCGGGCGTGAGGAACACGCTCATCGGCCAGCCACCCTGACCGGTGAGCGCCTGCACGGCACCCATGTACAGCGCGTCGATGTCCGGCCGTTCCTCGCGGTCAACCTTGATCGCGACGAAGTGCGCGTTGAGCTGCGCTGCGGTCGCACCGTCCTCGAACGACTCGCGTTCCATCACATGGCACCAGTGGCAGGCCGCATAGCCCACGGACAGGAAGACCGGCCGATCGAGCTCGATGGCCCGGTCCAGCGCCTCACGCCCCCACGGGTACCAGTCCACGGGATTGCGAGCGTGCTGGAGCAGGTACGGGCTTGTCTCACCCGCGAGACGGTTCGCGCGCTGCGGGGATGGATCGACCACTGCCATGCCTCGATGGTACGCGCGGCCGGTGCACCGGCGCCCCACCAAACGCCCTGCAGGGCCAATCGACCCGGGGGCAGCGGCAAGATTTCTCTGGTCAACCAGACGCAGGGCGTCGTAGGCTACGCTTCTCACACCGCCGATTATTCGTGCCCGTCGGCAAGGAGATGGATCGCTGGACCGCTGGCTCCGCGTGACGGTCGTCGCGCTCCTCCTCGCGCTCATCGGCGCGACAGGTGTTCCGGCACCCGCCGCGGCTGCTGCGCGCGTGCCGAAGGTGGCGCTGGTCGTGGGACCCGCCGGCTCGCTGACCAACACCTACCGTGCCCTGGCGGACGAGGCTGCGACGGCGGCTCGCAACGCCGGCGCCGAGGTGGTCAGGGTCTACTCGCCCAACGCCACGTGGCCTGCGGTCAAGCAGGCCGTGACGGGCGCCTCGATCGTCGTCTACCTGGGCCACGGAAACGGCTGGCCAAGTCCCTACCGGAATTCGCTGTACCCGCCCACCCAGAATGGCTTCGGGTTGAACCCGGTCGCCGGCCGGGATGATTCGACGCACCAGTACTTCGGCGAGGCGTCCGTGGGCAAGCTGCAGCTCGCCCCGAACGCCGTCGTGATCCTGAGCCACCTGTGCTATGCGTCCGGCAACGCGGAGCCCGGCCAGTCCGAAGGGACCACCACGCAGGCCGTCCAGCGCGTGGACAACTTCGCGGCCGGGTTCCTGAAGGCCGGCGCGAAGGCCGTCGTCGCCGAGGCGTACCTCGGGCCCGCGTACTACGTGCGGTCGCTGCTGGGCGATCGCGGCAGCATCGAGGCCATCTGGTCGAGGTCCCCTGCCGCAAACGACCGCCACCCGATCGCCGCGCCGAGCGTGCGCACCCCTGGCTACACCCTCCACCTGGATCCCGACCACGCCGCCAGCGGCTTCGTCCGTTCGCTGGTGTCCCGTGGCGTCACCGCCGCCGAGATGCGCGCAGGCGCGACCGGGAGCGCCGGAGCCGCGCCGCGAACGGGCCCGTTCACGCCGGTGGCCGGGCCCACGCTGGCCTCGGCAGGCGTCCGGTTCGGTGAGCCTGCGTTCCAGTCACTGCCGATCGCGGGGGATAGGACGCAGCTGACGCTCCCGTTCACGGCCGGCAACCGCACGCTTGTCCCGGCAGGAACCGAGATGAGCATCCGGTGGGACCTGATCGTGCCCGATCCCGTGGCCGGGGGCGTGGACAGCGCGGCCGAGCCGACACCCTCCCCCTCGGTCTCACCGGCTCCCACCGAGACCACCGGGCCCGAGCTCGCACCGACCGCGACGCCCATCCCGGCCGCCCCTGAGGTCGACCTTGTCGTGCCCGAGCAACAGGGCTCCGTCGTGGAACCCGCGCGAGCAACGCGCACCACTGCCGGGCTGCGGCTGACCGTGCGCTACCCGGCAAAGGCCGGCCTGTACCGCCTGTCACTGATGCTCCACACGCCGGACGGGGTCGCCTACGACTCCGCGACCCAGGACCTCCTCGTGCCGATGCTGGTCCAGGTCGGCGGCCCGGTCGCTGCCGCGTACGGCGTCAACGGGACCATCGAGCTTGGCGCCGGCTCCTTGGCCGACATGCCCGTCCGGGTGCTGAACGCGGGCTCCGAGCCGTGGGACAGCACGCTGATCCTGCCGCCGACCGTGGAGAACGGACACGCGGCTCTGCCGTACCGGACCGCGGTCCTGCCGGCGCAGCTCGTGGCGACGTGGATATCGACGGGCTGGCTGGAGGTGCCCTCTCCCATCTCCGTCGTGATGAGCGCGGAAGCTGCCGCGCCCGGCAGCAGCACCGAGGTCATGATCCCCCTGGTCGCTCCAGCCCTGCCCGGCGACTACCTCCTCGTGCTCGACGTGCTGTCGTCGGTCGACGGGCCGTTGTCCGCCCTCGGATCCGCGCCCGCGATCGTCCGCGTCACCGTCGTGGCCCCGCCTTCGCCGTCGGTGTCCCCCATCGCCGTTCCCAAGGCGCCCCAGCCTCTCGATTGACGACCTTGGCTCCGGGCGTGACAACTGCCGGCACCGTGCACGGCTTCCTGCCGTCCGTCCACGGGCTGCCGTTCTCCAACTCGTTCCCGCCCGGACCCACGCTTCGGCTGGGGCCGTTCGACCCCAGGGTCATCGGGTTCGGCGATGCGTCCGCTGGCCTGTGCGGCGGGATGGCGCTGACGGCGCGCGACCTGTTCGAGGCCGGGCTGACCGGGCCGGCATCGACCGCAGGCCCACCCGAGAACGGCTCCCCGCAGTTCCGCGCGCTGGTCCGTCGCCAGGTGGAGTCACTGGACTGGCTCCGCGTCCCGTTCCGCTACCTGGATCTGCAGGCCCTGCGGCCGGATCCGCCGACGGGCGTGGCCCGCTGCCTGCGGCGTGAACCGCCACGGGTGGAGGCCGTCCTCCTGGAGTGGCCCCGGATCCAAGCCGAGATCGACGCCGGGCACCCGGCGGTGGTGGGTCTCATCAGGGCGGCGGGGCTTTCCCCGTGGGCCCTCACGCAGAACCACCAGGTCCTCGCCTGGGCGTGGGAGGCTGTCGAGGGTGTGACCACCATCCGCGTCTACGATCCGAACCACCCGGGCCGTGACGACGTGGAGCTGCGGGTGGGAATCGAGGATGACGCGGCCAGGCCATGGCGCGATCGAATCAACCTGGCGCAGTCAACCGGCGAGCCGCTCCTGGGCTTCTTCCGCCAGCCGTACCCGCCGGTGCGCAGCGTCCGGGCCTGGCGCTAGCAGTTGGGTGCGGGCCGGCTCAGCGGCGCGTGCGCTGGGCCAGGCCGGCGCTCGGGCCGGCCGGCTCCTCGGCATCCGGCACCGGCGCCTCGAGCTGCTCGCGGCGCCATCCACACCGGTAGCAGTGGTTCGCCGACGCGGTGTTCCGGGAGATGCAGCGCACGCAGTTCCAGGCAGTCGCCGGCATCCGGGGCCGTCGTCGGAGGACCCCGCGTAGCGCGATGGGTCCGTACTCGCGCCACAGGTCGGCCAGCTCGTCGCCGATCTGCATCAGCGTCTTGCGCGCGAGGACACCGATCACGCCGATGAGCATCGCCACGAGCACGACCCCAGCGACGACCTCGGGTGCGAAGTCGAGCCCCTCGGAGGTGACAACGGGCGTCATGCGTCGATGTTCACGATCCCTCCGGTTGGCCGCAAGCGACCGATGGGGGTAACGCCGGCAGGAACGCGCGACCGTTCCGCCCGAGATGATCACAGGGCCGGCAGGACCTGGGCGTCCGCCGGGAGTCCCGCCCACAGGTCGCCGACCTCCGCGACACGGTCCGGAAGGCTGCGGATGGTCCACCGGTCGGGGGCCAGGTCCGGGTCGTCCAGCTCCTCCCAGCGGATGGGTGCCGAGGCCGGCGCGCCCGGTCGCGGCCGGACCGCGTACGGCGCAACCAGGGTCTTGATCGGTGCGTTCTGCGTGTAGTCCAAGCGGGCGCGACCACCGCGCTCGGCCTTCGCCCACTCCCACGAGACGAGGTCCGGGACGATTGCGCCGATCGCCCGTGACAGCTTCTCCACCCAGGCGCTCGTGTCCGCGTAGGTGTAGCGACCACGCTCGATCGGGATCCAGGCCTGAATCCCCCGGCTGCCGGTCAGCTTCGGATATGCCCGCACGCCCAGGTGGGCGAGCGCGGTCCGGTAGAGCCGGGCGATGGCGAGGGTCTCCTCCCAGGTGGTGGCCGTGCCGGGATCGATGTCGATGAGGGCATACGTGGGCGTCCAGGGATCGTGGAGCGTGGAGGTCCAGGCGTGGATCTCGAACGCGGCCTGGTTGCCCAGCCAGCACAGCGCGGACGCCCGGTCAGCGACCAGGTGGTCGTTGGGCTCGCGATCCTCGCGCTCGCGGAAGCCCTGCTCGTGCCAGATCGCCAGCCAGCGCGGCGCCGAGGAGGGGATGTCCTTCTGCCAGAAGCCGGGCGCACCGGCCCCATTGGGGAACCGCTGGAGGTTGAGCGGACGGTCCACGAGGTGCGGCAGCATCACCGGCGCGATCCGCGCGAAGTACCGGACCAGGTCGCGCTTGGTCAACGGCTCGTCATCGGTGCCTGGACGCGGGGGGAACAGGACCTTGTCGAGATTCGTGAGCCGCAGCTCCTGGCCCGCGACCTGCCACGTGCCCTCCGCCTTCAGCTGCGTGAGGGTGTCGAGCTCCGTGGCCGAGACGAGCCAGGCAGCGTCCGGTCCGACCGCGGCCCGACCCGTGGCCGCTGGGACCGGCGCGACGACGCTCTCCCCCGCCGCACGCTCCGCCTTCGCCGGGTCGACGGCACGCTCCCGGACGACCTCGCGGGGATCGCGGCCGGGCTCCAGGCCCTTGAAGGATGTCTGGCGCACATGCCCATCGCGCGTCCACCCCCCGATCTCGGCCCGGATCACCAGGTCCGGCCGGACCCATCGCACGCCGGCCAGGTCGCCGCCCCAGCGGCCGCGATAGCCGGGCGCGGGTGCGGGGTCGAACGCGGGGGCCTCCGTCTCCAGCGCCTCCAGCCGGGTCCGCAGGTCCGTGCGAGTCCGCGCATCGAACCCGGATCCCACCTTGCCGGCGAACCGCAGCTGGTCGCCGTCGTAGACCCCCACCACGACCGCACCGAGCGGTTCCGCGCTCCCCTTCCCCGGCGTCCAGCCGCCGACCACGAGCTCCTGTTCCGGCCTCGCCTTGATCTTCAGCCAGGTCGAGACCCGCTTACCGGGCTCGTACCGGGACCGGCGGTGCTTGGCGACGATCCCCTCGAGCGCCTGTGCCTTGGCCGCCTCGAAGAACGCCACCCCTTCCGTCTCGATCGCCGGGGCCACCTGGACCCGCGGCGAGGGTCGCACCACCAGCTCCAGGAGCCGCTTCCGCCCCTCGAGGGGGACGTCGAGCAGCGAGCGCCCGTCGAGGTACAGGAGGTCGAAGGCCTGGAAGACCAGCGGCACCGGCCGGCCGGTGCGCCCGGCGCCGATCCGCTCCTGGAGCAGGCCAAAATCCGGGCGCCCGGCCTCGTCCAGCGCCACGACCTCACCGTCGACGATGGCCTCCCGCGCATCGATCCAGGACGGCGGGGTCAGCAGCCGGGGGAAGTACGCCTCGGCATCATGACCGTTGCGGGTGAACAGCGAGACCTGTCCGTCACGCACGACTGCCTCGACCCGGTAGCCGTCCCACTTGACCTCGAACAGCCAGTCCTCGTCTCGAAAGGCGCGGGTCGCGAGCGTCGCCTTCATCGGCTCGAGGTAGCGGGGCATCGGCGCCTCGCGGGCTCCCGCGAGGTCGATCGCCGCGCTCGCCGCCGGGGCCTCCGATACCCACAGCGCCGGTGCGTTCGCCTTGACCTCGTCGTTGGTGCGGCCGGACTTCACGCTCTGGGGATGGTCCTCGGCGTCCCATCCAGCCACGGCGTGCTCGTCGCGCTTGTGGATCAGGAGCCACTGCTCGCCGTCGTCGTCCTCGAAGGCGGTCCTGGGGGCCGTTCCCGGCCGGCGGCTGGTGCGCACGATGGTGAAGCGGCCACGGAGCCTCTCCCCGCTGGCACGGAACTTAAGCTCTCCGTTGGCGATGGCGGCGGCGGGATCCGGGGTCTGGGCCTCCGGCTCCCATGTGCCCCAGTCCCAGACGATGACGTCGCCCGCGCCGTACTGCCTGGCCGGGATCACGCCCTCGAAATCGAAGTACTCGACCGGGTGGTCCTCCACGTGGACCGCCATCCGACGCACGTCGGCGTCCAGCGTCGGGCCCTTGGGCACGGCCCACGAGACGAGGACGCCGTCAATCTCGAGCCGGACGTCGTAGTGGAGGCGCGTCGCCCGGTGCCGCTGGACGACGAACCGGCGGCTCCCCGGATCTGCGGCCAGGACGTCGCCGGGCGCCGGCTCCGGCGTCCTCGCGAAGTCGCGCTTGCGGCGGTACTCGTCGAGCGGCATGGGCGGAGTATGCCGGTGCGCCACCGGAAGCGGACCGCTTGGTCACGACCGCACGACCCATGGCGCGTGGCGTCGCCCCGGCGCTACGCGCTCTTGCGACGACGGGCCGGGCGGGTCTCAACGGGCGCCGGATCGGCAGCGGCCTCGGGCTCCGCGGATGCGTCCGCCTTGGCCTTCGAGGTCCTCGAGGCCCGCTGCTTCTTGACCTCGGCCACGGACACGGGCGCCCCGCCGTCCTTCGCCTTCTCGTCGGTGGCAGCCTTGACGCTGGCCTGGAGCAGCTTCATCAGGTCGACCAGGTTCGCGCTCTCCGCGACCGGCTCCGGTTCCGCGATCTCCACGCCGTCGACCTTGGCCTGGATGACCGACAGGAGGGCGTCGCGGTACTCGTCGCGGTACTTGGCGGGGTCGAACGCCTCCGTCATCGTCTCGACAAGCTGCTCGGCCATCTTGATCTCGGCGGGCTTGAAGTCGAGCTCCTCGTCCGGCAGGTCCAGCTCCTTGGTGGACCGGATCTCGTCCGGCCAGTGGAGCGTCGTGAGCAGCATGGTGTCCTCGAACGGGTCGAGCGCGGCGAGCGCCTCCCGATCCCGGATCACGACCTTGCAGATCGCCGTGAGCCCCTTGGCATCAAGAACCGACCGCAGGAGGTAGAACGCCTTGCGGCCGATCTTGTCCGGCTCGATGTAGTACGCCTGCCGGGTGAACCGGGCGTGCTGCCGGGTGGCATCGTCACGCGGGGCGAACTGCTCGATCTCGATGGAGCGGACGGTCTTGAGCGGGACCTTCTCGAGATCCTCGTCCGTGATCACCACGTACTGGTCAGGCGCGTACTCGTAGCCCTTCACGGTGTCGCCCCGGGTGATGACCTTCTCGTCCTCGGGGCACCAGACCTTCATCTGGATCCGCGTCATGTCCGTCTCGTGGAGCATGTTGAAGCGGATCGTGTAGTCGGACTCGGTAGCCGTGTATAGCTTCACGGGGATGGTCACGAGGCCGAACTGGATGGCCCCCTTCCACATCGAGCGTGCCACGGGCGTGCTCCGTCATGGTGCGGTCCGGGTCGGACGGGTCCCGGGCCCACCCGGTCGGACCGGGACGGTGACTCTACCACTCGGCCGCAACCGGGCCTGCCGTGCGCGGGAGGAGTACGCGCAGCCTACGGGACGATGATGAAGGCGTCCACGTCCACGCGCGGCCGCCCGGACGTGCCGGCCACGACGACCCTCAGGGTGTGCGTGCCGGGAGTGGTCCAGGTGCGCGTGAACACGAGGACCCGGTGTTTGGCCGACGACCTGCGCAGGTCCACGGCGGCGGCGAGCGATCCGTCGATGTAGACCTTCGCCGTGCCACGCTTGGGACCCTTGGATGCGACCAGGGCGATCGCACGACCTGTGAACGCCCGCGTGACGGCTGCGCCCTTGGTTCGCGAGTAGAGGCTCGTCCCACCGGACATCCAACTCGCGCGGTAGCGCGCCCAGCGGCCCGTGCGGAGGAGCGATGCGCTCGTGTCCTGCGAGCGACCCGGCGTGAAGGCAGGGCTCTCCACCCAGCCGCTCCAGTTGCCCGCACGATCCCGGGCGCGAACCCCGAGCGAGTACGTGTGGCCGATGGCCATGGTCCTGGTCACCTGGCGCGTGCCGGAGGGCATCGTCGTCGCCGAACCGAGGGACCCGTCCACGCGCCACCGGGCCTGGTAGGCCGCGGCCGACCCTCCAGGATCGGAGGCGGCGGCCCACGTGCCCGTGGCCTCCACGGCCGATGAGCGCAGGAGCGAGCCGGTCCGCAGCCTGAGGATCGGTGCGGATATGGCTGGCCGGACGCTGTCCACGGTGACGGGGAACGAAGATGTCCGCCGTCGCGAGCCGTCGGTTGCCGTCACCTTCACGGCGTAGGTGCCGCTCGGCGTTGCTGGTGGGACCTTCACGGCCACGGACGTGGCCGTCCCTCCCGGGCCGGCCAGCACCGAGTCCCCGAGGGTCGCCACGAGCGGCGCCTCCGCGATGACCTGGAGATCCACCTCGCCCGGGAAGTCCTCCGCCCTGACGACGGCAACCGGAAGCTTCAGGGTCCCGCCCGCCGCGCCAACCAGTGCGCCGTGCGATGTCCCGGGCGTGGCATCGACGGTGAAGTCGCCCAGGGCGAGGATGTGGGAGACGTCAAGCAGGGGCTCATGGGTCGAGTCCGGGTCCGACGCGGTGTTCCAGTCCAGGTTGCCCGCCGCCCGGAGCGCGAGGCGCACCTGCGCCGGTGTTGCCAGCGGACGGGATGCCTTGTACAGGGCCGCAGCGCCCGCTACGTGTGGCGCTGCCATGGACGTGCCCGAGATATAGCCGTACCGGTTGCCGGGCAGCGTGGACCAGATGCACTTGCCCGGGGCGATCAGGTCGACGTCGCCCCCGTAGTTGGAGAAGTCGGCAAACGTGTCGTCCCGATCGTAGGTGCCCCACGAGTAGCACAACGCGCCACCCAGCCCGCCGGGCTTGCCGTCCGTATCCGCGAGCGCGGACACCGTGATGACCTCGTTGTAGCTCGCGGGCTTGAGCTTGGCGGCGCTGAAGCCGTTGTTGCCCGCCGCCGCGACGACGGTGACGCCCGACGCGACCAGGCGGCAGATCGCCTGGTGGATCAGGTCCTTGTTCGTCAGGCCGCAGTTGCGGTCGTCGGTGCCCGCCTTGGCAACCGACATGTTGACCGCCTCGAACAGCGGCCGAGTGGGATCGACCGGGTCGCGCTGTGCCGTGATCCAGTCGAGGCCGCAGACGTACCACGACACGAGGCCGTTGCCGGCGGAGTCCAGGATCCGGACGGACCACAGGCGGACACCGGGTGCGGTGCCCACGACGCCCGTCCCGTTGTCGAGCGCCCCGACGGTGCCGGCGACATGCGTCCCGTGGCCGTTGCCATCGCCCCATGCGTTGGGATTGCTGGTCGAGCAGTTGATGCCACCGGCGACGTTCAGGTCGTCGTGGGACTTGTCGATGCCGGTGTCCACGATGGCGACGTCGGCATCGACGCGCTCGGCCGATCCGTCCGGGCCGTCCTTGCCGTCGATCGCGGCGATCAGGCTCTGGCGACCGTCGATGCGGCGCACGCCCGTGGGCACGGACTGCCCGGCGATCGAGATCACCTCGTCCGGGATCACCGCCTCGACGTCGGGCTCGCCGCGCAGGCTGGCAACCTGGTCCGGGTCGAGACGCGCGGCATACCCCTTGACGGCGTGGCTGAAGGAGCGGTCCGGCTTGACGCCCAGCCTCGCGGCACGGCCGGTCGCGAGACCCAGGCTCTTCCCGGGGCGCAGCAGCACGATGAACCGGCCGGCGGCGGACAAGGGCGCCGTGTCCCCTTTCGCGTCGCGAGACGGGCTGTCTGAGGGCGCACCGGACCCGGGCGCCGCGGCCGCTGGCCGGGGCGCGGTGGGAATCGCGGCGATCGCGATCAGGCACGCGATCGCCAGCGGTGCGGCGCGTCGCATTTGCCCTCCATGTGCGTTCGATCCACCCTGGCGGACGCTCTCGCCGCCCGGGACGGGGATCATAGTGTCCCACCGGGTGGACAGGCGGAGTATGGCCCAGTGGTCCTGGCTCACCTGCCGACGATCAGGCGGCCTGGGCGACCACCCTGAGCTCAGCCTCGGCCTCGGCGACGCGAGCGAGGATCCCAGTCCGCATGCCGTCCAGGCCCTCCGACACCGCCTTCGTGACGTTGCTGACCGATGTCAACTGCGTCTTCAGGGCACGGATGGCCTCCAGCTGCTCCTTGACACCCGCCAGCGCCCGGCCGATGGCCCGCGCGTCAACCTCGACGTCGCGCTCCCCGAGCTTGGCGAGCGCGAGCAGCCGGGCGAGACGGACCGCCGCCTCCAGGTACGCGCCATCCGGGGCGTCGGGGTCCACGACCACGTGCACGTCCTCCCCGACCACGGTGAAGGGTGCGATGCCGGCCGGCGCATGCCTGGCGCTCCAGGCCGCGATCGCCACGGACGCGCCCCGGTTCTCACGAGCCTCACGCAGCTCCTCGCGCATGGCCCGCGGCGACATCACCCGGTCCTTGGCCTCGAGGACGATGCGGACGTCGGCGCCACGCGTGAGCCGGGCGTCAAGGGTGAGGACGAAGTCGCCCTTCTTGGAGCCGACCAGCGAACCCGACTCGGTGCCCGTCCGGTCCAGGAGATCCCCGGCGCCGCGAGCCAGGTCCCCGAGCATGCCCCCGAGGAGGTCCTCGAAGTCCGCGCCCTTGGCCGTGCCCTTCGAGCGCTCGTCGGCGCGAGCCCGGCTGGCCGCCTCGATCGCCGCGAGCCGCTCGTGGATGCCCTTGAACCCCTCGGAGATCTCCTGGCGGAACTGGTGGAGCGGCGACCCCAGGCGTGTCGGGTCGAGGAGCACGGCCAGCCTGGAGCTGTCCCCGTCGAAGTAGGTGCCCAGCAGCCCGCCGATGCGCCCGATGGCCGAGTCGCGCTTGGTCTCGTCGAACAGGTCGTTCACGAACTTCTGCAGCGCGCCGCGGTCTCCCAGGAACTTCTCGAGCGTCCTCGGCAACCGGCCATCCCCGTCCGCGAAGTTGGCGCGCAGGACGTCCTCGACGGTCCGGGCTGCCTGCTCGTTGACCGCGGCGGTCTGGGCGACGAGCTTGTCGAACTCGCGGCGGACGACGTCCGTGTCCATGGAGGTGGTGGCGTCCTGCAGGGCGAGAAGGCCGATCCGCAGGGCTCGCTCGACCACCGCCGTTCGGTCCGCCTCGTCCCGTTCCGCGAGGGCTGCGGCGAGGGCGGCGTCCGCGAGGACCACGCGCTCCACGATGATGCGCTCCCCGTCCACGCGGACGGATGCCACGGCGGGCAGCGATCGCACCGCGGGGGCCGAAGGGTTCGACAGCGGGAGGATTCGTGCTTCCATGCAACGGATCCTGGACGTCGCCCGTGCCACCTAGGCTGTCACACCGGAAGGCGTGCCATCGCCAAGCTGCTAGGTCGTGCCGGGAACCTGTCCGCAGGCGGTGCCGTGACGCAGCATTGCGCCGTCCGTGGGAACCTGGGCCGAGCCGAGCTCATCGGCGATCTCGGCCGCCCATGCCCGCACGCGCTGCAGGTTCACGGGCCCCAGGCGGTCGATGAGATCCGAGCCCGCGGCCACCCCGATCGGTCCGAAGACTGCCGCACCACGGGCGCCGACGGCGCGGGCGACTGCCACCACGCTGCACTCGTCGGCGGCGCTCGCCGCGCTGCCGGTCACGCAGCGGCCCCTGCCGATCGGCCCCGCGCAGAACAGCCAGACCGGTCGCGAGGCGAGGGCCGCCTCGTGGCGGGCCAGGAAGCCGCCGCCGTCCGAACGACGCCGGGTCACGAACACGCCGCTGCCGAGGATGACGGCGCTGTACGGAGAGACGTCCACGACATCACCCGCGGCCCGGCAGTCCACCGCGAGACCGGACCGGACGAGGACGGTGGCGATGGCGCCGGCGATCCCTGCGGTCGACCCCGCCTGGTTCGCGAACGCGACGAGCACTCGCTGGTCGCCCATGGCCACTCCCTTGCTGTGCGGGGATCGTCGGTTGCGGGAGTGGCGGGCGGGAGGGCCCTTGGTCCCCCATCCGCGGGCCGCCGACCACGCGGACCCGGGCGGCTCGGCCCGGGCCATCCGGCTCAGCCGCCGTGGGCCCGGTCCCGGTCCGGGCACAGGGCACGCACCCGAAGCGCCCGGGGCGGATCGGCATCCGCCACCGTGGGGGTACGATCCGCTGCATGTCGGCCAACCCAGTCCGCCGCCTCGCCGCCGTGACCCTGCTGGCGATCGTCACGGTCGCCGGACCGGCCCCGTTCGGCCCCGTGACGGCGCAGGCGTCGGGCCCTGTCGCCGCGCCCGACGTGCGGGATCTCCCGGTGCAGGTCACCCCTGCCGGGACCTCGATCGTTGCCGGCAGCGTGGGTCGCAGCTCCATCCGGATGCTCGCCACCTACGACGTGACGGCGAGTCTCGCGGTCGCAGCCCGCACGCTGAGTGGCCGCGTGACGATCAAGGCCGAGAACCGGTCCGGGAGTGCCGTCGACCGCGTCCGGCTGAACACCGTGATGGGACCGCTCGGCCGCCTCCGGCTCGGTGCCGTCACGGTCGACGGGCGGCGGGTCGCCGCGACACGGCGCGGCCAGACGATCACGGTCCCGCTTGGTGGCGTCCTCCCGGATCGCGCCTCGGTGGTCCTCGTGGTGCCGTTCACCGCGACCCTGCGCTCGACCACCGGCGGCTCCACGTGGCTGTTCACCCGGGCGGGCGGCGTCACGAGCCTGTACCGCTGGGTGCCCTGGATCAGCCGCAGCACGGCGTTCGAGCGGCCCAACTTCGGTGATCCCTTCGTGACCCCGGCCAGCCCGAAGGTCACCCTCCGGTTCCGGACGGACCGGCGGGTCAAGGTCGTCGTCAACGGCAGCAGGACATCGATCTCGGCGGACCGGCTGACCTCGACCTGGACCGCGGCGAACGTCCGCGACCTGATCGTCAACGCTGCAGCGGACTACCGGACGCGCTCGCGGCGGGTCGGCGACACGGACGTCCGGGTGATCACGCGACCGGGCGCCCCGTCGGCAGCCCTGCTCTCGGCAGCGGTCAACGCGGTATCCAGGCTGGAGGCGAAGCTGGGCCCGTACCCGTGGCCCGTCCTGAGGATCGTCCAGTCCTCCGGGGGGCTGGGCATGGAGGGACCGGGCATCGTCTGGATCCCGCCTGGCGTCGCGGCCTCGAACCTGCGCTACCTCGTGATGCACGAGGTGGCCCACCAGTGGTTCTACGGACTCGTCGGCAACGATCAGGCCCGCGAGCCCTTCGCCGACGAGGCCATCACGGACATGGTCGCGCGGTTCCTCACGGGCACCCGGCGGGCATCGCGCTGCGCGAGCGGAACGCTGGACCGGACCATCTATGGCTACTCGGCGTCCTGCTACTACGAGCAGGTCTACATCCAGGGCGGCAACAAGTTGGACAACGCGCGTCGCAAGATGGGCACCACGGCCTTCTTCGCGGCCGTCCGCCGCTACCTTGCAGACAACCGCTGGCAGCTGGTCCACACGCGGACGCTGCTCGACGCGCTGGACGCCGCCACGCCGCTCAACCTCGCCGCCGGCTGGCGCGCAAGGTTCCCCACCCTGTACTGAGCCGCGTCGTGTCCACCGCCAGCACCCGGCCCCGCGTCCGCCTCGCGACGCCGGCCGACGGTGAGGCGTGCGCCGCCGTCTACGCCCCGTACGTCACCGATACCTCGATCTCGTTCGAGCTCGTGCCGCCTGACGGCGCGGCGATGGCGACCCGGATCACCCGCACGATCGAGCGCACGCCGTGGGTGGTGGTCGAGGTCGACGGCGTGGTCCGCGCGTACGCGTACGGCACGCGGCACCGTGATCGCGTGGCCTACGACTGGACGGTCGAGACGACCGTGTACGTCGACCGCGAACATGCCCGGCGCGGCCTCGGAAGGCTCGCGATGGCCGCCCTCCTGGCGGTCCTTCGCCTCCAGGGTGCACATCTCGCCGTGGCCGGGATCACGCCGCCCAACGAGGCGTCGGTCCGGCTGCATGAGGCGCTGGGTTTCGAGCGGATCGGGCTGTTCGAGGCCATCGGCTGGAAGCAGGACCGCTGGCACGGGGTGGAGTGGTTCGCCGTGGAGCTGGGGGAGCGCGCCGAGGTCCCCGTTCCGCTGGTCCCCCTGCCCCGGTTGCTGGGGACGCCGGCCCTGGAGTCCGTGCTCGCGGACCCTGCCGGGCGCCAGGCCCGGCGCCCGAGCTAGCGGTCGCTCGGCCGACGGCCGACGACCCACCAGGCCGCCGGGAAGACGAGGGCGGCGGCGACCAGCTTCACGGTGTCGACGATGACGAACGGCAGCAGCCCGACGGCGATCGCCTCACCGGCGGATATGCCGGTCACGACTGCCAGCCACGGGACGCCGATCGCGTAGATGACGGTCGTCCCGAGCATGGTCGCTCCGAGCGAGCCGCCCAGTCTCCGGTCCCAGCCGAGCTCGGCGAGCCGTCCCACGGTGGCCCCGGCCAGGATGAAGCCGACGAGGTAGCCGCCGGTGGCGCCCAGGACCACGTCCACCCCACCAGAGCCCTGGGCGAAGAACGGCAGGCCGACAACGCCGAGCATGACGTAGAGCAACGCGGCCAGCCCGCCGCGACGCAGCCCCAGGCCCCCGCCCGCGACGAGGACGCCGAAGGTCTGGAGCGTGTACGGAACCGGGTTGCCGGGGATCACGAAGGAGACCTGCGCGGTCAGGAAGATCAGGAGCGCGCCCGCGATGACGAGGCCGACGTTCCGCAGCCGCGGCGAGGTGCGCTCACCGACCCTGACCGGCACAAGGAAGTCAGCGATCGTCAGACCCTTCTCGGTGGCGGGCACCCGCGTCAGCGACGGGATCGCGTTGGACATGACCTCCCTCACGCGCCGACGACGTCGGGCCGACGCTGCGCGGAGTCTACCGGCTGGCCGCGGGCCATACCAGCGAGAGCCGCCCGGCGAGAGCCGCCCGGCCCCGCCCTACTCGCCCCGGATCGCGCCCACGATGGACCGGCGACCGGCGATGCGGGCGGGCTGGGCTGCCGCGACCATCGCGAGCGCCACGCCCCCGACGATCGCGATGGCGATCGTCGGCCAGGGCACCTGGATCCCGACCGCGACGCGACCACCCGCGGTGGCCACGAGGAGGAGGCCGACGGCAATCCCGGTCACGCAGCCCACCAGCGAGCCGATCAGCCCGAGGATCCCTGCCTCCACGACCACGCTGCGCCACACCTGGCGCCGGCTCATGCCCACGGCACGCAGCATGCCCAGCTCCCGGACCCGCTCCCAGGTGTCCATGGAGAGGGCATTGACGATCCCGAGTGCGGCGATCACCACCGCGGCGAGCGCGAGGATGTCAAGCAGGCCGAACACGCGGTCAAGGGCGTCGCTCACGGCGCCCTCCACGCCGGCGATGGGGGTCACGGTGAGTGCGGCCTCGGCTGCGAGCGCGGCAGCGGCGGGTGCGGCCTCGGCCATGCGACCTGGCTCGTAGCGGACCGCAAAGGCGTCCGCCCCGGTCACGTCGAGGCGCGATGTCGCATCGCTCCAGCCCACCAGCGCCGTCTCGCCCGAGCGACCCGGGAACGAGCGCTCGACGATCCCCGCCACCTGCAGCTCCAGCGTCCCGGTCGACGTCGCCACGTCGACGCTGTCGCCCACGCCCACGCCCATGCGCAGGGCGCGGGAGCGAGGCAGGATCACGGCGCCACCCGCGTCCAGGGCGTCCAGCGCGACAGCGCGGTCACCGGCCGTGAACGTCAGGCGTCCATCGGCCTCGAGATCCGCGCCACGGATGGCCGTCGCCTCGAGGCGGGTCCCCCGCCAGGCGAGGTCGAACGACGCAAGGGGCGCGACGAGCGCGACCCCGTCGATGGCGGCCAGCTGCGCATCCACGCCGTCCTCGCCCAGCGGTACCGGGGCGATCGCCGTCAGCACCTCGTCGCCGGGTACGACGTCGGAGAGCCATGCCGTGCCCGCAACGCGGGCATTCGCGCCCACGGCGGCCAGCGCCACGATCATCGCGACACCCACCACGAGCGTTCCGATCGTGATCGTCGTCCGGCCGCGGTCGCGGGCGATGGCTGCCCGGGCCAGGCGCTCCTCCAGCCGCATCACGACGGAGAACGGCAGCCCGGCGAGCCGGCCGAGCGGCGTCAACAGCACCGGCGTGACCAGGACGCCGAACAGTAGCAGGGCGTAGACGGCGACGGCGCGCGCCGGTCCGATGGGCGACCCCTCCCCCACCGGCAGCAGCAGGACGCCGACCGCACCGACGATGAGCACGATCGCGATGAGCCAGCTGAGGTGTGCGCGTGCCGCGAGCGCCGGGTCCGACCGGGCCCGCAGCGCCACCACCGGGCTCACGGACGCCGCGCGTCGCGCGGGTTCGAGGGACGCGACCATCGTGAGCAGGATCCCTGCCGCCAGCCCGGCGACCAGGACCGGCGGGGACAGCTCGGGTGCGTCGAGGACGACGCCGGCGGCGGACCGCAGCCAGGTGGCGACGATGAGCGCCAGCGCACCACCCAGCGCGAGCCCGACGAGCGAGCCCGTCACGCCCATGAAGAGCGCCTGGGCCTCGACGACCCGGACCACCTGGCCCCGGTCCGCCCCCGCGGCCCGAAGCAGGCCCAGCTCCCGCACGCGCTCGACGACGGTCATCGCGAGGGTGTTGAGCACCAGGAAGGCCGCCGCGAACAGCGCGATCGATGCGAGCAGCGCCATCGTTCCCCGGATCTCGGCCGTGGAGGCGCGCATCGACACAGCGATGTCGCCCGGCGCGGAGAGCACGTACGGCTCCACCACGAGGGCCGCGCCGATCGCCTCGGTCACCACGGCCGGATCCGTGCCGGCCGCCAGGACCACGTCCACGCGGGTGATCCCGTTCAGCGTGTCGTCCGACGGCGGTTCCTCTCCGTCGGCAAGCGCCAGGCGCTGCGCGCTCATCAGCGGCAGGACGATCGTCCGGCCGGAGGATCCGAGCTCAGGTCCATCGCCGGCGAGGATCCCGGCGACGTGCACGCTCTCGGGCGCCCCCGCGCCGAAGATCGTGAGCTGCGATCCGACGTCCAGCCCCTCGGCGGCCGCAAGGCGTTCGGTGACGAGGGCAGCGTCTCCGTCCAGGCCCTCGAGCGGCTCGCCGCTCGCCAGCGGGAGGTCGCGGACGCGCGACTCCCGGGACGGGTCGATCCCCAGGACGGTCACCGGCTCGGTCACCGTGGGTCGGCCCGGCGCCGAGCCGAGGTACGACCGGCGCTCGATGGCCGGCGCCGTGAGCGCGACCCCGGGGACCGCGTCCAGCGCCGTCAGGGTGACGTCCGACAGGCCCGCCCTGGTGAAGGCGGCGACCCGCAGGTCCGCGCGGCCCGTGAGCGAGGACACGGTCCGGTCGATCGAGGCGTCCAGGCCCGCGCTCACCGCGAGGGCGGACACGAGGACACCGACCCCGATCGCGATGCCCAGGATCGTCAGCAGCGTCCGCGCGGGCCGCGCGGCGAGGCTGCGCCAGGCGTACGGGACGAGGCCGCGCATCGTTGGCGCTAGAGGCCCAGCGGGGCGAGGCGGTCGATGAGGGGCGCCGCGGTGTGGTCGTCCCGACGGCCGAGCATGATCTCGTCCTGGATGACACCGTCACCGATGACCATGACCCGGTCCGCGTACGCGGCCGCCTTCGCGTCGTGGGTGACGAGCACGATCGTCTGCCCGCGCTCGACGCAGGTCCGCCACAGGGCGTCAAGGATGTCCTTGCCGGTCCGGAAGTCCAGGTTGCCGGTCGGCTCGTCGGCGAACAGGATCGCCGGACGGGTGACGATGGCCCGTGCGACGGCCACGCGCTGTTGCTCGCCCGCGGACAGCTGCTCGGGCTTGTGGCGCTCCTTGCCCGTCAGGTCCACCTGGGCGATGGCATCCCGGACACGCGTCGCCGCGTCTCCGGATCGCGGATCCTGGCCGGCGATCGCGAACGGCAGGCCGACGTTCTCCACGACGTCCAGCAGCGGGATCAGGTTGAACGACTGGAACACGAAGCCCGTGCGCTCCCGCCGGAGTCGCGTGGCCTGGTCGTCCGAGAGGCTGCCGATCGACTCCCCCTCGAGCAGGACCTCGCCGGCCGTCGGGCGGTCAAGGCCTCCGAGCAGCTGGAGAAGGGTGCTCTTGCCCGACCCGGAGGGGCCCATCAGGGCCACGAACTCGCCGGCCATCACCTGGAGTGCCACGCCCCGGACGGCCTCCACGACCTCGCCGGGCATCTCGTACCTCCGGCTGAGGCCGCGGGCTTCCAGGATCGGCAGCGCGCCCGGGCCGTTGTGCGCGGTCGCGGTGGGAACCGTCGGGGACTGCATCATGCGCGGGTTGGGCTCCAGGCTGGTTGTTGCCGGTTCGTACCCTAGCGGTGGACTCCGGTGCAGTCCCCGGGCCGATGGTCCGGGTGGGCGGGAGGACCCGAATGGATCGCCGCGCTGCCGGGCGGAGGCGGCAGGCCCGCGTCAGCCGCCGAAGTAGCGGGCCGAGATCGTCGAGAGGATCGAGTCGACGAGGCCCTGGCCGGCCGGCGGGTCGACGAGGCGGAGACCCGTCGACGGCGCGTCGTCGCCCCATGCCGGAGCGGGCGGCGCGGGCGGGACGACGGCGTCGGGCGCCCGGAACGTGGGCCTGGGCGAGGCCGTGGGCGCCGCGGTGGGCGGCCTCGTCACGACGAGCGACGGAGTCGGTGATGGCGTCGGGGACGGCGTGGCCGTGGGCCGGGGCTTCCTGGTGGGCCGTGGCGTGGGCTTGGCGGTCGGCCGCGGGGTGGGCTTGGGCCTGGCCGTCGCCTTCGCGGTTGGCTCGGGCTTGGGCTTCGCGGTGGGTTTCGGCGTGGGCTTGGGCGTCGGCTTGGGCGTCGCCTTGGGGGTCGTGCCGCACTTGTCCGCGAACAGGACGGTCCACACGTAGTGGTCGCCCTTGGTGCGGTAGGCACCGACCGCCACGACGTCCCACGCCTTGCCCATGATGTTGGCCCTGTGCCCCGAGGAGTCCATGAACAGGCCGAAGATATAGCTCGTCACGTCCGCCTCGGTGGCTCCCGGCCAGGTCGCCTGGCCGATGTTCTCGCCCGCCACCTTGAAGCAGTAGTCGTACTTGTACTGCAGGTACCAGAAGACGTTGTGGTCCGCGCCGTCGCCCGGGATCGTGTGCGAGAAGTAGTCCCGCTCGACCATGTCCTTGCTCCGCCAGCGGGCGGCGGTCCGCAGCGCCGTGTCGAGCTTGAGGGACTTCAGCCCCCCGGAGGCGCGCGCCTGGTTCTGGAGGGAGATGAGCCGGGACTCGGACCCGGAGCTGAAGTCGTTCACGTCCCAGGCGAGGACCGTGGGGGCCGTCAGGAGCCCCACCGAGGTCACACCGAACATGAGGGCCAGGGCGATCGCCGCGCGCCGGATCGCTGCGGGCGCGACCAGGGCGGCGAGGAACGAGCCGATCGGGCTTTGGTTGGCGCTCATGTGCGGCTGGATGTCTCGCTGCGGGTGCGCCGGTCGATCCCCGGCTCCCGGCTATCGTCGACCCGGCAGCGCGTGCGGTCCGTCGCGCAATGGTCCCAACCGGACCCATCCCTGGTACCAGTTGCCGGTCAGGGCGACAATTGCCCACACCGGACCCCACCGGAGCGCCCGCCCGAGCGAGCCCGGTCGACAGGTACGGCCGGAGGGCCCCCAAAGTGGTGAGCCCACCGGCCCTCCCGCCTGCGTTCCGACAGGGCCATCGTGGCAGGCCACGAGGCGGAGCATCCGCGTCCCGGCCCGGAGACCGGCAAGCGAGAACCGGAGGAGCAGATCGATGACGACGGCCGACAAGGCGACGCCCAGCGCCCCGCCCGACAAGGCGACCGCCGCCGCGGCCGATGCCAAGGAGACCAGCACCGAGGCGGCCGAGCTGCGGGTCGGCGACCAGACCCTGGTCCTGCCGATCGAGAAGGCGGTCGCGGGCCAGTCGACGATCAACATCGGCACGCTGCTCAAGGACGGCCACGTGACCGCCCTCGACTACGGGTACGCCAACACCGCGTCATGCCGCAGCGCGATCACGTACCTCGACGGCGATGCCGGCATCCTGCGCTACCGCGGATACCCGATCGAGCAGCTGGCGGATCGCTCCACATTCCTCGAGACGGCCTACCTCCTGATCTACGGCGAGCTCCCGACCGCCCGCCAGCTCTCGGACTGGACGTCCCTGATCACGCGCCACACCCTGCTCCACGAGGAGTTCAAGCGGTTCTTCGACGGCTTCCCGATGAATGCCCACCCGATGGGCATCCTCACCTCGGCCGTGGCGGCGTTGTCCACCTTCTACCAGGACTCCTCGGACCCGCACGACGCCGAGGGCGTCGAGATGACCACCGTCCGCCTGATCGCGAAGATGCCGACCATCGCGGCGTTCGCGCACAAGAAGTCGATCGGCCAGCCGTTCGTCTACCCGGACAACAGCCTCGACTACGAGAAGAACTTCCTGCGGATGATGTTCTCGCTGCCGACGGAGCCCTACGTCATCGACGGCGACGCGTCCCGGGCCCTGCGGGTGCTGTTGATCCTCCACGCGGATCACGAGCAGAACTGCTCCACCTCCACCGTGCGCATGGCCGGCTCCAGCATGGCCAACCTGTACGCCTCTATCTCCGCGGGGATCGCGGCGCTGTGGGGCCCGCTCCATGGCGGCGCGAACCAGGAGGTCCTGGAGATGCTCCAGGGGATCGCCGACCACGGTGGTGACGTCGCCCCGTACATCGACCGGGCGAAGAACCATGACGACCCGTTCCGCCTCATGGGGTTCGGGCACAGGGTCTACAAGAACTACGATCCCCGGGCACAGATCATCAAGGAGGCGGCCGATCGGGTGCTGGCGAAGCTCGGGACGCGCGACCCCCTGCTGGACATCGCGCTCGAGCTCGAGAGCGTCGCCCTCAGCGACCCCTACTTCGTGTCCAAGAAGCTCTACCCGAACGTTGACTTCTACAGCGGGCTGATCTATCGGGCCCTGGGCTTCCCGGTCAACATGTTCACCGTGCTATTCGCCATCGGGCGCCTGCCCGGCTGGATCGCCCAGTGGCGCGAGATGCTCCATGACCCGGACTCGCGGATCGGCCGCCCGCGCCAGCTCTACATCGGCCCGCCCGAGCGCCGATACCGACCGCTGTCGGAGCGGTAGACCTGCGTCGGACCAGCTCCCGCCGGTCGCCGCCACGCGCGCGAGGGCCGGTCGGGTACACTGCGCGTCGCCCCGCAGGTTCGTGCGCCCTGGCGCTCGTGACCCCGGTGCATGGTGGCCTTAGCTCAATGGCAGAGCATCGGATTGTGGCTCCGAAGGTTACGGGTTCGAGCCCCGTAGGCCACCCCAACGCCTGATCGGTCGGCCGGGCCCCGGGCTAGGCTCCGGGCAGCGAGCGCCGCACCCTCCGCGCCGCACGCCGCCAGGCGGGCGCCTTCGCCTTGGGGCCGGCACCATCAGCGCCACGGCCCTTGGTGGGTGTCGGGGCGGTCTTGTCGATGGCCGTCAGCCAGTTGCTGTCGACTTCCGCCAGGTGCAGCGAAGGGTCGGCAAACAGGCGCAGGAACTCCGAGACGATGTAGCGGACGGCGTCCCGGCGCACGTGACGGCCATCGTTCTTGAAGTAGTCGCTCTGGCGCTCAGCAGTGACCACCATCTCGTACGAGTGGAAATAGTGGACGTCCGGGTGCCGGTCGATGAGCTCGGAGATCGCCGCCCGGATCCGGCTCTTGGACTCGGTGTTGGCGACCCGAACATCCAGCTCGGTGAACGTCGTGTGCAGCGGCACGGGTGAGGTCGTCACCACCAGCTCGGCGCCGATCCGGTCACGCACCACCGTGCGGATTCGCTCGAGGTCGTCCACCATCTCGGCCACGGTCAGCCGGTGGAACGCCGCACCGAGCGTTGGAAACACCGAGGGGTGGGGAATCTGGCGGAAGGTGTTGCCGGTGGCGGACGAGCGCCACGTCTCGATAAGGCCCAGGGTCACCACGACCACGCCCGCGCCCTTGAAGACGTCGTCGGCGGCGGCATCCGCGGCCGCGCGGGCGGCGAGGAGCGCGGCCTCGTCCGGGTAGGCCGTGTCGTAGTCGCGAAACGGGTCGATCAGGCCCCTGTCGATGGCCCACGAGGGCTCACGACCGCGCTCCTCCCAGCCTCCGACGAGGCGCTCCAGCTCCTGGCGGATCGTGGCGGTGGAGTAGAAGAGGCCACCGGGGTGCATCGCCCCGCGGATCCCCACCTGGCCCATCGTCTCGGCCAGCTCGGCGGCGAAGCAACTGCCGATCGTGGCGACGCGGGTCTCCGGGCGAACGATGACCACCTGCGGCGCCCGCATCACGAGGGCCCGCTCGGACCACGCGTGGACGTGCTCGAGGTTCCAGTCCCCGAGCCGGCTGTGCAGGACGGGCATGCGGGCGAGCATACCGCGTCGACCCGGGACATATGGCATCGTTGCCCTCCGATGACATCCCCGCCCCGATCGCCGGCGCCGCGGCCGCGTCTCGCGATCCTCTCGCACTCCTCCGGCGAGTACGACGCGCGCTCGCTCAGGGTGGCTCGATCGGCGGTGGCGGCGGGATATGACGTCACGATCTATGCCCGCCTGCATCCGGGCCTGTCGTCGGTGGAGGAGCACGAGGGCTTTCGGCTGGTCCGGGCGGAGTTCGACTGGCGGCTCGCGATCCCGGGGCTGCGCGCCGGCGCCCGGAGACGCTCGGCGGTGCGCACGACGAATGCGGCCGGGTTGCAGCCGCGCGCCGCCGACCCGCATGTGGGCCTGGGCGGTCGCGGCGCAGGTGATGAGGAGGCCAGCGCAGGCCGCGGAGCGCGCGGTGGTCCGCTGCTCGCCCCGATGCGGCTGGGGCGGCGAGTCGAAAGGCGGTTCAGCAGGAGGATCCGGCGCTGGCGCTCGACCATCCTGATGTTCCCGCTCCGACCGATGGGCTGGGCCGTGGCGCTCGAATCCGTCGTCGAGCCGGCGGATGTCTGGCACGGGATGTGGGCCGGATCCCTGCCCGCGCTCAAGCGCATGCGCAGGCTCCACGGGGGGCGGACGGTCTACGACAGTCGCGATGTCTACATGCACTCGCGGGACTTCGCCCGCCTCGAGTGGCCCCTCCGCCCGATCCTCGCCCACCTGGAGCGCCGCTGGGCGCGCGGTGCCGACCGCGTGCTCACGGTGAACGATGCCTATGCGGGTCTGATCGCGACGCAATTGGGGGTTCCACGGCCGGCCGTCGTCATCAACACGCCGGAGCGATGGACGCCACCCGTCCCGGCCCCCGACCGGATCCGCGAGACCACCGGCGTGCCCGCCGACACACTGGTCGCCCTGTACCAGGGCAAGCTGACCACGGATCGGGGGATCGAGCAGGCGATGGAGGCCATCCTGCAGTGCCCCGGCACGGTCCTCGCGCTGCTCGGATTCGGCGAGCGCGAGGCCAGGCTCCGGACCCTGGCTGCGAGCGCGCCGTACCAGGGCAAGGTGTACGTCCTGCCGGCGGTTCCGCCCTCGGAGCTGCTTGCGTGGACCGCCTCAGCGGACGTCATGGTGATGCCCATCCAGCCGACGTCGCGGAACCACGAGCTCACGACTCCGCAGAAGCTGTGGGAGGCGATCGCCGCCGGGGTGCCCGTCGTCGCCTCGGATCTGCCGGGCATGGCGGACGTGGTGCGAGCGTCGGCCATCGGCGTCGTGTGCGACCCGACGAGCCCGGCCGCCATCGCCGCGTCGATCCGCACGGTGCTGGGACAGCCTGAGGCGGCGCGCGCCGCGATGAGGGCCCACGTGCTGGCCGTCGCGCACGAGCGCTACACCTGGGAGCGCCAGCTGGCAACCCTGTTCGGGCTGTACGAGGAGCTCGGGTTCGGGCCCGTGATCCCGCCTCCGGACGACGCGCCCGCCTCGATCGTCGCCGTCCCCGGCACGGCCACGCAAACGGAGGGCCCGCGGCTCAGGTTCCTGTCGGTTGCGCCGACCGGCCGGGCGCCCGCCGGCGACGCGTCAACGACCCGGATCGTGCTCGACACCGCGTGGACGCCCAGGGAGGAGGACGCTGCCGGTCTCGTGCTCCTGCGCGACGTGGTCGAAGAGATCATGCGCCGGCGGGACCTCATCGCGGACGCCGCGCGAACCCTCGACGACTGGGCCGAGGCGTCCGGGATCTCGAGCCGCATGGTCCACGAGGGCGTCTCGTTCTGGTATGGGGCCCGGCTGGGCTGCTGGATGTGGGTCCTCGACCAGATCCTGTGGCTCGGGGTCCTCGACCACCTCCTCGCGATGCACCCCGGCACGCGCGTGCTGGAGCTCGACGCGGGCTCGGACGCGCTCCTTGTCGCCGCGGCCCGGCAGGTCGCGGCACGCGACGGCCTCGTGCTCGAAGGGGCCGGCGCGCTGGCCGGCACCGGGGCCGCCGGGGCCGCCGTCGTCGGGAAGGCGCCGTCCGGCCCGGGCCAGGCTCCGGCGCGAGAGCGAGGAGCAGGCGGCCGCGTCCGCGGAAGGGGACTCGTCGGCCGGATCCGGCGACGGCTCCGGCCGTCCGCGCTGGAGCGGCAGCGGAGGCTCGTCATGGCCCGGGTGGACGCGCTGGCGAGCGACCCGGCCCGACGCCTGCTGGTGGTGCAGGCCCACGCGCGCCAGCAAATCGAGACGCCGGACGGCCCGCGTCAGTTGAACGTGTACGTCGGGCCGATCCAGGAGCGGCTCCGTGGCTCCGCGCTCGACCCGATGGAGGTGGACATCCGGAGCGCGCTGGCGGATCACGGGACATCGGCTCGCCTGGATGGACCCGACGGCGACCGGTACCTGCCGTCGGACGTGCTGCCGCTGGTCGCGCCGGGCGTCGACGACGCTGGGAGCAAGGCCGCGGCTGCCGCAATGGCCGAAGGCGTGGCGGCGCTCCAGATTCCGATGATGGTGGCCGGCGTGGACCTGGGCCCGGCGCTCTCCGCACGCGTCGCGGGGCGGATCGCCACGACCCACGCCCGGAGCATCAGGGACACGGCCCGGATCCGGAGCCTGCTCCGCCGGTTGCATCCGGCCGGCATCCTGCTCGCCGACGAGTACCATCGGCAGGACTGGCTGGCCGCGGCGCTGGCAGAGAGCGTGCCCGTGGCGGCCGTCCAGCACGGCGTGATCTACCGGTGGCACAACGGCTACATGCACCGAACCAGACCGGACGAGCTTCGACTGCCAGGACGGACGTATGTCTTCGGACCATGGGAGCGCGACCTCCTCGTCGACACCAGCGTCTACGAGCCCGCCGAGGTCGTGGTCGGTGGCTCGCCCCGGCTGGACCATCTCGGCCCCGTGGAGCCCGACACCGCCGCCGTGCGGGAGGAGCTGGGCATCGCGGACGGCGACCGCATGGTTGTCCTGTCCGGGACCTGGGGAGCCATGTACCGCCGCTTCCACTACCCCATCGCCCTGGCCCACCTGTTCGCGCGACCGCTCGAGCGGGTCCACCTCGTGGTCAAGCTGCATCCGTCCGAGCGGGACGAGGGGCCATATCGCAGGATCGTGGAGGGCATGGCCGCCGCGGGCGGGTTCGATCCTCCGCCGATCACGGTGGTGAAGGACGTGGACCTGTATCGCCTCCTCGCCGCCGCCGATGCCCATCTCGGGATCCATTCGACGGTCCTGACGGAGGCCGTCGTCACCGGCACGCCGAACCTCCTGGCGACCGGCCTCGTGGCAGCAGACCTGCTGGGCTACGTGGATGCGCGGGTCGCGGTCCCGGTGGAGACGCCGGAGGACCTCGTCACGGCGCTGGACATGCCGCGCTCGCAGATCTCGGAGCCGGCCAACCGGGAGGCCTTCCTGCGCACCCACTTCGAGCCCGGAGACGCCAGCGCACGGATCGCCAACGACCTCCTGGGATGGCTGGCGTGACGGGCAGCATCCTATTCCTGGTCCCCGCTCGCGGCGGGAGTCGCCGGGTTCCCGGCAAGAACCTGCGCCCGATCGGCGGCATCCCGCTCGTCGGTCGGGCGGTGCGGACTGGCCTCGCCGCGGCGGCCGCGCTGGACGGGGGCAGCCACCGGGTCGTGTGCAGCACCGATGACGACGCCATCGGCGTCGCGGCCAGGGCCTGGGGCGCCGACGTCCTCCGCCGTCCCGCCGAGCTTGCGACGGACCGGGCGACGTCGGCCGCGGTCGCCGTGCACGCGCTCGACGAGCTGGAAGCAACGATGGGCCCGATCACGACACTCGTCCTGCTCCAGCCGACCTCGCCCCTGACCGATCCGGCGGACGTCATCGCGGCCGTCCGGCGCCACCGCGCCGGCGGGGGCGTCGCGGTGACCTCCACCGTCGCGGCGCACCCGGGCACGTGGCATCACGGATCCGGGGCCGGTGGGGTCCTGACCCCGGCCGGGGCCGTGGACGGCGAGGACCAGCTGCTCGCCGGTGCCTTCTACGTCGTCGCGGCCTCCGACCTCCGTCGTGACGGCATGTTCGTGGCCCCCGGACGCACGCTGGGCCATCCGGTGCCCGCTTCCCGCGCCATCGACGTGGACGAGGAACTGGACCTGCTGGTCGCCGAGGCCGTCCTCGCCGCCCGGCCCGTCCGGCCAATCCACCTCGGCGAGCGGTCGATCGGTGACGGCCCCGTGTTTGTCATCGCGGAGGCCGGGGTCAATCACAACGGCGACGTCGCACTGGCACGCCGCCTGATCGATGCCGCGGCCTCGGCCGGCGCCGACGCGGTGAAGTTCCAGACCTTCGATCCGGATGCACTCGCCGCGGCCGGCGCACCGACCGCCGGGTACCAGCGCCGCGCCGGCGTCGTGGCGACCGACCAGCGCGAGATGCTCGCCGCCCTTGCGCTGCCCCCGGCAGCCTGGTCGGAACTCCAGGCGCACGCCCGGGCCCGCGACCTCGTGTTCCTGTCCACGCCGTTCGATGACGGGTCGGCGGAGCTGCTGGACCAGCTGGGTGTGCCCGCGTTCAAGGTCGGGTCGGGGGAGCTCACCAACACGCCGTTCATCACGCGGCTCGCGAGCCGCGGCAGGCCGCTGCTGATCTCGACCGGCATGGCGGACATGGTGGAGGTCGCAGCGGCGGTCGATGCGGTCCGCGCCGGTGGGGACGTCCCGCTGGCGCTGTTCCACTGCGTCTCGAGCTACCCGGCGGCCCCGGAGGACGCGAACCTGCGGGCGATCGAGACCATGCGGCGGGCGTTTGGGGTGCCGGTGGGCTGGTCCGATCACACCCCGGGCACCGAGCTCTCGCTGGCCGCCATCGCCGCCGGGGCGTCGCTCGTGGAGAAGCACATCACGCTCGACCGGGCCCTGCCAGGCCCCGACCACCAGGCGTCGCTGGAGCCCGAGGAGTTCGGCGCGATGGTCGCCGGGATCCGGGCCGTCGAGAGGGCCCTGGGTACGGGTGCGAAAGCGCCGGTGCCCGCCGAGCTCGACGTGGCGAGGGTGGCGAGACGGAGCCTCCACTGGACGGTGTCGATGGACGCCGGCCGGGTCGTCGCCCCGGGCGATGTCGCGATCCTTCGCCCCGGAACGGGGATGGCCCCGGCACGCCTGGACGAGGTCGTCGGGCGACGCACCGCCCGCGCAGTGATGGCCGGGACCGCCGTCGCGCCGCGCGACGTCGAGGGCGGCTCGTGATATTCGCCACGCCTGGCCCGTTGGCAGCGCGGACCATCGCCGTGCTCACGACCGGCCGTCAGGACTGGGGCATCCTGCGCTCACCGTGCGCCGCGATCCGCGCGGAAGGCGGCCTCGCCCTGGTCCTTGCGGCCGGAGGGATGCACCTGTCGCCTGCCCACGGCCACACCGTCGATGGGATCCGGGCAGACGGCTTCGAGCTCGATGCCGAGCTGGCGTGGCTGCCGAAGGATGACGGGGCGCCGGACCCGGAGCCCGAGATGCAGGCCGCGCATGCGCTCGAGGCGGTCGGTGGCTGGCTGCGCCGGACCCGCCCGGACGCGCTCCTGCTCGTCGGCGACCGGCTGGAGACGGCCGCGGCCGCGCTGGGGGCGACGGTCACCGGCGTGCCGCTGGTGCACCTGCACGGGGGCGAGCAGACGCTCGGTGCCTTCGATGACGCGCTGCGCCACGCGATCACGAAGCTCACCCACCTCCACCTCGTCAGCCACGAGGAGCATGCCCGGCGGGTGATCGCGATGGGCGAGGACCCGGCAAGCGTTCATGTGGTCGGCGCCCCGGGCCTCGACAACCTCTTCCGGTCGGACCTGCCCGGCCGCCACGACCTGGAGGTCATCGCCGGGATCGCGCTCGAGCCGCCGGTCGTCGTGGTCACGGTCCATCCCGAGACGCTGGGTGCAGACCCCGCCGGGGCGGCACGGGCGGTCGCTTCGGCGATGGACCTCGTGGCGGCCACGTACGTCGTCACGCTCCCGAACGTGGACCCCGGCGGCTCCACCGTGACGGACGTCATGCGCCGGGCGGTCGCGGCCGGACCGCGTCGGGTCGCCGTGCCGGCGCTGGGCGACCGTGCCTACTGGGGGCTGCTCCGACAGGCCGATGCGATGCTGGGCAACAGCTCGAGCGGGCTGATCGAGGCTCCCGCCGTCGGCCTGCCCGTGATCAACGTCGGCGACCGCCAGGCGGGCCGACGCAGGGAGCCAAACGTGCTGGACGTGCCCGCCGACGGACCCGCCGCCGCGGCGGCGCTCCACCGCGGCCTCGACCCGGCGTTCCGCACGTCCCTGCCACCCCTGGACCCGCGCCTGGTCGACGGGCGCGCCGGCGAGCGGGTGGCCCGTATCATCGCTGCATGGCAACCCCCGCACCCCCCGCGCAAGCCAGCCGTGCGGATCGACCCGTGAGCCGACCCCTCGTGATCGCCGGGGTGGGCGAGCACGCGGCGGTCGTGGCTGATGCCGCCGCGGCGGCCGGCTGGCGGCCGATCGGCTGGATCGGACCGGGCGCGGGACGTGGCGCGGAACCAGGCGAGGATCCCGGCGCGGGCCGCGACCCCGGCCTTCCGTGGCTCGGGACCGACGAGCAGTTCGCCGCCCGGCTCGCCGCGACGGATCCGGCGGATCGGCCCGCACTGGTCCTGGGCTTTGGCGGCCCGGCCGCCACCCGGAGACGTGCGGCCGAGGTTCTCGGCTCCGCGGCGACCTGGGCCACGATCGTCCATCCGGCCGCCTGGGTCTCGCCCAGCGCCGTGCTCGGGCCCGGCACCGTCGTGCTGGCCGGGGCGATCGTCAACACCGGCGCGGTGGTCGGCGTCCATGCCATCGTCAACTCAGGCGCCGTCATCGAACACCACGTCCGCGTCGGGGATCACGCCCACGTCGCTCCGGGCGCGGCGGTCGGCGGCGGGGCAGCCATCGGCGAGGATGCGCTCATCGGCCTCAACGCCGCCATCCGGGATCACGTCTCCATCGGCGCCGGGAGCACCGTCGGCATGGGGGCAGCGGTCGTCTCGGACGTCCCACCGGGCGTGGTGGTCACCGGCGTCCCGGCGAGCGTCGCCACCCCGACCATGGAACGGACGTCGCATGGCTGAGAACCTCCAGGGCTGCATCGTCCCTGCCTCGGGGACCGTCCGCGATGCCCTGGCCGCCGTGGACCGTGGCGCCGCCGGGATCGCGCTGGCGGTCGACGGGACCGGCAGGCTGGTGGGTGTCGCGACCGACGGTGACCTGCGTCGGGCGCTGCTGCGGGGGGCCGAGCTCTCGGCGCCGCTGCTGCCGGTGCTGAACAGCCACTTCGTCGCGCTCGGGCGCAACCAGGCCCGCGCCGACGTCCTCGACCAGATGGTCGCTCGCCACATCGACGCCGTGCCCGTGGTCGACGGCGACGGGCGTCCGGTGGCCCTGCACCTGCTGCACGCGTTCCTGGAGCCCGTGTCACGCAGGAACTGGGCCGTGGTCATGGCGGGCGGCCGGGGCGCGCGGCTGCGGCCCCTGACGGACACCGTCCCCAAGCCGATGCTCCGGGTCGCGGGCCGGCCGATCCTCGAGCGGATCGTCCTGCACCTCGCGGGCCACGGCATCCACCGGATCTTCCTGTCCGTGAACTACCTCGCACCCGTGATCGAGGACCACTTCGGCGACGGGCGGACGCTCGGCGTCGAGATCGAGTATCTCCGCGAGGAGGAGCCCCTGGGAACCGCGGGCGCCCTCGGCCTCCTTCGAGAGGCTCCGGACCGGACCATGGTCGTGCTCAACGGCGACCTCGTCACGTCGGTCGACATCGCTGGCCTGATCGGGCTCCACGAGCAGGGAGGGTTCGCCGCCACCGTCGGCACCCGCCGCTACGTCCACACGGTCCCGTTCGGATGTGTCGAGCGCGACGGCGACCGGATCGTGGGGCTCGAGGAGAAGCCGGCGATCCACCGCGAGGTCAACACGGGCATCTATGCGCTGGCCCCGCATGTCGTGGGCCTGGTGTCGTCCGGAGAGGCGATCACCATGCCGGAGCTTGTCGGCCGGGTGCTCGGACGCGGGGAGCCGGTTGGCGCCTTCGAGGTCGAGGACGACTGGGTGGATATCGGGCACCGGGACCAGCTGGCTCGTGCACGGGAGGGCGGCTGATGAGCCTGCGAGGCGTTCGGGCACTGGTCACGGGGGCGGACGGCTTCATCGGGAGCCACCTCGTCGAGCGGCTCGTGGAAGAGGGTGCGGACGTCCGCGCATTCTGCGTCTACAACTCGCGAGGCTCGGCCGGGTGGCTGGACGAGTCCGCCACAACGACCCGCGCCGCCCTGGACATCCGCCTCGGCGACGTCCGCGACGCCGGGTTCGTGGAACAGGCGATGGACGGGGTCGAGATCGTGTTCCACCTCGCCGCCCTGATCGCGATCCCCTACTCCTACATCGCCGCCGAGTCCTTCGTCGACACGAACATCCACGGCACGCGCAACGTCCTCGAGGGTGCCCGGAGCGCGGGCGTCGGCCGCGTCATCGTGACCTCCACCTCCGAGGTCTACGGGACGCCGGACGAGCTGCCGATCCGCGAGACGCACCCGCTCAACGCCCAATCGCCGTACGCAGCGACGAAGGTCGCCGCGGACCAGCTGGCCCTCGCCTTCCACCGCAGCTACGAGATGCCAGTGGTGGTCCTCCGGCCGTTCAACACTTACGGCCCGCGCCAGTCCGACCGCGCCGTCCTGCCGACGATGATCCGGCAGCTGCTTGCAGGCCGGGACGAGATCCGGCTGGGGCGCCTGGACACCCGTCGGGACCTCACGTTCGTCGGGGACACCGTCGATGGCTTCGTCCGCGCCGCCACGACACCTGGGATCGAGGGGCGGACGATCCAGCTTGGAACCGGACGCTCCGAGACCATCGGCGACCTGTTCGAGATCGCCCGCCGGCTCACCGGCAGCGACGCCCGGGTGGTCCAGGACGCGGACCGGCTGCGACCCGACGGGAGCGAGGTGCTCGCGCTCCTCTCCGATCCGTCCCTCGCACGTGATGTCCTGGGCTGGGAGGCAGGAACCGGCCTCGAGGAGGGCATCGCGGCCACCATCGACTGGATGCGGACCCAGCCGGCGCCGTCGACGGATGTCGCCCATGCTCAGCTCTGAGCCGCGGATCCCCCTCGCCGAACCAAGCATCGGCGGCAACGCCCGCGACTACCTCCTGGAGTGCCTGGAGACCAACTTCGTGTCCTCGGTCGGGCCGTTCGTGGGACGGTTCGAGGAGGCCTTCGCGGCGGCGGTTGGAGCGCGGCACGCCGTGGCCTGTGCCTCGGGAACGGCCGCCATCCACCTGGCCCTCCGGGTGCTGGACGTGGGTCCTGGCGCCGAGGTCATGGTCCCCACGCTGACCTTCGTGGCATCCGCGAACCCTATCCAGTACGTGGGCGCGACGCCCGTGTTCGTGGACTCGGAGGCAGACACGTACAACCTCGACCCGGCCCTGGTGGCCGAGGAGCTGGACCGCCGTGCCCGCACGGGGCAACGCCAGCCGGCCGCCATCGAGGTCGTCCACCTGCTGGGCCACCCGGCCGACATCGCCCCGGTGATGGAGGCCGCCGCCCGCTACGAGATTCCCGTGTTCGAGGACGCATCCGAGGCGCTGGGCGCTTCCTACACCGGCGGCCCGTACGCGGACCGACAGGTGGGAACCATCGGCCGGATGGGCTGCTTCTCGTTCAATGGCAACAAGCTGATCACAACCGGTGGCGGCGGGATGCTGGTCACCGATGACGAGGCGCTCGCCCGACGGGCGCGTCATCTCTCGACGCAGGCGCGGCTGCCGGGCCGTGCTTACGATCATGACGAGGTGGGCTACAATTACCGGCTCACGAATGTCGCGGCCGCGCTCGGCCTGGCCCAGCTCGAGGAGCTTGACGACCTGCTGGGCGGGCGGCGGGCGAATGCCGCGGCCTACGACGCCGGGATCGACGGGCTGCCATGGCTGCGTCCTGCGCCGCGCGCCCAATGGGCGGACCCCTCGTTCTGGCTCTACACGTGTGCGGTGGGCCCCGAGGGAGGCCCGGGAACCAGGGACCGGGTGCTCGACTCGCTGACGGCCGCCGGGATCGATGCCCGTCCCATCTGGACTCCGCTCCATCGGACCCGCCTGTGGCGTGATGCACCCCGCATCGGGGGGACGGTTGCCGACGCCATCTTCGAGGTTGCCTTCAGCCTCCCGTCGTCATCCAGCCTGGACGACGCTCGACGCACCCGGGTGATCGCCGGACTCGTGGCCGCGGCCGCCTGACCGGCGTTCGCCGCAGCGGCCAACCGCTCAACCGGCGGATCGCGCCCCGCTCCTGGGCCAGCGTGCGACCAGCACGCGTCGGCGGGCCGCGAGCCACAGCAGGGCGCCCGCGGCGATCCTGCCGCCACGGCCCCGGAACCGGCGCACGAGCCGCACGGCCATCCGCGGCACCCGCCCTCGCCCGAGATGGCGGTTGCGGTCGTCCCCGGGCCGGAGCAGCGGATCCGCCATCCTCCAGTACGCCGCCTTGGCCGAGCCCGGCACGCGATCCCAGCGTGCGAGCGGCGGCCAGAACACGCGCTCGACGAGCGCCGCCGAGCCGTTGACCACATCGGCCGGCGCCGCCGCGATGAAGTCGCCGAGCGCCGTGAACAGGCGTCCCGTGCCCGGATCGGAGGCGTCGAGCGCCCGCGTCACGGGTCCCGCGAAGTCCGCACGCACCAGCCGGTCGAAGTAGCCCACCCGGATGACCTGGCGGGAAGCCTCGTCCGGGTACACGAGCGCCGCCTCGTCGCACACCGTCCGAAGCGCACCGACTGCGACGTCCACTGCGTCCGCCGCGCGTGCTGCGGAGGCGTGCTTGTCGGCCGTGATCGTCGACACGCGTTCGCCCGGGGCGGGCCTCGTCCACTCGTAGACCGTGTCGCCGATCACCTCGACGCGGTCTCGGGCACGCAGCAGCGCCCTGAGCGTCCACGGCTGATCGCCGAGCACCCTGCCCTCGAAGGTCAGCCCTTCGATGATGGAGCGATGGAAGAGCTTGCCCGTCCCGGAGGCGTAGAACAACAGCCCGGGATTGCGGACCAGCGACTTCCGCCCGGGATCCCGGATGTCGGGCTGGTCGTACAGGGTCGTGATCCACGTGTGCTCGCCGTCCGACCACACACGCTGGCCAATCACGGCGAGCGCGTCCGTCGCCCGTGCTGCCTGGACCAGGGCGGTGAGGCCCCCCGGCATCATCCGGTCATCGCTGTCCAGGAAGGTCAGCCATTCGCCCCGGATCAGCGGCAGCCCGAGATTGCGAGCCGCGGACGCCCCCCCGTTCTCTGGAGCGCGGACCAGGACAACGCGCGGGTCGCGACCGGCGATCTCCTCCACGACGTCCGCCGTCCCGTCCGGCGACGCGTCGTCCACCACCACACATCGGACGTCGACCTCCGCCTCGTCCAGCACCGACGCGAGGGCCCGCACGATCGTGCCGGCAGCGTTCCAGCATGGGATGAGGACAGTGACCTGGGGTTCGGGATCGGCCAACGGAGCTGCCCTCGATTGATGACGGATACGTGAGGATACGCTCTGTCCGGTCGACCACGATCACCGGCGGCCCGCGTCCGGCCACGGGCCGCGGAGCCATTGCGACGAAACCGCTCGCCGGAGGCGGCGCGCGACATCATCGAAGGCCGGGAGCGGGTGTCCGGTGGTCTCGTCGGCGTAGATCCCCCGCCGTACCTCGAGCATCACCGAGGCGACGCGGGCGTCCGTGCAGTGCCACGGGAGCGGGACCAGCGCTCCGCTGAATGGCCGGTCGACGGCGACCCGGAACCCCTCCACCTCGAGCGCGGCGCTAATGCCCGCCACCAGCCCCCGCGGCGTGTGGAACGGGTCCGTCCCCAGGCAGACATCCGGGCGGTCGGGATCCTGGTCCGGCTCCGAGGTAAGGGGCGCGCTCGCGAACGAGTGACAGTCCATGACCAGGCAGCGGCCAAACGCGTCCAGCATCTCCCCCACCAGCGCCGACAGGCCGGCGTGGTACGGCGCGTACCAGCGGTCGAGGAGGCGCTCGCGTTCGTGCGGGTCGTCCGAGCGAAGGGGCAGGCCGCTCGTGGTTCGCGTGTACACGGCGCCCTGGCCCATGCGGGCCATCGGCTCGGCCGTGTCGTCCGGGAACCGCTCCGGGTCCACCACCAGCCTCGACACCCGGTTGACGAACAGGGTGCCGCCAAGGGTCCGGATCCACGCGACGAGGCGGTCGGTGTGCCAGTCCGTCATCCGCAGCAGCTCGGCCTCGAGGGCGCGATCGTCAAGCAGGATCCCGTTCCGCTCGCCGGCCGGGATCACTGCGGACGCGTGCGGCACGTGACCGACGATCGGAAGCGGTGGGGCGGTGGGTCCGAGGATCTCGAACGCGGAGCGGCCGGGTTCGTCGCTCGCGTTGACCAAGCGTCCATTCTCCCGTATGCTCGATAATCGATGATCTGGCGCAGGGCGGTGCCTGGCAGGTCCGAGAAGGAGCATAGATGAGCTATCTCGACAGCTTTAGCCTCGAGGGCAAGGTGGCCCTGGTCCCCGGTGGTGGCGGCGCGATCGGGGCGGCCATCGCGGGGGCACTGGCGGGCGCGGGCGCGAGGGTCGCCGTCGTGGACGTGACCCAGGACCGCGCCGACGCATCCGCGGACACCATCCGCGCCAACGGCGCCGACGTCCTGGCGCTCGCCGCCGACGTGACCAGCGAGGCCGACTGCGAGCGCATCGTCGCTGCCACGGTGGAGCGGTTCGGCAGGCTAGACATCATCGTCAACTGCGTCGGCGGCGGCGCCGGCAAGGTGCTCCACGACGCCCAGGACTACCCGCGGAACGACTGGGACTGGATCATGGAGCTCAACGTCCGCTCCACGCTGCTCGCGACCCAGGCCGCGGTGAAGGCGATGATCAAGGCCGGCAACGGCGGTGCGGTCGTCAACATCAGCTCCGTGCGGGCCGACCTCGGCATCAACGCGGGTTACTCGGCGTACGTGGCGGCGAAGGGGGCGATCAGCTCCCTCACTCGCCAGTGGGCCACCGAGTGGGCCAAGCACGGGATCCGGGTCAACGCCATCCGCCCCACGTTCGTGGACACGCCCCAGGTCGCCATGCTGCTTGACGATCCGGCCTTCAAGGCCGGCGTCGTCGGCCGCATCCCGCTCGGGCGCGTGGGCGACACCGCCGACATGACCGGCCCCGTGGTGTTCCTGTGCTCGAACGCCGCTTCATTCGTCACCGGCCAGGTCCTGGGCGTCGACGGCGGACTGACCGCCACCCAGTAGTCCATTAGAGGGAGCCCACGCCATGCAGCAGGTCACCGACCGCATCTTCGCCGAGACGAAGGTGCGCGGCTGCAACCCGTCCTTCGTGCTCACGTCCAAGGGTCCCGTGGTCATCGACACCCCGCAGTTGCCGACGAAGGCCGTCGAGATGCGCAAGGCGGTCGAGGAGCACGGGACGATCCAGTACGTCATCAACACCGAGCACCACGTCGACCACATCTTCGGCAACTACTGGTTCAAGGGCGCCGGCCCGATCATCCACCACCAGGGCGTGCACGAGCGGTTCATGACCGTCTACCCGGAGCTGGACCCGTTCGCCTATGCGCTCGAGGCCCTGCCCACCGACGACCCGGACGGCGCCGCGCTGGTGCCCGACCGCGAGACCTACTACGCGAACATGGGCACGGCCGACATCGTCTTCTCCGGCGATGTGACCCTCAAGGTCGGCGACCGGACCTTCCACCTGCTCCATACCCCGGGTCACACGCCGGGCCAGGTCGCGGTGTACGTGCCCGAAGAGCGGGCCGTGTTCACGGGCGACACCATCTTCTCCGAGTGCACGACGTGGCTGATGACCTCGGACGTGGAGCAGTGGATCGCGGCGCTCGACCGGATCCGCGCCCTCGACATCGACATCGTCATCCCGGGCCACGGTCCGGTCCAGGACAAGGCCTACCTCGCGACCCAGCGCTCGTTCATGCTCGAGTGGAAGGCCGCCGTGGCGGTGGCCGTGGCCAAGGGCTGGTCCCGCGAGGAGACCATGGCGCGGGTGAGCTTCGCCGAGCGCTATCCGGTGGACATCGGGCAGGAATACATGATGGATTACATCCAGGAGCGGAACGCCGGGGCCCTCTACGACAAGTTCACGGCCCCCACCAACACGACCTATCCCGCCAAGGAAGCGCCGCCGCGCTGATCGCCTCGCCGGCGTGGCCGGACCGCCTGGCGTCCGGCCAACCATCTGAAGGAGGCATCACGATGTCCGCCCTGCCTGCCACGATGGAGGCCCTCGTCGTCCTCGAGCCCTCGGTGCTCGAGATCCAGGAGGTCCCCGTCCCGGTGCCCGGACCCAACGAGGTCCTCGCGCGGGTCCGCGCCGTGTCCATCTGCGGCACCGACGCCCACCTCATCCGGGGCGACTACCCGGGCTTCTGGCCGCCCGCATTCCCGTTCATCCCGGGCCACGAGTGGGCGGGCGAGATCGCGGCTCTGGGCCCCGGTGCCGAGCGCTTCGGCTGGCAGGTGGGCGACCGCGTGGCCGGCACCAGCCACGACGCCTGCGGCGTGTGCCGCGAATGCGTGGAAGGCCGCTACAACCTGTGCGAGAACTACGGGCGCGAGGGGCTGCACCGCCAGTACGGCCACAGCGTCCAGGGTGCCAATGCCACATACGTGGTCCAGGGCGTCAAGACCATCTTCGCGCTCCCCAACGGCCTCACGTTCGAGGACGGGGCGCTGATCGATCCGGCGTCCATCGCCCTCCACGTCGCCAACCGCGGCAACATCACCCCGGGCGACACCGTGGCCATCACCGGCGCCGGGGCGATCGGGCTCCTGGGCGGCGACGCCGCGCGCATCCGCGGCGCCGGCCGCGTGATCGTGGTGGGCCGGGGCCACCGCCTCCAGAAGGCGGCGGCGATGGGCTTCGAGACCGTCAACACCGCCGCCGGCGATCCGGTTGGCCAGGTCCGGGCGATGACCGGCGGCCTCGGCGCTGACGTCGTGCTCGAGTGCGCCGGCGTCCCGCAGATGGTCGAGGCGGCGCTCGAGATGCTCCGGCGCGGGGGCCGGTGCGCGGCCGTCGGCATCCCCACGGTGGGCGTGGAGATCGCCATGCAGCGTCTTGTCCTGGACGAGCTGGAGCTGGTTGGCTCACGGGCCTCGGCGGGCGAGATGCGCCGCGTGATCCCGCACGTCGAGCAGGGCAACATGCGCGTCCGCGAGATGGTGACGCACCGGTTTGCGCTGGTGGACTACGCGGAGGCCCTGGCGACCTTCAACGACCGTTCGAGCGGGGCGATCAAGATCCTCGTCAACCCGTAAGGAGCGCCTCACGTGTCACCTGGCAAGCCGACGCTCGACCCGTCACCGGTCGTCTACCGGTCGCTGGTCCGGATCGAGCCCGGTCCCGACAAGTCGAAGCTGGTATTCCTCCCCGCCGAGGAGGATCCGGTGATCATGGGCTTTCAGGGCGACCTGGCCCCGCGCTTCGGGCTTGTCGAGGGGTCCTACACGCCGCGGGCTTCGACGCTCGACTACCTCGTCGGGGCAACGGCCGGATGCATGACGGGGGTCTTCGCCGCCGGCCTGAAGGCCCGCTCCATCCCGGTCGACCGCGACAGCCTCGAGGTCGAGGCCACTGGGGAGGTCGAGACCGAGGGAGGCATCCTCGTACTCCGGCGGATCCACGTGGTGCTGCACCTCCGCGCGAGGGAGACCGACCGCGCTGCCGCGACGCGGTTGGCCGCGACCTACGAACAGGCGTGTCCGGTCTACCGCTCGCTGCACTCGACGATCGACATCACCTCGGAGCTCGACTTCCGGGCGATCGCCGACCAGTAGCGCGGGCGCGCATACGGATCCTGGTTTGCCAGCAGCTGGCGGCCGCTGGCCGGCACAGGTTCAGATCGCGTCCGACAACCCCAGGGTCAGCCCGCCGTCGATGTCGATGACCGCGCCGGTCACCCAGCGCCCGCCGTCGCCCGCGAGCCAGGCCACGGCCTCGGCGATGTCGCTCCCCTGCCCCACCGATGACAGGGCCTGACGGCCGAAGTGCATGCCGGTCTCGAACCGGGTCCGCTCCTCGTCCTCCGTTGCCCCGCGCAGCTCCGACGGGATGATGCCCGGGCGGATGCAGTTGACGCGGATCCCGTCGCGGCCGAGATCCGCAGCAAGGGCTCGGGTCATCGCCTCGACCGCGGCCTTGCTGGCCACGTAACCGAACCGTCCGTGCGGCGGCCGGCCGACCACCGTCGACCCGAGGTTGACGACCATCCCGCGGCTCCGCCGGAGCTCCGGGAGGGCGGCACGGATCATCAGGAACACGCTCACGACGTTCCCGCGCAGCATGCCCTCGAGGTCCGCGAGGGCGAGCTGCTCCAGGCCGCCCTGGACCTCGGCGCCGGCGTTGTTGACCAGGACGTCGATGCCGCCCAGCTCATGGACTGCCGCCGCCACGAGGGCCTCCACGTCGGCCTCGACCGTGACGTCCGCACGGCATGGGACCACGCGGCCGGGGACGCCGGCAAGCTCCGAGGCGAGTGCCTCGAGCCGCTCGAGGCGGCGACCGACGGCGACGACCTGCGCACCGCGACCGGCAAGCATCCGGACGGTGTGTGCACCCAGCCCTGCCGACGCGCCGGTGACGATGATCCGGCGACCCTCGATGGTCATTGCCTCACCTCCGCCGCGGTCAGGCCCGGCCCGCCGCCACCTCACCGGCCCGGGTGCGGCCGGCCAGGAGGATCAGGTCCTCGTGGAGCTCGAACCAGACACCGTGGTAGCTGTCAACACGCGGCGACGCGATGTACTTGCCGTTCCCGCCGGCTGCGGCGGCGGCTGCCGCCCCCAGGCGCGCCCCGTAGTGGGCGAGCCGCTGCAGGCCGGTGACCAGGGGGCTGAGCCACGCATCGACATCGGCGTGGAGCTCGGCCAGACTGGCGAGCACGGCGGCGTCGTAGGCCGCATCGGCGTGGTCGTTGATCTGGCCCTCGCCCTTCATCTGCCAGGAGGTGACGATCTGCTTCATCCGCTTGTCGAGCGCCACGAACGCGTCCAGCGCGGCCCCGGCCGCCTCGGTGCCCCACGCCGTCCTGTCCTCTGCGAGCCGCTCTATCCCCACCGACTTGCCGTCGGCGGTCAGCCGGAATGAGCCCGCGGCGAGCTCCGCAAGTCCATCGGCGACAAGCCGGTCGAGGAGCGCCGCGGCATCCTCGGCGCCGCAGCCCAGCGCCGCGGCCATGCCGGCGGCATCGCAATAGCCCTTGATCGCCAGCACGCGGATGGCGAGCTCCGGGGAGGCACCGTCGCCGGTGCCCGGGACCCGCTCCGTCATGGTCGCCTCCTCCGTCGCGGTCCCCTCTCCCGCCAGCTCGATGCCAAGCTCGTGTGCCCAAGCGGCCAGGATCTTCGCCTCGGGAACGACCGTCGCCACGCCGGCGGCCATGCCCTCGAACACCTCGCCGGTCGCCCCGTCGATCGTGATGACCGTGCCGGCCGCCAACGTCAGTCCGCCCATGCTGACGCCCCCGGCGCCGATCATGACACCCGAGGCGCCCACCACGGCCGGGATCCCCCAGCCACGCGCAACCACCGCCGCGTGCGACGCGAAGCCGCCGGTCGTGGTCAGGATGCCCCGGCTGCGGGACATGCCGTGGACGTCGTCGGGCGAGGTCTCGGCCCGCACAAGGATCGCATCCCGGCCGGCGTCGGCGACGGCAACCGCGTCCTCGGGCGTGAGGCATATCTCGCCGCAGGCGACGCCCGGCGAGGCCGGCAGGCCGGTGGCCAAGACCGGCCCGGCGTCGGAGCGCTCGCTCACCGTGCTCGGCGGGGCGGCGAGGATCGCAGTCACCCGGCGCACCGCCTCCGCGCGGGTCAGTGGGAACTCCGGGTCTTCGGCCATCTCCAAGGCCATCCGCAGGGCGGCCTGCGGGGTGCGCTTGCCGATCCGGACCTGGAGCATCCACAGCCGGCCCTGCTCGATCGTGAACTCGATGTCGCAGCAGTCACGGTAGTGCTGCTCGAGCGTTTCGGCGTAGCGGCGCAGCTCCGCCGCCACCTCCGGCAGCTGCCTGTCGAGGCACGTGATCGGCTCGGTCGAGTGCGTCCCTGCGACGACGTCCTCGCCCTGGGCGTCGAACATCACGTCACCGTAGAGCGTGTCCTCGCCGGTCGCGGGGTTGCGGGTGAACAGCACGCCGGTCCCGGAGTCGGCACCGCGATTGCCGAATACCATCGCCTGGACCGTCACGCCGGTACCCAGCTCGTCGCTGATGCCCTCGTGCTCGCGATACGCCTTGGCCCGGGGCGAGTTCCAAGACCGGAACACCGCCTCGATGGCGCCTCGAAGCTGTGCCCACGGGTCGACCGGCACCTCGTCCACGCCCACGACGTCCCGGTAGATTGCGTGGAAGCGGTCGTGGCAGTTGCGTGCGAACCCGGGGTTCCCCGAGACGGTCGCGAGGCCAGCCTCGGTGTCGCGGTTGAGTCCGAGATTGAGGATCGTGTCCATCATCCCCGGCATGGACCGAGGGGCCCCGCTCCGAACCGACACCAAGAGCGGGTCGGCGGGATCGCCGAACCGCCGCCCGACCTGGGCCTCGAGGGCGACCATCGCCGTGCGCAGCTCGGCGTCGAGACCGTTTGGCCAGCCGGTCGCGAGGTAGGCCTTGCAGGCCTCGGTCGTGATCGTGAACGCCGGGGGAACCGGGAGGCAGAGGTCCACGGCCATCGTCGCGATGTTCGCGGCCTTGCCGCCCAGCAGCAGCGTGGTCGCGGCAGGGTCGAGGTCGTGGCGGTGATCGTAGGCGTAGACGTACGGCACGGGAGCTGGCTCTCCTCGGAACGTGGGTTAGATCTGGCCCTCAGGGCTCGACGATGATCTTGATCGCTCCGCTGCCGGGGTCGTTGAACGTCGCCAGGGCGGACGGGTAGTCGCTCAGCGGGAAGTGGTGCGTGATGACGTCGTCGACCCTGATCCGGTTCTGCTCGACCAGGGGCATCACACGCCGCATCTCGCCCGCGGTCGCGCGGCAACCGACAAGCTCGAGCTCGTCCAGGACCAGGCGCTGCATCGCGATCTCGACACCGGTTGTGGGGATCCCGACGGCCGCGCACCGTCCGCCGCGGCGGAGCATGCCGAGGGCCATCTGCACAGTGACGGGCACGCCTGCGCATTCGAGGACCACGTCCACGCCCAGGCCGCCGGTCATCGCCCGCACGGTGGCCACGGGGTCTCCGGCGCCCGAGTCGACCGCCTCGAAGCCCATCGAGCGGGCCTTTGCGAGGCGACCGGGGTTGTTCTCCAGCAGGATCACGCGGCCGGCGCCACGGACGAGCGCGGCGTCGCCGCCCAGGAGCCCGATCGCCCCGGCGCCGGTGATGGCCACGGTGTCGCCCGGGGTGATGTTGCCGCGGTTGGCGACGTGGAGGGCGATGGACGCCGGATCGATGACGGCACCCTGCGCGAAGGACAGGCCATCCGGCAGGGGGAACACGCACTTCACCCCGTGGACCGCGTAGGTGGCGTCCACGCCCTGGACGCTGTGGCCGTACTGCTTGTGGAGGCCGGGCTTGCCGTAGTTGTCGCAGAGGTTGTAGCGGCCTTCCACGCACATCTGGCACACGCCGCAGGCGTCGTGGCTGGTGCCGGCCACGCGGTCGCCCACCTGCCAGCCGAAGCGCTCGGCACCGGGGCCCAGAGCCGCGATCTCGCCCGCCCACTCGTGGCCCGGGATGAACGGGAATGCGGGCGGCCAGAAGCCCGGGTAGTCGCCCCGGATGAGGTGGGCGTCGGTGCCGCAGATGGACACGGCGCGGACCCGCGCGAGGACCTCGTTGGGTCCGGGCACCGGGACGGGGACCTCCTGGATCTCGAGCACCGAGGGCTCGAGGACGACGAGGGCCTCCATCGTGGCAGGCAGGGCGGACATCAGTGCTGGCTCCTCTTGGGGCGGACGCGGGGACTAGATGACGGCGATCGGGTCGACCATCGACCCCGTGGCGCCGCGGATCTTGACCGGGAGGGCGACGAACAGGAACTCGTAGATCCGCTGGCGGGCCAGCTCCTCGAGATCCAGGCTCTCCATGATGTAGACGCCCTTCTCGATGAGCAGCGCCGTGTGTACGGGCTGGGGGTTCCCCTCGGGACCGGGATCGGGCGCAGGCTGGACCTCGAAGGTCTTGGTGTCGGATCCGGCCGCGATCACGCCGCGCTCCAGCATCCAGCGGGCGGCCGACACGTCGGGACCCGCGGTCTTGTGCTCGGCCATGCGGTCTGCATCGGGCCACAGGCCCATGTAGCCGGTCCTGATCACGACGACGTCCCAGGGCCGGACCTCCACCCCCTGCGCGGCGCAGATGGCATCCATCTCGGCGGCGTCGATCGGCGCGCCCTTGGGCAGGCAGTCGACACCGCGATAGGTCGGGGCATCGATCAGCACACCACGGGTGAAGAAGGGCGGCATCTTGGCAGCGTCGCCGTGCACGGGCCCGAAGTCGGTGAGGTGCTCGTCGGCATTGCCGCCGCCGTACCAGTGCATGTCGTCGGAGAGGGTCATATGGGCGAGGGCGTCCATGTGCGCGCCCGAGTGGCTCGTCGCCATGACGTACTCGGCCATGTAGCCGAGACCCGCGTCGTTGACCGGGCCCCACGGCTCCGCCCCGGTCACCCGGATCCCGCGCGGGGTCCGGTAGTTGAGCACCTGGAACGGCGGGTGTCCCGGGAACAGCGGCATGCCGGGGAACCGGGTCGCAGCCAGCGACACCATGCGTCCCTCGCGGACGAGCGCGGCGGCCTTCACAACCTGCTCGGCAGGCATCTCGCCCACCGGCCCGATCTCCTTGCCGAACCTCATGAGCCTGCCTCCCCTTGCCCGGTCGAGCCGGGGTCCTCGTGAATGGCCCGCCACACACGCTCTGGCGTCAGCGGGAGATCGCAGATCCGGGCGCCGGTGGCCTCGCGGACGGCGGCCGCCACAGCGGGGGCGACGCACAGCAGCGCGCCCTCGCTCATGCCCTTGGCGCCGTAGGGCCCGGGTCCGTCGGCGTTCTCCACCGCCTCGCTGTGGAGCTCGAGCGGCAGGTCCATGCTGGTGGGGATCCGGTAGTCGATGGCGCCCAGGTTCCGGATCCGTCCCCGCTCGTCGAAAATGTAGTGCTCCATCAGCGTGTGGCCGAGGCCCATGATCGCCGCGCCCTCGTCCTGCATCCGGACCTGGAGCGGGTTGATGGCCTTGCCCACGTCGCTGACGGTGATGTGGCGGTCGATGGTCACGTCGCCGGTCTCGCGGTCGACCTCCGCCTCGATGACGGTGCAGTTGAACTCGAAGAAGGCAGCCGAACCGCCGAGCGGATGTCCGGGCTCTGCCTCCTTGCGCGCCTCACCGAGACCGGTGAGCTCGCCGCCCAGCTTGCCGAGACCCGGGGTGAGCACCTCGAGCGGCGTGAGCCGGCGACCGTCGGGCAGGAGCACCACGCCCGCATCCACGATGACACCCTCCTCGTCCACCTCGTGGAGGCGGGCCGCCATCGCGCGCAGGTCGCCCTGGATCGCACGGCAGGCCGCCAGAACGGCGTTGCCCATCAGGACGGTGGATCGCGAGGCCGAAGTCTGCTGGTCATAGGGGACGACCGCGGTGTCGCCCATCACGACCGTGACCCAGTCCAGCGGCGCCCCCAGCTCCTGGGCGGCGATCTGGGCGAGCACGGTCCGGGCACCCTGCCCCATGTCCGACGTGCCCGCGTAGACGACGACCGAGCCGTCCACGAGGAGCCGGACGATGGAGTGGCTAAGGCCCGTCGTGGGACCGGACTTGATCCCCAGCGCGATCCCGCGGCCGCGTCCCTCGGGCAGGGGCGACCCCCACCCGATCCGCTCGGCGGCGAGCCGGACCGTGTCCTCCCAGTCGCCGTCGCAGGGCGTGTCGAACGGGATGAACCGGTCGCCCTTGCGGGCGAGGTTGCGCAGCCGGATCTCCAGGCGATCAATGCCCAGGGCTAGGGCTCCCTCGTCCAGCGTCGACTCCACCGCCCAGTTGATCTGGGGGTTGCCAAAGCCGCGGAAGGCGGTGGACGGCACGGTGTGGGAGAGGATCGAGCGGGCGAGGATCCGGACCGCGGGGATCGTGTAGGGGCCCGCCGCAGGGTACGAGCCCTTGCCCACCACGCGATCGGCGATGTCCGCGTAGGCGCCGATGAGGTAGTCGGCCTCTATGTCCTGGAACAGGATCCGGCCGTCGCGGTCGAACCCGGTCCGGACCCGGGATTCGCACGCGGTCCGGCGGGCCGCCTGGAACGACTCCTCGAGGGTGAGCACCAGGCGCACCGGCCGGCCCAGGATCAGCGCCGCGAAGGCCACGGCCGGCTCGAGCTTGGTGTGCTGCTTGCCGCCGAAGCCGCCGCCCGGATCGGGGGCATAGACGCGAACCTTGGACAACGGCATGTCCACCAGGCCGGCGATCAGCTTCTGGAGCCAGTTGGGGTGCTGGATCGTGCTCCAGATCGCGAGGCCGTCCCCATCGGGGGCCGCCATGAACGCGTGGGGCTCGATGGCGAAGTGGGTCACCATCGGGAACGTGTAGCGCCCCTCCACCACGAGGTGCGCCCGTCCGGCCTCGGCCTCGACGTCGCCCCAACCGACCCGGTGCTCGGTGAGGACGTTGGTGTCCGCGAGCCGGTCATCGGGCCGCAGGGCCGCGTCCTGGACGAGCGGGGCGTCAGGAGCGAGGGCGCCCGACACCGTGAACACGGCCGGCAGCTCCTCGTGGTCCACCCGGACGAGGTGCGCCGCGCGTTCGGCCAGGTCCCGGGTGTCTGCGACCACCAGGGCGACGGCCTCGCCGTGGAACTTGGTCTCGCCGACGGCAAGCACGGGCCGGTCTTGCTTCTGCGGCCCGAACCGGGGCATCGGCTTGGGCAGGTCGTCTGCGGTCATCACGAGGTGGACGCCGGGCAGGGCGAGCGCCTCTGAGGCGTCAATGCCCAGGATCCGCGCCCGGGCGCAGTCCAGCGTCACCAGCTTCGCGTGCAGGGCGTCGGCCACCGGCAGGTCCGCCAGGTAGCGCTGGGCGCCGGTGACGCGGTCGATGCCGCCCACGCGGTTGGGAGAGTCGCCGACGCGCGCCGCGCTCATCGACCGGCCCCGTCTGCGGTGGTGCGGATGGCGTCGAAGATCTGCTCGTAGCAGGCACAGCGGCAGAGGTTGCCTGCCATGCCCTCCTCGATCTCGGTCTGGCTGGGATGCGGATGCTCCTCGAGCAGCGCGTGCGCCGAGACGAGTTGCCCCGGGATGCAGAACCCGCACTGCACCGCCCCCTGGTCAAGGAACGCGGCCTGCAACGGCGAGAGCACGCCGGCGTCGGCCAGGCCCTCGACGGTGAGGATCTCGGACCCGTCCGCCTCCACGGCCAGGACGAGACACGAATCCACCGTCCGGCCATCCACCATCACGGTGCAGGCGCCACACTCGCCCACCAGGCAGCACTCCTTGGCGCCGGTGAGGGCCAGGTCGTCGCGCAGGACGTCGAGCAGCGTGTGGTTCGGGGCCACGTCCACCGTGCGGGGCGCGCCGTTGATCGTGACCTCGATGGGGATGTTCGGGATCATGCCTGCCCCTCTGTCTCATGGCGTTCCAACGCCGTGGCCAGCGCTCGCCGGCCGAGGACGCGGAGCATCGCGAGCCGGTACTCGGGACCGGCGCGCATGGAGCGGACCGAGGGGCTCGCGTCCGCAAAGATGCGTTCGAAGATGGCCGCACGGGCGTCGTCCGACGAACCCGGGTTGGCCAGGGTGCCCGTCGTGTCCAAGCGGAGCAGTGGCCGGGGTCCGACGCTCCCGTACGCGACCCGCGTGGTGCCCGTGGCGTCCACCCCACAGGCGACGGTGACGGACGCCAGGTCGTGCCCCCGGCGTCGGGTCCGACGCTGGTGGGCGCTCGCGATCCGGTCGGCGGGCAGCGGCAGCTCGATCGCCGTGACCAGCTCCCCGCGGAGGAGGGTGGTCACGCCGGAGCGGACGAACAGGTCGTCCACCGGGATACGCCGCGTCCCATCCGGCCCGGCCGCCACCACCACCGCGCCGTGCACGAGCAGGGCCGGCACCGTGTCGGCGGCAGGCGAGGCGTTGCACACGTTGCCGGCCAGCGTGGCCCGATTCCGGATCTGGACCGAGCCCACCACGGCGGCGGACTCGGCCAGCGCGGGCGCATGGAGTCCCACGAGTGGATCAGCGGCCACGTCGGTCATGACGGTCGTGGCCCCGATCACCAGGGTGCTACCGTCGATGCGGATCCCGGGCGCGAGCTCGGGGATCCGCTTGACGTCCACCACCAGACCTGGTGCCACGGTGCCGTCACGGAGCCGGATGACCAGGTCCGTGCCACCGGCGAGGACGCGCGCCCCGGGCCCGTGTTCCGCGAGCAGGGCGACGGCCTCGGCGAGCGAAGCGGGCCGGGCGTATTCGAAGGGGTGCATGCTTCCGAGAGCTCCGCTAGAGGATCTTGTCAACCTCGTCCAGGAGGACCTGGGGGGTCGCTGCCCGGATGAAGAAGAACGGCCGCTCGCAGAAGCGGGCCACGAAGTCCGCCCGCCGCGCGCGCAGGACGTCGTTGTCCACCATCGGCATGACATGGCCCGGGGCCAGCAGCTCGTTGGTCAGGAAGTAGTTCTGCAGGGAGTGCAGGAACTGGAACTGGCGCTCGAACGGGATCAGCTCGTTTGTCGCCGGATCGAAGTTGCCGTCGATCGCGGGGACGATGACGAGGTCGATGATGGGGGCGCCCTCGTACATGCCCCAGGACGGCATCTCGCCCCAGAACTTCTCGACGCCCTTGTTGGGGGCGGCCTTGTCGGAGCGCTCGGTGCCCTCGGTGCGCTTCACGAGGAACGTGTCCACGGATCCCATGGCGGCACGGCCGTCCTCGTCGATGACCGTGGTCTCGGAAGCGACCTGGAGCGCGCCGCGCACGCCGGCCTCGATGAGGCCCATGCTCTTGCCGTGGTTGGACTCGCCGCCAAGGAACACCAGCGTCTTGCCGCGGTAGTTGACGGCGGCGCTATGGGACGGGTGGAGACCCACTGCCTCCATGCGCAAGGCGAGGACGGCAACGATCACCTTCTGGATCGGGCCCGCGGGCCACTGACCGGTGAACGAGACCGTTCGCCCGTCGTAGGTCACGGCCTTGTCGCCGTCCTGGTTCCAGACGATGTCGGGATCGGCCAGCGTGACTTCCGGGGAGATGCGGACGTCGGCGAGGCGGTAGTTGAGGAAGGTCAGGTCGTCGAGCACGTGCTCACGCGGTTCGCCGCCGTACACGTCCACGCGCAGGCGGGCGGCGCCTGCCGAGAACTCCTCCGTCAGTTGCAGCTTGTCGTTCATCGTGTCCTTTCGCTGGTCATGCCGCTCCGGCACTGGTCGGGGCTGCGCGCGTCGCGTGCGGCTGTGTTGCGGTCTGCGGCGCGTCCGCCAACTCGGCCTCGTCGGCCCAGAGCCCGGCGAGCATGAGACTGGCATCAGTGAAGTGGTCGCGGATGGCGGCGTCGGCCCGATCGGCGTCGTGGGCGCGGAGCGCCTCCAGCACGGGAGCGTGCCGCTCGGCGATCAGGTGCCGGTCCGACCCGGGGACCGCGATCGTGATGTAGGTGCGGGAGTACGGCTCGAGCAGGCCCCAGACCCGCTTGAGCGTGGGATTGCCGGCCCGATCGATGAGGTAGCCGTGGAAGGCGGCGTCCGCGGACGCTTCTCCGACAGCATCACCGGCCGCCGCGGCCCGACGCATGTCGGCGAGGTACGTCGCGAGCTGATCGAGATCGCCGTCGGTCATGCTGGGAACCGCCAGCCGGACACCGAGCGCCTCGAGCTCCGCGCGAACGACGTACGCCTCGAGGAGCTCGCTACGCGAGGGATGCCGGACCCTGGCGCCACGGAACGGCGCGATCTCCACGACCCCGAGTGCCTCGAGGTCGCGGAGCGCCTCCCGGACGGGCGCCTGGCTCGTCCCGAACTCACGGGCCGCCCGGGTCTCAACGATCCGGGACCCGGGTGGATAGCGGCCGTCAAGGATCGCCTCCAGGAGGCGGTCCTTGACGGTGTCGCTCAGGACGCTGCGTGAGATGGGGTTCTCGGCAGGCATCCTGGTTGTTCCTATCCTCCGCTGATCGGGGTGCTAGAGGATCTCGACCACGCCGGCGTTGCCGTCGACGCGGATCCGATCCCCGGTCTTGATCCGGTAGGTGCCGACGGACGTGCCAACGACGGCCGGGATCTCGTACTCGCGGGCGAGCACCGCCGGGTGGGCGACGAGGTCGCCCGCGTTGGTCACCACCGCGATGATCTTCCCGTACAGGACCTGCCAGGCCGGGTTGGTCATCTCGCACACGAGGATCTCGCCCGGGACGAGGCTGTCGAACTCGTCGGTCGACATGACGACGCGCGCCACGCCCTCGACGACGCCCGGCGAGCCGCCGATGCCGACGATCGTGTCGCCTTCCATCTCGCGCGGCCGGTTGAACTTGTCCGGGAAGCCCCAGAGGTTCAGGTACGGGAAGGCGAGCTGCGTCTGGGTGACGGTGCCGACCCAGTCCTTCGGCCGGACCTGCTCGGCCGCGGCCCGCTTTGCCCGGGCGGCCTCGGCGATCGCACGCCCGCTCTCGGCATCCGGTGCCCCCATGAACTCGCGGAGCCCGTTGTAGCGGAACAGGATCGTGTCGTCCGGCCGATCGAGCATGCCCATCTCGACCAGCTTCTCGCCGATGGCGACGAGGACGAGACGGACGTGCGCGTTGGCGCCCTGGTCGATGTAGAAGTGGTGATCAGGCGTGAGCGGCGCCATCTTGAGGTTGATCTCGTTGGCGGCGCGCATCTTCTCGAGCGCCTCGCCCTCGAGCCCCTCGAGGATCTGTGCCGCCGCGGCCTCGATGTCGGCCTTGAGGGCCGCGACCTTGGACGGGTAGTCGTAGTCCGACGTGTACTGGTCCCGCACGAGCTGGATGACCGGGTTCATGTCCTCGCGGAAGGAGGGGTAGATGAACTCGTGGCTCCAGACGGCGTGCCAGCCGAACTCTTTCTGGTACGGGACGACCTTCTCGGCGAGGAACCGCCGGCCCGTCTCGGTGGCCTCGAGGGCCGGGACGATCGACGTGGCGCCCACCTTGGCGAAGGCGGCCTGCAGCTCCGCGCTGGTCTTGACCTCCTCCTTCATCTCCCACAGGGCGCGGATCTTGTCCCAGTTGCGGTCGTCCGCGGAGTTCTGGAGACGGCCCAGGAGGACGTTGTCGATCTTGCCGTGGGTCTCCTCCATGACCGCCCGCAGGTTGAGCGTCGCGCTGAGCTGCGCGAAGTTCAGCATCCAGTGGATCTTCCAGTGGCGGTCATGCATGTCGATGGCGTCCTCGAGGAGGACGGCCAGGTCGGCGAGGGAGAGGTCCGCCTTCCGGTCGAGCATGCTCTCGATATAGTCGAAGTTGCGCTGCATCTCCGGCACGAAGCGCGTCTTCCACCAGAAGGTGAAGTTCTGGCCGTAGACCGGCAGGACGAGGCCGAGGTACGCCCCGATCTTGGCTGCGTACTCGTTGTCCTCGGGGACGATGGGGTGGGTCTGGTAGTTGTACTCCTGCGTGGCGACGTCGACGCCGGCCTCGGCCGGGATGGCGGTCGTGTACAGGTAGCCGTTGATGTTCTTGTAGATCCAGTCCGACGCGAACGGGGTTCCGAAGCGGCGGAACATGTGGTCGCACGAGAGCCACCAGCCGCCGATGTCCTCATACATCGGGCTCAGCGGCTTGGGGCAGTGGAGGTCGTCGAAGACCCAGAACAGCAGCTTCTCGGTCTCGGACGTCCACTCGATCGGGAACGACTCGTCCCCCAGGAACTCGCCGAGGACTTCTTCCTTCAGGGGCACCGCTGCTTCCTCCTAGTTTGGGGTTGATCGGCGACACCCTGGCCGCCGGTTTCCTGGTGCTGGCCTGGCCGGACGCCCGCCGGGCCCTTGATCCGCTGGAACGACTGTTGCTCGCTGATCGCCCCGATCGTCTGCCTCCACCGACATGCGGCAATGGATCGATAATCGATTGTCGATAACACTAGGGCCCTTCTCCTCCCGCAGTCAAGGGCGATCTCGCAGGCGCCGGGCGCTGGGCGAGGACGACCGCCACGAGGATCGCGCACCCGCCGGCCATCTCCGCGACGGTCAGCCGCTGGCCCAGAACCACGGCCGCTACGACGACCGCGACGACCGGTTCCATCAGCAGTGCCACCGCCGCCCGCGTGCTGCCGATCAGGCGCACGCCGCCCATGATCCACACCTTGGGCAGCGCGCCGACGGTCCCGGCACACAGGATCGCGACCCAGGCGACCGGCGATGCCAGCCACTCGCCCGCCACGCCGGCCCCGTACATCACGAGCGAGGCGGTGCCCGAGATCGCCAGCCCGCCCGCGAGGACGAGCGAGGTGGCCTGGACGCCGGGGACGTCGTCGAACCCGCCGCGGATCGCCACGAGGTACACCGCGTGGCAGGCCGATGCGATGCCGGCAAGCGCGATGCCCACCGCGGTCGCGTGGGCCCCGGGGCCCAGCTGGCTGCCGAGGATCAGGGCGATGCCGGCAAGCGCCATGGCGAGCGCGACGATCCGGGGCCGCGTCAGTCGCTCCCGGCCGAGTGCGGCAGACATCAGGGCCACGAGCGTCGGGTAGCAGTAGTAGACGGCCATGACCAGCGCGACGGCCATCGCCCCGAAGGCAAAGAACAGGACGAGGTTCATCGCTCCGTTGACGGCCATCGCCAGCGCGAGCATGACCTTCTGTCGACTCGGCAGCCGAGCGAGGCTGACCGATGGCTGTCGCCCGGAGATCACGAGCGCGCCGAGGATGGACATCCCGATGGCCGCCCGAAGCGCGCTGAAGGTCGCCGGGTCCACCCCCTCGGTGTAGGCCACCGCGGCGACCGGTCCGAGCGTGCCCATCGCGGCCGCCGCCGCAAGCACCTTGAGCAGGCCGCCGGCACCCCGGTCGCGCGCCATCAACCCGGTGACCGCCATGGTGTCCTCCGCCCCCGTTCCGCAACCCCGGCGAATTCTGCTTGCAATCCGGCACTCGGGCCTACTACTATCCTCGATTATCGATGATTGTTCATCATCGAGCATCAAGCACCGAACGGGTCCTGAGCATGTGCAGATGGCAATGAGCCCGGTGGCTGGCACCGGCTCCATCGTGACGGCGGCGCCGAGACCGGGGCACGCGTCGAAGTCGGCCGGTCCGGGCGGCTTCGCGCCGACGACGATCGTCGGCGGACGCTGGCCGCGAACGGCCGGTGACGCCTGATGGAGTTCATCACCCAATCCCTCGTCATCGGGCTCACCGAGAACGCGCCCCTGGTCCTCGCCGCGATCGGCTTCGCCCTGCTGTACCGCCTCACCGGGCTCATCAACGTCGCCTACGCGGAGACCATCACGCTCGGGGCCTACTTCGGGATGTGGATCAACACCACGTACGGCCTCGACTTCTACGCCGTCCTGATCCCGACCGGGCTCCTGGCGGGTACGCTCAGCGTCATCACGTACCTGGCAATCTTCCGACCGGCGAAACGCCGCAACGTGGGCGGTCTCGAGATGATCATCATCTCCTTCGGGCTGGCCATCTTCCTGCGCCACGGGCTGCAGTTCGTGTTCGGCTACCCGCAGCGGTTCTATGACGTCCCACCGCCGGACACGATCATGATCCTGGGGGTCGGCGCGACGTCGTTCCGCATGGTCGCCCTCGCGAGCGTCGCGGCACTCTCGCTCGTGCTGTACCTGTTCATCCAGCGAACCAGCTACGGCCTCAAGGTACGGGCCCTGGCCAGCGACGAGGACCTGGCTCGGGTCAGCGGGATCCGGCCCCTCGTCGTCACCGTGATGATCTGGTTCATCGCCGGCGTCGCCGGCGGATTGGCCGGCGCGTTCTATGGAGTTGGTTCGGCCGTCTCACCGCTGCTCGGCTCGCGCCAGTTCCTGCTCATCCTGATGGTGGCTCTCGTGGGAGGTAGCTGGGGGCTTGGCGGCGTCATCCTCGTCGGGGTGGGCACCGGAGTGGCGCTGGTCGCCATGGCGCTCCAGTTCGACCAGGTCCTGTATGCGCAGCTGGTACTGATCGTCGCCTTCGTCATCGTCCTGAAGCTGCGCGGCACGCGGCTCACCGAGAAGGCAAAGGTGTAGCGCGATGACGCTTGACTGGCTCGACGCCTTCCTGATCACCGGGCTCTTCCAGGTCGTGATGGTGACCGGCCTCGCGTTGCTGCTCCACCTCCAGCTGGGACTCACACGGATCGCCAACTTCGGCGTGGTCGGCTTCTGGGGCATCGGGATGTACGTCTTCGGCGTCCTGTACGTTCAGGTCGACTGGCCGTTCGGGGACCCTTGGCTGTTCCTCGCCTGCGCCGCCGCCGCCACGCTGGTCACGGGTGCAGCCGGGCTCCTCGTCGGATGGCTGGTCTCCGATCTGGACACGGACGGCGTGCTGGTGGGCACGCTCGGCTTCGCCACCGCCGTCCAGATCCTGGCGACCACCCAGGACGACATCACCGGTGGTGCCCGGGGCATGGGAGGGCTCGCCTTCCCCTTCGACATCGGCAAGGTGAAGGAAAACGAGTTCCTGTGGCTGGTGATCACGGCCGTCGTCGTCGCCGCGATCCTGTTCTTCGTCTGGCGGGTCCACCGCTCGCCCTATGGACGCCTCCTCATCGCCGTGGGCGGCAACGAGCCGCTGGCGCGCAGCCTTGGGAAGTCGACCTTCCGCACCAAGCTCGGGCTGTTCGCCATCACGTCGGCTGGCATGGGACTACTCGGTGCGATGAACGGAGTGATGGTGCGCTACCTGGACATCGGCAGCCTCGGGATCGGCATCACCCTCGCCGCGATGGCAGGGCTGATCCTGGGCGGCACGGCGCGAGTCTGGGGCGCGGTCGTCGGGGTGATCCTCACGGTTGGCCTGTTCGACATCGTGATCCAGTCCTACGTGCCGTTCCCCCGGGAGTGGTACACGCAGGCGATCCCCGTGCTCAGGGAGGCCGTGTTCGGCCTGACACTGATCCTCGTCCTGATGTTCCGACCGTTGGGCATCCTGGGCGACATGCGGCGCGACAAGATGATGGAAAAGCTCCATGGTCGCTGACGTCGTCGATACCGTGGCCGTGACCCGCGCCCGGATCCGGATCCAGGGCGCGGTCAAGAGCTTCTCAGGCAGGGTTGTCGTGGATGTCGACGACGTCCTTCTGGGCGAGCGGCCGATCGGGGGCTTGATCGGCCCCAATGGCGCCGGCAAGACAACGCTGATGCGCATGATCATGCGCTCCACGCCGCTCGATCGCGGCCGGATCACCCTCCTCCCACCGAGTGGCCAGGAGGTGGTGCTGTCGAGCCTGCCGGCACACCGGCACGCGGACCACGGCGTCGTGAAGTCCAACCAGGTGATCATGGACTTCGAGAAGCTCACGATCTGGGACTCGCTGCTGCTGGCCGTGGCCGAGGCGAGGTACGAGCAGCCCCACCGGATCTTCAGCGAGCGAAAGGTCTTCAAGCAGCACGAGGACGAGATCCGGCACTATCTGGACTACTTCGGGTTCGCCGACCCGACGGCGTTCGCGCTGTCGGCCGGCGAGAAGAAGCTCCTCGACATCGTGCGCTGCCTGCTCCTGAAGCCGGCCTTCCTGCTGCTCGACGAGCCGACGGCGGGCCTTCCCGACGACCTGACCGAGAAGGTCATGACCGTGGTCCGGGACCTCGCGGCCGCCGGCACCTCGGTCGTCATCGTGGAGCACGACCTCAACCTCATCTGGAACCTCTGCGACGAGGTCCTGTTCATGGCCGAGGGGAGCGTCATCTTGCGGGGCGACCCACAGGACATCCGCGAGCACCGGACCGTCGTTGAGAAGTACCTGGGCGAGGGCCATGTCTGAGACATCCGGATCCGTCATGCTTCAGGTCGAGGGGCTGCGCAGCGGCTACCACGGGGTTACCGTCCTCAAGGGGCTCGACTTCACGGTCGGCAACGAGATCTTTACCGTGCTGGGCGCCAACGGGGCGGGCAAGACGACGCTGCTTGCGACCCTGGCGCGCCTGATCCCCCTCATGGCGGGGGGGATCCGGTTCCAGGGTGCGGACGTGTCGTCCCTGCGCCCGTACGAAACCGCCGGCCGGGGGATCGGATATGTGCCCCAGGAGAAGGGCGTCTTCGCCGACCTGACCGTCGTCGAGAACCTCACCGTGGGGGGAATGATCGGCAAGCGCTCCCGCGAGGAGCGGATGGCCGAGGTGTTCGACCTGTTCCCGGACCTGCAGGCCCTCCGGGCACAGAAGGCGGGGACCCTCAGCGGCGGCGAGTCGCGCATGGTGGCCTGCGGGCGGGCCCTGATGCAGGACCCCAAGATGCTGCTCCTTGATGAGCCCACGGCTGGCCTCTCCCCGCTCTACGTGGACCTGTTCTTCGACAAGATCAAGGAGATCCACGAGACCAAAGGGGTCGCGATCGTCCTCGCCGAGCAGAACGCCACCAAGGCGCTCCAGGTCGCCGACCGGGTGATGGTACTCAGCCTCGGCCAGGCATCCGCCGTGGTGGACGCCGCAGAGATGACCACGCAACAACTCAAGGAGGGCTACCGGATCTGAGACCCATCCTTCAGGGTAGGACACAGGAGGAGATGCAATGAGGGTCATTGGCACCACGGCGGGCCGAACCGTCGTTTCCATCGCCGCACTCGCGCTGCTCGTGTCAGCGTGCAACAACGGTGGTGCCGCAACCGCGGCACCCGCGGAGTCAGCCGCGGCGCCGGGCGCCGAATCGGCGGCTCCGAGCGCGGCGGCCGAGTCGCCCGCCGCGGGACCGGTGACGGTCTGCGAGCTTGCCTACTACACCGGTGCGTTTGCCGCGTACGGTCCGGCGCTCACCAACGACGTTCGCTTCCCGATCGAAGAGGTCATCAATCTCGACCCGCCGCTCGGACGCACCTGGGAGCTGGTCTCCGAGGACATCGGCGACGACCATGAGGGCCAGGCAGCCAAGATCTGCCTCGAGCAGCACAAGGCCGAGATCGTGGTGAGCATCGCCCACCAGTACCGGACCTACCGCGACTACATGATGGAGTGGTGGCAGGAGAACGACTCACCGCTCGGGCCGTCGGTCCACGGCGGCGCCATCCCCGGCAACCTCGGCGGCAAGGGCGAGGAGCCGATCTTCCGGGCCCAGGGCCTTGACGAGGCTCTTGGAACCTACGGGAGCCTGTACGCCTCCGAGCAGGGCCTCAAGAAGATCGTGATCTTCGCCACGCAGGTCGAAGGCTTCCAGCTGGCTGCCGACGCGGCCGAGGAGGCCGCCGGTCTCCTGGGGCTCGACGTGCTGGCCCGCCTTGACGTGCAGCCGTCGCAGCCCTCCTACCGCGCGGAAGCCCAGAAGATCGCCGACCTCAAGCCCGACGCGGTCATCGTCCAGGCCGGCTCTGTCGAGTCTGCCGCGATCATCAAGGGTGCCGCCGAAGCCGGCCTGTCGCTCAACTGGATCGGTGAGACCGGGTGGGCAGAGGCCGAGTTCATCGGGACGCTCGGAACCGATCCGATCGCCTCGCAGAAGGGCATCGGCTTCCCTTCCTTCGCACCCGACAAGTCAACCCCGGCCTGGGAGTTCTTCCAGCCGCTGTGGGACGCACAGGCCGACAAGGCCTACGACGCAACCGGCCAGTACGCGTTCTCGACCTATGACCTCATGGTCCAGACGGCCTTGGCCGTCGAGGCCGCGGGCTCGTACAAGGCAAGCGACTGGGCGAAGGCTATGTTCGAGGTCGGCGAGAGCGGCGAGGTGTGCTACACGTACGCCGACTGCATCAAGCTGATCCGTGAAGGCAAGGACATCGACTACGAGGGCGTGACCGGCCCCGGGCTGTACACGGACGGCGGCGTCAATGCCGTGACCCCCGCGTACATGCCGTTCGCCGCGGACGGGACCACCGGCGAGCCGGTGCTCCTCGATGCCGAGAAGGGACTCGAGATCCTCGACCAGGTCGTGACCAAGGCGACCTGCGACCCGGAGAACCCGCCCAACGAGTGCAAGTGGTAGCCGCCTGACCCCGTCAGACGCGGCCCAGGGGGCCCTCACGCCGACAGGCGGAGGGCCCCCTTTCCGCGCCCGGCAAATCGCATTGCCCGCGATTGGCCGAGGCCACGGCAGATCCGGCCCGAATCCCTCGAAGTTCCCGGTTCCGCCTTGACCCTGCCGTCGCCGACCCGTATTATCGATTATCGATTGTCATCGCTGGTGTCGACTCCAGCGGCCCGCACGCCAGAGGTGCGCATCATGATCAAGCGGATCGCCCGCGAGGACGCGGAGATCGTCCCCCTCCCCGGCAGGACCTGGCACTCGTACTTCGGTCCCAAGGATGACGTCTCGAGCCTGATCTCCCTGGGTGTCTCGCTGTTTCCCCCGGGCTCCCGGCCCGAGGGACACGTCCATCTCGCCGAGGAGGAGACGATCTACTGTGCCGCCGGCCGCGGCCGCATCGTGACCCCGGATGCCGTCGCCGAGGTCTGGCCTGGCGTCGTCGTGCACGTGTCGCCGGGTACTCCCCACGCCACCGAGTCGGACGGCCCCGAGATGCTCGAGCTCATCTGCATCTTCACACCGCCGGTGGTCTCCGGGTCGTACGAGAAGAAGGATCCGCAATGAGCGCGATGACGATCGAGCCCTCCGCAGCACCCGCGGATCTCGACGGGCTGCGAGAGGCCGCCCGCAGGATTCGGGTCGAGGTCATCCGGGCGGTCTACCACGCCCGGGCCGGCCATCTTGGCGGCCCGCTCTCCGCCGCCGACTTCCTCGCGGCCCTCTACTTCCATGAGCTCCGGATCCGGCCCGACGAGCCGTCGTGGTCAGACCGCGACCGTTTCGTCCTGTCCAAGGGACACTCCTCTATCGGCCTGTACGCGGCGATGGCGCTGCGTGGCTACTTCCCGATCCCCGAGCTGCTCACCTTCGACGGCGCCCACTCACGGCTCCAGGGCCACCCGGATATGACCCGGTTGCCGGGCCTGGACATGTCGACGGGCTCGCTCGGGATGGGCATCTCGGCGGCGATGGGGATGGCGCTCGGCGCCCGCCTGACGGGCAAGGACGTCCGCGCCTTCGTGATGCTGGGCGACGGCGAGTGCCAGGAGGGCGAGGTCTGGGAGGCAGCCAACGCCGCGCCCCACTACGGGCTCGACAACCTGGTTGCGATCATCGACCACAACAAGCTCCAGCAGTACGGCTGGCCGGGCGACGGGCCCGACGGCCGCATCGCGCCGCAGGGGGCCGGAGAGATGGTGGCCAAGTGGACTGCCTTCGGCTGGCGCGTGATCGAGGTGGACGGCCACGACATGGCTGCCATCGTCGACGTCCTGGGCCAGATTCGCGTCGGGGACGGCCGTCCCGTGGCGATCGTGTCCAACACCGTCAAGGGCAAGGGCGTGTCCTACATGGAGGGTCGCTACTACTGGCACACCCGCGCGATCACACCCGAGGAGTACGCCATCGCGATGCGCGACCTGGGCGAGCCGGAGCCGGCGGAAGGAGCAGCGCGATGACGCTCGAGATGGGCCGTCCCCAGCGCGTGATCTTTGGCGAGACGGTCGCCGACCTGGCGGCAACCGACCCGCGGGTCTACGTCCTGGACGGGGACGTCGGCTCGTCAACCCGTGCCGACATCGTGGAGAAGGCCCACCCGGACCGGTACCTGCAGATGGGGATCGCCGAGCAGAACATGCTGGGCGTGGCCGCCGGGATGGCGACGATGGGGCTGGTGCCGTTCATCAGCACCTTCGTGTCGTTTGCCGTGGTGCGACCGCTGGACCAGGTCCGGGTGCTGATCGCCCAGACCGGCGCCAACGTGAAGATCACGCCGAGCTACGGCGGACTGTTCACCGGCCAGACCGGGATGAGCCACATCATCGTGGACGACTACGCGATCATGCGCGCGATGCCGGGCATGGTGACGGTGTCGCCATGCGATGACACCGAGGCCGCCGAGGCGCTCCGCTGGGCGGCCGCGTTCGAGGGCCCGTGCTACATCCGGCTCGGCCGCGACGCCACGCCCCGCGTGTTCGGCGAGGACCATACGTTCGTGATGGGCAAGGCAGAGATCGTCCGCGAGGGCGGCGACGTGACGCTGGTCTCCACGGGCGCCCAGACGGCCCGGACCCTCCAGGCCGCGGATCTCCTCGCTGCCGGAGGCATCGAGGCCCACGTGCTCCACGTGGCCACGCTCAAGCCGCTCGACGTGGAGGCGATCGTCGCCGCCGCGGAGCACACGGGGCGTGTGATCACGGTCGAGGAGGGCACGGTGATCGGTGGGCTCGGCTCCGCCGTGACCGAGGCGCTCGGGGAGCACCGGCCCACGCGGGTCCACCGGATCGGCCTGCAGGACGTGTTCGTGCAGTCCGGCCCGAACGACGCGCTGCTCGACATCTACGGGCTATCGGCGGCGCGCGTCGCGGAGCAGGTCCAGGCGATCCTCGCAGGTTCGTGAGCGGACCCGTCAGCGGGTGGCCCGACGCTCGAGCCACCCGCTCGCAAGATGCTCCGAGGCCTCGCTGAAGTGACGCCGCAGCGCCGCCTCGACGGCCACGGCATCGCGCGCCTGGAGCGCGCGCAGGATCGGCGGGTGGAGGGCCGCCGTCCACTCGGCGTCGGCCCCGGGGGAGACGAGCGTGATATAGGTCCTCGAGAAGGGCTGCAGGGCGTTCCACACCCGCTCCAGGGTGGCGTTGTGGGCGAGGTGCATCAGGCAGGCGTGGAACGCCGCGTCCTTGACTGCGACCTCGTGCCGGTCCCCTGCCAGGGCGGCCCGCTGCATCGCCTCGTGGAGCGTCTCCAGCTCGGCCAGGTCAGCATCGGTCATCGACGGGACGGCGAGCCGCGCGCCCAGCGACTCGAGCTCGGCACGAACCGCGTACGCCTCCAGCAGCTCCTCGAGGGTCGGGCGCTTGACCCTCGCGCCGCGGAACGGAAGGATCTCGACCACACCCAGCGCCTCGAGCCCCCGCAGTGCCTCGCGGATCGGCGCCTGGCTCGTCCCGAACTCGCGGGCGACGCGGGTCTCCACGATCCTCGTGTCGGGTGGATACCTTCCCGAGAGGATGGCCTGCAGCAGGCGGTCTTTCACCTGGTCGGCAAGGACGCTGCGCGAGATGGAGCCGGCGTCGGTCATCGGGGTCCCTTGGGCATTGGGCAACTCGAAGTCTAGCGCGACGATCGCGCTTCCCACTGCTGCGGCCGCGCATGCCGCCGATCACATGCCGGAGGAGGCTCGCATGCCAGGCACGATCCTCGTCATCGGGACGCTCGACACGAAGGCCGAGGAGTTCGCCTACATCCGTGACCTCATCGTAGCGCGGGGCCATGACGTCCTCCTGCTCGATGCCGGCGTCGGAGAGCCGCTGCTCGTCCCCGACGTCGGTGCGGGCCGTGTCGCGGAGGCGGGCGGCGGCTCGATCGAGGACCTGCGGGCCACCCACGACCGGGCCACCGCGCTCGAGGTCATGTGCAATGGGGCGAGGGTCGTGGCCCTGGAGCTGCTGGCCGATGGCCGGTTTGACGGCGTGATCGGCATGGGCGGTTCGGGCGGGACGGCGATCGGGACCGCCGCCATGAAGGCGCTGCCCATCGGGTTGCCCAAGGTCATGGTCTCGACCATGGCCTCCGGCGATGTCTCCGGGTACGTGGACGTCAGGGACATCACGATGATGTACTCGGTCGTCGATTTCGCCGGGCTGAACCGCCTGTCGCGGCGGATCCTCGCCAATGCCGCGGGCGCCGTCTGCGGGATGGTGGAGCAGGAGATCCCGCCGGCTGCCGAGCGACCGCTGCTCGGGGCGACGATGTTCGGCGTCACGACCCCTTGTGTCACGCGGATCCGGGAGGCCCTCGAGGGCGCCGGCTACGAGGTCCTCGTATTCCATGCCACCGGCAGTGGTGGGCGCGCAATGGAGGCCCTGATCGCCGACGGCTTCATCGCCGGCGTCGCCGATGTCACCACCACGGAGTGGTGTGACGAGGTGGTTGGGGGCGTGCTGTCCGCCGGACCGGACCGCCTGGGGGCGGCCGCCAGGGCCGGGATCCCCCAAGTCGTCTCGGTTGGCGCGCTCGACATGGTCAACTTCGGCGCGGCCGACACCGTGCCACCGCGGTTCCAGGACCGAAACCTCTACCGGCACAACCCCCAGGTCACGCTGATGCGGACGACACCCGGGGAGTGCGCCGAGATCGGCCGCGCGATCGCGGCCAGGCTGAACGCCGCCACCGGCCCGACCACCCTGTTCCTGCCGCTGCGGGGCGTGAGCATGATCGACGCCGAGGGGATGCCGTTCTGGTCGCCCGGGGCCGATGCCGCCCTGTTCGACGCCATCCACGCCACCATCGACCCAACGCGTGTCGAGCTGGTCGAGCTCGACCTGCACATCAATGACCCGGCATTCGCCGATGCCATGGCCGATCGCCTCCTGGCGATGCTGGCAGCGCGCTGACCGACCCCGAAAGGAGCTCACCCATGCCGTTCATTCCGCGAGCCGAGGTGACCAGCCGCCTCCGTGCCCAGGTGGAGGCGGGCATCCCGATCGTCGGCTGCGGCGCCGGCACGGGCATCTCGGCCAAGATGGCCGAGGCCGGCGGCGCCGATCTCGTGATCATCTACAACTCGGGCCGCTACCGGATGGCCGGACGGGGCTCCCTCGCGGGGATGCTGGCCTACGGCGATGCCAACGGGATCGTGGTGGAGATGGCCTCCGAGGTCCTGCCCGTCGTGAAGGACACGCCGGTGCTCGCCGGGATCAACGGGACCGACCCGTTCCGCCTGATGCCGGTCTTCCTGCGGCAGCTCAAGGAGATGGGCTTCGACGGTGTCCAGAACTTCCCCACCGTGGGCCTCATCGACGGCGAGTTCAGAAAGAACCTCGAGGCCACCGGGATGGGCTACGACAAGGAGATCGAGGCCATCCACATGGCGTCGGAGCTCGACCTGTTCTGCTCGCCCTACGTCTTCGACCCGGACCAGGCGGCCGAGATGGCCAGAGCCGGTGCCGACCAGCTCGTCGCCCACGTCGGGCTGACCACCGCGGGCTTGATCGGGGCGGGCGTGGCGCTCACGCTGGACGAGGTGATCGACAGGGTGATGGCGATCGCCGAGGCGGGGCGCAGCGTCCGCGAGGACATCATCGTCCTGTGCCATGGCGGCCCACTCGACGAGCCCGAGCAGGTGGGCAGGGCGCTCCTCCGGATGCCCGGCGTGCATGGCTTCTTCGGCGCCTCGAGCATCGAGCGTCTGCCCACAGAGCGCGCGATCCGGGGCCAGGTCGAGGAGTTCAAGCGGCTCGCCGTCGCGGGCTGAGCGTTCGCCCGTCCGGTGGGGGCACACCCCGCCGCCAGCCGGCGACCGGGCCTACGGTGTCGTGCCCGACCCTGATGGAGCATGAGCCGGGACCCAGGCATCGACGATCGCGGGCAGGCTCGCGTCGAGACGCCGGATCTCCTCCGCGGTGATCGGCGCGTCGGCGATGGCGCGCGGTGCCGCCGGCTGGGCGAGGAAGGCCGCCTCGGCGAGGTCTCGTCCCGGCTCGAGTCGTGCGAGCGTGACCTGCTGGGCCCGCCAGGTGTCGAGGTTCAGCGTGCGCCCGCCGTGGCCGAGGGTGGGTCGCTCCACCGGTGTGTGTCCGAAGACGACGCGGCCGATCCCCGCTTCCCGATATGTGGTCCAGGCGTCCGCCTCCGGGAAGGGGTCGGGTGAGGCGAAGAACGAGTCCCGGATCCACAGGCGGTCGGCGCTCCGCTCGAACCGGTCAAGCTCCTGGAACGGGACCGGGCCGCCATGGACGAACAGCACGTCACCCCAGCAGGCGTACGGCGCGAACGTCCACAGGGCGGGGACCAGGTCGGGAGCGAGCTCGTCCACTCGGGTCGCGATCTCGCGGGACGATCGTCCCTCCCACTCGTCGGGACGCAGGCCGGCCGAGAGCAGCGTTGCCCCACCGCCGAACGCCATAAGCGCCCGGAAGATGTCGGGCTCGCCACCGAGGCCGCCCAGGACCTGCATCTCGTGGTTGCCCTCGAGCAGCGCGACCAGCCCTCCGGCCCCTTCGGCCTGTGCCCGGAGTGATGCCAGGCGCCGCACCAGCCCAACGGAGTCCGGACCCCGGTCCACGATGTCGCCGGTCACGACGAGAGCCGTCCCGGCAGGAGCCGTCCATCGGTCGGCGCCATCTGTCAGCCCCGCCTCGCACAGCAGCCGGTCGACGGCGCCCAGCTGGCCGTGCAGGTCGCTGGCGGCCCAGACCGTGAACTCGGCCGGGACCTGGATCGGCGGGACGTCGGGGGCAGCCATGGACGGCGAGGCTACCACGCCCCGCGCCGGTCAGGCCCCGGTGTCCAGCTCAGGCCCCGCATCCAGGCGGTCGGCCAACACCTCCGCCAGGTGACGCGCGCGACGGCCGTCCAGGAAGCCGATCTGGGTCCGGCACGAGAAGCCGTCTGCCAGCACCTCGGCGTCCTGAGGGGCCGCACGGAGCGCGGGCAGCAGGACCAGCTCCGCCACGTCACGCGATATCTGCTCGTGCCCTGCCTCGGCGCCGAAGTTCCCGGCCAGGCCGCAGCAGCCCTGCAGCATCGTCGGCGTGATGCCGGCAGCATCCATGACACGGCGGTCGGCCCCGGTCCCCAGCACGGCCTGCTGGTGGCAGTGGGGCTGGACCAGGACGTCGACCGCCGGTCCGGCCGGGGGCACCCAGCCCGCGCCGTCGAGGAGCTCAGCGAGGGTGGTGACGCGGCGTGCCACCGATGCCGCGCGCGGGTCGTCTGGGAGCAGCTCGCGGAGATCGTGACGGAGCGTCGTGGCACAGGACGGCTCAAGCACCAGGATCGGCTCGTCGCCGGCCAGCTCCGGGGCGGCGAGCGTGCGACGGACCTCGGCGCGGGCACGGTCCAGCTGGCCGGTCGTGACCCAGGTCAGGCCGCAGCAGACGGTCGCGCGTGGCACGACAGCCTCGAACCCGGCCGCGGCGAGCACCCGCAGCGCCGCGTGGCCGACCTCGGGCGCGAGGTGGTTGGTGAAGGTGTCCGGCCAGACGATCACCCTCGGTGAGGCGTCGACGGCCGGGGGCGCAGGCGGGTGAACGGGCTCCCGGGCGGCGGCCACGAACGACGTCCGGGCGATGGGCGGGATGCGCCGCTCGCCCGCGATCCCCAGGACCAGCGCCAGCGCCCGCCTTGTGGGCGCGAACCCCATGACCGCGTTGGCCAGGCGGGGACCGGCCGGGATCCTGCGCAGGAGCCGCAGCCACTGCGGCAGGCGGCCCAGCGAGTAGTGGGCGCGGGGGCGAAGCCGGCCACGGTAATGGTGGTCCAGGAACTCGGCCTTGTACGCGGTCATGTCCACGCCGGTGGGGCACTCGGAGAGGCAGGCACGACAGCCGAGACACAGGTCCAGCGCTTCGCACACGTCCGTGGAGGCCCAGCCCTCGTCTGCGAGCGACCCCGCGGCCATCTCCTGCAGCAGCCGTGCCCGGCCGCGCGTGGAGTGGGCCTCCTCCCCGGTCGCCCGGTAGCTCGGGCACATGGCGGCGCCACCCTGGCGCGAGATGCACTTCCCCACCCCGATGCAGCGCTCGACGGCCTGGCGGAGGTCGCCACCGTCCGCCTCGTGCGCGAGGGCGGGCTCCAGCGCGATCAGGGTGGGTCTCGGACGGCGCAGGTCCTGCGTGAGCGGGAGCGGGTCCACCACGATCCCCGGGTTGAGCATGTTGGCCGGGTCCCAGGCGGTCTTCCAGGCACGGAACGCATCCAGCAGGGCGGGCGAGAACTGGCGGTCGAGCAAGGCGCCCCGCGCCCGGCCATCCCCGTGCTCGCCGGACAGGCTGCCGCCGTGGGCCACCACGAGGTCCGCGGCCGCGGTCATGAACGTCGCGAGCCTGACCGCACCACCCGGGAGATCCAGCCCGAAGCCGACACGGAGGTGGATGCACCCCTCGCCGAAGTGGCCGTACGTGATCCCGGACAGGTCCTGGTCCCGGAGCAGGGCGCGCAGCTCCCCGAGGTACGCGGCGAGCCGGTCGGGCGGGACGGCGCCGTCCTCGAACCCCGGCCAGGCGGGTGAGCCATCGGGCAGTCTCGCCGACCGCCCTGCTCCGTCCTCCCGGACGCGCCACAGGATCGATTGGGCCGCCGGGTCCTCCAGCAGGACGGCGTCACGGGCGCCCACGCGCGTGCCGGCCGCGGCGGCCAGGCGCGCGGCGTGGTCGGCCATCTCGGGCGCCGTCTCGCCGCCTGCCTCCACCAGCAGCCAGGCCCCGCCGGGTGGCAGCAGGCCCGGGTCCCGCCACCCGGTCAGCAGGTCCGCGGCCAGGCTCTCGACGGTGAACGGGCGCTCGGGGAGCAGGGCCGTCACGATCGTGGCCGCGGCGATGTCGTCAGTGAAGGCGATGACCAGCAGTCCCCGGACCTCGGGCGGACGGACCAGCCGGATCGTCGCGGCGGACACGACCGCGCAGGTGCCCTCGGTCCCGACGAGGGTCCGCGCGACGTCGCTGCCACGCTCGGGGAGCAGCCAGTCCAGCGAGTAGCCCGAGACGCGACGCGGCCATGAGGTGAGCTCGCGACGGATGACGTCGCCGTGGCCCGCCAGGAGCTCGGCGATCCGTGCTTCGGTGCCCGCGCCAAGGCGCGGGGCCGTGCCGGCCGCCCCGTCCAGCGAGCCCACGGCGTGCCGCGACCCGGCGGCCGTGATGACCTCGAGACCGAGCGTGTTCTCCGCCGTCGTCCCCCACCGGACCGACCTCGATCCGCACGCGTTGTTGCCGATCATCCCGCCGACCGTGCACCGGCTGTGCGTGGACGGGTCCGGGCCCACCCGCAGCCCGTGGACGGCCGCTGCCCGGTTGACGTCGTCGAGGACAGTGCCCGGGAGCACGGTGGCGACCATGGCGTCCGGGTCCAGGGACAGGATCCCCGCCAGATGACGCGAGAGGTCCACGACCAGCCCTGAGCCGATGGCATTGCCGGCGATGCTGGTCCCTGCGCCGCGCATGGTGAGCGGGACGCCGGCCTCGGCCGCGAGCGCCACCACCAGTGCCAGGTCGTCACGGTCACGGGGCGCCACCACGGCCGCAGGCAGCACCCGGTAGTTCGAGGCGTCGGACGCGTACAGGGCCCGGGTGCCGGGATCGGAGGCCACGAGCCCGCGCGAGAGCGCCCGCAGGCGCGCGAGCAGGTCAGGGATGGCCGCGGCGTGGCCGGGTTCGGTGTGTGCTGGCTCGGCAGTGGCAGTGATCGGACAAGACTCCGGACGGACGGCGCGAGTGCGCCTTGCCTAGGGTACGGGTGCGCGAGCCCGGGAGGCGACCCGGTTCGCCGTCTCACCCGCCGGGTGACCGAACGGTACGGTCCAAGGCGCTCCTCCTCGCCCGGTGTGGGCAGAACGGCTGAGAGGCTCCCGTCCAGGGGCCCGCCCGGTGACCCGCCACTCCTGGTCCAGAGCGGGGCCCCGCGGCGGTGCACCGTTCACCCTCGGGGTGAGCGCCGGCGGAGGCGGCGAGGATCGCTGGGGGGGCCTGGGCCACCCGCGTCCCACGAAATCCCTCTGGCTCGCGGTTGACAGGTCGCAGCCGCCGTGAGATCGTTGCACACGCAATCATCTACCCAGAGGTCACCACCATGCCGGCCGTCACCGTCGACGACATCACCGTCCTTCCGAGGGTCGCCCTCCCCGACCCGGCCACCGCCAGCCAGCGGCAGGTCCGGACCCTCACCAGCGCTCCGCGCGGCTACGAGGGCGAGGGCTTCCCGGTACGCCGCGCGTTCGCAGGGGCCCTGCTCGAAGACCTGGACCCGTTCATCCACCTCGACCAGATGGGCGAGGTGGAATACGCCCCCGGTGAGGCCAAGGGCACGCCCTGGCATCCGCATCGAGGCTTCGAGACGGTGACGTACATCCTCGACGGGGTCTTCGAGCATGCCGACAGCAACGGCGGAGGCGGTGTCATCACCAACGGCGACACGCAATGGATGACCGCCGGAGCCGGGATCCTGCACATCGAGAAGCCACCGGAGTGGCTCGTTGCCCAGGGCGGCCTGTTCCACGGCTTCCAGCTCTGGGTGAACCTGCCTCGCGTCCAGAAGCTCGCGGCGCCGCGCTACCAGGACATCCGCGCCGGCGAGGTGGCGCTGCTGTCCTCCCACGATGGGGGGACGCTGGTCCGGGTGATCGCCGGCGAGGTCGCGGGTCACGCGGGTCCCGGCTCCACCTACACGCCCATGACCCTCGTCCACCTGACCCTCGCCCCCGGGGCATCCGTCCAGCTTCCCTGGCGCTCCGACTACAACGCCCTCGCCTACGTTCTGGCCGGGTCGGGCACGGTCGGCGCGGAGGGACGGCCGGCCGGACTGGGCCAGCTCGCGGTCTTCGGACCGGGCAACACCCTGACGTTTGCTGCGGACACGGTGCAGGAGAGCCGCTCGCCGAACCTGGACGTCCTCGTCCTCGGCGGCCGACCCATCCGGGAGCCGGTGGCCTGGGCCGGCCCGTTCGTGATGAACACGCGGGAAGAGGTCAGGCAGGCCTTCGAGGACTACCAGGCCGGACGCCTCGGCACGATCCCGGCCGTGCACGGCGCGCCGACGACGGTCCAGGAGACGGGCGCCTCAGAGGCCTGATCCCTCGCCGGGCCGCCCGCTACTGGCCGGTGACCGTCTCGTTGCCGGCCGCGGTCCACTCGTTCATGCCGCCCGCCATGCTGGTGACGCTGGGGAGCCCGGCCGCCAGGAGGATGTCACGCCCCTGCGCGGAGCGATTGCCCGACCGGCAGACCACGACGACCTCCTTGTCCGACGGAACCTCGGACGCACGGGCCGACAGCTCGCCGAGCGGGATCAGCGTCGCGCCATCGATGTGGCCCGCGGCCCACTCATCGGGCTCGCGGACGTCGAGCATGAACGCCCCGGACTCCTGCTTGGCCGCCGCGGTGGCGACGTCGATCTCCGCGGGGAGCGCGGCCGGCGCGACGGCGTCCTGGCCCGCGGCCGACGCGGCCGGTGCCGTGGTCGCGGTTGATCCGCCACAGGCCGCAAGGGCGAGTGCCAGGACGGCGAGCAGGATGATGATTCGTGAGCGCAGGGCCGGGATCGACACGTGGAGACTCCAGGACTGGGACGGCATCGGGTTGGCGCGGGCGGAGGTCCGCCCGAGGCGGGAGGTCCGCCCGAGGCGGTCGCCGGCGGGACGATCCTACCCTGTCGGCTCGAGACGCCTCGTGCCGTGGTAGCGGTCCATCAGCAGCTCGACCGCCTCACGCGCCTGGCGCCATGCCTCCTGGTCGCCCATGACGCGGGCATCCCGTCCCCAGCGCTGGACCTGGGTCATCGCCGTGACGATGGCGTTGTGGAGCGCCAGCCGGTTCCGGCCCGCGTCGACGACGCCGGTCACGAGATAGCGGCGGACCATGTCGTAGGGGGCGGTCCACTGGCCGATCCGGATCCGGTCGTGGATTCGGAGCGTCTCCAGCCAGTCGTCATCGCCGACCGGGAACCGGCCGTGCTCCTCGACGTGCGCGTTGATGTCCAGCCGGCGGCCGGGATGGGTTCGCGACGGAAGGCGGCCGTCGGCATCGGTCTCGAGGTAGCAGACGGGACACTCCGCCAGCCGGGCGGAATTGGATGGTGCCTCGCCGAACGAGAGACCGCAGCGGCGGCAGATCCGCGCGGCCGCGCGCGCGGAGACGGCACCGCACTGGAGACAGGTGGACGCGGTCGCGAACGTCGGGGCGGACAAGGACGGAGCTCCAGGTAGGTCCGCCGGCACGGTGGAGGACCAGGACTGGATCATCACCTGCCCGCCACCCGATCGGCAGCGGCCTACTGGTCCCGGTGGGCGCACCCGATAGGGGTACCAGGCAGCGTCTAGACCGCCGCGTCGACGATCGCGCGCGCCTCGTCGAGGATCTGGGCCAGGTGCTCCTCTCCGCGGAAGCTCTCCGCGTAGAGCTTGGTCACGTTCTCCGTTCCGGACGGGCGGGCCGCGAACCAGCCCTCGGCGGTGACCACCTTGAGCCCGCCGATGGGCGCGTCGTTGCCCGGCGCTCGGGTGAGCTTGGCCGTGATCGGATCGCCGGCAAGCGTCGTGGCCGTGACGGCCTCCGGGGAGAGGCGGCCGAGCGCGGCCTTGACCTCCGGCGTTGCCGGGGCGTCGATGCGCTTGTAGGCGGGCGCCCCGAAGCGTGTCGTGAGCCCGGCGTACACCTCGGAAGGGTTCTTGCCCGTCTTCGCCGTCAGCTCCGCGGCCAACAGGCACGCGATCAGGCCGTCCTTGTCGGTCGTCCAGACAGCGCCATCCATGCGCAGGAACGAGGCACCCGCGCTCTCCTCGCCGCCAAAGCCGACGGTGCCGTCCACCAGCCCGTCCACGAACCACTTGAAGCCGACCGGGACCTCGAGCAGTCGCCGGCCGAGGTCCGCCGTCACCCGGTCGATGATGGACGAGGAGACAAGTGTCTTGCCCACCGCCACGTCGCCGCCCCATGACCTGCCGCCACCGAACAGGTAGGAGATCGCCGCGGCGATCACGTGGTTCGGGTTCATCAGGCCGGCGCCGGGGACCACGATCCCGTGGCGGTCCGCGTCGGCGTCGTTGCCCAGCGCCAGGTCGAACCGGTCCCGCAACTCCACGAGGCGCGCCATCGCGAACGGCGACGACGGGTCCATCCGGATCTTCCCGTCCCAGTCCAGGGTCATGAACCCGAAGGCGGGGTCGACCACCTCGTTGGTGACGGTCAGGTCCAGCCCGTACCGCTCCCCGATCATGCCCCAGTACGCGACCGCGGCCCCGCCCAGCGGGTCCACGCCGAGCCGGAGGCCGGACGCGCGGATCGCCGCGAGGTCCACGACGTGCTCCAGGTCCGCGACGTAGACGCCCCGGAAGTCGTAGTCCGTCGCCTGCGCGCGCGCCCGCTCGAAGGGAACGCGGCGGATGCCGTCCAGCCCGTCCATTCCGGAGCCCTCCAGGATCCGGTTCGCCTCATCCTGGATCGCCCGGGTCACGTCCGTATCGGCCGGACCGCCGTTGGGCGGGTTGTACTTGAAGCCCCCGTCGTCGGGCGGGTTGTGCGACGGCGTGACGACGATGCCATCGGCGAGGCCGGTCCCGCGTCCCCGATTGGCTGCCAGGATCGCGTGAGACACGGCGGGCGTCGGGGTGAAGCCATCCTCGCTGTCCGCGCGCACGTCCACGCCGTTCGCGACCAGCACCTCGAGCGCGGTGCGCCAGGCGGGCTCGGACAGGGCATGCGTGTCGCGGCCGACGAACAGCGGCCCGGTGTACCCCTGCGCAGCGCGGTAGCGGCAGATCGCCTCGGTGGTGGCGAGGATGTGCGCCTCGTTGAAGGCCGCACGGAACGCGGATCCGCGGTGGCCCGACGTCCCGAATGCGACACGCTGGGTGGGATCCGAGGGGTCGGGCCGGATGTCGGCGTACGCGCGCAGGAGGGCGGGCACGTCCACGAGCTCGGACCGGAGGGCGGGCTGGCCTGCGCGCGGGTGCTGGCTCATCGGAACCTCGGGCTGGGCGGGGCGGGCTGGTCCCCGAACGATACCGCCCCCAGGGGGTGCGCTCCGTTGCCAGGAACTTGTACGATGCCTGCAACCCGAGCCAGCACCTCGTACGGGGCTCGTCCGAGTCCGTCGCTTGTCGACGGCCGGATGCATGAGCCCGCGATGACCTCAGGCCGGGACGGAGGTTCTGCATGGCGACCGTGACGTTCGATCACGTGTACAAGCGATATGGCGACGTGGTCGCCGTATCCGACCTCAACCTGGAGATCAACGACGGCGAGTTCATGGTGCTCGTCGGCCCTTCCGGGTGCGGCAAGACGACCAGCCTTCGGATGATCGCCGGCCTCGAGGAGATCTCCGAGGGCGCGCTCAAGATCGGCGACAAGATCGTCAACGACGTGGCCCCCAAGGACCGCGACATCGCGATGGTCTTCCAGAGCTACGCGCTCTACCCGCACATGACGGTCCGCGACAACCTGGCCTTCGGGCTCAAGCTGCGCAAGCTGCCAAAGCCGGAGATCGAGGCTCGCATCAACGACGCCGCCGGCATCCTCCAGCTCGAGAAGCTGCTGGACCGCAAGCCCAAGGAGCTGTCCGGCGGCCAGAGGCAGCGCGTCGCGCTCGGTCGCGCCATCGTCCGCGAGCCGGCCGTGTTCCTCATGGACGAGCCGCTGTCCAACCTCGATGCCAAGCTGCGCGTCCAGACGCGGGCGGAGATCACGCGCCTCCATCAGCGTCTCGGGACCACGATGGTCTACGTCACCCACGACCAGGTCGAGGCGATGACGATGGGCGAACGGATCGCGGTCATGAGCATGGGCCTCCTCCAGCAGGTCGGGACGCCGCAGGAGCTGTACGACCGCCCCAAGAACAAGTTCGTGGCGGGCTTCATCGGCAGCCCTTCCATGAACTTCGTCGAGGTCCCCGCCGGCTCGGGCGTCACCGAGCTGCACAAGGGCGGGATCCATATCCCGCTGCCGCCCCAGTTCCGCGAGGCCCTTGCCGAGGCGGGCTCGTCCGTCGTCGTCGGCTTCCGGCCCGAGCACCTCGACCTCGGCGAGGTTGCCGGCGAGGTTGCCACGATCTCGGGCACCGCCGACGTCGTCGAGTTCATGGGCAACGAGGAGCTGCTCCACGTGTCGGTCGAGGGCACGGAGTTCGTCGCCATCGTGGACTCCTCTCACGGGGTCCGTCCCGGCAACTCGGTGGACCTGAAGCTCCCCGTCCAGAAACTCCACCTGTTCCACCCCGAGTCGGGGGCCTCGATCGCCCGCGACGTGCCCGCCGGCGCGGCCTGACGCCGGTTCGCCGGCCGCGCCGCACATGGACCGGCTCGTCATCCCGACGGGCCGGTCGCTCCTTGTCCCCAGAGGCCCCGCCGTGACCGATCCCGCAACCAGGCCCGAGCATCAGCCCTTCGGTGACGACCCGCTCGAAGAGCACGTGGTGGAGAGCCGGATCGTCCACCGGGGTCGCTACATGGAGTTCCGGGTCGACACGATGGAGCGGGCCGACGGTACTCGCGGAACACGCGATGTCGTGGGTCACCCGGGGGCGATCGCCGTCCTCGCCGTGGACGACGACGGGCGGCTGCTGCTGGTCCGGCAATGGCGGCTCCCGGCGGGCAGGGCCGTGCTCGAGATCCCGGCCGGCACGCTGGACGTCCACGACGGCGTCACGGAGGACCCGGACCTCGCCTCGCGCCGGGAGCTGGAGGAGGAGACCGGCCACCGCGCGACGACCTGGCGCAAGCTGGCGACGTTCTGGACCGCGCCGGGCTTCACGTCCGAGCAGCTGCACCTGTACCTCGCGACCGGGATCGGGGGCGCGGACGAGGACGGGCGACTCGTGCCGGACGAGGATGAGCGCCTGGAGCTGCGCCACGTGACGGTCGACGAGGCACTCGCGATGGTGGAGAGCGGCGAGATCTGCGACGCCAAGACGATGCTGGGGATCCTGTGGCTGAGCCGGCTGCGGCTCGCCGGGGAGCTCTGAGCGGGTTCGCCGTTCGGGCCATTCCGGGCCGACGCCAGGCGTCTGGGCAGGCGCCCGGCCTCAGGGCTCGCGGCGGACGTCTGGGGCGGGAAGCCGGGCCAGGGCCGCCCGGTACAGCTCGGTCGATGGCGAGAGCGCCACGGCGAGGCGGAGGTGGGTCCGCGCCTCTGGGGTCCTGCCCAGCCGCTTGAGGCTCTGCCCGAGGGCGTAGTGGGCGTAGTGGGACGATGGGTCCACCTCGAGCAGCGCCTCGAACGTCTCCCGCGCACGCCCGTGCTGGCCGGAGTTGAAGCGCGCCCGGCCCAGCGCCTCCAGGATGGAGCCCTTGCCGGGCTCGAGCCGCGCCGCCCGCTCGAGCACGACCGCGGCCTGGGCGTCGTGGCGGCTGCGCATGAGGGCGTGTCCGCGTTGCAGCAGCTCGTAGGCAGTTTCGTGCTCCGGGGATGACGCGGGCTCGCCAGACGGCATGCGTTCGTCGGACACGGCTCGATGCTCGCACGGATAGACCGACGTCGCCGCTACGATGGCTGTCAGCAGGTGCACCTGCCGGACCGACGCGCCCAGCCCCGGGAGCCCAGCCCCTGGAGCGAGACCCGGAGCCCCATTGACCGTCTTCCGCCTGTCCGTCGCCTTGTTCCTGGTCCAGATAGGGTTCCACGCGTACACGGCGACCCTGCCGTTGTCACTCGCCCGCGCCGGGGTTCCCGACGCCGCGATCGGCCTGATCATGGGCGTGGCCGCCATCGTCCAGATCCCGGCAGCGATCTTCGGCGGACGCTACGTCGATCGCTTCGGCGGCGGACTGCTGCTCACCCTCGGAGGGATCTGCTACCTGCTGGCGTCGGGCGTCATGCTCCTGCCGGGCGTGAGCCCGTCCGGCAGCCTCGCCCCGTTCGTGGTGGTGCGGATCCTGCAGGGGGCCGGGATCGCGATGGCCGTCCCGGCGGCGCTGTCACTGGTGCCGCGCCTGGTCACGGCGGCGAGGCTCAGCAACGGCCTCGCGGTGGTCGGGGCCGCCCAGAACCTGACGCTGGTCGTGGCGCCGGTCGTCTCCCTGGCGATCCTCGACGCCTCGTCGCTCGACGGCGTGGCGCTTGCAGTGGTGGCCGTGGTGGCCGTCGGGGTCCTCCTCGGGCAGCGCCTTCCGCTGCGGGCACCGGCGGGCATCCCGACCACCATGGAGGCCGCTACCCGCCGGTTCGGGATCACCTACCGCCGGGCGTGGACGGTGCCGCTGCTGATCGTGATCACGTTCGTCGCCCACTGGGGCGCCGTGACCGCGTACCTCCCGATCCGCGCGGAGGGTGCCGGGGCGGACATCGGCCTGTACTTCGCGGCCGACGGAATCGCGATCTTCCTCATGCGGATCCCCACCGGCTGGATGGTCGATCGCGTGTCATCGAGAACGCTGATCCTGGTCGGGGCCGCCCTCACGCTGGCCGGCGTGGGGATGCTGCTGCTGCCGCTGACCACGCCGCTGCTGATCGTCTCGGGGCTGCTTGGCGGCGCGGGCGGGGGCATCGTCCTGACGCCGATCACGGTCGAGCTCTCGCGGCGGTCGAGCGATGCCGATCGTGGCTCGGCCTTCGCGCTGTTCACGGGCAGCCTCGCCGGCGCAATGACCCTCGGCAGCGTCGGCGGGGCGCCGGTCGTGGCGCTGCTCGGGCTCTCCGCCGCGCTGGTCATGGGCATGCTGCTGATCGTGGTCTCGATGGTGCTCGCCGCAACGGACGCGTCGCTCGCGCGCCGTGGCCGCCAGCAGGAGCCGGAGCAGGTCAGCGCGGCATGAGGCCGGCATGGCGCGCGTGCTGGCCAACCGCCCAGTTGACACCGGCTGTGTCGAGGTCGACGATCCGGGAGCCACGCGAACCGATCCCGGGGGAAGGACCGACATGACGAAGACCCCTGATCCGCTCGACGAGTTCCTTGCAACGCTCCCGAGCCTCCGCCTCGACGAGTTCATGGTCCTCGCGGCGGCGCACCGCCAGCCCGACCCGGCGCGTGATGTCGCTTGGAAGGCCGCACGGGCTGTGATTGCGCGTGAGGGCCTGGATGCCGAGGTCGAGGATCTGCGCTCGACCATCATCGCGTGGGCCATCCAGCCGGTGAGCACGCCGACCCAGTGGGCCGAGATCCCCATGGGGTCCGGACCGGCGGAGCAGGACAGCCGCAGGGCGGCCGCGCCGTCGCTCCTGGACGCGGCGATCGCGCTCTATCTCGGCGACGCGCTCGACATCTCCGATCGCGACGCGCTGCTTGGTCCATGGCGACGCCTGTGGGCCGACGAGGCTCCCGCGCAGCGCACCCGCCGCGCCGTCCCGTCGTAACGGCGGCCCGTCGCACCGAGGCCGGGCCGTGCCTAACCCTCGCGCCAGGCCCCGAGATCAATCGGCCGGAGGCGCGGGCTCTCCGTGCGACCCGGGATCCGGCCGCGCTTCGCGATCGGACCGCCGTCGATCTCCTTGATGTCGCCGGTGAAGTCGATCGGCGTGGCCCCCGAGATGTGGGAGCCGACGGCGAAGGAGTCCACGGGCGCCCCCTGCTCCTTGAAGTACCGGATTCGATCCGGGGTCAGGCCGCCCGAAACCGTGATCGTCACGTGCGAGAAGCCGGCCTGGTCCAGGCGGGCACGCACCTCCGTCACGAGGGATGCGGTCACGCGGCCGCGCTCGGAGGGAGTGTCGAGTCGGATGCCGTAGAGCCGGTCGCCCAGCGCGTAGGCGACGCGGAGCGCCTCCTCCGCCTCGTCCTTGAACGTGTCCACGAGCACGATCCGCGGCACGTCCGGGGGCATGTCACGGTCGAACGCCTCGGCCGCGCGGACGGTGTCACCGAAGATCAGCACCAGCGAGTGGGGCATCGTGCCGGTCGGGTTGAGGCCGGCCAGCCGCGCACCCGCCGGCGTCGATGCGCCGACGCAGCCACCGACGATCGCGGCGTAGTCCAGGACGTCCGTGATGTCGGGGTGGACGTGCCGGGCCCCGAAGCTGATCACCGGCTGCGGCGCGGCAGCCTCCACGCACGCGCGGGCCGCTGTCGCCCAGCCCGTGGACTGGGACAACATGCCCAGCATCGCCGTCTCGTACAGGGCGAACGCCCGGTAGCGGGCGCGGATGCGGAGGACGACCTCCTTGGGGGTCACCAGGTCGCCGTCCGAAAGCGCCTCCACCACCGCACCGGGCTCGTCGGCAAGCACGTGGCCGATCAGGTTGGTGGCCTCGCCCATCCCGCACAAGACCGCGTCCTCGCGGCAGAAGACCTCCATCAGGACGACCGGGTCGAGGCCTTCGCGGTCCAGGATGCTGCTGGCGCGGGCGAAGTAGACGTCGGCCGTCGCACCGGACAGGATCTCGTGGGACGGGCGGTCGCGCTCCAGGCCCATCAGGCGCGCCGGGGGGCCGGGGCGACATGGATGGTCACGGTCGGTCCGCTCCTTCGTCCTCGGACGACTGCCCACCGGAAGGATCGGCAGGGGGTCCGTCCGGCGGGAGTGTAGCGTACGGCCCGCCCGGTGCCAGGCGGGTCGCGGCATGCCGGCGGCGGCGCACGAGGATCAGGGCCCCCAGGAACACGACCGCGAAGAGGGCGCCGCCACCACCGATCGTGATCGCCCGGGTGCGACCGGCGGCGGGCGCCGCTTCCAGCAGGGTCACCGCGTGGGATGCGGCGGACGTGGCTCCATCCAGGTCACCGTCCTCCCAGGCGGTCCGCGCCGTGTCCAGCGCGCCTGCCGGATCGGCCCCGTCCAGGCCAAGCTCGGTCAGCCAGTCACGCGGCGCGGCGACGACGTCACCGGCCGCCGCCACCTCGTCGAGAGAGGTGAGCATCGCACCCGCCCGGCCATCCACGGCGGCCAGCTCCGCGACGCTGCGCGACGCCTCGTAGCCCTGCTCCAGCCCGGGTGCGGGCTCCAGACCCTCGTCCACGGCCAGCGCATCGAGCCTGTCCCGCGAGTCGAGCACACCGGTCGCCTGGTCCATCGCGGCGGTCGCATCGGAGAACTGCCACGCGTCGAGCGCCATCCGGACCACGACAGGGGCGGCCCACGTCCCGCCCTCCGCGACCAGGTCCGCATAGACGGCCCGGGCCGTCGCGCGCGCCGGGAGGGTCCCTGCCGCGGTCTCCCCGAGGGCCCAGGTGGCCACCACGTCCGTGACACCCCGTCCGCCGCCCAGCTCCTCTGCGAGATCGACAAGACGGCGCCAGTCGTTGGGGAGCATCGTCCGCTCCGGCGTCGTCTCGCCCTGGTAGGCGGTCGCGTTGGCGGCGGCCGCGGCGAACACCTCGCGCATGCCGGGCTCGCCCACGAGGTTGACGATCCTGCGCATCACCTGCCACGAGGCGTCGTAGCCGTACTGCTCACGGGCATCGGCCGCAGCGTCGGCGATCGGCGCAGGCGGGGGCCAGGTCTCGAGCGGGAAGGCCGCCGGCGCACCACGGGTGACCCTGGCAGGGTCCGCAACCTTCCTGCCGAGGTCGCGGAGGACGCGCGCAGCGTACTCGTCCGCCAGCCCCTCGGTGATCCAGCGCTCGGCGAACAGCGCCTTGTTGAACCACGCGTGCGATGCCTCGTGGACGATCGTCAGGTTGTCCAGGTCCTCGCTGATGGTGATCCGGTCGTTGGCCGGGTCATAGAACCCGGCGTACCCCTCCAGGAGCGGCGTGTGCACCTCGGACACCGTCAGCGGGCCGTCGACCGGCCAGGCGAGGCCGATCCGCTCGACGAGGCCCGGAACGCCGTCGCGCAACAGGGACCGCACGCGGTCCAGCCAGCGGGTGTCCTCCGGCCAGCCACGGATGACCACCTCCTCGCCCCCGGCGAGCGCGAGGCGATCCTGGGTGAGGGCGTCATCGTTGGTGGCGTTCACCCAGGCGTACCAGTCGAGCGCCGAGCCGGTCCGTGCCTCGAGGACCTGCATGCCGTCGGTGCCGGGTCGGACCTCCATCGCATCCCCGGACAGGTCCACCCGGAACCCGGCCGGGATCTCCAGCCGGATCTCGCCACTGTCCCCGAACGTCCAGGCGACGAAGGTGGCGAACGCCGACCCGACACGGGTCGCGCTGTCCGAGCGCGGCGCACCGCCGGGGAGGTCGAATGCAAGGCGGACCGTCGCCGTCTCGCCGACGTAGATCTTCTCCCGGAACCGGACGCTGACCAGGCGAAAGCCCTTGCGGGGCTCGGCATCGATAGCGACCGTCTTCCCGTCCTGGGTCGCGCGGAGGTGCTCGGCGTCCGGCTGCACGGCGAGGTTCACGGCATCGTAGTAGTACCGGGTGACGCGGCCGCCCCTGGTGACGTCGGGCTTCCGGTTCACGGCCGTGATGTCCACGGTCACGCGGACCCGGCCCCGATCGGGCTGCAGCACGTAGCGTGCCGCCGAGGTGATGTCGACGCCGTCGGCCGCAAGGGTCGTGGCGGGACCCGGCAGAAACGGCGGTGGCGCGCCCGGATCGACGGCCGGCAGGATGGCCCCCGCCGTGGTGACCAGCAGCGCAAGGACGGCGGCCGTCGCTGCGCGCCGTATCGTGCTGACGAGCGCGGCTGCGGGCGTCCGGTGCATGGGGATCAGTCCGCGGCCGACGTCGCTCGCCGGCCCCTGCGAATGCTGCCGACGAGGGCCGCACCGAGGACGATGATGGAGGCGAGCACGGCAAGGGCCAGCAGGGCCCGGCGGCGACCTTCCGGCCATGCGGCGGTCCAGGCGCGGTATGCGTGGTTGGCCGCGGCCAGCGTGCCGTCGGTGTCGCCCGCCTCGAGCGCCACACCGGCCCGCACCAGGTCCTCCTCCGGCTGCTCGCCCAGCATGCCGATCCTGCTCAGGATGTCGTCGTCAGCCGAACGCGCGGCCGCTGCTTCCTCGATCGCTATCATCGCGTTCCGCTCAGCCTCGGCCTGCCCGCTGGCAGCCTCCATCGACCCCGCCTCGAACAGGCCCTGCATGGTGTCCGGGAGCGCGAAGCCATCGCGGTCCGCCATGGAGGCCAGTCCATTGCGCTGCGCCAGCACCGTGCGGGCGTCGGCCATCAGCTCCTCCGCGGCATCGAACTGCCAGGACCGCAGGGCGTCTCGGATCGAGCGAGGCAGGGCCCAGTCGCCGGCCAGCGCGAGCGTCCGCGCGTAGGACGACCTGGCCTCGGCGCGGGCGTCCAGCCGGGCCGCCTCATCCGGTCGCACCACCCAGGTGCGCCACAGGTCCGTGAGCTTCGAGCCAGACTCCGCCTCGAGCAGGTCGAGCAGGCCGCGCCAGTCGGGCGGGCCGGCCACGCCCTCGGCGGCGCTGGCCCCGGACGCAGGCGGCTGGTAGGCACCGACGCCGGCGGCCGCATCGGCCCAGGTTCGCGCGAGGGCCTCGGGCCCGACCACGTCGGCCACCGCGGTGGCGAACGCGAGGGAGGCGGCATAGCCGTAGGCGTCCGTCGCGGTGGTGTCGGAGGTCTTGCCGTCAACCACGCCGGTCGTCGCGCCCGCGGTCGTGTCGGCGGTCGTGCTGTGGACCCAGGCGTTGAGCGGGATCGCGGACCCCTTCACCGCCTTCGTCAGGACGGGCGCCTTCGCCGGTACCTCGAGGGCTGCCGCCGCACGGAGCGCGTAGTAGGAGGCGAAGCCCTCGTTCGCCCACCGGTCGGCAAGCAGGGAGCCGTTGAACCAGCCGTGGGCCGCCTCGTGGATCGTGAGCGCCGGGTCCGCCCAGTAGGCGACCTCGATGCGGTTCTCCGCAGGATCGAACACGGCCGCCGAGTCCCCCGAGTCGCCGCTCACCCCTTCGCGAACCACCATCGGCGTGTCGTGCGGCCAGTCGAGCCCGATCTCATCCCGCAGGACCGGCAGTGCGCGACCGAACAGCTCGCCGGTGCGCTTCGTCCAGCCCGGGTCGTCCTCCCAGGGCTGCAGCAGCAGATCGACCTGCTTCCCGCCGACATCGACCGCCAGGGCCTTCTCCTCGTATACCGCGGGCCGCTGCGCCGACACGTAGGCGAAGAACGAGAGCGGGCTCGCGAGGGACCCGGTGGCCAGCACGGTGCTGCCGTCGGTTCCGGTGGTCCGCCGGGCAAAGGATCCCGATTCCACCGCCGGATCCCATCCCGGGGGGATGCGCACGGTCACGGAGCTGCCGCGGGCGCCGTCGGAGGCATAGGCCCAGACGGGCAGCGCGATCAGGCTGGTCCCGACGCGGACCTGCGGGTTGGCGGCGCCGCCGTGGCCCGGCAGGTCGAAGGCCAGGCGGAAGGACGCGGACTTGCCGCCGTACAGGCGGGACCCGAAGTCGATCCGGAGCAGGGTAGCGTCCTTCGTCCGACTGGCAACCCGGACCCGGGCGCCCTTGGGTCCCGTGATCCTCGGGGAGGTGGCGCCGGCCTGGACAGCCAGGAACGCATGGTCGAAGAAGAACTTGCGCGTCCGCGTCTCGGACTTGCGGTTGTGCGCGGTGATGGCGACGCTCACGCTCGCCCGCTGGTCCGCGGGATGCACGTCATAGGTCGCCTGGGTGACCAGCGTGAGGTCCGGAGTGGCAGCGACGACCGGGGCAGGGCCCAGCGCCCCGCTGCCGGGGGCGGCGACGGCCAGCATGACCGCCACGGCCAGGCCCGCGAGCCACGGCCGAACCCTCCTGCGGAGCACGGGAGACGATGCCGTCATGCCGACGCCGCATCGGGCGCGGCCGACCCGGCCGGCACCCCGCCGTCCGCGGGCTCCAGCAGCTCCGCGAGTTCAGACGCGTACCGTGCCACCAGCCGCGGCCCAGGCCCGTCGGCCGCCCCGGCGGGGGGCGGGTCCAACGACCACCCACCGGCCTTGAGCCACTCCACGGTGTCGGCGTGGCAGCGGTCCGCGATCGCGATCGACCGGGCAAGTGCGAGACCCAGGGCGTCCCGACCGGCATCGCGCACCGGGATCTCCGCGACGAGGAGCGGCCGCTCGTCCTCGCCGACCGAGAACTTGGCGAACGGCAGCTCGTCGTTCCAGCGCAGCAACTTGCGGTAGGAGCGTCGGAAGCCGTCGTTGATCGGCGGTGCGAAGTGCGTCCAGCAGATGAGCGCCAGCGACGGATCCAGGATGACCGTGATCCGGAGGCGGGCACGCCGAACCCCATCGAGGACGAGGTCCCACGACGTGATGGTCTCGCGGTCGGCGCGCGCAGAGGGCGCCAGGCCGAGCTCGGCAAGCCAGGCCTCGACGTCGGTCGGGGCACACGCCGACGCCCGGGGGGCGGTGGACATGGCGGGCAGTCTACCGGAGGTGTCGTTCAGGCCCCGCCGGTGGCCTTGTGCGAGCGCGCCGCGTGGCGTGCCGGTACCGGCTCCCTACTCCGTGGCGGCCGTCGCGCGGTCAGGCGGCTCGCCGGCGCCGCGGTCCGGCACGGATCGCTTCGAGCGTGCCTTGGGGTCCACCGTGCCACCGGACCGGACCGTGCGGGACCCGTAGTCCGTCGACTTCACCCGCTCGCCCACCTTGACGTTGCGCCCGAGACGCGCGCCGCGAGGCACGATCGACTGCTTGCCGATCACCGTGATGCCCGTGTTGAGCCGGCCTGGCTCCTGCTTGTTGGGGGTGTCGAAGTCGGGGCCGTCGCCCACGATGGCGCCCTGCCCGACGACGATCTCCTTGTCCAGGATGGCGCGATCCACCACGGCCCCGGCGCCGATCACGGAGTCGAACATGACGATCGAATCACGAACCACCGCGCCCACGTCCACGCGCACCCCGGGCGAGAGCACGCTGTTGACGACGGTGCCGTTGATCACACAGCCGTGCGAGATCATGCTCCGGTGGATCTGGGCGGTCGCGCCGACCTTGGCCGGTGCCCGCTCCTCGGACCGGGTGTGGATCAGCCAGTCGCGGTCGTACAGGTCCAGCTCCGGCCGGTCCACCAGGAGCGCCATGTTGGCCTCCCAGTACGACTGGATCGTGCCCACGTCCTGCCAGTAGCCCTCGAACCGGTGCCCGTAGACGCGCGCGCCACCGTCGAGCATCGCCGGGATCACGTCGCGCCCGAAGTCGCGCCGGTCGTCCGACAGCCAGCGCTGGAGCGCCCGCTTGGAGAACACGTAGACGCCCATCGACGCGAGGTCGCTCTTGGGTTGCTTGGGCTTCTCCTGCCACTCGGTCACGCGATCCTGGTCGTCGAGCGCCAGGACGCCCATCCGGGTGGCCTCCGCAAGCGGCACCCGGCGGACCGCGATGGTCACGTCCGCCCGCCGACGGCGGTGCGCCGCCAGGAACGGCTGGTAGTCCATCTTGTAGATATGGTCGCCGGCGAGCACGAGGACGGCATCACCGCCCCGCTCCACCACGTTGAAGTTCTGGAGGACCGCGTCCGCGGTGCCGCCGTACCACTCGGCAACTCGCCCACGCTTGATGTAGGGCTGCAGCATCCGGACGCCGCCCCGCGTGCGGTCGAGGTCCCACGCCCGACCGAGGCCGATGTGGTCGTTCAGCGAGCGGGGGTTGTACTGGGTCAGCACGACCACGTTGTCGATCCCGGAGTTGACGCAGTTCGACAGCGTGAAGTCGATGATCCGGTACTTGCCGCCGAACGGGACCGCGGGCTTCGCGCGAACGGATGAGAGGATTGACAGCCGCTCACCTTCGCCACCGGCGAGGATGACAGCCAGGACCGGCTTCACCAAGCGTGGTTCCTCCTGGCGTGGGATCTGATCGCCACGATCCTAGCAAAGGGTGGTGGCCGTCCGATCGCGGCCCGGTGAAGATGCCGGCCGCGCTAGGTGAACAGGCGCGGGTTCACGAAGGAGCCGTTGAACTGGACCATCCAGTGGAGGTGCGCCCCGGTGGAGTGGCCCGTGTTGCCCTCGTACCCGATCACCTGGCCCTTTCTGACGGACTGGCCCGCATGGACCGGGTAGCGGGCCATCAGGTGGGCGTACCAGGTGGACAGGCCAGCCGAGTGGGCGATGATCACGATGAATGCGGGATCCGCGCCATCGGCATAGTTCCAGCCGACGTACACGACCCTCCCCGCCCCCGAGGCCCGGACGGGCGTCCCGTAGGCGGCCACCATGTCGATCCCGTTGTGCCAGTGGGCGCAGCCCCCGGAGGGCGGTTCCCAGGAGAAGCCCGTGCATCCGAAGTCCTGGGTGATGCTGCCGGACATCGGCCAGGCGAGCGATCCGTTGTACTGCGACGGGATGTTGCCGTGGCTGTACTGGGACGCAACGAGCCTGTCGATCTTGCGCTCCAGCTTCTTGCGGGCTGCGGCCGTCGCGGCGAGCGTCCGCTTGAGCTGGGCCTTGTTGGCGGCCATCCGGGCGTAGCTCGCCCGCTGGGCTGCGAGCGAGGACTTGGCGGCCTTCTCCAGGGCCTTCAGCTTCGTCTGCTGCTTGCGCAGCTCCGCCACCCGCCGGTCGAGCCGCTGCTTCTGGACCTCTGCCTGCTGGCGCAGCACGTCGGCCTGGCTCCGCGTCTCCTCCACCGTCCGGTGGAGCGCGAGGAGGGTCTCGCGGTCCCGTGCGATCCGCTGGGCGAGCGCACGATCCTGGTCGGCCGCATCCAGCTGCGTGCTCATCTCGGCCAGCAGGTCCGTGAACGTTGCACCGGAGAGGAACGTCTCCAGCATCGATGTCCGCTCTGCCTCGTAGGCGACGCGGATCCGGTCCGCCAGCTCGGCCTTGCGCTCGAGCAGGTCCGCCTTCTTGAGGCCCTCCTGGACCTCGATCCGCTTCAGCTGCATGCCGAGGTCGGCAATGTCGGCAACCAGGGCGTTGTACTCCCCCTGGACCTCGGCAACGTCCGCCTCGAGCGCGTTGACGCGCTTTCGTGTTGCGGTCAGGTCCTGGCTGATGCCGGCCAGCTCGGATCGCGTCGCGGCGATCCGGCCCTCGAGGGAGTTCTGCGAGCTCGTGAGGCTCGCGACGCGGGCCTTCTGCAACTTGATCCTGCGGGCGAGGTCCTGCTGCTGCGCCCGAGCGTCAGACAGCTCGTCGCCGTGGACCGGGCCGGGAGCCACGACGGGCGCGGAAATCGCGCCGACCACGAAGGGGACGGCGAGCAGGGCCAGAAGAATCCGGTTCCGATGGCCCCGGCGGGACCTTGGGAAGTGCTGCGTGACGGAGTGGCGGGTCAACGAGCGGGCGTCCTCATCTCGGGCGGATGGTCGGCCGACCGGTCGCCGGATGGCGAAATCGAGCGGCGTCCTCACCCGCCGGACTGGCGCCGCCCCGGAGGGCACTCCCGAGACGACCTGAACCGGCGTTCGGCGCGAGTGTACCAAGAGCCTGCAAGGACTCCACGGGCCGTAGGGGCCGTTCTCGTGGCCCCCGCGGGCCGAGCCCTACTGGATCACCAGCACCGCCCAGATCGCCCCGATGATCAGGAACGGCCCATACGGCACATAGGTCCTGAGCGTGATCCGGCGCAGCAGGAGCAGCACCACCAGGACAACCCCGGCCAGAAGCGCTCCGTAGATGGCGCCGTAGACCATCCGCGCGGGCCCGGCCATCAGCCCCACCGAGACCAGCAGCTTGAGGTCGCCCTGGCCGATGGCCCCCGCACCAAACGGGATCGACACCAGCCACAGCAGCAGGGGAATGATGATCGCGACGGCGATCGCGATCGGCAGCACCCCGGTTGGCACGAGCGGATTCGCCCCGGAGACGCAGAACACGAGGGCGAGCGGAATCGCGGGCAGCGTGATCACGTCGGGCAGGAGCCGCTGGTCGAGATCCGTGGCCAGCAGCAGGACGAGCGCGAGCAGGTAGGCGCCGAAGACCAGGATCTCCACCGGCTCCGAGAAGCGCAGCGTGAGCCCGCCCATGGCCAGCGCCCCGACCACGACGACGACGGGCGTCCGCCAGTCGACCCTGCGGACGGACCCGTCCTCGTGCACCGGCCAGCGCGCGCCGATACGGTCCGCGGCGAGACCCCAGGCAGCTCCGAGGATGGCGAGCAGGATGGCGAGCGGCGTCAGCACGGGCGGAGTCTACGGCGACCGGATCCCACGGCGGGCACCGGATCAGGCCTCCGCCGCTCCCGCGAGGGCGAGCTCGACCAGCGTCGCATGCGTGACGCCCGTGGCGCCGCGCGGGGCGAACGGATACGTCTTCCGGAAGTAGGCGGTGCCGCCGATGTCGAGGTGGGCCCACGGCACAGTCCGGAACTGCTCGAGAAACAGGCCGCTCTTGACCAGCGATCCGTCGCTCGTGCCCGTGTTCTGGAAGTCGGCGTACCAGCTGTCCATCTCGGTCATGTAGTCCTGCACCAGCGGGAACCGCCAGTAGCGCTCGCCGGCACGCTCTGCCGCGGCCTCGATGGCACCCCACCACGGATCGGGGGTCGCGAACACGCCGGTGACCAGGTTGCCGATGGCCCGGCCCACGGCGCCGGTGAGCGTCGCGACGTCCACCAGGTGGGTGGCCCCGAGCTGCTCGGCATAGGTGAGCGCGTCGCCCAGGATCAGGCGACCCTCGGCATCGGTGTTGATCAGGTCAACCCACTTGCCGTTGAGCGCCTTGATGATGTCGCCGGGCCGGGAGGCATGGCCACCGGGCATGTTCTCAACGGCCGGCGCGACCGCCAGGAGGGGCAGCCCGGGCGCGAGACGGGACGCGGTGGCGATGGCCGCGATCACGGTGCAGGCACCGGTCTTGTCCATCTTCATCTCTTCCATCCGGTCGGCCGGCTTGATGCTGATGCCACCGGAGTCGAAGCAGACGCCCTTGCCGACCATCGCGAGATGGCGTCCCAGGGCATCCTTCTCGCCCTCGCCGCCGGAGCGCATGACGATCATCCGGGGCGGATTGTCGCTCCCCTGCCCGACCGCCAGGAACATGCCCATGCCCAGCTCGGCGGCACGCCGCTCGTCGATGACGTCGATCCAGAGGCCGTGCTCCTCCGCGATGGCCCGCGCCTCGTCGGCCAGGACCTGCGGCGTGATGTCGTTGGCGGCCCGGTTGGCGAGTCGGCGTGCCATGTTGGCGCCCTCGCCCATGATCCGCCCGCGCTCCGCGGCACGACCGAGGGCGGCGGCATCCGCACCCGGAGCGACCAGCACCAGCTCGTCGAGCTCCGGCGGTGCGGAATCGCTGTCGGCGCGATAGATCGTCTTGGGCTCGAAGCCGCCTTCGACGACGCCACGGGCGATCAGCTCCGCCACCAGCTCCGCGCCGCCATCGAGGTGTCCGGCGAGGGGCGACAGCCAGACGGCCATGGAACGCACCCTGCGGCCGATCAGGCGACGGATCGCACGGGCACCGATGTGGCGGGCGGTCTCGCGGTCGAACGCATCCGCGTCACCGGCCGCGACGACGAGCACCCGCCCGACGGGAAGCTCGCCCGGCGCGGCGAGTGCTGTGCCATAGCGCCGCTCCCGCAGCTCCCCGAACTCCGTGAGGGCGCGCAGCTCGCCCCCCATCCGCCGATCGAGGGCGTCGAGATCGCCCGCCAGATCGGGCTCGCCCACAACGGGGACGACCAGGAGGTCGGCCGCGACCTCCCAGGGCTGGTCCGTAGTCACGCGGATCTGCACGTAGAGACCTCCGGGTGCTCGCAGCCGAGCCGTGGGTGGCGCGGACAGGGTGCTCGAGCGGGCGTTGATCCCGAGTGTACCGAAGCCGATGGGGTCAGCCCGGCGTGGTCAGCCCGGCGGCGTCAGCCAGGCGGCAGCGTCCCGCTCCCGTCCCGCAGCTGCTGCTGCACCTCCAGCGCCTGGGCGAGGGTCCCGCGGGCCTCCTCGATCGCGATCACGGCCTGGTTGAGCCCGCCCTGGGCGACGTCGGACATGATCACGATCAGGCCACGCGTGTCGCCAGGGAGGCCCGAGCGGGCCAGCTGCTCCCCCTCGTAGGCACGGCGGACGGCGTCCGTCACGCGGCCGCGGGCGTCTAGCAGCACCTGGTAGAGCTCCCCGAGCGCCGTGTCGTAGGCCGCGTTGCGGTCGATCCACGTCGTCAACGTGGACACGTCTGTGCTCGGGGCCAGGCGGTCACGGAGCGCGCGGGACTCGGCGATGGTCGCCTCGGATGCCTTGAGACCGTCCAGTGCCTGGCGGTAGCGTCCGGCGGACCCTTCCGTGGCGGCGGCCGCCGTCTCCTCGTCGTGGCGCGCCAGGAGGGCCGACACCCGCGCGGCAGTCAGCGCCCGGCCGGTGAACGACGCCCAGTCGTCCTCCAAGCCGCCGGTGAGTCCGGACGTCGAGGCGAGCTCGACGTAGCGGTGCCGCAGCTCGGGTGCCAGGTACAGGGGCCAGTCGTCGCCGGTGTAGGGCACGGCGGCGAGGGATCGCTCCAGGTCGGTCGTGCGGGCCTGCACCGCCTGGAGTCTCGTCGTGCCGTCCGCGATGGTCGCCTGGAGCTCCGGGAGATCGCCGCCCACGACCTGGGTCAGGGCCTGGCGCGCCGTCGATCCCAGCTGGTCCACCTCCGCCGAGAGTGCCTCGAGGTCCGCCGTCGCCGTGTCGAGGGCGGGGGCCACGGCCACGTCACCGGCCCATGTCAGCTCCGCGCGTGCGGTCGTCCCGGGCATGTGCGTGAGGGTCGCGATGATGCCGGCGGCACCGAGCGAGATCAGCAGGGCGATGGCAGCCCAGGCCAGCCGGGTCATGAGCGTGCGCAGGAAGCGGGTGACGGTCACAGGCGGAGGGTATCGGGTCGGAGTGCGGGAGTGCTCGGGCGAGCCTGCGGGCGGGATAGGCCCGTATCGCTCAAGCCGTCGGCGGCTCCTGGTCCCTGACCTTGAGCCGGAGGTGGGTGAGATGGCCCTCCATCGGCTGGGGCTCGAAGCCGAAGTCCCTGTTCACGCCGTCGAGGGGGCCGACGTTGTCGAACCGCAGCTGGCGGAGCTGGTCCGTCGCCACCGGGAACGGGAGGCGGAGCTTCTCGGCGACCGTCGCGACGAGTCGGATGACCGCCACGGGCATCGGGACCAGGAGCCGGCGCTTGTCCATCCCCCGCAGGACCTCCTCCACGATCTCGCGGTAGGTCCACGTACGCGGGCCGCCGAGCAGGTACTCGCGCCCGATCGTCGAGTCGTCACCGTGGGCCAGCACCGCCACGCGGGCGAGGTCGGCGATGGCCAGGGGCTGGAACCTCGCGTCCCCCTTGCCGGTGATCGGGACGACGCCCGGCGACATGCGCACGAGCCCAGCAAGGATGTTGAAGAACCCGTCTCGGGGTCCATAGAGGAGGGATGGGGACAGGATCGTCCAGTCGAGGCCACTCGCTCGAACCAGCGCCATCCCGCGGACCTTGGAGCTCCCGAAGTGCAGGTCCGGCTCGTCTGCCAGGCCCAGGCCACCGAGGTGGACGAAGCGCCGCACGCCGGCCTCGGACGCGGCGTTGACGACGTTCCGGGTGCCCTCCGTGTTGACCAGGCGCAACGTGGCCCCGCCGTCCCAGTCCCGGGGCACGGCGACCAGGTGGAGCACGGCGTCGACGCCGGCGAGCGCTCCGGGGAGGGTCTCCGGGCGGGTCACGTCACCTCGCCGGGTCTCGAGGGACTCGCGCTGGGCCGGGGACAGCCGGGCGGTGACCTTCGCAGCGCCGTCGTCGTCCCGGACCAGGGCGTGGACGCGGTGGCCGGCATCGACCAGCGCTGGGACCATGTGGCTTCCGACAAACCCGTTGGCGCCGGTGACGAGGATCGTGGACATCGGGGCTCCACTCTGGCGTCGCGGTCTCGGACGCGATCACCAAAAGGTTCGCACCGGACGCAATGCCGGATTGGCCGCTGGATGGCACCCGCTACCATCGGGGCATGAGCCAGCTCGACCCACGGACCCTGCGCGCCCTCACCAGGGCCATGCCCAAGGCGGAGCTCCATCTCCACCTGGACGGCTCTCTCCGCATCGACACGGCGCTCGACATCGCGCGCACCCGGCGCGTGGAGGCACCCGTCACGTTTGCGGGCATGCGCGGTGTCCTCGTCGGCCCGGACCTGGTGACGGACCAGGCCGAGCTGCTCAAGGCGTTCGACCTGCCGATCCTGCTGCTGCAGGACGCCGAGGCGCTCGAGCGCGTCGCCGACGACCTCGTGACCGACAAGGCCTGCGAGCACGTCCGCTACATGGAGATCCGCTGGGCGCCCCTGCTCCACACCCAGCGGGGGCTGAGCGGACGCCAGGTCGTGGAGGCGGTCTGGCGGGGCGCCCACGACGCCGCCAGGCGCCACGACGTCCAGGTCAGGCTGATCGCGACGCTCATGCGCTCGCACGCTCCCCAGGACAACCTCGATCTCATCCTGGACATGGCCCAGGAGGGCATCCCCGACGGGCTCGTCGCCGTGGACCTCGCGGGTCCCGAGGCGCGCTTCCCGGACCCGGAGCGGCACCGCGGGGCGATCGACATGGCGCGCGACCTCGGGCTCCACGTCACGCTCCACGCCGGCGAGTGGGGCGGTGCTGCGCAGGTGAGGCGGGCGCTCTCGATCGAGCCTGAGCGGATCGCTCACGGCCCGCTGGCCATCGACGATCCCGGGCTCGTCGCCGACCTCATCGAGAAGGAGGTCTGGCTGGATCTGTGCCTGACCTCGAACTATCAGGCCCAGATCGTCCCGACGATCGCCGATCACCCGTTCCGCCGCCTGCTCCACGCCGGCGTCAGGGTCACGCTCAACACGGACGACCTGACCGTGTCCGATGTCACCCTGTCCGAGGAGTACGCCCGCGCCGTGGAGGAGCTCGGGGTCACGCTGCCGGAGCTGTGGGCCGTGAACACCGGCGCGATCGAAGCGGCCTTCTGCGGCGAGCCCACCAAGGAGTCACTGCGCGAGACCTTCCTGGCCTGGGGCGCGGGTGTCCCCGAGCTGATCCATCGTTGAGCCGGTCGCCAGTAGGCCGGTGACGCCCGAGAAGGGCCGGTGACGCCCGAGACGATCCAGCTGGCGGTGCTCGTGTTCGCCCTGATCGCGACCCGGCCGTTCGAGGAGGGTCGCTGGCGCGCCGGCCGCATCTCCGACCGGACGTCGGCCCTGCTGGTCGTCGGGCGGCTGCCGTTCCTTGTGGTCGGCTTCGCCCTCATCACGGAACGCGAGCCCGCGGTGGTCCTGGGGATGACAGTGATCTCACTGGTGATCGCGGCCCTGATCTACCCGCTGGTGGTGGGCCGCCTGCGGCGTGTCCGCGGCTCCGGCGGTCGCTGACCGGTCCTCGGCGGCCCGGCAGGCACGGGCCTAGGTGCGCCCGTGAGCCGCTGGGCGGGTGAACCGTCGGGTGCAACGTGACTTGCGCCGATGGGCGGCACGCCTGTCGGCTGGGCAGGGCCCTGGGAGCGACGAACGTGCCGCCGGGCGACTCAAACCGGGATGCACCCGACCGTTGAACCGGTAGGCGGCATGGGCGGCACGGCTGGGGGTCCTCGGTCCCCTACCGGTCGTCCGCGGCCAGCCCGTCGAGGATGGTGGCGAGCTCCGAGGCGTCGGCGGCGATGCGCGTCGGTCGCTCCTCCGGCGGCAGCGCGTCCGCCATCTCACGCGTGGTGACGCCGGTCAGGATCAGGACGGTCCTCGCGCCCACGGCCCTCCCGGCCGCCACATCCGTCGGCGCGTCCCCGATCATCACGGCCCGCGAGACGTCGCCGTCCACCAGCCGGGCCGCGGCCTCCAGGAGGTACGGGCCGGGCTTTCCGATCGTGACCGCGGCCGTGGTTCGTGCGGCAGTCTCGATGGCCGCCACGACGGAACCGGCGCCGGGCCGGAAGCCGCGCTCGGTGGGATAGACGGGATCCCGGTTGGTTGCCACCAGGACCGCGCCGGCGCGGATGCAGTCCGCGGCGGCGGCGATCCGCAGGTAGGTCAGCTGCGGGTCCAGGCCAACCACGACCACGTCCGGGTGGTCGGCGGCGGCCCACCCGTCGATGCCCTCCTGACCCATGCGCGTCGCGGCATGCGCGGCCGTCACCACGTCGAGCCCGGCCTCTCGCAGCTCGCGCTCCAGGCCGCTTGCGCCCACCGCAAGCACCCGCCGTCCGCCCGGCATCGCATCGCGGACATACATGGCGCTGGCGAGCGCGCTGGTGACCACGCGGTCGGGCCCCACCGGTGCCCCGTGGCCGGCGAGGCGGGGCAGGTAGTCGCCGTGGTAGTGCATCGCGTTGTTGGTGACGTACACGACGTCGTCGCCCAGGGCCGCACGGGCGGCCAGCGCCGGCCCAACCCCGGGCACGGCTTCCGAGGCGCGGTAGACCACGCCATCGAGATCGACAAGGAGGAGCACCGCACGATGCTACCGTCTGTGCATGCCCCCCGCCCCGCGCACATCCCCGTTCGAAGGCACGGACCGCCTCATCATCGACGGCACCAACATGCTCTACCGCCTGGGGGCGGCCGCGGGTGGGCCGGCCCCGGCGTCCGCGATCGTGGGGCGCATCCGCGGGGCGGTCCCGGCGACGATCACGATCGACCTCGTCTTCGACGGCGTGGGCCACGGGGTGTACGGGCGGCTGGCCCAGAAGATGACAGTCCGCTACTCCGGTCGGAGGAGCGGCGACGACACCATCCTGGACCTGGTATCGGAGGCCGCCATGCAGGCTCGAGGTGCCGTCACGACCGACCGGGTGCTGGTCGTGACCAACGATCGTGGGCTGCGCGACCTCCTGGCGGCGAAAGGCGCGCGTACCGTGCCGCTGCAGTGGCTGATCGGCAAGCTGGACGTCCCGGTGCCGGGAACGCGAGGCGCCAGGGGGACGTCGATCGGCGCCGGACGGCCGCCCGCAAACAGGGGGCCCGCCGCCTCCCCGGACGAGGACCGGCGCCGCTGGTCCCCGGGACGCGGAGCGACCTCCAAGACCGGGCAGGCACGCAAGGTGGCCAGGCACAGGCGCCATCCACGCATGTCCGGCTGAGGTCACACGCCAGCGGCGCCCATCCTGCTAGCATGCCGCGGTGATCGTCGACAGCCTGAACCAGCTCTGGTCCAACCTGCTCGCGTTCTCTGGCGCGTTCGTGACGCCGGACTGGGGCGGGCTCATCGGCCTGCTGCCGGTCTTCCTGCTCATCGGGGTGGTGGGGCCGTTCCTCACGCTGCTCGTGCTGGCCTGGGTCGTCTACGGCGTCCGCAAGCCACGGCCCAAGGTCGCGTTCGCGGATCCCCGTCGGGCCGCCCCGCTCGACGAGGATGGTAACGCGGTCTTCCCCGCCGGCGAGCCATACAGCCCTCGTGAGCAGATGATCTACGAGCCGGGGGCAACGCAATCCCAGGCTGGGGAAAGCCTCGTGGTCGCGTGCCCCAAGTGCGCCCTCGTCCGCTCCGCCGCGGAGGACACGTGCGGCAACTGCGGCCTCACCTTCACCCTCAAGCCAACCACGCGCTCACTCCGCTCCGTCGGTCCGCCGTCGGGTGGAGCCGCCGCCGCCTGAGCGCCTGACCTCCCGGCGGGCGACCGCCGGCGAACCCTTCGAGCCCCCGGGAACGACCCGTCGGCTCCCAGCGTCCCGGGAAACAACATGGCACAGGCATCCTCGCTCCTGTTCGTGCTCGGCGTCATCGCCACCGCCATCGGGTTCGCCGCACATGTCGGCCACGCGGTGCTGCTGGCCAACGGTCGCCGGCTGGTCGTCCTCGCACCGGCAACCCGGCCGGCCTTCGCCACCGGCGGCGTCACGGGCTCGTTCGTGACGGCCCGCGCCACCGCCGCCTCGTCGCCGGTCGAGCTGGCCGCCTCGCCCAGCCCGCTGTCACGCGTGGCGACGACCTTCACGGCCGTGGCCTTCGCGCTGCTCGTGGCGTCGGCGGCCATGCGCGGGATCGTGGTGGGCCGTGGGCCGTACGGCAACCTCTACGAGTTCAGCGTCGCGTTCGCGGCATCGATCCTGGGCGGTTACCTGTGGCTCTCGCGACGCTACGCGATCCGCCAGATCGGGTTCATCCCCGTGGGCGTGGCGCTCGCCATGCTCCTGTATGCCGCGTCGCTGCCGTCGGAGATCGAGCCGCTGGTGCCCGCGCTCCAGAATGCACCCCTGCTCACGATCCACGTGGGCATGGCCGTGCTGGCGTACGGGATCTTCGCGACGTCGTTTGCCGCGGGCCTCGCCTACCTCGCCCAGGGGACGGGCGACCGGTTCGCCTGGCTGCCGTCGCACAGGACGCTGGACGAGGTGGCGTACCGCTCGGTGATCCTCGGCTTTCCGATCTTCGCCACGATGATCGTCCTGGGGTCCTGGTGGGCATCGATTGCCTGGTCCCGCTACTGGGGGTGGGACCCGAAGGAGACCGCGGCCCTGGTGACGTGGCTTACCTACGCGGTCTACCTCCACGCACGCAACCAGCGACGATGGGCCGGCCGACCGGCCGCGCTGCTGCTCGTGATCGGCTTCCTGATGGTGCTGGTCACCTACTCGGGCAGCCTGTGGTTCAGCGGGCTGCACGCCTATTCGGGGCTGTAGCACCGACGCGGGACCGTCCGCGCCGACCTCGACCATCGGCCCTAGCCTTCGACGCCGTCCCGGACCATGGTGGGCAGTGGAACGCGGGAGGCAGCGATGGATCGTCCGTGCTCCTGCCGCCGGGACGATCCTGAGCCACTGGCGAGACAGGCCCGCGAGCAGCCGGAGGTGCCGCGATGGCGCTGCACTCCCCAGTCCACCACGCCGGCATGGCCGGCTCCCACCTGTATCGCAACTTCCTGATCGCGATCGTGCTCGCGTTCGTGGCGGTCGCCCTGATTGCGGTGCTCGGATCGGTGAGGGTCTCGTTCAGTCCCGGGATCACGCCGTCCGATGAGGCGCGGGGCCTCATCGAGTACCGGGCCGCCGAGCGCGCCGATTGGGTCGCGGGCATGACGACCGAGGGTGGATCGCTGCTCGAGTTCCGCGCCGCGGAGCGGACCAGCGAGTAGCGACGCCACGCTCGATTCGTGGGCCGGGCGCCCCGGCGCGGGCGCCCGGCCCGGGGGCTCCGGCTGTCCACCAGGGGCGTCTCGAGGCTGGTTGCAGCGAATTGATATCGACCAAGCCCGGCAACGAGCAGTCGGATCCCGGGCAACGGTCGGAAGGGACGAGAGGGATAGCTCCGCCTCCAGCGACCTTCGGATCGTCATGCGCCGTGCAGAGCCGCGGCTCCCTCTCGAGCTGGTCCGCGGCGCATGCCGGACGGCCCTGATGCAAGCTGGACGCGCAACCTACCGTGAAGGTCGCGACTGCGGTCTTGGTGACGGAGCCGGACACCGCGAGGCGGTACCTCGCCGACCTGCGCGCCCGGTCTGGGCTGGCCTACCTCGGCTCCGACTCAAGCACTTCCTTCAACTTGGCGAAGTCCCGCAGGTACTGCTTCTTCCCGACGCCTGAGATGATCGGCCAGATCACCTTGGTGAAGCCGACGGGGTCGACACTCATCGTGACCTTCACGCCGGCAGCGGTCGGCTCGAACCGGTACGACGAGTCGAAGGGCACGGGCTTCGTCACCTTGAAGGCAAACAGCTGGTTGGGGACCAATGCCGTGACGACCCATTGGGTCGTGCTCTTCATGCCCATGGATCTGCGGATGTCCCGCCCGGTGGAGCCCACGGCCAATGGCCCGTCCGAGGTGAAGCTCGAATCGATGAGGCCCGACTGCCACCGTGTCTCGTTGGACGGATCGGCCAGAAAAGCGAACACATCATCGACCGACCGGTCGATCTCGATGCTGCTCTCGAACGCGGCCACCCTTCACCTCGCTTAATGGGATGTGAACCCGGCCTGGTTTGCGTCGCGGCAGCGTACTCGACGCGGGGCCGCCCAGGGAAGTGCCCGCGTCTCGTGATCGGCTTCCTGCTCGGGGTGCCGCTGGTTCGCGTCGTGATCGCGCGTCGAGTCTGGCTGCCATCAGATCCGCGCTTGCGGGCTCGGGCCCGGCGGCTACCCGGCAGATCCTGTCGCGTGACGGCCGGCGGGCGTCGAGGTCCGGTCGACCTCGTCCTGACAGCCTGACCACCATCGCCCGAGGCCCTGCTGGACGTAGAGCATCGCGGGGCGAGGACTGCGCTACGACCGAGCCGCGACCGACTCGCGGCAGTCTCCTATGGTTTCGGTCCGGGCGTCGTGGTCGTGGTCGAGAAGCCAGGCGTGAGCTTGCGCCGGCGACGTCGGCTCGCTGTCGTCCAGGTGCCCGCTGCGTCGCCTGTCAAGCTCGCCAACCTCGCAAGGTCAGCGGGATGTGCCCGCGCCGTGTCGATCTCCCCACGCTGCCGAGCGGGACGACGAAACGGTCGGCTGGCTTACGCGCGCACGACTAGGCGGGCTGAAGAAGACCGGATCCCATGCTGCTGATATAGGCCTCGAGCCTGATCCTCACCAGACCGCGAAGGGAGCGACGATCGTGAATGGTCCCGTGGAGTCGCCAAGCATGCCCAGGTGGTCGGGCCGTATTCGCCGGCAGTCCGTGCGGGAGAGTTCCTGTTCGTGGCCGGGCAGCCGGGGCTCGATCCCTCGACCGGATCCGTCCCCCCAGGCGGCTTCGAGGCGGAGGCCAGACAGGCGTTCGTCAACCTTCGGCCAGTCGTCGAGGCGGCCGGAACCGGCCTCGGGCGAGTCGTCAAGACGACGGTCTTCATCGCCAGTGCCGACGACTTCGCGGTGATGAACCAGTTGTCTGCCGAGTTCTTCCCGGCGGCCCCGCCGGTCCGCTCGACGCCGATCGTCGGGCTGCCACGCGGTCTTCGCATCTCGATCGATGCGGTCGCGTTCGTGGGCTGACGAGAGACTCGGTGGGATCGGGCCGGTTGGGCGTCGTGTTGGCTTCCGCCTGAAGCGACCGTCGGCGATCGCGGGGTATCGGGCGCGGCCAGGCTGGGGCTGATCGCTCGCCCGGGCGCCGTCGTGGGGAGGCGCCGCACCAGCCAGGCTCCAGACGCGGCACTACAAGCTGGCAACTTGGCCGCCCCTCTTGATCAACTGCTCGGTGATGAGACCTGACCGTGCGCGCAGGTTGGCGAGGTCCCGCTTCCCGGGAATCACCGGCGTGGCCCCGTGCGAACCGCGCCCAAGCGAGCTCGGCCCAGTGTTACGATCGCGCACCGCGGAGGTGCCTGACGATCCCACCGAACGCCACCGCCCGGCCGGTATCCCTCGACGGATATCGGCCCCAAAGGACCCGACTACACCCGCCGCTGAGGCCGGCGGGCCTCTTGGCACGCCCGGAGCTCGAAACGGCTCTTCGAACCAGCCTCACTTCCCGAACGCTCACGCTCCTGTCGGCTCCCGCCGGGTACGGCAAGACCAGCCTCCTCGCCTCGATCACCACTAACCCTCCCCTCCCCCATGCGTGGCTCACCGCGCACGAGGATGACGACGACCCGCTTCGGTTCCTCTATTCCCTCGTCACGACGCTCCGCTTCTTCGACCCGGCTTGCGGCGCGACAGCAGCTGCGCTGCTCGCCGGGTCCGCGACGCCGGATCCGGCCCACATCCTCGATCGGCTCGTTGATGACCTCGACAGCTTCGCATCACAACCCGTCGTGCTCGTCCTGGATGAGCTTGAGGTGCTGGGGAATCCGGCCGTGTATGGGCTCCTCGACCGACTCCTCCAGACCACCCCAGCACACGTGCACGTCGCCATCGGGACTCGCCGCGACCCCCCGATTCCGCTCGCCCGACTCCGGGCCCGCGACCAGCTCTCCGAGTTCCGCGCCGCGGACTTGCGACTGACCGATCTCGAGGCCCAGGCTCTCCTCGAAGCTGCCGGTCATCGGCTCGAGTCCGACGACCTGGTCGCGCTCTACGACCGAACGGAAGGGTGGCCAGCCGGATATCGATTCCTGACCGCGGCCCTGGAGCGGATTCCCAATTCCGCCGATCGAAGCCGCTACGTCGATGCGCTCGCCCGGTCCGATCGCTTCGCTGCTGAGTTCCTCGTCGACGACGTCCTCATCCGCCAGGATGCCCCCCTCCAGGTCTTCCTCCTCGGGACTTCCATCCTCCAGGAGCTCACACCGGCGGCCTGTCGAGCTGTCACCGGGCGGACGGACGCGGCCGAGGTCCTGGCAGACCTTGCCACGAGGAACCTGTTCATCACCCAGCTGGAGGATGGGGTCTATCGGTACCACGCTCTGTTCCGGCAGCTCCTCGAATCCGAGCTCGCACGATCCACCCCTGAACGGGTGCCCCACCTCCACGCCTTGGCCGCCGCCTACTACGGCAAGGTCGAGCCGGATCGTACGATGTCGCATCTCATCCGCGCCGGCCTTGACGCCGAAGCCGCCACGCTGGTCGAGGACAGCGGAGGGGCGCTCCTGCGGCAGGGCTTCACCGCCTCCCTTGAACGCTTGCTGGACCTCCTGCCCGCATCCGTGTTCGATTCGCGGCCCCGGCTCTCCTACCTACGGGCAGCATGCCGTTTCGAGCAAGGTGACGTCTCCGGCGCGCTGCCGCTGGTCCTGATAGCAATCGACGGGCTCCAGGCAGCGGGAGACCCGCATGGCCTGGGACAGGCCGCCGCCCTCCTCGCCACCATCGCTGTCGTCCAGGACGACCTCGAGCGTTCTGGTCCCCTCATCGACCAGGCGCTTGCCCTCCCTGTCACCCCCGCCGATCGGGTGACGCTGCTCCTCGGGAGGGCCCGGCTCGCACTCCTCGATCGTCGATGGGTGAGCGCCCAGAACGACCTGGAGGACGCACTCCGGGTGGCGCAGCAGCACGAGGAACCGGACCCGCTCTACGCCCTCATGTACCTCCATCCGACCTTCCCCTTCCTTCCCAACGGTCTCGACCTCACCGAGCGGGCATGTGCCCTCGTGCGGAGCCGCCTCGGCGATCCGCTGCCGGCGGGTCCGCTCCGCATCATGTACGACAGCCAGATCGCGATCTCCCACCTCATGCGCGGCCGCCTCGATGAAGCGCTCCTTGCCTGCGATGACGGCCTGCAGCTCATCCAACAGCTCGGCGTGGATGCAGGCGGATCTGCCCTCCTACTCGCCACCACCGCCATTTCGGTGAACATGGCCCGCGACAACGACCAGGTCGTGGACAGCCTGCTGCAGATGTTCGAGCTCCGTGCGGGACGGGCCGGGATGCCTGATGCACAGATCCCCGGTGCGTTCTTCCTCCACGGGAGGCTCTGCTGGATGGAGGGCAGGCTAGAGGAGGCGCACCAATTCCTCGACCGAATGGCTCCCGCCGTCGACGCGGGGCGCCTCCCGGGAGTGCCGGTCCTGCGCGCGATTCTCAGCGGGATGATGCTCATGAGCCGCCACGACTTCGAGGAGGCAGAGCGAAGCTTCGTGAACGCCTTGCGCATGGAGTCGGATCGCCGTGCCTCGCTGGCGTTCGGAGCAGCCCGACCTCCGCTGGCCCACCTCTACTTCACTTGGGGTCGGCGACAGGCCGCGCTCGACACCCTGGGTCCGATGCTGGCCGAGTGCGAGGAGCGGGGAACTCCGGGGATGTTGTTGCGCGAAGGACGGCTCATTGTCCCGGTGCTTCGTTTGGCAGTTGAGTCGGGGATCCATGCCGGGACCGCCCGGCGCCTCCTCCTTGCCCTCGGCGACCTCGAAGCCCTGCCGGTCGAAGTACCAGGGACCGGCCAGACCCTGACCCGACGGGAGATCGAGGTGCTCATCCTGGTCTCGGCGGGAAAGGGCAACCGGGCCATCGCCGAGGAACTCTCCATCAGCCTGCACACGGCAAAGCGCCACGTCGCCAACATCCTCGCGAAGCTCGAGGCTTCGTCGCGGACCGCTGCCGTCGCCCGCTCTCGGGAGCTCGGCATCACCTGACGAAATGGCTCTTTCGAGCGATGGCGTGGCAGCGCCCGGATCGTACGTTGCCCTCATGCTCGAAGGGCTCAAGGATCAGGTCGCGGCGGAACTGAGTCGGCACGACGCGTGCGTGCTCACCACCAGCGGACAGCAGGGTGTCTGGGCGATCCCGGTCCGCTGCCACAGTACCGGACTCGACGTCGAGTGCCTCGTGCCCCGATGGTCGGACTCGGTCCATTTCGTATGCGTGGATCCCGAACTCCTGCTCCTCATTCCCGCTGCGGGAGGGGCAGTGCAGTGGCTCCAGTACTGGGGCCGTGTCGAGCGGGTGACCAACGACCCGCGCAGTCACTACCTCACGATCCTCGTCACCCCCAACCGGATCGACGTCATCGATGAAGCCCGTGGCTGGGGAATCCTCGAGAGCCTCGAGATTCAGGCTGCGAATGGCGGAGAGATGGAAATACAACCAGGGAACGGCCGGACGGTCGAGGAGCGCAGACGGGGTCGGAGTCCCCCGAGGTGGCGACTCGAGCAGGGGTGACCGCATGAGCTCACTCCTTGCATCCTCCCGTCCCAAACCGAAGCAATCCGTACGACCCACAGGGGTGAAGTGACATGTCAGATGGCAAAGCGACATCGGCCCCTTCCGAGGAGGAGATTCGCAAACGATTCGAGATGGGCAAGGGCATGAGCCAGGGGAAGCTCGGCAATCGGTTGTCCCTCGTGCACGCCGGCTTCTACCGAATGATGGGTGGGCGGAAGGGCGCAAGAATCAATGACGCCCTGGGCGACCGCCCGGTCCTGCTGCTCACGACGGTCGGCCGCAAGAGCGGCAAGCAACGGACTGTGCCCCTCATCTACCTCGACGATGGCGACGCCCGGGTTGTCGTCGGATCAAACGCCGGCCAGGCGACCGACCCGGCCTGGATCCACAACCTGCGGGCGCAGCCCATGGGCTCCGTGCAGGTCGGCAAGGACCGGATACCGGTCGTCGCGGAGATTCTCTCCGACCAGGCGGCGGCAGAGCTGTGGCCCCGGCTCAACAGGATGTATCGGGGCTACGAGTTCTACGCGGAGATGACCGATCGCACGCAGCAGGTCGTACGCCTCCGACCCGTTGGCCAGGCGTAGCCTTCGACGGTCCCGATGCCGGGCGTCGAGGGCCCGTCTGGGCCGCGACAATCAGCCACCGTGAACGCGGCCTCATCCACGTGGGGATCGGAATCGGGACCTCAGAGCGTGGCGGAAAGCCGGCTCAGGCCGACAGCTCGTCCCCGAATTGGACCACCAGCTGAACGAGCGCGTCGACCTCGCGTTCCGTGGTCCGGGGGTTGACGAAGCACGGCCGGATCGCGAAGCATCCGTCGACTGTGGTGCTCGACGGGATGATGTTCGTGTCGATGCGCAGGCGGTCGAGGATTCGTCGGTTGAGGTCGTTCACCTCGTCGTGGTCGACGACGCCCGGCGGCACGTACCGGAAGCAGGTGATCGAGAGCTGCGGCTCCGCCAGGAGCTCGAGGCGCGGGTGCGCCACCGCAGCGCCCGCCACGGCGCGGGCGAAGCCCACGTGACGTTCGACGCGCGCTACGACGCCCTGCCGGCCGATCTCCCGAAGTAGCGCCCAGACAACGACACCGCGTGGCGGCGCGGAGAGCTCCACGCTCTGGTCCGCCCAGCGGCCCGCCATGGTGTCGAACTGCGAGACGGCCTGGGTCGAGAGGGGCGCGAACGACCCCTCGAGATACGCGGCCTCACCCTCGGCGAAAGCCCGCGTGAGCACGCCCTCGTCGCGCACATAGGTGGCGCCCACGCCAAGGCCGGTCGCGAGCCACTTGTGCGGGTCAACGATCCACGAGTCGGCATCCTCAACACCGGCAAACAGATGGCGCAGCGACGGGGCGGCGTTCGCGATGAGACCGTAGGCGCCGTCGACGTGGAGCCAGGTCCCGTACCGCCGGGCCACCTCCCCAGCCCTGCCGATCCGGTCGACGACGCCGGTGTCAGTCACCCCCGCGTTCGCCACGACCGCGACCGGGACGATGCCTGCGCGGACATCGGCGGCCATGGCCGCATCGAGGGCGTCGATGGATATCCGGCCGTCTTGGTCAACGGGGATCGCTGCCACGCCGTGGCGCCCGAGACCCAGCACTGCGGCGGCACGGTGGACGGTCCGGTGCGCGACTTCCGACGTGTAGATCCGCGCCCGGAAGCCAGTGGGCATCCCATCCTCGCCGACGTCGTGACCCCGGCGTTCGAATGCTGCCTGGCGGGCCGCCCCGAGGGCGAGGAGGTTGGACGTCGAGCCCCCACTCGAGAAGACGCCGGTGACGCCATCGGGCAGCCCGCACAGCTCGGCGAGCCAGCGCAGTCCCGTGTACTCGAGCGTGTTGAACGATTGGTGGAGGTAGCGCTGGCCGCCGGCGACCGCCGATGCGGCAAGGGCCGCCGCCGGGACGGTCGCTGCGCCGGTCGTGATGAAGCTGAGCCAGCCCGGCGCGCTGATCCGGCTGCCCTGGATGACAGCCTCCGCCAGGTCGTCGATGGCTGCCTCTGCACCCACGCCGCGGGCCGGCAGCGGGCCGGCGGCCGTCGGCAGGCTGCCCGGAGGCGGAGCCGGGAAGGATGGTGCGGCGTGGCCGTCCGTGTAGATATCGAACGATGGCGCGAGGCGGCGGAAGAGCTCGTCCATCCGGACAAGCTCGGCGGGCTCGGCAGGGAGATCGCGGAGGGACGGCGGGGCGGGACGTTCCATGACGGGGCATGGTCGCACAGCCGGCAAGCGAGCCGACGTCGCGTGCCCGGATCATGACGACGGGCGAGGTGGCGCTTGCCATGCAGCGCCGCCTGTCGCCACCGTGGCGACCGTTGCGTCGATCGCCGTTCTGACCGATCCTTGGTTGATGCCGTCCGACCTCGAGGCCAACCCGCTGCTCGCCGTTGTCTGGGTCGGGATGGTCATCGGCCTGGTTGCGCTGTGCATTCTGCTGTGGACCCAGCTGCAGCAGAGGTCGAGGCGCTATGGCGGCGGCAAGCGTGCCGCGATCGTCATGGCGCTGGCCGTCGTGGGGCTGCTGGTGGCGATCGCACCGGACTTCCTGCCGATGGACATCGGGATCTTCCTGCTGGTCCTCTCGGTCGTCGCCATCTACAAGCCCGAGCAGGTGATCAAGGCCACGGGCGGCGCCCGTATCGAGTGGCGTGCGCTGCGCGACGGACGCGAGCTGCAGCTCCTCGTCAAGGAGCATGGCGGCCCCCTGTACGCCAGGCAGAACGCAGAGGTGCAGGAGCGGTTCGAGGCGCTGTCCTCGGTGGAGGGGCCCGAGACGGAGGTCTACATCGGGCTCCTGCGGGAGACGCTGCTGGAGGACCCGGATGCCCCCGGCTTGGACGCGAAGCTGGCCGGCCTGGCCGAGGCGGATGCCGCGCTGCGGGAGACGATCGGCGCCCGGCCGACCTGGGAGAAGGAGCTGGAGCGCCGCGCCGCGGCGGGAGCGCCGGTCGAATAGCCCTAACGGCGCGGGGTGAAGTCCCAGGCGATGGGCTCACCGCGCCAGGCGTCCCGGGCCAGCATGGCCGCACCTTCGACGGGTTCCAGCTCCAGCGTGATGATCCGTGCCCATGGCGCGCCGTCGAGCACCGCCGTGCGGATCCGCCTACCGAACCAAGGGGACGCGTCGAGCAGGCCGCCGTACACGACCACCGCGGGCTTGGGACCCAAGCCCAGGCGAGTCACCTCCTCCCGGACGGCCCCCGAGACACGCCCGCACCAGCGGCTCACCATGCGCTCGGACAGCCTGTCACCACGCTCGGCAGCGGCGACGACGGCGGCGCCCAGGTGTGCGGCCTCGGGGGCGGGACGACGACCGGTCCAGCGCAGATGCTCCGCCGCGATCGCGCGTTGCAGCTCCCCGTCGCCCCGACCACGCCGTGCCGCGCGAGCCGCGAGGGCCCCCAGCACGTACCCGCCACCGAAGATCCCGTGGCCGCGGTCGGTGACACGGCCATCAGGCCCGCGCCCGATGACGTTGCCGCCTGTTGAGACGGGAACCACCAGGCCCACGGCATCGGATGTGCCGGCCCGCAACGCCGCGAGGGTGTCGTTCACGACGCTGACCCGGGTCGCGGGCAGGCGGGCGACCAGGGCAGCTTCGAGGGCGCGAGCGTGCTCCGGTCGGTCGATGCCGGCGCCGGCGACCAGGAGGAGCGCGATGGCCCGGTCCGTGGCTGCCTCGCGCCCCAGGGCTGCGATCCGGTCTGCGGCGACGGCCGCGCCGTGCCGCTTGGGGTTGGCCCCCGGACCCTCGGCGCGGGCGATGTGCCCGCCGTCGGGCGTGACCGCAATGGCGACGGACTTCGTCGCCCCGGCGTCGACGCCGACGAGCGCCAGTGGCCCGGGATCGGCACGGACGTGCGTGGTCACACGGTCATGATCGCCGACGCGTTGCGGGCCCGTGTCGGGCGTTGCGCGTGCGCCGCGCCGGAGCTGCGGCCGGAGCTGCGGCGGGGGTCGCACGCGGTCGCGCCTGGCGCGCCAAGCGCTAAGCGTTAGCCGGCGGCGAACGCTCCAAGGCCCAACGCGACACTTGCCTTGCGTCCGCAGGCCGATGATCGCTGTCAGCGAACGTCAAGGCCGCTGGGGTACTGACACGTTCCGGCGGGAGGTCTTCGGCCTCCAAGCGTTCACCCTGGGCGAACGCGAGTACAGGACGGGTCGCCGAACGCCAGTGCAGGGCGTGCCGACGAGCCAAGGACGCAGTCCCCGGCGCTGCGCCCGGGGCCGCGCTGATCTAGCACGCCCGTTCTGTGGACAACGGCCCGGTGGGATCGGGGACAACCCGAGGACCCGGGTGGATGACCGGCCGCACGGTGTGGATGACCCGCCGCGGGCTGTGGACCACGGACCCCCGCAAGTGGACCCATGCAGCCCCGGGACGGCGCGTTTGACGAATCAGGCTGACAACAACATGTTGCGATGCGAACCATGTCCGGACCACAACATCTTGTGGTTTTCGGGCTTGACCGCGCCCCACCTGCACCGTACAGTTTGAGGGTCGCCCCGCCACCGGACGACCCCTCTGAGCATGTCACAGGCGCGGTCCAGAACCCCGCGCGCGTGCCCCGAGGAACCCGACTGGCGGAACGACCCGACGGACGGCCCCGTCAGCTACGTCACCCCATCTTCGTGACCGCGGGACCACCAGCCGGACGGAGTCCTGTCTGTCCGCGGCCCACCTCCCGCCTGGCATCCGGGAAGCGGCCTGCGCGAGCGGGACCCCCATCCGGTCCGACGGTGGCAAGGCGAGGTCCCGCGGACCGCGGGAGCGGAGGAGTACACGAACCATGGCCCAGGCTCGCGAGGTTGTCCCGGTGATGGAACAGAAGGTCACGCCCAAGGCCCGTTCGGGCAAGACCGGGACCAAGGCAGGCGCGGCGGCCCGCAAGGGGCTCGGCGGCGTCTACGGTGCCAGCTTCACCGGCGAGGGGACCCGCGGCCTCACGTTCGAGCGCCGCTGGACCCGCCCCGGCGTCCATCCCTACGACGAGATCGCCTGGGAGTACCGCACCGCCGGCATCTCCAGCGAGAGCGGCAAGACCGTCTTCGAGCAGAAGGATGTCGAGGTCCCGGTCGCCTGGAGCCAGCTCGCGACCAACGTCGTGGTCAGCAAGTACTTCCGCGGGCACGTCGGCACGCCGGAACGCGAGCACAGCGTCCGGCAGCTGATCGACCGGGTCGTGAACACGATCGCCGCCTGGGCCGAGACCCAGCGCTACTTCGCCACGGACGAGGACCTGGCGGCGTTCCAGGCCGAGCTGACCCACCTGCTGGTCCACCAGAAGATGGCGTTCAACTCGCCCGTCTGGTTCAACGTCGGGATCGAGGCGAAGCCGCAATGCTCCGCCTGCTTCATCAACTCGGTCCAGGACAACATGAGCAGCATCATGGACCTGGCCAAGACCGAGGCCATGCTGTTCAAGTACGGCTCCGGCGCCGGTGTGAACCTGTCCCCCATCCGCTCGTCCAAGGCCAAGATGTCCGGTGGCGGCATCGCCAGCGGGCCCGTCAGCTTCATGCGTGGCTACGACGCGTTCGCGGGCGTGATCAAGTCGGGCGGCAAGACCCGCCGCGCGGCCAAGATGGTCATCCTGGACGTGGACCATCCCGACGTCGTCGAGTTCATCGACAGCAAGGCGCACGAGGAGAAGAAGGCCTGGGCCCTCATCGAGCAGGGCTACGACCCCTCGTTCACGGGCGAGGCATACGGCAGCGTCTTCTTCCAGAACGCCAACCACAGCGTCCGCGTGACCGACGACTTCATGAAGGCCGTCGAGCGTGACGCCGAGTGGCAGACGCACGAGGTCAGCGACGGCCAGCCCGCCGGCACCTACAAGGCCCGCGACATCTTCCGCAAGATGGCCGACGCGGCCCACCTGTGCGGCGACCCCGGCATCCAGTACGACAGCACCATCAACGACTGGCACACCAGCCTGAACACGGACCGGATCTATGCGTCCAACCCGTGCTCGGAGTACATGTTCCTCAACGACACGGCCTGCAACCTGGCCTCCCTCAACCTGATGAAGTTCGTGAAGGAGGACGGCGAGTTCGACGTCGACGCCTTCCGCTTCGCGGCCAAGGTGACGATCACGGCGCAGGAGATCCTGGTCGACAACGCCAGCTATCCCACGCCCAGGATCGAGGAGAACAGCCACCGCTACCGGCCGCTGGGCCTGGGCTACGCGAACCTGGGCGCCCTGCTGATGAACCGGGGCTTCGCCTACGACTCCGAGGAGGGCCGCAACTACGCCGGCGCGATCACCGCGCTGATGCACGGCGAGGCCTACCGCCAGAGCGCGGTCATCGCCCGCGACCACGGCGGCGCCTTCGTGGACTACGACCTCAACCGCAGCTCGTTCCTGCGGGTGATCGCGAAGCACCGGGACGCGGCCTACGCCCTGCCCGAGACCGGCGTCCCGCAGGAGATGCTGTCCAGCTCCCGCGGCCTGTACGACGAGGTCCTGGACCTCGGCACGGCCCACGGCTTCCGCAACGCGCAGGTCACCGTGCTCGCGCCCACCGGGACCATCGCGTTCATGATGGATTGCGACACGACCGGGATCGAGCCCGACATCGCGCTCATCAAGTACAAGAAGCTCGTCGGCGAGGGCTACCTCAAGATCGTCAACCAGACCGTGCCCGCGGCCCTGCGCAAGCTGGGCTACACCCCGGCCCAGGTCGAGGAGATCATCGCCTACGTCAACGAGCGCGAGACCATCGAGGGCGCGCCCGGCCTGAAGAATGAGCACCTGCCGGTCTTCGACTGCGCGTTCAAGCCGGTCAACGGCGAGCGGTCCATCCACTACATGGGCCACATCCGGATGATGGGCGCGGTCCAGCCGTTCCTGTCCGGAGCGATCAGCAAGACCGTCAACATGCCCGAGAACGCCACGGCCGAGGAGATCGAGACGGTCTACCTCGAGGGCTGGAAGCAGGGCCTCAAGGCCATCGCCATCTACCGCGACGGGTCCAAGCGCTCCCAGCCGCTGTCCACCGGCAAGAAGAAGGACGAGGGCTCGGCCGAGGACAAGGAGACGATCGACGGCCTGCGCCGGCAGCTTGCGGCCGCCCAGGTGGAGGCCACCCGGCCCCATCGCCGCCGCCTCCCGTCCGAGCGAACGGCCGTCACGCACAAGTTCGAGATCAACGGCCACGAGGGATACATCACCGTCGGGCTGTACCCGGACGGCCAGCCGGGCGAGATCTTCCTCAAGATGGCCAAGGAAGGCTCCACGATCTCGGGGCTCATGGACACCCTGGCCACCTCGGTCAGCCTGGCGCTCCAGTACGGCGTGCCGCTGCGGGACGTGGTCAACAAGTTCGCCCACGTGCGCTTCGAGCCCAGCGGCTTCACCGGCAACCCGGAGATCCCGATTGCCAAGTCCCTCGTGGACTACATCTTCCGCTGGATGGGGAGCCGCTTCCTGCCGACCGACGAGAAGGGCGCCCTCGGGCTGATCGACCGCTCCGCGGTGGTCGCCGAGGCCCCGATGGCGTTCGGGGCGTCCGCCCTGCTGCCGCGGGCCGACGAGGGCATCACCGCCCAGTCGGAGGCGATCGCATCGGCTCCGGTTCCCGTTGTCGCCCCTGAGGACGTCGCCAAGGCGTCCACGGCCGTCGCCGCTCCGGCGGCCCCGTCGATCAGCGTGTCGGTGGACAAGCGTGATCTCGTGACCGTCGCCAGCAACGGCGCGGCCAACGGCTCCGCCGCCACCAACGGCAGCGGGAACGGCAAGCGGACGCTCGAGTCCTTTACCGGGTCCCTCGGCGGCTCCATCGGCGGCGCCAAGGTCGCCTTCGCCGCCCAGGCGGACGCCCCGTCCTGCGCCGAGTGCGGCTCGATCATGGTCCGCAACGGCAGCTGCTACAAGTGCCTCAACTGCGGGTCCACGTCCGGCTGCAGCTGACCAACGCGCGCCCCAAACCAAAGCCCCGGGTGATCCGCCCGGGGCTTTGTGGTGCCGGGCGACGGCGGTCCCACGCCAGAGGGGATAGAGTCGAACAGCGATCAGGCTTGAACACGAGGTCGGACTTGGCGAAACAGGATCGGGGCGGTCTCTCGGAGGCCAGGATGGCAAAGCGACTCGGCCGGACCCTCGAGGTCGAGTTCGCGGGCAACGAGATCGTGGGCCTGGGCGGCGTGGCCGGCGGCCTGGCCGAGGTCGGCGACGAGGCCTGGGTGGCGCTGCAGGTCGAGGAGAAGCACACCCACCCGGCCGAGAACGTCCTGCAGTACTGGCCGTGGCTCGAGCGGAGCCGGCGGCGCCTGGTCCTGGTCCACGCCATCGCCCCCAATGCCCGCAAGCGCTCCGGTCATCGCACGGACCTCACGAAATGGCTGGGCGCGATGATGGAGCGTGTCCTTCCCGGCCGCTTCACCTACTGCCGCGTGGACCTCGGCACGAGCGACGAGGCCGCCCAGCTGGAGGCGGCCGCGGCCGCGATCCGTGCCCTCCGCCGCCCGTCCAGGGGTCGGGCCCTGGTCTCGGGGCTGTAGCGCTCGCACTTTGGGTGATCCGGGTGGCGGCGGCTTAATTTGTGCCGCCTACCGGTTCAACGGTCGGGTGCATCCGGGTTTGAGCCCTCCAGCGGCACGTTCGTCGCTCCGCGGCCCCTGACCAGCCGACAGGTGTGCCGCCCTGCGGCGCAAGTCACGTGGCACCCGACGGTTCATCCGCCCAGCGGCTCACGGGCGCTCGTAGGAGGCAACCGGTTCGGTCTGTGCCGACCGGCCGGCGCGGGCCCGGCTACGCGGGCTCGAGCAGGTCGTCCAGCTCCCGGTCCAGCTCGTGCTCCCATGACTGGCGACGGACCGGCCGGGCGCCCCGCCAGGTGCGCGCCCTCGACTTGACGCCCTCGACGATATCGGGACCTGCCGGCGCAGCGAGCTTGAGGGCCGCCCTGAGCGGCATGACCATGGTCTCGGCGGAGGCGCCGTCGGCGGGCGACAGCCGTCGCACGAGGTCCAGGACGGCCGGCAGGTCCGTGATGTCGCCCTGGCGCCCGAGGCCGGCCGCGGCCTGGCTGGCGGCGAAGACGTCGTCCGATGCGAGGATCGGCCGCAGCGCGCCGGCGACAGCCGGGTCCGGGTCCCAGCCGGCGAGCTGGACGAGCGCCTGGTGCCGGGGACCGGATCCCGGCGCCCCGAGATCCGCGATCAGCTGCGTCCTGCGTTCCGGCGTCTGGAGGCTCGTCGGCATCCGCAGCAGGTCCGCCTGGACCTCCTGCTGGATCTCGGGGGTGATCTCGAAGCCCAGCGGGCTGTACTGCCGGAACCCCATGTCCGCCAGCCGCTCCGACACTGCGCCCGGGACAGCCTCCTCGGCGTCATCGGGTGCATCGTGTGCGCCGGCCTGGATCTCTGAGAGCGCCTCCTCGGCCGCCTCGACGTGCGGCTCGATGCCATCGGAGGTCAGCGGGCCGTCCGCGTACGGGGCCGGCAACCCGACCGCCTCGCGCTGGGGATCGTAGACGGCAAGCCCGGCCCGCCACGCCGCCTCGCCGACCGCCGTCGTGATCTCCTCGACGCGGCTCCACGGGATCCCGATCGAGACATGCGAGCGATGGACGTCGAACTCGAACGCCGGCTGCATCTCGCCACGCCCCCGCAGGCCTCGGTAGCGTCGCTCCATCGCCTCGATGAACGGATCGAGCCGCTTGTCGTGGCCAAAGGCGAAGCCCGAGGACCGGGCAAGCCGGTCGACCTCGGCGGAGGCCTCCTCGGCCGTGAGGGCGCGATCGACGGGCAGGACGAAGAGGTCGAAGCTCACGATGCGATCTCCCGTACCGACATGGTCTCCCTTCGCTGACCGGCGACGCGCGTCGGCGATGCCGAACCCGGTGTCGGTGCCAGTATCGTCCAGATGGACCTTTCGCCCCGTACGGCCCGGATGCATCCTTGATTCGACCGCCGTATGGAGGTGTTGACGATGCAGGCCAAGGTCGGTGACCGGATCGCGATCGAGTCGGAGCGCGTGGGCAAGAAGGACCGCCTCGGGGAGGTCCTGGAGGTGATGGACTCGCCCCTCGGAATCAACCTCCGGGTCCGATGGGACGACGGCCACGAGAGCGAGATTCGCCCCAAGGCGGGCAGCGCCCGGATCCTCACGGCCGCACCCAGGTCCGGGTGACACCGCCCCGCGACCCTCCAACCCCGCGGATCAGGCCTGCGCTGCCCCGCGACCCGCGAGGTAGCCGCCGAACCCGGTGATCCACAGGATGATCGGGTACACGATCCAGCGCTCCACGCCGCCAATGCCGAGCCCGGCCAGCGGCATCGCATCGCCCATCGTCATGTAGCCCACCAGGGTGAGCAGGGCGGTCGCCCCGCACAGCAGCGAGAGCCAGCGGAATGGCCCGGACGTGACCAGCGAGCCGGTGAGGGCCGCGATGCCGCCCGCGATGAAGGTCGCCATCGCGAACAGGGCGTGGGGCGTGCCCGTATTGCCGGGGAAGACGCCGACCCCGAGCGCGCCGATGCCCAGGACCGCGATGGGGATGGTGACGGCCCGCCGGCCGAGCCCGCGATGGACGAGCAGCGCGGCGGCGATGACGAGGATCCCGACAGCGATCATCGACCCGTCGAAGATGCTCGCCGACGGCTGGAAGACGAGGTCATCGGGCGGCTCGGTCCCACCCAGGTCGCTGATCTCGTTGCCGCCGGTCGTGTACGGCAGGGGGTAGAGCGCCTCGGCGCTGATGATCCCCAGGAGGATGATCAAACCGGCGAGGAACAGGAGGGCTCCACCGGCTCGCAGCGAGGCGGCAACCCCGGCCGGCCTCGAGGCGAACCGGGCCGGCTCCCCGCTCATGCCGGGCTCCATGGCCCTGCCAGCGCGAGCCAGACCAGGGCGATATTGATCCCCGGGCCCGGCAGCAGCATGGGCAAGAACGCGAGGACCAGCAGCGCGGCCGCGGCCACCGACGAGCCGAGGACCGCCAGGGGAGCCAGGCTCCGGAGCATGCGGGTCATGGACACCTCTGCTGGATGCGCGGGCCAGTCGGCGACCGATCCGCGGTGCCTAGGGTGCCGGGGCAGGGCACGCGCGCCCAAGGGCCGACGGGTCTCTCGGCCCGGGCCATGTGGGTGGCAGGTCGCTGCCAGACGGCCACACGGCGCTGGAGTCAACGGCCCGCCGGTGTGGGCCCCCAATTCGATCTCAACCTAGATCAGGCCACGCTGGGAGCCGTCACGGTGATGCGGCTGTGGATCGGATCGGCGGTCGACAAGCGTGGCTGCAGCCGTCATGGGTGAGTTCCGGCTCTCCGCCACGCTGCGAGATCCCGATTCCGATGCCAACCTGACTCAGCCGGGAAGCTCGCCCCGGGCAAGCGTGTCCCGCAGCGCCGACGGGTCCTCGCTCGCCAGAACCATCCTCCCGTCCCCGGTCATGTAGAGGAGGTCCACGTTCACACCGGCCTCCGCGACCCGGCGCAGCAGCGCCGCGGCGGATCCTGGTGCGTTGGCCACCGCGACCACGGTGACGTCGCGCTCGGAGCAGATCTCGAAGCCGGCGTCGATCAAGGAGCGCTCCGCCTGGGTCGCGTCGGAGACCAGCAGGTGGAGCTCGCCGCGGCCGTCGCGGACCATGCCGCAGGCCCCATCGATGTTCACCCCCGCCCGGCCTAGCGTGTCGCACGCCGCAGCGAGGGAGCCTGGCCGGTCAACCAGGCAGATGGTCAGCTCGATCGTCATCAAGCGCCTCCTATGGAACCTGTCGGGTCCATTGTCGCGCTCGTGTCACGAACTCCGGCAGCGGTCGACGGGACGCGGCTCGGGGGCATCAGGCGGTGGCCTGGGGACGATCAGATGATGGCCACGATCCGCGGCATCGGCACATGCCATCCGATCAGCTCGCAGCCCAGCAGGTGGGGCGCCCCATCTCCGGGCGTGCACGCCGGGCAGCCCCACGGCGTGAGCCCGCCGTCGTCGGCCAGGTAGGCGACGTCACACGCGCTCTCCACGGGATCACAGTTGCGGCCGTGGCACTCGCAGTTGCAGTGGAGCCAGTGCTCGCAGGTGCACGTGGCGTCGGGCGCCGGCGCACGCAGGACCGATGCCGGAAACGGGGACGCTTGCATGAGGCTGCTCCTGGACACGGCCATCGCGCGGCGAACGACCCTTCGCAACCCGGTGGCGCCTGCGATTGTGCGCCATCGGGTCAACCACGGTGGAGCGCCCGTGTTGGAGCGCCCGGATGGTGCGGCTGGACAGGCCGCAGCGCCGGTGCATCCACCGGTTCGTGCTCCAGCCCCGGTTACCGGCCGCGTATGCTCAGGGTCCACGTCACTGGAGGCTCCCTTGGCCAGCGTCGCCGTCCTGACCGACTCCACCGCCGACCTGTCGCCCGGGCAGGCCGCCAGCGCGGGGGTCACCGTCGTCCCGCTCTACGTCCGGTTCGGCGCCGAGGAGCTCCGGGCCGGCGTCGACCTCACGACGGAGGGGTTCTGGGAGAAGATGCTCGCTCCCGGGACGGAGATCCCCACGACCTCGGCACCCTCGATCGGCGACTTCACGGCTGCCTTCGAGGCCGCCTTCGCCGCCGGTGCCGGCGCGATCGTCTGCCCCACGCTCGGCCACAAGCTCTCCGCCACGTTCCAGAGCGCCACCCTCGCTGCGGAGCAGATGCCGGACCGCGAGATCCACCTGATCGACACCGGTTCCACCTCCATGTCGACCGGCATCCCGGCCCTGATGGCGGCCGACCTCGCCCGGACCGGCATGGCCGCCGCCGACATCGCGTCCGAGATCCGCAGGCGCCTGCCGGACGTGGACCTGTTCGTGGCCGTGGACACGCTCGAGTACCTGCGCAAGGGTGGCCGGCTGTCCGCCGCCCGCGCAGTGGTGGGCTCGATGCTGTCCGTCAAGCCGATCATCACCGTTACCGACGGCGCGGTGGTCATGGCCGACAAGGAGCGCAGCCGGGCGAAGGCCCGCGCCCTGGTCATCGCAAAGATCGCCGAGGCGCCCGTTGAGCGGCTGGCCATCCTGCACACGCCCACCAGCCCGACCGAGGAGGTCGAGGCCTTCCGGGCCCAGCTGCTTGCGGCCATCCCGGGCGGCGTTGACCCGGCGATGGTCACGACGGGGCTCATCGGCGCGTCGACCGGCCCGCACCTGGGTCCCGACCTGATGGGCGCCGCGTTCCTGCGAGCGGCGGTCTGAGGGAGCTTGCGCCCGCCGGACGGAGACTGACTCGAACCGTCCGCGAGTCGTCCGGCCTTGTATCAATGTGATATCATTCTGATCGCGCCGGATGTTGCGCGACCAGGAGAGAAGAGTCACGCGATGAACAAGGAACGACTTGCCCGGACACTGCCCGGAATCCCGATGCTGCTCGGCCTCATCGTCCTCGCCGCTGCCCTGCTGCTCGGGATCATCTGGTACATCGCCGCGGTCCTCGAGCCGGCCCCCGACAACGTCGGACTGGCCGAGGTGGTGCCCATCGTGGTGCTGACCCTCGCGTTCGTCGCGACCTGCATCGGCTTCGGCGGGTTGACGCCCGTCAATCCGAACCAGGCCCGCGCCCTCGTGCTGTTCGGCAAGTACCGCGGCACGGTGCATGCGCAGGGTCTCCACTGGGTGAACCCGTTCAGCGAGCGCCGCAGGATCTCGGTCCGCGTCCGCAACTTCGAGACGTCCAAGCTCAAGGTCAACGACAAGGACGGCAACCCGATCGAGATCGCGGCCGTCGTGGTGTGGAAGGTCACCGACACCGCAGAGGCCCTGTTCGAGGTCGATGACTACGAGAACTTCGTCAGCGTCCAGGCCGAGGCCGCGCTCCGGAACCTCGCGACCTCACATCCCTACGACACGCATCTGGACGACCAGGTCGCCCTCCGGGCCAACCAGGCCGAGGTCGCCGACCAGCTCCGCCAGGAGATCCAGGACCGCCTGGAGAAGGCCGGCGTCCTGGTCATCGAGGCCCGGATCAGCCACCTCGCCTACGCGGCCGAGATCGCCAACGCGATGCTCCGCCGCCAGCAGGCCAACGCGGTGATCGCGGCACGCACGCGGATCGTCGAGGGCGCCGTCGGCATGGTGGAGATGGCCCTCGAGATGCTGTCCGCGAAGAACGTGGTGGAGCTTGACGAGGAGCGCAAGGCGCAGATGGTGAGCAACCTGCTCGTCGTCCTGTGCTCGGAGCACGAGACGCAGCCGGTGGTCAACGCCGGGACGCTGTACCAGTAGGCCCGACCGACGGCGGAGCGGGTTCGATCGACCGGGAGCCCCCACCATGGCCGCACGCAAGCCGTTCCTGCTCCGCCTCGATCCCGAGACGTTCGCGGCCCTCCAGCGGTGGGCCGCGGACGACCTCCGATCGATGAACGGCCAGGCCGAGTTCCTGCTCCGCCGGGCCCTATCTGATGCCGGGCGCCTGCCCGAGCGGCGATCTCCCTCGGCACGCGATTCGCCGGACGATCGGACGTAGCCGCTACCGTGGGCGGTGCATGACCATCGAACCCCGGCCATCCCTCCTCGCCCGCTATGGCGCGCCGGCCGTCGTCTTCGCCGTCGCGCTCGTCCTGTACCTGCAGACGCTCCTGCCCGGGATGGCGTTCGATGACTGGGGCGAGATGCAGACGGTGCCCCACGTCCTGGGGATCGCCCACCCCACCGGCTACCCCACGTACGTGCTCGCCGCCTGGCTGTTCGAGCTGCTGCCGATAGGTGACGTCGCCTTCAGGGCCAACCTCCTCGCGGCGGTGTGCGTCGCCCTGGCCCTGGCCGTCGCCACGTCCGTCCAGCAGCGGCTCGGGGTGCACCCGGCCATCGCTGCCGTGGCGTCGCTGGCCACGGGGGCCGTCGCCACGGTCTGGACCTCCGCCACGGTGGCCGAGGTCAACCCGCTCCACCTGCTGTTCATCGCCCTGCTCCTGGACCGGTCCCTGGCCTGGGCGGACGGGCGGCAGCTGCGGGACCTGGCGCTGGGCGGGCTCCTCATCGGCCTGTCGCTGGGGAACCACGCGCTGACCGCGTTCGTGGCGCCATACCTCGTGCTGTACGTCCTGTGGTCCGGGCGGGAGACGCTGCGGGCCAACCCGCACTGGCTGCTCGCACCCGTCCTGACGCTCCTCGCCGGGATCTCCGTGTACCTCTACATCCCGATTGCCGCATCCTTCTCGCCGCCGCTCGTCTACAACAACCCGGTCACGTGGGACGCTTTCCGATTCCTGGTCACCGGCGAGCAGTTCCGCGGCCAGTACCAGGGCCTCCTCACCGGGGACGGGGTGCGGACCTCCCTCTCGTCGCTCACGGCGCTGTGGTCGCTGCTGGTGGCGACGGGGTCGGCGGTGCTGCCGCTGCTGGGTATCGCGGGGGCTGTCGTCCTTGCCCGCCGGCGGCCCGCCTTCGCCGCGGCGCTGGTTGCGATCGTGCTGACCATCTTCCACGTGTGGGCCAACTACCTGCGGCTCGAGCACTACCTGCTGGTGCCGTGGCTGGTCATCGGGATCCTGGCGGGCGTGGCCCTCGATGCGGGGGCGCGGGCAGTCTCGCGGGTCCTGCCATCACGGTCGCGCCCGCTGCCGGCGGGCGTTGCGGCGATCCTGGGCGGCGTGCTGGTGGCGGTGCTGGTGACGTCGAACCTGCCGGTCGTGGACCGGAGTGGCGATCGGAGCGCGGACGCCTACGTCGACGAGGTGTTCGCGGCGCTGCCTGCGGATGCGGCGATCCTGACGTACTGGGGAGCGTCCGCCCCGCTGTGGCACGCGACGCTGGTGCAGGGCCGGCGACCGGACGTGCTGGTCGTCGATGACAGCAACATCGTGTACGAGGGCTGGGGCACGCGCGAGGCACGGATCGCGTCGCTGGCCTGCGAGCGACCCGTGTTCATCCTGCACCTGGGCGAGGACGGGCTGGTCCCGACACGGGAGGCATACACGCTGACCGAGGTGGCGAGGCCCGTGGTGTCGTGGGGTGGACCCGTCGGTACCGCCCCAGCGCCGGTGTACCGGGTGGAGCCCACGGATGGGTGCCCGTAGGCCCGGCTACTCGGCGGGCTTGATCCCGCGCGGCTCGACCACCGTGACCACGACGACGCCTGGGGCACTGCCGAGGGCCGCGAACGACCCGGTGACATCGTCGGTAACGTCGACGACCAGGGCCCAGCGGCCCACCTGCTCGGGCGCCGCGACGGCCGTGCGGACCCGTGCGAGCCGGCCCGGCGCCAGGGGGACCCGCTGCACCTCGACGGGGGCCGGCACGGCAACCGTCCGGGCGCCGCTGTCCCCCTCGCCGGCATCGACCGCCAGCACGTCGAGCGGGATCCAGGTCGCCGTCAGGCGGGTGTCGAGGATCCGCCGTGCGGGCTCGTTCGGGCCGGGGCTCAGCACCTCGGCCCAGCTCTCGTCGCCCGTGTTCGCGACGGACACGGTGACCTTCATCTGCTCTCCCGCCGTCAGCGTCGCGTCGCGGACGGTGAGCCGCACGGTCGCCCGCCGGGGACCCGGCACGAACACGGCCGTCGGCGCGCTCCGGGCAACGACCTTGCCGAAGCGACGGTCCGTCAGCGTCATGCTGGCGACGTAGGCACCAGGCTTCGCGGGCAGCGCCGCAGTGGCTCGCAGCGTCCTCCCGTCCATCCTGGCCGTCGGCCGAGCCGGCGCGGTGTCCACGCTCGCTCCCGGCTGTCGCGCTGCTGTCTCGGCCGCCACCACAAGCGGCGATGCCACGCGGTTGAAGGTGGCGCGGACATCGGTGCCGGGATACCGCCAGCGCCGTGGCGCGCGCAGCCGCCAGAGGGCCGTGACGGCATCCTTCGACACCCGGATCGAGGGCTCGGCCACCACGACGCCGGCAAACGGCGCGGGCTTGGCGGTCGGCGTGACCACGGCCGCCACCCGGCCGCCACTCGACCAGGCGAAGCGCTGGAGCGCCCAGACGCTCATCCATTCGCCACGCCAGTCGCCGTGGGCAAGGGGATCCATCACCCACACCCGCCCACGCCCGCGGTCGTACCGCTCCACGTACAGCGCGTGGTTGTCCTTCTTCCCCTTCTTCTTCCAGAACGCGACGTCCCACCGTCCGAACCAGCGGGGCAGGTCACCCTGGTCACCCAGAACGACGGCACCGGCACCCCGGCCCAGACGGGCGAGCAGCGCGCCCCATGTCAGCGTCCCGCCACCGCTCGCGGTCACGGACACGCGGAACCCCAGCCGGCGGAACGCGACCTGCAGGTCCCCCAGCGACGACCCGCCGCGCAGGTCGCCGGAGAGCCGCCGCAGTCGCTCGTGGCCCACGCGCACGTCGCCGTTGGTCCACTTGTCGAGCATCATCGCGGCCGATGCCCACATGCAGTCGATCTGGGGCTGGGAGTCGGTCTCGGTGACGAAGGCGGGGCGGTAGCCGGGCAACGGGCGCGGCGGCTCCAGGGCGGCCGCGGGTCGCGGAGCCACGCCGAACAACGTCACGAGGACGAGACAGGCAGTGGCAAGGGCTCGAGCTGGTCGCGTGATCGGCATTCCCGGTGTCGGTCGGGCGGTGGCATCGCCGGCGACCTGCCGGGACACTGGAGAACCGCTGGAGTGCCTTCACTGTCATGCCGGGCCACCCCCGGGACCATGGTTCGGCGGTCCCTGCCCGGCCGCCCGATGGTCCCGGGGCCCGGGGCCGGGGGGCACCGGTGTCCACGGCGATGCTGCGCGGCGGATGCCTCAGGGCCAGGCGATGACCGCGTCCAACACCGTGACGCCGAAGCCGCCCTCGCTGTTCTCGAGGACGAGCCTCCAGGGGTTGGGAGCGGTCACGGGCAGGGTCTCGGAGACGCGTGTCGCCGGTCCCTGGTCGGTCAGCACGTGCCTCCCCGGGCCACCTTGCTCGACGAGGCTGATCTGGTACAGGAACGGGTGGCCGCCCCAGTCCGCATCAAGCGTCACGCCGCCGTCGGTCCTCGGGGTCACGACGGCCTGCAGGCCGTTGGTCACCGGGTAGTCCATGCCGTCGAACCTCGCGTTGGCGATGGCGATCGACGGCGCGGTGGCCGGGAAGGTGAGCGTCACGTCCACCAGGGGCGTCTCGATGCCCTCGCCTCGCAGTGTGACCACGAAGTCCGCCTCCTTCGTGGTCGTCTTCGCTGACAGCCGGCCGTCCGCGCCATTGGTACAGCCGACCTCATTGTCGCCCTCCCGGAGGCACATCTCGGCGCTGCCCTGCGGCGAGGTGACGGCCAGGTCGATGGTGACCTCGCCGCCGCCCCCTGCCCGGAACGAGACGATGCGGTCCTTGCCGTCCGGGTCGAGTTGGGCGTCCAGCATGAGCTGGGTGATGACGATGGTGGCCGGCGGGGCCGACGGCGTGGTCGGCTTCGGCGTCGCGGTTGGCTTCGCGGTCGGCGAGGCCGTCGCGCTGGGGGACGGTGGGGTCGACGGTGCCTGGGTCGGTGACGGGCTCGCCGACGCCTGGGCAGATCCGGAGCCGGGTGCCGATGACACGATCGCCGCCGTGGGGCTGGCCGTGGTCGAGCCTCCTCCGCCAATCATCGAGATGGCGAGCCATCCCGCGCCCAGGACGGCAACGACGACGACAGCGAGGAGGACCCGGTGCGGGAGGGTCATCGGCCCATAGTAGGCGCGTCAGGCATCCCGTGGCGGCGCGGCCCTGGCGAGGCCCTCGACCACCTCGACCCCCGGCAGGGTCAGCAGGATCGACGGCGGCGCGATCACCTTCCAGCTGCGACTGCCGCCACCGAGGACGATCCGGTCGCGCTCCATGACCGCCGCGTCAACCCAGACCGGGAGCCCGGCCGGCAGGCCGAACACCGTCACTCCCCCGATCTCGTGACCCGTCAGGGCCTGCGTCTCCTCGGGTGAGGCGAACGACGACTTGCGCCCGAACCGCGCCTTCACGACCTGGTTCACGGCCAGGCGATGGGTCGCGAGCACCACACACGCCGCGTACACCGGGGGCGTCCCCTTGCCCGCGACGACGATCGTGTTGGCGGAGTCCTCCGGCGCGAACCCGTAGGCGGCACAGAAGGCGGCCGTGTCCGCGAGCGCTGGATCGCAGGCGAAGAGCTCGTACGCATCGTGGCCGGCGAGGGCGGCCTCGAGCGTGGCGCGGTCGGGTTCGATCGTCATGGCCGGGAACGGTACCGCGTGGGCGGCCGAGCCGCGTGGGCGGCCGAGCCGCGTCGCGTCCTGCCCAACGGTCGCCGCAACGGTCCGAACCTCCCCTACCCTTGTCGCATCCACCCCTGCCGCATCGCTCGCCGTGCCAGACCGGAGACCCCGATGACCGAGCCCCGCATCCCGTCCAGCGCCGAGAGCCAGGCCGCGATCGCTTACCTGCACCCGCGCACCCAGCTGTTCATCGGCGGCCGGTTCCGCGACGCGGTCGGCGGCGCCACGTTCGTGACCGTCAACCCGGCCACCGGACAACCCCTCGCGGAGGTCGCGAAGGGCGGTCCAGCCGATGTCGACGCCGCCGTCGCCGTCGCGCGCGAGGCGGCGGACGACGGGCGCTGGTCCCGCCTGGGACCCGCCGACCGCAAGCGGGTCCTCGTCCGGTGGGCAGACCTGATCGACGCCGACGGCCAGCAGATTGGCCTGATCGAGACCCTGGACGCCGGCAAGCCGATCACCGACACGGTGGGCCTCGACGTGCCCGAGACCGCGGGCTGCATCCGCTGGCACGCCGAAGCCGCCGACAAGCTGTACGGGCAGGTCGCTCCCTCGCCGGAAGGCACCGTCGCCACCATCACCCGCGAGCCATGTGGCGTGGTCGCGGCGGTCATCCCCTGGAACTACCCGGCCCAGATGGCCGCGTGGAAGCTCGGCCCGGCACTCGCGACCGGGAACACGGTCGTGATCAAGCCCGCCTCGACGACCTCGCTCAGCCTGCTGCGGATCGCCGAGCTTGGCGCCGAGGCGGGCCTCCCGGACGGCGTGCTAAACGTAGTGACAGGTCCCGGTCACGTGGTGGGCGAGGCCCTCGGCCGCCACCCGGACGTTGACTGTCTGGCCTTCACCGGCTCCACCGAGGTGGGGCGCCGCTTCCTCCACTACTCGGCGGACACGAACCTCAAGCGCGTCCTGCTGGAGCTGGGTGGCAAGAGCCCGCAGCTCGTGTTCCCGGACGTCACCGACCTCGCAGCCGTCGCCGCGAACGTTGCGGTCGCCATCTTCTGGAACATGGGCGAGAACTGCAGCGCAGGGTCACGCCTCATCGTTCACCGCTCGCTCAAGGACCGGCTGCTCGAAGCCGTCAAGGCGGAGCTCCTCGACTGGCCGGTGGGTGATCCCCTGGACCCCGCCACGCGGATCGGCGCGATGATCAACCGGGGCCACATGGAGACGGTCCTGGGCTACATCGAGGCCGGCCGGCGCGAGGGCGCCAGGGTGGTGACCGGCGGCGAGCGGATCCTGGAGGAGACCGGCGGCTTCTTCATCCCGCCCACCATCTTCGACAACGTCCGCAACGACATGACGATCGCCCGGGAGGAGATCTTCGGCCCCGTGCTGTCCGTGCTGGAGTTCGAGACCGAGGCCGAGGCCGTCGCCCTGGCCAACGACACGCCGTACGGCCTGGCCGCCTCGCTGTACACCGGCGACCTCAACATCGCCCATCGCGTCGCGCGCGACCTGCGGGCCGGCGTCGTGGGCGTCAACGCGTACGCGGAGGGCGACATGACCACGCCCTTCGGCGGATTCAAGCTGTCCGGCTTCGGCGGCCACGACAAGAGCGTGCATGCGCACGACCAGTACACCGAGACCAAGACGATCTGGATCCAGCTCGCGACCTCGGGCTGACGGGGATGCCGGGCGCACCGGGCGACCACGAACATGGGCAAATCTAGGTAGAGTCCGGAGCCTACGCTGGATGCGTCCCGGGGCGCACGAGGAGGCGCCCACCCTTCCCCCCAGGGCGGGCGCCTCCTCGTGCCTCTCCGGTGCACCATGCGACGCCCGGCCGGCCGCAGTGCCCCGCCGGGCGTCGCGATTCACAGCCGTGGCGGGATGCTAGCCTCGAGCCATGACCAACCTCGACTTCGGGCGCTTCGACGTGCTGACGTTCGACTGCTACGGCACGCTCATCGACTGGGAGGCCGGGATCCTCGCCGGCCTGCGTGCCATCCTCGAGGAACGAGACGTCCGCCCGGCGGACGACGAACTGCTCGAACGGTACGCCCGTACGGAGGCGGCGATCGAGGCGGGCGGCTACCTGCGCTACCGCGACGTGCTGGCCCGCTCGGCGGACCAGGTCTGCCGTGAACTGGGCGTCGAACCCTCCGCGGCCCAGCTGGCCCGGTTCGGCTGGTCCGTCGTGGACTGGCCCGCGTTCCCCGACTCCGGCGAGGCCTTGGCGCGCCTGCATACGCGATTCTCGCTGGCCGTGATCACGAACTGCGACGACGACCTGTTCGCGGCATCGAGCGCGCGGCTCGGCGTCACGTTCGACCACGTGGTCACCGCCCAGCAGGTGGGCAGCTACAAGCCCGACCACCGCAACTTCCAGGTCGCCTTCGAGCGGATCGGCGCGCCGCGGGAGCGGATCCTGCACGTGGCGCAGAGCCTGTTCCACGACCACGTGCCCGCGAAGGAGCTGGGCGTGGCCACGGTCTGGATCGACCGCCGACACGGGCGGGTGGGCGGGGGTGCAACCCCAACGGCCCAGGCGACGCCTGACGTCACCGCGACATCGATGGCGTCGTTCGCGGACATGGCGCTGGGCTGACGCCGCCCCGCGCGGCGCGGAGCCGATCCGCGGCCGGCTGCTGCGGGTCAGCTGCGGGTCAGCTCCCCGCGAGCAGGTCCACAACGCGCGGCTTGGCGCTCTCGGCCAGGTGTGCGTCCAGCATCCGCGATGCGGCCTCGACATGGGGGCAGACGCGCGTCCCAGCGAAGAAGTCGCAGTCGCACGTCCAGCCACCCTCGCCCAGCCCGATCACGTGGGTACCACCACCCGCATCGAAGGTTGCCGCAAGCCCGCCGATCTGAAGCCGGTCGTGCTCCAGGGCGTATCGATGTGCCTTCTCGGCCTTCGTGACGATGGTGCTCTGCATGCTGATTGGCCCTCGGCTCTGGTGGCGGCGGATCGGCGGGTGTCCCTCCATGGTCGTGCCGACGTCGCCGGTGGTCAAGCCCGGCGGCCGTGCGACCGGCGGCGGGCCGTCCCGGCGAGGGCCGGGGTGCTGATGGCCTGCCGGAACGGTACGGTTGGCCCCTCACCCGCCGGTTGCCGGGCCGTGATGCTACGCCGCGTCGATCCACCTTTCCCCGAGATGGAGCGACACCGGAGGCGCGGCCACGGGCAGGGCCACCGCTTCCTGCGGCATTCGTGCCGTACGGACGAGCGGCAATTCCACGGAGCTCTTCCCCCGAGCCGTGGGATCGCCGCTCGACTCCCGTCCAGCTCGTACCGGGGTGCACCGCGGATACTCCCCACGGGTATTGAGTTGGGGGGTTGTCAAGCGGCGCGCGATGGCCTAGACTACTGGTCCAATGGCGTGTCATTTGACACGCCACTACGTGTGTCGGGTGGCGTGGATCCGGCACTCGCCCTGCCTGCGGGCCGGGCGGCTGGTCGCAAGTCCACGGACCGCACGGTCGGGTGCGGCACCGTTCAGCTGGAGCAACGTGATTTCAATCGATCCGTCTACCCCCGCCTCCGACAAGGAGGCCGAGCTCGCCGCGGCTGCCATCGAGCTGGACCCCGTGGCCGCCGCGCTCGAGGCCGATGCGCTGATCGCCGAAGATGCCAGCGCGGAGGTGCCTGCCGCCAAGGTGGCCGTCGCCAAGGCGCCGGTCGCCGCCCCCGTCAAGGTCGACGCCGAAGCAGAGCCTGAGCCCGTCCAGGCCGAGGTCCTCGACACGGACGACTCCGTCCGTCTCTACCTGCGGGAGATCGGTCGCGTGCCGCTCCTCACCGCGGAGGAGGAGGTCATCCTGGCCAAGGGCATGGAGCTGGGTGGCCAGGGCGAGACCGAGCCGTGGAAGGCCATCCTCGCCATCCATGAGTGGACGCTGCATCGCACCGAGCCCACCGCCCGCGCCAAGGACAAGCGCTACGTGCTGCCGTTCGAGGCGGCGTCGCACCGCATCGTCGAGACGGCGATCCGCTCCGACGACGCGCTCGACCTGCTGGTCACCGCTCCGCCGCTCGGCCTCGCCGACGCCCTCAAGAAGGTGGAGACGGACGGCCTCAAGGAGCGCCTCATCCATGCCGGCGACATGCGCTCCGTCTACAACGAGCGGCTGGACAGCGACACCTTCCTGGACCTGCTCAACTGGATCGAGGGCGAGCTGGGCCGGCCGAATGCCGAGATCCGCGCCAGCGCCGCGCTCAAGGACCTGCGCGAGTGGGCTCGCACCGAGATCGCCTACCCGGCGATCCAGCGCTACCTGGATGCGGGCAACGACGGCGAGACGCTCGACGAGCTCGGCCCGACGCTCAAGGCGCTGGCGAAGACCTCGCGGGACCACCTGACGTCGGCCAACCTGCGCCTCGTCGTGTCGATCGCCCGCAAGTACATCAACCAGGCCGGGATGGGCCTGCTGGACCTCGTCCAGGAGGGCAACGCCGGCCTGATCCGCGCCGTCGACAAGTTCGAGTACGAGCGCGGCTTCAAGTTCAGCACCTACGCCACCTGGTGGATCCGCCAGGCGATCCAGCGCGGCCTCGCGGACCAGAGCCGGACCATCCGGATCCCGGTCCACATGGTCGAGACGATGGGGCGCGTCGCACGCGTCGTGCGGGAGCTGTCGACCCAGCTGGGCCGCGAGCCCACGAACACCGAGATCGCCGCGGCCCTTCCCGACGAGACGCCGGCGATGACGCCGCAGCGCGTCGAGGAGATCCGCAAGCTCGGCCGGGAGCCCGTCTCCCTGCAGTCACCGGTGGGGGACGAGGGCGACGCGGAGCTGGGCGAGCTGATCCCGGACGAGGACGCGGTCTCCCCGCTGGACGTGGTCGCTGACCGCATGCGCCGGGAGCAGATCGAGCACGTGCTCGCCAGCCTCGACGGACGCGAGCAGCGCGTCCTGCGCCTCCGCTTCGGCCTCGACGACGGGCATGCCCGGACGCTCGAGGAGGTTGGTCGCGAGTTCGGCCTGACCCGTGAGCGCATCCGCCAGATCGAGGTCCAGGCGCTGCGCAAGCTGCGCCACCCCTCCCGCAGCCGCAAGCTCCGGGAGTTCGCCGCCTAGTCTTCTGTCCGAACAGACACAGAACGGCCGCGTCGCACGCCGACGCGGCCGTTTCGTTTGTCCGGATCCCGGTACTACCCGACGATCGCACCTGCGCAGTCCAGGGCCGACATGGCTGCCCCATCGACCGTCACGGGCGTGCAGGCCGAGGCCACCCAGGAGGTGACATCGGACGTGCCGGCCTGGCCACCGCGTGCCTCACCACCGGTCGAGACGAACCTGAGCTCGCCGGACGCGACCAGCGCCTGGAGCCGCTCCAGGGACAGCGCGTTGTCGCTGCCGCTGAATCCACCCATGGCCATGGCGGCCCGGCCCGTGGACAGCTCGACCTGACTGGCCGTGGTCGCATCGCTGACGGCCACGATCCACGTCGCCGCTCCCTGTTCCGCGATCAGGTACTCCAGCGTGGCGGCATCGAGGGAACCACCCTGGGCGCTGCCGGAGCCGCCATTGCCGGAGCTGCCGGCGGGGCCGTTGCCGGTGCCGTCGGCTGGCGTTTGGCCGATCGCGCCACGCGCGCCCGGAATGCCGTTCGCGGGGGCGCCGTCGATGGAGGTCGAGGTCGGACCCGCCGACGGGTCGCCGCCGGAGTAGGCCGTCGCCATGGTGTCGACCGCGTAGGCTGCCGGTCCCGCCAGGAGCATCGCGAGGGCAAGCCCCGCGGCCGCGGCCTGGACCCGGCCCCACCTTGCGGAGACCGGGAGCGCAAGGATCGGCAGCATGACTGCCGTCACAACGATAGCGGCGAGCCCGAGCCCCGGCACGAAGCTTGGGGTCCGGTCGAGCAGCATCATGGCGACGCCGGCCGATCCCAGGATGACGATGCCCAGCACGACGCCCACCCACGGGTACCGCTCGCGGGCCCGCCACATGGCCACCACGCCCCCGCCGACGAGCGCGCCGACCGCAGGTGCCATCGCCACGACGTAGTAGCTGTGGATCACGCCGGACATGAAGCTGAAGACGATCACGTGGACCGCCAGCCACCCGCCCCACATCAGGAACGCGGCGCGTGCGAGGTCCGTTCGTGGGGCACGCAGGCGCGACGCGAGGCCGGCGGCTAGGCCAACCACGGACAGGGGCAGGAACCAGGCGATCTGGCCGCCCAGCTGGCTGTTGAACAGCCGCAGGATCCCGGGGGTGCCGGAGAAGCCACCGCCACCCCCACCGGACGCCGCGCCAGCCCCACCCTGGCCAAAGATCCGGCCAAGGCCGTCGTAGCCCAGGACGAGGTCCAGCGCGGAGTTGTTGGTGCTGCCGCCGACGTAGGCGCGCGACCCGGCCGGGATGAGCTCCATGGCAACGACCCACCACGAGGAGGCGACGATGACGGAGAATGCCGCGACCGTGAGGCCGGCGATCCGGCGACGGACCGAACCCGGAGCAGCGATCGCATAGACGATGGCGAACACCGGCAGCACGAGGAATGCCTGGAGGAGCTTGGTCTCGAACCCGAGACCGACGAGGATCCCTGCCATCGCGATCCAGCGAAGGCTGTTGTGCTCGAGCGCCCGCATGAACGCATACGCAGACCCGACGAGGAGCAGCGTTAGCAGAGCGTCCGGGTTGTTGTAGCGGAAGATCAGGACGGCTGCGGGGGTCAGGGCCGTGACGAGGCCGGCGATGATCGACGCCGGGGCGCCGAACGTCCGGCGCACCGTCGCCATCAACAGGGCCACCGTTCCGACACCCATGAGGGCCTGGGGCAGCAGGATGGAAGCGGGGCTGAGCCCGAAGATCCGCACCGAGAGCCCCATCACCATCGTCGCGAGCGGCGGCTTGTCCACCGTGATGAAGTTCGCGGGGTCGATCGAGCCCATGAACCAGGCGGACCAGCTCTGCGAGGCAGCCCACGCGGCGCCTGAGTAGTACACGTTGGCGTAGCCACTCACAGTGAGGTTGACGATGTACAGGAGCGAGGCCAGAGCGAGCACAGCGGCGGTCGCTGGGAGCACCCAGGTGGCCTCGCCTGCGCGGGCTCGGATCAGGAGCCGCTCGAGTCGCGCGGTCGGAGCCTGGGCGGGGCGGACACGCGGTTCGGCGCTGGGCGGGGCGAGGGTGGTCATGACTGGCTCCTGGTCGAAGGCTGGACGACGTGGGGTGAGGGCCGTCGGTCGGTCCGGATCCACGCCCTGAGGAGGACGAAACGCGCCACCGTTGCAAGGGTGTTCGCGACGATGAGGACCGCCAGCTCCACCATCCGCCCGGCGCCCGGGGCGACTGCGTCCAGGAATCGCACGGAGAGGGTGGTGATGGCCAGGGCGACGCCCAGTGCGGCGAGGCCGCCGGCCTGGTCGCGGAGCATCGAGCGGCGGCCGCGAACACCGAAGGTGAGGCGCCGGTTCGCGGCCGTGTTGCCGATCGCGGTGACGACCAGTGCGGCGGCGTTGGAGGCCGTCGCGCCGAGGACGGTACGCAGCGCCAGGTACAGGACCGCGTAGGCGACCGTGCTGACGATCCCGATCGCCGCGAACGAGATCACCTCGCGCCCGAGGCCCGACCGCAGGATCGCGGTGGCAATGGCGACCGGTGCAGCCGCCGTCATTCGGAGCCGGAGTTGGGTGGGGGCAGTCATCGGGAGCCGCCCGTGGACGCGCGGCCGGGACCGGCGGCGCCGGCTGTCAAGGGCTGGTGAGGAGACGTCGGGCAACGACCCTGGGTCGGGTCCGGGGAGGGTGTCGTATCCATGCCCGGAGTCTCGGGGTGGGCCCCTTTCGGACCGGTTACACGCAGGCGTTGCTGGGCCGTAGAGTCCCCCACATGACCGGCCCCGACGCCGGACAGCCCCGGTCCGCCTCAGCCCGGCGAGGCGTGGCTCCAGGTCACGGCGAAGCGAGCTCCACCGGAGGGCGACCTGCCAACCGTCCAGCGGCCGGCCGTCGCGCGCACGATCGTCTCGCCGATCGCCAGGCCCAGTCCCGCTCCACCGGCGTCTCCGGCTGTGGCCAGCGAGCGGTGGAACCGGTCGAAGATGCGAGCCTCGTCCTCCGGGGCGATCCCGGGGCCCGAGTCGTCCACGGTGACGGTAGCCCGCGAGCCGTCGAGGCTGACGGTGAGGTCCACGGTCCCCTCCTCCGGGGCGTACTTGCAGGCGTTGTCCAGCAGCACGCCGACGAGGCGGTCGAGCAGATCCGGGGGCGCCGTCACCAGCACCGGGCCGGCGGGGACGTGGATCCCGAGCCGAAGGCGCCGGGTCTCGGCGACGGCGGCGAAACGGTCGGCGGCGTGGGTCGCCAGCACGCCAAGGTCCACCGGCCCGGTCGTCGTGGACGGGGCGGCGGCATCGAAGCGCGCCAGCCAGAGCATGTCCTCCAGGAGCCGGCGCATCCGCTTCGACTCGCGGTCGATGCGCCCGAAGGCACCGCGGTACCAGTCCGTGTCGCGGTCCTGGGCCAGCGCGAGGCTGGTATGGGCCTCGATGACCGAGAGTGGCGTGCGCAGCTCGTGCGAGGCATCGGCCGTGAACTCGAGCTGGCGGCGGCGTGCCGCCTCGATCGGCTCGGCGACCCGCCGACCGATCAGCACGGCACCGGCGAACACGAATCCAAGCAGGAAGGGCGCGATCAGCAGGACCCCGACGACGATGGTCCGCTGCGCATCCCCGACCTGCTCCGCCGACTGGGCAACCACCAGCCGCCCGTCGGCGACGTCTCCGCCGGCCACCCGCATCGCGGTGCCGTCGATGGTCGCGGTCACCGGCGTCGTCACGTCGACGAGATCGTCCGGCAGCGCCGGCGTGGTGCTGGCCGCCACGACCGTGCCGTCGTCCATGACGATCCACACCAGGAATGGTGCCCCATAGGGGCGCCCGGGGTCCCGGCCCGGCGATGGTAGCGTTCCGTCCGGCTGATCGCCCGGAGTGCCGTCCGGAGGCACTCGGAGCATCGCCTCGGTCAGGCGCTGGTCGACCTGGGCTGTCAAGTCCCTCGTGGCGTAGGCGATGACGCCCGCCGCGATCGCGAAGTACACGACCGCCACCACGAGGGTCGCCGAGAGCGCCACCCGGATGGACTGGCGGCGGACCCCGGGTGCGCCGCTCATCGTCCCTCCGGCTCCACGCGGTAGCCGGCACCGCGGACCGTGACGATCCGGATGCCCGCATCGGGCAGCTTGGCACGGAGGCGGCTGAGCTGGACATCGATGGCGTTGGAGCCCAGGGGATCCGTCTCGTCCGCCCAGGCATGCTCCGCGATGGCCTTCCGGTCGACGACCGCCGGCATCCGGCGCAGCAGGAGCTCCAGGATCCGGTACTCGGTGGCGGTGAGCGACCGCTCCAGGCCATCGACGGTGACGAGGCGGGTCACCGGGTCCAGGGCCAGCTTGCCGACGCGCAGGACCGGAGCGTCCACCCCGCGTGGACGGCGCTGGAGGGCCCGCACCCTGGCCAGCAGCTCCCCGAAGTCAAAGGGCTTGACGAGGTAGTCATCGGCGCCGCTGTCCAGGCCCCGGATCCGGTCCGCGGGCGTGTCCCGCGCCGTCAGCATCAGGAGCCCGGTCGGCCGGTCATGCCTCCGCGCCCAGGCCACGACGTCGACCCCCTCGGCGCCCGGCATCCGCCAGTCGATCACGGCGACGTCGTACTCGTACCACCTCAGCTGGTCAATGGCATCGTCGCCACGGGCCACGGCATCGACGTGGTAGCCGGCATCGGCGAGGCCGAGGACCAGGACCTCACGGAGGCCCTCGTCATCCTCGGCCACCAGGATCCTCATGCCGTCAGCCTCCGTTGCGGCTCGTCAGTCGGGCAGCTTCTGCCGTGGTGATCGTGCCACGGGGGATCATGCGCCACGCGGGGTGCGGTGCGTCGACCGTCACGCACGCCAGGTCGGTCACGAGCATCGTGGTCGAGCATCGGTGGGCCTCCTTGGGCAAGAGGTGCGGGCCCGGGCCGGGGGGAGGGCGCCGGGCCCGCGGTGGCGTTCAGGGACCAGTCTCGCCGCCGGACCCTTGCGATCCGGTTACGCGACGCCAGCCGCGCCGTGGTCCCGGGGCGTCAGCGCAGCGTCCACCGGTCCGCGTCGGCCTCCGGTCGGGGCCATCCGGCAGATGCGGGACGGCGCGCCGGGGTCGATCCTCGGCGACGTGGGTACTGCGTCAGCGACTCCCGCAGCTACGGCGCCAACCGGCACGGTGGTTCACTCGCCGCTCAGGCGAGAGGGACCGGCGAAGCTGACCGGCGCCGCCCGCTTCACGGACGACATGGTCGTTTCCGGGGCGTGGTACGGCGTGACCGTGCGCTCCACGGAGCCCCACGCCAGGCTGCTGGGCATCGACCTCGATCCGGGCTTCGACTGGTCGGCGGTCGTGGTGGTCACGGCCGCGGACATCCCCGGCGACAACGTGGTGACCCTGCTCGTCGACGACCAGCCCGCCCTCGTCGACGGTGAGATCCGGCACGTGGCGGAGCCCGTGGTCCTGGTCGCCGCCCCGGACCCGATCCTGGCCCGGGCTGCCCGCGACGCGGTCCACCTTCGCACCGAGCCCCTGCTCGCGGTCCTGGATCCATTGGCGGCAACCGAGTTCTGCAAGGTGTTCGAGATCGCCAGGGGAGACCTCGACGCCGGGCTCGCGAGTGCCGATCTCGTCCTGGAGGGCACGTACAGGACCGGCTACCAGGAACAGCTCTACATCGAGCCGCAGGCGATGATCGCGATCCCCCGCCCCGACGGCGGCCTGACCATCCACGGCTCGATGCAGTGCCCGTACTACGTGCACAAGGCGGTCGTGCGGGCGCTCGGCCTCGATCGCGATCGGGTCGCCATCGTGCAGGAGGAGACGGGAGGCGGCTTCGGCGGCAAGGAGGAGTACCCGTCCATCCTGGCGATCCATGCCGCCCTGCTCGCCCGCAAGGCGGGGCGCCCCGTGCGCATGGTGTATGAGCGGCACGAGGACCTCGCCGCGACCACCAAGCGACATCCGTCGATCATCCGCCACCGGACCGGCGTGACCCGTGACGGCCGGCTGGTGGCCCAGGACATCGAGATCGTCCTCGACGCGGGCGCCTACGCAACCGTGTCACCGGTCGTCCTGTCCCGCGGCGGCATCCACTGCGCGGGACCGTATGCCTGCCCCAACACACGGATCCGCGCCCGCGCGGCCGTGACCAACACGCCGCCCAACGGCGCCTTCCGGGGGTTCGGCGCGCCACAGGCCGCGTTCGCCGTCGAGACGCACCTGGACCGCCTCGCGGCCGCAGCGGGCATCTCGCCGCTCGAGATCCGGCGGCGCAATGCCTACCGGCTCGGTGACGCCACGGCCACGGGCCAGGTCCTGCGCGAGAGCGTGGGGGCACTGGAGACGCTCGAGGCGGCGGCGGAGGCCTCCGGGTTCGAACGCGTCCGACGCGACCACGATGCGCGGCGCGAGGCGCGGCGCGAGGCGCGGTCCCGGCGAGGTGACGGGAACGCCGGGGCGCGCCTGGACGATCGGTCGGCCTCGGGGATCGGGATCGCGCTTGGCTGGCATGGCGCCGGGTTCACCGGCTCCGGGGAGGCGAGGCTCGCGAGCACCGCCTCGGTCGAGGTCGACGGCGGCGGGCAGATCCGGGCCTTCTCCGCGAACACGGAGATGGGCCAGGGATCGCGAACGGTGCTCGCCCAGGTGGTTGCCGAGGCGCTGGGCGTGGACCCCGACGAGGTCGACATCGCCCCCCAGGACACCGCGCTCGTCGCGGACAGCGGCCCGACCGTGGCGTCACGTACGACGATGGTGGTCGGCGCGTTGCTGGCGACCGCATCCACGCACCTGCGTTCAGACGTGGAGGCCGTGACCGGCCGTCCGTTCGCGGCATCCTACCGCTCGTTCGCCCGTGAGCACGGTCCCCTGCGCGCCACGGAGCGGTTCCACGGCTTCCCGGGGATCGAGTGGGACGACGAGGCCTACCGGGGTGACGCCTACCCTGCCTACAGTTGGGCGTGCGCGGTGGCGGCCGTGGACGTGGACCTCGACACGGGCGAGGTGCGGGTCCGGTCGGTCGTCCAGGCCGCCGACGCCGGCCGTATCGTCAACCGGGTCCTGGCCGAGGGCCAGGTCGAGGGCGGCACGCTGCAGGCCGTGGGCTACGCCACGCTCGAGGAGCTGCAGGCTGCGGACGGCCGCTACCGGAATGACCGGCTCTCGACCTACCTGATCCCGACCGCGCTCGACGCGCCCCGGATCGAGACCCTCTTCGTGGGACAGCCGTTCGGTGCCGTCCCGCACGGGGCCAAGGGCCTGGGCGAGCTGCCGATGGACGTGCCCGCCCCCGCGGTGATCGCGGCGATCCACGATGCGACCGGGGCATGGATCCCGGACCTGCCGGCGACACCCGAGAAGATCCTCGCCGCGCTCTTGGCACTGGATATCGAGGCGGGAGCGGAGGAGGCGGCCCGATGATCGAGTCGTCGCCCCTCGCCGCCCCTCCGATCCGGTTCCGGGTCAACGGCCGCGCGGTCGAGATCACGGACGAGCCAGGGGGCCGGCGCCTGCTCGACGTCCTGCGACTCGACCTGGGCCTTACGGGGGCGAAGGAGGGATGCGGCGAGGGCGAGTGCGGCGCCTGCTCCGTGCTGCTCGACGGCGCCGTCGTCAACAGCTGCCTGCTGCCGGTGGGCCAGGCCGACGGTCACGAGGTCGTCACCGTGGAGGGGCTGGCCGACGGCGACCGCCTGTCGCCCCTCCAGCAGTCGTTCCTCGAGACGGGTGGGACGCAGTGCGGGATGTGCACCCCGGGGTTGCTCGTGGCCGCCCATGCGCTCCTCGAATTGGGACGACCCGCCGGCGAGCCCGACGTCCGCGAGGCGATCGCGGGCAACCTCTGCCGCTGCACTGGCTACACCAAGGTGGTCGAGGCGATCGAGGCGGCGGGGGCGGTCCACCGGCCGGCAAGGGTCGCGGGCGTCCAGGACGCACCGGTCGCGGGCGAGCTGCCGGCATCGCCGGCCGTTCCCGCAACGGTGCGACGCCACCACGGGTCCATCCGGTCCGATCCGCGCCTGGTCCGCCCCACCTCCCTGCCCGATGCGGTGGCGCGGCTCACCGCCGATCCGGCGCTCCGCCCGTTCGCCGGTGGGACGGACCTGATGGTCGAGCTGGCCCACGGATCGGCATCGCCGGGACGCCCGCTGCTGGACCTGTGGGAGCTCGACGAGCTGCGCGGGATCGAGGTCATCCACGATGAGCTGGCCCTGGGCGCATTGACCACCTGGACGGAGCTCCTCGACTCCACCGTCGCGCGCCACGCGCTGCCGGTGCTCGGCGAGGCGGCCGCGACGGTCGGTGCCGTCCAGGTCCGGAACCGGGGCACCATCGGCGGCAACTGCGTCACCGCCTCCCCCGCGGGCGATCTCCTGCCGGTGCTGCTTGCCACGGACGCGAGCCTTGAGGTGGCGGGGCCAGGCGGGACCCGGACGATCCGGGCGGATGCCTTCTGGACGGGCTACCGCACGACCGCCCTCGCCCCCGGGGAGCTGCTGGTGGCCGTGCGGGTCCCGCTGGTCCCCGGCCGAAGGGTGCGCTACCGGAAGGTCGGCACGCGTCGCGCGCTGGCGATCGCCAAGGTATCGATCGCCCTCGCCTGGCAGGACGGGGCGACGGCGGCAGGAACCGGCGGCACCGGCCGCGGACGCTGGCGGGGCGTCCGGGTCGCTCTGGGTTCAGTCGCGCCCACGCCCATTCGCGTGCTCCGGACCGAGGCGGTGCTGGAAGGGCGGCTGCCGGATCTCGCGATCGCGAACGAGGCCGCCGCCACGGTCCGGGCCGAGATCACGCCGATCGACGACATCCGCTCGACCGCCGACTACCGCCGCGAGGTCACGGGCCGGATCCTGCGCCGCATCGTGCTCGACGGCGCCCAGGGCTGACCGGCCGGCAACGCGACCGCGAGCCGGCGGACATGGTTCAGATCGCGGGCGCGTCCAGCCCCAGCGTCGCCGCCAGCTCCTGTACCGCTGCCCGCTCCGCATCGTTGACCAGGACGCCGCCGCTGCCGAGGAACCCCTGGTCCTCCATGCCCGCCTGCGCCACCGCCACCGCGATCCCGAGCAGCCACGACCTGTACGCCGAGGTCTCATCGGGGGTAGCGCCGGCCTCTACCGCCGCCATGGCCGATCGCACCGTCGCGACCGCCCTGTCGCGCGCATCGGGGGCCGTCACGATCCTGGCGTAGTCGGGGAACGCGCCACCGGACGCCGCGTGGTCCTGGAGGGTCACGATGATCGACGAGAGCAGCGGATGGGCGACCTGGCCGCGGGCGCTGTCGAGCACGTAGGCGGCCATCGCGAAGCCCTCGCTGGCCGTCTCCTCCTTGCGACCAGGGCTCGCCGTCGAGATCAGCACGGCCGCCGCCTCCAGGCCCTGAAGGATCAGCCGCCGGTCATCGGGTTCGAAGTCGCCGAGCAGGGTCATGTCGCATCCTCCGTGCACCGGAATGGTTGACGACGGTGCACGATGTCGACCTTACCGCCATTCGACCCCGCGAGGCGTGGAAATGTCCGTGGTGAGCCGATCAGGCCGTCGATGGGGACCCGGGCGCCCACAGGATCGCGGCGGGCCGACAGCGGGTGAGGCACAGGCCACAGCGCTCGCATCGCTCCTGGTCCAGCTCGGCCTTGCCGTTCACGACGTGGATGGCGTCGTAGACGCACGAGCCCTCGCACAGCGCGCAGCCGTTGCACAGGTCGAGATCCACCATCGGCGGGCCGGGAACCTGGGCGGCAACGGGCTCGCGCAGGGCCATGCCCCGCACGTCGTCGAGACCGGCGTATCCGTGGCCGGCGAGCCAGGCGGCCGCCTCTCCCGCGATCTTCCCGAACACGCCGCGACCGCGGAGGATTGCCGCGGTGCACACCTGCACGGCCGACGCGCCCGCCATCGCCATCTCGATCACGTCCGTGCCGCGGCTGATCCCGCCACAGCCGATGACGGGCAGGTCCACGGCGCGGGCCACATCGAACACGGAGCGCACGGCAAGGGGCTTGAGGGCCGGACCGGAGAGCCAGCCAGAGCCGTCGCCGCCACCCAGGCGCGGCCGGCCGCTCTCGATGTCGACGGCCAGGCAGGGGCCAAACGAGTTGATGGCGACGATCGCGTCCGCACCGGCGCGTGCCGCCTGCTCGGCAGCCCGTGACATCTGGCGTCCGAGCGGGCTGAGCTTGACCCACACGGGCACGTCCACGGCGTCCTTGGCCGCCCGGATCGCGTCGACCATCGGGCCCGCGTCCTCGCCGATGTAGTGCGTCGAGAGCTCCAGGGCATCCGCGAACGGCCGGACGCGGGGCGCGAGCCACGCGATGTCCGCGGCGGAATAGCCCAGGCTCACGATCAGCGGCAGGTCCGGCGTCCTCGCCTGCGGCAGCTCGTACTCCAGCCACTGCTCCGGCGGGAGCTCGGACCACAGCTCGGCGTTGAGGAACCCATGAGCGATCTCGGCCATGTTAGGCGTGGGGACGACGGCCGCGGAGCGCGAGATGGTCTTGCTGACCAGGCCCCCGGCGCCACCCGCGGCGCAGGCCAGCATGGCGGCCCCGTCACGCACCGGCGGCCCCGCCGCCGTGAGGACCGGGTTGCGGAACCGGATGCCACAGACCTCGACGGAGGCGTCGACGGGCGGTGCCGTCGCGGCGGCAGCCGAGGCGGGCGTTGCGCGCCGGGTCACCGAAGCGGCGCCGTGCGCGGATCGAACGGGTGCTCGCCGATCGTGGCGAGGCGGCCCCACAAGCGTGTCGCCTGGGCACGAGCGGCGTCGAGGAGCCAGTCCTCGCCTACGAACCGGAGGCGGTGGCCAAGGACGGCGACCTCGCCTGCAACGACCACGTCGCGCACGTTGCGCGCCGAGAGGCCGAACACCCAGTGGCCGGGGAAGGTGTCCGCATCGGCCGGCGTGGGGACCGCGTGATCCAGGACGACGAGGTCCGCCGGCGCGCCCGCCTCGATCCGTCCGAGCAGGGGCTCGCCGAAGGCACGGCCCGCGACCCGTGCCGACTCCGCCAGGCGCGCCAGCACCCAGCGCGGATCGGGCGCCACCCCCTCCTCGCGCGCCGCGAGCCAGGCGGTCCGGGACTCCTCGAACATGTCCGCGCCGATGCCGTCCGTGCCGAGGGCGACCCGGGACCCCGGGAGTGCACGGGACCCCAGGAGCGCCGGTCGCCCCACGGCGTTGTTCATGTTGGACCGGATGTTGTGCACCACGGTCGCCCCGGCTTCGCGCACGGCCTCGGCCTCCCGCTCGTCGAGGTGCACCCCGTGGGCGAGCAGCGACAGCTCGTCCAGGGCACCTGCCCGGGCGAGTCGTTCGATGACGGGGATCCCGAAGCGGGCCCGGCAGTCCGCCTGGTCCACGGCGTCCTCGGCAACGTGCACGTGGAGGCCGGTCCCCGTGTGACCGGCGGCCTCGACGCAGGCAGCCAGGGTCGCGTCCGAGAGCGTGAACGAGGCGTGCGCCCCGACCATCGAGCGGGCGAGCGGCAGCGCCCCACCCGCCGCATGCTCGGCGAAGCGGCGGTTCTCGCGCAGGCCTGCCGCGGAGCACTCGGGTCCGTCCCGATCCGACACCTCGTACGCGAGGATGCTGCGGATCCCGGTGGCCGCGAGCGACTCCGCGATGATGTCGAGCGAGCCGGCGATGGCATGCGGGGAGGCGTGATGGTCGACCACGGTGGTCGTGCCGGCCAGCAGGGCCTCCATGCCGCCGACGAGCGCGGAGGCGCGGATCGATCCCTCGTCCAGCCCGCGGTCCAGCCGCCACCAGACGCGTCGCAGGATGTCGACGAAGTCCCGGGGAGGCTCCAGGCCGTAGGGCATCCCCCGGGCCAGCGCCGCGTACAGGTGGGTGTGGGCGCAGACGTTGCCCGGGATCACGACGCAGCCCCGTGCGTCGATGCGGTTCACGCCGGGATCATCGTCCCCGGACGCGTCCGCCACGGGGCTCACCTCGAGGACGCGGCCGTCGCCCACGAGGACGTCGGCGACCTCGACCCGCACCGGGTCCAGGGACGTGACCACCGTGCCGCCGGTTACGAGCAGGTTCATCGCCGGGTCCCTCCGCCGGCGGGCTCACGATCGAGTCGTGGCAGCAGCGCGTGGGCTGCGGCCGAGTCGCGCATCGGGAGCCTGGTCCTGCGGACGCCGTCGAAGGCGTGCAGCGCCGAGGCTACGGCCGCCGCCGTCGGGACGAGCACCGCCTCGCCCATTCCCTTGGCGCCGCGGGGGCCCTCGGGCTGGGGGACCTCCACCAGGATCGTCTCGACCGGCGGCATCGTGGCGGCCGGGATGATCCCGAGCGACTTGAGGGTGTCGTTGACGGGCATGCCATCCTCCACGATGAACTCCTCCGTCAGGGCCATGCCGAGGCCCATGTGGACCCCGCCCTCGACCTGCCCCTTGAGCAGTGCGGGGTTGAGCGCGCGCCCCACGTCCTGGGCCGCGATCACGCGTTCGATCCGTCCGTGGTCATCCAGGACCACCACCTGGGTCGCCCAGCCGTAGGCGAAGTGGGTGACCGGCTCGTCGACATCGGGCCCGAGCGGTGTGGTCCAGTCGACGACGAACTCGCCCGGGAACTCCCTGCCGGCGAGATCCTCCATGAGCCCATCGCCGACGGCCGCGGCAAGCACGGCGCAGGCATCGAGGACGGCCCGGCCGCCCAGCATCGTGGCGCGCGACGCCGTGGTCTCCCCGGTGTCGAGCTCGTGGCCCGTGTCGACGACGACCCGGATCCGCTCCGGTGCGATGCCCAGCTCCTCGGCGGCGAGCTGGCGGAACACGGTGTGGCACCCCTGGCCCATCTCGGTCCAGGAGTGGAACAGCGTCACGGTCCCGTCGGCCTCCGGCCGCAGGACGGCCCGTCCACGCTCGATGAGGCCGTTGCCGACGCCCACGTTCTTGGCGCCGCAGGCGATCCCCGCGCACCTCGCCGCCCGGTAGGCATCGCGCACGGCAAGCAGCGTGGCCCGGATCCCGACGCCGGGCCCCAGCCGCTGGCCCGTCCCGAACCGGTCGCCCACGTCGAGCGCGTTTCGCCAGCGGATCTCCCAGCCGTCGATGCCCGCCTGCTCGGCCAGCATGTCCATCACGCCCTCGAGCGCGAAAGCAGCCTGGTTGGCCCCAAAGCCCCGCATCGCGCCCGACGGCGGGTTGTTGGTGTAGACGGCTCGCGCCTCGACGTCCACGTTGGGGACGCGATACGGCCCGCAGGCGTGGCCGGCCGCCCGCTCCAGCACCTTGCCGCCCACGCTGGCATACGCCCCGTTGTCCCCGACGATGCGCGCCCGGATCGCGACGAGCCGGCCGTCGGCATCGCAGCCCGCCGTGTAGTCCAGCCACATCGGGTGGCGCTTGACGTGGAACCGGAGGCTCTCGACGCGGCTCAGCCGCAGGAGGACCGGCCGGCCGGTACTGACGGCGAGGAGCGCGGCCTGCCCCTGGACGCTCAGATCCTCCTTGCCGCCGAAGGCTCCGCCCGTCGACACCTGGGTGACCATGACCTCGGCCGGCTCGAGGGCGAGGAACGACGCGACCTGGCGCCGGTCCTCCCAGGCACCCTGGCCCTCCGAGTAGACGTGGACGCGCGGCAGGGTGACCCGCACGCCATCCGGTCCGACGGCCCCGCGCGGGACCGCGAGGCTCGCCTCAGGCTCCAGGAACGCATGCTCGATCGCCTGCGTGCGGAAGCTGGCGCTGGCCACGTGGGTGGCCGAGGCGAGGGCCGCCACCGCGTCGCCACGCCGGATGGCGGAGCTCGAGAGCACGTTGCCGCCCTCGTGGACGGCCGGGGCTCCCTCCTCGAGGGCCTTGAACGGATCGGTCACGGGCGGCAGCGGTTCCAGCGCCACCTCGATCAGCGCCGCGGCCCGGATCGCGATCGCGCGCGTCTCCGCGGCCACGGCCGCGAGGATGTCGCCCACGTAGCGTGTCGTCTCGCCCTCGGCCACCAGCAGCGGCCAGTCGGGGACGATGAGCCCCTGCTCCCGCCGGCCCGGGACGTCCGCAGCGGTCACGACGGCGACAACACCGGGCAGCGCGGCTGCGCGGGTGGCGTCGATGCGGTGCACGACCGCCCGCGGCGCACCGGCGAAGCGGAGCGCGCCGTGGAGCATGCCGGGCGCCACGAGGTCCGCGACGAACGGCTTCTCCCCCAGCGCCAGGGCATGGCCCTCGTGGCGAGCTCCGAGACCACGGGTCGCGCCCGGATCCCTGGCCAGCAGCGCCCCACCGCGCCGCGTCCGGGCCGCCAGCTCGATCGCGTCGACGATGGCCACATACCCCGTGCAGCGGCACAGGTTCCCGGCCAGGGCGTGCGCGATCACCTCGCGGGCGGGTTCGGGGTTGCGCCGCAGCAGGGCCTCGGCCTTCATCACCACGCCCGGCGAGCAGAAGCCGCACTGCGACGCCCCGGTCGCCACGAACGCGTCCGCCCACCCGTCCCGGACATGGGCCGACAGGCCCTCGAGCGTCTCCACGGCACGGCCCCGCACCCGGTCCACCGGCTGGGCACAGGACACGACCGCGTGACCGTCCACGATCACGGTGCACGCCCCACAGGAGCCCTCTGGCGAGCAGCCGTCCTTCATCGACCGGAGGCCGCACGTATCCCGCAGGACGTCCAGCAGCGATGCCCCGGGCGCCGCATCCACAGCGACGGCCCGGCCGTTGAGCGTGAAGTCCATGGGACCCCTCGCGGCCGGTCCCCGCTGGACCGTCTGGCCCTAGCCGGGAGCGCTCCGATGTCGAATCGTAGGGACGACTCGAGGGACCCCGCGCGTGCCAAGTGTCCCGACTCCGCACGAGGCCTGTCCCGAGCCGTCGGGCGACCGACCCACCGTCACGGCTGAAGCCGGGCCGTCGCCAACAGCAGGAGGTCGTGATGCGCCGACTGGGACTTGAACGGGACGTCGTGGACCCGGTCGTCCGGGACCGTGCTGCCGATCGCTGCCGGTCCCTGGGCGTGGTCCTGCCGACCTTCGCCCAGCTGGCCGATCCCGACCTCGTCCCCAGCGCCGTGGCCGAGCGGCTTGCCGCCGTCGATCCTGATGCGCCCGATCCGCTCAACCTGTACCGCGTCCACTGGTTCAATGACGGCACGCGGGCCGCCCGGACACACGTCCCCGACCACCTGGTCCTGCCCGAGGCGCTGACCGGCGTCGTCTCGCCGATCGTGATCGCGCTGGGCGACCGGTTCCCGATGATCCGGTCGCACAAGGTCATCGCGGCCTACGGCTGCCTCGCGCCGCGGATCGTGACCGGCCAGTTCGATCCCGCGACGGAGCGGGCGGTCTGGCCGTCCACCGGCAACTACTGCCGGGGCGGCGCGGCGATCTCCCGGATCATGGGCTGCCGCGGCGTGGCGGTCCTCCCCGAGGGAATGAGCCGCGAGCGGTTCGAGTGGCTCGAGCGGTGGGTTGCCGACCCGTCGGACATCATCCGGACGCCGGGCACGGAGAGCAACGTCAAGGAGATCTACGACCGCTGCGCGGAGCTCGACCGCGAGCCGGACACGGTGATCTTCAACCAGTTCAGCGAGTTCGGGAACCACGTCGCCCACTACGCCCTCACTGGCCGTGCCCTGGCGCACGTGTTCGAGGCGGTCCGGGCCCGGCAGCCGAGCGTCCGCGCCGCCGCGTTCGTGTCGGCGACCGGGTCCGCCGGGACCATCGGGGCCGGCGACTACCTCAAGGAACGGCTCGGCTCGCGGACGGTGGCCGTCGAGGCACTGGAGTGCCCGACCATGCTCGCCAACGGCTTCGGCGAGCACAACATCCAGGGGATCGGCGACAAGCACATCCCGCTCATCCACAACGTGATGGCGACCGACCTCGTGGCGGCCGTCTCTGACCGGGCCACCGATGCGCTCCTAGTGCTGTTCAACACGGCCGTCGGTCGCGAGTACCTCGTGCGGCGACGCGGCGTGCCCGCCGAGATCGTGAGCGCCCTCGGGTCGCTCGGCGTGTCCTCGATCTGCAACGTGCTGGCCGCGATCAAGGTGGCCCGCCACCAGCACCTCGGACCCGACGACGTGATCCTGACGGTCGCCACGGACGGCGCGGAGATGTACGCGACCGAGCTGGAGCGGATCGCCGCCCGCGACTTCCCGGGCGGGTTCGACGAGGTGGCGGCCGGGGAGACCTTCGGGGCCTACCTCAACGCCGTCGCGGAGGACCACGTCCTGGAGGCGACCCGCGCCGATCGCGAGCGGATCTTCAACCTCGGCTACTACACCTGGGTCGAACAGCAGGGGGTGCCGATCGACGAGTTCGAGGCCCGCCGCCAACCGGACTTCTGGACGACGATGCGCGGGATCGTCGACCGCTGGGACCAACTGATCGACGAGTTCAATGCGCACGTCGCCGGTGGACCGGCCTAGTCGAGGAGGTGGCCGCATGAGCGCTCCATCGCCGCGCCGGAGAGAGGTCCCACCGCCACCCGCGGTCGAGACGGGGCTCGCGTGTGCCGGGTGTGGCGCGCTGGGACCCGCCCACCACCCGTTCACGCCACGCTGCCCGAACCGCCGCGCCGGCGACGACATCGACCACGTGATGGCGCGCGGCATCGACCTCAACCGCCTCGACCCGCCCGCCGACCCGGACCCGAATCCGTTCGTCCGCTACCGGGCCCTGTTCCACGCCTACCACGTTGCCCGGGCGGCGGGCTGGGGTGACAGCCGCTACGTGGGCCTGGTGCGCGAGCTCGACGATGCCGTGGCACGCGTGGACGGCAAGGGGTTCCGGGTCACGCCCCTGGTGCGGGCGCCGGGGATCGCGCATGCCGCCGGCCTCGGCGCGCGGGGGACGGTCTGGGTCAAGGATGAGACGGGCAACGTCGCGGGATCCCACAAGGCGCGCCACCTGTTCGGGGTCATGCTGGAGCTGCGCGTGGCCGAGGCGATCGCGGGCAGGGAGCCCATTGAGCCCGCGGCACCGCTGGCCATCGCGAGCTGCGGCAACGCCGCCCTGGCCGCCACCTTGGTCGCCCGGGCGGCCCAGCGCGAGCTCCAGGTATTCGTCCCCGCCAGTGCCGACGTCGCCGTGGTCGACAGGCTGCGCGATCTCGGTGCAGCTGTCGTCGTCTGCCCCCGCCGTCCTGGCGAGACGGGCGATCCGTCGTACCACCGGATGCAGGAGGCCCTGGCCGAGGGCGCCATCCCGTTCACCTGCCAGGGCCCCGACAACGGCCTCGCGATCGAGGGCGGGGCGACCGTCGCCTGGGAGATCGTGGACGCCATGCGCGCCGCCGGCGCGTCCCTCGACCGCATCGTCGTCCAGGTTGGCGGCGGGGCACTCGCATCGGGGATCATGCTCGGGTTCGACGACGCTGCGGTCATCGGCGCGCTCGGGGTCGTCCCGCGCCTCGACACGGTCCAGGCGCGCGGTGGCTGGCCGCTCGTCCGCGCCTACCGGCAGGTGCTCGCCGACCTCGGCACCGCCGCCGGGGTGCCGCTCCGCCCGGACGTCGTGCACGACGCCATCCGTCACGCGGCCAACCACCGGTCGCGCTACATGTGGCCCTGGGAGACGGAGCCCGTGAGCGTCGCCCACGGCATCCTGGACGACGAGACCTACGACTGGCTCGCGGTCGTGCGGGCGATGCTGGCCACCGGGGGTCGCGCGATCGTCGTCGACGAGGCCGACCTCGTCGAGGCCAACGAGATCGCCCGGGGGGCCACCGGCATCGACGCGGACGAGACCGGCACCGCGGGGGTCGCGGGCCTGCTGGCCCTTGCCCGCGGCGGGTTTGTACGACCCGGCGAATCGGTCGCCGTGGTCCTCAGCGGCGCCCGCCGTCCCGCCCCATCGGCAGCAGCGTCCTCCACTCAGCCCAGGTCATCGCAACGGAGCACGCCATGAGAAGCTTCCTCGGCCGCGACATCCTCTCGCTCAAGGACTTCAGCCGCGACGAGTACTTCCGGGTCTTCCAGGTCGCCGACGACCTCCGTCCCTTCGCCCGGGACCGCCGGAACACCGACCTGCTCAAGGGCAAGACCCTGCTGACGGCCTTCTACCAGCCGAGCACCCGCACGCGCCTCTCCCACGAGGCCGCGATGCACCGGCTGGGCGGCGCCGTGCTGGGGTTCAGCGACGCCAAGATGACCCGCGCCGGGGACTTCTACCAGGAGTCGATCAAGGACACGTTCCACATGCTGGAGTACTACGCGGACGTGATCGCGATCCGCCACTTCCGGCAGGGAGCACCGCACGAGGCGGCCAAGTGGGCGTCCGTCCCGGTCATCAACTGCGGCGACGGATGGGGCGAGCACCCGACCCAGGTCCTCACCGACCTGTACACGATCCTCCACGAGAAGGGCACCCTCGATGGGCTGACCTACCTCCTGGTCGGCGACATGCGGATGCGGACGATGCACTCGATCCTGTACGCGCTCTCGCAGTTCGACGCCCGGGCCATCGTGGTCGGCCCTCCGGACATGAGCCTCCTGCCGGAGTTCAAGGAGGAGATCGACGCGCTGAACGTGGACTACGTGGAGGCGGGCGACGTCCGGGACGTGATCGGCGAGGCGGACATCATCTACATGGAGCCGGTGGTCCAGGCGGACTACACGGCGTCGCGCGTGGAGCGCAGCGGCGATACGGGCCTCACGCCACCGGAGTACGTGGTCACGCGCCAGCTGCTGGCCGACAAGGCACGGCGCTCGTCGATCATCCTCCACTCGCTGCCGCGGATGGACGAGCTGCCCGAGGACGTGGACGCGACCCGCCACCAGCGGTACTGGTCGGAGGCCTTCAACGGCGTCGCGCTCAAGATGGGCCTGCTCGCGCTGATCCTCGGCGCCGCCGAGTAGGGGCGCGTCATGCAGACCGACCTCCGTGGCCGCGACCTCATCAGCCTCCAGGAGTGGACGAAGGAGGAGATCGACACCGTCCTGGAGGTGGCGCTCCAGCTCAAGCGGGAGCGTGCGCTGGGCATCGCCCACCCGCTGCTGCGGGACCGGGTCCTCGCGATGCTGTTCTTCTTCTCGTCCACCAGGACCCGGGCCTCGTTCGAGGCAGGCATGGCCCAGCTCGGCGGCCACGCCCAGTTCATCGAGAGCCGTACCACCCAGATCGCCCATGGCGACACGGCCACCGAGATCGGCGAGATCCTGGGCCGCTACAACGACGGCATCGCGATCCGCAACGTGGACTGGGGCATCGGCAACGGCTACATCCGTGACGTAGCGGCGGCCAGCCGGGTCCCCGTCCTCAACATGCAGTGCGATCTCTACCACCCGCACCAGTCCCTCGCCGACCTGCTCACGATCATCGAGAAGAAGGGCGACCCGAAGGGGCGCACGATCGACATCAGCTGGGCGTACGCGGCCAGCTACCAGAAGCCGATCAGCGTCCCGGTGGACCTCTCCCTGCTGACGACGCGCTACGGGATGCACGTCCGGCTTGTCCACCCGCCGGAGTTCCGGCTGCCGCAGGACCTGGTGGACCAGGCCGCCGAGAACGCGCGCCGGAGCGGAGGGTCGTTCCAGCTGATGGACGACTTCGAGACCGGCATGCGTGGCGCGGACATCGTCTACGCCAAGAGCTGGGGGGCGCTCCTTTCGGCGACGTCCGAGGAGGAGGGCGCCGCAACGGCCAGGCGGTACACGGACTGGATCACAGACGAGCGGCGGATCGCGCTGGCCGCCGAGGACGCGATCTACATGCACCCGCTCCCCGCGGACCGCAACGTGGAGGTGGCCGACGCCGTGATCGACGGTCCGCACTCGGTCGTCTACGACGAGGCCGAGAACCGGCTGCACGTGCAGAAGGCGGTGATGGCGCTCACGATGCGCTAGGCCGTCCCGTCCCTCCGTGGGGCACGCCAGCCAGCCGTCCTCGCTCATGGTGGTGCGCGGCGCATGTTGCCGCCATAGGTCAGACTTGACGCCGCCACGATCGGGCGCGGCCCCGAAGACCAGGGAGCATCGATGATCCACGACCACGCGCACGACAACGACGAGCTCACTCCGGCCTACGCCGGCCGGCTGCAGAACGCCCGGATGCCCAAGAACTCGCTGCCGGACGGGGAGCTATCCGCGACGTCCGTGTACCGGTACATCCACGATGAGCTGATGCTCGACGGCAGCTCCCGGCTCAACATGGCGACGTTCGTCACGACCTGGATGGAGCCCGAGGCCGACAGGCTGATGGCCGAGACGTTCGACAAGAACATGATCGACAAGGACGAGTACCCGCAGACCGCCGAGATCGAGCGGCGCTGCGTCAACATCGTCGCCAATCTGTTCCACGCTCCCATGGATGCCGAGGCGGTTGGCGTGTCCACGATAGGCTCGAGCGAGGCGGTCATGCTGGCCGGCCTGGCCATGAAGTGGCGCTGGCGCCAGCGGCGCGAGGCAGCCGGACTGCCCACGGATCGGCCCAACATGGTGATGGGCTCCAACGTCCAAGTCGTGTGGGAGAAGTTCTGCCGGTACTGGGACGTGGAGCCGCGCTACGTTCCGGTGACCTCGAGCCGTTTCGTCGTGGACCCGGACGATGTGATGGCCCGCGTCGACGAGCGCACCATCGGTGTCATCCCCATCCTCGGGACGACATACACGGGTGAGTTCGAGCCCGTCAAGGAGATCCACGACCGGGTCGTTGCCTACAACGCGGCCCACGGACTCGACATCCCCATCCATGTCGACGCCGCGAGCGGCGGGTTCGTCGCGCCGTTCCTGCATCCAGACCTGGAGTGGGACTTCCGGCTCCCCCAAGTGAAGTCGATCAACGTGTCCGGGCACAAGTACGGCCTTGTCTATCCGGGACTGGGGTTCGCAATCTGGCGCTCGAAGGAGGAACTGCCCGAGGACCTCGTGTTCCACGTGAACTACCTCGGCGGCGATATGCCCACCTTCACGCTGAACTTCTCGCGACCGGGCAACCAGATCGTGGGGCAGTACTACAACTTCCTGCGCCTCGGTCGCGAGGGCTACACGCGGATCATGGAGTCGCTCCGCGATGTCGCGCTGTACCTGTCGGGCGAGATCGCCGGGATGGACCAGTTCGAGGTCATCAGCGACGGCAGCGCCATCCCGGTCCTGTCGTTCAGGACCAAGGGCGACCAGCCGTTCACGGTGTTCCATGTCTCCGACCAGCTGCGAATGGGCGGCTGGCAGGTGCCCGCGTACACGATGCCGGCGGACGCCACCGATGTCGCGGTCCTGCGGATCGTCGTCCGCGAGGGCTTCAGCATGGACCTCGCCGAGGGGTTGGTCGCGGCCCTGCACAAGGCCGTGGACCATCTCGTGCAGTACCCGCCGGCCCACCCGCCGGAGTCCGGCCACTTCGCGCACTGAGGGTGGCGCAGGCCGGCGGGTCGCCCGCAACGATGCGCTGGCGGCGCGAGGTCCGCTGGACACCCCGCGACCTGGGCTGGCGCATCGGTGCGCTGTTCATCGTCGGTTCGTTCCTGTTCGCCCTCGGGGCGTTCCCGCCGTACTTCAACCTGGTCGATCCCCGGCTCGTGGCCGTCACGTTCGCGGCCGGGTCGGTGTTCTTCACATCCGCCGGCTACAGCCAGTTCCTCCAGGCGCTCAACGAGGGTTCGGAGACGTTCCGCTTCATCGGGGCAAGGCCGCGGGACATGGTGTGGTGGGCGGTAACCGTGCAGCTCGCCGGCACCATCTTCTTCAACATCAGCACGTTCGGCGCCCTCGTACAGGGCCTCGACACGCAGCGGGTCGACCGGCTGGTCTGGACGCCGGACATCTTCGGCTCGATCGCGTTCCTCGTGGCGAGCGCCCTCGCATGGATCGCGCTCGTCGGGTTCCGGTGGGCCGTCAGAAGCGGCGTCGCCGACTGGTGGATCAACCTGCTCAACGCCGTCGGCTCGATCTTCTTCATGCTGTCCGCGATCGCGGCGCTGGTCCTGCCGACCACGGACGAGATGGTGAGCATCACGATCGTGAACGCCGGCACGTTCTTCGGCGCCGCGTGCTTCCTGGTCGGCGGCTACCTGCTCTGGCCGGCGGAGGCATCGCAGGGCCAGCGCGACACCTGACCCGGGCTCCTCAGGCGGGCGTCGCCCGCCGATCCCGCCCCGCGGCCCGCAGCGCGACCTCGATGAACGGACGGAGTCGCGTGGAGATGTCCAGCTCCGTCCGCCTGAAGCCGGCCAGCTTCTCGGCCTCGCTGCCTTCGACCTCTGATGGGTCGTCGAGACCCCAGTGGAGCGTGTTCTCCGAGCCCGGGAACACCGGGCATGTCTGGCGGGCGCGGTCGCAGACCGTGATGACGTAGTCGAACCGCTGGTCGAGGAACTCCGTGATCGGCTTGCTACGGGCGCCGGACCAGTCGATGCCATGATCAGCAAGCACCCGCACGGCGTAGGGATTGACCTGCGAGACCTCGGTGCCGGCCGAGAACACCTCAAAGGCGGTGCCGCCGTATTCGCGCAGGAGCGCCTCGGCGATCTGGCTGCGGGCGCTGTTGTGGGTGCACACGAAGAGCACGCGGATGGGACGGTCGGACACGGGTCGCTTCCTCCTCGCGCGGCCGGCTGCCGCGATGGTCATCTCCAGGTCCATGAGCTCCCCCTCGAGCCGGTCGAGGTCGGCACGCTGGCGGGCGATGACCTCATGCTGCTCTGCGAGCAGTGGCGCGAGGTCGATGTCGATCCCGCCGGGGTCGAGGCAGAGACGCGCGAGCCGACCAGCGTCCTCAGGCCCGAGCCCCAGCCGTCGCAGCGCAACGAGCAGGCGCAGCCGGGCAAGATCCGCCTCGCCGTAGTCGCGGTAGCCGTTCTCGCGCCGGGGTGCGACGGGCAGGACGCCCGCCTGTTCGTACCAGCGGACAGCCGAGGCCGCGATCCCGGCGCGACGAGCAAGCTCGGCGATCCTCACCGGTAGCCGCGCGCCTCGCGGAGCTGCGCGGCGAACTCGACGGGCAGATCGGTCGCCTCGATCGCGCGGGCTGCCGCCTCCACGTCGTAGGCGACGCGCCGGAACTCGACCTTGTCCGCGACTGTATCTAGGAGCGCCCAGCAGGCGCGCGGGTCGCCGTCCTTGGGCTTGCCGGCGGATCCGACATTGATGAACCGGGTGCCGGCTACCGTCTTGTCGTAGGGCTTGTGGGTGTGGCCGCAGACGATGACGTCTGCAGCAGCCCCCGCCGCGATCCGCGCGAAGGTCTCATCGGGCTTGTCCTCGTAGAGGTACTCGTTGATCCGCCGCGGGCTGCCATGGACGAGCAGGTAGCGCCTGCCGTCGATCTCGAACCGGATCTCCGGATGCAGCGTCCTCAGCCAGGCCGTATTCGTCTCGCTCGTGTGCGCCTTCGTCCATGCGAAGCCGGCGTCACCCTCGGCCTTGTCGCGTTCCTTGACGTAGGCACAGCCGCACTCGGCTCGTCCGAACCCCGTGCCGTCGTCGTAGTTGCCCATGACGATCGGGAAGCCCTCGGCCGCCAGGCGCTCCAGCACCTCATTGGGCCAGGGGCGTAGCCAACGAGGTCGCCCAGGGCATACCGCGCGTCTACGTCGGCACCCTCGATGTCGGCGAGTACGGCCTCCAGGGCGGGCAGGTTGGCATGAACGTCGGAGAAGATCGCAATGCGCATGCCGGTAGCGTAGACCTTCGAGTGGCTTGAAGGTCAAGCGGGGAACCGGGCCGTGCGACTGGCTTGACGGGTGCCCCCGCATGTGCGGCGCGTGCTCTCCGGGCTCCGCCGCCGACCGGCGCCACGGCCGATCGGGGTCCGGGCCGTCGGGTCCCGGTTCGTGACACTCGGCATGTTTGACATCTCACGTACCCGTGACACATTAGGGCTTGAGATGTTGCTTGTCTTGACACCCCTGCTGTTCGGCCTCAGCTTCCTGTCCGGGATGCTGGGCCTGGGCGTGGCGTTCGTTGCAATCCCGGTACTCGGACTGTTCGGGTACGACCTCAAGGACGTCATCCAGCCGTGGGCGCTCCTCCTCAACGGCCTCACCGCCATCAGCGCCGCAATCGCGTTCTGGAAGGCCGGGATGGTCGACAAGCGGGGAGCGCTGCTCCTGATCGTGATCACCACGATCTGCGCGCCGATCGGCGTCTGGCTGCTCCAGTTCGCCTCGACCGAGCTCGTGTGGTGGCTGTACGTCGGCGTTCTGGTGTTCCTCGCAGTGCGCATGCTGATGCCGAAACGTGCCTCGACCGAGGTCGTCGCTGAGATCGCGGATGCCAATCGCGGGAGGGCGGCGGTGGCCGCCGCACCGATCTCGGTCTTCGCGGGGTTCCTGGGTGTAGGGCCCGGCTTCCTGCTGATGCCGACCCTGGCACTCGTCGGGTACAGCGCGCGCCTGGCAGCCGCCACCAACTCGGTCGTCGTGATCGTGCCCTCCTTTTCGGCATTCGCCTCGCACCTCGGTACTGCGAGCTTCGACTGGCCGACCGTGATCGTGACCTCCATCGCATGCGTCATCGGCTCGTGGCTGGGGGCGCGCTTCACGGCCGGCAGGGTCAAGAGCGCCACCCTCTCGCGGATCTTCGCCATTGCCCTCGTCGTGCTCGCGGTGCAGCGGGCGTGGATACTGCTGTCATAGGTGGCTCCGCCCCGTGCGCTGTCCGCCGCCCGACCGGAGATGTGGTATGCGCACTGAACTTCCCATCCTGGGAGACCTGCGGATGGACCTGGCCTCGCCAGACGTGGCAGACGCCGCTTCGGCAGCTGCGCTCCTCGCCGACCCGATCCGGGCGAGCATCGTGAAGATGCTCCGCGGTGGGCCTGTCTGCGTCTGCGAGATGGCCGCTGCGCTGAAGGCACGCGAGAACAACGTGAGCAATCACCTCGCCCGGCTCCGAGACGCCGGTCTCGTGCGTGCCAGCAAGTACGGCGCCGACACGCGTCGGGTCTACTACGAGCGTGATGCCGCGGCGTGCGAACGCGCGCTCGAGGCCCTGAGGGACGTGCTGCGCTGAAGAACGTCGGAAGGGCCCCAGGAGACGGTCAGGATCTTGCGCAAGGGGCGCGGGCCACGGGCACTGAATGAGGGCGGACGAGCGGCAGCCCAGGCCCGCGGCAGGGCGTAGGACGGGTCACAAGGATGCTGGGTAGGGGCCATCCGGCCCACGATGTATCTCAGATCCTACTGATACAGTCGTGGTTGAGATGTATCCCCTCCCACCGTCCGTCGAGGCCCTCCATGGCGATTGAGCTGCCCGTCCTTCCCGATCTCCGGCTGGGCCTGGTGCCGCCGAACGTTGGTCCGTCGGTCGAGGTCGCGATGCTCCTTGCCGATCGCAACCGGATGGCGATCCTTGCCCTGCTGCGCTCGGGTCCGCACTGCGTGTGCGAGATGGCCGCCGCTCTCGGTTCGCGCGAGAACAACGTCAGCAACCACTTGGCGCGCCTTCGTGACGCAGGTCTTGTGAAGGCCGCCCGAGTGTCGCCTGACCAGCGACGCGTCTACTACGAGCGGGATGAGGCCGCTGTCTCAGAGGCCATTGCGACGCTGATCGGAGTGGTCCGATGACCACCCTTGCAGTCCGGCGCCCGGCAATTCCCTTCTGGGCAACCGTCGCGGGCGGGGCGGTGCTCTGGTTGATCGCATGGTTCATGACCCTGCCACTCGCCAACTGGCTCACCTATGACCTGCTCGGACTGGAACAGGGCTCACAGTTCGGTGACGCCGTCGCGTTCTTCCTGTACGACGTCCCGAAGGTCCTGCTTCTGCTGACCGGGATCGTCACGCTCGTCTCGTTCCTTCGATCATTCGTGTCACCAGAGCGGGTGCGCCGGACCCTCGCCGGCCGCGGCGTCCTCCCGGGGACGATGGCCGCCGCGGGTTTCGGGGTCGTGACGCCGTTCTGCTCCTGCTCCGCCGTGCCGCTGTTCATCGGCTTCGTGGAGGCCGGAGTGCCGCTGGGCGTGACCTTCGCGTTCCTCGTCGCCTCGCCGATGGTCAACGAGGTCGCGATCGTGCTGCTCTGGGGGCTGTTCGGTCCTGGCGTCGCGATCGCCTACATGGCCGCCGGCCTCGTGGTCGCGATCTTGGCCGGACTCCTGATCGGGAAGCTCCACCTCGAGCGCTATGTCGAGGACTATGTCTGGCAGATCCAGGCGGGTACGGGCGCAGCGTCGGTCGAGTTCAAGCCGACGCCCGAGGATCGCGTGCGGGACGCTTGGCGCTCGACGGTCGACATCATCCGGCGCGTGCTCCCGTTCGTCGTCGTGGGCATCGGGATCGGGGCCCTCATCCACGGGTTTGTGCCCACGGACTTCGTCCTGTCTGTTGGTGGCACGGAAAACCCGCTGGCTGTCCCGGTGCTCGTGACCCTGGGCGTTCCGCTGTACAGCAACGCCGCGGGCATGATCCCGATCGTCGAGGCGCTGATCGGGAAGGGCCTGCCGCTGGGTTCCGCCCTCGCGTTCATGATGGCCGTCACCGCCCTCTCCTTGCCCGAGCTCGTGATCTTGCGCAAGGTCATGAAGCCGCACTTGATCGCCGTTTTCGTCGGTGTCGTCGGAGCGGGAATCCTCCTCGTCGGCTACGGCTTCAACGCCTTCATCAACTGATCGCATACTGATCGAAAGGAGCACCCATGAAGAAGATCGAGGTCCTGGGACCAGGCTGCAACAATTGCGTCCGCCTCGAGAAGAACACACGCGAGGCACTCGCGATCGCGGGCATCGAGGCGGAGGTGGTCAAGGTCACCGATTACGCCGAGATCATGGCCTACGGGATCATGAGCACCCCCGGCCTTGTCGTGGACGGAAGGGTCGTGAGCTACGGGCGCGTCCCGTCCGCAGCCGACATCGTTCCGCTGCTGGGCGACTGACCGGACTCAGGGCCTCGGGCGCCCCTGGCTGGCCCGCTCGTCACGCGCGGCCAGCGTGGCGGTCTGCTCGATCCGGGCCGCGCGCGTCGCGGGCCGCTTCGCCTGCCGGATCCACCCCAGGATCATGCGGCGCGCGGAGGGCGGAAAGCCGGCCCAGTGATCCGCGGCGGGCGGGTTGGCATCGAGCGCCGCCCGCAGGTCGTCCGGCACCACCAGGTTCTCGACGTCGTCGAGCATCGTCCAGCTGCCGTTCTCCTTCGCGCGCTCGATGGCCGCCAGGCCGGCCGGCGCCATCAGCCCCGCCGCGGTGAGGAGCTCCACCCGCGCCTTGTTGGTGCGGGCCCAGCCGCTGCGTGGCCGCCGCGGGGCGTAGTACTGCCTGCGACGTTGCTCGTCGACCGTCCCGGCAGTGCCGTCGATCCACCCGAAGCACAGCGCCTCCAGGACGCCTTCCTCGTACCCGAGCACGCCATGCCCGTGGCCGGCACGCCAGGTGACGAGCCACGCGTTCGCGGCGGTCGCGTGGTTGGCCTCCAGCCAAGCGCGCCACTCCTCGCTCGTCTCGCACTGGACCAGGGGGGCGTCGTCGAACGCGGACATGGCGCGGAGTGTATGGCGCAACCGCACGGGCATGTCTCGGGTTCCCCATGATGTGCCCGTGCTTCCTGCTGCCCTGTCCGATGCCGACCTGCCCGCCGCAGTCGCGATCCTCGCCGCGCGTGATGAGGGCCTCGCCGCCATTGCCGAACGCTTCGGCACCCCGCCACTGTGGGCCAGGGAGCCAGGCTTCCCAACGCTCGTCCACCTGATCCTGGAGCAGCAGGTGTCGCTGGCCTCCGCGCTGGCCGCCTTCGATCGCCTGGTGGCCGCGACCGACCCCCTGACACCCGAGGCCCTCCTGGCGCTGGACGATGCGCAGCTGCTGGCCATCGGGTTCAGCCGCCAGAAGGCCAGGTATGCGCGGGCCCTCGGCGTCGCGGTCCGGGACGGTGCGCTCGACCTGCCCGATCTCGCCTCGGCGGACGACGACGAGGTGGACCGACGGCTCACGACGCTGCCGGGCATCGGGCCCTGGACGGCGACCATCTACCGGCTGATGGTGCTGCTGCGACCGGACGCATGGCCGATCCATGACATCGCGCTGGCCCAGGCGATCGCGGAGGTGCGCGGGCTCTCGACCCGCCCTTCGCCCGAGGAGCTGCACGCCATCGCCGAGGCCTGGCGCCCGTGGCGCGCGGTCGCGGCCAGGCTCTTGTGGCACCACTACCTGTCGGTGCGGGCCGAACGCCGTGCCGGCCGGCGCGCCTGAGGGCTAGGAGCCCGTCCTCGACCCCGCCTTGGCCCGGTCCCGGTCCGTCACGATCCGCTGCGCGGCGAACTTGCCGGGGGCGCCGGTCACGCAGCCGCCCGGATGCGTCCCGGAGCCGCACTGGTAGTACCCGCCGATCGGCGTCCGGTAGTCGGCCCAGCCGGGTGCCGGCCGGAAGCTGAACATCTGGGGAGCGAGGAGCTCGCCGTGGAAGATGTTGCCCTCCGTCAGGCCCGCCACCTGCTCGATGTCGAGCGGCGTGACCACCTCGCGCTGCAGGACCAGGTCCCCGAACCCGGGGAAGAACGACTCCAGCGTGCGCTGGACGGTGTCGCCCAAGTTCTGGCGCTCGACGTTCCAGTCGCTCTCGCGGAGCTGGTACGGGACCCACTGGACGAAGCAGGACATGACGTGCTTGCCGGGTGGTGCCATGTCCGGGTCGATCGTGCTCTGGATGGCACAGTCGAGGTACGGCCGGGTGCTGTACCAGCCGTACTTCGCCTCGTCGTAGGCGCGCTCGAGGTAGTCCAGGCTCGGGGCCACGTTGGTGAAGCCACGGTAGTGGTCCTCGCGGTCCGACAACGCCGGGTAGGTGGGGAGCCCGTCGAGCGCGAAGTTGACCTTTGCCGACGTGCCCTGGAACCGGTAGCGCCGGATCGCGTCCACGAGGTCCGACGGCAGCTCCCGCGGGTCCACCAGCTCCATGAACGTCCGGCGCGGGTCCAGCGCGGAGACGACCACCGGGGCGTGGTACTCCGTGCCATCTTCGAGGGCGACGCCGGTCGCCCGGCCATCCCTCGTGATCACGTTCGCCACCGGGGACTCGAGGCGGATCTCCGCCCCCAGCGCCGTCGCCGCGCGTGACAGCACCTGCGTGAAGCCGCCGTTGCCGCCCTTGTGGAACGACCACGCGCCCATCACCCCGTCGTGCTCGCCAAGCAGGTGGTAGAGCAGCACCAGCCCCGAACCCTGCGAGCGCGGCCCGACCTTGGTTCCGATGATCGAGGAGCTGGCGAGGTAGCCCTTGATGATCTCCGACTCGAAGTAGTCGTCGAGGAAGTCCGCCGCGCTGCCCGTCAGCAGCCGGACCGCGTTGTGCAGGACGTCCTTGGGCAGCGCCTTGAACCGGGCCCCGAGGCCGGCCAGGGCGAGCAGCTCCTCAGGGTCATCGCTGAACAGGTTGGGCGGCGGCGCGTCCATCAGCGGCTTGAACGCCTGGAGGACCTTGCCCAGGTCCTTGTCGAAGCGGTCGTAGGCGTCCGCATCGTGCCGGGAGTGGCGGGCGATCTCCTGCTGGTTGGCGCCGTGGTCCTGGCCCAGCAGCAGGTAGTCGCCGTTCTCCATCGGCGCGAAGGTGGACGACATCAGCAGGGGCATGAAGCCGTGTCGGACGAGGTCAAGCTCCTGGACGATGTCCGGGCGGAGCAGGGACAGGGCGTAGCTGAACGTCGTGAACGAGAAGCCGGGGCGGAGCTCCTCGGTGATGGCCGCTCCGCCGACCAGCGGGCGCCGTTCGAGCACCAACGTCCGCAGGCCGGACTTCGCGAGGTACGCGGCGTTGACGAGCCCGTTGTGCCCGCCGCCGACGACGATGGCGTCCCAGGTGCGGTCGGTACGGGAGGTGCGATCGGTCTTCGACATGGTCAGGCCGTCTTCCGCTGCGGGTTGTAGTGGGGAAGGCGCGCGGTCTGCGCGGCGACGTGCACGTAGCGATGGTTGATCGGGATCTCCAGGTTGACCCTGGAGCCGGCGACCGCCGAGGCGACCGGCACGCGGGCGATGCCGATGTGGCGCTGGAGGACCGGCGAGTACATGAAGCTGGTCGCGAAGCCCACCTGCTCCCCGTCGTCGTCGTACAGGAACATCTCCTCCTGGACAGGCGTGTGATCCATCGGTGGGACCAGCCCCGCCTCGTCGTGGAGCCGGTTCCAGTCCCGGTAGTCCACCACGATCCCGGTCGTCCGGAAGCGCGAGGCCTTGCCGGCGATCTCGCGACGGATGGCGTCGCGACCGATGAACCGGCGGTCGTCCGTGTCGACGCCACGGAGCATCCAGGCCAGGCCCATCTCGCTGGGGGTGGCCCGGTCCGCGTCGGTCCATGCGAAGCGGCTGGACGCGAAGTCCACGTCCAGGAGCAGTAGCCCCGCCTCGATGCGCGTCATGTACAGGGCCTGGAGCCCGAAGGGCATCACGCCGTACCCGCGCGTCGCCGCCCAGACCGCGTCCCAGACCGGGAGCGCGTCCTCGGCGCGGCACCAGACCTCGTAGCCAAGGTCCCCGGTGTAGCCCGTGCGCGACACGTGGACCTTGTGGCCGCCGATCCTGGCCTTGCGATGCTCGAAGTAGTCGAGCCTGCCGATCCCCTTGTCCAGGCCCTCGAGGAGCAGCCGCGAACGGGGTCCCTGGAGGGACAGGACGGCCCACTCGTCCGACACGTCCTCGATGACCACGGCATCGCGGGGACCGACCAGGTCCGCGAAGTAGGCGAGGTTGGGTTCCGCGGCGGTCAGGACGAACTCGTCGTCCGCGTGCCGGAGCAGGACGCCGTCCTCCACCAGGAACCCCCGGTCGTCACACCAGATCGTGTACTGGGCCTCGCCCGGCTTGAGGGTCCGCGGGTCGCGGGCGAGGACCCCGGCCAGGAACCGCTCCGCACCGGGACCCGAGAAGCGGTACTTGAACAGCGGCGAGGTGTCGAGGAGGCCGGCGGCATTGCGCACGGCGACGTACTCGAACTTCTCGCTCAGCTGGTACTTCTCCGCGGCCAGCCGGCCGGACCAGTGACTCCAGAGGCCGGTCTCGTTGAGCGCGGACGTGCGCTCGTGGAACGGTGTGGTACGGATCATCGGGACGCGCTCCTACCTCCCTGCGGGGTCCGTGCACGGTAGCGCGTCGAGGCCCCGGTGGGCAGCAGGTGTTGCCGCAGGTGGATCAGGCGGTTGCGAGCTCCTCGCCGGGCGGCTCGCTCGAGATCCCCCAGCCGCCGAAGACCGCGGTGCCCTCCAGGCGGAGCACCGGGGCCCCCTCGTCGCGGTTGCCGTCCGGGCGGCTGTCGCCTGCGCCACCGATCCCGACCAGCTTTGTCTCGACCCGCCAGTCCTCCGGGACCACCAGGCTGCCGCCCCCGAACAACGCGTTGACCCGGAGGGTCGCACCGGCCGGGTCCAGCGTCGCCCCGCGCAGGTCGACCGTCCCTCCACCGAACCAGGTCGTCACGCTACCGCCGCGGAACGCGCCGGCCGCGCTCTTGAACTCGAGTGGACCGAAGGTCGCGACGAGGTCGACCTCGTCCGCCGCGGGATCCTGGTCGACCGCCTTCCGGCCCTTGAGCTTCGCGTAGATGACCGCGCCCATGACGAACACGAACCAGCCGAACAGGAGAATGGAGGCGACGCGAGCAAGACGACCGAGCATCGTGGATACCCCGAGGCGAGCGGCCGCGCGAGTGCAGCCGGTTGGCCACCAGCATCGCCGCTGCCCGGGTCCGCGTAAAGGGCCGGGCAGCCTCGCCACGCCCGTCGGATTCGCCAGGTTCACCCTGTCCCGGTATCGTTGCGCCCTCAACTCGTGTTCGATGGGCGCCCCCGGTCGGCGCCCCGGTCTTCACTCGACCGCCTGATCCCGACCCCCAACCCGCCCTGACCGGAGCCCGCCGCGCGGGAATGGGCCCGTCAGGAGCGTTCCTTCCGTGTCGTTTGATGGTCTCGGGCTGTCGCCCGAGCTTCTCCGCGCCGTAGCCGACCAGGGCTACGAGACCCCAACCCCCGTCCAGCAGGCGGCGATCCCACTCGTCCTAGAGGGACGTGACCTGCTCGCCGGCGCCCAGACCGGCACCGGCAAGACGGCCGCGTTCGTGCTTCCGATCATCCACCGCCTCCACGAGACCCGGCGCGACGGCACGGGCCGCCACCACATCCGCGTGCTCGTCGTGGTGCCCACCCGAGAGCTCGCCATCCAGGTCGAGGAGTCGGTCCGAACGTACGGCTCCCATCGGCCGGTGCGCTCCGCAACCGTCTACGGCGGCGTCGGCTTCGGACCGCAGCTGACGAAGCTGCGCGCCGGCCCGGAGATCGTGGTCGCCACACCGGGGCGCCTCCTCGATCACGTCTCGCAGCGGACCATCGACCTCTCGCACGTCGAGGTCCTCGTCCTCGACGAGGCGGACCGGATGCTCGACATGGGCTTCATCCGGGACATCCGCAAGATCCTCGCCCTGCTGCCCGCGAAGCGCCAGAACCTGCTGTTCTCGGCCACCTTCTCCGATGACATCCGCGACCTCGCGGGCGGCTTGCTGGACAACCCCGCACATGTCCAGGTCACACCCCGGAACAGCACCACGGAGCTCATCGACCAGCTGGTCATCCCCGTAGATCGCGAGCGCAAGCGAGACCTCCTGCGGGAGCTCGTCGCCCTGGGCCGCGTGCGCCAGGCCTTGGTGTTCACCCGAACCAAGCACGGTGCCAACCGCCTCGCCGAGCAGCTCCGCAAGGACGGCATCGAAGCGGCGGCGATCCACGGCAACCGCAGCCAGTCGCAGCGCGTGAAGGCCCTCTCGGACTTCAAGACGGGACGCGTCGCCATCCTCGTCGCCACCGACATCGCCGCCCGAGGCCTCGACATCGAGCAGCTGCCGCACGTCGTCAACTTCGAGCTGCCGATGGTGCCCGAGGACTACGTCCACCGGATCGGCCGGACCGGGCGCGCGGGCGTCGACGGCCAGGCGATCTCACTCGTCTGCGTCGACGAGACGCCGCTGCTCCGCGCGATCCAGGGCCTGCTCAAGCGCGTGATCCCGTCCGAGGTCATCGCGGGCTTCGAGCCCGACCGCAGCATCCGGCCCGAGGCGATCCGGCTCAGGTCCACACCTGCCGAGCGACGCCAGTTCGCCATCGAGCGTGCGGAACGCGCTCCTGCGGCCCGGGGCGGCGCGCCCCGCGGGTACGAGGCGGCGCCTGTACGGCATGCCGGGGCAGCGCGCGAGGAGACGGCCGCGACCTCGGCCCGAGCCCAGGGACCGGCCCACGGACACGCACCGGGTCGACCGGGCGCCGGCGAGCGATCCGGCCGCCGGGGCCAGCAGCCATCCCGCGGCCAGTCCGGGCGGGGCGGCCATGGTGGCGGTCACGCGGGCGGACGGACGACCCAGGCACCGGGCACCGGGATCGGCAACGGGATGGCCCGGCCCGCCGGCCCGCATCGCACCCAGCCGGGCGGCCACCGCCCACGGCCCGGGGGACCCCAGGATCGAGGCGATCGCCGGGACAGCCGCCGGGACGGCCAGCCCGCCGGCGGGTCTCAGCGCGGCTCGACGGGCCCGAGGTCCGCGGGACCCGGCCAGGTCCGGGCGATGCCGGGCGAACGCCTCCGGCGCCTCGCTCCGGAGGCCTGATCCCCGCTCGCGATCAGATGCCGCCTGCGGCGGCCTCGATCGTAGGCGGCACGCCGATCGACGCGCCCTCGCCCTTGAGCCACGCTCGCAGGCTGGCTCGCCAGATGGCCCGCTCGTGGTAGCTGCCGTTGGCCTGTAAGCCGTCGAAGCCACCGGTCCGGATCAGCGTCTCCAGGATCGGGGCCAACTGCGACCCGTAGACGTGCATGCAGGGCTCGGGACGCACACCCGGCCATGAGTAGCAGGTGACGGTCGTTCGTCGTTGATCCGTGGGGATCTCGGGCGGGAGACGGTCCCAGGCCGGATCGTCGGGCGAGAACTCCCACTGGTCCAGGTCGCCCTGCGGGATCCCCTCGATCCCACGCACGGTCACCGGGTCGTTGTCCAGGAGGTACGGGTCCACGACCAGGTCGCAGATGACGCCGTGCGCCGGCATCAGGCCGATCCAACTGTTGGGGATCAGCGGGACCGACGCGTCGCGTCTCTGGGTGGCGTCGACCAGGATGTCCGTCATCGTCAGGCGGCCCCGCAGGTAGTCCGGATCGCGGGTCAGGTTGCGCCCGACCGTGGCGACCTCCACGCCAGCCAGTCCGCTGCGCATGAATGCCTCGTTGCGGGCGTCGTCGCCGTACTTCGTCGCGAAGTCCACAGCGTGCTTGCCCACCGTGCCGGTGCCCATGATGGTCACCCGCACCGGGGGGCGCCCGCGGACGGTCATCGCCGGCCAGTAGCGCTCCAGGGCCTGGAACGCCGAGCCGATCCCGTTCCAGGCGACACTGCGCAGGTTCTCGATCAGCCGCCTGCCCTCGTCGTCGACGATGGTGTCGAGGCTGATGGCGTCCACGCCGAGGTCCGCCAGGGTCTGCACGCGGGCCGGCCGGGTCGGGAAGTGGAGCATGGAGACCAGGACGGCACCGCGGCGCAGTCGCTCGTAGTGACCCTCGGGCGCACGGAGGGCAACGACGATGTCCTGCTGGTATGCGGTGTCCTCGTCGGTCGCGTGGACGTGCGGCGAGATCGACGTGTAGTCGGTGTCGTCATAGCCCATCCCTGAGCCGACGCCGGACTCCACGAACACGTCCGCCCCGAGCCCGACCAGGAGGCCGATCAGGGGTGGCAGGAAGTCCCGACGCTCGCCCGGCTCCTTGTGCATCCGGGGAAAGCCGACCGTCATCCGGCCAGACGCATCTGCCATGGCACCGCTCCGCTACGGGTGGGCTCCAACCCTATTGTGGGCGCTCCGGAGCCGCCGCGGCCGAGCGGCCCGATAGGACCGGCCATCGGACCCCAACCTCCATCGCAGCGACCCGGCGGTCACCGCGCGCGGCCGACTCGCGTGCGCGCCTGTTCTCGCATGCCCGTAGACTTCCGCCATGCCGCTGTACCACCTCGAGGAACCGCTGGCCATCCTGCACGAGCCGGTCGTGGTCGCCGCGTTCGACGGCTGGGTCGACGCCGGGTCTGCCGCGACCAGCGTCATCGGGATCCTGGGCGAGAGCGCGCCGGTCATCGCCCGTTTCGACTCCGACCAGCTGTTCGACTACCGCTCCCGTCGTCCGACCCTCGAGATCCAGGACGGCCGGCTCGCCTCCCTGGACTGGCCCGAGATGACGCTGCGAGCAGCACGCTTCGGGGGGCGTGACATCCTCGTCTTCACCGGCGCGGAACCCGATGACCGCTGGCGACGCTTCGCCGTGGAAACCGTGGAGCTGCTTGCCCGACTCGACGTGCGGGAATGGATCAGCCTGGGGGCGATCCCGGCCGCGGTCGCGCACACCCGGTCCGTGCCGATCCTCGGGACGGCGTCGCGCCCCGGCCTCCTGCGCGGAGGGGTGAGCCCCGGTCCAACTGGGCTGCTCAAGGTGCCGGCGGCCGCGCTGTCGATGCTGGAGATGACGGTGGCGGAGGCCGGCGTTCCCGCCGTTGGCTACTTCGCCCAGATCCCCCACTACGTCACGGGGTCGTACGCGCTCGCCGCGCTGGAGCTCATGAAGACGCTCGAGCAGCATCTCGCCCTGTCACTGCCGCGGGGAGATCTCGTCGAGGAGAGCCGGCAGCTGCGCATGCGCCTGGACGCCGCCACGGCCGCCGATGAGGCCACCCGCGCCTACGTGGAGCGGCTGGAGGCGATGGTGGACGAGTCACGCCAGCCGGCCGGCGACGACCTGATCGCGGACATCGAGCGCTTCCTGCGCGACCGGAGCGGCGAGGGCTCCTGACGCAGGCGCGGTCGCGTGCGGGCGGGCGTGCGTCGCGCGCACAGCAGCGACACCGCGGGCCGGCGCGCGGGCCGGCGCGCGTCGCGCGCACGGTTTTCGAGCACTAGATGTCCCGGGCGTACGCCCTGCGCACCCCCAAGGCGGAACAGCAAGGAAACGCCGCCCCGACACCGCCCGGAACGTGCTTCCCCCGCACGTCCCGACCGCACAGGAGCGGAATTCGTGCGTGGCGCGCACGGCGATGTCGCGTCGTTGCCGAGCGCGGCGCCTTTCCGCCCGCATCAACCCCTGAGCACTCAGGCGGTGCAGGGAACCGCGACGGACCAGGTCGACCGGCCAGCGGCTCATCCGTTGCAGGCCTGGCCCATGGGCGTAACGGCTGCACGGCCCCGCGAGCGACCTTCGCCCCGGCGGGATCGTGGCGCCGGCCTCGCCTAGTAGCGCTCCCGGCGAACCATCACCTTTTGGCCGCGGATCGTTGCCGCCCGGAGGGCGCGGATCACGTGGTCGGCAGAAGCCTCGGGGACGTCCACGAGGGAGAAGCCGTCGGCGATCTGGATCGCCCCGACGTCGCCACCCCGCAGGCCGGCCTCGTTGGTGATCGCGCCCACCAGGTCTCCCGGACGCATCCCCGCCGCGCGCCCCGCGCCAACGAAGAGCCGCGTGATGCCGCCGCCGCCCGAACCGGTATTGGGTGCACGGAGGACCGGACGACCCTCTGGGTCGTGCCAGCCAGAGAGGCGGAACCCGCGGCGCGGACCACCGGTTGGAGCGGGTCGCCCGTGGCCTGGTCGCGGGTCGTACGGTCGCCCCGGGCCAGGTCCCATCTGCTGGACCTGGAACTGGCCCTGGTCGGCGCCGAAGGGGGGCGGAGCGCCGACGCCCTGGCCGGAGGGACCGGGACGATAGCGCGGGTCCCGACCCGGCTGTCCTTGGGCCTGCTGATACTGCGGCGGCACATCGTAGGGGCCGCGCGGTCCCGGTCGGCCCTGAGCGTAGCCACGATCCTGGCCGTACGGACGCCTCCCGGGTCCGCGCTGGCCCGGGCGATCGAACGTGGGCAGGGAGGCTGGCGCGAGCTCAGCGGTGTCCTCCGCCCCGCGCGCCTCTGCGTCGGCCTGGCTGATGGCTGCCAGGGCGATGTCCACGAGGTCGAACTCCCCCGAGAGCGGCTCCACCACGGCGCGGTAGCGGTCGAAGTCGCCGGCAACCAGAGCCTCGCGCAGCTGGGCACGCAGGAGATCCATCCGGTGCTCCCGGACGTCGGAGATGGTCGGCAGGCCGGCGATCTCCAGCGGCTGGCCGATCGCGCGCTCGATGTCGCGCAGCAACCGGTGCTCGCGCGGCTCAACGAGCGTGATCGCCACGCCCTCGCGCCCGGCGCGCCCGGTCCGCCCGATCCGGTGGACATAGACGTCCGTCGACGAGGGGACGTCGTAGTTGACGACATGGCTGATGTGGCCGATGTCGAGCCCGCGGGCCGCGACGTCGGTGGCGACGAGCACGTCCAGGGCACCATCGCGGAAGCGACCCATGATCCGGTCCCGCTGCTCCTGCGAGAGCCCGCCGTGCAGGGCTGCCGCGTCCCGCCCGCGGCCGGAGAGCGCCTCGGCGAGGTCGTCGACCTCACCCCGGGTGCGGGCGAACACCAGGGTCGCGGCACCGTCCTCCAGGTCCAGGATCCGGCCGAGGGCGGCGAGCTTGTCCGAGCGACGCACGACGTACGCCACCTGGCGGACACGGGCGCTTTCCCCCTTGGCCTGGGGCGTCTCATGGACGCGGACCCGGATTGGTTCGGAGAGATGGCGTTCGGCGAGGCGGGCGATCGGACCCGCGATCGTCGCCGAGAAGAGCGCGGTCTGGCGCTCCTTCCGGAGGGCGCCGAGGATCCGGTCCAGGTCGTCAGCGAAGCCCATGTCGAGCATCTCATCGGCCTCGTCGAGGACGACGGTATCGACCTCGTCGAAGCGGAGCGTGCCGCGGTCCAGGTGGTCGACGGCCCGACCCGGGGTCGCCACGACGACGTCCACGCCGCGTGCGAGGCGCGCGAGCTGGGTCGTGATCGGCTGGCCGCCGTAGACGGGGACGACGCGCACGCCGAGGTCCTTGCCGTAGCGGTGGATCGCCTCGGCGACCTGCATCGCGAGCTCGCGCGTCGGTGCCAGCACGAGCGACGACGGCCGGCTGCCACGGCCATCACGGGGGACGCCGCGACCACCGGCCGGGAGGCCAGCGGCACGAGCCTCGTCGAGACGACGGGCGAGGTGCTGCAGGATGGGCAGGGCGAAGGCGGCCGTCTTGCCGGTACCGGTCGGCGCCTCGGCGAGCAGGTCACGCCCCTCGAGCAGCGGCGGGATGGCGGCGAGCTGGACGGGTGTCGGCTCCTCGTAGCCGAGGGCGGCCAGCGTGCTCAGGAGACGGGGGTCGAGGCCCAGCGAGGTGAAGCCGGAGGCGTCGGGATCGGACGCCAGGTCGTCAGCGGGCGTGTCGGGAGCCTCGGCGGGCTCAGGGTGTTCTTCGTTCACCCGTAGAGGGTAGCCCCGATCAGCAATCCGGCCCGCCGATGCGTCGACTCGCGTCGCATGCGGATGCGCACAAGGCCCGCTAGCGTGTCTCCGTCACCTTCCGGAGGCCACGGGGCTGCTCCGGGTCAAGGCCCCGCGCCAGCGCCAGGTGCATCGCGTGGAGCTGCGCCGGGACGATCGCGGCGATCGGGCTCAGCCACTCCGCCAGACCCGACGGGACGGCCAGGGCCCAACGCCCCACGGCGCGCGCCTCGGCATCGTCGGAGAGGACCATCACGTCGGCGCCCACATCCCGGCCCAGGGCTCGCACGGGATCCAGCAGCGCATCGCGGGCAGATCCCGCGACGATGGTGGCGAACACCGCCGACCCCGGTGAGAGCAGGGCGACGGGCCCGTGGGCGAAGTCCGCGGCGGAATAGGGGTCCGCCCAGAGCTGTGCGACCTCCTTGAGCTTGAGGCCCCATTCCCGCGCGGTCGCATACCCGAACCCGCGCCCCAGCACCACGGCCCTGTCCAGACCGGCCTGATCCGCGGCGATCCGCTGCGCGTCCGGCTCCGAGTCCAGTGCACGCCCCAGCGCGTCCGGCACCATGGCCAGCTCCGCTCGCGCGCCAGCATCGGCACCTGCCCCATCGAGCGCTGCCGACAGCAGCGCCACCGCGAGCAGCTCGGCCGTGTAGGTCTTGGTGGCCGCCACCGAGCGCTCCTCGCCGGCCCCGAGGTCCATGCAGTGCTCCGCGGCCATCGCGAGAGGCGAGCCCGGGTCGTTCGTGATCGCCATGGTCAGGGCGCCCTGGGCCCGGGCCGCCTCGACGACACCGACCACGTCCGGGCTGCGACCCGACTGGCTGAGGCCGATGACGAGGGCATTCCCATAGCGCGGGGACGCGCCGTAGAGGGTTACCAGCGATGGCGCCGCGAGCGCCACCGTGAGCCCGTTTCGCGCGCCAAGGACGTACTGGGCATACACGGCCGCGTGGTCCGACGTACCGCGCGCGGCGATCACAACCAGCCCGATTCCGCGCCGGCGGACGTCTGCAGCGACGGCTCGGGCGACAGGGTCGCCTGCGATGAGGAGGCGGGCGGCAACGTCCGGCTGCTCTCGGATCTCGGTGCGGAGCCGGCCGCCCGCGTGGCTGGGGACATCGTGATGCAACATCGGCCCATTGTCGCCCGAGTTCGCCCCGGGCGGGACTCGCGCACGGCGGGGCTCGCACCGGACGGCACCGCGCGGGATACTGGTCCCGATGCGACGAGTCGAGGCGGACGCCCTGGTGGGTGCGTCACGCGATGAGGTCTGGGAGCTCTACGACGACATCCCCGGGACCCCCCGGTGGGTGCCCTCCGTGCGCGAGATCCGCTATGTCTCGGGCCCGGCACGCGTGAGTACGGTCTACCGCGAGCGCACCAGGACGCTGGGCGTGGGCAGCACCGCTCAATGGGAGATCGTGGAGCACCGACGGCCGACCCGGCAGGTGCACGTCAGCCAGGGAGGCGGCCTGGAGCGCCGGCGGGTGATCACCTTCGAGGCTCGCGGCTCCGGCACCTGGGTCCACCAGGCGGTAGAACTGCGGTCAAGCCTCTGGGGACCACTGGCCTGGCTCCACGAGCAGGCGGCAGCCATCCCGGCCGGTGCGAGCGTGCGATCGGTGGTCGCGGCGGGGAAGCGCGCCTTCGAGGGCTATCCGCGGCGCTGAGCACGGCCCGCAGCGGCGATGGCCCAGAGAATGCAGGCGGAGCGGGAATCGGGAACGGACCGCCGGGGAGGACAGGTTCGGGGCTCCGCCGCCGCCCGGCATCCCGCCGGAGGAACGACGCGCCGCCCCATGTGGTCCGAATGTTGGCGGTCCGTTCGATGGCCGAACCGTACGCTCGGGCCCTGGCTGCCGGTACCGGCCAAGAGTCACGGGGCTGGTCGGACAAACGTCGTGGGTGGCCCCGGCGACCAACTTGCCCGCACCGGACCACGCGGGACTGCCCCGGGCCGCACCCGGCGGCCACCAGGAGGTCAGGCTCGGCCTCGCCCCGAGCGGCGGAGCCGATCGCGGATCCGGCCGGCCAGCGAGCCCGAGACCGGTGCGCCGGCCTCGGCGATGTCAAACCGGGCGACACGCAGCAGCTCCTTGTCGGCAAACGCGGCGGCGGAGCGTGGGGCGAGGCGGGGCACGATCTCGGTCATCTGGCCCTCCTTGGGCGGTGTCGGCAGGGTCGGCAAGCGGCTTCACGGGCTTGTTCTGATGTCCAGCGTGGACGCCGGCACCTCCGGCCAGCCATCCCCCGGATGGGCCACCCATGGCCCGGACCAGGACGACGCCGGACCAGATCGGCCACCGGGGATACGCTTGGGCGCGATGACCACGACCCAGCCCGACCGCCACATCGTCCTCGCCGGCACCCGCAACGTGCGCGATGTCGGCGGCTATCCCGCCGGCAGCGGCCGCCAGACCCGGTGGCGGACTCTGCTGCGATCCGATGAGCTCACCCGGATCCCCGACGACACGAAGGCCGCCCTGGAGACCCTGGGTCTCCGTCAGGTGATCGACCTCCGCTGGCCGGAGGAGCTGGTGCTCTCGCCGAACGCGTTCCGCCACTCCGGCCACGTCCGCTACACGAGCATCCCGCTCCTGGCCGATGACCCGACACCGCACTCCGGCCTCGCCGGGATGTACCGCCACGTCCTGGATGCGAGAGGCACGCAGCTCGCCGACGTGGTTCGATCCCTGCTCGAGCTCGATGGCCTCCCGGCCGTGATCGGGTGCGCCGCCGGCAAGGACCGGACCGGCGTGACGATCGCGCTCCTGCTGGACCTGGTGGGCGTTCCCCGGTCGATCATCGTGGAGGATTACGCGGTCTCTGCGCACTACTTCGCGTCGCCGGTCGCCCACATCGAGCTGGATGACTGGCGCAGCCGGAGCCTCGTCGTGGACAGCCCGCCGGAGTTCATGGAGAGCGCGCTCGCCCACCTCGACCAGCGCCACGGCGGCGCGCGCCGCCTGCTGGTCCGGCACGGGATCGAGGAGTCGGAGCTGGACCTCCTGGTCGATCGCCTCACGGAGCCGGCTCTCGCCTGACGGCACGGAGGCGTCATCGCGCCGATTTGCAGCCGCGACGTGAGGTGGCCAAGTAGGATGGCGCCATGGGCCGGATCACCGCCTCCATCGAGCTGCCGTACGCCGCGGACCGTGTGTTCCGCGTGGCGACCCGTGTTCCGGACATGCCGCGCTGGCTGCCCGAGGTGGCGAGCGCGGAGCTCCTGGACCCGGACCTCGCGGTCGGGAGCCGGATCCTGCTGCGCATGGGCCCTGCCACCGGAGGCGCCGAGATCACCGGCACGGTCGAGACCCTCCGCGCCCCCGAGTTGCTCGAGATCACCGGCAGCGGCGGCCCGCTGGGAATCCGGGTCCGCACCATCCTCGAGGCCACAGACGCCGTCGCGACGCGCGTGTCGCTGGAGTTGGACATCAGCACCCCGCCGCTGCTCGGCTTCATCGCCAAGGAGGCGGAGCGGCGGATCAACGCCGAGTTGCCGGCGTCGCTGGAACGGTTCCGTGCCCTGATGGACGCCGAACCCTCCTGATGCTGCGCACCGTCACCGCGACCCGCTACGTCACGCCCCTGCGCGAGGGAGGATCCGTGCCCGCGCTCGTGGAGGCGGACGACGATGGCCTGTACGTCGTCAAGCTGCTGGGCGCCGGACACGGTCGCAAGGCGCTGGTCGCAGAGCTCCTCGCCGGAGAGCTGGCACGACACCTCGGCCTGCCCGTGCCCGACCAGGTGCTGGTGGAGCTGGACGCCACGCTCGCGAAGGCCGAGCCGGACGGCGAGATCCGGGACCTGCTGGGGCGATCCGCCGGGACCAACATCGGCCTCGACTTCCTTCCCGGGGCGCTGGCCTTTGCCCCGGCGATCGGCCCTGCCCCGGATCCGGAGCTGGCCGCGGGCATCGTGTGGCTGGACGCGTTCACGACCAACGTGGACAGGACACCGCGCAATCCCAACCTGATCGTGTGGCACCGCCGGCTGCACCTGATCGACCACGGCTCTGCGCTGTACATCCACCACAGCTGGAAGGGCGCCGACGAGCACGCCCGGCGACCGTTCTCCGAGATTCGCGATCACGTCCTGCTGCCCTTCGCCGGCTCCATCCAGGAGGCGGACCGACGCCTGGCGTCCATCGTGGATCTCGAGCTCCTTCGGGGCCTTGCCGACGCGATCCCCGATGACTGGCTCCAACCCGAGGTCGGGCTTCCGGACCCTGAGGCGCATCGCCGCGCCTATGTCGACTACCTCGTCACCCGTCTCGAGGGCCGTGACGCATTCGTGGAGGAGGCCGAGCGTGCCCGCCTCGTCTGAAGCCACCGTGCGCAGCCCGTTCGAGTACGCGATCGTCCAGGTCATCCCCCGCGTGGAACGCGGCGAGGGCCTGAACGCCGGGATCGTGCTGATGTGCCGGCCGCGCCGCTTCATCGGGGCGCGCGTGGCGCTGGACGAGGCGCTGCTGGTGGCGATGGCCCACGACTGCGACCCCGAGATCGTCAGGGCCCACCTCGCGGCGATCGAGGGGATCGCCGCCGGCGATCCCGATGCGGGCCCGATCGCCAGCCTGTCGGCGCCGGAACGGTTCCACTGGCTGGTGGCGCCGTCGTCCACGATCATCCAGCCGTCGGCGGTCCACACCGGGCTGACGGCCGACCCGGGGGCCACCCTGGAGCACCTGTTCCGGACGCTCGTCCTCCGCTGAACACCGTCGGGGAGCGCCGCCGAACTGGGACGGCCGGGCTCGGGCCGCCCGAACCTATGCGCCCGGGACGTACTCCTCGCCCGGTGCCGGCGCCTCGGCCTCCGGGACGACCCGGTCTGCCGGCGGAGGGCTCAACGCCGCCGCTCCCGCGGCCGCCTGCCGGACCCCGCCGCGCCGGAACCTGAGGGCCACGCTGATCGTGACCAGCATGAACGTGAGCGATGCGGCGTTCGAGATGAGCATCGCCGGGTTGCCCAGCGACCAGCCGTAGGCGAGCCAGGCGATGAAGCCCGCGCACAGCAGCGACAGATACAGCAGCGAGACGTCGTTGCTGGACCTCGTGCGCCGCATCCGCCGGATCTGCAGCACTGGCGAGATCGCCATCAGCACGCCCGCGAGCGTCGCCAGGACGGCCAGGATCTCCGTGTTGGTCATTGGCTGTTGGCCGCTTCACGGATCTCGGCCTTGCGAGCCCGCTTGCCGGCCTGGTACTGGGCGAGTGCCTCCGGGGAGTCGACGTCGCCCAGCGTCGGCTGGTCCGGGATGACCGCCTCCCAGCCCGGCGGCGTGATCCCGAACTGCTTGGCAAGCAGCGCCACGATGGTCCCGGCCTTCATCTCGCCGATCCCCGGCAGCGCCATGAGGCGCGCCTGGAGGTCTCGGGCGTCGGCCGCCGCGGACCAGACCAGAGAGGCATCGCCGCCGTAGGAGTCGGCAATGGCGGCACACAGGTCGCGCACCCGCTTGGCCATGTTGCCCGGGAATCGATGGAGCGCGGGCGGCGTCCGAAACGCGTTGTCGAGTACCTCGGGATCCATCGTCGCGATGGCCGTGGCATCGAGCGTGCCGATGCGCCGCCGCAGCTCGAGGGGCCCTGCGAAGGCCTTCTGGACGGTGACCTGCTGGTCGAGCGCGAACCCGATCAGCAGCGCGAGCGGATCGGTCGCGAGGAGACGGTCCGCCTCGTCGTTGCCAGTGAAGGGGAGGCGGTCGGGCGGGACGGGATGGCTCATGGGATGCATCGTACGCGTCGTCGGGCTTCGGGGCCCCCGACACGGACTACGATCCACCGATGACCATGCCCGCCCCCTATGCCGATTTGGTCGGCACCCTCGCGGTCCGGGCCGGCCGCCTGCTCGACGTGGAGACCGGCGAGACCGCCCCCGGCCGCGTCCTGCTCGTGCGCGATGGCCGGGTCGAGGCCGTGCTCGGTCCCGACGACGGCCTGCCCGATGGCACGCCCGTGATCGACCTCGGCGGCCTGACCGTCCTGCCCGGACTCATCGACACCCACAGCCACCTCGTGGGCGAGGTGCAGACGGCGGGCGTCCCGGCGACGACCACGACCGGTGCCCAGGACGCCCTGCTCAGCGTCCGCAACGCGCGGGTCACCCTCCAGGCAGGCTTCACGACGGTCCGCGACCTCGGGGCATTCCGGGCGTTCGTGGACTGCGCCCTGCGGGACACGATCGACGCGGGCGAGCTGGAGGGGCCGCGGATGCTCTGCGCGGGCGCCTTCGTCACGGTGCCCTGGGGCGGAGGCGACGTGGTGGGGCTGGCCCACGACATCCGGCTGCCCGAGGAGCTGCGGTTCGGGGTGGTCACGTCCCCGGTCGAGGTCCGGGAGCGGGTACGGCGGCTGCTCATCGGAGGCGTGGACGTCATCAAGTGCATCGGCACTGGGGCGGTCCTTACGCGCGGCGGCGTCCCGGGTGCCCCGGAGCTGTCCGAGGAGGAGATCCGGGCCGCGGTGGAGGAGGCTGAGCAGTACGGCCGGTTCGTGGCCGTCCACGCGCACGGGGCCGAGGGAGCCCGCCGGGCGATCCGGGCCGGCGCCCGCTCCGTGGAGCACGGATCGATGCTGGACCGCGGGACGGTCGCGATGCTCGCCGACTCCGGCACCTACCTGGGCGTTGACCTGTACGACGGGGAGTGGGCGCTCTCGGAGGGCAACGCGATCGGCTGGCCGACGGAGACGATGCGCAAGCTGCGCGAGACGATGGAGACGGGCATCGCTGCCTTCCAATGGGCCATGGAGGCCGGCGTGCGGATCACCTACTCCACCGACAGCGGTGTCTACCCGCACGAGCTGGTGGCGAACCAGTTCGACACGTGCGTGCGGTTCGGCATGACGCCGCTCGCGGCGATCCGCTCCGCGACCATCGTGGCGGCCGAGTGCCTGGGGCGGGCGGAGTCCGTGGGCACCCTGCGACCGGGGCGCTTCGCCGACCTGGTGGCCGTCGAGGGTGACCCGCTCGATGACATCCGCGCCCTCGAGCTGCCCGTGGCCGTGATCAAGGGCGGACGCCTCGCGCTCGATCGTCGCGCGGAGGCCGCCGGGAGCTCCGGCGACTGACGCCCGTGCTACTCGGGATCGACCATCTGGTCATCGTCGTCCACGACGTCGACGCTGCGGCCGGGACGCTCGAGCGGGACCTGGGCCTCGAGTTCACGGGCGGCGGACGCCACGAGGCCATGGGCACGTACAACCGGCTCGCATTTCTCGGGGACACGTACCTGGAGCTGATCGGCGTGTTCGACCGGGATCTCGTGCTGTCCTCGCGCACGTTCGCCGTGAGCAACGCGGCCTTGGCGTTCCTGGAGGGCCAGGGTGAGGGGCTCGCCACGTACGCGCTGGCCACCGACGACGTCGCCGGCGACGTGGCGCGGCTCCACGCCGCGGGGTCGCCGATCGGTGAACCCGTCACCGGCTCGCGCGTGCGTCCGGACGGCGAGGTCGTGCGCTGGGCCACCGCGTTCCCGGAGCTGGGGCCGGATCGGCCGCCGTTCCTCATCGAGCACGAGCCGGTCGGCGCGGAGTGGGGCGACGAGGCCAGGTCTGCCCGGGCGAGGTTCCGTCACCCGGGTGCCGGGAGCGTGCGGCTGGTCTCGCTGGAGCTGCCGACGGAGGATCCGGCGGCCGTGGCGGGCGAGTACGGCTCGGTCCTGGGCATCACCTTCTCCGCGGACTGGCGAGCGGCGGTGGACGGGCAGGCGATCGTGCTGCGGCCGGCCGGAGCCGGTGAGCCCATCGTGGGTCTCGACGTCGGGCCGGACGCGGTCCCGCTGGACCTCGTGCGGTTCGGCGCTCGCTGGCGACTCACGCCGACGCCGCCCTGACACGGGCTACCCTGATCGCATGACCGACGGACGCGACATCGCCCTGCGCACCACCCGTACGGGGCGCGAGCTGCCGGCCTTCCTAGCCCGCCCGAAGGGCGATCCGGCCCAGCCCGGCGCTGCAGTGATCGTGGTCCACGAGATCATGGGCCTCAACGACGACATCCGGCGGATCGCGACCGTGTTCGCGGACCACGGGTACGTGGCACTCGCGCCGGACCTGCTCGGGGCAGGCTGGAAGCCGCTGTGTATCGCACGGTTCTTCCAGGGGATCGGCAAGGTCGGCACGGGCCGCCCGTATCACGAGGTGGCGGCGCTCCAGGACTGGCTGGCGCGGCAGCCGGACGTGGACCCGGACCGGATCGGGATGGCGGGGTTCTGCGCCGGGGGCGGCTTAGCGATGCTCTACGCGGCTCGCGGTGGCCGCAATCTGCGCGCGGTGGCACCGTTCTACGGCGCACTCCCGGGTGACCCGGTCATCCCGGACCTGTGCCCGACCGTCGCTTCCTATGGTGGCCGCGATGGGGCCTTTGGCAAGGTCGGGCCGAAGCTCGCGGCCGCTCTGGACGCGGCCGGGATCCCGAACGACGTCAGGACCTACCCGGAGGCCGGGCACTCGTTCATGAACCGCCACGGGGGCTTGATGAACGCGATCGGATCGCGCATGCCGATGCATTCCGGGTTCGACGAGACAGCGTCGACGGATGCATGGGCCCGCGTGCTCGCGTTCTTCGAGGAGCACCTGGCCCCGCCGCCGGACGGCCGGACGGCGTCACCCGGCACCCGCGAGGGCTAGCCTCCCGACACCGGGTTGCGCCGCAGCGCCCCGCCGTCCCGCACCGACGTCGGCCGCGAGGCGCCGGGCGATGCGGCAGGCGAGGCGGCACTGAAGCCGATGGGCAACGGGTCGGAGCGCCCCGGCCCGCTGCGCGGGTTGGCCCCTGCCTCTCCACGGGACGCCATCGCCATCCCGATGCGGTAGGTGAGCAGGAACAGGACGGCCGCTGTCGCGGCCAGGTAGATGGCCTCGGCCCAGGGCGCGTTGCTGTCCGAGCCGGAGGCGATGCCGTGGATCGTGGCGCCGGCGAATGCCAGGAATGTCACGTAGTGGAACGTCCGCCAGGCGCGCTGTCCGATGCGCTTGCGCAGGTAGAAGCTGGCGGTCACGGCGGCCATGAGGTACAGGGCAACCTGGCCGAAGGCCACGGCGATGGGCGCATGGGGTGCCAGTCCCGGCACCAGGATCTGGGCAAGGGTGAACGGGACGGAATGGTCCAGCGCAAGGAGCATCCCGTGGATGCCGGCGAGGCCCAGCGCGAAGGCGGCGAGGTCCTGGTGCAGCGAGAAGCTGATCGGCCGATGCGCGATCGCATCGAGGATCTTCGACGACAGCAGCAGGCCATAGATGACGGAGCCCGCCAACGCAAGGTAGGCAAGCCAGGCGAACATCCGCTCGAACAGCCAGACGAGGCTCTGCGGGTTCAGCTCGACCACGGTCGCCAGACCACGGGCCGCCGCGGGGGCGCTGACCCCCGCGACGATCCCGATCGCCACGGCCGCGAGACCCCAGCGGGCCATGGCGGTGCGGGGATTGAGCCCGCGGAACTTCACTGCAGCCATCGCACCATCCCTGGAGTCGCGCGGAGCTCGCCGCGCTCGGTGAGGAGGAGGAGCCCGAGCACGCCGGGGTGGTCGAGGAGACCGAACGCACGATCCGTGCCCGCGATGACGGCCGTCTTGGCGAATGCCTCGGCGACGCGCGCAGAGGACGCCAGCACGGTGGCCTGGACGACGTCGGTGAGGGCGGGGCGCCGCGTGCGCGGATCGACGAGGTGGTGTGCGTCCCCGCCGGCGTGCGCCCAGCGATGGATGCTGGTGCCGGAGGTCGCGATCCCCCACTCCCGCGTGACGCCGCCATCCGCGCCGAGGCACAGCGCGCCGAGCAGCGAGGCGGGCGTCCGCGGATCCCCGATGCCGATCGACCAGCTGTCGCCGGGCGCGACGCGGATGGCAACGTCGCCGTCGCCGTCGACCAGTGCGGAGCGACCGGGCGTGATCGCGAGCGCGCGGTCCGCCAGCCAGCCCTTCGCGACGCCGTCCAGGTCGAAGCGGACCCCGGGCGTGCGCTCGACGGCGGCACCGCGGGCCGTGCGATGGAGGGACCACCGCCGGCCGGCCGAGATCGGGATGACCGGGTCCAGGCCCTCCTCCGCGGCCAGGCGCTCGTCGAGCAGCGACGCATCGACGAGCCCCCCGGTCATCCCTTCCGCCATCCGTGCCCAGTCGAGTGCTGCGGTCAGGGTGGGTCCGATCGGGACGATCGCCGCGGGTGCGGCATTGAGGCGCATGAGCTCGGAATCCGGCGAGAAGCGCGTCAGCCGCGCGGCCCAGGCCTCGATTCGGTCGAGGACCATGCCGGCCGCTCGTTCGAGCGCCATGTCGTCGGACGATCCGCCGAGGATCTGCACGGACACCATGCCGCCCATCAGGGGACGCGAGACGTCGGCGCTGGAGTCCACGGCGAGCGCGGTCACGGCTTGCCCGACTGCCGGGTGACGGCCTTCACGTGAACGCGCGGCGTCGGCTGGGGCGGGATCACCACGGAGCTGTTGGGCGGGGCGGTCTCGCCGGGCGCGAGGGTCACGGCCCTGGTCACGTGCACTACCGACGGCTCCGGCCCCACGGCCGTGGTCGTGTCGACGGCCCCGGCGACCGCGACCGGGGTCGGCATGACCGATGGCAGCATCGCGGCCATCAGCGCACTCGCCGAGGCGATGCCGGCCATGCCGAAGATGACGCGCATCGGGTTCGGGTCGGGCTTGCTGCGCTGCGGACGCGGTGCCTGGCCGGCGGTGCTGGTGCCGGCACCACGGACCGCCGTCGACGGGAGCGGGCGGGGGGATCGAGGGTCGGCCATCAATCGTCCGACCCTTCGTGCTCGTTCGCGCCATCGTCGCCCGAGCGGGACGCTGAGACGACCTTGGTGACGAAGACGTCCTTGGGTGTCGGCTTCGGCGCGAGGTAGACCGTGTCGACCTGGACGACCGGAGCCGGCGCGTCCGTCGTGGCCACGGGGCTGGACACCGGTTCGGCGGCCACGGGAGCGGTCGTCGGGCCGAGGCCGGCGATGACGAGGCCCACGGCCAGCCCGGCGGCCGCGACCAGCGTCGCGGCGAAGATGGCGAGTCGGTGGATCATGGTTGGGTTCCCCAGAAGCGGAGTGGCTTGTGTCCCCACTGTCGGGCCGAACCATTCACCACGCCGTGAGCGCCGGATGAGAGTTTGCACAGAGAAGGGCTCCAGCCCTCGACCGGCGCCCCGGCGGGTTGCACAATGCGCGGCGATGCGGGTACTGGTAGTCGAAGACGAACCGAAGATGGCGGCCCTGATCAAGAGGGTCCTCGTGGCCGAGCGCCACGTGGTGGACGTCGCCCCCGACGGCGTGTCGGCCATCGCGTTCGCGGAGGCCGCGCCGAGCGACGTGGTGATCCTGGATCGCGGCCTCCCGGACATCGACGGCGTCACGGTCCTGCGCCTGCTGCGCGCCAAGGGCATCGCCACTCCTGTCCTGATGCTGACCGCGCTGGGAGGCGTCGATGACCGCGTCGCCGGTCTTGATGCGGGTGCGGACGACTACCTCGCCAAGCCCTTCGCCTTCTCGGAGCTCCTGGCCCGGATCCGGGCCCTCGGACGGCGCCCGGCCCCGGCCGCCGATGGCCGGCTCGCCGCCGGCGATCTCGTGCTCGACGAGCTGCGCCACGTCGCACAGGTGGGCGATCAAACGGTCGACCTCTCGGCGCGCGAGTTCGCGCTGCTCGGCTTCTTCATCCGCCACGCGGGCCAGGTCGTGACCCGGCAGCAGATCCTGGACCAGGTCTGGGGCGCGGAGCCAGACGTCTACTCCAACGTGGTGGACCTCTACGTGTCATACCTGCGTCGCAAGCTGGGCGAGCTCGACCGGGCGGACCGCCTGAAGACCGTTCGCGGGGTCGGCTACACGCTCAAGGCCGAAGGCTGAGCCGTGGCGACCAGCCACACGGAGCGCCTGCTCCGCCGGACACGGCGGCGCCTGTTCGTGACCACGCTGGCGCTGCTGACGCTCCTGGTCGCCGGGGTTGGCGCCGCGACCGTCGTCGTGGCGACATCGGCCCTTGACTCGGATCTGGACCGGGCACTCGAGGCGGCGGTGCAGGCACAGGTCACGGCGCTCGCCGGCCAGCTGCCGGGCGGCGAGGAGCAGCACGAGACGGCCGAGCACACCCCGGCCGTCGCGGACACGGTGCTGCTGGTGCTGGACCCGGGTGGTCGCGTCCTCCTCAATCGGACCGGCCAGACCCTGCCCGGCCTCCCGACGGCAGGGGCGCTCACCGCGGCGGCAGGCGGGCGGGACGTCCGGACGATCGAGACGGCCGGAGTCGAGGTGCGGGTGCTCACGATGCCCGTCGTCCGGGACGAGGCCCTGGCGGGCTTCGTGCAGGGCGGTTTCGACATGACGCTCCACGATCGGCAGGCCCAGAGCCTGATGCTGGCGGTGCTCATCGTCGGAGCCGTCGGGCTGATCGCTGCGGCAGCGATCGCCTACGTGGTCACGGGCCGCGCGCTCGTCCCGATCCGCGAAGGCTTCGAGGGCCAGCGGCGGTTCGTCGCGGACGCCTCGCACGAGCTGCGCACCCCCGCCGCGCTCATCCGGGCGAACGCCGAGGTGCTGGAGCGCGAGGGTCTCGTGGAGGCGGACGGCCGGGACCTGCTGGACGACGTGATCGCCGAGGCGGACCGGCTTGGGGGGCTCGTGGGCGATCTCCTGCAGCTCGCGGCCTGGGACCAGACCAGCCTGAGCATCGCCCGTGAGCCGCTCGACGTCGCCGAGGTTGCCCGCGACACCGTGCGCGGTGCGACCGCCCTGGCCGCCGAACGAGGGGTGAGGCTTGCCGTCGATGCCCCCGGCCCCGCGCCGGCCTCGGCAGATCGCGGGCGCCTCGTGCAGCTGCTGGTCGTCCTCATCGACAACGCGATCGATCACTCCCCGGCCGACGGGGAGGTCGGCGTCCGGGTCCGGCAGCGGGGCGTCGCGATCCTCGTCGAGGTGGACGACCACGGCCCCGGGATCCCCGAGGCGGACCGGGAACGGATCTTTGATCCGTTCACCCGGCTGCCGGGCACCACTCGTCACGGTTCCGGGGGCACGGGCCTGGGGCTCGCGATCGCGCGCCGTATCGCCGAGGCGCATGGCGGCTCGATCGCCGCGGGCTCGCCGCCGGCAGGAGGGGCCCGGTTCACGATCACCCTCCCCGCCGGCAACCCGCATGGGCAAACCCACAACCCGACCACACGCTGACCACACACCGAAACCGGACGCTGAAACCATCGAGCCCGATCCTGGCTCGATAGGGACAACCGGCCGGACCCTCGTCCCGGCCACCAGCGCTGGAGCCAACCATGGCCTACGTCATCGCCGCCCCGTGCGTCGACCACACCGACCAGTCCTGCGTCGCGGTGTGCCCGGTGGACTGCATCTACGGCGACCTCTCGGTCGACCGCAAGCTCTACGTCGACCCCGACGCGTGCATCGAGTGCGGCTCGTGCGAGACCGCGTGCCCCAACAACGCGATCATGCCGGAGAAGAAGCTGCCCGGGGAATGGCGCGACTGGGCGTGGGTCGACGCGGCCTGGTTCGCGGACCCGAGTGCGGCCCGCCAGGTCGTGGACGAGCTGGCGGGGGCGGCATAGTCATGCACGCCGCTCCCACGGTCCGTCCCCTGGCTGCACCGCGATCGGCACGGGTTGCGCCGACCGGCCCCAACGCCACGCTCGTGGAGCGCCACCCCGTCTCGCCCTCGATCCTCCGGCTCCGGGTGCGCCCCGACGACGGCATCCCCGCGTTCGTTCCCGGCCAGTACCTGGCGGTGGGCGTGGACGTGGCGGATCGGCCCCTCCAGCGCCCCTACTCCACGGCCTCCGGGATCGACGAGGCCGACGCCCTCGAGTTCCTGGTCCGCCTCGTCCCCGGTGGCGCACTGACCCCGCGCCTGTGGTCGCTCCGAACCGGTGACCGGGTCCGGCTCGGGCGCCCCAAGGGGCTGTTCACGGCAGACGGGGCGGATGACCGGCGTCCCGTGTTCATCGCAACGGGCACCGGCATCGCACCGCTGCTGTCGATGCTGGAGGCGCGGCTCCTCGGGCGGGCGGACGGCCATGCCCGGTCCCGGCCCGTGATGGTGCACGGCGTCGCCCGGGCGGACGATCTCGCCTACCGGGAGCGCCTCCAGGCCCTCGCCGATACGGGCCGGATCACCTACGTGCCGGCCGTCTCCCGCCCCTCAGACGCGGCGAACGCCGGCTGGAGCGGCCATACGGGCCGGATCGACGCGCTGCTGCCGCGGATCCTCGCCGACGCCGGAGCTGATCCAGCCGACACGACCGCGTACGTCTGTGGCAACCCTGGGATGACCCAGGCCTCGACGGCCACCCTGGCGGGCTGGGGCATGCCCGCCGAGGCCGTGCACTCCGAACCCTACTGGGTGGCCGGCTCCAGCTCCTGACCGACGGGCTGCTGGGCCCCTGCGTCGGCGATGACGCTCATTCCAGGATGATCCGCACGGTGTCGTCGCCGTCGTCGACCTCCAGGACCGGGCCGCGCAGGCCGCTGCTCAACGCCTCCCGGACACGGTCGACCTGGTCTCCGGACAGGCCAGGCACACGATCGAGGGCAAGCCTGCCGACGGCCATCGGCAGGCGGAGGTTCACGACCTGGCGACCGCCCTCGCGGACCTCGAGCCGGAGTGACGTCGGCGGCCCGCCGGCAGGAGCGAAGCCGGGCGGCGGGTTGGAGCCGAAGCCGCCGGGCGGCTCGTCACGGGGCGGCGTCGTACCGGGCTCTTCCCCGACAGCGCCGGGGCTCCGGTCGGACCGAGCGTCAAGCGCCGCAAGGATGGATGCGGCCTCCTCGGGGCTCACCGTGCCGTTGGCGACAAGGTCAAGGACCTGCTGCAGCGGATCGGCGGCCATCAGCACCACCCCCGGAACGAGACCGGACCCGCTTCCTCCAGCGCCTCGAGGCGACGGGAGGCGGCTTCGACGTCGAGGTCCCCGCGCTCGAGTGCCCGGAGCACGCTCAGCCGCTCCGCCTCGCGCCGGTCGACCACGGGCTCGGCGGCGTTCCAGGGCTGGGTGTCATCGTCGCCGGCCAGGCGGGGTGAGGCGATCGGCGCGGTGGCCGGCGGTGGCACGGGTGGCGCCGGCGCGACCGGGTCCCCCGGCACGCGGAGCCGGATGTCACCCGACGTCGTGTGGACGGTGAGGGTCACGGACCCGTCGCCCACCACGAGCGTCCGGCGACCCCGGCCACCCTCCGTGGCGTGCGGTCCCGTTGCCCGGATGTCCCCGGCGATCGTCTGGGCCTCGAGTCGCACGGCGCTCCGGGTGATCACGTCGACGTCACCCGACACCGAGTTGATCGCGTGCCGGGCGCCGGTGGCGAGGTCACCCTCCACCCGGACGTCCCCGCTGGTGGTGCTGGCGTCCAAGGAGTCGAGTCGGGGGGCCCGGACCGCCATGTCACCGGACACGGTGCGTGCCGTCAGGGCGATCGAGGTCGAGGCCTCCAACACGGCATCGCCCGACATCGACTCAAGGTGCACCGGCCCGGCCGTGACCGCGACCCGCAGATCGCCCGACGCGGACGCCCACCGGCTGGCGCCGCCGATCCCGTGGGCCTCGACGTCACCACTCAACGTGCGCAGGGACACGGTCGCGGTCCTTGGCACGTCGATGTCGAGGTCCGGGGCGTGGCGGGTCTGGAGCCGGATCGGCCCCAGCCGGAAGGTGCCTTCGCCATCCCGGATCCGGACGACGCCGGAGGCGGCCTCGAGGCGGATGCCGTCGTCGAGGGGCGCCCCGCCCCGGCTCCGGATGATCACGCGATCGCCGTCGATCCCGCGGACCCGCAGGTCGCTGGCCGCCAGGACGATCTCCACGGACCCGCCCGGGTCCAGGGGCAGCTCGCGGACTGCCGCCGCGTTGGCCACGGTGCTCGTCATCGGACACTCCTTCCTAGCGCGCGGATCGCCTCGGCGGCCTCCTCGGCGCTCAGCTCGTGACCGGCAAGGCGCTCGAGGATGTCGCGCCGGCCGGCCTGGATCGCATCGGCGGTCGCTGCGCCACCGGGTGCGGTTCCCGCGTTGGACGAAGGCTCCGCCTCGTCACGTGGTCCGAACCCCAGGGCTCGGACGAGCGCCTCCACGCGCGCGCGGACCGTGGGGTAGCTGATGCCCAGCTCACGCTCCATGTCGCGGAGGTTCCCCCGGCTGCGCAGGAAGCTCTCCAGGACCTGGGTCTGCTCACGGGTCAGGCTGGCGAAGCGTCCCACCCCGAACTCCCCCTCGATGGTCGTCCCGCAGCTGCCGCAGCGCAGTCGCGTCACCGCGAGCTCGCCCACGCAGACGGGGCAGGTGGCGATGACATCGTGGGGCACGGCTCGGTCCTCATTAGTAGGTCGTCGATATTCGGTTTTATAAAGTGTCTTTGCCTTTTTGTCAATACCCATGACCAGATAGAGGTGTTCGGCGCGATGGAGTGGCGGAGCTGGCTGACCCCGAGACCCACGGGGCCTGCGCCTGCGCTACCCTTCTGGCATGCCTACAACCTGATCCCGACCGCGGTCCGGAGCGCCGCACAACCGCACGAGACACGATGCGGAGAAGTCAGACGGAGGGCCTCATGACGATCCTCGATCGCGCGCGTGGGGCGCGCATGATCCGCATCGATACCAACCAGTTCGCCGACGAGCTGGCCCGAAGGCTGCCGGACACGACCGATGTCGATCCCGTCGCGTGGGCGACCGGCGCCGCCCACGACGCGGCCGGGACTGCCCGGGACCAGCTCGGGCGGGCGACCGACCTCGCGCGCGATCTCGGCCGCGATCTGGTCAAGGCCGGCGGTGACCTGCGTCTCGATGGCCGCATGGACGAGATCGCTCAGCGGATCCGGGCGGGCGGCACGCCCACCGCGCTGCGTGCCCTCGTTGCCCGCCTGGAGCGCGAGCTGCCGGACACCGATCGTGATCGGTATGACCGTGCCTATGCGCGCGGCTGGGTCCGGGCCCGCTCCACCTACCTCGTCCTCGGGCTGGCCGCCGGCATCGGCGCAGGCGTGGTGGCCGCGGTGCTCCTCGACCCCAAGCGCGGCCCGGCGCGGCGGGAGCGGATCGCGGCCAGGACCAGCAGCCTCACCCAAGGTCTCACGGACAAGGTCGGCGTCACCGTCAAGGACGTGTCGGAGCGCGCCCGTGGCGTCGCGGCCGAGCGTGGCCTCATCAAGTCCGCAACGGATGAAGCCGTCCCGTCCGTCGTTGCGGAAGCGTCGGAGACCGTCGAGTCTGCCGCCGAGTCGCTCGAGTCCGCCATGGGCGAGACCGCGGACAGGGTCGCCGAGACCGCCGAGACCGTCGTCGAGACCGCTCAGCCCGCATAGGGACGACCTCGTCCGTGCCGGCCCCAGGCTCCCTACCGATCCGGCGCCTCTACCGTGACGGCGCACTCGCCGATGGTCGGAGCGACCGGCTGCGGGTCGGCGTCTCCGTCCTCGTGGATGACGGGCGGATCTCGTGGATCCGGCCCTCGGACGACGAGGGGCCCGTGCTCGACCCAGCCGGGACGGCGATCATCGACGCCTCGGGCTCGACCATCGTCCCGGGCATGGTGGACGCGCACAGCCACCTGACGATGCCCGGCGGCGCGCACTGGATCGACCGCGCCTCTGACCCGACCGAGGTGCTGCTCGAGGTTGCCGAATTGAACGCCGGCCTGCTCACCCGGGCCGGGGTCCGCTGGGCGCGCGACGTCGGCTCGGTGACCCGCCGTGACCTGTACGACGTCGGGCGGTCGCGGGCCGTGGCGATCAGGGTCCGGGACCGGTGGGCTGACCGTCCCGGCTACCCGCACGTGCGCGCAGCCGGGACCTGGATCATGGCCTCGGGCCTGATGCCTGCGCTCTCTGTGGAGGCGGCGAACGCGGACGAGCTCCTCGCGGCAGCGATGACGCAGCTGGACGACGGGGCGGACATCGTCAAGCTCTACCTCGACGGGCCGGATCCCGGCACCAGCCCCTGGACGGCGGACGAGCTGCGACGCGTCGTGACCGCGGTCCATGACCGGACCTGTCGCGTGACCGCACACAGCGGGTACCTGGCGGGCGCACGGGCCGGCGCCGAGGCGGGCGTCGATGCCCTGGAGCACGGCTTCGAGCTGGATGAGACGACAGCGCGAGTCATGGCCGCGAACGGCGTCAGGCTCGTGTCCACGCTGTGCGTGCTCGCCTCGTGGCGGACGTTCGGTCACACGACCACGATCCCGCGCTTCGCCTCGGACGAGGGCCGCGCCAGGGTCGAGGCTCGTCGGGAGCGCGCAATGGAGTCCGTGCGGATCGCCCATCGGGCCGGCGTGGCGATCGCGACGGGGACCGACTTTGGGGGCGGCTCGACGCGGGCGAACCAGCTCGCGTGGGAGGTGGAGCAGCTCGTGGAGGCCGGCCTCGAGCCGTGGGAGGCCCTTGCCTCGGCGACGTGGCGCGGCGGCGAGCTGCTGGGTGAGCCCGATGCCGGCACCCTGCGAGAGGGCGGGCCGGCCGACCTGGTGCTCGTGCACGGCGACCCGCTGTCCGACCCATCGGCACTGTGGCGCGTGTGGCACGTGAGCTGGGCGACGTCCGATACCACGGGCCCGGGCGCGCATTCCTGATACGAGAACTGCCGCGCCTCGTGGCGCGGCAGTCCATGTTCCCAGCCGGTCGCCCTTGGTCAGGGCATCGTGGCCTGGTACCCCACCTGGAGCGCGCCGCCGTCATCGCGCAGCTCGAGGCTGCCGTTGACGAAGTCGAAGGTCGTGGCCGCCTCCAACGCCGCGTAGTACGCGGCCTCTTGGGTGTTGACGTCCTCCGCGCACGCCTTCAAGGTGCCGGCGATCGGGCCGATCTTGATGCTCGTCCCATCGACGGTGTAGGGGCCGCTGTACTCGTTGCAGCCGCCCGAGCCCGCCACCGTGCCGTCCTCGGCGAAGATCGCGGTCACCTCGACGCCGCCCATGATGCTCACGACGGCCTGCTTGCCGTTGTTGATGCCAGTCGCCAGCCAGCGCGTCCCGGTCAACGTCGGGACAGCGGCCGCTGCGAACTTGAGGCCAACCTTTCCATCGGCGGTCTTGAGCTCGAGGGTGTCGCCCATGACGGACCAGGTCTCAACCCTGCCGAGCAGGCCCGTGAACGCCGTCTCGAGTGCGTTCTGGACGTCGCCGCAGGCCATCCTCGTCATGGCCAGCGGGCCGACCTTGATCGTGTCGCCATCGAGCGTGTAGGTCCCGTTGTAGTTGTTGCAGCCGCCGGTGCCGGAGACGGTTCCGCCCTCGAACGATGCGGTGGCGGCCAGCTTGTCCGGGACGGGAACGGTGTTGCCCTGGGGCCCGGCGTATTCGGTCAGCTGCCAGGTGGTGCCCTCGATGGCCGGCGCAGCACCGGGGGCCGAGGACGGCGCCTCGGCGCTGGCGGCCGGTGAGGCAGCGTCCGTGGCGGCGGACCCGCCGCCGCTCGAGCAGGCGGCGAGGACGAGTGCCACGGCGGCGATGGGCACGGCGAGACGGAGGGTGGTGCGACCCCCCGTGGGGCGTTGTCGATCCAATTCCTCTCCTTGATTGGTCATGCGGGGATGGCCGCGGTGCGGCACGCGCGCCCAGACGCCGCGAGCAGGCGCCAGGTTCCGGGCCAGAATAGGGCCGTTGACGCGTGACGGCTCGCGACGCCCTACCGGCGTGGCAGGTCGACGGTCTCGCCCGGGGCGAGGATCCGGACCGGGACGTCCGGGGCCAGCCGGGCGGCGGCCTCCGCGAAGGCAGCCCCTGGCGATTCGAACGGGGCCGGCAGGACCCGTCGCAACCCCGCCGGGTAGAAGGTCCCCCAGTGGATGGGGATGGCGAGGGCCGGACGCAGGATCGCCGCCGCCCTGGCGGCGCGCTCAGGATCCATGTGCCCGGGGCCGATGTTCGGGCCCCAGCCCCACACGGGCAGCATGGCGACGTCAAGCGTCCCCGCGAGGTCCGCCATCCCCGGGAACAGGTCGGTGTCGCCGGGGAAGTAGATGCTGCGTGAGCCCTCGATCACGCACCCGATTGGCGGACCCTCCGGCCCGAACGGCTCCCGACGCCCGGAATGCAGCGCCTCGATCACCGAGAAGTGGACCCGGTCGATGGTCAGTCGGTCGCCGGGCTCGACCTCCTCCACGGGCCCCAGGCCCACCTTGCCGACCACGCCACCGAATCCTCGCGGGACGATGACTGTCGGCCTGCCCGGGATCTGGCGCAGCGATGCGGCATCGAGGTGGTCGTGGTGGCCATGGCTGATGAAGACGGCATCGAGATCCGCGAACAGCTCGGGTAGCACGGCCTGCACCTGGCGTCGGATGGGACCCATTCCGGCACGCAGGACCGGGTCCGTCAGGATCCGCAGGTCGTCCACCTCGATCAGCACCGTCGCGTGGCCGAGGAACGTCAGGCGCGCATGGCGTGGTCCCGCCGCCTCGGCCGGCGCAGCCGCCCGAATGGCGCGCCAGGGGTGGTCGACGGCGGCATGACGATGCGGCATCCGGCCATGTTGCCGTGAATCGCCGCGGGCCGTCGACCGGCGACCGACCACGGATCCCGAGGGGACGGCGGCCGGAGCCCCGGCCGGGACGTGTCCGAGGGGCCGCTCGGCCCGGGCATGGGTGCCGGACGGCTCGCAGGTCCCGCCCAATCCGTGACCCGCGAACCACTCCTCAGGGACCGATCGCCCGCCCGCGTCGCCGCCCAGTGGCGCAAACTGGGCAGTGGCCTCGCAGCGCCTCGGCCTGCAGGTCCCGGTCCCGTCGCCACCAACACCGGGTGGCATGTGTCACCCGAAAGGACGCAGACACTGATGAGTCAGCACTGGGAGTGCCTTGACGGCAACGAGGCGGCCGCACGCGCCGCCTACGCCATGAGCGAGGTCATCTCCATCTACCCGATCACCCCGGCCTCGCCCATGGCCGAGTACTGCGACGACTGGGCGGCGGCGCACAAGCCCAACCTGTGGGGCACCGTCCCGTCGGTCGTCGCGATGCAGTCCGAGGCCGGAGCCGCGGGGGCGGTGCACGGGTCGCTCCAGAAGGGTGCCCTGACGACAACGTTCACGGCGTCGCAGGGCCTGCTCCTGATGATCCCGAACATGTTCAAGATCGCCGGCGAGCTGACGCCCGCGGTCATCCACGTGGCGGCGCGCACGCTCGCGACCCACGCGCTCTCGATCTTCGGTGACCACAGCGACGTGATGCATGCCCGGGCGACGGGCTGGGCGATGCTGGCCGCGGGATCGGTCCAGGAGGCGCACGATTTCGCCGCCGTGGCCCACGCCGCGACGCTCCGGTCCCGGGTGCCGTTCCTTCACTTCTTCGACGGCTTCCGGACGAGCCACGAGGTCAACAAGATCGCGATGCTGACGCCGGAGAACCTCCGCGCGCTCATCCGCGAGGACGACGTCCTGGCCTTCCGCCGCCGTGGCCTCACCTCGGAGACCCCGGTCGTGCGCGGTACTGCGCAGAACCCGGACGTCTTCTTCCAGGCCCGTGAGGCCTGCAACCCCTTCCACGATGCCGTGCCGGCAATCGTGCAGGAGGTCATGGACGAGTTCGCCGCGCAGACGGGGCGACGCTACTCGCTGGTGGAGTACCGGGGCGCACCGGACGCGGACCGCGTGGTCGTCGTCATGGGCTCGGGCACCGGCGCCGTGGAGGAGACCGTCGAGACGATGGTCGCCGCCGGCGAGAAGGTCGGCGCGATCGTCATCCGCCTGTTCCAGCCCTTCCCCGTTGCTCAGCTGATGGCAGCCCTGCCGAAGACCACGAAGCAGATCGCGGTCCTCGACCGGACCAAGGAGCCGGGCGCGGTCGGCGAGCCGATGTACCAAGCGGTCATCACGGCCCTGGCCGAGGCGCAGGACAGCGACGAGCCGCCCTTCGCCGTCGCGCCCAAGATCATCGGCGGCCGCTACGGGCTCTCCTCCAAGGAATTCACCCCGTCGATGGTGAAGCCCATCTTCGACGAGATGCTGGCCGCCAGGCCCAAGCGCCACTTCACCGTCGGCATCTATGACGATGTGACGCACCTCTCGCTGCCGATCTCCTCGACGTTCACGCACCCGCGCCCGGCGGGCGAGGTCCAGGCGCTGTTCTTCGGTCTCGGCTCGGACGGCACCGTTGGCGCGAACAAGTCATCGGTCAAGATCATCGGTGAAGGCACGGACCTGTTCGCCCAGGGCTACTTCGTGTACGACTCGAAGAAGTCCGGCTCGGTCACGTCGTCGCACCTGCGGTTTGGCCCGCAGCCGATCCGGTCCACCTACCTCGTGGACGATGCGGACTTCGTGGCCTGCCACCAGTTCGGCCTGCTCGAGAGCGTCCCGATGCTGGATCGCGCCAAGCACGGTGCGACGTTCCTGCTCAACTCGCCCTACGGCCCGGACGAGGTCTGGGACAGCCTCCCGACCGGCGTCCAGCAGCAGCTCGTGGACAAGCGGATCAACCTGTGGGTGATCGACGCCATGGCGGTGGCCGCCGAGACCGGCATGGGCAACCGCATCAACACCATCATGCAGCCCTGCTTCTTCCACCTCTCCGGCGTCCTGCCGGCCGAGGAGGCGATCACCCGGATCAAGGAGTTCGTCAAGAAGACGTACGGCAAGCGCGGCGACGCCGTGGTCCAGCGCAACTACGCGGCCATCGACGCCTCCATCGCCCGCCTGGGCAAGGTGACGCTGGGCACGGTCAGCACCGACCAGGCTCTGCGCCTGCTCGTTCCCGAGACCGCGCCGGACTTCGTCCAGCAGGTCACGGCCCGGCTCATGGCCGGCGAGGGTGACCTCCTGCCGGTCAGTGCGCTGCCGGTGGACGGCACGTTCCCGACCGGCACCACCCGGTATGAGAAGCGGGCGATCGCCCAGCAGATCCCGGTCTGGGACGAGACCATCTGCATCGACTGCGGCAAGTGCGCCATGGTCTGCCCCCATGCGTCGATCCGGATGAAGGTGTTCCCCGAAGCGGAGACGCCGGACCTCGCCGGGTTCGTCACCAAGGAGTTCAAGTCCCGCGACCTGCCGGGGCACCGCCTCACGATCCAGGTTGCCCCGGACGACTGCACCGGCTGTGGCGTGTGCGTGGACGTCTGTCCTGCCAAGAGCAAGACCGACGCCGGCCACAAGTCCATCAACATGGCACCGTACCTCGAGCATCGAGACGTGGAGCGCCAGCGCTGGGATGCCTTCCTCGCGATCCCGCCGCTCGACCGCACGGCGATCCCGCACGACACCGTGAAGGGCGCCTCCTCGCTGGAGCCGCTGTTCGAGTTCAGCGGCGCCTGCGCCGGCTGCGGCGAGACGCCGTACATCCGGCTCGTCACCCAGCTGTTCGGGGACCGGATGGTCGTGGCCAACGCCACCGGCTGCTCCTCGATCTATGGCGCGAACCTGCCGACCACCCCGTACACCGTCAACGGCGACGGCCATGGGCCCGCGTGGGCCAACAGCCTGTTCGAGGACAACGCCGAGTTCGGCCTGGGCATGCGCCTGGGCATGGACGCGCAGACCCTGTTTGCCAGGGAGCTCGTCGGGCGCCTGGCCCCGGTCATCGGCGAGGATCTCGCCCGCGATCTGCTGGACAGCCCGCAGGCCACCGAGCCCGAGATCGCGGCGCAGCGCGAGCGGGTCGGGCGGCTTCGCCAGGTCCTCGAGGGCGTCACGGGCGAGCACGCCGTGGACGCCCGCCAGCTGCTGGCCCTGTCCACGGACCTCGTGAAGCAAGGGGTGTGGATCATCGGCGGGGACGGATGGGCCTACGACATCGGCTTCGGTGGGCTCGACCAGGTCCTCTCGTCCGGCCGCAACGTCAACATCCTCGTCCTCGACACCGAGGTCTACTCCAACACCGGTGGCCAGGCGTCGAAGGCCACGCCTCGTGGCGCCGTCGCCAAGTTCGCCGCCGCCGGCAAGCCGACCGGCAAGAAGGACCTGGGCGCGATCGCCCGCTCCTACGGCAACGTCTTCGTGGCCCAGATCGCGCTCGGCGCCAACGATGCCCAGTCGATCAAGGCGCTCCTGGAGGCCGAAGCGTGGGACGGGCCATCGCTCGTGATCGCCTACTCGACCTGCATCGCGCACGGCATTGACATGAGCAAGTCGATGTCCCACCAGAAGGACGCCGTCAAGAGCGGCTACTGGCCGCTCTACCGGTTCCAGCCGAGCGAGGTGCAGGACGGCCAGCCGTTCAAGCTGGACTCAGCGAAGCCCTCGATCCCGATCAAGGACTTCGTGTCGTCCGAGACGAGGTTCGCGATCCTCGAGCGCACGGACCCGGAGCGGGCGGCCGAGCTGGCCGAGCTGGCCCAGGCCGACGCCGACGAGCGCTGGCGCTACTACCAGCAGCTGGCGGGCATGCACCGCAGCATCCCGCACATCGCCGTGCCGGCGGATGAGGATGCACCTGACACGGTCGCCGCCGCGGCGACCAACGGCACCGGCGAGAAGGGAGACGAGGCATGAACCCCGACCTGCGCACCCGCTACCTCGGGCTCGAGCTCCGCTCCCCCATCGTCGCCTCTCCGACCCCGTTGACCGGCGACCCCGCCTTCGTCAAGCGCCTCGAGGATGCAGGCGTCGGCGCGGTGGTGCTGCCGTCGCTGTTCGAAGAGGAGATCCTCAACGACGAGATCGAGCTGAGCCGCGCCCTCGACCAGGGCACAGAGCAGTTCGCGGAGGCCCTCGGGTACTTCCCGAACATCGACGAGTTCAAGGGGGTCGGCGACCGGTACCTGGCCCGCCTCGAGCAGACGAAGAGCTCGGTCTCCGTCCCGGTGATCGCCAGCCTCAACGCCGACACCAACGGCGGCTGGATCCGCTACGCGAAGTTGATGCAGGATGCCGGGGCCGATGCCCTGGAGCTCAACCTGTACCACGTCGCCGCGGACCCCACGCAGGACGCCGCCACCCGGGAGCAGGCCGACATCGACCTGGTCGCCGACGTGCGGGCCGCCATCTCGATCCCGTTCTCGGTCAAGCTGAGCCCGTACTACGCGGCGCTGGCCAACGTCGCAGGCAGGATCGTGGATGCCGGGGCGGACGGCCTCGTCCTGTTCAACCGCTTCTACCAGCCGGACCTCGACCTCGACACGTTCGATGTGGTCACCAGGGTCGCGCTCAGCCACCCCACGGAGCTGCGCCTGCCACTCCGATGGATCGCCATCATGCGGCCCCAGCTGGGGGCCGGTGTCGGGCTGGCCGCAACGTCGGGCGTCCACACCGCGACCGACGCGATCAAGGCCCTTGCCATTGGCGCCGACGTCGTGATGATGGCCTCGGCGATCCTGCGCCACGGGGCCGAGCACGTCACCGTGGTCGAGCGCGATCTCGTCGCGTGGATGACCGAACGCGAATACGAGTCCGTGTCGCAGCTGCGCGGGTCCGCCTCCGCCGCGACGGTGGCCAACCCGACGGCCTTCGAGCGCGCCAACTACCTTCAGACGCTCCACTCCTGGTCCACGCCGCCCGAGCTGGCGACGCACTAGCCCCGGGGACTTCAGCAAGCGGGCGCCGGCTCCGGCCGGCGCCCGCTTCTTCGTGTCTGGAGGGCTGAATCCGGGGGGGTTGACAACGGTCATTCATCGTGCAACATAACGTTCAATATCTATTGAATATTAGACGGACGCCGAACACCATGACCCCGGCCGACGAGACACCCCTGGATCCCGACTTCATCCCGGAACCCACGCGCCGCATCGCGAGCGTGGAGACGCTCCGTGTCGTCTCGGACCCGACGCGCATGCGGCTGATGGAGACGATGGTCCAGCGCCAGGACCCACCGTGGTCCGTCCGGGAGCTCGCCGCGGAGCTCCAGGTCCCGCAGACCCGCCTCTACCACCACATCGAGCAGCTGCGCAGCCACGACATCATCCGGCCGGTGGAGAGGCGCGTTGTCTCGGGGATCATCGAGACCCGCTACCGGATCAGCGCCTTCTCGTTCCAGCTCGACCGCCGCCTGTTCGAGGGCGGCGAGGACGAGCGCCGGACGATCCTCCACGACACCCTGGTCGCGGTCTTCGACACCGCGCGCGACGAGATCGAGACCGCGATGCGTGGCGGGGCCCTCAAGCCGCCTGGCAGCCCCAGGGACGAGCCTCTGCTCGTCGTCCGCAGCGTCGCGCGACTGACACCGGACCGTGCTGAGGAGTACCGCCGTCGACTCAAGGAACTCGAGGATGAGTTCAGCGATCCGGACGGTGACCAGGGCGGAGGCCGGGCATGGGGCGTGGTCCTGGCGCTGTATCCCCTGCCCCAGGCTCCGGCACCCGTCTCCCCCACCCCCGATACGGAGTAGCACCATGGCCGACGTCCCGGTCGAGCGCGCCTTCGGCGTCCGCGATCTCCTGCGCCTCCGCGACTACCGCCGCCTGTACCTTGCTCAGGCGATCTCGGATGTCGGCGACGGCATGACCTACCTGGCCCTGTTCCTGGTGGTGCTCGAGATGACCGGATCCCCGGCGGCGATCGCGCTCATGTCGATCCTGGTCGCCCTGCCGCCCGTCACGATCGGCCTGCTCGCGGGCGCCTGGGCGGATCGCTCCGACCGTCGCCGGATCATGATCGGCTCCGACGTGCTGCGATCCGGCGTCGTCCTGGCCATCGCGCCGGCGGCCATGGCCGGAGCACTGCCGGCCATCTTCGTCCTCGCGGCCATCCAGGCCGTGATCGGCACGTTCTTCGCGCCGGCCCGAACGGCCCTCATCCCACGCGTGGTGCCGGGCGAGGGGCTCCTGGCCGCCAACTCGCTGGGCCAGATGACCCGGATGGTTGCGGGCGTGATCGGCGCCGCCGTGACCGGGGTGATCGCGGGCGTCGCCGGCATCGTATGGCCGGTATTCCTCGCGGACTCCGCCACGTTCCTCGTATCGGCTGCGCTCGTCGCGGGGGTGGGTCGAGAGTTGGGCCGCCCGGAGGCCATAGCCGCCGCTGGCCTCAAAGCGCGGGGTATGGGCGGCGCGGTCCTCGACGGCCTCCGGCTGATCGGCGGCTCGGCACCGCTGATCGCGGCCCTCGGCGGCGTCTCGGTGACCATGCTGGGTGTCGGGGCGATCAACGTCCTGTTCATCCCGTTCCTGGTGGGCGACCTCGGGGCGAGCGTGGCCTGGGTGGGACCGCTCGAGGCCGCTCAGACGATCGCCATGGTCATCACCGGCGGCCTGCTGGCCGGTCGCGCGGCGCGCCTCAGCGTGCCGCGCCTGTTCGTGGGGGGGCTGGCCGGGCTGGCGGCGTGCATCGGGCTGCTGTCGGTCGTTCCGGGGCCGCTCGCCCTGATGGCCGTGATGTTCGGCGCCGGTGCGTTCACGATGCCGGTGCAGGCGACGACCATGACGATCGTGCAGCAGGCCACGACGGACGGGACACGCGGACGCGTTGCCGGCGCCCTCAACGCCGCCATCCAGACGGCCTCGATCGCCTCGATGGCGGCCGCTGGCGTCCTGGCCAGCGTTCTCGGCATCCGCTCGGTCTTCGCGTTCGGCGCGGTACTGACCCTCACCGCGGCCGTCGTCGCCTGGGCCCTGTTCCGGCGCGTGCCCACCGCAGCCGGCCAGGCGCAGGCCGGCGTGTCCGAACCCGCCCGGGTGGCGGGGCAGGGTCAGCCCGAGCGCCAGTCCCCGACCGTCGTGGTGAGGAAGCCGATCACGGACCGGTAGTAGCGGCCCCGCGCGTAGGGATCCAGGATCCCGTTTGCCCCATCCGTGCGGACGGACGCGAACGAGCTGTCGTACTTGCGCGTGCGCGCCGGATCCGCCCAGAACAGCTGCTTCATCGTCGTCGCCGCGGAGGCATGGAACAGGCCCCGGATCACGTAGCCGACGTTCGTGATGCCGCTGGCGAACACCGCCGTCGCACCTGCCTTGAAGAAGCCGGACCCATAGTTGTCCACCCGCTTCCTGGCCGTCGACTTCGTCGGGTTGCCGGCACCCCACTCGTTGTTGCCGGAGGCGTAGCACAGGCGGTTGAGCACGACGACCGCGTTCGGCGCCAGCCCCAGGGTGGCCATGTACGTCTCGCCGTAGTACTTCGTGTTGCGGTTCCCGGCGCCGGCTGTGCGGTTCAGGCCCATCCCGTCCTTGGAGGTCGCTGCAAAGGGGGCGTGGACGCTCGGCCAGCCGTTGCCGTGGCCGAGGTAGATCAGCAGGTTGGCGCCCTTGGCGGCGGCCCGGACCCGGGACCACGTGGCATTGGGGCTGAAGACCTTGGTGACCGATGCACCGTAGCTGCGAGCCTGTTCGGCGAGCTTGCGGGCTCCGGCCTTGTAGCTGGCGGTCGCGGACCCGACGGGACCGACCACGATCACGACCCTGTGGGTGGCCGCCTGGACCTCGGGCGCCGTGACGGTCGCGGTCGTCGCGAGGAGAAGCGCGGCGAGGACGGACGTCAGGAGCGACCGGATCCTCCTGGATGACGCCCTTTGGGCGCCTTCATGATGCTCGTGCAATCGTCTTGCCTCGTCTCTGCCGGAACACCGCGGCGAGCCGCGGCGACGGTGTGCATGGTGGCCATCCACGGCGACACGGGAGAGCGGCCGCACATGTGGTCGGCCAGGGCAGACGTGCGATCGCCTGGGGGCGATCGGCGGACTGGGCGGCGGGGACCACCCGAGGGGAATGACAGGGTGCCTGCCGGGGGACGGCTCTTCGGTTGTGGGGCCTGTCTGCGATCGATGCTCGACCCTGTGGGTCGACGCCGAGTATGCCAGACACCGTCCGGACGGCCCACCTGCCACGTGGCCCGTCGATGACGAGGCACGGCAGTCTCTCCTGTGGTCCCTCCGGCACCCCCGGGGAACGCGGGCGGTCAGGCGCGGCGGGCAACGGGCGCCACGAATCCGGACACCGCCGCCACCAGGTCCGCAGCCGCGAGCTCGATCTCCAGGCCCCGCCGTCCGGCCGAGACGTGCACCGTCGGGAAGGTGCTCGCCGAGGTGTCGACCACCGTCGGCAGTGGCCTCCTCGTGCCGAGGGGCGAGATGCCTCCCAGCACGTAGCCCGTTGCACGTTCGGCGTCAGCCGGTGGGGCGATCACGGCCCTCCGGCCGCCCAGCGCGTCTGCGACCGCCTTCAGGTCCACGTCGCGATCGGCGGGCACCACGACGATCGCCGGCCGCGCGTCGACCAGCACGACGATCGACTTGAAGACCCGTGCGGCCTCGATCCCGAGCGCCTCGACGGCCCCCAGCGCATACCCATGACCGCCTTCCCGCAGCGGGGCACGGGCGTTGTGTACATATTCATGCACCGTGTGCGGAATGGCTTTCTGCCGCGCCATGGCGACCGCGCGCGTCCCCCGTGAGCCCACGTGGCGATTATCGCGTATGCTCCGACCCGTCCGGCGGTCGCCGCCGCCCAGCCTCCCCGCGAGGGCGCCGCGCCGGACGACCACATCAGGTGGCCGCCGCCCAAGCGGTCCGGACGGAGATCACGACACACCTTGCGATTCGAAGAGCTGGGGCTCTCAGCCGACCTCCTGCGCACTGTCATCGAGGAGGGCTACACGGAGCCGACGCCCGTCCAGGAACGGGCCATCCCCTTGGTTCTCGGGGGTCGGGACGTCCTCGCCGCCGCCCAGACGGGCACCGGCAAGACGGCCGCCTTCACCCTCCCCATCCTCGACCGCCTGCGCCCGTACGCGAACACTTCGTTCTCGCCCGCGCGCCATCCGGTCCGCTGCCTCGTCCTGACCCCCACGCGAGAGCTGGCGGTCCAGGTCTCGGAGGCGATCAGGACCTACGGCCGGAAGGTCCCGCTACGCGCGTCCGTCGTCTATGGCGGGGTTCCCCTCGATCCGCAGATCAAGGAGCTGCTCGCCGGTGTGGAGATCCTGGTCGCGACCCCGGGCCGCCTCCTGGACCTCGTCGGCCAGCGCGCCGCGAACCTGACCCAGGTGGAGATCCTCGTCCTCGACGAGGCCGATCGGATGCTGGACATGGGCTTCATGCCGGACATCCGGCGGATCCTCGACCTGCTGCCAAACCGCAAGCAGACGCTGCTCTTCTCGGCCACGTTCTCGGACGACATCAAGCGCCTCGCGGGCTCGATCCTCAACAACCCCGAGACCATCGAGGTCGCCCGCCACGGGACGGCCGCCGAGGCCGTCCGTCAGCTCGTCTACCCGGTCGATCGTGACCGCAAGGAGGAGTTGCTCGCGCACCTGATCATCGAGGGCGACTGGCGTCAGGTCCTCGTGTTCACGCGAACCAAGCTCGCCGCGTCCCGCCTCGCCTCGTGGCTGGACCGGCACGGGGTCGCCGCCACGGCCATCCACTCGGACCGTGCCCAGTCGGATCGGACGAAGGCCCTGGAGGCGTTCAAGGCTGGCGAGATCCGGGTCCTGGTCGCGACGGACGTCGCCGCCAGGGGGCTCGACATCGAGGACCTGCCCCACGTCGTGAACTACGAGCTGCCGTGGAACCCCGAGGACTACGTCCACCGTATCGGCCGCACCGGCCGGGCCGGAGCCACGGGCGATGCCATCAGCCTGGTCACCATCGACGAGGCGGACCTGCTCCGCGGCGTCCAGCGGCTGCTCCAGGTCGCCATCCCGTGGGAGGTCGCGGACGGCTTCGTGCCCCGTCGTGACGCGGAGGCCCAGCCGCTGCGCGCACCGCGCGGGGCCGGTGGGTCGTCGAGCAGCGCCCGTGGGCGCTCGAGCGCACCGCGGAGCGGTCGCCGCCGCTGAGTCTCGGCCGCGGCCACCCATCCCGGTACCGAACCCGGCGCGTACCGGCTAGGGCGTGGTCGAGGCGGACGGTGAGGGACCCGGGAGCGGTGGGAGCACGATCTTGAGCATCGCCTCCGCGATCCGGGCCGGGTCCTGCACGCCCTGGTTCGTGAGCACCGCGATGGTCACGCCCTCCTCCGGCAGGTAGCGGGCGACGTTCCGGAAGCCCAGGAACCGGCCGGAGTGGCCCAGGGCCGGCCGACCGGCGATCGGCAGTGCCTGGATGCCCAGGCCGTATGGGATCGCGGCGCCGAGCTTGGTCGTGCGCGCGACATCCGCCAGCATCTCCTGGTGGGTCTGGGCAGAGACCACCCCGTCCCCGCCCCAGGCCTGCATCCAGCGGGCGGCATCGAGCGCCGTCGCCGCGATCGAGCCGGCGCCGGCGGCGGCCGTCACCACGGATCGGAAGGGCATGACGTCACCCGCCGGCGCCACCGGCATATAGCGGACGCCGCCGCCGGCCCTGGCAACCAGCCGGTAGGCCAGCGTGCCCCCCACCCGTGGCTCCTCGACGCCCTGGTACCAGGCCGTCTCGAGCCCCAGGGGATCGAGAAGCCGGTCGCGGACCTCCGTCGAGAGCGGCCGGCCCGTCACCTTGGTCACGAGCTCGCCGAGCAGGAGGTAGTTGGCGTTGGAGTAGATCCAGCGCTTGCCAGGTTTGGCGTGCTTCTTCGGCACGTACGCCCATGTCCGCTCGGCACTCCAGGCCGCATCGGGCTGCCGCTGGAGCGGCCGATCGATCCCGACGTTGAGGAAGTAGTCCCCGAGGCCGCTGGTGTGGTCGAGGAGCATCCGGACGGTGATCCGGGAGTCGAGCCCGAAGGCGGGCAGCAGCGGGGCGACCTTCTGGTCCAGCGAGAGCTGGCCCTCCTCTACCAGCTGGAGCACCACCGCCGCAGTCAGCGTCTTGGAGATCGAGGCCAGCGCGAAGGCGGTCCCGGTGGTCATCGGCTTCTCCGCGGCCATGTTCCTCATCCCGGACGCGCCCAGCCAGCGGCGACCGTCGTCCCACAGGATCGCGACCGAGACGCCGGGGATCTTGAGCTTGGTCCGGATCTTCTCGAGGCGAGCCTGGAGGGCCACCGCCGGGATCGATGGATCCGACGACGTATCGTCCGGGGGGGCCGGGGGCACATCTGTCGCGGTCGGTTGCGGGCCGGATGGTTGCGAGCCGGGCGGCGCCGTGCCGGCACCGGCGGACGGGCCGGGGCCTTCGCTGGAGGTCGTCGCCTGGCCGATGGGGGTCGGGTCCGCGGACGAGCCCGCGGCCGTTGCCGGCGACGACGAGGACGGGCTGGCCGCCACGACGGCGCCGCCCCCCTGGCCGACGCCACCGAGGAGCCCACTGATCGCGATGAGGATCGCGATCACGACCACGGCGGCGATCACGATCCCGGCCGGGGTGCGCGCGGCCGCCGCGAGGCGGGCGCCACCGCCGCCTGCGGACCCGGGATCCCGCTCGCTGGGTGAGTTCGGCATGCAGGTGAGACGATACGCTGGACAGCCCGGGAGCACCTCCGGACGCCATCGCCACCCACCGTCACGAGCCGGAGCCCATGCCCGACGACCGCAGCGCCTCCAATCTGATCCGCGAGGTCGGCCTCATGGCCGATGGCCCAGTGACCTGGGGACGGCCCATCCGCCATTCCGGTCCCGGCATCTTCGTGGTGGAGCTGACGGCGCCGCTGGCCTCGGCTCCCCTGGACCTGGCGCGGGTCGGCAAGTGGCTCGAACGGGTCCCGGACCTCCGCCTGGACGGCGCCCGACCGGGGTCGAAGGACCTGCTGCATCGGCTCCGGGCGTTCTGGCTGCCCTCGCAGCAGGTCGTATTCATCGGCAGCTCGACGGGGTCCGTCTCCGGCCGCCTGTCCTCGATGGCCAAGACCGTGCCGGGTGACCGCAAGCCGGCCTGGACCGGGTTCTGGCTCCACTTCCTGCGCGACGTGCAGGAACTCCGGATCTGGTGGGCGGCGACCGATGCGCCGGAGGAGTACGAGGACGCCCTGCTCGACGCCTTCGCCGCCGGAGTCCCCGACGCCGAAAAGGCCGCGACGCACGGACCAGGGATGGCGATGCCGTGGGCCGTCCTGCGCACCCCGTCGGGGATCCGGAAGGCGACGGGGCTCGTCAACCCGCTGCTCCCCGAGGTCAAGGCCCCGCAGCCCAAGCCGGTGTCGCGGATCGTGCACCTGCCGCCCGCAGAGGCCGACGGCGCTCGCGACGAGGCCAAGCGCGGCCGGCGTCCCGCACCGGGCCGCGGGACGGGGCGCATTGCCTCGGCGGCCGCATACGCAGCCCAGGGCTCACCCCGCAAGGTGACCGAGCCGATCATCCTCTCGCCGGAGGGCCGGGAGCGGCTCGAAGCGGAGCTGGCCGGGCTGCTGGCAGAGCGGCCGGGGGTGATCAGGCGGATCGCAACCGCGCGCGAGCACGGGGACCTCAAGGAGAATGCGGAATACCATGCCGCGCGCGAGGAGCAGGGCTTCCTCGAGGGCCGGATCAAGGCCCTCGAGGGCAAGCTGAAGATCGCCGTGGTCGTGGCACCGACGGAGCGTGGGGCAACCGTGGGCCTGGGGTCGCGCGTCCGCGTCGAGGTGGAGGGGGACGAGTCCACGATGCAGGTCGTGAGCTCCGCCGAGGCCAACTCGCGCGAGGGCCGGATCTCCAGCGTGTCACCCGTAGGCGCCGCGCTGATGGGCCGCAAGGTCGGGGACGCCGTGACGATCGTGACCCCTGGCGGCCCGATCCGGTACCAGGTGCTGGAGGTCTCCTAGACGCGCGGCTGCGAGCGGTTCCGCCGGCGACCTCCGCCGAAGAAGCTGAGCACCACCATCAGCACGCCAAGGCCGATCACCGCGTAGGGCAGGATCTCGTCGAAATTCGCGATCGGGCGCCCGGACAGGCCGATCACGCCCTCGAAGAAGAGCGCAAAGCCGCAGAACAACCCGAGCCCGATCAGGGTGAGCCGCAAGCCATCCGCCACGAGCTCGCCGTCGCGATAGACCAGGCCGTACAGCAGCATGCCCAGGCCGGGACCGGTCGGAGCGACCAGCGCCCAGGCGTAGGCCCACGTCGCGTACAGGCCCCATGCGGCCTGGGCCCAGAGCACGAGACCGACCATGGTCACGATGGCGCCGGGGATCGCGAGCCCGAGACCGCCACGCGGCGGGATGAAGAAGGAGCCGACGAGCATCGCCACCCCGGGGACCACGATCCACAACGGCCAGGTGATGCCGTCGAAGGAGACCTCGACCACGCGCGCGACCAGGAAGGCGGCGCCGATCACGACGAGGATGACCCCGGCGACAAGGCCTGGGGGCGTGGAGCGGGCCACCCGCGCCGGCGGGGCGTACGCCGGGGCCACGCCCGGAGGAGGTACCTGACCCGGAGGAGGCACGTCGCCGGGTGGCGGGGGCGGCCCGGCCGTGCCGCTCCCATCGATCGCAGGGGCGCCCCCGGCCCGGGACTCGTCCGGGGTCGACCCTGTTCCTCCTGTCGGTTCCTGTATGGTCATCGGTCAACCTCCCTGCCTGGACCGATCCTACGCCGGAGCAGCGCCCCGGTCACGGCCGACGGGCGTCCTGTGCACGGGCCACCGCCGCCTGCGATGCCCCCGCTCGTGCTGAGCGGTAGAGTTGGCCGATGCTGGAGGTTCGAGGGCTCACCAAACGCTACGGGACGGTCACGGCCCTCGATGCCGCCACGTTCAGCGCCAGTCGCGGCCGCCTCGTCGGGTTCCTGGGACCCAACGGCGCCGGGAAGACCACGACCATGCGCTGCGTCTTCGGTCTGGCCACCCCGGATGCCGGGGACGTCCGGTGGGACGGCGCGGCGATCGATGCCCGCATCCGCCTCCGCTTCGGGTACATGCCGGAGCAGCGCGGCCTCTACCCACGAATGCGGGTCGCGGAGCAGCTCGCGTACTTCGGCCAGCACCACGGACTTTCCGCGCGGGACGCAGGGACGCGCGCGGTCGCGTGGCTCGAGCGATTCGGCCTCGCCGACCGCGCGAAGTCCAGGCTCGAGGATCTTTCACACGGCAACCAGCAGCGAGTCCAGCTGGCCACGGCGCTGGTGCACGATCCCGAGCTCCTTGTCCTCGACGAGCCGTTCTCCGGCCTCGATCCCCACGGCATCGCCACCATGTCAGAGGTGCTGCGCGAACGGGCGGCCGCCGGCGTGGGCGTCGTGTTCAGCTCCCACCAGCTGGACCTGGTCGAGGAGGTCTGCGAGGACGTCGTGATCATCAGCCGTGGCCGCGTCGTCGCCGAGGGCGGCATCGATGAGCTCAAGGCCGCGTCGGGCCGGCGGCACCTCGAGGTCGAGGTCGCGGGCTCAGGCGGTGCGTGGCTCACCGCGGCGAACCACCAGGTGCTGGAGCAAGACGGAGACCGGGTCAAGGTGCTCGTCGACGAGGGCGTGGACCTGGACGCGCTGCTGGTGGCGGCCAGGGAGGCCGGTGACGTGCGGCAGTTCAGCTTCGGGCCGCCGAGGCTCTCGGAGCTGTTCATGGAGGCCGTCACGGAGCCCCGGCCCGCCGCCACGGAGGGTGCCCGATGAGGTCCTGGCGCGCGGTCCGCCTGGTGGCGATGCGCGAGATCCTCGAACGCGGTCGGACGCGCGGCTACATCCTGTCGCTCGTCTTCACCCTGTTCCTGCTCGCGGCGGGCTTCATCCTGCCCTCGCTCCTGCTCGTGGACCAGGCTACGAGGCTCGCCTACGTGGAGCCCGTACCGGCGGGCCTCGCTGACCAGGTGGCGACGATCGCAGAGACCTACGAGCTCAAGCTCGCGACTTCCACCGTCCGGGCCCGGGACGATGCCGTGGCCGCCCTTGAGGCGGACACCATCGATGCCGCGCTCCTGGTCCCGGCCGACCTCCTGGGCCCCGGTGAGCTCATCGTCCTCGAGGTCGCGAGCCCGCAGCTGCAGGCCGTGACGTCGGCGGCGGTCATCTCGCTCCGGGCCGGGGGGTCCGCGGGCCTGCTCGCGCCGCCCAGGGTGACAGCCATCTCGCCGCCCACCGACGAGGACATGACCGCGCTGGTCTTCGCCAACGCGGGGATCATCCTGATGTTCATCGGCATCTTCTCCTACGGCACCTGGGTCCTGACGGGCGTCGTGGAGGAGAAGCAGAGCCGCGTGGTCGAGGTGGTCCTGTCGACCGTGCGGCCGCGGGACCTGCTGATGGGCAAGGTCATCGGGATCGGTGTGCTCGCGCTGGCGCAGCTGGTGATCCTCGTGGCCGCCGGCATCGTGGTCGCCCAGTTGAGCGGGCGGCTCGCCCTGCCGCAGACCACCGCGGGCGCCGTGACGCAACTGCTCGTGTGGTTCATGCTCGGGTTCGCGCTGTACGCGACGGCCCTCGGGTTCCTGGGCTCGCTGGCCTCGCGCCAGGAGGAGGCGTCGAACGCCTCGATGCCGGTGACGATGACCGCGACGGCGTGCTACATCGCCTCGATCGTCCTGGTCCAGCAGGAGCCGGCGGGGACGCTGGCGCGGATCATGACGTTCTTCCCGCCGGCCGCGCCCATGGTGGTGCCGCTCCGCGTAGCGCTCGATGCCATCGAGCCCTGGGAGGTCGCCCTCTCGATCGCGATCATGGTGGTGTCGATCTGGCTGATGTTCGTGGTCGGGGCACGCGTCTACGCGGGCGCCGTGCTGCAGATGGGAAGCCGGATCCGGATCCGCGACGCCTGGCGCGCCCGGAGCTGACCATCCGCGGACGCCCCATTCAGCGTCCGGTCGACTGCACCTCCGCCCAGCGGAAGCACGCTGTCTCGTGGTCGTTCACCAGGCCGGCCGACTGCATCAGGGCGTAGCAGATCGTCGGTCCCACGAAACGGAACCCGCGAGCCCGGAGATCTCTGCTCATCGCCCGCGACCTGTCCGTTTCGGCCGGGATCTCGGCCCTGCCCTCGAACCGGTTGACGACCGGCACCCCGCCCACGAAGGACCACAGGTGGTCCACGAGGGTCAAGCCCCCGGCTTGGAGCGCGAGCGTCGCTCGGGCATTGCCGATCGCGGCGCCCACCTTGGCTCGGTTGCGGACGATCCCGGGATCGCCCAGGAGACGGTCGACATCGGCCCCGTCGAATGCCGCGACCGACGCGACGTCGAAGTCCGCGAATGCCCGCCGGTAGCCCTCGCGCTTGCGCAGGATGGTGGACCAGGACAGGCCGGCCTGGGCACCTTCGAGGATGAGCAGCTCGAACAGGTGCCGCTCGTCACGGATGGGAACGCCCCATTCCAGGTCATGGTAGGCGCGATACCGGGCATCTGGCCCGGATCCCCACTGGCAGCGGCCGATGGTCTGTCCGGCCGGGGCCGGTATGGCTTGCGTCACGTCGCTCATGCCGGGATTCTGGACCGGATCACTCATCGGCCGCTCAACTCCCGCACACGGGGCCCTTGCACCATCCGCGTATCATCCGGCCAAGATCTGGCAACCGCACCAGGGAGATCCAACCTGAGCGAGCGCGATCCGTATGCGGTCGTCGGCCTCCCCGTCCATGCGAGCGCGGAGGCGATCCACGTCGCTTGTCGGGATCTCGCGCGCCGTTACCACCCGGACGTGTCGACCTCCCCCGACGCCCAGCGCCGCATGGCCGAGATCAACGCGGCCTGCACGATCCTGCGTGATCCGGACAAGAGGGTAGCCTGGGACCAGGCCCACCTGCGCGTGCCCGGCACGGTCGTCCGTTCGCCGGCGGCTCCCGGTCAGGGCAGCGACTCGTCCGTCCCGGGCGGCCCTCCAGACGGTCCCGTCGCGTGGCGCCGGGGCCCCTTCGGCGAGGGTGGAGCCGGCCCGCCCCCGGGCCCCCGCCGCGGCTCGGTCCTGCCATTCGGCCGCCACATCGGCTGGTCCCTCGGCGAGATCGCGCGCGTGGATCCCGGCTACCTCGCCTGGCTCCGGGACCGGCGGGAGGGGACACCCTGGCGCGCAGAGATCACCGCGCTGCTCGACGGCATGCGGCGGCCGGGAGATCCGGCTGCTGCCCCAGCGCGCCGGCGGCGCGGCCTGTTCGGCTGATCCGGCTCGCCACGCCCATCGGGCGGCCGGGCCCAGGCGACCATCGCCTCAGCCCCCGACGGCCTCGACCTCGGCCAGGAAGGCCACGATCCGGTCCAGTGCCGTCTCGCGCATCGGGAGCAGCCCGTGCCCCACTTTGGGCCACGTCTCGAGGCGACCACGCACGAGCATCGGCATGGCGGCGTCCAGGAGGTCGATCCGCGCGAACGGGTCGGATGTGCCGGACAGGAGCAGCGTCGGGATCCGGATCTGCGACCAGTGCCCCGTCCGCGCCGCCGCCGTCTCGGGCGCGCCGGGACGGTGGAGAGGGTAGCTGAGGCAGACGAGTGCCGCGTACCGTCGTTGGGGCGCACCGTCGGGCCTGTCCACGCCGGCTGCAGAGAGCGAGGCGACCCGCCCGCCGAATGAGTGCCCGCCCACCACGACACCGGGCTCGTCGGGCACCTGCGCCTCGAACGCAGCGACCGCATCCTCTGCCCTGCGTCGCGGCAGCGTGAGCGCGTGCGCCTCGAAGCCTCGGGCAGAGAGGCCATCGACCCATGGGGCCATCGACGTGGCGCTGCCGGACGCCCCATGCCCGAGATAGATCCGCAACATGCGCCCACGGTACGCCACCGGCATGGCATGCTGGTACCCCGGTCCGGTGGCGGCATGGTCCCGTCGGCCCATGGCCGGTGCGCGACGACACCTCCACAATCGGGAGCATGGGCATCGCCAGACAGCACAGTCCGACGCCCGGACACGATCGACCCGCCCGCTGGCTGACCGCCGGCCTGGTCGCAGCCTCGATCCTCGCCGCCACGGTGATGCCGGCCCTCGCCGCCGATCCCGGGGCGACGCCGGTCCCGGCTGCCCAGGTGAACCCGTTGGACGCCGCAACCCCGACGCCCACGGCGACCCCGTCCGCGTCGCCGACTCCGATGCCGTCGGCATCGCCGAGCCCGACGGCCACCCCGGATCCCGCCCCCGATCCCACCGCGTCGCCCACGCCCGCGCCGGACCCGACGCCAACCCCCACGCCCGCACCCTGGCCGACCCCCGAGCTGCCCACGGCCGTGACCACCCTGGACAGCCACGTCACGTTCTACGGCCAGGGCTACGGCCACGGCGTGGGCATGAGCCAGTACGGTGCCAAGGGCCGCGCGGAGGCCGGCCAGACCGCGGAGCAGATCCTGGCCGCCTACTTCGAAGGCTCCACCCTGTCCACGGTCACACCGACGCGCGCCGTCCGGGCCCTGGTGCTGTCCGGCTTCGCGGCCCCGGCGCCATCGTCACCGCTGGTCATCCGCGGCCGCTACGGCCGGTGGGGGCTGTCCGGCACCGACAAGACGTTTCCCGCCGGCGCACGGCTCAAGGTCTGGCGGACCACGACGACGGTCGATGGGGCCAGGAAGACCACCTGGAAGGCAAAGGTCTACACGAGCAACAACAAGACCCTCCTGTACGCAGCGACCCTCACCGGCAAGCCGGTCGTGCGACCGCTGTCGGCCGCGACGCGCCTGAAGGCCGTCTCGCGGCCCGGTTCCTACGACACGTACCGGGGCACGCTCACGCTGCTCCTCGGCGCCAGCACGGCGAGCGTGGTCAACACGCTGGGCCTGGATGACTACCTCCGGGGCGTGGTGCCCGTGGAGATGCCATCAAGCTGGCCGATCGAGGCGCTGCGGGCGCAGGCGATCGCCGCCCGGAGCTATGCCGTCAAGGAGCTCAACCCGGACACCGGCAACTACGATGTCTTCGACGACACGCGGTCGCAGGTCTATCGGGGCGTCAAGGCGGAGCGATCCGTGAGCGATGCGATCATCGCCGCCGAGCCGGGCGCGGTCCTGCGCTACGGGACCAAGGTGCTGAAGGCCTTCTTCCACTCCACTGGTGGCGGGGCGACGGAGAACAACGAGTACGCCTTCGTGGGCTCGAGTGGCAATCCGGGCACGAAGGTGGGCTACCTGCGAGGGATCGCGGATCGCGCGGCGGACGGTGTTCCGTATGACGCCGCCGCACCCTACTACCGCTGGTCCACGAGCAGCCTGACCCGCGCACAGCTCTCTGCGATGCTCGCCAGGGACAGCCGGACGAAGGTGGGCGACGTGACGCGGCTCGACCTGCGGAGGCGCGGCGTCTCGGGTCGGCTGTACCAGGTGGTGCTGTACGGCTCGTCGGGGACAAAGACCGTCTCGGCCGACGTCTTCCGATACGTCTACAACGCGTACCGGCCGTCGGGCACGGCGATGCTCCGCAGCAACCTGTTCACGACCACGCCGCTCCCCTGACGGCTGCGTCCGGGCGTTCGGCAGACGTTCCCCAGGCGCTCGCCGTCCGGCGCCTCAGAGCTCGCGTCTACGGAACATGGCGATCCCACCCAGCAGGACCAGCAGGACCCAGGCCACGGCCCAGGCCATGAACGCGGCCGGCGGCGGCGCGTCTGCGAAGAACGGGTTGGCGCGCATGGCCTCGACGTCGCGGCTGGCCGCCATCAGCAGCACCACCGGTGGCTCGAGTCCGTAGATCACACCGCGCCACAGGCCGTCCGTGGGGATCAGCACCCGGGCCGCGTCGCCAACGCCGGCCAGCGGCGCCGCCCCGAAGGCAACGGCGACATTGCCCAGGACGCCGGCGAACCAGCCGAGACCGAACACGACGACGGTGATCGCCCCGGCGGCGATCGCCGGCAGGCGCGTGCCGAGCGCGAGGGCCAGCGTCATCACCACCACTGCCTCGAGGGCCAGGTACCCGACGGCCACCAGTGGCGCAGGCGGAAGGTGGCCGCTGACGAGGGCCACCGCACCGATGGCAAGCAGCCCCGACAGGACCGCGTACCCGGAGACGACGACCGCCAGCCCGAGCCAGCGCCCGATCACGAGATCCGACCGCCGCATGGGGCGCGCCAGCATCGCGTGGACCGTGCCGGTCTCCACGTCCGATGCGATCGCGGGTGCGGCCAGGAACGCGGCCGACATCGCGAGCACGAAGCTGAACATGAAGGCGATCATGATCAGGACCTGGCTCACACCGATCCGGATCTCGAGCTCCTCGACATGCTCCATGCGGGCCGTCGCGACCAGCCGGTCCACCCCCCAGCCCACCAGGATGACGCTCCCCACCGACAGGGCCAGGAGGACCCACAGGATCCGGCGGCGGGCGATCTCGCGCAGGGTCAGGCCGGCGATCGCAAGGACCAGGCGCGCGCTCACCCGTGGGTCTCCCCGGGCCCGCCCGGCGCGGCCACACCACGGACAAGCCCCAGGAACAGGTCCTCGAGCGAGCGGCGTGCCGGGTCCACCGCGTGGACCCGGCCTCCCGCGACGACGACGGCTGCCACGATGTCCGGTATCCGATCGGGATCCACCGGGCGGACGACCCGCCACTCTCCTTCGATGGTCACGTGGCCAAAGGTGTCCAGTGTCGAGTCACCAGGGGCGAGGCCGGTGACACGCAGGCGGACCGCCTGCTCGCCCAGCAGGTCGCCCAGGGACCCGGCAGCTACCACCCTCCCGTGGTTGATGATTGCGACGCGGTCACACAGCCGTTCCACCTCGCCAAGGAGGTGCGAGTTCAGCAGCACCGCGGATCCCCGCTCGCGCGCACCTCGGATGATCGAGCGCACGTCCTCACGCCCGAGCGGGTCGAGCGCCGACGTGGGCTCGTCCAGGATCACCAGCGCTGGGTCACCGAGCAGCGCCGTGGCGAGGCCGAGCCGCTGCTGCATGCCCTTGGAAAAGCCGCCGATCCGCTCCCGGTCGCGGTCCGCCAGCCCGACGAGGTCGAGCACGCGGTCAACCTCCGGCCGCCGGCCGGCTGCGGGCAACCCGGCGAGGTGCGCGTGCAGTCCAAGCACCTCGCGGGCCGTGAGCCACGGCTGGTAGCGGAACAGCTCCGGGAGGTAGCCGATCCGTCGCCGCGCCTCGCGGTCGCCAACCGGCCGGTCCAGCACGGTGCCCCCGCCACCCGTGGGGCGCGTCAGCCCGAGGAGCAGCTTGACGGCCGTCGTCTTGCCCGCGCCGTTGGGGCCCAGGAAGCCGAAGACCTCGCCGGCCTCCACCCGCAGGTCGAGCGCCTCGAGCGCGACGGTGCTGCCATAGGTCTTGCGCAGGCCCCGGGTCTCGACGGCGGGGGAGGTCATGCCTGCATTCTCGGGCCGATGGCGGGATCCGTCATCCGGCGTGACAGGCTAGATGGCACAGACGGGCTGGAGGATCGGCGCATGAGGAACGCGCTCCCGCTCCCACGCCACCAGGAGATCGGCCCGATGCTGTTCACGGACTGCCCGCTGTGTGACCAGCCGGCCTCCGTCGACGAATCCTCGGGTGTCGTCGAATGTCCCGCCTGCGCCGTGCGCCTGGAGATCGCCGAGGAGCGGGAGGTGATGACGCTGGCCGCGGCTGCCTGACCGCCTGGGCGGGATCAGCCCTCGACCAGCCAGCACGCTGCCCGGTGGCCATCCCCAACGTCGAACAGCGGGGGCTCCTCGACCTTGCATCGGTCGAAGGCGACGGGACACCGCGGGTGGAACCGGCATCCGGTCGGGATGTGCGCGGCATCCGGCGTCTCTCCCTGCAGGATGGTCCGCGCGGCTCGCGTTCCCTCCTCCGGCGGATCCGGCGACGGGCTCACCGAGACGAGCGCCTGCGTGTACGGGTTGCGCGGATGCTTGATGACCTGTTCCGCGGGTCCGATCTCCAGGATGCGGCCCAGGTACATGACCGCGATCCGGTCGGCCAGCACCCAGGCCACGGACAGGTCGTGGGTGATGAACAGGTAGGCCAGTCCCCGCTCGCTCCGGAGGTCGAGCATCAGGCGCAGGAGCTCCGTGCGGATCGAGACATCCAGCATGGAGACCGGCTCGTCGGCGACCACGAGGTCGGGGTTCATCACCAGCGCCCCGGCGATCACCACGCGCTGCCGCTGGCCGCCGGACAGCTCGTGGGGGAAGCGGCTGGCGAAGTCGGCCGCCGGGCGCAGGCCCGCAGTCTCGAGCGCGGCCAGGACCCGCTCGTCGCGGTCCTGGCGCGAGGTCCCGATCCCGTTGACCTCCAGCGGCTCGCGCACGAACTCGCCGATCGAGTGCTTGGGATTGAGGGTCTCGTAGGGGTCCTGGAAGATCAGCTGGACGCGACGCCGGTAGCCCTTCAGCTTGCTCGAGCCCCACAGGTCGGTGACGTCGTCGCCATCGAACACCACCCGTCCGCCGGTCTGCTGGGTGAGCTTGACGACCACGCGGCCCGTGGTCGTCTTGCCGGAGCCGGACTCTCCCACGAGGCCCACGATCTCGCCCTTGTTGATCGTCAGGTCGATCCCGTCCACCGCTCGCACGAAGCCACGCGGGCGCCTCCGGATCTGGTCGAGCAGACCGCCCCGGACCGGGAAGAAGACCTCAAGGCCCTCGAGCCGCAGCAACTCCTGGTCCGGCTTCGCGTCCGACGCCGCTGTCGCCGAGGCAGGCTCGACGCCGGGAGTGGGCCGGTCATCGGTCATGCCGCGGACTCGCCCGCCGGTGTGGCGCCATCCGACACCGGCTCCTCGCCGGCCGCTGATCCCGTGGCGCCGGAACCGGCCATCGGTGCATCCGAATCGGGGTACAGATGGCACGCGACCCGGACGCCATCCGCGAACGTCACCTCGGGGGGGACGACCTCGGTGCAGACCGGCATCGCGAACGAGCAGCGTGGCGCGAAGCGGCACCCGGAGGGCGGGTTACGCAGGTCGGGCGGCATCCCCGGGATGACGTCCAGGGTTCGCCGGTCGGTCTCGATGTTCGGGAACGAAGCCAGCAGCTTCTGGGTGTACGGGTGCCGCGGCGCGGTGAACAGCTTCCGTGCAGACCCTTCCTCAGCGACGCGGCCCGCGTACATGATCATCGCCCGATCACAGGTCTCCGCAATCACCGAGAGGTCGTGCGTGATCAGGATCAGGGACAGCCCCAGGTCACGTCTGAGCTGCTCTAGGAGCTGCAGAATCTGGGCCTGGACCATCACATCCAGCGCGGTCGTGGGCTCGTCTCCGATCACGATCGCGGGATCGCAGGCGAGGGACATCGCGATGATCGCCCGCTGCCGCATGCCGCCCGAGAGCTCGTGCGGGTAGGCGTCGGCACGCTGCTTCGGAATGCCCACCAGCTCCAGCAGCTCGCCGGCCCGCTTGCGGGACGATTCGCGCGGCTGGCCCAGGCGGATCTCGATGGGCTCAGCGATCTGGTCGCCGATCCGTTGCACCGGATTGAGCGCGTTCATCGCACCCTGGAACACCATCGAGATCTCGCGCCAGCGGTAGCGGGCGATCTGGCGCTCGGTCTTGGGCACGAGGTCGATTCCGAACAGCTCGACCTTGCCGCGCTTGATGTACCCGTTGGCCGGCAGGAGGTGGACCAGTGACAGGGCGGTGGTCGTCTTGCCGCAGCCGGATTCGCCCGCGATGCCCAGTGCCTCGCCGTCATCGAGCCCGAAGCTGACCCCGTCCACGGCCTTGACGCTGCCGTTGGGCATCCGGAAGCGGACGGCGAGGTCGTCGACGCGCAGGAGCGGTGCCTTGGGATCGGCCTGCTTGGGCAGCGGCCATCGACGCTGTCCCCGGATGTCCGGATTCACCGTCATCGCCGGATCCCCGACTTCGGATTGAGGATGTCGTCCAGCGCGTTGCCGACGAGCGTGAACGCCAACACCACCAGGACCACACAGACCGCGGGCGGGGCGATGTACCACCAGGCCCCCAGACCGGGGGCGCCGGCGCCCTGGGCCGAGTTCAGGATCTGGCCCCACGAGGGGGCAAACGGATCGCCGAGGCCGATGAACGCGAGTGTCGTCTCGGTGAACACGGCGACCGCGAAGGTGAGGACCGCCTGCGCGACGATCAGGTTGACGACGTTGGGCAGCACGTGGCGGCGCATGATCCGGCCCGGTCCCGACCCCACGACACGGGCACGGTCGACGAACATCCGCATCCGGATCGAGAGCACCTGGGAGCGGATGACCCGGGCTGTCGTCGCCCAGCTGGTCATGCCGATGACGATGACGATGACGAGCATCGTCGCCCGGATCCCGAACAGCTCGGCGTCGGCCCCGACGATGTCGAGGATGACCGGGGCCAGGATGATCGCGAGGACGATGGTCGGGAGCACCAGGAAGAAGTCGGAGATCCGCATCAGGACCAGGTCGGTCCTGCCGCCGACATAGCCCGCGACGATCCCCACGACCGCCCCGAGGAAGACGGTGATGAGCGTCGCCATGAGCCCGATCGTCATGGAGATCCGGGCGCCGTGGACGGTCATGTTGAGCAGGTCCCGGCCGAGCTCGTCGGTGCCGAACGGGTAGCCGCCACCGGGTGGCTGGAGCGACTGGCCCGTCGCCGTGGTCACCGTCTGCAGCTTGCCAACGAACAGCTCCGGGAACAATGCGAGCACGGCGAACATGACGAGGATCGCCAGCCCGAACCGGCCGTCGTTGCGGGACAGGAACTGGCCGGCGAACTCGCGCGCGCGCCCGATGGACCGGTGACGCGGCACCGGGGCGGCAGCGGCGGGCGCCGGCGCGGTCGCGGTCGTCATACCCGTACCCGTGGGTCGAGGAACCCGTACACGATGTCGGCGATCAGGTTGGCGATGACGACCGACACGGCGACCAGCAGGAAGATGCCCTGGAGCACCGGGTAGTCACGCGCGCTCAGGGCCTGGATCGTGAGGGTGCCCAGTCCCGGCCAGTTGAACACGATCTCGGCCGTGATCGCGCCGGCGACAACGTAGCCGAGGTTGATCGCGATCAGCGTCACCATGGGCAGCAGCGCGTTGGGGAAGGCGTGGTGGCGCATCACGTAGCCATCCTTCAGGCCCTTTGCCCGGGCCGTGGTGACATAGTCCTCGTTGCGGATGTCGATGATGGACGAGCGCATGAGGATCGAGTAACCGCCCAGGAGGCCGAGGCTCACCGCGAGGAGCGGCAGGACGAGATGCCGGCCCAGGTCCCAGGCCTGGTTCACCAACGACTGGTCCGACATTCCGGGCGTGGTCATGCCCGAGGTCGGGAACCAGCCGAGCCCGGCGGCGAAGACGATGATCAGCGGCATGCCGATCACGAAGTACGGCATCGAGTACAGGACCAGGCTGGCGCCGGTGCCGATCGAATCCACCTTTCCACCCCGCCGCCAGCCGGCATAGGCGCCGATGGTCAGGCCGCCGAAGATCGCGACCGCCTCGGCCAGGCCGACCAGCAGGATCGTCGGACCCACCTTGGCCGCGAGCACCTCGGTGACCGGCTGCCCCCGATAGAAGATCGAGTAGCCGAGGTCCCCGGACACCGTGGCCCCCAGGTAGGACACGAGCTGATCGGGGAGGAGCGGCTTGTCGAGCCCCCAGCGGGCGCGGGTGGCCGCGATCGTCTCGGGCGTGAGGTTGGGGTTCTTGATGACGCGGTCGGGCGATCCCGGCATCATCCGGAACATCAGGAAGTTGAGGATCAGGATCGCGACGATCGTCACGAACGCCTGGGCCAGCTTGCGGGCGAGGTAGTGGGCGCTCATGGACGCGCGCTCAGCCGGGCATGCGGTAGGGGCCGCCGAAGGCGACCCCTACTCCGTGGTGCATGCCCGTGGTCACGCGGGCTTACTCGTCGTCGTCGTCGATCGCAGGCTTCCGGCGACGGCTGAGGATCAGGCCGCCGATGATCACGATCACGATGACCGCCCCCAGCCCGAGGATGAGCATGGAGCTGGAGTCGCTCCCGGCAGCGCTTCCGCTGTCGGGTGCGGGCGTCGCCGGCGCGGCCGTGGCACCCGGCTCGACGGGTGCCGCGGTGGTGCCGGGCTCGGTCGGCTCCGGGCTGGCGACGGCGGTGGCGTCCGTGAGGAGGCTGTAGTTGAGATCGCCGTAGGTGAACAGCGGTGTGCCGTTGTCCGGCATGTTCTGCCAGCCGGCGAACCGATCGGTTCGGTAGGCGTCGAGGTTCGCGTCGTAGAACAGGACGTCGTACGGCGCCTCGTCGTAGATCAGGTTCTGGATCTGGGCGAGCGTGGCGTGCCGCTCCTCGCCGGCCTGCGTGAGCTGGAGCTCGTACAGCCTGTCGAACTCCGGGTTGCAGTACTGGCTGTCGGAGGTGCTGCCGATGGCGTCGCAGGTGAAGATCTGGAGCAGCGCGTTGGGATCCGGGTTGCCGGCCCAGCCCCACAGCTCGATGTCGTACTTGGCCTTGGCGTCGGGCGGCGGGAGGACGAGCTCGCCCAGCGCTGCGCTGGTCAGGACCTGCGCAGACACGACGATACCCAGCTGGCTGTACCAGTCCTTCACGAACTCGGCGACCTTCGAGTAGTTGGCATCCGAGTCGGGCGCGTACAGGCGCAGCTTGATCGGGTTGCCTTCCTTGTCGAGCCGGTTGCCGCTCCCGTCGAGCTTGTACCCAGCGGCGTCGAGCTTCGACTTGGCGAGCTCGATGTCGAACGTCCGCGGCACGTCGGGGGTGACGTGCCATGCCTCGAGAACCGGCGGGACGATGGTGTCCCCGAGATCGCCGAAGCCGCCCAGGACGCGGTCCACCAGCGCCTGCTTGTCGACCGCGTAGCCGAGCGCATCACGGAAGGCCGGGTCCAGCAGGGCCTTCGTGGACGGGCCGCCGTCCTTGATCGTCTTGCCGGTGCCGGTCCCGTAGGTGTTGAAGGCGAGCTGCGTCCAGCCGTTTGCGCTGCCGGCAACGGTCGCGTACTGCGGGTCCGCCTGGAGCTGCTTGAACTGGTCCGCGTTGACGTTGTGCGCATAGTCCAGCTCGCCGTTCTTGAGCGCCTGGAACATGCCGTCGACGTTGTCGGGGAAGAAGCGGAGGACGACCTCGTCCTGGAAGCCCTGCGGGCCCCAGTAGTTGGGGTTGCGGACGAACCGCGCGTACTCACCGGTCTTCCACTCCACGAGCTGGTATGCGCCGGTGCCGACGAGCGGCGCCTCGAACTTCTCCTCCGCCATCTGCTTGTAGTCGATGTCGCCGAAGGTGTGCTTCGGCATGATCGGGATGTACGTCTGGAAGATCCGATCGGACTGGTCGGTTGTGTAGGCGACGAACGTGCTGTCGTCGGGGCACTCGATCTTGGTGACGCCGCTGTCCACCAGGTTCGGGTCGAGATAGCCGGCACCGATGTTCGTCTCGTCGGCGATGGCCGCCATGGCGAGGCCCCACGAGAAGCAGACGTCCTGCGACGTCGCAGGCTTCCCGTCGGACCACGTCATCCCGTCCCGGATGTGGTAGGTCACCTTGTCCGGGGAGCGAACCCAGGTGTCGGCGAAGCCCGGACCGGGCGACGTGTCCTGGGCGAAGTTGGTCAGCAGGTCGTAGGTGAGCTGGAACGCCTCGTAGCCGACGACCAGGTACGTGTTGAAGGGGTTCGTGGAATCCAGGTCCTGCGTCGTGCCAACGGTGAGGACGACCGGATCGGCAGCGGCAGCCGGCGTCGCGGCCGGGACCAGCAGTGTGAGCGCGAGCAGTGGCGCAGCGGCCCGCCGCGCAATCGTCCTACGCGCATGGAGCATCGGGTCTCCTCCTCCTGAGTCACCCCTGCCCCCGCGCAGGGACCGTCGGCGTCCGCGATTGCGCGCGGTCGACGTCCGGAGCGTTGCACATGGCCCGAAACGTCGCAACTGCCGTCGGATACGGCCCGTACACCGCAACAGGTTCGCTGCGACGATCCTGATCAGATGAGGAAGCGCGCGACCGGCCGCGGATCACGCAGCGCCGGACGGTCGATCCGGAACGCACCGAGCTCGCCCGCCGAGGGTGTCTCGCCATCTACGGCCAGCTCCGTCGCGATCCGTCCGAGCACCGACGCGAACTTGTAGGCGTGCGCCGATCCGAGCACCACGTGCACCAGCGGGTGTCCGGGCACGGCGTCGACCACGAAGTCGCGGTCCGGCGTCATCGTGTAAAGGCAGGTCTTGGTCAGGAATGGGTCGCCGGCCATGTCCGGGAGGTGCGCCTCCAGGAACGCGGCGGTGCGCGAGAACGCCACCTCGTCGCGGTCGAAGGTCCGCGTTGCCGGCGTCACCTGAGGACCGCCCACGTCCTGTCCGATCTTCGGGCCCGGGTGACCGTGCGCCGGGAAGCCGTAGAACGACGGCTCGTCCATCCAGATCCAGACGGGGAACCGCTCCGGGGAGAAGAGCTCGGGATCGGCGCGTGGGGTGAACCAGGTGACCTGCTCCTGGGTGACCGTCAGCGGCAGGGCGAGGCCCAGGGGCGACAGCAGGTCGTTCGTCCAGGCATCCGTGGCCAGGATCACGCGGCCGGCCCGCACGCGCTCGCCCGACTCGAGCCCCAGGACGACCTCGCCGCCCGCATCCTCCAGGCGCGCCACCGGCGCGTGCTCGCGCAGCACGGCACCGTGCTCCAGCGCCAGGCGCCGGTGGGCCGCGTTGCCGCGGGACGGATCCGCGATCCCTGTGTCGGCCTGGTACAGCCCGGCGTGGTCGTCGTCGAGCCGCCACGCGGGCCAGCGGCGCATGATCTCCGCCGCGTCCAGGCGCTCGAAGGGCACCCCCTCGGCGGCCATCGCGGTCGCGTAGACCTCGATGTCGACGTCCCCGCCCCCGGCCGGACGACGCGGGCCCACGTCGAGACCGCCCGTGCGGAAGACCACCTGCGTCCCGCTCTCGCGCTCCAGGTGCCCCCAGCCGTCGTAGGCCCGTGCCGTCAACCGGACGTAGTCGCGCCGGTGGTAGCTGCGCCGGATGATCCGGCTGACGTCCTCGGACGCGCCGTAAGGGTGCCCGATCTCGAACCGCTCGAGGGCCAGCACCCGCAACCCGGGGCGCTGCGAGAGCCAGTACGCGGCAGCCGAGCCCAGCCCGCCCAAGCCCACGACCGCGACGTCGAACTCCCGGGTCATGCTCCGGGTCCGGCGTCGAGGTCCACGGCCACGGCGGCCTCACCGATCCGCTGCGCGAGGTACCGGCGGATGTCCAGGCTCATGTCCTCCATGGGCGCGTACCAGCCGAACCGGAAACGCCTCGAGGTCATCCCGTCCTGGACGCTCTCGCAGACGACCCAGTCCTGGCGGTTGACGAGATCCCAGAACTCCACAGCGTCCGACGGGTCGAACGTGTCCTTCGCCATCTCCTCCGGGTGGAACAGGAAGTCCACCATGACCAGCGTCCGATCGGGGGCCCGGGGCAGGAGGGTGAACGCCGCGACGTGATCGGCGGACAGGCTGATCATGAGGTTGGGGTACACGAGCTCGCCCTTGTGGCGCACCCGCTCGTCCGGGTGGAGCCCCGGGAACGGAGCACGGTCGGTGGTGCCCGTCAGGGTGAACGTGAAGGTGCCCTCGGCCTGGGGCACGCCCGCGTCCCAGTCCAGGTTCGCGCCACCGCGCTCCTTGAACGCGGGCACGATCCGGCACAGCTCGGGGTGCACGCCGCCGCAGTGATAGCACTCGTTGTAGTTCTCGACGATGACCTTCCAGTTCGCCCTGACCTCGTAGACGATCCGCCTGGCGACGCGCAGGTCCGCGAGCGGGTAGCGGGCGATCCGGCCAGGACCGTCGCCGAGCTGCGCCGCCAGGGTCTCGCCGCTCCCCTCGGGGGTGCCGCCATCAGCCGCGGCAGGCGCGAGGCTCACGAAGATCCAGCCGCCCCAGGTGTCGACGGCAACACCGTGAAGCCCGAAGTCGGCCGGGTCGAAGCTGTCCGCCTCCCCCAGGAACGGGGCGTTGCGGACGCGTCCGTCGAGCTCGTAGCACCAGGAGTGATATGGGCAGCGGATGACGCCGCGGAAGGTGCCGGACGGGCCCGGCGTGTCGCAGGTCGCGGGCTCCGGGCGCTGGTCCGCGCTGGTCAGGCGGGCGCCCCGATGCCGGCACAGGTCGTAATGGGCACGCAGCGCGCCCGCGCGGTCGCGGACAACGATGATCCGTTCGCCGGCGATGTCGAGGGCCAGGAAGTCCCCGGCGGACACGAGCTGCTCCTCGCGGCCGACGGCCACCCACTCGTTCCACCACACGCGCTCGCGCTCGAGATCCAGAAACCCGTCGTCGACGTACGAGGCGCGCGGAAGGCTGGCCTCGAACGCGGCGCGAGCCATGCGGCGCTGCGCTGGGTCGGGAGGGACAATGGGCACGACGACAACCCTCGGGCGGGACGCTGGTCAGGTGCATCCTACGGGCTCGGGGCCCGCGCCGCCCGCCTCCTCGCCGGTCAGCGCCCTCCCCTCGTCGCCAGGTCCAGGGCATAGCGCGTGACCCCGGCGATGGTCATCAGGTCATGGATCCCACCGGCCCCGATCTCCGCCTGGACCTCCTCCAGCGTTGCCCAACGGTTGACCAGGTCCTCCGACGGCTCGGGAGCCGCCACTCCGGGACGCAGCCCGGTCGCGAGATAGATCACGCCGCTCTCGTCCGTCACGGAGTTGGAGAGGGTGAAGCGGAGGAGCTCGCGAAGGTGCGAGGCAGCGAACCCGGTCTCCTCCTCGAGCTCGCGCAGGGCTCCATCCTCGGGCGACTCGCCGGGCCACGAGCCACCCTCCGGGATCTCCCAGCTGTAGCGGTCGAGCGCGTACCGGAACTGGCCGACCAGCAGGATGCGACCGTCGTCCGCCACGGGCACGACCCCGACCGCAAGGTTCCGGAAGTGGACGACGCCGTAGATCCCTGGGCTGCCGTCGGGCCGCTCCACCTCGTCGTGGTGGACCTCGATCCAGTCGTTCGCATAGGCGGTGCGGCGCGAGCGGCGGACCCAGCGGCCGACGGGGATGGATGACGCGTCCTGGTCCGGCATGCAACAACCGTACCGCGCATGGCGTCAGTACTGCGGCACCTGGGTACGGCCGGGCCACCCGAAGGCGATGGCATGGGCGACGAGCAGGCTGGACGGTCGAGACGCTGGTGGACGGGCGTGGCATTGGGGGCCCTCGCCGTGCTCGCGACCCTCGCCTACGGGGTGGCCTCGCTCGTGGTCTGGGACGGTGTGAGCACGGCACCCGGCCGGTGCTGGCCCAAGGACCAGGCCAACACGCCGGAGGCCTGGACCATGCCCGATGGCTTCGACGACGCGATCGCCGAGTCCAACCAGATGCCGGCTCCGGACGCGGTCCGGTTCGCCTCGCGCGATCCCGGCATGGCCGGCAGGGACCTTGTCGCGTGGTGGATTCCGGCCGCCGATGTGCATGCCCCGGCCGTGGTCCTGGTCCACGGGATCCAGTCCTGCCGGCGTGAGGCCAACGTGTTGCTGCCGGCCGGGATCCTGCACCGCTACGGGTTCTCGGTGTTCCTGATGGATCTCCGCGACCACGGCGATTCGCAGGGCGACGACGGCCGGTTCGCGGGCGGCAGCGAGGAGTACCTCGATGTCCTGGGTGGCTGGGACTGGGTCCGGGGGCAGGGCGTGCCAGAGGCAAGGATCGGCCTGATGGGCCTGTCCTTCGGGAGCGTCAGCGTGATCGTCGCGGGCGCCCAGGAGCCGGCCGTGGCGGCGGTGTGGGCGGACTCCGCGCCGACCCGCATGGACGAGGCGATCGGCCTGTTCCTCACGGACCAGCTGAAGGACCGGACCGGCCTCTCGAAGGCCCTCGTCCCGGGAGGGATCCTGTGGGCGCGCATCCTCGCGGGCGACAACCTGACGAGGTTCAACCCGATCGAGCAGGTCGACGCCTATGGCGGGCGGGCGATCGCCTTCGTCCACGGCGCCGTGGACCCCGTCCTGCCGGCGCGGCTTGCGGTGGAGCTCCACGACCGGGCCGTGGCGGCGGGCGCCAGGACCCCCGACGCCTGGATCGTCCCCAATGCGGGCCACACCGAGGGTGTGTACGTCGATCCGGACGGCTACGCGCGGCGCCTGGTCTCGTTCTTCGGCGAGGCGCTCAGCAAGGCTTGACGCCGGCCGATCCGCCTAGACTGAGCGGATGACCCAGGACGACCACCAGCTCGCCGACGAACGCGCCACCGGTCGCCCCCGTGACGAGCAACGGTCACGGCACGTACCGGAGGTCCGGTGGGACGTCCGTGTCCCGGTCCGTGACGGCCTCGAGCTATCCGCCAACCTCTGGCTGCCGGTGCCCGCCCCCGAGGCCCCGGACGAGCGGTTCCCGGTCATCCTCGAGATGATCCCGTACGGCAAGGACAACTGGCGCCGGAACTCGGACACGGCGCGTGGCGAGTGGCTCGCTGAGCGCGGGTTCGCCCTGTGCCGGCTCGACGTCCGTGGCACGGGCTCCTCCCCCGGGATCGCCAGCGACGAGTACACCGAGGCGGAGACCCTCGACGGGTACGACGCCGTGGAGTGGCTGGCCGAGCAGCCCTGGTGCAACGGCAGCGTGGGCATGTGGGGCATCAGCTACGGCGGCTTCACCGCGATCCAGGTGGCGAAGCTCCGGCCCCCCCACCTGCGGGCGATCCTGCCGATGTACGCGACGGACGACCGCTATCGCGACGACGTCCACATCCGGGGCGGCTGCGTCACGGCCAGCGAGAAGTGCCAGTACGCCGTGAGCCAGCTGGGCATGAACGCGATGCCGCCCCACCCACCGTTCCGCGGCCAGGGCTGGCGGGAGGAGTGGCTCGCCAGGCTCGACCAGACACCACCGTGGCTCCTGAACTGGATCCGGGAGCAGACCGACGGCCCGTACTGGCGGCGCGGCTCGCTCGCCCCCGACTATGAGGCGCTCGAGTGCGCCGTCTTCCAGGTCGCGGGCTGGACGGACGCGTACCCTGACGCCGCGTTCCGGATCCAGGAGCGCTGCACCGGTGCTGCCGTTCGGACGCTCGTCGGCAACTGGGTCCATTCCTTTCCGGACGACGCCTATCCGGGCCCGAACATCGACTGGCTCCACGAGCTCGTCCGCTTCTTCGACCGCTACCTGCGGAACGTGGACAACGGCTGGGATCGCGAACCGGCGCTGGTCTGGTACGAGCGCGACTGGGCGGAGCCGGAGCCCTTCCCGGGCGCCTGGCCCGGCCGGTGGCGGTCCGCGGCGGCCTTCCCCGTGCCGGGCACGTCCCGGCGGGAGCTGTGGCTCGGACCTCGCTCGCTGGGGGCGGCGCCCGGGGCCGGCACGCTCGGGCCCGGTGCGCCCGTGGCCGCCTCGGCAGACTCGCTCCCCCACCGGGCGACGGTCGGGACGTCCGGCGCCCTGTCCTGGGGTGCCGGCTGGCAGCCCAACGGGCTGGCCCGGGACCTGCGCCCGGACGAGCTGCGCGGCCTCACCTACACCTCAGCGCCGCTCAACGAGGCGCTCTCGGTCATCGGAGGGCCGGAGGCCATCCTCCACCTGTCGGCGTCGATGCCGGTCGCCACGTGCGTCGTCCGCCTCTCCGAGGTATCCCCGGGCGGAGTGTCGTCGCTGGTCGCCACGGGCGCGCTCAACCTGACCCACCGGCGCTCGGACACGGACCCGGTGCCGATGCCGACCGGCGCGGGGGCCGTCGAGGAGGTCCGCGTCCCGCTCCGTGTCACGGGCTACCGGTTCAGCGCCGGCCACCGGATCCGCCTGACGGTGCTCACCTCCTACTGGCCCGTCCTCTGGCCGTCCCCGTTCCCCGGCGAGCTCCGGGTCCATCACGGCCCCGCGGCGCCATCCCGCCTGGTGCTGCCCGTCCTGGGCGACGAGGTGGCGACCCTGCCCGTCCCGCCGTTCAGGACGGAGCCGGTCGAGATGCGCGAGGTTGGCACGTACGCGGAGGATCCCCCGGAATGGCGAATCGAGGAGGACGTGCTCCGGGGCAGCGTGGCGGTCACGATCTTCGATGGCGGGGCCAGCACCCAGGAGGACGGTTCCAGCGTCTACAGCTCGGAGCGCCTGGTGCTCACGACCTCCGATGCGGACCCGGCCCATACGCGGCTGGAGAGCGATGTCGTCTACCGCTGGCGGGGGTTCGGGTCCGAGGCCGACATCCGCGCGCGCGGGACGATCGCCTCGGATGACGCCGCGTTCGACGTGCGAGTCGCGCTCGAGGTGCGCCTCGACGGGGAGGCCTTCTTCGCCCGTGAGTGGCGGGAGCGGATCCCGCGGAACCTGGTCTGACCCGCTACCCGAGCGTGGCCAGCGCCGCCCTGGCGACCAGTGCGGTGACGAGCGCGACCGACACGCTGGCCAGGGTGCCGAGCAGGTAGTACTCCGCGAACCCGCGATCGTCGAGCTGTCTGAACCGGGCGAGGGTCTTGGCGGCGATCACGAAGCCGACGGCTGCCTCCGCCCCGGAGAGCACGAGCGTGACGATGAGCAGCCGTTCGAGGGCCCCAATGGTCGCCCCGATGCGGGCCGGGGCGCCGCTGGGCACGGACGAGCGCAGGCGTGCGGGGGTGGCGGCTGCGGCCGCTCCCGCCACGGGGGTGGCCGCCGATGGCGTCGGTGCGACGACGCCCGGCTCCACGGTGGCGACGAGCGGACCGACGCGCACGGTGTAGCCGGCCGGCACCGCACTGGCGGCCGGAGCCGGACCGGCGTCCGCCACGACGGGCTCCGGCATCTCGCGGGGCGACACGAGCGCAAGGACAAAGTAGTAGGCGGCCCTCGTATTGACGATGAACAGCGAGACCATGACGACGCTCGTCAGCACGACGGCATTCACCACCTGCCGGTCCCAGGTCTTGAGGATCGCGTTCACGACGTCCACGAACCCCGGCAGGAGCGCGACGCCCTCGAGCAGGACCAGCCAGCCCACGATGGCGATCGTAAGGTGGAGCGCCTGGTCCGCCAGAAACAGCAGCCCGGGCCACGGTGTCCAGGCGGCGCCGAGGCCGGACGTCGGCACCTCGCCGGTCCCCGTCATGCGGCGCCGGGCCGTCGCGAGGGCCGCGTGCTCCGCCCGGCGCGTCGCCTGGACCTTCCAGCGGTCGACGGCGACGTGCGACAGGCCCACGACCAGGAGGTAGGCGACGCCGGGCAACCCGAACGCCAGCACGACCGGGATGAGACACAGGGCCACGTGGAGGCCGTGCGTGGACAGCGCGGCCCAGCCACGGCGTCCACCCGCGCCCTTGTTGATCGCGATCCAGTCGTTCTGGAGCACGAAGTCCGCGATCAGGTGCGCCAGCACGAGCCAGGCGACGACCAGCACGGGATCGGTCACGACGCGCTCCCTGCAGCATCTCCGGCCGCGGCCGCGGCATCGCCGGCTCTCGTGACACCGTCGCAGAAGATGGTCGCGAGCGCGGTCGCCAGCCGCCCAAGGTGCCGGATCCGGCCGCGGCTCGCGATCACGGAGACGGTCGCCCGGCTCACGCCGAGGCGCTCCGCTGCGTCCGCCCGTCGGAGCCCGTCGACCAGCAGGAGCCGTCCGACCTCGCGCTGGCGCTCCGTCAGCTCATCGAGCAGCGCGGGAAGGAGTGGTCCGAGGTCGGCGAGCAGCCCATCGGCCACCGGGTCACCGGTCACCGCGAGCAGCCCCTCCCGGTGCGTCCGCGCCTGGTCCAGGAGCTGGCGAGCCGCGTGGAAGGCAGGCCCGGTGCGCTCCGTCGCAGGTCCCTGGCCCGGCTGGACCTCCCCGGCAACGATGACCCACCGGAGGACCCGCGAGCCGGGGAGCAGGGCCGCGCGCACGACCGCCGTGAACGGGTCCGCGTCCGGGGCGAGCAGCAGCTGGACCTCGTCGCCCTGCGTGAACCCTGCCGGCGCGATGCGCTGGCCGGCATAGGCTCGCTCCAGCTCGTCCCGGAGGGTTCGGAGGTAGTCAGACGCGCCGGCATCACGCCGCGAATCCACGACGTCCCCGAAGACCACGGTCGCCGCGATGTCCGATGTCACGCGCCGGAGCCTACTCCATCACGAGTTAGCCACAAATGGCTATGTAGCCCACAGGTAACCACAAATGGCCATCAAGCCGCAATGTCAAACCGGCGACACCCCGGATCGAGCGACGAGACCTTCGACCGCGACCTCCAGGGCTGCGTGGTGGGCGTCCGTCGCGAAGTCGAGGAGCGGGTCTGCCTGGAGGACGTGCTCGCTCAGCGCCCCACCCACGCGCACGTATACCACCGGGTAGAGGCCGCCTTTGCCGTCCGACTCGATCGTCATAGCCGCCAGGTCCGTGGTCATCCCGTCCAGGGCGTGGGCGAGCGGCAGGATCCCCTCGTCACGGAGCCCGCGGTCCCCCGACGCGGACACGACGCGGGCGAGGTACGCCTTCTGGTGCCACAGCTCGGGGGCGGCGGTCGCCTCGCGCAGGAGATACGGGACCAGGTCCACCGGGCTCACGGCAGGCGCCTCGACCGTGATCCCGAAGCGAGTCCGGGCGATGTGCCGGGCCAGGACCATGCTGTTGTACCGGTGCCCGTGGACCGCGCCGGAGTTGGCGGGGATCCCGTGCTTGCGCAGGCCCGGTGCGGCCTGGCTGATGGTCCCGGCAAAGAAGATGCCGGGTACCGTCGTGCTCTCCCAGAACGGCGTGACGGCGGGCAGCCGACTGGCGCCGAACGTCGCGACGCCGAGCTCGGGCAGGTCCAGCAGAGGGCAGGTGAAGCCCGTGGCCGCGATGACCTCGTCGGCCTGCACGCACATCGGCTCGCCGTTGTCGGTGCGCCGGAGGTCCACCCGCACGGCCTCGCCGTCGGGGGTGAGTCCCGTGATCGAGGCGTCCAGGATGCTCACTCCAAGACCCAGGAAGCCGTCCTCGAACGGCTGGACGTAGCGGGCACGCACGCCCACCAGGGACTTCGTCTGGATGCTGGTCTTCGCGGGCGACGGCGAGCAGACGGTGATCGAGGATGCCCACGGGGCAAGGCCGGAGGCCAGCTCGAACCCGGAGTTCTGCTTCCCGATGATGAACACCCGCCGCCCCGCATACGAGGCGGCGTCCCGGGTCTCGGCGTAGTGATTGGCAAGCTCGATGCCGGGCGTCGCCGGGCTCGAGGGTTCGGCGATCCCGACCGCCAGGACGAGGGTCCGACAGCGGTACTCGCCGTCGCTCGTCTCGAGGATGAAGGTGGCGCCGTCCGGACCGTCCTCCCGGCTCGTCCGCTCCCAGCGACAGTCGTAGCGGACCCGGATCCCGGCCCGTTCGGCAAATGCCTCGAGGTTGGCCTGCATCCCGGGGCGGGACGGGAAGTACGAGGTCCCGTCGAGGAAGTCAGCCTGGAGGGAGCGCAGCTCGGGCTCGTCGGCCAGCAGGCTGTTCCAGTCGTAGCGCTCGTACTCGCGGCTGCCGCGCTCGACCGGCGCATAGGGCTTCGTCCACGACAGCAGCCGCTGGAAGAACGGCCAGCGGCGGAACATCCCGCCCGCGCCGGAGTCCGCGGACAGGACGGCGTGCGGCACCCCGAGCCGGCCGAGCCCATACGAGAGCTGGAGGCCGCCGGGCCCGGAGCCGACGACGATGACCGGGTAGTCGCCAGGGGGGAAGGGACGGTCGGCTGCGTCCACCACTAGCTCCGCCAGCGGTTGGCGTTGCGCAGGCGGCGGGCCTGGGCCTGCAGCATCCGCAGCATGACCGTGGGGTTGGCGAGCAGGAACGGCGCCACGGCCGAGGGCCCCATCACGAGGCAGTGCAGCGTGCTCTTGGCGACCACGTCGGCGGTCGGCGGTTCGCCGAGCAGGATCGACACCTCGCCGAAGAAGTCGCCGCGGTGCAGCGTGCTGCGCACGGTCCCGTCGATGCAGACCTCGGCGGACCCCTCCAGGATGAGGTAGAAGCCCGATCCGGTCATCCCCTGGCGGAGGATCCGGTCGCCCTCGGCAGCGACGGCCTCCTCGAACATGCCGGCGACGCTGAGCAGCTGGGGTGACCCCATGTCGGCGAACAGGGCAAACCCGGACAGCGTGTCGGCGAGCTCTTCGCGGCTGGCCACGAGTCCTCCATTCTCCCCGGCCAATCGCGGCCCGCGGGGTGGCGTGCATGGTCCCACACTCCGCTCCATCGAGTGGGGGCGGGTCGGGTCGTGGCGGCGGCAATCCGTTGACGACGGGCCGCCGTGCGGCGCACCATGGCGACCCATCCATCCGGAGGAATCGATGCCGCTTGCCGCGTCCCAGCGCGAGGCACTTGTCGCTGCCTGCCCGCTGTTCCATGGCCTCGATGCCGAGGGCCTGACCGCCGTGGGCAATGCCGTGATCGAGGTCGACTTCCCGGCCGAGCGGGTCATCGCCCGACAGGGCGAGATCGGGACCGGGCTGTTCATCGTGGCCGAAGGATCCGTCCGGGTCGTTCGCGAGGGAACGCTCCTCGCGCGGCTGGGCCCGGGTGACTTCTTTGGCGAGCTCTCCGTCCTCGACGGCGGCCCGCGCAACGCCCATGTGATCGCCGACCAGCCCACGACCTGCCTCGCGCTCGCGACCTGGGACGCGGAGCGGGTGATGCGCGAGCAGCCGGGCGTCGCGCTGGCAGTGGTGCGAGTCCTGGCGGCGCGGCTGCGTGAGGCCACGGCGGATTACAGGATCTGAGGGCCCGGCATCCCGTCGTCGCGAGACGGCGTAGCATGGCGTGGTGCCGGCCGGCGACATCGCCACCGCCCCCGATCCCGGGGCGCCCGGCCCTATTTGGCTGACCACAGGCACCTGAGGGAGGGCCCGACGATTGGATGACGGCGCGCCCCGTCCCGGCGTGACCCGGCAGCCCGACCTCCACCGCACGGCTCACGACGGCACATGAGCGGCGGCAGGCGGCTCGGACCGATCGCATTCCGGGCATACGGCCAGTTCAGCCGGGACGCCCGCCTGATCCTCGTCACCAGCCTCGTGGTGGGGGCGACGGTCAGCCTGTGGTGGATCGACTTCAACCTGTACCTCGTCTCGCTCGGCTACTCGACCGCGACGATCGGGCTGGTGTCGACGCTTGCGGCGCTGGCCGGCGGGCTGATCGCGTTTCCCGCGAGCGCCGCGTCGGATCGGGTCGGGCGACGAATGGTGTTCTTCGCCGGGCTCGTCGCCGCGATCGTCGCCCTGGTGGCGCTGCTCGCGAGCGAGACGCTGATCGTGGTCGCGCTCGGGGCCGCCCTGTGGTCGATGGGGTTCCAGGCCTTCCAGGTCGTGATCGCGCCCTACATGACCGAGCACAGCACCCCGTCGCATCGCAACGAGCTGTTCGCGGTGCAGTTCGCCATCCAGAACATGACCAATATCGCCGCCGCCATCCTCGGTGCGGTGGTCGCCACGTGGCTTGCCGGCGCCCTGGGGATGGCCGCTGACGGCCCGGGCGTCTACCGGATCATCCTCGTGATCATGCTGGCGCTGACGGTGCTCGGGCTCGTCACGGTCGCCAGGCTCAGGGACGACCGGCCCTCGCGGATCGTGGGTGCCCGCCTCCGCAGCCTCGGCGAGCCCGCCGCGTTCCCGGCCGATCCGCGCCGTCCGAGGACGATGCTGGGGATCACGATCCGCGATCGGGCCAGGTTCGCGAAGCTGCTGATCCCGGGCTTGCTCATCTCGATCGGCGCGGGCCAGATCATCCCGTTCCTCAACGTCTACATCCAGCGGAAGTTCGGGCTCGATCTGGCGGAGCTCAACGCCGTCTTCGCACTGACGTCGCTGGGCACGGTCGCGGCCATCCTCGCCCAGCCGTGGCTGGCCCGCCGGTTCGGCCAGATCACATCGGTGGTGCTGGTCCAGGCGGCGTCGATCCCCTTCCTCGTGATCCTCGGCTTCTCGCCCATCCTGTGGAGCGTGATCCTCGCGATGGCCGTCCGGAACTCGCTGATGAACGCGGGCAACCCGATCTTCAACGCATTCGCGATGGAGCAGGTGTCTCCTGTCGAGCGCGCGTCCCTCTCGGCCGCGATGAGCGTGCTGTGGCAGGTGGGCTGGGTGATCGGCGGCACCTGGTATGCGCTGCTCCAGGCATCACTGGGGTTCGAGGCCGGCTACACGATCAACTTCATCACGATCATTGCCCTGTACTCGATCGCCACTGCGCTGTACTGGATCTGGTTCCGGGAGGCGGACCGGCGAGCCCTTCGAGCCCGGCAGGCCACCTGACCGCAGGGCAGGCCAGGGACGGTGGATGGATACCGTCCGTCCGCACCGGCCGGTAGACTGCGCGCCATGGCAGACACCCACGCCCCCGGTCGCGCGAAGACGGGGATCCCCCGCAACCCGGGCCGCCACGAGCTGGGGATGAGGGCGACGCTCCTGTTCCCCGACAAGGAAATCGTGGAGCGCTTCTACGTGCCGCTGGTCTACACGGCGTGCCGTACCTGCTACTCGGAGCTGGAGCCCCAGGAGATCTTCCGGCGGGCGGTCGAGGGCGAGGTCGCGCCGGCCTCCATGCAGCGGCTCATTTCGAACGTGATCGAATCCGGCCACGGCTCCACGATCGAGCACATCGTCTTCACCTTCGGCCTCTCGGGCGTGTCACGGACGCTGTCCCACCAGCTCGTCCGCCACCGCGCCGGTGTCGCCTTCGACCAGCAGAGCCAGCGCTATGTGAAGTTCAAGGGCGCGGCCACGATGCTGCCGGCGACCATCGCGGAGGCCGAGCCCGACCTCCGCGCGCGCTACGAGGACCAGGTCGACGGGGCGCTCGGCCTGTACGCCGAGCTGGTGGAAGCCGGGGTGCCCGGCGAGGACGCCCGGTTCGTCTTTCCCAACGCGACGCGCACCAACCTCGTCATGACGACGAACCTGCGCGCCCTCATCCACATGTCGGGACTGCGCCTGTGCACCATGGCCCAGTGGGAGATCCGCCGGCTGTTCCAGCTGATGCGCCACGAGGTCTTTGGCGTGTCGCCGTTCCTGGGCTCGTTCCTGGCGCCCAAGTGCGTGCCGCTAGGCTACTGCGACGAGTTCAATAACCGCGACGAGCACTGTCCCATCCGGCCGCACAAGGACAACGTCCTGGGTGCCTGGGCGCAGGGACGCGACGCCGCCCGCGCGGCGGGGCGCGACCTGCCGGTCACCTGACCGATACTGTGTGGCCGCCGCCGTCACAGAGCACAACCGCCCAGGCGCCCGCCGTGGCGCGCCGTCCAGAGGAGCATCGAGCGTGAAGAAGCTTGGCGTCGTCGCCTTTGTCATCGCCGCCGCCATCACCGGCGCGGCCGGGCTGTCGGGAACGGCATGGTCCGGCTACGACCACATGATCGTGCTGTTCTGCGCGATCTTCTTCGGGATCATCGTGCTCGGCGCAGTCCTCGATCGCGCCGCGCGAAACGCCGCAGGCGGCGGCTGACCTCGTCCCTGCCCCGGGAACCAGGGCGCCGGCACCCCGATCAGCTATCGCCGAGCCCGGCGATGAAGCGGCGCAGCACCCTGGCGAGCCGCGGCCCCGCCTCGGCGCCTGCCTTGAGCACCTCCTCGTGGGTCAGCGGCTGCCCGCTGTAGCCGGCACCCGCGTTGGTCACCAAAGACACGCCACAAACCTCGAGACCGACCCAGCGTGCCGCAACCGCCTCGAGCACCGTCGACATGCCGACGGCATCGGCGCCCATGGCGTGCAGCATGCGGACCTCGGCCGGCGTCTCGTAGCTGGGACCCAGCAGCCCCACGTAGACCCCTTCCTCAAGGGGCACACCCTCGGCCACGCCAGCGGCCCTGAGGACTGCCCGGTGGGCAGGGGTCCAGACATCCGTCATGTCCGCGAACCGTGGTCCGAGCTCGTCCGCGTTCTGGCCAAGCAGCGGCGTCATCCCGGTCAGGTTGATGTGATCCGCGATCACCATCAGCGTCCCCGGTCCATACGCGGGATTCGCACCGCCCGCTGCGTTGGTCAGGATCACCAGGCTCGCACCCAGCTGCCGGAAGAGCAGCACCGGCTGGACGACGAGGCCCGGGGCGTTGCCCTCGTAGAGGTGGAGCCGGCCCTGGAGCGCGGCGACCGGGACACCGGCGAGGCTACCCAGCAGCAGGCGGCCGGCGTGGCCCGGGGCGGTCGCGACTGGCCACCCGGGAAGGTCCTCGAAGGGGATCGAGACCACGTCCTCGATGTCATCGGCGAGGCTGCCCAGGCCGGAGCCGAGGACGATGGCGACACGCGGCACGAGGTCCGTGCGCGAACGCACGGCAGCGACAAGCGCGGCCAATCGGACCGGCTGCTCGGAGGGGGGGATCGGACGGGAGCGGTCGATGTCTGCCATGCGAGGAGGATAGGCCGGGCCGACCACGGGGTCTCGCCTGTCGTGCTGGGTGATGGCCGCGGCGGGCCTTAAACTCCGACGCCCGGCAGGAGTACCGACACCGGGATGCCGGTCGCGTCCTTTCGGGCGCCCAGGCCGACGACCCTCGCGGGCTGTCTGCGCTGGTGAACGAAGTGCCCGAAGCAACCGGAGAGCGCCGGACCTTGATGTGATCGCGGTCATGGCGCCGACCTGGCGTCGATGCGATCTCGGCCTGGCCGGGTGGAACGGGCTTGAGGCAATCGCCCCCGTTCCGGGCCTCCTATCGGCCCCCTCGGGCACGACCAACGTTACGACCCGACCGCGCCCAGTCCAACGGGGTTGTCCACGAACCACCGGCCGGCGGAGCCGGCTCCGTCCACGACTTTGCCACCGCTGTGGATGGCCTGTGGACGGCAGGCATGGGCCTGCGGGCATACCCGCAACGCTGCGCAAGCGCCCCACGCCAACGCTGCACCAGCGCCGCCAGCGAACGATCAGCCACCGAGGGCGAACATCTCCACCTTCGGGAGCCGTTCCGTCGCCGCGCTGCGCAGCTCCGAGTAGCGGTCAGTCCGGGCGCCCCACGAGGCCCGGATCCGGGCCTCGAGGTCCGAGTCGGTCTCCCCGTTCCGCAGCGGGGCCTTGAGGTCCGTGCCGTCGACGGCGAACAGGCACGTGTAGAGGTGCCCGTCCGCGGACAGTCGCGCCCGCGTGCAATCACCGCAGAACGGCTTCGTGACCGACGCGATGACGCCGATCTCGCCGGACCCGTCGCGGTACCGGTAGCGACCCGCAACCTCGCCCCGGTAGTTGGCGGCGACGGGCTCGAGCGGCAGCTCCCCGTCGACGATGCCGAGGATCTCGTCCGCCGGCACGACATCGTCAAGGCGCCAGCCGTTCGCAGTCCCGACGTCCATGTACTCGATGAACCGCAGGATCAGCCCCTCGTCGCGAGCCCAGCGGGCGAGCGGCAGCACCGAATCCTCGTTGATCCCGCGCCGCACGACGGTATTGACCTTGATCGGCGCGAGGCCGGCGGCCCGCGCGGCCGCGATCCCGTCCAGGACCCGGGAGACCGGGAACTCCACGCCGTTCAGCGCACCGGACACGGCATCGTCGAGCGAGTCGAGGCTCACCGTGATGCGCGTAAGGCCGGCCTCGCGCAGCGGCCCCGCGAGCGGTCGCAACGCCGAGCCGTTGGTGGTCAGGGTGAGGTCGACCGCATCACCGGCCGGCGTCCGCAGCCGCGCCAGCTGGCCGACCAGGAGCGGCAGGTCTCGGCGCAGCAGCGGCTCGCCGCCGGTGATCCGCAGCTTGCCCACCCCGAGGGTCAAGAAGATCGAGGCCAGCCGGCTGATCTCCTCGAAGGACAGGACCTGGTCGTGGGGCAGGAAGGCGAAGTCACGCCCGAACAGCTCCGCCGGCATGCAGTACGGGCAGCGGAAGTTGCAGCGGTCCGTGACCGAGATCCGCAGGTCACGGAGGGCCCTGCTGAACCGGTCCGGCAGGCCGGTCGGCTCGTCGAATGCGCCGGTGGCCCCCGGCGCGGCACCCACCTTCGGGGACGGATCAGGATTGGTGTCAGGATTCACCCGCCTATGGTAGACCGGGTCGGCGAGCGGGCCCGCGGCCGGCGGGCTCGCGGCGGGCCGGGTCGCGGACGCGGGCCAAGTCGATCCGACCAGATCACAAATGAGTGGTGCGCCCCGGTACCACCGGGACCACTGGCTGGTACCTCTAGCGAGTGCACCGGAGCCCACTCGGCCGCCTATGGTGCACGCAGGCCCCGGCCCTGCCTGCCGCTCACGAGGAAGAGAACCCGACCATGGCGACCACCGACACGCGCTCCGGTTTCCGGCTCCCCTGGAGCTCCGATCGCGCCATCGATGCCGACGAGCATGCGCCTTCCGATGTCGCAGCCGAGACCGACGACGATGCGCCTTCCGATTCGGCCGCGTCAGAAGGCAGCGACCCCAATGCCAGCGCCGAGCCCGGCGCCCAGCCCCCCGAACCCGCCGCCGCGGGGCCGACCGGACCCCAGGAGCCCGCCATGATCGATCTGTATCCCACGGCCCCCCAGGTCCAGCAGGCGCCGAGAAAGCCATCCAAGCTCATGGCCGAGCTGACGACGGCGATCCGGGGCACCGCGGAAGCGGCCAGCGAGCACGCCCTGACCCAGGTGGACACGGACCTCGCCCAGGTGGTCGAGACGATCCGGAACCTCGCCAAGGACGGCGAGGCCTCGCTGCGCGTCCGGTCTGACGAGGACACCGCCGCGATCAAGGAGTGGTCGCGCCTGGAGATCCAGCGGATCAAGCAGGAGACGGAGGCGAAGATCGACGCCCGCAAGGCGGCCCTCGACGGTGAGCTCGCGGCCCATGCGACTGCCATCGAGCAGCGTGTCGGCGATGTCAGCATCTCGGCCGATGCCTTCAGGTCGGAGATGGCCGCCTACGCTGAGCGCATGGGGCAGGAGGAGGATCCCTCCCGTCTGGCCACCATGGCCGAGTCGATGCCCGAGGCCCCCCAGCTGGATGCCTGGGCGGATTTCGATGCCTTCCCGCTCGACCTCCCCGCCGCCGCGCTCGCCGTGGCGGCACAGACGGAGCGAGAGGCCGCTCTCGAGGCCGAGGCCCAGGCGGCGCTGCAGGCGGAGGCCGATGCGGCCCTGCAGGCGGAGGCCGATGCGGCCCTGCGCGCGGAGGCCAACGCGGCGTGGCAGGCACAGGCCGACGCGGCCGCGGACGAGGACGGCGCCGAGGAGCCGGAAACGGAAGCCGACTCGCAGGCCCGCGCCGACATGATGCTGGAGCCCGACCATACGGCTGAGGCGGTGACCGTGGACCAGGTCGAGGTCGAGGCCGAGCCAATCGTGGCCGAGGTCGAGGTCGAGGCCGAGCCAATCGTGGCCGAGGTCGAGGTCGAGGCCGAGCCAATCGTGGCCGAGGTCGAGGCCCAGGCCGAGCCAATCGTGGCCGAGGTCGAGGCCAGCCCCCCGCAGGCCACGAGGACCACGAACCCGTGGGGCGACGCGGAATCCGGCTGGGGCAGCGGCGCCACCAAGGCTGTTGCCAGCGCCATTCCCGCGTCAGATGACGCAGCCCGGGCCGCAGAAGCCCAGGCGGAGCTCGAGACAGGCCTCCTGGAGGCAGACGACAGCGTTGAGCCCGAGGCCGATGCCGCGCTGTCGGCCCGGCTGAGCGCCATGGGGTTCGATGCTGCCTACGCGGACGCGACGGCCTCCCTCGCGCTGGACGCCAACGGCGTCGCTGCAGGGACCGAGATGCTCGTGACCCAGGTCGTGGTCTCGGGGCTCGTCTCCGTCGCCAGCATCGCCAGCTTCAAGCGCCATCTCGGCCGCATCGGGGGAGTGCAGGCGGTCGCCGTTGCGTCCGGACCGAACGGAGAGTTCGTGTTCAACGTGACGCATGCGCCGAACGTCTCGTTCCGCGAGGCGCTCCCGACCCTGCCCGGGTTCGCGGCCCGGGTGACGAGCACCGGGAACGGCGTGGTCCAGGTCACTGCCCGAGATCCAGAGTCCGAGGCCTGACGCCGTGGCCACCTTCCTCACGCGACCGGCAGTCGCCCTCCTCCTCCCGCCGGCCGAGCGCGATCCCGTTGCCAGCGAGCTCCACGCCGGCGGCTTCGATCCACTGCCGGTCGCCGACCTTGATGCGCTCGATGCACTCGTGGCTGCTCGTTCAGACCTCGCGGTAGGGATCATCGACGCCGACGTGGAGCCGGAGGTGGCCGCGCAGGCGTGGGCAATGCTGCACGACCGCGGGCGCTCCATCCCGGCGCTGCTCATCGTCAACCCGTCCAACATGGACGCGCTGGACCTGGACGGGCCCGGCCACGAGGATGACGAGTACCTGACGCGGCCCTACTCCGCGGAGGCGATCCGCTGGCGGGTTGAGGCGATCTGCATCCGCTCCATGGCCGTGGACGACGGCTCCGGGCCCGTGCTCCAGGGCACCTTCGACCCTGGCGAATGGAGCCGGCCCGGGCAGTTCATCAGCGTCTTCAACCCCAAGGGCGGCGTCGGCAAGACGATGCTGGCAACGAACCTCGCGGCCACGCTTGTCGCCAAGGGACAGCGCGTCCTCCTGCTCGACGGGGACACTGTGACCGGCCATGTCAACATCTCGCTGGGCATGGATGCGGTCCCCACCGTCGTCGACGCCTGGCGCGACGAGCTGGAGGGCGGACCCTCGGTGTCGTTCCTCGAGCTCGCCTCGGCCCACTCGACGGGGCTCCGGATTCTGCCCCTGTCGGCGAGCCCCATCCATACCGAGCTGCTGGACCCCGAACGCGTCGCCACAGCTGTCGCCGTCGCGCGCCGTGCGGTCGACTTCGTGATCGCCGATCTCCATCCGTCCTATAGCCCCCTTAACCGCGCGCTAATCGACAAGGCGGACCGGATCCTGGTGCCCGTCACGCCGGACCTGCCCGCGATCCGTGCCGTCGTCAAGCTCCGTGACGTCGCCGACGAGCTGGGCATGCGCGATCGCCTGACGCTGATCGTCAACCGGGCCGGAACCGGGGTTCCGGTCGAGGACATCGAGAAGGCGATCGGGGTCCCGTGCTACGCCGAGATCCGCTCCGCGGGCCTGATCGTCGTCAAGGCGGGCAACGAGGGCCGCACGCTCGTGGAGATCGCTCCGAGGGACGCGATCACGCGCGACTTCGACATCCTGGCCGATCGCCTGCTGGGCCGAACCACGGCGCAGCCCGCCAAGGCCGGCCTCGGCATCTTCGGGCGGCTGCAGCAGGCGGCGCGGGCCTGAACCGGCGCCGGCCGGGCCTGAACCCAGGTCCTGCGGCGCCTGGCCCGGGCGGGCCGCGCTTTCCGGCTCCTAGCTCCGTTCCTGCCAGCTCGTGCCGCCCATCGGCGCCCCCGGCAGGCGCTGGTGGGGCTGGCCCGTCCGCTTGTCCACCTGGACAACACCCCGCAGGTAGAAGCGGTTGATCAGGATCACCTCCACGTCCGGGTCGGTGACCTCGACATCCCCCAGACGTGCCGAGGCGTCCGCCACGGCGACGAACATCTCGGTCGAGCGGTCCAGGAGGCGGTCCGGCTCCGAGCCGGGGTGCAGGTACACGGTGCCGACCACGCGGAACGGCGGAACCTCGAGGGCGACGTCGTAGGCCACCTTGTGGACCTTGAGCGCGGCCCGCTCCGTATCGGTGAGGGGCGGCAGGCTGCCCTCACCGGCCGTCACCAGGATGAGGTCGTAGGGATCGACGCTCTTCAACCCGGGCGCCGGGTCCAGGGAGTCCGCGGCCGGCGCACCCCAGGTCACGTCCGTGATCTCGATGGCCTCGCGCTTGTTGAGCGCATCCGACAGGCGGCCCGTGATCTGCATCCGGCCGCGGAGACGCCATTCCTCCGTGAGCGCGGTGAACGCGACACCGCGGGCCGCCCCCGCACGCATCTGCGCAAGGTCACGCCCCGCCGGCTGGCCGGCGCTCCCGGACCCGGCGGCCTCGGTTCCGCTCGTGCTCTCGGGCTTGCTTCGCTTCAGAAATCCGAACGGCACCCGGTCATTCCTCCTCGGCCTTGCCGGTATTCGACCGGATGGTATCCACGACGGTGGCGTCTGCGAGCGTGGTCACGTCGCCCAGCGGCCTGCCCTCGGCGATGTCTCGCAACAGCCTGCGCATGATCTTGCCGGACCGTGTCTTGGGAAGGTCCGGGACGAACATGAGGTGCTTGGGCCGGGCGATTGGACCGATCACGTAGGCGACGTGCTCTCGCAGCTGGATCGCCAGCGTATCGGATGGCTCCTGCCCGGACTTGAGGATCACGAAGGCGAAGATCGCCTGGCCCGAGATGGCATCGCTCTTGCCCACCACGGCGGCCTCCGCGACCGACCGGTGGTCGACGAGCGCCGACTCCACCTCGGTCGTGCTGATCCGGTGGCCCGCGATATTCATGACGTCGTCGACGCGGCCCAGCAGCCAGAGGTAGCCCTCCTCGTCCCGCTTGGCGCCGTCGCCTGCGAAGTACATGCCCGGGAATCGGCTCCAGTACGTCTGCCGGAACCGGTCCGGGTCGCCGTAGATACCGCGGAGCATGCCCGGCCAGGGTCGCTTGAGCACGAGGTAGCCGCCGCCTCCCAACGGGACGGACCGCCCGTCGCCGTCGACCACGTCCACGTCGATGCCCGGCAACGCGAACGTCGCCGAGCCCGGCTTCGTGGTGGTGACCCCCGGCAGCGGACTGATCAGGATCTGGCCTGTCTCGGTCTGCCACCAGGTGTCCACGACCGGCGTCCGGTCGCCCCCGATCACGTCGCGATACCAGCGCCAGGCCTCGGGGTTGATGGGCTCGCCGACCGATCCCAGGAGCCGCAACGACGAGAGGTCGTGTGCTCGGGGGATCTCCTCCCCCTCTTTCATGAAGGCGCGGATCGCCGTCGGGGCGCAGTACAGGATGCTGACCTTGTACTGCTCGATGATCTCCCACCAGCGATCCCACGTCGGGGCGTCCGGGGCGCCTTCGTAGAGGACCCCGGTGGAGGCGTTGGCGAGCGGGCCATAGACGATGTAGGAGTGCCCGGTCACCCACCCGATGTCCGCGGCGCACCAATAGACGTCGTCGGGCTTGATATCGAACACGGCCCAGTGGGTGAACGCCGCACCCAGGAGGTAGCCGGCCGTCGTGTGCAGGATGCCCTTGGGCTTGGCGGTCGTGCCGGACGTGTACAGGAGATACAGCATGTGCTCGCTGTCCACGGGCACGGGCCGGCACACGTCGTCCTGGCGGTCCACGATCTCGTGCCACCAGTGGTCACGGCGCGGGACCATGTGGACCCCGTCCCCGAAGCGGTCGACCACGATCACGTGCTCGATCGAGGGCGTGTCCGCGACGGCCGCGTCGACGTGGTGTTTGAGGCCCACCTTCTTGCCCCGGCGCCAGCCGCCATCGGCGGTGATCAGCACCTTGGCGCCGCAGTCGTTGATGCGACCCGACAGGGCTTCCGCCGAGAACCCGCCGAAGACCACGGTGTGGGGGGCGCCGATCCGGGCACAGGCCAGCATGGCGATCGGAAGCTCGGGCACCATGGGCATGTAGATCGCGACCCGATCGCCCTTGCGGACACCCAGCTCCAGCAGGGCGTTGGCGGCCCTGGAGCTCTCGCGCATGAGGTCCGCGTAGGTCAGCGTTCGGGTGTCGCCGGGCTCCCCGATCCAGTGATAGGCCACCCTGTCACCCAGGCCGCGCTCGACGTGGCGGTCCACGCAGTTGTAGGCGACGTTGAGCTCCCCGCCGGTAAACCACCTCGCGTCCGGGAGGTCCCACTCCAGGGTCCGGTCATAGGGCGTGAACCATGAGAGGCGCTCCCGCGCCTGCCTGTCCCAGAACCCGACGTAGTCCGCATCGGCCTCGTCGTACAGGGCGGCGGTGGCGTTGGCCTGGGCGACGAACGCCGGATCCGGCGGAAACGTCCGCTTCTCGGCGAGGAGGTTCTCGATCTCAGGCCCTGCCTGGGCCTGGGGGTCGACAGTCACGGGTCCCTCCAACAGCTCACCTGGGTCGGGTCATTCTACGCGCCAGCCGGGCGAGGTCTCGCCGGTCGCGTCAGTCGGGCTCCCCGTCGTCCTCGTCACCGGTCTCGGCCCCGTCCGCCCCGGGGGCTCGGGCCGCCGTCCCGGCCGCCGTCTCGCGCGAGATGAACACTCGGTGCGGGAACGGGATCACGATCCCCGCCTCGCCAAACGCCACGAGCAGCCGGTGGCGGAACTCGCCGGCGGCGGCCCATTGCTCGGAGGCCCGGACTGTCCCCGTGATCTTGAGCGTCACGCCCAATTCGTCGAGGGACTGGACGCGCAGCACGCTCGGGGCCTCGAGGACCCGTCGCCGCCACTCAGGATCCTCGTACATGGCGCGGCCCACGTTGTTGACGACCTCGATGGCGCGATCGATGTCCGTGTCGTAGGCAACCTGGATGTTCTCGTTGACCCGGGCCCAGGTCCGCGTGCTGTTGGATGCGACCCGGATCTCACCGTTGGGGACCGTGTGGACCACCCCGGACAGGTCGCGCAGGGTGGTCCGCCGCAGGCTGAAGCTCTCGACGGTCCCGGTGGTGTCCGCGATCGTGACCACGTCTCCGATGCCGAACTGGTTCTCGACCAGGATGAGGGCCCCGTTGAAGTAGTCCCGGACGATGCTCTGCGTCCCGAAGCCGACGGCGATGCCCACGACGCCGAGACCGGCGAGAGCCGGACCGATGTTCAGGTTCAGCTCGCCGAGGATCATCACGCCGGCGATCAGCAGGATGAACACGCGGATCACGTTCGTGCCCAGCCCGTCGAGGGTGTCGATCCGCTTCTGGACCTCCAGGGCCGACAACTCCTGGGCCGTGCCCTCGAGCTTCTCCCGGTCCAGCAGCCGCCTCACGACGCCGTGGACCGCCCCACGCGCGATCCGGATCAGGACGAGCGCGATGATGATGATCAGGACGATCGGCACGATCGTCCCCTGGAAGAGCGTGAGCAGCCGCTCCTGCATTGCCGGCGAGATATCCATCGGCGCCTAGCCTAGCGCCGCCGGGCATGCTGACGCGAGACCGAAGCTCAGGCCGCCGTGCCCCCAAGCCGGATGGAGACCGCCGCGGCGGACTCGCGAACCTGCTGGACGAGCTCCGGCACGCGGCGCGGCGTGACCCGAAATGACGGGCCCCAGACGTCCACGGCGGCGGTGACCTGCCCTCGTGCGTCATGGACCGGGGCGGCCACGCCGTTGAGACCGCTGTCGTATTCGCCGAACGCCGTCGCGTAGCCGCGCCTGCGCACGCGCGCCAGCTCCTCCAACAGCGGCTCGAGCTGCGTGAGCGTCCGATCCGTGAAGCGGTCGAGGCCCCGCCGGACAAGCCGCAGGATCTCGCGCTCAGGCATGGCGGCAAGGAGCACCTTGCCCGCGGCGACGGAGTGGAGCGGTACGCCACGACCCGTCCAGTCGCCCACGGCCACCAGGTTGGGACCGTCGGCCTGGGCAACCGTCAGGAACAGGTCCCCGTCCACCACGCCCAGACCAGTCGTCTCGCGGGTGGCCCGGGCGAGTCGGTCAAGCTCCGGCATGGCAATGGCGCGCAGGTCCAGGGTGCGCTCCGCTCGCTCGGCGAGGCGGATCACGACCAGGCCCAACCGGTACTTGCCGGTCTCGTCGTCCTGTTCCACGAGGCCGCGCTTCTCGAGCGTCGCAAGCAGGCGCGACGCCGTCGACTTGTGGAGGCCCAGGCGGCGGGCCAGGTCGGTCACCCCGGCCTCGGCGTGGCATTCGCCGAGGGCGAGGAGGAGGGCCGCGGCGCGATCCACGGACCGGACGGCGTTCCCATCGAGCGTCATGCAATCGTCTCCGCTCGCGGGCTCACTGGGCCGCGGTTTCCGGGGAACCGCCGTAGGCGGCCTCGGTCTCGTGCGGGAGCGGCATGCCCTTCGCCCGCAGGTCCAGGGCCGCATCGAGCAATTCGCCGAAGATCGTCAGCGTCCGGTCCACGATGTCGCCCTGTGCGTGGGCCTCGCAGATGAACCACGGCTCACGGCTGTCCGGCTCCGGCATGGCGCCACGCGCATGCATCCCGACGGCGATGGCGTCGTAGAGCTCGTGGTCCGTGACCGCCCAGTCCCGGTACTCGCTGGCGACGTGCTCCGTGAACATGATCCCGAACATGGACGGATGGCCCGTGAGCTGGTAGGCGAGGCCCTTGGGGTCCAGCAGCTGGCGGATGCCGGCCTGCACGCGCTCGCCGGTCCGCCGGATGGTGTCGAGGGCGTCCGTGTCGCGGATGATCTCAAGGGTCTTGACCGCGGCCGAGGCTGCCACCCGGTTGCCGGCGTAGGTGCCGCCGTGGCTGACCTTGTCGGGCAGCACCGCCATGACCTCCTCGCGCCCGCCGAAGGCCGCGGCCGGGTAGCCGTTGCCCATGGCCTTCGCGTAGGTCGCGATGTCCGGCGTGATCCCGAAGAACTCCGCGGCGCCGCCCTTCGCGAAGCGGAACCCCGTCTTTACCTCGTCGAAGATCAGCAGGATCCCGAACTCCTCGGTCAGCGCCCGCATCGCCTGGTGGAAGCCGGGCTTGGGCATGATGCCCTGGGCGTTGCCCAGCACCGGCTCGACGATGACTGCGGCGATCTCCTCGCCCTGGCGCTCGAACAATGCCCGCAGGCGATCGATGTTGTTGTACCGGGCCGGGATGATCGTGGTCGCGACCTCGGCCGGGATGCCACGGCCCCATGCCAGGCCGACGGGGTTGTCCTCGTCGCCCAGGTCGGCCATGTTGTTGGGAGCGACGCTGATCAGGGCGTAGTCGTGGACGCCGTGGTACTGGCCCTCGAACTTGACGATCTTCGTGCGCCCCGTGTAGGCCCGCGCGACACGCATGGCGTGCATCGTGGCCTCGGTGCCCGACACGGTCATCCGGGCCTGCTTGACCCAGGGGTTGAGCTCCCTGAGGAGCTCCATCGCCCGGACCTCGTCCTCGCTGGTCAGGGAGAAGCTGACACCCCGGCGCATGCGCTCGTTGACGTAGTCGTCCACACGGTCGTCGCCGTGACCCAGGATCACCGGACCGTAGCCCATGCGCAGGTCGACGTACTCGTTGCCGTCCAGGTCCCAGACCATGCCGCCCTTGCCGCGGTCGACGTAGACCGTGTCGTCGCCCCACGCGCGGAAGTTGGAGTTCGTGCCCCCGGGAAGCGTCCGCATGGCCCGCTGGTACATCGCTGACTGGCGCTCGCGACGCAGGGTCGGTACGGGGCGGGCGGTGGGTTCGGCCGTCATGGTGCCTCCAGGCTTCTGCCCCGCTCGACCCGGTCGGTCGGTCGCCGCCCGGGGGGCCGGCGTGCGGGGAGCCCGCGACGTCCTGGTGCATGGACCGGGACAGGCGTTGCGGGCAGTGCAACAGGTGCGGGGATCGTGCCATAGGGTCAACCGGGGCGTCAACACGGATATCGTCCGTCTTCGCCCGGATAGGCTGCGAATATCGCAGTCATGCGGCAGGTTCCACTTGCAGATCCGCGTACATTGGTCAGATGAAGAGCAACGACGCATCGGCGGGTGGCAGCTTCTGGTACCTCTCCGGCGATCCCGGCCCGCGGCGAGAGCCGGTTGCCGGCACGCAGCGTGTCGATGTCGCGATCGTCGGAGGCGGGTTCACCGGCTTGTGGTCGGCGATCGGGTTGCTGGAGGCGGATCCGTCGCTGCGGGTGGCCGTGCTCGAGGCCGAGCGGGTGGGCTGGGGCGCGAGCGGCAGGAACGGCGGGTTCTGCGCGGCGTCGCTCACCCACGGCCTGGCCAACGGCCTGCTCCACTTTCCGGACGAGATCGAGGAACTCGAGCGGGAGGGGGTCGCGAACCTGGCCGGGCTGGTGGCCTTCGTGCGAGCCGAAGGCTTCGACTGCGAGCTGGAGGAGACGGGGACGCTCGACGTGGCGACCGAGCCGCACCAGGTGGTCGAGCTGCACGAGTTCGCCGACCTCGCGAACCGCCACGGCCACGGTGCTGAGCTGTTGGGGCGCGACGAGATCCAGGCCGCGGTCCACTCTCCGCGATTCCTGGCGGGGATCCGCTCCGGCGGCGACAGGACCGTGATGGTCAACCCGGCCAAGCTCGCCTGGGGTCTCGCTGCGGCGGTCGAGCGCCGGGGCGGCGTGGTCTTCGAGGGATCGCGCGTGACCGGCCTGCGCCGGCGGGCCGACGGCGTCACCGTCGACGTGGCCGGTGGTGCGCAGGTCGAGGCGTCTCAGGTCCTCGTCGGGACGTCTGCCTACAGCGGCTGGCTGCGCCGGCTGGTGCCGGCGTTCGTCCCTGTCTACGACTACGCGCTGATGACCGAGCCAATGACGCCGGCTCAGATGGGCTCGATCGGCTGGCAGGGCCGCGAGGGTCTGGGTGATTCCGGCTACCAGTTCCACTACTTCCGGCTGTCCGCGGACAACCGGATGCTGTGGGGTGGCTACGACGCGATCTACCACCCGGGCAACGGCGTGCGGCCCGCGTACGACCGGCGGCCCGCGACCTTCGAAGCCCTGGCCAGGAACTTCGCCGCCACCTTCCCGCAGCTGGACGGGATCCGCTTCACGCACCGGTGGGGCGGGGCCATCGACACCACGACGCGGTTCCACGTGACCTTTGGCGATGCACTCGGGGGCCGTGTCCACTACGCGCTCGGCTACACCGGCCTCGGGGTGGGCGCGTCGCGCTGGGCTGCCGGCATCCTGCGCGACCTGATCCTGGACCCGGCATCACCGCGGCTGCGCCTGCGGTTCGTCCGGTCGCGGCCGTTCCCGATCCCGCCGGAGCCCCTGCGGGCGCCGGCGGTGGCGCTGATGCGGCGCGCCGTCATCGACGCCGATGCCCACGAAGGGCGGCCGGGCATGTTCCTGCGGGCCATGGACGCGCTGGGGATCGGGTTCGACAGCTGAGCGACCACCGTGCGGCACAGTGCCGGGGTGGGATCGCGAGTCACCGCCCCCGGGTCAGCCCGCCGGCGCCACCCAGCGGGGCAGCTCCCTGGCCAGGGTCGCGAGCGGCAGGGAGCCGTGGGCGATCAGCTCATCGTGGAAGAGCCTGAGATCAAACGCCGACCCGTCGCGCGCCTCCAGCTCCCGGCGCAGCCGCCGGATCTCGCGCATCCCGATCATGTACGAGAGCGCCTGGCCGGGCCACACGATGTAGCGATCGGTCTCGATCACCGCATCGGTCTCGGACAGCCCGGTGCGGAGCAGCCATTCGATCGACCGCTGCCGCGACCAGCCCAGGCCGTGCATGCCGGAGTCCACGATGAGTCGCGAGGCCCGCCACGCCTGGGCGTCGAGCATCCCGAAGCGCTCGGCCTGGTTCCGATACAGGCCAAGCTCGTCGGCGAGGCGCTCGACGTATAGGCCCCACCCCTCGGCGTAGGCGCCTCCCACCATCCGGGAGCCCAGCCGGCGGAAGACGTTGAGGCTCGGGTGCTCCATCTCGAGGCTGATCTGGAAGTGGTGCCCGGGGATCGCCTCGTGATACGTCGTCGCCGCCAGCTTGGAGTAGGTCCGGCTGGGCAGGTCGTAGGTGTTCACGTAGTAGATGCCGGGCCGCGAGCCATCGAGCGAGGGCGGGAAGTAGTAGGCGAACGGGGCGTCCCGCTCCTTGAACGGCTCGACCGGACGGACCTCGCACGACGCGGCCGGCAGCCGACCGAAGACGCGAGGTGCGATCTCGGCGGCGCGCACGATGTCCTCGTTCGCCCTGGCGACCAGCTCCTCGACGGTCGCGGCCTGGTTCGCGGGATCCGTCGCGAGGGCAAGCCGGTAGGCGGCGACGTCGTCCCCGAAGCCCGCGTCGCGCGCGATCTCCCGCCGCTCGACGTCGATCAATGCCAGCTCGTCGAGGCCCACCTGGTGGACGTCGGCCGGCTCCATGTCGAGCGTGGTCCAGGACCGGATGGCGTAGCGGTAGAGGCGGTCTCCGTCCGGCGCCGAGACGAGGCCGGGCTCCTCGCGCGTTGCGGCAAGGTACTCGCCCTCGAGTGCCTCCAGGTATCGCCGGTCTGCAGGGTAGACGACCTCGCGGACGACGTCACGGACCCGCTCCCGGTCCTCGTCGCTGGCGACCCGGGACATCGCCGGGATGATCGCCTCGTCGATCGGGATCGCGAGCAGCTGCCGGAGCTGGCGGATCGTCCGCTCGGCGACGATCCTGGCCGCGGTCCGGCCGGACTCCCGGCTCTCCGCAAGGATCTGGATGTTGGCGTCGATCAGGTCGCCGTACCCCCGGATCCGGGCCAGCCAGGCGTCGAGGCGCTCCGGCGTGTCGGCCGGCTGGAAGTGCACGATCTGGGCGAGCACAGTCTGCGGTCCGTTGATCTGGTCCACCGCCCTGACCTCGTGGACGGCCAGGTCGTCGCCCTCCACAGCGAGGTCCGCCACGATCAGCAGCATGTCCCGCGTGATGCCGTCCTCGACGGACAGGCCCTCCGCGGGGACGGCAGAGGCCTCACGCCGCACCCGTTCGGCGAGGGCACGTGCGGCGGCACGCCCTTCGGGTCCCGGGTCGTCAAGCCGGTCGTCGAACCGGTCGTCGCCGTACACCGTCGCTGTCAGCGGCGACAGGCGCAGGTAGTCGTCCCAGAAGCGAGTGGCGATCTCGTCGATGCGGGTGGCGGGCTCGGTCACGTGCATACCCCGATGCAGCCTGGAACCGGTCGCGGTCACACGGCCGCGGGGACCTGGCGGACAGACAAGAAGCGTACCCCGGTCGGCCCGCCGACCGCGGCCGTGGTGCCGGCCCGCTCAGCGGCGGAGCCCACTCGCGTGCGGCCGTCTCACCCGGCCGGCCCCGGGTCGCCCGCTGCCGCGCCATCCGGCGCCGCGCCATCAGCGGCCGGGCCGTCCGCCACCTCGCCGTCGGGCGCGTCGCCGCCGGGTGCCTGGGCTGCCGCGCCACCGAAGAGGGCGAGCTGGTCGCCGGTCCGCTCCACCGCCGGGTCGAGACCGAGGAGCGGCTCCAGATCGGCCAGCTGCACGTCCTCGCGCGCGGCCCAGGCCCGGACATGGTCCGCCTTGACGAGGTGCCAGCCGCCGGTCTCCAGCCCCTCGCGGAGCAGCGGCGAGCGCTCGAGCTTGTGGCGGACGAGCTCCGCCCGCTCGGGCAGGACGACGAGGAACCGCACCAGCCGGTCGTCCGGTGGTATCCGTGCATGGCGGCGGAGGACGGTGTCTGACAGCATCGCCGTCCACTCCACCTCCCAGGCGAGGGCTGCACGCCCACGCACGTACCAGACGACATCGACGTCCTCGAGGTCCCGCGAGGCGATCCGGCCCAGGCTGGGCGGGCCGTTGAGCTCGCGGTCACCAAGGTGGTCTGCGAGGGTCCAACGGCCGACCCTGCGCGGCTGCTGGCGCTCCCCGACCCAGCACTGGAACCCCAGCCTGTGGCCGAGGTCGACGAGATCGACGATAAGCCTGCTGTGCTCCTCGCTGCGGCGCGCCAGGTCGTCGCCGGTGGCGAGGCGCTCCGGCCGGCTGGCCATGCTCCGGTAGCTCTCCAAGCAGGCCCGCACGAGGGCCTCATCCGGGAGGTCGGGGCCCGTGAACAGGCCGGCGACCCGGTCCAGGAACGCCGCCTCGGACAACGGGCCGGCCGTCGACAGGAGGCTGAACACCGCCCACTCCACGCGATCGGCCAGCGGCACCGCGGCGAGCTCCCGATCGGCCTTTTCGCCCAGCCACCAGCGGTCGTCCCCCAACCGGACGAGGCGCCGACCCTCCGCGCCCGCGAGCGCGGACCGGACGAGCGCGAGCAGCCGGTCGACGTGATCCTGCGTGGCCGGCGTCGCAGCGGCATCCTGGGCCTCGGCCGGGCCCGGGTCCCGCCTGCCGGCCGCTTCCGGCACGCCACCCGCAGCGGGATCTGCCGCGGCGGGCGGACGGACCAGGCGCCGAAGGTGGCCCGTCCGGTCGAGGCCAACGAGGATCTCACCCAGCAGCCCCTCGAAGGAGACGGGCTCGCCGCGCAGCTTGAGAACGTCAACGGCGGCATCGACGACGGCGCGCTCGGCATCGCCGGCCGAGAACGGCGCGCCGGCCTGGTGCTCGGCGGGGGCGAACAGCCGGCCCGGCGCGATCGCGTCCGGATCCCCGGCTCCGCCGGGCTCGGGAGGGAGCGCGACGTTGGCCCGGGTGCGCGGGCCCCCGGGCACCGCGCCGGAGCCGGGGGGCACGAGCTCCACGACACCACCTGTGTCACGTCCCGCCTCGGGCAGCCTGGCCCCCGCCATCCGGTATCCGGCGGACACCCCACCGAGCGCGCAGGCGACGAGCGATTCCGGGCCGTCACCCTCCAGCAGGAACACGACGCGGGCGTCCCGGCCCATCACCGGCTCGACCGCGCGCAGCGACCTCGTGATCACGGCGGCCTGCCAGCCCCACGTGGGCCGGATCGCCGGCCCGAACAGCGGCTCGAGAGGCAGCGTCGAGGCGGCCTCGCGCCCCAGCGCCCATGCCGTCGCGTGGTAGGACCAGGCGAGCCGCTCGGCGACCGGGCGGAGCGGCGGTGTCCCGACCGCAAGCCGGACCCTTGGCCTGATCCCGGCACCAACCTGTCGGCGCGCCTCGAGGCCGAGGGCGTCGATGGCCGCCGGCGTGCCCTGCCTGACGACCGCGGTCGCGGCGCCCTCCGCCAGGCTCCGCATATCGTCGCCGAGGCGGGCCGGCACGGGTCCCCAGGCCCCGCTCTCCAGGCGCTGGATGAACCCGCGGACCACCCGCACGCCGTCCTCGAAGGCCAGCCACGGGTTGCGCTCGCGCCATTGGGCGTTGCCCGGCAGCTTCACGTGGCCGCTGGCGATCCGGATCGGCGCCACACGGCCCGTGGACGTGGCGAGTCGGCTCGCAGGTGCCACCGCGTGCATCAGGGCGAGCCGAAGCGCGGCGGCGATCGGCGCGGCCCGCAGGTCACCCTCCACGCGCTCCAGGATCGCCGCCAGGGCGACGATCTGGCGAGGGGTGTGAAGGTCGAGCAGCTCGTCCGCGAGCGCCTCGCCCCCCTCGAGGACGGGGAAACGGTCACGCAGCTCGCCGCGGACCTCCGCGCCTTCCTGGTCGAGGGCCCGGGCGATGTCGGCAGCGTCAACGGGCGCGTGCCGGTTCTCGCCGCCGCCCAGCTGGTCCCGACAGACGGGGCAGCGGTAGTGCTTGCGCACGGGCCGGGGCCCGGCGAGCTGCCCGTCCTCATCACCGGCATCGGCGGACCAGGTGACATCGTCGAGGATGACCTGGCGGTCACAGGTCGCACACCTGCTCAGGTAGCGGTCCGTGATCGACGCCTTGAGGCTGGATTCCCGGCGCGCGGACGCGGCAAGGGACTGGACGGCGGCGTCCAGGTGGCGCAGGTCCGGTGGCCGCAGCACGATCTCCGCCAGCAGCCGGTCCAGGGCCGTGCTCTCGAGGCTGACGGCCTTGCGCTGCCGGTCGATCGCAGACCGGGCCACCCAGCCGCCCCGTCCGAACAGGTCCAGGACGATATCGCCCGGCGACGACGACGCCTCCAGCCGGGCCGCGACCAGGGCGGGCGGCGGCGGCGGGGCGAAGCGCTCGTACGCCGGCAGGCTGAAGCCCGGTTCGGCGCGGAGGAGCAGGGCGCGGCCAGCCATGCGCGGGATTGTCGCAGACGGGGCCGGGATGGGGGTAGTGCCTTCCCGGCGCCCTCGCCGGCGTCCGGTTACGGCTCGTCGAGCTCGTCGGTCTCCTCGACGAACGCCTCGTCCGTCGTCTCCTCCGGCGGCAGGACTCGGTCGAGGTTCTCGATCTCCTCGTCCTCGACGTCGTCCTCGAGATCGTCCTCGAGCTCCTCGTCCTCGCGGACCAGCGTGCCCTTCGTGTACGGGCGCAGGTCGGTGGACTTGGCCGCGGTCGGGAAGCTGACCTTGCCGTAGTTGCGCGGGTCCTGGAAGATCTCGCGGATGATCAGGCGGACGTCGCGGTCGCCCAGCGAAGTGACCCCGGCGATGTACCGGTTGCCATCCGCCATGAGCTTGAGCAGGCGGGCGGCCACGCGGGGCTCGACGATGCCGATCCGGACCCCGTTGCTGTTGGCGATCAGCCGGTTGCCGTCGGGAACGAGCTCCACCGCGTCACCCGGGTTGACCTGGGCGAGCTCGGCGGGTCGGGCGAGGTTGGTCAGGTGGGCGAACCCGGTCTTGCCGGTCTCCTCCACGAAGATGCTCACCGGCGCCTTGGAGCCCTTGACCGCCGGCACCGTCTTCTCGCCGGCCTCGACGAGCAGGACCTTCAGGCGGTCGATGTTGCGCTCCGCGATGCGGTTGGTGGGATCCAGCGCCAGCGCCTTCTGGTAGTGCTCCCGGGCGGTCCCCAGCTCGCCGAGCTCCCACAGCGACTTGGCCAGGCGGTTCTCGGCCTCGGAGTCCGGACCCAGCTCGATGAGGCGCCGGTTGGTCTCGGCCGCGTCCGCCCACTGGGCGGCGTTCGCATGCGCGATGGCCTGCTCGACCAGCTGCCGCTTGAGCCGGGTCTGGCCTGCTGGCGTCTGGGCGGCGGCGTCGATCTCGGGGAAGGTCACGTAGGGGTCGTCCTTTCGGTCCATCGGGACGCGGCGCGCCGGGGCGTGACGAGACATGCCACACCGGACCGGCGACGAACGCGGGCACTGGTTTCTAGCACTCCCCGGCCCCGCCGTCAAACGCGTGCGAGCCCGGTCAGATGCGCAGGCGGAGGTTCCAGGCCACCACGACCACCGCGAGCACCGCGAGGAGGACCGTCTCCCACAGGAAGCGGGGCTCCCGGCGCCTCGCCGGGGCGGTGGCATGGAGCGCGTCCCACAGGTAGAACACCAGGGTGAGGGCGGCAGGACCGACGAGGCGTGGCACGTCCATGGCACGGATGGCGCCCGCCGCGACGGCGATGACGATCGCGTATGTCACCGCCGAGCGCAGGGCGTCACGGGCGTTCCCGTAGCGGACGCACGCCACCCGGTAGCCGAGCACCAGCGCGACCACGGCGTCGGCGGCGGCGAGGACCAGCAGCCAGCCCTCGGTCAGTCCCGAATCGGCGCCGGTCGCGCCGGGTTCCGGCAACCCGCCCGGCACCAGGACGGCGACCCCGGTGAAGGCCACGAAGGCGGTGAGCACCGCGGCTGCCAGGATCCGGGCCCGATCCGCATCCGTCGTGCCCGTCGCCTGGACCAGGAGCCGCAGCTCCAGCACGAGGATCCGGTCCAGGGCGAAGCCGAACAGGGCGAGCGCCGGCACCAGGCCGAGCCCAGCCGGCACCAGCTGGATGGCAGCGGCCGTCCCGCCGGTCAGCACGGCGGGGACCAGCAGGGACTCGAAGGGGCGCCTCGGAAGATCGTCGGCGCGAAGGACCGCCGACCCGGCGAGGATCATGGCGATCGGGAGCAGGGCGACGACGATGAACGCGTCGGACTGGTCCACGAGCCGCGTGATCGCCACGAGGACGACCGCGACGAGCACGAGCTCGCGGCGGGCCAGGGCGGCGTCAGGGTCCCGATCAACCATCGGGGGCGATGGTACGTCCCGCCGCACGGGCACGGTCGGGTTTCGCGGCCACCCAGGCCATGAGATCCGGGCGCGACCTCGTGTTGAGCACGTTCCGCGGCTCCAGCCATGCCCGGCGAGCCTGGTCCACGCCCCATCGGACGTAGTCCAGCTCGTCCGTCCGATGAGCGTCCGAATCGATGGCCAGGATGCAGCCGGCCTCGCTCGCCCGCCTCGCGCGTTCGGGAGCCAGGTCCAGGCGGTGCGGCGAACCGTTGATCTCCAGGGCCGTGCCCGTCACCGCGGCCGCCTCGAACACTGCGTCCCAGTCGAGATCCAGGTCGTCGCGGGCCTGGATCATTCTCCCCGCCGGGTGGGCGATCACGTCCACATGCGGGCTCTTGATGGCGTTGAGCGTCCTCCTGGTGAGCTCCGCGCGGGACTGGCGGCGAGCCACGTGGACGGATGCGACGACGACATCGAAGCGGGCAAGCAGGTCGTCGTCATAGTCCAGGGTGCCGTCGGCCCGGACCTCGAGCTCGCAGCCGTGGAGCAGGCGGAATCCGTCCGGGGACGCGCCCGCCGGCAGGGCGCCGGCCGACTCCTCCGCGGCGAACCGGGCGTTGAGCGCGCCGATGATCCCGCGTTGCAGCTCCACCCGCGTGCGGTCCAGGCCATGGGCGATGGCAAGGCCATGCGAGTGGTCCGTCAGGACCTGGTAGGCATAGCCACGACGGCGGGCGGCCTCGGCCATCACCTCGATGCTGTGCGCGCCGTCGCTCCACTCGGAGTGACTGTGGAGGTCGCCGCGCAGGTCGTGGAGCGCGATCAGGTCGGGCAGGCGTCCATCGCGCGCGGCATCCATCTCGCCGCCGTCCTCGCGGAGCTCGGGTGGGATCCAGGGCAGGTCCAGGAATCCGTAGACCTCCGCCTCATCGGCACAGGTCCGGAGCTCCTCCGCGTCGCCGGTGAGCGGCTGGCCGTCCGGGCCGAGACGCAGGAACCCCTTCTCGGACAGGCTCCAGCCCCGGTCGCGCGCCAGCGCCCGCAACCGGACGTTGTGGGCCGCGGACCCCGTAAAGTGCACGAGGTACGATCCGGCCCCGCCCGGCGGCATGATCATCAGGTCGACCTGCGGCCCGCGGGCGAGGACTACCGAGGCCTTTGCACTGCCCGCCCCGAGCACCCGCTCGACGGCCCCGAGGGTCGTGAACCGCTCCACCGCCATCTCCGGCAGGTCCGTCTCGACGAGCAGGTCCAGGTCACCGATCGTCTCCCGGCGGCGGCGCAGTGAGCCCGCCTGCACGACCCGCCGGACGCCCGGCGTGTCGGCGAGCAGCGTCGCCAGTTCGTCGGAGATCGACTGCGCGTGGTGGAGGAGCAGGCGTCGCGACCTCGACTCCAGCTGCTCGATGCCCTCGAGGATCCGCTGCTCCGTGCCGCCGGAGATGCCCTTGAGGCCACGCAGGTGCCCGGCCTGGGCCGCTCGGCGGAGGTCCTCGAGGCTCTCGATGCCGAGCTCCAGCCAGACCAGCCGGACGGTCTTGGGTCCCATGCCCGGGATGCGCAGCAGGTCCACGAGGCTGGGCGGGACCTCCTCGTGCAGGCGTTCGAGGAGCGAGATCCGGCCGGTGGTGGCCATCTCGACGATCTTGTCGCCGATCGCCTTGCCGACGCCCTGGATCGGCCGGCGGTCGCCGCGCGCGTAGACGGATGCGACGTCGAAGGGAGCACGCTCGATCGCGTCGGCCGCGCGGTGATAGGCGATGGTCTTGAAGGGGATCTCTCCCTTGACCTCGAGGATGTCACCGATCTCGTGGAACGCCAGAGCGAGGTCGGCGTTGGATTGGGGCATGCCCCCATGGTAGGCGGATCCTAGGAGGCCACCACGCGGTTGCGCCCGGCTCCCTTGGCCCGATAGAGCGCCAGGTCGGCCCGTGCGATCACCCGCTCGAGCGGCTCGTCCGGCTCCTCGCCGACCGCGACGCCGACCGAGACCGAGACCCCGGGGACACCCAGGCGACGAAGGTCCAGCTGCGACACGGCCCCACGCACACGCTCGCCGATCTCCGCGGCGACCTCCCGCGATGGGTTCCTGAGCAGCACCGCGAACTCCTCGCCCCCGTACCGCGAGGGAACGTCATCGTCGCGGACCGCCGAGGCGATGGCCTGCGCGACCTCGCGCAGGACGTGGTCACCGACCGCATGCCCGAAGGTGTCGTTGAGCCTCTTGAACCGGTCGATATCGACCATGAGCACGCCCACACGGTCCTCCGCGCGCCGACGACGGGCCAGCAGCCCGAGGTACTCGTCGAAGTAGCGACGATTGGGGAGACCCGTCAGGGCATCAGACGTCGCCCGCACCTCCGCGTCCCGCAGCGAGTAGACGCGTGCGAGCGCGGCGGATGCCTCGGCCGCCGCGGCCGCCAGGAAGCGGTGCGTGCTCTCCGGCCACTCGGTGTCCAGCCGCCGGGAGAGCACGATCGCCCCTTCGACACGTCCATCCACCCGGAGCGGAGCCGCCAGCTGGTTGCGCAGCCCGTACGTGTCGCGCAGGCGGGCCGCGATCCGGTCCGCGATCCGCTGTCCGGCACCCTCGCGTGACGATGTGGCATGACCGGGCCGGCGCGTCCTCGGCTGCACGGCCAGCGCGACCGCGCCATTGCCCCGCGCACGATCCCCCACGGACCCCGCGCGTTCGCCGGGCCGGGCGCCGAGGCCGAGCAATACGAGCTCGGGGTCCCCGTCCGGGTCGGGCTCGATGGCCACCGCGGTCAATCGACGGCCCCGCGCCGCCGCGATCGCCAGCTCCGCCATGGCCCGGTCGACCGCTGGATCCTCCAGCTCGCCCAGCGGCAGCGTGGTCCGGGAGGCCGGAGCGCCGGCGCGGGTCGGCGACAGGATCGCCTCGAGGTTCCGGGTCTCGGGCCGGCGGCGGACCACGGCCACGTAGTCGGCGCCGGTCCCGGCGCCCAGCTCCTCGACGATCGCAGCGACGATCGCATCGGGCGACACCGAGCGCGCCAGGCCGCGCAGGATCCGCGCGAACGACTCCGCCTCGCCGCGACGGCTGCCCTCGGCGCCGGCCACCACGTCACGCTCGCGCACGGCAGCGAGACCCACGAGCCCCACGAGCACGATGCCCAGCAGGTCGAGCGGACCCGGGGCGAGGACGAACCGGATGACCTCGAGCATGCCCAGGACCAGGAGAGAGAGAAGGAGGGGCCGCCGGACCATGGCCCGCAGGTCGCTGCGCAGCCTATCGCCCCCGATTGACCGTCCGCGGTGTCTCACCCTGAGTCCCAAGGATGGGGGAGACATCGGCCGGCGGCAACCCGGATGGTTAGTACTGTCGGCGACCCGGTCGCGGTACTTCAGTACCGGGTCAGTGCTCCCCGGACCTCACCTGAGCCTCCACCATCGCCCCGGCAGCCGGCCGCTCATGGCGGCCTGCGCGCGGGCCGTGGCCGTCCGGCCTGGATGGCCCGGCGTCGCCGGCAGCGTCACCCGCGGACCGGGCGCGATTGCCTCCGTCGTGCTTGGCGTCGTAGAGGCGTACGTCCGCGATCGCGATCAGCTCGGTGGCCGACCGCCCGTGCTCCGGATGTGTGGCGATGCCGATCGAGGCGCCGATGGGGATCGGCTGCCGGCCGTCGGCCGCGAACGGAGAGCGCCGGAAGGCCTCGAGGATCCGGTCCGCCACCACCGCGGCCGCCTCGTCCGCGGTCTCCGGCAGGATGAGGGCGAACTCGTCCCCGCCATAGCGGGCTGCGACGTCCGAGCCGCGCAGCACGGATCGGATGAGCCCTGCGACGTGGACCAGGACCCGGTCTCCGTACAGGTGCCCGAACGAGTCGTTGACGAGCTTGAAGTCGTCGAGGTCGAGCATCACCACGCTCAGCGGACGCCGGGTCCGGACAGCGCGGACAACCTCCTCGGCCAGCCGCTCGCGCAGGTACCGGTGGTTGTAGAAGCCCGTCAGCGGGTCGCGATCCGCCAGGTCCCGGGCGGTCTCGTAGAGGCGCGCATTCTCGAGTGCCATGCCCGCCTCATGGGCCATGGTGCGGACCAGGGTGATCAGGCCCGAGTCCGTGACTGGCGGACCCTTGAACGTCAGCTCGACGATGCCGATGCCGGCGTCCTTGGCGACCAGCGGCAGCATGACCAGGCCCCGCACGCCGTCGTGATGCAACAGGGCGACCTCCGCCGGGTCCGCGTCCGGGTCCTCCACGTCGACGATGGCAATCACCCGTTCCTCCAGGACGCGGCGGGTCAGCGGATAGCCCTCCAGCTCGTAGTAGTCATCGAGATCCAGTCGCCGCCGCGCCGGGTGGCAGCCCAGCGTGCGCAGCCGATCGCCGGGCACATCCCAGTCGCTGATCTGGACCTCCTCCGCGCCGACCGCCCGCGCGAGATGCTCGGCCATCAGGTCGGCCACGGCAACGGGGTCGAGCGAGCGAGAGAGCGCGCTGCTCATGTCCAGCAGCTGTCGCAGCTCCTCCGCGAGACGCCGGGTCTCGGCCAGGTGGCGGGCGCCCGTGAAGGCGGTCGCCGCCTGGTCCGCCAGGATCAGCAGCAGGCGCAGGTCGTCGTCGTCGAACTGGCGCAGGCCCAGCTTCGAGAGCGCGATGACGCCGACCAGCGCTCCGTCGTGGAGCATCGGCACGACCAGCATCGACTCCACCACGTCGTCCGTGCCGGGGATCGTCATGCCCCTCGGGTCCGCCTGGGCGTCGTCCACCCGGATCGCGGCGCGGTGCTCGCCGACCCACCCGGTGAATCCCTCGCCGAGCCTGGTCCGCAGGATGTCCAGGTCCACCTGCTCGTAGGCGCCCACCCGCCCCTCGAAGGCCACGGGCACCAGCAGGTTCGGGGGTTCCAGCAGGTACACCCGGGCGTTGTGGTAGTCGATGATCCGTCCCGTCTCCTCCACGACGGCGCGCCCGACATCCTCGTTGGTCATGCTCGCGCTCATCCGGTGGGCGGCCTGCTGGAGAACCCCCAGCTGGGCGGTCCGGCGGGCCTCGACGGCGCGTGCACGGCCCACCAGCGCGCCCGTGATCAGGACGGTCCCGCCGATCGTGAGGTCCAGGACGAGGATCAGGTCCTCGAGCGAGGCCGGTCCTCCGTGCGCAATCCAGCCCGCCACGCCGAGGGAGAGGATGACGAGCCCACCGCCGAGCGCGAGCAGGTGCAGACGGGCCGACCCGGCGCGGGTGCGTGGGCGGACGTTGCGGCGGGGAACGGCGGACACGCTTGGCACGGTTCCGATAGTGGCAGCCGTGCGTGCTCGGGGGCACCATCCGAAGGTACCGGCGAGGTTGGGCGGACGGCGGGCTCAGCCGGGGGCGGCGCGTGGCGGCCCGGACGGCCCCGGCGGTCAGGTCGCGGTGGACCACCCCGCGCCAAGCCGGAGGACCTGGCGGTCCCGGACGACGCGATCCCGTGAGGTGTTGACGGTGTCCACGACCAGGTCGGCTGAGGCGTACAGGTGATCCCAGTCCACCTTCCGGTGGCCCGTGACCACGACGAAGACGTCGGCCCAGTGGATGAGCGCGTCCAGACCGACGCCCTGATGCTCACGTCCGGACTCGTCCGAGAAGCGCTGGATGTACGGGTCGTGGTAGCGGACCTCTGCACCGCGCTCCACCAGACCCGCGAGGACGGCAGCAGCCGGTGAGTTTCGACCGTCCTGGACGTCCGGCTTGAACGCGACGCCGATGACGCCGACGCGCGAGCCGTTGAGCGCCTTGGAGCGTGCGTTGAGCGCCTCTGCGGTCAGCTCCACGACATGGCGCGGCATCCCGAAGTTGATGTCGCCGGCTGCCTCGATGAACCGGTCGGTGACATCGAACGCCCGGGCACGCCAGGACAGGTAGTAGGGATCCACCGGGATGCAGTGGCCGCCGACCCCGGGTCCCGGCGTGAAGCGCATGAAGCCAAACGGCTTGGTGGCTGCGGCGTCGATGACCTCCCAGACGTCGAGGCCCATCCGCTCGCACAGCAGCGCAAGCTGGTTCACAAAGGCGATGTTGACGTTGCGGAACGTGTTCTCGAGCAGCTTCGCCATCTCGGCGGCATCGGGCGACGACAGCTCCACCACCCGGTCGTTGACACGTGCCAGCAGCGCCGCGGCCCGGGCCGTCGCGGCCGGCGTGATCCCGCCCACCAGACGGGGCACGTCCCGGGCGGCGCTGGCAGGATCGCCTGGGTTGATGCGTTCCGGGGCGAACGCGAGGTCGAAGTCCGTTCCGGCACGAAGGCCCGAGCGCTCCAGCACCTCGCGGAACGGACCGGTTGTCGTACCCGGGAACGTGGTGCTCTGGAGGACGATGAGCTGGCCGGCATGGAGGTCCGCGGTGACACGCTCTGCCGCGGCCAGGACGGGCCCGAGATCGGGATCCTTGGTCGAGGTGATGGGCGTGGGCACGCAGACGAAGACGGCATCGGACGCGGCGAGATCCGCCTCGCCCGTGTGCGCGACGCTGAACCCGCCGCCCAGGGCGGCCGCCAGCCGTGCGTCAGAGATGTCGTCGATCGGTGAGCGGCCGGCGGCGAGCTCGGCCACCCGGGACGACGAGGCATCGACGCCCTGGACCTGGAGACCCGCCTCGACGAATGCAATCGCGAGGGGAAGGCCCACGTACCCGAGACCGATGACGGACAGGCGGTGATCTTGCGTCATGCACAGAGAATACGGAACTCGCCGCGGTTGCGTGTCCATCCGTCCGGATGCTGCCGGCGCCCGGTGCGCGCACCTGGGCATTCCTCGCGGCCCGGTACGCCGTCGCCGGCCGAGGCGGCGGGGCGCCGCGTCAACTATCCTCAGGTCATCCCACCCGCTGAGCCCAGCAACCTCATGCCCCAGTCACCCAGGCCGGTCGTCCATATCGTTGGCGCCCGTCCCAACTTCATGAAGGCCGCACCGGTGGTCTCCGCGCTCCGGCGCGCGGGAGTGTCGCAGGCCGTCGTCCACACCGGCCAGCACTACGATCCGCTCCTGTCCGACGTGTTCTTCGCCGACCTCGGGCTGCCGGAGCCGGCCATCAACCTCGGGGTCGGCTCGGGCAGTCACGCGGAGCAGACCGCCGCGCTCATGGTGGGCCTCGAGCGCGCTCTCATCGACCTCGATCCCCGGCTGGTCATCGTCTACGGCGATGTCAATTCCACGGTCGCGGCCGCGCTCGTCGCGGCCAAGCTGCTGATTCCGGTCGCGCATGTCGAGGCCGGCCTACGAAGCTTCGACAACACCATGCCCGAGGAGATCAATCGCCGGGTCACGGACCTGCTGTCGGACCTCCTGTTCGTCACCAGCCCCGAGGCCGTCGACAACCTGGTGGCGATGGGCGTGCCCGGGCCAGCGATCCACTTCGTCGGCAATCCGATGATCGACACCCTGCTCGCCAACCTGGGCCGGCTGGATCCAGTGCCGGTGCTTGCGAAGCTGGGGCTCGCTGCTCCCTATGGGGTGGCCACCATCCACCGGCCGGGCAACGTTGACGACCCCACGCAGGCGCGACGGATGGTGGACATGCTGCGCCACGTCGCGGAGCACGTGCCGCTCGTCATCCCGCTCCATCCCCGCGGCAGACCACTGCTCGAGGCGGCCGGCCTCCACTCCGATGATCGGCTTCGGATCATCGAGCCCATGGGCTACGTGGAGTTCCTCTCGCTGGTCCGCGGGGCAGCATTCGTCGTGACCGATTCGGGTGGCATCCAGGAAGAGACGACCGTGCTCGGCGTCCCCTGTCTCACGGTCCGCCCGAACACGGAGCGTCCCGTCACCCTCACCCTCGGCACCAACCGGCTCGTGGAACCGGAGGAGGTGGGGCCCGCCGTGGTCGAGATGCTGATTGCCGGACCGGACTCCGAGCCACGGTCCATCCCGCGGCTGTGGGACGGCCATTCGGGCGATCGCATTGCAGGCATCGTCGTGGCGTGGCTGGAAAACCCGTAACCGCGCGGACCGCGTAACCGAAGGCGCGATCCGCGCCCAGCGCGGGGTTGCACTGATCTGCCGGGGGGCGATCGAACGGGCGGGCGGCGTCCCGGATCCCGGTCAGGGTCGCGGGGGGTCGCCGATCACCAGCGTGCGCCGATCGGTGTCCGGTGCGGACCAGCCGTGTACTCGCGCGATGCGCGCGAGATCCGCAGGAACCCGGCGTCGCCCGCCGTCCGGGACAGGTACTTCGGCGCCCACTTGTTGAGGGCCGCGGTCCCGACATGGCCGCGGATCGCTCCCGCCTTGTTGCCGGCGATCCCGACATGGGAGAGGACGCCACGGCTCGCGCCTCGTGCGTCGATCCCGTAGCCGGCATTGTGGGTGATGAGACTGCGCTGGATCAGCACCTTGGCGGTCGTGCCGCCCGAGAGGCCGACTCGCACCCCGTCACCGTTGTTGTGGTAGACGGTGTCGAATCGCAGCACCTTGTTCGTTGAGCCCCGGTCGACCCGAACGCCGATGCCGTTGCCCCAGATCAGGTCGTGGATCGACTTCACCTCGCCGTTCCCGTTGCCATACATCCCGTCATAGAAGTAGATCCCATAGCGGCTGTTTGCCGAGATCGCGTTCCACTTCAGGACATTGCCCTGGAGCGACAGCCTGCCCTTGCCCTCCTGGGTGACATGGATCCCCACCAGGTTGCGGTAGATCCGGTTGCCCGAGATCGTGTTCGACCGCGCCCCGTTGGCGATCGTCATCCCGGACGTGTTCGCGTACGGACTGCCCGTCGGGTTCGAGGTGTTGTCGTGGAGGTTGTTGCGGCAGACGGTGTTGTTGCGCGTCACCAGGAGGTTGGCCATCCCCGATGGGGCGCCCTGGAGCTTGATCCCGGCGAGCCCGCTCCCGCTGATGTCGTTGTCGCAGAAGGTCGAGGACTGGGTGCCCCGGTCGATCTTGATGCCCTGCAGCGTGTTGGCGACGAAGACATTGCGGCTCACGGTGTTCCCGGTGGCGGGGTCCCGCGCGCTGCCGGAGTCGTTGCCCGAGACCTGGATGCCCATGTACAGGTTCCCGACCAGGAGGTTGTCTGCGGCGACCGCGGCATCGACGCCCGCCTTGAAGGCAATCCCGTTGGCCGCATGACGAACCTCGAAGCCACGGACCTCGACGCGCGACGTGCCCTGGTCTCCCTTGAAGTAGAACGCGTTCCTGGTGACGACATCGAAGGCGTGCCCGTGCGGCTCCGTCGCTGCTGTGCCCAAGGGCGCGGCATACAGCCATCCCGAGCTGTAGAAGTACCCGCCCGTCCCGTCCTGCGCCGCGGAAGCGAGCTCGGCGAGGCTGTCCCGCTCCCAGAGCCACCTTGTCTCATCCTGGAAGACCACGGTGTCGAGGCCGCGGCCGAAGTCGAACGGCGCCGTCACCCACTCGGTGCGCCAGACGCCGCTCGTGCCGGCCGGCTCCCACTCGAAGCCCGCCGCGGGCGCCGGATCCGCGCCGGACACGATCGGCTTCACGTAGCCGGTACCCCCGGCAACATAGCCGGCCGCTGCGAACACGATCGGCGACCCGACCGCACCGGCCCGGTTCCAGCCCGGACTGATCGGCCGTTCCCGGTACACGTAGTCGGAGTAGCCGTGCACGATCACGCGGCTGCCTGCCGCAGCGCTCCCGAGCGGGATCGCATCCGCGGCGCGGTGGATCGTACGGAAGGCGTTCGAGGGCGTTCGCCCGTCGTTCGCATCGCTGCCGGCCTTGCCGTCGACGTACCACGTTGAACCAGCCGCGGCCACCGGCGTCGGAATCGCCAGGAAGGCGAGCATCGCGACGGACGCCAGCAGGCGACGGACGTTGGACCGGGGCTGGAGCCCGGGCAGGTGCAGACAGGCCATCAGGCGCCATGGTCCGTGCTGCCGGCCCGGCGCGCAACAGCACGATAGTCCCGTGCGCCCGTGGGTTTGGCGCCCAGTGACGGCGCCGTTCGAGCTCATGGCAGAGTTAGCGGGGGTCCGCCCCACCGCAGGTAGACTGGAACTCATGACGGACGTCGTGCCTGCGTGGAGCCTCGTCGAGGCACGCCGCATCCGACTGCTCGGCATGCCGATCGATGATCTAACGATGGACGAGACGCTGGGTGTCATCGACCAGTTCATCGCCACCCGCCGAGTCCACCAGCATGTCGTCGTCAACGTGGCGAAGGTCGTGCAGGCCGATAGGGATCCGGGACTTCGGGCGATCATCGAGGCGTGTGACCTCGTGAACGTGGACGGACAGCCGATCATCTGGGCAGCGCGCTGGCTCGGCAGCCCACTGCGGGACCGGGTGGCAGGCATCGACCTCATGTTCCGCCTCATCGAGCGCGCCGCCGACCGCGGCCATCGGATCTACCTTCTCGGGGCGCGTGACCGTGTGGTGCGCGGCGTCGTCGCGCGCATCGACCTCGAGTACCCGGAGGCTCTCGTCGCAGGCTGGCACGACGGGTACTGGTCGCCGGAGGATGAGCCCGAGCTGGTGCGTCGGATTGCAGAGACGCGCCCTGACATCCTGTTCGTGGCCCTGCCGTCACCGCGGAAGGAGCAGTTCCTGGCCCGCTGGAAGGACCTCATCGGGGCGCCATTCGTGATGGGCGTCGGTGGGTCTTTCGACGTGTATGCGGGAGTCACCCGGCGCGCTCCACGCTGGATGCAGCGAGCCGGATTGGAGTGGTTCTTCCGGGTCGCGCAGGAACCGCGCAGGATGTGGCGCCGCTACGCCGGCGATGCCCCACGATTTGCCCGACTCGTCATCCGCGCGAAGCTCGGACGGCGATGACCTCCCTCGCTACCCGCCGCGAGCGCGACCACGGGCAGGCCGCTGATCGGCTTGGGACGGACGGCGGGGATCCAGGCTCACCCGACGTTGGCTGAGGCGCCTGCGGGGCCGAACTCGCTCGGCCGTGACATCGGCCTGCTGGCCGGTGTGCGCCTTGCATCCGTTGGTGCGGGGTTCCTCACCAGCGTGCTCGTGGCAAGGACGCTTGGCCCGCCGGCACTCGGCGCGGCAGCCGTCGGCCTGACCATCGGGACGATCGCGGCGCTGCTCGCGAACGGCGGTCTCAACATCTCGAGCATCTACTACCTCGGCCGCCGCCCGGCCGAGCGTGGCCCCATCACCAACCGCTCCTTCAGCCTCGGCCTGGTTGCCACGGCACTGGCGGCTCTCATCGTCGTCATCGCGGGACGGGTGCTGTCCCCCGCGACCTTCGACGGCGGGGCCGCGGATCTCGCGATCGCGGCAGCCTTCCTGGCGGCCAGCATCGTGGCGTTCGAGCTTGCGGGCTCCCTGTTGCTGGGCCACGACCGCCGGACGGCGTATCTCGCGACGCAGGCGATCGAGGGGATGGGCTCGCTGTTCCTGATCGGGCTCCTGTTCGCCCTCGGAGCCACGACGTCCGCGGGATACGTTGCGGGCGCCGCGCTCGCAGCCATGATTGCCGCGGTCTTCGCGACCGGCGTCGTCGCACGAGCGATCGGAGGCCTCAGGCTCTCGTTCGACGCGGGCTTCACCCGCGAAGCGCTCTCGCTGGGGCTGCGCGGGCAGGTCGGGAACATCCTGCAGATGTTGAACCTTCGCCTGGACCTGCTCCTGGTGCCCCTCTTCGTTGACCTGAGGGCGGCGGGCATTTACCTGATCGCCGTCCGGATGTCGGAGGTCATCGCCCAGATCGCAAGCTCCGGGGCTGCCTACCTGTTTCCCGCGGTCTCGAGACTCGACCTCAAGCAGACCGACCTGACCGAGCGCACCGTGCGGCTCACGCTCATCGTGGTCGTCGGCATCGGACTGGTGATCGGAGTGTTCGCACCGCTCCTCCTGGGGGTCTTCTTTGGCCCCGCCTACATCGAGGGCACGGGTGCCCTTCGGATCACCATCATCGCCATGGTCCCGCTCTCCCTCCAGCGCCTGATGGGCAGCGACATGAAGGGTCGCGGGCACGCTGGCCTCGTCTCCATCTCGGCCGGCGCCGCCTTGATCGCCACGGTCGCCCTCGACGTGCTGCTGATCCCCGCGCTCGGCATCGAGGGGGCCTCGCTCGCCTCGTTGATCGCGTATTCCACCGGCGCGGCGGTGCTGCTGATCGCGTACCGTCGGGTCACCGGGTCATCACTGCTTGCGCTCGTACCGCGCGTGGAAGATGCGAGACAGCTCGCGGCGGCCTCGCTCCAGCTGCTCCGTGGGCAGGCCCGCTGATCCCGGGGCGGGAGGCCCCGCCATCTCAGTGCGCGGCCGCTCCGCTGAGCTCGCGATGTGCGTCGAAGTACGGACGCAGCGTCTCGCGGGGCGTGAACGGTGCGACGGCGACGCGTGCGGCAGCGGCCAGTCGCTCCCTCGGAGCCTCGAGGACCCAGACGGCGGCCGCCGCGACCGCTCCAGGCGAATGGTCCCGGACGAGGCGGCCGTTCACCATGTCCTTGACCACGAGGGGCACTTCGCCGACCGCCGTTGCGACGACTGGAAGCCCGCAGGCGAGCGCCTCGAGCACCGAGATCGGCATACCCTCGAACCTCGAAGGGAGCATGAGAGCGTCAGCGCCGTTCATGAGGCGTGGCATCTCGGCCCGGCTCCGATACCCGGACCAGAGGATGGCGTCACCGACACCGAGCTCCCGCGCGAGATCCTGCGCCGCGGGCCGCAGGCCCCCCTCCCCGACGATCACGAGGCGGGCGTCCGCGACCTTCCGGCGGATTGCGGCGAATGCTTCGATCAGCAGCAACGGGTTCTTCTGTTCCTCGATTCTGCCGACGAACAGCAGGACCGCACCGGGCGCGCCGGGGTCCCCACCAGCCTGGCCGACGAGCTCCGCTCGAGCGGCGCTGCGCTCCTCCGCCGGAAGCGGCCGGAAGTGCTCCTGATCGACCGACGTGGGAAGGAATGCGCAACGATCCGCCACGTGCGGGTGCCGGCTGCGGTAGAAGTCCAGGCCCGCGCGATTGACGACGAAGATCCGGTTCATCCTGGGCAGCGTCACGTCCTCGAGCCGGTGCAGGGCTCCCGGGAGTCGCCGCCACCGGCTCTCGCCAGCGTCGCCGTCGATGTCGGCGACGTTGAGATGGACCGTCAGGATCTTCGGAGCATCGATCGCGAGGAAGGCGATCGGGGGGCCCGGGTGGTGGAACTGGAGCACCCGCCCACGGAAGCGGTGCGCCTGGCGCCTCGCCATCGCCGCGACCGTGAACTGGAACGAGAGGGGGACCAGCGGGCGGCGATGGACATCGGGCGTGGCCAGCACGGGGAGGAAACCCAGCGGGCGTCCGTCCAGGTGGTGCTGCTGCCACCGCCCCACCGGGCGTCCGATCGGGTCTGCCGTGCACCCGATGACCTGGGGCTCGAAGTCGTCGGGAGCGAACCGCACGAAATCCGCGATGAACGTCTTGATCCCGCCGATCTTGTCGCCGAAGGGATCGATCGGCACGATGATCAGCGGACGCACGGGCTGACGGGCGCGACTCATTGGCCACCACGTTGGCTGGGCTCCCGGTCCCGGGCACCCACCCAGCTGAGGGTACCGGCGATCGCCAGCATCACCAGATACGCCTGGGACGGCGAGCCAAGGATCGCACTTGCCACCGACTCCACGAGCGTCTGGGCGAACAGCATGAGGGTCCCGAGCACGACGGCGGTCATGGCCGGCGGCAGGTCCCGAACCCGACGCAACCGAAGCAGCTCCACCCCCATCCATCCGATGACGACCGCGTAGGCAAAGAACCCGATCACGCCCGTCTCGCCCAGGATCTGTGGCCAGAACGTGTCGTTGATGAACTGCGGGCTCTCCGGGCTCAGGCCGAAGATCCGGTCCATCCCGTACTCGCGGTACACGTCGCTGTACTCCACGCGGCTCATCCAGCTGCCATACCTGCCAAGGCCGGCGCCGAGAGGGAAGTTGTCGATCGCGATCATCACCGAGCCCTCATAGAGGGCGATGCGAGCCGGAGTGTCCGCGTGGATCTCCCCCTGCGGAGCGCCGTTGCCGCTGCTGCCGCCCTGGATGACCGGATCCGCGTACCCCTGGATCGTCATGGCGTAGAGGCCGCTGAAGACCGGCATGAACGCGACGGCGATGAGCGCAACGCCCACCCCTGTCGGCAACCACCCGAGCAGGCGCATTGCCCGCCCGCGGCCACGCACCACCTCCGTGGCGGCACCTGTCGCCAGGCCACCGACCAGCGCCAGCATCGAGCGTCGACGTCCCGACAGGATGGTCCCGAGGGAGAACAGCATGGCGAGGGCGAGCATCCAGCGACGACGCATCACGACGTGGTGCGCCACCAGGTAGATCGCAGCGGTCGCGCACAGCCAGCCAAACAACTGTGGGTGATAGAAGACCGAGGCGATCACCGGGACCCCGGCCCGTTCCCCATCGGCGCCGAGGCCGACCACCATCGCGCCGGCGAGCTGGAGTGCGCCGACAGCGAGGATCCCGCTCGCGAGCACCAGCCAGGACGTGAGCAGCCAGCGAACGTCCGCGTCGGTGACCTCGTGCAGGAGGACCACGTAGAACACGGCCAGCGCCTTGAGCAGCAGCGACATGCCGGGCACCCATACCTCCGGGCGCACGCCGCTGATCATGGACGATGCCAGGGCGGCGCCGATGAGCACGAGCAGCGCGACATCCCGAACGGGCCGGACCTGGCTGCGCAGTCGATGGCGACAGGTGAAGACCGTGATCAGGACCATGGCGGGGATGAACAGCTCGTCGAGAAGCTTGATCCGGCCCCCGGCCACCGGCACCAGGGAGTCGATCACGAGCATGTACGCTGCGAACATGCCGATCGCCCGGACCGGGGTGAGGAGGAAGGCGACCACCAGGACGAGCAGGGCAATCGCAACGGCCGCCCACTCGCCGCCGGCAGGGGCCAGCCTCGCCGCAAACACCGGCAGGATCAGCAGCAGCGCGCCGAGGATTCCGAGCGTCCACCGGTTCCGGGCCATCTCTGCCACCGAGCCGGCGAGGCGCATCAGCTGACCGATCCCGCGAGTTCCTCGATGAAGCCCGCGAACCTGCCCTGGACGGCCGCGAAGGCCTCCTGCGTGCGGACGCGCTCCTCCGGTGCTCTCAGGCGAGTGACCAGGGCTGCGATCTGCCCCGCGGCCAGGTCCGCCGTTGGAGCGATGACCCGGTCCGCGAGCCCCAGATCGCCGAGGATCCCGAGAACCTTGGGCTCGTACGCCAGGGCGGCAGCGGGCGTTCCCACCGCCGTGGCAAAGATCGCGGCGTGCATGCGCGACGTGATCAGCACATCGAGCGACGCGAACGAAAGCACGGATTCCTCGAGCGTGGATGGGGCCGGCGCGACGTCGGTCCGGCTCCGCTCACCCACGGTGAGCCGTCCGATCAGGCGGTCAACCGCGTGGATGTCGTCGTCGAGCGTCCCCGCCCGCACGTGCGGGATGAACCGCAATCGGTCCTCGGTCGTGTCGAGGATCGAGCGGACCGCCGCGAGCGTGGCTTCCTCGGCCTGCTCCGGCGACCCCCATGCCGCATGTTCGGCACGATAGCTTCGTGGCGACCACCCGATGACACCACCCGAGGATGGGCCAGCCGTCGGGGGGCGGCGCTCACTGGCTGCGCGCAGCGACGGTGCCCGCAGGGCGAGATCCGGAGCGAACCGTGCATCCAGACCCAGGTCGCGCAGGCGACCGGCACTCGCCTCGTCGCGACCGAAGACGACGGCTCCGCGAAGGCCCCAGCGCAACGTACGCGCAACGTTGCGAGAGCATGGGTTGACGGACACCGGGGCAACGATGGTCGGCTTCCCGGCCATCACCCCGGCCTGGATGTTGGCCACCTTGACCAGGTTGGCCCCGGCCTTCGCCCCCCCCAGGAAACCACCGCCTACGGAGACCACGAGATCGGCGTCGTGGTAGCTGGCCGTCGCCCGGTCGGCAGGCCATCCGACCCGGGCGCGAACGAGGCGGCCCATGACCCACGCCAGCGTAGACGGCTTGAACCGACGCAGCGCGGGAGGCACGTCGTAAAGGCTGGCGAGCGGCGGCACGATCTCATCGGCGTCCGCCATGATCCGCCCGCTCTGGCGCGTCGGCCAATCAACGGGCGCCATCGCCACGTGCCCGAAGCCGGCGAGCCTGAGGGCGTCGATCAATCCCTCGGCGATTGCGGTATCGCCCCAGTTGCCCAGCGTGTAGGCGTTGACGACCAGGGCTCGCAGCGGTCTCACCTCGGGCGAGCCTGCGCCCCTCATCTGCCGGAGAGCATGGCGGGCACGGTCCTCACCATGATCTTGAAGTCCAGCCACAGCGACCAGCGGTCGATATAGATGAGATCGAGCTCCACCCACCGGTCGAACTCGGCCTCGAGTCGCGCGGAGACCTGCCACAGGCCGGTGATGCCGGGCTTCATCGACAGCCGCCGCCGGTGCCACAGGTCGTAGCCGGCGACCTCGCCCGGCAACGGCGGACGCGGGCCCACGATGCTCATGTCGCCACGCAGCACGTTCCAGAACTGCGGCATCTCGTCGAGACTCGTCCTCCGGAGCACGTGGCCGACGCGGGTGACGCGCGGGTCATCCGCGACCTTGAAAGCATGCCCGCTGATCTCGTTGCGGTCGGCGAGCGCCGCGAGGCGGCCCTCGGCGTCGGGCACCATGGTGCGGAACTTGACAACCGTGAATGCCCGCCCGTGCAGGCCGCTCCGCGCCTGGCGGAAGAACACCGGACCCCCGTCCTCCAGCTTGACCGCGACCGTCACGGCCGCCGCGATGGGCGCCAGCACCAGGAGGGCGAAGGATGAGAGACCGATGTCCAGCATCCGCTTGAGCAGGAGGCCGAGGACGCGGTCCGGCCCGTTCGCGACCGTCAGGACCTGATCCCCGTGGAACGTCTCCACCCGGCCACCGGCGACCGGCACCCAACCCGACGAGAGGACGACGCGGAGGCGCTTGCCTTCCTGCGCACACAGCGACCCGATCGGGGCGAGATACGGCTCCTCGTCGGGGTCGAGAACGGCCAGGACCTCGTCGACCACCGTGGAATGCAGGATCCGCTCGATGTCGGCGAGCGCGCCAAGCACGCTCGGGCAGGCCGCGGTCGGCTCCCCGAGATGGCCGACAAGCCCGTAGCCGAGCGAGGGGTTCAAGACGAGCCGCTGGGCTACAGTGACGGATCGCGCCGACGTTCCAAGGACCAGCAGGTTCCGGACCGCGACGCCTTGACGGTGACGCAGACCAAGCCGCAGGAGGCCCCGCTCCGTCAGGGAGAGCAGCACCTGGCTGGCGAACAGCACCAGCAGGAAGAGCCTGCTCACCTCGGGCGCATGAACCAGGAACAGAATGCTGAACACGGCGACGGCCGCCAGGAGCGCGGCTCGCACGATCGCCATGGCCTCGCCCCGCAACGTCCACCTGGCTCGGAGCTGGTCCAGGCTCAGGAGCCACTCGCAGCAGATCCACAACAGGCCGTAGCCGATGGCCCAGGCCAACCATGGCGCGCCCGCAACAATCCACGCAGCCTGCCAGCCTGGGCCGAGTCGTAGCATCGATACGACCGCGAACAGGGCCACCGCCGCGATCCCGTCGGCCAGCAGCAGCGAGAACCGTGCCAGGCGGAGGTGGTGGCGAAGCATCAGCTGTCCGAGTAGCGGCTGTCGGCGCCGAAGAGCTTCTGCGACAGCTTCGCGAGCCGGTCCATGTGGAGCTGCAGCGTCCAGACGCCCCCGGTGGACGCGGTCGGTGGGTGGAACGTGATCGGATACGTGATCACCTGACGCTTGATGGCGTCAGGCCCGACCTCGCGGGCGAGCGTGATGAACTCGTCGAGCCGGTCCGTCGGGAGGTTCGTGCGCACGGTGTCGCCCGCGGCCCTGATGATGTCGGGCAACGTGGTGATCATCGTGGGTGATGCGAGCTTGTTGCGCAGGGCGACCAGCAGCTGCTGCTGGCGAGCAGCCCGGGTGAAGTCCGAATCCCCGGCACCCTGCCGCGAGCGCGCATACGCAAGCGCCTTCTTGCCGTTGAGCTTGACCTTGCCCGCCGGCAGGGTGAACCCGTGTGTCCCGTCGAGCCAGGCGTACCGCGGGTCGTTGATCGCCTTGGGGTTGTCCACGGTCACGCCGCCGACGGCGTCGACCATCTTCCGGAACCCCTCGAGGTCGATCGCGGCGAAGTAGTGGATCGGCACGCCGACGAGGAACCCGATCTCCTTCATCAGGGCGGGGAAGGGCTTGTCCTGGAACTGGTTCGGGTGGTTGCGAACCCAGGTCATGAAGGAGTTGAGCTTTCCCTTGAACGTGCCGCCGTCGTAGAGCGGGAAGTTCGAGATGTCCCTGGGCAGGCTGACCATGACGACCGACTTGTCGGCCGGGTTGACGCTCAGCACGATCATCGTGTCGGTCAGGGCGGTCGTCCGGGTCTCCGCCGAGTCAACGCCCGTGAGGAGGATGTTGACCCGGGACTGCGCCGTCTCGGGCGTCACCTCGGGCGCCACCTGGTAGTCGTCGGACTCGGTCGGGGTCGGCGCTCCCGGCTCGCTCGGGGCGCCGGTTCCGGCGGGTACCGGGGTGCCGTTGCCGTCGTCAGGTCCGGCAGCCACGAAGATCTTGCTGCCGGCGTCGTAGGTGGTGTACGCGACGTAGGCCGCGGCGCCGTGCATCCCGCCGGTGAGCAACAGCAACACCGCCGCCACGACGATCGCCGGTGCGCCGAGCCCCGAGTCCCGCCTGGCGATCAGGACCGCGTCGACCATCGCGACGATCCGCCAGCCGCCGGTCAGCAGGATCAGGACCAGGGCCGTCATGGACCCCGACGGCGTGATGAGGTTGCCGAGCGCGGCCTCGGGGCTGGACAGCAGCTCAAGGCCCACGGCCACGGCGACGAGCAGCGCGGGCAGCGCGAAGACCAGGGCCTGCCTGCGCCGGCCGAGGTAAAGGTGCCCGAGCCCCGGGAACACGAACGAAAGGATGGCGGCAATTGCCGCGGACTTGCTCTTCATGACCCCCACGTGGTCTTGCCGGCCGGGCCGAGCCACCCGGTCGCTGGGCGAACGGTACGGCGTCCCGGCCGCACCCAACACCCCCCAAACGTACCCATCTGCCCGCGATGCCCCGACCCGCGGTCACATGGCCCCGGCGCAGGATACCGGCAGTCCGGCTCTCCCGCATGGAGACGCTGGAGCGTCCCACCCGTTGCGGCGGGTGGCTCAGCTCCCGCCGGGGGTGTCCCGGAACGCCTCGGCCTCGGGTCGCGCCAGCCATTCCGCCAAGGTGCCCGCCGCCGCGTCCCTGGGGGCCAGCCGGCGCTCCGCCACCGCCGGCCACGGGATGCCCAGGGCCGGGTCGTCCCAGCGGATCACGGACTCGCAGCGCGAGTTGTAGATCGCCGTGCAGAAGTACTCGATCTCGGTGGCGTCCGCCAGGGAGCAGAAGCCGCGTGCAAACGAGGCCGGCGCCCAGAACAGGACGGGCTCGTCCTCGGATCCCTCCACGGTCACCGTCTGACCCAGCGTCGGCGAGCCGGGCCGGATGTCCACGGCCACCATGAACGCCCGGCCACGCACCACGCGCATCAGCTTGGCCTGGGGTGGATCCCACTGGAAGTGCAGTCCCCGGACGACGCCCGCCCCGGACCGGGACTGGTTGACCTGGACGAAGCTGTCGGGCAGTCCGAGCGCCGCGAACGCGTCCGCCCGGAGGACCTCGGCAAACCAGCCGCGCTCGTCGCCGAACAGTCGGGGCCGGACGACCCTGACCTCCGGGATAGGGGTCTCCTCGACGGTGAACGGCACCGCTACATCATCACCAGGCCGCCATCGACCGCGAGCACCTGTCCCGTGATGTAGCCCGCCTCATCCGAGGCCAGGAAGGCGACGGCGTTGGCGATGTCATCCACGGACCCGAAGTGCCCGAGCGGCGTGGCCTTCTTGAGCTGGTCCTGCAGCTCCGCCGGCAGGTCCTGCGTCAACTCGGTGACGATGAAACCCGGCGCCACGGCGTTGACGGTGATCCCCCGGGAGGCGACCTCCCTGGCGACGGCCTTGGTCAGGCCGATCAGGCCGGCCTTGGACGACGAGTAGTTCGCCTGGCCCGCCTGACCCGCCTGACCCGAGACGCTGGACATGTTGATGATCCGCCCGCCGCGAGCCCGCAGCATCGGGCGGAGGACGGCCTTGGTGCAGTAGAAGGCCCCGAACAGGTTGACCTCGAGGACCATCTTCCACTCGTCGATGCCCATCCGCATCGCGAGGTCGTCGCGCGTGATGCCGGCGTTGTTGACCAGGATGTCGACCTTGCCGTAGGCGTCGATGGCGGCCTGCACGAACGCCGCGCACGCCGCCGGGTCGGTCACGTCGCCGGGGAAGAAGATGGCCCGCCGGCCGAGCGCCTCGATGTCGGTCCGGGTCTGGGCGCCGACCTCCGGGCTGCCGCGATCCATGAACGCGATGTCGGCGCCCTGCGTGGCAAGCTTGAGGCCGATGGCACGGCCGATGCCGCGCGAGCCGCCGGTGACGATGGCGACCTTGCCGGTGAGATCGAGCATGTGCGGTTCCTCCTCAGGGCTCGGGCCGGGCGTGCCGCCCGGGGGTCAGCGGACGGGGTGGCTCGCGGGCTCGGGGTCCCCGGGCACGACGTCGGAGAGATCCAGGTCAACGGGCAGCGGGCGGGCCAGGACCTCCAGGAGCGCGGGCGGGATCGGGTCCACCGAGTCCCAGTCCACCGGCAGCCGGACCGAGACGTCCTCGGCCCGGACGGCGGCATCGGCACCACGGCCGCGCGCCGGATCCGCGGTCCATTCCAGGGCCACGGCGCCGGAGGTGAACCCGGCCCCGAACGCCACGAACACGATCTTGTCGCCGACCTTCACGCGGCCCTCGTTGACGGCCTCGGCCAGGGCCATGGGCACGGACGCGGCGGAGGTGTTGCCGTAGCGGTCCAGGTTGACGTAGATCCTGTCCATCGAGAGCGACAGGCCCTTGGCCACCGCCTCGATGATCCGGATGTTCGCCTGGTGGGGCACGATCAGGTCGACGTCGTCCTGCGTCCAGCCCGCCTTGCCCACCGCGGCAAGGGCAGTGGAGGCCAGGGTCCGGGTGGCGAAGCGATAGGTCTCCTTGCCCTCCATGCGGATCTTGTGCTCGCCGCGGGCCACCGTCTCGGCCGACGGCGGGCTCTTGGAGCCGCCCGCGGGCAGCCAGATCATGTAGGCGCCCTGGGGCTCGGTCGTCAGCTCGATGCCGACCGGCGTCCCCTCCCCCTCGCCGGCGGAGAGCACGACGGCGCCGGCGCCATCCCCGAACAGGATGCAGGTGCCCCGGTCGGTGTAGTCCAGGAACCGGGTCAGGAGCTCCGCGCCGATGACCAGCGCGTGCTTGGCCATGCCGGCGGAGATGTAGGCACTCGCGGTCGCGTAGGCGTAGACGAAGCCGGAGCAGGCTGCCGCGACATCAAAGGCCGGGGCGCGCGTGTTGCCGATGGCCTCCTTCACGAGCGCGGCCGTGGACGGCATCCAGTAGTCCGGTGACAGCGTCGCGAGGATGATGAGGTCGATGTCCTCGGGCACCAGGCCCGCGGTGTGGATGGCGCGCAGCGAGGCCACGGCGGCCATCGACGCGGTCGTCTCGTCGGCCGCGGCCACCCGCCGTTCACGGATGCCGGTGCGGGTCACGATCCACTCGTCGGAGGTGTCGACCATGCGCTCCAGGTCCGCGTTGGTCAGGACCTGGGCCGGGGCGTAGCGGCCCCACCCGGTCAGGCGGACGGAGCGGGCGGCGGTGTCGGTCATGACGGCTCCACCTCGATCAGCGCCTGCTTGGCCTTGACCAGCATGCCGCTGTCCGCGCACACGCGGGTGACGCGACCGCCGAGGTCGCTCTTGATCTCGTTGAACAGCTTCATCGCCTCGATCAGGCCGATGATCTGCCCGACCGCCACGTGGTCGCCGACCGAGACATAGGCCGTGGCGCCGGGCGACGGAGCGCTGTAGAAGATGCCGGTCAAGGGTGCCTTGACGGAAGGCTTCGCAGCCGGAGCGGCGCCCGGCACGGCGGCGCCCGTGGGAGAGGCATCGGTCGGGATCGGGGCGGGCGCGCCGTCCGACGCGACCGGACCCGGCTCCACGGCGACCGGGATCGAGGCCGGTCGCTCGATGGCGGCAGGCGAGCGGAGGATGATCGTGGTACCGCCCGTCGCGACCTCCAGCTCGCCGAGATCGCTCCTCTCGAGCAGCGCTGTCAGGCGGTCCACCAGCGCCAGCAGCGACAGGTCCGCGTCGTCGGGCAGCGCACCGGACGCCGGGTCTCCCGGGCCGACGGCCACGGGCTCCACGAGATGCGGTGTCTCCACGAGATCGGCTGCCTCCACGATGCCGGGCTCCGTCATCGGCGGGTCCTCCGCTGGCTGCTGGGGCTCCGTTCCATCCGCGTTCATCCGTCCCACCGCCGGAACACGAGCGCCGTGTTCTGGCCGCCGAACCCGAACGAGTTGGACATCGCCACCCGCAGCGGCCGCCTGGTGGGGATACCTGGCGTCAGGTCGAGCCCGGCCGCCAGGGGATCCGGGTCCTCGAGATTCAGGGTCGGCGGTACGCACCCGTCGCGCAGGGCACTGATCGTGGCGATGGCCTCGATCGCGCCGGCGGCACCGAGCGTGTGCCCGATCATGGACTTGTTGGCCGTGACCGAGACCTTTGGCGCATGGTCGCCGAAGATGGTGCGGAGCGCCTGGAGCTCGGCCTTGTCGCCCTCCGGCGTGGACGTCGCGTGGGCGTTGACGTGGTCCACCTCGGCCGGGTCGATGGCCGCCTTCTCGAGCGCTCGGCGGGCCGCCCGAACGGCGCCGATCCCGCCCGGGGCCGGCAGCGTGATGTGCGACGCATCGGCCGTGGCCCCGTAGCCCACGAGCTCCGCCAGGGGCGCCGCGCCGCGGGCCTCCGCGTGCTCGAGCGCCTCCAGGATGAGCGCCCCGCCGCCCTCGCCCACCACGAACCCGTCGCGGCCCGTGTCGAACGGGCGCGAGGCTCGCTCGGGCTCGTCGTTGCGCGTGGAGAGGGCCTTCATCGACGCGAAGCCGCCCACGGTCGCCTCGTGGATGCTGGCCTCAACGCCGCCCGCGATCATGATGTCGGCATCGCCGCGCCGGATCGTCTCCCAGGCCTCACCAAGCGCATGCCCACCCGTCGCGCACGCGGAGACCGTGGCGAAGTTGGGGCCGAGCGCACCGCATGCGATGGCGATCTGGCCGGCTGCGACGTTGGCGATGCCCATGGGGATGAAGAACGGCGAGATCCGGTCCGGACCCCGCTCCCCCATCAGCAGCACGTTGTCGAACAGGGTGGCCACGCCACCCAGTCCCGAGCCCATGATCACGCCGGTCCGGGCGGCGATCTCGTCGTCCAGGCGGCCGGGTAGGCCGGACTCGTCCAGGGCCTGGCGCGCGCACACCAGCGCGAACTGGATGTAGCGGTCCGTGCGCCGCATCTCCTTGCGATCCAGGATGCCCGACGGGTCGAAGTCCTTGACCTCGGCCGCCACGCGACTCGCGACACGCGACGGATCGAAGCGGGTGATCGTCGCGATGCCGGAGCGACCTTCCACCAGGCCTGCCCACGTCGTCGCAACGTCCTGGCCGAGCGCCGTGACGGCGCCCATGCCGGTGACAACGACGCGGCGCGGGTGATCCGGCCAGCTCCACCTCATCGGACGAGCTTCCCCGTGCGCACCGTCGCCGCCCGGTAGACGTCGCCCGGCAGTCCTCGCTCGGAGATGGCGTTGGCGACGCCCAGGACATCGAACTCGGTACGGCGGATCTCGGCGGTCACGACCCCGTCATCGATGGAAACCATCGCCCACGACGCGGTTGGGTCCCCATCGAACACGTAGCCCGCGGACCCGGCATTGACGATGACCTTCCAGCCCAGGTCCCGCACCTCGGGGACGTGGGTGTGGCCGACGCAGATCACCCGGGCATCGGTCGCGGCCGCGCGCTCGAAGATGATGTTGGCGTCGAGCGCCTGGTCGAACCCCCGGGTCTGCGATCCCGGCGAGGCATGCACGACCAGAACCAGCGTGTCGTCCGGGGTCCGCAGCCGGCGCTCAGCCGGCAGGCGTCGCAGCCAGTCCAGCTGCTCGTCCCCAAGCTCATCGTGCGCCCACTCGGTCGCGACGCTCACCATCTCCGGGACACCATCCTGGTACTGGGGGAACGCCGACCCGTAGTCGAAGTCCCCGACGGCGATGTCCGTGTTCCCCGAGACGATCAGCCCGCCCTCGGACTCCAGCACCCGCAGGGCGTCGATGGAGCCGTTGGGATCGGGGCCGTTGAGCACGAGGTCACCGGCCACCAGCACCGCATCCGGACGCTCACGGCGGATCTCGGCCAGCACCGCCTCGAGGGCGACCCGGTTGCCGTGGATGTCCGACAGGAGGGCGATCCGCATCACCCGAGCACCCCGGCGGGCGGGATCACGAACGACAGCAGGCCCTCACAGGCCACCTCCCCGTTCACCGACGCCACGCCCCGACCCTTGCCGAAGCGGCTGCCCAGCTTCTCCATCGTGATCTCCAGGCGCAGGGTGTCACCCGGCATCACGACGCGCTTGAAGCGGACCTCGTCGATGCCCGCGAACAGCCCCATCCGGTTCCCGAAGCCCGGCTGGCAGGCGACGTAGCAGGCCATCGTCTGGGCGAGCGCCTCGACCTGGATGACGCCGGGCATGACCGGCAGGCCCGGGAAGTGGCCCTGGAAGAACCACTCGGTGGCGGTCACGGCCTTGATGCCCACGATCCGCTTCTCGGCGGGCTCGTACTCGACGATCCGGTCGACGAGCAGGAACGGCCAGCGGTGCGGGATCAGGCCCTCGATGACCTTGACCGAGAAGGGTGCCGCGGGCGATGGGATCGCGTCGGGCGTGACGTCGGGGGTGAGGTTGGCGTCGCTCATGGGGCAGCTCCAGGGGGATCAGCGAGAAGGGTGGCGGCTGGCGGCCGACGCGCCCGGGGGCTTGCGTGCAGCCCTGCACGCGGGACTCGGCACCGGAGGCCGGACCGCGGCCCTCACGACGAGCGCTCCTCACCGGCCAGGAAGGCCGCGCTCCCGATCCGGTCGAGCAGGTTGGTGGTGAACTCGCCGGCCAGGAACGGCTCGGACGCGAGCAGCGCACGGTGGATCGCGGCGTTGGTGACCACGCCCTCGACGACAAGCTCGCCCAGCGCGGCCCGACCGCGGGCGATCGCGACCTCGCGAGTGGGACCCCAGACGACGAGCTTGCCGAGCAGCGAGTCGTAGTACGGCGGGACCTCGTAGCCGGCATAGGCGTGCGTGTCGAAGCGGACCCCGGGGCCGCCCGGAGGGTTGAACCGCTCGATCGTCCCGGCGCCCGGGCGGAAGTCGTGGACCGGGTCCTCGGCATTGATCCGGAACTCGATCGCGTGGCCAAGCTGGGGGACGTCGGCCTGGCTGATGCCCAGCGGCTCGCCGGACGCAAGCCTGATCTGCATGGCGACCAGGTCGATGCCCGTGAGCATCTCGGTCACCGGGTGCTCCACCTGGATCCGGCAGTTGATCTCGATGAAGTAGGCGTTGCCGTCGCTGTCGACCAGGAATTCCAGCGTACCCAGGTTCTCGTAGCCCGCCGCCACGACCGCCCTGATCGCTCGCTCGGCCAGCTCACGCCGTCCGGTCGGGGTCATGGCCGGGGACGGCGACTCCTCGAGGATCTTCTGGTGCCGACGCTGGATGGAGCAATCCCGCTCCCAGAGGTGGATGCCGTGCCCGAACTTGTCCACGGCCACCTGGATCTCGACGTGGCGGTTGTCCTCCAGCCAGCGCTCGAGGTACAGGGCGTCGTCGCCGAAGGCGGCCTTGGCCTCGGACCGGCAGATCGGCAGCACCGCGGCAAGCTCGCGTGCCGAGCGCACCATGCGCATGCCCTTGCCGCCACCGCCCGCGGACGGCTTGAGCAGGACGGGGTAGCCGATGCGCTCCGCCTCCTCGAGGGCCTGCTGCTCGTCAATGAGCAGGCCGGAGCCCGGGATCGTGGGCAGGCCGTGCCCGGCCAGCAGGCGGCGCGTCTCCTCCTTGGAGGCGAAGTGCTCGAGCACGTGGGCCGGCGGTCCGATGAAGGTCAGGCCGTGCTCCCGAACCGCGTCCGCGAACGCGTCGTCCTCGGACAGGAAGCCGTAGCCGGGATGGATGGCGTCGCAGCCCGTGACCAGGGCCGCAGAGATGATCGCGGGCGCCGACAGGTACGAGCGCCGCGCGTCCGCCGGCCCGATGCAGATCGCCTCGTCGGCGAGCATTGCCGCCAGCGATGTCCGGTCGGCCTCCGAGTAGGCGACGACGGCCTCGATGCCCAGCGTCCTGCAGGCCCGCAGGATCCTCAGGGCGATCTCACCCCGGTTGGCGATCAGGACGCGGGAGACCACCTCAAGCCTCCCCGGCCACGGCGGGATCGTCGGGCAGTACCAGCGGCTCCTGGATGGCCGCGACCTGCTCGCCGTACTCCACGGCGTCCCCGGTCTCCACGAGCACCTCGACCAGGATGCCGTCGATGGGCGCGACCACGTCCTGCGGGATGCCCAGCAGGTCCACAACGGCGATGCGGTCGCCCGAGCGCACCCGGCTGCCGACCTGCGCGATGGCGCGGAACTGGCCGACGGACGGCGAGGTCGCGATGGCCCGGTGCGGGTCCGGCGCGACGGCGACCAGGGGCGCGGCCACGGTGGACCGTGCAGGGGCGAGGACACCGGGTCGCGACCGCTCACGACGGGTGACGACCGAGGCGCCCGCGGGGCGGCGGAGCCGGATGGCCCAGTCCCCTTCCCGGACCTCAAGCTCGCCGAGCCCGGAGCCGTTCAGCTTCTCGACCAGGGCAGGCAGGAGCGTCTCCGACAGACGGGCGAGACCGGCATGGTCGGCCTGGCGCTGGGCCGGGCTGCGATCGCTCGTGCGGTGCGGTTCGGGCATCGGCTAGACGTCCTCACGGGCGGGTGGTTCCTGGCGACGCCCGACGGGGAGCGGCGCGGGCATGGCGCGCTGGCCGGCTTCGATCAGCCCCCGCAGTCGGTCCGCAAGACCGGTCCTGGGGGGCACGGGCGGGATGGCTGACGGCACGGCGATCTCGCCGAATGCGCCGAAGGCACGGTACCGGCGATATCGCTGCTCCACCAGCACGTCCACGGGAATGGCCGTCAGGCGGTCAAGCTCGCGGACGATGACCGCCTTCAGGCGGGCTCCGGTCTCGGCCGGATCCGTGTGGGCGCCGTCCGGCGGTTCCGCGATGACCTCGTCGACGACGCCCAGCTCCAGCTGGTCCTGGACGCTCATCCGCATGGCCAGGGCGGCCGTGGCCGCCTCGTCGGTCGTGCGCCACAGGATGCTGGCACAGCCCTCCGGGGTGATCACGGAGTACACCGCGTTCTCGAGGGCAAGGACCACGTCGCCCACCGCGATGGCCAGGGCCCCACCGGAGCCGCCCTCGCCGGTGATCACGGCCACGATGGGCGTGCGGAGACGGGTCATCAGGCCCACCGAGCGGGCGATCGCCTCCGCGATGCCCCGCTCCTCGGACTCGGGGCCCGGGTGCGCCCCGGGCACGTCCACGAACGTCACGACCGGCAGGCCGGACCGTTCCGCCAGCTCCATGACCCGCATTGCCTTGCGGTAGCCCTCGGGATGCGGCATGCCGAAGTTGCGGCGGACGTTCTCCTCGGTGTCCGTGCCCTTCTGCTGGCCGATGACGGCGACGCGGTGGCCGCCGATGATCGCGAAGCCCGCGACGATCGCCTCGTCGTCGCCGAACAGCCGGTCCCCGTGGAGCTCCACGAACTCGTCGGCCATCGAATCGACCAGCTCCAGCGTCCGCGGGCGGCGGAGGTTGCGCGCCAGCTGGATCCGGCCCCACACGACGGCCTTGCGGTCGACGGGCGGCTCGGGATCGGGGGCGGCACCGGCCTCCGCGTTCTCCGGGTCCCGCCCGCGTCCCAGGATCCGCTCAACCACGGCTCGCCTCCACGGGCTGCGGCGCGAGGTAGCGCAGGATCCGCGCCAGCTCCTGGCGCAGCTCCGGGCGGGCCACGACCCGGTCCACGAACCCGTGGCGGTAGAGGAACTCCGAGCGCTGGAAGCCCGGAGGCAGCTCGACCCCGATCGTCCCCGCACCGACGCGCGCGCCGGCGAACCCGATCAGAGCGTTGGGCTCAGCCAGGTTGACGTCGCCCATCGCGGCATAGGAGGCGAACACGCCGCCCGTCGTCGGATCGGACATCACCGACACGTAGGGGACGCGCGACGCGCGCATCCGCTCCAGCGCGGCCATGGTCTTGGCGAGCTGCATCAGCGCCAGCGTCCCCTCCTGCATCCGCGCACCGCCCGATGCGGACACGATCACCAGCGGCACCCGCTCCGCGAGCGCGCCCTCTGCGGCCCGCGCGACCTTCTCCCCCACGACCGCGCCCATCGATCCCCCCATGAACCCGAAGTCCATGACGAGGATCGCGATCCGCTGGCCCTCGATCCGTCCGTACCCCCAGACGGCAGCATCACGCATCCCGGTGGCCAGCTGGGCCGCGGCCACGCGGTCAGGGTAGGGCTTCTGGTCCACGAAGCCCAGCGGGTCCTCGGAGACGAGGCCGGGGTCGCGCTCCTCGAACGTGCCCCCGTCCAGCAGCTGGCTCAGGCGGACCGGCGCCGGGAGGCGGAAATGATGCCCGCAGGACGGGCAGACGCTCATCGCCTTCTCGAGCTGCTTGTTGAACAGCTGCTCCTCGCAGCTCGGGCAGCGTGTCCACAGCTTCTCCGGGAACGCGTCCCGGCGGGGTCGGAACTGGGGGAACTTCACGGGCATCAGGCGGGCCCTCCGAGGCCGACGCCGGCGAGCGCCGCCGCACGGCGCGCACGAGCGACACGGACGGCTCGACCCATGGCGCCGCCGCCCGAGCGACCGGCTGGACGGGACGCCCGCCAGGCCACCCACGCGACGCCCGCGATGGAGATGGCGGCGGACGTGATCGCCCCACCGACCAGGAGGGGCCGACGGTCGGCAGACCCGACGGTCACGCGCTCCACCGCAGCCGCATCGGATGGATCGAGGTCGCCGCGCAGGATCGCGTCCAGGACGGGGTCGGCTCCGTCCGCGCGCCGGCCGTTGCCCGGCATCCGGCCGGCCAGCGGGACGACGGCACCCGACGACGCAGCGCCGGCAGCGGCAGCCTGAGATGCGGCGAGCTCGTTGAGGCGCCCGGCGAGGCGCTCCTCGAACCGGAATGACGGATGGACACGGACCAGCACGCGTCGGAGCACCCGCGCAGCGTCGCGCAGGTCGGGGTCCAGGGCGGCGTCGGCCGGGGCGTCGAGCGCGTGGCGGTCGCCCGCGGCCAGCAGGTCATCGAGGTAGCGGTCCGCGACCAGGGCATCCACCTCGATGGCGTCGCGGTCAGGCAGTCGCGGGAGGGTCACGATCGGGCCCCACGGTCCCGGCCGAGCTCCCGGGCGACGGAGCCGAGGGCGCGGTGGATGAGCACCCGGACGGCGCCTTCCGACCGGCCCAGGATGCCGGCGATCTCGGCCGTGCTCATCTCGTCCACGAACCGGAGGACCAGGGCACGGCGGCGGTCGTCGGGGAGCGCCTGGAGCGCCCGGAGCGCCTCGGCGGCCTCGTCCCGGATGACGACCTGGGCCTCGATGTCCTGCGCGTCCTGGAGCGCGAGGCCGGCGCCCAGCGCCACCTCGAGCGAATCCGCGGGGCGCCGGCGCCGGGATCGCCGCTCGTTGGCCACGACGTTGCGGGCGATGCGGAACAGCCAGACCCGGAACGTGGACGCGTCGGGTCCGTCCTCGGGGCGTGCCTGCTCGCGGAAACGGGGCAGCGCGGCGAGCGCCCTAAGGAAGGTGCGCTCAGTCGCGTCCTCGGCGGCGTGATGGTCGGCAAGCTCGTAGAGCGCGTAGGCGTACACCTGGGCCAGGTACTTCCGGTAGAGCGCGTCGAAGTGGGCAGGGTCCCGGCGGGCCGCCTCGACGAGGGAGCGGTCGCGGTCGAGGACAACGACCGGGGCCGTCGTCCGCTCACGTCTTCCCAACACCGGTCGTGCCATCGGCGTTACACCCGTCCCGGCGCCAGGCGCACGCGAACGACGTCGCCCGCATGGACCCCGCGCTCGCCGCCGGGGGCGGCGGCGTCCTCCACGACCAGCGCGCCCGTCGCGGCGTCGACGCCGAGAGCGGCCACCGGTTCGGCAACGGAGCCGTCGGCCGCCTCGAGGGCCACGAGCCGGCCGGTCGTCGCCTGCCGGTCCGCCCAGGTGGCGATGTCGAAGTAGCCGGCTCGCAGGCTCTCGACTCGCGCATCGAGGCGCTCCATGAAGCCCGCGAGCAGGTGGTCGCGGTCGATGGGCCGCCCGCCCGATGCCTCGCGCAGGCTGGTCATGGTCGGGGCGAGGTCGGACGGGAAGTCGCCGGCCGCCCAGTCCGCGTTGAGCCCGATGCCCACCACAACGCGCGGGTCGTCGGTGCCCAGCGCCTCCGTCTCGCCCAGGACTCCGGCCACCTTGCGCAACGCGAGGGGCGCCGCCAGGCGTGCCGCCGCCGCCTCGTGGGTCAGATCGCCCACGAGCAGCGCCCTCGGTCCCGCGGTCTCGATCACCAGGTCGTTGGGCCACTTGAGGCGGAGCGCGCCCACCGGGAGCCCGGCCTCGTCCTCCGCCGCATCGCACATCGCGAGCGCGACGGTGGCGGCGATGCGCCACGCGCGGTCGGGTGGCAGCCACGCGGGACGGAAGCCCATGGACATCAGCAGCGCCGCACCTGCCGGCGCCGTCCAGGTCCGTCCCAGGCGACCCCGGCCCGCGGTCTGCTCGTCGGCCACGGCAAGGCACACCTCGGGAACGCCGGCGCCCAGCCACGACCGTACGAGGTCGTTGGTGCTGCCGACCGCCGCGAGACGCTCGACGCGGCTGAACAGGCTGCTGGCGGCTGCCGCCTCGATCACCGGGCGATCAGCCCGCGCCGGAGCCGGCGGCCTCGACGGCTTCGGGCTGCTCCAGCTCGAAGCCGGCATGGAGTGCGCGAACCGCCTCTTCCACGCGGTCCTCGGCGATGATCGTCGTGATCCGGATCTCGGACGTGGAGATCATCTCGATGTTGATCCCGTGATCCGCCAGGGTCCCGAACATGCGGGCCGCGTAGCCCGGCGCGTTGTGGATCCCTGCCCCCACGATCGATACCTTGGCGACGGCCGAGTCCGTCGTCATGTCCCGGAAGCCGAGATCGCGGATGAGCGGCTCGAGGATCCGCTTGGCCTTCGCCAGCTCCACCCGCGGGATGGTGAACGAGAGGTCCGTGGCGCCGCCGTGGCCCACGTTCTGAACGATCATGTCCACGTTGATCCCGTTGTCCGCGAGCGGACCGAACACGCTGCGGGCCACACCCGGCTTGTCCGGCACGTCGACGAGCGTGACCTTGGCGACGTTCCGGTCATGGGCGATCCCCCGGACCTTGTTCCGCTGCTCCACGAGCGGGTCCTCCCTGATCTGTGTGCCGGGCGCGTCCTCGAACGAGCTGAGCACCTCGATGACGACGTCGTTGACCCAGCCGAGCTCCACGGCGCGGACCTGCATCACCTGGGCGCCCTGGTGGGCCAGCTCCATCATCTCCTCGTAGCCCACGATGGAGAGCTGGCGTGCATCCCCGGCGATCCGGGGGTCTGCGGAGTAGATGCCCTTGACATCGGTGTAGATCTGGCAGCGGTCCGCATCGAGCTGGGCGGCCAGCGCGACCGCCGTGGTGTCCGAGCCGCCACGCCCCAGGGTCGTCATCTCGGCTGCGTGCACGTCGCTCGCGGTCGGGCTGGACGCGAGGACCTCGAGGGGAGCGACGCTCATGCCCTGGAACCCGGCGACGATCACGACCTTGCCGGCGGCGAGCTCCGCACGGACGCGCCGGGGGTCGATCCCCGCGATCCGTGCCTTTCCATAGCGGCCGTCGGTGGTGATCCCGGCCTGCGGCCCCGTGAGGCTGATAGCGGGCACGCCCATCGAATGCAGGGCCATGGACATCAGGGTGGCGCTCTGGTGCTCGCCCGTGGCCAGCAGGACGTCGAGCTCGCGGGCGTCCGGGTCGTCCGTGACCGCGGCGGCCAGGGCGAGCAGCTCGTCAGTGGTGTCGCCCATCGCGGACACGACGACGACCAGCTGCGAGCCATTGGCCCGCTCGCGGGCGATGCGGCGGGCGACGCGCTTTACGCGCTCCGCGTCCGCGACCGACGAGCCACCGAACTTCATGACGACGAGGGGGCTGGGCATGCCGCGCATTCTAGCGGAGCATGCGCCTCGCTCCATCGACAGCGGCGGAGGCGCGACGGATCCCCGTCAGCGGGCGACAATCCGGGCCACGGTATCCACCACCCGGACGCGCGCCCCAGGAGGTCCTCCAGATGTGCTTCGACCACGACTCCCGTCCGCCGATCGCACCCATCGAGGGCGGATCGCTCGACGCACAGGAGATCGCGATCGAGGCCGCCGACGGCAACCGTTTCGCCGCCTTCATGGCGCGCGCCGTCGAGCCTGGTGGTGGCGGCATCGTCGTCCTGCCCGACGTCCGCGGGCTGCATGCCTACTACCGGGAGCTCGCGCTGCGGTTCGCCGAACATGGCGTCGAGGCGCTCGCCATCGACTACTTCGGGCGCAGCGCCGGGATCGGCGACCGGGGCCCGGACTTCGACTGGCAGACGCACGTGCCGCAGACCACCTACGACGGCCTTCGCGCCGACGTCACGGCAGCGGTAGCGCAGCTTCGGGCGATGACGGCGGTCACCCGCGTCTACACGATCGGCTTCTGCATGGGCGGGCGACTGGCGTTCCTGAGCGACGGCTTCGGCCTTGGCGTGGCGGGCGTCATCGGGTTCTACGGATGGCCAACGGGCCCCTCCCGCAACGGGACTCCGGCACCCGCAGAGGTGGCGGCGACCTTCGAGGCTCCCGTGCTCGGGATCTTCGGCGGCGCGGACGAGGGGATCGACCAGGAGGCCGTGGCGGCGTTCGAGCAGGCGCTGAGCGATGCGGAGGTCACGCACAGGGTGATCACCTACCCCGACGCTCCGCACTCGTTCTTCGACCGCAAGGTGGACGCGTTCGCGGGTGTCTCGTCCCTGGCCTGGGACGAGGTCCTGGATTTCCTCGGCCGCGGGACCGACGCCGCACGATGAGCTTCCTGCGGCGGCTCCTCGGGGGCACGAGCGGCGGCCATGACGGCGGCCGGGGGGACGGCGCAGCGGCAGGTCCCACGACGGCCGCCCCCGTCGAGACAGACGAGGTGGACCGCGATCGCGAGCTCCTTCGCGCCGACGCCGCCCGCCTGGAGAATGACCTGCTCCAGCGCCAGCTCCGGTACGCGGATCGGGCCTGGACGCCGCCTGCCCAGGGTGGCGAGCGGCGGGCCGACGACGGCGCCCACAGGGATGACGACGGAGATGCCCGGTAGGCCTACGCGCCCATGCGCCGTGCCGTCCACGCCGCGATGCCGGAGGCGAACGCCAGGGCCGCGGCCCCGAGCATCGCCACCTGCATGCCCACCGTCGCCGACATGAACCCGACGGCCGGCGGGTAGACGACGGCACCGACCACTGCGGCGAAGATCAGGGTCCCGCTGACGGTCGCCGAACGGCCCGGCATCCGCTCCCCGGCGGCGGCGACGATCAACGGGAAGATCGGGCCGAAGGCGAGCCCCACCGCGCCGAACAGGACCGGCGACAGGGGCGACACGGGCACCAGCACGGCCACGGCCAACAGGATCGAGCCCGTCATCGCGAGCACCGCCGTGGCCGCCTGCGGCTCCACCCGGTTCCCGATCCTCGCGAACACCAGCCGTCCCATCGCGATCCCGCCCCAGAACAGCGTCAGGGCGGTGCTCGCGAGGGTCAGCGACAGGTCGTCCAGGTAGCGCACGAGCCAGTCCGAGACGCCGGCCTCGGCGGCCACGTAGCAGCCCGAGGCCAGCGCCAGCACGAGCAGGAAGCGGGGGAGCCGCCGGGCCGCCGGCGCATCCGTGATCGGCATGTCCCGCGGTGGCTCCGGGACGATCGCGTGCGCCGGTACGGTCAACGCCAGGCCGACGGCGGCCACCAGGACGGCGAAGCCCGTGGCCGTCATGACCAGCTGCCATGGGGCCCCGGCACTCACCGCCGTGGCGATCACGAGGGGCGCCATCAGAGCCCCCACGCTGTAGGAGACGTGCAGCAGGTTCAACGCCCGGCCACGAGCGTGCGGGAACAGGTCCAGCACGAGGGCATTGAGCCCGACATCCGCGGTCGACGCCCCGATGCTGACGAGGATCCCCGCCAATGCGAACACGACCCAGGCACCCGTGAACCCCTGGACCATCAGCCCGCCCGCCATCAGCAGCGCGGCGCCGGTCAGGACGAGCCTCGACCCGGCCCTGCGGATGATCCGCCCGCCGAACACGGAGCCAAACCCGTAGGCGAGCGCGGTGACCAGGAAGTAGCCGCCCATGCCCGCGTCGGTCTGGTCGAAGGCCGGCAGCACGAACAGGATGAGGGACGGGACGAGGAGCGCCCGCCAGCCGACCAGGATGTAGGCGAACCCCGCGACGAGGCCGGTCCGCAGGGCGCCGTCCGATGTGCGGGTCGTGCTCCCGCTGCCGGAGGCTGGCACGGGGTCACTCATGCGCCGATGGTATCGGGGGTCCGATCCTCGGGCGGCCCGGAGCGGCAGGTGGCCCGGGACGGTGCGCCGTCGTCGCGCGGCGCGTACGCTGTCGGCGACCAATCCCACCACCAAGGGGGCTCGATGAAGGAACGGCTCATCGGCGACGACCAGCTGCTGGTCACGGCCGACACGACCATGGGCGACCCGCTCTGGGACTGGGTCGCCGCAGACGCGGCCCGACGCGCACCGGACGGCTGGCGCATCACGAACATCGGTGCCGTGCCCACGGGCCAGGCAGCCCCGAACCCGGCATACGGCTACGCGCCGGCACCAACGGGCGTCACCCTCTGGGTGCTCTACCGGCGGTGAGCCAGGAGCCCGCGTCCGATCGCACCCGGGTCCGCAGGCTGCCGAAACGCGGCCAGTACGACCGCACGACCATCGACGCCATCCTGGACGAGGCGATGGTGGGGCACGTCGGGTGGGTGGCGGACGGGCAGCCCTACGCGACCCCGACCTCCGTGTGGCGCATGGGGGACCGGCTCTACTGGCACGGCTCGTCGGCCAGCCGGATGCTGCGCGCGACGGACGGGCAGCCAGTGTGCGTCACCGTCACGCACCTCGACGGACTGGTCCTCGCGCGCTCCGGCTTCAACCACTCGGTCAACTACCGGTCCGTGATGGTGCTCGGCACGGCCCACCTCGTGACCGACGCGGCGGAGGTGGACGCGAGCCTCGAAGGGCTGATCGAGCACCTGTATCCCGGCCGCTGGCCGGAGCTCAGGCCGATGACGGCCCAGGAGCGCAAGGCGACGTCCGTCCTGTGGATGGATCTCGAGGAGGCCTCCGCGAAGATCCGTGCCGACGCGAACCATGACGACGAGGGTGACGAGACCTGGCCGACCTGGGGCGGCGTGGTGCCCGTGCGCATGGTCCGGGACGAGCCGCAGCCCGACGAGCACGTAGCGAGCGGGATGGCAGCGCCGGCGGTGCGCCTGCCGTAGACGGGCGTCGGGGCCCCGACGTCACCGACCGAGCGGTCAGCGCCGTCCATCAGTCGCCGTTGCCGTCCATCAGCCGCGCTCGATGATCTCCGGCCCGGCGTTCCGCGGCGCGACGATCAGCGTCCGACCCTCCAGCCCTGCGTCCGCGGCCGCCCCCGCAAGCGCCGCCTCGACGGGATCGGGATCCGCGCCGGGTGCGACGAACGCGAGGACCGTTGACCCGGCGCCGGAGAGGAATGCCCCAAGGGCCCCGGCGGCCCGCGCCGCCCCGGTGAGCCGCGGCAGCTGGGGGTAGGCAACGGAGCGGTACGGCTCGTGGATCCGGTCCACGGTGAGGTCCGCCAGGAGCTCGAACCGTCCCGACGCGATCCCGGCGACGCCGATCGCGATCCGGCTCATGTTGCTGACGGCGTCGCGCAGCGGGACCTCCGCCGGCAGGACCCGGCGCATGTCCGCCGTCGACAGGCGCCGTTCCGGGATGAAGAGCACGGTCCGCAGGCCGTCCGGCGCGTCGAACCGCACCGCCTCGACGCGATCGCCCAGGTGCGCCGACACGACGAAGCCGCCCAGCAGGGCGGCGGCCGCGTTGTCGGGGTGGCCTTCGATGGACGTGGCCAGCCGCAGGCGCTGCGCAACCGTCAGTCGCTCCCCGCCCAGCACGTGACCGGCGACCACGCCACCAACGGTGGCCGCCGCGGACGAGCCCATCCCGCGAGCGAGCGGGATCCGGTTGTGCATCACGATCCGCCAGCCGGCCGATGCCGGCCGCGGCCCGATCACGGCCTCGAGCGCCGCCTCGAGCCCGGCCACGAACCGGTTCGAGCGCACCGGGGGCAGCTCGCCCTCGCCCTCGCCGGTGACCTCCAGCTCGACCGATCCGTCGCCGTCGACGGCCTCCACCGAGACGCGGTTGCAGACGTCGAGCGCGAGACCCAGGCAGTCATAGCCCGCGCCGAGGTTGGCGGTGGACGCCGGGATGTCGATCACGAGCCGGCGTCCCGCGAGGGCGGCCCAAGCCGCCTCGTCGGCGGGTGCCGGCGGCAGCGGCGGCAGCGGCGGCGGCGTCCCCTTGCTCACCGGGCTACCACCAGCCGAGCGCACGACTGACCCCGGCGATGGTCGGCTCCGCCTCGATCACGTTCACGGCGAGGCCGGACTCCGCCGTGTGGGGGTCCTTGAGCCCGTTGCCGGTCAGGACGCAGACCACCAGCGCATCGCTGTCCACCTCGCCCGCCGCAGCCGCCGCGGCCACGCCGGCCACCGACGCGGCTGACGACGGCTCGCAGAACACCCCCTCGAGGCGCGTCAGCTCGCGGTAGGCGTGGAGGATCTGCTCGTCCGAAACGGCGGAGATGCGACCGGCGGAGTCGTCGCGCGCGGCGACGGCCAGGTCCCACGACGCCGGGTTCCCGATGCGGATGGCGGTCGCGATCGTCTCCGGGTCGTCGATGGGGTGGCCGGCCACGAGCGGCGCCGCTCCGGCGGCCTGGAAGCCCCACATCCGCGGCACGGACGTCACCCGCCCGGCATCGCGGTACTCGCGGAACCCGCGCCAGTACGCACTGATGTTGCCGGCGTTGCCCACCGGGATGGCCAGGATGTCCGGCGAGCGGCCCAGGTCGTCGCAGACTTCGAACGCGGCCGTCTTCTGACCCTCCAGCCGGAACGGATTGACGGAGTTGACAAGCGTGATCGGGTGCTCGTCCTGTTCGGAGAGCGCACGCACGACCCGCAGCGCCTCGTCGAAGTTCCCCGTGACGGAGACCACGCGGGCCCCGAACACCAGGGCCTGCAGGAGCTTGCCCAGCGCGATCTTGCCCGCGGGCAGGACGACGACGCACTCGAGCCCCGCGGCGGCGGCGTAGGCGGCTGCCGATGCCGAGGTGTTGCCGGTCGACGCACAGATCACGCTTCGGGCCCCCTCCTCCAGCGCCTTGGCAACCGCCATCACCATGCCCCGGTCCTTGAACGACCCGGTCGGGTTCTGGCCCTCGATCTTGAGGTGGAGGTTGGGCACGCCGATCGCGGCACCCAGGCGGCGCGCGGGGACGAGCGGCGTGGCGCCCTCGCCCAAGGACACGACCGGCGTGGCGTCGGTCACCGGCAGGAACTCGCGATAGCGCTCGACCAGGCGCGGGCGGGGCGGCAGCGTACGGGTCACGAGGCTCAGTCCCCGAAGGGGTAGCAGGCGCCGGACGGAGCGGTCACGCATTCCGCGGCGACCGGCCGGACCTCCAGGCCCGATAGTTCGACGGCGGGAGCGAGGCCGGCCCAGGTGGAGCCCACGCCGCGTGCGATGGCGACGAGATCGCCGAGTACCGCGGACGCCGCGGCAGCACCGCCGGCTCCGGGGCCCTCGAAGGCGATCCGGCCGACGGGAAGGGCATCGACCTCGACCCGGTTGAGCACGCCGTCGCAGCGCCCGAACGGCGATTCGGCCGGCACGGCCGTGGGCACGACCGACACCTCGATCGCGCCGTCCTCGGTCACGCGGGAGGTGGCGACGAGGCGGAGCGTCCGGCCACCGTCCGCCAGCGCGGCAACGTCGTCCGCAGTCACGCCGGTGATGCCGGGGAGTCCCGCAGCTCCGGTCGTGGTCCCCGGGCGGTTGCCGATGGCATCGACGCCGATCCAGTGCCCGAACGCGAGCCGGGTCAGGATCACGATCTTGTTGACCGCGTCCATGCCCTCCACGTCAGCCGTCGGATCCGCTTCCGCGTAGCCGCGTGCCTGCGCGTCCGCGAGCGCGTCCGCGTACGCGCGACCGTCGCGCGCCATCGCCGTCAGCATGTAGTTGGTGGTGCCGTTGACGATGCCGCGCACCCGGACAACGCGATTCGGGGCGAGGTCCAGCGCGATGGGGCCCAGAAGGGGGATGCCTCCGCCCACGGCCGCCTCGAACCGGAGCATGGAGCCGGACTCGCGCGCCAGCCGCTCCAGCTCCGGCCCGTGGTGCGCGATCACGTGCTTGTTCGCGGTCACGACGCTCTTGCCCGCCGCCAGCGCCGCGGCGATGAGGGTGCGGGCCGGCTCGGCGCCGCCCATGGTCTCCACGACGACATCGACCTCGTCGCTGGCGACCAGGTGCGCGGGCGCGTCGGTGAGCAGGGTCTCGGGGATCCCGGACGCGATCGCGCGGTCCGTGAACTTCTCCGCCACCGCGGTCAGGACGAGGGGTGCACCATCGGCAGGCAGGAGACGCGGCGACCGGTCGAGGAAGGCGCGCACGACCTCGCGGCCGACGGTTCCGGCGCCGATGACGCCGACGCGCAGGGGCTGAACGCTCACGGTGGGGATCTCGCAGCTTGGGGTTGAGTGTGGGCGCGATGGTATCGAACACGGGCCTGCGACGGGCCGGGGGCCGCATCGGGCGGGTCCGGTCCCGTACACTCCGCGGCGATGACAGTCGAGATCCTTCCGACCCCGGCGCCCGCCGCAGCCGCTGCCCCCCGGCCGCGGATCTTCTCGGGCATCCAGCCTTCCGGGACCGTCCACCTGGGCAACGACCTGGGGGCCGTCCGGAACTACGTGATGCTGCAGTACGAGTACGAGGCGATCTACTGCATCGTCGACTACCACGCCCTGACCAGCACCCACGACGCGGATGTCCTCCGGCGCCGCACGCGGGAGATGGCCGCGGGGCTGCTGGCACTGGGCCTGGACCCGGAGCGCTGCACGCTGTTCGTCCAGAGCCACCGGCCGGAGCACGCGGAGCTGATGTGGCTGCTGGCCACCGTCACGCCCGTGAGCTGGCTGGAGCGCACGCCGACGTACAAGGACAAGGTCGCCAACCAGCCGGACGACGTGAACCACGGGCTGCTCACCTACCCCGTCCTCCAGGCGGCCGACATCGTCATCTACAAGGCGTCGCTGGTCCCGGTCGGGAAGGACCAGGCCGCGCATCTCGAGCTATCGCGCGAGATCGTGCGGGCCTTCAACTACCGCTACGGGGAGACGTTCCCGGAGCCGCAGGCGGTGTACACGAGCGCGCCGGTCGTCCTGGGCACCGATGGCGTCAAGAAGATGTCGAAGTCGGTCGGCAACACGATCGACATCCTCGGCGACCCGGACGAGATCCGGCGCCAGGTCATGAGCATGGTCACCGACACGAAGCGGGGCCTGCGCTCGGAGCCGGGCCGGCCCGAGGTTTGCAACGTGTGCCAGCTCCACCGGTTCTTCGGTGACGACTACGAGGAAATCTGGGACGGCGAGCGGACCGCCCGGACGGGGTGCGTCGACACCAAGAAGCTGCTCGTGGAACGGATCACCTCGCACTACGCGGCGGCCCGGGAGCGCTACGCGGAGCTGATGGCCGACCCGGCCGAGGTGGACGGGATCCTGGAGGCCGGCGCCGACCGGCTCAAGCCGATGGCCGCGGCCACGCTGGCCGAGGTCAAGGAGAAGATGGGCCTGCGCTAGACACCCCGCCGCATGGACCGCCGCGGCCCTAGACTGCACCGCATGCCGATGGATCCTCTCACCGCGCGTCAACGTCGCCTGGTCGACGCCGTCCTCGTCCTTGCGGTCATCGCCCTCGGATTCATCGTCATCAACGACTTCGCGACGGTCTTCTACGCGTTCTTCGACGTCCTGCTGCTGTTCTTCCTGGCCTGGCTGCTCTCGTTTGCGCTGCTGCCGCTGATCAAGGTGGTGGCCCGGGTCCCCAAGGTCCCCCAGGCGGGCGCCGTGATCATCGTCTACCTCTCGATCGTGGGCGTGCTGCTGGGCCTCCTGGTCCAGGCGTCGGCGACTCTGGCCTCCTCGATCAGCGAGTTCATCCGGGAGTCCGCGAGCTTCGAGGCCCAGCTGACTAGCCTGCTGGCAGACCTCCAGTCCCGCCTGTCGGCGCTCGGGCTCGGCGTCGACCTGGTCAGCCAGGCGCCGGTCATCGTCACCAACCTCCAGCAATGGGCGGTGGAGCTCGTAGGGCCGCTCCAGTCGGTGGCCGTGGCCAGCATCGGCATCTTCGGCAACATCCTGATCACCGTCATCCTGTCGATCTACATCGCGCTCGATCGTGAAGGCATCCTCGCCTTCGTCTACCGCCTCGTGCCGCCCTCGCTCGTGCCGCAGGCGCGGATCCTCCAGGCCAGCGTGTCCAGGTCGTTCGGCGGGTTCCTGCGCGGCCAGCTGATCCTGGGCCTGGTCTTCGGCGTATTCACGGCGGCCGTCAACATCATCTTCGGGCTGCAGTACGCGGCCCTCACGACGGTGGCGGCCGGCCTGCTCCAGATGATCCCGTTCTTCGGGCCCTTCGTGTCCTGGCTGCCACCCGTCCTGGTCGTCCTGATCATGCCCGACGGCCCGGTGCTGCCGGTCATGATCCTGATGGGCGTCGCCTGGTTCGTGGTGATGAACGTCCTCCAGCCGCGGCTCATGTCCGGCTCGGTGGGGATCCACCCGATCATCGTGCTGGGGTCGGTCATCGTCGGCGCGAAGATCGCCGGAATCCCGGGCGCGATCTTCGGCATCCCGATCGCCGCCGTCCTGTCGGCCCTGTTCTTCCACTGGGTCGCGCGATCGAGGGAAGGCGGCACCGTGGCGGACCGGGCCACGCAGCGTCTCGCCGCCCGAGAGGGGCGCGAGGTGCGACGCCCCCGCGAGCCCGTGCCGGGGGTCGACGCGGACGTCGACGAGGTCGTCCTGGGGCGGGTCTCCCAGGCCCATCCGCTCGAGGCCGACGAGGCGGAGCCGCTCGAGGCCGACGACGAGACCGGGTCATGAGCGACGAGCCGGAGGACGTCGGCACGGAACGCGGTGGTCCGGACGGGGATCCAGCGGCCGGTGGCCAGGCACCCGACATGACGCGCGAGCGGGCCCGTGCGGAGCGACGGGACCTGGACAAGGAGCGCGGCGAGCCGGTCGCGGGGTCGCGCGGCAAGCCCCGTTCGCTCAAGCGCGTGGGGCGCGCTCTCGGCGACTGGACCACGCGGCCGCGGATCCTCGTCACCAACGACGATGGGATCGAGTCCAGGGGCCTCCTGGCCCTCAAGCTGGCGCTGGATCCCATCGGGGACGTCACCGTGGTCGCGCCGGACATGAACCAGTCGGCCGTGGGCCACCAGAAGACGCTGATGCGTCCACTGCGCGTCCGGGAGCGCACGCTGGCGGATGGCTCGACCGGGTACTCCATCGACGGCTCCCCCACCGACTGCGTCTCCCTCGCCTTCCTCGGGTTCTTCGAGGAGCGCTTCGACCTCGTTGCGTCGGGCATCAACTACGGCGCCAACCTGGGCGACGACATCACCTACTCCGGCACGGTGTCGGCGGCGATGGAGGCGGTCATCAACAGCTGCCCGGCCTTCGCCATCAGCCAGGAGTACGAGGAGCACATCGACTTCGCGCTCGCCGCCAGGGCCGCCGCCATCACGGCGCGCAACATCCTGGAGCACGGCCTCAAGCGGGGCGAGCTGCTGTCGGTCAATGTGCCGGCGGTGTCCGTCGAGGCCTGTGAGGGGTTCGAGGTCACGCGCGTCGGCCGCCGCGTGTACCAGGACGAGCTGATCCGGCGCGTCGACCCGCGGGGGCTCCCCTACTACTGGATCGGCGGGCCGCCGCCGTCCGGCATCAGCGTGCCCGGGACGGACTTCAACGCGGTGGTCAACCGGCGCGTCTCCGTGACGCCGATCCACCTGGACCTCACGGGCCGACGGCTGCTTCGGCAGCTGCAGGGCTGGGACTGGGCGCTCGAGAGCTCCGCGGCCGGCGAGGACGATGTGCCGGTGACGAGCCCCGTGGAGCAGGACCGGATCGCCGAAGAGGTCCAGATCGAGCGCCGCTAGCCGAGTCAGCCTCGGCCGCGTCGCTCACCACCATCACGGCGACGACGAACGCGTACGGCTGCCACACCCCGCCGCACGGTCTCGGGGCTGATGTGCTCCCAGCGCTCGTCCACGGGCCGGCCCGCCCGGCCGCTCGCGTGGTCGGCGCCCGTTCGCTCGTTGATGGCGAGCAGCGACCGTCCATGCGCCGCCGATTGACCCGGTCCACTCGCCAATGGCGAGCGAGGCGTCGTTCATGGACCGCGAACAGGCCGCCCAGCGAGCGCCGGGGAGCGCGGCGGCCCGCGCTATCGCCCTACGGCGGCCCCCAGGTGAACGCGAGGTGGTCCCAGACGAGCAGCGCGTCCCAGCCCGCAGACGTGGCGGACCGCGCAAGGTCGCCACGAGCCGGGCGTCCGCGAAGCCGCCGAGGTTCATAGGGACAACCCGGAGCGCGTCGGCGCCTCCTTGCGCATGGGCGGGCCCGAGCCCGTAAGTCCTTCCGGCTCAGCGCCGGCGCTTCTTCCGGTCGGCGATCACCTCGCGAGCCGCGTTGCGGCCGGGCGTGGCGGTGACGCCGCCACCCGGGTGCGCGCCGGAGCCCGCGAGGTACAGCCCGTCGACCGGCATCCGGTAGCGCGCCCAGCCGAGCAGCGGCCGCCACAGGAAGAACGAGTCGAGGGCCGGCTCGGCATGGAGGGGATGACCACCGGTGAGCCCGTACTCGTGCTCGAGGTCCGCGGGTGTGAGCACCTGGCGGGCGGTGACGCGGGAGCCCAGTCCCGGGGCCACCGTCTCCAGCGTCCGGATCGCCAGGTCGCCCACCTCGTCGCGTCGGCCGGCCCATGCGTCGGGCGTCAGGCCCGGCGGCATCCACTGCATGAGCACGCTCATGACGTGCGTGCCGTCGGGGGCATCGGCGACGAGCGACGGGTCGACGAGGGACGGGATCGTGGCCTCGAGCACCGGCGACGCCGGCAGCAGGCCGTACTTGGAGGCGTCGAACGCCCGCTCCATGTCGTCGATGGCGGTCGTGCCCACCTGGATCCGGCCACGCAGCTTCCTGGCGTCGCCGGCGGCGGCCGGGAACTCCGGCAGCCCATCAAGGACCAGGTTGACCTTGGCGACCGTCCCCGGCGTCCGGATGTTGCCGGCCCGCCAGCGCATCGACGGCCCGACCGTCACCGGATCGACCAGCGACGTCAGCAGCTGCTTGGGATCGAGGCCCGAGACCACGGCCGGGGCCACGATCTCCTCGCCCGATGCCAGCGCCACGCCGGTGACCGCGCCATCCCGCGTGGTGACGGCGACGACCTTGACCCCGGTGCGGATCTCCGCGCCGGCGGCGCGGGCAGCGGATGCCAGGGCGTTGGACACGGCGGACGGGCCGCCCTTCGCGTAGACCGTCTCGCCGGCCGCCCCGCCGTCGTTGCCCGCGGCGTCGGCCAGCAGCACGGCGGTCGTGCCCGCGGACCACGGGCCCATGGCGGTGTAGCGGACGCCCCGCCAAGCGGTGGTTGCCCGGATTGACTCCGAGCTGAACGACTCCGCCACGAAGTCCGCGGCCGCCATCGCCAGCACGCGCAGGATCGTGCGCCCGTCGTGCCTGCCCAGGCCGCGGAACGCGCGACCGAGCCGCAGGCCCAGCAGCGCATCGCCAAAGCCGGGTCCCTTGATGTCGGGCGGGGCCTCGTCGCCGAGGTCTGCGAGGAAGGTCGAGAGCGAGCGGACGCGCCGGTCGTACTCGACGAACGAGGTGGCGTCGTCGTCCGAGAAGGCGCGCAGCGCCTCGACGCTCTTGGCCAGGTCCGCGTACAGCGTCACGGCTCGACCGTCGGCCTGGGGCGCGAAGACGCGGACCTCCGGCGCGACCAGCGCCAGGCCGTGCTGCGCGAGCTCCAGCTCGCGGGCGACCGATGGCCGCAGGCGGCCGACGGTGTGGGCGAGCGTCGGGACACGGGCACCGCCCAGGTCCTCGGTGACGGCCGCGCCGCCGACGATGCCGCGGGCCTCGAGCACGAGGACGCGCAGGCCGGCCCTCGCCATGTAGGCCGCCGAGGTGAGGCCGTTGTGGCCCGCCCCGACGACGATCGCGTCGTAGGTGTTCATCACGTGGGCCATGGTCAGGCCACCTTCCGGCCGCGGGACTTGAGGACCTCGAGGGCCGCCAGCCGGCCGTTGGCACCCATCAGGCCACCCCCGGGATGCGTGGACGAGCCCGACAGCCAGAGGTTCTGGACGGGGGTCCGGAACCTGGCGTAGCCCGGGACCGGGCGGTTGAAGAACAGCTGCTCCAGGGTGAGCTCACCCTGGAAGATGTTCCCCTCCGTGAGCCCCATCGTGCGCTCGATATCGAGCGGGGTGAGGACCTGGCGGCCGATGATGATGTCCCGGATGTTGGGCGCGAACTCCGCGATCCGGTTGATCACCGCGTCGCCGAACGCCTCCCGGTTGCCGTTCTCGTCCCACGTTCCCAGCTCCGGCGCCAGCTTGTACGGCGCGTACTGGACGAAGCAGCTGATGACGTGCTTGCCGGGAGGGGCCATCCCGGGATCGACCAGGGTGGGGATGATCATGTCCACGTACGGGCGGTTGCTCCAGTGGCCGTACTTGGCGTCGTCGTAGGCCTGCTCCATCTCGCGGGTCGAGGGGCTGAAGGAGACGGCGCCACGCAGGTGCTCGCCCTCACCGGGGAGGCAGGTGAAGTCGGGCAGGCGGTCGACCGCCAGGTTGACCTTGCCCGAGCTGCCGCGGAACTTGAAGCGCCGGATCTCCTGCTCGAACTCGGGCTCCAGGGTGCCCGGCTCCAGCAGGTCCAGGAAGGTGACCTTGGCATCGGTGGACGCGAGGACGACCGATGCCTCGATCTCCTCGCCCGACTCGAGCGCCACCCCGGTGGCGCGGCCGCCCTTGACGATGATCCGGGCGACGGGTGCCTCGGTGCGGATCTCGGCGCCCAGCGCCTGCGCGGCGCGGGCGATCGAGTAGGAGACGCCGCCGGTGCCGCCCTTGGGGATGCCCCAGGCCCGGAACGCGCCGTCGATCTCGCCCATGTAGTGGTGCAGCAGGACGTAGGCGGTGCCGGGGCTCCGGATGCCCTGGTAGGTGCCGATGATGCCGGACGCGGACATCGTGGCCTTCAGCGGGTCGGTCTCGAACCACTGGTCCAGGAAGTCCTTGGCGGACATCGTCATGAGCTGGACGAAGACCGCCTGCTGGCGCTCCGGCAGCTGCGCGAAGCGGCGGGCGAGGCTCGCCAGCGGCATCATCGGACGCGGGTCGTTGTCGGTGGGGTCGGCTGGCACGATGCCCAGGATCGGCTTGATGAAGCGGGCCATCTCCACCATGAGCTGGCCGTACTCCTCGTACGCCTCGGCGTCGCTCTTGCTCCAGCGGCGAAGCTCGCGGACGGTCCGGCCGTGGTCGTTGACGCGCCACAGGTAGTCGCCGCCGCCGCCCTTCGGCCCCTCGCCGGGACGGAGCGGGGTGAACGTGCCGTCGAGCGGGAGGATGTCCAGGCCGTGCTTGGGGAGGTCCAGGTCCCGGATGATCTCCGGCCGCAGCAGGCTGACGACGTAGCTGGCCACGGAGAACCGGAAGCCCGGCACGATCTCCTCGGTGACCGCGGCACCGCCCAGGACGTGGCGCCGCTCGAGGACCAGCGTCTTGAGCCCGGCGCGCGCCAGGTAGGCGGCGGAGATGAGGCCGTTGTGCCCCCCGCCGATGATCACCGCGTCGTAGCGCTGCGCCACGCCACCCTCCAGTCGGGACGGTGCGACCGGGCTTTGCGCTCCATGCGATGCGCACGGAGCCGATCGCTTATTCAGCCTGCATCGTGTTGATGCAGTCTAGCGCGAGACGGCCGGCGCCCCGGAGGCATCGATCCCTACCATCCCTCGCCCAGCGCCAGCTCGAGGGCCGTGACCACCACGTCCGCGCTCTCCCGGGTCAGGCACAGCGGCGGCTTCACCTTCAGGACGTTGTTGCCGTCGCCCGTGGGCTGGATGACCACGCCAAGCTCCAGCATCCGCTCGCAGATCGCGAGTGCCTCCTCTGTGGCGGGCTCGAGCGTCCCGGGATCCCGGACGAGCTCCACACCCAGGTAGAGGCCTATGCCGTGCACGGCGCCAACGATCGGGTGTCGCGCCGCCACGGACTCGAGACCGGCCCTCAGGTGCGCCCCCACGACGCGGGCGTTGTCCTGGAGGCGCTCCCCATCGATCGTCTCAAGCACCGCGATCCCGGCCGCACACGTCACAGGCGACCCCCCGACGCTGGAGAAGAACGAGCCCTCGGTGGTGAAGGCGTCCGCGATCTCCCTGGTCGTGATCACGGCGCCAACGGCCATCCCATTCCCGGCCGCCTTGGCGATGCTGACGATGTCGGGGATCACGCCCTGCTGCTCGAACGCCCACCGGTGCTCGCCCAGGCGGCCGTAGCCCGTCTGCACCTCGTCCGCGATGGCCACGCCCCCGGCCGATCGCACAGCCGCATACGCCTGCACGAGGTAGCCGTCCGGCAGGACCACGCCACCCGCGTTGCCGAACAGCGGTTCGGCGATGAACGCGGCCGGTCGGCGGCCCTCGGCGGCCAGGCGGGCGATCGTCGCCCGGACGTCATCCGCGTACCTGGTGCCGGCGTCCGCGCCGCGATGGGTGCCCCGATAGGTGTTGGGTGCATCCACCAGGTGTACCCATGCGGGCCGGGTTCCCGCGGCATGCGGGTTGTCGGCGTGCGAGGTGGTGATGGCGTCGGTCGCCCCCGTCCAGCCGTGGTAGGCACCGCGCACGGCGAGAACGTCGGTCGCACCGGTCGCCGTGCGGGCCAGGCGAAGCGCGAGCTCGTTCGCCTCGCTGCCGGTGTTGACCAGGAAGACGGTGTCGAGCGAGGCGGGGAACCGTGCCGCGAGCGCCTCGGCAAGCTCGACCATCGCGGCGTAGAGGAACCGGGAGTTGGTGTTGAGCCGGGCGAGCTGGCGGCGGACGGCCGCCTCGACGGCCGGGTGGCTGTGCCCCAGGACGGCGATGTTGTTGACGACGTCGACGTATGCGCGGCCCCGGCTGTCCACCAGGTGGTGGCGCCATCCGCGCTCGATGCGGGGCGGGTCCCCGAAGTACTGCACCTGGACGCCCGCAAGGACGCGCTCGCGACGGGCGAGGAGGTCGGCGGCGTCGTCCGGCGGAGCGACGGCCAGGCCCGGCGGGAGGCCCAGCAGCACCGATGGATCCGGGCACAGCGCCAGCCAGGCGCCCGCGAGGGACGCGACCGCGACGCGGGGAGCTTCGAGACCTGGCGCCGCGATGCGCTGGACGTGGACGTGAGGCGGGAGGCCGTCCGGTCCGTCGGTCGCCACGACGCCGAGAGCATTCCCACAGGAGACCTCGACGCCGTCCTCCGGCGCCGGATCGAGCCCGTCGAGACGGAGGTCGAAGGCCCCGGCCGCGATGACGACACCGGCTGGCGTTCGTCGCACGGTGCCGCCGATCGGGGCGGCAACGGGGGTCCCGGCCGCGGCGAAGACGTCGACCCCGAGGTGGATCGTGGCCGGCTCGTCGACGGCGTCGAGGACCGTGTCCACCAGCCGCGCCTCGCCCCAGCGTCCGACCGGCGTCCCGTCCACGGCGCTCACGATCGCGGCTGCGGCGCCCGGGTCACCCGTCGCGCTGCCCGGCAGGGCGTCGGCCGTGGTCGACAGATCGATGGCCACGGGCTCGCCCGTCCATGCGAGCAGTGGCGCCGTGGATAGCCTCGTCGACGGGCGCTCGCCCGAACCCATGCCCGCTGCTTCCCGCAGCACCTCGGTGGCGAGATCGAACGGCACGGCGGCGACCGCCTCGAGTGCCGCCCATTCCTCCTCCCGCGTCTCGTGGACGTACACGTTGTCCCGCTCCAGCGCCGCCTGCTGGTCCCCGCTCACCGCCACGGCTGCCGACCTGGCGACCACCATCGGCCAGATGGCGGCCAGCTCGACGCCCGTCAGGGGCAGCAGGGGCAGGAAGCCCCGCGCCACGTCGCGCGCCAGCTGGAGCGGACGCTCGAGGGCATGGGCGGCATCGGCTGCGATCGTCACCGCCAGCTCCGCGGCCAGCCAGGTGCGTGAGAGGTCGCCGAAGTCGATCAGGCCAACGGGCATCGGCCGGCCGGCCCCGTCGCGGCGGGTCACGGTGTTGAGGTCGGTCACGTCCTGGTGGACCACGCCCGTGCGCAGGTCGGGCCCCAGCCTCGCCAGCACTGCGCCTGCCTCGTCCATCGACGCCTCCGCGAGCCGGCGGCGAGCTTGGGTGGACGCGTAGGGCAGCAGCGCCTCAACGACGGAGGCCGCATGACGCAGGTCCCACTGGAGGTGGCGGTCAAGCCCCGGGTGATCCCACCCGTCGAGCGCCAGGGCGATCCGCGCCGACATCTCCCCGTGGGCCCGGAGCACGACCGGTGCGAGGTACCCGGCCCGGTCCATGGGCTCACCGTCGATCCAGGACACGAGCCGGAGGTCATGGGGCTCGCCCGCCGTGGTCTGCGCCCGGGCGATCAGCGACCCGTCAACCGCCGGCTGCGGCACCGGCACCTCGAACGGCAGCCCGGCGGACGCCGCCCGGAGCATCGCCGCGTTCTCCGCCTCCAGCTCCCGGCGGCCAAGGCCCTGGCGTGCCACCTTGAACACGAAGCGGCCGTCCGCCGCGTCCACCAGGTAGTTGCGGTCCTGGTGGCTGCCGAGTTCGCGCCTCAGGCCATCGCGCCCGAAGTGGCGACGGAGGAGGCGCGCCGCTTCGGCGGCATCGGTGTCCGGCCGGCGGTGCTCGTGGCCGTCGAAGGGGTTGAGGCGTTCCGTCATGGCGCCATCGTGGCAGAGCCGCGGGCCGCGGGTTCGGCTTACCGGCCCGGTGCTCCCTCGTGTACCGTCCCGTCTCGTGAGCAACAAGCGGACGCGACCGGGCGCCAGTGAGCCCACCGGTGCTGGGACCTCGATGGGTGTCCGCCTGCGCTCGGGCACGGGGATGCTGATCGTTGGCGGGACGCTGGCTGCCGTCGGGGTTCTGCTGCCCTGGTTCGACATGCCTGGAGGCGTGACCACGGCCGGCGTCGAGTCGATGGCCGGAGTTGGCGCGCTCGTGCTCGGACTGGTCGCCGCCGCCATCGGCGCCTTCCTGCTGCGCCGGCCAGGTCACCCCGCCACCCGCGTGATGGCCTGGGTGGCGCTGATCGCGTCGCTCGGGATCCTGGGTCTCGCCCTGCTCGCCGTCTCGATCGCCGGCCCCGACGGTGGCACCGGTGCCACGGGGCTGCTGCTCTCGGTCATGGGAGGAGTGGTCGCCACGATGGGCTGCCGCGGGCTGCTCACGCGCTACTGAGTGGCCGGCCGCTCGGGCGATCGGCGCCAGGGCCGGCAAGGGCTCGTGATCCAGCCTGCATGCATCTCATGCATACTCACCGGGGTCACCAGCAGGAGGAGCCTCGTGAGCGTCGGCACCGCGTTCCATCCCCGCACTGCCCCCCTCAACAGGAAGATGCAGTGGCGGGAGTGGGCGGGCTTTTTCGCGTCCTCCGTGTACGCCGACTTCCACGACATCGAGTACAACGCGATCCGTGAAGCCGCCGCAGTCATCGACGTCAGCCCGCTGTACAAGTACCGCGTCAGCGGGCCGGACGCGCTCCGCCTGGCCGACCGCGTCATCACGCGGGACGCCACGAAGCTGAAGGTGGGCCAGGTCTTCTACACGCCGTGGTGTGACGAGCACGGCAAGGTGATCGACGACGGGACCGTCCACCGCACGGGCGAGCAGGAGCTCCGCTGGACCGCCGCCGACCCCCAGTTCCGCTGGCTGACCCTGAACGCCGCGGGTCTCGACGTCGAGATCGAGGACGTCAGCGAGTCGGTCGGCGCGCTGGCCCTCCAGGGACCGTTCAGCCGGGCCGTGCTGGAGGCGGCGACGGGCGAGGACTTCGCGGACCTGCGCTACTTCCGGCGGCGTGCGAGCCGGATCGGCAAGGTCGCCATCGACGTCAGCCGCACGGGCTACACGGGTGATCTGGGCTACGAGCTGTGGGTGCCTGCCGAGGCCGCGCCCGAGGTCTGGGACGCGCTGTTCGCGGCCGGCAAGGCCTACGCCATCCGCCCGGCGGGGATGCTGGCGCTGGACGTGGTCCGCCTCGAGGCCGGGCTGATCATGCTGGACGTGGACTACACGTCGGCCCGCCACGCCATGAACCCCGAGCAGAGCTACAGCCCATACGAGATCGGGCTGGGCAACCTCGTCTCGTTCGACAAGGGCGACTACGTCGGCCGACGCGCCCTCCAGGCCGAGGTTGCAGCGGGCGGACCGCCGCGTCGCCTGGTCGGCCTCCAGATGGACTGGTACGACATCGAGGGCCTGTTCGACGCCCAGGGCCTGCCGCCCGGGTTGTCGCCCTATGTGGACCGCTCGCCGGTTCCCGTGTTCGCCGACGGACGCCAGGTCGGCAGGGCCACCTCGCTCGGCTGGAGCCCGATCCTCAAGCAGGCGCTCGCGCTCGCATTCGTGCCGGCTCGTCACGAGCGAGTGGGTTCCCGGCTCCAGGTCGAGTGGACCGTGGAGGGTCGCCGAGGGCGCGTGGCGGCCACGGTCGTGGAGCTGCCGTTCCTGGATCTCGACCGCAAGCGGACCTGATCCGCGAGGTCGCCGCGGGAGGCCTCAGCGCCCGCCCTGCCCGGGTGACGTGGGTGCTGCCGGGGAGGCCTGCGCTCAGCCTCCCTGGATGGTTGCACCGGAGGTGGTCTCCACGGACACGGATGCAGGCTTCCTGATGAGCACCACGGACGAGCCACCGCTTGCGGTCCCGCTCAGCGCGCCGGTGACGGTGAGCTCGGCGGTCGACCCGTCGTTCATGCTGATGGTCGCGTTGCCGGCCGTCAGCTCGCCCAGCAGGGCCTTGCCGCCGGCCGCGGTCGTCAGCGTCAGGTCGGGCGTGGTGCCGATCGCGGTGATGGAAGCACCACCCGACGCATCGAGGTTGAGCGGCCCGCCGGTGTGCTCGACATAGCCCTGGGCCCCGCTCGAGAGGGCGACCGACGTGAGTTCGGGGACGCGCAGCGAGAGCGACATCGGCTCCGTGGTGGTCACGCCGGGTGACGGGATCGTCACGATGAGCTGCCCATCCACGACCTCGGTCTTGATCAGGGGCAGCAGGTTCGGCTGGGCCTGCACCGTGACGCTGGACTTGTCCCCGACGCCGACGACCACCTTCATCCCCACACCGACGCTGACGCGGCTGAACGCGGTCAGGTCCCGCACCTCGGTCTGGACGTCGCCCTCACCCGCGGCCGGGCTCACCTCGGAGGCCACGGGGTTGAGCGGGCCGCAACCGGCGATGACCGGTGCGAGACCGAGCGTCGCGACGACGGTGAGGCAGAGGAGGAGGGAGGCGCGGCGTGGCGCGCGAGCGGGCATATCGGGACTCCGTGCAATGAGCGCACCGGGAGGATGCCTCCGGGAGGGGCCGGCACCGGAGAGCCGGAGGGGCCAACTCCACGGGCCGCTGGTCCCCGTGGTGGGGGCCGGTCGGGCCGGTCGTCAGGACTCTCTGCCCAGGACGCGGTCGGCGAAGGCCTCCAAGCCCGCGAGCGCGACGGGGAGATCCACCCTGCCGAAGCCCAGGCGGAAGTGGTTGCCGGCGTGGCCGAAGATCGAGCCGGGGGCGATCAGCACGCCCTCCGCCTCCACCAGGTCCTGGGCGAACCGGTCAACCGGCACCGGGCCCCGAAGCTCCGGGAACCCGACCGGGGCACCGCGCGGCCGCACCCACGCGAACTGGTCCGGCCGCCGGAGGAAGAAGTCGTCGAGCAGCGCCAGGTTCGCGTCCACGATCGAGCGGGAGCGGGCAAGCACGCGGTCCCGGGCGCGCAGGGCGATCAGCGACAGGATCTCGGCCGGCGCAGAGGCACAGATCGTCGTGTAGTCCTTGAACCGGGCAGCCCGATCCAGCAGCCGTGCGTCGCGCGTCGCCAGCCAGCCGATCCGCAGGCCGGCCAGCGCGAACGATTTGGACATCACGCCGACGCTCACGCCGTGCGGCCCCACGTCGGCGCCGGCGGGGAGCCGGTCAGTGCCGTCGTGCTCGAGGAAGCGGTACACCTCGTCGGACAGGAGCGTGGCGCCCGCATCGGCGGCGATGTCCACAATCTCGAGGTAGGTCGTGGCGTCCGGAACGTGGCCCGTGGGATTGTGGGGAACGTTCACGACGATCAGCCTGGTGCGTGGCGTGACCTGGGAGCGAAGGAGATCGAGGTCGATGGCCCAGCCGTTTTCGGCGCGGAGCTCGTGGAGTGTCACGTCGGCACCGGTCGCGCGTGCGACCTCGTGCAGGGACTGGTACGCCGGCCAGGTCACGATCGCGTGGTCTCCCGGGCCGAGGAGGACGTTGGCCGTCACGAAGATGGCCTCCTCCGCCCCACTGAAGACCAGCACGTCGTCCGGGGTGATCGATTCGTAGAGCCCGGCGATCTCGCGCCGCAGGAGCGGGTGTCCGGGAGCCTCCGTGTAGCCGAGGCGCAGGCCGCGCCACAGGTCGGACGTATCGGCATCGGCCAGGGCGAGCAGGTCGGCCATCGGCCAGCCCTCGACGTCCGAGGCGCACAGGAGGTGGCGCACCGAGAACTCGTAGCGTGCGAAGAACCGCTCGAGCTCGAAGTCCTCGATCCGCATGGCGGGTGGGACTACCCGGGAACTACCGCGAGGGCCTGCGCGAACGCACGCGTGGTCGCCTCGTCGAGCCCGTGGGTCACGAACAGCCAGCTCGGGTTCTCGCCGCGGGCGGCGACGATCGCGTACCCACCGTCGTCGAGGGTCGAGATCGTCCCGTCGAGGGGACCCAGGGCCGCCTCCCCGATCTCCGTCCCGGACGGCACGCAGCCGGTTTCGTCGGCGCAGAACGCGCCCTCGGTCAGGGCAATCGTGGCGCCGGCCGGACCCTTGTAGCCGATGAGCAGCTTGCCGCCGTTGGCCTGCCGATAGGTGCCCTGGGACACGAACCAGCCCTTCGGCAGGACGCCGCACAGGACCGGCCAGTCCGTGACGCGCGCGAAGCCCGCGAAGAACTCCTGGTTGCCGGCGTTGCCGCTGCACTCGCCATCGGCGGCCTGGGTCGCAGCGGCAGACGGCGTCGCGCCCGGGGCCTCCGACTCCACCACGGGCTCGGTCTCCGCCGGGAGCTCCGTCTCGCCGGGCGTGGCGGATTCGACGGGTGGCTCCGACTCGGTGGGGGCGCCGGTCGGCTCAGCGGTGGCGCCGGGAGGCTCGGAGGCCCGCGGTGATTCGGTCACGGGTGCCGTGGTGGCCGCGCTCGACGGCGTGCCGGTGCCGCAGGCGGCGAGGAGCCCGGCGATCACCACGAGGAGCGTGACACGGAGGCGGAGCACGGCCACAGGGTACCGGCCGCGCGCCGGCACCGCTCCGCACGGACCGGTCACGGCCCGGGCGGGTCAGTCACCGCTCACCCCGGCAGCCAGGCGCACGAGGGCCGGCTCCACCCCGAAGACCTCCCGGATGACCTCGTCGGTGAGGACCTCGGCCGGCGGACCGTCCGCGAGGATGCGGCCGTGCGCGATGATCACGAGCCTCGGGAAGAAGTGGGCGGCCAGGCCGAGGTCGTGGAGTACGGCGACCAGCGTGGTGCCGTCGCGCTCATTGAGATCGCGCAGGAGCTCCATGGCCTCCACCTGGTGACGCAGGTCGAGGTGCACGGTCGGTTCGTCCAGGAGCAGGATCGGCGCCTCCTGGGCCACGGCGAGCGCCAGGAGCACCAGCTGGCGCTCCCCGAGCGACAGCTCCCGGGCGTCGCGGCCCATCAGGTGGCCCAGGCCGACGCGCTCGATCGCGGCCGCCACGGCCGCGCGATCCCCCGGCGTGGCGCCACGAAGCGTCGCCTCGTGTGGGAGGCGACCGAGACCGACGACCTCCTCCACGCGCATGGCGAACGGGAACGCGGTCTGCTGGGGCACCACGGCGAGGCGCCGGGCGATCTCGGAGCGCTCGAGGGTCCCCAGCGGCACGCCGTCCAGTTGGACCCGGCCGACGGACGGCTTGAGGGTGCCTGCGAGCACCCGCAGCAGCGTGGACTTGCCCGCCCCGTTGGGACCGATGAGCGCGACCCGCTCGCCGTGCTCCAGGGTCAGGGTGACATCGCCCAGGATGGCGCGGCCGCGGACCTCGACCGTCACGCCGTCCATCGCCAGCGCGGGCGAGGTCACAGCTCGTACCCCGTGCGGGCGCGCCGCAGCAGCACCAGGAAGAACGGGGCGCCGATGACGGCCGTGACCACGCCGACCGGCACGCCGCCGAGCATCCGGGCGACCACGTCGGCCGCGGCCAGGAGGCTCGCCCCGAACAGCGCGGAGATCGGGAGCACGAGACGCGCGTTGGGCCCCACGATCAGCCGCACCAGGTGGGGGATCACCAGGCCGACGAACCCGATCAGGCCCGCGACGGCGACGCCCGCCGCCGTCACGAGCGATGCCAGGGCCAGCAGGATGACCCGCTCCCGGCGCACGTCGATGCCAAGGTGGGCGGCAGCCTCCTCACCCAGCAGGAAGCCGTTGAGGACCCGCGCCCGGTAGAGGATGGCCAGCGTGCCCCCGATGATCAGGGGCGCCGCCACCGCGAAGCGGAGCCACGACGAGCCGTCGAAGCCGCCCAGCAGGTAGCTGAAGATCTGGCGCAGCCCCGTTCCGGACAGGTACATCGCCATCGCGAGTCCCGCGGCCAGGAGGGAGCCCACGGCGTACCCGGTCAGCAGCAGCGAGGTCATGGGCGACAGCGCGCTCGTCCGGGCGAGCTTGTAGACCACGGTCACGGAGATGAGCGCACCCGCGAAGGCCAGCCCGTGGAGGAGGCCGAACTCCAGGAACACGCCGCGCACCGGCAGGATGACCGCGATGGCGGCTCCCAGCGCGGCTCCGGAGGCCGTGCCCAGCACGTACGGGTCGGCGAGGGGGTTTCGCAGCAGGCCCTGGAACGTGGCGCCGGCGACGGCCAGGCCCGTGCCGACCACCATCGCGGTGAGCACGCGCGGCAGCCGCAGGTCCACCACGATCGCCTCGGCGGTGGCGGCCCAGTCGAGCCCCAGGTCCAGGCCAAGGAACCGCCTGACCAGAATGGCGATCGTCGTCGTGGGCGCCAGGTCCGCCGACCCGAGCACGATCCCGCCGATGAGCACCACGAACATGGAGACAACCCCCGCCACCGCCAGCCAGCCCGCGCGTCCGAGGCGCGTGGGAACCAGCAGCGCCGTGCGGCGCCGGGCTTCAGCGGAAGCGGGGGTGGTCGACATCGACTACTGGGTCGTGACCGGGAGGACGAGGTCCGGGTGGATCGCCTGGGCGAGGGCCCGGATGCCGTCAGCGAGCCGGGGGCCGGGGCGCGTGACGATCACGTCGTCGATCGGGCGGACGTCACCGTTCTTTACCGCGCTCAGCGTCTCCCAGCCGGATCGGGCCGCAACCTGGTCGGGGGTGACGCCGTACGCCGCATCGCCGAGGAGGATCACCTCGGGGTCGAACGACAGGATCTTCTCGGAGTCGATCTGGTAGACGCCGTCCGTGCCGCTGGTCAGCGGATCACCGCCGGCGACGCGGATCATCTCGGTCCCGAAGTAGTCGGGCGCCGGACCGAAGTAGCCGCTCGAGGCGTCGAGCTCGTAGAAGACACGCGCGGTGGGCTGGTCCGCAACCGCGGTGGCGACGTCGGCGAACGCCGCCTCGATGTCGTTGGTGATCGCACCCGCCTCCGTCTCGCGGCCGACCGCGCGGCCGATGAGCCCGATGTCGTCCAGGGCCGTCGAGATGTCCGGGGCGAAGACCACCAGCACGGGAACGCCGAGCGAGCGCAGCTTCGCGATCGCGTCCGGCGGGTTGAAGTTGTCGCCGCCGGCGATCACGAGGTCAGTGCCCAGGGACACGATCTTCTCGACGTCCACGGAGCCGTACTTCGCCACGTCCGGCACCGCCGCGGCCTCGGGCGGATAGACGCTGAAGTCCTCGACCTTGCCGACCAGGCGGTCTCCCACGCCCAATGCGAACAGCGTCTCGGTGGCCGCTGGCGTGAGCGAGACGATCTTCATCGGCTCCGCCGGGATCAGGGCCGTGCCGCCCTCGTCATCGGCGAGCTCGACCGGGAACGCCGGGGTCTCGGTGGGGGCGGCGGTGGCGACTGCGGCGGGCGACGGGGATGACACAGCGGGTGTCGCAGCGGCGGGCGTCGCTGGCGCAGGTGTGGCGGCGGGTGTCGCCGAGCAGGCGCCGAGCGCGACGGCCAGCAGGAGGCCGGACAGGACAGCGATCAGGCCGGTGGTTCGGCCCGTACGACGGGTCGACATGCGATTGAGGCTTGGGCGTGCGTCCACGGGAACTCCGACAACGGGTTGGAAGGAAACAGAAGACCCCTCGCTTCGGGGGACGAAGCAGGGGTCAGGCGGTGGATCGCACGGGTTACGCCTGACCTTTCTCTCGAAGGCTCGAGCGGCGACGGCAGGTCGGCGACCGGACTTCCGCCCCATCGGGGCGGTCACCGTAGCGGGACTGTGCCGGAGTCACACCGGCTTCGCGACCAAACCGCGTCGGTTCTGCAGGGACCGCGAGGGCCCCGGTTGATGGGACGGAGCGTACCACTCCGCTCCGGCCCGGATACACGGATGTGGTACCCACCCCCGATCCCCACCTGCATCAGACCACGCTCGGAGGCGTCAAGGTGATGCGGCTGTGGATCGGATCGCGCGGCGGCGAGCGTCGCGGCGTCCGCCAACGGCGCTTCGCCTCCTGCACCGCTCCGAGTTCGCGAAGGCGGACAAGCAGTACCGCGAGACGCTCGATGAACTTGGGCAGGGCAGAGCCGCCGATGCGATCACCGATGCTGGCGCCACCCTGCAAGAGGTTCTTGAAGCCCTCCGGTCCGAAGGCAACCAACTTGGCGATCTCACGGAATTGGCGAGGAAGAAGGGCCTGCTTGGCGCGCACGACACGTCACTCGTCGATGCCATCGAGAAGACGATGAACTGGTCGCCGCCGACCGCAGCGAGATGGGCGATGCCCTCCACGCGACGGAGAGGGCAAGCGCGCAGCAGATGCGGGGCCCACGTTGGACGGCCGTGCCCGAGATCGACAACCCGCCTGCCGGCAGCGCACCCACCGCGACGTCGGACGGTTCTCGCCGAGAGTGCTGGGACCAGCCGCCTTGGGGGTCAGCGCCGATCGCGGAACGTTCGTGCCGTCGCTCGAAACACGTCGATCAACGTGGCGGCGTCCTTCGCTTCGACCTTGCCCACCATCAGGACGTAGCCCTGATCTCCCGCCAGCAAGACGCTGTAGATGGAGATCGCCCTGCCATCATCCGCTCGCTTCGCGGTCGCCGTCAGCTCGACCCCCTCGCGCCCATCAATCGTGACCGGAGTGGCACTGGTGACGGTCAGGTCCACGACCTCGGGCAGTTGCCCGAGTCGTTGGCGCGCGAACGTCTCGAGGTCGCCCACGGGCACGTCCCCGATAGATGGTGCGACGACCAGGGTTGGCTCCTTCGGGTCCGCCGACGGGGTCTGACCGCTGGTGTTGAGAAGAAGGGCGTTGGCAACCGTTCCAGCGCGCCTGAGCGGGGCAACCGGATCGATCTCGAACGTGAGACCGTCCGATGCGCCGGTCGAACCCTCGGGATCGAACACGACGCCGCGAAGCGCGGTTTCGATGAGGCCCCGCAGCTCCTGGTCCCCGTCGGGCCAAGCGCCGTTCACCAGGGCGGTTAGCTCGCTCGTGCCCACGACGAGCATCCAGCGTCCGAAGTCGCCCGCCGCCGTTGTCTGGGTGCCCTCGATAAGGAGGGCCTGACGGCCGTTCAGGGTCATGTCGCTACGCTCAATGAGCGTGATGCCCTTGCTCGCCAATCCCTCGGGCGTCAAACCGGCAGTGACCTCGGCGAAGGGCCCGGGCAGCTCGGCCACCAGAATGGAGGAGCCGGACGCCGCCTCCTGAAAGCCTGGGAAGCTGCTCGCCACTTCCCATCCGGGGGGAGGCACGAGCGAGACGTGGCTCCCGGGGACGCCGACTACGCCATCAGGTGTGGCAGGCGCGACTGGGCCGTCTGAAGGCTCGCCCGAAGCTGGTGCTGGGATGTCCGAGCGTGTAGGGGTCGCCACGGGCTGTGTGGAACCCTGACTGGGACCGATCGCGGTGCCGCCACAGTTGGCGACGACGATGATCGTCAACGAGATCGCTGCGGTGCCTCGCAGCCGCCTTCTGACGCCCAGAAGTCTGCGGTCTCCGCGGCGCAGTGACATTGCCCCTACCCCCCTTCGGCCAGCACGTTCGCTCTCTCGGGAAAGCTCGGCTCGATTGTAGGCGCTGGCGCTCGTGGCCCGAAGGTCGTACTGCCGACAGCACATCCCTGCCCCAAGTGGCGCGCCAACCGAAAGCTGGACGGGCCACGCCATGTCCCCACCGCGTCCGCGCTTCCTACCGGTCTCATCCAGGCCTCATAGCCGCGTCGTTGGTGGGTCCGGCGGTCGCTGCACCTACCGACGATCCGGCGCGTAAGTGGCAGGTAATCGGTCATGTCGATCATGGCCATCTCGCCCTCCTCCCGCCCACGAGCCAATCCCGCCGGAGGAGGTACCTCGATGGAGGCGCTTCGGTGGATCCGGATCACCCCCCTCGCGATCATGCTCGCCGCAGGCGCGATCGGCCCGGGCAAGCCCGTGCTCTCGGCGGTTGGAGATCCGCCGTGGGACCCGCCCCCGTGTCCGGGGACGGTGACCGGTGACGCGCGCGCGGGCATCGGCGCCTGGTACCGGCTGGACCCGCTGCTGGACCAGGCCGGGACGCTGGTCGGACAGCACCTCGCCATCGGAGCGGACGGCGCTCCGGAGCGCTGGCTGGACCTGGCCCCGGAGGCGTTCGCATCGGGACCGGTCGGCGGGCTGGTGGTCATGGGCGAGGACGACGGCGCGACCTCGAGCCTGCGGCTGCTGGACCCGGCCCGGGGCTGCGCCACGACCATGGCCACTGAGACCGACGTGATCCGGAGCGCCGTCATGGCCGCCGACGGGCGGTCGACCTACGAGCACCGTGTGGATCGGGCGACCCGGAGCGACCTGGGTGTCTGGCGCCGGCAGGTCGACCGGAACGGCGGTGGCGCGACGATGACCGCGGTCCGCGTCCTGGATGGCCTGGCACCGGACCGCACGCTGGGGCGGGCCTTCGCGACGGACCTGGTCGCGGCACCGGACGGCCGGCTCGTGGTGAGCTCCTGCGCGGAGCGCGCGTGCCGGGTGCGTGTCCTTGATGCCGGGGGCGGGACGCCGGACCCGGTCGAAGGCGTCGGGCCGGCCCTCGGCGTGACGGGCGGGCGGCTGATCGTCCGTGAGGCCTGCCAGGGGCTGCCCTGCGCGGTGGTGGCGGTGGATCTCGTCGACGGCCGGCGCTCGACGCTGGTCGCGGCAGCCGGCGCGGCCGCGCTCGGTGGCCGGGACAACGCCGAGCTGGTGTATGCGGACCCGGACGGCCGGGTCTCGACCGTGAACGCCTTGACGGGCCGCCGGGGCCCGCTGGCCTCGACCCGGGACTGGCCCCTCCGCGCCGGCTCTACGGCGACGAGCGGCGTGGAGGAACCGCCCGGCATCGTGGCCGTGGGTCCGGGAGGACGCGTGGACGGTGGCCCCCACCTCGGGTTCGATCCCGAGCGCGGTACGACCGTCGTGATCGGGAAGGAAGGATCGTGAACGTGACGCGGAAGCAGCGGCGGGTGCCGGCGGGGATCGTGGGGATTGTGACGGCCATCCTGGTGGCCGGGCACGTCCTCGCGGCGACACCGGATCCGTTCATGGGCAACCCGTTCAACCAGAACCAGGAGCTCGACTACCGGTGGGGCGCCGGCGGCACCCCGCCGGCCGCGATGAGGACCGCGATCAACGCCGCGGCGGACGACTCGAACGCATCCCGGCGCAGCAAGGCACCCGTGTTCGACTTCGCCAGCGGTGCCAGCAACACCATCTACTACGGCGTCGACGTCCCGTGCGGCGTCAACGGGCTTGCCTGCTTCCGGCGCGATGCACCGGACTGGTTCGGGATCTGGCTGCGCGAGGACGGCCATCGCTACGATTGGGGCGTCCTGCGCTGGTGTGAGGTGGCGGGTGATCCCAACGGGTGCTACGACGCCGAGAACATCACGCTCGACGAGCTCGGTCATGTGCTTGGCTTGGATCACCACGTCAACAAGTCCGACGACAGCGACTACGGCGACGCCGTCGTCCAGACCTACTCGAGGACGAAGCCCAAGGCGTTCTACGATGCGCACGTGTTCGGACGCTGCGACGTGGCCACCCTCCAGCAGGTGTACGACGTCGCGAACTCCACCACCCCCTACAGCACCTGCCTGGACGTGCCGACCGAGCTCTCCATCTCGGCCTCGAAGACGACTGTCGTGGCGGGATCGATGGTGACGTTCACCGCCAGCCTCGGCAGCAGCGGGACCGGAAGGCTGTCGAACAACCTGATCTCGAGCCGCGTGGTTGTGCTCCAGCAGCGTGGTGCCTCGGGCTGGTCCGACGTGCTGACGATGAAGGCCGGATCATCGGCCGGCACCTACTCGGCCTCGCTCACGATGCGGGCGACCACGGAGCTGCGGGCACTGTTCCGCAAGCCATCGGGGGAGGGCCTCAGGACCTCCTCGTCCGCGTCGACCCGAGTGACCGTCACGGCGGCCTGCACGGGGCTGTGCCCGCAGTCCAACCCTGGCCCCGTCCAATGACCACGCGGCGTCTGGCACTCGTGCTGTGCGGCGTCCTGGCAGCCCTTCTGGCAGCCGGGTGCACTGCCGCGGCGGGCCCGTCGGCGACGGCGCGGCCGGTTGAGGCGACATCCGAGCCTGCGATGGAGGAAACGGCCGGCCCTGGGATCGAGACGGCGTCCCCCGCCCCGCTCCTGCCAACCATCGATCCGGGCGACACTGCCGGCCCGCCGGTAGCCACGCTCGCCGGCCCCGGCGGTGCGCCCGTCGACGGGATGCTGGGGAGTTACACCTGGGACGACGCGGGCTCGGACGCACCGTGGCTCGTTCCGCCGGTCGGGCAGGCAATCCGTGGGCCGGGACCGTTCGCGGTGGCGTTCTCGCCGGACCTCGCCGCGGCGTCCTGGACGGCCCGCTGGGCGCCGGTCGTGGACGGTGTGGCGGACGAGCCGGCCCTGTCGTCGTCGGGCGGTCCCGGGCGGATCCTCGTCCCTGCTCCGGGCGGACAGGGCACGTGGAGCCTCCAGCTGGACGTCAGCTTCGCCGACGGCGGACGGGCCGCCTGGTACTGGAGGCTCGGCCCGGTTCCGTGACGCCCTGGAATCGAACCGCCGCCGGCCTTGGGGCCGGCGGCGGGCTCGCCGGGAACGCTCAGGCGGTTGCCCCGGCGGGCACAGCGTTGAAGATCGAGACCTGCGCCTCCTCGGGCAGCATCACGCCGAAGATCTTCTGCAATGCGAGGAGGTGCACGCAGGAGCCCCAACTCTCGAAGTAGTGGCACGTGCAGTGCCACTGGCCGGCGTCGAGGCTGACGTGATGGGTGTCGTTGTCACCACGGAACGTCAGGGCGACACGCTCGAGCGAGATGCGGTCCAGCTCACGAGCGTAGCGATTCGCCTTCTCGACCTTGCCGATGAGAGAGGAGTGCATCGCCGATCTACCTCCAGTCGCCCTCTATGGGGCGTCCACGAGGGCCGCCGTCCGGTCGGACCCGCGGGCCGGTGATGGCGGTCGCACAGTCGAAGCCTACACCCCCGGCGGCCGGCGGTCAGCCCCGCAATTCGTCCCGTTCCGCGTGGGGCGTCAGCCGCCCCTGACGACCCGTTCGCCCAGCAGCACGAGCTCGTCGCGGAGCTCCGGTGAGCTGGCCTCGGTGTAGACCCTCACGAGCGGCTCCGTGCCGCTGGCGCGGACCAGCAGCCAGGACCCGTCGGCGAGGAACCACTTGAAGCCGTCGTTGGTGGACAGGACCTGGGTGCGGACGATCGGCTCGCCGGCGAGCTCGGCGGGCGGCTGGTCGCGGAGCTCGCCCAGGACCCGCGCCTTGACCGCCTCGTACGAGGGACGGTCGAAGTGGACGTCGATGCGGCGGTAGAACGAGGGTCCGGCCAACTCGTGGAACAGCTCCACGGCTCGCGAGACAGGCCAGTTGCCGCGTGCCTTCTCCCTGAGGAACAGGTCCAGGAGCATGAGGTCCGCGTAGATCCCGTCGCGCTCGGGCAGGTGCATCCCGAACCCGTAGCCGCCCGACTCCTCGGCCCCCATCATCGCCCCGGTCTCGATCATCCTGGGCCCGATGAACTTGAAGCCGACCGGGACCTCATGGGTCTCGATACCGTAGTGCTCTCCGAGATGTGCCGCCGTGGAGGTGTTGTTCACGCTGACCACGACGGGATCGCGCATGCCGCGATGCTCGGCGAGGTAGTACATCAGGAGCCCGGTGACCTCGAGCTGGTGCAGGAACGTGCCACGCTCGTCCGCCGCGCCGGCGCGGTCGGCGTCACCATCGAGCAGCAGGCCGAGGTCGTAGGCGCCGTCGGCCATCATCGCCAGCGCCTGGTCCACGTGCGGCCTGATCGGCTCCGGGTTGACGCCGCCGAAGTACGGGTTGCGCTCGCTGTGGATCTCGGTGACGCGGATCCGGCCACCCGCCAGCAGCCGCGGGATCCAGCCCGAGCCGGAGCCGTACAGCGGCTCGACCAGGACGGAGGCATCCGCGGCCTTGAGCTCGTCGAGGTCGATCGTCCGCCGCACGAACTGCTCGTACCCATCGAACGGGTCGAACCGCTCGACCATGCCGGCGGCCTCGGCATCCGCGAACGGACGACGCCCGATGGCCCGGCCGGCGTTGGCGACGATGCCCGCCTCGACGACCGAGAGGATGTCGGCGCCGGCCGCCGCGCCCGTGGGCGCCTTGATCTTGAAGCCGTTGTCGGTCCACGGGTTGTGCGATGCGGTGATCACGACGCCGGCAGCAGCACCGCGTTGCACGACCTCGAAGGAGCTCATCTGGGTGGGCATCGCGGTCTCGCCAAAGGCGACAGGGATGCCGTACGCGAGGAGGACCTCGGCGGCCGCCATCGCGAAGTGCTCCGAGGCGAACCGCCGGTCGTAGGCGAGGACCACGCCCTTCGCCTCGGCCCCCATGCCCACCACGTAGCGAGCGACGCCGTCCGCGCAGCGGCGCACGTTCTCGAACGTGTACTCATCCGCGACGCGAGCCCGCCAGCCGTCGGTGCCGAACACGATGCGGGTAGGAGTGGACGCCTCCACCTGGTTGGTCACGCACGGACCTCCGCTGCGGCGCACCGGTCGAGCAGAGCCTGCACGACGGGTCGTGCGGCGCCCGCCGCTCGGAGATGCGCGATGGGTTCTGGGATCCTGATCGTACCTGTCCCGGCCTCCCGGACGACCAGCCCGTCCGGCCCGCGTTCCACGAGGAGGTCCCCGGCCGCCACGCCGACCGTCGCGCCCGCCTCGACGACACCGCCGTTGATGCCCGACACTCCGAGCACCTCCAGCAGCGCAGGCCACGTCCCGATGTCGCTCCAGCCGACCTCGAGCCCCGCCATGACGACGTGGCCCGCGGCCCCGGCGGGCTCCATCACGGCATAGTCGATCGAACGGGAGGGAAGACCGGCATACGCGGTGGCCAGGTCGCCCGCAGCCAGCCCGGCCGCCACGCCCGCGACCACCTCCGGGGCATGACGCTCCAGGGCCGCCCGGATGGCCCTGCGCCGCCACAGGAACATGCCGGCGTTCCAGGCCACGCCGGGCGAGGCGACCAGTGCCTCCGCGTCGAGTGACCCAGGCTTCTCGCGAAACGCGGCCAGGGGATAGGCGCGCAGCCCCTGCACGTCCGCACCGTCCTCGACCCGCGGCACGAGGTAGCCGTACTGGGTGGACGGGCTGGTCGGCTTGATACCCAGCGTGACGAGCGGCGCCTCCACGCCGAACGCGCCCGTGGCCAGGCAGTCCCCGGCCGTCCGCAGCACCGAGCGGAACCGGACCTCCCGGGCCGGGTCGATCCGGTGGTCGGCCGGCAGGACGATCATGACCTCGTCGTCGTCCCGCTCCACGGCGAGGGTCGCCAGGGCGATCGCCGCCGCCGTGTTGCGGCCTTCGGGCTCCACGACCACCTCGATGCCCGGCACCTGCTCCCGGACCAGGGGCGCGTACGCCGCCGAGGCGACGACACGGATGTCCGCGTCCGCCAGGTCCAGCTCGGGCCCGCGCAGGCGTGCAATGGTTCGCTGGAGCAGGGTCTCGCCCGTGGGCAGGAGCGGCAGGAACGGCTTGGGTCGGGCCGCGGTGCTGAGGGGGCGCAGTCGCGTCCCGCCGCCCCCGGCCATGATCACCACGTACATCCCGGCATTCTACGGGGCGGCCCCCGACCGCACGGCGAAGCCAGAGCCGATCGGATCATCCGCGCGGGACGGAGGACGTGAGATTCGTACCAACCAATGCCGCACAACACGAAATCCGCATGCTTCGGATGCGACATCGCGTTGACTCGAGGCGGTTCGATCCGTACCATCCGGGCACCGCTGAACCTGGCCGCTGGCCCCCGAGCCGAGGATGACCGTTTGACGAATACGGCGAAACCCGACGCATCCCCTGCCTACCACCAGCACGTGGCGGACGGGGAGGCCCCCGCGGCCCACCCGGACACCCTTCGCCACCCCGAAGGGCTCCACGCGGACCACGACGCCGTCCCGGACGTCGAGATCCTGGACGTCACGAAGCGGTTCGGCGGCGTGGTGGCGGTGGACTCGATGCGGCTCTCGGTGGCCCGCGGATCGTTCTACTCCTTCCTCGGTCCATCCGGCTGCGGCAAGACCACCACGCTGCGGATGATCGCGGGCTTCGAGCAACCGACATCGGGCGAGATCTATCTCGCGGGCGAGCCGGTGGCGGGCGTGCCCCCGTATCACCGGCACGTGAACACGGTGTTCCAGCACTACGCGCTGTTCCCGCATATGGACGTGGCCCGCAACGTGGGCTATGGCCTGCGCCAGACGAAGGGCACGTCAAAGGCGGAGGAGGCCCGGCGGGTCGGCGAGGCGCTGGAGCTGGTCCGCCTCAGCGGCTTCGAGCGGCGCCGCACCTGGGAGATGTCGGGTGGCCAGCAGCAGCGCGTCGCGCTGGCCCGGGCCCTGGTCAACCATCCCACCGTCCTGCTCCTCGACGAGCCGCTGGGCGCGCTCGACCTCAAGCTGCGCAAGGAGATGCAGCTCGAGCTCAAGGCGCTGCAGCGGGAGGTCGGGATCACGTTCGTCTACGTGACCCACGACCAGGAGGAGGCGCTGACCATGAGCGACGTCATCGTCGTCATGCAGCATGGCCGCATCCAGCAGCAGGGCGCGCCGGCAGAGCTCTACGAGCGGCCGGTCAACCAGTTCGTGGCCAACTTCATCGGCGTGTCCAACCCGATCGAGGGGAAGCTGGTCGAGCACAACCCGGCGACCGGCCGTGCCGTCGTCGAGAGCGAGCGCGGCCTGAGACTCACCGGCGTCGTCACCGATCCGGACGCGCGGCCCACGATGGGCCAGCAGGTCGTCATCGCAGTCCGGCCGGAGCGCATGCGCGTTGAGCCGGCGGACCATCGCGCAGCGGCTCCCGACAACGGATGGACCAGCATCGATGGACGCATCCGCCAGGGCACGTATCTCGGCGAGCAGACCGAGTTCCGCATCAGCACGGACCAGGCGGGCGAGGTCGTCGCCCGTCGCCAGAACGCCAGCGGCGCCACGGAGACGCTGGGCATCGGGCCCGGTGACCCCGTGGTCATCCGCTGGGAGGATTCAGCGAACTTGATCCTCGTCGCCTGACGTCCCAGAACCTGGAGGAGCAGACATGGCCGAGAACCTGGAGGAGATCCTGCAGCGCGCAGCCCAGAACCGCGTTCCGCGGCGGAGTTTCCTCGCCGCGGCCGGCCTGCTCGGCGGCAGTGCGGCGTTGGCGGCCTGCGGTGGCAGCAGCAGCGCCACGGCGGGGGCGAGCACGGCTGGCGGCGGTGACGTCGAGAAGCAGCTGTACGTGTACAACTGGTCCGAGTACATCTCGCCCAACAACATCGAGGCGTTCAAGCAGCAGTTCGGCGTCGAGAAGTTCCAGTACGACATCTTCGCCAACAACGAGGAGCTGCTTGCCAAGCTCCAGGCGGGTGCGACCGGCTACGACATCTCGGCACCGACCGCGGAATACGTCCCCGCGATGGTCGAGGGCGGCTACATCCAGAAGCTGGACTGGTCGCGCATCCCGAACGCGCAGTACATCGATCCCGCGTTCAAGGGTCTCGCCTGGGATCCCAACGACGAGTGGCAGCTGCCCAAGGACTTCGGCACGACCGGCGTGATGTACAGGTCCAAGCTGGTCAAGGAGCCGCTGACCTCCTGGCAGGAGTTCTTCGACCTCGCGAAGGGCAAGTACTCGGGCAAGGTCGTCGTCGTGGACTCGATGGGCGACGTGTTCGTGATGCCGCTCAAGATGATGGGCAAGTCGCTCAACTCAACGGACAAGGCAGACCTCGACGAGGCGCGCAAGATCCTCCTGGACTTCGCGCCCCACGTGCTCGCCCTCGACTCGGACACCTACCAGCTCAAGCTCGCCAGCGAGGAAGCCGCGATGGCGCTGAGCTGGACGGGCGGTCTCGTCGAGCTGCGAGGAGACCCCGCGACGGCGGACGTCCAGTACATGGTCCCGTCGGAGGGCACCCTGTTCTGGCTGGACACCTGGGTGATGATCAACGAGGCACCGAACCCGAACGCGGCCTACGCGTGGCTGAACTTCATCCACGACCCGGAGATCCAGGCCGAGGAGACGAACTACAACGGCTACGGCACACCCAACGACGAGGCCAAGAAGTTCATCGACCCGGAGATCCTCGCCGACGAGGCGTTCTTCCCGTCGGAGGCGGCGATGAAGAACCTCGAGGGCGCCGAGGACACGTCGAGCAACCAGCAGCGGATCGACATCTGGCAGGAGTTCAAGTCCGCCATCGGCGGCTGATGACACACCCGCGGTGACGAGGCCAAAGCCAGCCCAGCCATGATCAATCCCCCGGTCTCAAACGCGGCCACGCCGCAGAGCGCGGGCAAGCCGCGGCGTGGCCTCAACGCGCTGCTGACGACGCTGCTCATCGCGCCAGCGGGACTGTGGTACCTGCTGCTGCTCGTGGCACCGCTCGCCATCGTCACCGTGTTCAGCTTCGGCAACCGTGCCAGGAACGGAGGCTGGGAGCCCGCGTTCACGCTCGACAACTACCTCCTGCTGATCGGCAACCCGGATCGCCTGGCGCCGTTCATCACGTCGCTGTGGATGGCGGTCATCGGCACCATCGGCTGCCTGCTGGTCGGGCTGCCACTGGCCTACTTCATCGCCAGCCGCGGCGGCAGGCGCAAGGGCCTGTTCATCCTGCTCATGGTGATCCCGTTCTGGACGAGCTTCCTCATCCGCACCTACAGCTGGTTGATCGTCCTTGGCAAGGACAACCTGGGCGGCCTCATCGGGACGATCATCGGTGACCCCGAGTTCCGGATCCTGGGCACCCCGCTCTCGGTGCTGCTGGGCCTGGTCTACGGCTACCTGCCGCTGATGGTCTTCCCCCTGTACGTGACCCTGGAGCGGATGGACTGGACGCTGGTGGAGGCGTCCAAGGACCTCGGCGCTGCCCGGTGGGCGACCTTCCGCCAGATCACGCTTCCGGTGGTCCTGCCCGGCCTGATCACGGGCAGCATCCTCGTGTTCATCCCGATGATGGGCGAGTACGTCATCCCCGCGATCCTCGGCTACGGGCGCACGTTCCTGATGGGCAATGCGCTGGTCGACGCCTTCATCCAGACCCGCAACTGGCCGTTCGGGTCCGCGATGGCAGTCGGCCTGATCCTGATCATGCTGGTCACCGTCTCGTTCTACGTGTGGTTCGTGAACCGCGGCAGGAGCGGGCGCGAGGTGAGCGTCCTGTGAGCGCCACCCGATGACCGCCCCGGCGATCCAGGCGGCCGGCGCCACCACCCGGCCGCGGCGCCCGAAGGTCGGTGTGGACCACTGGAACGGCGTGGTGGAGCTCTGGCTCCGGGCCCACACGACGCTGGTCTACGCCTTCCTGTACCTGCCGATCCTGATCGTCGTCATCTTCAGCTTCAACGCCAACCGCCTGGCGACGATCTGGACGGGCTTCTCGGTCGACTGGTACGCGAAGGCGCTCGGTGACCAGGTCGTCATCGGCGCGCTCCAGAACAGCTTCTCGGTCGCGCTGCCCAACGCCATCCTGGCCACACTGTTCGGGACGATGGCTGCGCTCGGCCTCCAGCGCGTGCCCAAGCGGCTCCGCCTGGGGTTCGACGCTCTGACCTACACCTCGATCATCGTCCCGGAGATCGTGATCGCGCTGTCGACGCTGGTGCTGTTCGCCTCCAGCTTCGGCTGGCTCAACGACCTGACCGGACTGCGGCTGCAGCTCGGCATCCCGACGATCATCGCGGCGCACATGCTGTTCAACATCAGCATCGTCCTGCTGCTGGTCCGCGCCCGGCTGTCCGGCATGGACCGGACCCTGGTGGAGGCGTCGGGCGACCTCTACGCAACCCCCTGGCGGACCTTCCGGCAGATCACGTTCCCGCAGCTGCTGCCCGCGATCGTGGCGGGCTTCCTGCTGTCGTTCACCTTCAGCTTCGACGACTACGTGATCACGTCGTTCGTGTCGGGGCCCGGGTCCTCCACGCTGCCGATCTTCATCTTCGGCCAAGTGAAGCGTGGCGTCAGCCCCGAGACCAACGCCGTCGCGACCATGATGCTGGTGATGACGCTCGCCCTTCTCGCGATCGGGCAGCTCGTGCTGTCCCGCAACGCGAGGCGCAGCAGCGGATCTGCCGGCGGCGGCATGGCCGGGATGATCGCCGAGCAGCGCTGACCCGGTCCGCGAGGGCGCTCAGCCCAGCTCGGGCTCCGGCAGGCCCGCGTCCGCGGCCAGCGCGGCGGCGCGGTCCGTCCGCTCCCACGGCAGGTCCAGGTCGTCCCGGCCGAAGTGGCCGTAGGCGGCCGTCTGGCGATAGATCGGACGCAGCAGGTCCAGGGCCTCGATGATCCGGGCGGGCCGCAGGTCGAAGTGGTGGCGCAAGAGCTGCAGGATCCGCTCGTCGTCCACGCGACCGGTCCCGAACGAGTCGACCGAGAGCGACAGCGGCTCTGCGATGCCGATGCCGTAGGCGATCTCGAGCTCGAACCGGTCCGCGAGCCCGGCCGCCACGACGTTCTTGGCAACCCAGCGCGCGGCGTAGGCCGCGGAGCGGTCCACCTTCGTCGGGTCCTTGCCACTGAAGGCGCCGCCACCATGGCGAGCCATGCCGCCGTAGGTGTCCACGATGATCTTGCGACCGGTGAGGCCAGCATCGCCCATGGGGCCGCCCGTCACGAAGCGACCGGTCGGGTTGACGTGCATGACCGGGTCCACTGGACGAAGCGCCTCGGGGATGATCGGCAGGATCACCGCGCCGATGATGTCGTCGCGGATCCGGTCCTCGGTCCCCTCGTCCTGCTGCGAGGAGACGACCACGGTGCGCACCTGCTTCGGCACGCCCCGCTCGTACTCGACGGTGACCTGCGTCTTCCCATCAGGGCGGAGGTACGGCAGCTCGCCGGACTTGCGGACCTCGGCCAGCCGTCGGGCGAGGCGATGGGCCAGCGCGATCGGCAGCGGCATCAGCTCCGGCGTCTCGCGACAGGCGAACCCGAACATCATCCCCTGGTCGCCGGCACCGAGCTCCTTGCGGTCCACGCCCTGGGCGATATCGTGGCTCTGCTCCTTGATGCTGACGATCGTGCCGCACGTCTCGTAGTCGAACCCGTACTCGGCCTTCGTGTAGCCGATGTCGCGGACGGTATCGCGGACGACGTTCTGGAACTCGACGTACTTCGTGGTGGTGATCTCGCCGAACACGAGCACCAGGCCCGTGGTAGCCGCGGTCTCGCACGCGACGCGCGCCCCGGCGTCGACGGCCAGGATGCTGTCCAGGATCGCATCCGAGATCTGGTCGCACATCTTGTCAGGGTGACCCTCGGTCACGGACTCCGATGTGAACAGGTACTGGGACGCGTCGAGGATGCTCATGGGTCTCCGGTCTCGAGCCGCTCTGGGAAGGTCACGGGAGCGTATCACCGCGAGCGGCGATCCCACCTCGGACGCGGCCGTGGGACATCAGTCGCGTGCGGCCTCAGAGCCCGGGGATCTCCAGCGTCCCCACGTCGTCCGCGGGCGTGAACCCGAGCACGCGGCCGAGGAAGGCCAGCTCGGCGCGGTAGACCGCCATCTTCGTGTCCGCGCGGCGGAAGCCGTGGCCCTCGCCCTCGAACGTCACCGCGACGTACGGGAGCCCCCTGGCACTGAAGGCCGCGACCATCGAGTCCAGCTGTGACGGGGGCACGACGCGGTCATCCAGGCCCTGGAAGATGAGCAGCGGCGCACGAACCCGGTCCAGGAAGTGGATCGGCGAGCGTGCCCTGAAGACCTCGCGACCCTCCGGCGTCCACGGCGCCAGCAGCCCCTCGTCGTACCGGGATTCGAACTTGTGCCCGTCCACGTGGATCAGCTCGAGATCGGCGATGCCGTAATGGCTGATGCCGGCCGCGAACACCTCCGGACGGAACGTGAGCGCTGCCAGGGCGGTGTAGCCGCCCGCGCTGCCGCCGCGGATCACGAGCCGCGCCGGGTCAACGGATCCCCGCTCCACGAGGAAGCGTGCGGCCGCGACGCAGTCCTCCACGTCGACGATCCCCCACTCGCCCTTGAGCGCATCACGGTACGGGCGGCCATAGCCGGTGGACCCGCGGTAATCCACGTCCACCACGGCGATGCCCCGGGAGGTGAAGAACGCCCGGTCCAGCGACAGCGCCGACGAGGCCGCGCTGGTCGGACCGCCATGCGCCAGCACGAGCAGCGGGGGCAGCTCTCCGGCGGGTGCCCTCCAGGTCTCGTTCGTCGGAGCGAAGTACAGCGCTCGAGCCGTCGCCCCGTCCGCGGTGGAGAACGCGATCGACTCGGCGACCGGGAGGACCCGGTGGTCCAGGGGCACGGTCAGCGACCGTGCAAGCACCCCGCTTGGCGTGCCGCTGACCGGATCCAGCCGCATGACCGCCGCACCGTCATGCGGCCCGGACGCGATGGTGACCAGCGCGCTATCAGCCGCCCTCAGCCCCTCGAACTCGGTGCAGGCGCTGTCCACGTGGGCAGGCGACCCGTCCGGCTCGACGCGCAGGAGGCCGTCGCGCCCATCGGCGCGGGCGACCGCGAGGATGGCCCCGTCGGGCAGGAAGGCGTACGAGGAGCGACCGAAGACCCAGGCCGGATCGCCCAGCTCGGCGTCCATGGGCGCAAGGTTGCGCGCCGGCCCTTGGAGCCCGTCTGGCCCGTCGAACGCATACACGTTCCACCAGCCCGTCTCGTCCGAGACGAAGTGGAGCACCCCGGACGGGCTCCACGCAGGCTGCACGATCGAGATGCCCGGCCCGCCGGCAAGGGTCCGCGGCTCCCCGATGGATCCATCGGCGAGGACTTCCGCCGCCCGGAGGCGGACGGAATCCCAGGGCATCTCCGGCAGGTCCCACTCGAGCCAGGCCAGCGTCCCGCCGTCGGGCGACGGGCGCGCTCCGGCCACGAAGTCCACCCCGCCGACCAGAAGCCGGCCTTCGGCATCGCTCCCGTCGAGGGCCAGGCCCACCACCTCGTTGACCACGTGGTCGGGTCGGTCTGGCTCCGCGGCATCGTGCGTCTCACGGATCGCGTACAGCCGCGGGGAGCGCGGGTCGAACCACAGGTCCGCGAACCGCCACGGCCCGGCCGGCGTGATCGCCACCGGGTCCGCGACGGCGTCCCGGTCCAGCCGCCAGACGCGATTGTCCGCACCAAGTGACGCGACGACGATGCCGCCGCCCACCGCGAACGAGCCTCCGCCGTACTCGTGGACGCGCGAGCGCACGTTGAACGGGTCCGGCGTGAGCTCGCGGGTAACGCCATCGAGACCGTGGCGCATCAGCGTCCGCCGCCCGCCCTGGGCGGCCCGCGTCTCCAGCCAGTAGGCGTCGTCCCCGTCCAGCCACGGCTCCGCGAGCCCGATCGCCGTCCCGGCAACGAGCTCCACGTCGATGGGCGACGGCCAGCTCCCGTACGGCGCGACCCGCGGCTCCGCGGTCACCGGCTCGTCGTGGCCGCGCGCTCCATTCGCCATGCCCTAGGTCCCGTGCTGCCAGGAGGAGACGTACTCCAGTTGCTCGGGCGTCATGGGATCAAGCGTGATCCCCAGGGCCGCGAGCTTCAGGCGGGCCACCTCGGCGTCGATCGCCTCGGGCACGACATAGACCCTGGCCTCGAGCTCCGAGTGGTGCTGTGCGACATACTCGGCGGCGAGCGCCTGGTTGGCAAAGCTCATGTCCATGACCGCCGCGGGGTGCCCTTCGGCGGCACCGAGGTTGACGAGGCGCCCCTCCGCCACGAGGTTCAGCCGCTTTCCGCCCAGGTCGAACTCCTGGACGTTGGGCCGGACATCGCGAACGTGGCCCTCGGCCATCTCCCGCAGCGACACGAGGTCCAGCTCGGCGTCGAAGTGGCCGGAGTTGGCCATGATCGCGCCGTCCTTCATCGAGGCGAAGTGCTCACGCCTGAAGACGTTGACGTTGCCCGTGGCGGTGACGAAGAGGTCGCCCCAGCCGGCGGCCTCGCCGACGGTCATCACCTGGTACCCGTCCATCAGCGCCTCGATGGCCCGAACCGGGTTCACCTCCACCACGGCCACGTGGGCGCCATGCCCCGCCATCCGTGACGAGATCCCCTTGCCCACCCAGCCGTAGCCCGCGACGACCACGTTCCGGCCGGCGATCAGGATGTTGGTGGCGCGCAGGATGCCGTCGATCGTCGACTGGCCGGTCCCATAGCGGTTGTCGAACAGGTGCTTCGTCTCGGCCTCGTTGACGGCCACGACGGGGAAGCTCAGGGCGCCATCGGCCGCCATCGCGCGCAGGCGGATGACGCCGGTCGTGGTCTCCTCGGTCCCGGCCAGGATCTCCGGCAGCTGGTCGCGGCGCTCCTTGTGCAGCAGCGTGACCAGGTCGCAGCCGTCGTCCATGGTGATCTGTGGATGCGTGTCCGCGACCGTGCGCAGGTGCGCGTAGTAGGTGTCGTTGGCCTCGCCGCGCCGGGCATAGGTGGCGATGCCGTACGCCGCGACCAGCGCCGCGGCCGTCGCATCCTGGGTTGAGAGCGGGTTGGACGCCGCCAGGTGGACCTCCGCCCCGCCCGCCTTGAGCGTCCGCATCAGGTTCGCGGTCTCCGTGGTGACGTGCAGGCACGCCCCGATGCGCAGGCCGGCGAGCGGGCGCTCGCGCTCGAAGCGCTCCCGGATCAGGCGCAGGACGGGCATCTCGCGCTCTGCCCACTCGATACGACGAACGCCGTCGTCGGCGAGCGAGAGATCGGTCACGTCGTGGGGGACGATGGCGGCGGCGTCGGTCATGCGGGCTCCTTGGCGGTGTCGTCGGCCACGATTGCGGCAGGCGGCGGGACGGGCTCGGTGGGCATGGGATGGGCCTGGTAGGGCCCCGGCGGCGTGGCGGGCGGCGGGCGGTGTCCGGCGAAGAGGCGGCGGAAGGCCGCCCCGAGATCGGGCCAGCCGGACGCGGTGCGTCGAGCGAGGCGTTCCTCGAACCGGCAGTGATCCTGGTAGCCCAGTCGGGTGTAGGCGGCGATCGCCGGCGGGTTGTCGGCCCGCACGTTGAGCGCGACCTGGTCACACGAGCGGAGCAACTCCGCGGTCACGGCGCTGGTGACGGCCTTCGCGTAGCCGCGCCCACGGTGATCGGCGTGGGTCAGGACGTTGCCGACCACGGCCATCCCGACATCCCGGCCGATGACGTGCGTGCCCGCGGCCGCGATCAGGCGACCGTTGATGCGGATGCCGTAGTAGACCCCTTCGGCGATGGCCGCCGCCGACAGCCAGGCGGCGAAGCCCAGCTGGTACAGCCGGTTGAGATCTCCCGCGTCCCCGGGCAGGAGACGCTCGACGCGGTACGGGAAGGGCCGGAAGGTTCCGCGATCCACCCACATGCGGACCATCTCCGGCCCGGGCTCGATCTTGTAGTGGACCGCAACCGCGGGCAGGACCTCCCGTCGTGCCGCCACGAACGCGGCGCGGGGTCGGACGACGTCACGGAGGATCGCCGCGATCCCGTCCGGCTCACCCATCACGAACATCGACTGCGGCGTGATGCCGCTGTACTCGAGGGCGACGGCGATCATCTCGTTGCCGTCCGTCGCGATCCCCCAGCGCGTCCTCGGGAACTCGCGGTCGCCCAGGTCGCAGATCGCATAGGCGGCGAACAGCCGGTCCCGCTCGAGGAACTCACGCAGGCGCACCCGGTCCGTGGTGCTCCTGGCAAGCACCGAGCCGCGCGACCCGATCGCGACCGTGGCCATCGGTCAGGCTCCCATCGTCCGGGCCGGGTCCCGGAGCGCGGCGACGTCGACCGGGGTGCGGTCCGCCGCCACGGTGTCTGCGGCGGCGGGGTCGGCGGCGGCAGCGGCCTCACGCCGGGCAAGCAGGGCCGCAAAGCCCGGCGCCGAGGAGCGGCGCGCGGCCGCTTCGGCCATCGCGGCCTCGATCGCGGGCCCGAACGGGGACCTGAGCACGCCGGTCTCGGTCACGATCGCGTCGACCAGCCCCACCGGCACCAGGTCCTGCAGCGGGTTGCGGACCTGCGTTCCCTCGGGGGCGACGCGGGTGCCTGCGGCCCGCAGGACGAGGTTCGGGCGGCCCTGCTCGATGGTTGCCGCGTCGCCGTCGCCGGTCGTCGGATCGATGGCCGTGGTGGCGGCGCACACGACGAACGGGATCCCCGCCGCCGCGGCGGCAAGGGCGAGGGGATAGGCACCGGCCGTGGTGATCACATCCCCGTTCGCGGCAATCCGGTCTGCCCCCACGAGGACCATGGACACCTCGCCGGCGGTGATGCACCCGGGGGCCGCGGCGTCCGTGACGATGGCGTGGGGCACGCCGGCCTGGCGCAGCTCCCAGGCGGCGATCCTCGATCCAACGAATCCCGGCCGACCCTCGGCCACCAGCGCGTGGACCGGGCGTTTCGCGTGGTGGGCGGTCTGCACGGCCGACAGGGCGGTCCCGAACTGGCCGCCGCCCATGGCCCCCGTGCTGCCGGCAACGAGCAGGTTGAGCTGGGAAGCCGGCGAGCCCGGGAGGATGTCGAGCAGGTGGCCCACGAGGGCCCCGTGGTCGTCCGACGCCTCGGCGATGATCAGCTCCGCCTCGGCCGACAGGGCGGCAGCGAGCGGCTCGCCCTCCGCCTCCGACCCCAGCAATTCGAGCACGGCCAGCATCCGGTCGAGGGACGCGGCCATGGCGGCAGACCCGGGCCGGGCGAGGCGCAGCGCGTTGGCGGCACCGCGGATCGTCGCTCGCCGGGCGAACGGCCGCGAGCCGGCGCTCCTGGCGGCGAGGATCGCCAGCGTCACGGCGGCCACCTGTGCCTGAACCGGAGACCCCACGATCGCGCCATCGTTGATGGCGGTGACGGCATCGGCGGCACTGCGCAGCTCGACATCCACGAGGACGTCCGGCAGGCGGCGCTGGTCCACCACGCGGCAGACATCGCGGTCCCAGCGGAACGGCGCCCGCCAGCCGGCCGTGGACGCATCGGACTCCAAAAGTGCCGGTCGGGCCCCGAACCCGCCGCCCTGCGCCGGAGCGGTCGGGTCGTTGCCAAGCAGCTCCCGCGCGGCCTCGGCGGAGGTCTGCTGCAGGGTCTGCGCCGCGCCCAGCACGCTGCCCACGGACGTGACCACATCGCCGGCAAACTGCCGGAAGAAGCGTCGCCGGTCGGGATCGGGGGGCTGGACGGGATCGGTCAATGCAGGTCCGGGCGCCGGGGGCGTGCGCGGCCGCGCCTCACCGGTTCAGTAGGAGATGACGCTCGTCACCTTGCGGCCCTCAAGGCGGTCGCGACCCTTGAGGAATTCGAGCTCCACCAGGAACGCGAGCCCCACGACTTCGCCCTTGAGGCGCTCGATCAGCTCGATCGTGCCGCGGACGGTGCCGCCGGTCGCCAGGAGGTCGTCCACGATCAGGACGCGCTGCCCGGGCTCGATGGCGTCGCGGTGGATCTCCAGGGTGTTCGACCCGTACTCCAGCGCGTACTCCACGGTGAGCGTCTCGGCCGGCAGCTTGCCCAGCTTGCGCACGGGGACCAGGCCTGTCCTGAGCTCGTAGGCCATGGGCGCCGAGAAGATGAACCCGCGCGATTCCATGCCCACGACGATGTCCACCTGCTCGTCCCGATAGGGCTCGAGCATGAGGTCGATCGACTCCTTGTAGGCGGCCGGATCCTTGAGCAGCGTGGTGATGTCGTAGAACAGGATGCCGGGCTTCGGGAAGTCAGGGATCTCGCGAATCTTCGCGCGAAGCGTCTCGGCGGACATGGAGTTCGAGAACCTCCGGTACTGGCGCGATGGGCAGCGCCGAGAGCCTGCGGACAGGCCGAGCCGCTAGTCTACCGCAGCCGAAACCGCGCTCCGCGGCGCGACGAAGGTCCAGACCCTGCCGGACGCGAGCACGCCCAGCACGGCGGCGCCGATCGACACGGCGAAGACCGCCGCGAGCGCTGCGCCCAGGCCGTCGGGCCCGCCGCGCACACCCGCCGCCGTGACGGCGCCCGCGACCCCCGCGCCGAGCGCCGTGCCCAGGATGTCGCTCAGCTGCAACGACGACGATGCGCTGCCCTGCTCGCTCTTGTCGACGCCACGCAGGACCACCAGCGTGACCGCCGAGTACATGAAGCCCATGCCGAGCCCGGGGATCGCCCAGGTGATGATCGTGATCTCCGGCGGCACCCAGGCCAGCAGGGCCGGCAGCGTGAGGAGCCCCCCGACTACCAGGCACGCGAAGCCGAGGGCCACGAAGCGACCCGGCCCGTAACGGTCGATCCGGCGGGCCTGCGCCCAGGTGCCGATCGTCCAGGCGATCGTGGTAACGGTGAAGACGACGCCGGTGAGCGTGGCCGGCGTGCCCCTCCAGGTCTGCAGCAGCAGCGCGATGTAGGCATCGGCCGCAAAGAACGAGAAGGTCATCAGGCCGCGCAGCAGGACGGCCGCCGGCACGCCGCGGGCGAGACGGAGCGTCCCCGGTGGGGTGAGCCAGCGGAACGCCGGCAGGAGGAGTGCGCCACCGAGGGCAACGCCCGCGACCAGGATCGGCGGGCTGGTGGCACCCAGCGCGGCGACCAGGATGGCGGCGCCGGCGGCCGCGACCAGGGCCACGGCCAGTCGTCGCAGGTTGCCTGCAGGCCGAGGGTCGCCGCTTCCGATCCGTGCCACGGCCGGGGGGACGCGGCGCAGAGCGCTGAACGCGACCCCACCCGCTACGACCAGCAGGGGGATCAGGCCGAGGAAGACCCATCGCCACCCGAAGAACTCGCCCACGACCGCCGCCAGCGAGGGCCCCAGGACCCCGGGCACGACCCACGCGGTCGACAGCATGGCGAACATGCGCGGCTGGAGCTGATCGGGGAGGCTGCGACCGATCGCGACGTACGCGGCCGGGGTCACGGCGCCCGCCCCCAGGCCCTGGAGGAATCTCGCGCCGATGAGCACCGGCATCGATGGGGCGAGTCCGCCGATCGCCAGCCCGAGACCGAACAGCGCGAGGCCGACGGCGAAGGGCCGGTGGAGGGGCACCCGGTCGAGCACCCCTCCCGAGATCACGATCCCGATCAGGCTGCCCAGGAAGAACGCCGTGTAGACCCAGCCGTACAGCGCGAGATCGCCAAGCTCGTCCGCGACGATCGGCATCACCGTTCCGATGGCCAGCGACTCGAGCGCAACGAGCGTGATCGTCGAGACGAGGCCGAGCGTCAGGCCACGCAGGCCGGGCGCGAAGAGATCGGACGTGCGCGCCGGTGCGGCAGGGGCGCTCTCGGTCACGGACACGTCGGCAATTCTGCCCGAGACCGGGGGCGCGCGCGGGCGGGGGACTTCTCAGTAGTTGCGGTCGAGCGCCACCCGTGCGAGCTTCACGGCGATGCTGCCACCGGGCACGAGGAGCCCGACCGTGTCGGCACCGATGTCGAACAGGGCGTCCCGGCTGACCATCCGCGTGAACTGGCTGACCTTGAGCGCTCCGGCGGTCCGGGTCTCTCCCGTCAGCGCATCGACCTCCACCACGCCCCGCTTGTCCTTGGCCGGCAGGTGGTATTCGAAGGCCCACACCGGCCGGTAGAACAGCTCCAGGTGCTCGACAGCCAGCGACTCCTCGAAGACCGTGTCCGCCTGGAGCGGCCGCAGCACCTTGGCCAGCAGCTGGCGGACGATCGCCGACGCCCGCTGCTCGGGCGGGACGACCATGGTCTCCTCCCCGGCGAGCGCCAGCGGGTCCTCGACCTCCGTGCGAACGCCGGCGGTGAGTGCAGCTCCATTGCTCATCACAGCGCCGGTCAGGCCGTCCACGAACAGCTCGTCCCGGACGTCGTCCGCGCAGTGCTCGAGGATCTCGATCGCAAACGCGGTCGAACCCTTGCCGGACGGCACGACCGGGATGTCCGAGCCCAGGATCGTCACGCTGCGGACGTCGCTCGCGCTCGTGGGCACCGTGTACAGGCGACTCCGGTCGTAGACGTAGTGCGCAGTGCAGGCCACGTGCCAGAACGGCTCCACCCGGCGCTGGGTGGCGGCGAGGATGACGTCCTCCGCCTTCGGTCGCTGCAGCAGTCCGCCGAAGCCGGAACCGAGTGCGCCCACCCTCTTCTCGTCCGCGCGCCGGCGCAGCTCTTCGATCGGCAGTCGCGGCTCGAGGCCGTAGATGCGCGGTTCACCGAGCGAGATGTCCATGTGCGCCCCACTGCTTCGTTCGTCACCCCGGATGGGCGAACGATAGTCGAGCCGGAAGGCGGAGATGGGGGCGATCGCGGCCGACCCCGCGCGGACCCCCTGCTCCGGGCACATCACCCCGGACCCCGGCGCAGGAACCAGATGTGCGGCCCGCCGCCGGGGGCGTCCGCCTCCGCCATCACCTCGAAGCCGAACCGCCGGTACAGCGCCAGGTTGCCGGGCACACCGGTCTCCAGGAACAGCGGCACGCGATCGGCATCGGTGCGGTGAATGGCGTGGCGGATCAGCGCCCCGCCGATCCCGCGCCCCTGCGCCGCAGGCTCCACGGCGAGCTGGTCCAGCATCCAGTGCGGCTCGTCGGGGAACATGGACCCGATCCATGCCCACAGCCGGTCATGTCGCTCGCCACCATCGGGAAACAGGCCGGCAAGCGCGGGCGCTGCCATCGCCGCCAGCTCCTGCTCCCGGGCCACGCTCCCGGGCGGCAGCAGCGCCATCACGCCCAGGCCGTCGGCTGCCTCCAGGATCCAGCCCTCCGCGGCGTACGGCGTGTCGACGGCCTCGAACATGGCGCGGATCCGGGCGGTCAGGTCGTCGCTCGTGACCAACGGCCAGGTCGTCATCGAGTCCCGGGCGAAGGCGCGGGCGAGCACGCCGGCCAGTGCCGGGACCTCCGCTGGACCCACCTTGCGGACCGCCACGGGGCCCGCCGGTCCATCCAGCCGGGTGACGACGCGGAACCGTTCTGCCGCGATCAACGTGTCGTCGGTGATCGCGAACGCCGGATCACGGAGGCTCGCCCGGAGGTCGTCGAGATAGCCGTTCCAGAACCGCTCGTGGGCCACGCGGAACTCCGCGGCATTCGCGTAGCCCTCTCCCTCGTCGATGGCATGGCGGTCATCGACGTCCGCCAGGCGGACAACGCTGCAGGCGACCGTCTCGAGGATGGCGACCGGCCGTTCGGCCGAGTCTACGAGGATCGACCGCTCCCCCGCCGTCGGCACGGCCTCACCGTCCAGCTCCATCTCGACGACCAGGCCGGCGGTCGTCGTCTTCGTGCCGGCCACCGCCAGCGCCGTCAGCTCGTCCCGGAGGCTGCCCGGAAACGCGAAGCCCCAGCGCGGCAGGTCGGAGGGATCGCCGTTCATGCCGCGGATCGTACGTCGCGGGAGGGCCGCGGGCAGTCCGCGCGCAGTCCCGAGGGTGACGCCTTGCCCTCCGATCGGCGACACTGCGCCCATGGATCCAAACGAAGCGCCCTCGCATCCACCCGCTCGCGACCTGGACGTGCACCTCGGCCACGTCCTGTCATCGCCCCATGACGCCGCCCCGCTGGAGCTGATCGTCGCTCGCCCCGCCCCTGGCGAACGCCTGGTCTTGGACGCAGGCAGCCTGGACGGGGCACACGGGCTCGTCGGGGACGGATGGCTCGCCCGCGGCAGCCGCTCGACGCTGGACCACGCGGCCAACCCGGCGGCCCAGCTCACGCTCATGAGCACCCGCGTGCTGGCCGCCATCGAACCCGACAGCGCGCGCTGGCCGCTCGCCGGGGACCAGCTCTACCTGGACATGGACCTGTCGGCCGAGAACCTCCCGGCCGGGACGCGGCTGACCGTCGGGAGCGCGGTCCTCGAGGTGACGGACCTGCCGCACACCGGCTGTGCCCAGTTCAGCGCCCGCTTCGGCGCCGATGCACTGCGCTGGATCAGCACGCCGGTCGGGCTTGCGGCGCGGATGCGCGGGATGTACGTCCGCGTGGTAGCGGACGGACCGGTCAGGGTGGGCGATATCGTCAGGAAGGCCTGAGCGTTCGGCGGCCCAGGGGACGCTGCGCCCGGACTTGGGACCCGCTCAGCCCTTCCCGGCCGCGGCGGTCTCGTCGAGACGGATCTTCACGATCCGCGCGATCAGGACCAGCGGCAGCGGCCTGTCGGCTGGAAACTGGAGCGTACCCCTCCCCTTGACGAAGGGGGCGACCTCGTCGCCAAGGGTGTCGATGATCACCTGGCTCGCCGGAAACATGCTGTAGTGCCGTTTGTAGGCGCCGAACGACACCATGAACCGGCCACTCAGGCGGTAGGCAGGCATGTCGTAGGCGATGACCTCGACCGCCTCGGGTGCCGCCGTCACGACGGTCCGGCGCAGGTCCTGCAGCCCTCCCCGGCGATCCTCGGGGGCGGCCGCGATGTAGGCATCGACGGTGTCCGGTTTGGCCATGGCGTGCTCCTCGATCGGGACTCCTGGGACGCGGCCGCGATCCGGGTCGAGCGTACCGCGGGACGCCCACGCCGGCACGCCGTGGGCGGGTGCCGCCAACCGTAGACTGGGCACGCGACCTTGACGACCGATTTCGGCCTGGGCTGCGGGGCACGGGAGATCCACGATCTCGACCTTCATCGACTGGCTCGAGCGCCGTTCTCCACGGAGCGTGGTCGCGGCCGCCTTGGCCCTGGCGCCCCTGCTCGGCATCATCGACGCCCTGACCGGCTTCGAGATCTCGTTCTCGTTCTTCTACCTGCTGCCGGTGGCCCTCGCCGCGTGGGCGGCCGGGAGACGCGCGGGCACGTTCATGGCGGCGCTCTGCGCAATCATCTGGCTGGTCGCCAACCAGCTCGCCGGCGAGGCATTCTCGGCACCTGGCGTCGCGTTCTGGAACACGATCACCCGGTTCGGCTTCTTCGTGGTCGTCGCCATCCTGCTCTCGGAGTTCCGCCGGCTCCTCCGCGTGGAGCGCGGGCTCGCCCGCTCCGACCAGCTGACGGGCCTCCTGAACAAGCGGGTCTTCTACGACATCGTCGAAGCGGAGCTCGATCGGTCGCGGCGGTATCCGCACACGCTGACCCTCCTGTATCTCGATCTCGACAACTTCAAGGAGTACAACGACTCGCGGGGCCACGAGGCGGGCGACCGCCAGCTGACCCGCGTGGCAAGCGCGATCAGGGCAAGCGTCCGAGCGGTCGACTCGGTCGCTCGACTGGGGGGCGACGAGTTCGGGGTCCTGCTGCCAGAGACGGACCAGGTCGCAGCCCGGGCTCTCGGGGACCGGCTCCTGGAAGCACTCCGCACGCCCGGTGCCGACGGGTCTCCATCGCTGACCGCGAGCATCGGCGCGGTGACCTGCCGGGTCCTGCCCGAGAGCGTGGGTGAGCTCGTGGCGGCGGCGGATGCGCTCATGTACGAGGTCAAGCGCTCGACTCGCGATGACGTGCGCTACCTCGAGTACGCGGGCCCGCAGGCCGGCTGACCGGCCACCCGGTGGCGTCGCGGCCCAACGCGGGACGCCCACCCCGGTACGTGGTTCAGCCGGTGGGCGGATCCTCGGCCAGGCGCCCATCGCCCCAGGCGAAGTCCCAGGCATCGATCGCGGGGGGCTCGATCCCGAGCGCCGTGAGCGCCGTGCAGATCTGGCTGCGGTGATCGGTCCCGTGGTGCAGCGCCTGCGCCAGCCGGATGGTGAGCGGCGCGTGACTCGCCGAGCCGTCCTCGCGATGCCTGGTGACGATGGTGCCGGCGTCGAGGTCGCCCGCCATGAGCGCGGCCCAACCCGACCCGTGGCGGTCCATCACGTCGCGAAGCTCGGCCAGGCCCAGCTGCTCCTCGTCGATGTCGGGCGTCTGCCCATCGGTCAGGACGGAGAGATACGAGGCGTCGGCGCCGACCAGGTGGCGCATCGTCTCGAGGATCGAGCCGAAGGTTCCCGGGACCCCGGAGGCCAGCTGCTCGGGGTCGAGCGCCAGGCATGTGTCGATCAACTTCTTCGTCGCCCACACGTGGTGCGCGAACGCGTCTGCAAGCAGTGAGCCGTTCATCGGCGCACCCTACCACCCCGTGTCGAGCACCCTGGCTAGCCGCCGCCCGGCTCGTCGCTGCGGTGGCCCTGGATGTTCAGGGCCGTGCTCGGGACGAACAGCACGAGATAGAGCGCCCAGGCGGCCGGCGCGATGTTCCAGAGCGGCCACCACATGAACATCTGGGCGGCGAAGTAGAGCGCGAGGTATGGAAGGAAGATGCGCCAGGTGATCGGCGGGCGGCGCCACTGGCTCGGCCGCCAGAGGTCGACCAACGCGCCGAACAACGCCCAGCCGCCCATCAGGAGCGGACCGGTGAACAGCCTCCAGGACTGCCCGTCAAGGACGAGCCACGCCCCGAGCGGCAGGCCCAGCATCGAGAAGGCATACACCGCCCAGCCGTAGCGCTGCGCAAGATGCGGCGACCAGCGACGCGCCGCGAAGAAGCCCAGCAGCAGCGCCTGGGACGCGACGCCGAACGCCGCGAACGCGATCTCGGGCCCGGTCACCTGTGCTTCTCCACGGAGAGATCGTGGACAGGCCCGGTGTCGGGCTCAAGATGCGAACGACCCGTCTACCCCCATGGCGATGGCAGGTGGGTCAGCGGCTCGCGGTCCGGCAGGACGTCGGTCTGCAGCGATGGGTCCGCCGCCGGCACGTAGCGCTCCGGGAGCCCGAGCTCCTTGAGGACGATGTTGCGCGCCTGCGCGATCGCGGTCGCCTTGTAGAACGCGACCGTCCGGTTGAAGCCCTGGCGGCCGAACCCGCAGTCGCTCGACAGGATCAGCTTGTCGGCCGGGATCGCCTCGAGCGCCCGCCGGATCCGCCCCGCGACGACGGGTGCCATGTCCGCCTGGAGCGTCCGGTGGCTGACCATGCCGACCGCGACCTTCTTCGCGAGATTGCCGGCGTACGGCTTGAACAGGTCGATCCCGGCCAGCTCGTTCTCGGTCGCCTCGACGGTCCAGACGTCGCCCTTGAGCCGGTTGAGGTAGATGTCGATCGAGTTCGCGTACGACTCGCCGCTGTAGACCTTCTGCATGTTCGGGTTGCCCCAGCAGGTGTGGATCCACAGCTCGACGTCGTCGAGGCCCTCGACCTCGTGGTTGAAGGCATCGACCATGAAGTCGAGCAGCTCGGTCTGTTCGGGGTGGAAGCAGGCCGTGAAGTGGATCGTCGGCTCCTCGATCTGGATCACCTTCGCGCCAGCCGCCGCGAGCTGCCGAAGCTCGAGGTTCATCGCGGTTGCCATGTCCCAGATGAGCTGCTTCTTGTCGTCGAGGTCGTACTCGGCGGTGTGGCTGTCGAGGAAGATCGAGAGCACCTGCGACGAGCACGTCCCGAACTTGACCGGCTTGCCGGCCCGCGCCTGGGCGATCCGCCACAGCTTCGCGTACTCGAGCGGGTTCCTCGGGTTGGGTTCCACCTTGCCGACGACACGCGGCCAGCGCCACGTCGTCTCGATCTCGTTCATCAGCGATCCGGGCGGAAAGGCGAGGAGCGAGTCGCGCGAGCGCTCGTACTGGAGCTCCTCGTGCTCGAGGCCCGTCCAGCGCTGGAGCGGGTAGTGGTGCCACGAACGACCCGCGAAGTCCTCGTCCAGGTGGTAGTCGCCGTTGGTGAGGATGTCGAGCCCGGCCCGCGTCTGGTCGGCGATCACGGTTGCGTGCGCATCGAGGAACTGCTCGCGAAAGCGAACGTCGAGGAGGGCCGTGTCGAGCGGGCGGCCCCACAGTCCTTGGTCGTACCAGCGCGGCCGCGGCCACGATCCGGTGACGGTCGCAGGGAGCATCAGGTCCTTGGTGGCCGTGAGCATCGCGGGGGCCTCCTCCTCGGGATCCAGAGCGCGTGCAGTCGCCGCGATGGCTCGTCATGCTAGCTGTCGGGTGCAAGCGGGGCGACGCCGTATGTCGCCACGTGGCCGGCCGCGATGGCCGCCATGATCAGCGGTTGCCGCCCTTGCCGTTCTTGCGCGTCCGCTCGAAGCGCCGGAGCGTCTCGGGGTCGATGTCGGCCGGCCGATGCCCGTCGATGTCCGGCGGAGGTGCGTCGTCCGTGGGCGCGTCGGGAAGCAGGCTCCAGATGCCCCGGGTGGCTCGCCTGATGGTCCGCAGGGCAGGCGCGAAGACAGACATCGGGTCCTCCCGGGCCCATGCCGACGTTGATCGCCAGCCCGGGCCTCGCGCGACCCGTCAACCATGCGCTGCACCGGCCGCGGCGACCAGAGGCACATGGCCCGTGAGGCCCGTGGCGGGCGGAGGGTCACGCGACCGGATCGGCCCCCGCCGCCGCGACCAGCCGCGACACCACGGCCTGCGTGAGCACCCAGCCCTTGAGCGGGTCCTTCGGCAGGCGGATCCGGACCTGGTTGGAAGCGAACGTCATGTCCCCCGCCCGAACCCCCGGCAGCGGCACGCCGAACGACGGCGAGAGCAGCTGGATCGCCGTCGCCCGCGAGAGCCCTGCTCCGAACCGCACCACGAGCCACCCTTCCTCGCGCGACAGGCTCGCCACGCCCGCGGACTCCGCGGACAGGCGCAGCTCCGCGACCTCGACCAGCCGCAGGACGGGCGTCGGCATGGCCCCGAAGCGGTCCGTGACCTCCTGGCGGAACGCGGCGATATCGCCCAGCGACCGAGCCCGGGCCAGCCGGCGGTAGAGCTCCAGCTTCTGGGCAACCTCGGGCACGTACCCGTCGGGAAGGTGCGCGTCCACGGGCAGGTCGACGACGGCCTGGGGCACCTCGCGCACGGGCTCCCTTTCCTCGCGCCGCGCCTTTGCCTCCTCGACCGCGTCCGCCAGCAGCCGCGAGTAGAGGTCGAAGCCCACCGAGGCCATGAACCCGGACTGCTCGCCACCCAGGATGTTGCCCGCCCCGCGGATCTCGAGGTCAGCCAGCGCGATCTGGAACCCGGCCCCGAGCTCGGACGCGTTGAAGATCGCCTGGAGCCGCTTTCGGGCCTCCTCGCTCATCCGCTCGCGCCTGCGGTAGAGCAGGTAGGCGTACGCACGTCGACTCGACCGCCCGACCCGCCCGCGCAGCTGGTAGAGCTGGGCCAGGCCCAGGGTGTCCGCGCGGTCGATGACGATGGTGTTCGCGTTGGGGATGTCCAGGCCGGATTCGATGATCGTGGTGCACACGAGGACGTCGGCGGCGCCGTCGGCAAAGGTGAGCATCACCTTCTCGAGCGCACCCTCACCCATCTGCCCGTGGCCAACGACGATCCGGGCGCCCGGCAGGAGCCGCCGCAGCTGCTCGGCCTGAGCCTCGATGGTCTCGACGCGGTTGTGCACGTAGAACACCTGGCCGCCGCGGTCGAGCTCGCGCAGGACGGCGTCGCGGACGAGACCCGCCGACGCCTCGGCGACCCGCGTCTGGATGGGCAGCCGGTCCTCTGGCGGCGTCTCGATGACCGAGAGGTCCCGGATCCCGGCCAGCGCCAGGTTGAGCGTCCGCGGGATCGGGGTGGCGGAGAGGGTCAGCACGTCCACCGCGGACCGCAGCTGCTTGAGCCGCTCCTTGGCTGCGACCCCGAACCGCTGCTCCTCGTCAACGACCACCAGACCCAGGTCCCGGAACGCCACGTCCTTGGAGAGCAGGCGGTGCGTGCCGATCACGATGTCCACGCCGCCGCTGGCCAGCCCGGCCACCGTCGCGTCCTGCTCCCTCGCTCCTACGAAGCGGGACAGCAGCTTGACCGTGATCGGGAAGGCCGCGAAGCGCTGTGAGAACGTGGTGAAGTGCTGCCCTGCCAGCACGGTAGTCGGGACGAGGACCGCGACCTGCTTGCCGTCCTGTGTCGCCTTGAACGCCGCCCGCAGAGCCACCTCGGTCTTGCCGTAGCCAACGTCGCCGACGACCAGGCGGTCCATCGGCTTGCGGGCCTCCATGTCCACCTTGACCTCGATGGCCGCCCGCAACTGGTCCGGCGTCTCCTCGTACGGGAACGATGCCTCCATCTCGGCCTGCCACGGCGAGTCGGTCGCGTACGCGAACCCCTCCGCCGCCTCGCGCTTCGCGTACAGGTTGAGGAGCTCCTCCGCGAGGTCGTTGACCGCCTTGCGGACCCGTTGCTTGGTGCGCAGCCAGTCGGTGCCACCGAGGCGCGACAGCTGCGGGTTCTCGCCGCCGCTATAGCGCGAGACACGGTTGATCTGCTCCACGGGGACGAAGATCCGGTCACCCGCCGCGAAGGAGAGCTCCAGGTAGTCGCGCTCCTGGCCCGCCTCGCCGCGCCGCAGCATCTGCTCGTAGCGCGCGATGCCGTGGTCGATGTGGACGACCATGTCGCCGGCCGTGAGGCGCTCCAGGATGTCCCGCGGGACCACACGACGCATCGCCTTCGGCCGGCGCACCCGGACGGAGCCGAACAGCTCGCGATCCGTGACCACCGCCAGGCCGTCCGGCCCGCCCTCGAAGCCACCGTTGAGGCTGCGCTCGACGAGCGCGATGGCGCCCGGGGGCGGGGCGTCCGCGACCCGGCTGACGATGCCGACGGCGTGTCCGGCCTCGCCCAGCAGCTCCGCAAGGCGCGGCGCCTGGTCGCTCACCAGCACGACCCGGGCGCGCTCGCCCAGCCAGTGCTCGACGCCGTCCACAAGTCGCTCCGTCCGCCCCGGCGGCAGGACCGGCTCCCGCCAGCCGAACAGGTCGCCCGAGGTCAACCCCTTCGACGCGTAGGCCATGCCCGCCGCCTCGGTGGCCTCCGACTGCCAGGTGAGCTCAAGGGTGCGGGCCCCGTGCAGGCGTGCCTTCCAGTCCCGCGGGGGCAGGTATCCGGCAGGCCAGTCCCTCGGCAACTCGCCCTGCTCGACCAGCTCGGCGTGCCGCTCCTCGGCCTGGCGCCACAGGAAGTCGGAGGCGTCCGCGAGATCGCCGGGCTCGTCGAGCACAAACAGGGTGGCGGGGTCGAGGTGGTCGAGGCCGGTGGAGGGTGCCAAGAGCCTGGACCAGACCTCGGCCGCATCGCCCGCGGCGAGGGCACGCCCGGCGGCGACGGCCGCCGGCCGCTCGGATGACCCCTCGCCCGCAAACCGCGCCAGGTCCAGCGCGAGGCGCTCCGGGAGGCGCGCGGCGAGCCGGCCGAGGCGGGAGCGGATCTCGCCCGCGCCACCCGACGGGAGGAGGAACTCCGTGGCCGGCAGCAGCACGAGCTCCCGGACCGCCTCCACGCTCCGCTGGTCGGTTGGGTCGAAGGCACGGAGCGAGTCGATCTCGTCGCCGAAGAACTCGATCCGCACCGGGAGCGGCGCCGACGGCGGGAACACATCGACGATCCCCCCGCGCCGGGCGAACTCTCCCCGGCCGGCGACCTCCAGCACGGGCGCGTACCCACGCTCGAGGAGCTCCGCAAGGAGCGCGTCCAGGCCGACCCGCGTCCCGGCCGTGAGCGTGCGAACCTGCGCCGGCAGGTCGGCGGGCGCCAAGGTTGCCTGCAGCAGCGCCTGGACGCTGGCGACCAGCACCCTCGCCGAGCCCGTTCGCCACGCCGCGAGCGCGGCGACCCGCGCGGCCGTCTCGTCGGGGACCAGCTCGGAGCGCTCATAGGCAAGCGACGTCCGCGGCTCAAGGACGGCCACCAGCGCCGGGTCGCCCAGCCAGGCCCCCAGCTCCTCGGCCACACGGTCGCCGATCTCCGCGTCCCGGGCCACCCAGCAGATCCGCTCCCCATCGCCGGCCAGCGCCAGGGCGGCCGCGAGGTAGGACTTCGCGCCATGCGGGACCGTGGTCAGGCCGACGTGCCGACCGTGCATCGCCGGCGCGGCAGGAGGGCCGAGCCGCTCCCGCAGCGTCGCGAACGACCCGGTCTCGTGCAGCAGGAGCGGCAGGACGGCCAGGTCCGGGACGCGCCGGCCGGGACCGCGGGTGGTCCCCGACGTCCGATCGCGCGACTTCGTGGCGCCAGCGCGGGTCAGGCGCCGGGCTCGGGCAGGTGCCGTCGCCGCGTCCGGCCGTGCCCCCGGGTCCAGCAGCTCGACCTCGGCCTCAGCCGATGCCCGGTCCAGGTCCACCTGCTGCTCGGCGGCCTCGGCGGCCGCGCGCCGCTCGGCCCACTCTCGGGCAACCTTGTCAGCGATGTTCCGCTGGCGCGTCGTACGTCCGCGGTACCGGTCGCTCAACGCCCGCTCCGCCCGTCCTCATCAGGCTGCGGATCGCCCGTGCCGCCGGCGCCGCCCATGATCCGGCGCCAGCCCGTCTTCGTCCTGCGGACGCCCGAGTCGTCGGGAGGGCCGCCCACCTCGCCCGGCTTCGGGGCCGCCGGATCTCCATCGCCCGGCGCCGCGGGCGCCTGCAGCTCGAAGCTGTTGAACCGGTTCGCGGCCTTCGACGTCCCCTCCCGCGCCCACGCCTCCACCGCGTCGGCGGCGGCATCGAGCAGGATCGGCAGGCGCGTCCGCTCGTCGGCGGCGAACTTGGACAGCACGTGGTCGACGGCGCCCCGTCCCGGCTCGCCGATCCCCACCCGCAGCCGGCTGTACTTCTCCGTCCCCAGCTCGTCGATAATCGAGCGCAGCCCGTTGTGGCCCCCGTGCGAGCCCGCCTCGCGGAACCGCAGCTTGCCGAACGGCAGGGCGAAGTCGTCGGCGACCACCAGCATGTCGATCAGAGGTACCCGCTCCCGGGCCAGGAGCTTGCGCACCGCGATCCCGGAGTCGTTCATGAACGTCTGCGGCTTGGCCAGGACCAGCTCCAGGCCCTTTGTCCGTAGCTCGATCGTCGAGGACGCGTCGCGCTGGCGGCCGCGGCCGGCTCGCCCGTGCCGGTCCGCGAGCCGGTCCAGCACCATCCAGCCGATGTTGTGGCGCGTCTCCGCGTACTGGTTGCCCGGGTTCCCCAGGCCGACGACGAGCTTCACCGAACACCTCGAACGGCCCCGGCAGGTTCTGCGCGGGGCTCGGAGCGATGGTACCCGGCGCGCAGGAGGGGGTGCGCGCGGCTGCGTGCCGTCACGGCTCGGGTCCCGCCACGCTGGGAGGTCCCGCGCGCTGCGAGCGCCCGATTCCCAATCCCCTGCATGTGCGCAGGCTCACGGAAAGCGACCGGCCCGGCTTCGCGGACGCCCGGCTCGTGGCGACCTTGCGCGGTCCGCCACGTCTGCGGGCTGGGACGCGCTGCTCGTCTGGGACCACCTCGCGTTCACCTGGGGGCCGCCGTAGGGCGATAGCGCGGGCCGCCGCGCTCCCCGGCGCTCGCTGGGCGGCCTGTTCGCGGTCCATGAACGACGCCTCGGGCGTTTGCGAGGGACGGTTGGGCCGCCAGGGAGCCGCGTGGCAAGGCGGCCGGGAGGTCGTGGGCGGGGCTTACGTGGGCGCCCGCGGAGTGACATGGACGCGTTCGTGGTCCTGCGCTGTTCCGGGCTGCTACAAGTCAACCCTCCGACGATGCGGCTGTGGATCGGATCGCGGGTCGACGAGCGTGGCGACGTACGTCAACCGTGACCTCCGGCTCTCCGCCACGCTGCGGAGTCACGCATCTCATCCCCACCTGTGCGTAGGCTCGACTCGGCCAGGTTCACTGACCGGAGCCCTGCCGAGGGTGTTTATGCGTGCACGATCCGACCGAGTGTCACGCGCCCGTCTCGGCATCGGCGGATCGCCCCGCGCGCGGTCAGGGGCGCTCGAGCAGCTCCAGTTCGAGCGCCCGCATCGCCATCTCCTCCGTCGGCTCCGCGTGGTCCCAGCCGCACACGTGCAGCGTCCCGTGCGTGACCAGCAGCCGCAGCTCGTCGCGGGCGTCCCAATGGATGTCGCCGGTCTGGCCGCCGCGGCCGGCCGCCGCCTGGTCGATCGCTCGCTCCACGGACACCACGATGTCGCCCAGGTGCGGGCGCGCGCCCGGCGGCAACGGGAATGGCTCCTCGGCGTCGTCATCGGCAGCCTCGACCTTCCCGCGGTGCGACGGATAGGCATCCGGTGGCAACAGCGGGAACGAGAGGACGTCCGTGGGGCCGGTCTTGCCCATGTGGATCGTGTTGAGCTCAGCCAGCTCCGCGTCGCCCGAAAGGATCAACCCCAGCGATGCGGGTCGGGGCGCACCCGCGGCGTCCAGGGTCGCGGCCGCTACCCTCCCGAGGACCGTGCCCGGAACCAGGCGCGTGACGCCGTCACGCCACTCGACGTCGATCCTCCACGGGCCCAGGTAGTGGCTGCGCACGGGCGGCGAGCCTACCTCTCGTCGCCCGAGGCGCGCCGCGACTCCAGCTCGACCACCTTGTTCTGCGGGTACGCAACGCGCTGGTGGTACATGCCGAGCAGCTGCTTCACGAACACCTCGCGGATCGTCTCGATATCGCGCAGCGTGAGGTCGCACTCGTCGAACTGGTCGTCGGTGATCCGTTCCTCGATGATCCGCGCCACCATGGCCCGGATCGCGCTCTCGTCACGCGCTGAGAGGGACCGCACGGACGCCTCCACGGAGTCGGCCATCATGATGATCGCCGCCTCGCGGGACTGGGGCTTGGGACCGCCGTGCCGGAACTTGCGGATGTCCACCGCGTCCGCCGCCTTGCGACCCTCGGCCGTCTCGAGGCCCCCGAACGGCGCCGCCGCCTGCTCCTTCGCCCGGGCGTAGAAGTAGGACATCACGCCCGTGCCGTGGTGCTGCGGGATGAAGGCGATCAGCGCCTTGGGAAGCCCGCTCTTGTAGGCGATGTCGATCCCGGCGCTCACGTGGCTCTTGAGCAGCTGGGCCGAAATCTCGGGGTCGAGATCGTCGTGGATGTTATCGCCGCCGGCCTGGTTCTCGATGAACGCGGCCGGGTTGGAGAGCTTGCCGATGTCGTGGTAGTACGAGGCCACGCGCGTGAGGAGCGCGTCAGCACCGACGGATTCCGCGGCCCGCTCGGCGAGATTGCCCACCATGAGCGAGTGGTGGTACGTGCCCGGCGTCTCCACCAGGAGCCTGCGCAGGAGCGGCTGGGACGGGTTCGCCAGCTCCAGCAGCTGGAACACGGTCACGATCCCGAACACAGACCCGATGACGGCGAAGCTGCCGACGGCGACAACCGATGCCCCGGCAGCCGATACCGCCGCGGCACCCAGCAGCTGCACGATCCCGGTGATGTCCTGGTCCCCCAGTAGCGCGAACGTCGCCACCACCAGCGCCTGCACGACGAACACGCCGATGCCAGCCTGGACGAACACGACCAGGCGGTCACCCCTCCGCACCCCCACGATGCCGGCGATCCCGCCCAGCATCACGTACGCGGCGAGCTCCAGGCCCGTGCCGTTGACGGCCGCGGCGAGGATCGCGATCAGGGCGGTCATCACCATCGCCACGCCGCCGTCGAGCAGGACCGTGACCAGCATGCCCACGGCGGCGAGCGGCAGCGCATACGGCAGCCAGGCTCGCTCCGCGGTCAGCTTCAGGACGAGCACCGCCAGCAGGAGCATGAGGCTCAGGAGCAGCAGGACGTTGTTGCGATGCCAGAACTCGCGACGGAACCGCCAGGTCCACGTGAGCATCAGCCCGATCACCAGCATCGAGAGCACCACGAACCCGATCAGTCGCGCGACATCGAGGCCGCCCTCGTTCAGGCCGAAGTAGTCGATCGCCTCGACGGCCACGGGGTCCACGCGATCCCCGACCCGGACGATGGTCTCGCCGCGCTCCCACTCCTTGGTGACGTCCACCACGCCCTCGGCCGCGCGAGTGCGGGCCTGCGCGGTCAGCTCGGCGGAGAACGAGGAGTTGGGGACGATGAGTGGCTGGATCAGGGCCGCCGCCAGCGAGGCCTCCCCGGCGGTCAGGTTGCCGGCGATACGGCTCTCGATCGCATCGCGGACGGGAGCCACCTCCGTGTCCCGCAGCTCGGATCGCTCCACGGTGTCCAGGACGCGTGCCGCCTCGGAGCGGACCGCGGCCCATCGCTCGGCGTCCAGGGCAAGCAGGATCTCCCGATCGCTCTCCCCGAGCTCCCCGGCCATGGCGCCGGCGAGGATCGCGGCGCGGTCCTCCGGGGTCACGCCGTCAACGAACGCCGCGTCGGTGGCCGCGACCGTCCGGTCCAGCAGGCCGAGCTGCTGCGCCGCGACGGACGCGCCGGCCGCGATGGTGAAGTCGTACTGCGGCTCAACGGCATCGCGGGCCACCTGGCGTTCGCGCTCGGTCAGGAACTCGCTGACGTACTGCGATGCCCGTGGCGCCTGGAGGCTGGCAGTGGCAGGCTTGCCCAGCTCGAGCTGCGTCTGCGCCGGAAGGATGTCGACGCCGAGGATCACCGACATGGCCGCGACCAGCAGGATGGTCGCGGCGATCAGCCGACCCGCGTCACGGCGGGTGAACTCGTTCGGGTGTTCGCCGGATCGAGCAAGCATGGCGTGGCCCTCCGTGGTGGAGGTCAGTGCTCCGTGTCGTGGGCGGCCAGGTCCGCGCCGGCAAGGGCCTGGGCGACCATGCCGGAGGCGACCTTGCCGTCCGCACGACCGCGGATCCGGGGCGACAGCCAGCCCATCACCTTGCCCATGTCCCGGGCAGAGCTGGCGCCGGTGGTGGCGACGCCCTCGTTGACGAGCGTGCGCAGCTCATCGTCGGTCAGGGGCTGCGGGAGATAGTCGGCGAGGATGGCGATCTCTGCCTCCTCCTTCGCGGCGAGGTCCTCGCGACCACCCTTGCGGAAGGCCTCGATGCTCTCGCGGCGGGTCTTGACCTCCCTCGTGACGACACCGAGGATCTCGTCCTCGGTGAGGGTGACCTTCTTCGCCTTCTCGATGTTGTAGATGGCGTTCTGGACCATCCGCAGCACATCGCGGCGCAGCGAATCACCCGACCGCATGGCGGCGGTCGTATCAGCCTGGAGTCGATCGCGAAGGGTCACCGGATGGCTCCTCGGGCGTCACGGCTGCGTCGGTGTGCCCCGACGGGATGCCGTGCCCGCGAGCTGCGCCGATGGTGGGATCCGGGACGGGTTCCCGGGTCGACGCCGCAGGTTGGCCGTGGGGACCGCGGCTCGGGTTCGCCATGACGGCGACCGGCCGCGGGACCCGGGCGGCTCAGCCCTGGCTCGCGCGCGCGTTCTTCTTGCGCTTCGCTTCCTTGCGCTTCCGCTTCACCGACGGCTTCTCGTAGTGCTCGCGACGGCGAGCCTCGGCGAGAATCCCGCTCTGCTGGATCTTCTTGTTGAAGCGACGGAGGGCGCTCTCGAACGTCTCGTTCTCACCCACTCGGACTTCGGCCAAACCCGGTTCACCTCCTCGGGCAGGAGTCTCGTACCCGCCCTCCGCACGCGATGCCCGACGGCGCGGTGGGCGTCCCGACCAGCAGACGTGCACGCACGCCAACCCGGCCGGCAGGCCGCCGGAGTGTACGCGCGCTCCCGGAAGGGGTCAAACGCGGCGGACCAGCCGTGTCAGCGCTGGCTCACCGGCTACTCAACGCGGTGGCACCTGGGCGATACGTGCGGCTCGTTTGCGAGCCCGCCACCGGCCCCGAGATGACGATCGCGTCTGCCGCGCAGCCGCGCGATCTGGCAGACTCGATGGCGTCCCGAGTCCGAGGCCGCGCGATGCTGCGGCTCCAACCACCTCACAGCGTCCCGCACCAGACGGTGCATTCGACACTGGGAGTGTGCGCGTGACCTTCGAGGAGATGCAACGCCGGCAGCTGCGCCTGAGCCTCGGCCTTGCCACCGTGTTCCTGCTGAGCGTGTTTACCATCCCGATCCTCAACCACGTCGTTCCGGACGTGATGCTCACGCCGGTCCTCGGCATCCCCTTCGTCTGGCTCTACGTGGGCGTCGTGCTGCACCTGGAGTTCTGGGCCATCGCGATCAGCTACACGGTGCTCTCCAACCGCTGGGAGAAGGCCGTCGCGGCCACGGAGGTCGAGACCGGTGAGTAGCCAGCTCCCGTTCCTCGCCGCGATGGCGGTGCTCATCGCAACGGTGGCCATCGGCCTGTACGCGTCCCGTGGCGCCACGACGCTGAGCGGCTACTGGGTCGCCGGTCGGGCGGTAGGCGTGTTCACCAACGCCTCGGCGATCTCCAGCAACTACCTCAGTGCCGCCTCGTTCCTTGGTGTCGCCGCCTTCATCTGGGCGTCCGGCTTCGACGGGGTCTGGTATGCGACCGGCTTCGCTGCGGGCTACGTCCTGCTGCTGCTGTTCATCGCGAGCCCGCTCCGCCGGTTCGGCCAGTACACGATCCCGGACTTCTGCGCGGGGCGCTTCGGCTCAGTGCGTCTGCGCCGCGTCGGGATCCTGTGGACGGTGGTGATCTCCTCGCTCTACATCGTGGCCCAGATGGTCGGGGTCGGCACCCTGATGGAGAACGTCGCCGGCATCCCGTGGGCGTGGGGCGTAGTGCTGCTGGGCGGGGTGATCATCGTGTACGTCGCCGTCGGTGGCATGACCGGGGTGACGATCACCCAGATGCTCCAGTTCTGGATCATGCTGGTGGCGATCCTCGTGCCGCTGGTCGTGCTGATGTCCCAGCACAGCTACCCGGACCTGCTCGCCTTCGCCCTCGGGGACACGAGCGGGACCACGATCACGGGCCAGCCGGCGTTCTCGACCGCGGAGCAGGCCGCCATCCCGACCCTCGCCCAGTGGCTGCAGCCATTCAACCGCTACGACCTCCTCGGCAGCATCTCGCTCCTGGTGGCCCTCGTGTGCGGGACAGCCGGGCTGCCTCACATCCTCGCTCGCTTCTACACCAACCCCAACGCGGCGAAGGCCCGCTGGTCCACCGTCTGGGTGCTGATCTTCATCGGGATCTTCTACATGGTCACACCGGTGTGGGGCGCCTACGCTCGGCTGGTGCTCGGCCCCACGGCGGTGCTGGCGGAGGCCGGCGTGCCGGACCCCAACTCGATGATGCTGGTCACGAGTGGTGAGGCCGGCGAGTGGGCCACGGCGCTCGTGGCGGCCGGCGCGATCGCGGCGCTCCTGTCGACGGTGGCGGGCCTGCTCATCGCGCTCAGCTCGGCGTTCGCCCACGACTTCTACGGGTCGATCCTGCGGCCCGAGGCAACCGATCGCCAGAAGATCATCGCGGCCAAGGTCGCGGTCGTCGTGTTCGGAGTCCTCGCCATCATGGTGGGAATCGGGCTGCGGGGCGTGAACATCGCCTGGATGGTGGGCCTCGCGTTCGCGGTCGCGGCCAGCACCTTCTTCCCGCTGCTCACGGCCGGGATCTGGTGGCGCAAGATGACCGAGCGGGGGGCCCTGGCCGGACTCATGGTGGGCGGTACGATCGCCGCGCTGGTGGTCGTCGGCAAGCTGGCAGGCCTGTGGACGTTTGACCAGCCTGCCCTCTTTAGCGTTCCGGCGGCCTTCATCGCGATCGTGGTGGTCTCAAAGGCGACCTACGGAGGGCAGCCAACGGAGGTCCGTGAGGCGCTCCATGCGGCGTTCACGGCGCTCCACACGCCGGAACGCAAGGTCACGACCGAGTAGCGCCAGCGGGCCACCCGCGCGTCACGCTGCCAGCTGGCTCCGGACCTTGAGCCGGGCCCTGCAGATCATGGTCCGCGTTGCCGTGTCCGAGCGACCGACCGCCGCCGCGATCTCCGCACCCGGATAGCCGCTCGCGGCCAACAGCAGGGCGGCGCGCGCGCGGTCGGGGAGGATGGCGAGTGCGGCTGCCAGCTCGGATCGGGCCTCCAGGTCGAGGACGAGATCCTCGGGCGTGTCGGGCTCGTCGCGGCGGACCAGCGCATCCGTGTGGCGCCGGCTGACCGTGGTCCGGCGCCCGAGGGAGACCGCGAGGTTCGCGACGACCCGGTGCAGCCATGCCCGGACGTTGCGTGGCGGCCCGTTCGCGTCCGTCTCGAGCATCAGCCTCAGGAGGGCCTCCTGGACCAGGTCCTCGGCGGTCTCCGGGTCCCGGCAGGCACGGATGGCCGCGCGGACGAGCTCGTCGCGGTGCTGCTCATGCGCGGCTACCACGGTGTCGAGGGTAAGGCTGCTGGACGATGCGGCAAAGGTGGTGGTCGACATGACCGTCGCGCTCATGCGGGGTGTTGATGGCGACACCTTGCCCCGCGTCCGCTGCGGAACCACCGCGGGAGGACTGCGGCAATCCTGCGGTGGTCAGAGGTTGAGGCGCGCCAGGCCGGCAGCGGCCACCTGGGACCCATCGAGGGACCGGCTCACCGCCTCCCGGTACGCGGCCGCTGCGGACATGCGGTCACCGCCCGACTCGTAGGCCTCCCCCAGTGCGATCAGGAGATCCCGGCAGCGGTCCCGAAGAAGCGCCCGGCGCTCCTCGCTGAGGGCACTGTCGCCGTAGTAGGGACAATCGTCGAGATACTCGCCCCGGTAGAGGCGTCGTGCCTCCTCGAGGAGCCCGATCCTGGAGACGCGATCGCCGGTGGTGGCGGCCGCGTCGAGCGCCGCCAGGAACGCGTCCACGTCGGACCAGGCGACGATCGTGTCATCGAGCCGGTAGCGATCGCTGGCGAACTGGACCGCGGAGCGACCACCCTTGCGGTGCGCCGGGTCCAGGGACGATCTCAGACCCCCCATCGTCCGGTGGAAGGCGAGGTCGGCTCGCTCGAGATCGACGTCCGGCCAGATGAGCTCGAGGACCTCGTCCTTGGCCACACCGCGTTCGCCGCGGTCAAAGAGGAACGCAAACAGGCCCTGTGCCTGCCGACTGCCCGCCTTGTCCCCGCCCCAACGCTCGATCCGTGACCCGCCGCGCTCCACCCGCAGCGGTCCGAGGGCGTGGACCCGCAGGCCCGGCAGATCGCCCCTTCGCTCGACCAGCGCCGTGTGCAGGGCCTCCGCGTGGGAGTCGACGGCTGCACGGGCCTCCGCGAGCTGGGCGAGCTCGGCCACCTGCTCGTCCTCCCGACGGCCGGTCCGCAGGGCGCTCGCCACGTACGACGCGGACAGCTCCAGGAGGCCGATGTCGTGAGCGCCCAGCGGAACCCCGGAGGTCGTCGCGCCAACGCGCAGCTCTCCGACTCGTTCGCTGCCTTCCAGGAGCGGGATTGCCGTGATCGCGTCATCGTCTGGAAGCACCCCCTCCGACGCGAGCAGGGACCCGTCCGCAGCGGTGACCGCGAGCCCGGTCACGTCCAGAGCCCGGCTGACATGCGCGAGCGCCGGCTTGACGCCGGCGGCGGACGGGCTGGCTGCAAGCTCCCGCTCGTCGAGGGCCCGCAGCAGCCGGTCCCGTGCGAGCGCGTCCCAGTCGCCGCCGATGATCCGACGCCTGACCCTGGAACCGATGGGCCCATAGAGCGCGGCGATGACGACCAATCCCAGGGCGGGGAAGAAGGGGCCGTAGAGGCCCAGGACGTTCGAGCTCACGACCTGGATCGCGAGGAGCACGGCAATCAGCGCGACCACGACGAGAGCACCGACGACCGAGCTTCGGAAGGCGCGGGCCGAGACCGACGGGCCGAAGAAGATGCCTGCGGCGAAGACGGCGTACGCCGCGCACACGACCGACAGCGTGATGAAGGAGGTCCCGACCCAGGGATCCGCGTCCCCGACCACGGGGAGGAAGCGCAGGCTGGCACCGAGCCCGGCGAGGGCGACCGTGGCGAGAGCCGCCCTGAGCTGGCGCAGCCGGAGCGCGGCGGCGTCTGGGGCACGCATGGCCTGCAGCAGCCATCCCGCCGCAAGGGCGATCGCGACAAGGCGCGCGACGATCCATCCCCAGCCGAACAGCTCACCTGGGACGGGGCCCAGGGAGAAGTGCGGTGGTTCGATCCGCACCGTCGGCTCGATGCGCAGGATGGTCGGGAGCGCGAACGCGAGCAGGACCAGGTAGACCGTGACCACCAGGGAGAGCTGCCGACGCGCGGGCCGGCCCTCGGTCGCCACCACCAGTGCGAACAGGGTCAGTGTCCCGAGCGCCAGCGCCGCCGAGAGGTCCTCGATGGACCGGGCGACGACGGAGACGTCGGCGGACGTCGTCAGGCGCTGGACGACGATGCTGCAGCTCCACGTCGCAGACAGGAGTGCGAGCCCCGTGAACACACGACCGACCAGCAGGTGCGAGCGCGTGGCAACGGTCAGGGCAAGCCAGGTCGCCAGCAGGGCGGACAGCGCCTGCGCCTCGACCTCCAGCATCGTCGGCCCGTCCATCGATGGCCCTCGAGCACCTGCCGGTCCATGCGTGGACACTCTCGCGGAGGCGACGGAGCCGGCCGGGTGATCGATGGTGGGCCCGGCCCAGGAGACGGTCAGCGCGCCTGCGGCGGTCGTCGCGCGGGAACGGTACGCCCTTCGGGTAGCGGATACAACGGCCGACCGGACGGCACTTCCACACTTCGGTAGCGGCGACTACCATCTCGCGATCATGGAGACCCTGCTCGACCTCCTCGAGGGCAGCGCCGCGCGGTACGGGGACAGCAACGCGCTCGGCCTCCGTCTGGACGATGGCAGCACGACCCACTGGAGCTATCGCGAGATGCTGCGCCGCAGCCGGATCACCGCGTGGCGGCTCCGTGCGGCCGGCCTCCAGCCTGGCGACCGCGTCCTGACCTGGTCGCCGTCCACGCCGGCGTTGCCGGCCGCCTACTTCGGCGTCATGTACGCGCGCCTCATCTATGCACCGCTCGACTCGCGGATGTCCAGCGATGCCATCACCAACATCATCTCGGCGTCGGGCGCGACCCGGCTGCTCCTGGGTTCCGGCCGGGATGCTCCCGACCCGGGGGAGGTGGGTCTGGAACGCTTCCCCACGACCTTGATCGAGGACCTGTCCTCGGATCCGGACGACACGTTCCCGCTCGACTGGGAGGCGCAGGTCGCGGCCTGGCATCGGCCGGCCACGGACGACACGTTCCAGCTGGTGTTCACCTCCGGCACGACCGGCAACCCCAAGGGCGTGATGCTCACCCACGGTGCCGTCCTGGCCGGCGTGAGCTCCTTCCACCGGATCCTGAACCCGATGGAGCACCGGATCGTCTCGCTGCTGCCGCTCTCGCACTCGCTCGAGCAGGCGGTCTCGCTGTTCTACGGCATGGACGTCGGCGCCGACACCGTGTACGTCCGGAGCCGGAGCCCGCGGGTCATCTTCGAGACGCTGCGGGAGCATCGCGTCACGACGATGCTCCTGGTCCCACAGCTGCTGGACCTGTTCTGGAGCGCCGTCGAGCGCGAGGTGGAGAAGCAGGGCCGGACGGCGACATTCAACCGGATGCGGCAGGTGGCACGGTGGCTGCCGTACGGCGCCCGGCGCGTCCTGTTCCGGAGCGTCCACCAGCAGCTCGGCGGCGGCGTGCGCCTGTTCGCCACGGCCGGGGCGTTCCTGCCGCCCGCGCTCCAGCAGGCGTGGGAGGACCTGGGCGTGATCGTCCTCCAGGGGTACGGCTCCACGGAGACGGCGGCGGGCTGCTGCACCACGATGGACGACCACCCGCTGGGCTGCGTGGGCTGGCCGCCGAAGCCGATCGAGATGCGCATCGCCGACGACGGTGAGATCCAGTTCAGCGGTCCGAACGTGTTCAAGGCGTACTGGAACAACCCCGAGGCGACGGCCGCGGCCTTCACCGCGGACGGCTGGTACAAGTCCGGCGACCTGGGCCGGCTGGACGAGAAGGGGCGGCTCCACCTTCAGGGGCGCAAGAAGGACATCATCGTGCTGCCCAACGGGTTCAACGTGTACCCGGAGGACCTCGAGAACGCGTTGCGCGTTGCCGGGATCCGGGACTCCGTGGTGGTCGAGACGAGCCCCGGACGCATCGAGGCCGTCGTGCTCGCGCCCGCGACCCACGGGGCGCCCGGCGACACGTCGGCGACGCCGGCGATCGACGGCGTCCAACCCGAGGAGACCCGCAGGGCGATCGACACGGCCGTCAAGCAGGCGAACGGCGCACTGGGGCCGAGCCAGCGGATCGCGGGCTGGCGCCTGTGGCCCGAGGCGGACTTCCCGCGGACACACACGTTCAAGGTCAAGCGCGACCAGGTGCGGGCGTGGGCCGCGGTCGGGGCGCCGTTGCCGGTGGACGAGGACGGGCCAGCCGTCTAGCGGACGCGTCCCTCGCGCATCAGGGCGATCGCCTTCTGCACGCGGCGCGACCTCGTCTCCGGGTTGCTGGTCCCCTCGACGCTCAGCGTGAACACGCGCCTGTTGCTGTAGGAGAGTCCGTCGAAGAAGGCCTTGGCCGCGGGGTCGGCGTCGAGAGCGGTGGCCAGCTCCGGGGGGACCTCCAGCTCGCGCGGAGCCATATCCAGCTCGAGCGTGACCTGGACCTCGTCTCCCGCCTTGAGGCCCGACGCCTCCCGCTGGTCCGAGTTGACACCCACCCACCATGCACCGCCCATGGGCGCGACGGTGGACCGATAGGTGTAGCCGTTCAGGGTGACCACGACGGCCGGGCGCTTGCTGCCGCCCAGGCCAAGCACCGCGGCTTCGGGCACCTCAATGCCGCACGCGGTCTTGCCCGTCTGCTGGATCGTGGCACGGAAGGCCTGGGTCATCGGTGGACGGGCGTCCCCAGCGACCCCAGGACGGCGGCCATGTCCGCGACCCGCGGGTCCGGCGAGACCTCCGGCGACCACGGGAAGAAGACCAGCGTCCGGCCCACCCGTTGCAGCACGAACTGGGCATCCCGTGGATACCCGATGGCGCCGGTGCCCGAGGCAAGGTAGCCGGCGAACTCCCGGCCCACGGCGTCGGCGTCGACGTTCGACGGGAGCTCGTAGATGACGACGTAGCCGCCCTGGGGCTCGGACGGCAGGACGGCCTGGAGCAGCTGCCTGGGGACCCCGATCAGCGACGGGCTCTCACCGGGACGGTACGCCGTCTGCGGGTCCCGGACCTGGAAGCCGGCCCGCTCGAGCGCCGTCGCGACCTGGGCGTGGGTCCGCGCTGCGGCGTCACCGGCCGGTGCGACCGTCGGTGCCGCCGCTGGACCGCCGACGCCGATCCCCAGGGCCTGGACGGCGATCAGCAGGGCTCCGACGAGGAGGCTGCCGATGGCGATGACAGCCAGCCAGGCGGGCGGGCCGCCACGCCTGGTGTCGTCGGGTCCCGCGTCCGTCGTGCCTGCCGGACCGCTCATCCAGGGGGCCAGCCCATCGCTCGGCCGCCGAGGAGGTGGACGTGGAGATGGGCGACCGATTGTCCGCCGTCCGCGCCGACGTTGGTGACGAGGCGCCAGCCGCCATCCAGGCCCTCGCTCCGCGCCAGGTCGGCCGCGACCAAGAACAGCCGGCCGAGCAGGGATGCGTCGGTCTCCGCCAGGTCCGCGGCCGAGGCCACGTGGGCAACGGGCATCAGCAGGACGTGCACCGGCGCCTGCGGGTTCACGTCGCGGATCGCGATGACCAGCTCGTCCTCGTGGAGGCGGGTCGCGGGGATCTCGCCGGTGGCGATCCGGCAGAACAGGCAGTCAGCGGGCATCGGCTCCTCCGTTCGATCTCGATCCGGCCAGCACCGGCAGGGTGGCCCGGAGCATCCGTGGCGGCGGCTCGACCGCGACGATCTCACCGGTCACGCGCTCGGCGAGGGCTTCATCTGCGGACGTGCGGCGTGCGGTCACGATCGCGTTCTCGAGGTTGACCGGGTCGTCCGCGCGTGGCACCACCGCCACCAGAACATGATCCTCCGCGTGGCCGACCCATCGGCCGTCCGTGAGGCGGGTCTCGACGAGCACGCGCGTCACCGTCCCGAGCGCCGCCCGGGCAAACGTCGCCCTGGCCTCCGCCCCAAGGGCCAGGAGCGCTGCCGCGCGCGCCTTCTTCACCGGCGATGGGACCTGGCCGTCCATGCGTGTCGCGGGTGTCCCGGGTCGGGCCGAGTAGCGGAAGACGTGGAGTCCCGCGGGTTCCAGCGCCCGGATGAAGGCGACCGAGCGCTCGAACGCTTCCTCGTCCTCGGTGGGGAACCCGGCGATGACATCGGCGTGCACCGCGACGCCCGGGATCGCCGCACGAACGCGCTCGACCATGCGGGCGTAGTCGTCGGCCAGGTAGCGGCGGCCCATCCGCCGCAGGACGCCGTCGTCGCCGCTCTGGAGCGGGAGATGGACGTGCGGCAGCGTCCGCGGAGCGCCTTCGACCCAGGCCGTCAGCAGCTCGTCGTCCACGTGCTGCGGCTCGATGGAGCTCAGCCGGATCCTCTCGACCGAGGTCTCGTCCAGGATCCTCCGGACCAGGCCGGCGAGGGTCAGGACGCTTCGGAGGTGAGAGCCACGGGCCCCGCGCTCAGACCAGCCGCCGTCGTAGGTGCCGATGTTGATGCCGGTCAGGACGATCTCGCGGTGACCGGCGGCGAGCGCCCGGCGCACGTCCGCCAGCACGACGTCCGGTGCCAGCGATCGCTCCGCGCCACGGGCCCGCGGAATGATGCAGTACGTGCAGTGGAACGAGCAGCCGTCCTGGACCTTCACGAACGCCCGCGTCCGCTCGACCGAGGCCCGGTCATCTGCCACCCCGTCCAGCCCGGCGGCCGTCACGGCCTCGACGCCCGACAGCGTCGGCAGCGCGGCGTCGAGCGGGGCGTGCGGGGCGTTGTCGGGGTGGTCGCTGATGCGGAGGAGGCCCTCGAGCTCCGCCAGGAACGCGGCCTTGTCCTCGTTGCCCACCAGCCTCGCCCTCGGATCGACCGTCGCGAAGGTATGGGGGTCGACCTGGACCGAGCATCCGGTCACCACGACCTGGGCGTCCGGGTTGGCCCGGCGGACCCGTCGGACGGCAGCGCGTGACTTCTCGTCGGCGGTGGACGTCACGGTGCAGGTGTTGACGAGGTAGAGCTCCGCGGGCCGGGTCGCGTCCACCAGCGAAATGCCGGCCTCGCGGAGGAGGCGGGCCGCGGCCTCCATCTCGGACTGGTTGACCTTGCAGCCCAGGTTGACGATCGCGGCCGAGCGCGGCCGGGCGGGCGCTGTTGCGGGTGAACCGGCCTGGAGCATCACCACAGCGCCGGCTTCGTCGACATGAGGAAGGCGATCAGGCCGACGGCCGTCGTCACGCCATACGCGATGTAGCGCTGCCGCCGGGCGCGATCCCTCCAGGCATCGCGGTCCGCATCGGTCTCGATCCCCTCCCGGCGGGCGAGGCCGCGCAGCGTGGGGCGCTGGATGACGAAGACCACGACGGCGGTGACCCCGTAGGTGGCCAGGCTGACCAGCAACCAGGGCTGCTCCAGCATCCGCGGCCCGAGGACGGCGATCATGCCGATCCCGGTCAGCGCCAGCCCGATCCCGATGGCGACCGTGCCGTGCGCTTGGATCCAGAGCAGCATGCGCACGAACCGGCCCGGCTCCGGCGCGTCGTAGCCCACGGCCACCTGCCGGTTCCGGAGCGTGAACGGCAGCATCAGGCTCGGCACGAACAGGGCGATCGCGAGCGTGATGTGGGTCGCGAGGATGATCGGGAAGAGCGAGGACAGGTCGGGCATCGAGTCCGGATCGTAGCGCAGGGTGGCGCTCAGGCCCGGCGCCGTCCACTCGAGTCCGGCAGCACGATCACCGGGTGACCCTCCGCGCGTGCGGCTGCGACGAGTGCGCCATCGGCGGTGGCGATGGGCTCGTGCTGGACCATCCCGGTCGCCAGGACGATGCAGTCCGCGAGCGAGACTGGCCGCCTGTCCCGATCCCAGTGGCGTGCTCGCAGCAAGCCCGCTTGTCGCCCGATCTCCGCATCGACCGGGACCTCCGCGAGCCCTGCAGCGACCAGCGTGTCGACCAGCTCCAGGCAGACCTCGACGCGTCGACCAGCGCGCTTGACGATGACGTCGACGATCTCCGCGATTCCGGTGGACGGGATGGACGGCGGACCCTCGGAGCCCCTGAGGAGTGCCTCGGCCTCGTCGGCTCCCGGCTCATCGAGGAGGAGCGCGATCACCACGGTCGAGTCGAGCACGCTCATCGGCCCAGCTGTCCGAACTTGCGCTCCTCCGCTGCCTCCTCCTCACTCCTCAGCTCGCGGCGCACGTCATCGCTCGTGAGGTCCGTTCCACGCAACGAGCCGCGGAGCGTCTTGATCGGGTCGTCGGGGAGCGGGCGGATGACGAGCGAGTCACCGACCTCCGTGACCACAACGCGATGGACCCCCCAGCGATGGCGGATCGCCGCGGGGATCGAGATCTGGCCGCCCTTTGAGATCGTTGCGATCTTCATGGAGCACATGATATCGCATGCATCGCTTTCGAACACATGAGACATGCCCCGATTCATGAGGCGCTCAGGCAGGCCGGCGGACCTCCAGGGCCACCCAGTCGCCCTCGGTGTGGCGGTCCACGACCGCGAGGCCGCGGGCCCGGAAGGCGTCGACGACCGCCTCCTCGCGGTTCTCGAAGATCCCGGAGGCGAGGAGCGTGCCGCCCGGTCGCAGGTCCTCGACCAGGCCATCGGCGAGCGTGATCAGCAGCGATGCGATGAGGTTCGCGAGCACGACATCGAACGGGCCCTCGCCGCTCGGCGCGCTGCCCTCGCGGGCCCGGATGACCCGGCTGAGACGGTTGCGCCGCGCATTCGCCGCCGACGCCTGCACCGCGATCGGGTCGACGTCCACCGCCAGCACCTCGCGTGCGCCCAGCCTGGCCGCAGCGATGGCGAGGATGCCGGACCCGGAGCCGACGTCCAGGACCCGGGCGGGTCCGCCGTCGGGCGCCCCGCGATCCAGCCGGCTACAGTCCGCGAGCGACTCGAGCGCCGCGAGGCACAGCCTCGTCGTCGGGTGCAGGCCGGTGCCGAAGGCCATGCCGGGGTCGAGCGCGAGGATCACGTCGTCGGGCTGGCGGCGGTGCCGGCGCCATGTGGGCCGGATCACGATCCTGCGCCCGACTCGCAGGACCGGGAAGTGCGCCTTCCAGCCGTTCGCCCAGTCGGCCTCGACCACCACGCGTGCGGACAGGTCGCCGATCGGCCGCAGACCGAAGGCCTGGAGGTGCCCGAGATCCCGATCGGCCCGGCCGACGGCGTCGGTGACGGCGACGGGGTCGAGGATCGGGAGGTGCGCCCGCACCATCGCCGGCCGGGCCAGGTCCACGCGCGCGGCGAGTCCCTCGTCCACCAGCTCGAACGCAGGCTCCACGCTCGTCCCGCCGGGCGCGGCGCGCGACAGGATCTCCGAGACGGCCTCGACGGCCTCGTGGTCCGCGGCGACGGACAGCTCCAGCCACGCACCGGGGGTGGCGGCCGCGGCCGTGAGATCGATATCCGAAAGGGGACGGGAGCCCGCTGTGACCGGTCCCGTGGCGCTGCCCGCGCCCGGCGAGCCGTCGGTCACCCGAGCCCCAGCTTCTCGCGCAGGCCGGACGGGGCGGAGACGTGCTCCCCGCCCTCCTTGGCGTACGTCTCGAGGAGCTCGCGCTGGCGCTTGGTCAGCTTGGTCGGCACGACGACGTTGGCGATGACGTGGAGGTCCCCGCGGGAGCTGTGGCGGCGGAGATGCGGCACGCCGCGACCGCGGAGGCGGATCTCGGTCCCGGGCTGGGTCCCGGGCTTGATGTCCACCTCCGCATCCTCGCCCTCGACGGTCGGCACCATGAGCTTCGTCCCCAGGGCGGCCTGTGCGATGGACAGGTCAGCCTCGTAGAACAGCTCGGTCCCCTCGCGGGTGAGCGTCGGGTGGGGGGCGACGTGGACGGCCACGTAGAGGCTCCCCGCAGGCCCGCCCCGCGGGCCCACCTCGCCCTCGTTGGACAGACGGATCTGGTGCCCCTCGTCGATGCCGGCGGGGATCGTCACCCGGAGGCTCCTGCGGCGTTGGGTCCGTCCCTCGCCGCTGCATGTGTCGCAGCCGTTCTCGACGATCTTCCCCTCGCCCCGGCAGCGCGGACAGGGTGCCACGTTCACCATCTGGCCGAGCATCGTCTGGCGCACCGAGCGGACCTCGCCCCGGCCGTTGCACCCGGGACACTGGACCGGCGCGGAGCCATCCTTGGCACCCGATCCACCACAGGTGTCACAGCGGCCGAGGACCGGGAACTCGATCTCCTTCTCGACCCCGAGGACCGCCTCGTCGAAGGCGATCCGCAGGTCGTAGCGCAGGTCCGAGCCCTGGCTGGGTCGCCCGCGACGTGCCGAGCCCGCCATCGAGCCCCCGAAGAAGGCGTCGAAGATGTCCGAGAATCCGCCGAACCCCGCCGCCCCTGCCCCGAAGCCCCCGTCCCCACCTGCCCCGCTCACGCCGGCGCGCCCGAACATGTCGTACGCCTGGCGTCGCTGCGCGTCGGAGAGGACCTGGTAGGCCTCGTTGATCTCCTTGAACCGCTCCTGCGCCGCGTCGTCCGCGTTGACATCCGGGTGCCATTGCTGGGCGAGCTTGCGGAAGGCGCGCTTGATGTCGGCGTCGCCGGCGGTGCGGTCGACCCCGAGCACCTCGTAGTAGTCGCGTTCGGCAGTCATGGGCGGAGATGAGTCTACGGGACGTTGGGCTCTAGGCCCGCCAATCGGGCGGCACGGGCGAACACCGCCTGCATCATCGGCTGGGTGAGCCGCCCGGTGAAGGTGTTCTGCTGGCTGGGGTGGTAGGTGCCGACCAGGTCGTACGGGCCGATGCGGGTCTGCGCCCCGTGCCCGAAGCGGGGCCTGGGAGTTGGGATCCCGTGGCCCAGCGCGGCGAGGGACCGGAGCGTCGCGTCCCAGCCGATGGCCCCGAGCGGGACGATCACGCGCAGGGCCGGGAGCAGCGCCAGTTCACGGTCGAGGAAGGGGCGACAGGTGGCCTGCTCGCCGGTCGTCGGCTTGTTCGCCGGTGGCACGCATCTGACGGCGGCCACGACGCGGACCCCGTCGAGGGTCAGCCCGTCATCGGCCCGGCGGCCGGTCGGGCGGTCCGCGAGGCCCACGGCGTGGAGGGCTCGCCACAGAAAGTCGCCCGACGCGTCGCCGGTGAACACGCGCCCCGTCCGGTTGGCACCGTGGGCACCCGGGGCCAGGCCCACGAGCAGGATCCGCGCTCCCGGGTCGCCGAAGCCCGGCACGGCGCGGCCCCAGTACGTCTCGTCGCGGAACCTGGCGACCTTGACCCGCGCCTGCTCCTCCCGCCACGCGACCAGGCGGGGGCAGGCGACGCAATCGGTGATGCTGGCGTCCAGGGCGGGCAGGTCGCGGGCGATCCGTGCGGCGGCGATGGGATCGATGATGGGCACGCGCCGATCGTAGCGGTCCTACTTGAGCAGCAGCCGGTCAAGGCGACGACCAACGACCACGAGCCCTACCAGGCCCATCACGCCCAGGTACACGACGTGCCACAGGATCGACGGTTCGACGAAGCCGGTCGTGAGCGCCCGGATCATGTCGGTCCCCTGCCACAGCGGGGTCAGCCGGACGATGACCTGGAGGGGCTCCGGGTAGGCCGTGATCGGGAAGAAGGTGCCGCTGAACAGGAACAGCGGGAGCACGACGAGGTTGATCAGGTCGAAGTCCTGCCAGCTGCGCATGAAGGTGGTCGCGGCCATGCCCACGGCGGCGAAGGCGAACGCGAGCAGCATCGCGGCCGGGACCGCGAACACCGCCCAAGGTGAGGCGACGAGACCCAGGACCGTGATCACGACCATGAACCCCAGCGCGTACAGCGTCGCCCGGATCACGGACCAGCCGATCTCGCCCAGCGCCACGTCGCCCGGGTCCATGGGCGTGACGAGGATCGCGTCGTAGGTCTTCTGGTAGTTGAGCTTGAAGAACACGTTGAACGTGGATTCGGCGATGGCCCCGTTCATGGACGCCGAGGCGAGCAGCGCCGGTGCCACGAACATCGCGTACGGGATGGCGGTCCCGTCGGGGCCGGGGACGTCACCCACCATGCCGCCGATGCCGAGCCCGATCGAGAGCAGGTAGAACAGCGGCTCGAAGAAGCCGGACAGGATGACCAGCCACCCGCTCCGGTAGACGAACAGGTTGCGCTCGATGAGCAGCAGCGCCCGGCGGCCGCCGAATCCGGCCGGGAGCACGCGCTGCATCGCGAGGATGGCGTTCATCGGGTCACTGCTCCAGCTGCCGCCGGAACATCACGAACGTCGCGATCACGCCGCCCGTGGCCATCGCCGAGAGGATGACGAGATGCGCCAGCATCAGCCCGGGCTCCTCCCCGGCCGTGCCCAACGCCAGCGAGCGCCCCAGGTCCACCCCGTGCCACAGGGGCAGCAGCCAGGCCACCACCTGGAGCGGCTCGGGCAGCTGGCTGATCGGGAAGAACGTGCCCGAGAACAGGAACAGCGGGGTGATCCCGAACCGCCAGATCGAGTTGAATGACGTGGTGTCGCGCTGGGTGGACATGTACGCGGCGATGGGTCCCGCGAACGCGAGCGCAGTCAGGGTCCCGACGGCCACCGTCAGCACGATGCCCGGCGTCGCGGCCGCGCCGAACACCACGATCACCACCATGAAGATGGCACCCACCAGGGTCGCCCGCGTCGAGACCCAGGCGAGGAGGCCCGCGGCGATGGAGTACGGGGAGATCGGGGTCGCGACCATGCCGTGGAAGCGACGGATCCAGTGGAACCCGGCGAGGACCGGAAAGGTGGCCTCGAACACCGAGCCCTGCATGACCGTGGACACCAGCAGGGCCGGCGCCAGCCACTGGAGGTAGGACACGCCGCCCAGCGCCTGGGCCCCGCCGCCGGCGTCCACGTAGGACCCGAGGCCGATCCCCATCGCGACCAGGAACAGTGCCGGCTGGGCGAAGTTCCCGATGATCGAGCCACGCCAGGTGCGAACGTAGAGCAGCCAGTGGTGCTCGTAGACGGCGCGTGCGCCGGCCAGCGACGAGCGACGCGGTCCGGCGCCCACGGCGGGCGGTCCGAGCGGCGCCTCGACGACCGCCATCAGTCCACCAGGCTGCGGCCGGTCAGCCGCAGAAACACGTCCTCCAGCGAGCTCCGCCGGACGAGGACGGTCTCCGGCACGAGGCCCCGCCCGTGCGCCGCGACCGCGACCGCCTCACCATCTTCGGAGTACACGAGCACCCGGTCCGGGAGCAGCTCGACCCGTTCGCCGAGGCCGTCCAGGCGCCCTTCGAGCGTCTCCTGGACGCCGACCGGGAAGCGCATCTCCGTCACCTCGCGGGTGGCGTATTGATCGATGAGCTGGCGCGGCGAGCCGGCGGCGACGATCCTCGCCTGGTCCATCACCACGAGCCGGTCACAGAGCTGCTCGGCCTCGTCCATGTAGTGGGTCGTGAGGACCAGCGTGACGCCGCGCTGCTTGAGCCGGTAGAGGCGCTCCCAGAGCAGGTGCCGGGCCTGAGGGTCCAACCCCGTGGTGGGCTCGTCGAGCAGCAGGATCGACGGCTCATTGATCAGGGCGCGGGCGATCGTCAGGCGCCGCTTCATGCCACCCGAGAGCGGCTCGACCTTGTCGTTCGCGCGCTCGGACAGCTGCGCGAACTCGAGCAGGCCGTCAGCGCGACTGCCGCTCTCGGCCCGGGTCAGCCCGAAGTACCGCCCGTAGATCACCAGGTTGTCGCGGACCGACAGCTCCGTGTCGAGGGTGTCCTGCTGGGGCACCACGCCAAGTCGGCCGCGGATCCGCGGTCCGTCCAGAGCGGGGTCCAGATCCAGGATCCGGAGCGTCCCGGCACTGACCGGGGACACGCACGCGATCATGCGCATCGTGCTGGTCTTGCCCGCGCCGTTGGGACCCAGGAAGCCGAAGCTCTCGGCCGGGGCGACGTCGAAGTCGATGCCGTCCACCGCCGTGAACGTCCCGAAACGCTTGGTCAGCCCCTGGGCGTGGATCAGCGGCGGGGTCGGATTCTGCTCGGACATCGGCCGCGCATCGTACCGCAGGCCATCGTGCCGAAGCGCATCAGGAGATCCGACCCGGTACCTCGTTGAGCGGAGTGGCCGTGACGCCGGCCCCGGCGGCCGCGTGGAGCTGCGCCCGGTCGACGCCGATCATGGTGGCCCCCAGATGCCTGGCGACCTCGATGTGCGCGGCATCCGGGACGCGGATCCCATGATCCAGCGCGAGGGTGTAGGCCGCGGCGGCGTGTTCGCGGCCGCGGGTGCCGCTGCCCACGCCCGCCCGCCAAGGGCCGAGGGTCAGACGACGACCAGCCGGTCCCTGCCGGCGTCCTTGGCCTCGTACAGGGCACGATCCGCGAGCGCGACCAGGCCATCCGGCGTCTCGACGGTGTCGCGGAAGGTCGTGGCGCCCAGGCTCACGGTCACGCTCAGCCGGCTGTCGCCGTCCTGGACGGTCGTCTCGGACACGGCGCGCCGGATCCGCTCGCCGATCTGGATGACATCCTCCCGACCGGCCCCCGGCAGCAGGACGAGGAACTCCTCGCCGCCGTAGCGGACCAGGACGTCGCCCTCGCGGACGACCCGCCGGCAGGCACCGGCGACTGCCCGCAGGACGCGGTCGCCGACCAGGTGGCCATAGGTGTCGTTGACGGCCTTGAAGTGGTCGATGTCCACCATCAGGATGCCGAATGGCGCCTCCGCGCGGACGGCTCGCGAGTACTCCTCGCGCAGACGGCCCAGCCCGAAACGGCGGTTGTAGGCGTCGGTCAACGGGTCGATGGCAGCCAGGCGCTCGAGCCGGTCGTGGGCAAGCGCGTTGTTCACGGCGAGCCCGAGATCGATCCGCAGGTGGTCCACCAGCTCGATGTCGTCACGCTCGAAGGCGGCCGAGGTCGCGAGGACGATCACGCCCAGGGGGATGCTCTTGAACGCGACCGGGACGACCAGGATCTCCCGGGCCGCGACCCCCACCAGGACCGAGTCCACGACCAACTCCTCGGCACCGACCCGCAGACGCTCGATCTGGCCCAGCCGGATCACACGTCGGACGTGGTCGTTGGCGGCCAGCGTCTCTGGCGTGCGGATGCCGTGGCTCGCCAGGGGGACGAGCTCGTCGTCGCGCACGACGAGCATGGCGCCCGCGTCCGAGGCGGTGTGCTGGAGCAGGCCGTCGAGCGCCGCCGAGCCCAGGCCCTCGAGCTCGAACTCCCGCGACAGGACGCCGCTGAAATCGTGCATCGCGGTCTCCACCGCGTGGCTCTTGGCAAGGGTGCGGATCAGGCTGTTGAAGGCCCCGGCCGTGGCGCCGGCCTCATCGTCGGAGTCGACCGCCAGCGCGCAGCGCTCAGGATCGCAGCCGGTCCAGTCCTGCGTGTACACGGCGGAGGCCAGCTGTGACTCGACGCTCGTCATCGCCGTGGCGAGCGCCCGGAAGCGGCGTCCGACCACGAGCCGGGCCAGGGCGAAGTTCATGGCTCCGACGGCGAGCCCTGCTGACAGGGTTGCCGCGTAGAACATCGGTGTCATCACCGAGGCGGCCGGCAGCCCGAGCAACAGGCAGAAGGGCGGGAAGACGAGGCCGATCACGAGACCGAACCCGGTCATCCAGATCGCCAGGTCGGTGAACACGCGGTTCGTGATGCGGGGCACGGTGGTGGCTCCTACTGGTACTGAACGCTCAAGGGCAACGCTGACGGCTGCGCGGCGATGTCGCCATGAGGCGGAGGTCCGGTGGGGTCCGGTACGGTTGGCTACCCGAGTCGGGTCGGACGATCCCGGCGCGGACCCGGCCAGTCAGGCGGACGGCAGTCCCGGGACCTCGGCCTCGTGCGCGATCAGAGCAAACCGGCGCCAAAGGACGACCACGAGCAGCGCCGACCCGATGAACCCGAACCAGAACGGCGAGGTGATCCCGAACTCGCGCGCCAGCAGCCCGCCAATCGGCGTCCCGACCACGATCCCGGCGAACACGGCGACCGTGTAGACACCGGTCACCCGTCCGAGCATCGCGTCGGGCACGGCACGCTGGCGAACCACCGTGGACGTCGTCCCCCAGACGAATGCGTGGGCCCCGAACACGACGAAGGTCGCGAGCGCCACGGTCGCCGACGTCGTCAGCGCCAGCACGAGGTGGGTCACGGTCTCGATCATGAGGCCGACGCGCATGATGTCGCCCAGCGCAAACCGCCGCTCCAGGCGCCCGTAGGACGCCGTCCCGATGATCCCGCCCAGGGCCATCGCCGTGGTCAGCAGACCGAACCCGACGTCGCTCATGCCCAGCCGCTCCTGCGCATAGAGGACGAGCACGGACCACGCCGCCCCGAACGTGACGTTGAATGCGAAGATCGTGAGGGCCAGGGTGCGCATGGGCGGATGGGCCATGAGCCAGCGCAGGCCGTCGGCCATGTCCTTCCGGAGGCCGGCGGGCGTCCGCTCGGGCTCGGGCCCGTCCCGCGGACGGAGGACGATCCGCGACACGAGCACGGCCCCCAGCAGGAAGCACACCGAGTCCACGGCAAACGGCAGCGCCATGCCGACGGCGAACAGGAACGCGCCGACGGGTGGCATCAGCAGCTGGTTGGTCAGCAGGAACGCTCCTTGGAGCCGCGCGTTCGCGACGCCCAGATCCTCTCGCCGCACCAGGCGCGGGAGCAGGCTGCCGGTGCCCACGTCCGCGAAGGTCTCCGCTGTTCCCAGGACGAACAGCGACAGCAGGACCACCGCGATGCTCACCGAGCCGCTCACGATGGTCGCGGCGAGGACGGCCAGAACCGCGGCCCGGACCAGGTTGACCCCGGCCACGATCCGGCGGCGGTCATGGCGGTCGGCGATCGCACCCGCCGGAACCCCGAACAGCAGCTGGGGCAGGACTTGGGCCATGAGCGCCATCGAGACCAGGAGGGGGTCGCGGGTCTGCGATGCCACCAGCAGCGGCCCGGCGGCGAGCGCCACGCCATCGCCGACGTTGGTGATGACGGACGAGGCAAGGAGCCAGCGGAAGCTGCGGCCCAGCCGCGCGGGGGCAATGGTCTCGACGACGGGCGTCAGCGGGGAGGGCACGCGGCGCAGGATAGCCGCCCCGGTGTCAGGAGTGACAATCAGCGGGCCGCGACGGTGCCCTCGTGGAGCGTCACGATGCCGCCGGTCAGGCCCTGCCAGGTCACGTCCACGAGGCCCGCCTCGCCCATGATCTCCGCGATGCGCTCCGGCGCCGGGTAGGCCTGCACGCTCCGGACGAGGTAGCCGTAGGCAGCCCCCTGGCCGGCGATCCTGCCGATGATCGGGACGATCCGGTCGAACCACCAGCGCATGAAGCGGGCCAGCCTGGACCGCGGTCGCGCGATCTCGAGGCACAGGACCCTGCCGCCGGGCCGGACGGATCGCGCCATCTCCGCAAACCCCTGCCGGTAGTCGGGCAGGTTGCGCATGCCGAAGGCGATCGTCGCGGCGTCGAAGGTGCCGTCCTCGGTCGGCAGGCTGAGCGCGTCGCCGACCACGTAGTCCAGCCCGGCCCGGCCCGCGAACCGCTGCTGCGCCACCGCGGTCATCCCCGGCGAGAGGTCCACGCCCAGCACCCGGCCGAACGGCTGCACCCGCTGGTGCAGGTCGGCCGCCACCTTGCCGGTCCCGGAGGCGACGTCCAGCGCGGCGCCACCTGGCTGCAGACGCGCGTGCGCGACCAGCCGCCTGCGCCAGCGCGGCTCCTGGAACGCGGAGATCAGGAGGTTCATCAGGTCGTAGCGGCCTGCGATCCGGTCGAACATGACCTGGACCTCCGGGGACGCGGCCGCGTTGCCGCCTCCGGTCGAGGCGCCGGACGGCGTGTGGTCGGGCGGGAGCAGGGCAGTCATGCGGGGAGCTCCAGGGAGGATCGGACGGCGGTGGCCACGACGCCGGGCTGGGTGATGGGGGCTGGATGGGCGAGGCCCTCGAGGGTATCCCGGCGGGCCCCCGCGATGCGTGCGGCGAGGGCGTCGGCGATAGGCGCGTAGAACGGCTCGCTGGCGCCGGCGGTGAGGATCGCGACACGGGCCCGGATCCGGACCAGTCCGGCGGGGTCGAGACCGGCCATGCCGGCGTCCGCGAGGGCGCTGTCACCCTCACGTTCGAGGAAGGCCCGGGCTCGCGGCGAGAGACGGTCCCAGCCCGCGTCACCGGCGACGGCCCGCAGGAACGTCTCTGCAGCAGCGGGCGCTCCCCCATCCCGGTGGGCCCGCATCACGGCGGCAGCCAGGTCCCGGAAGCCCGCGAGCGCGCCGGGATCCGCGAGCGGCGCGTACGGCGGCTCGTACGCGACGACGGCCGTGACCCGGTCCGGGTGGCGCGCGGCGAGCTCCAGCCCAAGCACCCCTCCGAAGCTCACGCCGACGATCGCCGACCTCTCGATCCCCCGCGCGTCGAGGTAGGCGATGGCGTCCTCGACGTGGACGGCGATGTCCAGCGGACGAGGTCGGGCGAGGCGGCTCGAACCGCTGCCGCGGCGATCGAGGGCGTGGACGGTGACGTCCCCCGGCGCCACCATGGCGGCCGCCAGACGATCGAGCTGGCCCGCGGTGGAGAGGGTGCCGTGGAGGAGGAGGACCTGGATCGGACCCGAGCCGGTGACCCGCCAGCCGATGGCGTCGCCGTCGGGCCTGGCCAGCTCGCCCGCGGCCCCGCCGGCGACCAGAGCGCGGACCGCCTCGCGGCGGAGCTTGCCGCCCGGGGTCCGGGGCAGGGCACCGAGGCGGATGTATGCGGCGGGGACCTTGTACCCGGCGAGGGACATCCTCGCGTGAGTCGCGAGGGCACCATCACCGGGATCCCGCGCCCCGGGGGCAAGGACGACGGCGGCGACCGGGACCTGGCCCCAGGTGGCGTCGGGCCGGGCGACGGCCGCGGCCTCCGCGACGGCAGGATGCTCCTCCAGGACGGCCTCGATCTCGGCCGGGCTGACGTTCTCCCCGCCTCGCACGATCCTGTCGATGCGGCGATCCACGACGTACAACCGGCCGTCGGCATCGAGACGACCGAGATCGCCGGTCCGGATGGGGTCGTCGGCCGATGCAGGGGCGCTGGCGTCACCAACGTAGCCCGAGAAGCGGGACGTGGCCTGCACGATGATCTCGCCCACCCCGTCAGATCCCTCGTCGGCGATCGCGAGATGCACCCCGGGGAGCGGCGCGCCGGCCGAGGCGGGCTGGTCCCAGGCATCCTCCGTGGCGAGCGCCGTGGCACCGGACGCGGTCTCCGACAGGCCGTACGTGGGCACGACCGGCCATCCCGCCCTGAGTGCCCGGGTGACCAGCGCGGGCGGGATGGGGCCGCCGCCGAGCAGGACGGCCCCGAGCGTCATCGGGGGCGGCTCGGCAGGCGCGGCATCGAGCACGCGGGCCAGCTGCGCCGGCACCACCGAGACATGGCTCACGGTCGGCACCCCGCCGCGGATCGCCGCGAGCAGCGCGTCGGGGTCGTGCGGCGGCAGGATCCGGACGGGGACGCGTTGGCGGATCGCACGCCACAGCACGCCGAGGCCGGCGACGTGCGCCAGGCCCAGCGGCAGCGCCCAGCCGGTCGCCCGGGGCAGTGCCGCGAGCCACGCGTCGGCACTCGAGGAGAGCGCCCTCGCGGACAGCACGACGCCCCTGGGCCGGCCCGTTGTGCCGGAAGTGAGCACGATCGCGGCCGGGTCCTCGGGATCACGTTCGGCCAGTGAGGAAGACGGGACCGGCGTGTCCGCGGCGGCGATCCCGGCCAGGCGCAGCACGAGCGCCGGTTCCAGGAGCTCGAGCGCTGTCGCGGTCTCGCGCGCCGTCAGGCCGGCAGGGACGGGCGTCGCCACGGCTCCCGCCCGCAGGATGCCCAGCAGGGCAGCGGCATCGCGACCGCTCGACGGGCCGATGAGCGCGACCCGGTCACCGCGTCCGACGCCAGCCCCGGCGAGCGACGCCGCGACCGACGAGGCGAGCCCGTCCAGCTCGGACCAGGTCAGGACAACGCTGCCGTCGAGGATCGCCGGCTCGTCGCCGTGATCGCGGGCGTGGTCGGCCACCAGCCGGTCCGGCGACCATGTCATCGGCCCATGCGCCGGTAGCGCTCCACCGCCGCCATGTCGACCGTCACGCCCATCCGGCCCGTCCCGCGACCACCCGGTGCGCGCATCCGCCCGCCGTCGATGAGGAACGGCCGGACGATCAGGTCATCCTCGAGCAGGTCGGCCGTGGCCAGCCCGTGGTCGCGCTCGCCGGCGGGCCACCCGTCCACGTCCGGGAGCGCCGCCGCGCAGGCGAGGCCCGCGGCAAGACCGATCCCCGTCTCGAACATGGAGCTGATCACCACGGGCACCCCATGATCCGCCGCGAGCCGCGCGATCTCCGCCACCGCCACCGGCCCGCCGACGCGCCCGGGCTTCACGACCAGCACGTCCGCCGCGCCGGCATCGAGCACCACGCGGGCCGCGGCAACGGACGACACCGCCTCGTCGGCCGCCACCGGCGTTCCCACGCGGGCCCTGAGCCTGGCCATCTCCTCGACGGATCCCGGCGGCAGCGGCTGCTCGACGTACTGCAGGCCGATCCCCGCCATCGCGCGCAGCCGCCGGGTCGCGGTCCGCAGGTCCCACGTCCCGTTGACGTCGAGACGGAGCGCCACGTCCTCCGGGATCGATCCCCGGATTGCGCCCAGCCGCGCCAGCAGCGCCGCGGTGCCGTCCCGTGGCGCCGCCTTGAGCTTGAGCGTGCCGTACCCGGCCGCGACCGCCTGGACCGCCGCCTCCACAGCGGCCTCGGGGTCCCCGGCACCGATCGTCGCGTTCACTCCGACCGTCCTGCGGGCCGACGGTTCCCCAGGGCGCCTGGCCGACATGTCCTGCCGCGCCGCGTCCAGCGCGGCCCTGAACGCGAGACCCGCAGCCCCGGCCCGGTCAATCAGGGCCGAAGACGGCGGAAGCCCCGACGCGACGACATCGGTCAGCAGCGCCTCGAGAACCGGTGCATCGGCCGGATCGTCGAGGACCGCCTCGCCCCAGCCGGTGCGCCCACGGGCATTCTCCAGCCGGAGCAGCCAGGACTGTCGTGCGGACCACCTCCCCGCTGCCGTGGCGAACGGGACGCGGAACGGGACGCGGACACGGTGGATGCGCATCGAGGCGGTCATCACGCCTGAGCCCCCAGCGAGAGCCCGCTCAGCGCCAGGCCCAGGGCAAACAGCAGGGCAAATGCGAGCGAGAGCCGCGCCGTCCCCTTGAGGACTAGATTGAGCTCCCGCGGCTCCTCGAACCCCCGGACGCGGGACAGCAGCGGGCTCGCCATCGGCAGCGTCAGCATCGGCAGCAGGACGAACGGCAGCAGCGGGGCGTCGCCGCCCGTGGGTGACCAGCCCGCGAGCCAGGCGAGCACCAGCAGCGGCGGCACCACGTAGGCCACCCCGAGCAGGGACCCGAACTCGGCCTGCGTCGCCCGCTTGCCCATGACCACCGCGAGCGTCCGTTTGCCGGCTGTGGTGTCGGTGGGGATGTCGCGCAGGTTGTTGACGACCAGGATCGCCGTGATCAGGACGCCGGGGGGAACCGCTGCCACCACGAACAGTGCATCGAGCTCCAGGGCCTGGAGGTATGCGGTCCCAGCCACCGCAACCAGGCCGAAGAAGATGAACACGAACACCTCGCCCAGCGCGCGATAGCCGTACGGAAACGGACCGCCGGTGTACGCGAGGGCGGCCACGATTGCCAGCGCCCCCAGCAGCAGGAGGACGATGCCGCCCACGTAGACGAGCCACAGGCCCACGAGGGCGGCGAGGCCGATCGTGATGACGATGGCGGCCTCGAGCTGGCGCTCGGTCACGAGGCCGGAGGCCGCCACGCGCACCGGCCCTTGGCGATCGGGTGTGTCGGCGCCGCGCCGGTGGTCGGACAGGTCGTTCGCGAAGTTCGCCACCACCTGGAGCAGCAGCGCCACGAGCACGCAGCCCAGGGCGGTGTCCACCCTGAACGGCGCGCCGGTGGCCAGGGCGGCACCAAGGCCGACCACGACGCCCGCGACGGCGGCCGGCAGCGTGTGGGGACGAGCGGCCTGGACCCAGATCGAACGCGTCGAGGGCCGCTCCGGGGCCGTCATCACGGGCGCCGCGGGTACTTGCGGTAGTCGGCCGGGCGCTTCTCGAGGAACGCACGCGAGCCCTCGTGCGCCTCGTCGGTCGTGTAGTACAGGCCGGTCGCGTTGCCCGCGAACTCCTGGAGCCCGGCCAGCCCGTCGGTGGCGACGAGGAACGCCGACTTGAGGAACCGGATCGCCGTAGGGCTCATGTCCAGGATCTCGTCGGCCCACTGCACGCCCTCGGCCTCGAGGTCGGCAAGCGGCACGACCTTGTTCACGAGGTTCATCGCCAGCGCCTCCGCGCCGGTGTACTGGCGGCACAGGAACCAGATCTCCTTGGCCTTCTTGTCGCCCACGAGCCGCGCGAGCAGCCCTACGCCGAACCCCGCGTCGAAGCTGCCGACCCTGGGCCCCACCTGGCCGAAGACCGCGTTGTCGCTGGCGATCGACATGTCGCACACGATGTGGAGCACGTGGCCGCCACCGATCGCGTACCCGTTGACGAGGGCGATGACCGGGATCGGCAGGGAGCGGATCTGGCGCTGGAGGTCAAGGACGTTGAGGCGGGCGACGCCGTCCGTGTCGAGGTAGCCGCCCTCGTGGCTCTTGTACTTCTGGTCGCCGCCCGAGCAGAAGGCCTTGTCCCCCTCGCCGGTCAGCAGGACACAGCCGACCGAGGCGTCGTCGCGGATGCGCGCGAAGGCGTCGATCAGCTCGCGCACCGTCTGCGGCCGGAAGGCATTGCGGACCTCGGGGCGGTTGATCGTGACCTTCGCGATCCCGGTGCCCGAGTGCTCGTAGCGGATGTCCCGGTACTCGACGACGGGTGTCCAGGCGACGGGCGTTGTCATGCGGCGGGAACCTCCTGCAGGAAGTCGAGGGCGAGGCGGCGGAAGGCAGCGGGCTGCTCGAGGTGGGGGGTGTGGCCGGCCAGGTCGATGACCTCCAGGCGGGCGACCGGAATGCCGCGGGCGACCTGCTCCGCACGGGACCGGCCGACGGCATCGATGGCGCCGGCGACGACGAGGGTGGGGGCCGTGACCTCGGCGAGGCGGTCGTGGAGCGGCTCCATAGAACCCTGGCCGGCACCCCGGAGGCTGGCGGCGAGACCGGCGGGCTGGTTGGCGAGCCGGATCGCGCGCTGGCGTGCCGCGGCGGCCGGGGCGAGCGAGGCCTGGCTGGCGAACACGGGCTGGCGCTCCCAGCGATCGACGAAGGCCTCGATGCCGTCCCGCTCGATGGTCGTGGCGAGGTCCTCGTCCGCGGCGCGACGGGCAGCACGTTCCGCGTCGGTCGGCAGGCCCGCGGACGGGCTCTCGAGCACGAGGCGATGGACGGCTTCGGGGTGGGCGACGGCCATCCGGAGGGCGATGCGGGCGCCCAGCGAGTAGCCCAGCACGCTCGCGGGCAGCGCCGATGCCCGGGCCAGGATCTCGGCCAGGTCGTCCGCGGTGCGCTCCACCGTCATCTGGTCCGGGCCTCCTGCCCCGCTGCGGCCGTGGCCCGGGAGATCCACCGTGACGAGGCGGAAGCTCCGAGCGAAGGCGCGCGCGTGGGATCCCCACGACGTCCCCCGGCCGGTGAACCCGTGGAGCAGCAGGAGTGGCCGGCCAGCGCCGCGGACGCGCACCTCCCAGCGCAGGCCGTCGATCGCGATGTCGTTCACGACACCAGGCCCGCGAGCACGGCCGCAACCGCCGCGGAGACGTCCCGGTGAAGCTCCAGGTTCCGGGCGCGATCGGTCTGGAGCTCGAGCACGCGGACGCCGGGTCGGCCGATGGAATCCCGGATCGCGGCGTCGAGGTCTGCCGCGCCCACGACGCGGTGCTCGCCGCCGAGCGCCCTGACGATCGGCCCGCCGTCGATGCCGTGCGGCGTCCCGAACAGCTCCTCGTAGTGCTCCGGGAGGCCCGTGCCGGGCACGGCGGCCCCAGGTTGCGCCTGGGGCAGGAACGAGAAGATGCCGCCGCCGTCGTTGTTGACCAGCACGATCGTCGCCGAGAGGCCGTGGAGGCGGGCGGCAACGAGCGCGTTGAGGTCGTGGAGGAACGAGATGTCGCCCACGACCAGGGCCACCGGGCCTCCCGAGACGGCGGCGGAGCCGAGCGCGGTCGACACCACGCCGTCGATCCCGTTGGCGCCCCGGTTGGAGTGGACGGCAATCGCGCGATCCGTGGATGGCAGCCATGCGTCGAGGTCGCGGACCGGCATGGAGCTCCCGGCCCACAGGACGCTCCGGTCCGGGAGGGCGTCGGCCAGGATGGGCCATGGCGAGCCCTCGAACGGCTCATCGAAGGCGGCGAGCCAGGCCGTCATCGCCGCGTCGGCGGCCCGATCTGCGGCGAGCCAGTCGTCTGTCCAGCCGGGCTCCGTCCGGCCGGTGGTGCTCGCGGCGGCAAGCCGGGCAGCGGTGTCGGCCGGATCCGCGTGGATGAAGGTCGCGGGCACCAGCGCGGCCTCGCGCCAGCCGGCATCCCCGTCCAGGATCACGAGCTCCGGCCGGACCCGCGCCAGCAGCTCCAGGACCGGCTTGGAGGTGGGCATGGCGCCCGTCCGCAGGACGAGCTCCGGTAGGTGCCCGTCGAGCCAGGCGCCCGGGCGGGCGAGCTGGTCGCCGCGCACGATGACGCGCGACCGATCGTGGCGACCGGTCCGCAGGCCCGACAGCGGGTCGGCGAGGATCGGGAAGCCGGTCACGCGCGCAAGGTCCGCCAGGGCCGCGGGGAGCGCCGGGTCGTCGTCGGGACCGGCGATGATCAGCCCGCGCGCCACCGACGCCAGGCGCATCGCCAGCGCGTCGAGCGCCTCGTCGTCCAGCGTCCTGCGTCCCGCGACCACCTCCGCGAACGGGCGCGCGGGCGCGGGACCGTCCGGCGGGAGCGATGCGTCGGGCAGGAGCGGCTCGCGGAAGGGCAGGTTCACGTGCACGGGACCGGCCGGCCCCGCGCTCGCCACGGCCACCGCCCGCCCGGCGACCCACCGCCAGTGCGCGAGCGTCCGCGGATCCTCGTCGAGCAGCGGCAGCTCCGTGTACCACTTCGCGGAGCGTCCGTAGAGGTGGTCCTGGTCGATCGTCTGGGGTGCGCCGCGGTCGCGCAGCTCCGTCGGCCGGTCCGCCGTCAGCACCACGAGCGGGACGCGGGAGAGCGACGCCTCGACGACCGCCGGTGCGAACTCCACCACGGCCGTCCCCGACGTCGCCAGGAGCACGACCGGCCGGCGCGACGTCCGGGCCATCCCCAGCGCGAAGAACCCCGCGGCGCGCTCGTCGTACAGCACCCGGACGCGGATCCGGTCCGAGGCCCGCAACGCGAGGGCGATCGGCGTGGAGCGGGACCCCGGGCAGACCACCGCTTCGCGGATGCCCGCCGCCTCAAGCTCCTCGACGAACGCCCGCAGCCCGGCCGCGCTGGTCACCGCTCGTCCTCCGGGATCCCCAGGGCGGAGATGACCGCGCGCAGCTTGATGCGCGATTCCTCCCACTCGAGATCCGGGTCCGAGTCCGCCATGATCCCGCAGCCCGCGAACAGCGTGGCGCGGGTCCGGTCCACGATCCCGCAGCGCAGCGCGACCCACAGCTCGCCGTCGCCATCGGCTCCCAGCCAGCCCACGGGGCCCGCATACCAGCCGCGGTCGAAGCCTTCGTGCTCGTCGAGCAGGGCGAGCGCCAGGTCCCTCGGCTCGCCCCCGACGGCGGGCGTGGGGTGCAGGCGCTCCCCCAGGACGAGCAGGCCATGGGCGTCCGGGACGGTCCCCGAGATCTCGGTCACCAGGTGCTGGACGAACCGCAGGGTCATCACGCCGGGTTCCGGGGCCACGGTCAGGCTGTCGGCCACGGGCCCGAGCAGGTCGCGGATCGAGGCGACCACGACGGCGTGCTCCTCCCGGTCCTTCTCCGATGCCAGCAGGGCCCGGCCGAGCCGCTCGTCCTCGGCGGGGTCGGCGCCGCGGCGGATGGTCCCGGCGACCGCGACCGTGCGGAACGTGCGTCCCTGCGTGCTGACCAGGCGCTCCGGCGTCGCGCCGAGGAAGGTGCGCCCGTCGCGCCGGAACGCGTAGATGGTGCTCTCCGGGGCGCTGGCGGCCAGCCGGCGCAGGGCGTTGACCACGTCGAGCTCCACCGGCGAGCGGAGGCCGACGCGACGGGCGAGGACGACCTTGTCCAGGCGGCCCCGGCCGACGGCACCGGCGAACATCCCGACGAGGCGCCGCCAATGGTCGTGCGACGGCTGCTCGTCGACGACCGCGAGGGGTGCGAAGACGGGCATCGCGACGATGCCGTTCCTGTTCGGGGTGAGGGCCGTCGCGCGACCGGCGAGCTGGTCCCAGGTTCGCTCCAGGCGCCGCGGGTCCAGCTCGGGCGAGACGCCGGCGCCCGTGAGCGTCGCCGTGTCCCCGGTCACGCTCAGCGTCAGCTCGGGAAGGACGAGGGAGCTGGCCCCGAACGGGCCCCAGGGATCGTCCGCGTCGGGCCGCCGGCCCGTGAAGCCCATGGCTCCCAGCAGGATCGGACCGGCTCCGGCTGGCAGCGAGGCCGAGCGATCCATCTGTCCCGCGGCGATGAGCTCCCGCCAGGCTGCCTCCGCGGCGCGGAAGCGATCGGCGCCTTCGGGCTCGACCGCCCAGGCACGTCCGATCCCGACGAACGCCATGCCGTCGGACGGGCGCATCCAGAGCGCGGCCTCGAGGCGCGCCTCCACGGCGGCCGCGTAGAGCGAGATCGGGTCGATGGCCGGCACCGGCAGCGTGGAGGCGACGAGGAGGCCGTCGGCCGAGCCATCGTCCAGGTGCCGCAGGCGCTCAGCGAGGCCGGCGTCGGACGCGTGCGAGGCGGGCACGGGCCTGACCGCCGTCACCGGGTGGCCTCCGGGAACACCCACTCGGGACCCGGCACCGGCACCTCGCCGATTCGCTCGGCGGGGACACCCGCGCTCCGCAGCAGGGCCGCCCGCAGGGCGGGGTACGCGTCCTCCAGTCCGGCCGCCTGGTCGGCGAGCAGCCACCGAGCGACCACCTCGTTGATGGCCCCGAACCAGGCGATGCTCGTAACCCTGGTGTCCATCGGGGGTGCGGCTCCTGCGGCCACGGCCTCGTCCAGGTAGCCCTGGATCAGCGTGGCGAAGCGTGCGTGGAGCGCGTTGGTCTCGGCCTGGAACACGCGGCCGGCGCCCATCGTGTCCAGGAATAGCAGGCGGGCCATGGTCCGGTGCCCGGCGAACGTGGCGAGGACGGCGTGGATCGCGGCCTCGGCCCTGGCCACGGGCTCGGTCTCGAGCGCGACGGCCTTCTCCACGCGACCGACCAGCTTGTCCGCGGTCGTCTGCATCAGCTCGCGGAAGATCGCTTCCTTGGTGGGGAAGTGGAAGTAGATGCCGCCCTTGGAGGTCTCCGACGCACCCGCGATGTCGTCGACGGCCGTGTCCCGGTACCCACGCGTGGCAAAGGCCGTGAACGCGGCGTCCAGGATCCGCTCCCGGCGGGTGCGGCTCTGCTCGGAGGGGTCGGGGCGGGCCATCGCTGCGTCCTCTGGCGGGCATCGGGACAACCGACCGACCAGTCGGTCGGTCACGCGCATGCTACACCGGACACCGCGACAACGTGCGCGCCACGTGTATCGAGTTTCTGCCGTCGCGCCGGTCTTTCGCAGGCGGCCGTCTCCAAGGTCGAGCGTGGGCCAGCCCGTCTCGTTCGCAGGGACCCTCGCATGTCAGCGCGGAGGCCGCGAACAGTCACGCACTATGTGGCGGCAGCCGGCACGGCGCCGACCTCGCGTGCCTAGACCCCCAGGTCCTCCAGCCGATCGTCGAGCCCGATGAGGATCAGCTCGTCACCGGCCCTGATCGCGTCGTCGCGATGCGGGTTCACCGTCACGTCATCGCCACGGCGCAGCGCGATTGGCGTCAGGCGCAGCCGGTTCGCGAGGTCGAGCTCCCGGAACGTCTTGCCGACGAACGACTCCGGCGGTCGCACCTTGACGATCCCGAACCGCGGCGCGACGTCGAGGTAGTCGACGACGTTGGGCACGCTGAACGAGTGGGCGACCCGGCGCCCCATCTCCCGCTCAGGGAAGACCACCCGATCCGCGCCAACCCGTTCCAGGATCGTCCCGTGGAGCGGGCTGCCCGCCTTCGCGATCACGTTGCGGACGCCCAGCTTCTTGAGCGCCATCGTGGCGAAGATGCTGGCCTCGATCCCGCTGGAGATCGCGACGATGGCGTGGTCGAACTCGGCCGCACCCACGGCCCGGAGCGCCTGCTCATCGGCCGCGTCCAACTGCATTGCGTGCGTCACGTCCGGCGCGATGTCGTTGACGATCGCCTCATTGGAGTCGATGGCCAGCACCTCGTGCCCCAGGCTCATGAGGCCTCGCGCCGCCGCGGAGCCGAACCTCCCGAGGCCAAGGACCAGCACTGCGTGCTTCATGCATCTCCTTCCGGGATCAGCCGATACGAATAGTCTCGATGGCCGGCCGGTACCGGACCGGCCGCCGGCGCGCCGAGAGGGCGATGACGAGGGTGAGTGGCCCCAGCCGGCCGATGAACATCGCGGGCACGAGCCACAGGCGAGCGCCGTCGGGCAGGGTGGGGGTGATGCCGGTCGAGGCACCGACGGTTCCGACCGCCGACACGGACTCGAACAGGACACTCACAAAGGACCGCGCCGCCAGGAGCTCGAGTCCGAGAGCGAACACGAAGACCGCGCCCGCCGACAGCAGGACGACGGAGAGGGCCCGATAGACGAGCAGATGCGGCACCCGACGCCCGAGGGCCTCGGCGGAAGGCCTCCCCCGCGCCGTCGAGATGATCGTGAACACCAGGATGGAGAAGGTGTTCACCTTGATGCCTCCGGCCGTTGAGCCCGAGGCACCGCCGATGAACATCAGCCCCATGACGACGAACAGCGTGGCGACAGCCAGCTCGCCCGTCGGCAGCGCGCTGAAGCCAGCGGTCCGCAGGGTCGCAGACTCGAACAGCGCGTTGAGCAGGCGCTGCGCCTCTGGCATTCGCCCCAGCGTGGCGGGGTTGTTCCACTCGAAGACGGCGATCGCCGTGGCGCCGCCAAGCAGGAGAGCCGCGGTCGCGAGCAGGACCAGCTTCGTCTCCAGGGCAAACCGCCGCCACCGGCGCTTGCCCAGGGCGTCGCCGATGATCGCGTAGCCGAGGCCCCCGGCAACGATCAGCAGGCCGATCGGGACCAGGATGGACGGGTCGTCGGCGTACGGGGCCAGGCTCCGGAAGCCGCCGGTGAGGTCGAAGCCGGCATTGTTGAACGCGGAGATGGCCAGGAACAGGCCGTTCCATGCGGCCTTCCCGGCATCGCCAAAGCGGGCCAGGAAGGCGAGCGACAAGACGATGGCGCCGAGCCCTTCGGCGATCATCGTGAACACTGCGACCCGCCGGATGACGGTGGTCACGGACCCAAGGTCGGCGACGCCCGTGGACTCCTGGGCGAGGATCCGATCCCGCAGTCCCGTCCGACGCCCGGCGAGCAGGAGCAACAGCAGCGTGGACCCGGTCATGAACCCGAACCCGCCGACTTGGATGAGCAGCAGGATCACCACCTGCCCGGCCGGACTCCAGTAGGTGCCCGTATCGACGACGACGAGGCCAGTGACACAGACGGCGGACGTCGCGATGAACAGCGCATCGAGCGGCCTGGTCCAGGTGCCATCGGCGGCCGCGAACGGCAGGGTGAGCAGCACGGAGCCAACCGCGATGACGACTGCGAACCCGGCGATCAGGACGACCGCCGGCGACGGCGGCGGTCGGCGCATGCGTCGCTCGCGACCGACGTGGAACTCCTGGGGCTTGACCCGCTCGACGCGCACGCGCTTGTCACCCGCCCGCTGCCCCTGGAGCTTCACCGGGGGACGCCGTGGTCGGACGCAGTGTCGTGGCGGTTGCGACGCGGGACGCTGGGCACGCAGGTCACGACGCGGCGTCTAGTGGCGTGGCGAGGTGCGAGGCCTGGGGTAGCGGCACCGGATGGTGGTGGCGTCCGCGGCAGGGCGGCGCGGGCGACCTGCGGTCCCCCGCCCCTCGATCATCCTGCCTGGCGCAACTAGTGGGCCCGCTGGTAGGCGACGGCGACGCCGCCGACCATCCGCTCCACGCCCCGCAGGCACTCGAGCTGGGACTCGTCCAGGGCGGCCGGCGCGAGACCGGCCCTCGTGGCCGGATCGGCCAGCGGGGCGCCTGCCACGTAGACAAGGACCACGTCCGCGCCGATCGTCTGCTCCGTCTCCTGGACCAGGGCGAGCGCCCGCTCATCCAGTGGCGCCCAGTTCCAACCGCTGTCGTTCATCGTCGGCTCCTGCAGCGTGTAGGTCCCGAGTATCCGCGCTCGCGCAAGCCACGTCACGGCCGCCACGTCACGTCGCGCAGCAGTGCCCCGGGTCCAGGGCGTGAAGATCGCCCGCCTGGAGGCCCGGCGGGCGATCTGGATCGCGCGGTTCGGTGGAGGAGCTAGACCTCCTTGAACTCGCCTTCGACCGTCTCGTCGTTGTCGGCCGCCGAGCCGGTCTCAGCGCCGTCACCGGCCTCCGGGCCGGAGGACGCCCCGTCGCCGGTGCCATCATCGGATGCGGCCGACGACGCCTGGTAGGCGGCCGCGGACACGCGGTTGAGCGTCTCCATCACGGTGTTCATCCCGGCCTGGATCAGCGCGACATCGGAGCCCTTGAGTGCCTCGCGCAGTGCGGACACCTGAGCCTCGATCGTCGCCTTGTCCTCGGACGGCACCTTGTCGCCGAGGTCCTTGACCGTGCGCTCGGCCTGGTAGGTCAGCTGCTCGGCCTGGTTGCGGAGCTCGACCTCCTCGCGCCGCTGCTTGTCCTCGTCCGCGTGGCTCTCGGCCTCCCGAACCATCTTGTCCACATCGTCCTTGGACAGCATCGACGATGCCGTGATCCTGACCTGCTGCTCCTTCGAGGTGGCGCGGTCCTTGGCCCTGACGTCGAGGATGCCGTTGGCATCGATGTCGAACGTCACCTCGACCTGCGGGATCCCCCGCGGTGCCGGCGGGATGCCGTCGAGGATGAACCGCCCCAGCGTCTTGTTGTCGTTCGCGAAGTCGCGCTCGCCCTGGAGGACGTGGATCTCGACCTGACTCTGGTTGTCGGACGCGGTGGAGAAGACCTGCGACTTCGAGGTCGGGATCGTGGTGTTGCGGTCGATCAGCCGGGTCATCACACCGCCGAGGGTCTCGATGCCCAGCGACAGCGGCGTCACGTCGAGCAGCAGGACGTCCTTGACCTCGCCGCCCAGCACGCCGGCCTGGATCGCGGCCCCGATGGCCACGACCTCGTCCGGGTTGACGCCGCGGTGCGGCTCCTTGCCGAAGACGCTCTTCACCGCCTCCGACACGGCCGGCATGCGGGTCATGCCACCGACGAGGATCACCTCGTCGATCTCGGAAGGCTTGAGGCCCGCGTCCTTGAGCGCGGCGATCACCGGGGCCTTGGTCTTCTCGATGAGGTCGCCGACCAGCGACTCCAGCTTTGCCCGGGACAGTGTGATGACGAGGTGCTTGGGGCCCGTGGCGTCGGCCGTGATGTAGGGCAGGTTGATCTCGGTGGACGCCGTGGAGGACAGCTCGATCTTGGCCTTCTCGGCGGCCTCCTTGAGCCGCTGCAGGGCCTGCTGGTCCTTGCCCAGGTCCATGCCCTGGTCCTTCTTGAACTCGGCCAGCAGCCAGTCGATCACGCGCTGGTCGAAGTCGTCGCCGCCCAGGTGCGTGTCGCCGTTCGTGGCCTTGACCTCGAACACGCCCTCGCCCAGCTCCAGGATGGAGATGTCGAAGGTGCCGCCACCCAGGTCGTAGACCGCGATCTTCTCGTCATGCTTCTTGTCCAGGCCGTAGGCGAGTGCCGAGGCCGTGGGCTCGTTGATGATCCGCTTGACCTCGAGGCCCGCGATGCGGCCGGCGTCCTTGGTCGCCTGGCGCTGGGTGTCGTCGAAGTAGGCCGGGACGGTGATGACCGCCTCGGTGACCTTCTCGCCCAGGTACGCCTCGGCATCGGCCTTGAGCTTCTGGAGGACCATGGCGCTGATCTCGGGCGGCGTGTAGTGGCCGTCCGCGGCGACGACGCGGATGCCGTCGGACTTGGGATCCTTCTCCACGGTGTAGGGCACGAAGCCCTTGGAGCGCTGGACCTCGGGATCATCCCAGCGGCGGCCCATGAAGCGCTTGATCGAATAGACGGTGTTGGTGGGGTTGGTGACCGCCTGGCGCTTGGCCAGCTGGCCGACGACGCGCTCGCCCGTCTTCGGGAAGCCGACGACGGACGGCACGGTGCGATTGCCCTCCGCGGACGGGATGACGGTGGGCTCGCCGCCCTCCATCACCGCGACGACGCTGTTCGTCGTGCCGAGGTCGATGCCGATGATCTTGCCCATTCGGGTGTCTCCTGGAAGCTCTGGTTCAGGTGAGGTTGGTGTCGGATGTGGTTGTCAGTGCACGGGCCCGGAGGGGTCGACGCCATCGGCGTCCATGGCCGTGGGCGGGGTCTCGTCGGCTGCCGCCACCGCGACCAGCGCGGGCCGGATGACCCGGTCGCGGAGCCGGTAGCCGCGGCGGACCTCCCCGACGATCTCGCCCTCGGGCCGCCCGGTCCCGGGGATGCTCACGACGGCCTCGTGGTCGCGGGGATCGAACGGGGTGCCGGGCGCCGCCTCGAGCTGCGTGACGCCCTCGCTCTCGAGCAGGAGACGCAGCTTGCGGTCGATCGCCCCGATCCCCTCGGCCCAGGCGTTGCCGTTCATATCGGCGGGGCGCGTCTCGATCGCCCGGTCGAAGTCGTCCGCGAGATTGAGGACCTTGGCGATGAGGTCCACGCCCGCGAGCCCCAGGTCGCGCTGGCGCTCCTCCGCGGTGCGGCGCTTGAAGTTGGTGAACTCCGCGCGCTCACGCTGGAGCAGGCCGACGTACTCGTCCACCTTGGCGATGGCCTCGTCACGCTCGGCGGTCACGGCCTCGAGCTGCTGGCTCAGGGCTGCCGGCGAGACATCGAGCTCGTCGATGCGCTCCTGGGCACGGGTCTTGCTCTTCATGGATCTCCGGGTGCCGGTGGTGGGGTCGTCAGGCATAGAGGTGGTCGGTGAGCTCGTTGAGCAGGCCGGACACGAAGCGCACGGTGCCGATTGCCTGCGGGTACGCCATCCGGGTCGGTCCCAGCACGCCGACGACGCCGATGGCGTGACCGGGTCGTCCGTACGGGGCCAGCACCAGGGACACGTCGGCCATCTCCTCGGCCGGGTTCTCGCTGCCGATGAAGACGCAGACCCGGCCGGACCTGGCGACACCATCGATCAGCTGGGCGAGGTAGGCGCGGTTCTCGAGCGCGGCGAAGACGCGGCGGAGCTTCTCGCTCTGCGCGAACTCGGGCGCTGCCATGACGTTGAGCAGGCCGTCGCTGAACAGCTCCTCGATGGCGGCGCTGTCGAACTCCTCCAGCGCACGCACCACGCGCTCGCCGACCCGGCGGGGAAGGTCGGCCGCCGGGTCCGCGGCATCGAGGGCGGCGAGGACCCCCGCCGCCTCGGTGGCGGTGAGGCCGTCGAGCAGGACGTTGAGGAGGTTCGCCACGGCGGACAGCTGGTCCTGATCGGTCGGTCCATCGAGGGTGATCAGCACCTGCTTCAGGGCGCCCTCGCGCAAGACCAGGATCAGGCTTGCGAGGCGGTCGCTGATGCTGACGAGGTCGAGCCGTCGCAGGTGGGCAGCGCTTGGCTTGGCCGGGGTCGCCAGGCCGGCGGCACGGGTCACGGATGCCAGGGTAGTGGCGGCCAGACGGAACCAGTGCTCGCTCGCGTACTCCACCTGCCCGAACTGGTGGCGGATCATCAGCTGCTCCACCGGCGGCAGCGGCACCGACTCCACGATGGACTCCACGAAGTAGCGGTAGCCCTGCTCGGTGGGGACGCGGCCGGCAGACGTGTGGGGGTGCATCAGCAGGCCGGCCGCCTCGAGCTCGGCGAGCACAGCGCGGACGGTGGCGCTGGAGACGCCCAGGCGGTAGCGCTCCACGAGGGCGTGGCTGCCTACGGGCGTTGCGCTGGTGACGTATTCCTCGATGACGGCCCGGAGGATCGCCTGGGAGCGAAGGTCAAGGGGGCCGCTGGAGCGACGCACGCGACGCGCCATGGGGCTCTCCTGCATTGGTTAGCACTCGAACCATGAGAGTGCTAACTGCGTTGCTGGCAGTCTAGCAATCGCCCCTCGTGAGTGTCAACGCGGCGGCGACGGCCGTGCCGTCCGATGCGCCATCGCCTCCTCAGGTACGGCCCAGCAGCGCCCCGAACCGCGCCCGGGCGTCCGCTGCCGACGGGTCGCCCAGGGCCGCGGCGGCCAGGGCCTGCAGTTCCGCCGCGTCGGCCGAGCGGAGCGCCCGCCGGACGGCCGGCAGGGACGCAGCCCCCATCGACAGCTGTCGGACCCCGAGGCCCACGAGTGCCAGGGCCGCGACCGGGTCGCCACCCATCTCCCCGCAGACGGAGAGCGAGATCCCGGCCCGTGCCGCGCTCTCGGCGGCCATCGCGATCAGGCGCAGCACGGCGGGGTGCATCGCGTCTCGATAGCGCTCCAGCGCCGGGTTGCCGCGGTCCACCGCCAGCGTGTACTGCGTCAGGTCGTTGGTCCCGAGGCTGGCGAAGGCGACCTCGCCGAACCACGAGTCCGCGGACAGGATCGCCGACGGGATCTCGAGCATCACGCCGAGGTCCACCTCGGTGAACTGCACGCCGTCGGCACGAAGCCCGTCGCGCGCCAGGGCCGCCAGCTCCAGGAGCTGCGCCGCATCACCGGCGTCGGCGACCATCGGCGCCATCACCTTGACCGGGCCTGCGAGCGCGGCCCGATAGCAGGCACGCAGCTGGGTGACAAAGACCTCCGGCCGGTCCGTGGCCAGGCGCAGCGCCCGGACTCCAAGGAAGGGGTTGGCCTCCTCGGGCATGGGCAGGTACGGGATGGGCTTGTCACCACCGACGTCGAGCAGCCGGATGGTGACTGGGTCGCCCTCGAACGCCTCGACCGCCTGACGGTACGCAGCCGCCTGCTCATCCTCGCTGGGTGGCGTGGACCGCTCCAGGAACAGGAACTCGGTGCGGAACAGGCCGACGCCCCGCGCCCCCAGCGCACGGGCCGGCGCCGCCTCGCCCGGTGTGCCGATGTTGGCGAGCAGCGTCACCTCGACACCGTCCCGGGTCACGGCGGGCAGGTTCGCCTCGTCGAGGTCGGCCTCCCTCGACTTCGCCAACCGGGCCGCCCTCGCGTCCAGGTCGGCGACGGCCGCCGTGTCGGGTGCGATCAGCACCTCGCCCGTGCTCCCGTCGATCGCCAGCTCCGCGTCCCGGCCCGCGGCCTCGAGCGCCACGAGGATCCCCTTCGCACCCACGACGGCGGGGATGCCGTATGCCCGGGCCAGGATCGCGGCATGGGCGGTCGGCGAACCCGCCTCGAGGACGATGCCCAGGATGTGGTCGCGCGGCAGGGTCGCGGTCAGCGAGGGAGAGAGGTCCTCCGCCACGACGATCGCGGGCGCGGGCAGCAGCTCACCCTCCGGGGGCAGGCCCGCCAGCAGCCGCGCGATCCGGTCCGCCACGTCGATCACGTCGGCGGCCCGCGCCGAGAGGATCTCGTCGTCGAGGGCGGCGAGCATCGCCGCGACGCCAGCCCCCGCCGCGACGATCGCGGCCACGCCATCCTCGTGCGCGTCGCGGATCCGCGCCGCCGCGGTGTCGACCAGGGCCGGATCCGCCGCCATCGCCGCGTGGGCCATGAAGATCGCGGCCTCGTCGTCGTGCCCGGCCGCCCCGACCTGGTCCGCGACCTCCATGAGGTCGTCCGAGGCCTGGTTGGCGGCCGCACGCAGCCGCGCCTCCTCGGCCGCCACCGCGCCATCCGCCACGTGGCCGCCGGTAGGCAGGGACTGGCGTCGCACGTGCGCCCACGGGCCCCGCGCAACCCCCGGTGCCGCCGCGACTCCCGCGAGTCGCCGACCCTCCGTTAACGCCATCCTGCCGAACCTCCGCTCACCGGCCGCCGGGGCGCCGCGGTCACGACCATTGTTGTTGATCGCGACCCGGGCCGCTCGCCGGGCCGCTCACGGGACCTGCGCCGGACCACGCACAGGCCCGCTCAGAGGACCCGGGCGAAGACCTCGTTCGAAAGGAGGCGGCCCTTCGTCGTGAAGCGGACGCGGTCTCCCGTCGATGACCTGACGATCTCCAGGAGCGCGCCATCGAGCGCCCACGCGAGATGGGGTCCGAGCGGCCCGGTCTCGGTATCGGAGAGCGCGAGCCCCTCGTCCAGGCGCAGGCCCAGGATCACCGCCTCGACCGCGGCGGCGGCGTCGTCCACAGCCTCCGCGCCACCCGGGGGCAGGCCCGGTGGGGACCCATCGGCCGGCGCCAGCGCCCCGATGTATCCGTCCATGCGCGCGGCATTCCAGCGCCGGACCGCACCGTCGAACGCATGTGCCCCCGGCCCCACGGCCTCGTAGGACTCGCGGCGCCAGTAGGCGAGGTTGTGCCGGCTCTCGTGTCCGGCACGCGCCCAGTTGGAGATCTCGTAGCCCCGGAACCCGGCGGCGCCCAGGCGGTCCGCCGCAAGCGTGTACTGCGCCGCCGCCCGGTCCTCGTCCTGCTCCCGGGTCGCGATCGTCCGCCACCGCCGCGCCCCGGCGGTCGTGGGCAGGTGATCGCCGAGCGGGCCGGTCAAGCCCTCCGCCTCCGGGTCGTCGAGGGTCAGCGCATAGGCCGAGACGTGGTCCGGGCCAAGGGCCAGCGCCGCATCCAGCGCCGCCGCCCAGGTTTCCACGGTCTGCCCGGGTGTGTCGTACAGCAGGTCGACTGAGATGGACCCGATCCCGGCCGCCCGCGCCCCGGTCATGGCTTCGGCGACATCCGCCGGGCGGTGGCGGCGGCCCAGTCGTCGCAAGGAGGCCCCGTCCATCGCCTGGGCGCCGAGCGAGAGGCGGTTCACGCCGGCCTCGACCATCGCCGCCATGTCGCCACGCTCGTCCGGACCCGGGTTGGCCTCGATCGTCACCTCGGCATCGGACGCCACCCCGAAGCGGAGGCGGATGCGGTCCAGGATGGCCGCGATCGATCTCGCCGGCAGCAGCGTGGGCGTCCCACCGCCCAGGTACACGCTGCGCAGGGGCGGCCGGTCCGGTCCGAACGTGGCATCGACCGCGGCGGCCCTGAGGGCGATCTCGGCGAGCAGGGCGTCAACGAAGGTCGCGACCCGTGCCGCCGGCCCGCGTGCCGCCGCGCCCGCGTAGACCACGAAGTCGCAGTACGGGCAGAGGGAGATGCAGAAGGGCACGTGGGCGTAGAGCGCGACCGGCGGCCGGGCCGCGACGCCGGGACTCGGCCGGCCCGTCGGTGGGGACGTGCTCAGGGCTCCCTGCCGTCGCGCGGGCCCAGGACCTGCCAGCCGTCGGGTGTCCGGCGGCGGCGCTCGACCTCCTCGACCTCGGTCCCCTTCTTCTTGGGGATGGCGGCATGCCCCGTGGTCAGGAAGATCGCGATCCGGGTGATCGAGTGGCCGAGGAAGGCCGCGCCGATCCCGCCCGTGATGGCGGTGAGCCAGCCACCCGCGAGGCCCATCACCAGCGCCGTGACCAGCATGTACCACGGCCGGCCCGGTGCCCCCAGCCGCGTGGCAAGCGCGTACAGCAACGCCTGGATCAGGTTGGCGAGGTTGGGGTCCATCCCCGTGGCGATCAGGAACCCGAACAGGATGCCGCGGAAGACCGCCTCGTCCACGAACGCGGTGGCGATCGCGTTGAGGAACTTGGCCGGGTACGACGCGACGGGCGGGAAGCGCACGTAGCCGTAGCGGATGAGCGCGATGCCCACCGCGACCGTGACCCCGATGGCGCCGTAGGCCAGGCCCAGGATCACGGTGCCCAAGCGGTCGCCGAGGCTCAGGTACAGGTCCACCGCCGGGTTCGGGTGGACCTTCATCACGACCAGGATCCCGCCGATGCCCAGCAGGTACCAGGCGAGCCGCCGCATCAGGGATGGCGGCCTGCCCCAGCGGTCGATGTCGTCGTATTCCGCGGCGTTGAAGCGCTCCGCGTCGAGCCGGAGGATGAACAGGAGCAGGGTCAGCCCCAGGACCATCAGGACGCGGAGGATGTCCGGGATGTCGTCGAGCATCCCCAGCACGTCCGGGATCGGCAGGTCCGGCATCAGGCGCGCGTCACCATGGCCTGATGGGCGATCATTCCTCGCCCATGCGCAAGATCGCGAGGAACGCCTCCTGCGGGATCTCCACGGATCCCACGCGCTTCATCCGCTGCTTCCCTTCCTTCTGCTTCTCGAGCAGCTTCCGCTTGCGGCTGATGTCGCCACCGTAGCACTTCGCGAGGACGTTCTTGCGCATGGCCCGGATGGTCTCCCGCGCCACGACGTGGCTGCCGATCGCCGCCTGGACCGGCACCTCGAACATCTGGCGCGGGATCAGCTGCTTGAGCTTGGCCGCCAGCTGGCGCCCGGTGACCTGTGCCCGATCGCGATGGACGATGAGGCTGAGGGCGTCCACCGGCTCACCGTTGACCAGGACGTCGAGCTTGACGAGGTTCGCCGCGCGGTATCCGGTCTCCTCGTAGTCCATCGACGCGTAGCCCTGGGTCCGGCTCTTGAGCTGGTCGTAGTAGTCCACGATCAGCTCGGCGAGGGGCAGCTCGAAGTGCATGTGGACCCGCTGGGGGTCCAGGTACTCCATGTTCTCGAAGCTGCCGCGGCGGCCCGTTGTCAGCTCCATCAGGGAGCCGATATAGCGGTCCGGGGTCACGATGCCAAGCTTCACCCAGGGCTCCTCGATCGCCTCGATCTCGCCCACATCGGGGAACTTCGCGGGGTTGTCCACGGCCACTACGCCGCGGCTCATCGTCAGCTCTACCCGGTACTCCACCGACGGCGCGCTCGCGATCAGGTCCAGGTTGAACTCCCGCTCGAGGCGCTCCTGGACGATCTCCATGTGGAGGAGGCCCAGGAAGCCGCAACGGAACCCGAAGCCCAGGGCGACGGAGCTCTCCGGCTCGTACGTGAACGAGGCATCGTTGAGGTGCAGCTTCTCCATCGCGTCCCGGAGCAGCGGGTAGTCCGGCCCGCTGAGGGGATAAAGGCCCGCGAAGACCAGGCTCTTGGCCTCCTGGTACCCCGGCAGCGCCTCGGCCGCCGGCTTCGCCACGGCTGTCACGGTGTCGCCCACCTGGGCCTCGCGGACGTTCTTGAGGCCGGTGGCCACGTAGCCCACCTCGCCGGCGACCAGCCTGTTCACCGGCACCAGTTGGGGACGGAACACGCCCAGCTCCAGGAGCTCGGCCTCGGCCCCGCTGGCCATGAGGCGGATGAGGTCATGATCGTTTAGCGTGCCGCCGGCCAGCCGCACGTAGCAGACGACGCCCTTGTACGGGTCGTAGTGGCTGTCGAACACGAGCGCCTGCAGCGGCGCCGCGGGATCGCCCTTGGGCGGCGGGATCCGGGCGACGATCGCCTCCAGGATCTCCGGGACGCCGATCCCCTCCTTGGCCGAGGCCAGGATCACCTCCTCGCGCGGGATCGCGAGGACGTTCTCCAGCTCCTCCATCACGACGTCGGGCTGCGCCGACGGGAGATCGATCTTGTTGAGTACCGGGATGATCGTGAGCCCCTCGCGCATGGCGAGGTGGACGTTGGCCAGCGTCTGGGCCTCGATGCCCTGCGCGGCGTCCACGACGAGGATCGCCCCCTCGCACGCCTGGAGGCTGCGGCTGACCTCGTAGGCAAAGTCCACGTGTCCCGGGGTGTCGATCAGGTTGAGCCCGTACACGAGGCCGTCGTTCGCGGAGTATTCAAGGCGGACCGCCCGGGCCTTGATCGTGATGCCCTTCTCGCGCTCCAGGTCCATGGAGTCCAGGACCTGGCTCATCATCTGCCGGCCCTCGATCGTGTGGGTCAGCTCCAGCAGCCGGTCTGCGAGCGTGGACTTGCCGTGATCAATGTGGGCGATGATCGAGAAGTTGCGCAGGCGGGACTGGGGGATGGTCACGAAGCGGGAGTGTAGCGGGTCGAATGCCGTGGGCACCCACGTGGGGATGACCCAACCATGCGCATGGACGGGTCCGCCGCGACCACACCGGCTACGATGCCGCCGATGAACGATGTCCCGTTCCCCGACCACCTCGTCGCTGGGTTCCTCCGCTTCCGTAACACGCGGTTCGCATCGGAGCTCGAGCGCTACCAGCGCCTGGAAGTTGAGGGCCAGCGTCCCGCCACCATGGTCATCGCCTGCTCGGATTCGCGATCCGGCCCCGAGACCGTGTTCGACGTCGCGCCCGGCGAGGTCTTCGTGGTCCGGAATGTGGCCGCGCTCGTGCCCGTCTATGCCCCGGACACGGGGAGCCACGGCGCCTCGGCGGCCCTGGAGTACGCGGTGCTGGCCCTCGGCATCTCCTCCATCGTGGTCATGGGCCACGGGCGCTGCGGCGGCGTGGCCGCGGCCTTCGATGACGCGGCCCCGCTCACGGCGACCGACTTCATCGGCACGTGGGTGGCGGGCCTGCGCGACCTCGACGCCGGCATGGACGCTGCCGTCCACGCGGACCCTGCGCGCCGACGGCGCGAGCTCGAGCACCGCACCATCGAGCAGTCGCTGGTGAACCTGCGCACCTTCCCGTGGATCCGCTCGCGCGAGAACGCCGGGGCGCTGTCCATCGCCGGCTGCTGGTTCGACATCGGGCTGGGCGAGCTCTGGACCCTGGGCTCGGACGGCTGGATCCAGGTCGTGGACCGCTGACCCGCGGCGCCCGTCGCGACCGAGCGTGCCCGGGTCTACGATGACTCCATGAGCGCGGACGAGACCACAACCACTCCCATCGACCAGACTCCCGAGTGGCGGGTGCTGCTGGCGCACCAGGCCACGATGCGGGACCGCCACCTGCGCGAGATGTTCGCCGAGGATCCTGCGCGCGCCGGGCGCATGACCGCCGAGGGCGCGGGGCTGTTCCTCGACTACAGCAAGCACCGGGTGACCGACGAGACCATGAGCCTCCTGCTGGCCCTGGCCGGCGCGGCGCATGTGGGGCAGCGCCGGGACGCGATGTTCGCGGGCGAGCGGATCAACGTGACCGAGGACCGCGCCGTCCTGCACACCGCCCTGCGCACACCGGCGGACCGGCACGTGGTCGTCGATGGCCACGACGTGGTCCCGGACATCCACGAGGTCCTGGACCGCATGGCGGCGTTTGCCCGGCGGGTCCGCCTCGGCGAATGGAAGGGCTTCACCGGCAAGCAGATCCGCAGCGTCGTCAACATCGGCATCGGCGGCTCGGACCTGGGGCCGGCCATGGCCACCGAGGCGTTGGGCAACTACACGGACCGGTCCATGCGATTCCGGTTCGTATCCAACATCGACGGCACGGACATCCGCGACGCGACCCTGGACCTGGACCCGGCTGAGACCCTGTTTGTCGTCGCGAGCAAGACCTTCACCACGCTGGAGACACTGACCAACGCGCGCACGGCTCGCGACTGGCTCCTCGCGGGCCTCTCCGACGAGGCCGCGGTTGCCCGCCACTTCGTCGCCGTGAGCACCAACGCCCCCAAGGTTGCCGAGTTCGGCATCGACACCGCCAACATGTTCGGCTTCTGGGACTGGGTCGGCGGCCGGTACTCCATGGACTCGGCGATCGGCCTGTCGCTGATGCTGGCCATCGGACCGGACGACTTCCGCGAGCTGCTCACCGGCTTCCGGGAGATGGACGCGCACTTCCTGGACGCGCCGATGGAGCGGAACCTGCCGGTGCTGATGGCCCTCCTGGGCGTCTGGTACCGGAACGGGTTCGGGTTCGAGACCCACGCGGTGCTGCCTTACAGCCAGGAGCTGGCGCGCTTCCCGGCCTACCTCCAGCAGCTGGACATGGAGTCGAACGGCAAGTCGGTCCGCCTCGACGGCACCCGGGTGACCTGCGACACGGGGCCCATCGTCTGGGGAACGGCCGGCACCAACGGCCAGCACGCCTACTACCAGCTCCTCCACCAGGGGACGACCATCGTCCCCGCGGACCTGATCGGCTTCGTCAACCCCACCACCGAGATCGGCGACCACCACGACCTGCTCAACGCCAACCTGTTCGCCCAGGCCGAGGCGCTGGCGTTCGGCAAGACGCACGACGAGGTGATCGCCGACGGCGTTCCCGCGCACCAGGTAGCGGCTCGCGTGTTCGAGGGCAACCGGCCGTCGTCCGTGCTCCTGGCGGACCGGCTCACGCCGCGCGCGCTGGGGTCGCTCGTCGCCCTCTACGAGCACAAAGTGTTCGTGCAGGGCGTGATCTGGGGGATCGACTCGTTCGACCAGTGGGGCGTGGAGCTGGGCAAGGTCCTCGCGACGCGCATCGCGGGCGAGCTGCGGGATGAGGCGTCCGGCCCCGGCAATGCCCATGACTCGTCCACGTCGGCGCTCATCCGGCGGTACCGCGCGAGGCGGATGCGACCAGGCTGAGTGGCGCGGGCCAGTGGCTGGCCCGAATCGTGGCTGGCCCAAATCGTGGCGGCTCTGCTACCATTCGCCGTCGCGCCTCGGGCAGGCTTCGCCCGCGCGCGTCGTGATTCACCCGCACACACACGGAACGGAGATCAGCCACCTTGGCTAGAACGCCCCGGAAATGGCAGGGCGCTCGCAACCCGTCCGGGCTGAAGCGCGTCCGCCAGGCTGAGCGCCGGCACGCGATCCTGCAGCCCCGGCGGTCCGCGGCGAAGACCCTCGTTGCCAAGGCCGTCACGGTCGCCACCGCCCAGCCCGAGAGCGCGGACGTCGCGACCTCGCTGAGCGAGGCCATCTCGGCCCTCGACCGCGCCGCGAAGGCCGGCGCGATCCACCCGAACGCGGCTGCACGCCGCAAGAGCCGGCTCATGCTGAAGGTCAACGCGGCAACCGCCGGCACGACCGTCGTCAGCGCCGGCCACGTCGCCAAGTCCACCGGCCGGGCCGCCGCGGCCAAGGCCGCCAAGGCCCGCATCGCCGCCGGCAAGGCCGTCAAGGCCAAGGGCGCCCAGACGGCTGCAGGCAAGGCCCGCGCTGCACTGAGCAAGACGACGCGCGCCGAGGCCACCCCGGCCGCCGCGCCGGTCGCTGAGGCCCCGGCCCCGAAGACCACCCGGTCGAAGGCTGCGCCAAAGGCCGCCGCCAAGGCCGCACCCAAGGCCACGACCAAGGCTGCCGCCGCGAAGACGGCGACCAAGGCATCGACCACGAAGGCTGCACCGAAGGCCGCCGCCAAGACGACGACCGCCAAGGCGGCCGCGAAGGCCGCACCCAAGGCGACCAAGGCCGACAAGGACGCGTAGTCCGCCGTTCCGGCATATCACCAGGACGCCCCGGTCATCGACCGGGGCGTTTTCGATTCGCGGGCAATCCGGACGTAACCGGGAGGACTCAGGCCTGCGGGCCCGCCGCTGGCTCGGGGCCGGCAGCGTCGTCCGGCTTGCGTCGGTTCGTGAAGCCGAACATCACGCCGCCCAGGAGCGCCCCACCAGTCGACAGCACGAGCGTGAGGCCCGCGTTGCTGAGCTGCTGGCCCCAGTAGAACGAGGTGAACGTGGCCACGTCCGTGATGCCGGCCCCCTCGAACGCGTCGGCCTGGCCGGCAGCAAGGTAGCGCCGGTAGACACAATCTGCGCCGGTCGTGCAGGTGAGCGGGCCACCTGATGCGGCGTCCCGGTACCCGCCATCGACATTGAAGAACAGCGCCTTGACGCCGAGCAGGAGCACCGCGTACGTGATGCCCGTGACGAGCCCCGCGAACAGCGCATTGGCCAGGATCCGCTTCCACGGCCCGCCGGCCCGTTCGGACCGGGCGTTGGCGTAGTAGCCGATCAGCAGCCCCGCCGGCAGGGCGAGGTACCAGTAGACCGGCTCGATCGGGATCACGAGCAGGAAGGAGACCCCGATCGTGACGGCCATGCCGAGGCCGACCCAGGCTGCCATGATCGCGCCGGGGTCCACGATGCGTCTCACGGCGCGCCCTCCCCGCGGATGGCGCGCCGTGCCGGGCTGGGACGCAAGCCGTCCAGGATCAGAAGATCCCGCGGCCGGCCGCGCCCGAGAGCGCCGCGCGACCGAGATACCGGGCGTCGTCGCCCAGCTCGTCCGCGATGCGGAGGAGCCGGTTGTACTTGGCGACCCGCTCCGAGCGGGACGGGGCGCCGGTCTTGATCTGGCCCGTGCCCATCGCGACCACGAAGTCGGCGATGGTGGTGTCCTCGGTCTCGCCCGAGCGGTGGCTGACCACCGCACTCCAGCCGGCGCGCCGCGCGACGTCGATGGCGTCGATCGTCTCGGTGATGGTGCCGATCTGATTGAGCTTGATCAGGACCGAGTTGGCGGCTTGCTCCGTGATGCCCTTGCGAATGAACGACGGGTTGGTCACGAACAGGTCGTCGCCCACGAGCTGGATCTGGTCGCCCAGGCGTGCCTGCAGCTCCTTCCAGCCGGCCCAGTCCTCCTCGCCGAGGCCGTCCTCGAGCGAGACGATCGGGTACTTGGCGACCCAGCTCGCCCACAGGTCGACCAGCTCGCCGGAATCCAGCGTGCGGCCTTCCTTCTCGAGCCGGTACTGGCCGGTGACGCCCTCGACACCCGTGCCCTCGACGAGGATGGAACTCGTCGCCGGGTCGAGCGCGATGCCGATCTGCTCACCGGGCTTGTAGCCCGCCTTCTCGATGGCCCGCAGGATGACCTCGACCGCGGCCTCGTTGGACGCCAACGACGGCGCGAAGCCGCCCTCGTCGCCCTGGCCGACCGAGTGTCCCTCGTCGTGGAGGATCTTGCGCAGCGCCGCGAAGATCTCGGCACCGGCGCGAAGGGCCTCGGGGAAGGACTCCAGGCCCACCGGCATCACCATGAACTCCTGGAAGTCCGTGGAGTCCGTCGCGTGCTTGCCGCCGTTGAGGATGTTGAACATGGGGACGGGCAGGACCCGCGCCCCAACTCCGCCGAGCCAGCGGTAGAGCGGGACCTCGTGGGACGAGGCGGCCGCGTGCGCACATGCGAGGCTGACGCCCAGGATCGCATTCGCGCCCAGTTCGCCCTTGTTGGCCGTGCCGTCGAGCTCGAGCAGGACGCTGTCGATGTCGGCCTGGTCACCGGCATCGAAACCGAGGATGGACGGCCCGATGCGCTCGGTCACGTTGGCGACGGCCGTCAGGACGCCCTTGCCACCGTACCGGGCCTTGTCGCCGTCACGCAGCTCCACGGCCTCGTTGATCCCCGTGCTGGCACCCGACGGCACCGCGGCGCGGCCCAGGCTTCCGTCCGCGGTGACGACGTCGACCTCGATCGTCGGATTGCCGCGCGAGTCGAGGATCTCCCTGGCGTCGACCCAGGCGATGGTGGTGTCACTCACTTGCTGGCCTCCCGGTCCAGGAGGACCGTCACTCCCGGCAGCTCACGGCCCTCGAGGAACTCGAGCGAGGCGCCGCCGCCGGTGCTGATATGGGTCATCTTGCCGGCCAGGCCCTGCTGGGTGATGGCCGCCACGGAGTCACCGCCGCCGATCACGACCTTGGCGCCGTGCTCGGCGCGGTCGGCCAGGAAGCGGGCGATGGCGTTGGTGCCGTGCGCGAAGGACGGGATCTCGAACACGCCCAGCGGACCGTTCCAGAGCACCGTCTTGACGTCGGCCAGGGCCTCCTCGATGTTGGCGAGGCTCTGCTTGCCCAGGTCCACGATGTGCCAGCTGGCCGGGACCTTGTCGGCCGACAGCGTCTTGTGCTCGGTGCCGCGGGTGACCTCCTTGGCCACGATCACGTCCACCGGGAGGACGATCCTGACGCCCTTCTCCTCGGCCGCGGCGAGGATCGCCCGTGCGTCCTCCACCCGGTCCGGCTCGGCCAGGCTCTTGCCGATGGCCTTGCCCTGGGCGAGCAGGAAGGTGTTCGCCATCCCGCCGCCGATGACCATGACATCGACCTTGGCCAGCAGGTTCTTGAGGACCTTGATCTTGTCGCTGACCTTGGCCCCGCCGATGATCGCCGCGAACGGATGGGCCGGCTTCTCGAGCAGCATGCCGAGGTTGGCGATCTCCTTCTCCATCAGGAGGCCGGCATACGCCGGGCGGAGCTTCGCGATCCCGACGGTCGAGGCGTGCGCGCGGTGCGCGGTCCCGAAGGCGTCGTTCACGAACACGTCGCAATACGAAGCGAGCGTCTCCGCGAACACGGGGTCGTTCTTCTCCTCCTCCACGTGGAAGCGGAGGTTCTCGAGCAGCAGCACCTCGCCGTTGCGCAGGCGCCGGATGGCGTCCTCGGTGCCAACGCCGAGGGCGTCCCCGGTGACCGGCACGGTCTTGCCCAGCAGCTGGCCCAAGCGCTCGCCCACCGGGCGAAGCCTGAGGCTGTCGGAGACCTTGCCGTCCGGCCGACCGAGATGGCTGGCGAGGATCACGCGGGCTCCCTGCGCCTGCAGGTGCCTGATCGTCGGGATCGCCGCCCGGATCCGGGAGTCGTCCGTGACCCGGCCGTCCTGCAGTGGGACGTTGAAGTCGACGCGCACGAAGACGCGCTTGCCCGCGGCGTCCAGGTCCTGGACGGTGAGCTTGTCCATGTTCAGTTCCTCCGGGAGCCCGCGTGCTCCGGGTCAGGCCAGCCGGTCGGCGACGAACTTCACGAGGTCCGCCACGCGGCAGCTGTAGCCCCACTCGTTGTCGTACCAGGCGATGACCTTGATGAAGTTCCCGCCAAGGACCATGTTCGACGGCAGGTCGACGATGGACGAGCGGCTGTCACCGCGGAAGTCGCTCGACACGAGCGGGTCGTCCGACGCGCCGAGGATGCCGGCGAGCGGGCCGGCGGCGGCGTCGCGGAAGGCCTGGTTGAGCTCCTCGAGCGTGACGTCCTTCTCGAGCTCGGCGGTGAAGTCCACGACCGACACGGTCGGCGTCGGGACGCGCAGGCTGAAGCCGTCGAACTTGCCCTTGAGGTCCGGGATCACGAGGGCCAGGGCCTTCGCGGCTCCGGTCGTGGTCGGGATGATGTTCAGGCCGGCGGCGCGGGCGCGACGCGGGTCCTTGTGGGCGACGTCCAGGATGCGCTGGTCGTTGGTGTAGCTGTGGATGGTGTTCATCAGGCCGCGCTTGATGATCCAGTTGTCGTGGACAACCTTCGCGGCGGGCGCCAGGCAGTTCGTGGTGCAGGACGCGTTGCTGATGATGTGGTGCTTGGCCGGGTCGTACGCGCCCTCGTTCACGCCGAGGACGATCGTGATGTCCTCCTTCTTGGCAGGGGCGCTGATGATGACCTTCTTCGCGCCGGCGGCGATGTGGGCGCCGGCCTTCTCGGCATCGGTGAACAGGCCTGTCGACTCGAGGACGATGTCGACGCCGAGATCACCCCAGGGCAGGGTGGCCGGGTCCTTGACCTGGAGGACCTTGACGGCCTTGCCGTCGATGACGATCGAGTCGTCGGTGTGGCTGACCTCGCCCGGGTAGGCGCCGTAGGTCGAGTCGTGCTTGAACAGGAGTGCGTTGGTCTTGACGTCGACGAGGTCGTTGACGGCGACCACCTCGACATCCGGGGCGCGCTCGATGAGCGCCTTGAGGGACTGGCGTCCGATGCGGCCGAAGCCGTTGATGCCGACGCGAACGGTCATGGGGAGACCTCCATTGCTGAGGGGACGCGTGTCGCCGAGCGTCCGGGCAGGCGCACTCGACGAGCTGGTTGGCGAACGACGGGACGAACCCGGGACTGCCCGCGGACGGGGCCCGGTCGGGGCGACGTCGGGAGCGCGGCCTCAACCGCCGGACGGGCGGCTGCGGCGGCGACCCCGAAGAAGAGCAGCGCGTCCGGACGAGCGCGCTGGACAGGAGACCGGTGAAGGCTGGGGTTCGATCCCGCTCGACGGGAATCCGTGCCGAGGTCGGGAGCGAAGGCCGTGAGAGCGGACAGGGCGTGACCTCGGGGGATGCTGGTTCAAGCGTTCGCCGTGAATCTTAGCAAACGCCGAATTGGCCACTCCCTGCGGGCGGCCCGGTTGCCACGGGCCACAGGAACCCTCCCGGAACACCATTGAGCCCCCTCCGGCCGGGCCGGAGGGGGCTCCTGGTCATCGCGAACGATGGTGGCGGTCAGCCGCCGATGCGGAACACCTTGCCGCCGCACTTCGGGCAGGTGCCCTTCAGCGCCGGCTTGCCGTTCTTCATGGTGATCTGCTCGGGGTTCTGGACCTCGACCTTTTCCTTGTCCTTCACGCAATAGGCCTGAGCCATGGTCCGCTCCTCCTCATGCAAGCCGCGTCATGTGGGGACGCCCCTCATGCCCGCGGGATCGCGTCGTGCTGGCGCTCATGACGGGGTCCAGAGCGACGGGCGCCATCGCGCCGCCCCGGCCATCGATTTCTGGCGGTCGAGCTGCGCGAGGATCCGGAGGCTCTCGAGCCCCGTATCGATCGCGGCGGCTTCCGCCCTGTCCTTGATATCGCCCTCGACGAACGCTCCGGTGCGGCGGTTCGCGTACACGGCGCACACGACGCCTGCACGGGAGCCACCGAGCCCGGCGAGAACGAGCACGGCCGAGGCTTCCATCTCGAAGTTCAGGATGCCCTGGCGTGTCATCTCGTCTGCGAGGTCAGGGTAGCGGATGGGAAGTTGCGGGATCGTGCGGCCCTGCGCACCGTAGAAGCCGGGCGCGGTGGCCGTGATCCCCAGGTGGTACGGGAGCTCGAGCCCCTCGGCAGCCTCCACCAGTGCGAGGACAGCCTCGTGATGTGCGACCGCCGGGTAGCCCTCGTGGACGAACCAGTTGGTCGTGGTCTCCAGGCGGACGGAGCCCGTCGAGATGACCAGGTCGCCGAGCTCCATGCCGGGCTGGAGAGCGCCGCAGGAGCCGATCCGGATGAAGGTGGGACGCTCGACCAGGGCCAGGATCTCGGCGATGACGATCTCGACGTTGTCCGTGCCGATGCCGGTGGACACGCACGAGACCCGCAATCCCTTGTAGGTCCCGGTCGCGCTCGCAAACTCGCGGTGCCGGTGGGTCCGCTCGACGGAGTCGAAGCGGGACGCGACCCGCTCGACGCGGTCCTGGTCGCCAGGGAGGAGGATGTAGTCGGCCAGCTCACCCGGGCCGAGCCCGATGTGGTACTGCCGCTCGCCGGCGGGGACCGCGACGCGTTTGTCCGCGTTCGGCAAGTGCTCGCTCCCAACTTGGCTCACGCTCGATCGGCGTGAAGTTCGCCCGAGGATAGGGGGCCGATTCCGTGAGCGTCAAGCCGCTCCGTGTACGCACGCCCCGTGCGTGGCCCCGTACGGACGCGTACGAGGCCACGCTCAGGCCCGGGGCGCCCGCCCGGAACGGGCCGTCATGCATCCGCCGAGGAGCCTGGCGGTGACCCCGTGATCGCGTCGATGCGGGCCTGGATCCTGTCCCGCAGCCGGCGTCGGGCGGTCACGTGGCGCCGGGCCGGCACCCCGAGCACGACGGCGCCGGCCACCGCAAGGATCGCCAGCACGACGAGGCCGCCCGGCAGCAGGTCCGGCCCGCTGCGTGAGACGGGAGCGGCATCGAGCTGTCCCGCATGGGGGCCAGCGCCCGTCCCGCCGGCCGCCGCGAGGGCGACGCCCGCGTCGTCCGACGGCGGCGCATCGCCGTACCCGCCAAGATCGCCCAGCAGGACGATCCCGGATGGGTCGGTGACGACGAGCACGACCTCGTCACCCCCCTCCGGGACGCCCGTGGCGTTGAGGGCGTCGCCCGGCTGCAGGAGGTCGACAAGACCTGCGGCATCGGCCTCGAGCATGATCCTGGCCGTCGCGGTGCCATCGTCCAGCCGAACCCCACCGGGCTCGACGGCCGTGACGAGACCCCCGACACGCACGATCGAGCCGAGGTGCGTCCCGAGATCCGCGAGGGCAACGTCGGTGCCGGTTGCGGAGGACTCCGCCGTGTCACCGGACGCAGTTCCACCCGTACCCTGGGCCGACGTTCCACCCGTGCCCTGGCCCGACGTGGCCGAGCCCGCCGGCGTGCCCGAGCCCGCCGGCGTCGCCGGACCCAGCGCGAGGTCGGACGCCACCCGGGGCACGACCCCGAAACGCCGGTCCTTCGCGGTCGGATAGGGGCGCTTCACGATCCCGATCACCGTCGCCGACCGGCCCTCGACCACGGAGCCGACCTTCACGCCACCCCCGGCGAGGCCCTGCAACGGCACGCGGAGGCTGCCGGCGACCAGCTCCGCGGTCCACTTGTCACCTGACCGGTGGACCTCGGCGAGGGTCCCGCGCATGCGGACCAGCCCCCACTCGGTGGCGGCCCCGGGGGCAACCCGCAGATCGTGGACCACCGGTTCGCGCTTGCCGAGGACCCGGATGGCATCGACGCGGAGGCGCGGTGCTCCCCACGCCCGACCGACCACGCCGGTCACGCGGACCCTCGCCCCGGTGCGGATGCTGGCATCCGGCGCTCCAAGGTAGAGCTCGATGGCGGCGGTGCCGTCCTCGACGATGGTCCGCCGGCCGGTTGCATCCAGCAGCGAGCCATTCACGGTCACCGTCCCCTCGATCGTCACGTGCCTGCCTTCTCGGACGCGTGCGGCAGCGATGGTGAGGAGTGGAACGGTCGACGGTGATGCCGAAGGTCGGGGTGATGCCGATGCACCCGGGGTTGCCGACGGCCCCGGCTCCGTGACGACGTCGGCGGGGTCCCGGATCCAGAGCCGGTACCCGTCGAGGGCGCCCTTCCGCGTGGCGCGCTGGCCGATGATCCCCGTGAGGGTGACGGTCCTGCCCTTGCCGAGCATGGCCCGGTCCAGGCCGGCCGAGGCGTCGGCCAGCACCCGCACGGTGGTGCCGTCCGAGCCCTTGATCGTGAGCGCGAGATCGCCGCTGGTGGCCTTCGTGGCCCCGACGGTGATGCTGCCGGTGAGCGTGGCAAGCCTTCCCTCGGTGGCCTCGCCGACGGCACCCGCCTGGAAGGCCGCCGGGGCCGGTGCGGCTGCGACCCCGATGACTGCCAGGCCGTCCGCGACGAGGCGCAGCTCCGTCTGGCCGTACGGGGCGGCGATCTTGCCCCGGACCTCGATGACCGTCCCGCGAGCCGGGGCCACCTGGCCCTCGGTGAGCTTGACGGGAAGGCCCGCGGTCGTGTCGCCGATCGCGAACAGGGGCGGGGTACCAAGCCGGCCGGCCTCCGCGATGACGATGCCCCGTGCGGTGACGGTCGATCCTTCAGGGGCAGCACGGGCCGCCTCGACCGACAGCGGGACGCTCGACGGCGACGGGCTGGTGGACGGTGATGGGCTGGCGGACGGGCTCACCGACGGCGCGACGGTGGGTGACGGCACGGCGGTAGGTGACGGCGAGTCCGCGGGCGTGGGGGCCGGAGACAGGCTCGGGGCGGGGCTGGGAGTCGGGCTGGGAGGCACGATCGCCAGCTCTCCCGGAAGCGTCGCGTACAGCCGGTAGCCGGCCACTCCCGTACCGCTGCTGTCGCGCTGGCCGAGCGGGCCCGTAGCGGTCACGATCGCGCCGGTGACGGGGAGCAGGTCGCCCAAGGCGTCGGGCGCCACGATCACGCGGACTGGTCCGGAGCCGTCGTCGATCATCAGGCCCAGTCCATCGCCGAGGTCCGAGGGCGCCTCCGTGACCGTCCCGGTAAGCGAGACGCGGAGCCCTTCGACAGGCTCTGCCGCATCGACGGTGCGCACCGCCACGGGGGACGCGAGGGAGCCTTCGCCGTACGGCACGATGCCGGCTGCCGAGACCCGAAGGGTCCGCTGCGCGTACCGCGTGTCGAGCGTTCCGGCCAGGCGAACCCGCGTTCCGGCGGGCACCGGCGTGACGAGCGGCGAGTCGATGTAGACGGCGATGCCCGCGGTCCCGTCCTGCACGAAGCCTGCGTGCCCGCTCTCGAGGACGCCGAGGGCGGTCGTCAGGGTGCCCTCGATCTCGGCGCTCGCGGCATCCGGCAGTGCTCGTACGGCCGAGATCGGCTGGACCGGCCGGGGTGTCGGCTGCGGCGTGGGTGCAGGGCTCGGGGTCGGCGTGGGTGCAGGGGTCGGGGTCGGTGTGGCGGTCGGTGTGGCGGTCGGTGTCGGTGTCGGTGCGAGCGTTGGGGTCGGGGCCGGCGTTGGCGTGGGTGTCGGTGTCGGCATAGGGGTCGGGGTCGGGGTCGGGGTCGGGGCAACCGTGGGTGTCGGTGTCGGGGTCGGCGTGGGTGTAGGTGTCGGGACCGGCGCTGGCTCCCAGGAGAGCCCCTGGGCCGCCGGAGCCGCGTTCACGGCGAAGTCGAGGGCGTTGTCGTTGGTGTCGAGCCGGCCGCGCTCGATCGACTGGCCGGCCGCAGGCGCCGTAGCTGGCGTGCCCTCGACGAACCCGTTGGCCGCGTCGCCCCAGCCGACCGCGTCGATCGCGATACCACCCACGGGCCGCACCACGATCGCCCCACCGGTCGCGGCCAGGCCACCCGAGTAGGTGGCGTCCGCGGCGGCCGCGTAGATGCCAAGGGCATTCGCGAGCAGCACGTGACGGCCCGGCGCCACCGGGAGGGGCGTCGTCCAGGCGGTCTTGCGCGTCACCGTCGCTCCCGAGCTGGTGACGTAGGCGACCTCCAGCCCATTGAGGTCCAAGCCGGCCGGGCCGGCGTTGGCCAACTCGATGTACTCGTCCGAGGCAGACGCGCCACCCGTCATGACCTCCGCGACGACGAGGCCGGCCGAGGGCGGCCAGCCGACAGCGGCCACGTTCGCCATCGACAGGGTCAGGGAATCCGGTGGCGATGGCCATGCGGTGGTGCCGAGCAGCAGGACGATGAGGAGGGCAGCAACTGCCACGGGCCGGACACGCGCCATCGAGGACCTCCGGGGGCGGGACATCGGTGGCGGGGGCGGGTGATGGGCAGGTTACGCACCCTCACTTATGCGCTGCTCAACTCCACAACGTCGGCGAGCCGGTACCATGCTCCGGCTGCGCCCGACTCGCGTGGTCCCTTTCGACAGGAGGAGCTCGTGCCCCGCGCCAAGCGCACCGATCGCACCGATGCCCGACGCCGCTACCGGGCGGAGCAGGTGGCGCTTGCCGACGCCGAGCTCGACGACGAGCTCGTCGATGCGCCTGCGACGGCGGACCGGAAGCCGAGCGCCAAGTCGGGTCGGCCGGCACCGGCGGCGCGCCCGGGGATCATGAGCTCCTTCAAGGGCGCAATCCGTCCGCTGGACCTGCCCGGCGACCTGCGCGCCTTCCCCCAGGTCCTCACGAATTGGGGCTTCCTCGCGGCGATGGGCGTCACCCTCGCCGCCGCCGCCTGGTTCGTCATCGCGTATTCACCGGCCATGTCCGAGATCCCGGCCGGGACGGGCACGACCGCCCAGCTCGAGGCCGTCGTGGGGACCAACACCATCCCGTACTTCCTGGGCACGATGGCGCTGCAGCCACCGCCGGCCATCGGCGCCTTCCTGATCGGCTTCGCGGCCAAGCGGGCGAGCTGGCTGGGCGGCTTCATCTACGGGATCTTCGTCACGATCGTCGCGATCGTGGTCCTTCAGACGCCGTCCGGGCGACTGCTCACCGGCGATGGCTCCACGGACGCGATCCTCGTCGGCCACGCGGCCTGGTCTCCGGTCGGCGCAATGCTGTTCGCCTCGGCAGCCGCCTGGTATCGCCGGTTCCTCGACCTCGCCAACCCGAACCGCGGACAGCGTGGCAAGGACGCCAAGGGCCAGCAGGGTCGCGGCAAGTCGTCCAAGCCCAAGTCCACCCGCTGAGATTCCGGCCGGTCCAATCCGACCGCCGCCCTCGCGCGAACACGGGGTAGACACGTCTCGCCTCGGCGTCGGCGGCCCCGTGAATGGAAGCTCGGGCCGGACCCGGGGCCGCCGCCTTCGGGGCGAGGCGTGCCTGGCGGCAGCGGACCTGGCTCCTCCTCCACCGCTGCCGCCACTCCCCCCCTCCCGCGGTGATCCCCTCCGGGTCCCCGCATGCCCGACGGCGCACTCCTAGCCGAGCCTTCTCATCCCGGCCTGGCCAAGCTGGCGAACGCCCGACGGTGACGCGGGGCCACCCGCCGCGGACGCCGCGTCCACCAGCGGTCGAACCTCCCGCGCCACCACGTTCACCACGTCTCCCTCCCGCTGCAGGTCCCCGTCCACCAGCAGCAGTGCGTGACGCCGGACCACGGAGCGCAGCCGCTGCCACGTGGACGGCCAGAGCGTGACGTTGACCATGCCGGTCTCGTCCTCCAGCGCGAGGAAAACCGTTCCCCGTGCCGTCATCGGGTGCTGTCGCGTGACCACCAGGCCGCCAAGGAGAACCCTTCCCGGGCGTCGATCGGCCAGCGCGGCGTTGGGCACGGCACCCATCAGGTCCAGTGTCCCCCTGAACAGCGCCACCACCTGGCGTCGGGCGTCCAGCCCCACCACGGCGTAGGCGTCACCGAGACGCTCGGGCTCCGTGATCTCCGGCAGCGACGGCGCCTCCGTGGCGGGCAGACGCAGGTCCATCGGCCGGCCGGCGGCCCGCGTGATCCCCTTCGGACCTCGCCGCTTGCCGTCGATGCGCCCCCTGGCCGCCCCGGCCACCTCGCGCAGCTGCCACAGCAGCTCCCGGCGGGGGTGGCCCAGCGAGTCCAGCGCGCCCGCCCGGATCAGGCGCTCGACCACGTCCTCCGCGAGGCCCGTCCGTTCCACCACGTCTGCCAGGCCCGTGTACGGCCCGCGAGCCAGCTCCGCGTCCAGGCGCGCCTGCTGCTCCTCGCCGATCCCCTTGACCAGGTGCAGCCCGAGACGGATCCCCCAGCCGGTCATGCTCTCCGCGGCCCAGCGATCCCGCGCCGCCGCCCCGGGGATCACGCAGGCACTCGAACGGACCGGCGTGGGCCTGGCCTCGATCCCGCACCCGTCGGGCAGCTGCTCGCCGACATCCCGATCGTGCGAGCCGTCGTCGCCTGCCGTTCCCGCCAGCGCCCATCCGGGTCGCCCGACCCACTCGGTCGTCGTGCGATACGAGCTCCTGTTGACGTCGACCGGGAGGACCGCGACCCCGTGGCGCTTCGCATCGTTGACCAGGACCTCGACCGGGTAGAAGCCCATCGGCTGGGCATTGACCAGCCCGACGGTGAACTGCGCCGGGTAGAACAGCTTGAGGAAGCTGGACTCGTAGGCGGTCCGGGCGAAGGCCGCGGCATGGCTCTTGGCGAACCCGAACGAGGCGAAGGCGGCGCAGCGGCGGAACAGCTCCTCGGCATCGTCGGGAGGCATCCCCCGCACGCGCACGCAGCCGTCCACGAACTCCGCGTGGAGCCGCTCCATCTCGCCCGCAGAGCGGTACGTGCCCATCGCCCGCCGGAACCCGTCCGACCCGGCCGGCGTGAACCCCGCGACGTCGATCGCGATCTTCATCACCTGCTCCTGGTACAGGATCACGCCCAGGGTGTCGTGAAGGATCGGCTCCAGGCTCGGGTGGAGGTACGCGACCGGCTCCAGGCCCTGCTTGCGGCGCAGGTACGGGTGGACCGCGTTCCCCTGGATCGGACCCGGGCGGATGATCGCCACCTCCACCACCAGGTCGTCCAGGCTGGCCGGCCGCGACTTCGGCAGGGTCTGCATCTGCGCCCGGCTCTCCACCTGGAACACGCCCACGGTGTCCGCGGCCTGGAGCATCGCGAACACCTCGGGGACCTCCTCCGGCAGGCGATCGAGGTCGAGGCAGACGGCGCAGTCGTGCTCGATCAGCTGGACCGTCTCGTCGATGGCGGCGAGCATGCCCAGGCCTAGCAGGTCAAGCTTGATCAGCTTCATCGTCTCGACGTCGCGCTTGTCGTACTGGACGACCACCCGGTCCTTCATCGTCGCCCGCTCGATGGGGGCGATGTCGATGAGGGGGGCCGCGGTCACGAGCATGCCGCCCGAATGGATCGAGAGGTGGCGAGGGAAGCCGTCGATGCGGGCGCACAGCTCCAGCCAGCGCTCCCAGTCCGAGAGTCCCGCGACGGACCCTTGGTGCCTGCCCGGACCGCTCTCGGGATCGACGCGGCGCGTGACCTCGCGGTAGGGCGCCCAGCGCTCTGCGCCGTTCGGCGGTCCCTCGCGAATCCAGCGCTCGCTCACCGGGGAGTCGCCGGGGCCGCCTTCATCCTCGCCCGGGCGGAAGTCGAGCGGCTCCCGGCCAGGACGCCCCGGCGGCGTACCAGCCACCCTCCGGGCGCCAGGATCGCCCGAATCCCCCGCGGAACCACTCGATCCGGCCCCACCTGCGCCGGGCGCCGCAGCCGGGCCGAGCCGCCCGCCGCTCACATGGTTGAGCTGGCCCATCGCGTCCGTGAGCCCGCGCTCACCCGCCAGTGCCGCCGCACCCACAGCCGCCAGTTCGGCCACCAACCGCCGCGCGCCTCGCGCCGCGTCCGGGACGGGCACCGCGCCCGCAGGGCCCTCGTCGGCAGGACCCTCACCCTCCCCGTCCCCCGGTCGCGCGAAGAACTGCGCGAACCCGCCCTCGGCCTCGAGGTCCCGTCGCACCATCACGGAGTCGTAGGTCTCGAGCGCCTTCGCCACCCGGTCCACCAGCGGTCGCGGGAACCCCAGCGCGTGCCCCACCTCGCGCACTGCCGACCGCGCCCGGTACGTGACGAGGTTGCAGACCATCCCCGTGTGCTCCGGCCCGTACTTCCCGTAGACGTACTGGATCACCTCCTCCCGTCGCTCGGAGGAGAAGTCGATGTCCACGTCCGGATAGGCCGTCCGCCCCTCGTTGATGAAGCGCTCGAACAGGAGCTCGTGGCGGATGGGGTCCACCCGTGCGATGCCCAGCACGTAGGCCACGATCGAGCCCGCCGCGCTCCCCCGCCCCTGCGCCGGGATGCCACGCGACTTGGCGAACTGCATCAGGTCCCAGCAGATGAGGAAGAACTCCGCGAGACCGGTCTTCTCGATGACGTCCAGCTCGCGGGCCAGCTGCCGGAGGACGGCCGGCGTGAGCGGGTGGTATCGGCGCCGGGCACCCTCCCAGCACAGCTCGGACAGGTGGCTGAACGGCGTCTGGCCCTTCGGTACCTTGAAGCCCGGGAAGCGGTAGCGCTCGAACGCCAGCTCGACACGACAGGCCTCGGCAATCTCCGCCGATGCGGCGATCCCTGCCCGCCACGCCCGCGCCAGGACGGGGTCGGCAGCCTCGGTCGCCGGCTCACCGGGCGGCAGGGCGAGGAGCTCCGGCGCACCCTTGAGGTACGACTCCCCATCCGGCCGGCGCAGGTCCGCCAGGTCCGTGAGCGACCGTCCGTGGCGGATCGCGGTCAGCACGTCCTGGAGCTCGCGGCCCTCGGGGAGCGCGTAGTGGACGTCGTTGGCGACCACCACTGGCAGGCCCAGCTCATCAGCCAGGCGCGCGGTCTCGGATGCGAGCCAGTCGTCGTCGGGCAACAGGTGGTGCGAGAGCTCCAGCACGAACCCGGCGCCGGCCACGCCCCCGGTCGCACTGCCGGCTGCGCCCGATCCCGCGACCTGCGATCCGAACAGTGCTGCGTACCGCTCCGCCATCGCCCGCGCCCCCTCGCGGTCCCCGGCACGCAGCCGCCGCGCCAGCTCCCCGTGCCGGCATCCCGACAGCGCGATCAGCCCCTCCGTGTGCTCGGCCAGGAGCGCCTGGGTCAGCCTGGGGACCGACTTCGTGCCGGCCAGGTTCGCCCGCGACACGAGCCGGCAAAGACTCCGCCAGCCCGTCGCGTCCCGGGCCAGCAGCACCAGGTGCGGGCCGCGCTGCGCCTCTCCGACTCCCCGGTGATCCTCCTTCACCGCCTGTCGATGGCCCGGCAGCCGTAGCCGATCAGGGCCTGGGCGGGCGGGGCGACCGTCCACGGGACGCGGGGCCTCGGGACGGACCGGCACCCGACGTCCCGGCCTCCACATGCGCCTCGCCGGCACCACGATCCCGCCCGGGTCCGGCACCACCGCATCGATGAGCTCCACCTCGATCCCGATCACCGGGCGCAGCCCCGCAGCCTCCGCGGCGGCGGAGAACCGGACGGCCCCGTACAGGCCCTGGTGGTCTGTGATGGCGAGGCCCACCAGCCCCAGCCCCACGGCTCGCGCGACGAGATCGTCGGGAGCGGATGCCCCGTCCAGGAACGAGAAGTGGGTGTGGCAGTGCAGCTCGGCGTAGGGGGGAGGGGCCACGACGACGGTCTCCGGGGGGCGGGTCGGAATGATAGAACATCTGTTCTATCGACACCAGCCCCATCGGGCCTGTCAGGCGGTGACGGAGACCTCTGCCAGCGACGCCACCACGACGTGCGCCCCGGCCGACGCAAGGTCGACGTCGTCGCGATCGGGCACCCCGACCACGAATAGCCCGGCATCGACCGCCGCCCGGACGCCCATCGGCGAGTCCTCGAACGCGATCGCATCGGCAGGCGCCACGCCCAGCGCCTGGCAGGCCGCCGCATAGACGTCCGGCAGGGGCTTGGGCCGCCCCATGTCCGCCCCGGAGACCACCACCCCCAGCATCGCCAGGCCCGAGACGTCCAGCGCCCGGCGAACCAGGACCGCCGACGTGTTGGACGCGACGGCGAGCGCGATCCGCCCGTCGAGGGCCTCGACCAGCTCACGGGCTCCGGCACATGCGGGCGCCCCGGCCGAGTAGTGGGCCAGCATGATCTCGACGATCTCTCGCTCGATGGCCTCGGCGGGGAGCCCCAGCCGCCGTGCGCAGGCTTCCGCGGTCTCGGCGACGGCCCGGCCGTGCGAGGCCTCCATGTCGGCGGCCGAGAAGACGTCGCCGTGCCGCTCCAGCAGCTCACGTTCGGCGTCGTGCCAGAGGGGCTCCGTGTCGAGCAGGAGCCCGTCCATATCGAACACGGCGGCATGGAAGCGCCCCGGCAGGAGCAGCGGCGCGGCAGACGGCGAGACGGGAGACTGGAGGGGGCGGAGCGTCAACGAGGTCCTCGGGGCAAGGGGAACAGGGGGCCGTGGGGAGGCAGGGCGGCGGCCGGGCGATTGTAGCGGGGTGTAGACGGCCGCCCTCGGCCCGACCCGAGCGACAGTGGGCGCTCGATCTGTCAGGCGCCGCGCATGCGTCCCCTCCGTGGGCCCCCGGAGCCGCCGGGCGGCTCAACGGTCTGGTGCGTGCCGGTTAGCGCCGCTGGGCGGCACATCCGTCGAGCGCAAAAGCCTCCACAGCACACAGACGTACCGCTGGGCGAGTGGATCAGCTGCGCACCCGACGGTTCAACCGCTGAGCGGCACGCCGCGGCGCCGGGTCGAGCACGCCGCGCCACACCGTGTCCGGCCGAGATTCGCCCGTCGGGACCGAAACCAAACCGTGGGCTCGCGCGTCTCATGCGCGTGATCACGAACCTGAGCCACCGCTCCGACCACCGCGTCGCCCTCGAGGTCCTCCTGCGGATCGCGGCGGCCGCGCTGGTGGCGATCGCGATCTTCGGCCTCCTTCCCGCGATCGCAGGGGCGGCCATGCAGGCATAGTGTCGTCCCGCCTGCCTGGGGCTCGCGGAACGATCGAACGGCGGCGGTCGCCGCAACCAGCGATCGCCGACCCGTCTCCGGGCAGCCTGGGTCGCCCGGAGACCGCCAAAGGACCCTCGTCGCTGGGGCGGCGAGGGTCCTTGCTCGTCCCAGGTGCGGGTGGCCGGTGGACCTCGGGCCGCTACCATGAGCCTGATGCGTGTCCAGCCTGGCCGCCTGGCCTCCACCCCTGCCCCACTCCTGCGGACGCTGGCGCTGGCTGCCCTCCTTGCCGGCCTGGCTGCATGCGGCGGACCCGGCCCGTCCATCGCGCCGGCGCCGTCATCGGCAAACGGCGCGACCACAACGCCCGGCCCCATCGAGCCCACCCCGGTCCTGACCCAGGCGCCGCCGCCGACCGTCGTCCCGGGCGGACCCTCGGACGTCCCGCCGAGCGAGCCATCGGCAACGTCGACCACGACGACCGACTGGGGCACCATCCTCGATGCCGTTCCCGAGGGGTTCCCGGTGTACCCGGGAGCGAACCCCGTGGAGGCATCGGGCGGTCCGGCCAGCGGCGCCTGGCTGTCGGCCGCGGTGGTGGACGACGTCGCCACGTGGTATCGGGACGCGCTGGAGGAGCTGGGCTTCACCACCGACGATCTCTCCTCGATGCTCGAGGATGGCAGCCGGGTCCTGGACACCGTCTCGGACCTGCCCGAGTGCCGGATCCGGACGACCTTCCGCCCGGCGGGCGAATCGACGATGATCATCGTGCTCTACGGCGCCGGCTGTGCCGGCGGCGAGGGTTGACCCGAAGACAAGGAGAAGCGACCGCATGGAGCCCAAGACCCGCGAGTTCGTGAGCGCCGGCCTGCTGGTGGTGGTGCTGGTCGTCCTCGTCGTGCTGGTCGTCTTCGCGGCGATGCCGGCCTGATCCGGCGCGGGCGCGTGGCGCGACCGCAACATCTGCATGGGGTCCGGCGTCTGGTAGCCGGCGACCGGCCGGGTATCGGTCCGAACCTTGGGGGAATGGGAACGAATGCAGACGACACGACCGCGTGACCTCGGCGCTCTCGCCCTGGTCGTGGGCCTGTTCCTCGTGCTGCTCGTGGTCTCGATCGCGTTCGGATCGCCCGCGTTCCGCTGACGTTCCCGACCGTCGTCCGACCGGTCGCCGCCACCCTCCGGCCCGATCCGGGCCCCACCCGGGTCAATCGTAGAGCCGCTCCAGGTGCCACGTCCCGGCCACCCGGTCCAGGTAGACGAGCGCCAGCCACGACGCCCCGACCACCTTGAAGTAGTCGCGGGCGATCGGCTCCCGCCACCACGATTCCTCCACCCGCCATCGATTGCAGACCTCGACGGGCTCCCGCCGGCCGTTCCAGCGGATGGCCACGAGGCGTCCGGCCGGGTCCAGCTCCGCGTCGACCAGCGGATGCTCGCGCAGCAGCCGGGTCACCGCCGCTCCCCGGCCGTCATCGCCGCTCCTCGCCCATCACCGCCGCTCCTCGCCAACCACGGCCGCCCCGGCGACCGCCTGCCAGCGCCAGCGCGCCTCGGCGAGCGGCGCCTCGGTGTCGGCCAGCTCCACCCGCCGCACCCGGTCCGGCCCGAACGCGATCGCCAGGCGTGCCAGCTGCCAGCCGAGGCGTGCGTCCCGCGCCGCCTGCGGGGTGAACAGCGGGAGCTGCTGGCCCCGGGCCGGCTCCACCAGCGCGAGCTCCAGCTCGAGGCGGGCGACGGCGGCCGGCGGTGGGGCCTGCTCGAGACGGGCGACGAGGAGGCGCTCGATGGCCTCGGCGTCCGCCGTGGGCTCCGGGAAACGCTGCTCCAGGCGAAGCTCCGGCACCGTCCCGCGGCGCGCGAACGCCAGGTCGTGGGTGACGACAAGCCGCGCCAGCCCCGCCGCGCGCCCTCGCGCCGCGAGCTGCTCCGCCAGCGTGGCCGAGAGCCGGCGGAGCACGAACCGGACGGCCTCGAGACCCTCGACCGACGGGTCCAGCGAGAGACCGAGCGCCAGCCGCTCCGTGCCGCTCCGAGGTCGGAACCGCTCGATCTCCTCACCCCGGGCATGGGCGTGGATCCTGGCTCCCTCCTCTCCGAAGCGTGCGACCAGCGCGGAGCGCGGCAGCGCCGCGACCGAACCTATCGTGCGAAGCCCGAAACGGGCCAGCCGCGCCCGCACGTCCGGGTCCCGCGTGAGCAGGCCGGCCGGATAGGGCACGAGGAACCGGCCGTCGTCACCGGGCGGGACCAGGAGCGGTGGACCGCCCTCCTCCGCGTGCGCGGCGGCCACGGATGCGGCGAAGGACGATCCCGCGATCCCGGCTAGCGGAGGACAGGGCAGGATCGGGGTGAGCGCCGCCGTCATGCTCGCGACCAGCGTCTCCTCCACGCCCCACAAGCGCGTCAGGCCGTCGGCGTGGACGATGATCCGCCCGAACGAGGGGTCCCTGACATCGCTCGTTCCGGCGATGCCGGGACTGAAGGCGGCGAGCCGTTCGCAGGCGGCCTCGACCGCGTCCCGGTCCGCGTCAGGCGCGAGGTCCAGGAAGGTCGCCTCGGGCGCTAGCCGGTGGGCGCTCCCGAGCGGGATCCCCCGACGCACGCCGAGGGCCCGCGCGAGGGGATCCGCGTCCACCACGGTCCCGTCCGTCCAGGGCTGGCCGCCGAGGACGATCGGGCCGGGCGGCCACGAGCCGGAGGTGCCGTCCGACAGGATCTCCATCCGGCTCCGTGCCAGGCGGAGGGGCAGGTGTGGCCAGAGCAGGTGAAGCAGGCGCATGGGTATCGATCGATCGGTGGGGGCCTTTCAAGTCGACGAATGGCGGTGGCGGCGGGTCTGTCGCCCGGGTGGTGGCGCCCGGTGGCGCGACCGGGGCGGCGAGCCCGGCCAGCAGCTCCAGGCGAGCCAGGCATGCGTCCCGTGGACCGCCCTCCGCATACAGGATCTCGAGGACGGCGCGGCGACCGGGCGGGCCGTACCGGTTGCGGGCCACCTCCACGGCACTCCGCTGCCCGACCACATCCCTGCCCAGGCGGACCCAGCCCGACCGGCGGAGCTCCAGGCGCAGGCCACTCGCCGCCTCCACCGCGGCCGCCAGGCCCCGCCCGAGGGTCACCGGCTCCACGACGACCAGCAGCGTCCCGGCCCGCCTCGCCAGTGCAGCAAGACGGCCCAGCCGGTCCCCCACCCGCTTCCCGGCCACCGCCGGATCACGACCGTCGGGCAGGTCCATCACCAGCAGGTCAACGGTCCGGGCAGCCAGCAGGGCACCTGCCATGGCGAGCGCCTCCTCCAGGTCCACCGGAGTCAGCACCACCAGCCACTCCGGCCGGATGCCACGCGCGACGGCCTCCACGGGATCGAAGGCACGGGCGAGATCCAGCCACGCGACGATCGCCCCGCCGGCCTGGGCCCCCGCGGCAACCCGCAGCGCGACGGTCGTCCTGCCCGATGACGCGTCCCCGCGCAACGCGACCGTGGCCGAGCGAGGCAGCCCGCCCATGCCCAGGATGGCGTCCAGCTCCGTGAATCCCGTGGGAACGACCCGCCCATCCGCGTCCGGCGCCGATATCCCGGGGCGGGGACGGACGGCCGGTACGAGCGGTGTGGGTGCGAGCGGATCCGGTACCAGGTCCGGCATCGGCGCCCTGGCCAGCGCGCCATCGACCATGAGGCCCATGTCCCCACCACGTCGCGGAGCCGCCGCGCCCCAGCGGGCCTGGAGCGTCGCGAGTGCCTCGGAGACGTCGGATGTGTGGGCCATCGGACGTCCAATAATAGAACGTCTGTTCTATCCGTCAAGGGTCGAATTGGCGATCCTGGGGAGGTCTCGGATGGCCTCGCTGCCGGGCCGGCGCCAGTGGTCGCGTGCTACACTTCCCGGCCGTCAACCCGATCCGTCGGGTGTGGCTCCCGTGGGGATGTAGCTCAGCTGGAAGAGCGCCGCGTTCGCATCGCGGAGGTCAGGGGTTCGAGTCCCCTCATCTCCACCACCGTGGGTCGGTCGGGCAGGTGGTGAGCCCAAGGGTCTGTAAAACCCTCGTCTTCGACTTTGGCGGTTCGATTCCGCCCCGGCCCACCAACAACCTCGAAAACGGAACGCCCGTCGTGCTTGCGACGGGCGTCATCGTGTCCGGGAGGTGTCGGGTGCGAGCGGGCGGTCAGCCCTCGCCCCACGGGAACGGGTCGGTGTCATGCCACGGGCCCAGGATGAAGGGCTCCCCGTCCCAGCCGGCCGTCCCGCCGCGGATGACCAGCGGCACCTGCGCCTGGGGGAGCTCGAGCCTGACGGAGAACAGGCCGTTGCCCCCGTGGGGGAGCACGAACCCGGCGGAGTCCAGGCACACAGGCAACGACGAGTGGCATCCACCCGCCACCGCGGTCCCGTCGTAGAAGCCGGACAGGTCCATCACGTCCACGACACGGCCATCGCGGATCTCGGTCGCCGTGATGTCCGGGGCAACGTCGCCGGTCTCCACCACGATCTCCCAGCGGTCACTGCCCAGCTCGCCGGTGCCCGAGACCACCAGGCGCCAGGCCTTCGCTGCGGGATCCTCGATGGTGGCCTGGATCGTGTCCTGGTCGACGGTCACGATGGTGAGCTGCGGGCCGTCGGCAGATCCGTCCACCTCACCGATCACCGGTGCCTTGGTTGGCTCCGGGACGACCGGCGAGGCGGGAGCCGGCACGGCCGTGGGTGTAGGTGTGAGCACGACCGGCCTGAACGGTGGCGGGGAGACGGGGGCGATCGATTGGCCGCCGCAGCCCGCGACGATGAGCGCGGCGGCGATGACCGGGAGGACGAAGCGCGGGGCCATGGGACCTCGAGGGGACGTTGCGGATGAATGGACCTGGGGCGTCCCTGTGACGCTTGAGCCGCCCGATTTGGTTCCCTTGCTCGCCTAGCGGCCCGTCCATCAACGGGGGTCGCCGTCTTGCTCGCCATCAGCGAGCGAAACGAGGCCCGGAGCCGCCTCAAAGGGGGCGCTGCTCGCCATCAGGGGCCCATCCAGCGGTTTCGAGCGCGATCCGGGCCGCCCGCGGCCGCTCATGCCGCCCGATGTGGTTCCCGCCCCTTCAGTCCAGGGCGCCGTGCAGCTCCGGAGCGTGGTGCCGCAACCAGCGACGCCATTCGACGTGGTCCGGGACGCGCGTCGAGAGCAGCGCCCAGAACCGCTCCGAGTGGCCGAAGACCCGAAGGTGGCATACCTCGTGGGCGGCGACGGCCTCCAGCGCGCCGGGCGGCGCCAGCACGAGGCGCCAGGAGAAGGACAGCGCACCCTTGCGGGAGCAGCTGCCCCAGCGCGTGGTCGTGTCGCGGATGGTGATGCTCGCGGGCGTCACGCCCAGGGTGGGGGCATGGCGGTCGATGGCGAGAGCGAGGTCCGCACGAGCGCGCTCACGCAGCCAGCCCTCCATGATGGCCGCCGTCGGCCGCCGGTCGCGGGCGGTCCGCTCGACCAGGAGCTCGTCGCCTTCGTCGCCGCCCACCCGCGAGACCCGGCTGGCGCGAGTGCCGGGCGGCGCGGGCACGAGCCGCACCCGGTGGGGCACGCCCCGGTACGGGATCACCCTGCCATCGTCGAGCGATGCCCGCTCCTCGAGCCGGGTCCGGGATGCGGCCTGGCGGGCGAGGTGCCGGCGGATCCATGGTTCGCGACCCGCGAGGAACGCGTGGACCTGGGACTCGGGGCTCCGCCAGCCGCGACGGATGGCCGCGGGCACGGTGACCACCACCCCTCGCGTGGGGTGGATGGTCACCCGCAGGCGCATCGCCTGCGGGGACCGGCGCAGCGTGTACCGGAGCACGCCGCCTGGCAGGCGCGCAGTCGCATCGGACTCGACGGCCGTCGCGCGGGTGCGCTGGTTCATGCGTTCACGCGCGGGACGAGGAGTCGATTGCCATGGCCCCGATCGTAGCGGGCCTTCGATCCCGTAGGATCAGCGCGGCGTGACCGCCGGAAGTCCAACGAGTCGCGCTGCATCGAGCATCCGCTCGTCGTAGGTCACGATCGCCGCGAGGTCGTCGCCGACGGCCAGCGCGGTGGCGAGGTGGATGGCGTCGAGCGTCCGGAGCACCTGCGGTTCCAGGGTGCCGGCCGCGTCCAGGATCCGATCATCGATCCCGATGAGGTCCACCCGGCGCAGGCCGTCCCGAACCGTCGCCAGCGCATCCGGCCCAAGGTGGCGGACCGCGCGCAGGGATTCGGTGCGCAGCAGTGCGGACGAGACGCGGCGCGCTTCGTGTGAGGCGAGGTAGGTCCGCACGGCAGACGACTCCACCTCCTCGACGACCAGCTTCACGAAAGCCGAGCTGTCGAGGTAGAGCGCGCTCAATCCACTCGCCCCTCGGACACCATCTGCGACGGCGCGGTGGCACCCGGCGGCAGCGGAACTGGCGTGAGTTCGAGCAGGTCGGCCTCCGCCCGGCGCAGGAGTCCCTCGCGTTCCAGCCGCGCCAGGCCGCTGGGCATCGACTTCAGCAGCACGGCGACCGGACGTCCGCGGTCCGTGACCTCGACGGTCTCACCCGCGGCCACCCGACGCAGGATGGCACTCGCTTCCCGCCGCAGCTCGCGGACCCCGACGCGCTCCATGTGCGACATAGTAGCACATTGGATAGTCGACAGAGGGCGATGTTGATGGTCCGGGTCCACCGTGGCATGCCCGAACGGGTATCGACATCTGCCCGAACGTTGGCGCGTCCCTGTCTCGCGCGCGCGAGCGCCGAGCGGTGAGGATGCAAGGATGAGGCGACCCTAGGCGCCACCGATCGTGCCCGAGCTCCTCGCCGCCCCCAAGGACCACGAGGCGCATCGCCACGCTCCGGAGTCGGCGTCCATCGAAGGGCCTGCACGAGAGCCGGATCATCCGGTGCCGCAGCTCACGGCCGGTGAGATCGCACGGGGGACCTCCAGTGCCGGTCTTCGTGCGGCCCTGAACCCGGCGGGCCTGATGGCGATGCAGCGCCTTGCCGGCAACAAGGCAACGCTCCACGCACTGCGCCGCACCTCCGTTCAGCGCGTCGACCTCCTGGACAACCCCGTGGCATCGACCGACGAGGACAAGGACGACAAGGCAGCGGAGGAGGCAGGATCCTCGATCGACGAGACCTTCGCCCCAGGCAGCGCCGGGGCGACGGCTGGAGCGCCAGGAGGGACCGGCGGCAAAGCCGGGGAGACCGCCGTTGCCCAGGACGGGCCGGGGCTGAGCGGACTGACCGGGATCGCGGGCGAGGTGGCGGTCAAGGGCGAGGGTGGCAGGCAGATCGACGACGGACTGACCGGGATCGCGGGCGAGGTGGCGGTCAAGGGCGAGGGTGGCAGGCAGATCGACGACGGACTGACCGGGATCGCGGGCGAGGTGGCGGTCAAGGGCGAGGGTGGCAGGCAGATCGACGACGGACTGACCGGGATCGCGGGCGAGGTGGCGGTCAAGGGCGAGGGCGGCAGGCAGATCGACGACGGACTGACCGGGATCGCGGGCGAGGTGGCGGTCAAGCAGGCTGGAGCCGATCAGGTTGGCGGAGGGGCCGGCGGGGCCGGTGGCGAAGGCATCGGCGGTGGCACGGCGGGCTCCGAGGAGATCCCGGCCGTCGCGGACCCTGCGGACATCGCCGTCACGGAGATCACCCAGCTCAGCGAGCAGCCGCCCGAGGTCGCCACCGGGGAGGTCGAGCAGCCGCAGGCACCCCAGCAGGAGCAACCCGCGAACCTCGAAGCGGGTACGGGTGAGATCGAGCGCCAGGCGCAGGGTGGTGGCGGCGGCATCGTAGACACGCTCATCAACACCGCCGTCTCCACGTTCCGCGGCATCGCCGGCACGATCAGCGGCGGCGTCCGCGCGGCTGCATCCGGCATCGCCTCGCGCGTCGGCGGGTTCTTCAGTCGGGCCTTCTCCTTCGCCACGAACCTGGTCACCACGGTCACCAACGGCCTCCGCGGCATCGCCAGCGGCATCGCTACCGAGATCGGCACCCACCTCGGAGCGCTCAAGGACGGCGTGAAGGGGATCGTGACCCCGATCCTGAACGCCGTTCGCGGCGTCATGGGCCAGGTCGGCGGCGCGATCCGTGGCGCGATCACGGCCATTCTCTCCGGCCAGCCGGTCCTGCCCACCCTCCTCGCCCCCTTCAGGGCGATCCTCGGCCCCTTGTTCGGCGGGATCACCGGCCAGATCACGGCCGTGATCAACCGCATCAAGGGGGCAGTGGACAACGCCATTGCCCGCGTCCTCCAGACGATCGTCTCGCTGACGCAGTCGATCATCAACGGGCTGACCTTCCTGGCGAACCTGCTGACCACCGCTGCCACGTTCCTCCAGGAGGAGCTCACCCGGCTCACGAACTGGGTCACGCAGGTCGTCTCGGGACTCCCGGACGTGCTCCGCCGGGTCATCACGGCGATCGTGAACGCCGTCATCGCGGCGGCCCGGCGGATCATCAACAACCTCGTGACCCGCGCTCGGGCGTACATCGCCCGCGTGATCGCCAACATCACCGCATTCGTCCAGCGCGCCATCGGGCTCGTGACGCGGATCGTCACCAACGTGCGCAACGCGGTCCGAGCGGCGCTCGATCTCGTGGCCGCAGGGGTCCGAACCGTGGCCAACGCCCTGAACCGCGTGAAGACCTGGCTGCTCGGCAAGATCGCGGCGTTCGTGGCGCGGGCCTTGCGCACCGTTCTCAACCCGATCGCGGAACGCCTCAAGCAGCGGCTGCTCGCACTTATCGGGCCCGCCGCCGCGGCGGCGATGCGGCAGGCACAGCTCCTGTTCCCCAACGGCCTGCCGGCCCCTCGGGAGGTCGTCCAGGCAGCCGAGCAGGGTGCCCGGGAGGTCGCCTCGGAGGCCGGCAGCGCGATCCTGGCCGGCCTCACGAACCCCGAGGGTGACCACATCGGCTTCGGCATCCAGCTCGCCGGTGGCGCCAGCGTCGGCGGACCGGCGGGCATCAGCGGCACGGCCGGTGCGATGTTCGACATCGTCCTCGACTACCGCCGCAATGACATCGGGTTCTTCCTCTCGCCCAACACAAGCGTGGCGGGAGGCCTTGGGGTCGGCGGGGGCGCGGCGGGCGGCCTTGGGGTCGCGGGGGCGTGGGGCACCGTCGCGACGTTCGGCGACGAATCCAAGGACGTCCTCGACGCCTACGGCGGCTGGTCCACCAACGTCTCGTACGGGGTGACAGGTGGCGTGGCTGACGTCATCGGAGCCGAAGCCTCAACGGGCGGTTCCTTCTATCGTGGTGGTGGCACGCCCGGTATCCCCGTCTTCTCGTACACCCCGCTCGGCGCGGATGAGCACCCGGTCCCCGGCACCGCGCCGGTCGCGATCCCCGGCACGACGACACCCGGCGCGCCCGACGTCCATGGCACGGCTCCAGTGGGCGAGGTCCGCTTCCCGCGACAGGTCAGCGACGTCGAGGCCGCGCCGGGCGGGCCCGCTGCCGTGGACGCGGCGGCCGTCGTCGTCAACGACCTGCCATCGGGGACGCCGCCCCAGGAGGCAGCGCGGGTGGACGTGCTCGGAGAGGCCAGCCGCGTCTGGGATCGCCCGCGGAGCGGCCGGACCCGCGAGCAGGAGAACGCGGACCTCGCCGACGCCCGCGCGCGCAGCGTGGCAAGTCGCTTGCGGGGGCTGATCCGGGGCACCCCGGTCACGGAGCACGGGAACGCGGATCTCCGTGCCGCCGCCGCCGGCAAGGGCGTCCGCGACGCCTCGCCCGCGGATCAGCGGGCCTCGATGGTCGCCTCCACCGTGGTCCGTGGGACGCCGGGGACGACCACGCCCGGGACGACGATCCCGGGCACGCCGCCGACGACGACCCCGCAGCAGCACACGTTCGGGATCGGCTCGATGCCGAACCCGTTGCAGGCACGCCAGACCACGGGCTGGGACACGACGGCCAGTGCGACGTTCGTCGGCGGCGCGGAGGCGCAGGTGGGCGCCTACGGCGGCGTGGGCGTGAGCTACTCGATCCCGCTCGGCAAGGCACACATGGACCCCGAGACGATGCACATGATCCGCATCGTCACCGGGTTCATGAAGCTCATCGGCGACGTCGAGACGCTCAGTCCGCTGGGCTTCATCCGTGACGCGCTCGGCCTGTCGGCCGCCTTCTCCGAGCGTGACGGCGTGATCGGGGAGATGGCGTCCGCGGTCACGGACTGGGCGATCCCGTTGCCGCCGGGCGCGGCCGTGGCCTGATCGATCCGACCGCCAAGGGAGACGAAGCCGATGACGACCACCACACCCCTGCCGCCGCCGGTCGCGCCGCCGTCCGGCGCGCCGGCGATTCTGCGGACGGTCGATCCGGGTTCAGGTTCGACCGGACCACTGTCGTCGGCCGCCGCGCTCGAGGGGGACCGAATCGTGGTCCGGGCGGCGGGCCCCGGCACCGTCGCGGGTCAGCCCTTCTCGCCAGAAGCGTTCCGTGACGTCGTCATCGACGTCGTCCTCTCGCTCGAGCGCGGCGGCACGGACGACACGTACGGGGTCTTCCTGCGCCAGGTCAACGAACGAACGTACCTGGCGTTCATGGTCACGCCCGATGGGCGGTGCTCGCTGCTGGCAGTGGGCGATGGCGCATCGGCCCCGATCACGCAGGGGTGGATCCCGCCCGAGGCGCCATTCGCGCGCGGGCTGGGCGCGGCCAACCGGCTCACGGTCATCGCCGTGGGTCCCTGCGTGACCTGCATCGTCAACGGCTTCGTGGTCACCGGGGCGGTCGTAGATACGCGCTACCGGGCCGGCATCGCGGGAAGCCTGGTGGTGCACCTGGCATCCGAGCCGGCCGAAGCAGCCGTTGCGCTCCACTGGGCGCAGGTGCGCGCGCTACTGGCGGACCAGGGCTAGCGGCGCGCAGCGCATCGATGCTCGTGGGGTCGCAACCACCCATGGGCGGGGGACCCACGAGAGCGCGGGCGCGTGCCGTCGGCGGTCCCTAGCAGCCCCAGCCCTTGATCGGCTGATTGTCCTTCGTATGGCCCTCGTCGACCCCGTCGACCTCCAGCCACAGGGCGCCGTGCTGGCCCCACCAGGCGCTCACGACCGTGCCTTCGGGGGGAGGGACGCACCAGCACTCCCCGTAGCCCGGGATCTGCACATTGAACACGACCGTATGGCCCATGTCCCTGGCGACGGTGGCGGCCTCGGCCGGCGACTTGCCGACGACGCCCTCGACGACTGGCGCACCGTCGGTCGTGGTCATGCCCGCTGGACCGATGCCTCGAGCGTTCTGGCAACCGGAGCTGCCGAGATCCATGTTCGGGATCGCCGAGCAGCCTGCGATGAGGACCAGGACCGCAAGCAGGGTGCCGGCGCGAGCCATCAGGTGCACGGGGCGAGTCTGGCACACGCGCTGGCGCACGATCGGCTCGTCCGGCGAGAGCTCCGCGCCCCCCCCGCACACGGTTGGCGGCGCCGCGCGCCACCACATCGGCACCGCGATCGCCCAGCACGAGTCACCCGAATCGCCGCCTCCGTGCATCTACCCTGTGAAGCGGTTGCCCAAGACCGCCGACCCGTGTGGGGGAACAGACCCGCAGTGACCGTGGAAGCCCTGCGCCGACACCGCCCCGAGGTCCTCGACGACCTCCTGGAGCGGTACGGACGCGAGATCCAGGGCGTGGCCTACCTGATCCTCAGGGACCGGGCGGCGGCGGAGGACGTGGTGGTGGACACCTTGCTGACCGCACTCGATCGCGGGGACCAGCTTCGGGACCCGGCGGCGTTGCGGCCGTGGCTCCTCCGGATCGCGACCAACCGGGCGCTGGGCGTCCGGCGGTCATCGTCCCGGGTCGTGCAGCTCCACGTGGTGCCCGACCGGCCCGGGCGCCGGACCGACGAGGACGAGCGCCTGACCCTGCTCGGCTGCGTGGACTCGCTCGCACCACGCATGCGTGCTGCCGTGGTACTGCGCTACTACGCTGATCTGTCAGTGCGCGAGACGGCCGAGGCCCTCGGGACCAGCGAGAACACCGTGAAGACGCAACTCCGCGAGGCGCTCGAGCAGATGCGCCGGGTCCTGGGCGAGAACGGCGACACGCGGGAGGCCTCCCATGGCTGACGAGCTCGATCCGCGGCTGGAGACACGGCTGCGCGCAGCCCTCCACGCCGAGGCCGATACGCTCCCGATGCTCATCCGGGTGGACGACCTCGAGCGGGCACGACGTCGGCGCGGGGGCCGGCGTCTCGCCCTGCCGGCGTCCCTGCTCGGCCTGGCGGCGGTGCTCGCGATCCTGGTCGCGTACGGCGTCATCGGGCGTGGCGACCCCTCGCCGGTCGGGGGAACGCCGTCGCCGACCGCGACCTCGCGGCCGCTTGCCACATACGAGGACCTGGAGATGGTCGCGGGCCCCGCGATCACGGACTTCCTGCGGGGCGAACACCCGGAGGCCGGCCCGGCCGGCGAGACCGTGACTGTCGCCCTCGGCTCGCTCGGCGACACGCAAGCCATTGCGTACGGCGCGGACTGTGTGGGCGGGTCGCTCGACCTGGTGCTCGAGAAGGCCGGCGCCGAGATCGGGACCACACGCCTCGGTTGCAGCGGAATACCCTACGGGGCCGACACACCGCTCTCGCTGCAGGGCGAGACCATTGCGGGTCCCATCGACGTCACCGTCCGCGCCGACGCGAATGTGCGCTGGCAAATCGTGGTCGCTGGCGCCGAGCCCGGGGACATGCCGCTGATTGTGGAGCCGACCCCAACACCGATCACGGACTTCGGACCCCCCGGCGAGGCGATCGTCGTGTCCACCGAGGGCGGACCGGCGGCCCCCACCGCCATCGTTATCGACGCGTGGGAGTTGTCCTCCCTCGCCGGCGGCGGCTTCAGCTCAAGCGAGCGGGAGCTGGCCCGGATTCTCGGCGACCAACTTGGCGCGAACGTCACGCTCGCCTATCCCCTAGGGGCGACGCTGAGCCGCGATGGCAGGCTCGCGTTGAGCGTACTGAACGGCGATGTGCCTGCGACCCTGGTCCTCGACATCGCCGGCAAGAACCGCGCGACGGTATCGGTGGCGGGCTCGGCGGACAACCTCGCGTTCGGCCCGGACGGCCTCCTGGCCAGCAGCGGGGCCGACGGCTTCCTGACGTTCGAGATCGCGCCCGGCGATCTCGTGCGCGTGCCGGTGAGCGGCATCGAGCTGGTGACGACGCGCGGAACGCCGACCTGGCTCGCCGACGGTTCGGGCGTCCTTGCCGTCCGTTACGACGACACGGGCGCTCCCCTGTTCGGGGTTGTGGCAACGACGGGCTGGCACCAGCTCGGACCCGACCTCCCTGCCCTGTTCCAGGCGAGAGGCACGGAGCGACCCTTCGACCCGACCGGCCACGGGCTGGGGCCGGGTTGCGATACTGGGGGTGGTGTGGCCGGCGGTACCTGTGCACTCGTGCGTACCCGCGGCGACGAGCCGCCCGAGCCCTGGGGCATTCCCGGCGGTACCGTCCAGGGCCACCCCGTGTGGGCCCGTGATGGACAGCGAGCTTGGCTCATCCAGGCGGAGAACGACGTCGCCATGAAGATCGTGCTGGCCCGTCGCGACGGGATCGAGAAGACGACCGTCCTGATCAACAATCCAGGGGCCGCCGCGACCGGCGCGCCGACACTCCTCGGGATCCTCGACAGTGATCCTTCGGAGCCCCTCTTCGTCGTCTTTGACGGAGGCACGATGACCTGGCTCGCCGGGATCGGCGGCTCGATCGCGCTCCCCGAGAACGCGGCGTTCGCCGGCTGGGCGGGAGGTGCCGGGACATACCCCGCCCCGTGACCCGCGAGAGGGCCCGTGCAGCACGCTGCCGCTCCGGCGTCGGGCCAGTGCACAGCTGGGAGCGCGTCTGTTTGGCATGCAGGCGCCGATGAGCGCAGTGGCCAACCGCTCCCCGATCACGATCGAGTCGAGCGTAGCCGCCCAAGTTATCGGCTGAGGCGCAGAGACGATAACGGCCTGAGAGCCGATAACTGTGGACGCTGCCGTCGGCCCCTGGCACTGAGGACCCGTCTTACGAGCGGCGGAGGCGGCACACGGTGCGTCCCCTGACACCTGCGGTGACCGGCTCCGGGCGTTCTATGGTGGGGACCTGGGCGCCGATGAGATCGGCAGCATACCCAAGCAGCTACTGAGCGTTATGGCCAGCCGCTCCCTGAGCACGATCGGGGCTGCCCACAGACGATCGCCGAGCCGGAAGGCGCCGGGCCTCGCTTGGAGCATGGCGCCCGCTACAGGGGGGTCAGGCACGGCGTCGAGGAGCATGCCGGATGTGGGCGCCGGACGGGCTTGGGACGCCAGCCGGTTTGACCTCGATCCCGAGCAATGGCGAGCGCGTGCCTGACCCTAGGCCAGGCGCCGCCTACGAGCGCGAGCGGCCTTCAGCGGCTCCGGGGCCCCGCCGGTAGACGCGCAGCTCAATCACGTCGGGGACATGCCACTCGAGGGAATAGAGGACCCGCTGGCCCGCGCCGTCCACGTCAACCTGCTGGAGGTGCTGGAGCAGCGTGCCGGGTGTCACCTTCAGCACGGCCGCGAGATCAGGATCGGCGCTCGCAGGGGCAATGATCGCTTCGCCGTGCTGAACCGGATGGCCGTTCGCTGCGAGCAGAGCGTAGATCGAGCCGCCCAGCGCCGCTCGGTCACGGTCCGAATCGACGATATCGGCGGGCAGATAGTCGATGGAGTACACGGCCGGCCGATTGTCCGCGGTCCTGACACGTCGCAGCTCCACCACGGGGCGGCCGGGTTTCAGGCGAAGCCACTCGGCTAACTCATCGGAGGCCTGGATCGTGGTGATCCCGAGGATGGTGCATCCGGTCCGCATGCCGGTCGATTCGAGATAGGAGGTGTAGGAGAAGTTCGTGTCAAGCGAGTTTCGCAGCAGCGGACGGGCGGTGACGTATGTCCCGGAACCCTGTCGCCGGGCAAGATAACCCTCCTCAACAAGTCCGCGAACGGCCTCGCGGACCGTTGCGCGGCTGACCGCGAACACCCCGGCCAGGGCATCCTCGTTGGGGAGCTTGGACTCCGGCGCGTAGGTGCCGGTGAGGACTGCCTGGCGGAGGCCGTCGCGGACGACGTCCGCAAGCAGCGGGCGAGCCAGGCGGGCGACGCGGGTCGTCACTGCGGCGGACCGCCTTCGCCACCGGCGCCCGGACGGGCCCTCGATGCGATCCTCCAATTGGCCCGGACCAATACTCCTCCTCAGGCCATGCCTACGCTCGATCGCCGCCTACCCTTGGGGTGCGCCGCCCGGCCGCTCAGGCGCCGCCGCTCATCGACCCTCCCCGATCGCCGCGCTCGTCAGGGCGAGCGCGCAGTCCACCTGCTCGCGGACCGACGGTCCGGCCGGAAGGCGACCGTCAAAGATGGCGCCGCCGATAGTGTAGGCCCACGCCCCAGCGTCGGCGAGGACGTTGATCCGCTCTGCGGAGTCGACGCTGCCGGCCGCGATGATCGGTCCCGAGGCGGCGCTCACGACCGCCCGGACGAGGGCGGGAACGTCTCCGTTCCAGCGGTAGGCGAGCAGGTCAAGCCCGTCGACACCATCACGCGCGGTGAGATCGCGAGCGCTCGACACGACTTCCGCGAGAGATCCCTCGAGGATGCTCGGATGCCCCACGACCCGGCCGGGGAACGGGCAATAGCGCGGCCTGCCAGCCGTGCCGGGAGGCCCGACGCGGTCGAGGATCGCGAGCGCCTCGTCGGCGTGGGTGCCTCCGACCAGCCAGTCCACGCCGATCTCCAGGGCCGCTTCGATCGAGTGGATCTCGTCCTCGGCCCGCTCCGAGACGACCTCGAGGAAGACCTCGCGACCGTCCGCCCGCATGGTCGTCGCGAGATCGCGCAGCCGCGCCGGCGGCAGGCCGATGTCCTTGAAGCCGACGTACTCCAGGCTGGAGTCGCGCAGCGTCTCGTAGACGGCCGCAGCGTCCGGGACGGTCGCGTCGTTGCGGGTGAGCATGAATATGAACTTCATCGGGGCATCTCCTATGGGAGCCGGATAGGAGCGCCGCCGCCGGCAGGGAGGACGTCGGCGACGCCGTCGAGCACGAAATCGGGAATGACCGGCGAGCCCTCGAGATCCTCCGGAGTCGTGGCGCCGGTCAGGACGAGGGCGGACGCCATGCCCGCCTCACGGGCCATCCGCACGTCCGTCAGCAGCCGGTCGCCAACGAGGATGGTGTCGTCTGCAGGAAGGGCGAGACGGTCGAGGAGCGCGGCGGACATGTGCGGGGAGGGCTTGCCCACGACCGCCTCGGCGAGGGCGCCGGTGCACGCCTCGATGGCCGCCAGCATAGCCGCGCAGTCCGGAAGGTCGCCGGTAGGGGTCGGGCAGAACGGGTCGGGGTTCGTGGCCACGATCCGAGCCCCCGCCCTGACGGCACGGAACGCGGCGACCAGCTTGGCGTAGTCGAAGGTCCGGTCCCAGGACACGACGACGACATCGGCGGTCGTCGGGTCGTCGGTCGCCGGGTTCAGGATCTCGAAGCCGGCGGATCGCAGGAGGTCCGCCACCACGGGCTCGCTGATCGGGAGGATGCGGGCGCCGGCCGCCCTACTGGCGAGGTACCGCAGCAGGGCGTCCGTGGACGAGACTACCTCGGACGCCGTGGCGGGAATCCCGAGGTCCGTCAACTTTGCGGCATAGGCCCCCGGCAGGTCCAGTGGCTTGTTGGTGAGGAACGCCACGCGCGCCCCGGCCGCGCGGATCGAGGCCACGGTCTCGGCCGCACGCGGCAGCAGGCTCTCGCCCAGGTAGAGCGTTCCATCAAGATCGAAGACGTAGCCGCCGTAGATCCGGTCGGGGCGGCCATCCGGACGCCTCACCGGTTCGGCCCCAGGATCCCGGAGCGGTCCAGCAGGCGATCGACAGTGGAGTCGTCCCAGTCGCTGGCAAAGAAGCGCAGGTCGGCCACGGTGAACCGGTCCCGCATGAACGGCAGGCTGCGAAGGGCCCATCGGACGATCTCGGGCGCGGCGGGCGGGTCGAGCTCCTCGATCGTCGCCGGCGCTCCCGCGGCCGAGAGCCCGGTCGCCAGGGTCTCGGGCGGCGCGACCAGCTTCGTGATCGCGTCCCGATGGCGCTCCCAGTCGGCTGCGAACGCCGCGACCGTTGGCCGCGCCGCGTGCCAGCGAGCCAGCTTCGCCTCGACGTCGCGCCAGCACTCGTCGCCCATCCGCCCGCTTGGGTCGACCGGCTCGAAGGCGGCGCGCACCCGGCGCTCGAGGACAGCCGGCTCCGGGAAGGCGCTATCGGCGGTGAGGCGGCCGGGATCGAGGTGGGCGAGGGTGTCTGCCCAGACGGTCGCGCCAAGGACAGCCGCGACGCCGACCTGGGCGCCGTGGAACGCGAGTGGCCGTCCACTGGCGGCAGCCGTCATGTCCAGCATGTGGCTGAGGACGTGCTCGGTCCCGGACAGCGGCGAGGTGCGCCCGGCGACGCCCATCGCGATTCCGGTCAGCGTCATTCGCGAGCCAAGCTCGGCCAGCATCGCGGGGTCGCCGGCGCGGACGCGCCCCGCATCTCGGAGCAGATCCTCCCCGCCATCACGGAACAGCGCGACGACCGCCGGATCGTAGCTGTCGTCAAGCCCGACGGCGCCCGCGAGATACCAGTCCGCCGGGGCCGTGAACATCGAGCACAGCTCGCCGAACCCGGCGGCAGTCATCTCCGGCGGGGTGTCCCGGAGGACCTCCAGGTCGACGATCAGGGCGTCGGGCCAGCGTGAAGGCACCGTCCGCTTCACCCCGGACCGCAGCAGCACCGCCATGTCGTCGGAGAAGGCGTTCACGGACACGGCGGTCTGGACCACCACGAACGGAATGCCCCCGGCGCGCATCGATGCGTCCTTCGCCACGTCCGTGATCGTGCCGCTGCCGACCGCAACCACGCAGCCCGCCCCGACCAGCGCGGCATCCGCCTGTGCCAGGGCGTCGGCGTCGGCGTGGAGCTCGTCAGCGTGCGCGCGGATGACGGCGAGGCGGGTGGGGAACCGGGTCTCCAGCGTCGCCAGGATGCCCGCCTTGAGGTCCGCGCCGGCCCGGGTCATCGCCGTCTCGTCGACGATCACCACGACGTCGCCGTCACGGCAGAGGTCCGCCACGTCGTCGGGCAGCGCCTCGATCGTGTTCGGTCCGATCCGGATGCGGTCCATGCCAATGGGGCGACGACGGGCAGCATCGCCCTTCGCAAGGCGGCGGCGCAGCCCAGGGAGGTCGGTCGGGTCGGCAGGGAGCATCTGGGTGCGTGGCCTCCGCGGCTGTGCTTGGTCATCAGTCGTCCGATGACTTGACTCTAGGGCCGTTTGCCCCGTGATGTCAACGGAGGTCGAGCCCAATCGATCCAGGAAACGAGATCCAGCGTTCGCGCGGGATCGATCGGCTCCCCATCGCGAGGAGCGCCCGGCCGCGGGCCACGACCTCGGACGGGCCGCTCCTTCGTTGGAGAACCCGGAGTTGGTGGCGGAGGACCAAGGATCTTGAGGTCCTTGGCGCCGTCATCGCGGCCGCCGATCCCGAGGCCAAAAGCCAGCACCCGAACTATCAAACCGAGGATGAACAGCATCCGGGCATCCTGCGGTGTGGGATGACCGTGAATCGGGGTTTCGAACCCCACGGGCATACGCCACGGGCTTGCGGCTGCACTCCCGCAGCAGGTGGTTGTTCCTGCCTGGCGACCAGGGCCAACCGCATCAGAGGGTCAACGTCATCGCATTGCTACGTGAGCATGATGTAGCATGCAGCAATGCTACGCTCAGGTCCCTGGCGTGACGCACGCACCCCAATGAGCGAAACTGCTTGCTCCTCCCGGAGCGCCTGGCCATCATCCAACACGCCTAGGAGGGCTTGATCCGTGATGCATTCGTGGATTCGGCCGGGCCGCCCGGTGACCGTGGCACATCGGGGTCACAGCGTGCAGTTCCCCGAAAACACCATGCCATCGTTCCGGGCTGCGATAGAGCGCGGTGCCGAGATGATCGAGACCGACGCGCAGCTCAGCCGCGATGGCCAACTGGTCATCATGCATGACAACACGATCGACAGGACGACGAACGGTCACGGGCGGGCTGTCGACTTGACCTGGGACGAACTGTCCCGACTCGACGCCGGAAGCTGGTACGGGCCCGAGTTCACGGGCCTACGGATTCCGCGGGTCACTGAGGTCATCGAGCTTGCCCGATCGAGCAGCATCGGCCTCTGTCTCGAGGCCAAGGTGGCCACTACCGCCGAGGCAACAACGATTGCGGTCGCCCTCGCGAACCTGATCGTCGCCAGCGACGCGACATCGTGGGCGTTCGTGTCCGGTTTCGACCACGCCTCCATGATGGCGGCTCGGGCCGTCAATCCGTCACTCTTGCTGGCCCCTGAGCGCTGGCCGGAGCATGGTCCCCAGGATCCCAAGGAGACGTTGCGTCAGGCGCTGGCACTCGGTGCGCCCGTCCTCCAGCACCGCTGGGAATTGATCACGCCAATTCTGGTCGATACCCTCCACGAGGCCGGGGTCGGCATCTGGGCATGGACGACCAACGACATCGGCGGTGTTCAGGTCTCGGTGGCGCTCGGAGTGGATGGAATCATGGGTGACGACGTAGACGTGCTCAACACTGGACGATCCACGGCGCAGCCGTGGATCCGTCCCGAGGTCGAGCGGTGAGGGCCGGAGTCACTGAGGTGGGTACGCGATGGCCGTCCTAGAGATCGTCGGCCTCGTCAAGAGGTACGAGGGGCAACTCGCGGTCGATCACCTGAACCTCAGCGTGAAACAAGGCGAGTTCGTGACCCTGCTGGGCCCATCCGGGTGCGGCAAGACCACGACGCTCCGGGCGATCGCCGGACTCGTTGACATTGACGGCGGCGAGATCCGCTTCGATGGACGCCTCATGAATGACGTCCCACCCCACAAGCGATCCACGGCAATGGTGTTCCAGTCATACGCGCTCTTCCCACATATGACGATTGCAGAGAACATCTCGTTCGGGCTGCGGATGCGCAAGGTGCCCAACCCGGAACGGCAGACGCGGGTGGCCGATGCCATGGCGATGGTCGGGCTGGAAGGCCTCGCCGGCCGCAAGCCGACAGAGCTGTCGGGGGGCCAGCAGCAGCGCGTCGCCCTCGCCCGCGCCATCGTGACGCGACCCGACATCCTCCTCTTCGACGAGCCGCTGTCCAACCTTGACGCGAAGTTGCGCGAGCGGCTCCGCATCGAGATCCGGGAACTGCAACGGAGTCTCGGCATCACCACGATCTACGTCACGCATGACCAGGCTGAGGCGCTCGTCATGTCGGACCGGATCGTGGTCATGAACAAGGGGCGCATCGACCAGATGGGCAACCCGCTCGAGGTCTATCGCCATCCGGCCACGCCGTTCACCGCGGAGTTCATCGGCCAGGCGAACGTGCTTGCTGCCACGATCGACTCGCAGGAGCCGGACGGAACGAGGTGCACGTGCTCGGTCGGGACCCTGCTCTCCAGCGCACGACCAGAGCCCGGCGAGCGGGACGTCCGCCTCGCCTGGAGGCCGGAGGACGTGGTCCCGTTCCGCGACGGGGACCCCAACCGCATCGCGGCGACAGTCACCAGCGTCATCTACATGGGAAATCTGACCGTGGTCGTGGTCAGCGTTGACGGGACGGCCCTGCGGGTTGAGCGACCGGGTTCCGTGGACTGGGCCGTCGGCGACGAGATCGCCCTGTCCGTGGCGCCCGACAAGATCGAGATCCTCCGTGACCTCGGCTGAGGCAGTCGAATGGCTGAACCGTGAACCCGCGTAGCCATCGCCTGCTAATCATCGCCCTGATGCTTCCGGCCGTCGGGTTCGTGGCGCTGTTCCTGGTCGCCGTCATGATCATGACCGTGATGCAGAGCTTCGGCTTCTTCAGCTTCACGGGCTCCGAGGACATCGGCTTCGCGAGCTGGTCCGCGGTGCTTGCCGACGAGACCACCTGGGACGCGCTCTTCTACTCGGCGAAGATCGCGCTCGTCAGCGCCTTCGCCTCGCTCCTCGTCGCCTACCCGATCGCGCTCTACATGCGGCGCTTGTTCGTTGGCAAGGGAATGCTGAACTCACTGATCCGGGTGCCGCTGTTCGTGCCCGCTCTGGTCGCGGCGTTCCTAATCCTCAACGTCGCGTCCTATCACGGGATCCTTAACGAGGTGCTGGTGCGGCTCGGCGTCATCTCCGAGCCCCTGCGGCTCACCCACGATGACTGGGGCCTCGGCGTCGTCGGGATCCAGGTCTGGAAGAACGTGCCCTTCCTCGCACTCATCCTGACCGCTGTCCTGGCGAACATCCCGGCGGACCTTGAAGCCGCTGCCCAGAACCTCGGGGCCGGCCCGTGGCAGCGGTTCCTCCACGTCCTGCTGCCCCTCTCGATCACAGGCGTCCAGATCGGTGTCACGCTCGTCTTCATCGGCGTGTTCGGCGACTACGCGATCAACTCGATCGCCGGTCCGCTGTACCCGCCGTCGATGTCGATCCGGATGTTCACGGTCGGCCAGAAGTTCGGCGAGTGGGGTCAGGCCGCCGGCCTTGGGATCATGCTCATGGTCGGACTGTTGATCGCTGCATGGGGCTTCTCGATGCTGGCCAAACTGACAGTGAAGGTGACGCGATGACGTCTCAGGTCCCGATGCGGCGGCCCCTCGCGGAGCGACTCGGCGGGATCGCGCGCACGCATGCCGTGCCGACTGTCCTGATCATCATCGCGCTCGTCCTTGTCGGCGTGCCGATCCTGATGGCCGTCGCCTGGTCGCTCGTGGACCCCAATACCGGGTGGTCATATCCCGACCTGCTGCCACCGTCGATCTCGCTGTACCAGTGGGACTACGTGTTCCGCTACACCGAGATCGTGCCGGCCATCATCACGAGCTACGCCCTCGCCGCGGTCACGACCGTCCTCTGCTTCATCCTCTCATTGCCCATGGCGTATGCCATGGGCCGCTGGCAGTTCCGAGGCAAGGAGGCGGTCCGGCTCCTGATCCTGCTGCCGCTGGTGATCCCGGGCATGGTCGTGGCCCTGTTCCTGAGCCGCGTGTTCATCGTCCTCGGGCTCGGCCAGACCTTCCACGGCCTCGCGATCGCCCATACCCTCCTGGCGATCCCGTTCATGGCACGCCTCCTGTCGACGAGCTTTGAGGCCATCCCCAAGAACGTGTCCGATGCCGCGAGCAACCTCGGCGCCTCGGAGTGGGCCAAGCTCCGATGGATCTACCTTCCGCTCGTGCGACCGGGGATCTTTGCCGGCGCCATCTTCTGCTTCATCGCCAGTCTGGAAGAGTTCTCGTTGACATACGTCATCGGGACACCCGACTACCAGACGATTCCGACAATCCTGTTCTCGTTCCTGGGTCTGCGGTTCGTACGCACGCAGGCCTCAGTCGTCTCCCTCGTGCTGCTGATCCCCAGTCTCGTCCTGCTGTACCTCGCTGACCGGTATCTGCAGCGCGACTACCTGTCCGCAGGCTTCAGCAAGCTCTGACGCGGCCTCCGGGAACCGCCGCCTGTCTTCCCCTCGGCCAGCTCCGCGCGACGAACCGTGGGACTGCCCTGCCCATCGCGCTTGACACCCCGCACAGTCGCTGGACTTCGCCGGCCGGCGGCTTCCGCAATCGCCGGAGAGGTGCTGATCCCGGTCGAGTGAGGACCAGCGACGATTGGGACCCGGTACCAGCGAGACACACGCTGGAGGACCGTGTCGCGCAAGGCAGGTCGGTCGTCTGGTCCGACTTGTCGATCTGGGCAATGGCAGTCAGCCCCGGGACAACGCCCCAAACACGATCGGTGCCACCGGCATTTCTCTTACCCATCGAGTTCGTGATCGGCAGCACCATGCGATCGAGCCAGAACGGTTCCTCGATGATGAGGATCCTGCAGCCCAGCACAGTTCCCAACTTGGTCGGCGATGACAGCCGTCCCGTCCGACAGGGTCACCAACCAGGGCGCCGCCTTGCTGGATCGCGAGGCCCACGACCCCGACGGGGCAATCGAGGATCAACTTTGGTACCGGACTCGTTCTCCCGTTCGGCGGAGGCACGCGCCAGCCAGAAGGGATCCAGGATCGAGTCGTCAGGGACGGGCATCGCTCCGGCCAGCGAGTCCGACAGGTACGGCGCAACGTCCAGCAGTTGGGCGCCCGCGACGATCTCCATGGAGACGCCGAGGACCGACGCTCGCTCCCGAGCCTCCAGCCGCAGCCATTCGAAGTCCGCGGCGTTGGTCTCCAGCATTGCTATCGCGGAACTTGGCCTTGCTGGCGTCTTCGCCGATGTCATGGCCACACCCGAATCAGAGCGGGGCGAAGCCGAAACGAGCAAGGTCCCAGGTGACGGCACAGTCAACCGCTCGGCCGTCGACGACGAGTGCTGCGACCGCGACCCGCGGAAGCAGACGATCGCCCAAGCGACACGACTCCATCAGTCGTCGACCAGGCTTTGCCCGCAGACCGTCACCCTGACGGCTGACACCCCATGGCCATCCGGACAGCGCGCCGGGACGGTGAGCCGCCTTGCGTGCTCACCGTCCCGGCGCCCATTGCCAGAGCGCTACTTGAGGACGTTCTTGGTGTATCCCTCGGCAAACTCGGACTTGTACTGAGCAGGCATCCAGCCAGTCCCCTTGTCCCGTTCAGCCTGCGAAAGGATCGAAGGGACGCTGGAGAGGTCCGTCCGAGCCGGAGCCAACCCGGTCGTCTCGTTCATCATCGTCTGGATCTCGGGGCTGGTGAGGAAGTCGAGGAACAGGAGGGCGGCAGCCTTGTTCGATGCGTTCTTGAGCACCCCGGCCGTGTCGCCTCCGCCCGCAAGCCCGAACTGGGGGATGTACATCTTTGAACTCGCCGGCACCGTGCCGTTGGCGATGCCCGCGGTTGAGTCGTCATCCCAGGCCGAGACCATGGATGCAGCGCCCTGATTGAGCAGATCCAGATCCTCGGCATTCGAGAGGGTGACGTTCATATACTGGTTGTTGTCCTTGAGCCAGTTGTAGGCGACGTCCCAGTTGGCGATCTTGGCTGGATCGACTGTTGTGTCGCCTGCGTACTTGTCGAGTCCGCCGGTCAGGTTCGCAATCACAGACTGAACGAATGCCTGGCCTGCGCCGCCGTTGTTCGGATTGGGGTAGGCAAAGCCCTTCGGGTTTGCCTTGATCCAAGCGGCGAATTCGTCCCACGTCTGCGGCGGGTCTGCCACGACGTTGGGGTCGTACAGGAAGCCGACCTGGTTCCGGTAGATCGGGACAAGGTATCCGCCAGTATCCACGCCTTCTTGGACGGCGGCCAGCTTCGGATCGATGACAGCGTGATCCGGTAGCGACTCGTAGACCGGACGATCCCAAAGCCCGGCGTCAATGGATGTCTTGACGTCTGATCCTCCGATCAACTGGACGTCGATCGTACCCACTTCACGATCCTTCTCAGAGAGGATCTTGGTGATCGCGTTGTCACCGATGAGGACCCGAGCCGGCACGCCGTACTTCTCGGTGAACATCTTGGCGACCTGCTTCCAGAAGCTCTCGCCCCACCAGGCGCCAAAGACGATGTCGCTACCTGCCTTGGCGGCCTCAACGAGTTCATCGTGGGTCATTGACGTGTAGTCGACTGCGGCGCTCGGAGCCGAGGTGGGATCAGCGCTCGACGCTGAGGTGGGAGCAGCGCTCGGCGCAGTCGATTCCGGAGCGACCGTCGAGCTCCCGCATGCGGCAAGCGACATCACCACCGCTACGGCAACCACGCCGGCCTTCAATCTCATCTGCATGTCTTCCTCTACAGCACTAGTGTGACTCGTGTGACCTTGTGACCTGGACCGGTTCCCGCACGTCACAAGCCGAAGTACGTCTGGCGGCAGTGGGGTCGTGGGCCCAGTCCTCAGAACCGACGACGGCCCCGTTCCCCTGCATGGTTCCCTGGATCAGGAGAGGGACTCAACCCGTGAGCCGGGCTCACGGCAGCACTAGTCAGAGATCGACAGCGCTGAACTGCGGACGCGACGAGAAACTACGCCCGATGTGATGAGTGTCTACGGTCCCGTGGGGTGACTACACGCGGACTCAGTTTCCGAGCCCGCTGGCGGTGCTCAATTGCCAAGATCCAACTTCACACCTCGAATCCAGCGGGTTCACAGCAAGGGAGCCAGTAGCATTGCTGCATCCAATACTGATACCTAGCAGCAATGCTAGTGGATCCTACGACTGCGCCGCGAACGCTGTCAAGGGTCCTGAATGCGTCACGTCCTGAACGCGTCGTTTGCGGGGGTATGGGGCCCCTCTGCGACCCAGGGAGGTGGGTGGGTTCCCCATCCGCCTGGTCCCGGCCGTTGCGCCGTGGGGTGGCAATCGGCAGGGGGAGCTCGTGGTGCTGGCGCTCCGATCGGGACCAGCCCGGCGGGTGGACCAGGCCGGTGCGCACCGATGCGCTCTGCCTGCAATTCTGAGTTCGGAGCCCGGGCTTCGACCCCCACGCAGTCCGCCCCTGGAGCGCAGCACGGCCGGGGCGAATGGTCGACACCTGCGACGGGCCGGATGGCGGCAGGAGCAGCCTGAGACGGGCTCCAGGTATGGGTCAATCCTCGTCCGGGTGGAATCCCCAGGCCCGGGTCCATCGCACGTAATCAGCAAGGACGAACGGCGGGCGACCGGCGAGGTAATGGCTCCTGCCGGGTTCACCGTCGGCTGACCACTCGATCGCGAGGAACCGCTGGACGCCGGGCAGCTCAGCCACGCGACCGACCGTGACGGCTGCGTCGCCAAGCGCGGTCGCCGTGCCCGCGGCGACCTCCTCGGCCGTGTCGACGTCTCGGACCTGGAACTCGACCGTGCTCGGCGAGCGCCGGTCGTTGCAGATGACGATGTCGTGGTGGCCCTCAACTGCCTCACGGAGTACCACGCAGACCGGTTGCTGGCTGCGCTTGATGGCCTCGAAGGCGAGCTTGCGCACGCCGTAGTAGTCGATGACCGCGTCCGAGAACTGCGGCCAGCCGTCCGCGATGTTCCACCAGATGATCCCAGTGCGCCGCCACTTGCCGACGCGGAACTGCTCGATGAAGAACTTGAACGCCTCCGCTTGCGATGCCTGGCTGGCCCGCACGAAGTCCTCGAGCGAATTGGGGACGGTTCCGAACAATGAGCGGATCTGGATGGCGAGCAGCTCGACCCGGTAGTCGTGCACGTTGACGCCGGGGATCGGCGACGTCGAATGCAGCAGCCACTCCGGGTTGTCCTCGTATGGCCACAGATGCTCGGGCGTCAGGAATTGCCGCAGCGACGCAACCGCGGGCGCACCGAGGTAGCCGATCTCGCTCGCGAAGTGGGCGAGCGACTCTCGGTAGTACGCGCCCTTGAAATCATCCCGCGGGCCCCAGAGGTGGTCCTCCGGCAAGTAGCGCTCGCCCGCCGCCGCGGCGGCCGGATCCAGGTAGGGCGAGCTGGGAATGTACGGCCGGGAAGGGTCCTCCTCACGCAGCACCCGCGGGAGAACCCGGCGTGTCAGCACGTTTTCGTTCGGGTCGCGTCCGCGTCCGGTTCGGACGTGCTTCTGATCGCACTCGTTGTCACCCGCCCACAGCGCCAGTGACGGATGCTGACGGAGGCGGCGGACAACAGCCACGGCCTCTGTCCTGAGCTCCTCGCTGAAGGCTGCATCCTGCGGATAGATGGCGCAGGCCATAGCGAAGTCCTGCCAGACGAGGATGCCGAGCTCGTCGCATCGGTCGAAGAAGGCATCCGACTCGTAGACATTGCCCCCCCAGCAGCGGATCATGTTGCAGCCGATCTCGTCCACTGCTGCCAGGACGGCCGGCATGCGCTCGGCGTCGCGGGCATGGAATGCGTCGAGAGGAACCCAATTGGTGCCCATGATGAACACCGGCTCACCGTTCACGACGAACCGGAATTCGCCGTCACCAGCCTCGCTCGTCACGCTGGTCCGTTCGAGCTCCACGGTCCGGATCCCGTGACGGAAGGCGTAGTGGTCGATGGGCTCTTCGCTCTCGAGTAGCGTGACCTCCACGTCGTAGAGCGCTGCCTCACCGCGACCCCGCGGCCACCACATGGCCGGGTCCGGGACGATGATTGGGATCATCGAGACATCGAACAGCAACGGCACGCGCACCTCGAACCGGGAGTCGCCGCACGCGCCGTTGATCAGGGCCACCAGTCGCCCGCCAGTCGCACCAGCCCGACACCGCAGGTGAAGCGAGAGTTGGGCGGACCCGTCGGGCCGGATCAGTTCGGTCTCCAGCCAGGCCCAGTCGATGCGCCGCCGCGGCAGAAACCGCAGGCTGACAGGCCGCCAGATCCCCCCTGACAGCGCCCTGGGCATGATGTCCCAGCCGAACATGTGCGGCGCTTTTCGGACGTAGAGCCCTTCGAACCCGCTTCCCTCGGCGACCAGGCCCGCCGGGTACTCAAGCACCTCCGACCGCGCGCGAGCCAGCACCGGGTGGATCGCGACGCAGAGCGTGTTGACCGTGCCGTACCGGAGCACCCCTTCCACGTCCACGCGCTGCTCGACCAGCATCGACCGGGACTCGTGGACCAGGGTCCCATTGAGGTACACGGATGCGTCGCAATCGATCCCCTCGAACAGCAGCTCGGGGACAGCGCTCGGGTCCTCCGTGCGGTCGACCGTGAAGGTGGTCCCGTACGTGAGGTATCGCTCCTCCAGGGCCCGCAGCCCCACGATGTTCATGCCGCGGAACGGCTCGTCGATAAGGCCTGCCGCGAGGAGGTCCAGCTCCACGCTCCCAGGCACGGTCGCCGCGACAACCTGGTGGCCTGCGGCGAGCGCCTCGGAAGCGCTGCCGTCGCGCACGACCGGCGGCTCGTCGGACAGCGCGAGCCACCATCGTCCGCCGAGGTCGAGGGTGTGGCCGTCACGGCGGAAGCGCATCTCAGACCCCTCCCAGGGTTGCGCGGCGGAGTCCGCCGTGATGGATGGCGGCGGCCAGGGCGGCGACGTCGCCGAGCCGCTCCCCAAGCTGTGCAGGCTCGATCCGCACGCCGGGTTCGCGGGGGCATGCCTCGCGTCCGACGACGCTGACGACGGTCGGCAGGTAGAGGTCGGCGGCCCGCCAGCCCAGAGCCCCGAGGATCACGACCTCCGGATCAAGCAAGTCCACGAGTTGCGCTATGCCCCGGCCGAGCCAGGTCGCCGACCGCTCGACGACACGCAGTGCAACAGCATCCCCACCCCGCGCCAGGGTTACGAGGTCTACCGCCGAGATGGTGTCGGGCCATCGTCCCGGGAACAGGTGCGAGGCGAGGCGCGGCAGTCCGGCGCCACTCGCGAACCCCTCCCACGAACCCGCCTTGCCGTAGGCCTTGGGTCCGCGGAAGGTCATCCGCCAGTGACCCACCTCTCCCGCTGCATCGCGCGCACCGCGCACGAGCCGACCGTCGGCAAGCACCCCGCAACCGAGGCCCGTCCCGAGCGTGAGGAAGATCGCGTCGCGGCAACCACGCGCGGCGCCGAACCACCACTCGGCCAGGAGCCCTGCCTTCGCGTCGTGCTCCACGTGCGCCTCCACGCCGTAGCGCTCGACCAGCAGCGCGCCCAGCGGGATGTGGTCCCAGCCGGGCAGGTTGGGCGGCGACAGCACGATCCCCCGAGCCTGATCGATGGGGCCGCCGATGCTCACGCCGATTGCACACGGTGGCCCGAACCCGGCAACCAGATCGTCCGCCATCTCGGTCATCCTGACCCACATCGGCCTGAACCCCTCGGCCGCTTCAGACGCCGCCACATGCCGCTGCAGCACCGACCCGTCGACCGTGCCGGCGACCACCGCGGTCTTGGTGCCACCAATGTCAAAGCCCAGGATCCACCCTGTGCCGGGCGGTAGGGCCGGCCCGAACTTCCCGTCCCCCACGATCTATTTCGTTCGGCGCGACGGGTTCGACCGGGTTCGCAGCTTGCGCCGTTCGATCGTCTCCTCGACGCGATCGCGGAGCCCGGTGGCGTCGCGCCCAATCCCGATCCGGATGGCCAGCACATCCATGACGACGAGATACGGCATGACGGCATCCACGAGCCCGACTCGATACCGCTGCGGATTCACCACCGGCACTTGGACCACGAGGTCGGCAAGCCTCGAGATGGACGAGGGAACGAAGCCCGTCATCGCAATCGTTTGTGCGCCGGCATCACGGGCCACCTTGAAAGCCTCCACGGTCTCGCGCGTCTCACCCGAGAATGAGATCGCGATGACGACGTGGCGCTCGTTCACCTGGAGCATCTGCAGCAGTTGCTGATGGGAATCGAGACTGAGGCGGATGGGGACGCCAAGGCGGGCCAACACGTTTTCCGCCAAGGTCGCCACTGATAGCGACGCACCCATGCCGAGCAGCGTGACCATCGACGCCTTGGCAATCGCGTCCGCGACGGCATCGATCGGTTCGCCGGCCAGCAGGCGGCCGGTCGCCTCAAGGTTCGACGCATATGCCTGGAGCACGTCCTGGACCTGGACCGGAAGCGGCGAGCCTGACTGGACCGGGACGTTGAAGATCCCGAGCTCGGCCCGCGCCTGCTCGGCCACCTCCTCCCGGAGCAAGCCGAGCTTGAACTCCTTGAACCCCAGGACCCCGAGCTTGTGGACGAGTCCGAACAGGACCGTCTCGCTCGTCTCGCTGCGTTTCGCGAGCTCACGGCCGGACAATGTCACCACGGCTCGGGGGTCGGCCAGAACGGCGTCCGCGATCCGCCGCTCCCCATCGGTCAGACTAGGGTAGAGGCTTCGGAGCGTGGCGAGGAGCGTCGGTTTCACGGTGTCCTCGTGCGAGGTGGGACCTCACCTGGGGTCACCCACCGGTGCGCTGGCCCGGTGTGAGTGGCCTCGTGCGGGACCGGATCGTCCATCATGCGCATAGAGGATCGCACACGGCGTTGGCACGCCGCGCGGCGGGCAGGACGGCCCTTGTCGATCCGCCTGTAGCGTTGCTGCAAGATACATCACTGTCATGCAGCAATGCTTGACACTTGACGGTATCGTGGCTCTCATCCGCGTGAAGTCGCGGCTCGAGGGTCCACTCGACATGATTCTTTCGCTCCAGCGCCACTTCATCAGCGAGATGGTCGCGGGAAGCGTCAAGTGAGCGATGTTGGACCCCATCTCAGGACCCAGCAGCGAGGGGAAGCCCCCATGAGGGACCCGATAGACGATCTCATCGACCGGATCCCTGTCCTGGCCGCGTGCAGGGCCGATGTGGCCGCCGCCACAGACGCCATGGCGACCAGCATTGCGGGCGGCGGGAAGCTCCTGGTCTGTGGCAACGGAGGCAGCGCGGCCGACAGCGAGCACCTCGTGGCCGACCTGATGAAGTCCTTCGTGGTCGCGCGCCCCATCCCCAGAGAGGACCGTGACCGACTCCTCGAGCTCGGCGGGCCTGAGGCTCCGGGCCTCGCCGACCTGCTGCAAGGCGCGCTGCCTGCGATGGCGCTCTCGTCCAATGGCGCCTTCATGACGGCGATGGCTAACGACGTCGCCAATGACATGGCTTTCGCCCAGCAGGTCTATGGCCTGGGTTGTCCAGGTGATGTCCTCGTCGCCATCAGCACCACGGGAACCTCACCGAGCGTCGTCCTCGCGGCACGCGTCGCGCGGCTTCGACGGATGCCGGTAATCGTGCTTACTGGCCGCGACGGGGGCGACCTCGTCGGTGTCGCCGATGTCGCGATTCGGGTCCCGGCGGATCGTGTCTACGAGATCCAGGAGCTGCACCTGCCCGTCTATCACGCCGTTGCGCTTGCCCTTGAGCAGCGGTTCTTCGGTCTGGTGCCAGCGGACCGATGACATCACCCGATGCGGGCCGCCCTGCCTCCTCCGATGAGGTTGTCAGGCGCCGTCGTTCGGGGTCTCCAGCGTCGCTTGCTTCTCCGGCGACGGCCCCCCGCTCGGTCACAGACCGAGCGGGGGGCATGGAGGCCCTCCGCGTCACACGAGCTGCGACCCCGTCACCGGCGGGCGGTCCGGGGCGTGCGGTGCGTGCCGGCGTCCTGATCTGGTCGCAGTCCACCTCGTGGCCAGCACTGATGCGGGCAGGCAGCACTGCCGATGGACTTGGTTACGACGACATCTGGTCGTGGGACCACTTGGTCCCGATCAAGGGCGACCGGGACGGGCGGATCTTCGAGGGCTCCATGACGCTGGCGGGATGGGCCGCAGCCACCCGCCAGGCCAGACTCGGCTCCATGGTCGCTGCGAACACCTTCCGCAGCCCGACGTTGGCGGTCAAGATGGTGACCGCCCTCGACCACATGACTGACGGGCGGGCGGTCCTCGGGCTGGGAGCAGGCTGGTTTGAGTCGGAGCACGCGGCGTTCGGGTTCCCGTTCGGGGCGAGCGCAGGCGAGCGGCTGGACTGGCTCGACGAGGCGGCGGCACTGGTCCGCGCGATGCTGGACGGTGAGGCCGCCTCTGCCCGGGGACCGCACTACACGGCATCGTCAGTCCGCAATCGCCCATCAGGCTTGCAGGCGCGGATCCCGCTGCTCATCGGTGGGGGCGGCGAGAAGAAGACGCTCGCCACCGTGGCCCGCTACGCAGACATCTGGAACATCGGTGACGACCTGGACGTGGCCCGCCACAAGGTCGCCGTCCTGGACCGCTGGTGTGCGGAGGTCGGCCGCGATCCGCTCGAGATCGAAAGGACGCTCGGCGTCGGGCCGCTCGTGATCCGGGACACCGCGCGGCAGGGGCGCACGTGCATTGACGCCCTCCGTCGGCATAACCCCGGCTGGACCGAGCCCATCGAGGCGATGGGCGCCAGCGCCGTGATCGACCGACTGGCGCCCTATCTCGAACTCGGGTTCCGCTCGTTCCACATCGACCTCCCTGCGCCCTTCGACATCGAGACGCTGGCGAGGTTCGTGGCCGAAGTCCGACCGGCCCTCGCGCGGGCCGCGCGGGATCTCCCTCGGGCGTGACCGTCCTGCGAACCCGGCACATGGTGGGCGACGCCCACCTCGGGCGGCACCGCGTGCGCCTGCTCAGTCCCGGGCAGGCCACCCAGCGACTCGGTCGAGCCCGCCAATGGCAGGTCGCCTCAGAGCGACGGCCCGAGGACGATTTGCGCGGCCCGTGCGTTCGTCCAGATCGCAGCGTCGGGTCCCCAACCGTCACGGCGCGGCGCCGTGCCAGCGCCACTCGCCGGCCGGGGTGTGCACGGTGTCGCCCGCACGGATCTCGACGCCCTCGCCGCCACGCGTCTGGATCCGACCGATCCCCTCGGTGACGTGCGCGGTCTGCCCGACGGCATGGTTGTCGACCGCAAGGATGGTTGATCCACCGAGACGGTGCCTGCGATTCCGACGCAGTTATCGTCTCTGCGAGCGTTGTTGCGGACAGCCTCTGGCGCGGACCCGGCCGACATCGGCCGTGGTAGACTCCCGTTCGCTCAGCAGGCAGCTCTGACAGAGCACGAAACCGTGGGGCTATAGCTCAGCTGGGAGAGCGTCTGAATGGCATTCAGAAGGTCAAGGGTTCGAATCCCTTTAGCTCCACCAACACCCCGCTAGCGCCGACAACCTGACCCCTCGCCGGGACCGGCGGGGGGTTCGTTTCATTCCGAATTGGGACGGGACCGTGACGACGACAGGCGACACCGAAAGCAGCGGCCAGGGCAACGGCCACGGGGGGCGCTCCCGCATCGAGCGCTACGAGCCCGCGGCCATCGAGCCCAGGTGGCAGCAGCGCTGGGACGACCTCCGCCTCTACGAGACCGATCTCGACGACCGGTCGAGGCCCCGCTACTACCTGCTGACGATGTACGACTACCCCTCGGGGTCACTCCACATCGGTCACTGGTACGTGAAGACGCCGACGGACGCGATCGGCCGCTACCGGCGGATGCACGGCGACAACGTGTTCCTGCCGGTCGGCTTCGATGCGTTCGGGCTGCCAGCCGAGAACGCCGCCATCAAGAACAACATCAACCCGCGCGACTGGACGATGGCCAACATCGAGAAGATGCGCCGCCAGCTGCGGACGATGGGCGCGTCGTTCGACTGGACCGCCGAGGTCGTCACCTGCGATCCCGAGTACTACCGCTGGAACCAGTGGTTGTTCCTCAAGCTCATGGAGAAGGGCCTGGCATACCGCTCCGTCTCGGCCGTGGACTGGTGCCCCAACGACGGGACGCTCGCACGCGAACAGGTCGAGGGCACGGATCGCCGCTGCTGGCGCTGCGGCGCGCAGGTCGAGAAGCGCGAGCTGCCCCAGTGGTACCTGGGCATCACCAACTACGCGGACGACCTGCTCGACTTCGGGGGCATCGACTGGCCGGATCCCGTCCGGATCATGCAGACGAATTGGATCGGGCGTTCGTCGGGCGCCGAGATCGTGTTCGAGACGGCCCCCTCGGCGCACCACGCCGGCGGCGAGGAGCTGCGGGTGTTCACCACCCGGCCGGACACGCTGTTCGGCGCCACGTTCATGGTGCTCGCGCCCGAGCACGCCCTTGTCGCCGCGCTGACGGCACCCGACCGCAAGGCCGAGGTGGACGCCTACGTGGCGCAGTCCGCCGCGAAGACGGAGATCGACCGTCTCTCGGCCGACCGGGAGAAGACCGGTGTCCCCATCGGCGCGGACGCCATCAACCCGGTCAACGGGGAGCGGATCCCGATCTTCATCGCGGACTACGTGCTGGGCTCCTACGGCACGGGCGCGATCATGGCCGTGCCCGCCCACGACGAGCGCGACTTCGCCTTCGCGCAGGCCTTCGGCCTGCCGATCGTGAGGGTCGTCATGCCCAAGGGCGCCGATCCCGACGCGCCGATGACCGAGGCGTTCGTCGACAAGGCGGCCGATCTCGCCCCGGCGGCGACGCCAGAGCACCACGGGATCCTGGGCGGCATCCTGGACGAGGTCGAGATGCTCGCCCGCGGGCGGACGGCAGCGGACCAGATCGTGATGGTCAACTCGGGCGAGTTCACGGGGAAGCCGGCCGTCGATGCCTGGCACCAGATTGTGTCCTCGCTCGAAGAGCGCGGCAAGGGCCGCCAGGCGGTCACCTACCGGCTGCGCGACTGGCTGATCAGCCGCCAGCGCTACTGGGGCACGCCGATCCCGGTCATCCACTGCGAGCAGTGCGGCGCGGTCCCGGTCCCCGAGCAGGACCTGCCCGTCCTGCTGCCCGAGACCGTGGACTACAAGGGCTCCGGTGACAACCCGCTCAACCGCGACGAGACCTTCCTCAACGTCGCCTGTCCGGAGTGCGGTGCCGCGGCGCGGCGCGAGACGGACACGATGGACACGTTCATCGACTCGTCCTGGTACTGGTTCCGGTACCTGTCGCCCCACAACGCGGACGGGCCGGTCGACATCGACCGGGTCAAGGACTGGACACCCGTGGACCAGTACACGGGTGGCGCCGAGCATGCGGTGATGCACCTGCTGTACAGCCGGTTCTTCACCAAGGCGATGCAGGACCTGGGGCTGGTCCACGAGCCCGAGCCGTTCCTCCGGCTGTTCAACCAGGGCCAGATCCTGGGCGCCGACGGCGAGCGCATGAGCAAGAGCCGCGGCAACGTCCAGGACCCCGACGAGCTGGTCGCACGCTACGGGGCGGACGCCGTCCGGCTGTTCCTGATGTTCATGGGCCCCTGGGACCAGGGCGGCCCGTGGAGCCCAACCGGCATCGGCGGAGTGGGCAAGTTCCTCAACCGCGTCTGGGCGATCGCGATCGACCCGCACGGTCGCGAGCAGGGCGACCCCTCCGGCGGCGCCCTGCCGGAGGGCGAGACCGAGGAGGTCGCGCGCCACCGGATGCACGCCATGGCGCACCGCACGCTGCGGGACGTGACCGACGACTACGAGGACTTCCGCTGGAACACGATGGTCGCGAAGCTCATGGAGCTGAGCAACGTGCTGTCCCGCTACCGGGGCACCCCCGCGGCGGGCCTGCCGGAGTGGGACGAGGCGGTCGGGCTGCTGCTGCTGATGCTCGCCCCCGCGGCGCCGCACATCACCGAAGAGCTGTGGGCCCGGCGGCTCGAGGCTCGGGGCGAGGCGTGGGAGTCGATCCACGTCCAGCACTGGCCAGCCCTGGACGAGCGGGCCCTCGCGGAGGCGACCCGCGAGGTGCCGATCCAGGTCAACGGCAAGCTCCGCGACAAGGTCACCGTCCCCACCGACACCTCCGAGCGGAAGCTCGAGATGATCGTGCTGGAGCGGGAAAAGGTCGTGGCCGCGATGGGTGGCCGCAGGCCCGCCCGGATCATCCACGCGGGCGGAGGCAGGCTCGTCAACATCGTCCTGAAGGACTAGCGCCCCGCCCGCTGCCGAACGCGCAAACGCGGCGCCCCGGTCCCCCGGAAGCGCCGCGTCGTGGCGTGTGGTCGACCGCTCGAGGCGGTCCCCGCAAAGGCTACTTCGCGGCGGTGAAGGCCAGCGTGCCCTCGTCCGCGAGCGTCAGCGTGAGCTGGTCGCCGTCGACCTTGTAGCTCTTCGTCGCTGCCAGGCCGGCCAGGTACTGGTCCGCCATGGAGCCCTCCGGGCAGGCCATCATCGTCGACGCCCCGAGCGTGATCGTCATGCCCCCGTCAGAGGCCGTCGTGTATGTCCCGGTGACCGCGTTGCAGTCGGCCTGGATGGTCGCCGAGCCATCCTCCTGGAAGGTGATCGCGTAGCTGGGCTGCTGGTCGGCCGGGACGACACCCTGGAACGCGGGCACCTTCTCCGTGATCGCGGTGAGCTGCCAGGTCTTGCCCGTCAAGCCCCCGGATCCCGAGCATGCGGCGACGAGGATCGCGATGGCGGCGACGGCAAGGCCGATGGCGGCGACGGACCGGCGGCGGCGCGACGGACTGGCGGTCGAGGTCTGGGTCATGCGGTGGTGTCCTCCGATGTCGAACGGGCACGATGCCCCCTGCCCGGCAGCGCCGGAGCAGGGCGAGGATACCCGCTCTGCACGACTCGGGCATCGCCCAACGCGGACGAAGCTGCACCGGCCCAGCTCGGCGTTCACCGGTACCCTGACGGTGGCGACCCCACCCGCCCATCACGGAGACTGTCCCATGGCCCAGGTCAAGATCGGCGCCCTCTGCTGGAACCAGTACACCGATTGGCAGAGTCTGCTCCAGGCTGGCATCCGCGCGGACGAGCTGGGCTACGACACGCTGTGGACGTGGGACCACGTGTATCCGATCGTGGGTGATTCCACGGGGCCCAACTACGAGGGCTGGCTGACGCTGGCCGCCTGGGCCCAGGCGACGAAGCAGGTGCACATCGGCCTGATGGTCGGCGCCAACACGTTCCGCGCGCCCACGCTCACGGCGAAGCTGGCGACCACGCTCGACCACATCAGCAACGGCCGCGCCATCCTGGGCATCGGCGGAGCATGGTTCGAGGAGGAGCACGAGGACTTCGGGCTCGACTTCGGGTCCGGCTTCCCGGAGCGCCTCCGCTGGCTGGGCGAGGCGCTGCCGATCATGCGCGGCATGCTGGATGGCACCGAGCCGACGGCGGCGGGCGATCACTACCACAGCAAGGACACCCGCAACCTGCCGGGGCCCATCCAGGCCCACCTGCCGATCTGCATCGGCGGTGGCGGCGAGAAGGTCACGCTCAAGCTGGTCGCGAAGTACGGCGACATGAACAACGTCGGCGGCGGTGTGGCCGGTGTCCGCCACAAGGAGGAGGTCCTGCTCCAGCACTGCGAGACCGTGGGCCGCGACCCGTCCGAGATCGAGCGGACCAGCAACATCGGTGCCCTCTTCATCCGCGACGACCGGGCCGAGGCAGAGCGACTGTTCCACGCGGCGTTCGACCGCAACCGCGTCGCCCGACACTGGGACGAGCAGCCGGTCGGAACCCCGGAGGATGTGGCCGAGATGCTGGCACCCATGGTGGAACTCGGCTACCGGCACCTGGTGGCCGGGTTCCCCTCCACCTACGATGAGGAGTCGATGACCCGGTTCGCCACCGAGGTCCGGCCGCTGCTCGAGAAGGGCTAGCGGGCTAGGTCTCGCCGGAGGGAGACGCCGGTTCCGCGGCCTTCGGGTCGCGGGCCTTCGAGCGGAAGCGCTGCGCCTTCGCGCGGTTGCCGCACGTGGTCATGTCGCACCATCGCCGGCGACCCGCTCGTGACGTGTCCTCGAACACCCAGCGGCAGCCGTCATTGGCGCAGATCCTGAGGCGATCGGTCGCGCCCGACGCGATCACATCGACGAGCGGCGACGCGAGACGCGCCAGCGCCTCGCCGGTGGGGTCGTCGGTCGAGTGGCGGTGGGCCACCTCGATCCCGTTGGGGCCCGGCCGCAGCTCGGTCCGCGGGCCTCCATCGAGGAGCGCGTTGAGGGTGGCGAGCGCCTCGACCGCGGGCGCGCGGCCCTCGACCTGCGCATCCCAGACCTCACGCAGCGCCTGGCGCGCATCGCGGACCCGCGTCAGCCACGGTGGACCGTCCTGGTGAGCCTGGCGCACGAGATCCTGCTTGTGGGCGAGGCCACGGTCCGCCAGGAAGGCGACCGCGTCACGCGCGGTGACCAGGCTGTCATCGGGCCGTCCGTCGGTGAGCTCGACCGTGTTGATGAACTCGAGGCAGGCATCGAGCGGGGCGGCGTGGGCGTGGGTGGTGGTTGCGGGGGCATCGTTCGGCATCTGACGTCGTAACCACCATAAACCTGTTGACAGGTTACGTGCAAGCGGGGTATTCTTCGTAACCAGTTAGGTGAATTAGTCCGGTTACTCCACCGGACACGAGGAGACCCCCGATGGACGTCATGGCCATCACCCTGATCGTGCTCACGATCTTCGCGCTGATCGCCGCCGCGGCCGGCGTCGAGAGCCGGGACGCATTCGACGGAACCGATTCCCGCGGCTCCACCGGCCGCTGACGGAGGACACGACGATGTGGCAGATCCAGGCCCAGCTCGCCCACGACATCATTCGGGAGCGTCAGGCGGAGGCCGAGAAGCGCTCCGCGTGGCGGCGGGCCGAGGAGCTCGCCGCTGCAGAGCGGCTCGCCCACCCCGACCTTGTGCCTCCGCGTGCCGTTGCCGCACCCCGGCGTGCGCTTGCGGCGGCCCTGCGACGCCTGGCGGCAGGAGCAGGCTCGCTGGCCGGCACCGCTTGCTCGGCCGCATCCAGGGTCGAGGGGCGACCGGTGGATGCGCGGCCGGCCGGAGGACCGGCGGCCTAGGACCCGGTTTGTGGATCTTCCAGCCCGGGGGCCCGCGGACCTGGAAGCGCGATGACGTCGGGCTCGACGTCCAGGTGGTCCTCGGCCAACCCCCTACCGGGGCGCAGCGCCAAGGGCCGCCTGATCGCGATCCGGACGGCCCGCCGGCGCGCTGCGGCCTCCCGTGCCGCGGAACCACTCTTCGTCGCGGCGCCCCGGGCCGCCGGGCCGACCTTCCCAATCACAACTCGCGCAGTCGGGGCCGCCTTCGACGCTGCCGCTGTTGCCACGGATGCCGCCTTCGCGGTCGCACGGCCGGCCCCCCGGGTGCCGGTGACCGCCAGACGGCTGCCTCCTCGAACGGCCTTGCCCGTCGTTCGCACGCTGGCCCGGACGGTCCACGCCGTCGCGACGGCCATGGTGCGGAGATCCTCGGCCAGGTCGCCATCCGCCAGGCCGACCGCGTCGAGGTGCCGGCGACGTCGCTCAGGGTCGAGCCCGGCCATCGCGAACTTGAGCGCCGCGATGGCGAAGGCGATGTCATCGAGCTGGCCCAGGACGGGGATCACGCCCGGCACGAGGTCGACGGGCGACACGAGGTAGCCCGCCGCGGCCACGACCGCGGCGCGACGAACGCGGCCGAGCATCGGGTCACGGCCGAGGCCCCACGCCAGACGTAGGTACGCCGGCATCCGCCGCAGGGTTGCGGTGGTGCGCGCGCGCGGGAACGGGTCGTCGGCCATCGGTGCTCCTGTGTCCTCTCCCGATCCTAGCCCGAGACGCCGCTGGGCGCCGGAGGCCCGGAGGACACGGGCTCACGCCATCCGTCAGGTGCCGGCCATCGCTCGATGACCGGTCTCCCGTTCGCTACCAGTTCGGGATCAGCCCTCGCGCCACTTCATCAGGCCGAATGCGGCGCCTTCGGGGTCCCCCAGGACCGCGAAGCGGCCACCCGGGAAGTCCGTCGGTCCCAGCATCTCGTGCCCGCCGAGCTCGATCGCCTTCGCGCAGGCCGCATCGATATCGTCCGTCGCAAAGTAGACCAGCCAGTAGCTGGGAACCTCAGACGGGACCATGTCGGGCATCTCCATCCCGCCGGCGACCGAGTGGCCGTCCACCTGGAACTCCGTGTACTGCCCGCCCTGGGGCATGTCGGAGCTCTTGGCCGCCCAGCCGAAGACGTCCGCGTAGAACGACGTCACCTTGTCGAACCCGCGCGCGTTCAGCTCGGCCCAGGCGAAGGTGCCCGGGGCGTCCGAGGCAAAGCCGCGCATCTCCTTGGCCTGCCAGGCGCCAAAGACCGCGCCGGCGGGGTCGGCAAAGACGGCCATCCAGCCCTGCGGCCCGATCTCCATCGGCGGGGCGATGACCGCGCCGCCAGCCGCGGTGACCTTCGCAGCGAGGGCTGTGATGTCAGGCGTGCCGACGTACATCGACCACACGGTCGGCTGTCCGGGCATCTGCTTGGGTCCCAGGCCGGCGAGATCCTTGCCGCCGGTCCTTGCCATCGTGTAGCCGCCGTACTTGGGATCGGGCTCGTCGATGTTCCAGCCCAGGACGCCCGTGTAGAAGGCCCCGGCCATCTTCGTGTCATCGGTCGCGAGGTCAACCCAGACAACCTTCTCCGTGGCCATCGCTGCTTCCGCCATGGTGCACCTCTCGGAACGCTGGACCGGCCCAGGGGACGGGCGGGTCCGTTCGCGGCAGTATGGGCGGCTTGGGTGAATCGTGGCGCCGGCGATCTCCTCGAGACCACCAAGGGTCCGAAGTGCGTAAGCGGCAGATAAGTGGCGCCGCGTAGCGTTGGGCCCGGACCTCCGACCCGCAGGACGTGCCCCCTATGGGGCGGAGGTCACCCCATTGCCCCCGCCGGGCCCGCCGGGGAGACGTCCGACCCGTGGAGCCCTCCAGTGCGCCTTGGCGCGTCCTCGAGACAACCGAACCCGCACCGCCCGAGCCCGGACCCGCGTCGCGCAGCCTGCCGTGGCCGGCCATCGCAGCAGCGATCGTCGCCGTGTTCGTGGCCGTCGCGGCCATCCTGGTCACCGCACGACCCGAACCGGTCATCGGCATCGATGGCGCGGCTGACTTGCGCGCCGGAGCCGCTGGACCAGGGGGGACCCGGTCCGCCGATCCGGCGTCATCTCCCCCGGACCTCGTCGTGGCGGTGAGTGGCGCCGTGCAGCGGCCCGGGGTGTACCGCCTCCACGCAGGGGCGCGGGTCGGGGACGCGATCGGTGCGGCGGGCGGGTACGGGGCCACCGTGGACGCCGATCTGGTCGACCGGCAGCTCAACCTGGCGGCCGTGGTGAGCGACGGCGAAAAGATCCGCGTGCCCGTGCGTGGCGAGACGGGGGTCGTGGAAGGGGGCGGCGCGGGCACCGTCGTTTCCGGCGGCGCTCCCGTCGCCGGCGGGCCGGTGGACCTGAACCGCGCATCGGCCGAGGCGCTGGACACGCTGCCGGGCGTCGGGCCGGTGACGGTCGCGAAGATCATCGCCGCCCGCGAGGAGCAGCCGTTCGCGGGTGTGGACGACCTCCTGGCCCGTAAGATCGTGGGTGCGGCCACGCTCGAGAAGATCCGCCCGCTCGCCACCGCCGTACCGTGAGCGGCGCGCCCGCGAGGGTGCCGCGGACCGCCTGGGTCGCAGCCGGAGCCGCGGCCGCAGCGGCCTGGACGTGGCTCGGGCTGCCCGGCATTGCACCGCTCGTGGTGGGCCTCGGAGCGCTCGCGATCGGGCTGGCGGCGCGCCCACCCAGGAGCGGGCCGACCGTCGCCACCATCGCGGCGGGAGCAGGCGCCCTCCTGATCGGGCTGCGGGTCCTCCTGGGCCCGGCGACGACACCGCCGCCGCCACTTCCGGAAGGCTCGGGTCCATGGATGGCCACGGTCCTGTCCGTTGGCTCGCCACTTGACGGCCAGCAGACCGCCCGCATCGACCTGCGGGTGGATCCCGGCCCCGTCCAGGTCGCGGGAATGCTGCCGGCCTTCCCGGGGATCCGGGCCGGGGACGCGATCGAGGTGCGTGGCCGCCTGCGTCCACCGCCCGAGGATGACCCGTACGGCGAGTATCTCCGGCGGACCGGCGCCGCCGGCAGCCTCCGGGCCACGGCCGTGCGGGTCGTGTCGGCCGCGGAGGGGATCACGCTCCAGTCCGTCCGCGATGGAGCAGGTGACGCGCTGCGCCTCGCCCTGCCGGAGCCCGAGGCGGGGCTCGCAGCCGGGATCCTGATCGGCCTTCGCGAACGGGTGGACCGGGCGCTCGCCGCGGACTTCGCCACGGCGGGGGCAAGCCACATCGTCGCCATCTCGGGCTGGAACATCGCCATCGTCGCCGGCATCGTCGGAGCGGCGATGCGCGGCCGCTCGCGACGGGTCGTGGCCATCGCCGTCGCTGGCACGATCGGGGCCTACGTCCTGGCGGCCGGGGCGTCGCCGTCCGTGGTGCGGGCGGCCGTGATGGCGGCCGTCGTGCTCGGAGCCCGCGAGTCCGGACGCGCCGCCCGGGCACCCGCCGCGCTGGCCCTGGCCGCGGCCGGAATGCTATTCGTGGAGCCGACGATGATCGGCGACGCCGGGTTCCGCCTGTCGGTGGCCGCGACGGCCGGGTTGCTTGCCTGGGGCACGCCACTCGGGCGGTGGATCGGTGGTCTTGGCGGCGGCCGGGTGCCCGGATGGCTCGCCGAGGCGCTCGGGATCTCGCTCGCGGCGCAGGCTGCGACGCTGCCAGACGTGCTCATGACCTTCGGGCGACTGTCGCTCGTGTCGCCGGCCGTCAACCTCGCGGTCGTGCCCCTCGTGCCGGCCGCCATGGGCGCCGGGGTGCTCGCCATGGCGGCCGGTGGCGCGACGATGCTGGGGCTGCCGGGCATTATCACCACAGTCGCGGGGCTCCCGGCCTGGCTGCTCCTCCACGTGATGGTGGGGGTCGTGCGGTTCGCGGCAGGCCTGCCGTTCGCCGCCGTCACGATCCCGCCGCAAGCGGGTTGGGCCGTGGCTCTCGCAGCCGCGGCGCTCGTCCTGCTCGCCCCAAGGCTGCTGAGGGAGGTGGCCCGTCGACAGGGCCGGCGCCACCGTCGACGAGCGACGGGAGCCAAGCCATCAGCCGGCAGCCGTCGGGCCAGCCCGCCACGGATCTCGCGCCTGCACCGAGTCGTGCTGGGCGTGGCCGCGGTGGTGGTCGCCGTCTCGACCCTCGCCCTCGGCGATGCGGCAGGGAGATCGACCCGCCTGGTCCTGCTGGACGTCGGCCAGGGTGACGCGATCCTCGTCGAGAGCCGGGGCGGTGGCCGGATGCTGGTCGATGGCGGGCCGGACCCGGACCGGCTGCTCGTGGAGCTGGATACCCGGATCCCACCGTGGGACCGGCGGATCGACGTCGTCGTGCTCACGCACCCCCACGAGGACCACGTCGCGGGGCTCGTACGCGTGCTCGAGCGATACCGGGTGGGACGCGTCTTCGAGCCCGGGATGCGGGGGCCGGGTCCGGGCTGGGCGGCCTGGGACGAGGCTCTCGCCCATGGCCCTCAGCGGGCAACCCTGGCCGCCGGTGCGGTGCTCCGCCTCGACGAGATCCGACTCCGCGTCCTGTGGCCCCAGCCCGGCGTTCCCGCAGCCGCCGCTTCCACGGGGCGTGGGATCAACGACACCTCGATCATCCTCCTGGGCGAGGCCGATGGGCGGCGATTCCTCCTGACCGGCGACGCGGAGGAGGACGTCGATCCACGGCTCGTGGCGGCCGGGGTGCAGCACGTCGACGTCCTCAAGGTCGCCCACCACGGCAGCGCCACGGCGACCAGCGCGGAGCTGCTGGCGGCTACGCAGCCGTCGCTCGCCCTGATCTCGGTCGGCGCGGACAACGACTACGGGCATCCGGCACCGTCGACCCTCGCCAGGCTCCGTGATGTCGGTGCCCGCGTCCGCCGGACGGATCTCGAGGGCACCATCGAGGTCGATCTCCGCCGGGAGGGGCTCGCCGTCACGACATCCGGCGCACGCCGCACGGCGCTCGTGACGGGTCCTGTCCCTCGCACCGCCGACACCGGCTACGATTCCGGGCATGACCGTCCCGGCGCGCCGCGAGGCCGCCAGCCTGCTGCACTCCCTGGACCCACCCGAGTGGTCCCTGCGACACGCGTGCGCCGTCGCAGACGTGGCGTCCTGGCTGGCGCACGCGATCGCGCGGTCCGGTCATCCGGTGGACATCCGTGCCGTCGAGGCCGCCGCGCTGCTGCACGACGTGGACAAGCTCCCGGACGGGCACCAGGACGGTCTCCGCCACGGTGAAGGCTCCGCGGCCTGGCTTGAGGCACGCGGTCACGGCGAGCTGGCGGCGCTGGTGCGTGACCATCCCGTGACGCGCCTCGCCGACGACCTGGACGCCGAGCGCCTCGAGACGGCCCCACTCGAGGCCAAGGTGGTCGCCTATGCCGACAAGCGGGCGGGCCAGCGCCTGGAGCCCATGGCCGCCCGCTTCGCCTCGTGGAGACGCCGCTACCCACCCGGGTCCGGGGCCCGGGTCAAGCGGACGGGCGGAACGGCGTGGGACGAGGCGACGTTCGCGCTGGCGGAGGCGCGCGCCATCGCCCTGGAGCAGCAGGTCTGCGCCGCTGCCGGTGTCGCGCCCGCCGACGTGCGTCGCCTTCACTGGTCGCGACGTGCCCTGCGGGAGGCCGCCGGGTGACGGCCCCCGTGATCGCCTACTACCGCGGCGGGGACGGGTTCGCGCTCGACCGGGCGGTGGCGAAGATCGCGACGCGCCTGGAGCAGGACACGGGCGCCGCCCCGGACCGCTGGCGCGTCACGGGCGTGGAGACCAGCGCGGACCAGATCGCGGAGCGCGTCGGGACCGCGCCGATGTTCGGTGGCGGCTGCGTGGCGGTGGTCACCGACCCGGGGGCCCTGCTGCGCTCCAAGGACGCCCGCGAAGCCCTCGGCCGGGCGCTCGGAGTCGTCGCCCCCGGCAATGCGCTCGTGTTCGTGGAACAGGGTGACGCCGGCACGAAGCGCCCCGCGATGCTGCAGGGTCTCGAGGCCTCGGTCCTCAAGGCGGGGGGCGAATCGAGGGCGTTCGCAGCACCGAGAGCCGGCGAGCTCTCCGGCTGGCTGCGCAACCTGGCCGACGAGCGCGGCCTGGTGCTCGAGCGTGACGCCTCGGACGAGCTCGCCCGCCGTGTGGGCGGGTTCGTGAGCGAGGGTGACGTGGATCGCCAGCGGCAGGGAACCCTCGCCGCCGCCGAGCTTGAGAAGCTGGCCATCTACCGCCAGGCGGCCCCGATCACGGTCGCTGATGTGCGGGCGCTCGTCCCCGAGGTCGTCCCCGACTCGACGTGGGCGATGCTGGACGCGCTCGCCGAGCGCCGAGTGGACGTCGCGGCGCCGCTGCTCGACCGGCTGCTGGAGTCGACCCCGCTGCCGGTCGTCATCGTCCAGCTCCACCGCCGCCTCCGGGAGCTGCTGATCGCCGCCGACCACATCGCGGCCGGCAGCCGTCCGCCCGACATCGTCAAGGCGATCGGCGGGCACCCGTTCCGTGCCCAGAAGCTCGTGGAGCAGGCGCGCCGCTGGACGCTCCCGGAGCTCGATGCCGCGCTGGAGGGCGTGCTGGAGCTGGACGCGATGATCAAGGGGGCGGTCGATGCTGCGTCCACGGAGCGCCAGGTCCGGCTGGCGTTCACGCTGTGGGTCGAGGACAGGGTCGCGATCAGGCGGCCGGGATCGTCAGCGCCGCCAGCCCGGTCGAGGTAGGTCCCAGCCCGGTCGAGGCAGGTCCCAGGGACATCAGTCCGCGGACGACCAGGCCTCCTCCTGCATCACGAGGTCGCTCTCGATCGCGAACACGCAGCGGCCGTCGCCCACGTCCAGCAGCTCGATCAGCTCGGGATCGATGTACAGCTGGTGGCAGTCCTCGCACAGCCCGCCGGGGATGCCGAAGCACAGTCGCTCGGTGCGGTCGGACAGCCGGAACGTGGTGTCGAAGCGCGTGATGATGAGGCGTCGGCTGCATCCAGGGCAACGATCTCGCAGGCCCGACATCGGTGGCGCTTCTCCGGGTGGCGCCGGTCATTGCGACCGACGTCCTGATCCGGATGCTAGGAGGGGTCCCGGGCGCCCGGCATGACCCAGCGGTACCGCTCGACCCGGTACTCCGCCGGGCCCGACGCGCCAACTACTGGACCCGCACCACGACCTTCGCGCCGGACCAGTGGCGCTCCAGCTGGTAGAAGTCGCGCTCCGGCGGCGTGAACACGTGGACGATGACGCTCCCGTAGTCGATGAGCACCCAGTGGGACTGCGACGTGCCCTCGCGTCCGATGGGCTTGACCCGCTCGTCCCGCAGCCCTTCGACGATGCCGTCGGCGATGGCGCTGATCTGGCGCTCCGAGCCGCCAGAGCAGATCACGAAGGCGTCGGCGAGGGTCGTCAGGTCACCCAGGTCGAGCAGCACGATGTCTGCCGCCTTCTTGTCCTCCGCGAGCTCCACGATCCGCCGCGCGAGGTCAAGCGGCGCGAGGTCGGACGCGGGCGCCGCGGTGTCGCGGGCCGGGAGTCCATCGGGGCGCTGGGTTGCGGAGTGGACGGGATCGGTCACGTGGTCTGGGTCCTCCGGGAGGGTCACTGATAGAGGCGATGATCGGCGATGTAGCCGGCAACCGCATCCGGCACGAGGTAGCGCACCGAACGCCCGGCGGCGGCCCGCCGGCGCACCACGCTACCCGAGATCGGCAAGAGGGGCCCTGGCAGGAAGGTGACCCGGTCCTCGAGACCCGGAAAGCGTGCCGCGACCCAGGCCGTGTCCAGGGGCTCGTAGCCGTCGCGGGGCACGACCGCAAGGCGACAAAGGGCGAGGATCCGGACGGGGTTCCGCCACGTGGGCAGGCCTGCCAGTGCCTCCGCCGAGAGGATGAACCACGGCTCCACGATCCCTCGTTCGCGCAGCGCCTCGAGCGTGTCCACGGTGTAGGAGGCCCCGCCCCGCTCCACCTCCAGGCGACTCAGCTCGAACGACGGGTTGCCCGAGATCGCGAGCCCGACCATCGCCACCCGGTCCGCGGCCTCCGTGACCGGACGGTCTGGCTTGTGAGGAGGCGTTGCAGCCGGCATGAAGATGACCCGCTCCAGCCCGAGCGCCTCGCGGGCCTCCTCGGCGATCGCCAGGTGCCCGTGGTGGACGGGATCGAAGGTGCCACCCAGGACGCCCGCCGACCCAGGCGTGATCGGGGTCGGCGGCGCAACGTCGGCGAGGGGGGCAAGGCCGATCGGGCCGTCCCTCACCGCTCCTCCTCGGGCGGCTCCCATTCCAGCTCGGTGACGCCGATACGGACCGTGTCGCCGGGTCGGATGCCCGCCTTGCGCAGCGCACCATCGACCCCGAGCCTCACGAGCTCGCGCTGGAACCGCTGCGCGGATTCCTCGTTCTCGAAGTTGGTCTGCACAGCCAGCCGCTCGATTCGCTTGCCCTTGACCTGGAACGCGCCATCCGGGCGCTCCAGCGTGAACCCGTCACCGGCCGCCTCGAGACGGTGGACGACCACCCCGGCCGGCTCTGGGGGGTCGCCAAAGCCATCGACGTCCGGCAGCAGGCCCCCGATCGCGTCCCGCAGCCCGTCCAGCCCGATCTCCTCCACGGCGGAGATCTCGAGAGCCGGGAGGCCGGCCGCCCGCATGGCGGTCTCGAACGCCGGCCACGCCTCGCGCGCCGCCGCCAGGTCCATCTTGTTGAAGACCGTGATCATCGGCTTCGCGAGCAGTGCCGGGTCGTGGGCCCTGAGCTCCTCGCGGATGACGTCGTGGTCCCAGGCCGGGTCCCGCGAGGTGCCATCCACAAGGTGGAGCAGCACCCTCGTCCGCTCGACGTGACGCAGGAAGGCGTGACCGAGGCCCGCCCCGGACGAGGCGCCCTCGATGAGGCCGGGGACGTCGGCGATGGTCGGCCGGCGGCCGTCGTCGATCCCCAGGTCCATGACGCCCAGGTTGGGCTCGAGGGTGGTGAACGGGTAGTCGGCGATCTTGGGCGTGGCGGCGGTGAGCGCCGCGAGCAGCGTGGACTTGCCCGCGTTCGGCAGGCCCACGAGGCCCACGTCTGCGATGAGCCGCAGCTCCAGGCGCAGCTCCTTCTCCTCGCCGGGCTCGCCGCGCTGCGCATGCTTGGGGGCCTGGTGCGTCGCGGTGGCGAAGTGGACGTTGCCGAGGCCGCCGCGCCCTCCCTTCGCGACCATCACCTGCTGGCCGACGGCCACCAGGTCCGCGATGAGCCCGCCTTCGGCAGTGTCGATGACCGCCGTGCCGGGCGGAACGTCCAGGTAGAGGTCCTCTCCGGCCTTGCCATGGCGCTTCTGGCGCTCGCCCCGGCCACCGGGCGTCGCAGAGAAGCGGTGCTTGAAGCGGAAATCGTGGAGCGCGGTCTGGCCCGCATCGACGCGGAGGTAGATGGAGCCGCCCCGTCCACCGTCGCCGCCATCGGGACCACCCCGGGGGACATGCGCCTCGCGCCGCATGGTGGCCGCTCCGTCACCGCCAGCGCCGGCGCGCACGGAGATCAGGACATCGTCGAGGAACATCGCGGGTATTGTCGCACGGCCCGGCGGTGGGCCCGCCGGCAGGCTCCGGCGCTAGAAGTAGCGCATCGGGTTGACGGGGCTGCCACCGGCCCAGGGCATGCCGCCCACCCAGACCTCGAAGTGGAGGTGCGGTCCCGTTGCCCAGCCGCTGGAGCCGAGCCGGCCGACACGCTGGCCGCGGCCGACGGACTGGCCGGTGCCGACGGACAGCGAGGACATGTGGTTGTAGGTCGTGTACAGGCCGCTGCCGTGCGAGAGCCAGACCTGCCAGCCGCCGCCGTTGGACTTCCAGCCCGCGAACACGACGCGGCCTCCGCCTGCCGCCACGACGGATGAGCCGTAGTCGCCTGCGATGTCGATGGCAGCGTGGCCGGCGTGGGAGTACTGGCTGATGTAGTTGCCACCGCCCACCACGGGCCAGTGGAACCGCCCGCCCGAGTAGTTCGCAGGTCCACCGGGCGAGACCCGGCTGCTCCCGCGAGAGCTGCCGCCGCCCGAGGCCACCCGCGGCTTGGCGACAGGCTTCGGCGTGGGCTTCGGTGTCGGGATGGGAGCACCCTTGGCCCCCGGCAGGACGAGCACCTGGCCCACGACCAGCGTCGGGTCGTCGAGTCCGTTCAGGTCGAGGATCCTGGCCGGTTTGACGCCGTGCGCGGTGGCGAGCGAATCGAGGGTGTCCGTGTCCTTGACCGTGACCACCAGGCCGGACACCGGCGGGATGCGCAGGACCTGGCCGATGTGGAGATCGTCCTTGGACTTCAGCTTGTTCGCCCACCACAGGGTCATCATCGAGACGCCGAACTTGCGCGCGATGGTGACCAGAGTGTCGCCGGACTTGACCTTGTAGCGCTCGATCAGGTCGGAGCCGTCGGCCACGTTGGTATCGGGTGCGTATCCGGTGACGAGCGTTCCGTCCTCGAGCAGGCTGTCGGGCCCCGCGCTCGCCGGCTCTGCGATGGCCTCGGTAGAGACCTCGTCCGCAAGGACGAACGGTTGGAAGCTGGTGCTCCCGCCCTTGCGGCCCTCGAGCCCGGCCGCGACGTCGATCAGCTCGTCGGTCGGGCGGGTCAGACCACCGTTGATGGCCAGGCGGAGACCCTGACCGCTGCCCTGGGTGCCCCCGACGGCGCCACCGGGCGTGGCGGGGAGCACGGCGAGGAGGGATGCGACCGCGACGATCGCGGCAACGACGACGGGGAGCGCGCGCTCGGCGGTCGCGAAGGGTCGCAGGGCGGCGCGGATCGATGACGAGGCGGAACCGACGGGGCGACGGGCGAGGTCCTGCAACCACGCCTGGGCAGTACTGGCAATCCGCACGCTCCGGCGATTGACGCGGGCGATCACGGATTCTCGGTTCGGGCGGCGGCGGTCACGCTCACGATCGAGGCGCGGCACGCCATCCGTCGGCTTCTGCAATACGGTCTCCTGGCGCGAGGACCGGTCTGGGACGGGCGCCTGGGGGCGCCGGCCCGGTCCTCCGGGGGTTCGCTGTTCCGGTCATCAGGTCCCCCCGAGACCCCTTCCGGCTCGTCGCCGGAAGCGACCGAACGATCGTCGGAACGTACCAGAGTGGCGGCAGACCGCGCAAACGCCCGGCTCACTGTCCGGGGCGGCGCAGGTCCGTAAGTTTGGGGCCAGACGTCCCGAATCTCGGCATATCTGGCGAGAATGCGCTGGACTGGCGAGATTCGGCGGCCTTGCGCGCCCCGACGCCGGTCGACCTGCCCGTCCGGCGCGCGTTGTGCCCGCAGGCCGCGGCCTCAGTCGAGCGTCTTGGTCAGCGTGGCGAGGAACTGGGCGTTGCTCTCGGTCTTGGCGATCCGGTTGAGCAGCAGCTCGATCCCCTCGTTGGTCCCGACCGCCGACAGCATCCGGCGCATCGTCCAGACCATCTTGAGCGTCCCCTCCTCGAGGAGGAGCTCCTCGCGACGGGTACCGGAGCGCTGGACGTCGATCGACGGGTAGATCCGCTTCTCGGCAAGCTTGCGGTCCAGGATGAGCTCGGAGTTGCCGGTGCCCTTGAACTCCTCGTAGATGACGTCGTCCATGCGGGACCCGGTGTCGACCAGACACGTCGCGATGATCGTGAGGCTGCCGTTCTTCTTGACAGTGCCGTCGGGGAGCACGTCATCCTCGATCTTGCGGGCGGCCCCGAAGAACCGCTTGGGCGGGTAGAGGGCGATCGGGTCGATGCCGCCCGACAGCGTCCGGCCGCTCGGCGGGAGCGCGAGGTTATACGCGCGCGCAAGGCGCGTGATCGAGTCGAGCAGGACGACCACGTCACGGCCGGTCTCGACCTGGCGCTTGGCGATCTCGAGCGCCATCTCGGCCACGTGGGTGTGGTTTTCGGTGGGCTCGTCGAAGGTGGAGCTGATGACCTCGCCGTGGACGCTGCGGCGCATGTCCGTGACCTCCTCCGGCCGCTCGCCGATGAGGGCGACCATGAGCAGGATGTCCGGGTAGTTTGCGCTGATGCCGTTCGCGATGCTCTTGAGCAGCATCGTCTTGCCGGCCTTGGGCGGGCTCACGATAAGCGCGCGCTGGCCCTTGCCGAGCGGGTTGACCAGGTTGACCAGGCGCTGGCTCAGGTTCTTGGGGTCCGACTCGAGGTTGATCAGCTCGATCGGATGGATCGGCGTCAGGTCCCCGAAGTGCGGGCGACGGCGGGCGGTGTCCGTGTCCACGCCATTGACGCTGTCAACGCGGATCAGGCCCCAGAACTTCTCGCCCTCGTGTGGCGCGCGGACGGCCCCGGTGACGCGGTCGCCGACGCGGAGGCCGAAGCGCCGCACCTGGCTCGACGAGACATACACGTCGTCGTTGCTGGGCAGCAGGCCATGGCGGCGCATGAAGCCGTAGCCCTCGTCCACGATGTCGAGGATGCCGAAGGCATAGTCCAGCCCCGCGCGCTCCGTCTGCGCCTGGAGGATCAGGTCGACGAGCTCGTCGCGGTGGTCCTCGGCGGTTGTGTCGACCTCGAAGCCCTTGACAACCTCGCGGAGCTCCTTGACCGACATCTCGCGCAGGTCGCGGATGTCGAGGTCATTGCGCTCGCGGGCGGCTTCTAGCTCAGCTACCTCGTCCTGCTCGGTGACGGGCAGGCGATTCGTGGACTGGGGGCGACGACGCGGCCGGCGGTTGCGGCTGGTGCGCTGGTCGGGGCCATTCGGCATTGGTTTGGGCACACCTTCGGGGTGGGGTCCGGCACCGGATCGATCCGGCGGGGAATGATGGGTCGCGCCACGGGCCGTCTGTCGCGCGGAATCGGGGTGCCGAGGCGCGCGGCCGGTGGGGATGACCCGAGGATATCGGACTGCGGCGCCGGGCGTCAATGCTCATCGCGAGCTCATCGCTCCGGCCGCGTCAAGCCTCAGGCGTCATCGTCGAGCGGACCGCCGTAGTCCACGAGCGGCGGGGGAACGTCCTCGTCCCGTGGAACGCCGCGCAGTGCGAGCACGCCCCCGACCGCGATCGCAACCGCCCCTACGACCGCGCTCGAGACAAGGGCCTCCCCGAAGACGATCGTCCCCACCAGGAACGACCACACCAGGGTCAGGTATCCGAGTGGGGCGAGGTCACTCGCTCGTCCCCACCGGTAGGCAGCCACCAGGAGCCGGTGCCCCGTCAGTGCGCCCAGCCCGACGATGGCGATACCCACCCACTCGACCGGCGTCGGCGTGGAGTCCGTCGGGATCGAGACCTCGAGGATCGTCGCCGCGACGAGCCCGATGACCCCGGACCAGAACACGGTCACGTCGGTCGGATCGGTCCGGAGCGAACGTGTCAGCAGGCTGAAGATCGCGAGCGAGAATGCGCTCGTGAGGGGGACGAGCACGGCCGTGTCGAGATGCGACGGATCCACGCCCACGAGGACGACAACCCCACCGAACCCGAGCACGGCCCCGCCGATGGCGAACCGGGTCACCCGCTCCCCGAGGAACGGCCCAGCGAGCGCGATGACGATCAGCGGCGTGGTGGAGCCGAGCGCGCTGACCTCCGCGAGTGGCAGCAGCGACAGGGCGAGGAAGTAGGTCGCCGTGGCGGCGAACATGGCGAGCCCGCGGGCAAGCTGGGTCCACGGCCGCTTCGTCGCCATGAGGCGTCGCGGTTGCCGCCTGCCGGCAAACAGCAGCAGGGCCAGTAGGTAGCTGATGTGCCGGCCGAACACGACATGAACGACCGGGATGTCCGCCACGAGCGTCTTCGTCAGTGAATCTGTCGCAACGAAGACGAGCCCTGCCGATATGAAGATGAGCGCCCCATGGCGGGCCGGGGAGAGCCGGTCCAGGAATGGCTGCCACGGCAGAGCCAGGACCTGGCGGTCGGGCATCAGGTCGGGAGGATGTCGGTGAGGTGCCCGGTGGCGTCGAACCCGATCGGTGCGACGGCACCTGCGATCTCGCACGAGCCCGTCGCCACCAGCTCGGGGAGCAGCGGCTCCGACGCATAGAACCACTCGAGATGCTTCGTATCCATGAGGCGCACGATCCGCGCAGTGTCGGCACGCACCTTGAGGCAACACGCGATCGCCACGTCAAGCGCCTGGCGGTCTGTGTCGACGGTCAGGGCGACCCTGGCGCCCTCGGGCGTCTTGGCCGTGACGCAGTTCATGTACGTCTTGGCGACATCCATGCGGTCCACGGCACGCCGGAGCACGACGTCCGCCATGCCGATCCCGACAGCGTTGCCCTCCGTCGCGTCGGTAAGGTCACGGACGATGATCCGCTGGAGCAACGGCGGCCTGCCAGTGGGCCCGGAGTAGTACCGGCCGACGACGTTGGAATCCATGCCCAGCCCGCTGATGTCCTTCCCGATCAAGTCGAGGATGAGGACGTCCGCTGCACTAACAGGCAGGCGGGCGAGCGAGGCGTCAGCTTCGCGCAGCAGCTCCTGCTCACGGTCCACCATCGCCTCTGCTCGAACAGCCTCGATCCGCCGGAGGCGCGCATGGCCGTTCTCGACGAGGGCCACGCCGAAGGGGATGGGGACGCGACTCAAGGTGAAGGTCGCGACAGCGGGGATGAGCCGATGGAAGGTCGCGAACCCCTCGCCGTGGAAGGTGTCGGCGCCGCGCTGCTTGCCGAGGCCAATCGCGATCATCTTGAGCAGCCCGCTCTCCACCGGGCCGGTGAAGTCCGTATGCGGCTTGACGCGGTTGATGGGAATGATGATGTCGGCGCCCTCGAGGGCCGCGCGATCGACGAACACCGGCACCCGATCCTCGACCGAGCCGATCTCGACCGTATCCATGCTCGAGCGGATCTCGCAGCCGACCGTGTCCTCGGTGATCCCCAGTGACGCGAGCACGGCGAGCTGTCCTTCCGCCGTCGCCGCACCGTGGCTCCCCATCGCCGGAACGACGAAGACCTCCAGGTCTCGGGCCCGGAGCGTCGATACGGTTGCCCGCACGACGTCGGCGATCCGGTCGATCCCGCGACTGCCGATCGCCAGACACACCCGGCCGGAACGGGGCAGAAGCTCCGCCACCGAATCGACGGCCAGCCCGACCGCCCGGTCAACATCCTCGACCGCGGTGGAGTCGATGCGGTGGTGGACGAGCGCCCAGGAAGGCAGACGATGGTGGTGGAATACGGCGAGCGGATCGGCGCGGTCGATCACCCCGGGCGGGGGCGACGGCGCATCGTCGCGGGCGACATCCATGATCGTCGCCCCTAGATGGTCATCGCGCTGAAGCCGCCATCCACGCGGACGATCGACCCGGTCACGTAGCCGGAGGCGGCCTCCGATGCCAGCCAGACGGCGGTTCCCACCAACTCGTGCGGCTCGCCCAGGCGCCCGGCCGGTGTGTGCGACATGATCGCGCGCAACCGGTCCTCGGACAGCAGGGCGCGGTTCTGCTCAGCGGGAAAGAACCCGGGAGCGATCGCATTGACGCGGATCTGATGCGGCGCGAGCTCGCGAGCGAGGTACTGGGTCAGGTTGTTCAAGCCCGCCTTCGCGACCGAGTACGTGAGAACGCGGGACAAGGGCGGCCCGGACGAGGCGGACGATATGTTGATGATCGAGCCACCGTGGCCGTTGGTGATCATGGCCCGGGCGAAGACCTGGCATGCGACCAGCACGGCCGTGAGGTTCACGTCCAGCAGCCGATGCCACTCGTCCAGCCCGATCTCCAGGAATGGGGTTGCACTGTTCACGCCCGGGGCGTTCACGAGCACGTCGACAGGACCGAGCGTCCCCTCGACCTCCCGGCACGCTGCCTCCACCTGGATGGGATCCGTCGCATCCACCCGGACGGCCATGGCGCGGGCGCCTTGCGCAAGGAGTGCCTCGACTCGGGCCGCACCCCGCTCCTCGGATCGGCCGAGCACTGCGACGGCCGCCCCCGCGTCGGCGAGACCGTGCGCGATGGCCCCACCGAGGACGCCCGTCCCGCCGATCACCGCGGCAACCCGCCCAGTGAGATCGAACACGCCCGTTGTGGTCATCGGCTTCCATCTCTCCCGTCACTGACCGTGGTCGGAGGTCGGCCAGGTTCCCCGTCGGTTGCGTCTACCACCCGCCGGTGCGATGTTTGCACACGCGGTGTCCGAGGGTCTACTGTAGGACAATCAACCGCGGAACGCGAGCGAATCGAGGGACAGTGGCCGTGACCCAGTACGTCTTCGATCCCCGTGAGGCCATCCGATACCGGTATCCGACGCACACCAACGACCTGATCATGGATCGTGCCCAGGGGTCCGCGGCCGAAGCGTTCTTCGTGATCCTCGAACCCGGTGAGGCGCCCCCGATCCACGTCCACCAGGACGCCGAGCAGGTGTTCTTCATCCTCGAGGGCGAGGGCGAGTTGGGGGTCGGGCCGGGAGCCACCGACAAGCATCCCCTGAAGGTCGGCGACTTCGTGCGGACGCCCCCCGGTGTCCCCCACTCCGTCCGATGCACGGGCCCGAGCCGCTTCGTGTACCTGAGCATCGACTGCTTCGTCGCCGGGCCCGATCCGGCCGAGCCGACCTGGGACTCCCACGTCCACCAGATGTGCAAGGACAACGGCTGGGATTTCGATGCCGTGAAGCTGGGCGCCGTCCCCGACGGCTCGGAAGCCCTGAACAAGCGCTGAGTCGCGTCCCGGGACCATTGGAGGAGTCATGATCAGGCACTTCGCCGACCTCACGGTCGCACCGGAGCCCTACGCTGACTACCGGCCCGTGTTCGAGACGAGCCGGCTCAATGTCACGCAGGTCCGGATCCACCCGGGCGCAACCGTGCCGAGGCACACCCATCTCGACGAGGACCAGGTCTACTACGTGGCCACGGGGACGGGCTTCGTGCTCCTGGACGGCGAGCGGACGGACGTGACGACGGGCAGCAGCGTCCTCATCCCGATGGGCACCGAGCACGAGATCACGAACACGGGAACCGAGCCCCTGGACTACGTGTTCTTCGTGGTGTTCATTCCGGAACGGGCATGACCGAATTCCTGCGCGACCGCCTTCGGACGGTTGTCCTCGCGAACCGCGAAGCACTCGGCGCGGAGTCCGCGCGGTATGCGGCCGGTCGCCTGAAAGCCCTCTTGGAACACCAGGCTCGCGTGCGGGTCATCTTCGCCGCCGCGGCATCCCAGGCCGAGATGCTCGCCGTGCTCGCGAAGGAGCCGGGGATCGACTGGACACGCGTGGACGCCTTCCATCTCGACGAGTACGTCGGACTCCCGATAGGGCATGAGCGGGCATTCGGCACCTGGCTGCACGAGCACATCTGGTCCCTGGTGCACCCGGGCCGAGTGGAGCGACTCGACGGCGGCAACCCCGCCGGTGGCGACGCGGAGGCGCTGCGCTACGGCGATCTCCTGGCGGACGGCGGGATCGATCTCGCGCTCCTCGGGATCGGCGAGAATGGCCACGTCGCCTTCAACGATCCGCACGTCGCAGACTTCGACGACCCGCTGTGGGTCAAGCCCGTCGAGATCGACGACACGAGTCGGCACCAGCAGGTGCGCGACGGGGCGTTCGACCGGTTCGAGGACGTCCCGCGGGTCGCCCTCACCGTGACCATGTCGACCATCCGCGGGTGTCGCGTTGTCGCGCTCGTCGTGCCCGGGCCGCAGAAGGCCATCGCGGTCGCCGCCGCGCTGGACGGCCCGATCTCCGCCGCCTGTCCCGCGTCCATCCTGCGCGGCCACCCGGACGCCGTGCTGTTCGTGGACGAGTCCGCTGCCTCGCTTGTCAAGTCCTGACGGCGGCTGACGTCCCGCCCGCCGCACGTGCCGAAGGAGCACTCGATGACAACACTCGCCATCAACGGGGGAACCCCGGTCCGAACCAGGCCCTTCGCGGCTTGGCCCGTCTTCGGGCGCGAGGAGGAGGAAGCGCTGCTGCGCGCTCTCCGATCCGGGGTGTGGGGCTCGATCGACGGCACCTTCGTCAAGGAGCTCGAGATCGAGTTCGCAAAGGTCCAGGGTGCACGCCACGGCATCGCGTGCGTCAATGGCACGATGGCGCTGTCGGTTGCGCTCAAGGCGCTGGGCGTCGGTCCTGGTGACGAGGTCATCGTCCCGCCGTACACGTTCATCGCCACGGCCAGCGCGGCGCTCATGATCGGTGCCGTTCCGGTGTTCGTGGACGTCGGTCTGGACACACTTCTCATCGACCCGACCCAGATCGATGCTGCCGTGACTGCGCGGACGAAGGCCATCATCCCGGTCCACCACGGCGGATCGCCGGCCGACATGGACGGGGTCATGGCCGCGGCGCGCCGGCACGGCCTCAAGGTCGTCGAAGACGCCGCCCAGGCGCATGGTGCCGCGTGGCGCGGAACGCCGGTGGGCGCGATCGGTGACGTCGGGACCTTCAGCTTCCAGTCGTCCAAGCCAGTCAATGCGGGCGAAGGCGGCATGATGGTCACCAACGACGACGAGGCCGACGAGCTCCTGTGGTCCTATCGCAACGTCGGTCGTCGTCGTGGCGGCGAGTGGTATGAGCACGTCCGGCTCGGCTGGAACCTGCGCCTGTCCGAATTCCAGGCAGCGGTCATCCTGGAACAGTTGAAGCGGATGCCCGCCCAGCAGGCACACCGCAGCGAAGCTGCCGCGTACCTCTCGAGTCGGCTGCGCGAGATCCCGGGAGCGGTCCCGCTCAACGTGCCCGAGGGCGTCACCGCGCACAGTTGGTACACGTATCACTGGCGCTGGCTCGGCGCCGAGCAGGGTGGGCTGCCGAAGAAGGCCTTCGCCGAGGCGCTGCGCGCAGAGGGCGTGCCGGTGTTTGCGGGCTATGTGCCACTCAACCGGAACCAGGCCGTGATCGACGAGATCGCGCGCCTGGGCGGTCAGGCCCCAGCCGCATGTCCGAACGCGGAACGTGCCGAGGCTGACGAGATCATGATGTTCTCGCTGTCCATCCTGATGGGCACCCACGAAGACATCGACGACGTCGTCGAGGCGATCGCCAAAGTGGCTGCGGCCCGGGCATGACCACCACGCCGTCGATCCGGATCGGGCTCGTCGGCTGCGGTGCGATCTCGACCCAGCACCTCGAGGCGATCGCTGCGGTCGACGGCCTGGCGCTCGCGGCTGTCACGAGCGCTTCCGTCGACCGGGCACGCGCGGTGGGCGAGCGGTGGGGGGTGCCCTGGTCGATGTCGCTCCACGATCTCCTCGCTCGCGACGACGTCGACGCGGTGACGATCTGCACGCCATCCGGGCTCCACCCGGAGCAGGCGCTCGCCGCGCTGCGATCGGGTCGTCATGCGATCGTCGAGAAGCCGATTGCCCTCTCCGTGGAGGAGGCCGAGGCCGTGGTCCGGGAGGGTCACGACCGGGGACTCGCGGTGGCCACGATCTCTCAACGTCGATTCGAGCCTGCTGTCCGGGCCCTGGAGGCAGCGGTCGCGGCCGGCGCCCTCGGGCGGATCTCGCTGATCATCGCGGAGGGGCTGTACCACCGACCACAGGCGTACTACGACAGCGCGGCCTGGCGGGGTACGCGCGAACTCGATGGGGGCGTCCTGATGAACCAGGCAATCCACATGATCGATCTCGTGCGCTGGATCGGCGGGCCGGTCTCATCCGTCTCGGGGCATGTCGCCACGCTGGGCCACCGGATGGACGCCGAGGACACGGCATCGATCTCCCTGCGGTTCGCCAGCGGAGCGCTGGGAGAGATCGTGGCCACGACCTGCGCCACGCCGGAGTTCCCGACCGAGCTCAGGGTCTACGGCGACCGGGGCCACGTCCGCATCGCCGGCGAGCGTGCCGTGGAGTGGGACGTGCCTGGTGTCGAGGCGCCACGCGATGATGACACTCCGGCACCTGCCGGAACCGCAGGCACACAGACGTGGGGCACGAACGCTGTGGGCTACCTGCGCCAGTACGGCGACTTCGTCGAGGCCGTCCGTGCCGGTCGCGCCCCCGTCGTCACCGGCGAGGACGGGCGCAATGCCGTGGCGATCGTTGCCGCCGCCTATGAGGCGGATCGCAATGGACGAGCAATCGCGCTCGGAGGAGGCCTGCGATGAAGGTCGGGGCAGCAAAGGTCGACATCACCCCGCCGCTGGGCTACCGGATGGACGGGTTCGAGTCGCGCACGAGCGGCGCCACCGGGATCCACGATCCACTCCACGCCCGGGCGCTCGTTGCGGAGGGCGACGACGGGACGACCGTGGCGCTGATGGTCGCGGACCTGCTGCAGGTGGAGCTGCGGCTCCAGGAGCAGGTCGCCGCGGAGGTCCTGGAGCGGACCGGCATTCCGCGGGATCGCCTCCAGCTTGCCGGCACGCACACCCACAGCGGACCCGCGCAGCGGGAGCCGTCGGACGTGGAGCGTGCCATCGGCAACCGGATCGCCGACGCCGTGGTGCAAGCGTGGGACGCGAGGCGCGAAGCGGTTGCCGCGATCGGGATCGGGCACGTTGACGGAATCGCCGGCAACCGTCGGCCGAACGGCGGGCCCGTAGATGATCGTGTGACGGTGACTCGCTTCGACGGGATCGACGGGGAGCCCATCGCCACCCACGTCAACTACGGCTGCCACGCCACAACCCTTGGACCCAACAACACGCTCTACACCGCGGACTACCCAGGCGTCCTGTGTCGCCTGGTCGACGAGGCTGCGGGCGGGGTGACGATCTTCACGACCGGCCCGCAAGGCGACGTGAACCCAGGGGGCTACTCCCCCGAGGGAAGCATGGTCGGGGTCGTCGTGCCGTGGCGGACATTCGAGTCCGCCGAGCGTTACGGGCACATCCTGGCCGATTGCACGCTCGCGATCCGGGAGAGCCTCACACCCGCGTCCTCCTCCCGGGTGTGGGGAACCTCCCGGATCGTCGAGCTCCTGCGCAAGCGTCTGCCGGATCCCGTCGTCGCGCGGCGTGCAGCCACCCTCGCCCGTGACGCGGAGCGGGCCGTCTCAGCGGCGGACCTCACCGCGGACGCTACCTACCATGCGCTCGTTGCCGCGGCGTACGCGGAACTGGTTGCGGAGCAGGCCGAGGCCCCGGATCGCGACGGCCCGGTACGGGTGCGGGCGAGTGCGCTCGCCCTGGGGCCGCTGCTGCACCTTGGAGTGTCCGGCGAGCTGTTCGTTGCCCTGGGCCAGGAAGCGCGGCAGGCGCTCGGTGCGGACAGCACGTGTATCGCCGCATTGTGCGACGGCACGGTGGGCTACATCCCGACAGCCGAGGCATTCGAGATTGGAGCCTACGAGCCGAACGCAAGCGTCCTGCAGCCAGGAGAAGGGGAGCGCCTGATCCGGGCGCTGATCGAGCTTGCCTCGGCGGCACCGCCCGCCTGAAGAGCTCCACCATCGAGGCCACGTGATCCGTCCACCTGCGTTCCGCCATTCGGGAGACATCAGATGACCGCCCCGATCCACGCCACCTACCTCGACCGGGCCATGGAGCTGCTCGCGCGTATCCGCGATGAGGAGGGTGAAGCGATCGCGCGAGCCGGCTTGGCCGTCGCGGATCGCATCGCCGAAGACCGCCTCATCTATGTGATCGGGCCCGGCGGCCATTCGCAAATCGGTGCGGAGGAGGTCTTCTCGCGCGCTGGCGGCCTGGCCTGCATCTGGTCGTTTCTCGACGACGGCTTCTACCTGGGTCACGGCGCCGCGCGGTCGATGGCCATCGAGCGCACGCCGGGCTACGCGCGCGCCATCCTGGATGGTGCGGGAATGAGCGACGGCGACATCCTGTTCATCGTCAACGCGTACGGCATCAACTCGGCGACGATCGACAGCGCGATGTATGCCCGCGAGAAGGGGCTGACCAGCATCGCGGTCACCTCGGTCGCCAACCAGCGCGGTCTGCCACAGGGTCACCCGAGCCGCCACCCGAGCGGACAGGACCTGTGTGACCTTGCCAACATCGTCGTGGACACGAAGATGCCCTTGGGCGACGCGGTCATGGCCGTGGATGGCGTCACCGAGAAGGTCGGCCCCGTCTCGACGATGGTCAACGCCTACGCGATCAACTCGATCATGCTGGAGGCAATCGCCGACCTCGCCCGTCGGGGGATCGAGCCGCCGGTCTGGCGGAGCTCGAACAGCCCTGGTGGGGATGAGGCGAACCTCGCCGTGACCGCGCGGTATCGGCATCGCGTCCCGAACTTGTGAGGCCCGGGTTACGACCGCAGCAGGCATCGGCGACAATGACCGTGATTCCCAACCGGGCAACCGTGCCTGCCGGCCGGAAGGGCCTTGCGTCCGGGATGTCCGATGATCTACTGTCGGACAATCTCGTGCAGGAGGGGTCGGTCCGAGCCATGAGCCTTCATCGTCCCCAGACACTAACGACTGTCGTCGCGCAGTTCATCAGGGACGCGATCGTCCACGGTGAGTTCGCGCCGGGATCGCGGCTCCCTGAGGTGGCGCTTGCGGCCCAGCTCGAGACCTCGCGCGGGACCGTCCGGGAGGCCCTCCGGACGCTTGCCGACGGCGGGCTCATCCAGATCATCCCCCGCCGGGGCGTGTTCGTCTCCCAGCTCTCGGTACGCGCGACCTGGGAGATCACGAGCCTGCGTGCTCTCCTGGAGCCCTACGCCTCACGACTGGCGCTGGAGGCAAGCGGCGCCGATCCGGCCATCGAGCGTGAGGTCCGGGCGGCATTCGAGGTCCTCAGGAAGGCCGTGCGTAGCAGGGATCCGCTGACGGTCGCCGACGCGGACGTCGCGTTCCACCGCTCGGTCTTCGCCCGTTGCGGACACGAGATGCTGCTCGGCCGGCTCGATACCTTGCAGGCGTTGTCGCGCCGGATCGTGCTGACCAACCAGATCGCCTCAGCCGATGCGCCAACCCTGATCGCCCAGCACGCCCCGATCGTCGAGGCTGTCCAGCTCCGTGACCCGGAGCTCCTGGAGGCTGCGGTCCGCGCCCATGTGATCGAGGCCGGTGAGCTGCTCATGACACGGATGGCCGCACTGGAACCGAACCGAGCGAAGCGCCCGCAGGCGACCACATTCGGGCTCGGCCGCTGGCCGTCGGGGGCGAGCCCGCATCCAAGACGATCGAACATGCAGACCGGGCTCGGTTCCGACAATGGAGAGTAGGAAGTCATCACACATCGGCTGGCCCGCCAGGCCGCGCGGGAGAGGTGACGCGGAGACCCGCGCGGCCGCTGTGGGCCATTTCCGGGGAGTCCGGCCCTCGTGGAAGCCGGCTCCAATATCCGAGCATCTGCCACGGAGCAAGGGAGACGAACGCCTCTGAGAGTGCTGGCTCCGCGTCATCGATCGTCATCCGAACCTGGAGGAGGAACATGGCAAGCTCTCGGCTACTGACCAAGGCAATCGTGCTGTCCGCGGGACTCGCGATCGCATTTGCAGCCTGCGGCTCGAGCTCGGCGACCACCGCGCCGGCCACCCAGGCCGCCGGCGCCACAACGGCCCCGGTCGAATCTGCCGCCACCGCTGACGCGTGCGGGACCGATCCCGTCACGCTGAACGTATGGGGAGGCTATCCCGAGGTCGACGACGTCTACAAGCAGGCCGGCGCAGCCTTCAAGGAGGCACATCCCAACGTTGACTTCACGGTCTTCAGCACCGACCTCCGCGGCTTCGAGCAGAAGCTGACCACCGCGCTCCCCTCCAAGACGGCAGGCGACGTCGTCGTCCGGACGACGAACTTCCTCGCCCGCTTCATCGATGAAGGCCTGCTCCAGCCGGTCCCCGACGACCTGAAGGGCGAGATCACCGGAGGTGGCTACGCGCCCGAAGTCGTCCAGGACAACACCTACTCCGACAACATCTGGGGCATGCCGCTGTTCACCGGCGGAACGGCCGTCTACTACAACACCGACATGTACACGGAAGCGGGCCTCTCCGGTCCCCCGATGACGATGGACGATCTCAAGTCCAACGCATACAAGCTGGCCAAGACGGACGCGAACGGCAACCTGACCCGGTCGGGCTGGAGCCTCCGGCTGTCAGGTCAGGGCAGTGGCGTTGCAGAGAAGTTCTGGATCCTCCTGCTCCAGGACGGCAAGACACTCATCCGCGAGACCCCGGAGGGGTCCGGCAACTGGGTTGCCGAGTACAACGGCCCGGAGGGCGCGAAGCTCCTCCAGATGTACGTCGATATGCTGAAGGACAACGTCCTGTCCTTGGAGATCGATGGTGATGCCAAGGCGTTCGAGACCGAGCAGACCGCGCAGTTCCTGCGCGAGTCCTGGGTGGTCCCCGAGATCGCCGCGACGGTCCCGGATCTGGTCGGCCACTACGCGACCGTGGCACCGCCTGCTGCGGACATCCTGACGGTCGAATCAATGTTCGTGCCGGACGCATCGCCGAACGCCGCCTGCGCGTGGGAGTTCATCCGATTCATGCGCGAACAGGACCAGCAGATCAACCTGCTGAAGGTGTCCGGCTGGCTGCCGGCCCGCGGCGACCTCGACCTGGCCGCCTTCCTGGCGGAGAACCCGACCTACGAAGGCTTCCTCAAGCGGCCGGACGGCTTCCAGCTGACGACCACACCGCCGATCGCCGAGTTCGACGAGATCGAGACCAAGCTCGCGACGCACCTGGTCGAGGCCTACGCCGACTTTGCCAACCTTGCCGGGCAGCCCGACAAGATCCAGGCCCTGCTCAACACCTGGGCCGATGAGACCAACCAGATCCTGAAGGACAACGGCCACTTCGGCGGCTGATCCAAGTAGCATTGTGGGCGCCGACGGCACGGGCCGCGGCGCCCACGCGCATCCCCGGCACCCGATCCAGGAAGGGTCGATGGATTGAACAGTCCCTTGGCAGCCGTGCGCAACATCCCGAGGCGGCGGTGGGTCCGCTACCGCTTCGTGCTCATCGTGCTCGCGCCCGTGATGGCGCTGTTCTTCTACCTGCGCGTCATCCCGACCGGGCAGGCGATGCTGATGAGCCTGTTCGACTGGGAGCTCATCAAGCCTGCCGAGAAGTTCGTCGGGCTCGACAACTATGTGAACCTGCTGTCCGACGACAACTTCAGGCTGGCGTTCACGAACACGACCATCTTTGCCGTGGCGACCACCGTGTTCTCGGTGCTGATCGCCCTGTTGCTCGCCGCATTGCTGTCACGGTTCGTGACCGGCCGGCTCGGCGGCTTCCTCGAGCTGTTGTACTTCGCCCCGGTGCTCGTGCCGATGGTGCCGGTCACGCTCGGGTGGCGCGAGATCTTCAACTACCAGCACGGGATCCTGAACTCGGCGCTTGAGGTCTTCGGGATCGGCAAGCAGCCGTGGCTCAGTGACCCCACGATGGCTCTCGTCGCGGTCGTGATCCTGTCGGTCTGGAAACAGGTCGGGTACAACATGATCATCCTGCTGGTGGGGATGCGGGCAATCCCGGTGATCTACCACGAGGCGGCAGCCGTTGACGGTGCGAACGCGTGGCAGCAGTTTCGGCGGATCACACTGCCCCTGCTGGCGCCCGTCACGCTGTTTGTGGTCGTGATCACGACCATCTCGGCGTACAACGTGTTCACCCAGGTCTACGTGCTGGCGTCCGATGTCCAGGGGGCACCCGGCCGTCTCGTGCGCGTGCTCGTGTACGACATCTTCGAGAACGGGTTCAGGTTCTTCAATATGGGCTACGCAGCGGCAGAGGCCATGTACCTGTTCATCATCATCCTCGCCCTGACGATCATCCAGTTCCGGTTCCTGCGGGGGTCCAACCCGTGATCTCATCTCGGCGCACGCTCGTCGGCAAGATCTCGTACTGGATCGTCGTCGCCCTGCTGTTCGCTGGCGGCCTGCTCATGGTGTTCCCGCTGTTCTGGTTGTTCAGCACATCGTTCCGTCCGGCAACTGAGCTGCTCAAGGTGCCACCGTCGCTGCTCCCCGAGGTTTGGACGATCGCGAATTTCGAGAAGGTCTTCGCGACGGCCCCCGTGATGTCGTACCTGTGGAACAGCGTCGTGTTCGCCGTCATCTCCACGGTGTTCATCCTCGTGACGTCGACGATGGCGGGCTACATCTTCGCGAAGTTCAAGTTCCCCGGGAACAACGTCCTGTTCATGCTCGTGATCGCGACGGCGATCGTGCCGTTCGAGATCTACATGGTCCCGCTGTTCCTCCAGATGAACACCCTGGGCCTCGTGAACACGCCGATCGGCCTGTTCCTGCCGTTCCTCGTGCTCAGCTACGGGATCTTCTTCATGCGTCAGAACACGATCACGAGCGTGCCCGACGAGCTCCTCGACGCCGCCCGTATCGACGGCATGGGTGAGTTCTCCATCATGCTCAGGCTCGTACCCAGGCTGCTGGCGCCGGCGATGGCCGCACTTGCGATCCTCGCCTTCATCCAGGCATGGACCGCGTTCATCTGGCCGCTGCTCATCCTCAACGAGCCGAAATACTTCCCGATGGAGCTCGGGCTGTCGCAGTTCGCGAACAGCACCCGGGTCGACTTCGGCGCGGTCGCGGCAGCGGCCGTCTTCGCGATGCTGCCGACCCTCCTCGCGTTCCTGATCCTGCGGCGCCGGATCGTCGAGGGCATCACGCTCACGGGGCTCAAGGGCTGACCGCGAACCCCCGGAAAGGCCTCATTCAATGACATCGATGCTGACCACACACGTGGACCCGTCCGACGCGCCTGCCGGGCTCTCGCTGCTGGGTCGATCAACGGAGGACGGGGGGGCCGTCCGGGTGACGGTGGCGGGCGGCCTTGTCACCAGGATCGAGCGCGTCGCGGAAGACCCGGGTGGCACCTGGATCTCCCCGGGCTGGATCGACATCCAGATCAACGGCTATGCCGGGCACGACCCGAATGACGCAGCTGCGGACGCATCAACCTCCGCGGCCATGGTCCGCGCCCTGTGGCCCGAGGGGATCACCGGATCGTGCATCACGATCTGCACTGAGTCCGAGGAGCACATCAAGGACAACCTTCGCGCCATCGTGGCGGCCTGCGATGCCGACCCGATCATCGCTGAGTCCGTGGTCGGGATCCACGTGGAGGGCCCACACATCGCGACCGAGGACGGGCCGCGCGGGGCCCACCCGCTGCGCCACGTGCGCCCGCCGGATATCGCGGAGTACCGGCGGTGGCAGGAGGCCGCCAACGGCCGGGTCCGGATCACCACGCTCTCGCCCGAGTACGAGGGAGCAGCCCCCTACATCCGGGCAGTCGCCGCCGACGGCGTCCTGGTCTCGATCGGGCACACCACGGCGACGGGTGACCAGATCCGGGCTGCCGTCGATGCCGGGGCCAGGTGGTCGACCCACCTTGGGAACGGCGCCCATGCCGTGATCCGGCGCCACCCTAACTACATCTGGGACCAGCTTGCCGAGGACCGGTTGAGTGCGGGCTTCATCTTCGACGGCCACCACCTGCCGCCCGCGGTCATGAAGACCGTCCTGCGCGCCAAGGGCGTCGAACGCACCGTCCTCGTCAGCGATGCGGTCTCGATGGCCGGCCTGCCACCCGGACGCTACACGCTGTTCGACGGTGGCGATGTGGAGCTGCAGCCCGACGGCCGCCTGGAGCTGGTCGGGACGCCGCTTCTCGCGGGAGCTGTCACGGCCCTTCCAACGTGCGTCGCGAATGCGGTCCGCCATGCCGGGGCGACACTGTCTGACGCGGTGCGGATGGTGACCGCGAACCCTTCCCGCCTGCTCGGCCTGCCGATCACGGCCGGCCACGAGAGCCTTCGGACCGGCGTCGCCGCCAACCTGACGATGTTCCGCCGAGCCGAGACCACTGGTGCTATCGAGATCGTCAGGACAATTGTTGGCGGGACGGTGGTGTTCGAGTCGCCGGCCCGTTGACCCCGGCGATCCCGGACCCCTTCTGTTCGACGTCTCGCACGTCAGCGCTGGATGCGCGCCGATCCGCCGGCGGCGAGCGCGCGGACCTGCTGCTCGGTCGCCATGGTGGTATCGCCCGGGAAGGTCGTGAGGAGCGCGCCCTGGGCCCAGCCGAGCCTCACTGCCTCGGCGGGGGTCTCGCCGGCCAGCAGCCCGTAGATGAACCCCGACGCGAAGCCGTCACCACCTCCGACGCGATCGTAGACGTCGAGCTCGCAGGTTGGGGCCACGACGCTGTCGCCCCCGATCCACGCGACCGCACTCCAGCCGTGGCGCGAAGCGGAGTGAACCTCACGAAGGGTCGTTGCGACGATCCTGAGTCGGGGATACTGCTCCGCCACGCGGTTCATGACGTCCAGGAAGGCTGCCGGATCCAAGGCGTCCCGGGATCGTACCTCCGGACCCTCGATCCCGAGCCCTGCCTGCACGTCCTCCTCGTTGCCGACCAGGACGTCCACGTGCTCGACGATCCGCCCGAGCACATCGCGCGCGCGATCCTCGCCACCGAAGGCGCGCCACAGCTTGGCGCGGAAGTTGAGATCGAACGACACGATCGCGCCGGCGGCCCTCGCCGCCTGCATCGCCTCGATGATCAACTCCGGCGTGGTGGGCGAGAGTGCGGCGAAGATGCCGCCACTGTGGAACCAGCGGACTCCGGCACCAAAGATGGTCGCCCAGTCGAAGTCGCCCGGCGCAAGCCGTGCGGCGGCCTCGTTGGCGCGGTTGTAGAAGACGACGGGAGCGCGCATCCCGAAACCCCGGTCGCTGTACACCGACGCGATGTTGGGCCCGGTGACGCCATCGTGATCGAAGTGACGGTAGATCCCGGTGACACCCATCGAGCGGACACTCTGGGCAACGTGGTCACCGATCGGGTAGTCCACCATCGCGGTCGCGATGGCCGTCCGGAGATTGAAGGCGTCCGCCAGATTGGCAGCAACGTTGAACTCGCCGCCGGACACGTGGACCGCATACGACGTGGCCTTGCGGAACGGGATCAATCCCGGGTCGAGGCGGGTTACCACGGCCCCCAGGGCGAGCAGGTCGAACGCGCCATCAGCGCGGATGTTGAGTGGGTTCACCATCACGCCACCTCGCTGCGACGACCGGCCGCCGCCTCCGTGCACATCATCGCAGGAACCGGCGAAGATTGTCCGATTGACGGACAATCTGGCTCTCTTGTCATCGTGTTTCCGCCGCCCCGAGAGGAGTCGTCGCATGTCTGCTGATCTTCAAACCACGGGCTCATGGGACCTCGCGGGCGATGCCTCGGACGGCTCCGGCAACGCCCTGCATGCCAGGATTGACGGGCCCGTGGCATTCGGACCCTCCGAGACCGCTGGGCTTGACGGCCCGGTAGGCAAGTTCCCCGGGGATGCCCGCCTCGTCGTCGACAACGTGGGCACCCTTGGTGCCGGCGATCTCACCATCGCCGCCTGGGTCAACGCGGCAGCGAGACCGACGACGGTCCTCGGCGACGTTGTCGCGCGCTTCGACCCGTCCACGCGTCACGGCTTCACGCTGGGGTTCGAGCACGGGTCGCCATGTGGGAGTCACGGGAACGACCGGACCGCATGGTTCGGGGTGGATGCCGGGACCGAGCCGCAACTCGAGGACCACGGAAGGCCGGGCTCGAGCGCAACCGTGATGGTCTGCTCGCTGGCGGCGTTCGGCGGTGCGCTCTACGCGGCCACCTGGGAGCAGGGCCCAGATCCGCGCGGCCGGGTCTATCGGCTGGACGGCGGGGGTTGGGTGCACTGCGGAACACCGTGGGACGCCAACGCAGTAACCCGGCTCGCCGTGCACGACGGGGCCCTCTACGCAGCTGTCTCGCGGTTGCGCGGTGGCGGTTCGGGCCTGGAGGATTCCGCCAACCAGGGACCAGGAGGTCGGATCCTGCGCTACGAGGGCGGCGATCGATGGGCGGACATGGGCCAGCTCGACGGCGCCGACTCGGTCACCGCGCTGGTGACGTTCGCGGGATCACTGTATGCCGCCCCGATGTACCAGGAGGGCCTGTACCGCTTCGATGGTCCCGGAGCCTGGACATGGTGTGGATCGCCTGGGCGGCGGCTGCTGGCGCTCGGGGTGCACGCCGGCTCACTCTATGGGGCCGGGAACGACCATGCGCAGGTGGACAGCGCCATCGCCATGACCAAGGCGGGCGTCGTCGTCCCGGCTCGCGATGTGGCGGGCGGTGGCGGCGTCTTCCGCTACGACGGGGACGAGAGGTGGACCTCGCGTGGGCTCCAGCCCGACACAACCCAGCTGTACTCGATCGAGACATACGGCGGGCAAATGCACATCGGCACCTGGCCCACGGGCGTGGTGTTCCGCGCACGGGACCTGTCCGTCGACGGCGAGCCTGTTTGGGAGTCGACGGGACGCCTCGGTTCGGAGACCGAGATCATGAACCTGCAGGCGTACAACGGAATGCTGTACGCGGGGACGCTGCCGCACGCGCAGCTGTTCCGGTATGACGGCGAATCGGTGTGGACGGACCTGGCAGCGCTGGACACCACTCCAAACGTCCGGTACCGGCGCGCCTCGTCGATGGTGCTGTACGGCGGACGGCTATATGTCGGGACGCTGCCCTCGGCACACGTCCATTCGCTGCGCGCCGGCAGCGTGACGACCAACGACACTTCGCTGTCCGCGGGCTGGCACCACCTGGCCGGGGTCCGCCGAGGGGGGACGACGATCCTGTACGTCGACGGCGCCCCTGTCGGCCGGGGCGAAGCCGCACTGCCCTCCGGGCATGCGAGCCCTGATGTGCCGCTCGTCATCGGCGGCGGACCCAGGTCGAGCTTCGAGGGCGAGCTGGCCCGAGTCAGGGCATGGGACCGGGCGCTGGGCGACGATGAGATCGCATCGATCGCCGTACCCGGGGTGGCCGCGAGCTAGGAGTGCCAATCGGGCCGGGAAGCACGAACCGCGCGAAGGACGCAAGGCGAACCGGAAGACACAGCGGGCGGCCCTGGCCACGTCGCTCGCTCGCGAGGATCGGCCGACTCAGCCGGGCACTCGAGGAGCGGCGGGTCCGCATCCATCCGAGCCTCCGTCAGGGGGCCGAGGCGGCTCCGGCGGCGTCGTCTGCGTGCGCCTGGGCATCAACGAGGCGCTGCACATCTACTTGTACCCGTCCGTCCGGTCCCGGACCGACGGCCGTCAGGCGGGGCTCCTCGCCGTCCCGCAGCGCGAGCGCCGTGGCCACGAACCCGTGGAACAGCGGGTGCGGTCGCTCGGGGCGGGACTTGAACTCCGGGTGGAACTGGCTGGCCACGAACCACGGGTGGTCGCGCAGCTCGACGATCTCCACCAGCCGGCCGTCGGGCGACGTGCCGGACAGCAGCATCCCGGCCTGCTCCAGCGTCTGGCGATATCGGTTGTTGACCTCGAAGCGGTGGCGGTGCCGCTCGTAGATGACCTCGGCGCCGTAGACCGCGCGGGCTCTTGAGCCTTCGGCCAGCTTTGCCGGGTAGAGCCCCAGGCGCATCGTGCCGCCCTTGTCCTCCAGGTCCCGCTGGTCCGGCATGAAGTCGATGACCGGGTTGGTCGTGAACATGTCGAACTCGGTCGAGTTCACGTCATGGGTGTCGATGACCTCGCGCGCGAAGTCGATCACTGCGCACTGGAGTCCGAGACACAGCCCGAGGTATGGGAGGCGTCGGGTGCGCGCCCAGTGGGCGGCCAGGACCTTGCCCTCGATGCCGCGGTGGCCGAACCCGCCGGGGACGAGCACACCGGCCACACCGGCGAGGCGCTCGCCGACGTTCTCCGCGGTCAGCGCCTCGCTGTCCACCCAGCGGACCTTCGCATCCACGCCGTTCGCCCAGGAGGCGTGGCGCAGGGCCTCGGTCACCGATAGATAGGCATCCGGCAGCTCGATGTACTTGCCGACCAGCGCGATCTCCAACGTTGGCTTGGGCGCCTTGATCCGCTGGACCAGCGCCCGCCAGCCGTCGAGGTCCGGGATGGCCTCGGGGTCACCCAGGCCGAGCTCCCGCACCACGAGCCGCCCGAAGCCGAAGGCCTCGAACTGGAGGGGGACCTCGTAGATCGTGGAGGCCGTGGGCGCCGGAATGACCGCATCGACGTCCACGTCCGTGAACAGGGCGATCTTCTCGCGGATCTCGTCCGGGACATCGCTGTCCGAGCGCAGCACGATCACGTCCGGCTGGATGCCGATACCGCGCAGCTCCTTGACCGAGTGCTGGGTGGGCTTCGTCTTGAGCTCGCCCGTGGCCGCGAGGGCCGGCAGGAGCGTCACGTGGACGTACAGGACGTTGTGGCGTCCCTGGTCCTTGCGCATCTGGCGGATGGCCTCGAGGAACGGCAGGCTCTCAATGTCGCCCACGGTGCCGCCCACCTCGACGATGACCACGTCCGGGTCCCCGTCGCGCGAGACGCGGACGATCCGTTCCTTGATCTCGTTGGTGATGTGCGGGATGACCTGGACGGTGCCCCCGAGGTAGTCCCCTCGCCGCTCCTTGGCGATGACCGCGGAGTAGATGCGGCCAGTCGTCACGTTCGAGCCCTGGGTCAGGTTCTCGTCGATGAACCGCTCGTAGTGGCCGAGGTCCAGGTCCGTCTCGGCGCCGTCATCCGTGACGAACACCTCGCCGTGCTGGTACGGCGACATGGTCCCGGGGTCCACGTTGATGTACGGGTCGAGCTTGAGGATGGAGACCTTGAGGCCCCGCGCCTTGAGCAGGCGGCCGACGCTGGCGGCGGTGATGCCTTTGCCCAGTGAGGAGGTCACGCCTCCGGTCACAAAGACATACTTCGCCATGGGTGCTGGGTCCTCCGGGGGTTTTCCCAATGCTATCGAATCGCGGCGCCGGGGGACAACCGGAATCGTCGGGTCCCTGGTTGTGAATGGGATTCGATGCGCCGTGCCAAGTTCGTGACTGCGGCCGCGAGTGGGCCGCGAGCCCGCGATCCCAGGTCCGTCATGGCACCCGTGGTCGGGTCCACCCATCGTTCGCTCCCCGGGGCCTGGCGTCCGCTCCCGGGGCCCAGCGTTCGCTGGCAGTGCCCGGCGTTCGCTGGCAGTGAACGCTTGACGCCCCAGCACGACTCATCCCGCACATTCGATGAGCGACGTTCGCTGTCGGCGAACGTCGGGACGACTGGGGTGGCGTCACGATCAGGCACGCTCCCTTCGGCCCCAGAGTGTTCGCCCTGGGCGAACACCTGCGCGCGGCGGCGGGCTCATCGGCATCGCCTGCGGCGCAGCGCGAAGCCGGGGATGCGTGCGGGACGTCCCAGCCCATGGCAGCCGCACGAGGTCGTGGACCCGCGGGTGCAACCCTCGATGAGCTAACCCGGTGGTTTGGCCCGGAGCCGTTCCTCGTCCCGCTCATCTCGTCGCCGGCGATTCGCGTGGTGCTGTGGGGCTGGCCCGCAGGCTTCACGACTGTCACTCACCGCCATCCCCGGGCGGAGGAGATGTTCCACGTCGTGCACGGCCGCGCGGTGTTCACCTTCGATGGCGAGCCCGAGCAGACCGTCGGCCCCGGCTCGGTGCTAGTCGCGCCACGCGGGGTCGCGCATGCGATCCGGGTCGTTGGAGACAAGCCGTTCCTGATGGTGATCGCCGTGGCACCCAACGAGGACGAGGCCGACGAGACAATCGAGCCGGTGGAGTTGCTCCCCCTCGGCTGACATCAGCGGCGCCGTGCTCCTCAGCGGAGCGCGGCGGCCCTCGTGCGGACGGACTGTGGCACCAGGGCGGCCCGCCGGGTCAGCCACACCCCGAACACGATCACCGCGCCCCCGAGCACCTGGGCCGGCCCCACCGGCTCCGAGAGGAAGGCGGCACCCAGCAGCACGGCACCTGCCGGCACCAGGAACTGCGTGACCATGACGCGCGACGGCCCAACGAGGCGGATCGCGTTGAAGATGAACACGTTCGCGGTCCCCGCGGCGAGCGCGCCAGAGTAAACGAGGCCCGCGACGGCGGCCAGCGTCAGCACAGGGGGCGGTGACGTGAGCACCTCGGCCGCCCCGAACGGCAGCAGGAACAGGGTTCCGCCGAGGACGGCCCACGCGGTCGCCTGGAGCGGATCGATCCGGCGCAGCATCCGGGTGGCCGCGATCGTGTACACCGCCCACAGCACGGCCGCCCCCAGCGTCAGGAATGCGCCCAGTGAGGCGCTGATGGAGACCCCTTGGCCCGCCGCGACCACGACGGCCACGCCGGTGAACGCAATCAGGGCGCCAACCAGCTTGGGTGCGGTGAACCGGTCCATCCCGAGGAGGCCGGCCAGCAGCACCGTGAGCACCGGCGCGACAGCGATGATCAGCGCTGAGTCCCCCGCGGTGATCTGCGTGAGCCCAAGCGTCCAGAGGACCTGGTAGGCACCGAAGCCGAGGGCGCCCAGGCCCACCAGCGTCAGGGCGACGCGCGCCGGCGGACGGACGGTCCCCAACCGCCAGCGGACGAGCAGGAACAGGGTGGCGGTCGCGATGACGTAGCGGGCGGACGTGAAGGTGAGCGGTCCGAAGACATCGATGGCGGCCTTGACGACGACGAAGTTGGCGGACCAGATCGCCACCGCGCCGAGGACGCCCAACTCAGCCAGACGACGCTCGCGGACGGACACGGTGGGGCGCGCCCGCGAGCCGGACGCGATGACGCCCGCCTGTTCGGCGGGCGTCGCAGTTCCTGTGGACGAGCCGGCGGGGTCGGGGCGCGCCGGCCCGGGCTCGTCGATCAGGCGCCTTCCTGCTCGAGCTCCAGCGCCTCCTCGTCGTCCTCCTCGGTGAGCTTCAGCCAGACGAACAGGCCGGCCAGCACCACCAGGGGGATGACGATCAGAGCGCCCAGGGTGACCCCGAGGGCGACGGCAACGGTCTTCAGCGCCTTCATCGGGCTTGGGCCTCCTTCGCTTGCGACGTGATGCCCCTGATTGTGCCCCCTGTGGGCCGGTGTGTCACGGGACCCGGGGTGGCCGACACGACCTGCCGGGGGGTCACCCGTTCCTGTCGCCCTTGGCCCGGAGGGTCGGGCCCTGGCCAACCAGGCCCTCGACGTCCTCCCTGGTGAACTCCGCCAGCAGGTGATGGCCGCCTGCCTGGCCGCTGATCTGGATGCGCACGACGTAGGCGCCCTCCTGCTCGAACAGGAACACGTCCTTGGGCTTCTGCTCGTCCATCCAGTGGCCGATGACACGCAGGGCTCGCTCATAGGAGCCGCCCCGATCCGACGACTCCGCGCCGCTGGCCCGGCGGGCCGCAGCCTCCTCCATGAACCTGGCGATGTCGTCGTCCAGGAAGCTCAGGGTCTCCTTGGAGACCGTGCCCATCGTGTCTGACCATCCACCGCTCGCCTGGCCGGCCGCGACGAGCCCCTGCACGAGGAAACCGTCGGGAACCTCGAGCAGCAGGACGTCACGCATGCCGTGGCTGTCGATGAATGCGCCGATCGAGCGGAAGACCTCTTCGAAGTCCTGGCGGGGACTGCCCTCGTAGATCCGCATGCCTGCTCCTCGCTGCGGCGTCCCCAGCCCCTCGGCGGGCTGCCCCGGCTCGGTTGGCTACGAGCCGGTGGTCCGGTCGAGCAGGCCCAGGTCGCGGGCACGTCGCTCGCTCGATCGGAAGATCGCGATCGACGCGAGTGTAGCGATCGCTCCGGTCACGAACAAGGCGACAAGCATGGTCGTTGCGTCCGGAGCTGCAGTTCCGGTGACAGCGGTCCACACGGAGTCCGGGCCGCCGATCGAGGACGGGCCGTCCGGCGTCACCGCCAGCCGCACCGCGGCCACCCACCAGGAGATCGGGTTGAGAAGCCCCACGACCTGGATCGCGGGGGGCAGCACGGAGAGCGGGAAGACCACGCCGCTCACCAGGAACAGGGCGCCGGCGAAGGCGTCCGGGTAGGACCAGCTCTCCTGGCGCGTCTGGAGGCAGATCGCGGCGAGCAGCACCCCGAGGGCGAGGATCGGCACGAGACCCATCACCAGCGATACCACGAGGAGGGGCCAGCTCACGGCCGCGAGATCCACCCGCAGCCCGAGCACGATGACCGCGAACACGAGGGCCACCGCGGTGCCCATCGCACCGGCGGCCAGGCGGGCGCCGCCGCGACCGACCAGCAGGACCAGGAACGTGGACGGGCTCACGTAGAGGTACTTGAGCATCCGGTAGCGCTCGCGGTCCTCGAGCACGGACCAGGCCGGGCCGGCGATCCCGGCCACGAGCATCGCCCACAGTGCGCTGCCCAGCACCACGAAGGTCCTCGCGGCCTCGCTCGCCGCCCCGCCGATGATCTCGATCATGACGACCAGCAGGAGCAGCGAGAAGATCGGCTTGGCGACCGTGTAGATCAGGAACAGCGTGGGGTCTGCCCAGTTGGACTCCACGCGCCAGCCGAGGAGCATCGCGGTGCGCAGGCTCCGGGCGCCGTCGGAGACGCTGCCACCCTCGGCGCGGAGCGGGTCGAAGCCGGTCGAGCCGGCGGTCAGGGCGCTCACTGCCAGCGGATCGAGAGGCTGCCGCGGGACCGTGCCATCCGTTCGATCGTCCGGATCATCCGCCGTGCCAGCAGCATGAACACGATCGTCATCACGGCCAGGATCAGCGCCTCCACCTCCGGCGACGGCGTGCCGGTGATGTACGGCTGGCCGGCGAACACGAGCTGGCGCATGGCGTCCAGGCCGACGGCAAACGGGATCGTGGCGATCGCGATCGCGCCCAGGGCGCCCAACCGGCCGACCGGGAAGTTGAGGCCGGACACGAAGTAGACGGGCTCGATCAGGACGTTCGTCATGTGGAACGCCTCACGGCCCCACAGCAGGAAGAGGCTGGCGAGTGCCATCCCCAGGCCGTACAGCGCCGACATCGTGAGCAGGAAGACGAGGATCACCAGCCCCCACTGGTCGACCTGGAACGTGACGCCGAAGACGATGGCCGAGATCACGAGGACCGCGGCCGCCCGCAGGGAGCTCATCGCCAGGCCGCCCACGGCCATGCCCAGGAGCACCGCCATGAGGTCCATCGGCGCGGCGAAGTAGAGCTCCAGGTTCCCCTGGCTCTTCTCCCAGTACAGCTGTCCGGCCATCATCCACACGACGTTGAGCCAGAACGCCGACAGGGCGCCGCCCAGCACCACGAAACCGATGTACGCCTCGGGTGCCTGGAGCGCGCGGTACACGAGCACGAACGCCGACGTGGTCAGGAACGGCAGCAGGATCTCGAAGAACAGCCACGACGGCTCGCGGGTCATCCCGCGGACGCGCGGGTAGGCGCGACCGGCGAGCGCCCGCAGGTTGTTCGCCGCCACCTGGCGGCGCGTCCAGTCGGACGCGGTGCGCGGGTCGGTACCGCCTCGCGAGCGTGCGAAGATCCCGGCCGCGTCCGTCACTCGCCGGCACCCCTGTTCACTCGCCGACCTCCCAGGGCTGCTCAGGCTCCCGCTCCGGCGCTTCGGAGGGATCGGGCACCTGGCCCACCGTCTCGTCCTCGTCGGCGAAGCCCCGGCCCACGAGCTCCACGAACACGTCCTCCAGCGTGGGCTCGGACTTGCGGAGGGCGAGGATCTGCGAGCCGAGCCCGGCCAGCGCGGTGACGACGCCGCCGAGCACCCCGTCCTCCTCGAGCACGAGGTTCACCGCGACCCGCTGTACGTCCGGATCCGTCTCGGCGGCCAGCGAGGCCGAGACCACGCCCGGAAGGCGGGCCAGCGCCGGCACACCCTCGTCAAGATGGTCCACCTCGAGGCGGAAGATCGACTCCCGCTGGACGCGGCGCTTGAGCTGCTCGGGCGAGCCGATGGCCAGGATCCGGCCGTGATCGACGATCGCGATCCGCTCGCACAGCTCATCCGCCTCCGCCATGTAGTGGGTGGTGAGCAGGACCGTGCGCCCCGGCACGGCCCCCTTCCACTGCAGGACGAGGTCCCGGATTCCGCGCGCGGCGGCCACGTCCAGCCCCAGCGTGGGCTCGTCCAGGAACAGGATCCAGGGGTCGTTGAGCAGGCCGCGGGCCATGTTCATCTTCTGCCGCTGCCCGGTCGAGAGCGTGCTCACCCGCTGGAGCCGCTGGCCCTCCATCCCGACGGCCTCGATCAGCTCGTCGACGCGCCGCCAGCCCTCCTTGCCCGAGAGTCCGTAGAACTGGCTGAACATCCACAGCTGCTCGCGGACGGTGAGGATCCCATAGCCCGACTGCTCGCCGCCCGCCACCATGTTCATGATCCGGCGGATCCGCTTGGTGTCCGTCGCCACGTCGAAGCCGAAGATGCTCGCGCTGCCGCTGGTCGGGAGCAGCAGCGTCGTCAGGATCTTGATCAGGGTCGTCTTGCCGGCACCGTTCGGCCCAAGGAGCCCGAAGAACTCACCGGGCGCCACCTCGAGGTCGACCCCGGCCAGCGCCACCACCGGGTTCGGCTTCAGCTCGTAGACGCGGCGAAGACCGCTGACCGAGATGGCGGGCGGCAGGGGCGAGTCGGGCTGTGGGGCGGGCTGTGGGGCGGACATGGAGGTCCCTCGGGACGTGTCGGCGGGGCAGCGGAGCGTAGCACTTCGGGGTGCGCGATGGAATACGTCTATCTAACACGGACAAGCGGAGCGTCGAACACGCGACGCCCCGATCGGCCTGCCGCTGCGGAGGTCCTCCGCGGTCAGCGGAGCAGGATGCCGGCCAGCTCACCTGCCACGCGGGCGTTGTTCGTGATCAGCGAGATGTTCGCCTTGACCGAGGCACCGCCGGTGATCGCCGCGACGCGGGCGAGCAGCCACGGGGTGACGGCCGCACCCGAGATCCCGGCCTCCTCGGCCTCCCGGATCGCCTGGTGGATGGCGCCGTGCGCGATCTCGAGCGGCAGGCCATCGGCTTCGGGCACCGGGTTGCAGATCACCAGGCCGGACACCAGGCCCATGGCCCGATGGGCACGGACGACGTCCGCGGCCGCCGCGATGTCCGGCACGTGGCTGGGTGCCGGGATGCCCGAGAGTCGTGAGTAGAAGCCGGGCACCTCGTCGATGCCCACGGACACCACCGGCACGCCACGCGTCTCGAGGTACTCGAGGGTCAGCGGCACGTCCAGGATCGCCTTGGGACCGGCACAGACGACAGCGACCGGCGTTCGCGCCAGCTCGTCAAGGTCGGCGGAGATGTCGAAGGTGGCCGGGTGCGATGTCCCGACCCCGCCGGAGCCCAGGGCTCCGCGATGGACCCCGCCGATCCCTCCGGTCGCGAACACGCCGATCCCGGCGGCTTCGGCGGCGATCATCGTCGCCGCCACGGTGGTCGCGCCCCACTCGCCGGAGGCGATCGCCAGGCCAAGGTTCGGCCTCGAGACCTTGCGCACGCTGCCCTTGGGCGCCGTGGCGAGGGCCTCGAGCTCGGCCGCGGACAGGCCGACCAGGAGCCGGCCCTCGTTGAGCGCAACGGTGGCCGGCACCGCACCCGCCGACCGGACGGCGGCCTCGGAGGCGGTGGCGACCTCCACGTTCTGCGGGTAGGGCAGGCCATGGCTGATGAGCGTGGATTCGAGGGCGACGACGGGTCGGCCTGCGCGCAGTGCGTCGGCGACCTCCGGGGCGATGGCGAGGCGGTCGGGGGTGATCATGGATTGGAGGGTACGCCGGGTGATACGGCCCGTGCGGTGGCGGACCCGGGCGTCTAGTCTCGGACCATGAACAGATCACCCCGCTGGACTCCCAGGCCCCCCACGCCCGACATCCTCCGGGACCAGGTGGTCCTCGAGGAGCACGACCTTGCCGCCGACGGCTCGTTCGCCGTCGTGACGCGGCGGAGCGTGAGCCGCGGGAAGTACGCCTCGCACTGCTGGCTCGTCCCGCTCGATGGCGGTCCGCAGGCTCAGTTGACGCACGGCCTGCTGCGGGACAAGCACCCAGTGATCTCGCCCGACGGCCGACGCCTCGTATTCGTCCGCAAGAAGCCCGGGTCTCGCAACCGGCACCGGGACGCACATCTCATGATCCTCGAGCTGGGCCGGGCGGGCGGCTCCCCCGACCCAGTCATGATCGATACCGGCACGCTCAGCCCGGGCGAGCTTGCCTGGTCGCCCGATGGCCGGTCGATCGCGTTCACCGCCGAGACGGGCGAGCAGCGGTTCGTCGTGGGCCCGAAGCCGAAGGAAGGCGAGCCCATGGCGCGGCGGGTCCGGGTCCTCGACTACCGCTGGGACGAGGAGGGCTACCTCGATCGACAGGGGCAGCTGTTCGTCGTGGCGGTGGACGACGGAGGGGGTTCGGGAGCGGGCCCGGGAGAGAGCCCGCGGCAGCTGACGAACCTTGCGAGCTCCGTCTCCGACATCGCCTGGCGGCCGGACGGCATGGCCATCGCGTTCACCGCGGACCCGAGGCAAGATGCCGACCGCCACCCCAGGACCTCGATCTGGGAGGTGGCGTCGGCCGGTGGGGAGCCACGCGAGATCCTCGCCCTCGCTGGGCCCGTCAAGTCGCCGGCGTACTCGCCGGACGGTCGCTGGATCGCGGGCATCGGCGTGGACGAACCGGACTACTTCGACGACCTCTCCCCCACGCTCCACCTGGGACCGGCGGACGGTCGCGCGCCCGCCGTCGCCCTCGCCCCGGACCTGGACCGGCCGGTGGGCAACTGGGCCGACACGGACCTGACCGGCTGGATGACGAGCAGTCGGCCGGGACCGCTGTGGACCGGTCCTGATGCCCTCGTCGCGCTGGTGACCGACCGCGGGCGGACGCACCCGTGGCGCTTCCCGATCGATGCCTCGGCGGGTCGCCCGGCCGACGACCCCACGCGTCTCGCCCAGGGCGATGTGATGGCCAACACGGTCGCCGTGGGTGGCGGCCGGCTCACCGTGACGGCCACGATCGACGCCCGGCCGCCGGAGCTGTGCGAGGTGATGGCGGACGGATCGCTGCGCCCGCTGACGACGATGGGCACCTCGTGGATCCGCGGCCTGGCGTGGCCAGAGATGCGCCGGGTAGAGGCACCAGGGCCCGGAGGCCCGGTGGAGACGTGGATCGCCTCGCCCGCCGGTGCCGGCGACGGGACCCTGCCCACGGTCGTGGACGTCCACGGCGGCCCGCTGGGCGCCTGGGCCCCGGCGCCATCGCTGGAGGTCGTCCTCCTGTGCGCGAGGGGCTACCGCGTGGTGCTTCCGAACATCCGCGGCTCGGCGTCCTACGGCGCCGGGTGGATCACGCCACAGCTGGGCGACTGGGGCGGGCCGGACGCGGCGGATGTGCACGCGGCGCTCGACCACGTGGTGGCCGTCGGGCTCGCCGACCCGGAGCGACTCGGCGCCCTTGGCCTCTCGTACGGCGGGTTCATGATCAACTGGCTCGTGGGCACCACGGACCGGTTCCGCGCGGCCGTCTCCGAGAACGGCGTGACGAACCAGGTCTCCGCATGGGCCCACAGCGACAGCGGCCCCGAGTACTGCCGCACCGCCCGGATGGGGGACCCGACCACGCCCGAGGGCATCGAGCAGCTCTGGCGCCAGTCACCGCTGCGCAACGTCGCCAGCGTGCGGACGCCGCTGCTCATGCTCCAGGCGGAGGCCGACCTGCGGTGCCCAGCGGCTGACAACGAGCAGTTCTTCATCGCCCTCCGGTGGCTCGGCCGCGAGGTGGAGTTCGTCCTCTATCCGGAGGAGTACCACGTGATCCAGGCGACCGGTCGCATCGACCGGCGCATCGACCGGATGACCCGGATGCTCGACTGGTTCGACCGATTCCTGGTCGCTCCCGCCTGACGATGCCGTGAGACCGGGTGGTGGCCGGCAGGGCCGTCCCGCTGACCGTCCCGTGCCCGGCGGCCCCGGGCGCGGCGCGGCCAGCCGTTTCACGCGCCCTCAGCCCAGGGCGAGCTCGCGCGGCGGGGTCGACAGGTGACGCAGAGCCGTCCGATTGCCCACGATCGCGCCGCGACGCAATGCCGCGGCCGTCCTCAGGCCCTTCCTCCTCGCATCGAGCCAGCCGAAGAGAAAGCCGGCGTCGAACGCGTCACCGGCACCCGTCGTGTCCGCGGCCATGATGGACGTCGTCGGGACCTCGAAGCTGAGCCGGGCATGACCGTCCCGGGCGAGGATCGTGGCTCCCTTGCGGCCACGCTTGAGCACCACGACGGGCGCGAGCTCCAGGAGGTCCTCGGTGCGCTTGGGGCCGACCAGCGCGCGGGACTCGTCCTTCGTCGCGAACAGGAGATCGGGCGCCACGTTCAGGAGGAGCGACAGGGCCGCGCCACGGCCATTCTCCAGGAGCGGAGCCGAGGACGAGAGATCCACGGCGACCAGCACCCCGGACGCGCTCGCGAGCCTGGCCGCGGCCATTCCGGCGTCGCCCAGCGGCTGGTCGAGCAGTGAGTAGGCCGGAAGATGCAGCGCGTCTGCGGCCTGGAACCAGTCCAGGCGCAGATCCTCCGGCCGGAGCCGGAGTGCCGCGCCGCGCTCGGTGACGAAGGAGCGCTCGCCGCCCGGCGCCACCAGGACGCCGATGCGTCCCGTCCTCGCTCCTGCCACGCGAACGGCGTGCACGACGACGCCATCGGCCTCGGCCGCCGCGACAAGCGCCCGGCCGGGCGCATCCCTCCCGATCGCGCAGATCAGCGAGCTCCGGGCGCCCAGCCTGCCGAGCCACCGGGCGGTCGATGCCGCCGAGCCGCCCTGCCGGAGCATCACGCGCCCCGTGACGTCCGTTCCGCGCTGGAGGTCCCGATCCGGAGCAAGGACGACGTCGACCACGAGGTCACCGAGGACGATGACGGCGGGTCCATTGGCGGTCGCCGACCGACTCCGGGGACGGCCGACGGGGCGGGGCGCCTGAGGGTCGAGCATGGTGGCGAGGATACCCGTCGGGCGAGGGTGTGGCGGTCGCTAGCCGGGAGGCAGGGGGCAAGCCTGGGTCCTTGCGCCGGCGCGCACACCGCGGAGCCTGGACCGCGCCCGACCCGGGAGCCTGCACCGGACCCGAACCGGGCACCGCGCGGTACGATGGAGGCTCGCGGCCGAACGTGCCGCGCTGCCGCCCGTCGACCGGCCCCGGCAGCCCCGCATGCGCCCCCCGCGCACCCGGAGACAGCGATGACCCCCGCCACGGACCAGCTCGAGCGGCTTGCCGTCGACACCATCCGCACCCTCTCCATCGATGGCGTGCAGCAGGCCAACTCCGGGCACCCGGGCGCCCCCATGGGCATGGCGCCGATGGCATACGCCCTGTGGACCAAGCACCTGCGCCATGCGCCCACCGATCCCGCATGGCCCAACCGGGACCGCTTCGTCCTGTCCGCCGGCCATGCGAGCATGCTGCTCTACTCGCTGCTCCACCTGACCGGCTACGACGTCTCCCTCGACGACCTCAAGTCGTTCCGCCAGTGGGGCTCGATCACCCCGGGCCACCCCGAATACGGGCTGACCCCCGGCGTGGAGGCCACCACGGGCCCGCTGGGCCAGGGCCTCGTCAACGGCGTGGGCATGGCCATCGCGGAGCGCCGCCTCGCCGGTGAGTTCAACAAGCCCGGCCACGACGTCATCGACCATCGGACCTACGTCATCTGCTCCGACGGGGACCTCCAGGAGGGGATCACCGCCGAGGCGGCCTCGCTGGCCGGACACCTGAAGCTCGGCAGGCTGATCGCCCTCTATGACGACAACCGGATCCAGCTCGACGGCCCCACCGCCTGGACCTTCACCGAGGACGTCATCGCCCGCTTCGACGCCTACGGCTGGCACACCCAGCGGATCGAGGACGGCAACGACGTCGCGGCCATCAGCGCCGCCATCGAGGCCGCCAAGGCCGACGACCGCCCGTCGATCATCGCGGTCCACACCCACATCGGCTTCGGCAGCCCCAACAAGCAGGACAGCCAGAAGAGCCACGGTGCCCCGCTTGGCCCGGACGAGGTGCGCCTCACGAAGGAGGCCTACGGCTGGGATCCGGACAAGACCTTCTACATCCCCGAGGAGGCGGGCGCGCTGTTCCTCCGCGCGGTGGACGATGGCAAGGCCGCGGTCGCCGCATGGGACGAGGCCGTCGATACCTATGCCGCCGCCCACCCGGCCGAGGCAGCCGAGCTCCGTCGCCGGGTCGGCGGCCGCCTGGCCGACGGCTGGGATGCCAGCCTCCCCGCCTGGGAGGCCGGCTCCGAGGTGGCGACCCGCAACGCCAGCGCCGACCTGATCCAGGCACTTGCCGGTCCCGTCCCGGAGCTGTTCGGTGGTTCCGCGGACCTGTCGGAGTCCAACCTGACGGACGTGAAGGCCCTGGGCCACGACCATTTCGAGGCCGACCACGCCGGTCGCAACATCCGGTTCGGCGTCCGCGAGCACGCGATGGGCGGCATCGCCAACGGTATCGCCTACCACGGCGGCCTCCTCCCCTATGCCGCGACCTTCATGACCTTCAGCGACTACATGCGGGGCGCGGTTCGAATCGCCGCCCTGTCGAACCTGCACGTGACCTACGTCTGGACGCACGACTCCGTGGGGCTCGGCGAGGACGGCCCCACCCACCAGCCGGTCGAGCACTACGCGGCCCTCCGCGCCATCCCCAACCTGTGGTTCGTCCGGCCCGGCGATGGCAACGAGACGGCGGCGGCCTGGGCGCTCGCGGTGGAGCGGCCGGCGATCGACGGTGCGACGTCCGGCCCGGTGGCCCTCGCGCTGACCCGCCAGAAGCTGCCGACCCTGCCCGGAACCCATGAGCTCGCCCGCAAGGGCGTCCGCCGTGGTGGCTACATCCTGCGCGAGGCCGCGAGTGGGGATCCTCAACTGATCCTGATCGGGACCGGCTCCGAGCTGCAGCTGTGTATGGCCGCCGCCGACGTCCTCGAGGCCGAGGGCATCCCGACCCGGGTGGTGAGCCTGCCCTGCTGGGAGCGCTTCGACGCCCAGAGCCAGGCCTACCGGGACGGTGTCCTGCCGCCGTCCGTGCGCAAGCGCGTGACGGTGGAGATGGGCATCTCGCTGGGCTGGGAGCGATACGCCGGCGACGAGGGCGCCATCATCGGCATCGATCACTTCGGCGCCAGCGCACCCGCCGGCACGATCCTGCGCGAGTTCGGCTTCACGGTCGACCGGGTGGCGGACGTCGCGCGGCGCGTCATGCGCGACGGGCTCCGAGGCAGGCAGGCGACGCTCCATGCGCCGCACGGCAAGCGCTGAGGCCCGGACGATGCGAATCGCCGTCGCAGCGGACCACGCCGGAGCCGCGTTCAAGCAGGAGCTCCTCGCGAAGCTGGCCGCACTCATGGCCGGCCAGCATGAGCTGATCGACCTCGGGGGTGACGGCTCGGACCCTCACGACGACTACCCGGACTTCGCCCATGCCGTGGGCCTGGCGATCCAGGGCGGGCAGGCGGATCGCGGGATCCTCGTCTGCGGATCCGGCGTCGGTGCCTCGGTCGCGGCCAACAAGATGCGCGGCATCCGGGCCGGCCTGTGTCACGACACCTACAGCGCGCACCAGGGTGTCGAGCACGACGACATGAACGTGCTGGCCATGGGTTCGCGCGTGATCGGGATCGAGCCCGCCCTCGAGTGTGCGGTCGCCTTCCTCGACGCGCGCTTCTCCGGGGAGCCGCGACACCTCCGGCGCCTGGACAAGGTGCTCGCGATCGAGGCGGAGTCGATGGACCGCGGCGAGTGACCGACTCGCCGGACCTCGAGTGGATCGAGCCCGAGGAGCTGGAGCCACCCGACGACCCTGTGGGCGACGCGATCCGGGCGGCGAATACCCGCTACGCCCACGCCCTGGCCACTGCCGACGCCGAGCGCCTGTGCGAGCTGTTCGAGCCCGACGGCGCCATCATCGACGGGGACGGACCCGATGCCGTCGGCCACGAGGGTCTGCGCGACATGGCCGCCTACGCCCGCGAGCGGTTCGCGGATGTCACGTTCGAGATCGACGTCGACTGGGTCAAGATCGACCCGCTCGATGGCGCGGTGGCCTTCGCCAACGGCACGTGGCGGATGGCATTCGTGCCGCGACCTGAGGGCCGAGCGGGCACTGGCTCTGGAGAGGCGGTGCGATCGTCGGGCACCTACGCCCAGGCCTGGCACCGCGGGACCGATGGCGCGTGGCGCCTCCACCGCGACCTGACGTTGACTCGCGCGGAGTCCTGAGCCCGCCTGGGCACCCGCGTGGCGCCTTCACGACCGGTGGCGGTATCGGGGCGTTGGGCGGCGGTCAAGGGGCCGGAGCGGCTGATCGTGGTGGCCATGAGCACCCGGGGTGATCATGGAGTCGCCGCAGGGACGCGGCGAGACCGGGCCTTGCGCCGGTGGTCTTGACCCTGGCAGGCCTCGGCCGCTGTCTCCCCGCCGGCCCCGGCCGCCGATCCCCTGTCCACGACCGCCGATCCCCTGCCGTCCCCGGGCGCCAGGCGGCCCGTCCGGTGGGCACGATCTCCAGTTCGGCCGCTATCAGCGAGCGGCCAGCCGGCGATCGGCGCCTGAAGCGATCGCCCGCTCTCATGGCGAGCAGAACGTGGGTCGCCACCGAAGGGGCGGCCGCCTGGAGAGCGGCGGGCGGATGGTCAGGGAACACCGCGCCCGGGAATGGAGCTGGAGGACACATCGCTTGGGGCTGCTGCCCGCAGCGGTGCGGTCACCTGCCCAGCGGGCCTATGCTTTGGACCACACGATCCAGCTCACTTCCCGCAGCCCTACGGAGACAGATTCCAATGCGCATCGGCTTCATCGGCCTCGGCCGGATGGGCGCGAACATGGTTCGCCGCCTGCTCCAGGACGACCACCAGATCGTCGCCTACAACCGGACGCCCGAGAGGACGAGGGAGATTGCCAAGGAGGGCGCCGAGGCGGCCTTCTCGATCGCCGAGCTCGTCGCCAAGCTGGAGAAGCCGCGAGCGGTCTGGATCATGGTCCCGGCCGGGGACGCCACGGAGGCACAGATCGAGGACCTGCTCGAGCACCTCGAGCCCGGCGACACCATCATCGACGGCGGCAACACCAACTTCCACGACGATGTGCGACGCCAGAAGGCACTGGCCGAGAAGGGCATCGGCTACGTGGACGCGGGCACCAGCGGCGGCATCTGGGGCCTCACCGTGGGCTACGCACTGATGGTCGGCGGCGAGGACCGCGACGTGAAGCCGCTGGAGCCGGTCTTCCTCTCGCTGGCCCCGGAGGGTGGCTACCTGCACATCGGCGGTCCCGGCGCAGGACACTACGTGAAGATGATCCACAACGGTATCGAGTACGGCCTGATGCAGGCCTACGCCGAGGGCTTCGAGATCATGCATGCCAGCGACTATCCGCTGGATCTGGGAGCGATCTCCGAGATGTGGATGCACGGGTCCGTGGTGCGCTCGTGGCTGCTGGAGCTGATGGTCCACGCGTTCAAGGCCAACGGTCAGGACCTGGACCACCTCAAAGGTTGGGTCGCGGACTCCGGCGAGGGGCGCTGGACGGTGCAGGAGGCGATCGACAAGGACGTCCCGGCGCCCGTCATCACGCTCTCCCTGCTCACCCGCTTCCGCTCCCGCCAGGACGACTCCTACAGCGCCAAGGTCCTGGCGGCACTCCGCAACGAGTTCGGGGGCCACGCGGTGAAGACCGAGTGACGATGGACCTGGGCACGGCGATCGGGCGGCTCGAGGCCGCCGGCACTGAGCAGAACCGCAGGATCTACCGGCGCCACGGCGCTCGTGACCCACTGTTCGGCGTGTCGTTTGCCGTGATCGACAAGGTGGCCCGTGAGGCGAAGCGGGACCAGGCGCTCGCCGACGGCCTGTGGGCTACGGGCAACTACGACGCGCGCATCCTCGCCTGCAAGGTCTCGGACCCGGCCGTCGCGACGGAGGCGGACCTCGACCGCCGGCTGGCGGAGATCGACGTGTACGTGCTGGTGGACGTGTTCACCGGGTCGCTGGCCTCGCGGGTGATGGGCGTGCGCGAGCGTGCGGACCGGTGGACGGCGAGCGGGCGGGACTGGACGGCGCAGGCCGGCTGGGACCTGTACGGGCAGTTGGCCCTCCACGACACCACGCTCGACGACGGCTTCTTCCGAGACCTGCTGGCGCGGATCGAGGCGGGCATCGGTGGGGCCGGGAACCGGACGCGGCACTCAATGAACGCCTGCCTGATCGCGATCGGCGGCCGCAACGAGGCTCTCCGAACGGCAGCCGAGGCCGCGGCCGGGCGCATCGGCACCGTCGTCGTGGACCATGGCGAAACCGGATGCCGGACACCTGCCGCGGCGCCCTACATCGCGAACATCTGGGCCCGCCGGCAGACACCGGCGACAGGGCGCACGTCCAAGGGGCAGTGATGGCGCAAACCACGGGCAAGGGACCGCTCAAGACGACGGAACCGGCCGCGAAGCCCGCGGCGCTCGCGCCGGCGAGGCCCGCGGCGCCCGCGCCGGCGAAGCCCGCGGCGCCCGCGCCGGCGAAACTCGCCGCCCCGGCCCGCAAGGACGCGCCGCGCACGATGCGCGACCTCCGGCTCGCCACCGAGTCCCGCCGCCGCGCCCCGTCGAGCCGGACGGCCGTGAACCCGCTGCGCGAGGGCCTGCGCCTCGAGCGCGTCCCGGATCCCGCGGCCTTCGTCCTGTTCGGCGCCACGGGCGACCTCGCCCATCGCAAGGTCATCCCGGCGCTGTACCAACTGTGGCGCACCCACCTGCTGCCGCACGAGTTGACGATCCTCGCGATGGGGCGGCGGCCGTATACGGACCAGGCGTTCCGCAAGGAGCTTCGGGAGTCGCTCGAGAAGTACTCGAGGGTCCAGCCGGTGGACCGCGAGACATGGGACGACCTCGCGGAGCGGATCGTCTACCACCGCGGCGACTTCGCGGACCCGGCAACCTACCAGGAGCTGTCGGACCGACTCGACCTCCTGGACGTGGAACGGGGCACCCGTGGCAACCGCATCTTCTACCTGGCCACGCAGCCGTCCGCCTTTGCGGAGGTCGTCGCCCAGCTCGGGCGCGTCGGCCTGGACCACGAGCGCGTCGACGGGGGCTGGCGGCGGATCATCATCGAGAAGCCGTTTGGACGTGATCTCGGCTCCGCGATCCGCCTCAATCGCGAGGTGGGCAAGGTCTTCCGGGAGCGACAGGTCTACCGCATCGACCACTACCTGGGCAAGGAGACCGTCCGCAACCTGCTGGTCTTCCGGTTCGGCAATGGGATCTTCGAGCCCATCTGGAACCGCCGCCACATCGACCACGTGCAGATCACCGTCGCCGAGTCGATCGGGATCGAGGGCCGGGGCGCATTCTACGAGGAGACCGGCGCCAGTCGCGACTTCCTCCAGAACCACCTCCTCCAGCTGCTGAGCCTGGTGGCGATGGAGCCGCCGGCAACCTTCGAGGCGGACGCGCTACGCGACGAGAAGGTCAAGGTCCTGCGAGCGATCCCGGAGTTCACCACGGAACAGGTGGCGCGGGACGTCGTGCGCGGGCAGTACGGTCCCGGCTGGGTGTCGGCCAAGCCGGTCGCGGGCTACCGCGACGAACCGGAGGTGGACCCGGCATCCGAGACGGAGACCTACGTCGCCGCGAGGCTGACCGTCGACGACTGGCGCTGGTCCGACGTCCCGTTCTACCTGCGCATGGGCAAGCGCCTGCCCAAGCGCGCCACCGAGATCGCGATCCAGTTCAAGGAGGTCCCGCACCAACTGTTCCGGGACAGCGCGGCGGAGCCGGAGGCCAATCTGCTCGCCATGCGGATCCAGCCCGACGAGGGGATCATGCTGCGCTTCGGCGCCAAGGTCCCGGGCCTCGGCATCGACGTCCGGAACGTCACGATGGACTTCACGTATGGCTCAGCGTTCCAGACGGACAGCCCCGACGCCTACGAGACGCTGATCCTCGACGCCCTCCTGGGCGATGCCTCGCTGTTCACCCGGGCGGACGAGGTGGAAGAGGCGTGGTCCATCGTGGACCCGATCATCACCGCCTGGGCGGAGCAGCCCGCGCCCGGGTTCCCCAACTACGATGCCGGCTCCTGGGGCCCGGAGGTCGCCGACGACCTGCTCGCCCACGAGGGCCGGCGCTGGCGGAGGATCTGACCGTGGGCACCGGTGAGGGCGCTGGCAACGGCGGGCGCGTGGCCCTCATCGAGCCGCCCATCCCCGGAGAGCCGGCGATGCGCTGGATGTCCCATGCGGACACCATCGAGGGCATCGAGCAGGAGCTGGGGCGCATCTGGGCGCAGCCGGACCTGATGGTGCACATCGAGGGCGACCACGTCGGACGCCACATCGCGGCGCGGACGTCGGTGATGAACCTCGTCGTGATCGCGCGCCAGCCGGAGTTGGGCGAGCGCTCGGCGGAGATCATCTCGCGCCTGACAGGACGTCACCCGTCGCGGACGCTCATCGTGCTGTCGGCGGACCCGGATGGTCCCCCATGGCTGGACGCCCGGATCCAGGCCCACTGCGTCCTGCCGCGGGCCGACGCTCCGGAGACCTGCTCGGAGCTGATCTTCCTGACCGCGGGCGGTGAGACCGGTCGCCACCTCTCGGCGCTGGTGGCACCACTGCTCATCCACGATCTGCCAGTGACCGTCTGGTGGCCCGGCGAACCACCGCTGGGCTCGGATCCCGCCGACGATCTGCTCGACAGCACGGACCGACTGGTGGTGGACGGCTCGACCTGGTCCGGCGATGGGCTGGCCCGGCTGCGCCAGTTGGCCGCGCTCTACGACCGGTTCGACCGGCTGTCCGTCCGCGACTTCGCGCTCGTCCGCCAGTCCCGCTGGCGCGAGGCGATCGCCACCTTGTTCGACCTGCCCGATCTCCGGCCGTACCTGACCCACATCAAGCGGATCTCGGTGACCTACGCGGCCGGTGGCGAGACGGGGGAGCCGGGCTCCACGAACCTGGTCAAGCCGCTGTACCACGTGGCGTGGCTCGCATCACGACTGGGCATGACGGTCGCATCGCCGCTGACGCCCGTGGAGCCGCGCGGCCGGTCGGCGCCAGCACGGACGAGACCCGGCGAGAAGCCGCCGCTCCACCGCGGGCTCGCCGCGCGTCTCCGGGACCGGTCGTCAGACGTCTCGGTGGTGATCCGGCCGATTGCCTCACCCATGCCGCCCGGGACGACGCTGCGCGTGGAGCTCCTCGCAGAGCGGCGCGGTAGCGAGTTGCGCGCCGACGTGACTGCGGAGCAGGAGAACGTCCACGTGCACACCTGGCTCGACGGCATCCAGGCGATGGACCGCACGTTCAAGGCTCCACGCCGGAACGACGTCGACCTCCTGTCCGAGGCGCTCGAGGTCGGCAGGCCCGACCCGGTCGCTGTAGGGACGGCGCGGATGGCTGCGGCACTGATCGGGGAGGTACCGGGGTGAGCGGCGAAACTCCGGAACTGCCCAGGCTCGTGGTGCTCCCCGCAGACGCCGTCCCGGGAGCTGCCGCGGCCGAGATCGTGCGAGCCCTGGCGGCGGCGATCGAGGCACGCGGCGTCGCGCACTGGGCGACCACCGGCGGGTCGGCGGCCCCGGGCATCTACCGGGCGCTGCGAGTGCCGCCACTGCGGGACGCCGTGGACTGGTCGCGCATCCACACCTGGTGGGGCGACGACCGGTTCGTGCCGCCGGACGACCCCCTGTCGAACGTGCTGCCGTTCCAGGACCTGCTCCTCGGCGAGGACGGGCTGGATGTCCCGCGCGACCGCTGGCATCCGATCCCGGTCGCGGAGGCCCTGGCCCGGGGCGAGGGTCCCGCATGGGCCGCGGCTCGCTGTGCCGAGACGCTGGCCGGGCTCGCCCCGGCCACGGCCGCGGGCATGCCGATCCTGGACCTCGTGATCCTGGGCGTGGGGCCGGATGGGCACATCCTGTCGGTGTTCCCGGGATCTGCCGCCTGGGACTCGGCCGCGACCTGCGTCGCCGTCCCGGCACCGACGCACATCGAGCCCCGCGTGGGGCGCGTGACGATGAACCCGGGCGTGGTCACCGCCGCGCGCGAGGTGCTGGTCGTGGCCGCCGGTTCGTCCAAGGCCGCGAACCTCGGCCGGGCCTGGTCCGGGGACGACGTCCGCGAGCTGCCGGTGCGTGCCGCGCGTCTCGGCACGGCGACCTGGATCCTGGACGAGGCGGCGGCGGCCCAGTTGCCGCGGGGCTGATCACGGAAGGTCAGTCCCGGTCAGCCATGAGCCTCGAGTGCCGGATTCCCACCGCCTTCAACCTGCCCGAAGCGCGTCCGTCGGGGGCACGTTCGCGGCCCTGATCGCCGGGTAGAGCCCCGCAATCGACCCGACCAGGAGCGTCGCCCCGAACCCGATTGCGACGGCTGGCACGGAGACCACGACCGGCCAGCCCTGGCTGGTGGCATAGGCGGCACCGATCGCCAACCCCACCGTGACACCCAGCACGCCGCCGGTGGCCGCGAGCAGGAGTGCCTCGCCGAAGAACTGGCCGGCGATCGCACCACGTGTGGCCCCCAGTGCCCGCCGCAGGCCGATCTCCGGCCGACGCTCCAGCACCGTCATCAGCATCACGTTGGCGATCCCGAGGGCCGCCACGCCGAGCGCCACGGCCGCCAGGCCCAGGAACAACGTGGTGAATGTCGTTGCCGCGGCCGCCCGTGCCTCGATCGCATCCGATGGACGCTCCACGTTGACCGTCTCGGGGTTCCGGGGGTTGGCGGTGGCCCCAAGGACCGCCCGCACCTCGTCGACCCTGGCCGGATCCACGCGGATGTAGACCGTCGATGGCGCGATGTCCGCCTCCAGCCAGGTCTCCGCGGCATCTCGGCCGATCAGTGCCGCCCGGTCCAGCTCCGGGGCGAGCGGCAGCGAGTCCAGGATGCCGAGGACCGTGAACCAGCGGCCCGCGATCCACACCTGCACGGGCTCGTCGAGGTCCACGATGCCGAGCCGCTCGGCGGCCACCGAGCCCAGCACGACAGCCGGGTATCGCTCCACGGCCGCGTCCAGGAAGCGGCCCGTCCGGACGGTGCCGCCCAGGGTCTCGAGGAGCGAGTGGTCAACGGCCTGAACGGAGAGGCCGTTGGTCTCGCTACGGCTGATGAGATCGGTCCGGCGGACCGACGTGTCGAGGATCGTCGCGGCGCTCGCCGCCTGCACCGGGCGGATCCGCCGGATCATCCCGAGCGCCTCGTCGGGGAGGGCGGTGTCGTCGCCCATGAAGGACTGGCCCGGGGAGGCTGTGAGCATGTTGGTGCCCAACCGGTCGAGGACGGCCAGGAGCGAGGCCCGGCTGCTGTCCGAGATGGCGAGGACCGCGACCATCGCTGCGATCCCGATGGCGATACCCACCGCGGTGAGCGAGGAGCGCAGCCTGCGGGACGCCAGGCCCCGACCTGCGATCCGGGCGATCCCGCCGGGCCCCGGCCCGCGCGGATCGGGGATGGACTCGCCGCGGGACCGCCCGGCAGCCTCGCTCGCGCCGCTCACGCGGGCCGCCGTCACGCCGGCACCCCGGGCATGCGCCCGTCGGCGGTGATCCGCCCGTCGTGCAGCTCCACGCGGCGTGGCAGCGCCGCCGCAAGATCGCGGTCGTGCGTGATGAGGGCGATGGTGGCCCCGTCACTCGCGTTGAGGTCGCGCATCAGGTCCACGAGTGCCGCGCCGGTGACTGAGTCCAGGTTCCCGGTGGGCTCGTCGGCGAGGATGATCGCCGGGCGGCCAACGAGGGCACGCGCGATGGCAACGCGCTGACGCTCGCCCCCTGAGAGCTGGCCCGGGCGGTGTCGAGCGCGGCCTGCCAGGCCAACGCGATCCAGCGCGGCCTCGGCCGCCAGGCGCCGGTCCTTCGCCGGCACGCCGCGGTAGAGGAGGCCGTCGGCCACGTTGTCCAGCGCGGACTCGCCATCGAGCAGGTGGAAGTGCTGGAAGACGAAGCCGATGCGCCAGGCCCGCAGGGCAGACAGCCGCCGGTCCGACAGGCGGTCGACATGCTCGCCGGCGACGAGGACGTCCCCCGACGTCGCCCGATCCAGGGTGCCGATGACGTTGAGAAGCGTGGTCTTGCCGGATCCCGACGGGCCGACGATCGCGAGCAGCTCGCCGGCATCGATCGCGAGATCCACGTCCGTCAGGGCATCAACCGGCGGCTCGCCCGGGTAGCGCCGGCCGACACCGCGCAGCTCGATGACCCGGTCCGGGGCTGTCATCGCGGCACGACCACGAGGTCGCCCGCCGCAAGGCCGTCGCCGACCACCTCGACCATGCCGTCCTGGAACAGGCCCGTCTCCACGCCGACATATCGATTCGCGCCGTCGGCTCCGACCACCTCAACGGCGTAGCCGCCCTCGAGCAGCGCGACCAGCGCATTGACCGGAACCGCCAGCACGTCGGGATGGCTCTCGGTCACGACGTGCACGGTCACCGGCGCCGCGTCCAGGTCTGGCAGGGTCGCCCCGGGGTCGATGTCGATCGTCACCGGGACGGTTGGCGCGGCCCCGTTCTCGCCCGCGGTGGCCACCCGGCCGATGGAGCGGACGTGCCCCGGCACCACGGAGTCGTCGGGCAGGTCGATCGTCACGGCCTGGCCGGGCACCACGAGGTCCTGCCGGCTGGCGGACAGGTCGAGGGTCACGATGCGCGTGGCCGTCGTCGTCCCGAGAATCTGGGCACCCGGCGCGACCGCATCGCCCACCGCGGCCCCGTGCGACGCAACCCGGACCGCTCCGGGGAGGAACGCCAGGTCCGCGCCATCCAGCGTGGCGTCCTGCCTGTGACCGGCCGCCTTCTGCCAGCGCTTGACCGCGGCCGTCGTCCTGGCGTCCCAGTGGCGGTTCACCTTCATGCCCTTGGGGGCATACCCCATGGCCTTGAGGTTCTGCTCCAGCTGGAGGACGTCGGCGCCGTCGGAGACCTTGGGGCCGAGGGGCCGCCACAGCGGGCGATCGCCGTAGAGGAGCCGCGGTCGGACGCGCCCGTCGAGCTCGTACAGGACGCCGCCTCGCTCGATGACGGCTCCCTCCAAGGGCAGGCGGGTCACGGTCCCCGCGCTGCCGGCGGCCACCGGCCGCGACGCCTCATAGGCCAGGCTGCCGGTGAGGTCGGCTGCGGTCTTCATCGTCCGCTGCACCACGGGGGCCGAGGTGAGGTCTGCCGCCGATGGCGCCGGCGGCGGGGACGTCCCCGCTCCCCCGCCCATCGGCCCCGGCAGCGAGCCGGACGCCACGCCGATGGCGCCCGCGCCGACCACGAGCACGAGACCGGCGCCGGCGATCAGCGAGCCCCTCATGGCTTGACCTCGATCACGGGACCGACTGCGCCCGACGAGCCCGAGCCGCCAACCACGGACGGAGCGCCGCCGGGCAGCTCCTTGCTGCAGGCATCCTGCGCATCCAGGAAGACCTTCGATGTGGGATCGATGGCGCCGGCCTCGCCGACGCCCGCTGTGACCGTGACGCCTCCGCCCGAGAACTCCGGATCCGGGAAGTCCACGTCATGGTCTCGCATGCACTGGGCGAACTTGAGCAGCTGGTCTGCGAATGCCGGGTCCATCGTGGCGTTCGGATCGCCGAGCATGCCGCCGGCCGGCAGGAAGTCTCGGCAGGCCTTGTCGGCCTCCTCCATCGCCTTCGGGTCGGACGCGCCGGTGAGCGGCTGGACCTCGGCGCCCGCGTCGGGGCCACCCCCGATCTGGACGCCCGCGCCACCGGCGCCAACCGAGCTCTGGGCGACCTGGATGTCGACGCCGTGCTCCTTCATGCACTTTGTGAAGGCGATCATCGCCTCCTCGGGATCGATCGAGGCCGCGGGTGCGGCCGACCCACCCGGACCGGCGGACGGGCTGGCGAGGCTGACCACGCCGTCGTTCGAGGCGGCCCCGCCGCAGGCCGCGACGCCGATGGCCATCGCGAGGGCGAGCGCCCCGGTCCGGCCGAGGAAGGAAGGCTGCAGGTTCATCGGGGATGCTCCGTGACGGATCGCTGGATCGGGAGCGGGCCGGTGTCGGTGGCCCGGGTCGCGGTGAGTAACGGTCGCCGCGTCCGGTGCCCACCGTCGCGCAGGACGATCAAAGGACCGTCAAGATGGCTTTCAGAAACCTTTGATCCGCAACCGGTACACAGGACCCATGCACCTCCTGCTCGTCGAGGACGATTCGCGGCTGGCCGATCTCGTCGCCCGCCTCCTGGGTGGCGAGCGCCACCTCGTCGAGCGCGCCGCCGACGGGACCACCGCCCTGGAGATGGCCGAAGCGCCTGGCCTCGACGCGATCGTGCTCGACGTGGGTCTGCCGGACATGTCCGGTCTCGAGGTTGCCCGCCGGCTGCGGGCCCGCGGCTCCGTGGTCCCGATCCTCATGCTCACGGCGCGCGACTCCGTGGCGGACCGTGTCGCGGGCCTGGACGCGGGCGCCGACGACTACCTGGTGAAGCCGTTTGCCGTCGAGGAGCTGTCAGCGCGTGTCCGGGCGCTCGGGAGGCGGGTCCGTCCGGGCGCGGGGATTGCAGGTCCATCGCTTGCGTCAGGCCCGATCTCCCTGGACGAGGCGAGTCGCCTGGTCGCAGTCGACGGTATGCGGGTTGACCTGAGCCCGCGCGAGTTCGCCCTCCTCGAGTGCCTCCTTCGGCATCGCGGCCAGGTGCTGACTCGAGACCAGCTGCTGGACCACGCATGGCCGTACGACTCCGAGGTGGATCCTGCGATCGTGGACACCTACGTCTACTTCCTGCGGCGAAAGCTCGGGCCGGCGGGCGGCGGGTGCATCGAGACCGTGCGCGGCACGGGCTACCGAGTGGCGGCATGACCACCGCGGCCGAGTCCCCGATCCTCAGGCGAACCCGCTGGCGCCTCATCGCATGGAGCGCCGGGAGCACGCTGGTCGTACTGGTGGTCCTCGGGATCGCCATCTACGTGGCGGCCGCGACGAGCCTGGCCGTCGCCGGGACCGCGCAACTCCAGGGCCGGCTCGACCAGCTCTCGGCGACGGGCTTCGACCCGGTACCTCTTGGCGGTACGCAGGTCGTTGGTGTCACGTCGGACCCCAGCCAGCCGGGCCTCGTGATCGGAGGCGACGCATCGGGGACGATCGGGATCGTCCTCGCGCCTGGTGGCGACGGCCTGATGCCTGCCGCCGAGACAGGCGTTGGTGTCATCGCGGGCGACCCCGGTTTGGGCCCGATGATCCTCGACGCGGAGGCACAGGCCGAGGTGACGGCCGGCGAGACCATCGTGCGCGAGACCACGATCGGGTCCGCGCCGGTGCGCGTCATGGCAGCAGCCGTCCCGGGCCTGACCGGGTCTGCGACGGTGATGGTGATGGGAGACAGGTCGGCGGAGGTGGACACACTCCGGACGCTGTTGATCGTGCTCATCGGCGGCGGGTTCGCCGTGCTGGTGGCGTCGGTCCTGGTCGGCTATGTCTACGCTGGGCGAGCCCTCGTGCCGATCCGCGAGTCACTCGCCCGCCAGCGCGAGTTCGCCGCGGACGCCAGCCACGAGCTGCGGACCCCGCTCGCCATCACCCGGGCGGCAATCGCCGCGCTGCGACGCGATCGCAGCGACCCGGTCGCGGTCGAACGGGCGCTGGAGGACATGGAGGCAGGCACCGATCGCATGGCGCACCTGGTGGATGACCTGCTGCTGCTCGCCCGGGCGGACGCCGAGACCGTCGAGCTGGTCGTCACGGACACGGACCTTGCGCTGGCCGCCGCAGAAGCGACCGAGGCGCTCGAGGCCGTTGCGGCCGCGCGCCGCGTCCGGCTGGTCCTGGACGTCGAACCCGCGCCCGTCCACGGCGACGAGGCGCGGCTCCGGCAGCTCGCCGGGATCCTGGTGGACAACGCGATCCGGCACTCCCCGGAGCACGGCCGCGTGACCGTCACCGTCCGGGCCGGGGCGCAGCTGACCGTCGAGGACGAGGGTACCGGCATCGATCCCGAGCACCTGGACAAGGTGTTCGAGCGGTTCTGGCGTGCCCCCAGCGCGCCGGCTGGGGGCACGGGTCTGGGGCTGGCGATTGCCCGCTGGATCGCGGAGCGCCACGGAGGGTCCGTCCTGGCGGAGAACCGCACCCCGGGGCCCGGCGCCCGGATCCTGGTGCGAATTCCGGGCTGACCCGGCTGCCAGGCAGCACGACGTTCGACCCCGTGGTCTCGCCGGCCGGCGCCTCGCGTGCGTGCCGCCCGGGCTACCATCGGGACATGACTGAGCCCGTCTCGGCACCTGCCGACACCCGACCCTACTCCCCGGGCCTCGAGGGCATCGTTGCCGGCGAGACCTCCCTCTCGTTCATCGACGGGGAGGCCGGCCGCCTCCTCTACCGGGGGTACCCCATCGGGGAGCTCGTCAAGGGCGGGTCGTACGCGGCGATCACGGAGCTGCTCTGGACCGGCGACTGGAACCCGGATGCCAAGCTCCCCTGCGAGCCGGTGCCGGAGGCCGTCATGACGGCCCTCCGCGCGCTGCCATCGACTGCCAGGCCGATGGACGCGCTGCGCACCGCGGTCTCCGTGTGGGGCGCGATGAACGACCCCGCCTGGCCGCCGACCGCCGAGCAGGCCCGGGCACTGACCGCGTTCTCGCCGTCCGCGCTGGCCGCCTTCGCCCGGATCCGCCAGGGGCTGGAGCCGGTCGCGCCGGACCCGGACCTGGACCTCGTCCCGGGCTTCCTGTACCAGGTCAACGGCGAGGTGCCGGACGCCGCAACCGCCCGGGCGCTCGACGCGTACTTCATCGTCGGCGCGGAGCACGGCTTCAACGCCTCGACGTTCACCTGCCGCGTGATCACGTCCACCCGCTCCGACATCGCCTCCGCCGTGTGCGGGGCGATCGGCGCGATGAAGGGCCCGCTCCACGGTGGCGCCCCGTCCGAGGTCGTGGAGCAGATCCACCAGGTCGGAACGCCCGACAAGGCCGAGGCGTGGGTCCGCGACGCCATCGACCGCAAGGAACGCCTGATGGGCTTCGGCCATCGCGTATACCGGGCGTACGATCCGCGTGCCGCGGCGCTGCGCGGGGTCGCCGAGGGCATGGAGCACCGGCCTGAATGGCTCGAGCTCGCGATCGCGGTGGAGGACGTCGCGCTGCGGGTCCTCGCGGAGAAGTACCCGGACCGGCCGCTGATGACCAACGTCGAGTACTACGCGGCGCCGGTGCTCATGGGCGTCGGGCTCACCCCGGACCTGTTCCCGGCAACGTTCGCACTCGCGCGCCACGCCGGCTGGACCGCCCACGCCATCGAGCAGGGCGCCAACAACCGCCTGATCCGGCCGACCGTGAACTACATCGGCGCCGCAGAGCGCCACCTCCCGGGCTGAGGGGGCGACGCCGGAGCCTGGCGACGCCTAGAGGAATCCGCGCCGGCGGAAGTAGTAGAGGACGCCGGCCAGGATCACCACCATCGTGAGGATGATCAGCCAGAACTCGTAGATCGACTCGTCGCCGGGCAGGTCGACGTTCATGCCGCCGATGCTTGCGATCAGGGTCAGCGGCAGCAGCGCCACGCTGAACGCGGTCAGGATGCGGATCGAGTCGTTCAGCCGGTGGGACAGCACGGACTCGTTCGAGTCCTCGAGCGCCTCGGCGACTTCCTTGTAGTTCTCGAGGACGTCCCAGATGCGCTCGGCGGCGTCGGTGATGTCGTCGAAGTAGATGTCGAGGTCATCGGCCAGGTAGCGCTGCTTCGTGCGCTCCAGGTCGCGGAGCACGGCTCGCATCGGCCGCACGACCCGCCGGAAGTTGATGATCTCCTGCTTCGCGTTGGACAGGTCGCGCACGATCTCGGCAGACCGCCCCTCGAAGATGTCGTCCTCGAGCTGGTCCAGCTTGGCACCCATCTTGCGCAGCATCGGGAACGAGGCGTCGACGCAGGTGTCGACGATCTTGTAGAGCAGGTACCCGGTCCCCTTGGAGAAGACGCCGTCGCGGGTCTCGGCGCGAATGCGATACCGCTCGAACATGGCGTTGAGCGGCGGCAGGTTCTGGTCCGGCAGCGTGATCAGGAAGTCGGGACCCACGAACAGGTCGAGCTCTGCGGTGAGCAGACGGTCCTGCGTCTTGTCGAACACGGGGAAGTGGAGAACGATGAACAGGTAGTCGTCGTAGGCGTCCAGCTTGGGGCGCTGGTTGCGCGACGCGACGTCCTCGATCGCGAGGGGGTGGAACCCGAACTCCCGCTCCAGCCAGTCGCGATCCGCCTCCCGCGGCCGCTCCAGGTTCAGCCAGCGCACCTCACCGGACGTGATGACGTCCGGCTCGCCAGCCTCAGCGACGGCGCCGGGGGCACTCGCAGCCGAATCGGGTCGCGACCCGCGCAGCCTGGGGCGAGGCAGCAGGTTCGGCACTTGGAGGGATCCCGGTTCGCATGGCGCGATCCTAGCGCAGCGGGACGCATCGTGGTGGCGTCGGATCGCGCCACGATCCCCGGGATGCGCCACGGACGCCGCCCGGGTCGTCGGTGCGTGCGGGATCCACCGCTCGCGGTTGCACGAATCGCAGACCCGGGCGATCCTACCGCCCGATGCCCGAATTGCCCCCCGAACCACGATCCGGCGCGCCCCGGTACCTCCTCCTCAACGCCATCTTCCCGGGCCTCGGGCACCTGGTCGCCGGGCGCCGCGCGTGGGCCCTGGCCCTCGCCCTGCCCTTCCTCGTGCTGCTGGCGGTCGGCCTGATCGCCGTGGCCACGGGCGGCGTCACGTCGCTTGCCGCCCGGACGTTCGATCCCATCGTCCTTGGTGGCGTGCTGGCACTGGAGGCGTTCCTCCTGCTGTGGCGGCTGGCCGCGCTCGGAGCGGTTCGCGTGATCACGCCGATCCTGCCCACGGCCACGACCTTCGCCGCGGGGATCATCGCCATCGCGATCATCATCGGTCCGCAGCTCTACGTGGCCGGGATCACGCTCGACGCGCGTGATGCGGCGGTGGAGGTGTTCCAGCCCGTGGCCGACGGCGGCGCCTGGGTCCCCGACGCGAGCGCGCCGCCGGTGACAGCCAACGATCCTGACTTCGCCGTGGACCCCGGCCCCGGTGAGTCCACGGATCCGTCGGCGGGAGCGTCCGCCTCGCCGTCGGTCTCGCCTACGCCGGGGGTGCCGCGTGTCAACGTCCTGCTGATCGGGGTGGACTCCGGCGTCGGCCGCAACACCGCCCTCACGGACACGATGATCGTGGCCTCCCTGGATCCGGTCGGCGAGACCGTCTCGATGGTGTCGATCCCGCGCGACATGGTGGACGTCCCGCTCCCGGACGGGCGCAAGTACCGGGGCAAGATCAACGGCCTGGTCTCGTACGCCCGGTGGCACCCGGGCAAGTTCCCCGGCGCGAAGGACGGCCAGTCCGTGCTCACCGCGGCGCTGGGCGAGCTGCTCCAGATCAAGATCGACTACTGGGCGCAGGTGAACCTGGGCGGGTTCGTGTACCTCGTGGATTCCGTCGGCGGCGTGAACGTCAACGTCACTGACGGCTTCTGCGACTACCGGTACAAGGAGTACGGCATCAAGGGCTTCAACATCACGCCCGGCCGGTACCACTTCGATGGCGAGCACGCCCTCGCCTATGCCCGGGTGCGCAAGGCTGCGGGCGAGAGCGACTTCACGCGGGCGGGCCGCCAGCAGGAGGTCATCGCGGCGCTGCGCGACCGGATCGTGAAGGGCGGCCTGCTGGAGAACCCCGGCAAGTTCCTCAAGGGCATCGGCCAGACGATCCAGACCAACGTCAAGCCGGGTGTGATCGCGGACTACATCGACGTCGCGAGCAAGGTCGGCCGGAAGGACACGTTCCGGGTCGTCATCAACCATCCGCTCGTGCGCAGCGGCTACGACGAACGCGGCTCCATCCAGCTCCCCAACCTCAAGCGGATCCGGGCGCTGGCCGCCGGTCTGTTCACGGAGCCGGGTGTGCGGCCCGTGGGCTACCCGACGATGCCGGCCGCGGGGTCGGGGCCCACGAGGTCGGCCTCGAGCTCCAGCACCTGCGGCATCAAGCCCACGCCGAAGCCGACGCCCAAGCCGACCGCGAAGCCCAAGCCCCCCAAGGCGACGCCCAAGCCCACGATGACGCCGGCGACACCAACGCCGACGCCGACGCCCGAGCAAACGCCGGAGCCCACAGCTACGCCGTGACCGCGGCCACCGGCCTGCCGACCGGGATTGGCGCCCTGTCTCAAGGATCCGGCGCAGCCTCTCTCGTCGCCCGGTAGGCCGCCAGCGCACGCGCCCGTGCCTCGGGATGGTCCACGATCGGCGCCGGATAGTCCGTCCCGATCCGGACTCCGGCAGCCGCCATCGCCTCCGTGCCGAGCATCCAGGGCTCGTGCACCGCGCCACCCGCGATGCCGCGCAGCTCGGGCACCCAGCGGCGGACGTAGTCGCCGTCCGGATCAAACCGGCGGGCCTGCAGCGTCGGGTTGAAGACGCGGAACCAGGGCTGCGGATCCGTGCCGGTGCCCGCGGTCCACTGCCAGCCACCGTTGTTGGACGCGAGGTCGCCATCCGTCAGGTGGCGCATGAACTCGGCCTCACCGAGCCGGTAGTCCAGGAGCAGGTGCTTGGTGAGGAACGAGGCCGCGATCATCCGGGCGCGATTGTGGACGAAGCCCGTGGCGCGCAGCTGGCGCATCGCCGCGTCCACCACCGGGTAGCCGGTCCGGCCGTCGCCCCATGCCTCGAAGGCCACGGGGTCGTCACCCCACGGGATGGCGGCGAGCGCCGCCCGGAAGGGTCCCGTCGCGACCTGCGGGTGGTGCCACAGGACGTGGGCGTAGAACTCGCGCCACACGATCTCGGACACGAACACCCGGCGGCCGTCGCCCGACCCCTCGGCACGGTCCACGATCTCCACGGGCGACAGGAGGCCCCACCGCAGGTCCTGGCTCAGCCGGGAGGTGCCCTCGACGTCCATACGATTGCGGTGCGCGGCGTACTCCCCCACCCCGGCGTCCAGCCACGCCGCCAGCCGGGCGCGAGCGGCCCGCTCGCCGGGCTCCGGGATCAGCTCCGGGTCCGCCGTCGGCCGGCCGAGGTCCGGGATCGGGTCGGGGCTGGCGCCGGGCGGTCCGGGCACACGATCCGGCGCGGGCAGGATCGGTCGCCGGGCTCGTGCCTCCCACGCACGGCGGAATGGGCCGTAGACGACGTAGGGTCGCCCGTCCCTCGTGAGCACCTCGTCCGGCTCGTGCAGGTACAGGCCGGTACATGCATGCACCTCGACACCGGCGTCCGCAAGCCTGGCGGCGACCTCACGATCCCGGCGCCGGCCATAGGGTGTGGCGTCGCGGGTCAGGTACACGTCGCCCGCCCCGGTCTCCCGGGCGAGCGCCGGAAGGACGTCGGCGGGGCGGCCCCGCAGCACCTTCAGCGCGGCGCCTCGCGTGTCGAGCTCCCGAGACAGCGCCGCGACGCTCTGGCGCATGAACCACAGGCGGTTCGGCGCCGGCCATCGACCGCCCAGCAGGGCATCGTCGAGGACGAACACCGGGATGACGCGGTCCGCCGCCGCGACGGCGGCTGCGAGAGCCGGGTGATCGTGGACGCGCAGGTCGCGTCGGAACCAGACGATGGCAGTGGTCGACATGCCCCTTCTTCGTGCGACGCGCGGTTTCGGACGCCCGCAGGCCATGACGCCGAGGGCATGATGCGCGGGATGAGAGCGCCGCTCGAGATCGCCGTCCGTGATCCCTGCCTCGTCGTGCTGGTTGGCGCAGCCGGCGCGGGCAAGTCGACGTTCGCCGGCCGCCACTTCGCACCGGACGAGGTGCTCTCGTCAGATGCGTTCCGAGAGCTCGTGTCAGGCGATCCCGCCGACCAGCGGGCAACCCGACCCGCGTTCGCCGCTCTCCACCGGGCCCTGGCAATCCGGTTGGACGGAGGCAGGTTGACCGTGGTGGATGCCACCAACGTCACGCCGGCCGCCCGGGCGGCCCTGTTGCGCGTTGCGGCGACGGCGGGCGTGCCGGCGATGGCCATCGTGCTGGACCCGCCGTCGGACCTGGTGCTCACCCGTAACGCCGGACGACCAGACCGGGTCGTGCCGGCCGATACCGTCGAGCATCACCTGCGGCAGCTGGCGGTCGCAGCGGCGGGCGGCCGGCTCGAGCGCGAGGGGTTCGACCCCGTGGTCAGGCTGACCGAGCCCGCGTCTGTGGATGCGGTCCGGATCGTCCGGGTACACGGTGGGCGCTGAGCGCGGTCGCTGATCCCAGCCCGACTGCGGGGCCTCGGGCCGCCCTACCCGGCGGCGTCCAGCGAGACGCGAACGAAGGGCTTCGCCCGCAGCTCCACCCACACGCCCTGCTGCATGTAGATGTCCTGACGGGCGATCTCGATGGCAGCCGTCTCGTCCTCGGCGCGGACCATCAGCAGGGAGCCGGCCATGTCGATCCAGGCGCCGGCCTCGATCACGATCCCGGCCGACTTGAGCCCCGCCAGTCGGGCCAGATGGGCGGCGCGGAACGGGGCACGTGTCTCCGCGGCATCCGGGGCGTAGGTGGCCTGGATCAGCCAGACGGTCTCCAGGGAGGCGGCCGGCGCGGCGGTATCGGTCACGGGATCTCCAAGTACGGAACCGGACGGTCGTAGCTGCTGGACAGGTTACCGGGCTGCGGACACAAGGCAACGAGACGACCGACACCTGGTGGTCGCGCCCACGGTGACGCGCAGGGTTACGGGAGTCGCCATCGAACGTCACGATCGAGGTCACGACGCCGACGTCGCCGAGGCCCTCGACGACGCGACTCTTGATGTCGGGTCGCTACCCTCGGCCCGGATCATCGTTGCGATGACGTCGGCGGCGGTACGAGGGGATCGGCGCCGCGTCGTCGGCCGAGGCAATCGCGGTCGCGTCGGGCACGAGCGGCGCGATCTCGTCCGCCGTGAGGAGGGCTCAGGCGACGACTGGCCCGGCAGCGTCAGGTGGGGCTGTTGGCGCGGCGGTCCCCCCCCCGCGGCGGCGGTCCGGGGGTGGAGCAGGGACCGCTGAGAATCCCCCTTGCGCTTCCCGTCCGCCGTGCTATTCTCACTTTGTTGGTCGATATACGGCGGAAAGTCGAGAAGGCGGAGGGCACATGATCCGACACCCGAACCGTGGGGTGCTCGTGTTGGTCGCGGCGCTCCTGGTCGCGGCCTGCGGCGGCAGCACCACCGCGGCCGATGGGCAGTCGGCCCCCTCGTCCACGGAGGCTGTCGGCGGCGTCCCCGGCGTGCTCGACGACCCCGTCACCGTCCGTTTCGGTGTCTTCCCCAACATCACGCATGCGCCGGGTCTCGTCGAGCTCGCTGACGGGGGCCAGCTGGTCAGGCTCCTCCCAAAGGCGAACATCGAGGTCACGCCGTTCAGCACGGGCACCAAGGCCGTCGAGGCCATGTTCGCCGACGCCATCGACATCACCTTCATCGGTCCCAACCCGGCCATCAACGCGTACTCGCAGTCAAAGGGCGAGGCCGTCCGGGTGATCTCCGGCTCGACGTCGGGCGGGGCCTTCCTCGTCGTCCGGCCCGACATCAGGTCCGCCGCAGATCTCAAGGGAACGACGATCGCCAGCCCGTCGCTCGGCAACACGCAGGATGTCGCCCTTCGGGCATGGCTCAAGGACCAGGGCCTGGCGACGGACACCGCAGGCGGCGGCGACGTCGCGATCGTGCCCCAGGAGAACGCCCAGACGCTGGAGACCTTCATCGCGGGCACGATCGACGGTGCCTGGGTCCCCGAGCCCTGGGCGACGCGCCTTGTCCAGGAGGCGGGCGCGACCATCCTGGTGGATGAGCGCGACCTGTGGCCCGATGGCAGGTACGTGACGACCCACCTGATGGTCGCCGCGAAGTTCCTGGACGAGCACCCGGACGTCGTCCGGCGCATCCTGCTGGCCACGATCCAGGCCGTTGACTTCGTCAACGAGAACCCGGACCAGGCGCAGACCATCGTCAATGCGGAGATCGAGAAGTTCTCCACGAAGAAGCTGGGCGAGGACCTGCTCAAGGCCGCGTGGGGCAACCTCACGTTCACGGTCGATCCCGTGGCCTCATCGCTCCAGGCGTCCGCCGATGACGCCCAGTCCCTCGGGCTGCTGAAGGGTCCGGGCGACCTTGCCGGCCTCTACGACCTTGCGCCGCTCAACGAGATCCTCAAGGCGCTGGACAAGCCGGAGGTGGCGGGGCTGTGAGCGTCCTGACCGCTCTGCGACGCGAGGCGCCCGCGGACATCCATGTCGTCCCCGGTGGTGTCGGCCATGAGGCCGCCGGCGATCGGGTCACGGTCCTCATCGACGGCGTCAGCAAGGTCTTCCCGGCGGGTGCCGGGAGCGTCATCGCCCTGGAGGACATCTCGCTCACCGTGCACGAGGGCGAGTTCGTGTCGATCCTCGGCGCCTCGGGGTGCGGCAAGTCCACGCTGCTCAACCTGGTCGCCGGGCTGGACAGGCCGACGAGCGGGTCCGTGCACCGGGCCGGCGAGCCATCGTTCATGTTCCAGGAAGCGGCCCTCTTCCCGTGGCTCAGCGTGGAACGCAACGTGGAGCTGCCGCTCAAGCTCCGCAAGCTCCCCAAGGGCGAGCGCCACGACCGGGTCGCCGAGCTGCTGGAGCTCGTCCAGCTCACGGCCTTCGCGGGGCGCCAGCCGCACGAGCTCTCCGGCGGCATGCGCCAGCGGGCCGCCCTCGCCCGGGCGCTGGCCCGGGATGCCGAGGTCCTCCTGATGGACGAGCCGTTCGGTGCGCTCGACGCCATGACCCGCGACATCCTGCACGACGAGCTGGAGCGGATCTGGCAGGCGACCGGCAGCACGATCCTGTTCGTCACCCACAACGTTCGCGAGGCGGCCCGGCTGGGCGACCGGATCGTCCTGCTCACGAGCCGCCCCGGCCGGGTCGCCGAGGAGTTCCGCGTGGACATCCCTCGTCCGCGACGGATCGAGGACCCGGATGTCGCAGCCCTCGCGGCGGTCGTGACCGCCCGGCTGCGCGAGGAGGTCGCCCGCCATGGCCGCTGACGTCCGACGCCTCGTCCGGCGTGACACCTTCGCGAGCCGCTCGCGCGCCGAGGTCGCCGGCCTCGACGCCCTGGAGGCGCCGCTGGTCCGCCGTGAGTCACGGGTCCGAAGGGTCTGGGCCGGCACGTGGCCGAAGCTGCTCGCGGTCGCGATGGTCCTGCTCGCGTGGCAGGCGGTGGTCTGGTCCGGCTGGCGGCCCGAGTACGTCCTGCCCGGTCCCGGCGAGGTGCTGGGCCGCCTGTGGGACGAGGTCCGCACGGTCGAGCTGTGGCAGGCGGTGGTCGTCACCATGCGCCGCGGCATCTGGGGGTTCGGCCTCGCGATCGTGATCGGCGTCGCCGTCGGGGCGCTCGTGTCGCGGTTCAAGGTCATGCGCGCCGCGATCGGATCGCTGATCACCGGGCTCCAGACCATGCCCTCGATCGCCTGGTTCCCGCTCGCGATCCTGCTGTTCCGGCTGAGCGAGGAGGCCATCACGTTCGTGGTGATCCTGGGCGCCGCGCCGTCCATCGCCAACGGCCTCATCCACGGCATCGACCACATCCCGCCCGTCCTCACCCGGGCCGGCCGCGTGCTGGGCGCCACGGGCTTCGCCGCGTACCGGCACGTGATCCTGCCGGCGGCCATGCCCAGCTTCACGGCCGGGCTCAAGAACGGCTGGGCCTTCGCCTGGAGGAGCTTGATGGCCGGCGAGCTGATCGTCGTGATCGCCTACCAGGCGTCGCTCGGCCAGTTGCTCCAGGTGAACCGTGAGCTCTCGGACGCGGCCGGGCTGCTGGCGACGATGATGGTGATCCTGATCATCGGGATTGTGCTGGACTCGCTGGTCTTCGGGACCTTCGAGCGGCGGATCCGCGAGAAGCGGGGGCTCGTTACGGGCTGACGCCCCGTGCCCGATCGCGTTGGCCCGTTCAGTGCGGGATCAGGACCTCGGGGTCCTCGAGGAGCTCGCCCACGGCCGGCGGCAGCTCGCCGGCGACCACGTCGGCGATCGAAACACGCTCCAGGACGCGCCGGAGGCCGACGCGGGTTGCCAGCCACACGTCCCGCAGCGCGGTCGCGGAACCCGTGAAGGCGAGCGACTCCGGGCGCATCCCGCGGACGTCGGCGAGCGGGCCCTCGACGGCGCGGATCACGTCGGCGATCGTGATGTCCGAGGCGGGCTTCGCCATCCGGTAGCCGCCGACCTGGCCCCGCAGGGAGCGGACGAAGCCCGCCCGACGCAGGTCGACCAGGATGTTCTCGAGGAAGGAAAGGGGGATCTCCTGCGCCGACGCGATCTGCTCCGCCTTGAGTGGCGCGTTCCCCGTGTGCGCGGCGACCTCGCACAGCGCGCGCACCGCATAGTCGACCTTGGCCGAGATCCTCACCCGGGCATCGTACGGTGCGGGGCAACCAGCCGGTTGCCCGCCGTGTCGCAGCCGGACACCACGGAGATCAACCTCCAACCGACCCGGCGGTGATCAGCACGATCGACAAGCCCGTCAGGATGAAGCCGGCGACGTGGCTCCTCGTGACGCGCTCGCGCAGGACCGTGATCGCGAGCAGCACGGTCACCACCGGGTACAGGGAGGCGAGCACGACCGCGATCGCGAGCGCCCCGACCGCCGTCGCGAGGATGAATGCCGCGTTGCCGGTCATGTCCAGCAGGCCGATGACCACGAGCTTCGGCATGACCACCCGCGGTACCCGCCACGGCTGGCGCCAGGCAACGATCAGGAGACCGATCAGCACCGTCTGCAGCAGCCGGATGATCACGAGCAGCCCGAATGCGCTCGTCCCCGAGAACTGGCCGATGCAGATGTTGAAGCCGCCGATGGCGAGGCCTGCCAAGAGTGCGAAACGGATGCCCGACGGGCGGTCCGCACCGTGACCGGGCGCCCGCGTCACGAGCACGACGGCCAGCAGCGCCCCCACGATCCCCACGATCGTGACCGGCTGCGGGGTGCCCTCGACCGCGAACCCGAACAGGACCGGGATCGTCGCGCCGAGCACGCCGGTGACGGGTGCCACGACGCCCATCCGGCCCTCGGCCAGGCCGCGATAGAGGCTGGTGATACCCACCATGCCGAACACCCCGGCGCCCGCCGCCCAGGCGATGTCAGCCGGCTCCGGGAACGTCTCGTTGCGCAGGATCGCGATGGCCAGGGCCGCGATCATGCCCACGATCTGGGTCACCCCGACGACGCCGAACAGCGGGGCGCGCCGACTCATCAGGCCGCCGCCGAAGTCCCCGGATCCCCACGTGAGCGCGGAGGCGAGCCCGAGGGCGACGACCGCCATCTCGGGGCCAAGCTCAGGCAGGCGCGGCCTCCTCGGCCTCCACGTGGTCATCGGCGGCGGTGGGCCCGTCCAGGGTCACCACGCGGTCCGCGAGCGAGTCGTAGCGGTCCGAGGTCGTGAGGTAGATGACCTGGAAGTCGGACGCGACCTCGCGCAGGATCGCGAGCGCTCGTGGCGCCCGGTCGTCGTCCAGGGTCACGAACGGGTCGTCCAGGATCAGCGGGGGCCGGCGGTCCCCGGTGACCAGCCGCACGAGCCCCAGGCGCGCGGCCAGATAGACGACGTCGAGCGTCCCCTGGCTCAGCTCCGTGACCGGCACCCAGTCGCCGCGCTCGGGCGAGAACACGTCGATGCCCAGGTTGCTGTCGTCAACGCGCACCCGGCGATAACGGCCGTCTGTCACGCGGGCGATGTGCTTGACCATCGTCCGCTCGAGGTAGCGGGTGGCGCGCTGCATCGTCATCTGCTCCGCCGCGTTGACCTCCTGCAGCGTCCGGGCATAGACCCGGTCGCGACGACGCAGCGCCTCGAGCCCCTCAGACCAGCCGGCGAGGCGCTCCGCGAGGGCTGCCACGTCCTCCGCATCGACCGGGTTCTGCTCGACCCGTGCCTTGGCTCCGGCCTCCTCGTCCCGGGCGCGCTCCAGCTGGTGCTCGGCGTCGGTGACCTCGACCTCGAGGCGCTCGCGCGCCCGGGGCTCCTTGGCGATGGGGCCCAGCGCCTCCAGCGCTGCCGTCTTCTGCTCGATCTCCAGTGCCGCAGCATCGCGCCGCTCGGGAAGGTGGGCCGGCGGCTCGTCGGCCACCAGGCCGCCGAGCCGGGCGCGCCGCTGGTCGATCTCCGCCACGTGGGTCTCTTCCGCCTGCAGCCGCTCGACGGCCTGGTCGGCCTGTTCCAGGCCGAGGGCCTCGAGCTCCGACGCCCGATCCGCCTCGGCCAGCTTGAGCTCCTGCTCGATGTCCGAGCGTCCGCGCAGGCGACGGGCAACCTCCACGTCGCGCAGCTCCTGCTCAGTGTGATCGCTGCGGCGGAGCCACCACCCGGCAATCCCGAACGCGACCCCGGCGATGACGAGCAGGCCCCCGATGATCGGCAGCACCGGCCCCAGCTCCAGGATCCCCGCCGTGTCGAGGGCGAAGCCGACCAGGGCTACCACCAGGCCGACGACCGCTAGCACGGCCGAGACCTGGGACAGCGGCCGCCATTGAACCTCCGGCTGGACCTCGAAGTTGACCTGGACCTCACCCGCGAGCTGGCCGTTCAGGCTGGCGATCCTCGTCTCGAGCCCGCGGATGCGTTCCACGGCGGGCCGCAACACGGCGAGCGGCGTGGGCGACGGATGGGTGGCCTCGAGCTCCACGATCTCGTCCCGGACGACGACCGCCGCACGGAACCGCTCGTAACGCTCGCTTGCCGCGTCCCGCTCGGACGTCAGGCGCTCGGCCTGGCGGGCCTTCTCCAACAGAGACCGTCGCTCGCCAAGTGCCCGGTCGGCTTCCGAGCGACGCTCACGCGCCAGCGACATCGCCTCCCGGTCCTGCTCCAGGCGCTGCAGGGCGGATTCACCGTTGGCCAGGGCGGCGCTCACGTCGGCGACGGCATCCTCGGCGACCTTGACCCGACCGGGGTTCTTGGCCCCGCTCGCCCGCAGGCCCTGCAGCGCCCGTTCCAGCTGCCGGCGGGCCCGGCTGGTCCCCCGGTCGGCGCCGCTGATCGACGCCTGCAGCCGGTCCCGGAGTGCGGCCTCGTCACGCTGGAGCCCGGCCAGCTCGTGGTGGCGCACCGAGGCCGTGGACCGGAAGAAGCCCTCCGTCGGAACGCCGGACAGCGTCGCCAACTGCTCATCCGCGCGGGTGGGATCCGTCGTGGCCTCGCCGTCCAGCTCCAGGTGGACCTGCCCCTTGGCCCCGAGGAAGGCCTTCTCGAGGCGTCCCTCGTGGATCACGCCGTCCTCGTCATCCCAGGTGAAGTCCATGGCGATGCTGGTCCGCGCGTCGTCGCCGCCGTCCCAGGGAACGAGGGCATCGAGATCTCCTGCGGCGCTGGTCACCTTCCGCGTGAGGGCGAGCTCGAGGGCGCGCTGGAGCGTGGACTTGCCGGCCTCGTTGGGGCCGCGGACGACCGTCAGGCCCGGCGCCAGCTCGATGGTGGTGTCGCGGTACCGGCGGAGGTTCCGGATGGTGAGGGTCGAGATCCTCACAGCGTCACCTCCTGACCGGCCAGCAGCAGCCGGCCGAGGCGCAGCACGTCCCGCAGCTCATCCGCCTCCCGGGTGGCGGCGGTGCCCGGATCGCGCTCGAGGGTCGCGATCTGCTCCTCCACCGTCCGGATGAAGGCGCCGGCGATGGTCTCGGGCGGTGGGAGGACGCTATCGGTCAGCGTTGGCTGGCTGTGGTCGCGCACCCGCACCTTGAGGTAGTCGCCATGCAACGCCGACTCGACCTCCGCGGGGTCGAGATCGAGGTCATCGGGGCGCACGCCGATCAGCCGTACGTCAAGCACGCGGTCCTTGTCCGCGGCGGCCCGAAGACGGGCGATGAGCGCCGGCTGGGATTCAACGGTCGCGGCGTCGACCTCGACCCGCTCGAACGTGGTTAGGCCGACCACGTGCTCCTTGACATCCACGACCTTGGTGCCGGCCCGCTGCTCGAGGGTCACGAGCAGGACCTTGCCGGCCTTGTCCTGGTCCAGCGCGACGGGCTCAGGAGCGCCGGCGTACGCATAGGTGACGCCTCGCGCCTTCGCGACCTGTGCCCCGTGCCAGTGACCGAGGGCGAGGTAGTCAAGGCCGCTGGCAGCGATCTCGTCCTGGGTGATGACGACCTCATCGTGATCCGTCCGTCCCGGGATCGCGATCGCGGCATGCACGAGGCCGACACGCCAGGTGGCGTCCGGGGTGTGGACGTCCGCGAGATCGCGGAGCGGGCTGTGGGGGGCGCGCTTGGTGGCGAACACGGGCCCGTGGACGACGACGTCGCAGGCCCCGATGTGCACCCACGGCCGCTCCGGGGTCAGCACGGTGAGCAGGTCGCCGCCCGCCGGGGCTCCCGCGAGGGCGGCCAGGTCGTAGGCCCGGTACACGGAGGAGCGGTCGTAGACGTCGTGGGTCCCTGGGATGAGCACGCTGCGGATGCGCGCCCGGACGAGGCGTTCGAGCTCCGCGGCCACGCGCTCGACGGAACGGCGAGGCTGGACGTTGGAATCGAAGAGGTCACCGGCCACCAGGAACAGGTCGACCTTCTCCGAGAGCGCGAGATCCACGCTGGCCGAGAACGCGGCGAACTGGCGCTCGCGCTGGGCCGCCGCCGCGTCGCCGAGATCCGCGTGGCGCGCGCCGAGATGAACGTCAGCGGTGTGCAGGAGCCGGAGCATGCGGTGGGCTGCCTCCCTGTTCAGGCCGGCGGGCAGACCGACCGGGTCCCGCGAGCAGCCGCTCCTCGCCCCAGACGGCGTTCCCCGCGAGGGTCGCGCGCGTCGCTCAGGCGGGGCCGGTCGCTCCCGGGACCCGGTTGCGATCCGGGCGCCCCCATCGCTCCCGTCTCGCCACGCCGAGTCTCGGGGGTCATTGTGACAGGTTGGATGGCACGCCCGATGCACGCGCGGCGCCATGAATCGGCGCCGCGTGTAGGCTGGGGGAACCGGTCGCCAGCGAACGGGCGCCCGGAGGAGCTGACACAGTGACCTACTCGGACCGGATATTGACCTGCGTGGATTGTGGCGTGGAGTTCGTCCACTCCGCGGCCGACCAGGAGTTCTACGTGCAGAAGGGGTTCTCGTCCGAGCCCAAGCGCTGCACGTCCTGCCGCGCCTATCGGCGGACTTCGCGCGACGGCGGCGGCGACACCCACTCGGCTGGGGCGCCGCGTGGCTACGAGCGGACCGACGACCGCTACCCGAGGGAGTACTTCGTCGCGATCTGCAGCTCGTGCGGGAACCAGGCGCAGGTCCCGTTCAAGCCCCGCATGGACAAGCCCGTCTACTGCTCGGACTGCTACCGCGAGGTCAAGCCGGGCTGACGGTCGTCCGCCGGCGCGCCGGGCCCGGACGGTTCCGCTGGGGCTCAGAGACGGAACGCATCCCCAGCTCGGAAGCGCTCGCGGTGGCGACCCCGCCACACGGTGACGCGGCCCGCTCCGTGCACCTGCCACACGCCGTTCCGGATCACGGCCGCCGTGTCCTCATCGAGGCCCAGCACGATGCCGCCCCGGGGTGCCTGCAGGGCCACGAGTGCCGCGAGCGGCTCCGGCCACGCATCGTAGTGCGGCAGGACCGCGACCCCATCGACCAGGCCCAACCCAACGGGCCACCGGATCGGGAACGGCAGCGGGATGCGGATCTTCGGCAGCGTGCGGAAGTCCATCGTCCGGCCGGCGACCGCCATCGCCCCCGCGGAGCAACCGACAACGACCGTCCCGCGAGCGTGTGCCGCGGCAAGGGCTCCGCCCAGAGGCGACTCGCGGAGCACGCGGAGCAGGTGACGCGGGTGGCCGCCGGAGAGATAGATCAGATCCGCCTCGCCGATCGCCTGGAGCGACGCCGCGTCATGGCCGTCGACGACGTTGCGCACGAGGACGGGCTCCACCTCCGCTCCTAGCGCGGTGAAGTGCTCCACTCCCATCTGGGCCCAGGTCCGAAACGTGGCCTCGCCGTCGGGGGCGGACGCTGTGGGCAGGATGGCGACCCGTGCACGGGGACGTCCGGTCGCCGCGAGCAGGCCGCGGTCGAACTCGGCCAACGGGGCGAGGAACTCACCAGCGCCAACGAGCGCCACGGGTCCGGGCATCGGCCGCAGCATAGAGCAGGCTCGGCAAGGGGGCTGGACTGGCACCGCCGGCCCTGCGACACTCCGCCCGCACGCACGGGAGATCCGGTGACCTCGTCCCAGCGCTGGACCATGCTCGCCGTCATCGTCGGCTCCGCGATGGTGTTCCTCGACGGGACCGTGATCAACCTCGCGCTGCCCAGGATCGGCAGGGAGCTGCCATCGTCGATGGTGTCCGTGCTCGAGGGCCAGACCTATGCCGTGTCCGGGTACCTCGCGATCATCGCCGCGCTCCTGATCCTCGCCGGCGGCCTCGCCGACTACTACGGCCGACGCCGGATCTTCGGCATCGGGCTGGCCGGCTTCGGCGTGACGTCGGTCCTGTGTGGCCTGGCTCCCAGCCTCGAGCTGCTCGTTGTCTTCCGGCTCCTCCAGGGTGCGGCCGGGGCCCTCCTCATTCCCGGCTCTCTGGCGATCATCACCGCCTTGCTCGAAGGTGAGGCGCGGGCGCGTGCCTTCGGCATCTGGGCGGCCGCGACATCGGCGACGACGCTCATCGGGCCGGTGGTGGGCGGGTTCCTGGTGGACGCGGTGAGCTGGCGCGCCGCGTTCCTCGTCAACGTGCCGCTGGCGGTGATTGCACTGTGGGCCACGATCCGCCACATGCCGGAGAGTCGTTCCGAGGACGCGAGCGCCCGCTTCGACTGGCTCGGTGCAGGCGTGATCGTCCTCGCGGTGGGCGGCCTGACGTTCGGGGCAATCCGGGGCCAGGACCGGCAGTGGCAGGACCCGCTTGCCTGGGTGTCGCTGGCGGTGGGCATCGTGGCACTGGTCGCACTCCCCTTCGTGATGGCATACCGTCCGGACCCGCTGGTCCCGCTGGAGCTCTTCCGGCGACGGCGGTTCGCGACCATCAACCTGTCCACGCTCCTGATCTACGGCGCCCTGTACACGGTTCTCCTGTTCCAGGCGCTGTTCCTCCAGAGCTCCGTCGGATACTCAGCGACGGCCGCGGGCGTCATCGGCCTCCCGACGGCGATCATGCTCACCCTGCTCTCGACCAGGGTCGGGATCCTCGCCGGGCGGTTCGGGGCCCGGCCGTTCCTCGTCGTGGGGCCGGCGCTCATGGCGGTCGGCCTGCTCTGGCTGGCGCGGGTGCCAGCGACGACCCAACCCTGGATGCTGGCGGCGGGCGACCCGACCAGCTACCTGCCTCCAGCCTCTGCCGTCATCGACATCTTCCCGTCCGTCCTCCTTTTCGGCCTCGGGATCTCGCTGGTCGTGGCGCCGCTGACCACGACACTGATGGGCTCCGTACCCGTCTCGAACGCTGGGCTCGCATCGGCGATCAACAACGCGGTCAGCCGGGTTGGCCAACCACTGCTCGCGGCCCTGATCTTCGTGGTCGTGTCCGGAACCTTCTACGGGACGCTCTCACGTGCGGTGCCGGCCTTCGACGCCGGCGACCCATCGCTGCGGGCGCTCGTGCAGCCACTCAACCCACCGGGCGCGGCCGCATCGCCGGAACTGCGGCAGGCGGCACTGGTCGCGTCCGTCGATGCCCTCCACCTTGCGGCCGCCATCTGCGCGATGCTGCTCCTCGGGGGATCACTGGCGAACTGGATCGGGCTCCGACCGGTGCAGGACGAGGACGGCGACGGAACCGGGGATCAGGCGACCAACCCCGGGACGGCACCCGCATCTGGTCCCGTGGCGGAGGTCCGCGGTGGCTGACCCGATGCCGCCCCGGGATTGGGACGGCGTCACCTACGACCGCATCGCCGACCCCATGGCCCGCTGGGGCACGAGCGTCCTGGACCGCCTTCCGCTCACAGGCGACGAGACCGTGCTGGACGCGGGCTGCGGGTCCGGACGCGTGACCGAACGGCTGCTGGAGCGCCTGCCAGCAGGGCGCGTGGTCGCCGTGGATGGCTCGCCCTCGATGCTGGCCGCGGCGCGGGAGCGGCTTGCCCCGTTCGGCGATCGGGTCACGTACGTCCTGGCCGACCTCGGTTCACCGCTGCCGCTGACTACCGGATCGGTGGATGCGGTGCTGTCCACCGCGACCTTCCACTGGGTCGCCGACCATGACGCCCTGTTCGGCGGGCTCGCGGCGGTCCTGCGTCCCGGCGGCCGGCTCGTGGCGCAGTGCGGCGGGTCGGGCAACATCGCCGGCGTCCGGTCCGCCATCGCCGCAACCGGGGACACGTGGCCGGGCCCGTGGACGTTCGCCACGCCCGAGGAGACGCGCGAGCGACTGGCCGCCGCGGGCTTCCGGGACATCGAGGCCTGGCTCCACGAGGAGCCCACGCCGCTGGAACCCGGTGAGCCACTACGCGAGTACCTGCGGACGGTCGTGCTCGGGGCGCACCTTGACCGCCTGCCGGCTGCCCGGCGCTACGCATTCGCGGAAGCGGTCGCTGCAGGGCTGGCGGAACCGGTGATCGACTACGTCCGCCTCAACGTCCTGGCGACACGGCGGTAGCCCGGAGTCGGCCGCTTCTCAACGCGCGAGGCGGTAGCCGACGCCTCGCACCGTCTCGACGTAGTCGCCTCCGTCCGGTCGAGCGCCGAGCTTGCGCCGCAGGTTCCGCACATGGCTGTCGATCGTGCGGTCGGACTCTCCGTACACACCGCCCAGGATCTGCTCGGCGAGCTGGGTCCGGGAGAGCACGTGTCCGGGGTGGAGGGCCAGGGCCCGCAGCAGGTCGAACTCCGTGCGGGTGAGGCTCAGGACCGCAGTGCCGCGCCGGACCTCGCGCGCCGCATCGTCGACCTCGAGGTCGTACGAGCGCAGGGGCTCGGTCTCCCGCTGCGATGGAACGCTCCGTCGGAGCACCGCCCCCACGCGAGCGACAAGCTCTCGCGGCTCGAACGGCTTGGTCACGTAGTCGTCGGCGCCGAGCTCCAGGCCAGCGACCCGGTCCACGAGATCCACGCGAGCGCTCACGATGATCACCGGCACGTGGATGCCCTCACCGCGGAGGGTGCGCAGGACGTCGAACCCGGAACCGCCGCCGAGCATCACGTCCAGGAGCATGAGATCGGGGCGATCCCTGCCGAGCTCGACGGCGCCGTCGGCCGTCGCGGCGATGTCGACCTCGTGGCCGTCGCGCCGGAGATACGCAGCAATGCCTTCCGCGATCACGCGTTCGTCATCGACGACGGCAATCCGTGCCATGCGGTCAAGCCTGCGCCGGTACGGGAGTCTTCGCGATGTCCGGTCGGCCCGTAGTCGGCGCCATCCTGGGCCGGCGCACGACACCGGAGTCGAGCCCCCACGCTCGACGCCACGTGCGGGGGCGACCCGCCGGCAGCCACATCATCGGTCGCCTGGACGCGCGGCCGGCAGCTCGACCCGGAACACGGCTCCACCCTCGGGCCGGCTGGCGGCGGAGACGCGGCCGTCGTGTGCCTCGACGAGGGCTCGCACGATGGCGAGACCCAGGCCCGAGTGACCGATCCCGCGATCCTGCCTGGCATCGGCGCGGTAGAACCGGTCGAAGACGCGATCCGCGCTGTCGCCCAGGCCGGGTCCGTCGTCCTCGACATCGACGCGCACCCAGCCCGCCACGGTCGTCGTCCGGATCCGCACCTCCCCGCCCTCGGGAACGTGGCGGATCGCGTTATCGACGAGCGCGGCCAGGACCTGCCGGATCCGGTCCGGATCCCCGGTCACCACTGCGGGGCCCGTCGCTTCTGCGAGCAGCCGCTGTCCATTGAGCGCTGCACTCGCGGCGAGCGCGTCGACCGTGGATGCCGCGGCCTCCGCGACGTCGACATCGATCCGCTGGAGCGGCAGCTCTCGGACCTCGGCCAGGGCGATCGTGCGAAGGTCGTCGACGATGCGCGAGAGGAGGCGCGCCTCATCCTGGATCGTCTCGATGTGCCGTCGATCAAGCTCGTATGCCCCGTCGAGAATGGCGCTCGCCGTGGTGCGGATGGCGGTCACCGGTGTGCCGAGCTCGTGCGCGGCGTCCTGAAGGAACCCTCGGCGGGAAACGTCTGCCTGCTGCAGCGACTCCGCCATGGAGTCGAACGCCCGGGCGAGCTCGCCGATCTCGTCCCGCCGCGTGCCGATCCCGGTGCGACGCTCAAGGTCCCCGCCGGCGATCGCCGACGCTGTGCGCCCGAGATCACGCAGCGGCCGGATCAGCGCCTCCGCAAGGACTAGCCCGATCGCGATCGCGAGGACCGCCGAGATCGCAGCCACGAGCACGAGGATCTCCGACGTCCTGCGCTCGACCTCCACCCACGCCGTGTCACCGATGGCCGGCGATGGGCTCGGAGCAGCAGGCGCAGCCGATGGCGCAGCCGTGATCGCTCCGGACATCGCCGGCGCCAGGGCCAGCCGCGCGATCGCCGGCTCATCCCCACGGGACCCCTGGCCGGTCGATGGCTGGGACGAGCCGCCCGGCGCCGCGTCTCCCCCGGGCGACGCGCCCGGACCCGTGTTTCCGGAGGCGCGTGGGCCGTCAGACGGCCGCCCACTCCGGTTCGGTGACGGGGACGGCTTCGGGAACGGCTTGTTCGACGGTGTCGGTGAGACACCTGTGGTCGCCCGGGGCGTGGGACGGGGCGTCACGCCCGGGGAGGGAGCTCCCGGCGCAGCGGACTGCGTCGCCGGTCCCGGAGGCAACGTGCCACCCGGGGACGGAGGGCCAGGTGGATGTGGTGATGTTCCGGGGGGAGCCTCGGTCGGCGAGCCGTCCTGGGCTCCGGGCCCTGCTGGCGAGGAGGAGGCAACCGGCAGGTCCGCCGTCGGCGCCGGCGTCGGCAGGACTGGCTCGAGCCCGTACCGGACGACCACCGGGGTGGCGAGCACGGTGACGAGGGCCGTCGTGATCGCCACCAGGGCGAACGACAGCCCGAGCCGAAGCCGAAGGCTCATTGCCGGACGTGGGAGCAGCTAGGCATGACGTCCGGTCGATGATCGGGAGGAGCGCCGGACACCGTCGATCCCATGCGTGAACGCTATCGCGGGACGGCCGGCCCCGAAAGGTCCGACCGTCCCGTTGGAGGATCCCGGAGCGGGCCGACTACCCCGATCCGTCAACCTCCCTGACGCCCGTGGCCGCCGGGCTCGGGGCCGGGTGTGGCGGTCGGTCCCGCGCCGGCCTGGGCCTGGTTCTGCTCCCCGGCCTGTTCCCGGGTCTGCGTCTGCTCGCGGGCCGGGGCCTGCTTCGGTGTCGTGGCCGGGTCTCCGGTCTTGACCTTGGCCTGCGTTCGCGTCCGGGCCTGCGTCTGCGTGCCGGCCGACGTGCCAGCTTGAGTGCCGGCGGCGTCGCCCGACCCGTCGCGGTCCCGCTGCTGATCGCGGTCCTGGTCGCCGTCACAATCACCGTCGCACGCCTGGTCGCAGTCCTGGTCCCGGGCTTGATCCGGGTCCGTCGCCTGAACGCGGTCCTGGTCCTGTGCCAGGTCCGGGACCGGGATGACCGTCACTGGCTCGACGACGAGCGTGGCCCCGTCGTGCAGCTGGTCCTTGTCCTGCAGGTGGTCCTTGTCCGGCGTGCCGTCGCAGGAGATATCGCACGCGGGGGCGGCGCCCGGGACCCCGGTGCCCGCAACCGCCACGAGGGCGCTTGCGCCGAGTAGCATCGCGGCGGCCGTGCCGGCGATTGCGGCCCTGGCTCTCATCATCTGTCACCTCTGGACTTCATCGGCGACCCCGGTCTCCACCGTCGGAGGCGTGTCGTCGATTGGACGATCCTTGCAGCCGGGCGTGCAGGGACCGCGCACGCGGTGTCGAGGTTGTGTCGAGGAATCGGTGATCCGTGCGTCGCCGGAGGCTAGCGGTCCACTCGGAACGGGCCGCCGTGCCCGGGGATCACGATGTCGGCTGCCGCCAGGACGCGAGCGCGGTGGGTCTCGATCAGGGCCTGGTCCGCCCCGAGCGGGTCCACCTCAGGGGTCCGGTCCTCGCGCCACCAGAGGTGGGTCATGGCGTAGACGGCATCGTCCGCCTCCACGACCAGCGTCGCGTCCTCCTCCGTGTGGCCCGGCGTCAGCCAGAGCTGGCTCCTCGGGGCCAGGCGGTAGCCATCGCCGTCGTGGTCAAGCCAGAGGTCGTCCTTGTAGCGGGCCCAGAAGTCCACGACCTCCGCGTTGGGGAAGAGGGCGATGTTGACGGTGTGGTCCGGGTGATGGTGCGAGAGGAAGACGTGAGTGACGGCCTCCGGCGCGACGCCCAGCCCGACGAGGGGTTCAAGGATCAGCGACCGCCGGGCGACCATCCCCGGGTCGACGACGATGAGGGCATCCGCGTCGCGGACGAGGACGATGGATGAGCCCACGCGGTCGCCCGCGTAGCCGGCATGGAGCAGGTGCACGCTGGTCATGCGCGCAGGGTAAGGGCACGGGCGCCGAGCCGGCGATCGTCCCGCAGGCCGCGCCGACGCGGTCCACGAGACCCGGCGCAGCCCACGAAACCTGCCCCGCGGAACCGGCGACGGACTGTCATCCTGCGCGCCATGCCGAACGATGCCCACGCCGACCTCGTGCTGACCGGGGGACGGATCTTCACCGCCGACGCCGCCAAGACCTGGGTGGAGGCCCTCGCCGTGCGGGGCAGCCGCATCGTCGCCCTCGGGGGCGACCGGGACGTGCGCCCGCTGACGGGCCCCGGGACGCGTGTCATCGAGCTGCGGGGCCGGACGGTGACCCCCGGCTTCGGCGACGCCCACGTGCACCCGCCGATGGCCGGCCTCGCCCGAATCCGCTGCGAGCTGCACGACAGGCGCGGCCTGGATCAGTACCTCGAGACGGTCGCGGCCTACGTCCGCAGCAACCCGGACGAGCCGTGGATCCTGGGCGGCGGCTGGACCCTGTCCGACTTCCCCGGCGGCCTGCCGCGCCGCGAGGACCTGGACCGCGTCTGCCCGGATCGTCCCGTGTTCATGCCCAACCGCGACGGACACGACGCGTGGGTGAACTCGAAGGCGCTCGAGATCGCCGGGATCACCGCCGACACTCCGGACCCCGACGACGGCCGGATCGCCCGGGACCCCGACGGAGCGCCGCTGGGCACGCTCCACGAGGGTGCGATGAGCCTGGTGGATCGCCTCGTGCCGTCGGCCACGGCCGCCGACCTGCGGCGGGCGACCCTCGAGAGCCAGCGGTACCTGCACTCCCTGGGGATCACCAACTGGCAGGACGCGTGGGTCACCCCCGTCGAGGAGGAGGCCTACCGGGCCCTCGGCGACTCGGGCGAGCTGACTGCGCGCGTGGTCGGCGGCCTGTGGTGGGAACGCGAGCGGGGCATGGAGCAGATCGAGGAGCTGGTCGAGCGCCGCGGGCGCGGACCGGCGGGCCGCTTCCGCCCGACCAGCGTGAAGCTGATGGTCGACGGGATCATCGAGAACCAGACGGCGTCGATGACCGAGCCGTACTTCGATATCCACGGCCACGCCACCGACAACCGTGGCATCGACTTCATCGATCCCGAGCTGCTCAAGGATGTTGTGGTCCGCCTGGACGCCCTCGGGTTCCAGCCGCACTTCCACGCCCTGGGCGACCGCGCGGTCCGGCAGGCGCTGGACGCCGTGGAGGCCGCCAGGATCGCCAACGGCTGGTCCGACACTCGGCCGCACCTCGCCCACCTCCAGGTGGTCCACCCGGACGACCTGCCCCGGTTCCGGAAGCTCGGCGCGCTCGCCAATGCGCAGCCCTACTGGGCCGTGCTCGAGGACCAGATGGAGGAGCTGACCCTGCCGGTCCTGGGGCCGGTCGTCTCGGCGCGCCAGTACCCGTTCCGCTCGCTCCGGGCGAACGGCGCCACGCTGGTCATGGGCTCCGACTGGAGCGTCTCCACGCCGGACCCGTTCCTGCAGATGGAGGTGGCGGTGAACCGGGTCTCCGATGAGGGCCGGGGGACCGCCGCGCCGTTCCTCCCCGAAGAGCGGCTGGAGCTCGTCGACATCCTCACCGCGGCCACCGCCGGCTCCGCCTATGCGAGCCACCTGGACGAGGCGGGCGTGCTGGCGGTGGGGCGCCTCGCCGACATCGCCATCCTGGACCGGGACCTGTTCGACTCGGCCGAGGGACCCATCGGCGAGACCCACGTGCTGGCGACCTTCGTCGAGGGCGTGGCCGTCCACGAGGCAGCGGGACTGGGGGCCTGAGCCCTCCCGACACTCAGCCCCCGCAGCAGGGCACGTCCGGGAAGGCGAAGACCTGCGCCCAGGTGCTGCCGTCATCGGCTCGATAGAGGGTCTGCGTCTCGTCCATGATGTCGCGGACGATCACCATGCCGCCGCCGTGGCCCGTGGCGTCGGCAGCCACCAGCTGGCGATCGCTCCCATCGACGACATCGAGGGACGTCCACGTCAGGCCCCCATCCTCGGTGGCCAGCAACGGGGACTCGACGCCCCACAGCCAGCCGGTGCCGTCGGCGCTGATGTCGAGGTGCATGCCCGTGCCCTCGTAGGGAGCGTAGCTGGGCTTCGCCCAGGTCCGTCCGCCGTCGGTCGACCGATGCAGCTCCTTGAGCGCGATCCCGTCGGCCGCATCCCCCTCACACAGGACGACGACCGTGTCGCGATCGAGCCGGGCGACGTCCGTCGTGTTGAGCAGACCGCACGGGTGGCGGATCGTGCGCCACGTCTCGCCCCCGTCATCGGTCAGGGCGAGGTCTGGCTGCACGAACCCGGGCCTGGTCTCGGGCAACTCGGCCGACACCATCAGCGCCGCACCGAAGTCGCCCGAGAACGAGAGCGCCACTGGCCAGGCAACATCGACGTGCGCCCAGAGCCGCGAGTCGGCGTCGAAACCGTAGAGGCCCGCGCGACAACCGTCGTGACCACCGTCGGGGCACGTGACCCCTGCCCAGGCCCCGCCGTTGCCGGTGACGGCCAGCGCCGTGATCGTCCCGAGACCCAGGCTCTCGGTCCGCCACGTCGCGCCGCTATCGGTGGTCTCCAGGATCACTGCATCGAACGGCTCCGTGCGCCAGGCGGTGAAGCCGTGCTGCGCATCGGAGAAGGCCGCACCCAAGGGGATCGCGACATCGGCTGGGGTCACCAGGTCGTCCGAGATGCTCCCGGCGAAGGTCGCCGGATCCACCGGTTCCGTGAACTGCAGCTCGACGGCGTAGATGAAGCCGATCGCATCGCAGGCCGGAGTGGGCGGAAGGTGCAGGCTCATGGTCCGGCCGTCGCCCGTCACGTCCAGCCGGCCCCGGTAGTCGCAGGCGCTGCCCACCCATGACGCCACGACCGACTGGTCGTCACTGCCAGGGCCGAACGCGAGCACGGACCCGCGTGGCAGGTCTCCGGACACGGGTCCTCCGGACCAGCTGCCGGCGCCGGTCAGGGTGTCCGACGATTCCGAGACGACCAGGTCCATGCCCGGCAGCCCGATCCCGGGCGCATCGAGGTGGACGTCGAAGTACACCTGGGGCACGGCCGGCTGGGTGGTCGGCTCCGGCGTTTCGGAGGCGGCCGACGCGGGACTCGGTGGTGCTGATGCCATCGGCGACGGCGACGGCCCTGGGCTTGCCACGATCCAGGCGAAGGCCGTCAACGCCAGCACGGCCGTTGCCAGCACCGCGGCGGCCGCCAGCCAGGGCGACACCCGCGGGGCCCGCGGCGGGCGCTCGTCCCGGATCGTGCGCATAGCGTTCGCCGCCAGCCCGGCGGGCGCGTCCGCCTCCCCCAGGTCCTCCAGGAAGGCATCGACCCTGTCCCTGTTCCGGGCGGTCACGGCCGAATCCTCCCCACGTCCCGCCGCAGTGCCTCGAGCGCGGTGTTCAGGCGCGACTTCGCCGTCCCCTCCGGGATACCCAGCACCTCGCCGCATTCCCGGATCGAGAGCCCGGCCGCGTAGTGGAGGGCGATCACCTCGCGCTGCTCCTCGCCGAGTCGCCGGAATGGCGGGCCGACCACTGCACGCGCCTCGACCACTCCAAAGCCGTCCGCGGGATCGGCAACGTGATCGACCGTCATCGCGTCCATCGGGATCTCGCGTACCCGGCCGGATCCACGGACCGCCGACCGGCAGCGGTTGATCGCGATCCGGTGCAGCCAGGGCCCGAACGACCCCGGGTCCCTCAGCTTCGGCATTCCCCGCCATGCGGCGACGAAGACCTCCTGGGCCAGATCCGGCGCGCCCGCGTCGCCGACGTAGGCCCGAGCGAGCCGGTAGACAGATGTCTGCTGCGCGGTCATTAGCGCCTCGAACGCGTCCATGTCGCCGAGCTGTGCCTGCCTGACGAGATCGGTCAACCTGCCCTCCACAGGACCAGACGCGCGCGATCCCCGAACTGTTCGCTCTCGGGGGTGATCTATCGTCGGCCAAGGTCCTCCGGTGTGTCCACGTCGCGGAGCGTGTCCGCCCGGGGATCCACGGCGCGCCAGGCGGCAGACGGGACCACGGCCGATCGCACCACCCCGAGGAGGCCCCGCAGGCTCCGTCGGTCATCCACGAGGAGAGCCGCGGCGGCCGGAGCCAAGAGCGCGGGGCGCACGGCTGCGGGCAGCATGGAGATCGGGTCAGTCTCCAGCCTGGCGACCCCCAGGGACCGGTCCGCGGCGAGGGTCGCCGCCAGCAGGCGGAGGACGTCCGGCACGAGGGCCGGCATGTCCCCGGCGATCACGAGCGCGACCTCGACGGGGGGCGCGTCTCCGGGCTGCGCGAGGGCGGCCAGCCCTGTGGCCAGCCCGGCGAGCGGGCCCTGGTGGGCCACGGCGTCGCGCGCGACCCGGACCTCGACGCCCGGGCCCTGGGTGGTCGGCGGCACTGGGTCCTCGGGCCCGATCACGACCACGACCAGGTCCGCGACACTCACCGCCGCCGCAAGCGCGTGGTCCAGCAACGGACGCCCGCCGAGGGGTGCTGCGAGCTTGTCGCTGCCGAAGCGCGACGACGCGCCACCGGCGAGCACGATGGCCGCGGTCCTCATGACGGACCCGTCCCCATGGTCGCGTCGGGGGCGGCCGCCCGGACGCGCATCCGCGCGGTCGCCTTCGGGCCAAGCACGTGGCCGGCGTCGGTCCGTCGCAGCAGTCCCCGCCGGTCCAGGTCCTCGAGGATCACGAGCACGAACCGGCGGCTGGTCCCGGTCGCGTCGCGGAACGCCGCCGGGGTCAGCGGCGACGCGGCAGCCATCACCAGTGCCTGCCTGACCAGCCCCCGATAGGTGTCTGCAGCCCAGGCCAGATCGTCCTCGAGCCGCACGATCCGGCCCGATGCCTCGAGCGCCTGGACGCCGGCGGGCGGGCACCCGGCCACGCGCGCCGCGTCTGCGAGGGACGGTGGCGCGGCGACGGACAGCGCGAGCTCCACGCGGTCCATGGCCGCAAGCGTCGCCGGCGGCAGACCGGCGGCGTGATTGGCATCGCGCACCAGGTCCCCGTCACGGGCCAGGGCTCCGCTGGTCACGAGATCGCCGAGGACCTGGCGGGCGATCTCGTCGGCGCCGACGCGGCTCAGCGTCACCAGGCGCCGCACCGCGAGGGCGAGCCCCTGGCGGAAGATGGCCGCGCCGATCCCGGGAGCGTCCGGGGCGCTCGCGTGGTGGTCCCCGACCGTGGCCATCGCCCAGGCCTCGAGCGCAGCCGCCACGTCCGGGGCAAGACTCCAGCGCGGACCCGACCGGATCGCGCCGTGCAGGTCCCGGCGGGCGTCCACATCGCCGATCGCCTCGGCCATCGCCGCGGTGCGCGCGGCCGTCATCCGGCGGCGGGAGACGCCGCGCGGGGGCAAGGGGTCCAGGACGATCCCGCCACCTGCCGTCGAACCCGGTGACGGTCTCCGCAGCGCAAGCCGGTCGCCCGCGGCGGCCGCGATCGGCGTGTCCAGGCGCAGGATGCCCAGGCGCGAACCGTCCGGCAGGTCGATCGCCTCGCGTGGGCCACGCACGACGAGCGCCGCGGCCTGCTCCGTTCCCAGGTGCAGGCGGAGCCGATCCCGGTCAGCGGGACCTCCCGCCGTTCCCGCCTTACCGCCCGCCACGCCCGCCGGTCCTCGCAGGCCCGCCGGCGGTCGCATCGCCACCAGCAACCGCGACGTCGCCACGACCGACGGGTCGGCGGTCAGGACCTGGCCACGTCGCAGGACCCCGGGCTCGACGCCGCCGACGAGGAGCGCCGTCCGACCGCCATCGGCGCCTTCGAGGGTCACGCCCCGTTCCTGCACCTCCCGGACGCGGACCTCGTGGCCCTCCGGGAGCAGCCGGAGCACATCGCCGGCCGCGACGCTGCCACCGCGCAGGCTGCCGGTGACGACGGTCCCCCGTCCCTTGACCGCGAACACCCGGTCGATCGCCAGCCGTGCCATGCCGCCGCCGGCACCAGCCCCCCTTGCGGACGCGGAGCCACCCAGCGCCGCCAGCGCGGCGCGCAGCGCATCGATCCCGAGGCCCGATCGCGCGCTCACGGCCACGACCGGGGACCCGCCAAGGCTGGTCCGGCCCAGGAGGACGCAGACCAGGGCCGCGACCTCATCGACACGCGCCTCGTCGACCAGATCCGCCTTCGTGACCGCGGCGATCCCGAGCTCGATCCCGAGCGCGTCCAGCAGCTCGAGATGCTCCAGCGTCTGGGCATTCGGCCCATCGTCGGCGGCCACGACCAGCAGCGCAGCATCGATCTCGCCCGCGCCGACCAGCATGTTGCCCACCAGCCGGTCGTGCCCGGGCACGTCCACGAAGTCCAGGACGGACCCGTCGGGCAGCGTGAGGTGGGCATACCCGACGTCGATCGTCATGCCCCGGCGCTTCTCCTCGGGGAGACGGTCCGCGTCGATCCCAGTCAGCGCGCGCAGGAGCGTGGTCTTGCCGTGGTCGATGTGGCCGGCCGTGCCGACGACGACGCTCATCCGCCCGCGGCCACGAGCAAGTGGATCGCCCGCACGATGTCGCCATCGCCATGGCGCGGAACCGTCCGGAGATCGAACAGCACCTCCCCGCCCTCGGTGCGCGCGAGGATCCGTGGCTCGCCCTGCCGGAGCGCCGCCGCAGCGCGCGCCGCCGACCGTACCGGCACCGCCACCCCGAACGACGGGAGCGTCTGTCCCGGCAGGGAGCCCCCACCCACGGGCGATTGCAGCGCCACGACCCGCAGGTCCGGCTCCTCGCCCCCGACCCGACACAGGCCGCGGATCCACTCGGCGCGGACGCGCAGCTCCTCGGCGTCCAACCCGATGGTCCGCCAGACGGGGATGTCCATCGCCGCCCGCCCGACGACGTAGATCCCGAGCGTGGTCGCGACCGCGGCAAGGATGGCCTTGTCCGGGCGGACGGCCCTCGCGAATGGATCGCGGCGCATCCTCGCGACGAGGTCGCGCCGTCCCACGATCAGCCCGGCCTGCGGCCCACCGACCAGCTTGTCGCCACTGAACAGGACGACGTCGGCGCCCGCGGCCAGCCGCTCGGCGGGCGTGGGCTCGTGGGCCAGCCCGAACGTGGCCGTGTCCAGGAGCGCGCCGGACCCGAGGTCGTCGATGACGATGGCGCCATTGCGGTGGGCAATCTCGGCGACCTCGGCGAGGTCCGCGGCCTCGGTGAAGCCCTCCATCGCGAAGTTGGATGGGTGGACGCGCAGGACGACGCTCGCCCGTCCCTCGGCCAGCGGCGCCTCGAAGTCCGCGGCGCGCGTCCGGTTGGTCGTCCCGACCTCGACCAGGCGGGCACCGGCCCGGGCCACGATCTCCGGGATCCGCACCCCGCCCCCGATCTCCACGAGCTCGCCCCGCGAGACCACGACCGACCCGCGCCGGCCGGCCAGGCCCACCGCCAGCAGCAGGGCGGCGGCGTTGTTGGTCACGACCATCGCGTCCTCGGCACCGGTGAGAGCGACCAGGTGCTCCTCCGCGGCACGGAACCGCGGACCGCGACGGCCGGTCCCCTCGTCCAGCTCCAGGTAGCCGTAGACGGACGCCCCCGCGATGGCCGCCAGCCGCGCGGCGCGGGGCCACGGCGCCCGGCCGAGGTTGGTGTGCAGGATCACGCCGGTCGCGTTGATGACGTGTGGCGGCATCGCCAGACCGGGCTCGTACGCGTCGTCGATCAGGGCGACGACCGCGTCGGCGAGCTCCTCCTCGCTGCTGGGCGGGGCGTCCGCCGCCAGCCGCGACCGCTCCGCCTCGACGACGCGTCGGGCGAGCGCCGTCAGCCTGGCAGGCTCGGACACCTCGACCTCGAGCCGCACGATCGCCAGCAGGCGCTCCACGCTGGGCGGGACGGGGCGGTCCGGCACGCTCACGCCGGGCGCCGCGCCACGATGTCGTACACGTGCCAGTGCGTCGGCCCGACGAACGAGCCCCCGTCCTCCTCCGTCTCGTCAAAGGCCAGGATCTCGAGGCCATCGAGCATGCGCTCAACCTCGGCACGCGGCAGGAACGTGGTCCCGGGCTCGCCGACCCACTCGTGGCGGTCGCCGAAGATGTTGACGATCACGAACCCGCCGGGGTTCAGGTGGTCGCGGATCCGCGCCCACAAGCGCGTGAACGCCTCCGGCGGCAGGTACGAGAGCACGTAGGCCGAGTACACGAGGTCCAGGGCCGGCAGGTCCACGTCCTCGACCGGCGCGGTGACGATGGAGACACGCTCGAGGACATCGGCCGGGATGCGCGGCTCGAGCACCTCGGCCGCCGCCGGCGCCCCGTCGATCGCCGTGACCCGCCAGCCGTCGCCGAGGAGGCCGAGCGTCTCGGTCCCGTCACCGAATCCGATGTCCAGGGCGTGGCCCGGAGCGGTCCCGGACGCCGCCACGTGGGTCATACCGAGCACGAACAGGGGACGCGGCTCGCGCCCCATCGTGTAGCGGTAGTAGGCGGCCCAGTCGGTCTCCTCGGGGTCGTCCTGCGCCACAGGCTCGTCCGGCACGCGGGGTTCCTCGTCCATCCGCCGGAGCGTACCCCGCCTGACCGTGGCGGCGCACCGGACGGGACGGCACTTGCCCAACGGGTCGTCGCCCGGGGAGACTCGGCCCCGCGACCTCCAGACGTCCCGGGGGCCGGCGACCGTCCCCGCCGCCACACCCTCGGTGCCCGGAAGTTGCATCATCCGGTTCGTGGCGCGCGGCCTCGGGGTCTGCGCATCCCCGGCGACACGAGGACGGCCCGTGGCTTCACCGATGTCAGCGTCAGGCACACAGCCCGATCGCGGGACCGCAGCCGATGTCCGGCTGCTCGACGTGCGCAAGCAGTTCGGCGAGGTGGTCGCCGTCGATGGCGTGTCCCTCGAGATCCGGGCGGGTGAGTTCTTCTCCCTGCTCGGCCCGTCGGGCTGCGGCAAGACCACCACCCTGCGGATGATCGGCGGGTTTGAGCTGCCGACGAGCGGGAAGATCCTCCTCGGCGGCCGGGACATCACCGGCGAACCGCCGGAACGCCGTCCGGTGAACATGGTGTTCCAGAGCTACGCGCTCTTCCCGCACCTGTCGGTCGCCGAGAACGTGGCTTTCGGACTGCGCCGCCGCGGCGCGGAGAAGACGGAGATCACGCGCCGCGTGGGCGCCGCGCTCGATCTCGTCCACCTGCCCGACTTCGGCGGCCGGAAACCGGACCAACTCTCCGGCGGCCAGCAGCAACGCGTCGCCCTCGCCCGGGCGCTGGTGTGCGAGCCGACGGTGCTCCTGCTCGACGAGCCTTTGGGCGCCCTGGACCTCAAGCTCCGCCGCCAGCTCCAGGTCGAGCTGAAGCGTGTCCAGCTCGAGGTGGGGATCACGTTCATCTACGTGACCCACGACCAGGAAGAGGCCCTTGCCCTGTCCGACCGGATCGCGGTCATGGACCACGGCCGTGTGGAGCAGCTGGGAACGCCCGAGGAGCTCTACGACACGCCGCGGACCCGGTTCGTCGCCGGGTTCATCGGCACCACCAACCTGCTCGCAGGCACGATCGAGTCCACCGCGCCCGGCGCCGCCGTGGTGCGCCTGGACGGCGGGGAGCGCTGCCTGGCCGCCGAGGGCATGGCCGTCGGCACGGCCGTCGACCTGGCCATCCGACCCGAGGCCATGACCCTGGCCACGGGTGATCCATCCATGGACACCGACGGACCCGTGTCGGAGCTCCGCGGCCGCGTGCTGCAGAGCGCCTACCTGGGGACGTCGGTGAGCCACCAGGTCCGGACCGATGGCGGTCTCGTGCTGACCGTCGTCGTGCCACGATCGATCGAGCGGCCCTCCCAGGGTGACCGGGTGCGGCTCGGCTGGGATCCCTCGGACGTGCTCGTCCTCGAGCGCGTGACCGGGGTGCAGACGCAGGAGGAGAAGCGACCGTGAACGAGCTGGATCGAATCCATCGGCCGCGGCGCCCGGTGAGCCGCCGCAGGATGCTGCAGGGGATGGCGGGGATCGGTGCCGTGGCGGCGTTCGGCCCGACGCTGGCCGCCTGCGGCACGGGGGCAGCGACGCCCAACCCGACCTCGGCCCCTGCGACGGCCGCGGGGACGGCGGCGCCCACGACCGGGGCCTCGACCGAGCCCACCAGCGAGCCGACCCCGGTTCCCGAGCCGGAGGGCGAGCTCTACATCTACAACTGGGCGGACTACATCGGCGAAGACACGATCGCCAGGTTCCAGGATCAGACCGGGATCAAGGTCACCTACGACTTCTTCGACAGCGCCGAGACGCAGTCCGCGAAGATCGCGACCGGGAACAGCGGCTACGACGTGACCTTCCCCACCTCCACCTACATCAAGGGGTACGTGGAGCGGAACCTCATCCAGCCCCTCGACCTGGGCCAGCTGCCGAACGCCGTCAACCTCGCCACCGAGTGGCGGAACCCGGGCTACGACCCCGGCAACCAGCACTCCATGCCCTACATGTGGTGGACCACCGGGGTCGCCTACGACACCGCCAAGATCGAGGAGCAGCTGACCTCCTGGAACGCGATGTGGGACGAGCGGTGGTCGGGCAAGATGGCCATGCTCGACGACATGCGCGAGACCTTCGCGGCGGCGCTCATCGTCCTCGGCTACAGCGCCAACACCACCAGCGACGCGGAGCTCGACGCGGCGCTGGCGCTCCTCCAGAAGCAGCAGCCGCTGCTGCGCACGTACACGACCGACGACATCGGGGTGCTCTCGTCCGGCGATGTCTGGCTGATGCATGCCTGGGGGGCGGACGTGTACCAGGTCCAGGAGGAGCGCGACACCGTCACCTACTACATCCCGGAGGAAGGTGGCATCCGCGGGTCGGACACCATGGTCCTGCTGTCCGGCGCCCAGCATCCCGTGGCGGCCCACACGTTCATCAACTACATGCTCGATGGCGAGGTCGCTGCCGGCAACACGAACTACATCGGGTACATGGGCCCCAACGCGGCCGCCAAGGCGTACATCGACCCGGCGATCCTCGAGGACCCGACGGTCAACCCCGATGCCGCCCTGGTCGCGAAGCTCCAGGAGATCCTCGATCTCGGGGCCGACGAGCAGAAGTACTCGGATCGTTGGACGACGCTCCGGGCGGGCGCCTGAGCGTCGGCAACCACGAGCCACCACGTCCCGACGGCCGTGCACCAGAACCGGTTCCGCGACGCGGCGCTGTTCGCGCCGGGCCTGTCGTGGCTGCTCGTCTTCTTCCTCGCGCCGCTGGCCGTCATCTTCGTGGTGAGCCTGGCGACGCGGGACCAGTACGGCGGGGTGGTGTTCGAGGGCTTCGGCCTGCAGAACTACCAGCGTGCGCTGGAGCCCAACTTCCTGCCGACCGCGCTCAACTCGCTCAAGTACGCGTTCGCGACGACGATCCTCGCGATCGCCATCGCCTACCCGGTCGCGTACTGGATCAGCCGCTACGGCGGCCGGCACAAGGCGCTGCTGATCGTGCTCGTGATGCTGCCGTTCTGGACGAGCTTCGTCATCCGGACCTACGCCTGGATGATCATCCTGCGCGACAACGGCGTCGTGAACAGCGTCCTCGCGGCGTTCGGGCTCGGGGAGCCGGTCCAGCTGCTGAACACGGACCTGGCCGTGATCCTGGGCATGACGTATGGCTTCCTGCCGTTCGCGATCCTGCCCCTCTATGTCTCCATCGACCGGCTCGACCCGGCCCTCGTGCATGCCGCGAGGGACCTCTACGCCAGCGGCCGCGCGGCGTTCTTCCACGTGACGCTGCCGCTGACCATGCCCGGGATCATCGCCGCGGCGATCCTGACGTTCATTCCCGCCATCGGCGACTTCGTGACGCCGGACCTCCTGGGCGGTGCCCAGACCACGACCATCGCGAAGATCGTGCAGGTCCTGTTCATGTCCGCCCGTGACTGGCCGTTCGGCGCGGCACTCGGGTTCCTGCTGATCGTGGTCACGATCGTGGGCACGCTGGCCGGCCTCCGCTTCCTGCGCAAGGAGGTCATCGGCTGATGCGGTCGCGCAACCCGCTCCTCACGGGCTTCGCGTACCTCGTCTACGGGTTCCTGTTCGCCCCGATCGTGATCCTCATCCTGTTCTCGTTCAACGACTCCAAGCGCAACTTCGCGTGGCGCGGCTTCACCCTCAAGTGGTACCCGGAGCTGTTCGGCAACGACGCGCTGCTGTCGGCCCTGGGGGTGACGCTCCAGGTCGCCCTCATCTCGGTGGTCGTCACGACCATCCTCGGGACGCTGCTGGGCCTGGGCCTGGCCCGCATCCGGTCCAGCCGCGCCTCCGGCGCCTCGGACGCCCTGATCCTGCTGCCGATGGTCACGCCGGAGGTCGTCATCGGCATCAGCCTGCTGCTGTTCTTCGCCGTCCTGTTCGGCGCCAACGGGTCGATCCTCCAGATCGCGGTCGCCCACATCGCCTTCTCGATCAGCTACGTCGCGATCATCGTCCGGTCCAGGGCCGTCTCGCTCGACCCCCGGATGGAGGAGGCCGCCCGCGACCTCGGGGCGACGCCGCGCGCCGCGTTCCTGCACGTGACCCTGCCGTTGATCATGCCGGCCGTGCTGGCGGGCGCCCTGATCGCATTCGCGCTCTCGTTCGACGACCTGATCATCACCTCGTTCAACGCGGGTGTCGGCTCCTCCACCCTGCCGCTCTACATCTACTCCCGGATCCGGTTCGGCGTGACCCCGGAGATCAACGCGATCTCGACGCTCGTGGTGGTGACCACCGCGGTCGTGATCCTGGCCACGACCCTGTACACATCGCGGCGGTCACGCCGACTTGCTGCGGCCCGCGACATGGAGGCGACACCGTCATGACCGGCACGATCGAGAGCACCGCGGCGACGTTCAGCGTCACCCCGCCGCTGGAGCCGATCCGCACGAACCGCCGGGTGCAGTTCCTCGATGACGAGCAGCTGGACCGGATGCAGGACGCGACGCTCAAGGTGCTCGAGGCGGTCGGCGTCCGCTTCCCCAACGAGCGGTCGCTGGAGATCCTGGGCGACCACGGCTGCGACGTGGACGTGGCCACGCAGGTCGTGCGGTTCCCGCGCGAGCTCGTGCTGCGCGCCATGGCGAAGGCTCCGCGCACGTTCACCATGGCTGCCCGCAACCCGGAGTTCGACCTCCACCTCGAGGAGGGCACCTCCTACTTCACCCTCGACGGCTGCGGCGTCGCCGTCATCGACCCGGACACGGGCCTCGAGCGTCCGTCGCGCAAGGAGGACCTCGCCCGCCAGGCGCGGGTCGCCGACTACCTGCCGTCGATCGGCTTCGTGTGGGCCACCGTCAGCGCCCAGGACCACGGCCTGACGTCACAGCTCCACGAGATCGACGCCGCCTATAACAACTCGGTCAAGCACTTCCAGGGCATGGTCATGGGCGACGAGGCCGCCCGGTTCGCGGTGGAGATGGCGTCCGTTGTGGCCGGCGGCCGCGAGGCCCTGCGCGAGCGGCCGGTGTTCTCGAACCTGATCTGCTCGATCGCGCCGCTGGCGCAGGATCATGCCGGCCTCGAATCCGCGCTGGTCATGGCCGAGGCAGGGATCCCGGTGGGGTTCCTCTCGATGCCGACGCTGGGCACGACCGCGCCGTCGACCTCGGCCGGCGCCTTCATCGTCGGTGACGCCGAGGTCATCTCGGGCATCGTCCTGCTCCAGCTCGCCTGCCCGGGCGCGCCGGTGTTCCATTCGATCATGAAGGCGCACGCAGACCCGCGGACCGGGTCGTACGTCGGCTACTCGCTCGACAGCGGCGTCGCCCGCTATGCGCCGGTCGAGATGGCGCACCATTGGGGCGTGCCGTCGATGGGCGCCTGCTTCGGGACCGACTCACCCTCCGCCGGCACCTGGCTCTCGGCCTCGGACATCGCCCTCGACCCCCTGCTGGGCGGCCTGTCCGGGTCCGAGCTGGTCACCGGGATGGGCTTGTCGCGGACCTACACGCTCATGTATCCCGAGGGCATCTTCCTCGACAACGAGCTCTACGAGCGGGCGCGCCAGTCGCTCGTCGCGCTGGACATCAGCGACGAGACGCTGGCCCTCGACGTCATCGCCGACGTTGGCCCGGGCGGCCACTACCTGGCCGAGGACCATACCCGCCGGCACATGCGGTACGCGCTCAAGCGGGGCCTCGAGCACGACCTGGTCAACGGCCGCTATCGCGACCCGGTCGAGGTGGCCAGGGAGCGGGCGGCCTGGGTTCGGGCCAACCACCATCCGGAGCCCCTGGGCACGGCCGAGCAGGGCGAGCTCACCCGGATCCTCGTGGCCGCCGGCGCGGCGCTGGGGTAGGGGCGCGATGCCTCCCGTCACGCCGCCGCTGGCGCCGATCCGCTCGGCCCGACGGCTCCGGCTGCTCGACGACGGCCAGCTGTCGGACCTGCGCACCGCAACGCTGGAGATCCTTGAGACCATCGGGGTCCACGTGCCCTCCGAGGACCTCCGGCGGCGGTACGAGGAGCACGGGGCGATGGTCGACCACGCGACAGGGATCGTGCGGCTCCCGCCCGACCTCGTCCGGGCGGCGATGGCCCGGGCACCGCGGTCCTACACCCTCGGCGGGCGCGGCTCCGACTTCGACCTGCTCCTGGACGGCTCCGCGTTCTACGTGGGCACCGACGGGTGCGGCATCCGGGTGATCGACGCCACCACGGGCACCGTTCGGTCCTCGACCGTGGCAGATGTCGCCGACATGGCCCGCGTGGCCGACGCCCTGCCGGCGCTCGGCTTCTACTGGCCGATCGTGAGCGCTTCCGATCACCCGGCCACGGCCCCGGTCCACGAGCTGCTCGCGTGCTTCTCCAACACGGTCAAGCACGTCCAGAGCGAGACGGTCGTGGACCCGCGGATGGCCCGCGCGGCCGTCGAGATGGCGCGGGTGATCGCCGGCTCGGACGTGGTCATGCGGACGCGCCCGCCGCTGTCGTCGCTGATCTGCGCAATCTCGCCGCTCGCCCAGGACGCGGAGGCGCTCGAGGCCGCGCTGGTGTTCGCGGAAGCCGGGGTGCCGGTGGGGATCATGTCCATGGCCAACTGCGGCACGACCGGCCCGGCGTCGATCGCGGGCAACCTCGCGCAGGGGGATGCCGAGATCATCGCCGCCCTCGTGCTCATCCAGCTCGTCCACCCGGGCGCGCCCGTGTTCCACTCGATGATGCCCGGCGTTATGGATCCGCGGACCGGCGGCTACATCTCGACCTCGATGTCGGGCGAGATCGCCTATGCCGCCGGCGTCGAGATCGCCCATCACTGGGCCGTGCCGACCCTCGCGGGCGTCTTTGGCACCGATGCGCCGGAGCCCGGCTGGCAGGCGGCATCCGAGGCGGCCGTGAACCTCACCCTGTGCGGGCTCCTGGGCGCCGAGACCGGGAGTGGGATGGGGCTGCTGGACGCGTGCACGCTCCTCTATCACGAGCAGATCGTGCTCGACGCGGACCTCCACGAACGGGTCCGGGTGAACCTCGCCGGGATCGACACCGGGCAGGAGGCGCTTGCCCTGGACGTGATCCGGGACGTCGGCCCGCGCGGCCACTTCCTGTACCAGCAGCACACGCGTACCGGGCTGCGGGGCATGCGGTTCTCGACCGTCTCGGGGCGGACAAGCCCCGACGGATCGGCGGTGGCTCCACGTCAGGTGGCCCGGGCAACGGTGGAGCGGCTGCTCCGCGAGCACCACCCGGAACCGCTCGATGACCGGCAGGCGGCCGAGCTGGAGCGGATCGTCGCCGCCACGGACCGGCAGCTGGCGGGCGCGTGACCCCGGACGTGGCCGATGTCGTGGTGGTCGGCGGCGGCATCGCCGGCACGTCGGCAGCGGCGTTCCTGGCCGCGGCGGGAGCGAGCGTCGTCCTCGTCGAGCGTGACGGGCTCGCGTCCGGTGCGTCCGGGGCGAACTCGGGCGTCGTCCAGCACCCGTTCGATCCCGTTCTGGTGGCGCTGTACCGGGAGACGGTCACCCTCTACCGGGACCTGGCGGCCGAGTCCCGTGAGTTCCGCTTCGGCGGTCGTCCGGCCGGACTCCTGTACATCTCTGCTTCGGAGACTGCCGTCCGTGGCCAGGCGGCGGCGATCGAGGCGGCCTTCCCGGAGCTCGGGGCGGTGGTGCTGGCCGGAGAGGAGCTGAGGGCGGCGGAGCCGCTCACGGCCCCGGGCCTCTGGGCCTGCCGCGTCGACATCGGCTACCCGGTCGTGCCCAGCGCCTCAACCTATGCCTACGCCACCCTCGCCGAGCGACATGGCGCGGTCGTGCGGACGGGACGGGCCGCCATGCTCGAGGTCGTCGGCGACGCGGTGACCGGTGTCCGGGTCGATGGCAGGCGGATCACGGCCGGTGCCGTGATCGCGGCCGCGGGCCCGTGGACCCCGTCGCTCCTCGATCCGACCGGGGGATGGACGCCGATCCGGCCACGCTGGGGCGTGGTGGTGGAGGTCAAGCTGCCGGTCCCCACCCGGCACGTGCTGGAGGAGGCGGGGATCGAGGCCGTGCTTGACGCCGCCACCGCGACGGGCGGCGCAGCATCGGCGGGTAGTGCGGACGCGATGCCGCCGGTCGTCGAGGAGCCGTCGCCCGACACCGTGGAGTTCAGCATCGTGCCCACGCCCGGGGCGTCGTCGGTCGGGTCCACGTTCCTCGCGCGAGAGCCGGACCCGGCCGCCTGGATCGAGCCGGTCCTCGTCCGAGCCGCGACGTTCATCCCGGCGATCTCGGACGCGCCGATCCGCGGCGTGCGCGCCTGCGCTCGGCCCGAGTGCGACGACGGCCGGCCGCTGGTGGGCGCCGTGCCGGGCCGGCGGAACCTGTACGTGTGTGCGGGCCATGGCCCGTGGGGGATCTCGACCGGGCCCGCATCGGCGCGCATGGTCGCGGACCTCGTTCTCGGACGGCCCGCCGGGATCCCCCCTGCGCTGGATCCGGCGCGTCTCGGCGGCCCCGGCCAGGCGCCGGCGGTGCCAAGGCCGTAGCATCGGCCTTCATGCCTGTGCTCAACCAGCAGTCGCGAACCACCCTTGCCGCGATCCGCGGGGTCCACTCGGCCGTGTTCCTGGTGGAGCTCGCATCGATCCTGTGGCTGGTCGCCAGCGGCCTCATCGGGCGTCGCGACCGGAGCGTCGCGGTCGCCGCAGCGCTCGTCGCGGCCGAGGCGGCCGTGTTCGTCACCAACGACGGGGTGTGTCCGCTGACCCCGCTCGCGGAGCGCCATGGGGCACGGCGCGGCAGCGTGTCGGACATCTTCCTGCCCGACGCCATCGCGCGGACCATCCCGATCTGGTCGAGCGCCCTCGTGACGCTGGGCGTCCTGCTCCACGTGCGGGGCTGGTGGCGGGAGCGCATGGGAGTCGAACCCACCGCGCGACGCCGGGCGCCGCGCCAACGGTGTTGAAGACCGCGCAGGCCACCGGGCCCACTCCGCTCCCGCGGATCCGCCAGCCCACGAACGGGCCGGCCCGGGCAGGGTAGCGCGTCTATCATCGCGATCATGAGCCAGCGTCCCGAGAGCGCCCCGATCCGCCTCACCGAGATGACCGAATGTGGCGGCTGTGCCGCGAAGCTCGGCGCGGACCTGCTGGCGGAGGCGCTCGCGGGGCTCGGAGCCGGCCCGTCCATGACCGATCCGGATCTCATCGCCGGTCTGGACCCGCCCGACGACGCGGCCGCGTACCGGCTCTCGGATGACCTGGCGGTCGTGGCCACGCTCGACTTCTTTCCGCCGCTCGTCGATGATCCAGCCACTTACGGCGAGATCGCGGCCGCCAATGCCCTCTCGGACGTGTTCGCCATGGGCGGGCGGGTGCTGTTCGCGCTGTCGATCGCGGCCTTCCCGGAGGACTTTCCGAAACAGGCACTGGCCGCGATCCTCGAGGCCGCAGCGTCGAAGGTCCACGAGGCGGGTGGCGTGCTGGCGGGGGGCCACACGATCCGGGACCCGGAACCCAAGTACGGCCTGGCGGTCATCGGCGCCGCCCACCCGGACCGCCTGTTCCGCAAGGGCGGCGCCAGGCCCGGCGACGCGCTCATCCTGACCAAGCGGCTGGGGACGGGCCTCCTGGTCAGCGGCCGGCGGTCCGGACAGACCTCGGACGCGGATCTCGAGGCCGCGATCATGCAGATGCGGACCCTCAATCGCGCCGCGTCGGAAGTCCTGGCGCGGCACGCGATCCGCGGCGCGACCGACGTGACGGGGTTCGGGCTGCTGGGACACGGCCTCGAGATGGCACGGGCGTCCGAGGCCCGGCTCGTGTTCGAGGCGGGCGCCCTGCCGACCCTCGATGGGGCGCTGCACCTGGCCCGTGCGGGCGCGGAGACCGACGGGGCTGGGCACAACCGGCGCTTCACAGGTTCGTCACTGACCGTCGGGGAGGGCGTGGGGCCGGAGGTCGTTGCCCTGGCCCACGATCCGCAGACCTCCGGCGGCCTCCTGGCCGCGGTCCCGCCGAAGGACCTGGTGCGGGTGATGGACGACCTCGCCGCGGCCGGCGTGACCGCGTGGCGCATCGGCGAGGTGGAGGCCGGCGCACCGGCGGTAGAGCTGCGGTCGAGCTGATCCGCCACCGGAACGAACCCGGCCTGGCTATTCCTCGTGCAGCTCCGCGTCGGCCGCCGCGAGGATCCGCTCCACCTCCGCGAGGGTCGCCTCGGGCACCGGGTCCACCAACGGCCCGTCCAGGATCTCCCGCACCCGCTCCCGGGCCCGGTCGTACATCGTGGGCTTGCCCATGGCGTGCCACGCGTCGTAGCTCGCCCGGCTGATCAGCGCCGGCTCGTAGAACTCCCCGCTGCGGGCCGCCTTGCGGGTGGCCTGCATGGCCAGGAAGTTGCCACCCGGCCCGACCTCCGCGATGTCCTCGTACAGCTCGGCGCCATCCCGCCCGTCCACGCCCTCGTGCAGGCGAAGGGCGAGATGGGCAAGCTCGTTGTCCACGAGGATCTGCTCCAGGACCAGCGTCTGGTCGCCGTCGAGCTCCCCGTAGCCGACCACGATGTCGGCACCCGCCGAGAGCGAGGGCAGCATCGTGATGAACTTCTCGATGCAGGCCTCGGGCCCGATGTCGTGGGCATCCGTGGCGCAGCCGGCGCCCATCGTGGGAAGCCCGTAGAAGCGGCCCATCGTGGTGAGGGCGGCGGACTGGATCCCCATCTCGGGCGTGCCCGCCAGGAACGCGCCGCTCCGGAAGTCCATCGAGCCCACGGCGCTGCCGTAGATCAGCGGCCGTCCGGGGTTCGCCACCTCGAAGATGACGATGGACGAGAGGGCCTCGGCATTCGCGAGGGCGATGTTGCCCAGCACCGATCCCGGCCCGGTGGTCCCGGGCACGGGCATGGGCAGGACGCAGACCGGGACGTCCCACGCACCGAGATCCAGGTACGCATCGAGCATCTCGCCGTCGTGGACGAGGGGCGCGACCGGGCAGTACACGACCGATGCCTCGTGGCGTTCCCGCGCACGGTCCTCGCCGCCCGCCAGCGCGGAGATGATCGCCCCGAGATAGCGGGCCTGGCCCCGCCGGTGGAGCTCGTGCTGGCCGTGCTTCGAGGTAGTGGTGAGCATCGCCGCGAACTCGTGGAGCGGGCGACTGGCCACGGGCCGGTCGTTCGCGGCGACCGGGGGCCAGCCCATCACCGACAGGTCGCAGGAGTGGAAGACCCGCATGGCGTCCACGATGTCCTGCCTCGTGCCATAGCGTCGCTCGCCGGTCACGAAGTCCCGGGCGAAGGCGGCCGTGCCGTCCATCGCGAAGCGGGTCGCGGACGAGGGCATCGGGAAGTCGTGGGCAGGGTTCCGTGCCCCCAGGGCCCACGTTCGCGGCGCCATCGCGAGCGCCTCGTCCACCAGCCGGGGCGGGATCCTGACCAGCCGCGCGTCGGCGTCCACCTCGGCGCCCGCATCCTCGAGCAGCGGCAGGGCGACATCCCCGTGGACCCGGATCCCGACGTCCGAGAGAATCCGCAGCGATTCCTCGTGCACCCGCGCCAGCTCGTCCGGGCTCAGGAACGCGGACTCGTACCTCATGCTCGTCTCACCCCCGTGCCGGAGCGGGTTCGCCCGCCCGTGCCGCCTGCTCCAGCCGCGCCAGGTCTGCGGCCACGTGATCCGGGAAGGGCAGGGCCCGGTGGCCCGCGATGGCGGCCATCGCCACGTCCCGGGCCTGGCCGATGACGTCGGGGCGGCCCGATGCCTCCCACCTGTCAAACGTGCCGTGGTGTCCGATCCGGGGCAGGAACCACTCCCCGCCGCGAACCGCATCCCGGGTCTGCGTCCGGCTCAGGAAGTCCCCGATGGGCCCCACCTCGTCGAGTGCCTCAACCACGTCGGTCTCGCCGACGCCGAGCCCGATGCCCGCCCGCAGTCGCCGGCACATCCGGTAGACCTCCACGTCGATCACCATCTGCTCGAGGCACAGCGTGGACGCGCCGCCCAGCGACCCCGGTCCGATCATGATGTCGGGCCATGACAGCACCGGCAGCGTCCAGTTGAGCGTCCGCTCGTAGGCCGCCTGGACCCCCGTGACGTAGTGGTCCGTGCCCCCGTTCGATGCCACTGCCGGCAGATCGTAGAAGCGGGCCATCTCGGTGGTCGCGGCACCCAAGAGCGAGTGCTCCGGGCCTCCTCCGCCCCAGCGCCCCGATCGTGGCTCCATCGCCGCGAGGGCCGGGGCGTAGATCACCGGCGTGCCGGGCGACATCGCCTGGACCAGGCAGATCGCACCCAGCACCTCCGCGTTGCCAGACACGATCGTGGACCGCAGGCCCGTCGGGGCGGACGTGCCCATCATCGGCATCGGCATGATCGCGATCGGGATGTCCCAGCCGGCCGTGGCCAACCAGGCATCCGTGTGCTCGGCCTCCATGGCCAGCGGGGAGACCGGGCAGAACAGCACCGAGAACGGGTGGTCCCGCTGGACGGCCTCCTTCGACCCGAAGACCGTCACCAGCAGCTCCAGCAGCCAGGCGGCGTCCTCCTCGGTCGCGATCTCGTCCTGGACGTGCTTGCCGAACAGCTCGAACGTCTGGCGCCAGTGGGCGACGGCTGGGCCGGGTCCGCCCGAGCTCTCGATCCCGGACGTGACCATGCGCCAGTAGGCGCCGACCTCGTCCATGGTGTCCACGAGCTTCGTGGCGTTCGCCCAGTCATCCCAGGTCGGGGCGCGGCGGACACCATCGGCGGGGTCGTAGAAGGTCGTCGACTCGCCGTCGGGCATGAGGGTGCACTCGCCGGCATTCATGGGCAGCTCGAACCCCGGCCGCCGGCCGCCGAGGGAGAACCGCTTGGGGGCCGAGGCCAGCGCCGCCTCCACCAGCGTTCGCGGGAAGCGAACCCGGCGCTCTACCTCGTCCACCTGCGCCCCGGCCTCGCCGAGGATCCGCCGCGCCTTCGCCGAGTCGACACGCATCCCCGTCCGGGCAAGCGCCGCCAGCGACTGCTCGTGGATCCCGGTGATCTCGTCGTCGGTCAGGACCCGCAGGACGGTGGACATGCTGCTCGCTCCGGCTTGGGGTGCCCGGACCCGGGCGCGAATGGGGGCGACGGAGAACCGGGATGCGGGCGGAGGCTAGCACCGGGGCGGGGCCGGGGAATGGACCGGTGCGCGGGACGGTCCGGGATCCGCGCTCACGGGCCCGGCCGGAGGGGCGGACACAGGCCTGAACTTGGTTCCGCGTCCGCTGGTCCGGCCGGAACCTTGCCCCGCCGTCTACACTCGGCCGATCGGATCACTCTCCAGAGAGGTACGCCAGTGCCGAAGGAGTACGTCCGCCTGACCACGCCGCTCGTGCGCGACGGCGACCGCCGCTCCGGGGCTCCCCTCCGCCCAGCCAGCTGGGACGAGGCTCTGGACCGGGTGGTCGCGGGACTGCGGGCTGCGGGTGAGGCGCACGGCTCTGGGACGTACGGGGTCTTCAGCTGCAGCAAGTCGACCAACGAGGTCAACTACGCGGCCCAGAAGCTCTCCCGCTCCGTCCTGGGCAGCAACAACATCGACAGCTGCAACCGCACCTGACACGCCCCCTCTGTCGCCGGTCTGGCGACCGTGTTCGGCGCTGGTGGCGGTACCAGCTCATATCGTGAGATCGAGGAGACGGACGTCGTCCTCCTGTGGGGCAGCAATGCCCGGGAGACCCATCCGATCTTCTTCCACCACCTCCTCAAGGGGGTGCGTAACGGTGCCCGGCTGTACGCCATCGACCCCCGACGTACCACGTCCGCGCAGTGGGCCGACCTGTGGCTAGGCCTGGACGTGGGCACGGACATCGCGCTGGCGAATGCGATGGGCCGAGAGATCATCGTCGCGGGCCTCGCGAACGACGAGTTCATCGGACGCGCGACCAGCGGGTTCGAGGCGTACCGGGCCGCCGTGGAGCCGTGGACGCTGGAGCGCGCAGAGGCGATTACCGGCGTCCCGGCGGCCGCGATCCGCGAGACCGCCCACGCCTATGCGACCGCCGGCAAGGCGATGCTGTGCTGGACCCTGGGCATCACCGAGCACCACAACGCCGTGGACGGCGTTCTCGCGCTCATCAACCTCGCGCTGCTGTGCGGGCACGTGGGCCGGTGGGGCAGTGGCATCTGCCCCCTCCGTGGCCAGAACAACGTCCAGGGCGGCGGCGACATGGGCGCCCTCCCGGACCGGCTGCCGGGCTTCCAGCACATCGAGAACGACCAGCTGCGGGCTCCGTTCGACGAGGCCTGGGGCGTGACGGTCCCGCCGACACGCGGCCTGCACCTCACGGCGATGTACGACGCGATGGAGCGAGAGGACCTCACGGCCGTCTACTGCATCGGCGAGAACCCGGCCCAGTCCGAAGCCGACACGCATCGGGTCCGGCGCCTCCTCGAGGGCCTCGAGTTCATGGTCGTCCAGGACATCTTCCTGACCAGGACCGCCGAGCTCGCGGACGTGGTGCTCCCGGCCGCGGCGGCCTGGGCCGAGACCGAGGGCACCGTCACCAACTCCGAGCGCCGGGTGCAGCGGGTACGGAAGGCGCTCGACCCGCCCGGTGAAGCACGCGACGACCTGTGGATCATCTTCGAGATCGCCCGTCGCATGGGTCATGACTGGGGACAGGCCAGCGCCGAAGCGGTATGGGACGAGGTCAGGACGCTGGCGGGGGCATTCGCGGGCATGAGCTACGCCCGTCTCGAGGTCGGGGACGGGCTCCAGTGGCCGTGCTACGACGAGACCCATCCCGGTGAGCCGTTCCTCCACTCGCGCCTGTGGGCAGACCCGGTTCCCGGCAACCGCGCCCCGTTCGTACCGGTCGAGCACGAGGGGCCTGTCGACCTGCTGGACGAGGACTTCCCGGTGCGGCTCACGACCGGCCGCCATCTCGATTCGTACAACACCGGCGTCCAGTCGGGCGGCGTGCGCACGCCCCGGCGGCGCGGCGAGACCCTGGACCTGTGTCCCGAAGACGTCGAGCGGTTCGGGCTGGCCGAGGGGGAGCTCGTGCGCGTCGTCTCGCGGCGCGGCTCCGTGGAGGCCCCGGTCCGGGCCGACCCGTCGCTGCGACCCGGCCTCGCCTTCATGACGCTGCACTTCCAGGACCAGGTCCCCGTCAACGAGCTGACGATCGATGCCGTGGACCCGAAGTCCGGCACGGCCGAGTTCAAGGCGACGGCGATCCGCATCGAGAAGCTCGGGGTTGTGACGTCCGCTCTCGCCACGTAGTCAAAGGACGACTGCTCGTCGCCTCGAAGCCGGCACGTCCCACGCCTCGTGACTACCTGACAGCGATTCGGGTTCCTGGACGGCCTCCTGGCCCGTTTGTGGCCGATGGGGCTGACCAGCAGTCGTCCAATGACTCATTGGCAGGAACCGGATGCAGGAACCCGGTGCGGGGCCACGTGCGCGGCCTCGAGCCGATCAAGGCTCGGTCCCTTCGAGCCTGCGGGTTCTCGGAGGTGGCGCCATGCCGCACTACATGTTCGGTGAGGACGACTACATCGTGATCGCGGAGCTCCCGGACAACGCGGCCGCCATGGCGATTGCGGCGACCGTCGGAGCGACCGGCACGTCGAGTGTCACCACGACGGTGCTGCTGGAGGCCGCGGAGGTTGACGAGGCGCTCGCCCGCAGGACCATCTACCGGGCGCCGGGAGCCTGAAACCCGCGGCGGAGCGCGACGGGCCCGTGCGTCAGGCGGGTCGGACCACCGGCAGCCCGATCGCGCGCGCCGCCTCGGCGAGGCGATCGTCGTAGGTCACGAACGCGTCCAGCTCCGGGAGCAGGGCCATCGCCGTGGCGAGGTGGATGGCGTCCAGAGTCCGGAGCTGTGGGGGTCGGAGCGCAGCCGCGACGCCCGCGATCGCGTCATCGAGCTCGTAGACCTCGACGTCGGTGATGACACGTGCCCGTCGAACCGGGTCATGCTCCCGACGGGATGACGCCCGAATCGTTTCCACGACCCCGATGCGGCTGGTGATGAGCCGTTCGGCCTCGACGTACCAACGCAGCATGGCCGGCGAATCGGTTTCATCGACGACGAGCTTCACCAGCGCCGAGGCGTCCACGTAGGCAAGGTTCGTCATCGATCGTCCTCGTCGCGCATCTCCTGGAGGATCTCGCTCAACGGTCGCCCGGGGATCTTCGGGGGCGGGGGCAACGTCCGGTGATCCGTCGATGCCGGCGTAATCCTTCCCTCGGCGATCAGGCGGTCCACGATCGACATCTTGACCGGCGGATTCGGGCCCAGCCGCGCGACGGGATGCCCGTGCTCCGTGACCTCCAGTGTCTCGCCGGCCTTCACGCGGTCCAGGTAGACGGACAGGTTCTGGCGCAGCTCCCGCACGCCGACGCGGGCCGGCCGATCGCTTTCGCTCATGTAGCACACGGTAGCACAATCGCCTCTGGGCACACCCGGCCTCGCCTCGGCCAGGGGACCAGTGGCCGATCAGCGGAGCCGGGTGACGAACACCCCCCACCCCAGGTAGCGGCGCCCCCAGCGCAGGTAGGTCCGGCGGTTGTCGTCCAGGAACCGGCGCATCGCCTCGTGCTCGGGGTCATCCGGGTTGGCCACCAGCCAGTCCGCGATCGTCCGCCACTGCGACGCCTCGTAGCGGTCCCAGCTGTCGCCGTCGGCCAGCACCATCTCCAGAAGGTCGAACCCGGCCGCGTCGATGCGCTCCGCCGTACCCGCCAGCGACGCGTAGTCGTCGCGCCCAAAGCCCCATGCCTCCATCGCCTCCGCCGGCGGCTCCTCGATCAAGTACGGCTCGCCCACGATCACGAGTCCGCCATCGCGCACGGCCGGCCGCATGAGCGCCATCGTCCCCGCAAGCCCGCCACCGATCCACGTGGCGCCGAGACAACTGGCGATGTCGAAGTCGGCCGACTCCGCCCCGTAGACCGCGGCGTCACCCTGGACGAAGGCGACCCGGTCCGACACCCCCAGCTCCGTGGCCCGCTCGCGCGCCGCGGCCAGGAACACGTGCGACAGGTCCACGCCCAGCCCGCCGCTCCCGAACCACTCGGCCCACCGGCACAGCATCTCTCCCTTGCCGCACGCCAGGTCCAGGATCCGCGTCCCGTGCCCCACCCGGGCGACCTCGCCGAGGAGGCGCAGCTTCTTCTCCGTGTACGGGTTGAGGATCCGGTGGCCGGTCTCGGCGATCTCGTGGTGACGGAGTGACATGGTGAGCCTCGATGTGGCGGAGGACATCGACGGTGATCATGCTCCCCTCGACGCCGATGGTGCTTCGCGGACGTCGTACACTCGGCCGCCATGGATCTCCACTTCGTCGGACCCGCTGCGACGACCGAGGAACGCGCGGCCGTAGATGGCTGCCTGGACCCCTTGATCGGGCCTCCCCGCGGGGGCTGGGACGGCGGCGAGCGCGACGCCGAGGTGGACGGCCGCGCGGCCCGTGGCGGGCACGAGGCCCGGTCGCGCCGGGACCTGCTGCTGCCCACCCTGCACGCGATCCAGGACCGGATCGGCTGGATCAGCCAGGGTGCCCTCAACCACGCCTGCCGCCGGCTCAGCGTGCCGCCCGCGGATGCCTACGGGGTAGCGAGCTTCTACGCGCTGCTGTCCACCGTCCCGCTGCCCGCAAGGGTCGTCCATGTCTGCGACGACATGTCCTGCCGCGTGGCGGGTGCCGAGCAGACGTGCGCGGACCTGGAGCGCTCCCTGGGGCCCGCCGGCCACGCGCGCGAGGGCAGCGAGGCCACCTGGCTGCGCAGTCCTTGCCTTGGCCAGTGCGAACGGGCGCCGGCCGCCCTGTTCACGATCGCCGGCGACCCGCCCGTCCGATTCGCGACCGGCCCGCTGGACGCCGCCGGGATCCTCGGCCGCCTCGAGGCACCACGGGACTCCGGCCAGGCGGGCTTCGATGCCGACCCGGACACGAGGCCCAGCCCCGAGCGCATGGCCGCCGTGCGCGGGTTGGTGCCCCAAGCCGGCGACGCGAGCATGCGCCTCCTCACCCGGATCGGGCGGGTGGACCCGATGAGCCTCACGGACTTCCTGGCCAACGGCGGATACCGGGCGCTCAGGATGGCGATCGAGCTCGGCCCCGACCGGGTGATCGAGGAGGTCACCGCCGCGGGGATCCTGGGACGGGGCGGCGCCGCGTTCCCCGCCGGCCGGAAGTGGGCCGCCGCGGCGGCAGCCGCCGGCCAGCCGAAGTACGTGGTGTGCAACGCGGACGAGGCCGAGCCTGGCACCTTCAAGGACCGGGTCGTGCTGGAGGAGGACCCGTTCGCCCTGGTCGAGGCGATGACCATCGCCGGGTACGCCATCGGCGCCACCCGGGGCTTCCTGTACGTCCGCGGTGAGTACCCGCTGGGCGAGGCGCGGATGAACGGCGCCATCGTCCAGGCCCGCGAGCGCGGGCTCCTCGGCGAGGACGTGCTGGGGGCCGGCTTCGCCTTCGACATCGAGGTCCGTCGTGGTGCAGGGGCCTATGTCGCCGGCGAGGAGATGGCCCAGCTCGAGTCGATCGAGGGGTATCGGGCGGAGCCGCGCAACAAGCCGCCGTTCCCGGTCGAGGCCGGGCTGTTCGGCCGGCCGACCGTGATCAACAACGTCGAGACGCTGCTCAACGTCCCAGGGATCATCGTGGACGGCGGAGCCGTGCATGCGGGCCACGGCACGGCTGCATCCACGGGCCACAAGCTGTTCAGCATCTCCGGTCACATCGCCCGTCCCGGGGTATACGAGGTGGAGTTCGGCGCCACGCTCCGGGACCTCATCACGGCCGCGGGCGGGGTCCCGGGGGGCCGGGCGGTCAAGGCGATCAACCTCGGTGGCGCGGCGGGCGCATTCGTCGGCCCCGAGGCCATCGACATGCCCCTCACGCTCGAGCACGCCAGGGAGGCGGGCGCGACCCTGGGGGCCGGCGCCATCGTCGTGTTCGACGAGACCACCGACATCGCCGACATCCTGCTCCGGATCGCCCGGTTCTTCCGCGACGAGTCCTGCGGCCAGTGCGTGCCGTGCCGCGTGGGAACCGTCCGCCAGGAGGAGCTGCTCGGCCGGCTGGCAGCGCGACGGCTCAACGGCACGATGTCGGACGAGCTCGCGCTCCTTGACGATCTCGGGCAGGTGCTGCGGGACGCGTCGATCTGCGGCCTCGGGCAGCTGGCCAACGGCGCGGTGAAGTCCGGGTTGCGCTTCACGCAGGTGCCCGCGTGACCGAGGCGCCCGAGGCCCCGTACACGGGCGTCGACCCGGTGATCTTCACGAGCGCGCCGGCCCGGTCGCCGGTCGTGCCCGCGGCTCCGCCCGCCACCGAGGCACCGGTCGTCGAGCTGACGATCGACGGCGCGTCCGTGGTCGCCGCCCAGGGCTCGACGCTCCTCGAGGCCTGCCGGACCCAGGGCATCGACATCCCCACCCTGTGCTACGGCCAGACCCTCGCCCCCGAGGGCGTCTGCCGGATGTGCGTCGTGGACACCGGCGGACGTGTGCTGACCCCATCCTGCTCCGCGAAGGTGGCCGACGGCATGAGCGTGGAGACGGACAATGCCAGGGTCCGCCACTCGCGCAAGCTGGTCCTGGAGCTGCTGGGCTCGTCCGTGGACGTGGACCTCGCGGGCCCCACGCTGCCCGACGGGTCGATCGCCGACTACATGACCCGCTACGGTGCCGATCCCGCCCGGTTCGGCCCGGCCGCGCCGCCGGCCGAGGCGGGTGACCGCGACCGCCGCCGGGCCGGCCACCACCACGATCCGGATCCATCCGTCGCGGAGACCGTGGCGCAGCCGGTCAAGGTCGACAACGAGCTCTTCGTCCGCGACTACGCGCGCTGTATCCTCTGCTACAAGTGCGTCGAGGCGTGCGGGACCGATGCCCAGAACACGTTCGCGATCTCGGTCGCCGGTCGCGGCTTCGACGCCCGCATCTCCACCGAGTACGCGACACCGCTCGATACGTCTGCCTGCGTCTTCTGCGGCAATTGCATCAACGTCTGCCCCACGGGCGCCCTGATGTTCCGCTCCGAGTACGAGATGCGCCTGGCCGCCACCTGGGACGAGGCTGCGCAGACGGTCGTCGACACGATCTGCCCCTACTGCGGCGTGGGCTGCACGCTCTCGCTCCACGTGCAGGACAACCGGATCGTGAAGGTCCTGTCGCCTCTCGACTCCGGCGTCACAGAGGGGAACCTGTGCGTGAAGGGCCGCTTCGGGTTCGACTTCGTCCAGGTCCGCCCCAAGGGCGTGCGGGAGGACCGGCCGCGGGAGGACCGGCCGCGGGCTTGATCCAGACCGTCGCGGCGTCACACCGGGCAGCTGCCGGCCGTTGGGTCCCGTGATGCACCGCCTCGCACCGGTCCTCGCGGCGATCGCCGTCCTGCTGACCGTGGTCGTCCTCGTGCAGCTCGTGGTCCGGTCCCAGACCGGGCCCCTGGCGCTGGTCAGCGTCGTCGAGGTCCACCTCCTGACCGTCGCCGCGATTGCGGCGGTCCTCGCCCTCCTCGGCACGCTGGGCGGTGATGCGGACCGGCGACGGACCAGGCTCGCCCTGCTCGCCGTCGTCGTGATCGCGTTCGTCCGTCTCGGTGGCGAGCTGTGGTCCCCGGCCGTGGAGGCGTCGGCAGCCACCCGGGGCGAGGCCACCGGCAGCGAGGCCTCCGAAGACCGGGGCGCCCCGTTCAAGCTCGATGTCCTGACCTGGAACCTGGAGCTGGGCTCAAAGTCGGACGCGGTGACCGTCGAGGGAATCACCTCGTCGGACCCGGACCTCGTCGTGCTCCAGGAACTGACGCCGGGCGCGGCCGCCGCCATCGAGGCCGACGACACGCTCCGGAGCCGCTACCCCTACCGCATTCTCGAACCACGGGACGGGGTCGACGGCATGGGCGTCCTCGCCCGGCTGCCGCTCCTCGTGCGCCAGTCGACGGCGAACCCCCTGATCCTGCGGGCCGGGCTGCTCCTGCCGGACGGGCGAGTGGTCGAGATCCTGGACGTGCATCCCTACCCGCCCGGGATCGAACGCACGCTCGGTGTGCCCACCGGCCTCGACACGCGCGGGCGAGAGACGGACCTCATGGCGATCCGGGCGGCAATCGACGACCTCGAGCTTCCCGGCTCGGCCCTCGTGGCGGGCGACTTCAACGCCGTCACGACGGAGCCCGGCATGGGGGTCTTCGACGATGGGTTGGCCGACGCCCACGCGACCGCCGGCAGCGGTCCCGGCTTCACCTGGCGGCCGAGCCGCCTCGAGGAGACCGGCCTCGCTCTCCTGCGCATCGACCACGTCCTCGCGGGGGACTGGCTGCAGCCGGTGGCGGCGGCGACGGAGTGCTCGCTACCGGGCGATCACTGCCGCCTCCTGGTCACCCTGCGGGTGGAGTCCGTCGCGCCCTGACGGCCGTGCGTCCTGGCGCCAGCTCATCGCCACGGGCCGGAGTTCCCATCGACGGATGGGCCACACGGCCCTGACGCGATATCTATATCGTTCGGCACATTCGAGCCATGCACCACGAGGCGTCCCACCTGTTGAATACGGCTGCGTGATCCCATGAGCGAGCCCCGCGGCCTGCGCGATCTCAACCGCCTCAAGTGGGTGACGATCGTGCTGCCCATCGTCTTCGTCTGGGGCTTCGAGCTCGTCCGCTTCTTCGTGCTCGACCGGCAGTTCACGTCGGACGAGTCCCACGTCGCCGCCGCGCTCGTGCTCGGTGCGGCCATCGTCTTCTTCGCGATGCTCGTCTCGGTCTACCTGGACCGCGCCCAGCGACATCTCGTATCCCAGAACAGGGACCTCACGGCGACCCATGCCGTCAGCTCCGCGGTCCGCGGGGGCCTCGCGCTGGATGACCTCCTGGAGCAGTCCCTGGAACAGGTGATCACGCAGACCGGCGCCCTCGCAGGGATTGTCACGGTCGCGGCCACGGACGGCCAGCCGATCGTCCACCGCAGGCCGGCGATGCCCGCGCCGGGCCTCTCGTGGCTCAGCCCGGTCCTCGATGAGGCACCGGATCCGGTCGTGCAGGCGCCGCGCTACTCGCGCCGGACCGGGATCGACACCGGCATCCTCGACCTGCCACTGGTCCGCGGCAGCCGGAGGATCGGCCACCTTCGACTGGTCTTCCACCCGCCCGTCGAGCCCGACATCTCGGACGCCGCCCTGGCCGACATCGCGGGCGAGATCGCCGGCGCCGCGCAGTTGGGCGTGACGGTCGCAGACCTCCACCGGCGAGAGCAGGAGCGCGAGGCGCTGTACGCCGTCGCCCTCCAGCTGACCGGGCGCACGGACCTGCCCGACGTGCTCGACTCGATCACGCAGCACGCCCGAGACCTGCTGGGAGCCGAGCGGGCCGTCGCGTGCCTGAGCGACCGTCGCGACGCAGCCGCCTCGAGGCCGGGCGCGATGCGGGAGCGCCTGGCCATGGCCGACGACGGCAGCGTGTGCCTGGTGGCCCACGAGAACGCGGGCGCCAACCATCCGCACAACCCCCTGTGCCCGCTGATCAACCTCGTGCCGGATTCGGCCTGGGCCGCCCGCCCCATGCGCGGGCCGGACGGGATCCTGGGCGAGCTGTGCGTCGTGCGTGCCGGTCGCCCGTTCACGCCAGCCGAGAGAACCCTGCTGGGAGCCCTCGCCGACATGGCGACGATTGCCGTCCGCCAGGCCCGACTTCACGAGGCCGAGGAGCAGTGGACAATTCACGCCGAGCGCGATCGGATCGCTCGCGAGCTCCATGACAGCCTGGCGCAGGTGCTGGGTGTCATCCACCTCCAGCTCCGGTCCCTGGAGGCGCGGGCCAAGGACGAGGCCAGCCTGGGCATCGCGGACGAGCTGTCCGCCCTGGCCGAGACGGCCGACGAGGCTTACAGCGACGTCCGCGAGGCGATTCTGGGCCTGCGCGAGACCGTCCGCGAGGACGACGGCCTCGAAGGGTCGCTGCGGGAATACCTGCGCAAGTACAGCCGCCAGACCGGGATCGCAGCCGGCCTGACCTGCAACGGCGACACGCGGCGGGCGCTGAGCCCGCGCTCTGAGGTGCAGCTGCTGCGTGTCGTCCAGGAGGCCCTGACCAACACCCGCAAGCATGCCGGCGCGGGCCGGGTCGCCGTGACGATCGACTGCCGCGGGCCCGGGGTCACGCTCACGATCGAGGACGATGGCGTAGGCTTCGATCCTTCGATCGTCGCCGGCTCCATGGAGGGAGGCTTTGGCCTTGCCTCGATGCGCGAACGCGTGGAGGCGATCGGCGGCAGCCTCGACGTGCAGACTGCCGCGAACCAGGGAACGACGATCATCGTCCGACTCGCCGTTGAGGACACCGTTGGGACACCTTCCGCCGAAGCTCCGGGTGCTGCTCGTCGATGACCAGCCGCTGTTCCGCAGGGCCCTCGCGACGCTGATCAGCGCCCAGTTCGACATGACGGTCGTCGGCGAGGGCGAGAACGGCTGCGACGCGCTCGAGAAGGTACGCGCCCTCCGGCCGGACCTCGTCGTCATGGACGTCAACATGCCGGTCGCCTCCGGGCCTGACGGCGTGCATGCCATCCGGTCGGCCGGCTTCACCACCCCGATCGTGATGCTCACGGTGTCCGAGGACGACGACGACCTGTTCGAGTCGATCAAGGCCGGCGCCAACGGCTACCTGCTCAAGAACGTGCGCCCCGAGCAGCTGTTCGAGGACATGCGCGGCGTCATGCGCGGCGAGGCCCCCATCGCCCCTGCCGTTGCCAGCAAGCTCCTCGAGGCACTGCGGACCGGCGGCATCCCCCCGCGGGGACAGGCCCAGGCGCCTGCGCCCGAGGACTCCGTGCTCACCCGGCGCGAGTCCGAGGTCCTCCAGCTCGTGGCCAGCGGGATGTCCAACAAGGAGATCGCAAACGAGCTCACGATCACCGAGGGCACCGTCAAGAACCACGTCCACAACGCCCTCGAGAAGCTCCACCTGACCAACCGTGTGCAGGCCGCGGCCTACGCGGTCCGCCAGGGCTACGCGACCCCGGAGCCTCCTCGGGACTGAGGTCGGCTGGCTGGCTGGCGGCGGGTGCGTCCCTGATCCCTACGTGGTTCAGCCCACGCTCCCAGCCGTCGCAGCGATGCGGCTATGGATCGGATCGGCGGTCGGCGAGCGTGGCGGCGTGCGCCAACGTTCACATCCGGCTCTCCGCCACGCTGCGAGGTCCCGCCGCTGATGCCCACGCGACTCGTCGACAGGTTCGCTGGCCGGTCCCGGGGCCGAAGCGGCCACGCGAGCGCCGCGCCGGCCGCCGCCACCCCCCCTTCGGATACAGGCCCGCCTCGGCGAATGTGTGCCGGGCGACGGATTGGACCCCGGCCCGCTGGCGCCTAGCATCAAGGCACGGGTCGTGCCATGCAATTCGCGGAGAGGTGGGAGACCGTTGTCACCTGAACCCGTCAGGGTCCTCGTGCTCTACAGCCATCCCCTCATGGGGGCGGGCCTGCAGGGGATGCTCGCGGACGAGCCCGGCGTGATCGTCGAGGCCGTGGACGTCTCCGAGGAGGCCGCCGTCGCCATCGCCCTCGCGACCGAGCCCAACGTGATCGTGCTCGAGGAGGGCGGAGCAGTCGACGCCGCCGAGGTCGTCCGCCGGTCCCGCTGCCCGCTCGTGCTGGACGTGGACATCACCACCACCAGCGCCTGGACGCTCCGGCGGGAGGCCCTGTCCACCCGTCCGGACGATTTCCTGGCCGCCATCCGCCAGGCCGTGGCGCGACCGGCGCGACACGAGGAGGACCCATCCCTGCAGGTGGCCCCGGTTCCGGGTTAGCCTCCCCTGCATGGGCAACCCTCCCCGCCGGCCCGATCCAGGCCAGGGATTTGATCCACGCGCCACGCCGCTTCCTCGTCGCCGCATGCTCGTGCTCATGGGCGTGGGGACGCTCGCTGCCTCGGGCGGCCTGGGTGCGCTCCTCGCCGGCTGCGCCGGGCCGCCCGTGACGGTCACCCTCGATGTGGATCCGGAGTCCCTGACGGTGGGGCTCCCAACCGAGGTCCCGTTCACCCTGGCCCAGGGCGACTCGACCACGCCTGGTTCCACCTGGCTGGTCAGGAAGGCGAACGGGGACCTCATCTCGTACGACCCCCGTTGCACCCACGGCCTGTGCCGCTACAACTGGTACGAGACCGGGGCCCGCTTCAAGTGTCAATGCCACGAGGGCGAGTTCGCGCTGGACGGCGCCGTGTTGTCCGGTCCGCCACCGAGGCCCCTGGAGCGGTGGCCGGTGCGCGTGGTCGGCGACACCATCGAGATCGACGTGCCCGGCGACTTCCGCACGCCCAAGGAGTCCCTCCCGGCCTGAGCGGGACCTCTGGCCCATCCATCCGGGCCCTCGACTGCCGCAGGATAGAGATCTTGCGGTGCGCACTGGCACCGCCCTGTATCCGACTTCTATCCCTCGACGGATGGGAACGAGCCCGCGCGCACGCGATCATTGGCGACAGGCCGGTCCGTCCGAATCCGCCGGCCGTGGAGTGAAGGTGCCAAGAATGTCCCGGGTCACGTCCCTGACCAACATGCCGGAAGCGCAGCTGAACCGCTGGATCAGGCGGATCGCGCTCCTGTTCGTGGTCGTCCTCATCGCATTCGTCGCGTTCTACGCCATAGACCGCTTCCGTGCCCCAACCGCCCCGATCCTGGATCGGGAGCTGGCCGCGCTCGAGGAGGCTGTCCGGACCGACCCCACCGACCTCGCATCGCGGGGCAGGCTCGCAGACCTCTACCTGGCGTCGAGCCGCTACGACGAGGCCATCGCCCAGTACACCGAGATCATCGGGACCGGGAAGCAGGACGAGGCCGGATACGTGAGCCGCGGACGGGCCTACGAGATCAAGGGAGACCTGGACGCGGCCGCGGCCGACTACGCGAAGGTCGTCGAGATCGCATCGCCCAATGAGATGGCCAACGTGGACCCGATGCTGCAGACGTCGTACTACGGGCTCGGCGCCATCGCCCTGCAGCAGGAGAAGCCAACCGAGGCGATCGACAACCTGCTGAAGGCGCTGGCCATCAAGCGGACCGATGCCGACGCGATGAACCTGCTGGGCGCGGCCTACGTGAAGGCGGGCACGCCCGAGAAGGCGCTCCAGCCCCTCCGCCAGGCCGTCCTGTTCGTGCCGATCGGCTGGCCGGACCCGTACCAGTCGCTCGCCGCCGCGTATACGGCGACCGGCGACACCGACCTGGCCGAGTGGGCCAATGCGATGGTCGCCGGGCAGACGGGTGACGTCGCCGGTGCCGTCGAGCGCCTCGAGGCGATCGCGGACGGCGAGGCAGCGCTCGACGCGCGCATCGGCCTCGGGCTCCTTGCGGAGAGCGAGGGCGAGGGCACGACGGCCGCCACCTGGTACCGCAAGGCTCTCGAGCTCGACGCCGAGAGCAAGCCCGCGCAGCTCGGCCTGAGCCGCGTATCCGACGGCACGCAGGCCCACCCCGACATCGCACCGTCGGCCAGCCCCGAAGGAAGCAACTGATGACCGCGTCCCCCTCCGCGGCCCAGCCAGTGGCGGGCTCGCAACCAATTCCTGAAGGTGACGGACTGCCGCCCAATGGCCTCACGCCAACGGACGCCGAGGAGGTCCCCCCGGAGAACCGGCGGCGGAAGCTGCTGCTGCTCCTGCTGCTGCTGGGGGCATTCATCGCCCTGCTCGGCCTGGCGATCTGGTACCTGCTGTTCCGCCAGCCCATCCCGGTCCCGATGATCCCCGGCCAGGCCGTCATGCCCAGCTACGTTACGTCGATCTATGGCGCGTCTCGCCCGATGAGCGTCGCCACCACCGGCGCCGGCGAGCGCGTGTACATCGGCGAGACGTCCGGCGAGCAGACGGCCAAGCTGTTCGATGCCCAGGGCAACCAGGTGGCGGCCCTGGTGCCGCCCCTGTCCACCGGCGCCGATCACGTGCCGGTCTACGTGGCGGTCAACCCGACCAACGGAGAGGTCTACGTCTCCGACCGACCCACGGCCACCATCTACATCTACGATGCGGCGGGAACGTACCTGCGGGCGTTCCCGACGCCCTCCGGTACCGACGGCTGGCAGCCGTTGGGCGTGGGGTTCGACCCGGCCGGCAACATGTTCGTCACCGACATCGGCTCCACCCCGCAGGTCATCCGCGAGTTCGATCCGACCGGCCAGCAGATCCGGATCTTCGGTGAGGACGCCGGCCTAAGCTTTCCCAACGGGGTCGCCGTCGACGACGCCGGCTATGCGTACGTGACCGACAGCAACAACGGTCGCCTGCTCGTCTTCGCGCCGGACGGGAGCGTCGTCGCCACCGTCAGCCGCGGCAGCGGCTCGGGCAACCTCGGCCTGCCACGCGGGGTTGCCGTCGATGGCCAGGGTCGCGTGTACGTCGTGGACACGAGCGGCCAGGGGGTCTTCGTGTACGGACAGTACAAGGAAGGCGCGGACGGCCTCGAATTCCTGGGCTCCTTCGGATCACAAGGTGTCTCCGACGGAGCGTTTTCCTACCCCAACGGCATCTCGGTGGACGACCGGGGGCGGCTCTACGTCGCCGACTCGGGCAACGACCGGGTGCAGTTGTGGAGCTACTGATCTGAGGCCAACAAGGGAGGTGTGAACCGAGGCTCCTGCGTCGCCGCCCGGACAGGCGGCCCATGTCCAAGTCCACGTAGCACAGAGAAAGGAGGTGAGGACAGTTTGAAAAGACTCATGCTGCTGATCGCGGCTGGAAGTCTCTGGCTGTTCCTTGCCGCGGTCCCCGTCTTTGCCGACGGCGGCCCGCATGTTGCTGCGGTGAACAGCGGCGTCAACGGCGTGAATGCCGACAGTTGCGCCGGCTGCCACCAAGCCCACCGCGCGCAGGGCGAGTTCCTTCTCATCGAGGAGTCGGGAACCGCACTGTGCCTCAGCTGCCACGGCGCCACGGGCCTCGGCGCGACAACAGATGTCGAGTCGGGCGTCCAGTACGCGCTGGGCACCACCGACGTTCGCGGGGGAGCCGTCCTCGGCTATCTCCGTGGCGGCGGCTTCGTGAATGCCCGGATCGGCTCTGCCGAGACGGTCCGCATCGCGTACTACCGGACAGCTACCGCCATCAGCCAGAACGCCAAGGTCCCGGTCCGAACGGCCGGTTCTCAGGCGGTCACCTCCGCCCACCTGCCGAACACCAACGGCGTGGTCGGAGCGGCCGACGGCGTTGCCTGGGGCAACGGCCCCAACTCCCTGACGGCGTACGCCGGGCCCGAGGTTGACCTCGAGTGCGGCACGTGCCACAACCCGCACGGCAACGGCCAGTATCGGATTCTCAATCCGATCCCGGCTCCGGCGGCAACGAGCACGGACGTCTTCGTTCCGGCGGCTGCCGGCGTTTCCGTCACCGACGCGGCGCTCCCGCCCGCCGGCGACACCCGCAACTACTCCATCATCCAGACCAACGGCGGCGCCGGCACGCTCCTCGCGAGCCAGGTGAGCGCTCTCGCCCTGCCGGCGACGGCAGGCGACTACTTCCGGCGCAAGGTTCCGTGGAACGGCACAGCCGGCACGTCCAACGACGCGCCGAACGGCATCTCCGCGTCCTTCGCCACGCAGATCTCGACCTGGTGCACCACGTGCCACAGCCGGTATCTGAGCCAGGGGTGGGACGTCGAGGAAGCGGACGCGATCTTCAAGTATCGCCATACTTCCATCAACGCGTCGCGGAACTGCATCACGTGCCACGTGTCGCATGGCTCCAACGCGCAGATGACGGGCACCTACTCCGCGAACATGGAGAACCCGGGCGGGGCCGTGGCCCCGGTCGGCGACAGCCGCCTCCTCAAGATCGACAACCGTGGCACCTGCCAGGCTTGTCACGATCCCACGGGGACGATCATCCCGCCGACGCAGGTCGGCCCGACGCCGAACCCGGTTCTTCCGTAACTGCACCAAAGCGCGTGGTGGCCGGCGACGAGCGTCCCGGCCACCCGCAACCTCCCAGGGGCGTGCGCTCCGCCGACGGGTCGTCAACGATCGCTTGACGCCTCCTCCGCGCAGCTCCCGCCACGTCACACTGCAGGATCGATCGGTCAGCCTCCGCCACGGGTGAACGTCCAACACTCGCCATGACGAACAACGCGCCAGCATGAACCACCAGCCGCGACCGGCAAGCCGAAGGGCCGGGCCCCTGTTCGGCGTGCTCCTCGTCATCGCGGGCGCGGTGGGAGCGCTGACCCCCGCCGTGCCGACCGCACGTGCCCAGGATCCCACGCCCGCGCCCGCGGTCGACCCGACGCCGGAGCCCACAGCTGAGCCCACGGCGGTGCCGACCCCCGAGCCCACCGCGGAACCGACGGCGGAACCGACACCCGAACCCACCGTGGGACCAACCGCCGAACCATCCGCGGGGCCGACGACCGAGCCATCCGGAGACCCCCAGCCGTCCGAGGAACCGTCAGGTGACCCCGTGCCGTCGGTTGAACCCTCGGTGGAGCCGTCCGTCGAGCCTTCGGTAGAGCCCTCCGCGGAACCGTCCGCGACTCCCGGGCCCGCTTCGCCGCGGGTTGAGCATGCCTGGGTCGATACCGTCGATCAGGCCGGCGCCGTGACCGATCCGGGCACGCTTGACACGCCACTTGAAGGCGCGCAGCGCTTCACCGTCTACTGGGTCCGGTTCCAGCTCGTGAACGACTCCGACACCGACGCCACCATCAAAGCCGTCCTGGAGCTCTCCGGTGGCTCCGGCGCGTGGACGAACCTGCCGATGGTCGACCCGGATCCCGGCACGGCCTTCTATGGCGCCTCCGACGACGGCCGCGTCTACGATCCTCGCCGGGCGCCGATCAGCGTCACGGATCTTCGCCTGGACCAGACCGCAGACCCGCTTGCAGCTCCCGTGCAGGGCGAGTCAAGCGCCGGACGGGATCTCACGGCCATCGAGCTGCCGGCCCACAGCTTCACCGAGGTCGAGCTTGCCGTTCGGGCCACCGCGGACGCGGACTGGGGGACGGGGTACCGGTTCCGCCTCGCCGATGGCTCCGCGCCGCTTCCAGGGGTCAATGCCGAGCTCGTCATGGGCGCCAAGCCCGCCCTCGAGCTGTCACCCGGCCAGCGCAAGGGCAAGCCCGTGGCTGATCCGGTCCCGCTCTACAAGCTCGACCCCACGATCGGCCTGACCGACATGCCCATCGCCACGGGCACGGGCACCGCCATCACGGCGACCTATGCCCTGCGCACGCCGGTGGCGGCCGTCGCCACCGAGGGCTCACCGCACGTCATCTCGGGGCTGGCGTCCGACACGTGCGCCTCCTGCCATGCGACCCACGATGCGCAGGGATCCATGCTGCTCCAGCAACCCGGCACGCAGTCATCGACGTGCTTCACCTGCCATGACGGCACGGGTGCACTGAGCGACGTCCAGAGCGAATGGTCCAGTTCGTCGCTGCCGGCGAACGACCCCACGACGTCGTCCTACTACTCCCATCCGGCTACGACACCCTCGGACCACACGTCGGCCCAGGCCAACGAGTTCGAGGGCACCTTCAACCGGCACACCGCCTGTGCGGATTGCCACCAGCCGCATCTCGCCGACGCGGGACGGCCCGTGAACAGCGTCGGCGGCTGGTCGGCCTCGGGCTCCATCGCCGGCGCGTCCGGCGTCGCGGTGGTCAACGGCGCCGCCGGCGAGGCACCTGCCTACACGCTCCAGCAGACCTCGGACTTCGAGTACCAGCTCTGCTACAAGTGCCACTCGGGCTTCACGGAGCTGCCCGCACAGGACCCCGCCCACCCGAGCCGCTGGTCGCTCGACAAGGGCATCGAGCTGAACCCGGCCAACGTCTCGTATCACCCGATCGAGGCCGCGGGCAAGAACCAGACGAACGCGATGACCCTGAGCCTCGCCGGCACGTCCCCCTACAAGCTGTGGAACTTCGAGACCCAGGACACGGTCCGCTGCCAGAACTGCCACGGTGATCCCTCGGCGACAACCCAGGTCCCCAAGCCGGCCGCGAACGCGAGCCTGGACAATCACGCTTCCGAGAACCGCGGAATCCTGATCGCCCCGTACAAGGACCGGACCCTCAATGCTCGGGGGCTGTACCAGGCCCAGAACTTTGCCCTCTGCTACGTCTGCCATGCCGAGGCGGCGATGGTGGACGACAGCGCCGATCCGCGTGCCGACTCGAACTTCAACTGGCACGGCTACCACATGAACAACATCTCCGGCAACGGGCTCGGCGGCCTGGACATCGACGTCCCCGGCGCCGGACCCGGCAATGCCACCTGTGCCGAGTGCCACTTCCGGACCCACAGCTCCGCGCTCGCAGTCAACGGCCAGACGCCACAGCCGGGACTGGTCAACTTCGCGCCAAACGTCCAGAAGCTGGGCGGCGTCCTGGAGTTCGTGCCGGCCACGCCGACCACCCTCGGGTCCTGCACGATGGTCTGCCACGGCAAGGCCCACAACAACTACGGCTACGGGAACGACGACCTGGTGCCCTGAGCCCCTGACGGCATCGCGCAGCCCTCGGACGCCAGACCCCCTGTATCGAGCGATACAGGGGGTGTCTCGTATCTCCCCCCTCTGGCCCTGCCCGGTCCCGGCGGAAATGTGCGTCCCGACGGATGGGCGGATGGGGGTCCCACCCGGACAATTCCCTCAGGTGTCAAGCCGCGACCCCTGCGGCTCCAAGATGAGGGATCCACGATGGTTCGCACCCCTGCGCGCAACGAGGGTTGTGCGCGTCCCCGGGGAGGGCTCGCATGAGCACCCGGACGCCCCGGCCCAAGGGTCAGGCGGCCGCGGAGACGGAGCTGCTGGCCCAGCTCGGCCTCCCGGCAAGCGCCTCACCCGAGGACGTCGACCAGCTCCACCAGGCCGTGAGCGACTACCTCTCCAGTGCGCCCCCCGAGATCCGCGGCTGGGCTCGTGCCCAGGTCGCGGCGATCGACGCGGCGTACATCCATTTGACCGACCCGGCTGGACTCGAGGGCTCGGCCCTCAGGAGTCCGGCGAGTCCGCCCGTGGTCGTACCCGGCGGGCCGGCGACACCTCCGGCCCGTCGGGGCCCCGACTCGGAGGCCACACCTGTGGCCTCCGAGGAGGCGGTCCGCGCGGACACGGGCGCCGACCCCGGCGCGACCGACCCCCAGGGCGAGCCGGACGCGGAGGACCTCGCGGCCCTCTACGCGATGGTGACGCCCAGCGCGCATGACGACATGAAGCCCGATGTCAAGCGGGCCAAGGCCGCGCCTGCGCCGCCCCCAGGCCTGGCCACGGATGCCGCCCCGTCCGCCGTGACGCCGGCCCAGACCGGGCCCAACATGTGGAAGCGGATCGTGATCGGCGGCGTGGGGATCGCAGCGGTGGTCGCCATCGCCTTCGGCGCCAACGCCATCGTCAACGGCACGCCGGCGGACGCCAACCCGGGCACCGAAGGCGCAGCCCAGGCATCGCCGACGCCCCCGGCAATCGACGAGGCCAAGGTCGCGGACCTGATGGCCAAGTTCCAGGCCGATCCGAACGACGCCGTGACGCTCCTCGCCCTCGCCGACGAGTTCTATGCGGGCGGGGAGTACGAGACGTCCGGGACGTGGCTGGACAGGCTCCTGGCCCTCAAGCCGGACGACATCCAGGGCCTGCTCGCACGCGGCGCCGTGTACTTCAACCTCAACGACCTGCCCAACGCCGAGGCGACGTGGAAGAAGGTCGCCGTCCTGGAGCCCGACAACGTCGAGGTCCACTACGACCTGGGCTTCCTCTACCTGAACCAGGCCGAGCCCGACTGGACCGGTGTCCAGGCAGAGTGGCTCCAGGTCATCGAGCTCGACCCGGGCTCGCAGCTGGCCCAGACCGTGCGATCGCATCTGGACTCGCTGGCCCAGAACTCCCTGGTACCGGACCTGCCCGACGCCAGCGGCACCGCGCCGTCGGCCGCCCCGGCAGCCTCGCCCTCCGCGTCACCTGCGGCGAACGTGCTCAACCAGACGGCGCTCAACCTCGCCTACGGCACGCCACAGCTGTCCGCTCCGGCTGACACGCCGCTGACCATCCGCTTCGACAACCAGGACAGCCTCCCGCACGACATCGTGATCAAGGACGCATCCGGCGCCGAGGTCTTCACGGGCGTCCTGATCACGGGCCCCAAGGCCATCGACTACGCGGTCCCGGCGCTGAAGGCCGGTGCCTACACGTTCCTCTGCTCGATCCACCCGAACATGACGGGCACCCTGACGGTGGGTGGCTGACGCCATGATCGAGCTCGGAAGCGCGCTCGGCATCGGGATCGCCTTCATGGGCGGCCTGCTGTCGTTCGCCTCCCCCTGCTGCCTGCCGCTGGTGCCGGCATACATCTCCTACATGGTGGGCGCGACCGGTGAGGGCACCGCCGGTCGTCGCCCGGCCTTCCTGCACGGGCTCGCCTTCGTCGCCGGCTTCTCGCTCGTGTTCGTGGCCTTCTACGCCGCGATCGGCGTGCTGGGCACGTTCATCGATCGCCGGGTGATGACCATGCTCGGCGGTGCGCTGCTGGTCTTCATGGGCCTCCAGGTCGCCGGCGTCATCAACATCCGGGCGCTGTGGCGGGACACCCGCTCGATGCCGACCATCGGCGGCGGCCTGGTCATGGCCGGCGGCACGGGCCCGATGGGCTCCCTCGCCGGGAGCGCGGGATCCGATACCCCCCGCTACCCGCGCTCGTTCATCTTCGGCCTGCTGTTCGCCGCGGGCTGGAGCCCGTGCATCGGTCCGATTCTCGGCGGCATCCTGGGCCTGGCCACCGTGACCTCGAGCGTCGCGCAGGGCACGGTCCTGCTGATCGCCTACGCGGCCGGGCTCGCCATCCCCTTCCTCGCGGTGGCGCTCGGCGCCTCGTGGGTGTCCCAGCGGCTGACCTGGGTTGGCCGCCACCACCACGCCATCTCCCTGGTCACGGGCGGGTTGCTCGTGCTCCTGGGCGTGCTGATGCTCACCAACACACTCGGACGGCTGGCCGCGCTCGGCACGCCGTTCGGGATCTGAGGAGGTCGCCTGACATGACCCACGAGGTCAACAGCCGGCCGCTCCCCCCGGCTGGCGCCAATGCCCCGGGCACGGCGGCCCACCCTTCCGCCATGGATCGGGTCGACGGCGGACTGGAAGGGCTCTGGCACTTCCTGACGTCCATGCGCGTGGCGATGATCCTGATGCTCGCCATCGCCGCCCTGGGCGTGTTCGGATCCCTGTTGATCCAGGCTCCGTCGGCCGTCCTGACCGATGCCGCGGCCAAGGCCGAGTGGATTGACAGCGTCCGGCCCCGCTACGGCGGCTGGACCAACATCCTGGACACCCTCCAGCTGTTCGAGGTCTTCAACTCGATCCTGTTCCGGATCCTGGTCGCGGCACTGACGATCAGCCTGATCGCCTGCTCCATCCACCGGATCCCGGGGATCGTGCGCACGACCAGGAAGCCCCGTGTGGACGTGGGGCCGGCGTTCTTCGAGCACGCGCCACAGCACGAGGCCATCGTGGTCCGGCGCTCCGCCGCCGAGACCCGGTCCATCGTGGAGGGCGTGCTGAAGGCTCACCGCTACCGGACGCTGATGGTCGATGACGGGACGGTCCACCTGTACGCGGACCGCTTCCGCTGGGCGCCCGTCGCGGGTCTCGTGGGCCACCTCTCGCTGGTGGTGATCCTGGCCGGCGCGATCATCGGCGGGATGTTCGGCTATCGCGACTCCGAGTTCACGCTGGCCGAGGGGCAAACGCTGCCGGTCGCTGCCGACCCGGGCCTCACGATCGAGCTCATCGATTTCACCGACAAGTACGACACCACCAGCGGCGCTCCCATCGACTACGCCAGCCAGGTGATCCTGTTCAAGGACGGCCAGGAGATCGACCGCCACACGATCCGGGTCAATGACCCGCTGCGCTACAACGGGACGACCTTCTACCAGGCCTTCTTCGGTGCCGCCGTGACGATGACCGTCGCGGACGCCGCGGGCAACGTGCTGGTGCAGTCCGAGGGCGTCCCGCTCTCCTGGCGCACCAACGATGAGAACCGGCCGATCGGCTCGTTCGCCATCCCGGGCACCACCTACGTAGGCTGGGTGAGCGGAACCATGGGCGGTGGCGACACCACGGTCAAGCCCGGCCAGGCGGCCGTCGCCCTGTACACGTCCGGCGAGGGCACGCTCGTGGCCGACACGGTCCTCGACCAGGGCAAGCCCGCCACCGTCGGCGACCTCACGGTCACCTTCGAGCGCGAAAGCCAGTTCACCGGCCTGAACGTCGCTCGGGACCCGGGCGTCATGATCGTCTGGGTCGGCGCCATCATGCTGTTCTTCGGCTTCCTGATCCGGTTCACCGTCCCGCACAAGCGGATCTGGGGCCGCATCGTCGCCCGACCCAACGGCGGCACGGTGCTGGGCATGGCGACGCTCACCCAGAAGGACGTCACCAAGGGAACCGATTTCGAGAACCTTGTCAACGACATCCGCACGGCGCTCCAGGCGCCTGCGCAGGCCTGAGGGAGGTCCCACCATGGGCAAGCTTTCGGAGTACATGTTCGTCGCGTCGATCCTGGCCACCGCGCTGGCCATCCTGTTCTACGTGCTGTATGCCCTCTCGGGGCTCCGCGCCGCACGGATGCAGACGGCGGGCATGCCGGCCACGAGCAGCGTGGGCATGATCTCCGGCCCGCGCACCGCCGCCATGGGCCGCTACGCCACGATGCTCACGTGGCTGGCAACCCTGGCCCTGCTCGCGAGCCTGGTGCTGCGCACCATCGTGACCGGCCACGGTCCGTTCGCCAACATGTACGAGTTCTCGATGGCGTTCGCCTTCGGGATCCTGGTCGCCTACCTCTACTTCGAGCGGAAGTACCACCAGCGCGTCCTGGCGCTTGTCGCCCTGCCGGTCGCCCTCGGCATGCTGCTGTACGCCTCCACCATCCCGTCCGACATCGAGCCTCTGGTCCCGGCGCTCCAGAACAACCTCCTGCTCACCGTCCACGTCGCCACCGCGATCGTCGCCTACGGCTCGTTCGCGATCGCATTCGCTGCCTCGGTGCTCTACCTGGCCCAGCCCGAGGGCGGCCGCTGGGGCCTGCCCAAGCCGCAGGTGCTCGACGAGATCGGGTATCGCGCGGTGGTCGTGGGCTTCCCCTTCCTGACCCTCACGATCATCCTGGGCGCCGTCTGGGCCGAGACCGCGTGGGGCCGGTACTGGAGCTGGGACCCCAAGGAGACTGCCTCCCTCGTGACCTGGCTGATCTACGGGGCCTACCTCCACGCCCGCGTGATGCGCGGCTGGCGCGGCCGGCGCGCTGCGGTCCTTCTCGTGGTGGGCTTCGGGGCCACGCTGTTCACCTACTTCGGCAACCTCATCTTCGGCGGGCTCCACAGCTACTCCGGCCTGGGCTGAGCCGGACCTGCGAAGGGGATTGACCGCATGAGCGCAGCAGGCTCCGCCGGCCGCATCGCCGGCCGCCTCCAGACGATCCTCGTGATCGCCGTGGCGGCGGTGGTGATCGGCATCCTGGCCTTCTCGGCAAGCGGCGCCGGGATCTCCGACGGCGTCACGAAGGTGGAGCTCCCTGCCAACGCGGCCGCGTCGGCCCCGGTGGTCGGCTCCGTCCCGCCAAGCTTCAGCGGGGTCACGTCGGACGGATCGCCCGTGTCGCTCGCCGACTATGCGGGCAAGCCGGTCTGGCTGACCTTCGGCGCGTCGTGGTGCCCGGACTGCCGGACCGAGGCACCCGACATCGAGGCCGTCTACCAGGCCAACAAGGACCAGGGCCTGGCGGTTCTCGGGGTGTTCATCAGCGAGCCCGCCTCGGACATCGCCGGGTACGCGCAGCGGGCCGGGCTCACGTTCCCCATCACGGTTGACGAGAATGAGGCCATCGCGGCGGCTTACCGGACGATGGGCGTCCCGACCCACTTCTTCATCGCCGCCGACGGGACGATCCGCGAGGTGCGGATCGGAGCGCTGTCCAAGGACGACATGGCGCGCTCCGTCGCAGCCATCATGAACTGAGGGATCGATGAGCGACCTCGAGGACACCCGCACCGGGCCGGCCGACAGGCCGGCGGTGGAGGCTGGGTCGGAGGTCGCGGCGGACGAGGTCGCAGAGAGCGTCGCAGGGACGGCAGAGGCCGTGGCGGACGAGGAGCCTCCGGCCCCACGCCACCGCCATCCGTTCTACCTGCGTGGCCGCCACATCCGCCTGCCGCGCTCGCGCACCGGGGTGCTCGCGCTGATCCTGGTGCTCGTGGCTGGCGGCAGCGTGGCGGCCTTCACGGGCGTGTCGATGATCACGTGGACGGAGACCGCCGACTTCTGCGGCCGGTGTCACACCATGGCCCCGGAGCTCGAGGCCTACCATGCCGGCTCCCACCGCGACGTCTCCTGCGGCGAGTGCCACGTGGAGCCGGGCATCGCGGGCTGGGTCAAGGCCAAGCTGGCCGGGACGCGGCAGCTGGTGGGCGTGGTCACCGGGAACTACCCGACGCCGATCCATCCCCCTGACCACGCCGAGCTCCCGAAGGCCGCCGACACCTGCCAGAAATGCCACTCGCTCAACGACCGGTCGTTCGCGGCCGTGCGCACCCAGCAGCAGTTCGCGGAGGACGAGGCCAATACGCGGGAGGCGGTCGGCCTCATGATCCGGCCGGGAGGCGGCGACCCCTTCGCCGTGGACCGGAGCGTGCACTGGCACGTCCTCTCTGACTTCGACTACCTCTCGCCGGACACGAACTCGGCGGTCATCGACTACGTGACGGCCACCCGCGAGGACGGCACGGTCGTGGAGTACATCGCCAGCGACAAGATCACGATCTCCGACAACGTCCAGCCGGACATCGACGCGATCAAGGCCACGGAGCGGGACGTCAAGCTCACCTGCTACGACTGCCACAACCGCGTGGGCCACGACATCGCCAACCCGCGGACGCAACTGGACTACAACCTGTCCACCGGCGTCATCGATCCCTCGCTGCCGTACATCAAGCGCGAGGGCATGCGGATCCTCTGGGACAGCTTCCCGGACGAGGCCGCCGCGGACGCCGCCGCGGACGAGCTGGATGGCTTCTACAAGCTCAACTTCCCCGAGGTGCATGCGACGAAGGGCGCCCAGATCGCCGGCGCGATCGACGAGATCAAGCTGCTCTACCGCCACTCGGCCACGCCCGAGATGAACGTGACGGCGGGGACCTATCCCAACCATATCGGGCACCTGGATTCGCCGGGCTGCTTCCGCTGCCACGACGGCGGTCACTACAAGGTCGAGGATGGCGTTGCCACGACGGAGGTCATCCCGTCCACCTGCAACACCTGCCACACGTTCCCGCAGATCGGACCGGCGGTCGCCACCGTGCCGCTGGGCGAGCCGCCGAGCACGCACACGAATGACTCGCTGTGGGTGTTCAACCACAAGGACGTCGCCACGAGCCGGGATCCCGGCGAGCAGTCCTGCGGCGAGTGCCACGCACGCGACTACTGCGTGAACTGCCACGCCACGGGCGCAGTGAACGTGGAGCACGATGCGATGGCGACGAACCATGCACAGGTCGTTCGCGATGCGGGCATCCAGTCCTGCGCGTACTGCCACCAGCCGGTGTCCTGCGCCCGGTGCCATGCCGAACCCGTCCTCCCCGTGACCACGCCCAACTCCCACGGGACGGCCACCGAGGGGTATACGGTCCCGGGCCGGTCTCTGGGCCTTTCCTGGCCCCTGTCGCCGGGCGGCTGAGCCGCTCCACCCCGGGCGGCTGAGCCGCTCCACTCACGGCGCACCCTGGGCGGTGTCCGGGGCGCTACTGGAACTCGGTGACCACCCGGTCGGTGCGGGAGTAGACGTTGAAGGAGTCTGCGCGCAGGAATCCGATCAGGGTCACGCCCAGCCGCTCGGCGGCATCCACGGCCAGATCGCTCGGAGCGGACACGGCAGCGAGGATCGGGATGCCCGCCACCGCGGCCTTCTGCACCAGCTCGAAGCTGGCGCGGCCGGAGACCAGCAGGACCCGGTCGTGCAGCGGCAGCTCCCCGGCAAGCAGGCGGCTCCCGATCAGCTTGTCGAGGGCGTTGTGGCGTCCGACGTCCTCGCGCAGCGCCAGCAGGGACCCGGCGGCGTCGAACAGCCCGGCTGCGTGCAGGCCGCCCGTCGCACCGAATACCGCCTGGCCCTCGCGGAGGCGGGCCGGCAGGGCGAGCAGCGTCTCCGGCGTCACGGCCGGCCCGTCGGGGATGGGTGCGCAGCGGACCTGCACCCGGTCGAGGGACGCCTTGCCGCAGATGCCGCACGACGCCGTGGCCACGAAGTTCCGAGTCGCGATGTCGGCCGTGTCCAAGGCCCGGGTCAGCCGGACCATGACGTCGTCGTCGGGGTGGGCGTTGGTGCCCGGATCCGCGACGTCGATGGCGGCGATGTCCTCGCGGCCGTAGATCAGGCCCTCCGTGAGCAGGAACCCGGCCGCGAGGTCGGCCTCGTGACCCGGAGTGCGCATCGTGACGGCGATGTCCAGCGGCTCCTGTCCGGGCCCGCACGCGCGGATCGCCATCGGCTCCTCGCCGGCCAGGCGGTCATCTCGCGTCTGCAAGCTGCCGCCACGCCAGCTCAGGATGCTGGCGCGCGTCGCCTGGCGCTCGATGGACGGCTCACCCGGCGCAGGCATCGGTCCCCTGGCGCTCCAGGTACACGGCCGTGCCCGTGGGGCGCAGGCAGTGGGTCATCGCCATGGCCTGGAGGTAGCCGCCGGCGTTGAGCACCGCGACGACCTCGCCCTCGGCCACCTCGGGGAACGGGTAGTCCTCGGCGAACACGTCCCCGGCCTCGTTGATGTGGCCGGCGATGGTGACCAGCTGGGTCCGGTCTCGGAGCGGGTCCCGGACCGTGAGGATCTCCTGGGCATAGCGGTAGACGAAGTAGGCGCAGTTGACGTTCCAGCCGATGTCCAGGCCCACGAACGTGGTGCCGCCTCGGCGCTCCACGGTCACCACCTCGCCCAGCAACAGCCCCGCGTCCTTCAGCACGAAGTCGCCGGGCTCGAAGGCTGCCGTCACGCCGTACGGCGCGAGGTGACGTCCCACGACCTGCGCGTAGGCATCGACGTCGACGGGGACCTCGCCGTCGCGGGCGACCGTGCCCAGGCCGCCGCCCACGTTGACCTCGCGGATCCCGAAGCCGGCGTCGACCAGCCGGTCGAGGAAGTGCGTCGCGTTGCCGAGGGCCCGCTCGAACCCGTCGAGCTGGTCGCCCAGCCAGCCCGATCCCGCGTGGAAGTGGAGCGTGTCCACGACGAGTCCGTGGCGTCGGGTGGCCGCGATGGCATCGTCGAGGCGGTCCATGGTCACGCCGAACTTCGTCGGCCGGTCGCCCGCGTAGGCGAGGTGCTCCGTATAGCCGGCACCCGCTCCGGGGTTGATCCGCAGGCCGATCGTCCGGCCCGGCGCCCGGCGGCCCAGGCGCTCGACCTGGCTCACGCCGTCGAGGTTGATGCGGATGGGCTGTGCGAGGAGGACGTCGAGGTCGCGCTCGGAGACGTTGGTGCCGGTGTGGCTGATCTCGAACGGCTCCCAGCCATGCTCGAGTGCGTGGGCGACCTCTCCGGGCGAGCAGGCATCGATGCCCACGCTGTCCGGCGTCCCGGGGGCGCCCATGCCTCGCAGCACGGCAAGGATCCGCGGATCCGGGTTGGCCTTGAGCGCGTAGCGGGTCACGTAGGAAACGCCGGCCCGCACAAGCGCCGCCTGGAAGGTACGCATGTTCTCCCTGGGTCGCGCCAGGTCGTACACGAACAGTGGGGTGCCGTGCTCCCGGACCAGCGCCTCGAGGTCCGCGCCGTTGAGCGTCAGGCGGCCATCGGCGACGTCGAACCCCGGCCGGCGCCACCAGGTGGGTGCGGGTTCGAGCGGGATGGCGGGCGCCGCGGTTTCGGTCATGCGGGCTGCTTCGCGGCCCCGGTCCGCGCGGGCCGCTCGGCGCCCGTGGCCCGCGCCGCGATGATCGCCCGCCGGGTCACAGGGTCTGCGAAGGGGTCGGGTCCATCCGCCACGGGCGTGCCGACCGCCTGGAGGAGTCGCTCGGTGACGACGGCGATCTCGTCGACGGCGGCCTGGAACGCCGCGGCGTTTGCCGCCGACGGGTCCCGGTAGCCGCTGATCTTGCGCACGTACTGGAGGGCGGCGGCCTGCGCCTCGCCCGTGGTTGCCTCGCCCGCGCCAGGGCCGCGGCGGAGCTGGCGAATGCTGCGACACATGGCGCGCAGGGTACTGCCATGAGCCCCGGGCGGCCATCCTCCCGCTGGGCGAGAAGCGGGCGCAGCAGGAGCCCGGCAGCAGGATCCCGGCAGACGGTCGGGCACGCTCAATCCCCGGGCGGCGACCCCGGCGACGGTACGTGCGCGGGCTCCGGCACCGGGTCCCGGTCAGGCTCGTGGTGCGGCTTCGACTTCGGGAGCAGGAGGCTGAACACCACGCCCAGCAGCACGAACCCCGTGGCCACGATGCCGGTCAATCGGGTCGCGTCCACGAAGGCGGCCTCGACGCCGGACACCACCGGGGCATACGTGGGATCGACCCGGAAGGCCACCAGCGCCTGGCCCGCCGACCCCTCCATCGCCTGGGCGATCCCGTCCACGGCCGCCGGCGGCAGCCCGGGCACCGCGGCGAGGTTCTCGTGGACGCCGTTGTCCAGCGATACGAAGAGGACGGTTCCAAGGATCGCGATGCCCAACGCGGAGCCGATCTGGCGGACGGTGGAGTTCGCCCCGGACGCCAGCCCGGACCGCTGCGCCGGGATGTCCGACAGCACGATCGACGTCAACTGGGCGGTCGCGAACCCGACGCCGACACCGTAGACGAACAGCGGCAGGGCAAGCTGCAGCCCGGTGACATCGACGGAGATCAGGAGGGTCGTGGCGATGATGCCGATCGCCTCGAGCGACATGCCCAGCGTCACTGCATGTCGCGGGCCCCACCGATGGGCCACGCGCGCCGCCGTCGGTGCCGCGAAGAACGCCCCCAGGGCGAGCGACAGGAACACGAGTCCGGTCTCGAACGCCGAATAGCCCAGGACGGCCTGGAGGAACAGCGGCAGGGCGAACAGGAGCCCGAACTCGCCCAGGGCCACGATGCTGCCCGCGAGGTTGCCATAGCGGAACGCAGGGAAGCGCCACAGCTCGACATCGAACAGGAAGAACTTGCCCGCCCTGGATCGTCGGCCCTCCACGACGAAGAACAGGACCAGCGCCACGAGGCCGCCCGCGATCGCGACGGGGATGATGGAGACGTTCTCGAACGGCCATGTCCAGCCGAGCACCGTGAATGGGGCGGTGGGCGCCCACCAGCCGTAGGTCCGGCCCTCGATCAAGCCGAACACGAATGCCCCCAGGCCCAAGGTGATCAGCAGGAAGCCGGCCGGATCGAGACCCGCCTTCGCGTGCTCGTCCCTGGACTCCCTGATGTACCGGAGCGTCCCGAAGAACGCGATCGCGGCGATCGGGATGTTGATGAAGAACGCCCAGCGCCACGTGAGGTACGTAGTGAGCCAGCCGCCGAGGAGCGGCCCGACGGCCGCCATGCCACCGATCGTGGCTCCCCAGATCCCGAACGCGATGGCCCGGTCCCGGCCCCTGAAGTTCGTGTTGAGGATCGACTGTGTCGAGGGCAGGATCATCGCCCCGCCCACACCCTGCAGCACGCGCGCCGCGATCAGCAGCTCGCCCGTGGGAGCCGCGCCCGCGAGGACTGAGGCCATCGCGAAGACCAGGAGGCCGGCGAGATACAGCGCCCGGCGTCCCAGGAGGTCGCCGACGCGACCGAGTGTCACGAGGAGCGCCGCGAACACCAGCGCGTAGACCGTGTTGATCCACTCGGCGGTGGAGGAGTCGATCTTGAGGTCGCGGATGATCGAGGGGACGGCAACGTTGACGATCGTGGCGTCGACGATGATCATCGCCACGCCCAGGCTGAGCATGCTCAGGCCCATCCAGCGGCCTCGGCCTCCCTCCTGGATGGCAGCGGCGCCGGCGGCACTCGCGGATTCGGGCACGGGTTCGGTCACAGCTGAAGGTGCTCCCCTTGTCAGGCTCGGTTCCAACATGGCGCGGGAACGGCGCCACACGCCAGTCGCTCGAGGCGGCGCGGCGGATGACCCGAGTGTTGCACGAGCGCCCGGACCAACGGGGACCGGGGATCATGGCGCAGGCGATGTGCCTGGTCGTCGAGGCGAGCCCCAACGGCGCGGGTCTCGCAAGCGCCCGCCTGGCGCCGCCATCAGGCGTCGGGCACGGCTTGGCACCCGCACGACCCGCCGCCCGGCGCGGGCCGGCCCGGCCGCGGGACCTCGCGCCCGCGTATGCTCGCGGGCATGGACCACTGGACGACCATCATCGAGCCCTTCCGCATCCACGCCGTCGAGCCGATCCGGCTGACCACCGAGTCAGAGCGCGAGCTCGCGCTCGAGGCTGCCGGCTGGAACCTGTTCAACCTGCACGCGGACGACGTTCTCATCGACCTCCTCACGGACTCCGGCACCGGAGCCATGAGCCGCGACCAGTGGGCCGCCATCCAGCGCGGCGACGAGAGCTACGCTGGCAGCCCCAGCTGGTTCACCTTCCTGGAGGCCGTCCAGAACCTGTTCCCGTTCCGGCACGTCATCCCCACCCACCAGGGCCGCGCGGCCGAGAAGATCCTGTACACGGCCATCGGCGGGGCGGGCAAGGTCATCCCCAACAACACCCACTTCGACACGACCCGGGCCAACGTCGAGTTCACCGGCGCCGAGGCCCTGGATCTCGTGATCGCGGAGGGGCGCCAGCCGTCGCTGATCCACCCGTTCAAGGGCAACATGGACGTCGAGGCGCTGGAGCGCCTGCTCGTCGAGCGCGGCGACGACGTCCCGGCGGTCGTGGTCACGATCACCAACAACTCCGGTGGTGGCCAGCCGGTGAGCCTCGCCAACCTGCATGCCGTCCGCGACGTCTGCGACCGCTTCGGCAAGCCGCTGTTCCTGGATGGCTGCCGCTTTGCCGAGAACGCCTGGTTCATCAAGACCCGCGAGCCGGGACAGGAGCACCGCCCGATCGTCGACATCATCCGCGAGATCGGGGGGCTGGCCGATGGCATGACGATGTCCGCCAAGAAGGACGGCATGGCCAACATCGGCGGCTGGCTGGCCATGAACGACGACGGCCTCGCCGAGAGCTGCCGGAACCTCCTGATCCTGACCGAGGGCTTCCCGACCTACGGCGGCCTCGCCGGGCGCGACCTGGAGGCCATCGCCCAGGGCCTGGCGGAGGTCGTGGACGAGGACTACCTGCGCTACCGGATCACCTCCACCGCATACCTCGGAGAGGCGCTGGTCGCGGCCGGGATGCCGTGCGTGCAGCCGTTCGGGGGTCACGCGGTCTATATCGACGCGCGGGCGATGCTGCCCCACATCCCTCCGCTCCAGTACCCCGGCCAGGCGCTGGCGGTGGAGCTGTACCGGGCCGGCGGCATCCGCGGCTGCGAGATCGGCACGGTGATGTTTGGGCTGCATCCGGACGGGACCGAGACCGAGGGCCCCATGGATCTCGTGCGCCTCGCGATCCCGCGCCGGACGTACACGCAGAGCCACGTGGACTACGTGATCGAGGTCGCCCGCGACGTCGTCTCCCGGGCGTCGACGCTGCGTGGCTACCGGATCGTGAAGCAGCCCTCCCAGCTGCGGCACTTCACGGCCACCTTCGCCCCGCTGGGCTGAGCCGTCGCATGCGGATCCTCGTGGTCGATGGGCCGAACCTCAACCTGGTCGGGACCCGGGAGCCCGCCATCTACGGATCGGAGACGCTGGGCCAGATCCACGACCGGATGCGGGTGCGTGCACTGGAGCTGGGCGTGCAGCTGGACTTCTTCCAGTCCAACCACGAGGGGCGGCTCATCGACCGGCTGCACGAGCGCGACTACGATGGTGCCGTCGTCAACGCGGGCGGCCTCACCCACACGAGCGTCGCGCTGCGGGACGCGCTGCTGGGCGTGGCCCGGCCGTTCGTCGAGGTCCACCTGTCCGACCCCTCGACGCGTGAGCCGTTCCGGAGCGTGAACTTCCTCCACGACATCGCCGTCGCGAGCGTCGTCGGGCGTGGGCCGGCGGGCTATGTCCTGGGCCTGGACGCGCTGGTGGAGCACCTGCGCCGGGGCTGACCGGCGAGCCCGATCCACGGTGCCGCAGGGGTCGCGCGACACACGCCTCAGACGGAAGCGCGGGCTGTTGCCGCCGCCACGCGCCTCCGCGAACGGAGCTCGCCGGCCACCGCTGCGACCGATGCCACGACGAACACCAGCATCGAGGTGACGGTGAGGACGCCGCCCAGCTGCCAGGCCTGCGGGAACGACGCAAGGTCGCCGGCCACGACGCGGATCAGCAGCCCGACGTGGAGGAGCAGGAGGTGCCCGTAGAGCCATGGCCGATACGGTAGGGGCACACGTAGCACGGCCGGCAGGATGACGGGTGCGTGCCCGTAGACCATCGAGATCACGAAGCCCAGGAACAGCGCGTGGAGCATGGCGTCGCGAGCCAGGGCCGGTGCCGCACCGCCGTACGCCAGCCAGGTGATCCCGCCGACAGCGAGCCAGGCGTACCCGGCAAGCAGGCACAGCGCGATGAAGCGCGTGACGCCGGGCAGGCGGACGGTCCGGCGGGCGATGTCATACCGGGCGAGCCATGCCGCGAGGCCGAGCAGCCCCAGGCCACCAAGGCGCAGCCCGAGGTCGGGAGCCCACGTCGTGGCGATCACCCCGGCCCCGAACACGCCCGCCGCCACCAGGAACGTGGCACGTCGGCCCGGCGTGAGCCGGGCGAGCCGGGCGAGCTCGAGGCGCTCACCTGCCACGGTCAGGATCAGCAGCGCCGCAAGCGCCGGCACTGCGTCAGCGACCGGACGTCCGGCCTGGAGCAGGGCAGCCGCGAGGATCCAGGCCAGGGCACCCGCCGCCTGGACCCAGGTGTGGAGCCCTCGGTCCATGCCGAGGAACACGAGGTAGATCGCCAGGTACACGATCGACGCAATGGAGAGCAGCGTCGTCACGAAGATCGCCGGCGCCCCGATCACCATGCCCGCGCCCGCAAGGCCCGCGGCGAGCGGGGCAACGTACCCCCACCCACGACCAAGCGCGACCGCCCGCTCCAGCGCGATGACGGTTCCCAGGAACCCGAGCGCCATCAGCAGCCCGTGCGACCCGGCGAGGCGGGCAGCCGGCGTTGGGCCGATCACGCCGAGCAGGACGAGGGCACCGTACAACCCGGCGAGGAGCGAAGCGCCTGCGAGGGCGAGCAGACCGAACCGCCGCGGCGATGGGCCGGGCGCCTGCCGGGACGACGGCCCAGGGGTGGTCGATGGGCTGCGCGCCGCGGTGGCCGCGCGCGTGACGCTCAGCCCGGCCACCCGAGCACCTTTCGGGCCGCATCGCTCATGAGGGCCGGCGTCCAGCGTGGCTCATGGACCACCTGGACCTCGACGCCCAGGATCCCCGGCAGGCGCAGGACGGCCCAGCGAACCTGGTCCTCCAGGTAGTCCCCGATCGGGCACGCCGGCGTGGTGGTGGTGAGCGTGATGTATGCGATGCCGTCCGACACCGCGACCTCGTAGACCAGTCCCAGGTCCACGAGATTGACACCCAGCTCCGGGTCGATGACGGACCGGAGCGCCTCGAGCACGGGCGCGGGATCGTCGTCGAGAGCGAGCAGATCGGCGAGACCAATCGGATCAGGCATCGTTCAGGCTCCCAAGGTGGGCCACGCAAAGGTCGGGCCGGACCAGCGAATCGAGGGCGACCACGTCCCGCGTGGAACCGAGCTCGCGGAGCGCGCCGCGCATGAAGCCCAGGTGGACGCCGCAGACCACCTGGAGATGGCGGCCCTCGATGGGCAGGAACGGGCAGGCATGCAGCCAGAGCTCGCCGTCCGGGGCCGCGGGCACCTCGGGCTCGAACCCAGCCTCGGCCATGAGCGTGACCACCGCCTCGACCGGGTCTGCCTCGTGGCGACCCGGGTCCCCATCGCGCAGCGTCGACGCGGCCTGGCGGCCCCAGCGTTCGCCGGCCATTGCTGCGGAGTCGTCGTCCCGATGCGCCAGCTCGTCCGCCAGGACACCGGCGAGCAGCCGATAGGGATCGACCTCGGTGTCCGGTGCCAGGCTGTACCGGAGACCCGGTCGTCCCCGTCCGCTGGGTGCCGCCGTCGAGACACCAACCAGACCAGCCTCAACGAGCGCGCGGAGCTGTTCGCGGGCCGAGTTGGGGTGGAGCCCGACCAGGCCGGCCAGCGTTCGCACGTCCAGCGCCTCACCCGATCCCTGCAGCACCCGCAGCAGGGCGCGGCGGCTGGATCCAGCAAGGGCGGCGTGGCGGTCGAACGGCATGTTTGCATTTTACACGGTATCTGCCGTACATTTCCAGTCGGATCCTCATCAGTCCCCGCCACATGGAGCCCTCGATGACCGACCCCCAGAAGATCGACCTGCGCGGCATGCCGATGGAGCCACGTCACGAGCTCCTGTTCGGCGCGATCTTCGGGCTCCAGCCGGGGGAGGCGGTCGAGATCACGAACGACCACGACCCTGCCCACCTCTCCGAGCGACTCGCCGTCGAGCATCCGGGCAGGTTCACCTGGACCTGGCTGGAGGAGGGGCCGCTCGCCTGGCGGTTCCGGCTCGACTGCCACCGGGGGGCTGCCGGCACTGCCTGATGTCGGCAGGGCCCGACCGGGGAGAACCCTTCGGCCCTTGGCCGAGGCCCTCCGAACCAATGAGAGTCTTCCAGGTGGCAGGGAAGCGTCCCACCCTCCGCCGTAATCGAGCGAAAGGGACCAACACGTGCGACTCACGAGGCGCCACCTCCTGACCGCGGCCGTTGCCGTGCCGGGGGTTCTCGTCCTCCAGCGTGGCGCGGCATTCGTGGGCGAGGCCGCTGCGGGTGCCATCCGTGCTGCGAGGCCCACGGCCTCCGGGACGAGCGCGACCCGCTGTGCTCAGTGCGGCTCGCCCGATCACACCATGCTCGACCCCCGCTGCCCGCTGGCCCCGAGGGTCATCTCCTGATGGGGACCGATCGCCGCACCTTCCTCAAGGGAACCGCCGGAGCGGCCGCCGCCATCGGGGCGGGCGGCCTCCTGCCCGTGCTCCAGCCACCGCCCGTCCGGGCCGCCCGCGACTACGACGTCCCGGCCAGCACCCTTGTCGATCGCGTCGTACGGACAACGTGCTCGCCCAACTGCACCGGCAGCTGCGGCCAGCTGGCGTTCGTCCGCGACGATGTCATCGTCAAGATCCAGCAGGCCGCGGACTACCCCGACGAGGCCTACAACCCTCGGGGCTGCATGAAGGGCCTCTCGTACCAGAACCAGATCTACGGCTCCGACCGGATCATGACCCCGCTGGTCCGCACCGGCGATCGTGGTTCCGGCGAGTTCCGCCAGGCCGGCTGGGACGAGGTCCTGGACCAGATCGCGGCCGACTTCACGAGGATCGGCGAGACCTACGGATGGGATTCCATCCACGTCTTCGGCCAGGTCCCGGGCTCCGGGTACATCCAGAAGGGCGCCAACTACCGGGCATCCGCCCTCCTGGGCCTGACCCACGGCACGAGCTTCGACTTCAACGGTGACCTGCCGATGGGCATGCCGATCACGTTCGGCGTCCAGAACGCGGAGCACGAGGCGAAGGACTGGGCGAACAGCCGGTTCCTGCTCCTGATCGGCTCCAACCCGATCGAGACCCGCATCCCGGACGTCCACTTCGTGTTCGACGCACTGGAGAAGGGTGCGCGGCTGGTGGTCGTCGATCCCAGCTTCTCCTCCACCGCGTCCAAGGCCGATGCGCACCTGCGGATCCGGCCGGGCACGGACGCCGCCCTGGGGCTCGCCCTGTGCCGCCAGGTGGTCGAGGATGGGACCTGGGATCCGGCCTTCATGACCACGTACACGGATGCCGCGCTGCTGGTCCGTGACGACACCGGCGTGCGGCTCCGCGAGGCGGACCTGGTCGACGGCGGGTCCCCGGACAAGTTCGTCGCCTGGGACACGACGAGCGCGGGCCCGGTGATCGTGGGCACGGACCGCCTGGGGTTTGCCGACGGGGTCACGCCGGCGCTCGAGGGCACGTGGTCAATCCAACTGGCCAACGGATCCTCGATCGCGGCCACGCCCGGCTTCGCCCGCGTCCGCGCCGAGCTGGACCGCTGGACGCCGGAGGCGGCCGCCGAGATCACCGGCCTGGAGCCGGAGGCCATCGTCAAGGTCGCCCGGGCCTACGCGACCACCCAGCCCGCGGCCATCCTGATGGGCGGCGGCAGCAACCACTGGTACCACGGTGACCTGACGGGCCGGGCGTTCGCGCTGCTGGCGACGCTCACCGGCAACATCGGCCGGTCCGGGGGCGGCTTCTCCGTCTACGTGGGGCAGTACAAGGTCCGGGTGGACACCTCGCCCTGGTGGAGCCCGGGCGGCACCAAGGCACACGTGGTCCCGTCCATCTACTTCGTGCGCGGCCGGACGGAGACCATGCACCCGACCGTGCCCTACCCGGAGCAGGGCTGGCACGGCCTGTTCTGCACCTTTGCCAACATGTTCGTGCAGTCGATGGACGTGAACCGCCTGCACGAGACGCTCGCCGGCCTGGACCTCGTGGTCGTGGTGGACCACCAGATGACCGAGACGGCCAAGTGGGCGGACATCGTCCTGCCCGCCACCACCTGGTACGAGAAGACCGACCTCACGGCGACGCCGCTCCATCCCTTCCTCCAGCTGCAGCAGCAGGCGATCGCGCCGGTCGGCGAGTCCCGCTCCGAGCTGGCGATCTGGCGCGAGATCGTGCGGCGGATCGACCCTGCCAAGGCCGCGGAGTTCTTCGACCTCGACGAGGAGGCAGCGATCGAGGAGATCCTCGTGGCCGGCAACGTCCCGGGCAGCCCCACGGAGGGCATCACCCTCGAGCAGCTCAAGGCGGGTCCCGTGCGGCTCAAGGTCCCGGACCCCGACATCCCGTTCCTCGCCCAGATCCAGGACCTCGAGCCGTTCCCGCCGCGGTCCCTGCCCGCGGCGCTGGAGGCGACGGCCGCGTTCATCCCGACCCGCAGGATCGAGTTCTACAAGGAGGAGGAGCGGTTCCAGGAGCTGGGTGAGACAGTGCCCACCTACCGGCCACCTCACGATGACATCGTCCACGACCCTGCGGAATGGCCGATGCAGCTCCTCTCCCCGCACAGCAAGTGGCGGATCCATTCCTCGTACGCCAACAACGCCTGGCTCGAGGAGATCCACGGCGGCAAGCCCGAGGTCTTCATCTCGCCGGTCGACGCGTTCGCTCGCGAGATCGAGACGGGTGACCGCGTCCGCGTCTGGAACACCCGCGGCCAGCTCGAGGCATGGGCGCACGTGACCCCGTCCGAGCAGCCGGGCTCCATCACCCTCTACGAGGGCTGGTGGCCGCGCCAGTTCGCGAGCGGCAAGGGCGTCAACGAGCTCACCTCGTCGGAGGTCAATCCCATCCACGAGGTCCACTACGTCGGCAACATGTGGTGTCCCTCCACCGGCTGGAAGGACTGCCGGTGCGACATCGCGAAGGCGGGTGATGCCTGATGGCCGACGAGAAGATCTCCCCGGTCGAGGCCCTCTCGCCGGCATCGCGGGCGTGGGGCGAGATCGACCCGCACTCCGACCACCCCCGTTGGGGCATGGTGGTGGACCAGGAGCGCTGCATCGGCTGCTGGTCGTGCGCCATCATCTGCAAGGGCGAGAACGACATCCCGCTCGGGATGTGGTGGAACCGCATCCTCACCGAGGGCGAGTCCCTGGACCAGCCCGAGGTGATCCGTGGCCAGGGGCTGGAGATGGCCTGGCTGCCCCTTGCCTGCCAGCACTGTGGCAATGCGCCGTGCGTGAAGGTCTGTCCCGTCCAGGCGACCTATCACCGCAGCGACGGGCTGGTCATGCAGGACAACGACCGGTGCATCGGATGCCGCTACTGCATGATCGCCTGCCCCTACGGCGTGCGCACCTTCAACTGGGGCGTGGCCGAGCGGCCCACGTCGTACGAGACGGGCATGGTCCCGGCCCGCGACCTGGGCACCGTGGAGAAGTGCACGATGTGCGTCCATCGGCTGGCCGAGGACCAGGTGCCCTCGTGCGTCTGGTCATGCCCGGCGCAGGCGCGGATCTTCGGCGACCTCAATGACCCGGTGGGCCGCGTCTCGACGCTGATCGTCGAGCGTGGAGGCGAGCGCCTGCTCGAGGAGTCCGGCACGGATCCGTCGGTCTACTACCTGCCGCCGCGCCGGAGGTCCCCGCTGTGAGCGCCGCCATCACGCCGACCGGGCTCCAGGACGCGGTCGAGGCGCCGCCGGCCAGCGACGGCACGGCCGGCCGTCGACCCAGGCGAGCGTTCCTCCTCTGGGTGGCCCTGCTCGTCGGCCTGATGGTCGCCGGCATCGCGGCCTTCGCCTACCAGTTCCAGAACGGCCTGATCGTCACCGGCATGCGCAACACCGTGATGTGGGGCCAGTACATCCTGTTCTTCATGTTCTTCGTCGGTCTCTCGGCCGGCGGCCTCATCGTCGCGTCGGCCGGGCGCCTGTTCGGCGTCAAGGCCTTCAAGCCGATCACGCGCCTCGCGGTCCTCGAGGCGACCGTCGCCGTCATCCTCGCGGCCGTCTTCATCCTCCCCGACCTGGGGCGCCCGGAGCGGATCCTCAACATCCCGCTCTACTTCAACCCCACCTCCCCGATGGTCTGGGACATCGCGATCGTCATGGTCTACATGACGATGTCGACCTTCTACGTCTGGCTCTACGCCCGGGCGGACCTGGCCCGGCGTGGCTCGTGGCTGGCCTTCGGCAGCGGGACCTCAGAGCGCACCATGGCCCGTGAGGAGCGGGCGAAGACGGTCATGGCCTGGGTGGCGCTCCCGGCCGCCATCATGCTCCACTCAATCACGGCCTGGATCTTCGGCCTCCAGATCGGCCGCGGCTTCTGGTACAGCTCGATCATGGCGCCGATGTTCATCGCCTCGGCCCTCGTGTCGGGGATGGGGCTGGTGATCCTGCTGGCGCTGGTGCTCCGCCGCCTGCGGCGGTTGTCCTTCGACAACAGCCTGGTGGCGCTGTTGGGCGGCCTCCTGGGCGTGTTCATCGTGGTCGAGGGGTTCCTGCTCCTCGCGGAATACCTCACCGCGAGCTACCCGGGCGCGCCCGAGGGAGAGGCGGCGGCCCGCATGCTGGCTGGACCGTATCTGCCGCTGTTCCTGTTCGAGGTCGGGGGCGGGCTGGTCGTGCCGTTCCTGATCCTGGCGATCCGGCCCCTGCGCAACAACCCGCGCTGGGTGGCGCTCGCATCCGTGATCGCCATCGTGGGCATCTTCTCCCACCGCCTCAACCTGGTCCTCAACGGGCTCTCGGTACCGAACATCAAGCTGCCACCGGGACTCCCCATCGGGGTGGCACAGGACGATCCGGCGTCGTCGTTCGCGATGTACTACTGGTATGTGCCAACCGTCATCGAGTGGCTCGTCGTGATCGGCGTGCTGGCGTTCGGGGCCCTCCTGTTCACGCTGCTCGCGCGATTCCTGCCGATGCAGGAGCCCGCGGCTCACTGAACCGCTGGTCCGCCGGAATGCCCGTTGGGGTCGGCGGCGAGGCAGGCGCCCGGCGGTCGGGCGCGGCGGGCCCGGCGGTCATCCGCCGCGCGCGCTCCCCCAGCGCCACTGGATGGAGCCCGTGTAGCAGTGATCCAGGTACTCGCACAGCGCCCGGGACATGTCCCATGTGCGCCCGGCGACATACGGCCCACGATCGATGACGGGGACGGTGACCTGGCGGCCGTTCGCCGGGTTCCTGAAGGTCACCCGGGTGCCGCACGGCAGGCTCCGGTGCGCCACCCCCATGATCGTCCGCGAGTAGGCCTGGCCGCACGCGGTCCCGGAACCGTAGAAGCCGGGGCCGTACCAGCTGATGTCCGGGTCAAAGCGCCAGGTGTTCTTCCGCTGGACGCGCGCCTTCTGGGTCCGCTGCCGCACGACGGGCCGGGCGGTTGGCGCAGGGCTCGTGTCCGGCTCGAGCATCGGCGAATCGGGCCCCAGCCGTCCGGCTGAGCCCGTCTCCTGGTCACGTCGGGGAATCGCCGTCGCCGTCGAACCGACGGGCAGCGCGATCGTGACGGCCGTCAAGGCGGCCGCGTCGATCGTCCGGGCGGAGCTCGGGGCACTCGAGCCCGCTGGTTCTGGTACGGCGACCAGGGCGGACGCGGCCATGAGAGCCGCGAACGCGACGATGATCCTGGTTCGCACGATGCCCGCGCAGGGTACCGGGCACGGGCAAGGTGCGCCAGCACGCACCAGCGCCGGCCCGTTCCCGTCGCCACGCTAGGCTGGCCGGCGTGACGAACGATAGGGTGGCGACGACCCCGGACGGCGAGCGAGTCCTCGACGTGACGGTGCCCCTGGACCTGCGCCTGACCCTTGGCATCCACCAGCGGGGCGCGGCCGATCCGGCCATGCGGTTCGAGGTGTCGGGCTCGGCCTGGCGTGCCACGCGCACGCCGCAGGGGCCCGTGACGCTGCTCGTGGAGGCGCGTTCGGGTGGTGTCCGCGCCCGGGCGTGGGGTCCGGGCTCCGGCTGGACCCTGGACCACCTCGGTGACCTGCTCGGACTCGACGACGATCCCGCCGCGCTTGTCCCACGCCACGAGGTGGTGGCCGTGGCCGCACGACGCGCCCACGGGCTCCGGTTCGGGTGGAGCGGGGCCGTCCTGGAAGCGCTCGTTCCTGCGATCCTGGAGCAGAAGGTGACGGGCGATGAGGCCCGGCGGACCTATCGCGGGCTGATCGCGAACTACGGGGAGGCCGCCCCGGGCGGGTTCGGGCTCCGGCTCCAGCCGACGGCGGATGTGCTGGCGGCCATCCCGTACCACGCGTTCCATCCTTTGGGACTGGAGCGACGGCGGGCCGAGCTTGTCCGGGCGGTCTGCCGCGACGCCGCGCGCCTCGAGCGCCTGGGCAGCGTCGCCGCAGGCACGACTGCCGACCCCACGGCACGGGCGGCCGCCTATGCCGCGCTGCGGGCCGTTCCGGGGATCGGACCATGGACCGCGGCCGAGGTCGGCGCGCGAGCATTCGGGGATCCGGACTCGGTCAGCATCGGTGACTTCCACCTCCCGAACATGGTGGCGTGGGCGCTGGCGGGCGAGCTTCGTGGATCGGACGAGCGCATGCTGGAGCTGCTCGAGCCGTACCGGGGCCAGCGCGGCCGGGTGATCCGCCTGCTCGAGCTGAGCGGCGCCAGGGCGCCCCGCCGCGGCCCGCGACTGGTGCCCCGGCGCATCGCGAACCTGTAGTCGGGCCGAGCGGCCATAGGCCGTTCTTGGGTCCCGGCGGTACCCTGACGGTCACGGGGACTGCAGTAGGGCTCGCCCGCGACCCGGCCGGGCCCCTTAGCGTGGCAATCGAACGAGGTCCGGGCCGGCGCTCAGACGCCGGGCGTCCCAGAGGGGTGGGATCTGGAATGGCGACACACGCACGCATGGTCGGCCTGCTGAGCGCGGTCCTCGCGTTCGCGCTGGCGGGTCCGTTGCCCGCCTCGGCTGCCACCCCGGTGGCGCCGGCGCCGGTCGAGGCCGCGGCAATGGACTCCCCCGCCGCCAATCCTGCCGACCAGGCCACACCTGCAGCCGCCTCGCCCGTCCAGGCAAACACCGACGGCCGCACCGTGGCGGCGGTCCGGCCCACGGTGATCGATGTCCTTGCCAACGATGGTCCGGGGGCCGCCGGCCCGACGCGACCGCTGACGATCACGTCGGTCAAGCAGGACCCCGAGGTGATCCTTGGCAGCGTGACCACGGACGGGAGCACCGTCGTCTACAACCCGTACGGCTGCAACACGGGCATCGACCTGTTCAGCTATGAGATGACCGACGGCACCACCTCGGACACGGGCACCGTCGCGGTCACCATCGCCCGACCGGCCTCCATCCCCGTGACGGACATCCCGCAGCTGGGGTTCGTGAAGGGCGCCACGATCGGCAAGACCGTGCCGATGCGGCTGTCCTGGTGCGGGGTCGCCGCGACCTCCGCGTCGGTCAAGGGCTACCGCATCACGCAGAGCACCAACGGGGGCGCCAGCTACCCCACGGTGGTCAAGAGCGCGACGACGGCTACGTCGAGCACCCGCGGCCTGGCCACGAGCCGGACGTACGCCTGGCTCGTCCGCACCACCGACAGCAAGGGCCGGACCGGGGCGTATACGCCGTCGCTCACCTCGCGCCTCACGCGCTACCAGGAGAACAGCTCCAGGATCTCCTACTCGTCCGGCTGGAAGACGTCATCGAACTCACGCTACTCGGGCAAGAAGGAACGCTACACGAGCAAGGCGGGCGCCACGGCCACCATCACGGTGACCAATGTTCGCGCGTTCGCGATCGTGGCCTCGAAGGCGCGAGGCCGCGGCAGCTTCCACGTCTACGTCGACGGCGTCCGCGTCACCTCGGCGGCGATCAGCGAGAAGCGATCAAAGACCCAGTGGCGGAAGGTCCTGTACGTGCGCGGCCTCAGCAGCGGGGCCGGTGTCTCGCACCGGATCGTGGTCAAGGCCGTCGGCAACGGCCGCATCGACCTCGACGCCATCCTCACCCTGTCCGGCAAGCGGGACCAGGCCATCAGCTTTGCATCGGCCGCACCAGCGAATGCCACGGTCAACGGGTCGTCCCACGCCGTCACCGCGAGCGCCGCGAGCGGACTTCCGACGACGCTGTCACTGACCTCGGCGTCCTGGGGTGCCTGTGCGCTCGCGGGCGGGATCGTCAGCTTCCACGGCGTGGGCACCTGCACGGTCAAGGCGACCCAGCCGGGTGACCAGACGTGGAATGCCGCGTCGGGCCAGCAGACGTTTGGCGTCGCGGGCATGCCACAGGCCATCACCTTCGGGGGGCTCACGGCGAAGACCTACGGCAGCGGTGCCTTCACCGTGGCCGCCACCGGCGGGGCCTCGGGCAACCCTGTCACGTTCGGCTCCCAGAGCTCCGGCGTCTGCTCCGTGTCCGGGACCACGGTCAGCCTCGTGGCGGCCGGGACGTGCACCGTGCGCGCCACGCAGGCGGGCTCCACGCAATATGCCGCCGCCACGCCGGTCGATCGCTCGTTCACCGTCGCGCCCAAGGTGCTCACCGTCATCGGGATCACCGCCATCGGCAGGGACTACAACGGCACGACGGCCGCCTCGCTCATCACGGGCCCCGCGGTGCTGGTGGGCGTCGTGGGATCCGACAGCGTCACCCTCAACACGGCGGGCGCCACCGGCACCTTCACCCCCGACGCCAACGTCGGCGACGACAAGACGGTCCTGGTCAGCGGTCTCGCGCTGGGTGGCACCAAGGCCGCCAGCTACACCCTCACCCAGCCCACGACCACCGCGTCGATCGCGAAGGCGGGCCAGGTCATCACGTTCACGACGACAAAGCCTGGCTTCGCGGTCAAGGATGGCCCGACCTACACGGTCGGGGCCGCGTCCACCAGTGACCTCGCGGTCACGATCACCGTCGATCCGGCATCGGCGAGCGTGTGCACGCTCGTGGGCAACGTCGTGACCTTCGTGGACTCGGGACAATGCCAGCTCGACGCCGATCAGCCGGGCAATGGGAACTGGAACCCGGCATCGACGGAGTTCCAGGCGATCTCGGTGGCATCGACCGGCACCACACCGCAGACCATCACGTTCGGCGCCCTCGCGAATGCCACGTACGGCACCGCGGATGTGCCCCTGGCCGCCTCTGCCTCGAGCGGCCTGCCGGTCACGCTCACCTCGCTGACGACCAGCGTGTGCACCGTTGCCGGCAACGCAGCGACCGTCGTGGCTGCGGGCACATGCCAGATCCAGGCTGGCCAGGCCGGCGACCCGACGTGGCTGCCGGCACCTGATGTCACGCGCTCGTTCACCGTCGCGCCCAAGCTGCTCACCGTCATCGGGATCACCGCCATCGGCAGGGACTACAACGGCACGACGGCCGCCTCGCTCATCACGGGCCCCGCGGTGCTGGTGGGCGTCGTGGGATCCGACAGCGTCACCCTCAACACGGCGGGCGCCACCGGCACCTTCACCCCCGACGCCAACGTCGGCGACGACAAGACGGTCCTGGTCAGCGGTCTCGCGCTGGGTGGCACCAAGGCCGCCAGCTACACCCTCACCCAGCCCACGACCACCGCGTCGATCGCGAAGGCAAACCTCACGGTCACCGCGGCCAACAAGGCCATCATCTACGGCCAGTCCGATCCCACGTTCACGTTCACCTACGGGTCATTCGTCAACGGCGAGACCGCGACGGTCGTCGACACGCCCCCCAGCTGCGGCGTCACGGGTGCCCACACTGATGTCGCCGGCAGCCCGTATGCCATCGACTGCTCCGGCGGCGCGGACAACAACTACCAGTTCGCCCCCGTGGCCGGAACGCTGACCATCACCCCGAAGCCGCTCACCGTCACCTTCACGGCTGCCAACAGGCCGTACGACGCGACGACCGCGGCGGCCATCACCGGCTGCTCCGCGGCGGTCATCGAGTCCGGCGACGCGGTGACTTGCTCCCACGCAGGAGCCACCGCGAGCTTCGCCACGGCGGCGGCGGGGATCGACAAGGCCGTCACGGGCACCGGCTTCGCCCTCGCGGGCGCCGATGCCGGCAACTACTCGCTCGGCCCCGTGAACCCGACGACGGCCACGATCCACAAGGCGAACGCGATCTGCACGATCACGGGCTACAGCGTCACCTACAACGGCAGCCCGCACACGGCCACCGGCACCTGCCTGGGCGTCCAGGCCGAGACGCTGGCGGGACTGGTGCTGACCGGAACCATCCACACCAACGCCGGCACGTACCTCGCCGACCCGTGGACGTTCACGGACGTCACCGGCAACTACAACGACACCGTCGACACGGTGGTGGACAGCATCGCCAAGGCCAGCCAGGAGATCAGCATCACCTCGACGGCGCCGACGGGTGCCACCGTGGGTGGGCCCACCTACACCGTCACCGCGACCGGCGGCGCCTCGGGCAACGCGGTCACGTTCACGATCGCGGGGGCATCGTCCTCCGTGTGCTCAATCAGCGGGAGCCTGGTGAGCTTCCTCGCCGCGGGCACCTGCACGATCCAGGCCAACCAGGCGGGCAATGCCAACTACGACGCTGCGCCACAGACCATTCAGGACGTGGCGGTTGGCCTCAACGCACAGACCATCACGTTCGGTGCGCTCGGCGCCAGGACGTACGGCGACGCGCCGTTCACGGTCTCGGCTTCGGCCAGCAGCACCCTCCCGGTGTCGTTCGGCTCACAGACCCCCGGCGTGTGCACGGTCGGCGGCACGACGGTCACCGTCCTCGCCGCGGGCGACTGCACCATCCGGGCCACCCAGGGCGGCAACGGCACCTACGCGGCCGCCCCATTCGTAGACCGGACGTTCACGGTGGCCAAGGCCAGCCAGGAGATCAGCATCACCTCGACGGCGCCGACGGGTGCCACCGTGGGTGGGCCCACCTACACCGTCACCGCGACCGGCGGCGCCTCGGGCAACGCGGTCACGTTCACGATCGCGGGGGCATCGTCCTCCGTGTGCTCAATCAGCGGGAGCCTGGTGAGCTTCCTCGCCGCGGGCACCTGCACGATCCAGGCCAACCAGGCGGGCAATGCCAACTACGACGCTGCGCCACAGACCATTCAGGACGTGGCGGTTGGCCTCAACGCACAGACCATCACGTTCGGTGCGCTCGGCGCCAGGACGTACGGCGACGCGCCGTTCACGGTCTCGGCTTCGGCCAGCAGCACCCTCCCGGTGTCGTTCGGCTCACAGACCCCCGGCGTGTGCACGGTCGGCGGCACGACGGTCACCGTCCTCGCCGCGGGCGACTGCACCATCCGGGCCACCCAGGGCGGCAACGGCACCTACGCGGCCGCCCCATTCGTAGACCGGACGTTCACGGTGGCCAAGCGTGCCATCACCGTGACGGCAGCCACCGACTCCAAGGTCGCCGACGGCACCACGGACTCCTCGGCCACCCCGATGATCACGTCCGGCAGCCTGGCGTCCGGCGACACCGACGACTTCACCCAGGCCTTCGACACGCCCGCCGCCGGCACCGGCAAGACGCTCACCCCAACGGGGACGGTGATGCGTGGCGCCACGGACATGGCCACCAGCTACCTGGTCACCTGGGCCAACGCCACCGGCACGATCACGCCCGCCGCCGCGTCGCTCTCGACGTCGACGATCATCGCCAACCCGGCGTCGATCACGGCGGACGGGATCGCCACGTCCACGATCACGGTCCGGCTGAAGGACCAATACGGGAACGACCTGGTGGCGAGCGGCGGCGCCGTCACGCTGGCGGCGACCGCAGGCACGCTCGATCCCGTCACCGACAACGGCGACGGCACCTACACCGCGACGTACACGAGCGACACCACACCCGGAGCCGTGACGATCACGGGCAAGCTCGACGGCATCGACCTCGTCGATGACGCGACGATCACCCTGACCTAGCCGCGCGCGGAGGTCAGCCCGCGACGGCCTCCTCGCGCATCCCCCATGGCGACCCGTACTCGACCAGCAGGTCAAGGTAGGCCCTGGGCTCGAACGCCTCTGGGCCCAGCACGCCCTTGCCGGACCACGTGCCCCGGGCCAGCAGCTCCAGCCCCACGACCGGGTTGATCGCCGTCTGCCAGACCACCGCCTGGGACCCGTACTCCTGCCACGACCAGTCGCTGTCCACCACGTGGTACAGGTACACGGCCCGGGGGTTCCCGTCCTTGCCCTTGCCGGTCACCCACGTGCCGGCACACGTCTTGCCGTGCATCTTGGCGCCCAGGCCCGCCGGGTCGGGGAGGCAGGCCGCCACGACGTCCCGCGGCGAGACCGCAATGCCCTTCACGTCCACCGGGTCCGTCCTGTCGAGCCCGAGCGCGTGCAGGACCTTGAGCACGTTGATGAACTCGTCGCCAAGGCCGTACTTGAAGGTGACCCGCTTGGCCTTCACCCAGCGCGGGATGAGGAGCACCTCCTCGTGCTCGACGTTGACGCACTCGACGGGGCCGATGCCGCCGGGGAAGTCGAACGTCTCGGGCTCCGAGAATGGCGGCGTGGTGAACCAGCCGCGTCCCTCCTCCCAGATCACCGGCGGGTTGAGGCACTCCTCGATCGTCGTCCAGATCGAGAACGACGGCGCGAACTCGTAGCCGTCCACGGTCAGGTTGGCACCGTCCCGCACACCTGCCTCATCGATCTCGCTGAACAGCTCGTCCTGCGCGTAGCGGGCGAAGATGTCCGAGAGACCGGGCTCCACGCCCAGGCCAACGAGGGCGAGGCGGCCGGCGGCCTCCCAGTCCGCGGCCTTCGCGAACTGCCGGTCACCCAGCTTCTCACCACTCTCCTCGAACGGGCGCTCTGGGTGCGGCCTGGACAGCGACATGGCCATGTCCATGTAGTCCGCGCCGGCCTCGTAGCAGGCGTCGAAGATGGGCATCACGAAGCGCGGGTCCACCGCGTTGAGGACGTGGGTGGCGCCATGCTCGCGAATGAGGGCGACGATCGCACCCACGTCCGAGGCATCCACGCGGGCCCCGGAGAAGCGGCCGTCGTCCTCGACCTGGGCGAGCGCATGCTCGACGCGGGCCGGGTCGTAGTCCGCGACCACCATGTGCTCGAAGAAGTCGCGCCGCGCGGCGATCGCCACCGCTGCCGTACCGACGCCACCTGCGCCGATCACCAGGACCCGCATCTGAGTGGTCACCTCTGCCTCCCGTTCACTCTGCTCACCTTGATCGCGGCCGGATCACGCGGCCGCTTCGGGCTCCGGCTGGAAGACCTCCCGGCGCCGCGTGAAGAACTCGGGCGACCTCACCCGCCAGAGCACCAGGAGCACCACGCCGAGGATCATGAAGCCGATGGATAGCGCCAGGGGGACGCCAATGCCGAACAAGCTGGCACAGGTCGCGACGTCCTCGGAATCGGTGCAAGTGTAGGAGCTCAGCGGGTTTGCAAGATCGACTACCGACTGCACGAACGCCCATGTGAGGATCAGGGCGCCGACGATCGGCAGGACGCCCATCCCGACGAAGTCCTTGATGCTCCGGAACATCACTTTCCGGTAGTAGATTGCGGAGGCGTAGCCGGTGATGCCGTAATAGAAGGCGATCATCAGTCCGAGCGCCGTCAAGGCGTCGTAGTAGACGTTCTCGGACGTGAGCTTGAGGGCGACGTACCAGACGACGGCCAGGATGCCCGTCCAGATCGTTGCGTTCGCGGGCGTCTGGAAGCGCGGGTGGACCTGGGACCAGAACTTGGGCAGTGCCCCCTTCGCGCCCATCGACAGGGCGGTGCGCGCCGTCGGGAGGATCGTCGTCTGCGTGGACGCCGCGGCCGACGTCAGCACGGCGATGATCAGCAGCTTGTCGAGCGGCGAGCCGAGGACCTCGGCGGCCAGGCTCGCGAGGATGTCGCTCTCGCCCTGCTCGGCGAGGTACTCCGCCCCGTGGAGCGCCTGTGCGGCGATCGTCACGAGGAGGTACGTGCCGACGAGGATGAGCACCGAGATGATCGTCGCCCGGCCCGGCTGCTCGGTCGGGTTGCCGCTCTCCTCGTTGACCGACGCCGTCGTGTCCCAGCCCCAGTAGATGAACAGCGTGATGAGCAGGCCGGCGGCGAAGGCGCTGGTATCCCACGTCCCGTCCTCGGTCACGATCGAGAAGGGGTTGAGCCAGTCGAGCGCCGGCATCACCGACCCCTCCAGGCCGCCGACCACCTTGACGAGCGCGACCACGGAGAAGATGCCCAGCGTCACCAGCTCGATCGTGAGCAGGACCGTCTGCGTTTGCGCCGAGAGCTCGATGCCGCGCCAGCAGATCCAGGTCATCGCCGCGACGAACAGGACACCCAGGCCGATCACGCCGGCGTCGAAGATCACATCACCCACGGCGATCGGGATGACGGGGTCTTCGAACACGTTCATCCCGAACAGGCTGAAGGTGTACTGGGCGGCGACCTCGGCCAGGCTCGCGATGACGACGATCTGGGCGATGATCATCACCCAGCCCGTGATCCATCCCGTGTACGGGCCGATGGCCGTGGTGATCCAGGTGAAGCTCGTACCGCAGTCGGGATCGGCGCGGTTGAGGTAGTAGTAGGCCATCGCAATGCAGAACATCGGGATGAACGCCACCCACATGATCGCGGGCGAGGCGAGCCCGACGGCCGCCGTCACCAGGCCCAGCGAGACCGCCAGGCTGTAGGCCGGCGCGGTGGACGCGACGCCGATGACCACGTTGTGGGCCATGCCCAGGGCGCCCGTCTTCAGGCCCTTGGTCCCCGGCGCCCCCTCACCGGTCAGCTCCCCGGTCACGACCGGAGCGGGTACCACGCGTGCCATGCCAGTCCCTCCTGCGACACGGGACGTGCGAGCGATCGAACATCTCGCGTGTGATCGGCGCAAGGGCCGGGGGGCATGGGAGATCTACCGTCGCGGCCCATGGAACGGCCGCCGGGCCAGGGTGGCCGGCGGCCGATGAGCGGCGGGCAACGAGGAGGGGCGAACCCTACGGCGCGTAGAAGTCCGTCACGAGCCGGACGTGGCCGTTGGCCTTCCAGACGCCGATCCCAACCGCCTTGTAGGCGGGGTTCTTGATGTTCTTCCAGTGGCCGCCGCCGCTGGCCTTCTCGCGCTGGAACGCCCGATGCGAGGCAAGCACGGACTTGTAGGCGCTCTTCATGTCGTAGCAGCCGATGTTCTCGCCCCAGCGGTACCCCTTGTACCCGGCGGTGCGGAGCCGGGCGCTGGGATCGCCGTGGCGGCAGTCCCCGCTGGTGGCGATCTGCGTCGCCCAGCCGCGAGCCACGTTGGACAGGCCCACGCGGAGCTTCAGGGGTGCGCGGTACTTGGAGTACCTGCCCGTGCCGTACCCCTTGCACGACCCGTCCTTCAGCACCCAGCCGCCCGTGCGGGTGCAGTTGAGGAGCCGCAGGTAGTACGCCTCCACCTTCGACCAGGTCGGCGTCGCTGCGGCGGCATCGGACGGCGCGGCGGCGGCGGCACCGAACGTGAGCAGGGACGCGAACAAGCTCGCGGTGACGACGGCAGAGAGCCGGGAGCGGAAGGACGCCCGCTGGGCGCCGTGGCGAACGAAGCGCAAGACCATGTCCTCACTACCGGACGGCGAGGGGACGACCCGCGCCGACGTGCAACAGGCTCGGCCGCCGGTCAGATGGCGGCGCGGGCGGTTGGGTGGCCCAAGGCTACCGGGGACAGCCGGATCCTGCCCTGGCCCGAACGGACCAACCGAGCCCTGCCAGATGGGTGGTCGACCCGTCATTGACATCGCCGGGGTACATTCGGTCCACGATGCCCGACCCCACCCGCCCCGCGAGCCCGTTCGTCCGGGAGTCACGCCTCGAACGCCTGCCCGGGCTCCTGCGAGAGCGGATCCTCGTGCTCGACGGAGCCATGGGCACCCTGCTCCAGCGGCACGGCTTCACCGAGGCCGAGTTCCGCGGCGCACGGCTCGCGGACCACGACCGGGACGTCCGGGGCGACAACGACCTGCTGTGCCTGACCCAGCCGGACACGATTCGCGACGCCCACCGTGCGTACCTCGCGGCCGGTGCCGACATCATCAGCACCAACTCGTTCACGGCCACCCGGATCGCGCAGGCCGACTACAACCTGGGCCACCTCGCGCGCGAGATCAACGAGGCCGCGGCCCGCCTCGCCCGTGAGGCCGCTGACGAGGCTGAGGCCCGCGACAACCGCCCGCGCTACGTCGCGGGCACGCTGGGTCCTACCAACCGGACCGGGTCCATCTCACCGGACGTCAATGACCCGGCGGCCCGCAACACCTCCTTCGAGGAGCTGGCGGCGGCCTACCACGAGGCGGCGGAGGGCCAGATCGCGGGCGGTGCCGACCTGCTGCTCATCGAGACCATCTTCGACACGCTCAATGCCAAGGCCGCCATCTTCGCCGTGGCCGGCGTCTTCGAGGCCACGGGCACGCGCCTCCCGATCATCATCTCGGGGACGATCGTGGACGCGTCCGGCCGGACGCTGTCCGGGCAGACGCTGGAGGCGTTCTGGAACAGCATCAGGCACGCGGACCCGCTCCTCGTGGGACTCAACTGCGCGCTGGGCCCGAAGCAGCTACGCGAGCACGTCGAGGAGTTCTCGAGGCTCGCCGACGTCGCCCTCTCGGCCTACCCCAACGCGGGTCTCCCCAACGAGCTCGGCGGCTATGACGAGACCCCGGCGGAGATGGCGGCGGCGCTCGGGGAATGGGCGCGGGCGGGCCTGCTGAACGTCGCAGGATCCTGCTGCGGCTCCACCCCGGAGCACACGGCGGCCATCGCGGAAGCGGTCGCGGGCAGCGCGCCGCGGGTCATCCCCGAGCGGGACACGAAGACACGACTGGCCGGGCTCGAACCCCTCGCCATCCCCCTGCCCGGGGGGTCCTTCGTCAACATCGGCGAGCGGACCAACGTCACCGGCTCGCGCAAGTTCGCACGGCTGATGGCGGGCATCGTCGGGGACGATCATGCAGCCGAGGACGAGGCGGTCGCGATCGCACGGGACCAGGTCGCGAACGGCGCCGTCCTGCTGGACGTGAACATGGACGAGGCGATGCTCGACGGCGTCGCCGCCATGACCCGATTCCTCCGCCGCCTCGCGAGCGAACCCGACATCGCGGCCGTGCCGTTCATGATCGACAGCTCCCGGTGGTCCGTCATCGAGGCGGGCCTGCGCCAGCTCCAGGGCCGCGGGGTCGTCAACTCGATCTCGCTCAAGGAGGGCGAGGACGAGTTCCTGCGCCAGGCTCGGCTGTGTCGTCGGTATGGCGCCGCGGCGGTCGTGATGGCCTTCGACGAGCGAGGCCAGGCAGACTCCGTCGAGCGCCGTGTCGAGGTCCTCGTGCGCGCCCACACGTTGCTCACCGAGCAGGCCGGCTTCGCCAACGCCGACGTCATCCTGGATCCCAACATCTTCGCGATCGCCACCGGAATCGAGGAGCACGCGGATTACGCGCTGTCCTTCTTCGAGGCCACCCGGCGCCTCAAGGCGGCCCTGCCCGGCGTGCGGGTGAGCGGCGGCGTGTCCAACGTGTCCTTCTCGTTCCGCGGCAACGACCGGGTCCGGGAGGCGATCCACGCGGTCTTCCTGTACCACGCCATCCGGGCCGGCCTGGACATGGCCATCGTCAACGCGGGCGTGATCCCCCAGTACGACGACATCGACCCGGATCTCCTGGAGCGCGTGGAGGACGTCGTGCTCAACCGGCGTCCCGACGCGACCGACCGGCTGCTCGAGATCGCTCCGCGCTACGCCGGTGGGGCGGCGCTGGCACGGACCGGCGACGACCTCGCCTGGCGGGACCTGCCGGTGGACGAGCGGCTGACCCACGCCCTGGTCGAAGGCATCGACGCATGGATCGCCGCTGACACTGAGGAGGCGCGGCTCGTCGCCGCCAGGCCACTCGATGTCATCGAGGGGCCGCTGATGACCGGCATGAACATCGTCGGCGACCGCTTCGGGGCGGGGAGGATGTTCCTGCCACAGGTGGTCAAGAGCGCCCGGGTCATGAAGAAGGCCGTGGCCGTCCTCATCCCCTACCTCGAGGCCGAGCGGGCCGTCACCGGAGGGCGGGCGGGCACGATCGTGATGGCCACCGTCAAGGGCGACGTCCACGACATCGGCAAGAACATCGTCGGCGTCGTCCTGGGCTGCAACGACTACGACGTCATCGACCTCGGGGTCATGGTGCCGGCATCGCGAATCCTCGAGGCCGCGCGCGAGGTCGGGGCGGATCTCATCGGCCTGTCGGGGCTGATCACGCCGTCGCTGGACGAGATGGCCCACTTCGCCGCGACGATGGAGCGGGAGGGGATGACGACGCCCCTGCTGATCGGCGGCGCCACGACGTCCCGGATGCACACGGCGGTCAAGATCGCTCCGGCGTACTCGCACCCGGTGGTGCACGTGGCCGATGCCTCGCGCGCCGTGGGCGTCGCCGGGCAGCTGGTCGATCCCGGGACACGTGCGGCCTTCGCCGCCTCCGTCGCCGGGGAGTACGACACCATCCGCCGCGAGCGCGAGGGCCGGACCGGGCGGGAGCGGCGGCTGTCGATCACCGAGGCTCGCGCCAACCGGCCGACGGTGGACTGGTCGCCGATGCCGCCGCGGCCGTCGTATCTCGGCGTGCGCCGGTTCGAGCACTATCCGCTGCCGGAGCTGGTGGACCGGATCGACTGGGGTCCGCTCTTCACCACCTGGGAGCTGCGGGGCGCGTTCCCGGCGATCCTGGACGACCCCGTGGTGGGAGCCGCTGCCCGGGAGCTCCATGACGATGCGCGCGCCCTGCTGGCCAAGATCGTGGATGAGGGACTCCTCGAGGCGCGCGCCGTGGTGGGGTTCTGGCCCGCCAACGCCACGCCGGACGACGACATCGTCCTGTGGTCGGACGAGACCCGCTCCGGGGAGCTCGCCCGGATCCACGCCCTGCGCCAGCAGATGGCCAAGGCCGATGGCCGGCCGAACCTGTCGGTGGCCGACTACGTGGGTCCGGCGGGCGTGCCCGACTACGTCGGGGCGTTCGCCGTGACGGCCGGCCACGGCCTGGACGACCTGGTCCGGCGCTTCGAGACCGACCACGACGACTACTCGTCGATCATGGCCAAGGCGCTCGCCGATCGTCTCGCCGAGGCGTTCGCGGAGCGGCTGCACGAGCGGGTCCGGCGTGAGCTCTGGGGTTACGCGGCGGACGAGGCGCTGTCCAACGCGGATCTCATCGCGGAGCGCTACCAGGGGATCCGGCCTGCGCCCGGCTATCCCGCCACGCCGGACCACCTGGCCAAGCAGGTCCTGTCCCAGATCCTCGAGACGGAGGCCGGGGCCGGGATCCAGCTCACGGAGTCGATGGCGATGCTGCCCGCCGCATCGGTGTCCGGGCTCTACCTGTGGCGCCCGGAGGCACGGTACTTCGGGATCGGCCGGATGGGCGCGGACCAGCTGGAGGACTACGCGCGCCGATCCGGCATGCCGCGCGCCGAGGCCGCGCGATGGCTGGCTCCGAACCTGGCGGACGACGTCCAGGCCTGAGCACCATGACTCGCCGCACCGGGCTCCACCGGAGGCTGCTGCGGTACAGTGGACGGCAGGGCACCCCGGAGGCAAGACACCCGCCCCGCGACCCCTGATCGGAGCTCCTCCATGACGACGACGCGCGCGCTCAGTGACCTCGGCCAGAGCCTGTGGCCGGACAACATCACCCGGACGCTCCTGTCCACCGGCACGCTCCAGCGCTATATCGATGAGTTGGACGTCACCGGGCTGACGTCCAACCCGACGATCTACGACCGGGCGATCGGCGGCACGGACGCGTACGACGCACAGATCGCCGAGGCAGCGGCCGCCGGGGCCTCCGGCGAGGAGACCTTCTTCGAGCTTGCGCTGGACGACCTCCGTCGCGCGGCCGACCTGTTCCGCCCGATCTACGACATGACCGATGGCGTGGACGGGTTCGTGTCGCTGGAGGTCTCGCCGCTCCTCGCCTACGACGCCACCGCCACCGCCCGCGAGGCCGTCCGGCTTGCCGCCAAGGGCGACCGGCCGAACCTGCTGATCAAGATCCCGGGCACCGCCGAGGGCCTGCCGGCGGTCGAAGAGGCCATCTTCGCCGGCGTGCCGGTCAACGTGACGCTGCTCTTCTCGCCGGCCCAGTACATCGCCTGCGCGGAGGCGTACACGCGGGGCATCGAGCGACGCGTCGAGGCCGGGTTGTCGGCCTACGTCCCCTCCGTCGCCTCGTTGTTCATCAGTCGCTGGGATCCGTTCACCGCCAAGGACCTCCCCGCGGACCTGCAGCTCCAGCTCGGCCTTGCCATCGGCCGCCAGTCCTACCTGGACTACCGCGCCTACTTCGCGAGCGAGCGGTGGCAGCGCCTGCTAGCGGCCGGTGCCCGACCCCAGCGCCTGCTGTTCGCCAGCACGGGCAGCAAGGACCCCACCGCGCCGGCCACCCTGTACATCACGGGCCTGGCCGCCCCGGACACCGTGAACACGATGCCGGAGGAGACGCTCCTCGCGACGGCCGCATCGGACGTGGCCGTCGAGGCCCTCCCAGCCGACGGGGCGACGGCCGGGGACCAGCTCGTCCGGTTCACGGCGGCGGGCATTGACGTGGATGCCGCGGCGGCGGAGCTCCAGCGCAAGGGCGCCGAGTCCTTCGTTGGCTCCTGGACCTCGCTGCTGGACCGGATCGCGGGCAAGGCGACCCCGACGGCTTAGGGGACCGGTGCCGCGCGCGGCCGATCGCGGCCGAGCCGCCCGGCCTACGCGTGCCCGACCAGCGGGAGCGACTCGGGCGGGAACCGTGCGGCGGTGTCACCGAGCTGGAGACAGCGGAACGTCGCCTGGGCGGCATCCTCGAGGTTGAGGGCCCTGCGATACGCCATCTCGACGGTGTCGCCCAGCGTCGAGGTTCCGTGGTAGGCCATCACGATGGCGTTGACGTCCCGTGATGCCTCCGCGACGGCATCGGCAAGCTCGTCCGACGCGTTGGGGTGGAACGGAACCCGGCCCACCCGGCCCAGGTAGTAGACGTGGTCCTGGACGATCAGGCGGATCTCGTGGCCGCAGGCGTCGAGGATGACCGCCGCCTGAGGGTGGAGGTGGACGATGGCGTTGACATCGGGCCGGACCCGGTAGGTGCGGGCGTGGAGCCTCCACTCGCTCGAGGGTGTCGGGCTGCCGCCGACCACGTTCCCGTCGAGATCCAGGATGGAGAAGTCCTCCGGGGCCAGTCGCTGGAACCACGTCCCGGACCCGGTGATCGCGAACGTGTCCCCGCCCGGGACCCGGGCGGAGAGGTTGCCGGCGGAGGCGAGGACCAGGCCGCGGGTGGCGGCGTCGCGACCGGCCTCGATGAGCTCGGCGATCAGCCGTTCGGTGGGATCAGCCATCCTGGCGGTGCTCCTCCGGGATCGCATCCGCGGAGCGCGCCGGGCGCATGGTGCGCCACCCGTGAGCGCCGCTCCGGCGTCCGCCGGGCCAGTCTACGCCTCGAGGCGTGCCGGTTCGCGTTCCGCTCCCGGGACCCGGGGTTTGCGTTCCTGCAGGAATTGCGTATGCTCCGGCGACGCCCCATCGTCGGGCGCCAACAGCCCAGCGCGGCCGACTCGATCCACAACCTCCCGGTTTCCGCCGAGGCCCGATCGCGGACACCGTCGCCACCACAGGAGTGGATCGATTCCATGAACGTCGACAAGACGCTCGCATGCGCCGACTGCAACCAGTCGTTCACCTTCACTGCCAGCGAGCAGGATTTCTACGCCGAGCGCGGGTTCACCGAGCCCCGCCGCTGCCCCACCTGCCGTGCCAACCGCAAGGCGGCCCGGGGTGACTCCGGCGGCGGCGGCTACAGCTCCGGCGGCGGCTACAGCTCCGGCGGCGGCGGCTACGGGGCCCCTCGCGGCCCGCGCGAGATGTTCGCGGCCACCTGCTCCGCGTGCGGCCAGGAGACCGAGGTCCCCTTCCGCCCCACCTCCGGCAAGCCCGTCTACTGCAGCGCCTGCTTCGCACAGCGCCGGGCCTGATCAGTGACGGACGTCCGGCGACCTGGGAACGGGCTCCCTTCGCGGCGCCCGGCCCCCGAGCCAGACGCGCGCAAGCACGTCATCGCCGAGTATCGCCACGCCGCCCTTCGGGTGACCTGCGTGTGCGGCTGGGTAGGCAGCTCGGAATCGCCGGATGGCCGGACTTCTGACTGGAGCCGTCACGTGACGGCAGGGCGGACCGGGCAGGCCTGACCGCCCGCGGGCTCGTGCCCGCACCACACACCGACAGCGGCAGAACGGCCGCCGGCCCCGCCGGCGGCCGTTCTGATTCCGGTCAGCTGCCCTTGAGCAGCTCGACGGCCCTGAGCACCTGGGCGTCCGGGCTTGCGGCGAGCTCGGCGACCGTCATCTCGCGCAGCGCATCGGGAACGAGGGGCTGGATCTCCGGCGGCAACACCACCGTGACATCCGGGACGAGACCCTCGTGCCAGATCGGGCGGCCGCCGCGGGTGAGCCAGCGCTCCGTGCCGATCCGCAGGGACGAGCCGTCCGCGAGATCGAACCGCCCGAGGACCGTCCCGGTCCCGAACGTCTTCTCGCCCACCACGGTGCCCCGCTTCGCGTCCTGGATGGCCCCGGTCACGATCTCGGCCGAGCTGGCCGTGCTCCCGTCGGTCAGGACCACGATAGGCAGGTCAGTGGCGAAGCCGCCAGGCTCCACGTCCGCGGACTTCTCCTCACCGCTGCGCTCGAACGCCTGGTAGACGATCCCGTCGCCGACGAACTGGCTTGCGACGCCAACTGCCTCGCTCACGTAGCCCCCGGGGTTGAAGCGAAGGTCCAGGATGATGCTCGTGGCCCCCTCCTCCTTGGCGGCCGAGATGGCGTCCTTGATCGCCGGTGTTGCACCGGTGGAGAACTGCTCCAGGCGGATCATTGCCGTGTCCGTGCCGGGAACCATTGCCCAGCTGACCAGCGGCAGGTCGAACTGGCGCCGGGTGATGGTGACGTCGAAGTCGGCGGCGCCGCTGCGTCCGATGGTGAGCGTGACCGGCTCTCCCTCCGGACCACGGACCCGGGTCACGGCCTGGTCCACGGTCTCGCCCTTGGTCGTCGTGCCGTCGACGGCGAGGATCTGGTCGCCTCGGCGAAGCCCCGCCTCCTCGGCCGGGGTTCCGGGGATCACGGCGTTGACAATGACGCTGCCCGCGTCGTCCTCGCTGACCTGGACGCCGATGCCGACGAACGATCCCGAGAGCGACTGGTCGGTGGCCTTCGCCTCGGCAGCCGTCATGAAGGTCGTGTGGCCCTCGTCGCCTACCGCGTCCGCCAGGGCTCCGATCGCGGCGTACGCGAGCGCCTGGTCGTCGAGGCTCTTGGGATCGACGTAGTTGTCGTGGATCGTGCGCCACGCCTCCGTGATGAGGTCGAGCTCCGCGTTCGGCCCGGACACGGCCGGGGAGGCGGTGGCGGCGACCGTCAGCCCTGGCTCCCCCAGGACGCCGCTGCGGTCGACGAACACGCCCGCCACAAACATGGCGACGGCGAGGATGGGCACGAGCACTACGACGAGGAGGTCGCTGATCCGCCTCGGCCGGCTGGCCGGCGGGGCGGGCGGCGGCTGGGCGGGTGGCGACAGGGTGGGCGGGGCGGCCACGACCGGGGCGGGGCCCGGTTCGGGGAAGGAGGGGTTGGGCATCTGGTCCGTCATTCGTCTCGAGGGTGTGGGCGGGCGCCGAGGCATGGTCGGCGGTGCCAAGCATGACGCGTCCGGCTTCAGCACGGGTAGACACCCGGTGAAGTTGCCTTATGCATCTGCCCGGGACGCGGGCGGGGCGGGAGCCCTACTGGCCCTCGCGCATCATCCTCCGGGCAGCCCGTGTGGCCCGCACGAAGTGGCGCAGATGGGCCACGGGCTTCACGTGGCTGGGCTCCCCCGCATAGATCGTGGAGATCGGCACCCACGCGAGCGTCCACCCGCTGCGCAGGCAGACGGCGATCATCTCGACCTCGAACTCGAACCCGGTCTCGGCGCTGTCGAGCGTGGCGGCCATCAGCCGGCGACCGAGCAGGCGGTAGCCCGACTGGTTGTCCGGGATGTCCTGGCCGACCGCCCACGAGAAGGCGGCGGTCCCGATCGTGTTCGCCAGGCGTCGCACGGCCGGCATCCGGGTGAAGTCACGACGGCCGATGACCAGCTCGGGGCTTGGACCCGAGGCGCCCTCGGACGCGAACGCACCGACGAACCGCGGGATCTCATCAGGTTCGTGCTGGCCGTCCGCATCGAGCGTGAGGACGGCGTCCCAGCCCTCGTCAAGCGCCACGCGGAACCCGGCACGAAGCGCGGCGCCCTTGCCCTGGTTGGGGACCTGACGGATGACCCTGGCGCCCGCCGCCTCCGCCTGGGCAGCCGTGTCGTCCCCGGAGCCGTCATCCACCACGAGCACGGGCAGGCGATGCGCGGCCGCGCGGACCACCGCCCCGATGCGGGGACCCTCCTCGTAGCCGGGGATCAGCGCGAGGATCCGTGCGCCCGGCACCGCCATCAGGAGGTTCCGAACTCGAACGTCTGGATGATGGGCAGCGCCATGTTGATCAGGTCCGAGATCTGGTCACCGTCGAAGGCATCGAGGTCCACCACGACCGTGCCGCCGCCGGGCACGTCCAGCAGGTACATGCGCAGACGCTCGTTGCCCACCACGACCCAGTGATCGATCTGCGGGCTGTTGAACAGCGGAACGGACGGCACGCCGTTCGCGAACGGACAGGATTGCGCCCATTCGGCCTGCAGCCCCGTGTCGATGGACACGCCCGGCAGGCCGCCGACCGTGGCCATCGCGGGCGTGCTGCTGACGAGGCCGGGCAGGGAGCGGATCCACGCGGCCAGCTCGGACGAGGTCCTGCCCACGCCGGGCTCCGGGGCGGCCGCGCACGTCGCATCCTGGGAGGCCGCCGAAGGATCCCGGAAGAGGTGGATCCCGATCACGTCGGAGTTGGCCGGCCGCAGGTTGAGGTACAGAGCGCTGTCCTGCGCCAGCACCCAGCCGTCCGGAACCGTGAACGTCAGTGAGGGCTGGAAGTTGCTGGTCGTGTAGGTCCCGGCGGGCATCGCGGTGGGCCCGGGTTGCGCCGTGGCCTGGGCCTCGTCGGGCGGCCCCGACGCGCCGCAGGCAGCGACGGTGATGGCGATGGCGAGCGAAGCGAGGCCGCGAATCAAGCTGGCAGTCCTCCGGGGAGACGCGCGAGGTGGCTTCCTATTGTCGCCGGTCCGCCGCTCCGGCGATGGCATCGCCGATCGCCCCGACCTGCGATGGGCTCACCCGGCAGCAGCCGCCGATCAGGGATGCCCCGGCATGACGCCATCGGGCCGCCGTGGATCCGTCGACCCTGCCGTCCCCGCTCCCCGTCCACCGGCGCGCGACCGCGTCCCAGCCCTCACCGCTGTTGGGATAGGCAAGGATCGGGAGCGCGGTCACCGACCGGATGCGGGCGATCAGCTCATCCAGGTGCTCCGGGGCCGTGCAGTTGACGCCGACGGCGACGACGCCCGGTGCGTCGGACACGACCTGCACGGCCTCCTCGACCGGAGCGCCGCTGCGCAGGTGGCCGCCATCCGCACAGGTGAAGCTGATCCAGGCCGCCACGCCCGGACGATCGCCGAGGAGCGAGACGATCGCCTCGGCCTCCTCCAGCTCGGGGATCGTCTCGACCGCCAGCACGTCCGCGTCGCAGTCGGCCAGCACTTCCAGCCGCTCCCGGTGGAAGTCGCGCAGCTCGGCGACGGAGCGCCCATACCGGCCGCGGTACTCGGATCCGTCGGCCAGCATCGCCCCGTATGGCCCGACCGACGCAGCCACGAATAGCTGGCCCTCGATGCCCTCGTCGAGGGCCAGCTGCCGGGCCCGGTCTGCCAGCGCAACCGACTGGCGCAGCAGGCCCTCGGCGGCATCGTGGTCGATCCCGCGCGCGGCAAACCCTTCGAACGTCGCCTGGTAGCTCGCCGTGGTCGCGACCCGGGCCCCGGCCCGGAAGAAGGCGAGATGCGCGGCCACGATCTCGGCCGGTGCCGCGACCAGCAGGCGGGCCGACCAGAGCCGGTCCGAGAGATCGGCACCCTGCGCCTCGAGCTGGGTGGCAAGCCCGCCGTCGAGGAGAATGGCGTCTCCATGCCGGAGGGCATCGCGGAAGTGGTGGGAGTCCATGCAGCGGATGGTGCCACGACGGCCCGGACCCGGCGAGCCGGAGCCCGGCGGGCCCGATACCCTCACGAGGTCCGGATACTCTCAGGACGTCACGGAACGGAGCGGAGGATCACGTGCGCTACCGGCGGATGCCGATCGAGGAGGAGTCGCCCGAGCAGCTCGGCTACGGGCGTATCCGGCGGAACCTGGCCGAGAGCTCCGTGTCGGACGCATCGCTCGCAGACCTTGGCGTCGACCTCGGCAGCCTGGTCCTCCAGTACGGCGACCACCTGGGGTTGCCGGAGCTGCGCGAGGCGATCGCCGCCGACGCACTGGGGGCGGTCGGGGACGACGTCATCGTGACGCCGGGCGCGGTCGCCGCGCTGTTCATGATCCACACGTCGCTCCTCGAGCCCGGTGACCACCTGGTCGTGGCGCGACCCAACTACGCCACCAACGTCGAGACGCCGCGGGCCATCGGGGCGGACGTCACCTACCTGGATCTCAGGTACGAGGACGGATGGACCGTCGACCCGGCGCAGATCGCCGCACGCATGACGCCGCACACGAGGCTGGTCAGCCTCACCACCCCGCACAACCCCACCGGCACGACCCTGGACGAGTCGACCCTCCGGGCCGTCATCGAACTCGTCGAGCGCCGCGGCGCACGCCTCCTGCTGGACGAGACCTACCGCGAGATGACGTTCGGGGAGCCGCTGCCGGTGGCCGCGGCCCTGAGCCCGTCGGTGATCTCGGTGAGCAGCCTGTCCAAGACGTACGGGCTGCCCGGCATCCGGATCGGCTGGCTGGTGACCCGAGATCGTGCGCTGCGGGACCGCTTCCTCGCCGCCAAGGAGCAGATCCTGATCAGCGGCTCGCTGGTGGACGAGACCATCGCGCTGGCGGCACTGCGACGGCGGCCGGCCTGGCTGCCGACGATCCGGGCACGGATCGACGAGGCGTTCGGCATGACCGTCGGCTGGCTCGGTGACCACCCGCGACTGGAGTGGATCGAGCCCCGCGGCGGCGTCGTGGGCTTCCCGAGGATCCGGCCGGGTGTCCCCGTGGACCCGGACGACTTCTACCGCGTCCTGTTTGAGGCACACGGGACGGTCGTGGGACCCGGACACTGGTTTGAGCAGCCCCGGGCGCACTTCCGGCTGGGCTACGGCTGGCCCTCGCTCACCGAGCTACGCGAGGGCCTGGACGCGATCGATGCCACCCTCGACGAGGTCGCCGGGTAGCCGTCGGGGACGGCCTCGATGCCGCCCCCTCGCAATGGGAGGCTAGTTCGACGTGATCGTCACGTCACTGGCCGTGATCGGGCCCTGGGCCGGAGCGCCGTCGGTGGTGGGCGCCGCGCTCGCATCGGGAGCACGCCCACCGCCGAGGCCGGCGACGGAGACCGAGACCTTGGTGCCTGGCGTGACGTCCGCCACGGTCGCGGCGGTCTGGCCGTGGTACGTGGACCCGGAGGTGTCGACCGCGGTCTCGGTGCCGTCGGCGGTCGTGATCGTCATGGTGGATCCGTCAATGCCGATCACGGTCCCGGTGATCGTCATGGTCCGGTCGTCGAGCCCGCCCGGCACCCCGGCGGGTGCGCCGTTGGCCGGGTCGAAGCTGGTGGCGGGCCCGCTCCCCGGCTGGTCCGTGAGCCCGGCCTGCGCGCGGGCGCCGAATGTTTCGACCGCGGCGGGCGCGGTGGTGCGACCGACAGCGAAGGTGATGCCCCCCACCGCCACCACGAGCGCGACGACGAGCAGGACGTTGGACGCGCCGCCCCGCTTCTTCGGCTTCGGGGCCTGCGCGAGGGTCGGGACGCCGGCGGGTACATGATCGGCTTGGGTTGTCGCCCGGTCGATGTTGGGATCGGTCATCGGTTGTCTCCTATTCGAAGCGGAGTGCGGCGATGGGGTTGAGGCGAGCGGCCTGCCGCGCGGGCCACACTCCGAAGACGACGCCGACGACCAGCGAGAAGAGGGTCGCGGCAACGAGGGTCACGGGGTTGAAGGTGAAGCCCCAGCCGGCCAGGGCGCCGATAACAGCGGAGGCGGCGAGGCCCACGAGCACGCCGATGAGCCCGCCCAGGAGCGACAGCACCAGGGCTTCCACCAGGAACTGGAGGAGGATGTCCCGGTTCCGTGCGCCGATCGCCTTGCGGATCCCGATCTCACGGGTCCGCTCGCGGACGGAGACCAGCATGATGTTCATGATCCCGATGCCGCCGACGATCAACGAGATCGAGGCGACGCCGGCAAGGAGCACGGTCAGCAGGCTGTAGACGGAGGTTGCCGTGCTCAGCAGCTGCGTCTGATCTGCCACGCTGAAGTCGTCGCTCGCGTCGGCGGCAATCCCATGGCGTTCCTCGAGCAGGGCCGTGACATCGGCCTTGACGGCCTCCATCTCGGCTGCGTTGGCGACCGAGACGCCGATGGATCGGACCCCGGACGACGATGAGCCGGTGAAGTACCGCTTGAGCGTGCTCACCGGGATCAGGACCTGGTCGTCGGCGCTGGTGCTGGTCGTGGTGCCCTTGGCCTGCAGGATGCCGACGACCTCGAACGGGATCCCGTCGATGCTGATCTCGGAGCCGATGGCATTCACGCCCAGCTCGAGGTCATCAGCGGTGGTGGAGCCCAGGACGGCGACTCGCAGCCCCTGTTCGACCGAGGTGTCGGTGAGGAAGCTGCCCTGCCACAGGTCGTACGCCCGGACCGTGGGGTAGGCCTGCGTGGTGCCCAGGATGGTGGTGGTGGTGTTGAGATCGCCGGCGACCACGAAGGCGGATGTGGAGAGCTCCGGCGACACGGCAGCGACACCGTCGACCGCCTCGACCGCGGTGGCGTCCGCGAGCGTCAGCGTGGTGGCGGAGCCTGCGGCACCCCGTGTGCCGCCCGAGAATGTGGACCCGGCGTTGATCGTGAGCAGGTTGGTGCCGAGGCTCGTGATCCGGTTCGTGATCCCCGACGAGGCGCCCTGGCCAACCGCCACGAGGGCTACGACGGAGGCCACGCCGATGATGATCCCGAGCATCGTCAAGGCGGACCGGATACGGCTCGTGCCCAGGCGGGAGATGGCGAGCCTGATCAGCTCAAGGAATCTCATGCCGCGATCCGTCCGTCGCGCACGTGGACCTGGCGGTTTGCCAGGGCGGCCACGTCCGCGTCGTGGGTGATCAGGACGACGGTCCGGCCGGCGTCGTTGAGCTCGCGCAGGACGCGCATGACGTCCTCCCCCGATGCGCTGTCAAGATTGCCTGTGGGCTCGTCCGCGAGGATGAGGCGCGGTTCCGTGACCAGCGCCCGGGCGATGGCAACGCGCTGCTGCTGGCCGCCCGACAGCTCGGCTGGCTCATGGTCCATGCGGTCCGCGAGGCCCAGCCGCTCCAGGGCGGCGGCGGCCCGCGTCAGCCGTTCCGTCCTGCCCACGCCCTGGTAGAGCAGGGGGGTTGCGACGTTCTCGATCGCGGTAGTGCGCGAGAGGAGGTTGTAGCTCTGGAAGACGAAGCCGATCGTCCGACTTCGCACGGCGGCGAGGCCATCGTCGTCGAGATCCTCCACGGCGATCCCGTCCAGGACGTAGCGGCCCGAGGTCGGGCGGTCCAGGCAGCCCAGGATGTTCATGAGGGTGGACTTCCCGGATCCGGACGGGCCTACGATGGCGAGGAACTCGCCTTCCTCGACCCGCAGGCTGGCATCTGCCAAGGCGTGAACCTGGACCCGTCCCAGGTCGTAGGTGCGGGTCACCGCGTCAAGATCGATGAGCGGACCGCTCATGGCTGGCTCTGCGTGTCTGCGGGCGGGCCGGCGGCGGGCGGGCCGCCGGCCGGGCTGCCACCCGTTCCCGACAGGTCGCCGAAGCCTCCGCCCAGCGCGTCGCGGGTTCCGGACGTCGTGGTCGTGGCGGTGGAGGTGCGATCGGCCGAGGTACCGGTGACCACAGCCTCACCGTCGCTGAGGCCGCTGGTGATCTGGGCGAGGTCCGAGGTCACGAGGCCCACCTCTACGCTGCGGTTCTCGAGGGTCCCATCCGCGTTGAGGACACGCACCGTGTATCTGCCCGACGTGCCGGAGACCGCGATCGCCGGCACCGCCACGGTGTCGTCCGCTTCGGCGATCACGATGGTGACCTCCGCCGACATGCCGGGGAGGGGGCTCGATGCCGTCGCTGCCGGGGCCACTGGCGTCGTGGCCACGGTGGCGGCGGAGCCGGTGCCTGCGGAGGCCACGGGCACGGCGTCGTCGTCCAGGGTGACGACCACCGTGTAGGCGACGACGGTGGACGAGCCGGAGGTCGTGGCCACGGGGTCGATGGCGGTCACCGTGCCGCTGGCCGTGTCGCCGGTGGCCGAGATGGCGATGTTCGCCGTCTGACCCACCTTGACCTCAAGGATGTCGTCCTCGCTGACGGTGGTGCTGAGGGCGAGTCGGGTGGACTGGAGCTCGATGGCGGTGCCCGTGCTGTCGACACCATCCACGGCATTGACCGCGGTGATCCGGCCGTCGATCGGGGCCGTGATCGTCGTCGCCGCAAGGGCCGCCTCGGCGTCGGCCAGGGCGGTCTCGGCGTTGAGGATGGCAACGTCGTCCGCGGCGATGGTTGCGTCGTCGGCGGTGGCGGTCGAGGTCTTGTAGTTGCGCGTCGCGGACGTGACCGTCAGCTTCGCGTTGGTGATCTGGCTCGCCGCCTGGCGGTTGCTGCTGGCGGCCTGAAGCCGGATGGATGCCAGGCTCTGCCGAGCCTGCGTGATCGCGGCCTCATCCTGGCTGAGCGTCTGCGCAGGAGCGCCGCTCTTCTTGTCCGACGCGTACTGCGACTTCGCCGTGGAGAGAGCCTGCTTGGCGTGCTTGATCGACAGGTTGTTCTGAGCGACCGTGCTCGAGTACGAGGAACGGGCCTGGCTGAGCTGCTGCTTGGCGCTGGTGACCTGATCCTTCGCGGTGGCCCGACTGGTCGAGGTCCCGCCGGCCAGATCGGTCTTGAGCAATGCCTGGGCCGCGGCCAGATTCGCCTCGGCAACGCGGACCGCCAGCTCGGCCGACTTGTCGTCGGCCACGGCCAGGACGGTGCCCGCCGTGACGATGTCACCGACAGAGACATTCACGGAGGTCACCGGCCAGCTCACGGCCAGCGCGGACGTGCCGGATGTGGTCTCCGCGGGGGAGGTGGCAACCGTCGCGGTTGACGACGTTCCGGTGGTCCTGGAGGTATCGGTGCCGCTCGTGGCGACCGGCGTCTCGCCGAAGGCGAGGTCGTAGATCGTGGCGGCGACCAGGCTCCCGCTGGCAACGGCCGTCTGCTGCACCGTGGTGGTCGTGGCCTGTGACGTGCGGTAGGTCTCGGACGAGGCCGGGGTGCTGCCGACGCCCAGGGCGGTGACGCCGACGGCGCCCACGCCGACGGTGATGAGCCCGACGGCCGCGAGGGCCTTGATGTTCATGCGCAGTTCTCCAGGTGGCGCTCTTGCCTGTCCGGCTGCGGAACGGCCGAACAGAACGGGAGTGGGGAGGGATCCCCGACGAGGAGTGTGCGCAGGGCTTCCTTGCGGTCTCGTTACCGCGTCGTGGTCAGATCAGCGACGACTCGCGAGCTTACGGGCGCTGGTCCGTGCTCGGCTTCGCCCACAGGTTGACGCCACCCTCGACCGCGTGGCGGTCGATCTCGGCAAGCTCGTCCTGGGTGAAGTCCAGCTTCGCCACGACCCCGAGGTTCTCGCGGACCTGCTCCGGCGAGCTCGCGCCGATCAGCGTCGTGGTGACACGGGGATCGCGCAGCACCCAGGCATAGGCCATCTGCGCCAGCGTCTGGCCACGGCCCCTGGCGATCTCGTTGAGAGCACGAACTCGGGCCAGGTTCTCCTCGGACAGCGTCTCCCTGGGGAAGGAATTGCCACCGGGCCGGTTGATCCGAGCGTTCGCCGGGATCCCGTCCAGGTACTTGTCCGTGAGCAGCCCCTGGGCGAGCGCCGTGAACGCAATCGCGCCGGCGCCGACGTCCTCCAGGGTGTCGAGGAGATCCGCCTCCACCCAGCGGTTGAACAGGTTGTAGGCGGGCTGGTGGATCAGCAGCGGCACGCCCTCCGTGGCGAGGAGCGAGGCCGCCTCGCGGGTCTTCCCGGCGGAGTAGGACGAGATGCCGACGTACAGCGCCTTGCCCTGGTGGACGGCGTGGGCGAGTGCGGCCATCGTCTCGTCGAGCGGCGTGTCCGGGTCAAACCGGTGGGAGTAGAAGATGTCGAAGTACTCCACGCCGACACGCCGCAGGCTCTGGTCGAGGCTCGCCAGCACGTACTTGCGCGAGCCGCCACCCTGGCCGTAGGGGCCCGGCCACATGTCCCAGCCCGCCTTGCTGGAGATGACCAGCTCGTCCCGGTGGGCGGCGAGGTCCTCGCGCAGGATCCGGCCGAAGTTGACCTCGGCCGAACCGTACGGCGGTCCATAGTTGTTGGCCAGGTCCATGTGCGTGATGCCGGCATCGAAGGCCGTCCGGACGATTGCCTTCTGGGTCTCCATCGGCGTGGTGTCGCCGAAGTTGTGCCACAGGCCGAGGGACAGTACGGGCAGCTGCAGCCCGCTCGCGCCACAGGTGCGGTAGACCATCGAGTCGTAGCGGTCGGTCGCGGGAAGGTACGGCACCTTGGGCCTCCGGGTGGTGGTGAGGTGGCCGTGGCCACGCCTGCTGGTTCCACCCTAGCGCGGGTCGCAGGGAGCGTGCACCATCAGCCGACGACCGGCCCCATAATCGGGCGGGGTGGTCAGCTCGCCGGCCGGCGGGTCCGGATCGCCCGACCAGACGAAGGAGCGGCCGATGGCACGGGCGAAGCGGGTCGGCATCCTGACGGCAGGCGGCGACAGCCCCGGCCTCAACGCGGCCATCCGCGGCTTTGGAAAGGCGGCCATCGGCCACCACGGCATGCGCCTGCTCGGGTTCCGGGACGGGTTCCGGGGCCTCGCGGAGGACCGCTTCATCGACCTCGACGCCCGCGCCCTTGCCGGCATCCTGACGGTCGGTGGCACGATCCTGGGCACCAGCCGCGACAAGCCGCACCGGATGACGGTCGACGGCACCACCGTCGACATGACCGAGACGATCGTACGGACGTACCGGCGGCACCGCCTGGACGCCCTCGTGTGCATCGGCGGCAACGGGACGGCGAAGAACAGCCTGCGCCTGGTCAAGGCTGGCCTGAACATCGTGATGCTGCCCAAGACGATCGACAACGACGTGGTGGAGACGGACGCGACGATCGGGTTCTCGACCTCGCTCACGATCGCCACGGAGGCCATCGACCGCCTCCACAGCACGGCCCACAGCCATCACAGGATCATCCTGGCGGAGGTCATGGGCCACCGGGCCGGCTGGCTGACGCTGGCCGCAGGCATCGCCGGTGGTGCGGACGTGATCCTGATCCCCGAGATCCCTTATCGCATCGACAGCGTCGTCGGCGCGATCCGGCGGCGCACGGAGTCGGGCACGAACTTCAGCATCATCGCGGTCGCCGAGGGCGCCCGGGACGTCGACACCAACCTGCGCTACCAGGGCATGGTCGCCCGTCGCAAGGCCACCGACTCGGGCACTCCCGAGCGGGCGGTTGCAGACGCCGAGCTGGCCGCCTTCGATGCCGACCACACCGGCCACTCGCTGCGCCTCGCGCACCAGCTGGAGGCCCTCACCGGCCTGGAGTCGCGCGTCTCGATCCTGGGCTACGTGCAGCGCGGCGGGACGCCTTCCCCCATCGATCGGGTGCTCGCCGCGCGCCTCGGCAACGCGGGCGCGGACCTCGTGGCCGGGGGCACGTTCGGGATCATGGTGGCGGCCGAAGGCGAGGGCACCCGAACCGTGCCGCTGGAGCTCGTCGGAGGGCGACTGAAGACCGTTCCGCTGGAGCACTCACTGGTCGCGACCGCGCGCAACGTGGGCACCTGCCTCGGCGACTGACCCGGGCGCGAGTAGCTGCGGGGCGCGCTGTCCCCCTTCTGTGCCTCCCATCGGTTCAACGGTCAGGTGAACTGCGGTTCCACCCGCTCAGTGGAACGTTTGTCGGATGGCACGCCTCCCCCGCCCGACAGATGTGCCTGCCAGCGGCGCAAACCGGGATGCACCCGACCGTTGCGCCGCCCAGCGGCTCGCGGCCGTTCGACAGCGGCGAAGCGGAGCACGGGGCAACCGGCCGTCCCGTCCGGAGCCGCTGCCCCGGCTAGAACCCGGCGCCGGCCGCGCCGCTCTCCGTAACGGTGCCGTCGGCCGTCTCGACGAGCCGCGGAGCGCCCCGCTCGGCGCGAAGGCGGTTCGCGTACTCCAGGCTGCCCTTGGCGCCGGACGCAACATCGGCGCGGGCGGGGATCACGTTGTTGAAGTAGTCGTGATGGGCAACCGATCCCAGGACGCAGGTTCCGTCCTCGAGGGCACGTTCGATCGCGCGCGGGAGCTCGCCTTGCTGCTTCCAGCCCTCGCCGTTGTCGATCAGGTGCTGCAGGAATGCGACGGGGTAATGATCCAGGCCGTCCTGGACGTTCTCGGGGTTGAAGTCGGTCAAGGAGGAGCCCTTTCGTCCTGAGGGGCGGGGATGGGAGGTGGGACGCCTCCGCAGCATTGTAGGGCCGCCGGCCGAGCGAGACCGCCCGTGTCACCGCGCCGGGCTACCATCGCCGGGCATGGCTCCCGAGGCGCTCGTCTTCCTGTTCATCGCGGGCGTCGCCGCCGGGATCGTCAGCGTCCTTGTGAGCCTCGCGTCGCTGATCTCGTACCCCGCGCTCCTTGCCGTGGGCCTGCCGCCGGTCTCCGCCAACGTGACCAACACGGTGGCCCTTGTGTTCACGGGGGTCGGGGCCGGGCTGGGGTCGCGACGGGAGCTCGTCGGGCTGGGCCCGCTCCTCGCCCGGCTCGCGATCGCGGCGGCCGTCGGCGGGCTGACGGGCGCAACCCTGCTGCTGATCCTGCCGAGCCGCGTGTTCGAGCTGGTGGCCCCATGGCTGATCGCCGGGGCCTCGATCCTGGTCCTGGTCCAGCCCCGTCTCCGCACGCTCCGGGTCGCCCGCGCACCCGGGATGCGGCCGCTGACCGTCGCCGTGTACACGGCCACCGCCGTCTACACGGGCTACTTCGGGGCCGCGGGCGGCATCCTCGCGCTCGTCGCGCTGAGCTCGATCATCGCGCGTCCGTACCACGACGTGAACGCCTCCAAGAACACGCTGGCGGCGGTGTCCAACGGGGCCGCGGCCCTGCTGTTCATCCTGCTGGGCCCCGTGGAGTGGGCGTCGGTCGTGCCGCTCGCGGCGGGGCTGTTCGTGGGCGGCCTGATCGGCCCGGCGATCGCCCGTCGCGTGCCGGCCGCCTTGCTGCGGGTGCTCGTCGCCGCCTGCGGGCTGGCCGTCGCCGCGGTGCTCGCCTGGGGGACGTACCGCTAGGGGCGACGGCCGTGCTCAGGGCAGCGGCTCGAGGACGTCGCCCACCTTCACCAGACCCGGTCGCTCCACCTCGGCGTACATCCCGAACGGGACACCGCGCGGCTCATGCATCAGCGGCCGGTACTCCGAGATCCGCTTGAGCGTGTCGAAGTCCTTGTCACCGGTGTCCGGGTCCCGTGTGGTCGCCACGCAGCGCGGCACGGGCCCCAGGATCCGCACGACGGCGTCCCCGATCCGGACGGAGCTTCCCTCCCAGCCATCCTCCTCGTACGGCACGCAGCCGTCCAGCTCCAGGTTCATCCGGAAGCGGCGCGGGTCCAGGTCCGGCCGCCCGCTCCGAGTCCCGAGATCCGCGACGGAGGCCAACGAGACGAGCGAGAGCCGGTGGACGTCAGGGCCGTCTCCCTCCGCGTCGGCGCAGACCAGCCGCAGTGGCCGGCCGGTGAACGCTGCGATCGCCTCTGCGGCGTGTCCCTCGACGAACCGCCCCGGAACCGGGCGGCCGTAGAAGTCCGTCACGTGCCGGGTCCCGAGATCTTGCGTGCTCGAGACCGCCTCCGTCCCATCGGGCAGCTCGATCCTGAGCGTCCCGGCGTCGGCGTCCCAGGTCACTTCCAGCCGCATCAGGAGACCGAGATCGCCACAGCTGAACAGGGCGCCGCCATCATCGACGAGGTGGAAACGGCGGTTGCCGGGAATGCCCAGCCGCGTGAGCTCGACGGTCCCGGGATGCAGCAGGCGCGTTCCCTTCAGGGGTGTGACATTGAATCGCGCCACGCGCGGCGCCAGGCCACAAGCCGCCTTCCCGGGTCCCGGGCTCGCGCCGCTCATCGTGAGACCAGGCGGGCCGATGCCCGGTGAATGGCCGCAAGGAGCGCGGCGCCACCGCCGGACGGCGTCAGGAGGTTCGGCTGTGCGGAGCCCACCTCGAGCGTCGGGTACAGCGTGACCTGGGCCACCCGGGTGCCACTGAACGTGAGCTCGACGAGGATGCCCTGCTGCGTCCGCGCGTCGTGCACGAGGCCGAACACGAGGTCGCCCATGGAGTAGACGACGGGCCGGTTGCCGAACAGCCGGATGGGACCGGCCCAGTGGGAGTGCCCGCCAAGAACCGCGTCAGCGCCCGCCTTCAGGATCGCCGGAGCGAGCTTCGCCTGCTGGGCGTTCAGCCGGTCCGTGTACTCCGTACCCCAGTGGGGCACGACGATCACCACGTCGGCACCGGCCCGACGCGCCTTCCCGATGTCCGCACGCACGGCCGACAGCGTGAGGCCGGCCGCACCGGCCGAAGTGGCGGTGGCCTGGGGCGCCCCACCGATCCCGTTGTAGGCCAGGATGGCGATCCGGAAGCCGGACGCGGTCAGCCAGGCCGGCCGGCGGGACTGGGTCCTGGTTCGTCCTGCGCCGGCGTGACGGATCCCGAGCGCGTCCAGGTTTCGGATCGTGTCCCGGATCCCACTCGCGCCCCAGTTGCGGATGTGGTTGTTGGCAACCGAGACGACATCGATCCCGGCGTTGCGGAGGCCCTTGAGGAGGCGTGGGTCCATCGAGAAGGTGAACCCGGTGGGGTGGTAGCGGAAGTTGTCCGGCGCGGGACCCTCGAGGTTGACCAGCGCCACGTCGGCGCGGCGGAGGAGCGTCCTGACAGCGCCATTCCTGCTGATCCGGGCGCCCCGCACGATCCGGAAGCCCGGATAGCCGCAGCAGTAGCGGTCCGCGATCCTGGCCGTGCCACCGTTCCATGGATAGTCGGCACCCAGGCCGTCGATCACCGTGCGCCGGTAGACGGTGCGGTCCAGCATCACGTCGCCGCCCGCAACGAGGGTCCATGCCTCGGACGACCGGTACGTGGACGGCGCGGATCCCTCCGGTTCCGCGACCAGCAGCGGCCAGTTGGCGAGGTCGCGGACCCTCGACCCGCCGAACAGGCTGGCGCCGTCGACACCGAGCGCGCGGACCGAGGACGTGACGTCCTCCGCGCGAAGGAACCCCAGTGCACTGGGCGATGACGCCAGCGTCGCCCGGATCGCGGCCGGCGTGGCGGTGTGGACATTCGGCCCGGGGCGCACGTTCAGCAAGGCGGCGAGCGCCGGCAGGTCTGCCGCCGGGACCAGGACCCGGCGTGGGTCCTTGCCCTTGCCGGCGACGGCGGCGACCAGGGCACTCCGTCCGATGGATCGCTCGGTCGACCAGAACCCTGTCACGGGCACCATCGGAACCAGCACCGGCGACACCGCGACAGCGGGCACGACACCCGGGACCGCCGCGGGCAGCCCGGCCGACAGCACACGGGCCGGGCCGGCCGGGCGCGCAGGAGCCTCCGCATGGGTGCTGGCCGCGCAGCCGGCGAGCGTCGCGGCAAGCAGTAGCGCCGCGACCATCCTCGGCGCGGACCGGCTCTTCTGGCTGCTCACTGGCCGGCGATCTCCCGCATGGCGATCACGGCGCGATCGATGTCGTCGCCCGTGGTGAACATACCGAGGCTGAAGCGCACCGCCCCCCGGTCAATGGTCCCGAGGTCCCGATGGACGAGCGGCGCGCAGTGCACGCCAACCCGCACGGCGATGCCGTAGTCGCCGTCGAGGATCGAACCCACGTCCTGCGGGTGGATGCCGTCCACGTTGGCGGTCAGGACCGCGACGTGATCGGCGAGGTCGTCCGCCGCATAGAGGGTCACGCCGGCGATCGCCGCGAGGCCGTCCCGCAGGCTGGTCAGCAGGCTGGTCTCCCGGGCATGGATGACGTCGAGGCCCTCGCCCTCCACGAACCCCAGGCCCGCAAGGAGGCCGATCACCCCCAGCAGGTTGAGGGTGCCCGCCTCGAGCCGGAGCGGGTATGTGCGGCTGTGGTCGAGGCTGGCGGAATCCATGCCCGTGCCGCCGAAGCGGGTCGTACCGACATCCAGGTCGGGCCGCAGGACCAGCCCGCCGATCCCGGTGGGCCCGTAGAGCGACTTGTGCCCGGTGAAGACGACGCCGGCGACGCCGAGCGCCGCCATGTCGACCGGGACCTGCCCCGCGGACTGGGCGGCATCGATGACGACGGGGACGTCACGCTCGGCACACAGGCGGGCGATCTCGCCAACCGGCTGGACGGTGCCAAGGACGTTCGAGGCGTGGGTCATCACGACCAGGCGCGTCCGTGGTCCCAGCAGCCCGGCGACGGCGTCCGGGTCCACGATCCCCTGCCCGTCGAACGGAGCCGCGTCCCACGTGATCACGCCCGTCTCCGCCAGGTGATGGAGCGGACGCAGCACGGAGTTGTGGTCGAGCCGCGTGGTGATGACGTGGTCGCCGGGACGGACCAGACCGCCGATCACGGTGTTCAGCGCGTCGGTGGCGTTGGCGCCGAAGACCACGCGGTCGGGATCGGGAGCGTCGAAGAAACGGGCGACCCGGGCCCGGGCCTCGTCCACCAGCTCGCCCGCCTGCGCCGCCAGGTCGTGGTTGCCCCGCCCGGGCGAGGCACCCAGGCGCCGGTACGTCGCGACCATCGCCTCCAGGGTCCCGGGCGCCTTGGGAAACGTGGTCGCGGCGTTGTCGAGATAGACGAGGTGATCGGTCACGGCTCGGGTCCGTCAGTCCAGACACGTCTTGGGATTGGGCAGCCCGGCGAGGCGCCGCGCCCCCATCTTGATGCCATCCGGGAACAGGTGCTCGAGCCTGAGCAACGGCAGGTCCGTCCCGGCCTTGAGGTCGCGGTTCATCGGCGCGCGTCCGTTGTCCAGGTAGTAGCGGCGCATGAAGTGGAGGACGTGCCAGTGCACGTCGTCGAGGCGCTCCATGCCGCTCTCACGGGCGAGCTCCTCGGCGGCCACCTCGGACCAGTCGTCTGCATCCCAGAAGAACCCCTCGTCATCGAACCAGACGTCGCGGCCCGCGACCGCGCGCTGGACGCGCGACCGTGCCGGTTCCGCCACTGCCCCGGGCTCAGGTCGCGGCAGCGACCGGCTCCGGGGCCGGCACCGCAGCAGCCAGGGCCGTCTTCACCCGCTCCGGCGTGGCCGGCAGCTCGTAGACCATGGCGCCGCAGGCGTCGCGGATCGCGTTCACGATCGCGGGGGCGGTGGACACCATCGCCATCTCGCCGATGCCGACGGAGCCGAGCGTGCCCAGCTCACGGGGCGTCTCGACGAGGATGGTCTCCATGTCCATGGCGTACCGGATGTTGGGGAACTTGAAGGTGATCCAGTCCCTCGACTTGCCGGCCACGTACTCCTCGCGGAGCGCGAACCCGGCACCCATGTCCATGCCGCCGTGGAGCTGGCCCTCGACGTTGGCGGGGTGGATCACGACGCCCGGATCGGCGGCCGCCGTGAGCTTGACCACCTTGACCTCGCCCGTGTCGGTGTTCACCTCGACCTCGGCCATCTGGACCGAGAAGACCTGGACCTCGAACGACGGCCCGAGACCGGTCTCGGGGTCGAGCGGCGCCGTCTCGAGCGTGGTGCGCTTGCCCGCGTACCGGACGGGCCTGCCGGCGGCCGTGATGGCCTCGTAGGTCCGGGCGCCCACCTCGTCCATCGTCTCGCGTAGCTGCCGCGCGGCGTCAACCGCGGCCCCGCCGAGCATGTAGGTGGCGCGGCTTCCCGATACCGGGCCCGACGCCGCCGTGTCCGCGGTGCTGCGGGTGCGGAGACGCACCCTCGCCGGCGGCAGGTCGAGGACCGATGCCACCAGCTGGCTGATCATGGAGTCGTTGCCCTCGCCCGGGTCGCCGGCGGCGATGTAGACCGTCACCCCGTCGTCGGGATCGAGCTCCACGAACCCCATGGACTTGTCGCCCGGCATGGCGATCCCGAACGACGCCGCACCGAGGCCCACGCCCCGGCGGACCGGGCCGCCGGCGGGCTGGCGCGCCTTGTCGGCGAGCGCGGCCTCATAGCGACCTTCGATCGCGTCGCACAACCCCGGGAACGGCCACTCGGTCACGACGTGCCCGGTCGCCATCGCCTCGCCCGGCTGGAGCGAGTTGCGGCGCCGGAACTCGAGCGGGTCGATGCCAATCTTCTCGGCCAGCAGGTCCACGGCGCACTCGAGCGCGTAGTGCGTCTGGGGCGGCCCGGCCCCGCGGGCGGCGCTGCCCCACGGATTGTTGGTGTAGACCAGCCGTGACGTCACGGCCAGGTTCGGGACCAGGTACGAGCTGGTCAGCATGTGCAGCGCCCGGTTGACGATCACGCGGCCCAGCGACATGTAGGCGCCGTTGTCCACGGTGATGTCCATGGCCATCGCGGTAAGGCGGCCGTCCGCGTCCGCGGCAAGCCGCGTCTCGACCTCCATGGGATGCCGCTTGGACGACGCGAGCATGGACTCGGCCAGGCTGGGCACATAGCGCACCGGACGCCCGAAGTGGAGCGCCGCGGCGCCCGCGATGCCCTCCGTGATGATCTCGACCTTGATTCCGAACTGGCCGCCCGAGAACGGCTCCTCGTAGCGGATGGCCTCCCAGCCGAGGGCCTCCTGGAGCGTCGCCATGTGGAGGTGGATGTTGATGCTGCGGCCGACGACGACCAGCTCGGCATCCTCACCCTCCCCCTCGAGCCAGGCCAGGCTGACCTCGGGCTCCATGGGCGCCTGGTGCACGATCTGGGTCTTGAACCTGGCCGTGACCTCGACGGCCGACGTCGCGAACGCGGCAGCCGCATCGCCCTTGATGATCGGCTGGCTGTAGCACAGGTTGGGGCTGTCCTCGTGCACCCTCGGGGCGTCATCGGCGAGGGCCGCCGATGGCGAAACGAGGACCGCGATCGGCTCGTAGTCCACGATCACGGCTTCGGCCGCAGCCAGCGCCTGCGCCCCGGTCTCGGCAGCGACGATCGCGACCGCGTCGCCCAGCGTTCGCACCTTCGTGTCGCACAGGATGGGTCGGTCCGCGGCCTGGTACTTGAGCCGGTTCGTGCCCTTGATGTCCCTGGCCGTCAGGACGCCCGCGACGCCGGGCATGGCCGCCGCGGCGGACGTGTCGATGCCGCGGATCCAGGCGTGCGCATGCGGACTGCGGACGGCCGCGATCTCGAGTGCCCCGGGCATCCGGATGTCCGCGCCAAAGCGGGCCGTGCCGGTGGCCTTGGCCATGGCCGACGGTCGGGGGAACGAGGTCCCGATCGCGGGCGCATCGGCCGGTGGCACGAGGTCCGCGGGCGTCACCTCACCGCGCAGGAAGCGTCCGGCCAGCTGGACGGCGTCGATGATCTTGACGTAGCCGGTGCAGCGGCAGAGGTTGCGGCGCAGCGCACGCTTGACTTCGTCCCGCGTGGGGTTGGGGTTGCCCGCCAGCAGCTCCTCCGCCGTCACGATCATGCCCGGGATGCAGAAGCCACACTGGACGGCGCCGGCCAGGACGAAGGCCTGCTGCACGAGGTTGGGCCGATCCGGCGTGCCCAGGCCCTCGATCGTGACGACCTCGGCGCCGTCGAGCGGCGCGACCTTGGTGATGCACGACAGGACGGCCTTGCCGTTCACCAGCACCATGCAGGTCCCGCACTGGCCCTTGCGGTCACAGGACTGCTTGGTCCCGGTCAGGCCGAGGTCGTCACGGACGACGTCGAGCAGGATGGTCTCCCGCTCGTCGGCCACGATCTCGACGGGCCGTGCGTTGACGGTGAGGCTGACCTTCTTCACGAGACGCTGGTCCCTCCGGGCTCCAGGCTCACCGGGCACCATGCGCCGGTGGCGGCGGGCGAGTCCCTCCGCTGATGACAGGAGCCGATCGTAGTCGGGGCCGGTGCCGCTCACGATGAGCCGGACGGCCCGTCGTCGTGGCCCACCCGGGCCACCGGAGCGAGCCGGCCCACGGTGCGTCATCGACGCGTCACGCACGGGCGCGATGCTGCCGGACATGCTCCTCACCCTGGCATTCGCGGCGCTCGCGGGGCTGCTCACGATCCTGAGCCCTTGCGTGCTGCCCGTCATCCCGCTCATCGTGGGCGCCGCGGCCGGGCGCGATGGGCGCGACGACGCATCGTCCGGCATGCGCCGCGTCGCAGGGATCGCCCTTGGCTTCGGGGCGGCGTTCATCGTCGGAACCATCCTGCTCGCCTCCACGCTCGCGGCCGCCGGCGTGACGACGAGCCAGCTGCGCACGGCAAGCGCGCTCCTGCTGGTGGCCTTCGGGGCGACGCTCGCCTTCCCGGCCCTTGGTCGCCTCGTCGAACGGTGGGCGAGCCGGGCGACCTCGAAGCGGGCGACGGGGCTCGCCCCCGCCTCGAGCGGGTTCGCCGGCGGTGTCGCCCTCGGCGCGGCCATCGGGCTCATCTGGTCCCCGTGCGTCGGGCCGATCATGGCGAGCGTCATCGCGACGGCGGTCTCCGCCGGACCCACGGCAGACGCCATCCTGGTCTCGCTGGCCTACGTGATCGGCGTGACCGTGCCGCTGGCCGCGATCGCGCTCGGCGGCCGGGGCGCGGTACGGCGGCTCGGGAGTGCGGAGCGCCGCTCCACGCTGGTTCGGGTGTTCGGCGGCCTGACCATGGCCGGCGGCCTGCTCGTAATCACCGGTCTGGACATCCCGCTGCAGACCCGGGTGGCGGCCATGCTGCCCGACGACTGGACCCGCGCGGTCGCGGCCGTGGGTGAGGGACCGGTGGCGGGTGGTGCGGAGGCACTGCCCGGCGGGGCTTCGGCGGACGGCGGGTCAGCCGATCCGGCCCGCGAGCCACTGCTGAACGTCGACGGGCGCCCGCTGCCCGCCCCCGTCGCCGACGCGCTGCCGGCCGCGGTCCCGCTCGAGGACCTGGGACCGGCTCCGGAGCTGACGGGGATCTCGGACTGGATCAACTCGGATCCGCTGACGCTCAAATCCCTGCGCGGCAAGGTGGTCCTCGTGCACTTCTGGACCTTCGGCTGCATTAACTGCGTCCACGTCCAGCCGTACGTGAAGGCCTGGTACGACCGATATGCCGACGCCGGCCTCGTCGTGCTCGCCGTCCACACGCCGGAGCTGTCCTACGAGCGGGACGTGGCGAACGTCCGCGACGCGGTGGCCCGCGAGGACGTCAGGTATCCGGTGCCGATCGACCCCGGCTTCGCCACGTGGAAGGCGTACGGGAACCGCTACTGGCCCGCCTTCTACTTCGTGGACCGCGAGGGACGGATCCGCCACGTGGCGGCGGGCGAGGGCCGCTACGACACCAGCGAGCAGGTGATCCGGGAGCTGCTGGCGGGCTTCTGATCCACGACCGCCGGGCGTGATCAGAGCTGCTTGTAGCGCGGCCCCTCGCCGCCCTCGGGCGGCACCCACTTGATCGCGTCGGCCGGGCACTTCACCGTGCACGACATGCAGTGGAGGCAGTTCGACGGCGAGAGCACGATCTCAGACCCGCTCCAGCGGTAGACCTGGCCGGGGCAGAAGTGCGTGCACGCGTTCGCGTAGTCCGCCTCGCAGCTGACGCATTGCTGCGCATCCGTGATGGTGATGTGCGGCGGCTCGTCCTCACGGTGGATGGTCCCCGTCAGCGCGACGAACGTCGCCCCGTCCATGCGTCCCGGGTCGGGCCGGTTCAGCCGGGCACCCTTCCTCGTCGCCGCTCCGTCGCGGTGGATCCCCAGCCGGGCCGGGATCTTCGACTGGATGAGCGAGAGCGGCGTGCCCACGAACAGGCCGTACTTGAAGACCTGGCGGTAGTTGCGGGCGTGCTTGAACTCGGCCAGCATGCCGCTCGCCTCGAGCCGGGCGCGGTAGCCGTCCAGCGGGCCGACGGTCCCATCCGGGCCGAGCGCCTCGAGCGCGGTGTCCGCGGCCGCCATCCCGGAGCGGATCGCGTAGTGGATCCCCTTGATCTTCTCCATGTTGACGAAGCCGGCGCCGTCGCCGGTGACCATCGCGCCGGGGGCGGACAGGGCGCCCATCGCTTCGACCCCGCCCTCCGGGATCGTCTTGGCACCTGTGGCCACCGTCACGCCGCCCTCGAGCAGCCGGCTGATGAACGGGTGCGCCCGGAAGGTCTCGAACTCGCGCTGCGGGTTGAGGTCGCCGTACTTCCAGTCGAGGCCCAGGATCAGGCCGACGGCGACGGTCTTCTCGCCCATCGCATACAGGAAGCCACCGCCGAAGACGCTGGGCGGGTTCGGGTAGCCAAGCGTGTGCATGACCCGGTTGGTGCCGAACGGGCTTGCCTCCGGGAACTGGACGATGGCCTTCATGCCCAGCGAGTAGACCTGCGGGTTCGCCCCGCCGCCGAAGGCCTGGGTGAACTCGGTCGAGAGCACACCGTGCGTGCCGTCCGCGAGGATCGTGATCGGGGCGCGGATCTCCTCGGCCGGAAGGTGATTGCCCTTGGGCGTGCCGTCCTGGGCGAGCCCGACGTCTGCGAGCCGGACGCCACGGACGACGCCGTCCTCGATGATCAGCGTGCGCGCCGTGTAGCCGTGATAGACCTCGACGCCGGCCGCCTCCGCCTGCTCCGCGAGGAACTGGGCCAGCCGCGATACGGAGATGATGTAGTCGCCGGCGTGGTGCATGCGCGGCGGCACGACCCGGGCCGGGATGCGGTTGGCGGCCTTCGCCCGCAGGAAGTACATGTCGTCGCGTTCGACCGGGACCAGGCCGGCCGTGAACGGATGGCGGATGTCCTTCCAGCCGGGCAGCAGGTCGTCCAGGCAGGCGGCCTCGAACGCCGCGCCGGACAGCGTGTGGTTGCCGGCTGCGGGAGCCTTGTCGATCACCGCGACCGCCAGCTCCCGGCCGGCGGCGGCCGCCTGCTGCCGGGTGCGGATCGCAGCTGCCAGGCCGGCCGGGCCGGCGCCGACGACGAGGACGTCGATGCCATCCATCACTTGGCCTCCTGGGTCGCGGAAACGAGCTGCGGAACGACCGTCTCGAGATCGCCCACGACGCCGAAGTCCGCGTAGTTGAAGATCCGCGCCCGCGGGTCCTTGTTGATCGCGACGACCGTGTCGGACATCTGCATCCCGGACACGTGCTGCACGGCCCCCGAGATGCCAACCGCGACGTACAGCTTGGGCGCGACGGTCTGGCCGGTCTGGCCGACCTGGTAGTCGTGGGTCGAGTAGCCGTCCTCGACCGCGTGGCGCGAGGCCGCCACCTTGGCGCCGTCACCCAGCACGCGTTCCAGCCCCTCGGCGAGCGGGCCGAGCAGGCGCTCGAAGTCCGCCTTGGAGTGGATGCCGTGCCCGCCTGCCACGATGATCTTGGCGTCGCGGATGCTGACCTTGGAGGTGAACGACTCGACGGGTGTCACGCGAACGCCGTCCGCGGTGTCGCCGAGCTCGGGGGTGACCCGGATGATCTCGCCGGTCCGCCTGGGGTCGGGCGCCGGGACCTTGAACACGCCGGGGCGGACCGTCGCCATCTGGGTCGGCGAATCCTTGGTCATGATCGTGGCCATGATGTTGCCGCCAAGCGCCGGACGGGTCTGCTTGAGGATGCCGACCAGGTCCTGGGAGCCCTTGGCGTAGTCGCCGATCTCCAGCTTCGTGCAATCGGCGGTGAGGCCGGAGTCGCAGGCGTACGCGATGCGCGGAGCGAGCTCGCGGCCCATCGGCGTCGCGCCGAACAGCATCACCTGCGGCTTGTGGTCGCGGACGAGGCCCGCAACAGCCTCCTTGTAGGGCAGCGGGGCGAACTCGGCCAGGCTCGGGTGCTCCACCACGTAGACCACGTCTGCCCCGTGGGCCACCAGCTCCGCCGGCAGATCGCCCGCCTCCGCCACCGGCAGGACGGCCACGACGTGCTCGCCCAGGAATGCGGCCAGCTCGCGCGACTTGCCGAGGAGCTCCAGCGAGACGGACTTGAGGCCGTCGCCGTCGCGCTCCGCGAGGACCCAGAACCCGCCGTGGTAGGTGGGCTCCCGGCCATCGAGCGCATACGCGCCTTCCTCATGCACCTCCGGTCCGCCGGTCGCCAGGCGGTACTTGGCCTGGACCCTCCGGATCAGCTCTGCCGGGTCGTTGAGCATCTCGCACGTCTTCGCACGGTCCTCGGACGGCGAGAAGATCCGGTACACCGTGGTCCGGGAGCCCTTGATCCCAACCTTGTCCGGCGTGGCGCCCACGTCGGCGGCGCTCCACGTGTGGATCGTGGTGGCGCGTGCCGCACGCGCGCTGTGGAAGCTGCGGTACAGGGTGTCCGTGCAGGCAGTGACCGTCACCAGGGCCGGGAAACGGACCGGGACCACGTCCTCGGTGCCCTGGGCCCCGATCCGCCGGAAGGTGAGCTCCGGGTCCGTGTGCACGTCCTGCGCGTACGCGACCTGGTCGATGCCCAGGTCCTCCGCAATCTGGGGCGGAACCTGTGCGGTGTCGCCGTCCACGGACTGCATGCCGGTGACGATCAGGTAGTCGCGACTGCCGTCGAACAGCTCCCGCTCGATGCGGCGGATCGCCAGCGCCAGCGAGTAGGCGGTCGCGACCGTGTCGGCACCGCCCATCACGCGGTCGGTGAGCAGGACGGCGTCACCGGGAGCCCTCGAGATGCACTCGGTGAGGACCTCACGGGCCTGGGGCGGACCCATCGTGAGGTAGACGGTCTTCGCACTCGGGTCGCCGGCGGTGATCCGCCGCGCGAACGAGAGGGCGTGGAGGTCCAGCGGGTTGAGGATGCTGTCGAGCAGGGCGCGACGGAGCGTTCCCTTCTCGCGGTCCCACGCGTCTTCCGGGATGTTGCTGACGTCCGGGACCTGCTTGACGAGGACGATGCAGTGCATTGAGACCTTCAGGCGTGGTGCTCGGACGACGATCGCTCGCCGACCCAGCCGCAGACGGCGTTGAACGGCTCCCGACGGGACCTGCCACATGCAGGCGCACCGGTCCCCCTGTACATCACGCCATCGGGCATGGGCCTGGGGACGACACGCAGGAACGTGGGCGAGCTCCGGCGGTACCGCACCCCAAGCATAGGAAACCTGCCGGTCGGCCGACGGGGCCATTGGTCCCGCAGATCCCGTCCGCCGGCTGCCGCTGGACAGGCACGGCGGCCCACGTTTCGAGGTGCAATGGGCCCCGCGGAGTGGCCTGCGGATGCGATCGCGACGGGATAGATTGTTCGGCGAATCGTCGGGACGCAGCGACGGCGTGCAAGAGGTGACAGGAACGTGGAGACGGTCCCGATCGAGGGAAGCACGACGGATGAGGAGACTCCGAGCCTCATCCTCGCCGACGCGCGGCAGTCGCTGGGTCCGGCCCAACTGGATGACCTGTTTCCCGAGGGCGACATCTTCCGGAAGTCGCTCGAGACGTTCACCGCTCTCCTCGCGCTGGCCGGGTTCATCGCCGCATTCGGCCTCTACCAGGACTCGGTCGCCTCCATCATCGGCGCCATGCTCGTGGCGCCGCTGGGCGGCGCGATCATGGCCTTCGCGGCAGCGCTGGTCACCGGCCGGACGCGCTGGCAGGGGATCACCTTCCTCCAGGTCGCGCTGGGCGGGCTGATGGTCATCGCCATCGGGTTCGTGGTCTCGCTCATCCTGCCCGATCCGCTCGTGCTCACCCCCGCGCTCGAGGCTCGAACGTCACCGGGCCTGCTCGACCTGGGCGTGGCACTCGCGGCCGGGGCCGCCGGAGCCTGGGTGGCAGTTCGCCGGACAGGCGTCGACGCGCTGCCGGGGGTGGCCATCGCCGTCTCCCTCGTCCCGCCGCTGGCGACCGTAGGGATCTGTCTCGAGCTGGGCCGCCCCTCGGATGCCGCCGGCGCCCTGATCCTGTTTCTCACCAACTTCTCCGCGATCGTCGTGATCGCGTGCGTCGTCTTCGTCCTGTCCGGTGTCACGCCCAGCCGCGAGATGCTGCGCGAGCGCCACCGGCTGCGCAACGGGTTCATCGTCGCGGTGGTGGCGCTCGTGATCGTCGCCATCCCGCTGGTCTGGCACTCCATTGGGGTCGTGCAGAGCACCATCCGGTCCACCCAGGGAGCCCCGCTCGTCCGCGCCTGGATCGGCGGACGGGACCTCAAGGTCGTCTCCTGGTCCATCGACGGTCGCGATGTCACCATCGAACTGCAGGGATCCGACCCTCCCGCCGAACCCGGGCCCCTCGCGGCGGCCCTGGCGATCAAGTACGGCTCGCCCGTCAGCCTCGAGATCACGTACGTGCCGACGGTGCGCGAGTCGGCGACGGCAGCACCATAGGTTCGCGGCCAGTCGCTACGATGGCTGCTGCCCCTTCGAGGGCCCGGCAGGAGGAGAATCCGCAGCGATGACCGCCCAGGCGCCGATCCTGCGCGAGCACGGCAACTCGTACAACATCTTCATCCTGGTCCTGACGATCTTCTCGCTGGCCATCATGGTCGTGCTCCTGCTGCCCCTGGACCAGGACACACGGGACCTCGTCAATCTCTACGACAACATCATCTGCGTGATCTTCCTCGCAGACTTCGCCTTCAACCTGGCCGGGGCGAAGCCGAAGCGCGCGTACTTCGTCGGCCAGCGGGGCTGGCTCGACCTGTTGGGCTCGATCCCGAGCATCGGCGTCTTCCAGCTGGGGGCGCTCCTGCGCCTAGCCCGGCTCAGCCGGCTGGCCCGGATCACCCGCCTGCTGCGGGGCCAGGCCGGTAAGGATCTCGTCCTCGACGTCCTCCACAACCGCGGCCAGTACGCGACGTTCATCACGATCCTGCTGGCAGGGATGGTCCTGTCGGTGGCGAGCGTCATGGTGCTGCAGTTCGAGAGCAAGGACCCCAACGCCAACATCCTGACCGGCGGAGATGCGATCTGGTGGGGCATCGTGACGATCACCACGGTGGGCTACGGCGACTTCTACCCTGTCACCGAGCTGGGGCGGCTGACGGCAGTGTTCGTCATGGTCGCCGGCATCGGCATCATCGGTGCCCTGGCCAGCATCCTCGCCAGCCTGCTGGTCTCGCCGTCAGACACAGCGAAACCGGAGCCTGAGACTGGCACTGCGCCTGCCGACGAACCCGCCCCTGCTGCGCTCGACCCGGCCTCGACGGCCGCGATTGCCGAGGAGCTTGCCGGCCTGCGCGCCGAGATCGCGGACCTTCGCGCCTCGCTCGGCGCCCGCCAGGCCTGATCGGATCATCGGGAGGCCGTCATGACCGGGAAGACCCGCGCTGCCGGGGAAGCAGCCAGCCACTCCGGTGGCGCCGAGCGGGCGCCCGTCACGGTGGCGCTCGTGTGCCCGAAGTGCCATGGCGCCATGAGGACGTACCACCGGAGCGGGATCACCGTCGAGCTCTGCGAGGACTGCCGCGGGATCTTCCTTGATCGCGGGGAGCTGGAGCGCCTGATCGACACCGAGGGTGGAGGCTGGTCGGGCATCCTGGCCGAGCCCGGCGAGCCGGACGAACCGGCCGGCTGACATGCCGCCCGGGCCGCCGAGCACGCGATTGCGTGGGCTACCCTGTCGGGGTGACCCCTTCCGCCGGCACTCGTGGCGTGACGCCGTCGGCGGTGCACAGCCGGTCGGCCGCACTGACCCTGCTGTTCCTGCTGGCGATCGTCTGGGGCGTCCACTGGGCGGTCGTCAAGCGCGGCCTGGACTACATGCCGCCGCTCCAGTACGCAGCGCTGCGGCTGATCGCGGGGCTGCTCACGATGATCGCCATCCTGGGTGTCCAGCGGCGGATCCGACTCCCGCCGCGCTCCGACGTGCCGATCATCCTGTCGGTGGGGATCGCCCAGATCGGTGCCGGCGTGCTGATCATGAACCTGGCGCTCCAGGCGGTGCCCGCAGGGCGCTCCTCGGTCCTGCTGTACGCGATGCCGCTGTGGGTGGCGGTGCTGCTGTGGCTGTTCTTCCGGATCCGGCCAAGACGCAACGAATCGATCGGGCTGATGCTGGGGCTCGGCGGCATCCTGGTCCTCGTCAACCCTACGGTGATCGACTGGGGCGTCCCCGCCGAGCTGCTCGGGACGCTGGCGCTGGTCTTCAACGCCATCCTCTGGGCCGGGGTCACCATCCACATCCGGCGTCACGCCTGGGCATCGAGGCCACTGGACCTCCAGCCGTGGATGCTCCTGGTCGCGCTGATCCCGGTGGCGGTTGCCGCACTGCTGCTGGAGCCGGGGCGGGAGATCACCTGGGGGCTTCCCACCATCCTGATCCTGCTCTACAGCGGGCCACTCGCGACCGCGTTCGCCAACTGGGCGAGCCAGTCCATCACGCGCTCACTGGGACCGCTGACCTCGGCCATGGGCTTCCTGGCGATCCCGATCGTGGGGCTGGTTGCCGGTGCGGTGTTCCTGCAGGAATCGCTGGGCCCGATCGACATCGCTGGATTCGTGCTCGTCCTCGCCGGGATCGCGGCCACGTCGCTGGTCCCACCTCCGGCCACGCCGGTCGCCGGCGGAGCGACGACGCCGAGCGAGCAGGAGGAGATCGTGACCACGAGGGCCTAGCAAAGGCGCTGGGCGGCCTAACCGTCGGGTGCGGCGCCGTTTTCGCCGCCTGGCGGCACGCCTGTCGGCTGGGGGCGCCATGAAGGCGACGAACGTCCCGCTGGGCGGTTGATCCGACGGCTGACCCGATCGTAGAACCGCTGGGCGGCGTAGATGGGGCGCCTGGCCGACCCACCGACGGCTAGCGGGCGATGCGGGCCCCGCCGCCCCGCATGACCTGCTCGACCTCGGCGCGGGTGGCCATTGACGTGTCGCCGGGCGTGGTCATCGCCAGGGCACCGTGCGCGGCCCCGTACTCCACCGCCGCCTGCGGGCCGAGCCCCTCGAGGAACCCGAAGATGAGGCCCGAGGCGAAGGAATCGCCGCCACCGACACGGTCCAGGATCTCCAGACCCTCGCGCGTCGGGGCCTCGTGGAGCGTCCCGTCCGCCCAGCACACCGCGCCCCAGTCGTTGCGCGTCGCCGTGCGCGCGGTGCGCAGCGTGGTCGCGATGATGCGGAGGTCTGGGTAGGCCGTCGCGACCTGCCCGATCATGCGCCCGAAGCTTGCCTGGTCCAGGGCGGAAGGGTTGGCGTCCAGGGCGGAAGGGCTGGCGTCCAGCTCGCCGACCTCGAAGCCGAGCGCCGTCGTGAAGTCCTCCTCGTTGCCCAGCAGGACATCCACGAGCCCCACGAGCTCACGGTTGACCTCGCGTGCGCGTGCCTGGCCACCGATCCCCGCCCACAGCGACGGCCGGTAGTTGAGGTCGTACGAGACGATCACCCCGTGTCGTCGGGCCGCCTCCATCGCCTCCCGGGCCACGGCCGCGGTCGTATCCGACAGCCCGGCGAAGATGCCGCCGGTGTGGAACCAACGCGCCCCCTGCTCCCCGAACACGGCGTCCCAGTCCACGCTGCCGGGCCGCAGCTGCGAGGCGGCCGTGTGACCCCGGTCCGACACGCCGAGCCCGGCCCGGACGCCGAACCCGCGCTCGGTGAAGTTGAGCCCGTTGCGCACGGAACGCCCGATCCCGTCGTACGTCATCCAGCGCACGAGCGACTGGTCCACGCCGCCCTGCCGGATGAGGTCCTCGATCAGGCGGCCGACGGCGTTGTCGGCCAGCGCGGTCACGACCGCCGCACGCATCCCGAAACAGCGGACCAGACCCCGGGCGACGTTGTACTCGCCGCCGCCCTCCCAGGCCGTGAAGTGGCGCGTGGTCGCGATCCGGCCCTCGCCCGGATCGAGCCGCAGCATGACCTCGCCCAGCGCGACGAGATCCCAGCGCGTGGACCCGGCGGGCCGGATCTCGAGCGACGCCATCGGCCGGCCTAGACCTTGCGGTCCGACTCGTCGGTCTCGTCGAAGCGCTTGTGCATCATCGCGAGGGACGGGTCCGGGCCCTTGAAGCCGACGAGGTACTCCAGGCGGATCGGCGCAAACGCCTCGTAGAACACGACATCCTCGTCGCCCAGCTGGCGGAACGCGTGGACCCAGTTGGACGGGATGATCAGGATCGAGCCCGGACCAACCTCGCGCTCCTCGTCGGCGACCTTCGACCATAGCCGCCCGGACTCGACGAGCATGATCTGCTCCGCCTCGTGGCTGTGCTCGGGAATGACCACGCCACCCTGGTACACGATCCGGGTGACCATCACCTTCTCGCCGGACACCGTCTGGCGCAGGACGCCCTTGACGTACTCGACCGTCGGGAACTCGTCCCAGGTCGTGATCTGGCTCATGCGGTTCCCTCCCGGGCGGTGGCGCGGGCGTCGAGCCCGCGGAGGATGGCCTCGGGCGTGACGGGCAACGTGTCCACCCGGACGCCACAAGCGTGGTAGATGGCATTGACGATGGCGGGGATCGGCGAGTTGGCGGTCATCTCGCCGACGCCCTTGGCGCCGTAGGGCCCGTTGGCCGAGGGCACCTCGAGGACGACGCTCTCGATCTGGGGGAGCTCCGCTGGCCCCGGCATCAGGTACTCCGCGAAGTCCTTGGGGCTGTGGTCCCTTACCGGGTAGTACGGCTCCGTGGTCTCGTACAGGGCGTGGGACAGGCCCATCCAGGCGCCCCCGGTGATCTGGCCCTGCACCAGCGCCGGGTTCATCTGGCGGCCCACCTCGTACGCGCTCCGGATGCTGAGCACCGCGACCTCCCCGGTCTCGGTGTCAACCTCCACCTCGGCGACCGTGCAGGCATAGGCCTGGGTGGAGTCGGGGTCCATCGCACCCGTCTCCGGGTCCACCACGCTCCGTGGCTTCATGAAGGCGCCGCGCCCGGCGATCGTGCGGCCGTACTGGAACTGGGCCCGCGACGCAAGGTCGGCGATGCCCAGGCGCTTGCTGGGCGACCCGGTCACCACGATCCCACCCTCGCCGTCGAGCACGAGATCGCTGACCGAGACCTCGAGCTCCTCGGACGCCAGCTGCAGGAAGGCGTCCCGCGCCTCGATGGCCGCGGCCTTGACCGCGTTCCCCACCCGGTGGGTGCCGCGACTCGCGAACGTGCCCATGCAGTGGGGACCCGTGTCCGTGTCGGCGGTGTCGATCACGATCTGGTCATAGCCCACGCCGAGGGTCTCGGCCGCGATCTGGGCGACGACGGTCTTGAGCCCCTGGCCGAGATCCACCGACGACAAGGACACGTTGAACGAGCCGCTCGTGGTGGCATGGACCAGCGCCTGGGTGGGATCGCCGCCGAGGTTCATGCCGGTCGGGTAGTTGACGGCGGCCATGCCGGTGCCGCGCAGCTTCGCCACGGTCAGCGCCCTCCTTCCTGAACGGCGCGCGGCGCGGACGTCATGGCCCGGAGCTCGGCCGGCAGCTCGTGGCCGACGAGGGCCGCGGCCGCCTGCATCGTCTCGATCAGGGTCGCGTCCGCGGTCGCTTTGCGGTGCGGCTTGATGTCCCCATTGTGGTGCGCGTTCCGGAACCGGACGGTCCACGGGTCCAGGCCCACGCGCTCCGCGATCCTGTCCATCTGCACCTCGATCGCGAAGCTGCCCATCGTGACGCCGAAGCCGCGCATCGCCGACGTCGGGGTGCGGTTGGTGTAGATGCAGTAGCCGTCGATCGACACGTGGGGGATCCGGTACGGCCCTGCCGCGTTGGCGGCGAACTTGGTGACCGCGTACGGCGTCTGGCGGCTGTACGCGCCGCAGTCCATATATCCGGTGACCTTGCGCGCGACGATGGTCCCGTCGGCCATCACGCCATCCCGGTAGCGCAGGATCTCCGCGCTGCGAGTGGAGCTGACCTGCATCTCCTCCTGGCGACCGTAGACGTACCGGACGGGCCGCCCGGTCTTCATCACGCCGAGGGTGGCAAGCGGCTCCACGATGACGTCCACCTTGCCGCCGAAGCCACCACCCACCATGCCGCCGATGAAGCGGAGCCGGTTGGCGGGGACCTGGAGGATGATCGTGGTGTTGTCGAGGCTGAAGTACAGCGCCTGGGTGTTGGTGTAGACGGTGAACCGGCCGTTGGGCTCGGGGACGGCGATGCAGCCCGTGGTCTCGAGCGGCGCCTGCTCGATGGGGCTCGTGCGGTACTCGCCCTCCACGATGTGGTCGGCCATCGCAAAGCCCGCCTCCACGTCGCCGTAGCGGACGCGTCGGCAGGGGTGGCCCTCGTACATGAACGTGTTGTTGCCCCAGTGGGTCACGATCGGGGCGCCGGGCTTGAGCGCCTCCTCCATGTCGAAGACCGCGGGCAGCTCCTCGAGGTCGAGGCGAACAGCGGCGACCGCCTCGTGGGCGGCGGCCTCGGTCTCGGCGAGGATCGCGACGATCGGCTCGCCCTTGTAGCGGACGCGGTCGACCGGGAGGACGAACTCCTCCTCGGGCTCCACGCCGATCAGCCCCAGGATGGTGTAGACGTTGTGCGGGACGTCCTCGTGGGTCAGCGCGCGCACGAAGCCCGGGACGCGCTCCGCCTCGGAGAGGTCGATGCCCCGGATCCGCGCGTGATGGAGCGGGCTGCGCACCATCTTGAGGTGGAGCATCCGCGGGAACGTGAGGTCGGCGCTGTACTTGGCGCGCCCGGTGACGAAGCCGACGCCGTCGCTGCGCTCGACCGACTGGCCGACGACGTGGAGGTCGCTGGTCATCGCCCCGCCTCCGACGCAGCCGCCCCGGTGGCCGCGGCCGCCCCGGCCGCCGCAGCAGCCTCGATCGCCTCTACGATCGGCCCGTACCCGGTACAGCGGCACACGTTCCCCGATAGCGCGTCCACGATCTCGTCGCGGCTCGGAGCCGGGTTGTGGTCCAGCAGCGCCTTTGCAACCATCTCCATGCCCGGCGTGCAGTAGCCGCATTGGAAGCCGTTCGCGTCGAGGAAGGCTCGCTGCACGGGGTGCAGGCCCTCGGCCGGGGTGAGCCCCTCGAGCGTCGTGACCCGGCGGCCCGCGACGTCCTCGACGGGGAGCAGGCACGACACCATGGGCTCGCCGTCCACGAGGACGGTGCAGCTGCCACAGCCTCCCTGTCGGCAGCCCTCCTTGACCGAAGCGTGGCCCAACTGGGACCGGAGCACGGCCTGGAGCGTGGTCAGCGGCGCGACCATCACCTCCACGTCCTGCCCGGAGAGCTCGAAGCCGACGATGACCGAGGCCACGCTACCCCTCCCTTTCCGACATGGGAGCCAGCTCCGAGAGCGCTCGACGGACGAACACGCCGACCATCCTCCGCCGATACCAGTCGCTAGCGACCGCGTCCGTGATCGGGTCGCAGTCCTCCATCGCCGCCGCGGCGGCCGCCTCGATCGTGGCCTCGTCCAGGCGCACGCCGGTGATCCTGGCCTCGGAGCGCGCCATCCGCAGGGGGTGCGGCCCGGCGGCGCCGAGGGCGATCCGTGCGCTCGTCACCGTCTCGCCGTCCAACACCGCGTGCACCGCGACCGTCACGACCGCGGGGGTGTTCGCCGCCTTGCGCCCGAACTTGACGAACGCCGTGCTGCCCGCCTCGACGGGGACGACGATCGAGGTCACCAGCTCGTCGCCCGCAAGGGCGGTCGTCATGAAGCCGGTCCACAGGTCGGCAAGCGGCAGGATCCTCTGCCCGGCCGGGCCGGTGACCATCACTCGGGCATCCAGCGCCAGCAGCGCCGTGGCGACATCCCCACCGGGCGGCGGCGTGAACAGGTTGCCGCCCACGGTGCCCATGTTGCGGATCGACCAGCTCGCGGTCCGGCTTGCGGCCAGGCGCAGCAGCGGGATCGCGTCCTGGCCCAGCAGCTGGGTCAGGGTCACCGTCGCCCCGATCCGGAGCTCGTCGCCCACGCGCTCAACGCGGTCGAGACCGGTCCGCCGGAGGCCCATGACCCGTCGCGGCAGCGAGATGCCCTCGTTGACGAGCGGCATCGCAACCGTGCCGCCAGCCATGACCAGGAGCTCCGGGCCATGCTCCGCGAGCAGCCCCAAGGCCTCCGGCACCGAGGCGGGCAGGTAGTAGTTCGAGACCGTCACTCGGAGCCCTCCGTGGCGAGACGAGAATCCAGGGCGCGCAACCCCTGGGCAATCAGCGATCCGGCGAACCGCTCCGCGAAGCGCGAGTCGAGCCGGGCGAGGGGTCCGTCGATGATTGCGGAGCCCTGATAGTCCAGGTTTGTCCCGGCACCGGCGGCCCGCAGGACGAAGTCGGCACGGCCCGTGATCGTCCCCATCGACCCCTCGAGAGTGCCGTCCAGTCCGGCGCGCTCGGGCTCGACCACGTCCACCAGGGTGACGTGAGTCCGGTAGCTGCCGACAACGCCCGGCAGGCGGAGCGTGATCCGCCCGTCGTACCGGTCCGGGGCGACCTGCTCCACGATCTCGCAGCCCGGGATGACCGCCATCAGGATGCGCGGGTCGCGGATGGCGGCGAAGACCGCCTCCCGGGGGGCATCGAACCGGTGGGAGCCGTGGATGTTCACGCCTTTGGCCTCGCCGAGCCCGTCGCCCGCACGAGGGCCTCCTCGATGTGGTCCAGGTGGGCGCCCATCGCGAGGGCCGCGGCGTCCGGGTCGGCGGCGCGGAGCGCGGCCACGATGGCGACGTGATCCTGGAGCGCCCGCTCGCGGGTGGCCCGGGTGGCACCGGTGAGCTCGCGGCTCACCCTCGCGAGCGTGTTGATGATGCGCATGAACTGGGCCAGCAGGAAGTTCCCCGCGGCCTCGCACACGGCGTCGTGGAAGTCGATGTCGAGGCTGCTGAACCGGTCCGCATCCCCGACGGCGGTCCGAAGGCCCGCGAGAAGGCCGTCGAGGCGGGCGACCTGCGCCGGCGTGATCCGCTCGGCGGCCAGCCGCACGTTGCCGATCTCCACGACACGCCGGGTCTCGATCACCTGGGCGAGCGCGACCGGGTCCTTGGAGAACACGAAGTCCAGGTGGGAGACCAACTGCTGAGGCTCCAGGGCCGTGATGTAGGTGCCGGCGCCCTGGCGGATCTCGACCACGTTCATGATCGACAGCGCGCGGAGAGCCTCCCGGAGCACGGGGCGGCTGACGTGCATCGCAGCGGCCAGCTCACGCTCGGCGGGGAGCTTGTCGCCGGGCCGCAGGCTCTCCGCCCGGATCAGGTCCAGCAGGCGGGCCGCGATCTCGTCCGGGAGGGTGCTCCGGTTCATCACGGCGAACTGGGGCCACGCCGGGCCCGCGCCACCCGCGGATGCCGCGGCCGTGGCCAGCCCCTGCGTCGCCACCGCCGCGCTCGCGTCCAGTGTTGCTGCCATTGACGGGATGCTAGGGCGATCTGATAAAGTCGTCAACTGGTCAGGCCAATTACAACCCCATGGACCGGAGGCCCAGGCAGTGATCGAGCGCCACATCACCTTCAGCGTCCACCCGGACAAGACCGCCGAGTTCGAGCGCTTCTTCTCCGACGAGTACCGCCCGCCGGTCCTGGACATGCCCGGGCTCATCGAGTGCGTCCTCCTGCGCGAGGCGGAGCACGCGGATCGCTACCAGATGGTCTTCCGCTGGGAGGCTGCGGAGAACGCGGTCGCGTGGCGCGTGAGCGAGGTGCACCAGGCCCTCCAGCCAGCCCTGAACGCCCTCCACGCCGGCATGGAGATCACCGCCTACAGCAAGGTCGCCTGAGCAGCGACCGAGCCCGATCCGGGCAAGGAGGCACGTCATGGCGGACGAGAAGTTCCTCGTCACCGGTGGGACGGGCTGCATCGGCTCGTGGGTCGTCCGTGGCCTCGTCCGCCAGGGCGCTCCCGTCACCGTGATCACGACCGGCCGGCGCCGGGACCGCCTGGCGCTGGTCCTCACGGAGGCCGAGCTGGCCCACGTGGAGGTCGTGGAGGCGGACGTCAACGACCTCGAGATGATCGAGGCCGCCGCCCGGCGCACCGGGGTCACGACGATCGTCCACCTCGCCGCCCTCCAGCTCCCGCTCTGCGCGGCTGATCCCGTCGGCGGCGCGCGCGTGAACGTCCAGGGGACTGCATCTGCCTTCGAGCTCGCGCGCCTGCTCGGGATCGGGCGAGTCGTGTACGCGAGCAGCGCGGCGGTGTACGGGCCGAAGGACCACTACGCAGACGAGGCGGTGGGCCCCGACGCCGAGCTCTTCCCGACCTCGCACTACGGCGTGTTCAAGGTCGCCAACGAGTCGGCCGCGCGGGTCTACTGGCAGACGGGCGGCATCGCGAGCATCGGGCTGCGCCCGCACTCCGCGTACGGCCCCGGCCGGGACCAGGGCGTCACCTCGAAGCCGACCGTGGCGATGATCGCCGCCGCCGCCGGGCGCCCCTACCACGTGGACTTCGGCGGGAGCTACCAGTTCCAGTTCGTGGAGGACGTCGCGGCCGCGTTCATCGCCGCCGCCCGCGCCGAACGGCCCGGAGCGGACGTGTTCAGCATCGGCGGTCCGCGGATCGGCGTGGACCAGATCGTCCGGGAGATCGCGGACCAGGAGCCGTCCACGCGGGGCCGGATCACCTTCGGCGACCGCATCCTCCCCTTCCCCGCCGCGTTCGACGGGGAGCCCCTCGAGGCCGCGCTGGGGGCGCAGCCGGTCACGTCCCTTGCCGATGGCGTCCGCCGGACCATCGAGACCTACCGTGCCGCGCTCCGCGACGGCCGGCTGGGCGACGCGTTTCTCGACCGCGTCCTGGCAGGCTGATAATGGACGCCGATGGCCTCGCCGGACGCCTCGCGCACTTCCGGGTCGTGCCGGTCGTCAGCATCCAGGCGGCCGCGGACGCGCCGGGCCTCGCGGGCGCCCTCGCTGCCGGCGGGCTACCGGTCGCCGAGATCACCTTCCGCACCGACGCGGCGGCCGAGGCCATCGCCGCCATCCGCTCGGCCCACCCGGAGGTGCTCGTCGGGGCCGGGACGGTGCTCGACGTGGGCACCGTGGACCGGGCCCTGGACGCGGGTGCGGAGTTCATCGTGGCGCCCGGGTTCAACCCCAGGGTGGTCGACCACTGCATCACGCGCGGCGTGGCGGTGATCCCGGGCGTGGTGACGCCGACCGAGATCGAGGCGGCCCTTGCGCGTGGCCTGAGCCTCGTGAAGTTCTTCCCGGCGGAGGCAGTCGGCGGCACGCGCTACCTCAAGGCCGTCGCCGCCCCGTATCGCTCGGTCCGGTTCATGCCGACGGGTGGCGTGAGCCCTGCCAACCTGGCGGAGTACCTCGCGCTGCCGTCCGTGACCGCCTGCGGAGGCAGCTGGATTGCGACCGCCGAGGCGATCGCCGCGAACCGCTGGGACGAGATCAGCCGGCTCGCCGCGGAGGCGGTCACGATCGCCAGTGAGGTTGCACGGTAGCCGTCGCGTGCGGTCTGCCCCTGGCCCGCGGCGCCGCCCCCTCGCGCCGGGCAGCGGTCCAGGGCCGCCGGCCATTGTCACCTGGCCGCCAGGGGGACCATCTGGCGAACGCGTTCGCTGTTCGGTCCGATGATGGCGAGCAGGACTTGGCCTTGCGACGGCCCGGAGGCAGGCCGGACCCCGATTGGGCCGCGTAGCGGACCAACCGAAGATCGCGTTCGCTGAATGGTCCGCCCCGCGGACAGGCCGGCACCGTCGAAGGCCCTCCGCACCCGGGCCGCCCGGTCCAACGGCCCCGGCCCCGACAGGCCGCCAACCGATCCGGGGTTATCCTTCCCCGCGCCACACCGTGGGGCCGGAGCGCCCGACATCATCACCGGAGGCACACGTGTTCTCGTTCCTGCGCCGCCTCGGCGGTCCCCAGATCGACGTCGTGGAGCTCGACGCCCTGCTGAAGCAGGGGGCGATCCGCGTCCTCGACGTCCGCGAGGACTCGGAGTTCCGGAGCGGGCACCTGCCGGGTGCGATCCACATCCCGGTGAAGAAGCTGCCCGACAAGGTCGCCAGGCTCAAGCACGACAAGCCCTACGCGGTCATCTGCGCCTCCGGCAACCGGAGCAGGGGCGCCACCAACCTCCTGCTCGACGAAGGGTTCGAGGGCACCGTGTCGGTCCGCGGCGGGACGAGCGCCTGGGCGCGCAGCGGGCGGCCGATCATCCGCTGACCAGACGGCGCGGGGCACCGCGCGGTCTTTGCGCCGCGGTGCTCCGCCTCACTGGCGCGGCGTGAGGTCCTCCGCACTCGGGTTCGCGCCCGCGCCCTGGCCAGAGGCCGCAGCCGTCTCGAGCGCCCGGCGACGCCACGGCACGACGCCGTCCAGCTCGATCTCGAGCGAGAAGCTGAGGAATGTCCGGACGAGGACGATGATCCCCAACGCCACCGCGCTCTCGACGGTCGTTTCGATCGCCACGGTGAGCACGATGTCCGCGACGATGAGGACCTCGAGGCCAAGCAGGATCGTCCGTCCAATGTTGCCGCGCAGCCGGACGTAGGCCAGCTTCGGGTCCATCTGCCGGAGATCACGCACATATCCGGCCAGCCCCAGGACCGAGCCACCGATCAGGATCGCCACGCCCAGGGCCTCGAACGCCTGGACGGCGAGGCTCAGGATCTCCTCGAAGGTCATGTGCTGCTCTCCGCATCGGTGCCGGGCGCGTCGGTGGCGCTCGCCGCCGGACCCTGCCGGCCGGCGATCCACGACTCGAGGACCTTGCGGTGCCTGTCCTCCAGCTTGACCAGCTTGCGCTTCGACGTCAGCAACTCGTCCACGTCGTCGAAGCTCATCCCCTCGGCCTGCATCAGGTAGGCCGCCAGGACCGTGGCGGAGCGGCCCCGGCCCTTCGCGCAGTGGATGAGGACCGTCCGCCCCTCCGCGACCCGATCCGAGATCCAGGGCACGGCGTCATCGAGGACGTCGGCACCGGGCACGGTCACGTCGGGCACGCGGTACTGCCGCAGCGCCACGTCGTGCTCCGCGAACCACGCCGGCTCGGACGTCCGCTCCGCGCGCATGTCGACGACGGCGGTGATCTCGAACGCCAGCAGAGCGTTGAAGTCGCGCTCGTAGGTCGGCGCTCCACCCAGCCACAGGTTGGGCGTGATCTCCGTGAACCAGACGTGGCCCTGGACCCGTTCGTAGGTGAACCGGATCGCCGGGTACAGCTTGTCGAACCCCCGGTGGAACAGGCTGAGCCCCTCCGCCGGCTCAGGGGATGGCAACGGTCAGCGCCTTGGGCATGACGTCCACGGTGATCGGCGTCCGCCCGATGTACTCGCCGTCCGTCCATACCGGCTGGTCCGGCTCAACTTCGAGGGTGATCACGCTGGCCTGCCGGAAGTGGCTCAGCGCGCCATCCATCTGGACGCCGAGGAACCGCTTGGACGCCGCCTTGATCGTGTCCAGATCGTGCTTGTCCACGACGAAGCAGTCGAGCAGCCCGTCGTCGATGGAATAGGTCTGCGTGATCTTGAGACCGGTGCCCATCATCCCCGAGTTCACCAGGTAGACCTTGGTGCCCTCGAACTCCCCGACCTCCCCGTCGACCGTGGCGCGGTACCGGTGGCGTTCATCACCACGACCCCGGGAGGCCATCGAGATCGCGTAGGCGAAGACCCCGTACTTGTCCTTCATCTCGCGGCTGGTCTGCTCCTCGGGCTCCACGCCGACGTAGAGCCGCTGGATGAAGTACCGGTCGTCGACCTTCGCCTCGCCAACAGCACGCAGCCGGCCCACGTCGATGGCACGGGTCCTCGTGCTCGTGCACAGGGCGACCACGGCCTCACGCAACTTGCCCGGCACGCCGAGCTCGTGACCAAAGCCGTTGCCGGTGCCGCCCGGCAGCACGCCCATCACCGTCTGCTTGCCGGTCTCGACCGCGGCGGTCACGACGGCATTGGCGATCTCGTGCTGGGTGCCGTCACCGCCGTACCCGGCGACGAGGTCGACGCCGTCTGCGATGGCCGCGCGAGTCTGCGCCTTCGCGTCGCCGTACTTGTGGGTGACGCTGATGTCCCAGGCGACCTCGTACTGGCGGAAGACGTCGTTCAGCGTGTTCAGGATGGCCCCGTCCTTCCCGGACGCCGGGTTGACCACCACGTGGACCCTGCCGTAGGGCGCAGCTGCCATCGAATCCTCCGACCCTGGGCGCTCCTCGGATGCTCGAGCCCCATCGATCCCAACAGACTACGCCACGCAGGACCGCGCGAGAGGCGGCGACCGGCGCTCGCCTGTCGACCCGCCCAGTGGTGCGCGGTTGCCCTTGACGATCCCCGGCGGGTGGGGCAAGAATCGGCGTGTAATCGATTTCTGGTCTTGTACTCGGAGTAGGCGATGAGCGGCTTCACCCTCAGGGACCCGGACAACATCGGCGTCGCGGTGCTCGGCGCCGGCAGGATGGGAAGGGTCCACGTTCGCAACCTGGGTGCCATCCCCAACGCGAACGTCGTCGTGGTCGCGGACCCGGACGCCGCGGCGGCGGAGGCCGGCCGCGTCCTCGCGGGCGCCCGGCGGGCGACAGCCAACCCGCTCGACGCCATCAACGACCCCGATGTCGAGGCCGTCGTCATCAACACCCCGACCACAACCCACGCCACCTACATCGAGGCAGCTCTGCGGGCAGGCAAGGCCGTCTGGACCGAGAAGCCGATCGCGCAGGAGCTTGCCGACACGGCCAGGATCGTCGACCTGTGGCGCGAGACCGGGCTCCCGGTCCAGGTCGGCTTCATGCGCCGCTTCGATCCCGGCTACGTCCGGGCCAAGGAGCTGATCGACTCCGGCGAGCTCGGCCGCATCGAGCAGTTCCGTGCCCTCTCGCGGGACACCAACCCGCCGCCCCTCGAGTTCCTGCTGACCTGCGGCGGTTCGTTCCTGGACATGTCCGTCCACGACCTGGACGTGGCCCGGTTCCTGGTCGGCGAGGTGGAGGAGGTCCATGCCTGGGCCTCGGTCCTGTTCGACGACCGCTTCGCCAAGGCCGACGACTGGGACACCTCCGTGATCATGATGAAGTTCCGCAACGGGGCGCTGGGCGTCATCGAGACCGCCCGCCACTCCAAGTGGGGCTATGACATCCGGGCCGAGGTCGCAGGGGCCGTGGGCAAGGTCGTCGTGGACGGCGGCCAGAAGACACCGGCAGTCCACTTCCGCAACGTGGCCACGGAGAGCGACCTCTACGGCGACTTCATGGATCGTTTCGAGATCGCCTACCGGCGCGAGCTGGAGGTGTTCTTCGACGACCTTGGCGCAGGCCGGCCGGTGGGTCCGGGTCCGGACGACGCCCTCGAGACGCTCCGCCTCGCCGTGGCCTGCACCCGCAGCTGGCGCGAGAACCGGCCCGTCCGCCTCGACGAGGTCACCGCGTAGTAGTCCACTTGGCTGGGTCGCGGCGGCCCCAGCCCGGGGATGAGCCGCTGGGCGGTTCTACCGTCGGGTGTAGTGCCGTCTGCGCCGTCTGGCGGCACGCCTGTCGGACGAGGGGCGCCCGCGAGGCGACGAACGTGCCGCCCAGCGACCGGATCGCGGGCTGACCCGACCATACAACCGCTGCGCGGCGCAGGTGGGGCACCTGCCGGGGCGCGGAGAATGGACCAACTGCCGGAGCAGCGGGCCCAACACGGGTTGGCTGGTTGCGGTCCCGCGCGACCGTGCGTGCGGATCGGCGTCGACTGCGGCGGGCGTTGACGAGCCCGACTCCCCTATCGAGCCACTCACCGGCCGGCAGGCTCGAGCAGGAACCGCTCAAGGCCGATCCCGTCGCCACCAACGAGGAGCGGCCGGATCGGGCCCAGGCCGGCTGGACCGCGGCGACCACGCCAACCGGGTCGGACCTGACTGGGCAGGGCCGGGTCCTCGCGTCGAGAGCCTTCACCAAGGTCATCAGCAAGGTGACCCATGCGGGCGGGTGGTTGCGCGGCCTGTTGCCGCCATGGTCTGCCGCGGCGTCTATGCTGGCGAGTACGTGGGCATCATTGGCAACGGGATCGTGGCGCGCTTCTGCCTGCCCACTGGCCAAGGCATGGATGCCATCCGGTTCATTGGTTTCATGAGCCCCTGATGCGGACGCCATCCGCGATACCGACTACGGGGTGGACCTTCGGCTTGCGGATGCCATCATCGGCATCCAGACGAGGCACGTATATGCCCTGGAGGTCGCTGGCGTCTCGGTTGCGTCGCGACATCCCACGGCCATCAGCGTCGCGGGATCAGGTGTAGCACCGTGGGCCGCAGCGGTGGGAAGCCCACTGCTCGGCATCCGGACTGCGGCCGCACTGTCGTCGGGTGAGCCCTGGCTCCTTCAGTTGCGCTTCGCCACAACCACCGTGCATGTGGCTGCGGCGACTCTGCTGCCCGGTGAGGGGCGACTGCTCCCCGGGGCCGTCGGACGCCCGACGCACGCGCCAGAGATGCACATTACGCATCTTGACACCATGGTGGTTGCGCATTACGCTACCGCCGATGGAGACCATCCAGTCACTCGAACGGGGCCTGCGCATCCTGGACGCGCTGGCAGAAGCGGACGCGGATCCGATGCGCCGGGGCAGGGGCATCCCGATCTCCGCCCTCGCAGCGGAGCTCGCGGTCCACAAGACGACCGCCCTCCGCCTGGTCCAGACGCTCGTGACCATGGGCTACGCGACACCCGCGGAACCACACGGCTACGTGCTGGGCGGTGCGATGCGCCGGGACGCCGGGCTCACGATCGGGACCCAGCGCCTCCGGCGGGCCGCCCGGCCGTTCCTCGAGCAGCTGGTGGACCTCACGGGCGAGTGCGCCCACGTCGCGGTCGCTGACGCGGATCGGGCGCTGGTGATCGACGACGTGGAGACGGACCATCCGCTGCGCGTCGTTGCGGTCCGGGGGCGCCACGTCGCGCTCCACTGCACGTCGGCCGGCAAGTGCCTGCTCGCGTACGGCCTCGCCGAGCCGCCGGCCTCACTCCCGGCCCGGACCCCGAACACGATCACGACGCCGGGCGCCCTCCAGGCGCACCTCGCCCGGATCCGCGACCTCGGGTATGCGTTCGACGACGAGGAGAACGACGCCTACACGCGCTGCATCTCGGCCCCGGTGTATGGGCCGGACGGGGCGGCCATCGGCTGCATCGGGATCGACGCACCGAGCGTCCGCCTCACCACAGACAGGATCGAGCAAACCGCGGCACACGTCGTCGACGTCGCCCGCAGGCTTTCGGCAGCACTGGCAACGGCAACAACGGCAAGGTCGGCCTGACGGCCCGCCGGCACCCCGCAACATCTCGGAGGAATTGGGCGTGGCAACGATTCGACTCACCACCGGGCAGGCGGTCATCAACTACCTGGCCAACCAGTACGTCGAGCGGGATGGTGTCGAGCATCGCTTCTTCGGCGGCCTGTGGGGGATCTTCGGGCACGGCAACATCGGTGGCGTCGCCCAGGCGATCCAGCAGGCGGAAGCGGGGTTCCCGTACTACCTGTGCCGCAACGAGCAGGCGATGGTCCACACGGCCGTCGGCTACGCCAAGCTCAAGAACCGCCTCGGCGCATTCGCCTGCCTGACCTCCATCGGGCCGGGCGCCACCAACATGGTCACGGGCGCGGCATCCGCGACGATCAACCACGTCCCGGTGCTGCTGCTCGCGGGTGACGCCTTCGCGGAGCGGGTCCAGTCGCCGGTCCTCCAGCAGCTGGAGCACCCGGCGTCGCAGGACACGAGCGCGAACGACACCTTCCGCCCGGTGGTCCGCTACTGGGACCGCATCAATCGTCCGGAGCAGGTGATCACGGCGCTGCCCGAGGTCATGCGTGTCCTCACCTCGCCCGCCGACACGGGCGCCGTCTTCCTGGGCCTGCCCCAGGACATCCAGACCTACGCGTTCGACTTCCCCGAGGAGATGTTCGTCAAGCGGGTCTGGTCGATCCCGCGCAACCGTCCGGACCGGAGCCTCGTGGAGGCCGCGGCCCGATGGATCCGTGAAAGCCGGCGCCCGGTGATCTTCGCCGGCGGTGGCGTCCGCTACAGCGAGGCCACCGATGCCCTGCGCGCCTTTGCCGAGCAGACGGGTATCCCGGTTGCCGAGACGCACGCCGGGAAGGGCTCCCTCCCGTACGACCACCCCCTGAGCCTCGGCGGTGCCGGCGTCTCCGGGACGCTCGCGGCCAACAACATCGCGCCCGAGGCCGACCTGGTGATCGGCATCGGCACGAGGTTCACCGACTTCCCGACCGCGTCCAAGACCGCGTTCCAGGACCCGGGCGTCCGGTTCATCAACATCAACGTGGCCGAGTTCGACGCCTTCAAGCACGCAGCGGTGCCGCTCGTGGGCGATGCCCGTGCCACGCTGGAGGAGCTCTCGCTCGCCGTCGGCGACTTCTCGACCGCGCCCGAGTACCGCGCCCGCGTGACCGAGCTCAACCGCGAGTGGGACGCCGAGGTGGACCGGGTGTATGCCCACAGCGTGGGCGACATCCTCACCCAGGGCGAGGTCATCGGCGCCGTGGAGGCATCGTCCGGCCCCCGCGACGTGGTCGTGACCTCGGCCGGCAGCCTTCCGGGCGACCTGCTCAAGCTGTGGCGCTCGCGCGACGCCGCCAGCTACCAGGTGGAGTACGGCTACTCGACCATGGGCTACGAGATCGCGGGCGGCCTCGGAGCCAAGCAGGCAGCACCCGACCGAGAGGTCTACGTGATGGTCGGCGACGGCTCGTTCCAGATGATGAGCAACGAGATCACCACCGCAGTCCAGGAAGGCCTCAAGCTCATCGTCGTCATCGTCGACAACAAGGGGTTCTCAAGCGTCGGGCGCGTGTCGGAGCAGGTCGGGGCCGAGGGCTTCGGCTGCCACTACCGGCTCCGCGGGCCGTCCGGGGCGTACGACGGACCCGTGATCCAGCTCGATTTCGTCAGGATCTGCCAGGGGATGGGTGCCAAGGCCCTCGAGGTCAGGACGCTCCCCGAGCTCCGGGCAGCTCTCCAGGATGCCCGCGCCGGCACCGAAACGGTCTGCATCGTGGTCCAGACGGACTGGGACGAGCGAGTCGGTGGCTATGCCAACTCCTGGTGGGAGATGGCGACGCCGCAGGTGTCGGAGATGCCCGCCGTCAACGCCGCGCGCGAGGAGTTCGACCGCAACAAGGGCCGCCAGCGGTACCTGATGATCCCGGGTGCGCCGTTCCAGCAGGCCGGCCCCGAGAGCGACTCGTAGGCCGGCCATGAACACCAGCAACGCCGAGGCCGGCACCCTCCTCCGGGTGGTCACCTCCATGCCGACCGAGATCTGGGACGATTCCTGCGTGGCCGGGGAGCTCGAGTACGCCATCGCGAACGGCGCCACCGGCGCCACCTCCAACCCCAGCCTCGTGCTGGACGTGCTGCGCCAGGAGCCGGAGCCGTGGGCCCGCCGGGCACGCGAGCTGTACGCCGCGCTCCCGGCGGCGACGGAGGCGGACCTCGCGTGGCGGATCGCCGAGGAGATCGCGGTCAGGGGGGCCGCGCTCCTGGAGCCGGTCTTCCGGGAGACGGGGGGACGGCGCGGGCGCCTCTCGATCCAGGTCAGCCCCGTGCTCTACCGCGATGCCGCGGCGATGGTCGAGCAGGCCACCCACTTCGCGGGTCTCGCCCCCAACCTGCAGGTGAAGCTGCCGGTGACCACCGCCGGCCTGACGGCGATCGAGGAGACAACGGCCCGCGGGATCAACATCAACGCGACGGTCAACTTCACGGTGCCCGGCGCCATCGCGGTCGCGGATGCCGTGGAGCGAGGGCTGGCGCGCCGCGAGGCCGATGGCCACGACGTCACGGCGATGCACCCGGTCTGCACCCTGATGGTCGGGCGACTCGAGGACTGGATGAAGGTCGTGTGCGCGCGCGACGGCATCCTGCTCACGCCCGGCGTCGCGGACTGGGCGGGCGTGGCCGCCTTCAAGCGCGCTTATGGGATCTACCGCGAGCGCGGCTACCGGACCCGCCTCCTGGGCGGCGCGTTCCGCAACCACCTTCCCTGGTCTCAGCTCATCGGCGGCGACATCGTCCTGACGATCCCGCCGGCCTGGCAGCGGCTGGTCAACGCATCCTCGCTCGAGGTGGTGTCCCGGATCGACGAGCCGGTCGACGATGCAATCATTGGCGAGCTGCTCGAGGCCATCCCGGACTTCCGCCGCGCCTATGAGCCCGACGGCCTCGCGCCGGAGGAGCTCGAGGGCTACGGTGCGGCAGTCCGGACCCTCCGCCAGTTCGTCACCGCCTATCACGACCTGCAGGGCCGCATCCGCGACATCGTCCTGCCCGATCCCGATCGATAACCGGACACAAGGAGACTTGGACGTCATGAGCGACAAGGTCCGCATCGGGGTCCTGGGAACCAGCTGGTGGGCCGACGCCATGTACCTGCCGGCCCTCGCCAGGCACCCGCTCGCAGACGTGCGCGCCATCGCCGGGGGGAGCCGCCCGGCGCACACCCGCGAGGTCGCCGCGACCTGGGGAATCCCGGGAGCCTACGACTCGCTGGATGAGATGCTCGATGCCGAGGCGCTGGACGCCCTGCTCGTGCTCACCCCGAACGCGAACCACTTCCAGTCCGTGATGGCCGGCCTCGCTCGCGGACTCCATGTCCTGTGCGAGAAGCCCCTGGCGATGTCGGCGGGCCAGGCCCGTGAGATGGTCGAGGCGGCCGAGCGGGCCGGGGTCACCACCATGGTGCCCTTCACCTACCGCTTCATGCCCGTCAACCGGTACCTCAAGGAGTTGATCGAGGAGGGGTACATCGGGCGTCCGCATCACCTCAACCTGCGCTACTACACGGGCTACGGCATGTCCGGGGCCTACGCCTGGCGCTTCGATGCCGGCGAGGCGGGATCGGGCGTCTCGGGCGACCTCGGAGCGCACTGGGCCTACCTCGCCCGCTGGTTCTTCGGCGAGATCGAGGCCGTCACCGCCGTGTTCTCGCACACCGTTCCCCGGGCGCCTCGCCCCGATGGCGCCCCGTTCGAGGCGGCCGACGACACGGCCATGATCCTGCTCGAGTTCGAGAGCGGCGCCACCGGCTCGCTCCACGTCTCGTCGCTGGCTTACGAGCCCGGACCCTTCGGACAGCGCCACGAGGCGGACCTCCACGGCAGCGAGGGCACCCTGCATGCGATGACCGACTGGATCCGGACGCAGCGGGTGGAGGGCTGCCGCGTAGGCGATACGGAGATCGTCGAGCTCCCGATCCCCGACTCAGTGTTCGGAGATGCCCGGCGGGACACCGTCCACAACACGTACCGCGACACCTTCCGCGAGCACGACCACATGACCCGGGGCTTCGTCACCGCGATCGCGAGTGGCGAGGCCGCCTCGCCCGACTTCGGCGACGGACTGGCGGTCCAGCGGGTGCTCGAGGCCGCCGACCGCAGCGCCAGGCAGGGCCGCCGGGTCCGGATCGCGGAGATCGTGGCGGACGGCGGCTGACGGCGTGATCCGCCGCCCGCAGGCCAATGCATCGTTTCCTGACGCCCGCACGGGCCGCCCGGCCCCCCGGTCGCGCCATTGGCAGGACCTTCCCCGTCCTGATAGCCCTTATCCGGAGGATCGCCGGAACCTAGGCTGACGCCATCGCCGTGCTTCATGTGGGCCACGTCACTGCACCGGCCCGCGAAGTGCGGCCTTCCCTTGGAGGGCTCGATGGCCATGGGACTGGTGTCGGCGCTGCCGCGCATTGAGGATCAGGACCTGATCGACCGGATCATCGGCGACCAGGCCGGACGACCCGGCGCCCTGCTGGGCATCCTCGAGAAGCTCCAGGAGAACCACCGCCACAAGTACCTTCCAATGGAGACGCTGGAGTACGTGGCCGCGCGCACGGGCGTCCCGCAGTCGCAGGTCTACGGCGTCGCGACGTTCTATGCGCTGTTCAACCTCGACCCCCAGGGCACGCACACCGTGGCCATCTGCCGGGGGACGGCCTGCCACACGCGCGGATCGCGGGCACTGCTCGAGCGCGTGAAGCTCCAGCTCGGCCTGCAGGAGACCCGCGACGGCGCGGACAAGCTGACGCTCACCACGCCCGACCGGCGATTCACGATCCGCACCGTGGCCTGCTTCGGACAGTGCGCGCTCGCCCCCGTGGTCGAGGTCGACCACGCGATCCGCGGGCACGTGAAGGAGCAGGCGCTGATGCGCGAGGTGGACGGCCTGCGCAAGGAGAGCGCGCGATGAGGATCCAGGACATCGCCGCATTCGCGACCGTGCGCGAGGCGGGTCTCGCGAAGCTCCTGCCCGACAGGCCCCGGATCGCCGTCGGCATGGGCACCTGCGGCTCGGGCAACGGCGCCGAGGGCGTCTACAACGCCTTCTCGTCCGAGATCGACGCCCGCGGGCTTGCCGTGCAGCTGGCGCCGGTCGGCTGCTTCGGGTTCTGCGCCGAGGAGCCGCTCGTCAACGTCTGGGTGCCCGGCCGCCCCCTGCTGATCCTGCACCGCGTCCAGCCCAACCACGTGGACGCGATCCTGAACAGCCTGGGCCATGGCGAACCGCCGCCCGCCGAGATCGTGCTGTGCAAGATCGAGGAATGGGACCACCTCACCGGCCACATCAAGTACGGCTCGGGCTACCCGGACGTGCCCGCCTGGAACGAGGTCCCGTTCTTCGACGGCCAAGTCAAGATCGTCCTGCGGAACTGCGGCCTCATCAACCCCGACGACATCGAGGAGTACATCGCGATCGGCGGGTACCAGGCCCTGTACAAGGTGCTCATCGACCAGAACCCCGCCGGCGTGATCGAGCAGGTCAAGGCGGCGAAGCTGCGTGGCCGTGGCGGTGCCGGCTACCTGACCGGGAACAAGTGGGACTTCCTGTACAAGGCACCGGGCCCCGAGAAGTACCTGATCTGCAATGCGGATGAGGGCGACCCGGGCGCCTACATGAATCGCAACGAGATCGAGTCGGACCCCCATGCCCTGCTCGAGGGGATGCTCATCGCCGGGTACGTCACCGGCGCGCCAAAGGGGATCATCTACGTCCGCGCCGAGTATCCGCTCGCGGTCATGCGTCTCGAGCGCGCGATCGAGCAGGCGCGTGCCTACGGCGTCCTGGGCGTGAACGTGCTCGGGCGCGGCTTCGACTTCGAGATCGAGACGGTCGAGGGCGCCGGCGCCTTCGTGTGCGGTGAGGAGACGGCGCTGATCGCCTCGCTCGAGGGCCACTCCGGCCGACCGCGCTCACGCCCGCCGTTCCCGGCCCAGAAGGGCCTCTATGGCAAGCCGACCAACATCAACAACGTCGAGACCTGGTACAACATCGCGCCGATCGTCTCCAAGGGGCCGGCCTGGTTCACCGAGACCGGCAGCGCCAAGAGCGCCGGGACGAAGGTCTTCTCCCTGGTCGGCAAGGTGCGCAGCACCGGGCTCGTCGAGATGCCGCTCGGCACGCCGCTCGCGAAGTTCATCTACGACATCGGCGGTGGCAGCAGCGACGGCCGCGAGATCAAGGCCGTGCAGACGGGCGGACCGTCCGGCGGCTGCATCCCGGCGGACATGCTGGACACGCCGGTCGACTACGAGACGCTCGCCCAGCTCGGCTCGATCATGGGCTCCGGCGGCATGGTGGTCATGGACGCCGACAACTGCATGGTCGACGTCGCCCGCTACTTCATCGAGTTCACGCACTCGGAGAGCTGCGGCAAGTGCGTCCCGTGCCGCGTGGGCCTCGACAAGGCGCTGCGCATGCTCAACCGGTTCACGGACGGCAGCGCCAGCACGGACGACCTCGCGACCCTCGACGAGCTGTGCCGCATGGTCCGTGACACGTCGCTGTGCGGACTGGGCCAGAGCGCGCCGAACCCCGTGCTGACGAGTCTGCGCCACTTCCGCCACGAGTTCGAGGACCACATCGTGGCCAAGCGCTGCCGGGCCGGCGTGTGCGAGGACCTGGCGCTCTCGCCGTGCGAGAACTCGTGCCCGTTGCACATGAACATCCCGCGCTTCCTGCAGCTGTACAAGGAGGGTCGCCTGGAGGACGCGTTCCTGTCGGTGATCCTCGACAACCCGCTACCGGCCTCGACCGGTCGCGTATGCCAGCACCCCTGCGACAACCGCTGCCGCCGGGCCGCCCTGGACGAGTCCGTGAACATGCGCGACGTCCATCGCCTGATCGCCGACGAGGTCCTGCTGTCCGATCGGTTCGACACGGTCGTCGAGCGGGTCCGCGAGCGGAGGCTCGAGCCCACCGGCCGCGAGGTCGCGATCGTGGGTTCCGGGCCGACCGGGCTGGCCTGCGCCTACTACCTGGCGCTCTTCGGCCACAGCGTGGTGGTGTACGACTCGCGTCCGGCGGCGGGCGGCATGCTCCGCTATGCGCTCCCCGAGTACCGGCTCCCCAAGGCGGTGCTCGACAAGGAGGTCGAGCTGATCGAGCGCATGGGCGTCCGCTTCGAGTTCAACGTCAGCGTCGGCGACGACATCACCCTCAACGACCTGGCCCACCAGTACGACGCGGTGTTCCTCGCGATCGGCACCTGGAAGGAGGCGTGGGTCTACCTGCCCGGCACCGAGCTCACGGGCGTGATCCCCGCCCTGCCGTTCCTGGAGGCAGTATCGCGCGACGAGGAGGTCCCGGTCAGGAAGCAGGTCGTGGTCATCGGCGGCGGCAACGCCGCCATCGACTCCGCGCGCACGGCGCGCCGGCTGGGTGCCGACGTGACGGTGGTCTACCGCCGCGAGCGCAAGGACATGCCGGCGATCCCCGAGGAGATCGAGGCGGCCGAGCACGAGGGTGTGACCATCACCTACCTCGCCGCCCCGCACCGCATCGTCGGCGACGGGAACGGCCAGGTGCGCGCACTCGAGGCCGTCAGGACCCGGCTCGGCGAGTTCGACACGTCGGGCCGGCGCCGGCCGGTACTCACCGACGAGGTCATCCGCATCGAGTGCGACACCGTGATCCTCGCCGTGGGCGAGAAGGTCGATCCCGACTTCTGCCGGGCCTCGGGCCTGACCCTGAAGGAGGAGGGCACCATCGAGGTGGACCGCTACACGCTCGAGACGAGCCGGGAGCGGTTCTACGCCGGTGGCGACCTGATCAGCGGCTCGTCGAACGTCTCGAACGCCATGGGCTACGGCAAGAAGGCGGCACGGAATATCGACAAGAAGCTGATGGGCCAGAAGCGCTTCGCGAGCCTGTTCCCGGAGTTCAACTACCAGATGGAGCCGCCGGAGAAGCCCAGTGAGCTTGGCCGCCACGTGCCCGGCGAGACGGCCCCGGCAGAACGGATGGGCACCTACGCGGAGGTCTCACTCGGCCTCACGACGATGGCGGCAGCCGCTGAGACATCCCGCTGCCTGCGCTGCGACGTCCGAAGCGTCGAGAGCTAGGGAGGATCGCCTTGACCGAGAAGGTGAAGGTCCGCATCGACGGAGAGGTGATCGCGGCCATGCCCGGCCAGACGATCCTCGAGGTCGCGCGAGCCAACAACAAGTACATCCCCGCCCTCTGCTACATGGAGGGCCTGAGCACTGTCGGTGCCTGCCGGCTGTGCATGGTCGAGGTGTCCGGCGTGGCGCGCCTGCTGCCTGCCTGTACCACGCCGGTGCAGGAGGGCCAGGCGGTCGTGACCACCTCGGCACAGATCGAGGACTACCGGCGGATCACGCTCGAGCTGCTGTTCGCCGAGCGCAATCACGTGTGCGCCGTGTGTGTCTCTTCGGGTCACTGCGAGCTGCAGACGCTGGCCCAGGACCACGGGGTCACGCACGTCCGCTACCCGTACAGCTGTCCGCGGCTCCCCGTCGACACGACGCACCCGCGCTACGTGCTCGACCACAACCGCTGCGTGCTCTGCTCCCGTTGCGTCCGGACCTGCGCCGAGATCGAGGGTGCTCACGTGTGGGACGTGGCCGGGCGCGGCATCGGCTCCCGCCTCGTCTCCGAGCTCCAGCGGCCATGGGGCGAGGCGACGACCTGCACCAGCTGCGGCAAGTGCGTCCAGGCCTGCCCGACAGGTGCGATGGCCGAGAAGGGCTGGGGGGTCGAGGAGATGACCAAGCAGCGGACCGTGGTCAGCCAGCTGACCACGATGCGTGAGGGCTCGTGATGGACAAGCCCAGGATCGGGACCTGCTGGCTCGACGGCTGCTCGGGCTGCCACATGTCACTGCTCGACATCGACGAGGCGATCATCGGCGTGCTGCGCAAGGCGGACATCGTGTTCGGCCCGCTGGTCGATGCGCAGGAGTGGCCGGAAGGTGTCGACGTGGCCATCGTGGAGGGCGCGGTCAGCAGCCAGGACGACCTCAGGCTCGTCCAGACGGTTCGGGCGCGGAGCAAGGTCGTGGTGGCGCTGGGCGACTGTGCAGTGACGGGCAACGTGCCGTCGATGCGCAACGGCATCTCGACCCGCAGGCTGCTCGAGCGCATCTACGTCGAGGGAGCCGACGAGACCCCAGGCGTGCCGACGGACGGCGTGCCCGGGCTGCTCAAGCAGGCCGAGCCGCTGCGCTCGACGATCAAGGTCGATGTCCACGTCCCGGGCTGTCCCCCCAAGCCCAACGCGATCCTCATGGTGCTGAGCGAGCTGCTCGAGGGCCGCGAACCTGACCTTGGATCCAAGGTCAGGTTCGGGTAGGCGTGACGTGGCTGCCCGGAGGACGACACCGAAGACGACGGGGCGCGGGCGACGCGCCCCCGAGGGCCTCGAGCCCGTCGCTGCCCCGGCGGGGCAACCGGCCGAGGCCAGGAGACCATCGATGAACACGGTCACCATCCCCCACGTGTCGCGCATCGAGGGGCACGCCAAGATCACGATCAGGCTCGACGATTCGGGCCAGGTGACCGACACGCAGTTCCACGTGACTCAGGTTCGCGGGTTCGAGAAGTTCATCGAGGGCCGGCCGTACTACGAGATGCCGTCGATCACGGCGCGCATCTGTGGCATCTGCCCGGTCAGCCACCTGCTCGCCTCGTCCAAGGCCTGTGACGAGATCATGGCCGTGCGCATCCCGGCACCCGCGGCCAAGCTGCGTGAGCTCATCCACTGCGCGCAGTTCGTGCAGTCGCACGCGCTGTCCTTCTTCCACCTCTCGGCGCCGGACCTGCTGCTGGGCATGGACTTCGATCCGGCACGGCGCAACGTCGCGGGACTGCTCGAGCAGCACCCCGACGCCCTGCGCGACGGGATCGCGTTGCGCAAGTTCGGCCAGCAGGTGATCGAGCGCCTGGGCAAGGAGCGCGTGCACCCCTCGTGGACCGTGCCGGGCGGCGTGAACGCCCCGCTCGACCCGCACGCACGAGAGAAGACCCTGGCGGAGCTGCCGGCGGCCATGGCGATCGTGCGTCGCACCCTGGCGCTCTGGAAGGCGACGCTCGATGGCTTCCCGGACGAGATCGAGTCCTTCTCCAACATCCCCACGATGTACTGCGGCCTCGTTGGGCCGGACGGCTCGCTGCGGCTCTACGACGGCAACCTGCGCTTCGTGGCACCCGACGGCGCAATCCTCGCCGACCAGGTGAGGCCCGCCGACTACGCGACCTGGATCGGCGAGGCGAGCCTCTCGGACTCCTACCTCAAGGCGCCGTACTACAAGCCGGTGGGCTACCCCGATGGCGTCTATCGGGTCGGGCCGCTCGCCCGCCTGAACGTCGCCGACCGCTGCGGCACGCCGGAGGCCGATGCCGAGCTCGCGGAATACCGGGAGCGCCTGGGCCGCATCGTCCAGAGTGGCTTCCACTACCACTACGCACGCCTGATCGAGGCGCTGTACGGCCTGGAGCGCATGGCCGAGCTGCTCGATGACCCGGCCATCCTGGCGACCAAGGTCCGTGCCCACGCAGGTGTCAACGAGCTCGAGGGGACCGGGATCATCGAGGCCCCGCGTGGCACGCTCATCCACCACTACAAGGTGAACGAGCATGGCGCCATGACCTGGGCCAACCTGATCGTGGCGACCGGCCACAACAACCTCGCGATGGGCCAGGGCATCCTCCAGGTGGCCAGGCGGTTCGTCGATGGCAACCGGATCCAGGAGGGAGCGCTCAACCGCGTCTCCGCGCTCGTCCGCGCCTATGATCCGTGCCTCAGCTGCTCCACCCACGTCCTGGGCATGGCGGCGGTGGTGCTCCAGCTGCGCGGGCCGAACGGTGAGCTGCTGGACGAGGTGGCGAACGGGTAGCCGGCGGCAACGATGGAGGTTGAGGGATGAAGCACGCCGTGATTACCGGGGGCGCGAAGGGGATCGGCGGCGGCGTCGCCCGGGAGCTGACCGCGGATGGCTGGCACTGCACGATCCTGGACGTGGATCCCGCCGGAGCCGCCATCGCGGAGGAGCTCGGCGGTGGGTTCGTCCTTGCCGACGTCACCCGGCCCGAGGAGCTGCGTGAGGCGTTCGCGGAGCTCGCTGCACGCGTCGGTCCACTCCATGGCCTGGTGAACTGCGCCGGGATCAACCGGACCGGAGCGTCGGCGGAGCTCGGCATCGAAGACTGGCAGCGGGTGATCGACATCGACCTGTCCGGCACCTTCTACGCCTGCCAGGCGGCCTACCCGCACCTAGTGGCCGGTGCGGCCATCGTCAACCTCGCCTCCGTGTTCGCCATGCGCGCGCTCCCGGGGCGCGTCGCCTATGCCGCGGCCAAGCATGGCGTGGTGGGGATCACCCGCGTGCTCGCCGTCGAGTGGGCGGACCGGCCGATCCGGGTGAATGCCGTCGCACCGTCGTGGACGGACACGCCGCTGATCCGCGACCAGGTGGCGGCCGGCACGATCGATCTCGGTGTGCTCGAGCATGTCCCTTTCCGGCGCCTCGCACGGGTGGAGGACATCACCGGGGCCATCGCCTTCCTCCTCGGCGACAAGGCCTCCTTCATCACCGGCCAGACGCTGTACGTGGACGGCGGCTACACCTGGGCCGGATAGCGGCGGCGACTGACCGATTGCGCTTGGCGGGCGAGGTCCCCACAATCGCGTCCATGAACACCAGCGCTGCGTGGGTCGCCGTGGACGAGAGCGGCAACCCACTCCCCAGTCCATGCCTCCACGTCACGGGCCTCCCGGCGTTCGAGTCGCAGCCGCCGCCGCAGTGCGTGGACTGCATCCGCGAGGGCAGCCGCTGGGTGCACCTACGCCAGTGCCTCGTCTGCGGCGAGGTCCGCTGCTGCGACAACTCGCCGCGCCGCCATGCGACCGCGCACTGGCACGCCTCCGCGCACGCGGTCATCCGCTCCTATGAGCCCGGTGAGACCTGGGGCTGGTGCTACGCGGAGGACCTCTCGCTGACGCCGGCGGAAGCCGGCTGAACGGGGTTGAGGCCGGCTGAACGGCGCCAGCCGAGCGCATCCGGCGCGCCATCAGCCGAGCGGCTACCGGCGGTCAGACGGGCGGGTGGAGCACGATCCGCGTCAGGCCGGGCTCTCCCCGGTGAAGTGCCTCGAACGCCGCCGCGCCGTCCTCGAGCGGCTGCACGCGGCTGATCAGCTCTGCCACGCGCAGGCGCCCGTCGGCGATCAGCTCGATGCACTCGGGGTACTCGCCGGCGCTGGCGGACGAGCCGCGGATGGTGAGCTCGCCCGAGACGATCCCCTGGAGATCCTGCTCGACCCGCGGCTGGACGTTGCCGGTGAACGTCAGGCTGCCGCCGGGACGCGTCAGCGCCATCGCCAGGTCGATCGTCGCCTGGATGCCCACCGCCTCCAGGACGACGTCGGCCGTACGGCGCCCCGTGGCCAGCTCGAGGTCCGTGGCAGGGTCGCCGCCCGCCGAGTCGATCGTGACGTCCGCGCCCAGGTGCCTCGCGAGCTCCAGGCGCTGGGGCTGGATGTCACGGGACCGGGTCCGGCAGGCGGTGGAGGAGCCGCTGCGGCACGACGAGGAACTCGGCCATCGCCCCGTCACGGCGGAACGCCGGCGTGGACACGCCGAACGCCTGGCGGGTCTCGCACAGGTTCGTGTGCCCGGAGCTGCACGGCCGGCAGGCGCCGCACCACACGATGGAGTCGAACGTGACGCGCGTCCCCGGTGCCCACGCCTCCGGTTCCACACCCGCGCCAACGGTCTCGATGACGCCCGCCGCCTCGTGACCCATGATCACGGGCGGGTTCCGACGCCCGGTGGTCCCCGTGTAGCCAAGGACGTCCGAGCCACAGATGGCGACGGCGCGGACGCGGACCAGGACCTCCCCGGCGCCGGGCGCGGGATCGGGACGGTCCATGTGCTCCAGCCGCAGGGGGCCCGTGTACACGAGTGCCTTCACCGAGTCCCTCCGGTCCGCGGGTCGACGTGGATCTTCGGGGCGTCGCCCCACTCGGGCCGGCGGCGGCCGGCAAGGACCCCGTCGGCATCGTCCAGGGAGACCGTGGCGCAGATGAGCGGCCGCGGGTCGACGGCGTTCGAGGCATACAGGTCGATGATCCCCTCCAGGCCCCCGGAGGCACTGAGCACGCCGACCGCCGTCACGTCCTTGAGCGCCATCGTGCGGGTGTCGATCAGGCTGGGCTGGCCGGCCAGGCCGATGTAGACCACGCGGCGTCCCGGCTCCACGAGGTCGAGGGCAAGGACGGGCGGCCCGACCGAGTTGGAGGCATCGACGACCGCGTCCCAGCGCAGATCGGGCAGCGTCTCCGTCGTCCAGACGTCGTCGAACCCGAGCGTCCGGGCGAAGCTCCGGGACCGCTCGCTGCGGCCGGCCAGGTGGACCTCGACGCCCTGCGCCGTGGCGACCTGGGCGACCAGGAGCCCGATCGTCCCGGGCCCGATCACCAGCAGCCGCTCGCCGGCCTCGAGCGCGGCCCCACGCACGGCGCGCAGCGCGTTGCCACCCGGTTCGACCATCGCCCCCAACGCGGGTCCCACCGATTCGGGCAGCGGCACGAGCGCTCGGACGGGCACCGGCAGCTGCTCCGCAAGTGCGCCGGGCCAGCCGTTGCGGACGCCGATCTCGTAGCGGTCCGCACACAGGTGCTGGCGCCCGGCCGTGCACCGCCCGCAGGTCCCGCAGCCCAGCATCGTGTCGCCCGTCACCCGGCGCCCCACCCACGACGAATCCACGCCGTCTCCGACCGACGCGACCACCCCGGCCCATTCGTGGCCGATGCGGATCGGGTACTCGGCCTCGCCGGTGTGCAGGTAGGCCATCTCGCCGGTGTAGAGCTCGACGTCGGTGCCGCAAACGCCCGCCCGTTCGACGTCGACGATGACCTCACCCGCCCGGGGTTCCGGGCGCGGAAGGTCACGCACCTCGGCCACGCCCGGCCCAACGATCACGAACGCCCGCATGGTCGCGGCCTGGTCACCCATGCCGATCATGATGTCATCCCTCGGGGCACGAGGCGGGCTCACGGGACGATCGCCGGTGGCAGACTTCGGCGCATGACCGTGTTCGACCGCGCCTACGAGGCGACGCCGAGCTGGGACATCGGCCGCGCCCAGCCGGCGGTGATCCGGCTCGCCGATCGCGGTCTCGTCCAGGGCGGCGTCCTCGATGTCGGGTGCGGCACCGGCGAGAACGCGCTCGAGCTCGAGCGGCGTGGGTTGCAGGTCACGGGGATCGACATCGCTGCCCGCGCGGTGGAGCGGGCTCGTGCGACCGCCGCAGAGCGCGGGCTCGCCGCGCAGTTCCTGGTCCATGACGCATTCCGCCTCGCCGCCCTCGGGCGCACCTTCGACACGCTCCTCGACGTCGGACTGTTCCACGTCCTCCAGCCGGAGGAACGCGGGCCCTATGCCGCGAGTCTGCGGGGCGTCCTCCGGCCCGGGGGTGCTTGTCTCCTGGTCTGCTGGAGCGACCGGAACCCGTTCGGGATCGGTCCCGCGCGAATTCGCCGAACCGACATCCGGACGTCGTTCCGGGACGGGTGGCGGGTCGAGTCGATCGAGCGCGAGACGCTCGACACCAGGCTCGAGATGGGGGTGGCCCACGCCTGGCTGGCGTGGATCGTGGCGGCCTGAGGGACCTGATCCAGCCGCGAGCGCCGCCGGTAGACTCGTGGCCTGACAGAGGAGCAGCCGATGACACCACGACATGCCGCCCTGCGGGAAGCCCTCGGTTCCGTGGGGATCTGGAGCTTCGCCCTCCAGACGAAGCCCGCGGCCGAAGAGCAGGCCGCCGTCACCGCCTACGAGGCGCTGGGCTACCCTGCGGCCTGGTTCCCGGAGAGCCTGGGCAGCAAGGAGGCGCTGGCCCACGCTGCGATCCTCCTTGCCGGCAGCTCGCGAATCCGCGTCGCGACTGGGATCGCCAACATCTACGCCCGCGACGCGGCGGCGATGATCAACGGGGCCCGCACGCTCGCCGAGGCGCATCCGGGCCGCTTCGTACTGGGGATCGGCGTCAGCCACGCGCCGTCGGTGGCGGCCCGCGGGGGTACATACGGCCCGCCGGTCACCACCATGGCGGCGTACCTGGACGCGATGGACGCGACGGACTACGCGGGGCCACCGCCCCCGGTCCAACCGCCCGTGCTCCTCGCGGCGCTGGGGCCGCGGATGCTGGATCTCGCCGCCGAGCGCACAGATGGCGCCCACCCGTACTTCGTCCCGGTCGAGCACACGCGCATCGCCCGCGAGCGGCTGGGTCCGGATCCCGTACTGGCGGTGGAGATGACCGCCGTCATCGACACGGATCCGGGGCGTGCCCGCGACGTCGCGCGGGGCTTCGCCGGCCGTTACCTCGGCCTGGCCAACTACGCCAACAACCTCCGCCGCCTGGGCTGGTCCGACGAGGACCTGTCGGGCGGCGGGAGCGACCGGGTGCTCGACGCCGTCGTACCACAGGGGGACGTGGCCAGGATCGCCGGCCGGGTCCGGGAGCACCTCGACGCCGGTGCCGACCACGTGTGCGTCCAGCTGCGGGCCTCGGACCCGACGGACCTGGGGCTCAGTGCCTACGCGGAGCTGCGGGACGCCCTGGCCGACCTCTTAGCCTGAGGCCTGACCCGCGCGGCCGCCACGCCACCTGCGGGCCCGGTTTGGCCAGTGCCGGACCAAGTAGTACGCCACGTAGGCGTAGGCCGCGCCGGCGATGATGTCCAGCACCCAGTGGTCGGCCGTGTAGACCACCGAGAAGGCGACGATCCCCGCATATCCCAGGGCGAGCCATCCGATCCGCCCGAACGCCCGCCGCAGCACGAGGAACGTCAGGACCGGGTAGGCAACGTGGAGCGACGGGAACGCCGCCACTGGGTTCGGATTGACGCTGCCAAACGCGAGCGAGTAGAGGTAGCGGCCATCGAAGCCGAGCGCCGCCGCCAGCTCCTCGAAGGCGCCGGGCTTGAGGTAGGCGATCACCGGCTGCCCGTCCGGACCATTGAGCAGTCCCTGGTTCGCCACGTACCACGGCGGCGCGGCCGGCAGCAGCAGGTAGGTGACGAACCCGGCGACCGACAGCAGGATCAGGGAGGCCACGAAGTCGTAGAACTGGGGCCGCCGCCAGAGCCAGAGGACGAACCCCGTCACCAGCGGCAGGGCGAAGTGGAGCATGTAGACGACGGTCGCCCCGATGGCGATCGGGTCGGGACCGGTGACCGGGCGCAGGGCGTCCTGGAGGACCTGGGTGGGGATGCTCCCGAACGCGATCAGCCGCTCGGCCACGAGCAGGTCGCCGGCGTGGAGCGGCATGCCCGCGTCGTCGGCGATGCCCCGCATCAGCTCGTAGGCCAGCAGCAGGACGATGAACGGGATCCAGTCCCTGAAGAACAGCCGGCCACGGCCGAGCAGCAGCGCGACCAGGCCGAACGAGACGGCGAGGACGTCTGGCGTGAGCGCGACGCCACCCGCGACCATGAGGACGACCACGAGCATCGCGTAGGCGAGCACCCCAACCACCATGTAGCGGTCGTTGCGGCGGGCGAGGGCGCCAATCGGCTCCGTGGACGCGGGCGTGTCGGTGGAGGAGGTTGTCGCCATGGGCACGATGACTCTACGCTGAGAGGCCGTCGCCCGACGTGGCCAGTCGAGCGCGCACCGCAAGGAGGCGTCCCGTGCAGATCCCCAAGCCGACCGATGCCGACAAGGACCGCTTCCGCTCGATCGTGCCCGACGACCCCAGGGTCGTGGTCAAGCCGATGTTCGGCAACCTCGGCGCGTTCGTTCAGGGGAACATGTTCATGGGCCTGTTCGGCGCCGACATCGGGGTGAAGCTGGCACCCGCCGATGCCGAGGCGCTGCGGGCGATCGAGGGCGCCGGTCCGTTCGGGCCGTCCGAGCGGCCGATGGGCGGCTATGTCACGCTGCCGGCCACGCTCGTCGGGACGCCGGGCGGGGCGCGCTGGGTCGCGGCCGCCCTGGGTCACGTCGCCTCCCTGCCGCCAAAGGTCCCGAAGTAAGCCGTTGGGCCTGCGAAGGCCCGGGCACCACGCACCGCGAACACGCTTCCGGTTGTAGCATCCCGCCATGTGGCGCGTCCCCTCGCACTGGCCCATGACCCCGGCTGATGATCCCCACGCGGCTTCGCGATGACGGGGTCGTCCGGACCCCTGACGGCGCTGCCCGCTCCCGGGGTGGGATCACCCCCATCGGCGGCCGACCCGGGCTCCCTGTCCACGTTCCTGTTCACGGACATCGAGGGCAGCACGCGCCTGTGGGAGGAGCACGCGGGGCCCATGGGCGGGGCGCTCGCCCAACACGACCGGCTCCTGCGGGCGGCCATCGAGAACGCCGGGGGCACGCTGATCAAGACGACCGGCGATGGGATGCTGGCCATCTTTGGCGACCCGTGCGGGGCCGTCGACGCGGCGTTGGCAGGACAGCGGGCGCTTCGCGACGCACCCTGGGGCGAGACCGGCCAGCTGCGGGTCAGGATGGCGCTCCACGCCGGCGTCGCCGAGGCTCGCGACGGGGACTACTTCGGGCCTGCGCTCAACCGCGTCGCGCGCATCCTCGCCATCGGTCACGGCGGCCAGGTGATCTGCTCTGCGGTGGCGGCGGTCCTCGCCCGAGATCGGCTCGCGTCGTCGATCGGGCTCGTAGACCTCGGCTCCCACCGCCTCCGTGATATCGACCGGCCCGAGCAGGTGTTCCAGGTGGTTGTTGACGACCTGCCGCGGGCCTTCCCGCCGCTGCGATCCCTGAGCACGCACCGCTCCAACCTGCCCGTCCAGCTGACCAGCTTCGTGGGCAGGGAGCGGGAGGTCGACGAGGTGGCGTCGCTGATCGGCCGTCACCGCCTGGTCACGCTCATCGGAACCGGTGGCACCGGCAAGACCCGCCTCATGCTCGAGGCAGCCGGCCATCTCCTCGATCGCTACCCCGACGGGGTATGGCTGGCGGAGCTGGCGTCCCTGGGCGATCCGTCTCAGATCCCGTCCGAGGTCGCGCGGGCGCTCGGGGCGCCAGAGGTCCCCGGGATCCCGGCGATCACGACGATCACCGCGTTCGTGGCTGAGAAGGAGCTCCTGCTCCTGCTCGACAACGCGGAGCACCTGGTCGACGGCACGGCCCGCCTTGCCAAGCGTCTGCTCGGGGGCGCGTCCGGCCTCCGCATCCTGACCACGAGCCGGGAGGCGCTCGCCGTGACGGGCGAGGCGGTCCTCCAGCTCCAGTCGCTCTCCTGCCCTGCGGCGGCCGGAAGGTCGGGCGGGTTCGCCGATCCAGGCTTCGACCTCGCAGACGCCTCGTCGACCGAGGCCGTCCGGTTGTTCGTCGAGCGCGCAGCGGCCGTGGACCCATCCTTCGTCCTCAGCCAGGCGAATGTGGCCTCGGTCGTGGAGATCTGCCGGCGCCTCGACGGGATCCCGCTCGCCATCGAGCTGGCGGCGGCACGGGTGTCGGCCATGTCGCCGGACGACATCGCGAGGCGCCTGGGCGACCGGTTCCGACTGCTTGCCGGCGGCCGGCGGACGGCTGTCCCGCGCCAGCAGACGCTCCATGCCCTCATCGATTGGAGTTGGGACCTGCTGACCGAGGAGGACCGTCGCCTCCTCCGGCGCCTGTCGGTGTTCACGGGCGGCTGGGATGTGCCGATGGCCGCCCGCATCGTCGGTGACGGCCCCGACGAGATGGACACGCTGGACCTCGTGGACGGCCTCACGCGGCTCGTCGATCGCTCGCTGGTGATCGTGGATCGTGGCGCGACGACGCGCTACCGGATGCTCGAGACGATCCGCCAGTACGCCCGCGAGCAGCTCATCGCGGCCGGCGAGGCGGCCACCGTCTCGGACCGGCACCTGGCCGTGTTCGCCGACCTGGCCATCGGGGCCGAGCGTCCGCTCCGGGGCCCGGCGATGGTGGACTGGCTCGATCGCCTCGACGCCGAACTGGACAACCTGGGCGCCGCCCTGGAGTGGGCCCTCGAGGCTGCTCCGTGGGCGGCCGTCCAGATGGCGACCGCGCTGCTCGGCTACTGGGCGGTCCGGGTCATGTCCCAGGACAACGACGCAAGGATCGAGGCGGCCGTCACGATCGCGAGGGACCGCGTCGCCGACCCGGCCGGGGTCGATCCGGCCGACCAGGCGCTGACCGCGAGGCTCCTCGGCGAGGCTGCGAGGCTGTGGGCGATGTCGGGACGCGCGTCCACGGGACTGTCCTGGGCAGAGGAGGCGGTCGTCCTCGCCGACGCGAGCGGGGATGCCACGGCCCGCCTGTATGCCGTCGTCGGCCTCGCCGTCTCGACCGTGTTCTCGGGACGGTCCGGCGAGCAAGGCGCGCGTGTGCGACCCGTCTTCGAGACGGTCATGGGTCTGGCCGACCAGACCGGCGAGTGGTGGCTCCTGGCGTTCGCCGCGGGCTTCGCCGGTACCAGCCTGGGCGGCTTCGACCCGGAGACCGGCGCGGCCCTGCTCGAGCGCGGTGTGGCGGCGGCCTACCGGTCCGGGAGCCCGTACGCGATCGGGGCGACGTCGATGGCACAGGGCCGGACGTTCGGCCGTGAAGGGCGGACGGACGACGCCGTCGTCGCGTTTGGCGTGGCGATCCAGCGCTTCATGGAGCTCGGCGACGAGCGGTTCGTCCTCGCATCACGGAGCGACCTCGCCCATGCGCTTCGCCGAGGGGGCCGCCTTGACGAGGCACTCCCGCTGTACCACGAGACCATCGGCGGCTGGGTCTACCTCGGGCACAGGGGCGCGATCGCGAACCAGCTGGAGAACATCGCGTACATCGATATCGAGCGGGGCAACGCGCACCGGGCCGTCCGCCTGCTCGGCGCCTCGGACGCGATGCGGGAGGATGCGGGGGCACGCATGGCCTTCGACGAAGAGCCCGAGCATGTCACCGAGCTGGAGCGGCTGCGCGCCGCCCTGACCCCAGGTGAGTTCGAGTCCGGGTGGGCGGCCGGCCGGGCGCTCTCGCAGTCCGATGCGGTGGCGCTCGCGACCAGCAGCTGACGCCGGCCGGTGGACGGGCCGGGGATCAGCCGGCCGGTTGCTCCGGCGTGACGGGGTCTGTCACCGGCGAGACCAGCGAGCCGAGCTCATCGGGATCCACGGGACTGTCCTCGGCCTGGGCGTCGACGGGTTGCACGGGCGGCGGCGGGGGCTCGGCCGGCGGCGGGGGCGGCGGCGGCGTGCCCGCTGGCGGCGGCGGCGTGCCCGCTGGCGGCGGCGGCGTGCCCGCTGGCGGCGGCGGCGTGCCCGCTGGCGGCGGCGGCGTGCCCGGCGGCGGCGGCGTGCCCGCTGGCGGCGGGCCGCCTCGCGAGCGCAGCCACGCATAGGCAAGAAGCCCTCCGCCGACGGCGGCGAGGATCACGAGCAGCAGGAGGCCGAGTCCGCCGCTGCCCGTGTCGTCCGAGCCCGAGCCAGGCGCCGCGCTCGCGGTGGGCGTGGGCTCGACGGTAGAGGTGGCGGTTGGTTTCGCGGTCGGCTCTTGTGTCGGCTCGGCGGTCGGCTCCGGCGTCGGCTCCGGCGTCGGCTTCGGGGTCGGCTTCTCGGTTGGTTCCGGCGTCGGCTCCGCGGTTGGTTCCGGCGTCGGCTCCGCGGTTGGTTCCGGGGTCGGCTTCTCGGTGGGCTCGGGCGTGGGTTCCGCCGTTGGCTCCGGCGGCCTGGTGGGAATCTCGATCGACGGCAGCGCGATCGACGGCAGCGCGCCTGACGGCAGCGCGCCAGACGGCAGCTCGATCGGAGGGAGGGTCCCATCGCACGCTCCGAGAAGGACGGCGAGTGCGGCCACAAGGGCTACTACGCCACCCACGCGACCTCGACGCTTCGAGTTGGCAGCCATCAGGAGAAGCCTCGCTACAGCGGGGCGCCGGGACAGCCACCCGCGGGGTTTGGGAACGCCGATCAGGGACGGAATCGTACCCCGGACCCGCGGACGCGGCACCTGGCGAGCAGGTGCCAGGCCCGGCGGGTACCCGCACGGCTGGTGCTGGTCGACGATGCCGGCTTCGGCAACCCGAGCGCGTTCGACGGCCCGATCCAGACCACGGACTACACCGCGGCTCCCGGGAACGCGACCATGATCCGACCCGCGAGCGGCTACGCCTCCAGCACCGCGCCGCGGACCCGCCGGGGACCGGCGACCCAGAGGGCGACCGACCACAGGACGAGCGCGGCGAGCACCACGGGGATGAGCGGCGCGTACGACCCGGTCGAATCCAGCGCGATTGCCCCGAGGTAGACGGCGAACGTCCCCCCGATCGGGTAGGCCACGGCGAGGAGCCCAAAGATCGTCCCGAAGTTGGGGCCACCGAACACGTCCCCGAAGGCCGCCGAACGGACGGCAATGGTCGCCCCGGTGCCGATCCCGTGGACGATGATCCCGACGACTGCGATCGTCGGGGCCGCTCCAACCATGCCGAGCGCCGCGATCACGCCACCGCCGACGGCCGCCGCCGCAGTGACCCCGACAATCCGGCGGCCGACGTGGTCGGACAGCCAGCCGCCGACGATCTGGCCGCCGACGTAGGCGAGCGACTGGAGGCCGAGCGCCGTCGCAGCCCACCCGACCCCGAGCCCGCTCTGCACGGCGCCCGGGATGAACGCCTGGAGGACGCCCTCGTCGAAGACCCCGATCGCCGCCGCGCCGGCGAACAGGATCCAGAAGCGGCGCGTCCGCACCACGCGCCTGATGCCCCTGGGGTGCTCGCCGCTCCCGACCGGCTGGATCTCGCGGGCGGCCGACACCGCTCCCGGCGCCGAGACCTCGTGGAGGCCGGTGGCGTGGGCCGCCTGGGCCGACTCCGTCTCCCGGACGTCGAGCTGGCCCGCGCTCAGGGGTTCGCCGATGGCCAGGGACGGCCCGGCGGTCGACCGCGACCGTCCGACGGGGATCGCAGCGGGCGCGCCAAGGGCGGCGGTCGACGGGGCGGCACTTCGCACGTCGGCAGGGGCCGTCACCCGTCGGCGGTTCGCCCGGCGACCCGGCACGATGATCGCGGGGCCGCTCGTCATGAGCCACACGAACACCACGCCGACGAGGCAGGACGCGATGAACACCAGCGACGTGGAGCGCCATCCGGCGGTGGCGATCAGGCCGGCCGCCACGGGCAGCGCGATCGCCACTCCGATCCCGGGGCCCGCATACGCGATCCCCAGGGCGAGTCCCGACATCCCCTCGTAGCGGCGGGCGATCGCCGTCGACGTTCCGATGAACGAGAGTTGCAGCCCGAGCGCCATGAACACGGCGTAGGCGAGGATGACGAGCGAGATGTCCCGGGCGAGATAGATCGCGAGCCACCCCGCCGCCAGCAGCACCATCGACGCCGTGAGCAGGTCCCGATCCGCCCATTCGTCATAGGCGCGGCCCAGGAGCGGGCTCGCGACGGCCGTCACCACCAGGAACATCGTCCACGGGGTCACGGCCAGGGTGCGGCTGATCCCGAACTCCTCGGCGAACGCGACCGACAGGGCCGGGAACGTGTACAGGCCGCCGTACGCGATCGCGCCCACCACGAAGGCGCCGATGAGCGGGAGTGACACGCGGGTTGCCCGGCGGGCGATCGGGAGGGCCATCACCACCATCGTACGGGGCGCCGGTCGTTGCGGCCTGGGTCGAACTTGGACTAGTCCGCTATCTCAAGCGCAACCGAACCGGTACCCCTCCCGTGCTTGTCCGAAACGACGAGCTGAACGAGGATGTGACCACGGTCGGCTTCGTCCCCCAGACCTGGTGGGCGGCCGTCCGGGCTGTGGATCCTGCGCCAGGTGCGCACAGTTGGGCCACGGCGGTCCGCTCCTGGCGGATTGACCTCGCTCGCGCCACCGGCCGGGCTTCGGCAGTCCAGGGGCCAGGGGCCGAGGTACATGCCATGCACGACGATTCCGTCCTGGTCGCCATCGACGCGGCCCTCCGTTCCCCCGCCTTCTGCGCCTGTGGGAACAACCTCACTATCGCCCTCCACGACGACGCAGCGTGGCTCGAGTGCGCGTCGCTCTCCGAGCCGACCCGCCTGCCGGCGCCACTCGCGAAGGTGGTGCGCACGATGCTGCACGACCGCCGGTACGTCATCGAGGTGCCGCCCATGGTCGCACCTGCCGAGCCGCGCCTGGCCGCCTGAGCCGCCGGGGCGGGCGATGGCGCGCCGCTGGGCGGCTGAACCGTCGGGTGTGGTGCGGTTTGCGCCCCTTGGCGTCACGCCTGTCGGGTGGGAGGGGCACGGGAGCCGATGATCGTGCCGCTCAGCGGCTAGAACCGCGGTTGAACCGACCGTTGAACCGCTGGGAGGCACCGATCGCCTAGCGGGTTCGGGACGGCGGCGGGGCGTTGGGCCACCGAGCCGGGGGCGGAGCCTCGTTTGCCGCGCCGCGCCGTCTGGCCGCCTGACCTCTCCGCGTTGGTCCCGTCCTGAGGTAGCCTGACCATCGACCAGGTGGTCTCCCGCAACGGGACACCCACGCTCAAGGATCAGCCCCGTGTCCAACATCCTGCAGCACCTCCCTGTCGGCGAGCGGGTCGGCATCGCATTCTCCGGCGGGCTCGACACCAGCGCCGCCCTGCACTGGATGCGGGAGCACGGCGCCATCCCATTCGCCTATACCGCCCACCTCGGGCAGCCCGACGAGGACGACTACGAGTCGATCCCGCGCAAGGCGATGGCCTACGGCGCCGAGAAGGCCCGCCTGATCGAGTGCCGTCCGCAGCTGGTCGCCGAGGGCATCGCGGCCCTGCAGACGGGGGCCTTCCACATCTCGACCGCCGGCCAGCTGTACTTCAACACCACGCCGCTCGGCCGCGCGGTCACCGGCACGATGCTCGTCTCGGCGATGCAGGCAGACGACGTCCACATCTGGGGCGACGGCAGCACCTACAAGGGCAACGACATCGAGCGGTTCTACCGCTACGGCCTGCTCGTCAACCCCGGGCTGCGGATCTACAAGCCGTGGCTGGACCAGGGGTTCATCGACGAGCTGGGTGGCCGCGCGGAGATGTCCGCCTACCTCGACGGCGCGGGCCTCGAGTACCGGATGAGCGCCGACAAGGCGTACTCCACGGACTCGAACATCCTGGGCGCGACCCACGAGGCCAAGGATCTCGAGTTCCTGGATCGGGGCATGTCGATCGTGAACCCGATCATGGGCGTCGCATCATGGCGCGCCGACGTGGAGGTGCCGGCGGAGACCGTCACCGTCCGCTTCGAGGAGGGAGAGCCGGCGGCCCTCAACGGGCAGAGCTTCGAGACGCCTCTCGCGCTGTTCACGGAGGCCAACGCCATCGGCGGCCGCCACGGCTTGGGGGTCTCCGACCAGATCGAGAACCGGATCATCGAGGCCAAGAGCCGCGGCATCTACGAGGCGCCCGGGATGGCGCTGCTCTACATCGCCTACGAGCGCCTGGTCACCGGCATCCACAACGAGGACACCATCGACCAGTACCGCAGCAACGGCCGGCGCCTGGGCCGGCTCCTGTACCAGGGCCGCTGGTTCGATCCACAGGCGCTGATGCTCCGCGAGACCGCGCAGCGCTGGGTCGCCCGGCCGATCACCGGCGAGGTGACCCTCGAGCTGCGGCGCGGGAACGACTACTCGGTCCTGGACACGACGAGCGCGAACCTGACCTACCACCCGGAGCGGCTCACGATGGAGAAGGGCGACGAGGTCTTCTTCACGCCCCAGGATCGCGTCGGCCAGCTGACGATGCGCAACCTCGACATCGCCGACACGCGCGAGAAGATCCGCGTCTACCACCAGGTCGGGCTGATGGGGACCACGCCGCACGACGGCCTGCCGCTGCTCCCCGCGGCGGCACCGGAGCCCGGCCCGACGGAGTAGGCCGGCGGTGTCGGTCCCTCGCGCGCCGGCGGCGCCCGGTCGACGTCGCGTGGTCGACCCGGGGTCAGGCGAGGCGCTCCAGCACCACGACCGGGATCACCCGGGTCGTCCGCTCCTGGTAGTCGCCGAAGGCCGGATACCCGGCGGCGTGCGCCGCGTACAGCCGGTCGCGCTCTGAGCCCTCGACCACCGAGGCGCGTGCCCGGACCGTCTCGGTCCCGATCTCAACGGTGACGACCGGGTCCGCCAGGAGATTGAGGTACCAGGCCGGGTGCTCCGGCGCCCCGCCCTTGGACGCGACGATGACGATCCGGTCGCCGTCCCGGGTGTAGACGAGCGGAGCAAGGCGAGGGTCGCCGCTCCTGGCACCGGTCGTCGTGAGCAGCAGGAGGTCACGGCCCAGGAACGGTCCTGACGTGACCTTGCCGCCGTTGGCGCGGAAGTCGGCGACGAGGGCGCTGGTGAAGTCCGCGTAGGCGGCTCGAGGGTCGATAGTTGTCATGGCAACTATCGTACGCCCTGACCGGCACTCACGGCCATGCGGAGCCCGCAGGTGCGGATGCTCCTCCGCGATGGTGACCGTCCGTGCCCCGCGCAAGCGGGGCGATCAGAAGCCGTTTGCGAAGCTGTCCGAGTCGATGAGCTTGAGGACGTCAGTCCGGACGTCGGGGCAGGAGGCCCCTGTCAGTGTGTCCATTGCGGCCGCGTCCGGCAGCATCTGGGCCGGGTTGGCGTCGAGCCAGTTCGCGTAGTCCATGGCAAGTTGCGCGACGGCCCCGCCGGCTGATCCGGCCGCCGCCATAAGCGGGACCTCTGACGTGAGGAAGGCGCAGAGAGCCGCCCCGTCCCCGACGGCGGCGGCCGACGGCTCGGCGGCGGCGATCGACGGACCGGCCGACGCAATTGGCGTGGGCGCAGCTGGCGACGAAGTGTCAAGGGTCGAGTCGGCGGCGGCGCCGCCGCAGGCGGCGATCAACACGCTCGCGCAGACAACAAGTGCGGCTGCCGCTGTCCTTCGCGTAGCAGCCACCATGGGACCGGCCATCGACACCTCGACACACCCTGTGACCGACGCACCAAGGGATCTGGAGCGAACCGGTCACGAACGATCCGGGCGTGTCGGACGTCCGTCGCGGGTTCGCGACATCACAAAGCCGACGGCGAGCCCGTTGCGCAGGTCGGGCCACGGTGCAGGTCGGGGCGCGCGCTGTCAAGACCCTGGACTTCGTCATGTATTTTGGACTTCGCGAGCGGTGAAGGAGATTGTCTGGGCGCGAGGTCGTGGTTCCGCAGTATCGTCGTCATCCGCCTCGACGCTGCGGCCGGCGAGCGGTGTCTACTGGGTATCGGCCCCGATACGGACGACTCGACCCTGGATGGCGCTGGCCCGAGCGGCGTCGAGCACCTCGAGCGTGCGGATGGCCTCCGCGGCGGGCACGGGGTAAGCGCCCTCGCCTCGGAACGCGGCGGCGAACTGCGAGTAGTAGTCCTGGTAGGCGCCGCGCTCGGACGGCACACGGACTGCGCCGTTCGCGGTGTGCAGCGTGCCCCAGTGTGACTCGGGCTCGTATCCCCAGGCCTCGCCCTCGATGGCCGGTCGGCGCCCCGCGAAGATCGCCGCGGTCTGGGCATCGGAGCTCCGACCGACGTACGACCCGGCGCTGCCATACGCGCGCAGCTCCTTCTCTACGTTGCGGTTGAGCTTGGTCGCGCTCGCCCGTGAGCGCACGCCGCTCTCGTGGACCAGCGCGATGCCAAGGCCGACGTCGGTCCGACCCTCGGACAGGTCCACCCAGTCGAGGTCGGCGTACACGGTGCGGATGGGACCCAGCAGCCATAGCAGCTGGTCCACGAGGTGGGCCCCGAGGTCGCGTAGCAGCCCGCCGTGCGGCCCGGCGTCCAACCCGCCCGGTTGGTCCAGGTCGAACCGCGACTCGACACGCCAGATGTCCCCGAGGTCGCCCCGTCCGAGGATGGCCGCCAGCGTGCGGATGTCCGCGTCCCAACGGCGGTTCTGGTACGCGCAGAGCGCGACGCCGGCGGCGCGGGCGGCGTCGTCGAGCTCGCGCCCACCGGCCGCATCCGGTGCGAAGGGCTTGTCGGCGATGACGTTGACCCCTGCAGCGACGGCGGCCAGGACGAGCTCACGGCGCGTCGCGGGCGGCGTGGTGATCGTGACCGCATCGACCCCCGAGGCCAGGAGGTCGTCCAGGGAATCGAAGGCGGGCAGGCCGGGATAGTCGCTCGCCAGCTCAGCCCGCCGTCCGGCAGACCGCGTGACGACACCGACGAGCTCGACATCGCGGGCAGCGCTGATGTACGGGGCGTGGAAGTTGCGTCCACCGTTGCCATACCCCACGAGGCCGAGTCGCATCGTCGCGTCCCTCCAGTCCGGCGATCGAGGCCCGGCCGTCAGCCCGCACCCTGCCGTCATGGCGAGCCTACGTCAGGCACGAGATCGCGGCCCGTGTGCGTCGGACGCACGCCGCGCGCGGCAGAGGTCACGGAGAGGTCAACCGCCATGTCCACGGAGCCTTCACGCCGTGTCCATCGACGCTCCACGCCGACAAGGTCAACTCGGACGTGATCAATTCGCCAACGAGCGGATCGCCGCTCGACGCTGAAGGATGCTCGTCCCATGTCTGCTCAGGCTTCCACCCGGTCCTCGCTCACCAGAAGCGGCAGGCGCACGGTCGTCCTGCTTGCCGCCGGTCTTGCCACGTCCCTTGCCCTGGGTGCCTGCTCGCCCGGAGCGGTCACAAGCGACGCCGACGCCGCCCTGACCGGCGGCGGGCACGGGCTCGCGGGTGACGGGTCCGGTGACGGCAACGGCGGGAACGGGACCGGCTACGGCGGCGGCGGCCGATACGGCGGCGATGGCGGTGGCGGCAATGGCGGCTACGGCAGCGGGTCCGGGGGCATCGAGGCGCGGGGCTCAGGTGAGAGCGGCGACATCTCGCTCCGCATCGCCGACATGCCGGTCGCCACGCTGACCGCCGAGGAGATCGACGGCCTCGTGTGGATGCGCGAAGAGGAGAAGCTGGCTCACGACGTGTACGTGGCACTCGGGGAGACCTGGGGCAGCCGCGTCTTCGAGAACATCGCCGGCGCTGAGACAACCCACACGGAGGCCGTCAAGACCCTCCTTGATCGCTACGGGATCACCGACCCGGCCGCGGGCCGGCCGGCCGGGGAGTTCACGAACCCGGACCTCCAGGCGCTGTACACCGACCTCGTGGCCCGTGGGCGGACGTCGCTTGTCGACGCCTTCACGGTGGGGGCCCTGATCGAGGACCTCGACATCAGTGACCTGCGCACGCGGGCGACCGGCACCGCCGACATCGCCCTGGTCTATGCGGACCTGGAGCACGGGTCGGAGAACCACCTGCGCGCCTTCACCAGGAACCTGGACCGCCAGGGAGTCTCGTACACGCCGACTTACATCTCGGCAGACGAGTTCGAGACGATCATCGGCTCGCCGATCGGGCAGGGCCGGTCCGGCTGACGTCGGACGCCACGTCGGTCACCAGTACTCCGGAGCAACGACCATGACAGCGATCCCGTTCACCACCTCCCCGCCTCCCACGACCCCTCGGGCGAAGACGATTTACTACGTGCGATCGGTCGTCGCCCTGGCGATGATCACCAGCTGGACCGTGGCCGGCCTCAGCGGCCTCGCCCTCTGGTCGGCGGCGGATGGATGGCGCGCAGACCTGCTGCCCGCACTCGTCGGGCTGACCAAGCACGCCTGGTCCGACATCCACGTCGTGGCCTCGTTCCTCGCGATCGCCCTCACGATCACCCACGTGACGGTGATGCGACGCGGGGTCATCTCCTACGCGCGGCTGGCCCTGACCGGGCGCCGCAGCCCCGGCCGGAGCGTGAGCCGGCGCCCGAAGGCGATCGTCTACATCCGAGCGTTTGCCGTGGTGGCGATGGTCGTCCTCGTCCCGGTGGTCATGGCCAGCGGCGTCATCCCGTGGCTTGCGGCCGACGGCCGGCGTGCCGGCCAGCAGGTCCTGCTCTTTGCCGTGACGAAGCACGAGTGGTCGGACATCCACACCGCCGTCGCGGCGGCCGTGGCCCTGATCGCGGTGACCCACGTCGTCGTCGTCCGGGCCGGACTCGTGGCCGACGTTCGCCTGCTCGCCACGGGCCGGCGCAGCGCTCCCCGGGCTGCGCGCCGCTGACCGCGGCGGCCGCAGGACAAATGCCCCGATCGTCTGACCGACCGACGACGATCGAGCCCTGGGCCGCCTCTGCCCTACCCCTCCTCGGCCAGGAGGACAACGAGGCGGTCGATGAAGGCGGCCTGTGGGGCCTTGATCCTGATCCGGGCCGCAGCGGGATCGAACCAGCCCACCCGGTCCACCTCGGGGGCTTCGACCATCCGGCCGGAACCCACGGGCCACTCCGCGACGAAGGTGTTGCTCGTCGCCCCGGCGGGATCGAGATCACCGTCGGCGGCCCAGCCATGGACGTGCTTGCCGCCCTTCTGGACGATCTCGCCGAGCGGGATCAGCTCCGTGGAGCCAAGGCGGTGGCCGGTCTCCTCCTCGAGCTCGCGTCGCGCCACGGCCTCGAGCACCTCGCCCGGTTCGACCTCGCCCTTGGGGATGGACCAGTAGCCCGCGTCCCTGGTCGCGAACCGCGGGCCGCCAGGGTGGGCAAGGAGCACCTCCAGGCCGCCGCCAGTCCGGCGAAACAGGAGGATCCCGGCGCTAGTGCGTTCGGTCATCGTCCCGATGAGGCGCCGGGTCCGCCGCTCGCGGTTCGGGCGTCTCGAGCCGCCGGGCGGCCCCGCCATCGGCGAGCGCGAACTCGCAGTCGTCCGGGCGGAGGAGACACGTCCCTCGCTCGCGGTCGTAGCCGGGGCAGTCCTCGGTCATGAGGCACTCGTCCAGCCTGGTCAAACGATCCACTCGAGCGATCTCCAGCGACAACATGGAGCGGGCCGCGGGCCCGCCTGGTGGGCTCAGTCTGCCTCGCCGGTCCGCCACCGGTGGCCGCAGAACCCGCAGGACGGCTTGCCGGGCGCCTGGGCCACGCCGCACATGGCGCACGTGTGCCAGTCGGCCCTCGGCTCGGGCAGGCAGTTGCAGGGGCCGCTGGCAAGCGTGCTCGCCTCGGGCGTCGGCTCGGGAGAGCACGGGCCGTCGCCATGTGGCTCCTCACCACAGGACCGGCAGGTTCCCGGTTGGACGGTCATCGCTCTATCTCCTGGCAGGCCGGCACCAGCACCCCTGCCGTCCGCTCACCCCGTGGAAGGGGTGCCCCCCGGTGCCTCCAGCATAGCCCCGGGCCACGAGGCGCCGCGCCGCCCGGGTGGCACGTAGGCCTATCGACGCCTCCGGATGGGCGAATCGGGCGGTGGACGGACGGGGCCATTGCGCCGAGGGTGAGAGGGATCCCCGGACCCCCGGGGCATCACCATGGCGCGCGGGCGTGCGCCGTCACCACGGACCCCCCAGCCGCAGGTCGCCCGCCGCGGCCACGACCAGGACTCCATGACCGCTGTCCATCGTCCGCGCATCGTGCGGGCCATCCTCGCCGCCGCGATCCTGATCAGCCTTGTCGCCGGCACGACGAATGCCGGTGTGCCGCATGCGAGGCGCTACCACCCCGGCGGCAAGATCACGCTGGACACCAACCTGCGGTCGAGGAGCGGGGTCTCGGCCTGGGCCATCGACGAGTATCTCAAGGCGCATACGCCGCTGCCGCCGCTCGGGACCGCCTTCCTCGCTGCGGAGCGGAAGTACAAGGTGAACGCGCGGTTCCTCCTGGCGGCCGCGCTCCACGAGTCGGGCTGGGGCTCCAGCTACATCTCGCGCGTCAAGCACAACCTGTTCGGCCTCAACGCCTACGACCGCGACCCGTTCCGCTATGCCAGTGCCCACGCCTCGTACGCCGCGGGCATCAAGGCGACAGCGAAGTTCATCAGGGATTCGTACCTGACGCCGGGTGGCCGCTGGTGGGGCGGCCAGCCGACGCTCCGGAGCATGCAGCAGTACTGGTCTTCGTCCGGGCGCTGGGGGGAGGCCGTGAGCCGGATCGCGAGCTCGCTGCGCCTCGGCTCCCTGGCCCGTCGGAAGATCGACTTCGCTGCCCCCGTCGCGACCGGCCTGGTGCACGGCGCCGAGCGGACTTCGGTCCGGCTCGCATGGTCCGGCGGCGCCATCCCCGCAGGGATCTCGTTCGTCGCGACCTGGCGCCCGATCGAGTTGGACTCGGCGCTCACCCCCGCCACGATGTCGAGTCCGGCCAGCCTGGACCCGGGCGTCGCCGGCGCCATGGCGGCCTCGGCGTCACGCGCAACCGTTGGAAGCGGGTCGTCCGCCACGCCGCCATCCGTGACCGTCCCGGGGACGAGCGCACCCAGGACCGTCGTGGCACGCAGGATCCGGACCGGCGCCCACTCCATCACCCTCGCGGTGACAGCACCGCGTGAACCGGGGCGGTACGCGCTTCACGTCGAGATGAGAGACACCGGGCGGGGCACGCTGCCGGCTCGCGAGCGAGTCCGCATCCCGGGTGTCGAGGTCCGCGTCTTTGGCAAGCGTGCGGTGAGCTTCGACGTGGAGCCCAGCGCCGACGGCACCGGCGCCATCGTCCGGATCACGAACGCCGGGCTGGTCACGATCCCGGGGATCCCGAGCCTGGGCCTGTCCGCAGCCAGCTACGCCGCGGAGGCCGCGCGTTCGATCGTCACCGTGACCGCGTCGACCGGCGATCCGGCCGACCGGTCGCCGGTCGACCTCATCGCCTCGCCGCTGGCCGCCGACCTGAAGCCGGGGGCATCGATCACGGTCAACGTTCCGGGCATCGAGACGACCACCGGTCGGAAGACGAACTGGCTGTCCGTCGGCTTGGCCGTGGCCGGCGACCACGGCTGGCTCCCGACTTCCTCGACGCGAGGGGTCTGGTTCTCCACACACTCCACACCGGGGGCGGGCACGGCCGCGATCGCAACGCCCGCGCCAACGACAAAGCCGACACCGGCGGCGACGCCGACTCCCACACCGAAGCCGACTCCTACGCCCGTGTCGAAGCCGAAGCCCACCCCAACGCCCAAGCCGGCGGCGACATCCACGCCGAAGCCGACTCCCAAGCCGACTCCAAAGCCCAAGCCGAAGAAGGTCACCAGGACCTACTCGGAGCACAGCGGCGCCATCATCTATCGCGGCGGCTGGGGCGACGCACCCTATCGCGGCTACATCGGCGGCAACGTCGCGTGGTCGACCACCCCCGGCGCGACGGCGACGTTGACGTTCACCGGCTCCTCGGTCCGCTGGATCGGTCCGAAGGGGCCCACGCGGGGAACCGTCCTCGTCCTCCTCGACGGGCGAGCCATCGCCCGCGTCAGCATGTGGGAATCGTCCTTCGTGCCGAGATCCGTGCTCTTCCAGCGCTCGTTCCGCGCGTCCGGACGGCACACCCTCACGATCAAGGTGCTCCGGTCTCCTGGGCGTCAGTACGTCGCCATCGACGGGTTCACCGTCAGGTCCTGAACCCAGGTTCGGGCCCGCATCGGCCAGCGAGACGCTACTCCGGCAGCGGTCCGATGACGGCCAGCCACGGGTGCACCAGCAGGTCGAAGGTTGGCGGCGGGATGAGCGTGCGGTAGCGCATCGCCATCCAGACGTTCCAGAGCGCGACCAGGCCGCGCCGCGCGGCCTCGCCACTGCGGTCGATCGCCTCCGCTGCCCGCGATTCCTCGGGTCGCGTCCTGGGCTTCCAGTCGCCAAGCCATGCGGCGATGCCCTGCGGCTTCGGGACAGGCTCGCCCGTCCGCAGGTCTCGCCCGGCGAGGATGCCGCCGACCGTGATCTCGAGCTCCGCGAACTCCTCCAACATCGTCTCGAGCTCGGGGCGTGGTACGCGCACGCCATCGGTCCAGGTGATGCCGAAGCCGCGGCCGATGTCGGACGGCGAGCCCGCTGCAAGCATGTCCCCAACCACCAGCCCTAGCCGCGAGATCTCGTCGGGCGCCAACCTGGCGGCCCACCCGAATACCACCTCCGGCCCTGCGGTCGTCCGCGCCGATGCCGACAGTGCCGCCGCCCGGGCGAGCAGCGCAGAGGAGACCGGGATCGAGCGTGTCCCTTGCGTGGGGTCGGCGCCGGCAGCGCTGTCACCGTCATCCTCGAGCGATCCCTGTGTGGCCTCCCGGGCCTCGATCATCGCGAGGAGGGTCCGTGCCCGTTCGGGACGCTCCAGGCCGAGCCGCATGCCGACGCTGAGCCAGCGAGAGTCAATCGCCTCAAGCCCGTCGGCTCGATTCCCGCCCGGGAGATCCTCGAGCGCCTCGGCCAGGGCGGCGTCGATCGCTCGTCCATCGTCAAGCCTGTCGCCGCCATCGGTCGGCATCGAACGCCTGCTCCTCTGGTCAGAGGTGGTCAGCACCGAGCATACGTCGATGCCGCCTGCGGTCGACCACCGATCGGAGCATCACGTCCGACCGCCAGAGCCAGGCCAGGCATCGCGGTGACCGATCTGCCGAGGGCAACGAGGCTGAGCACCGGCAGCGGGTGCATCCCGGTGTGTGGTGGCGTGGCCACGGTCCCACTCAGCCGAGGATGGGCTCGACCGGGTACGGGAACAGGATCTCGCCCCCTTCGGGCGTCACCCGATACACGTCCTCGTGGCGGACTCCGCCAAAGCCCGGGATGGCCAGGATCGTGTGCCCGATCGTGACCGTCATGCCCTCCCGCAGCGGGATGTTCCGGTGCGGCGGGATGATCGTGGAGGCCGGCGTCTCCTCGAACCGGAGCCCGATCCCATGGCCGATCCCGTTGACGTGGTGCGAATCCAGCCCTCGTTCACGGAGGACCTCCTTCGATCGCGCGTCCAGCCTGGCGACGGTGGCGCCCGGTCGCATGGCTTCCCGCACGGCGGGGATCAGCGCCGCGTACGCGTCCAGCAGCGAGCGCTGCTGCACATCTGGCGTGCCCAGGACGAACGTCCGGGCCAGGTTCGCGCAGTAGCCGTCCACCATCGGCGTCAGGTCGATCACGACCAGGTCGCCGGTGCGCACGGGTTTCGGGCTCAGCCAGCCGTGGAGCATGCACGTCTCGCGGCCAACGTTCACGTAAACCGGGGTGCTGGTCCGCGCGGCGCCGGCGCGCATCATCACGTACAGCACCTCGGTAGCGATGTCGTGGGCCATCGCTCCATCGCCCAGAAGCTCGCGCGCACGGTCCATCCCGATGGTGGCGATCCGCTGGGCCTCGGTCATGGCGGCGATCTCAGCGGGCTCCTTCACGCCACGCAGCGGGTCCATGATCGGGTCCGAGGACACGAGCTCGACCCCCGGGTTGACCTTGCGGAACATGTCCACCAGGAATGCCGGTGTGTCGAACCACTGCTGCATCGCAACCCGGAGGCGCGCGTCGGGACTCGCAGCGGCCTCGCCTCGCTCCGCAGCCATTGCACGCATCTGGGTGACCACGTCGTTGATCTGGCCGCCGACCGACCCCCAGACCATGACCGGTCCGCCGCCCATGAGCTCCCGGAGCTCCGCCTCCTCCGCCCTGAACGCCACCAGGGCCGGGGCACCCGTCGCCGGGATGACTGCCCGGGGCTGCGCGCGGTCGAAGCCGAAGAACCAGCGGTAGTCGTCGTGGTTCATGACGACGATCGCGGCGATGCCCTGCTCGCGCATCAGCGCCTGGGCGCGCTCGATGCGGTCGACACGCACGGGGGAAGGCGCTGGATCGTTCATGCGGTCATGGTGCCACGGGGCGGAGAACCGCACCTGCGGGGCGACATACCCGACCGGCACGCCGAACACATGCACCAGGCAGGTGCCTTTCGCCTTCATGGTCGCCCTGTCCGCGCCGGTCGTGGTCTGGCTGTCGCGTTGGAGCGGGCGCCACCGGGTCGGGCTCGCCTAGACTCCCGGCACGCCAGCGCCGGCAGCCGTCGCGGATCCAAGGAGGGACCGATGTCGATGACACCTCGCGAGCGCGTGCTCGCGACCCTCGCCCACGAGGTCCCCGATCGCGTGCCGATCGTGCTGGGACCCAGCAACGCAACCGGCATCAAGATGGGCACCTACCGGCGGGTCAAGGCCCTCGCGGGGATCGAGGCCCCCGACGAGTACCTGTACGACTGGCCGGAGCTGGGTACCGCAAAGCTCGACGAGGCGACGCACCAGCGGCTCCACGCCGATGTCGTCGGCGTCCTGGACCACCCCCCGGCCCACGTCCGCGAGCGCAATGCGAGACGCGAGCCCCTGTCCCCGATGATCGACGACTGGGGGAGCGGCCAGATCTACGCCGGCCCCGAGGACTGGTTCCCCGGCGTCCATCCCCTCGCCGACGCGTACACGCTCGAGGAGATCGAGGCGTATCCCTGGCCCGACATGACCGATCCGACCCGGTTCGAGGGCGTGCGCGCCAGGGCCCAGCGGCTGCGCGACGAGAACCGCTACGCGGTGATGGGCACGCCGTGGCTCGCATTCCCGCTCGAGCGCGCGTTCGCCATGCAGGGGACCGCCAACTTCCTGGCCAACCTCGCGGGCGAGCCCGAGTTCGCCGAGGCGCTGCTGTGGAAGACGCAGTCGCTGTGCAAGACGCTCATGGACCGCTTCCTGCGCGAGTGCGGCGACCTCATCGACATGGTCAAGATCGGCGATGACCTCGGGTCCCAGGTGGGGTTGCTGATGTCACCTGCCATGTACAGGCGCATCCTCAAGCCGATCCACGCGGACCTGATCGCGTTCATCCGGGAGCGGACGAGGGCGCCGATCGTGTTCCACACCGACGGCGACGTGTACGAGCTGCTGGGCGACTTCATCGAGATCGGGGTGGACGTGCTCAACCCAGTCCAGGCCTCGGCCGGCGGGATGAGCGACTTCGCGGGGCTCAAGCGCCGCTTCGGCGACAACCTGGTGTTCTGCGGCGGGATGGACACCCACCACGTCCTGCCCAACGGCACGCCCGATGACGTCCGGGCCGAGGTGAAGCGGGTCATCGGGACGCTGGGCGACGGCGGCGGCTACATGCTGGGCGCCGTCCACACGGTCATGAACGACGTGCCTCCCGAGAACGTGCTGGCGATGGTGGATGCGGTCGAGGAGTACGGGCACTATCCGCTCCGCACCGGGTGACGCCAACGTCGCCCGGCCGTGATGGCGCGGGCGGCGTTGGCGGAGGAGAGGAGACGCCTCTGCGGACTACCGGGCGACGACCTCACGGTCGAGCGGTTCGCTCGTTGACAGCTTGGGATCCTGGAACGCGAGGCCGAGGTGATCTACCCCGTCATCCGCGAGGTCCTGCTCGTAGGTGCAGATACACGGACCGCCGTGGGCGCAGCCGACGCAGCAGTAGGTCTCGTCCATCCGGTAGACGGGGCGGGCCGGGTCCGGGAGCAGGCTGTCACACGACGCGCAGTAGCCGCGCCGAGGGCTGGCGAAGACGTGCATGGGAACCTCCAGTTTCTTGTTGACGGAGCTCAGGGGTAGAGGCCTCGAAGGCTCGTGGCCGTGGCGACCCGCTCCACGGCAAGCGCATGCGCGGCGAGCCGTGGCGGGATCCCATCGGCCGCGGCGCGTTGCCACACCGCATCCGCGGCCGACAGGATGAGGCGACGGAGGCGGTCATTGACCTCATCGCGCGTCCACGCGAGGGCCGACCGGTTCTGCGCCCATTCGAAGTAGCTGACGATGACGCCGCCAGCGTTGCAGAGGATGTCGGGGATCACGGTCACCCCGTTCGCCCACAGGATGGGGTCCGCCGAGGGCTCGGTCGGGCCGTTGGCGCCCTCGGCCAGGATCCGTGCTCGGATGTTGCCGGCGTTGCGGGCCGTGATCTGGCCATCGAGCGCGGCGAGGACGAGGATGTCCACGTCGAGCCCGAAGAGGGTCTCGTTGTCGATGGGCGTCGAGCCCGGGGTGCCGGCCACGGTGCCGTGGGCCCGGAACCGCCGGGCGAGGTCCGGAATGTCGAGGCCGTCCGGATCGTAGGCCCCTCCACCCACGTCGGTGATCGCGACCACGCTCGCGCCGCTCTCGTGGAGCAGCCGGGCGGTCGCCTCCCCGACGTTGCCAAACCCCTGGACCGCGACGGTGGCATTCGCGATGTCAAGGCCGATCCGGCGGGCCGCGTCCTCGATCGTGTAGACGATGCCCTGGCCCGTCGCATCAGCGCGTCCGATGGAGCCCCCGATCGAGACCGGCTTGCCGGTGACGACGCCGGGCACCGAGTACCCCTTGTGCATCGACACCGTGTCCATGAACCAGGCCATGACCTGGGCGTTCGTGCCCACATCCGGGGCCGGGATGTCGGACTCCGGCCCGACGATCGGTTCCAGCTCCGTGGCGAAGCGCCGGGTGAGGGCCTCGAGCTCCTTGCTGCTCATCGCCAAGGGGTCACAGGTCACGCCACCCTTCGCCCCGCCGAACGGGACGCCCACGAGCGCGCACTTCCAGGTCATCCACATCGCGAGCGCGCGCACGTCATCGAGGTCAGTCTGGGGGTGGAAGCGAAGACCGCCCTTGGCGGGGCCACGCGAGACGTTGTGCTGGACGCGATAGCCGGAGAACATGCGGACCGAGCCGTCGTCCATGGTCACGGGGAAGTTGACCGTGTACTCGCGCTGCGGGACCCGCAGGACCGCGCGGAGGTCGAGGTGGATGGCGAGGTGGTCTGCGGCAGCATCGAATTGCGCGAGCGCGGAAGCGAGGGCTTCCTGTCCGGCGGTGCCGCGCGGTGCGCTGGGTGCGATGGTCATTGTGCGTCTCCGGGCAACTACTGGTGGCAATGCCGACTGGGACAGAGCGTCGCCCGGGCAGGGAAACGAAGGCATGGACGCACGTGAACGACCCGTGAACGGCAGGCCTGCCGTATTCACGGCACGTTCACACTGGTTCCCCGGATGCTTCAGGCACGACGTGGACGATGCAGTTGAAGGGCGGCGATCCGACGCGCCCGCCACGGAGGCACCGACCATGGCCGAGCCCGCCTATTCCCTCGCGATCAGCCCCGGTCGCTGGCCGATGACGCTTGCCGCCCGTGAGTCGCTCGTGGCCGAGGCCGACCGTCTTGCCGACGACGTCGCGCACGACAAGCTGGCGCGGACCACCGATGACGAGGGCCTCGTGCACCTGCATGTCGCACACGCCGCACGCAAGCTCAACGCCATCCGTGCGGTCCTGGAAGCATCGGTCGTCGTCACGGACCCGGACACGGTCCTGATCGGCCGCCGGGTGACGGTGTGCGATGCGAACGGGCAGGTCAGCACCTACGCGCTGGTCGCTCCCGGCGACGGCGACCCGTCACTGGGCTGGATCTCCGCGGGCTCCCCGCTCGGCGCCGCCGTCCTTGGCCGACGGCCCGGCGACCGTGTCGAGGTCGCCGCGCCTGCCGGGAGCTGGACAGTCGCGATCATCGCCGCCGAGTGATGGACGACTATGCTCAATGCATGTCCGCCAGCGTTTCGCGTGAGTCAGCGCTTCGAGAGCAATGAGCACCTCGCCGTTGCTCCGCGCCGCACTTGCCCTCCTCCCGCCGTCGGCGACCGCCAGCGAGCTTGATCAGCGGTTCGCGGCCGCGGGTGCTGATCTCCAGCCCGGGACAGCCGCCCAGGTGCTGGGGAAGCTCGCCAACCTCGGGCTCATTCGAGCCAGCCGGCAGACACGCGATGGCGTCCGCTACGTGGCGACCACGCTCGGCACGAGCTCCATGGATGCGAGCCTCCGCGGTGAGGCGGGGAGCTCGCTCGCCGACCTCGAGCGCCTGCGGACGGACCTGCTCTCGACCATTGCCCATGAGCTGCGGACGCCGCTCACGGCCGTGCGCACGAGCGTCGGCCTGCTGCTGGAGCCGACCGCAGAACCAACCGAGGATCAGCACCGGGCGTTGCTTGAGGCCATCGAGCGCAACGCCGAGCGGATGCAACGGCTCGTGGGCGACATCCTGGAGCTGTCCCGGTTCCGCTCCGGCAGTGTGAGCCTCCAACTCCGCCGGTTCAGCGCGGTCGAGCTGGCGGACTCCGTCATCGCCGTCATCGCACCATTGGCCCTCCAGCGCGGCCAGAACCTCGAGCGGCTTGCACCTCTCTCCGGCGACCATCGGGTCTACGGTGACCACCGGCGGCTGGAGCGGGCCCTGCTCAACCTGGTCTCCAATGCGCAGCGCTTCACGCCCGACGGCGGGGCGATCTCGGTGGCCGTGGACGTGCGCGAGTACCTCACCTGCTGGACGGTGAGCGACGAAGGGCCCGGGATCTCCGACGCAGACCAGGCCCGGCTCTTCGAGCGCTTCTTCGTGGGCCGCAACGACACGTCCGGCCCGCATGATGGCGTGGGCCTGGGGCTGCCGACGGCACTCGCCATCGCCCAGGCGCACGGAGGGACGATCGAGGTCCGCAGCGAGCCTGGCCGTGGAAGCACGTTCTCGCTGGTCGTCCCGACGGCCGGCCCGGATGAGGAGCCGTGATGCGCATCCTCGTCGTGGATGACGAGCCGGACGTGATCGAGTCCGTGCGACTCGGCTTCATGCTCCAGTGGCGCGAGGTCGAGGTGCTGGGCATCGGCGACGGCGACGCGGCCCTGGACATCGTCGAGCGGCAGTCGCCGGACATCGTCCTGCTGGACGTGGGCCTGCCCGATCGAGACGGGTTCGACGTCCTACGCGAGCTCCGCTCCTTCTCGGACGTCCCCGTCGTGATGCTGACCGCCCGCGATGACGCGATGGACAAGGTCAAGGGCCTTGAGCTGGGCGCCGACGACTACGTGACGAAGCCGTTCAACCATCTCGAGCTGATGGCGCGGGTCAAGGCGGTGCTCCGCCGGTTGGACATGCCCGCTCCCGCCAGCCGAGCACCGTCCTTCCGGTCGGGCGACCTCGAGGTTGACTTTGCGAAACAGGAGGCGCGGCTGTGTGGCGAGCGGATCGACCTCACGCCGACCGAGTACAAGCTGCTCTACCACCTCGTCCGCAACGTCGGCCATGTGCTGCAGCACGGGACGCTGCTGGCGAAGGTCTGGGGCCGCGAGTACATCGACGAGACCGACTATGTCCGCGTCTACATCCGTCGGCTGCGCGACAAGCTTGGTGACGATCCGGACCACCCGCGCTACATCAAGACGGAGCGCAGGCTCGGCTACCGATTCCTCGCGCCGGGTTGAAGGAACCCGTGGGCCCAGCCGGCGGCGGCGTGATGCGGCCACGTGGTGCGCCTGACCCGCCTCCAGCGGCAGCAGACCAGAAGAGGAGTGACCAATGACAGACGAGCATGTTCTCGACATACGCAGTGAGCCGCCTTCTCGCCGCCACGCCGTGATCTTCGAGACATTCGAGGCGTTGGCACCGGGCGACGGGTTCGAGCTGGTCAATGACCATGACCCGAAGCCGCTCTACTACCAACTCGCGGCCGAGCAGCCGGGGGCGTTCACGTGGGACTATCTCGAGACCGGGCCCATCGTGTGGCGTGTGCGGATCGGTCGCGCCGAGACCGTGGTCCCGACCACGGGCGCCTGATCACCACACGTGCAGATGCCATCCCGGCCTGACGGCCCCCCGCTCGGCATCGCGTCGGTGCCCAATCTCCGTGACGTCGGTGGCAGCGCGACGCGTGACGGACGCATCGTCCGAACGGGCCTGCTCTACCGGTCCGGTGCTCTCCGGCGGCTCGACGAAGCGGACGAGGAGGCGTTCGGGCGGCTCGGGCTCCGCCGCGTGTACGACCTGCGTGGGTCGAGGGAGCGGGAGGTCGCGCCCGACCTGCAGCCGCCCGGGACGGAGTACGTGCCCCTCGACGTGCTCGCGGACTGGGGCGAGGGCGGCCCCGACCGCATCTTCGCGTTGTTCGAGGACCCGGAGGCCGCCCGCAGGGAGCTTGGCGGCGGCGGGGCGGAGGCGCTGTGGGTCGAGCAGTACCGCAGGCTCGTCACGCTCCCGAGCGCCCACGCCGCCTACGGACGCATCTTCCGCGACCTCGCCCGCGCTGACGGCCCACCGGCGCTGGTCCACTGCTCCGGGGGCAAGGATCGGACCGGATGGGCGGCCGCGTCGCTCCTGCTGCTGCTCGATGTCGCTCCGGACCTAGTGATGGCCGACTACCTGCGGGGCGGCTGGGGCGAGCACGCGTCCGCGAGCCCGTTGATGCGGGCCCTGGTCGAGCGTGGCGGCGACCCGGATCTGTGGCAGCCGATCTTCACCGCCGAGCCCCGCTACCTGGAGGCCGCGCTCGACGAGGTCCACCACTCGTTCGGGTCGATCAGTGCCTACTTCGCCGATGGCCTGAACGTCGATGCCGCCGCGCAGGACGGGCTCCGGGCCGCCTTCACCGGCTGAGGCTCGACGGCCGGCGGTGAGTCTGGGTGAACGCCGTCGCCGGGCCCAGACGGCGTCGCTCAGTCCACGAGGCGGACGCGTACGCCGAGTGCCTCGGTCGTGGCATGAGTCGCGCCACTCAGCGACGGCGGGCCCACAGCAGGAGCGCCATGCCCACGAGCGCAGCGGTGGCCGCTCCGGGGTCGTGGCCATGCTCGTGCGGGTGATCGGGATGGTCCGTCGTCACGATTGCCTCAGTCGGGCCGACCGGAGATGGGATCGGCCGCCACCTATTGTCGACCATGCCTTGAAGGCTCGCGTGTCCGGACGCAGCGACGCCAGGGACCGTTCAGCCCTTCGGCGGCCCGATCTCCTCGATGACGTCGATCAGTGGCTGCTGGCTCACCTGGAGGAACCCGCGGCGAGGACGGTCGAGGTCCACGATGAGCGTGATCAACGCCCCGAGGACGATGACGAGGATGACGGCACCGACGCTGCTCCGACGCCGGGTCAGGCCAGCGTGGAACCCCACCATGCCGAGGATCAGCGCTGATCCGGCGAACACCAGCAGCACGACCGTCTCCGGCACCCGGGCGTACTCGATCGCCGTCTGGCGGGCCTCGCCGACGTCGAACATGTCATTCAGCGCGGAGCTGTAGAGCGCGAGCGCCTGCGAGTCGGGCGACTCGCGCACGAGGGGCTCGGCGATCGCCCACAGCCGGTCCTGGATCTCGCCCGAACGGGCGAACTGCACCTGGAGCTGGGCCTCATCTGCCGTATCGACACGCTGCGGCGCGTAGTCCCGGAGAAGCTCACGTGTCTGGTCGGACGCCGGTTGCGGCAGGAATCCGGCGCGAAGGTAGACCGTGCCGATGGCATTTGCCTCCTCGAGCACCAGTTGCCGACGCATGTCGAACCGGTCCGAGGCCATGCCCATGGTGACCGCGAGCAGAAACGCCATCAGCGCGAGCAACGAGCCGACCAGGATGCCGCTCGGTCCCTGGACCTCGTCGGGGGTGCGCTCCTGCCACCAGCGACCGACCCGGTATCCGATCTCGTAGGTGACAAGCGCCACGAGCGCGAACAGGAGGTACACGCCGAGGACGGGAATGGGGTCGAGCAGCTGGTGCGTGGCTGTGGTCCTTGGGCGGGATGACAAGGGGTCGGCGCGGTTCCGTCTCCCCGAGTGCAGCGTATCCCGACGCCGGGACTGGCGTGCGGCCTCCGACGCCGATCGCACGGCAGTTGCCCCGTCAGCGCGCGACGCCCTGGCTCGCATGGTCGACGCTGCACGGTGGTGCCGGTCGTGCAACGCCATCGGCGACGGATGGTCGGGGCGAGAGGAGGCAAACCTCCACGACCGACCTTAGCGTCCCGCAAGTCCGGCGGCCTTCGTTCAGCGGTGACTCACGTGGCGCCCGGCGTCGTCCGCTCAGCCGCGACCGACGACCATCGCCTCGTAGTCCACGAGGAGGTCGAACAGGTCCGTGGCGGCGTACTGGCGGTCGTAGGTCCCCTGGCTGATCTGTGTGAGGACCCCGGCCTCGGCAAGAGACTTGAGCGCCGCGAGCGTCTGTTGCTGGCTGGTGCCGATGGCCGTACGCGCGGTAGGCGCCGAGAGGACCGGCAGTGCCGGCAGGAGCGCGATCAACTTCGACGCCGCCGATCCGGACCTCGGGTTCCCGGCGAGGTCCATCCAGCCCCGCTGGAGGGCCGCCACCCGGTCCGCCAGCACCACCGACGCCGATGCCGCATCCCGGGTCGCGGCGGCGAATGAGCCGATCCACTCGGCAAGCCTGCCCTCCCGGAACCCGACGAGGCCGTCCACGTACGCGCCGGGCCGCGCGGCCAGCACGATGGACACCGGTGGCACGAAGCGCACGGTGGCACCCCGACGGCGCAGGACGACATGCACCAGACACCGTCCGACGCGACCGTTGCCGTCGAGGAAGGGGTGGATCGTCTCGAACTGGGCGTGGGCGATCGCGGCCTGGGCAACGACCGGCAGGTCGTCGCGACCGAGGAAGGCGGCCAGGTCCTCCAGCAGGCCGGAGACGAGATCCTCGGGCGGCGGGATGTACCGGGCATCGGACGGGTTGTCCAGTCGACCGCCGATCCAGTTCTGCTCCTCTCGTACGCACCCCGGCCGCGCCCGCTCGTCGCCGGCCATCAGTGTGCGGTGGATCGCGAGCAGGTGGTCGACGGAGACCCGCTCATCGCCTGCACCGATCGCAATCGCCTCCTCCATCGCGGACACGTTCGCCGCGACGATTCGCGCGCTCCCCTTGGCCGCACGGGGATCGACCAGGGCACGGGCGAGGTTGAGGGAGCTGACGTCGTAGCCCTCGAGGCGGGACGAGGCCACCGCCTCCGATCGCAGGAGCAGCGGTCCGATCGCCTCGAGCCCGCCGACCGACGCCCGGTCGTTCAGGGCCCGGATCGCGGTCGCGGCTGCGGCCGCGAGGTCGGCCGTCTCGAACGGGACGACCGGTGCGAGGGTGGCGACCGGGTCAGGCACGAAGGCCCGATAGCGGAAGGTGGCCCGGGCGCGCCGCCCGCCGATCGTCCCCGGATCGCCTTCCCAAACGCGCTCGACCGACCGAGGCATGACTGTGGCACCCTTCACCTGCCGTCCAACAGTGAACGGATGGGCACACACTAGCCATCTAAACCTTCAATGTCAACGAACGAATGAAGGGTTGGACGGCGACCCGGCTCAGCGCCGACGGCGGGAAGGTGCGCGGAGCACGGAGCCCCGTGACGTCCAGGGGTCTCGGGGCTGATGACCTGGTCGGGGCGAGGGGGCTCGGGCCTCCGCTACCCGGCAGATCCGCGGTTGCACCGTCGCCATGGGCGGCAGGCGCCCGTCAGTAGACGAGACGCGCATCGCATGAGGCCGCGGCCGTCACGCCCCGCCGAGCGCGCCACGGACCGGGACGTCTCTGGCCGGCTCCGACTAGCTTGAAGGGGCGAACGAGCCGTTTGCCTCTGGTCATCTTGGGCCGCCCGTGCCGAGAATCGCCCCAGCGGGAGGCTGTGACGCGCGGCTCATGCAGCGGCCGCCCGGACCGCGCCGAGCCACTGGCGAGACCGACCCGCTCGCGCAGGAGGGCGGCGCGATGGGTCTGCGCAGATCGTTCTGGCTGCCGTTCTTCGGGGTGCCGCGCGGTCCGCTCGGGTGGGTCGGCGCTCGGCTGCTGCCGAAGGTCGCCCGGCCCCTCAATGCGATGGTGGCCGGGCAGCTGGCCCTCGGGCCCGACGATTCGTTGTTGGAGGTTGGCTGCGGCTCCGCAGGGTTGCTCGTCGAGCACGCCTCGCATGTCCGCCACGTCGCTGGCCTGGACGCATCGGAGATCCAGGTGGACATGGCCAGGAAGCGGCTGGCCGACCGCATCGCGGCAGGGACGGCCGAGATCGTCCTTGGCAACGCGATGGCCCTGCCGTGGGAGGACGGCCACTTCAGCGTCGTCGCCTTGGTCAACTGCCTGAAATTCGTCCCTGATCCCCTGAAGGCCCTGAGCGAGATGCATCGGGTCCTCCGTCCCGACGGACGGCTGGTGCTCACGATCGACAAGCAGGTCGACAAGTGGGGTCGGTCGGGCAAGATCGACGCGTTCGGCCAGTGGCAGTGGAGCGTGGATGACATGCGGCGGATGATGGAGGAGGCCGGCTTCGCCGACGTCTCCGTCGCCGATATGCCGACCAAGCTGGGCCTTCAGTTCGTGCGTGGCGCGAAGCGGGCGGCACTGCCTGTCGCGGAGGCCGCCGAGGCGCCGGCGCTCGTGGGGGCGGCCGGATGAGCACCCCGCTGACCGGGGACCGTCGCACCGGCACGCCGCACGCGACGCCCCACTGGCTGATCCGCCTCGTTGGGGTCGTCCACCTCGCCGGCTATCGGCTCAGGGGCGGGAGGCTCGGGCTCTCGCGTCCGACTCCCGCCCGCTGGGGCAACATGTGCATCACCACGACCGGACGCAGGACAGGCAAGAAGCGGCGCGCGATGCTCGGCTACTTCGATGACGGCCGGAACCTAGTCGCGTTGGCCGTGAACGCTTGGGCGGATGCCGAGCCCGCCTGGTGGCTCAACCTTCAGGCGCATCCCGACGCCGTCGTCGAGCTCAAGGACGGGTCCCGGGCGGTCCATGCACAAGCGGCTGAAGGCGACGAACGGACGCGCCTCTGGGCGCGCTGGCGCGAGCTGGGAGAGCGGTCCGGCGAGGCCATGATCGCGAATTGCGACGCGTACGCCGCCGGGATGAACCGCCAGCCGGCGGTCGTGGTGTTGGAGCCTGCAAGTGCACCCCGGGATAGCCCGCCGGACAACCGTCGGGGATGAGTCGCCGACGCTCACCGAGGAGGCAGAGAGATGACCGCGTCGAGGCGCCCGGGCGGCATGTACGTGCGCGAGTCCGACCTGCCATCCGAGCTCCGCCGCGAGCCGGCACCGGAGGCGGAAGCGGTGGAGCGGATGCGACGGAAGGTGGCGGCGGCCGCCTGAGCGCGGGAGGCTACAACGATGCGACTCACCCCATCCCTGCACCGACTTGGTGAGGAGATCGTCGGCTGCTACCTCGTGGACCCGCCTATTGCGCCGACCTGGCGACCGAGCTCGCAGCCATGGGCCGCACGATCGATGACGTCCGGGCGCTCGTGTTGACCCACGGCCACGGCGACCACACCGGGTTCGCCGAGCGACTGCGAGCCGAGCATGGCGTGCCGGTCAGCATCCACCCGCTCGATCTGGCTCAGGCCCGGGGCACGGCCGGTAACCCGAGCGCGGGCATGGGCGAGCGCAGGCTCCGTTCGCTGCTGCACTACCTCCTGTGGCTCGCGCGTCACGGCGGGATGCGCGACAGGCCGGTGAGGGAGATCGGCACGTTCGAGCCAGGCACCACGCTCGACGTGCCTGGCGCGCTGCGCGTCATCCATGTGCCGGGACACACTCCCGGCAGCGTCGCCTTCCATTCCCCGGCACACGACGCCCTGTTCGTGGGCGATGCGCTGGTGACGGACGCTGTCATCAACAACCGGCACGGTCCGCAGATCAGTCCCTTCGCCGCTGACCCTGACCAAGCCCTAGCCTCCTTGGAGAACTTCGAGCAGCTCGAGGCGCACTGGCTCCTGCCTGGACACGGGAGTCCTTGGACCGGCGGCGTCGCTGCCGCCGTGACAGCCGCGCGCGACGTCGGAATCGGGCACTTGGCCCGACCGAGGCGCTGACGACGCGTCGGATCGTCGCTCCCTGCCCGCCCGATCCCGAAGGCATGGCCCGAACGACCGAATAGAAACCTGGGCTCGCCGCCCGCACCCTCGAGGCATGACTTCGGCCGTCCGCGCCACTCGCCGCACTCGCGACGGCCGGCCAGCCGTGGTCCGGCGCCCGTACGCCCTGACCATGCTCCACTGCGCCAGCTGCGGCCGGCACCTGATTGGCGACACGGGGCGGTACCGGCACCCGGACCCCTGCGAGGCGTTCACCGCCGTCCGACGCGAGCCACAGAAGCGAAGCCGGGGACAGCGCGTGGGGATGCCGGGCCACGGCGATCGCGCCGAGGAGTACGAGGCCATCGTTCGCGAGGTCCTCGCGCAGGTCTCCCTCGGGTCCGACGGGATCGCCGCGGTCGTCGAGGCCACGCGGGCGCCGGAGCCCGACCGCCTTGCGCTGGCCAGGATCGGCCGGGAGCGCGACGCTGCCGTGGCGCGCTACCGCCGCGACCGCGACCTACACGCGCTCGAGGCGTCCATGGCGGCGCTCGACGAGCAGGAAGCCGAGGCCCGCGACCGCCAGCCGGCGCCCGAGCTCGCGGCGGTCGAGGTCGCGGCCTACCTGCGGGACCTGCAGCGACTGTGGGACGACGCGCCGGACTCGAGGCGTGGGCTCACGGAGTCGCTGTTCGAGCGGGTGGAGGTCCTCGGACTCCGGCGGATGCACCTGGAGCCGACGCCGGCCGCGGTCGCCGCGGGCCTCGTAGAGGCGTTCTCGTGCGCATCTGCTGGTTATGGTCGGGGCGAGAGGGATGGCCCGCCACCACGACCTTTCGATCACGATGCGCCTCGCGGAGCCGCCGGTGCCCTGCGAGCTGGACAGACGGCGCAGCTGGTGTGCATCCTGGCATTGCGCCTCCTGGAACCCGACGGCCTTGTCCCAGCAGATGACGAGGGCCTGTTCCGGCCCGGAGGCGTCGATGTTGCCGACAGGATCGCGGGGAACGGCGCCATCAGCCGCCGATCACGCGCCAGGCGTGTGGTAGAGCTTGAACGTGCCCGTCTCGATCATCCTTCCCGACTCCTTGATCCACTCCTTCTTGGCGTAGTACTCGTCGCCGAAGACCTCCCAGTCGATGGCGACATAGCCGCCGCCACTCGCGCCGTCGGTGTCGAGCTCCGCGATGTGGGTCGCGAGGAAGGTGTTCGTCCAGGCCGGGAACGGGGGAAGGGGCAGGCGTGGGCCCGATGACCCGCAGATCTTGATCTTCGCGCTCTCCGACGTGGGGCCGGGCATGTAGTTGAGGAGGAAGTCGATCTCCCGACTGTCGAACTGGTCCGGCCTGGCGCTCAGAATCCGCAGCCTGTTGACCACGAAGTCGCCGTCGCCCGTGATGCTCGTCGCCCCGCACGGTGCCTTGAACTTGAAGGCCGTGTTCACCAGTAGCGCCTCACCGTAGATCCGGCTCTCGTCGGGATCGAACCGGAGCATGACCTCCGACGTCACCGTGGATTCATAGCCGCCGTCGGCCACGTCCAGGATCCCAGTCGACTCCACCTTCAATTGGAAGGTCAGGCACTTGACGGTGAGGTCGCGCGCCTCCCGCAGCGGCGCTTCGTCGAGCGCCTGCCCGAACATGCCAAACACCGCGAACTGGCGTTCCATGCTCCGCCAGACGAGGGCCATCCGGTGGATGACGTGCTCCTCGACGCACAGCTCGAACTCCTCGATGATGCAGACCCTGGCGGCCTTCTCCACGAGCCCCGGGTACCGCTCTAGTCCGCTCGCCGTCGAGGACAGGCCCAGCAGCTGCCGATGGCGCTCCAGGGTGATGACGGACTCGATTGCCAGCCTGCCCTTGGCACAGCTCTCGCCGGCGACAGCGACGCGGGGCACCACCACCTGCCGCTCGTACTCGAGCATGGTCGCCTCGTACGCGGCTGACAGGAAGGCGCCCTGGAACTCGCCGCCTTCCTGTCTGATCCGGATGACCTCGGCGTTGAGCGCGGCCGTCAGGCGCCGCTCGGCGTCGCCGCCGATGCGCCTGCGGTCTGGCTCGATGTCGGCCAGCAGGCCCCGCGTGACACCGTTGCCGCTGAAGTGGGGGACCGAGATCTGGATGTCCGTCGACCCGATGACCGGCTGGGCCAGGATCACGTCCCTGCCGTCCGCTTCGTAGCCGAACGGGAGCTGCTCGCCCGGCGGGATCGGCTGGGCCGGCGCGATCGTGAGGACGGCGGGGTTGTACAGGAAGAGGCCGTCCGGGCTGAGCTGGACCCCATAGGTCTGCTGGCCACCGAAGGGGAGGCCTCCGACGCTTGCGACCGGGGTCAGCCCGATCGACGTCTCGGTCAGGAGGGCGTTCGCGGGGATGTCGAGCGTGTAGACGGTGCCGTCGGCGCCGGTTGCGCTGACGCTGCCGCCCTCGATTGGAATGACGGCTTCGACGGCGCCCGCCGTTTCAAGCGTGAGGGCGAGGTCCACCGGGGCCGCCGCCGAGTCGAGGATCCAGGCTGTACAGCACGAGATCGCGGAGCTTGCGCGTTAGCCCTGACAAGCTCAGGGTCTTGTTGAGGCGCTTCATCGCGGCAGATCCGGAGGCCAGTAGGCGGAAGACGGAGCTGAGGAGCAAATTGGGGAGGTCACGTTCGCGGGTGGTCGACGCTGTGACGAAGGTCCAGGAAGCGCAGGCCCGGCTTTCCCGTCTCCCGGCGCTCGAGGAGCGACTCAAGCGCTACCAGAAGGCGGGAGTGGAAACTCGCCTCAAGGAGCGCAGCCAGCTCGTCACGGAGGAGCGGATCCTGACCTCCGCTGCAGATGCCGTCGCAGCAAGACGCTCGATCGTTGACAGCTTCGCGGCAGTCCTTCCGATCGACCGCGGCTACCTTGACGCGACGAAGCTCAAGGACCTGAAGGGCCGCCCGATCCTCGAGGAGATCGAACCAGTCTTGGAGAAGCTCGAGCAGGATCTCGAGGCGGCACAGGCAGGTGCGGAGAAGGCAATCAATGCCGCAGCCCTCGCGGTTGAAGCGATCCGAGCAAAGTGGCAAGTGAGGCAGGCGGCGGTCCAGGAGGCATATGCGAAGGTCTTGCGAGAACTTCAGACGACACGCATCGACGCCAGGGAGTTCCTGAACCTTCGAAGAGACATCGAGGAACTCGTGCCGGTCCGCGATCGCCTGCCGGAACTCGAGACCGAGCTCAAGGAGGCGCGCTCCGCTCGAGATGACCTCTTGGCGGATTGGGAGGACGCGAAGACTGCAACCATGCGACGCCCAGCCATAACGTCTTGCCGCTGACTCCGGACGCCGCTCCTGATCGTAGCCCGAGCGCTATCGCGGCACAGACGAGACCCGATCCATCGGTGCCCACGACCGCACGAGCCGCAGCAGGGACCGGGCCTGCTTCATAGAGAGCCGACGGTCGCCGTAGGGTCTCCCTTGTGAGGACCGGGCGTCGGCGAACGAATGGGCAAGGGCTAGGAATGCGAGGTGGACGCCGGGCTCCACGTCTTCCGCAAGCTCGTCGAGCACGACCTGCAGGCACCGGGATCCGCCCCAATCCCGCGGTGTCCCCCCGCTCCGATTCCGCGCGCCCGGCGCGTCATCGGGCGGGCACGCCTTGTGACAGTCCTCACGATGCCCGACACTCCCGGCCATGGAGGTCATCGGGCGTGACGCCGAGCTCCGCGGGGTGGACACGTTCCTCGACGCGGTGACCGGGTCGCTCGCGGTCCTGGCGATCCGGGGCGAAGCGGGCATCGGCAAGACCACGCTCTTCCGGGAGGCGGTGCGCCGGGCTGCCGAGCGCGGCTTCACCCTCCTGGTCGCCCAGGCCGCGGCCGCCGAGGCTCACCTGACGCTGACGACCCTCGCCGACATCGTGGAACCCGTGGTCGACGCGGCCGGTGACGCGCTCCCGCCGGTCCAGCGGGCGGCGCTCGACGCCGCGCTGCTCCGGACTGGACCATCCGAGCGACCACTCGAGCCGCGGCTCCTCGGCGCCGCCACCCGGTGTCTGCTCAACCACCTGGCGTCGACGAGCCCGGTGCTCGTCGCGATCGACGATGCGCAGTGGGCCGACACGGCCTCGGCGTCGACCCTCGCGTTCGCGCTCCGCCGCCTCCCATCCGCCCCGGTCGGCCTCCTCCTGGCGCTGCGGACCGGCGAGCCCGCTCCGCCCGCGCTCGCGTCGATCGCCGACTCCGAACGCACGACATCGATTGACATCGGCCCGCTCTCCGTGGCGGCGCTCCACCACCTCCTCAAGGCGCGGACCGGGCGTTCGCCCTCCCGCTCGGTACTCATCCGGATCAGGGAGGCGTCCGGGGGCAGCCCACTGTTCGCGCTGGAGATCCAGCGCGCCCTCGACGAGGGTGGCATGCCCCCGGCCGGTGAGCCACTGCCCGTCCCGCCGGACGTCCGCGCGCTCGTCCGGGACCGGATCCGCCGTCTGCCAGACGCGACCGCAGACCTGCTGCTGGTCGCGGCAACGGCCGGTCGCGCCCCGGTGGAGCTCATGGCTCGGGCGCTCGGGCGGCCCGTGGACGGGGACCTCGCGATCGCCGCGCACGAGGACATCGCCCGCGCCGAGCGTGGCGCCATCATGTTCGGACATCCCCTGTTCGCGGCAGCGGTCATGGCCGAGGCGACGCCCGACCATCGTCGCGCAGCGCACCGGCGCCTCGCCGATGTCGTCGCGGGAGTGGAGGAGCGCGCCCGACACCGGGCGCTGGGATCCGCCGGGCCCTCCGCCGACCACGCCGCGGAGCTCGACAGGGTCGCGGCCCAGGCGAACGGCCGCGGGGCGCCGGCCTCCGCCGTCGAGCTCCTCGACCTCGCGATCGTCGTCACGCCCGAGGGCGACGGGGCCGGCCGCGACGCCCGCCGCCTGCTCGTCGGCGAGTACGCCCATCGTGCGGGGGACGCCGGCCGCGCCCAGGTGGCGCTGGAGCGCGTCATCACGGGGGCGGATGATCCGAGGATGCGCGCGCGGGCCGGCCTCGCGCTCGCCGCGATCCGGTACGAGGCGGACGCGGCGAGCTCCGCGTTCGAACTTGCGAACGCGGCGTTGGACGACGCCGAAGGCGACCCGCAGCTCATGGCGCGGGCGCACGCCACCCTGGCCGCTGTGGACTGGGAGGACTTCAGTCGGCCCGCCGCCCACGTCGCGGAGGCGCTCCGGCTCCTGGGGACGGTCGACGATCCGGATCCGGTCGTCCTAGGGCTCGCCCTCATGGGGCGCTGCGCCACGGATGTGGCCGCCGGCCGCACGCTGGATCCCGTGATCGTCGAGCGCGGGCTCGAACTCGAGCGCCGGGCCGCGCCGTCGAGCGTCGCCGACCGGTTCAGCGCCTCGCTCGGGGCCTGGCTCAAGACGCTCGACGACTTCGCCGGTGCCCGGCGCTGGCTGGAGGGGACCTACCTGGCGGCGATGGAGGAGGGCGATGAGGGGTCCCTTCCGTACGCGCTCAGCCACCTGCCGGAGCTTGAGCTCTGGACCGGCGACTGGCCGGCCGCCGAGTCGTACGCCCGCCGCCACCTCGAGATCGCGACCGACCGTGAGCTCGAGTCGCAGCGCCGGCAGGCCCTGTACAACCTCGCCCTGGTACACGTCCACCAGGGACGCGACGCCGAGGGCCGGGCCGAGATCGACGAGGCGCTCGCGGCGGCCGCCACGGACGGCGACAGCTGGACGGTCACGAGCGTCACGCCGCTCCTGGGCCTTCTCGAGCTCCTCGCGGGGAACGCGGCCGCGGCCGCCGGGCACCTCCTCCGGGCCACGGAGCAGCGCGAGGCGATGGGCCACGTTGCGCCGCGACGGCACGACCAGGACCTCGTCGAGAGTCTGGTCGCCGTGGGGGATCTCGACCGGGCGCGCGAGGCTGTGGATCAGATGGAAGCCCGCGCCGGGCGGTACCACCGGCACTCGGCACTCGCCAACGCCGCGCGCTCGCGGGCGCTCACCGTCGCGGCGTCCGGCGATCTCGACGGCGCGATCGCCGCGCTGGACCAGGCGCTGGGAGAGCATGACGCCGCGCTGATCGAGGTCGACCGGGCACGAACGCTGCTCACGATCGGCCAGGTACGGCGGCGGCGGCGTGAGCGGCGCGCGGCCGGAGCCGCGTTCGAGGCGGCCCTGGTCACCTTCGAGCGGCTGGGCGCCGCGACCTGGGCCGAGCGGACCCGCGCCGAGCTCGCCCGGACGGGCATCCGGCGTTCGGCCGGGCCCGGCCTCACGGAGACGGAGTGGCGGGTCGCCGAGCTGGCCGCGTCGGGGATGACCAACCGCGCGGTGGCTGCGGCGCTGTTCCTCAGCCCCAAGACCGTGGAAGCGAACCTGTCGCGCGCCTACGCCAAGCTCGGGGTCGCGTCGCGAGCCGAGCTCGGGGCCCTGCTGGGCCGAGGCCGAGGGTCCGAGACCCTGCAACCGTAGGGAATCCCCCGATGCAGCGTCGGTGCCCGGAACCCAAAGTCGGGGTTGGGCAAGCCCCGACCGGCGCGGGCTCCCGGAGAGCCGAGGTCAGCCGATGCGTCCCGCGTCCCCCTTCCAAGCGCTTGCCGGGCTCGCCTGTCTCCTCCTCGTGGCTGCCTGCTCCGCGTCACCCGCGTCACGCGCGACAACCGCCTCGACCGCTCCGTCGGCATCCGAGGCGGCAGCGGCCACATCGGGAGCGGGCGATCCCTCGCCCTCCGGGTCACAGGAAGGCACCGGGCGACCCGCCGGCGAGACCGACGACTACACCCTGTTCACGACCGATCGCCTCGCCGCGCTCGTCGGCCAGCCGGTCCACGTCGGCGACACGAGCCTGCTGTTCGGGATGGGCTGCCGATGGGACACGGCCGACGGCCGGGGCGGCGTCGTCATCCAGCACCAGCCGGTCCACCTCGGGTGCGGGGATATCGCCGCGCAGGACGGGCAGCACCCCGTGACCGGGGTCGGCGACGAGGCGACCATCGGCCCGGCTGCGTTCTACGGGACCAATGGCGACGGGCCGTTCGACGCTACGATCGCCGCCGCGATCGTGGGCGAGGGCTTCGTCTCGGTCGTGATGGCACCGGCGCCGTCCGACGACACCGTCGTGGGGCTACTCCGCGACCTCGCCGGCGCGGTGCGCTGAGATGGCAGGATCCGTGCGCCGCGGCGCCAGGCCGATCAGCGCGCTCCTCGCGATCGCGCTGCTGGCCGGCCTGGTGGCGGGATGCGCCGCGTCCCCGTCACCGGCCGGATCGCCCGCCGGGTCCGCCACGAGCCGCCCGTCGAGCCCAGCGGCGACCGAGAGCCTGAGCCTCGAGGACGCCGTTCTGGCCTACGGCCAGGGCCCCACGCGCGATCCCTCGATCACGTACCAGCCCGATGTCGTGTTCGTCGAGGGCGGTCCATCGAGCATCCGGTGGGCTAGCGCCGACGGGCTGACCTGGGCCATCGACCGCAACGCGCCCGGCGCGGCGGACCTCCGGACCGGGTCCGTCATGTTCGCCACCACGGTTGCCCTCGGTCGCGTGACGGCGATGGAGGACCAGGGCGACGACCGGATCGTGCACCTCGCGCCAGTTGACCTGACGGACCTCGTGAGAGACGGAACGATCGAGTTCGACCAGGACCTGGACCTCGCCGACGCCACCTATCGCCAGCTTCCCGACGACATGCCCGCCGTCCTGACCGACGCCGACTCGCCGCCCTCACCCAGCCCCGGCGCGGATCTCGCACCGACGGACGGCACCGGGGTGGTCACGATGCCGCCGATCCGGCTGGCTGCGGCCCGCACCGGGCTCCCGGCGATCGAGCCTGCCGCCGTCGGCAAGCTGACGGTCCCAAGCAAGGTCTGCCCCAAGCTCGGGATCAGCGACTGGAGCGTGGAGTACTGCATCCAGGGCCCGGGCCTGTCCCTGGCGATCGACCGCAAGCTTGGCGGCCACCTCAAGGTGGGGGTCGGGCTCAAGCTGCTGACCAGCAAGCTGCGTTTCCACGCCGGCACGGTCATCAAGGGCGGCCAGATGATCGACTCCGGCGGCCTGCTCGACGGCCTGGATGGCTTCGAGCTGGACCTCGCCGGGGGCGTCGAGGACGGCGCCCAGGACAACGTCAAGATCAAGATCGAGGTGCCGGTCGAGATCGAGACCGGCTCCATCGTGGTCGGCGGGATCCCGCTCAAGATGTACATCGAAGCCAAGTTCACGATCGAGACCGCGTTCTCGGGGAAGAACTCGACGCTCAGCGGGACGGGCGAATACCACTTGAGCGGCCCGATCGGGATCCAGGGCGGGAAGCCCGTCGTGCCCCAGCTCACGGTCGTCCGGAGCCTCCTCGACAGCCTCAAGGGCATCACCGTGGGGCCCAGCGGCGTGGTCATCGCGGTGAAGTGGAAATTCCAGGGCGGCGTGGGGCTCTACGGCTTCGTCGCGGGTCCGTACCTGACGGTCACCTTCGCGATGGGCATCGGCCGCGGGTCCGTGATCGGGGCGCCGCTCGCCGTGTGCCACGGGGCCACGCTGGGGATCTGGGTGGGCGCCGGGGGCGGGTTCAACCTCAACGCGTCGAAGCTGGGCTGGCTGCTGGGCAAGGACAGCCTGGTCGCGAAGTACCTCAAGGCCAAGATCGATATCGACCTTCTCCAGTTCGAGGTCGTCAACAAGAAGGCGGTGACCCCCGATGTCCCCCTCTGTCGTGGCTGAGCAGCGTGGCCCGTGGCGGTCTCGCGGATGGCTCGTGGCCCGCCGGGCCGCCGGCGCGGTGGCGCTGGCGCTCCTGGTCGCATGTTGCTCGGGCGCGCCCGTCCCAGCGGCCACCGCGACACCGCTCGCGATCACGGCCGAGCCGGCAACGCCCACGCCCAGCCAGGTCCCGGCCTCCGACACCCCGCCCCCGCCGACGCCCGCCGCGATCGACCCCTGCGGGCTGATCACGCACGACGAGGCCAACGCCCTCGCGGGGGTCACGGTGCAGGATCCCGAGCCGGCTGGCGAGCCGCCCGTCCGCTGCGTCTGGGCGACCCCGGTGACGGGCGCGATCGGCCAGGTGGAGATCGATGTCGGGGACGGGGCGAAGAAGGCCTACGACATCGACGCCACCGTCCTGGGCCACACGTTCGCTCCGGTCGCGGATGTTGGCGACGAAGCCTACGCGGAGGACGGCGCGATCTTCTTTCGCACGAGCGACACCTGGGTCGCGATCCGCGTCATCCGTCTCGATGACCCCGCCAGGAGCTCGGGACCTCTCGAGCAGCTGGCCCGCGTGGTCGTCGGGCGGATCTGACGATGTCCGGGTCGGTGCGCACGTTCCTCGCCGAGTGCTACATCCCGGGGATCGAGGAGTCCTCCGTGGCCGCCGCGGCGACGCGGGCACGCGCGGCCGTCCGCGCCCTTGTCGCCGCGGGCGAGCGCATCGAGTACCTGGGTGCCGTCCTTGTCGCGGGCGATGAGGTCGTGTTCCACACGTTCGGGGCGCAGGATCCTGTGCTCGTCGAACGGGCGAGCCGGAACGCGGGCCTGGCGTTCGAGCGCATCGTCGAGTCCGTGGCCGTGGACGGGGCCGACCCGGGCCTCGCCGGGCAGCGGCTAGCTACGGCGCCGGGGTTGCGTCGACGGGCGAGCCGCAGTCGGTGAACCACAGGACCGCGCCGCCGCCAGCGACCACAAGGAGCACCCGGCGTACCGGGTGATGCTGGCAGGATCGCGGAGGCCGTGTTCGAGCGGATCGATGTCCTGGGGGTGACCGACTTCACGTTCACGCTGACCGCTCACGCCAAGGCGCGAGGCTGGGACGCGGCCTTCGGGGCCGGCGCCGTCCGCGTGAAAGAAGGTCGATCTGGTCGGGGCGAGAGGGGTAGCCCCGCCACCACCGACCTTCCGATCACGTTGCGCCTCGCCGAGCCGCCGGAGCCCTTCGACTGGGCCGATGCACGGCGTCCTCGCTGCCACCGAATCTGCCGTTCGTCGTCTTCACCTTCAGGTTTGCGCCGGATCCGCCGGCGGTCGAGGCGGTGAGACGCCGCCGGCGGCGCCGCTGGGCGAGTTGGCGACGTGGGACAGCGGCCGGAGCTACCGAACGTCGCCGACCCAGGTGGATCCGCGGTCGGCAGCCCGCCTGAGTCGCACGACCGATTGCCCGCGGTCAATACGACTCGACCGACCGTTTCCGAGCGACCACTGGTTATGCGCGACTCACAACGGCCACGGGCCTATCCATCGGCCGGCGGCAGCAGCCCGAGGCGGGTGGCCGCGGCGGCCGCGTCGTAGCGACTCAGCGCTCCGAGCTTGTCCATCGCGTGCGTCACGTGAACGGACGCGGTCTTCTCCGAGATGAAGAGCCGAGCGCCGATCTCGCGGTTCGTGTGTCCCGCTGCGACGAGCGCGAGGACCTCCCGCTCGCGCGTCGTCAAGGGCGTCTCGCCTGACGCTTCGGCGGTCGCGGCGTCGGCCGCCATGTCCAGTCGGATCCTCGCTCGAGATGCCAGGGCCTCTGTCGCGCGCTGCAGCGGCACCGCACCGAGGTCGGTGGCCACCGCGTGCGCCTCGCGCAGGGGTATGGCTGCGTCCGCCGCCGACCCGCCGCTCGCGAGGATCGCCTCGGCATGGCGGTATCGGACGGATGCCGACTCCCACGGCTGCTGCAGCACGCTTCTCGCCTGGACGGCGACCGCCCAGCGAGCGGGGTCCGCGCGACCCTCGAGGCGCTCCGCTTCGGCGTCCATGCGCAGGACCTCCGCTCGGACCAGCGGGCCGCCACCGTCGGCGTCGATCGCCCGCCGGGCACTTCGGCGGAACAGGTCGATGAACCGCCGACCGGCGATCACCGCTTCGTCAGCTTCGGTGCGCCGGCGTCGACGGCGGGCGGCGCCGGCGTGATTCGCTTCGCCCTCGGTCGCCTTGACGAGCGACCACCACAGGGTCGCGTCGTGCTCGGGCTCAGGCACGGCCTCGATCGAGGCATCCATCAACCGGCGGCCATCGGCGTGCCGCCCGGTCGCGTACGCCACGAAGATCTGGTCCTCGAGCTGCCAGACCCGGTGCGGTCCGACGGTCGGTATCCGAGCACCCTGCTCGATCTCCCGCTCGGCGTCCTGGGTCCGGCCCAAGTACGTGTTCAACCGGGCGAGCGACATATGGATATAAACCATCTCGAACGAGAAGGCCACGAGGGTCATGATCTGGTCCGCGGTCGCAAACGCCTCCGGCCATCGGCCGAGCTCGACGAGGTTCTCGAGGACGCCGTGGAGCAGGTGCGCGCCGTACCGACCGTCGGCGCCGTCGCGTCGCGCGATCTCGAAGCCGTGACGGTCGTGGGCAAGGCTCCCCTCGAAGTCGCCTTGGATGAAGCCGGTCGACCCTCGCCAGTGATGCGACCGAGCCCGGATGTCGGGGTCCAGCACGACGTCGAGGAGTCGTCCGGCCTCCGCGAGCACCGCTTCGGCACGGCTGGTCTCGCCGAGGTGGGTATAGACCTGACCGAGGACCGTCAGCGCCCGGACGAGTTCACGGGGCGCATCGACAGCGCGGGCCACGTCGATCGCCACGGCACCCGCCTGGAGTGCGGTCGAATACCGACCGTAGTGCCAGTGCAGCAATGCCTCGGCGGCGAACGCTCGGGCACTTCGCTCTGACCGCTCGTCGCGCAAGACCGGGAGGGCCTGACCTACCGCCCACTCGGCGGTTTCGACGTCCGCTGCCTCCCACGCGTAGTCGAACAGCTCGAGCTGGGTCGCGACCCGGCGCGCGACGTCGTTCGGCTCGTACGTCGTCAGGGCCTCGCGCGCCAACGTAACGGCACGGATCTGGTGGCCGGCGGCCGCCGCCGCGCGGGCGGCTCTTGCCTGCACCGCGGCCAGATCGAGCCCGGCGAGCCTCGCGGGATTCTCGATTCGGGGCCATAGCTCCAGCATCCGGTCGAGGTGGACCTCCGCATCGGCATGGGCTGAGGCAGCCTCGGCGGCTGCGACCGCGTCGCGGGAGGCAACGAGTGCCCGGGTCAGATCGCCGGCCGCCATCGCGTGGTGGGCGATCTCACCGGCTCGGCGAGTGTCGGCTGCCCCCGACGCGGTGGCGTCGCTCTCGAGCGTGTCGGCGATCGCCAGGTGGACGGCGGTGCGCTCCACCGCGAGGAGTTCGTCGTATGCCGCCTCGCGGACCAGGGCGTGGCGGAAGGCGTACCCGGGAACCGGTTCCGCGACATTGACCAGGATGCGCGCATTGATGGCGTCCTTGAGCGCCGCGATGAGCACCGAAGCCGGCTCTCCCGCGACCCGTTCGAGCAGCTCATGGTCGACCGCCCGACCGGCGACCGCGGCGATCCCCAGGACGCGTCGCGTGGGTTCGTCCTGGGTGGCGAGCCTGGCGATCAGAAGCTCGCGGAGTGAGGCCGGGAGCGACTTGCCGCCTGCGGCGCCGCTGGCGATGAGTTCCTCGGCGAAGAAGGGGTTGCCGTCGGAGCGCTCGAAGACGTCGCGGGCGACGTCGCGGTCGGGCGCGGTCCCCAAGATCCCGGTCAGCTGCTGGGAGACTTCGTGGGCATCGAACCGTTTGAGGTCGATCCGCTCGAATCCCGGGAGACGGTCGAGCTCGGAGACCGCCGCACGCAGCCGATGACCTCGCGCAGCCTCGTCGAGCCGTGCGGTCAGGACGAGCACGTACCGTTCGTCCCCCATCGACCGAGCCAGGTAGGTCACGAGGTCGAACGTGGATGGGTCGGCCCAATGCAGGTCCTCGATGACGACGACGAGCGGCTCGGTGATGGCCGCGGCTGCGATCGCATCCCGCACGGCGGCGAAGAGTCGTCCCTGGTCGCCCAGGTGCGGGATCGACCCCGACCCGGCGTCGACGGCAAGCCCCGGGACCAGTCGACCGAGTTCGGCCAGTGTCGGCGGCGGCAGCGATGAGGTTAGACCGACGCGCTGCAGATCTCGGACGACGTCGACGAAGGGGGCGTACGGGAATGTCCCGACCGCCAGGTCGATGCAATGCCCGGATACGGATGTCGATCCGCTTGCAGCGGCGAGGGTCGACACCTCCGCCAGGAGCCGGGACTTGCCGACGCCGGCTTCGCCGGCGATCAGGACGACCTGCGGTCGCCCGGCCGCGGCACGGTCCAGCGCCTCGGCGAGCGCCGCGCGCTCGGCGACGCGGCCAATGAAGATCGGGCTCGAGACGCGACGGACCACGGTCTGGATGATGCGCTCCGTCCGTGCCCACTGGCAAGGGCGCTGGGGTGTCAGGCGCCGGCCGGTCGAACGACGAGTCGCCGGATCGTCGCGACGGCGCGGCCGACGCGTGACGCGGACGCAGGTTCGGGTTCGGGGAGCGGCGGGGCATCGACGCGGGCGAAGGTCATGCCGGGACGGCCTTCGTCGGCCCAGCCGTGGTGGCGCTCTCGGTCCCTGATCGCGAGGTATATGCCGAAGGGGTGCATCGTCGCCTCCTGGTCGTCGATCGCATGATCGCGATATCCAGGAGGCTACGAACGACGAGCCGCGTCGCCATCGTCGAGAACCTTATGTCGGCTGTGCGGCCGACCTCATTTTTTCTCCGCGGGACCATCGGGAGACATGCGGTCGATCCCCGCGGGCTGCTTGGCGGCGTTGCAGCACGGCACAGCACCATGGGCTCCGACACATCAGCCTCCCGCTCATCGCACGCACGGCCTTCCTGCTGGGCAGAAGGTCGAGTTCCCGGTGGGCCAGGTCGGTCACGATCCACTCGACGTCGGGTGCCGATGCTCACGGCTGGTCGGGAACGTTCGGCCCGGGGCCCCTGCGCCAAACGCGGGTCTGGCAGTCAGTACGAATGGTCGGGGCGAGAGGATTTGAACCTCCGACCTCATCGTCCCGAACGATGCGCGCTACCAAGCTGCGCCACGCCCCGACCGAAAGTGCCCGCTGAGGGGCCGGGGAATGATATCGCATGTCCGCCGGACCTTCGAACGTGGGGCCTTCGTATGACGCGCAGCGTTCAGCCAACACCTGCTCGGAGGCGCGACGCGACAAGGCGCTCGCCATGAACATCGGGCCAGACAAGACCCGCAGCGTCAGGGATCGGCGCGCCGGCGTCGCGGAGGGCGGCCAGCCAGGCGTGGGATGATGCTGGATAGCGGGCCGCGAACAGCGCCCCGAGCCCGCCGATCAGCTCCCGGTTGCGGTGCGTGCCGCGCACGACGAGCAATCCCGCGACGGACCAGCCCGGGCCGAGCCGATCGCGCGTCGCATGCACCTTGGCCTCGAGGCTGCGCATGACAAGCCCGCCGTCGAGCACGAGATCCCACACCTCCACGACGGCAGCCTCCCGCCTCGCCGGTCGGGTGAGCAGAACATCGATGGATCGGGGGCGTGGACCGTCGCCCGGCAGCGCAGCCTCGGGTTCCGCACCCCAGCCGCCGGCCGCCGCCGTCGAGATCACGAGGTTCTGACGGCGCATGTGCTCGATGTCGCGCGGGAGCTGCGCGCCCGGCACGCCCTCGAAGTAGGCGGCAAGGTGCAAGCCGGCCGCGGCGCCACACGCGGCCCAGGTGTCGATGCCGGCGTTCGACCCGTGGCCGCCCTCGAGCCTCGCGATCTCCGGCTGTGACACGCCGGCACGTGCGGCGATCTCGCGCTGGAGGAGGCCGGCCCCGATGCGGGCGTCCCTGAGGCCGATTCCGAGACGGGTCGCGACGTCGGATGCTCGAGCGCGCCCCGCCATGACCGGACGGGTCGCACGCCTGGAGGTCGTCTGCCTGGCCACGCGGACAGTGTCGGCATGCCGACTCATCTGGGACTTGCCGCCATCACCGTGGGTGCTATCTCTGGGCCAGATGCGGCGGCACAGCCATGGCCGATGGGGATAGGCGCGGCGGGATCACCGCGGTTGATCGATGCAGCGGCACGTGGCCAATCGGAGGCTCCGTGACGCGCTGGTCGGCGATTCAGGCGCGCAATAGCACCACGGGTGATGCCGGGGGCCGGGAGGCCACGGCGGCGAGACGGGGCGGCCCGAAGCTGGGAGCGCGAGCCGGGGCCTGGCGAACGGATCGCGGGCAGCGGCGCGGCGCCCCCCGACGCCGCGCCTTGCCCGATCCCCCCGGTGTCTCAGTACTGGAAGAGCAGCTCGCGATACTTGGGCAGCGGCCAGAGGTCGTCGGCGACGATCGTCTCGAGCGTGTCTGCGATCTCCCGCAGCGCGTCCTGCGCGGGGATGACCGTGTCCACGAACACGCGCGCCTCCTCCGGCACCGACGGGGCCTCGTGCGCCTCGTGCTGGGCCCGCTCCAGGCCGTGGATCCGCTCGATCAGGGTATCGGTGTGCCCCGCGACCGTCTCGGTGAGGTGCTTGATGCCGGCAGAGGCACCCGCGGCGGTGAGCCTCCCGAGGTAGGTGACGGCCGCCGGCAGGATCATCGTCTTGGCGATGTCCAGTGCCGTGCTGGCCTCGATGTTCTGGACCTTGACGTACCGCTCCCAGTAGATGTCCGCCCGGGAGACGAGCTCGCGCTCGGACAGCACGCCGAAGTCGCTGAACAGCTTCTTCGACTTGGCCTCGGTGAGGCTTGGGAGGGCGTCGACCGTGGTCCGGTTGTTCGGAAGGCCGCGCCTCGCTGCCTCCACGTGCCACGCCTCGGAGTAGCCGTTGCCCTCGAACAAGACCTGCTTGTTCGCCCGGGCGATCCCGGACAGGATCGTGGTGAGTCCGTCGAATTCCCCGGCGGCCAGGCCATCGAGGTCGTCCGCGAGCTGCTTGAGCGAGTCCGCGACGGCCGTGTTGAGCACGGTCTGTGGCCAGTAGATCGGGGCGGACGAGCCGACCGCGCGGAACTCGAACTTGTTGCCCGTGAATGCGAACGGCGAGGTCCGGTTGCGGTCCGTCACGTCCATGGGCAGCTCGGGAAGCGACGTCACGCCCAGCTTGACCGACCCGCTCCTCTTGGAATTGGACGCAGCGCCCTGCTCCAGCTGGGCGATGACGTCCTCCAGTTGGGCGCCGAGGAAGATCGACATGATCGCCGGCGGCGCCTCGTTGGCACCCAGGCGGTGGTCCTGGCCGGCGTCCGCGATGCTGGCGCGGAGGATGTCGGCGTGGACGTTGACGCCCCGGATGACCGCGAGGAGGAACGCCAGGAACTGCGCGTTGGCATGCGGATCGTTCCCCGGATCGAGGAGGTTCTCCCCGTCGTCGGTGGCCATCGACCAGTTGTTGTGCTTGCCAGAGCCGTTGATGCCGACGAACGGCTTCTCGTGGATCAGGAACATGAGGCTGTGCTGCGGCGCGAGGCGTCGCATCGTCGACATCACGATCATGTTGTGGTCCGAGCCGACGGACGTTGGCTCATAGACGGGCGCCATCTCGAACTGGCCCGGGGCCACCTCGTTGTGGCGTGTCTTGGACGGGATGCCGAGGCGCCACAGCTCGCGGTCCAGGTCCATCATGAACGCGAGGATCCGCTCGCGGATGGGGCCGAAGTACTGGTCCTCCAGCTCCTGGCCCTTGGGCGGCGGGGCGCCGAACAGGGTCCGGCCGGTCATGATGAGATCGGGGCGCTGCTCCGCGAGCCGCCGGTCGACGAGGAAGTACTCCTGCTCGGGGCCGATGTTGGTGTACACCCGGCTGGACGTGGTGTTGCCGAACCAGTGCAGGACCCGCAGCGCCTGGATACCCAGCGCCTCCTGGGAGCGCAGGAGCGGGATCTTGTGGTCCAGGGCCTCGCCCGTGAACGAGACGTACGCCGTGGGGATGGTGAGCGTGACGCCGTTGGGCTCCACCTGGAGGAAGATCGGCGAGGTCACGTCCCACGCGGTGTAGCCGCGGGCCTCGAACGTGGCGCGGATGCCGCCCGACGGGAACGACGAGGCATCGGGCTCGCCCTGGGTCAGGTTCCTGCCCGAGAACTCCGCGATCGTGCTCCCGTCGCCCGTGGGGGTGAGGAAGGAGTCGTGCTTCTCGGCCGTGGACCCCGTCATGGGCACGAACCAGTGGGTGTAGTGGGTGGCGCCGTGCGCCATCGCCCACTCCTTGACGCCGTGGGCGACCGCGTCCGCGATGACCTGGTCGAACGGCTCCAAACCATCGATCGTCCGCCGCAGGCGACGGAAGATCGGCTTGGCCAGGTATTCCCGCTGGGCGGTCTCATGGAACACGTACTGGCCGTAGATGTCCTCGCCGGCGTGCTCGAGGTACTTCTGCGTGCCGGCAACCCTGTGGTTGGCGATGGTGGCGATGGCAGCGGTTCGGGCGCTCATGTGACTCCTGCCGACGATGCGACCCGGTCGGGTCGCAAGCTCCACGGGACCAGGAAAAGCCGAACCTATCGGATGGGGCGGACGGTGTCGATAGGCGAGGCGATTCTGCACCCTTCCGCATCAGCGGCGACACCGAGTCGCAAGCCTCGATCCGCCCGCGGCGGCATCAGGCGGGACGAGCACTCCCGTCGGGACCGGCACGCTCAACGGGACCCGGATCCTCGGCAGAACCCGGGCTCCCGCCATGCCTCGACGCGACCATGTCGTCCAGCAGCCGCCCGAACTCGCGTCCGACGTCCACGTAGCGGTCCGCGCGCACCACCAGCGCCAGCCGCCCGTCGGCGCCCAGGCGACCCCACACCCGACGGCGCGGCATCCAGAAGGTGATCAGCAGGCCGACGATCAGCAGGCCGAAGGCCGTCCACACGAGTCCCTGCCCCGGGTCCCGCTTCGCGATCAGGAGCGTGTACTCGCCGAAGCCACGCAGCTCGACGGAGAAGTCGGTCCCCGCGGCCGTGTCGGACTCACCGCTCGTGAGCGCGATCGGCTCCAGGCCCTCGATCACCGGCGACCCGTCCGTGTTCGTGCCCACGGCGTGGAACGGGAGGATCAGCAGCACGCCCGCGCCGTCCGACGCCCGCTGGAGGAGCAGCTGGAGCGCCACGTCCCTGCCCGGGACGTTGAACTCCGCAAACGGGAAGCCGGCGGCCTGGTCCGTCATGGGGATCGGCCCGGTCCACAGCGGCCTGCCGTCGGCGTCGCGGATGACCACGTCCGGCGCGGGACCGAACCCGTTCTGGTGGAAGGTGTAGCCGTCGACCTCGAGCGGGTCGTTCACGCGGATGGTCTTCTCCGCGACCTGCCGTCCATCCTTGAACACGGCGAGACGCGTGGTGAAGTCCGTGGGCGTGCCGGTGTCGAACCCGGGCGCCTCGAAGCCCAGGTTCCGGACCAGCAGCAGGCCCGGCGTCCCGATCGGCTGCACGGTGAGCGACTCGCCCTCCGCCACCACGAGACCCTGCTCGAACCCGAGGCGCGAGGTGATCGCCGCCGCAACCAGGAACAGGACGAGGCCCGCGTGCGAGATCAGCGTCGCCAGCTTGGTCCAGCGGTTGCGGTCCCCGTAGAGGTAGGTGGCGCCGCCGGCCAGCTCGCGGCGGACCGCGAACCGGTGACGGCGCAGCACGGCCGCCACGGCATCGGCGTCCACGCCCGACATCAGGGCCCGGTCCGGGAGCTTCGGGTCGTAGAAGGGGTCCGGCTGGACCACCCTGATGTCTGCGGACGTACGCCACAGGCGAGGGGTTCGGTCGATGGTGCAGGCGACGATCGAGATGATCAGGACGGCGAGCCCGACACTGAACCACATCGAGCTGAAGACCTGGAACAGCTGCAGCCGCTCGAGGGCGCCCACCACGCCCGCGCCGAGCGTCGGGTCGTAGAGGTCGTGGAGCGCCTGCATCTCGTTCGCGTAGTCCGTCGGCGAGCGGAAGGCGAACCCCGGAAGCTGGCGCAGGGTCATGCCCACGAGCGCGAACAGCGAGAGCACGATGATCTGCAGGACGGCGAAGTCGACCGAGGTCAGCAGGCCCCAGATGGCGTTGCCGACACGGGCAAGCGGGCCGGGCATGGGGCGCGCGGCGGGACGGCCGGCGGCGATGCTCGCGATGGCTCAGGCCCCCCGGGCGGCCCGCAGCGCGCGGTCGAAGTCGGCCAGCAGGTCCGCCTCGTCCTCGAGGCCTACGCTGATCCGAAGCAGGCCCTCCGTGATCCCGGCGGCTGCGAGGGCCGCGGTGTCCAGGGACCGGTGCGAGCTCGTCGGCGGATGGACGACCATCGTGTGGACGCTGCCCAGGCTCGCGGTCCGCTCCGGAATGGTCAGGGCATCGAAGAAGACACGGCCCGCCTCGCGGCCGCCCTCGAGGTCCACGGACAGCATCGCCCCGCCGGAGTCGAGGATCCGGGAGGCAACGGCGGCCTGCGGGTGGCTGGGGAGCCCTGGGTAGGTAACGCGACGCACGCCCGCCTGACGCTCGAGGAACGTCGCGAGTGCCATGGCCGTGGCCGCCTGGCGCTCCATGCGGACGGCGACCGTGGCGATCCCGCGCAGGACGAGGAACGCGGCGAAGGGTCCGAGCGTGGCGCCGGTGTCGATCTGGGTGCTGCGCACGGCGGCGATCCGCTCCCGCGACCCGACCACGGCGCCGGCCATGACGTCGCTGTGCCCGGAGAGGTACTTGGTCGCGGACTCCATCACCAGGTCCGCGCCGTGCTCCAGGGGCCGGCACACGAGCGGTGAGGCAAACGTGTTGTCGACGGTGAGCAGCGCGCCGTTGCGGTGGGCGGCCTCGGCGAGGGCGGGGAGGTCGGCGACAACGCAGGTTGGGTTGGCAATCGTCTCGACGTGCAGGATTCGCGTGGGTGTGGCGGCGAGGGCGGCTTCGACGGCCTCCGGGTCCGTGGTGTCCACGTACGCGATCTCGACCCCCAGCCGGCCGAACGCAGCGAGCGCCTGGCTGCGGGTGGTGCCATAGCCGACGGTGCCAACGAGGAGCCGGTCGCCGGCCCGGAGCAGCGAGAGGATCGCGGCGTGGATGGCGGCCATGCCGGTCGCCAGGGCGATGCCCGCCTCCGCCTCGTGGAGATTCGCGACGGCATCGCCGAGGGCGGTGACGGTCGGGTTGTCGATGCGGCTGTAGGCGTAGCCCGGCTGGTCGCCCGAGAGGACGGCCGCCAGCTCCTCGGCGTCCGCGGAGGCGAACGTCGCCGTCTGGTAGATGGGCACCGACGTGGGCACCTGGCGGAGGTCCGGCACGCGCGACGCGGCACGGATCGCGCGGGTGGAGGGGCCGGGCCGGGGTCGATCGTCGGGCCGGGGTCGATCTTGGGTCACGCGGGCGATGCTACACCGGTGGCCGTCGCGAACCCCTCAGCGGGTCCCCCACTGGTAGCTCTGCTTGATCAGCCGCAGGTAGACGAAGGTCTCCGTCTCGCGAACGCCCTGGATCTTGCGCAGTCGCCCGCTCAGGAACTGCAGCAGCGCCTCGTTGTCCTCCGCCACGCATTCCACCAGGATGTCGTAGGCGCCTGCGGTCACCACGACGTAGTCCGTCTCGGGGAACGCGGCGATCTCCTCGGCCACCTCGATCAGGCGGGAGGCCTCCACCTTGAGCCCGATCATGGCCATCTGCTGGAAGCCCAGCTTGAGCGGATCCGTGACCCCCACGACCTGCAGGATGCCCTTGTCGATCAGCTTGTTGGTCCGGGTCCGGACCGATGCCTCGGACACGCCGAGCTCGAGCGCGATCTGGGTGAACGGGCGCCGGCCGTCCTCCTGGAGGTGCTCGATGATCCGCTTGTCGAGGGCCGAGACCTCCTGGCCTCGTTCGGCGCGCGCTCGGTCGCTCATGGACGGGTGCCGATGTCGTGCATGGGGGCGCAGGACCTGGCTGGCCTCATCGGACGGCTCCGCGGGTTCGGTCTCGAGACCGGTGGTGGCGGGGATCGGGGCGGGATGCTAGCACGCGGGCCGGGCCGTGGGGAGACCCTTGTGCAAGGTCCGGGACAGGTCCGGCGCGGCGCTCGGGGTGCTGAGCGCTTCCACGTCAGCCGCGGTCCAGCAGCTCCAGGACGGGGGCCAGGGCGGCGACCGACGCTTCCGTGATCGGGTCAACCACCAGTTGCACGTGGCCGATGCCTTCGCGAGCGTAAGCGCGCAGCTCCTCTGCGATGACCTCCGGTGAACCCTCGAGCGGCGCCACGGACATCCGCGGGTCCTCGTCGCCCATGACCCGGCCCGTCCCGCCCGGCATGCGGACGAGGACGGCAACGGTGCGTTCGATGGCGGCAGGGTCCCGGCCCGCGGTCGTCGCCGCCGCGTCCACGGCCTCCCGCAATGGCGCCACGCCGTCCGGGGTGTTGCGTGTGTCCGCGTACCAGGCGTTCCAGGCTGCCGCGTACGGGAGCGTTGAGGCCAGCATCCGCGGACCGCTGGAGCCGACCAGGATCGGCGGACCCCCCGGGCGCGCCGGACGTGGCAGCAACTCGGCCTCGTGGGCGGTGACGTACTCGCCTTGGAAGTCGATGTACCCGCTCGCCAGCAGGGTGCGGACGACGGTGAACGCCTCCTCGAACCGGCTGACGCGGTGATCGAACGGCGCGTCGATCGCGGCGAACTCCGTGTCGTTCCAGCCCGCGCCCAGGCCCAGCACCAGGCGACCGCCGGAGATCTCGTCCACGGTCGCTGCCTGCTTGGCCAGCATGAACGGGTGATGGAACGCCGTGGCCGCCACGAGTGGGCCAAGCGTCACCCTGTCCGTGGCCTCGGCAAGGCCGGCGAGGGTCGTCCAGGCCTCCCACGGACCACGTGTCTCGCCCGATGCGAAACGGTAGAGCAGGTGGTCGCCCAGCCAGATGGAGTCGAACCCGGCCTGTTCCGCCGTGCGGGAGATGGCGCGGAGCTCCGGCCAGCGGACGTCCCGCTCGACCTCGGGGAGTTGGACGCCGACTCCGAGGGGCCGGCCGGGTCGTCGGGGGATCATGGCGTCACCCTAGCGCATCTGCCGGGCATCGCGAACGATGCCGCGGGGCCTTGGGGCAGGCGCCGAGACCCGGCCAGATACCGCACGCGCGGCGTATCGTACCGATGCCATCGCTCCGGCCGCCGATCGAGGAGGAACCCGTTCCATGTGCCTGTTCGCGTTGCTCGCGGGCCTGTTCCCGCGCATCGCCTTTGCCGTCTACTGGATCGCCCGGCCCGCCGTGGTCAATGCGGCCTTCGACACGTTCGTCCTGCCGCTACTGGGCCTGATCTTCCTGCCGTTCACGACCCTGATGTACGTGATCCTGTGGACCCCGGGCGTCGGGATCACCGGCTGGGACTGGCTGTGGCTGGCGATCGCCGTGATGCTGGACCTCGGCCACTACACGTACAGCGCCTACGGGAACCGGGAGCAGATCCCGGGCATGAGCTCCGGCCAGTAGGACGTCGCAGGCACGCCGCGGCCGTCGCCCGAGCGGGCGGCGGCCGCGGATCCTCGTTCCGTGCAGTTCTCGGCCCCCGTCTGCGCCGCCCACCGGTTCAACGGTTGGGTCAGCCAGCGATTCAGCCGCTGGGCGGCACCTTTGTCGCTCAGCGGGCCCCGCCCAACCGACAAGCGTGCCACCAGGCGGCGCAAATGGTGCAGGACCCGACGGTTGAACCGCCCGGCGGCTCAAGGGACGGGCGGTCGCCCGAGGAGGGACGGCAGAAGCTCAGGGGACGGGCGGAAGCTCATGGCCAGAATGCTCACGCGGCGGCCGTCGCCCGAGCGGGCGGGCGGCGGCCGCGGATCCTCGTTCCGTGCAGTTGTCGGCCTCGGGGCGCGTCAGCCCGCGATCACCCCGTTGCCGCTGATCAGGCTCAGGATCACGTCGATGTCCGCGCTGCCCGCGATCCCCGTGTACTTGGCCCGCACGATTCCCTCCCCGTCCACGACGAAGATCCAGGGCATCTCGGTGCCCGGCCAGATGCCCTCGCCCAGCCCCCAGGCCCGTGAGTACCGGTTCAGGGGCGGATCCTCGAGGGCCCCCGACAGCACCGGCTCCTCCGTGATCACCTGGTACTCGAACGGCTCCAGGTGGATGAACGCCGCCTCCTGCCAGCGGTCCAGCAGGAACCGGATCATGGTCAGCGCCCGGCCGCAGGCCGGTGAGACCTTGAAGCGCTCCGAGTCCACCACGAGCACATAGGGCTTGCCGGCCGCACGGGCCTCGGCCGTCGAGGTCTTCGACATCCGCAGGTCCGGGTTGGGCTGCGTGGTCACGGCCCGAACGACCCCACCCACGTCATCGAGCGTGGGCGTGGCGATGTCAGGGGCCGGAGCGCCCAGCGAAGCCGTGCTGCCGGGATCGAGGGCCTGGATCGTGGCCGTGCCACGTGCGTCGCCCGCGACCAGCTGGAGGCCCCAGGCACCGGCCGCCGGGAAGTCCAGGGTCGCCACGAAGGAGGTCTCGCTCGCACCCTCGGGCCGCACGGCGACGGCCGTGACCGGGGCGCCCTGGGGGCTGCCGTCGGACGCGGTGACCTGGACGATGAGCGGCGTCGTGCCGTCGAGCCTCACCCCGGTATCGTCGGCAACCTGCAGGATGACGGGACTCTGGCCACCCGACCAGATGCTCGTCGAGACCACCTCGGTCACCAGCGATCGGGCGATCGGGTCGGCCGACGAAACCGGTCCGGGCGAGACCGGGGCCGGCGTGACGGGAACCGGCGATGTCACGGCCACGGGCACCCCGCCGGACGGCGCCGGCCCCTTCGCAAGGAGCGCTTCGAGTGACGCGACAATCGCCGCCGCATCGGTCCCGAATGGGAAGCGCGCCCTGAGCTGCCCCTGGGCATCCACAAGGAAGATGTCCGCGGTATGCGCCATCGCGTATCCCCCGGCGGAGTCCTGGTCGATCCGGGCGTACTTGACGCCCCACCGGTCTGCGTTGGCGCGCACATCGGCGGGAGCACCCGAGAGCCCCGTGAAGGCGGCCGGCAGGTAGCGCAGATACGACTTCATCGCCGCCACGTCGTCCCGTTCCGGGTCGATCGACACGAACACGGCACGCGGACCGGCTTCCACATCGGCCAGCGCCTCGCTGACGACACCGACCGTGGCCGGGCAGACATCGGGGCAGTGGGTGTAGCCGAAGAAGACGAGCGCCGGCCGTCCCTGCAGGGACGAGAGCGCGAACGGCTGGCCGTCCTGGTCCGTGAGCTCCAGGGCGGGCGCCGGGCCGGTCTCCGCGTAGGCGAAGTCGGACGGATCGGGAGTCGCCTCCGCGGCGGTGCCGGACAACGCTCCATCGCGCGCCAGCAGCACCAGCGCCACGAGGCCCACTGCCAGCAGAGCCAGGAGACCCAGCACGAGACCGCCGGCGACCACGCCACCGCGGTTCGCCGGCGCGGGATCGGAGGGTCGGTCGGTCATCACCATGGCATCCGGCTCGAAGGTACCGGGCGGGGCGATATCGTGCTCGACCGAGGCAGGTCGCGAGTCCGGGCGCCGCAGGTGGCGATGCCCGGCCTCACCCACGATCATGGCCTCATGCAGTACGGAGTGGTCATCACGTCCGGCGACCCCCGGACCGCCGCAGAGCTCGCCGCCGGTGCCGAGGCGGCCGGTTGGGACGGCGTCTTCACCTACGACGCCATCGCCATCGGCTCCACGCATCTATGGGATCCGTGGGTCCTCCTCGCCGCGATGGCCATGCGGACGGAGCGCGTCCGCCTCGGCGCCCTGGTGTTCGCGCCCGCGCGCCGCCGGCCGTGGAAGATGGCGCGTGAGGTGGCGACCCTGGACCACCTGTCGAACGGGCGCCTCGTGCTGCCTGTCGGCCTCGGCACGCTCGACGACGGGGGCTTCGGGAACGTGGGCGAGCCCTTGGAGGCCAGGACGCGGGCCCGGCTCCTGGACGAGACGCTGGCGATCATGGACGGTCTGGCCACCGGCGAGCCGTTCGGGTTCGAGGGGGAGCACTACCGCTTCGGGCCGATGACGTTCCTGCCGACCCCGGTCCAGCGTCCCCGCGTGCCGGTGTGGGTCGTGGGCGCCTGGCCGCACGAGCGCTCGATGCGGCGTGCGATCCGCTGGGACGGCCTGGTGGTCCAGGCCACGGGCCCCGACGGTAGGCCCGCGACCGGCCCAGCGCTCCTGCCCGAGATCGTGGACTGGGTCCAAAAGGCACGCGCCACCGCAGGCCTCGACCATCCATTCGAGATCATCGTTGACGGCACCACCCCGGCCGGGGATCCCGCAGAGGCGGCGAGGATCGCAGGTGCCCACGAGATCGCCGGGGCCACGTGGTGGATCGAGGCAGACTGGGCCGTCGCCTCAACGGACGCGCTTCGGGCCCGGATCGCCGCGGGGCCACCGCGCCCACGGCCGACGGCGGAGCGCTAGCCTTCTGGGCAGATCGGCCTATTGGCAGTCACCGCGAATGCCCGCTACCGTCTGGGCATGGCCTCGTCCCACTCGGATCGTCGTCTGCTCGTCGTGGCGCTCGCGTGTGTGCTGGCGACCGCAGCGGGTGGTGGCGCTCCGCCGCCCGCCCAGGCGCGCTCGGCAGCGTCGTGCTCCGTGGGCGACACGCTGACCCGCTATCGAGCGCCGTCCGACTGGTACCGCAGCGTCCTGGATACGCGACTCCGACTGTCGCGCTCGTACACGCCGCCCGACCTCGTGAGCACCGCGCGGTCCGGGGCTCCGGGGTTCGGCCGCATCAGGCGGATCGCGATCGCGGACCTCACGGCCATGTACCGGGCGTCGAAAAAGGCTGGGGCGCGGTTCGCCGTCCAGAGCAGCTACAGGAGCTACGGCACGCAGGTTTCCACGTTCTGGAGCTGGGTCCACCGTTCGAGCTACCGGAGCGCGCTCCTGTCCTCGGCGCGACCCGGCCACTCCGAGCACCAGCTGGGAACGGTCTTGGACCTCAAGACACCGGGCGGCTCCGCTCCCTGGGCGTACGCCGATTGGGGCCGGACCAGGGCAGGCGCCTGGCTCGCCCGCAACAGCTGGCGCTACGGCTGGATCATGAGCTACCCGAAGGGCAAGAGCCCCGGGCAGACCTGCTACAAGTACGAGCCGTGGCACTTCCGCTACGTGGGCCGCCTGATCGCCGGACGGATCCACGCATCGGGCCTGGCGCCCCGCGAGTGGCTGTGGAGGCAGGGCGGAACCGGGGCATGGACGGGAGGCTCGCCGAACCCGACACCCACGCCGACACCCACGCCGAACCCGACGCCGAACCCGACGCCGACGCCCGACCCGACGCCCACACCGACGCCGAACCCGACACCCACGCCGAACCCGACACCCACGCCCGACCCGACGCCCACGCCGACGCCCGAGCCGACACCTTCGGAAGCGCCGACCGCCTCGCCCACCGACGCGGTCTAGGGTCCCCGCCAGGACGGGCGACCCGGGTGGCACGACGTCCTCGGGCCAATGGCCCATGCCGGACCGGGCAATTGTGCCGTCCGGCACGCCACGTGGCCCGTTGCGCTCAGCGCCGAACGGGACGACCCTAGGAAGCGTACCCATGCCACCCCGCGTCCTGCCATGCCCGTGAACCACCCGAGGATTCCGATGACCGCCACGACTCCGGCGACCGACCCCGCCACCGACGCCCCGCGCGAGCGCCGACCGCTCGACGCGATCTTCCATCCCCGCTCGATCGCGGTGGTGGGAGCCACCGAGAAGGAGGGCTCGGTCGGCCGGACCATCCTCTGGAACCTGCTCTCCTCCCCGTTCGGTGGAACGGTCTACCCGGTGAACCCCACCCGCCCCGCGATCCTGGGCGTGAAGGCATACCCGTCCCTCAGCGCCATCGATGAGCCGGTGGACCTGGCGGTCATCGTCACGCCCGCCAAATCCGCCCCGGGCCTGGTGGAAGAGTGCGGCCAGGCCGGGATCAAGGGCGTGATCATCATCAGCGCCGGGTTCAAGGAGATCGGGCCCGAAGGCGTGGAGCTCGAGCGCCTGGTCCTGGAGGCGGCGCGCCGCCACGGGATCCGCGTCGTCGGCCCCAACTGCCTGGGGGTGATGAACCCGATCGGGCGGATGAACGCGACCTTCGCGGCCGGGATCGCCGCGCCGGGTCGAGTGGGCTTCGTATCGCAGTCGGGGGCACTCCTGACGGCGATCCTGGACTGGGCCGCGCACGAGGATGTCGGCTTCAGCTCCATCGTGTCGCTGGGCTCGATGCTGGACGTGGGATGGGGCGACGTCATCGACTACCTCGGCGATGACCCCAATACCGACAGCATCGTCATCTACATGGAGACCATCGGCGACGCGAGAGGCTTCCTGTCATCGGCCCGCGAAGTTGCGATGACCAAGCCGATCATCGTCATCAAGCCCGGGCGGACCGCCGAGGCGGCCAAGGCGGCGGCATCGCACACGGGCTCGCTCACCGGCTCCGACGACGTCCTGGACGCGGCGTTCCGCCGTGCCGGAGTGCTGCGGGTGGACTCGATCAGCGAGCTGTTCGAGGTCAGCGAGATCCTCGCCAAGCAGCCGCGCCCGAAGGGCCGGCGCCTGTCGATCGTGACCAACGCCGGCGGGCCCGGCGTCATCGCCACGGACGCCCTCATCGGCGGAGGCGGCGAGCTGTCCGCGATCAGCGACATGACGATGGAGGCGCTCAACGCCGTCCTCCCGTCCGTGTGGAGCCACAACAATCCCATCGACATCATCGGCGACGCCCCGCCGGACCGGTACGCGAAGGCGCTCGAGATCGCCGCCGCGGACCCCGAGACGGACGGCCTGCTCGTGATCCTCACCCCGCAGGCGATGACCGATCCCACCGCCACGGCGCGAGCCCTCGTCAAGCACGCCCACATCGAAGGCAAGCCGGTCCTTGCATCGTGGATGGGCGGCCAGGACGTGGCTGAGGGTGCCGCGATCCTGCGCGAGGCGGGCATCCCGACGTTCGCCTACCCCGACACCGCGTGCATCCTGTTCAACCACCTGTGGCGCTACGACACGAACCTGCGGTCGCTGTACGAGACACCGCGCCTGCCCATCGCACCCGAGCGCGGCGAGTTCCGCGAGGAGGTCGATCGGATCATCGCCGACGTCAGCGCCGAGGGCCGCTCCCTGCTCACGGAGTACGAGAGCAAGAAGGTCCTGGCGGCGTACGGCATCCCGATCACGGACACCGAACTGGCCGAGACACCGGAAGAGGCGGTCGCGGCGGCCGATGCCATCGGCTACCCCGTGGTCGCGAAGCTCCTGTCCCGGACGGTCACCCACAAGACCGACGTCGGTGGTGTCGTGCTAAACCTGCGCACGCCCGACGAGGTGCGGGAGGCGTTCGAGAAGATCCGGGACTCGGTGGCCCAGAAGGTGGGTGCCGAGCACTTCGAGGGCGTGACCATCCAGCCGATGATCAACTGGACCGGCTACGAGCTCATCGTGGGCAGCAGCCCCGATCCCCAGTTTGGCCCGGTCCTGCTGTTCGGGATGGGTGGCTCGCTGGTCGAGGTCTTCAGGGACCGCGCGCTGGCCCTGCCGCCGCTCAACATGAACCTCGCCCGGCATCTCATCGACGAGACGCTCATCTCGCGTGCCCTCGTGGGCGTCCGAGGCCGGAAGCCCATCGACAAGGATGTCCTGGCCGCGCTCCTCGTCCGGTTCAGCGAGCTGGTCGCGGAGCAGCCGCGGATCGCGGAGATCGACATCAACCCGCTCCTCGCGTCTCCGGAGCGGATCATTGCCCTCGATGCGCGAGTAGTGCTGCATCCCGCGGACATCGCGGACGCGGACCTGCCGCGACTCGCCATCCGTCCGTATCCCCACGAGTACCAGCGTGAGGTCACCACGGACGACGGCGCCCGGCTCCTCGTCCGACCCGTCCGCCCCGAGGACGAGCCCACGGCGGCCCGGTTCCAGGCCGGCCTGTCGACCGAGACGGTCGTCGCCCGGTACGGCACGGATCGCCCGCTGGCGGAGCGCACCGCCCATGAGCGCCTGACGCGGATCTGCTTCGTGGACTACGACCGCCAGTTCGCGCTGGTCGCCGAGGTCCAGGGCGACGGGGATGCCGAGGACGGGGTGACCGAACCCGAGTTCGCGGCGATGTCGCGCGTCACCCGCATCCACGCGTCCAATGACCGGATGCTGACCGTGACCGTGGCCGACGCCTGGCAGCGGCGGGGCGTGGGAGCGCATCTCGTTGCGGCCGCGCTCGACGTGGCGCGCGGGGAGGGCGTCGAGCACCTGTGCGCCGAGCTGAACCCGATCAATACGGCGATGCGCGACCTGCTGGAGGAGGAGGGCTTTGCCTTCGAGACCCGCGGGGACCTGCTGGTGGCAAAGCTGACCCTCTGAGGCTGGGCGGGGGCAGTGCGGCGGCGGGGCCGCGGGCGGCGCCCGCGAATCCCGCCGGTCAGCGGTTCAACGGTCGGGTGGGCCGACGTTCCAGTCGCTCAGCGGCACATCTGTCGGCTGCACGCGCGCGCCCACCCGTTGAATATGCCGCTGAGCGGCGCAAACCGGGTCGCACCCGACGGTAGAGCCACTCGGCGGTACGTGCCTGACAAGGCACGAGCCGGGCGGGCGCTTGATGGCGGCGTCCAGCGTCCAGTTCGCAACCGTCGGCCGGATACGCGATCATGCCTTGGGCAGCCGGCCTCCGGTCTGTGCTGCCCAGCCGCCGGGAGTCTCATGGCCAGCCGTCGCCGATCGCTCCGCGCCGCAAGCCTCGTCCTGATCGTCGGCTGTCTTGCCGTCTCTGGCATCGCTCCTGCCAGCCTCGGTGGTGCGCGACGGGCCGAGGCGGCCGAGCCATCGCCGACCGCGAACCCCGCGGTGGGTCCCGCACTGGAACCTCAAGCCGAACCGACCGCCACCCCGACTCCGGAGCCCAGCCCGCCGCCGGACGCCGCCGCGACCACAGCGCCGGACCCGATCGCGACGCCAGACCCGACCCCCTCGGCGGACCCAACGTCAAGCCCCGAGCCGACCGCAACCCCGACTCCAACACCGACGCCACAGCCGGCCTCCGACTCCCTCCGCCTGGTCCGCTTGAAGGTCATCCGCGGGAGCATCTCGCCCAAGTCGGTGGTCGCCACCCAGACCGGCCTGTTCATCGCCCAGAACATGATGTACCGGCACTCGATGACCGTGTACAACCGCAAGGGCCAGCTGGTGAAGACGATCTCGGACAAGGTCGTCCTGGCCAGGTTCGGCTATCCGAAGTGGCCCCTGGCGGTGCGCGGCGCCCCGGTCGAGGCCGCCGTCGCACCCGACGGCAAGCACGTGTACGTCTCCCAGTACTCGATGTACGGCCCGGGGTTCCGTCGGCCCGGCTGGGACACCGGGTGGGTCGACGATGCCATCGATCGATCGTTCGTCTACGAGATCAGCACCAGCACGTTCAAGAAGACCCGCGTGTTCCGGGTGGGTCCCGTGCCCAAGGCGGTCGCCGTGAGCCCGGATGGGAAGTGGCTGCTGGCCGGCAACTGGACGAACCGCGACGTGTCGCTGGTCGACCTGCGAAAGGGGCGAGAGGTCAAGCGGATCGTCGTGGGCGGCAACCCGCGTGGGATCGCCTTCGCGCCCGACTCCTCCAAGGTCTATCTGAGCGCGGAATCGGGGCAGCGGGTGATGATCTACACGTTCTCGACAGGCAAGTTGCGCACCCTGATCCCGTTGCTGAAGGGTGAGCCACGCCACCTCGTGATCGACGGGGCCGGCAAGTACCTGTACGTCTCGCTCAACAAGGGCGGCGGCGTCGTGAAGATCGACATCGCCCAGAAGCGGGTGGTGGACCGGGTGAACACGGGCAGCCAGCCGCGGACCATCGTCCTGGCGCCGGACGGTCGCAGCCTGTATGTCGTCAACTACCAGAGCCAGACCGTGGCCAAGGTGCGCACCCGAGACATGGCGGTCATCCAGCGCCTCAAGACGGTTGGAGTCCATCCCGTAGGCATCGACTACGACGTCCAGAGCCGGACCGTCTGGGTCTCCTGCTACCGGGGCACGATCGAGCGCTTCGCGGACCGCTAGCGGGTCGGGGCCACCCGCCGCTCGACTAGGGGCTCGCCGGGAGCTCCACGTGAAACGTCGCGCCCTGGCCCGTGCCGGCGCTCTCCGCCCACGCGCTGCCGTCCATCGCCTCCGCCAGCGCCCGCACGATCGCCAGTCCGATCCCGGCCCCACCCGTCGTCCGGCTGCGGGCCGCGTCCACGCGGTAGAACCGTTCGAACACCGCCTCCAGCTGGTCCGGGGCAAGTCCGGGCCCCTCGTCGGCAACGGACACCCGCGTTCGACCGGCCGCCCGACCTGCCGTGACGGTCACCCGCGAGCCGTCCGGCGCATGGCGCAGCGCGTTCGAGAGGTAGTTGGAGAGGATCTGGGCAAGCCGGTCCCGGTCCGCCATCGCCTCGGCACCGGCAGTCGGCAGCACGAGCGCCAGGCCACGCGTCCGTGCCTGCGGTGCGAACCGCGCGCCCACCTCGCGCGCGACCTCGGCCGCGTCCACGGCCTCGATCTGCAAGGGCAGCTGTCTCGCCTCGGCCCGCCACAGCTCCGATAGGTCATTCACCATCCGTGTCATCCGCGCGGTCTCCGACCGCAGCAGGTTCCACGTCTGGGCCGACGGCTGGATCACGCCGTCCTCCAGGCCCTCGAGGTAGCCGTCCAGCGTGGTCAGGGGGGTTCGCAGCTCGTGCGCCACGTCACCCACGAGCTGGAGCCGGCGGCGCTCCGTGGCCTCGAGCGAGCCCGCCATCTCGTTGAACGACGTCGCCAGCTCGCCCAGCTCCCCGGGCTCGTCCGCGCCGACCCGCTCGGCGTAGTGGCCGCCGGCAACGCGTTGGGCGGCGCGCGCCATGGTGGAGATCGGCCGCGCGATGCGTGCTGCCACCGCGAGACTGACGATCCCCGCCGTCACCACGCCGATGATCGTCGCGGCGATCAGTGCCTGGCGCATCGCCTCCGTGAATGCGGCCTGGGTGGCCTCGCCCATGACCTCGCCCATCGGATCGCCCGGCAGGTGGCCCATCGCGTCCGAGAAGTACCCGGGTCCTACGAGGGTCACGGCGATCGCCACGGTACCGACCGACGCGGCCGCCACGACCAGGAACGCGAGGAGGAGGCGGGCGCGGAGCGAGCTGGGCATCAGTCGCCCTCGCACAACCGGTAGCCAACACCGCGGACCGTCTCCACGAACCGGGGGTGGGCCGGGTCGTCGCCCAGCTTGCGCCGCAGGTTGGCGATGTGGACGTCCACGAGGTGGTCGTCGCCAGCGAACTCCACGCCCCACAGCGCATCCAGAAACGCCGGGCGACCGACGACGATGCCGGGCTCGCGCGCGAGCATGGCCAGGAGGTTGAACTCGAGCGCCGTCAGCTCCACGGACGCCCCGTCCACGCGCACCAGCCGGCGCCCCTCGTCGATCTCGAGGCCGGCGGGCACGACCCCGGTGGCGGTCACGGCCCCGGTGGCGGGCACGACGTGGCCCGCCCGCGGGCGGCGCAGGAGCGCCTTGATCCGGGCGACGACCTCGCGCGGCGAGAACGGCTTCACGAGGTAGTCGTCCGCCCCGACCGTGAGCCCCATGATCCTGTCGATCTCCTCGCCCCGGGCGGTCAGCATCAGCACGTAGGCGTCGGAGAAGGTTCGCAGCTGCCGGCAGACCTCGACGCCGTCGAGCCCGGGCAGCATGACGTCCAGGATGACGACGTCCGGATCGATGCTGCGGACGGCATCGAGACCCGCGATCCCGTCGGCGGCGCTCGCCACCGCCCAGCCCTCGCGCTCGAGATAGCCGGTCAGCAGCTCCACGATGGGCGGCTCGTCATCGATCACCAGGATGCGGGCGGGACGCGGCTCCATGCGCGCAGTGTGCCATCAACCCCGAGGGACCTCCTCGGGCGCCGGCACCGCCTTGAAGCTCCGGTACAGCAGCACGTCGTAGACGATCTTGATCGACCCCCCGATGACGAATGGCAGGCCGATGAACGCCGCACCACCCATCAGCGGCGCGGACAGCAGGGGTGCGGCCGCGGCCCCCATCGAGCGGGCGATGCCGGTGATCCCCGCCGCCGCGGATCGCTCGTCGGGGTCGACCACGGCCATGGTGTAGGACTGCCGGGTGGGCACGTCCATCTGGCTGATGGCAAAGCGTGCGAGCAGGAGCAGCACCGCGCTCTCCAGCGTCGGCATGAACGGGACCATGATCAGCATCACGTTGGACGGCAGGTGCGTGTAGACCATCGTGCGCACGAGGCCGATGCGGGCCGCGATCCGGGCCGCCGCCAGGGCTGAGAAGCCGGCAAGCAGGTTGGCGACGAACAGGATCCCGCCGATGAGGGCCGGACTCGCCCCGAAGCGCAGGGTGAACCACCAGGCGACGAGGGCCTGGACCACGAACGCCCCACCGAACGCGTCCAGCGCGAACAACCCCGACAGCTTGGCAACGATCCGCTGGGAACGATGGAGCCCCAGCCGCCGGGCAACCGATACGTCGGGAGCGTCCGGGACCTCGACGGCCGGCGAGACCCTCGAGAACAAGGCGGCGAGCACGAGCCCCAGCACCGCGTAGGCCAGGATCACGTCACGGTACGCCTCCACGGGACGCATGCCCGAGGCGATGAACGCGGCCGCCAGCGTCCCGCCGGCCAGGGCTCCGGCGGCCGTGGCGAACGATCCGACCAGGTTGAACCAGGCAAAGACGCGGGTCCGCTCGCGATCTGGGATCGTCTGCGCCAGGGACGCCTGTTCGACGGCGAGGAACGGCCCGACCTCGTTGCCGCTCGGGCTGATCACGCCGATGACGGCAGCCAGCACCAGGATCGGCAGGACGTTGGTGGCGGCGAAGCCGACTCCTGCCCCGGCCATCAGGATCGCCCCGACCAGCAGCACGCGACGGCGTCCGACGCGGTCGGCGTGGGTGGTCAGCCACAGGGAGATCGCAGCATCACCCGCCAGGGTCAGGCCGAGGAGCAGCCCAATCGCCACGTCCGGCAGCCCCATCGCCGCCAGGTAGAGCACGAGGACGATCGACACGAGCCCGTAGCCGAACATGCGCAGGCCACGGGTCCCGAACAGGAGCCGCGCGTCACGACCAAGGATCGGCGGGCGATCGCTCGTGGTCAGGCGATGATCCTCTCGACACGTCGACCGGCGCACCCCGGCCGCACGAGTCCATCATCGGCTGCGGCGAGGATCCGTGCGTGACCTTCGGGCGGCCCTAGGTCGGGCGGTCCACGATGGTGATCAGGCCGCCGTACATCCCCATCGAGCACGTGTAGCTGAGCGTGCCCGCGTCGAGCGCCGGCAGGTCGATCACGTTGTCGCCCTCGCGCAGGCGCATCTCGATGCCCAGGTCGGGCACCACCAGGAACGCCGCGCAGGACCGGGCCGTGGACGACTCGATGGTCCACGTCGTGGGGATCCCCGCGTAGATCGAGACATTGCCGGGGCTGTACCCGTCGACGTGCTGGTAGGTGCGCAACTGCTGCGCATCGCCTGCCGGCGCGGCGCCAGGCTGGGTGGCTGCTGCCGACAACGGAGCAGCGTCAGCGACCGCGACGCCGATCCCTGGAAGGTTGACACCCACGAGGCGCAGCCCCGCCCCGCCGTTGAGGATGGCGAACCCGATGACCACGACGCCGACGAACCGGAGCAGCGTCGGTCGGGCGCGAGTGGGCACGACCAGTGGCAGGCCGGCCAGCGCCAGCAGGCCCGGGGCGGTTCCGATCGCGAACACCGCCATGATCGCGCCGGCGACGAGGGGATCACCGGTGGAGAGCGCGTAGATCTGCACGGCCTGCGTGAACCCGCAGGGGAGGAAGAACGAGAGCGCACCGAGCCCTGCCGCGCGGGTGTCGGAATAGGCGGTGACCGAGCCATCGCCCAGGCCCAGCCGGCGACCCAAGCCCATCGGCAGCGTCGGCGACCACGTCGCCACCCGCGGCGACAGCCCGGTGAGACGGGCTCCGAGGATCGTCATCATGATCGCGACGGCGACCATCAGCAGCGCGGTCACCTGGGCGGGCATCGCAACGCTCGCTCCCAGGGCGCCCAGCGTCGCGCCAAGCACGCCATAGCCGACGATCCGGCCCGCCATGAAGGTCGCCGCCGGGCGCATCCGGGTGAGGAGGTCTTCGTCCGCGCCGGCGGATCCCGCACGGTTCGCCTCGTAGGCCGCCGAGAGTGCGAGCACCAGGCCACCGACGAGCACCATGCAGGTCGAGACGCCGGCGGCGAGGCCCAGCAGCAGCGCCACCAGGAGACCGCCACTGCCGAGGTCGCCGATGCCGGAGGCAAGGTTCGCGATCCCGGTCGCCTGGGCGACGACCACGGCCGTCGCGACCAGGAGGATCCCGCCGGCTGCGGTCGCCCAGACCCTCGCATCACGCTCCAGCCACGGCGTCCGGCCAACCTCGTAGCCTGCGGCGTGGATCGCCTGCTCGATGGCGGCGGGGGGAACGGGCGCCGAGCTCTCGATGGTGACCCGACCGTGGACCGCCGACGCCGTCGCGCGCTGCACGTTGGGGAGTCGCCCGACGTTGCGCTGGATCCGGACCTCGCAAGACCGGCAGGTCATCCCCGCCACGGGGACGGTGACGGAGATGACCGGGGACGCGGCAGCTTGAGCGGGCCCGGAGGGGACGCCCGAGCCCGAGGGCCGAGGGGTCCGGCCCATGCGCGATTCCCGCCGTTCGACGGCGATCCGGTGCAGCTCGTCGGGATCCATGGTGGCCGGAGGGCTCACCGGGAGGCTGGGATCTCGAGTGGCCATGGGACGCAGGCTCCTGGATCAGGTCGGCTGATGGGACAAGCGTGACCCGCGGGAGCCAGAAATCCAATGCAGCAGGGACAAAGCCACCGTCAAGATTCGGTCAAGGGCGCTGGTGGGCGGAATTCGGGCGTCGATCATCGGTTCCAGGCCCGGCGCAGGTCCATGCAGCCCGCCTCAGGTGTGGGTACAGCCTTGGTCCAGTCGGGGCGGACCTGGACGGCCCGTGGTCCTTCGGGCTGGTGATGGTCGGGGCGGTGGGATTCGAACCCACAGCCTCGTGCTCCCAAAGCACGTGCGCCACCGTTGCGCCACGCCCCGACAGATTCCGCGCTCGCGAAGCGCATGCGCTTCGGTGCGAGCGGACCGGAGCCTAGGCTACACCGCATGCTGACGGGGAGGCGACCGACGCTCCAACACGCCCCGCTCCAACGACCTTCTTGCGGCGCGAGCGGCACGAGGCTCCCTGGAATGCCCGAGTTCAACCTGCTCCGAGTACAGCGTCGACATCGTCCGCCTGGCCGAGGAGCTCCGGGCCGTGGTGGGTCTGGCACCGGACACTCGCATCATCGAGAATCGAGAATCGAGCATCGTTTATCTATTGTCAGCCGGCGCGGGATCTGCCAAGGTACCCAACCTGCGGGAGGCACTGACGCGTGGTCCATACCCTGGTCGCCGGGACCGCGCTGAGCCACTGGCGAGACCGACCCGCACGTTCACCCCAGGGAGGTTGATCAGGTGCGAAGACTCAGAGTCGGCTTGGTGGCGCTAGTGGCCCTCGTAGTTCTTGCCAGCGCCGCGGTCGCGGTCGCGGGCGACGGCAAGCACGGGATGGGGCGGAGCGGCGATCGCGAACACTACACGGCGATCAAGGTCACGAACCCCAACAATCCAGCCGAGGTGTCGCGCAAGCTGGTCCGCGAGAAGTCGCCGAGTGCCGTGCTCGACCAGCACATGAAGGCCCTCAATGGCTGCGACTGGAAGGGGCTGATGCAGCAGTATCCCGACACCTACCAGCTCCGTCTGCCGGGCGGCACCGTGGTCACGGGTCGAACGGAGGCAGCCGCGACATTCGCCGGGTTCGTCAAGCCGCACGCCGAGGGCGGGCTCTGCGGGATCACGTTCACCGAGCTGTCCCGGCAGGTCACCGGCGGCACGCTGGCCGTCACCTGGGAAGCCAACGCGTCATTCCTGGCAGAGCCCTACCAGGGCTCCGATGCCTACATCACCGACGACGGCCTGATGGTGTCGATGGTCAGCACCTTCGACGGCGCCGAACTCAAGTTCAAGCCCTGAGTGACGCAACTCCTCTGATCTAGCCCGACGGGCTGGCAGATCGGCTGCGCAGCCCGACCATCTATCGACTGCGGACGAGCCGCCCGGGGACCCCCCGGGCGGCTCCCAAGCATGTGCACCAGCTCTGCCCTCGGCCTGGGGGATCGCCGCTGCCCTGCCGTGGGTCTTCCTCATCGGGTGGTGCTTGGCCTCAGCCACCGTCCACCGGATACGGCGCAGGGGCTGACGGCGAATTCTCACGCGGACCGTGGCCGTGACAAAGTCCCCACTGGTGGCCACGCAATGGTCCCCGCCCGGATGAGCACCCCGGGAGCGTCCGGTGGGGCCCCAAAGCGCCGGCCCGAGGCACCGACCGATCCCGGCACGGACGTTGGGATGCTCGCGTCGGGCAAACGCCCGTTGACGTCCGGGCTCTGACCGGTACAGTGCGCGGACGCGGCGCATCTTGGCGTGCCGCGGTCGGGGAGCGGAAGGAGCGGCACGGCGCATGGGCGAGAAGGGCAACGCTATCGAGACCCTCACCGGAACCGGTGCGGTTGACGGCAACCCGCTGGAGGCGCTCGGCGCACTTCCACTCGGGTTCCTCAAGGAGTCGCCGGGCGTCGTGAAGGACTGGAGCGAGGCGTACCTGCGCTGGCGCGAGATCCAGGACAGTCGCGCGACGATCGCCACGACCGCCGCAGAGCAGGCGCTTGGCATCACAACCGATGGGACGGCTGGCAGCGACGGCGTCGGCGGCGCTCCCACCGGGCCCGCCGCCTGATCCGCGGCGCCTGAACCCGACCCCTCGGCCCCCACCCGCGTCCCCAGCCCACCGTGAGCGGCGTTGCGCTGCCCGTCGGACATGCGCTTGTGCCCGATGCGCTCGTAGCAGCATGCAGTCGCGCCCGACGGTCCCGTGCGCTCGTGGACGAGCCGCGGACGGGTTCTCTCCTTGGCGTCGAGCACGAGTACCGGATCCTCGGCCCGGACGGCGACGCCGTCGACTTCCGCCACCTCCTGCCGGTGCTCCCGGTCGCGGGACGGGCGCTGGACCCGGCTGATCGATACGCCATTCGGCTGCCGTGGGGCGCCGTCCTGACTGCCGACGCCGCCGAGGCCGAGGTCGCGCTACCGCCGCTCGTGGTGCGACGTGGCACCGCGGGCCTGGCGACCTCCCTCGCCGCCCGGGCGCTCGCCGAGCTCGAAGACCTGCTGCCGGTGCGTCACACCGTGGACGGCTACTCGACCCACATCTCAATCGCGATGCCCACCGATGTCGCCGACGCTGCAGCCGAGCTCTACGTCCGCACCTTCGCGCCGGCACTGATGCTGTTGCTCGACGGCCGTGACGCGCCCGGACTCCTCGTCCGGCCGCGACCCGGGCGGCTGGAGCTGGGCGGCGACTTCCGGGTTGGCGCCGGACTGACGGCGGCGCTCGTCTTCGCGCTCGGCTCCGCGCTCGCGACGGCGCGGGCCGTTCGCGAGGCTCACCCGCGGGCACTGCCGCCGGTCGTCGAGGTCCGCGCGGAGCCGGCGGTGGAGCGCTACGGCTGGTACGTGGACCGCACAGCGTTCGCTGCAGATCTGTACTCGGGCGGCCGGACGACGCCACTGCGGCTCCGGCGCGGCGGAACGATAGCGGCCGGGGTGCTGCTGGCACAGGCGTGGGCCGTCGCCCGTCGTGAGCTCCGAGGGCGTGCCACCCGCGCGGAGCTCCGGCTCGTCGACGAGCTCGTGACCGGGCACCGCCCGCTGCCCACGGAGCTCGCTGCGGGCGTCGCTGGAGACCGCAACCCGCGGGCCGTGGCACAGACCGTCGTCGCCCGCTCGTTCCGGGCACCCGAGGGCCACCTGCTAGATGACATCATCCGGCCCGGGTTCACCCTGCGAGCGACGCTCGCGACCTGGGAGCTGGCGATCTTCGAGGTCACCGGCGCGCGGCGGGCGATCGTCGCCGTGCCTCGCCGGGAGCTCGGCGCCTTCCTCACCTGGGCCTCTACCGGCATGCTCGACGGTCCGCTTGCGCGCTTCCTGGCACATCCGAGCCGCGGCGACGTCCTGTGCAGCCGCACCGACGCGCTGGCCGGGACCCGCGCGTGGGATGGGATCGGAGACCCGCGGGCCCTGATCGCCGACGAGCCCGATGGCACGGGACGGGGATCCGGCACGGACGGCGCGACCGAGGTCGGGCGCGTGCTGGTCGGCGGCGTGCGTGTCGCCACGGCCGCCGGCCGCCTCGCCGGGATCGATCTCGACGGCCCGGACCTGCCGGGTGACCGTCCCGGCAAGCGGAGCCGTCGGCTTGACCAGCGACGGGACGACCGCGCCGACCAGCACCACGATGCGTCGCCACGCCCGAAGCCCCGACAGGAGGCAGCGCGATCAGTGACCGCGGCAGCCTCGAAGGCCGGGGTGCCGTTCGCCCCGATCGCCGCCGGGATCGTGGCGGTGGTGGGCATCGTTGCCGTCCTGGTCGTCTCAAACGTGCTTGGCGGGGGGATGCCATCGTCGCCCGAGCCCTCGCTCGTGGCCGCGGCCGCGGGCGGACCATCGGCCAGCCCGGATGCCTCCGCGATCGCAGTCCCGGCCGCGTCGGTGAGCCCGACGCCGCCGCCGCTTGGCCTGGCACGCGTCGTGGGTACCTACAACAACGGCGCCGACGACTCGTACCTGATCACCGTGGCGCCCGCCTGTGCCGAGGGCGCCTGTGACGGGACGGCCCAGGTGATGTCACTTCCCTTCGAGGCAGACGGCCCGCGAGCGTCCGTTGCGTTCCCGTTCGTCGACGCGGCCGGCATCTACTCGGGCGAAGGGACAGGCCCGGTTCCCGTCTGCCGCACGGCCGACGGCGCGGTGCTGACCGCTTCGCCCACCTACCGCCTCGATGGGTTCCGCCCGACCGCACAGGCCCTGGTGGACGGACAGTGGATCGCTACCGCGATCGCCGGCACGATCACGGTCGGCCCCGTGTCGACGGCGGTGGCCGGGACCACCTGCTCGTCAAGCGGCTCCTCTCAGGCCGTGGCGCTCGGCTGGCAGGACCCCGCCGTGACGCCGACACCGATCCCCACCGAGCCGCCGCTGGACCAGGCGCGCTTCGACGGCGACTACTCCCCGAAGGGCTTCCCTGACACCTTCCGCGTCGCGGCGTCATGCACCGAGGGCCCGTGCCCGGTGAACCTCACCATGCAGTACTGGATGGAGACGTCGGCAAAGCGCATGAACACGCTCGAGCTTGCCAACGATGGCACCGGCTGGACCGGCTCGAGCACGTTCAAGGACCTCCGCTGCTCCAATGGCGCCCATGCCAACGTGACCGTCGACCTGCGTGACCTCCGGACGACCAGGCAGGAGCTGATCGACGGCGTGTGGACCGCGACTCGCCTCGAGGGCGCGTTCGTGCGCAAGAAGTTCAAGCAGTTCTCCGGGCCGGGCTGCACCGGCGAGACCCAGTCCAGCAAACTGACCCTCAACCGGAACCCCTGACAAGGCACCGGGCGCCTGACGCTCGGCGCGGACCGATGCAACAACAACACTGGAAGGGGAGGCAGCCATAGGCGCCGAGATGCGGGACGCTCCGAGAGGGCTGCTTCCGATCGCCCGTTGGCTGCCGCGGTACGACCGGCGGTGGCTTCGCGCGGACATCATCGCCGGGATCGCCGTCGTCGCGATGATCGTGCCCAAGGACCTCGGCTATGCCGAGATCGCCGGCGTGCCGGTCCAGAACGGGCTGTATGCGGCGGCCGCGGGCGCGATCATCTACGCGCTGTTCTGCACGTCGCGCCACATCTCGACCGGGCCGAGCTCGTCCCTCGCGACCGTCGCCGGCGGTGCGGTGATCGTGACCGGCATCACCGGTGACGATGCGGCGCAGCTCGTGGCGGCCATCACGCTCGTGACCGGCGTGCTGTTCCTGGCGCTCGCCTTGCTCCGGATGGGATGGATCGCCCAGTTCCTCTCGAAGGCCGTGGTCACCGGGTTCCTGGCGGGGGCCGCGATCGACGTCGTGGTCGGTGAGCTGCCGAAGCTGACGGGAACGTCCGGGGAAGGTGACAACGTGTGGCGTGAGTTCGCGTCATGGATCGGTGGCCTCGGCGAGACCAACCTGACGACGCTGGCCGTCGGTGTCGTCGCGCTTGCCGCAGTCCTCGCCCTCCGATTCCGGGCGCCCAAGGCCCCGGGAGCGCTCGTCCTCGTGATCGGGGGGCTGCTCGTGTCGTACCTGTTCGATCTGGGCGCGCGCGGCGTTGCGCTCGTGGGCCCGGTACCGAGTGGGCTGCCGATCCCACAGCTGCCGAGCCCGGAGCTTGCCCTGCAGCACGTCCCCGAGATCCTCATCGCGGCGGTGGCCCTGCTCCTGATCGGGTTCTCGCAGACCGCCGGTGATGCCCGGTCGTTCGCAACCCGGCACCGGTACCGGATCGACGTGAACCAGGAGGCCGTGGCCCAGGGGATGGCGAACGTCGGCGCCGGGTTCCTCCAGGGGATGCCGGTGTCGACCAGCCTGTCGGCGAGCTCGCTCAACGAGTCGGCCGGTGCGCGGACACCCGTGGCCTCGCTCACCACGGGCGTGCTCGTGATCCTGACGCTGATCCTGCTGGCGCCGGTCTTCTCGCAACTGCCAAAGGCCGTCCTCGGGGCGATCATCATCGATGCCGTCGTGTTCGGGATGATCGACGTGCCCGAGTTCGCCCGCCTGCGCCGCGTGTCGCGGTTCGACTTCTGGGTCGCCCTGGCGGCCGTCGTTGGCGTGCTCTCCTCGGGCGTCCTGTTCGGGATCGTCATCGGGATCGTGCTTTCACTCGGCTGGCTCGTCTACGTGTCCACGAGGCCCGCGATGCCGCTCCTGGGGCGGGAGCCCGGGACGCAGGTGTTCCGCGACATCGCCCTCAACCCCGCCGACGAGACATTCCCCGGGATCGAGGTGATCCGCCTTGACGGCGGCCTGTTCTTCGCCACGGCTGAGGCGTTCGATGACCGCATCCGAGGACTCATGGCGGGTGATCAGCGGCTCACCGCCCTCGTGCTCGATCTCGAGGGCGTGGGGTTCATGGACTCCCAGGGCGCGTCGAAGGTCACGGAGATCCGCGACTTCACGGAAGCGGAGGGCGTCACCCTGCGGCTGGCCCGGGTGAAGCCGCACGTGCGTGACGTGCTCAGGGCCCAGGGCGTCCTCGACCGGATCGGTGACGACCATGTCCACGGCAATGTCCATCGGGCGGTCGAAGCCCAGATTGCCCAACGCGCCGATGACGAGGCCACGACGACCTGAGCCATACCGGAACAGCTTCGCCATCGCGTGCTTCGAACTGCTCCGCATCGAATATGCTCCGCCGCCATGGGCGACCTGCAGATCCTCCCCGCGACCACGGAACGCTGGCCGGACATCGAGCTGCTCCTGGGCGGCGATGGCGACCGGGGCTGCTGGTGCCAGGCTTGGCGCGGCCCGGTGACGGCGTTCGGCCTACCCAAGGGCGAGTCGTCCCGCGAGGCGCTGCGGCTCCAGCTCTCGTTCGACGTCCCACCCGGGTTCATCGCCTACCTGGACGATGAGCCCGTCGGATGGTGCGGGGTGGGCATCCGCACGGAGACGCCGCGCCTCCGGCATTCGCGCACGATCCCCGCCATCGACGGTCGTCCGGTCTGGTGCATCGGCTGCTTCAGGATCCGGGTCGGCTACCGGCGGAAGGGCGTGGCGAGCGCGCTGCTGGCCGGCGTGATCGACGCCGCACGCGACGCCGGGGCGCCCGGGTTGGAGGCCTACCCCATCGATCCGGGCGGTCGGCGGGTGGACGTGAGCCTTGGCTTCGTGGGGATCGCATCGATGTTCGACCGGGCGGGCTTCCGTCGCGTCGTCCAGACCGACGCCCACTCGGCCGGCCTGCCACGGATCCTCGTCCGCCTGGACATCGACGACCCGGCACCCTCAACCGGCGGACCGCGGGCGGGCGCCCCTAGCCTTGCTCTGCCCGACCCGAGGTCTTGAGCCCGGAGGGAAGCCGGCGGGTGATCCCACCTCCACCGTGTCGTGCCGCTCCGGCGCCCGAACCGTCGGGTAGGCGGCGTGTCCCGTTTCGGTGAATCGTCCGGATACCCGGCGCCCGGCGAGCCGTCATGCCGCTCCCGACCCGGATGTGCTTCGAGCTTGCCATCTCGCGCGCCTCAGTCGAGCACGAACCAGGACACGACGGCCGACGAGGTCAGCGTGGTGTTCAGGTAGATCGTGAACTTCCCCGCGGCCGGGACGACGGCCCGGACCCAGCGGCCCGACTCGCTCGTGGCAAGCACAGCGAAGACCTTGCTGGACGTGGTCACGCCGGCCAGCGCCTTGGTGTAGCTCGACTTGCCCTTGGCCATGCTCTGGCGACCGGACCGGCTGAACTGGACCTTGCCGGTGACCTTCAACGCCAGCTGGGAGTTCGTCGGAGCCCAGGCCCATACGCCCACGCTCCCCGCGTTGCTGTTGGCGTCACCCTCGACGCCGACGTACCCGTAGCCGATGACGCCGCTGCCACCACTGCCAAGGACGCCGACGTCGGGACTATCACCCCAGACGCCGGTCGCCGACAGGTTCGGATCTGGGTGGGCTGGAGCCGACCCGAAGACGCCCGTATGGCCTGTGTGCTCGGGGAGGAACCAGCTTGCATCCGGGGGGCTGACGCTCCAGCCCACCACGCCGCCGCCTCCGGCGCCAGTCCCGAGAACTCCATAGCCGAAACCCGTCCCGGTGGCCGCGCCGGCGAGGGCCGTACTGTCGGCCCCGGAGTCGGTGACGGAGGTGGTTGCAGTCGTCAGGTTGTCCGTGCCCTTGACGACGTCGTTGGGGTCTGCGGCAACCGCGGTCAATGGCAGCGCCGCCGCTGCCACGAGGGCCGCGGCCGACCCGGCGGCGGCCGTGAGCAACGCGCGTCTCGTGCCCGCCATGGATCCGTCCCGATGAGCCTTCTGATCCGCCATGTCTGCCTCCCGGTGCCGGCAATACCGCCGTATCGCGCAAAGAGTAGCGCGGTGCGCCTCCGCCGCCACGGCCTGCCAACACGTCGCGGGAGGCGTCGCCGACCCCCGTGCGGGGCCCACCGCGGATCGGCAGCATCTGCACCGCGGGCATCGGATACTGGCGCATGCCCTCCCCTGCATTCACGACCGATCGCAGACGCTTGGCCTCGATGCGCCTGGCCGCCCAGGGCATCCGTGGGGAGCGACACCGGTCGCCGGGCGGCGTCGTCCGTTCGATGCTGGCGATCCAGGGGCAGGACTTCCAAAGTGCTCGGTGGTCCATCGGCCTCCGCAGTCGCGTGACCGATCGCGAGGTGGGGGCGGCCTTCGACGCGGGTGACATCGTCAGGTCCTGGCCGATGCGGGGCACGCTGCACGTCGTCGCCGCCGAGGACATCGGCTGGATGCTGGAGCTGATGGCATCCCGCGTGGCCGCCGCCGCTGCCACCCGGCGGGCGCAGCTCGGGATCACCGAGGACGACCTCCGGCTGGCCCATGACGCCGCCGTCGCGGCGCTCGATGGCAGTCGCGCCCTCACCCGTGAGGCCCTGCTGTCGGCGCTCGCCGCGAGCGGCATCGTCATCGACGGCCAGCGCGGGTACCACTTCCTGGGGTACCTGGCCCAGACCGGTGTGATCGTGCTGGGACCGGTCACCGGCAGGCAGCAGGCGTTCGTGCTCCTCGGCGAGTGGGTGCGCTCGCCGAGGCAGCTGGACCGCGACGAGGCGCTGGGGGAGCTTGCCTACCGCTACTTCCGGAGCCATGGGCCCGCCACGGACCGCGACCTGGCGCGCTGGTCTGGCCTGCCGCTGGGCGACGTGCGGCGTGGGCTGGCCGTCCACGGTGGTGGGCTCTCGCGCCTGGAGGTCGGCGGGACGACATACCACCTCGCGCCCGAGATCCTGGAGGGGGGGCCTGCCAATTCGCCCGTGTTGCCGCGACAGGACGTTCGCCTCCTGCCGGGGTTCGACGAGTACCTCCTGGGCTACGGGGACCGGACCGCCGCCCTCGCGCCGGAGCACGCCCAGGCCGTGGTCCCCGGCAACAACGGGATGTTCCTGCCGACGATCGTCATCGACGGAGCGGTCGTGGGCACCTGGAAGCGGACCACGAGGGCCCGCGAGGTGGTCATCGACCTGTCGCCGTTCGCCCCGCTCCCCGACACCGCCCGTGCAGGCCTCACGGCTGCCGCTCGGGCGTACGGGGAGTTCCTGGGCACCCCTGCCCGGATCGGGTGATCGGGCCCTACGACGCCGAACCAGGCCCGGGATCGCCGAACCGGGCCCGCGACGCTACCTGTGCGGGTGCGACATCTGGTCGATGACGATCGTGACCGCCAGCACGATGGCATCGTCCTGACCCGGGGCGACCTGGACGCCGTACGTGTCCCGGACGCGGAACCACTTCTTGCCGATCTCGGCGATCTTGGCGTCGTCGGCCTTGATCTCGTACTTGTGGTCCACGATGTTGCCGTGGGTGGACCACGTGCCGCCGGCTTCGAAGTCGACGTCGTAGCGCTCGTGCAGCGGCGTGAACAGCGCCTTCTTGACGGTGGCGACCTTCCCCGCCGGCCCGTCGATCGTCATGACGTCCCGGACGGTGGCCAGCTTCTCCTTGATCGTGAAGAGCGTGCGCCCGGCGCCATCCTGGAGCTCAAGCGTCTTGCGGATCCGCAGCGCCTTGCCATCCACCTTGAACACTCGCTGGCCGGCGCCGTTCTCGATCCAGAAGTCGTCACCGATCGAGAACATGCGCTGGTGCATCTGGTAGGTGCTGGGACCCGCTCCGTGGCCCTCGTCGCGATGTCCGAACATGCCGTTCCTCCGATGGCCGCGGCGGGGGCAATGGCCCGCGCCGGTCAGCTGGATCCTATTGCGCCGCGAGAATCGTCCGCAGCAGCGGGGTCATGCGCCTCGCCGCCCGCGAGCGGTGCGAGACCGCGTGCTTCTCGGCGGCGGACCACTGGCCCAGCGTGCGCCCGCCGGGCGGCTCCCCGGGAGGCTCGAACAGCGGGTCGTACCCGAAGCCGCCGTCGCCGCGGAGCCCGGTGGCGATCCGGCCGCGACAGGTCCCCCTTCGGGTCACGATCCGCAGCGCCCCCCGCGGTCCCCGCTCCTCCGGCAGCGCCACGGCCAGGACGCAGACGTAGCGGGCCCCCCGTCTCGCGGCCGGCAGGCCATCCAGCTCGCGGAGCAGCAGCTCGTTGTTGGACGCGTCGGTGGCGTCCAGCCCCGAATAGCGCCGTGTCCGCACGCCGGGCCCACCGCCCAGCGCATCGACCTCGAGGCCGGAGTCGTCGGCCAGCGTCGGCAGGCCGGAGCGCGCCGCGTAGAAGCGGGCCTTGATCCGCGCGTTGGTCTCGAAGGTCTCGCCGGTCTCCTCCGGCTCGTCCGGGATGCCCACGTCGTCCGGCGAGAGCAGCTCTACGTCCGAGGGCAGCGCCAGCAGCTCGCGGAGCTCGCGCAGCTTGTGGCGCGATCTCGTGGCGACCAGGAGGCGCCGGGGTGCGTCCCCCACTAGCGCCGGACCGTGGAGATCGCCTGGGTCTGCGCCTCGAACAGCCGGCCCAGGCCCACGTTGGCGAGGTCGAGCAGCTGGTCCAGCGACGCCCGATCGAAGGGCTTGCCCTCGGCCGTGCCCTGGAGCTCGACGTACGCGCCCGCATCCGTGCCCACGACGTTGAAGTCCACCTCGGCGCGGGAGTCCTCGGGGTAGTCCAGGTCCAGGAGGTGCACCCCGTCGATGATGCCCACGCTGACCGCGGCGACGTGCCCCGTGAGGTGGCGCTCCATGCCGTAGGTGATCAGCGCGGCAGCAAGCGCCACGTACCCGCCGGTGATCGAGGCCGTCCGGGTGCCGCCGTCCGCGACGATGACGTCGCAGTCCACGGTGACCGTGCGCTCGCCGAGGCGCGAGAGGTCCACGACGCCCCGCAGGGAGCGGCCCACCAGGCGCTGGATCTCGTGGGTCCGGCCGCCGATCTTCCCCTTGGCCGACTCACGCTCGGAGCGCTCCGCGGTGGCCCGGGGAAGCATCTCGTAGGTGCCGGTGACCCAGCCCGTGCCCTTGCCACGCAGGTGCGGTGGGACGCGATCCTCGATGGTGGCCGCGCACAGGACCTGCGTGTCGCCGAAGCGGATCATGCACGAGCCCTCGGCCCACTTCTGGACCCCGAGCGTGATCTCGATGGGCCGGATGTCGTTGGGCCCGCGTCCATCTGCACGGACGTGTGGGCGGTTGCCGATGCTCATGCCGTCGCCTCCCCGCGCTCGAACGCCTTGGCGGCGTCCCAGAACGCATCCAGCTCCTCGAAGGAGCAATCACGGAGGGCGACGCCCCGTTCGGCGGCCGCCAGCTCCACGTGCCGGAACCGCCGGCGGAACTTGTCGTTGGCCGAGCGCAGCGCGCCCTCGACCTCGATGCCGGTCTTGCGACCGACGTTGACGAGGACGAACAGCAGGTCGCCCAGCTCCTCTGCGCGATGATCCTGGTCCTCGGCCTCGGCCAGCTCCACGACCTCCTCGTGCACCTTGTCCAGGACGCCGTCGATGGACGGCCAGTCGTAGCCGATATGCGCCGCGCGCTCCTGCATCTCCTGGCTGGCAGCGAGCGCCGGCAGGGACCGGCTGATCCCGTCCAGCGCGCTCTTCGGAACCTCGGCGCCGGCATCGCCCGCGGCCGCCGCCCGCTCGCCCTGCTTGATCCGCTCCCACTGGCGGTTGACGTCGGCGGCGGTGCGGGCCTCGGACTCCCCGAAGACATGGGGGTGGCGGCGGACGATCTTGGTGGCGATGGCAGACCACACGTCGGTCATGTCAAACGTGCCCGCCTCCGCGGCAAGCTGAGCGTGCAGCACGACCTGGAGCAGGAGGTCGCCGAGTTCGCCCGCCAGCTCCGGCGTGGCGCCGGCCTCGAGGGCGTCATAGACCTCGTACGCCTCCTCGAGCAGGTGGTTGCGCAGGGACTGGTGCGTCTGCTCGCGATCCCAGGGACAGCCGTCCGGGGCGCGCAGCCGGTCCGAGATCCAGGGCATGCCCCACGGCGAGGCGCTGTTGAGCACGGGGGCCACTGGCGCGAGGTACAGCGGCACGTCGAGGTCCGCCTCGGTGAGCGCCCCGACGGTCGTAGCCTCCACTTCGCCGAGCCGTCCGACGGGGTGCCCCGCAGGGTAGAGGCGCCGCAGCACCGCGACGGGGTCCCTTCCTGCGTCACCGTGGCGCCCAGGGAGCGGTGCGACGGCACCATCGACCGGGGCCGTGACCCGCAGGCGGGCCGCCGGCACGACGAGGACCGGGAGCGACGGCTCGACCGGCGTCGCGAAGAGCCGCTCCGACACCACGATCGCGAGCCCGGTGCCAGGATCCAGGCCCCATCGGACCCGGGCCTCGGCGAGGAGCGCGTCCAGCATCGGCCCGCCCGTCCCCGCCAGCGTCAGCTCGTGGCCTGGCCGGTAACCGTCGGGTCGCGGGTGATCTCGACGGCGGCCTTCTCCTTGGAGTACCAGAGCGGGAAGGCGGAGGTCTCCAGCGACGCCTTCTGCGCGGCGTCGGGCTCCCGGTTCTGCTCGGCGCTCACCAGGAACAGGTAGATCCCCTCGCCGGGAACGACCAGCGGCTCGCTCACCTCGCCGATCGGCGCCGCGAAGATCGCCGCCTCGCGGGCCTCGTCGACCTGGCCCCGGCCGATCCAGCCAAGCTCTCCACCGTTCGCGGCCTCCGCGCTGTCCGAGTTGTCGCGCGCCGCGTCGGCGAAGGTCAGCGTCCCCGCGTCGATGTCCGTCGTGAGCTTGGCCGCCCATTCCTCGTCGGTGGGTCCGTGCATGACCTGGATCACGTGCCACCCGAACTCCGTCTTGACGGGATCGAGGAGCTGGCCCGGCTGGAGGCCGGGCTCGAAGATCGCGTCGGCGAACGCCTGTGTGAGCTGATCGTCCGTCGAGAAGTACGGCAGCTTGCCGCCGGTGATCTCGACCTGGTCCTCGTCGCTCTCGGCGCGCGCGATGGCATCGAACTGCGACGGGTCCGCCTTCAACTTCTCCCAGGTGGCCTTCGCCTCGAGCTCCGCCTTGGCCCAGGCCGGGTCCGTGTCCGGGACGGGCGTGGTCGGTCGCGGCGTGTCGTTGGGCGAGTAGAGGATGTGCCGCACGCGGATGGCACCCGGACCGGACTCGCTGGTGCCTTCCTGCATGAAGATCTCGGAGGTCTGGCGCTGCGGACCTGGGGCCAGGTACTGGGCCAGGATCGCGTCGCTCAGCTTGGTGCGGGTCACGTCGCGGCGCAGGGCGGCGCGGAAGTCGTCCATGCCCACGCCGTTCTCGCCGAGCTGCGCGGCCAGGGTGGCATCCACGACCGGCGCGATGATCTCGGTCACCCGACCGATCCGGAAGCTCCCGTCGGCGCCCTCGATGACGTCGGTCGGGGCATCAATCTGCGCTGCCATCAGCGCCGCGAGCAGAGCCGGGTCCAGCGCCGAGTTGGCGTCGATGAAGGAGATGTCGCCGGCCTGCTCCTTGGACGCGTCCGTGGAGACGTCCTTGGCGGTGGTCTCCCAGTCCTGGCCGCCCTTGAGGTCGGTGAGCGCCTTGGTGGCCGACGCCCTGGCGGCCGCGATCGCCGCCGGCGTGGGCGTGCTTGCCCCTTCGGCGAGCTCGGGCTCGACCTCGATCATCCACGCGTGACGGAGCTCGGGCGTGGTCGCCTCTTCTGTGAAGCGCGCATCCACGTCGGCGTCCGTGACGATGACGCCCTGCTTGGCGGCGAGATCGGCCTGCACGGCGCCATCGATCAGCTGCTCCAGCGAGAGTGCATCGTTCTGCGCCAGGCGCTGCTGGATGACCGAGATCCTGGCGTCGGCATCCGCGCTGCGGATCTGGCCCGCCGCGAGGAGCGTGCGGAGGCGCCGCTGCTGGTAGTCCGCCCGGAACTCGTTGACGGCGACCTGTTGCTTCCAGGTGGCCGTGCTGATCGACTGGCCGTTCACCGTGCCGGCGGTGCTCAGGTTGTCCCCGAAGAAGGAGGCGCCGGCCGCGACCAGGAGCAGCACGAGCGCGATCACGATCGTGAGCCCGAAACCGATGTTGAGCAGCATGGAACGCCGCTCGCGGTCGTCCCAGGTCCGGGAGTGCTTCGTGGGGCGGGAGCGTGACGTCATGGTGGTCGGAGCGTCCTCGTGGTGGAGCGGTCGTCGCCAGGTAGCGGAAGGAGTGCGAACGGATGCGGCGGACGACGCCGGGCGGATGGTACCCCATGCGCGCGCGAGGCCGGAGCAGCGGCCTCGTGCTACCCTCCCGGCCGTGACTGCCAGATCCGAGGTGTCCTCCTCGTACCGGTCGTCGTCGATACGTCCTGGCTCGCTGGCGCTCATCCGCATCGGCATCAAGGAGACGCTGTCGCGGCGGCGCCTGATTGCGTACCTCGTCCGAGCCGACCTCAAGAAGAGCGGCGCCGACACCTTGCTGGGGAACGTCTGGTGGGTGCTCGACCCGCTCCTCCAGATGCTTGTCTACTACGTGCTGGTCGGCGTCATCCTCAAGCGCAACACCTACGAGGACTACCCGCTCTTCATCTTCGCGGCCATCCTGCCCTGGAAGTGGTTCGACGCCACGGTGAAGGACGGTGTCAGCTCCGTCGTCAGCCAAGAGCGGCTGATCAAGCAGATCTACTTCCCGAAGCTCGTCCTGCCGGTGGCCAGCACGTTCTCGGGCGTCGTGGGCTTCGCATTCGGCCTGATCCCGCTGCTCGGGATGCTCGCGCTCTTCTATCCGAACCACCTGTCGGCCTGGGTCCTGCTGATCCCGGTCATCGCGGTCGTGCAGTTCCTGTTCTCGCTCGGGGTGGCGGTCGGCGTTGCCGCCATCAACGTCTTCTACCGCGACGTCGGCAACCTCTCGCGGCACCTCCTGCGCTTCTGGTTCTTCCTGTCGCCGACGCTGTACGGGCTCGACAAGGTCGAGGACATCGTCGGATCGAACGAGATCGTCAAGGTCTGGTACGCGATCAACCCGTTCTCGTATCTGCTCACCGCCTACCGGGACGTCATCTACTACGGACGACCGCCTGAATGGCTCGGCCTGGTGGTGGTTGGACTCCTGTCCCTCGTGCTCATCGCCTTGGCGATCCTCGGCTTCAAGCGTGTCGAGCCCACATTCGCGAAGGTCCTGTGAGCGCACCGCCTGACCTTGATCCGAAGGTCGCCATCAGGACCCAGGACCTGGGTGTCAGGTACAGCCTGCACCTGACCAGGAAGCAGACCGTCAAGCAGTCGGTCGTCCGCCGGGTCCGCCGTGAGGGCGATGCGGAGTTCTGGGCCCTGCGCAGGGTGTCGTTCACCGTGTCGCACGGTGAGTCGCTCGGGGTCATCGGACCCAACGGGGCCGGCAAGAGCACGCTGCTCCAGGTCCTCGCCGGGATCATCACCCCGTCCGAAGGCGAGGTCGCCGTCGATGGCCACGTCTCCAGCCTGCTCACCCTGGGGGTCGGCTTCGACCAGGATCTCAGCGGCACGGACAACATCCGGCTCGCGGGCGCATTCATGGGGATCGACCACAAGCTGGTCGAGGAGCGGCTGCCGGGCATCGTGGACTACGCCGACCTCGGCGCGTTCATCGACGCCCCGATCAAGACCTACTCATCCGGCATGCGGGCCCGGCTCGGGTTCGCAATCGCGACGTCGGTCGAACCCGACATCCTGCTCCTGGACGAGGTCCTGTCCACGGGCGACGCCGCGTTCCGGGCCAAGTCCAAGCAGCGCGTCGGCGAGCTCGTCCATGAGGCCAAGGCCATCGTGCTCGTGACCCACGACATGAACTGGGTCACCGAGTACTGCAACCGCGCCATGCTGATCGAGAAGGGCAACATCGTCGCCGAGGGTGCCCCCGCGGACGTGGTCCTGCAGCACCAGGAGCGCTCCGCCCAGCGCCGGGCCGAACAGCTCGCCGCGGGCGTCTTCGCGACCAGGAACCAGCCGCTGCGCCCCCGACGCCGGCGCTGAAGCACACGCGCCGACGCAGGGGCTCCCCCGTCGTGACCGGTCGCGCGGGCTGACGCGCCGCCCACCGGCTCAACGGTCGGGTCAACCGAGGTTTCAGCCGCTGAGCGGCACGTTTGTCGCTCCGGCGACCCTATCCGGCCGACAGGTGTGCCGCTGAGCGGCGCAAACGACACCGCACCCGACGGTTGGACCGCCAGCCGGCACGCACCTCGGGCCATCTGACCGGGATCGGTTGGTCCTAGCGCCTCTCGCGCAGCAGCCGGCCGAGCACCGTGACCACGCCAAACGCGGCGCCGGCGACGATGGCGCCGCGCCAGTCGAGCAGGGGCTTGACCTCGCCCGAGACATGCTGGGCGATCATCACCAGCACGGCCGACGGCCGCGTGACGGTCACCCGCTGGGCGATCACCGTACGGGCGAGCGCCTGCTCCAGCGTCACCTCACCGGCGAGCACGGTGCCGGCGAATCCCTGCGTGACGCGCAGCTCGCCTGCCAGCGCCGCGCCGACGCCGCCGAACTCGACCCCGATGCGGTCTGCCTTCGCCGCGCCAACGCCGCCCCACTGGACGAACACCTCCTCGGCGTCGAGGGCACCGATGCCGCCCATCCGGACTTCGACGGTCCCTGCGCTCGCCTTGCCGGTGCCGCTGCGCTCGATGCTCAGGCTGCCGACGGAGACGCGGTTGGCGGCCGGCTGGGGAGTGGTCTCATCGTGCCCCGCAGCGACCGCGACGGCGGGGGCGTCGGCGGGCGCAGGAACCTCCACAGGCGTAGTGGCGTCAGCCGGCGACGGGTCGGCCGCCGCTGTTGCCTTCCGGCGGCGTTTCGGCGTGGCGGGCGTCTCGTCGGTCATGGCGGTCCTCGGGTTCGGCTCGGCAGGTCCGGGCAGCCTACCGCAGTCACCCGGGATCGACCATGGCCGGAGGTCCCGTCCCTGGCCTGCCTACGGCCGCGACCTGCGCCGATACCGGCTATGCTCCGCGCGGATCCGGACCCATCGGGACGCGGGGCAGACACGCCGGACGCGACCCGGCGATCGGAGCCGTGACCTGACCGCGATCGTTCCTCACCCGGAGCCCAGATGAGCCGTACCGCCACCGCCCTGCTTGCCGCCCTCGTGCTAGCCGCAGGGATCGCGATCGGCATCGCCGGCTGCGACCTTGCCCAGCCCGCGCCATCGGAACCCACCGCGGTCGTCGCGTCAGGGTCACCGAGCGATGGGCCGGCCGGGAGCGAGCCGACAGCCGAGACCCCGGCCGGCACGGTGGCGCCGCTCGCCACGCCATCCCCCACGCCGACGCCTGAGCCCACGCCCACGCCAGAGCCCACGCCGGTGCTGGTGCCTGCGCCGCTCACCGGCATTCCCGTCAAGGAGGCCGTGGCCGCGCGCCACGTCGTCGCCGTGATGGTCGATGACCAGTTCGCGGCCCGACCCCAGTCCGGGCTGTCGCAGGCCGACGTCGTGTGGCAGGCGCCCGCGGAGGGTGGCATTCCGCGCTACGAGGCCTGGTTCCAGAGCATCCTCCCCACCTCGGTGGGTCCGATCCGCAGCGCTCGCCTCTACTTCGTCGCCTGGGCTGCCGAGTGGAAGGCCGTCTACGTGCACGCCGGTGGCTCGCCCCAGGCCCTGGCCCTGCTCAACTCCTCCAAGGGCCGGGGCAAGGTCGTCTACAACGCGGACCAGTTCCGCTACAGCAAGTACCTGTACCGCGTCTCGTACCGCTACGCCCCCCACAACGTGTACAGCGATGCGAAGAGCCTGCGACAGCTGACCAAGGTCGTGGGCGCGAAACCCGTCACGGGGCAGGCGCCGGTGTGGTCATTCGCGCCCGACGCCCCGCTCGACCAGCGGCCGGTCGGCGGCAAGATCACGGTCCCGTACCTCGCCAACCGGATCTCCTACAGCTACGACCGCAAGACGAACACCTACCTGCGCAGCGTGTCCGTGGAGGGCAAGCAGTTCGACGTCGGGACCAAGCCCAAGAAGCGGATCGCACCCAAGAACGTGGTCGTGATGGCCGTCCGGTTCGTCCCGCTGAACGACAAGAAGCATCGCCTGGACGGCCAGGTCACCGGCACCGGGACGGCATGGATTGCGACCAACGGCAAGACCGTGAAGGGCACCTGGAAGAAGAAGTCGTTCACGGCTCCCACGCGCTTCTTCGGCCCGGACGGCAAGGCCGTCACGCTTACGATGGGCCAGACCTTCGTGCAGGTGGTGCCGCGCGGGACGAAGATCACCATCAAGGACGGCAAGGTGGCGGCGCCGGCGGCGCCGGCGCCCTCCCCCTCCCCGTCTCCGGCGGTCTGACAGGATCTAGAGGAGCGGAGCGGGCCGGGCGGCGTCCGCCCACACGACCCTGGTCTCCCGGGCGACATGTGCCCATGTCCGGCCGGAGAGCGATCGCTCCCGCGCGGCCGCGACCAGCGTCGGGTATGGCTCGGCGTCGGACCATACGGCCCGGATCGCGGCGGCCAGCCGTGGTGCGTCACCCGGCTCCACGAGGATCCCTGCCGCACCCACGACCTCCGGCAGCGTCCCGACCGCGCTCGCGATCACGGGCACGCCAGCGGCGAGCGCTTCCATCGCCGCCAGGCCGGTGAGCTCGGATCGGACGGGCTGCAGCAGCACCCTCGCCCCGGCGACGAGCCCGGCAAGCCGGTTGTCCGGGAGGCCCGGGGCATAGGCGAGCTGCTCCGCGACGCCGGCGCGTGCGGCAGCACGCGACAGGGCCGCCCGATCGTCCGGGGTCGCCCCAACGAGGCACACCCGCGGGGGCCATGCGTCTGCAGGGATGCCGATCGGAGCCGGCTCCCCGCCGAGGCGGGCGAGGGCGGATAGCAGGGTCGTCAGGTCCTGGCGAGCGTCGTAGCGACCGGCGTAGACCGCGTACAGGCTCCCGAGACCCAGGCGGGATCGCTCCACGCTGCCATCCGCGACGGCCTCCGGGCGAAAGGCGGGCCGCGGCGCGAGGGCGATCACGCGCAGGCGGTCCTTGCGGATCCGCAGCAGGCGCCGGGCATCCGTGGCGGCGGCGCGGCCGGGCACGATCACGGCCGCCGCGTCCTTGAGGATGCGCGCTCGCAGCCGCTGCCCGAAGCGGGCGGCCGTCCCGCGCTGGTACTCCTGCGGCATCGCCCACGGGGCGAGATCCATGAGCGCGGCGACCACGGGCACGCCCGACCCGATGGGCAACGCACCGGCCGCGGCGTGGTACACGGAACCCGACGCGCCGCGCCGCTCCGCACGCCATCCGGCACCCGCGGAGACCCCGCGCAGCAGCAGGGGGTCCACGGTCAGGGCCCCAGACCTCAGGAACCGCGTCGGCGGCAGGCGTCGGCGGCCGGCAACGTCGAGGTTCGCCCAGCGTGCGGTGGGATCATCCTGATCCAGCGCCAGCAGGAACGAGTACGACTCACCCTCGACCGGATCGGCATCGAGGGCATCGAGGAGCGCCTCGAGATACAGGGCCGTCAGCGGCGCACGGTCCGGATCCTGGAGCGGCCGCGCGTCGAGGATGACGCGGACGCCCGGCGCCGCGGGAGGGAGGCCGGTCCCGGCGCCTGGACGCCAGCCAGCACGCGCCGCGCCGGTCACGGGGCCCTGCCGGTCATCGTCGGGGCCGGTCATCGTCCGGGCCGGACGGGTCCGCGACCGCGCAGCTCGTCCCAGCGAAGGGTCAGCACCACGAGCAGCGCCTCCACGATGATCCGGCGGCTCATCTTGGACTGTCCGAGGCGCCGGTCACGGAAGGTGATCGGAACCTCCGTGACACGGGCGCCGAGCCGCGACGCGCGGTAGGTCATCTCGATCTGGAACACGTAGCCGCCGGCGCGGATCCCCGCGAACGGGACGGCCTCGAGCGTGGGCGCCCTCCACGCCTTGAAGCCGCCGGTGAGGTCGTGCGGTGCAAGGCCCAGGACGATCCGGGCGAACGTGGAGCCGCCCCGGGAGATCACCCGCCGGATGATGCCCCAGTCCTCGACGCCGCCGCCCACCGTATAGCGTGAGCCGATGACGAGGTCAGCGCGGTCCTCCACGACCGGTGCGACCAGCGAGGGCAGCGCCACGGGGTCGTGGGACCAGTCTGCGTCCATCTGGATGACGATGGAGGCGCCGCCGCCGAGGGCCATGCCGAACCCGTCCAGGTAGGCACGACCAAGCCCCTGCTTTGCCCGGCGGTGGAGGACCCGGATCCGGGCGTCCGTGGCGGCCAGCGTCTCTGCGAGGTCGCCGGTGCCGTCGGGGGAGCTGTCATCCACGACGAGCAGGGTTGCGCCCGGGAGCGCCTCCAGGATCGCCGCCGAGATGGCCTCCAGGTTCTCGCGCTCGTTGTACGTGGGCAGCACGACCCAGGCACCGGCCCCCACCACGGGGCCGGGCTGCGTCCCCTGACCACCGTCAGTCAAGGGCCGCGCAGCGGTCTCGGCGGGCTCTTCGTGGGTACTCACTGGCGGCCAGTGTACGGCGCTCCTCGATGCCCCGGTCCCGACGGGCCACTCTCCGGTCCGCGCCGGACTCACCGCGAGCCGATCCGGATGGGGATCGTGGTCGTGTTGGTCCCCCCACCGCTGTCCTTCGCCCTGATCCGGACGTTGCCCGTGCCGGCTGCCCCGGCGGCGACCTTGAACGTGGCGCGATACGTGCCGTCCGCCCGCCGCGTCGCGGTCACCTTCACCGCCGTGCGACCGGGCTGCGAGAACACGACCGTCGGCCGGGTCGACAGTGGCTCCAGGGTGGCAAAGCGGATGCGGAGGGCCTGGCCCGGGACCACCGTTGCGGGCGACGGCGAGACCGAGAACCCGGCCGCCCAGACCGGCCGGTCCAGCATCTGTTTTCCCACGGAGGAGGTCAGCGTGAGGCGGGCCATGTACCGTCCCTGCGGCGCCCATGACCCGTTCGCAAGTCGTCCGTCCCAGGTCCAGGAGTGCGATCCCGCAGCCTGGCTCTTGCGGATCCACGCGGTTCGGACCAGGTTGCCCCCGGCATCGTAGAGGCGCAGGGTCGTCCGTCCGGAGCGGGTTGACCGCCACGTGAGCTCGGCGCGAGGACGGAGCGTGTCGGCATCCTGGGGGAAGAACCCGCCGGACCAGCGCAGGCTGCGCACCGTGCGGTCCACGACCACGCCCCTGCTCGTGACCCGCGTGTTGCCGACGGCGTCCCGGGTGCTCACCTTGACCGTGTACCTGCCGTCGGCGACCGCCTTGCCTGCTGCCGTGCGGCCGTCCCAGGTGGTGGACCAGTCGGTGGTGGCCCTGAACGTCCACGACCGGATCCTGGTGGCTCCCTTGTAGATGCGGACGGTGCCGCTCGCCTCCTCGTTGCTACTCCAGGCGAGGGCGGCGGCATCGGTGGCACCGTCACCATCGGGCGAGAAGGTGGCCGGGGAGACCCTGACCGCCAGCACGGGCCCCGTGGTATCCACGGTGACCGGGAAGCTGCGCGATGCCGGGTTGCCGACGCTGTCGAACAAGGAGAGCCTCACCGTGTAGTGACCGTCGGCCACTCGCTTGCCGGCGGCGCTCGTCCCGGACCACGTGAGGGCGGCGGTCGCGCCTGTCCCATCGGCTGTCCGGACGGTGGAGCCGGCCGCGTTCGTCACCCGCGCCGTCCACCGGGTGGCCCCGCGGCCCCTGAGGGTCAGCTTGACCAAGTCCGTCGTCCCGTCGCCGTTGGGCGACAGCACCGTGGACGAGGCCGACATGGACACGACCTCGGGCGCCACGGTGTCGACGGTGACGGCGTAAGTGGCCACCTGGGCTCCGGTCACGGGCCGGGCCGACGGCGCCGAATAGGTCTTCCCCGATGCCGTTCCCACCAGCTGTAGGACGTAGCGTCCGTCGGGCACGCGTGAGCCGCCGATCCTGCCATTCCACGACCATGCCCGGGCACCGGACGCACGCGCCGGCACGGCGACGGTGCCGGCAAGCGAACCGTCCGCGCGATGGACCTTGAGCGTGAGCTTGTCCATCGTCCGGGTGCTGGTCCAGCGCAGCCGGATCGAATCACGGGAGCCGTCGCCATTCGGAGAGAGTGAGCGCCCGGCGATGGCCGGACCCGATGCACCGAGGAGGGACTTCCCGGCGCCGAAGTCCAGTCCGACCAGCCCCGCCTGGACGCGCGTGCTGTTGGGGGCGCGGTGGGCCGTCACGTGCGTCCCGGACGGCGATCGGGCCGCGATCCACACGCCGCGCTCCACGAAGGACACGGGGTTCCATTCCTTCACCGGCTGGGTGACCTCGTACCAGGCGTAGCCGCCGGAGACGACGGGGCCGCGGGTGATGGCCACGACGGTGGCCGCCGCCAGCGAGCCCAGCTTCGCGGCCGATGACCTGGGACCCGTCCGGTAGGCGAGACCGTTCGTCTTCACGATGCCGAAGCCGCCGGTCGCCAGGGACGGCGTGCCGTCCCAGCGGCTGGTGACGTTCCAGGCGCCGCTGTTGCCCCTGCCGTCCCGTGCGCGGACCCGGAAGGCATAGCCGACTCCGTCCTTGCCCAGCCACACGTTCGACGTGGCCCTGGTCGCGGTGAGCCACGTCTTCCACGCTCCCCCGTTGGCAGAGACCTGGACGTCGTAGCTCACGACCTCGCCGGCTTCCTCGGCTCCCCAGGCGACGACGAAGCCCTCGTCGGGCTGCGCCGGACCGAGCAGCCGGATGCCCGCCTGCGGAGCGGACTTGTCGGGGAGAAACGCCTCGGCGAAGGCCCGGTAGAGCTCCGGGTGACCGCCGTCGTAGCCAAGGGCCCAGATGCCGGCGCCACGCAATCCGTAGTCGTTGACCATGGACAGGCGCAGCTTCATGGACTGGCCGTCGTCGTAGTAGACCTGGCGCCAGCTGGTCACGCACCCGTAGGTGCTGGTGCAGTTCTGGCGCCGGTACACGATGTACGGGCTCTGCTCTGCCGAGTCCCAGCGGCGGCCGTACTTGTCCACCAGGGCGGTGAGGCTCTCGTAGTTGACGGCGGTGCTGTAGCCGTACTTCAAGCCACTCTGGCTGGTGGAGCGCGCGGCATCGGTCTTGGTCGACCAGGCTCGGCCGTACCAGGGAAGGCCCAGGATCAAGCGCGACGGACTCACCCGTGCCGTGTACGAGCGCACGGTGTCGGCCAGGTCGTACGTGGACCCCGACAGCGGGTCGATGGAGCCCGCCGTCCCGGAGCCCGAGATGCGGTAGTCGTAGCCCATGACGAAGATCGCATCGGCTGCCCCGGGTTTCACGGAGGCCTCCAGCGGATAGTTCCCGATGTACCCCGTCGTGTCGTAGGTCAGCTGGTAGCCGCGCTTGACCTTGTTCAGCTCGCTGCGCACGGCCCTCAGGAGGAGCACGAACTCGTCGGCATAGCCCGAGGCGAGGGGCTCGAAGTCCAGGTTGACACCGTCGGCGCCGCGGTCCCGGACGGCGGCCGCGACCTGCCTCGCCAGGTTGCGTCGCGCAGCGGAGCTGCCCAGGATCGACCTCTGGACCGCCGCCTGGGACGAGGTCCAGGCAAAGGCGGACACGGTCAGGACGACCCTGGTGCCGCGCTGGTGCGCGGCGTTGATCACGGACGTCATGTTGGAGCTGGTCCAGCCGCCCCATCCCGTGGTGGTGCTGCCGTCGGCGGACTTCTTCTTGAGGTCGCCCTTGCCGTTGGCGCCCACGGAGAAGTAGGCGATAGTCGAGAGGACGTCGTAGTTGAGCTTGGTCGAAGCGCCGGAGAGCTCCCAGTAGGGCAGGAACCCGAAGACCTGGCGGCGGAGCCCGGCGGCGGCCGCAAGGTCGACGGCGTCATCGACCGGCGCGGTGTAGCCGACGGCGGACGCCGGCGCCGCCACCTCGGCGGCCGGGGCATCAACCGGCGAGGACGCCGGGGCCGCAAGCATCAGCGGGCCTACCGGAAGGCGATTGTCGCCGGCCGCCCCGGGGACGACGTCGCTGCCGTCGGGCCCCGCATCGCTGCGAGTCACACCTGCCCAGCTGCTCCCCTGGGCGCTGGCTGCCATCTCGCGACCGGTGGCACGTCCACCGGGAAGGGCAGCCGGGGCGCGGCCATCGACCGGCCAGCGGTCGGCGGAGCGCGGCTTGAAGCCCACCGAGACGATCCCGCCGGGCCGGAAGACGATCTTGTCGCCCTCATGCGCCACGGCCTCCTCGTAGGCGATGGACGGGACGAGCCCGGGTGCGCTCGCGTCGGGACCGGCGGGAGCCGGGTCGCCTGCGACGGCGACGGGCGGCGGCAGCAGGCCGGCGAGCAGCGTCGCGGCGAGGATCGCGGCGGCGATGGCGGAGAAGCGACGGGCTTCCGATCGGGATCCGGACACGGCGCTCCTCGACAGCAGGACCTCGCGCCGCCCGCCTGACCGCGGGGCCGCAAGCCGGCCGGGTGCTCCACGCTGCGGAGCGGTTGCGTACCGGCAGGACCCTCAACGTACGGTCGGCGCCGCCGGACGCCCACCCCTCCATGGTCCCGGTGGCACCCGGTACGGTGGGGTGACGGATGGTCTGGTGCGGTCAGGTCGAGTCGGTGGCCACGCGACCACGGGACCGCTGGACCCAGGTGGACGCGGAGTCCGCGACCGGTCCCGGTCAGCCCGCGATGGCGCCCGTCAGTGGAGCGGCAGGTAGCGGTTCGACGCCTGCGTCGAGCGGTGGCTGTCCACGGCCGTCACGCGGAGTCGAATGGTCCCGGCCTTGCTGCTCTTCAGCGTCACCGTGGCCCGGTAGACCCGCGTGCCCACCTTCTTCATCGTCACGCTCCATGCATTGGCGCCGGGCTGGTAGATGCGCAGCTTGGGGGTTCCGCCCAGGGCCTCGGCGCTGGTCGCGGTCACGGTCAGCCGCTGCCGCCGTCCCGGGGTCGTGTCGGAGACGACGATCTTGAACGCATCGGCGAGCACGTCGACGCGCTGCGTGGCGCTGAAGGTGCCGTCCGTGGCGGTCACGACCGAGCGGTACGTGCCGCGCGGGACCACGGCGCCGGCATCGTTCCTGCCGCTCCACGTGAAGGTCTGGGTGCCTGCAGCCAGCGCCTGTCCGACCTTGATCGTCCGCACGACGAGGCCCTTCGAGTCCTGGACGGTCCAGTCCACGGTGGCCGCAGACCGCAACCGGAAGGTAAGCGAGGTCGAGCGCGCGAGTGAGTCGCCGTCCTGCGGGAAGAAGGCGGACCTGGAGGCTGCCACGTAGCCCAGCGCGCCGAACACCGCGACCGCGCGGGTCTGTGTATCGCTCCGATTGCCTGCCCGGTCCTCCGCCACGAACGACACCTTGTACGTGCCGTCGCCCACCACGGCCCCGCCCGTGTCGCGACCGTCCCAGGTCAGCGTGGCCGGAGCCGTGCCGGTCGTGATCGAGACGCGATCGACGACCGTGCCGTCGGCGTCCTTCACGGTCGCGATGACCGAGCCAGGCTCGCTGGCCCGCACCGCAAACCCGATCGTGTCGCCGGCCTTGTCGCCGTTCGGCGAGAACTGCGGCGTGGGTCCGTCCGCGTCCGCCACGGAGACGTCCGGGGCGGTCGTGTCGACCGCGATCTCGCCGGTGGTCTCGAGCGGGCCGTTGTCCCAGCCGTCGACTGCCTCGAGCTCCCACCGGTATCGACCGTCCACAACAGCGCCGGCCGCGGGTGACCAGGTGAGCGACGCGGTGTCCGAGGAGCCGGTCTTCGACGCGAGCTTGTTGCCGTCGGCGTCCACGATCTGGAGCTTCCACGCCGCCGACTCCGACATGCGGATCGAGAGCGGAAGGGTGTCCTGGGCGCCGTCGCCGTTGGGCGAGAACGTACCTGCGGCATCGTCGACCTCCCAGACCCTCGGTGCCGCGCTATCGCGCGGGATCAGGGCTGCGCCGGTCATCCAGCCCGCGATGTCGCCGCTGTGCACCCGGTAGACGGGCGAGCCATCGACCGCCGATGTCGCCGGCTCGACGGAGTCGACGCGAACCCTGGCGGTGTTGGGGAGCGTGGCCACCGGGTCCGCGCCGGCGACCGCCGACTCCACGGACCCGTACACCGGGGAGCCGTCCGGGAGCGGGCTGGCGTTGCCCGGGACGAGCAGCGTCGCCGGATCGACGGACGTGTCAGCGTAGGGGGCGCCCGTGACGTCCTGGGTCCGCAGCGACATCTTCCCCGCGATGGACCGGTAGTAGCTGCCGGCCTTCTCCGGATCCATCTGGAACGTGGAGCCCGGATTCCGCGCGGACGCGTACGTCGACACGTTGTCGTTGGCGTCCGGGGCGTTGCGCCAGTACTCGTCGATGGTCTGGCGAGCCGTGAACAGGGCGCGGATGTAGTACGGATCGTGGCTGTGACCGTTGGCGACCACCGCGCGGGCTCCCGCCTGCAGGAACGCGGCAGCGTAGTTGTCCACCCGCTGCTTGGCCTTCGACAGCGACGGCTCGGAGGCCCCGGACTCCGGGTTGCCGGACGCATAGCAGAGGTGGAACAGGAGCACCACCGCGTTGGGGGCCGGTCGCAGGTCACGGATCCACGGCTCGCCGTAGTACTTGTTCTCGGAGTCCGTGGTCTTGCCGTCGCCGTTGAGGTCGGCGTTGAGCCCGAAGCCGTCCTTGGTCGTGTAGTTCGGATCGAACGTGTACGGGCTTGGCCAGCCATTGCCGTGACCCAGGTACACGATGATCGAGGCACCGGCGACCGCAGCCTTCACCTTCGAGGCCGTCGCGCCGGGGCTGTACACGCGCACGACGGAGCTCGTGTACTTGATCGCCTCCTTGTAGACCTGGTCCGCGTAGGAGCGGTAGGTGGGCGTCGTGCCGTGGGTCGCGCCCACGATGATGGCCACCTTGACGCCGGATGCGGCGTTCGCCGCCGGGGCTGTCGGGGTGACGGTGCCGAGACCGGCGATCAGGACGGCAGCGAGGGCGATCAGGGGCTTGCGCAATGGATCAGCTCCGGAGTGGGCGACGGCCGGAGGACGATGACCAGTCGCCGGATGAGTGCCCACCCAGACTCGTCGCGCCCGTGCGCAAGCTCAATCGCGGGATGGTCAGGGCGGTCGTGGCCCTTTCGACCCGCCTTTGGTGGAGTAGAGGTGGGTCAGGCCCAGAACGGGGCGGTTCGACCCGGCCCCGTGCGGTGCCGGCGTGGTGCCAGCACGAACCGGACCGGTCAGTCCCGCGGCAGGGAGCGGAGAAGGGCCGGCACCGCGTGGGCGAACGCCTCGCGCCAGTCGCGCATTGGCTGGCCCGAGGGAAGCGGCGTAGGCTCGAGGACTCCCCAGGCCGGCGGCGTCGACGCGCGTGACCAGGCGCTGCCCGGGACCTCGACCAGCTCGACATCGATCCCGGTCGCGCGGATCACCTCGCGCGCCCACTCGGCACGGGAGGCGTGGCCGGCATTGACCAGGTGGTGGATACGAGGCGGCGCGCCGTCGGGGCACAGCTCGTCCTCTGCGATCAGCTCCACGATGGCCTCGGCGACATCCGGGGCATACGTCGGGCAGCCGATCTCGTCCCCCACCACGCGCAACGGCTCGCCCGCCGCCCTGGCCCGCATGGCCGCGCCCGCGATCCTCACCGGGAAGTCGTTGCCGGGCGGCCCATGGAGCCACGAGGTGCGGATGATCGCAAACGGCGAGCCGCCGTCCTCGAACATGGCGTCGTAGGCGAGCTCCTCGCCCTCGAGCTTGCTCACGCCGTAGGCGTTGATGGGGTCCGGCGGATCGTGGGGCGCATAGCCGCGGCCGTCGGTCCGGCGGCCATCGAACACCTCGTTGGTGGAGACGAGGGCGAGGCTCACTCCCTGGTCGGCGCAGGCCTTGGCGATCCTGCCGCTCGCATGCCCGTTGCGGAGCATGGCGAGGGCGGGGTCGAGGGCACAGCCGTCGACGTCCGTCCAGGCGGCGGCGTGGATGACGAGCTCCGGCCGATCGATCTCGATCAGGCGGACGATCGAGTCGACCGTCACGCTGTCGAGGTCCAGGTCAGGCCTCGACCACCCGATGGGACCGAACGCCCCCGTGAACGGCGCCTCCTCCAGCGCCTCGACCAGCGCCCGGCCCAACCGTCCGCGGGCTCCCGTGACGGCGACACGCATCGGTCAGGCCCCGGTTACCGCGCGACCGGCCGTCAGGCGCTGCCCGTACTGCCGCGCGTAGTACGCGTCCCAGTCGCCGCTGCGCGCGCCTGCCACCCACGCCGCATGGTCGCGATACCAGGAGACGGTCGCCTCGAGCCCGTGCTCGAACGTGGTGCGCGGCCTCCAGCCCAGGGCCGCCAGCTTCGAGCCGTCCATCGCGTACCGTCGGTCGTGCCCGGGTCGATCCGGAACCGTGCGGACCAGCGACCAGTCCCGACCGGCGGCGGCAAGCAAGCGCCCGATGACCTCGCGGTTGGGCAGCTCCGTGCCTCCGGCGACGTTGTAGACCTCGCCCGGATCGCCGTTCCGGAGCACGAACTCGATCGCAACCGCGTGATCGGATACGTGGAGCCAGTCGCGAACCTGCATCCCGTCGCCATACATGGGAAGGGGTTCCCCCGCGAGGGCGTTCGTGGTGAACAGCGGCACCAGCTTCTCGGGATGCTGGTAGGGGCCGTAGGTATTGGAGCCTCGCGTGGTCACGACGTCAAGACCGTAGGTCACGTGGTAAGCCCGCACGAGGAGCTCGCCCGCGGCCTTGGCGGCGGCGTACGGGCTGCGCGGGGCCAGGACATCCGACTCCACGCTGCGGCCGACCGGGATGTCGCCGTACACCTCGTCCGTGCTGACCTGGAGGAAGCGTGGGGCGGTCGACCGCTCTCCCGCCGCCGCTCGCGCGGCCTCATGGCGGGCAGCCTCCAGCAGCACGTGCACGCCGATGACGCCCGTCCGCAGGAACGCCTCCGGGTCCAGGATCGAGCGGTCGACATGGGTCTCGGCGGCCACGTTGAGGATCGCGTCCGCACGTGCCGCCAGGGGCGCCACGCTCTCGGCGTCCGCGATGTCCCCGTGGACGAACGCAAACCGCGCGGCCTGCTCCTCGTCGGCCTCGACCGAGGCCAGGTTGGCGCGGTTGCCGGCATAGGTGAGCAGGTCCAGGACCGTGATCCGCGTCCCATCGCGGCGGGCCATGATCCCGCGGACCAGCTCCGAGCCGATGAACCCGGCACCGCCCGTGACCAGCAGGTGCGCGCCCGCGCCGATGCGGTCGGTCATGCCGGATCGCCGGGGCGACCCACGGGGGGCGGCAGGGTGCCGGCGAGGTCCTCGGCCTCGGCCAGCTCCGCTGCGCGCAGCAGGCTGGAGACCGTTCCGGCATCCGTCCACTGGCCCTCGTACACCTCGGTGAACAGGCCGCCGCCGGGGATGTAGTGGTTGAGCACGTCGGTGATCTCGAACTCGCCGCGACCCGACGGGGCCAGGCCCTCGATGACGTCGAACGCCCCGGGGCGCAGGAAGTAGACGCCGATCGGGATCAGGTCGCTCTTGGGGTGCTCGGGCTTCTCCTCGAACCCCAGCACGCGACCGCGGGCATCGAGTTCGGCGACGCCGAACCGCCCGGGGTCAGGCACACGGTAGAGGAGCGTTCCGGCGCCCCACGGACCCGCTTCGAAGGAGCGTGCCGTGGCCTCCTGCGGCGCGCCACGGAGGATGTTGTCGCCGAGGACGACGCAGAACGCGTCATCGCCGATGAAGTCCCGCGCGAGACCAATCCCGTGCGCGATCCCCAGGGCGCCGCGCTGGTAGCGGTAGGTGAGGTCGAGACCGAACTGGCGGCCGTCGCCCAGCAGCTCCACGATATCGCCCACGCTCTTGCCGCCGACGATGACCATGACCTCCCGGATCCCCATCCCCGCCAGCGTGTCCAGCGGGTAGTAGATCATCGGCCGGTCGTAGATCGGCAGCAGGTGCTTGTTGGTGACGATCGTGAGCGGGAACAGCCGCGTGGCCGTGCCACCCGCAAGGACAAGGCCCTTCATCGGGCAGAGCGTAGCAGGGCACGTGCCGGCCCCCGCGGCGGGTGCGCCTCCGCCCTAGGGCTTGGGCGTGACCTTCGAGGTCGGGGCGGGCGTGAAGCAGGGGACCTCGCCGTCCGGCACCGCCCCTCCCTCGCCGCACGGAACCGGCTGCTGGTCCACGGGCGGCAGCCCGCCGGCATAGTCCGTGATCACCAGCGCGAGCTCGAAGGTCTCGAGGTCGGCAGCCGGCGCCAGGAACGCGGTCTGGACCACGCTGTTCGCGTCACGCTCCACGTCCACCACGGAGCCCACCACGAGGCCGGGCGGGTATGGCGAGCGGATGTCGCCGCCGAGCTCCAGGCCCGCGGTGAACACCTCTTCGTCGATGCCGATCTCGACCGCCGAATCGACGTTGCGCATGATCAGCACGTCGCCGGCCTGGCCGACGATGTCGCCGGTCGCGCCCGACGCGAGCAGCCTGCCGACCACGGTGGACGTCGCATCGCTGATCAGGGTCACCTTGGCGAAGCTCGGCCCGACCTCCGTCACCTTCCCGGCCAGCGCTCCGCCCTGGACAACGACGACATCGCCCATCTCGATCCCGTCGTCGGTGCCCTTGTCCACGGTCACCAGGCGCCGGGTCTCGAGCGTCTCGCGGCCGATCACGCGCACGGCGATCGTCTGGTGGTCGAAATCACCCTGGAGCTGGAGCAGCCCCGTGAGCTCGTCGTTCTGCTGCTTGAACAGCTGCAGGCGCGAGTTCTCGTTCCGGAGCCGCTCGTTCTCGTCCGTCAGGGCGGCGTTGTCGGTCCGGAGCTGATCGATCTCCGAGATGGCCTGGAACACCCCGGCGACGGAATCGGCGGTGCCCGAGATCGCGTCCTGGAACGGTGTGAGCGCGAACTGGAGCCCGCGCTGGACCTCGCGGACGATCGGGTTGCCGGAGAACGCCATAAGCAGCAACGTGAACGCGATCAACCCGGCGAACACGATGCCCCGGCGGCGGGCCCGGCGGTTGGTGGCGGAAGTGGTCATGGCGCGAGCTCCGGGTGCGTGACCGGGCCGGCCGGCGACACGCGAGGCGCTGTCAGCGCGGGGGACGGACGTAGGTGTCGGCGACGAGCACTCGCTCCATCGACGGGTTGGTCAGCTGCTGGAGCACGACGCCGGTTCCCCGGGCCACGCAGGTCAGCGGATCGTCCGCGATGTGGACCGGCATCTGCGTGGCTTCGGCGACCCGCCGGTCCAGACCCGCGAGGAGCGCGCCGCCACCGGCGAGCACGATGCCCTGGTCCATGATGTCGGCCACCAGCTCGGGCGGCGTCTCCTCGATCGTGTCCTTGATGGTGTCGACGATCTGGGCAACCGAGACCTCGATGGCGTCGCGGATCTGGTCCGCGCCAACCTCCACCGAGCGCGGCAGGCCCGTCAGCAGGTCCCGCCCGCGGAGCGTGACCCGTTGCGCATCCCAGTCACCCGGGTACGCGGACCCGATGGCGATCTTGATGTCCTCGGCCGTGCGCTCGCCCAGGAACAGGTTGTACTCGCGTCGGGCATAGGCAACGATGTCGGTGTCCATCTCGTCGCCGCCGATGCGGATCGAGCGCGATACGACGATGCCGCCGAGCGAGAGGACCGCGACCTCCGTGGTGCCACCACCGATGTCGACGATGAGGGAACCCGAGGGCTCGGACACGGGCAGCCCGGCGCCGATCGCGGCGGCCATCGGCTCCTCGATCAGGCGGGCCCAGCGGGCGCCGGCGTTGAGGGCGGCGTCACGGACGGCGCGCTTCTCCACCTCGGTGACGCCGGACGGGACGCCGAGCAGCATGCGCGGGCGCGGGATCAGGCCAACCCGGTCGTGCACCTTGTTCACGAAGTACTTGATCATCTGCTCGGTCACGTCGAAGTCGCTGATGACCCCATCGCGCAGCGGGCGGACGGCGATGATCGAGGCGGGAGTGCGGCCGACCATCCGCTTGGCCTCGGCGCCGATCGCCAGGACCCGCTTGGTCTTGGCGTCGATCGCCACCACGGACGGCTCCGAGATCACGATCCCGCGGTCGCGGACGTGGACCAGCGTGTTCGCGGTGCCGAGGTCGATCCCGATGTCGCGGGAGAAGAGGCCGAGGATCCGGTCGAGCATGCTTGGGAGGTCGTTCCTTGCTGGTGGCGCGGGGCCGGCGGGCGGCCCTTGGGAGCGTGCGGCCGAGCGCCGCGGAGAGATCGGGTCGTGGGAGCCCACCCACGTGCCTGGCGGGCGGGCCCGTGCAGTATACCGGCCGTCGCGAACGACCCCTGACGGCGGTATCCGCCGACGGGACTACCGCCAGATCAGCTCCTCGCCGTGCTCGCCGACAAGGTGCCGGCCCGCGGCAAAGCGACCGGGGTCGAACGGGGCGATGTCCACCGAGCCCGCGGAGCCGTCGAGAATCAGCTCCGCCATCCCGAGGCCCACGGCTGGCGCGGTCTTGAAGCCGGTGCCGCTGTGTCCGCAGTCAAGGAAGAAGCCGTCCGGGCCTGCCGGGCCGAGCATCGGTCGCTGGTCAGGGGTCAGGCCGTCCTGGCCGCTGTGCGAGGTGCGGAAGGTGCCATCGACCAGCGCCGGCACGCGACGGATGATGCGCTCGGCGGCACGCTCTCGGAAGTCGGCGGCGGCCTCCGATGTGTCGCGATCAGGGGCGCCGCCGATCTGGTTGTCGTCCTCGAGGCCGATCAGCACCATGTCCGAGCCCTCGGGCCGAAAGTACATGCTGTTCGCGTTGTCGATCACCACCGGGATCGGCCGGGCGACGGAATCCGGGACGCCGAGGTAGCCGGTGTCATGGCGCCAGACGCTCACCGGGATGTCCACGCCGACGAGCCCCGCCACGGATCCTGCCCAGGCGCCCGCGGCATCGACGACCACGGGTGCGCTCAACGCGCCCCGGGTCGTCTCGACACCGGTCACGTGGCCGCCCGCAACGGGGATCGCGGTGACCTCGGCACCCGGCACCAGGCGGGCGCCCCGGGTCTTCGCCGCGGCGAGGAAGCCGGCCGCGGTCATGAACGGGTCCGCATATCCGGACTCCGGTTCCCATGCGGCAACCTCGTCACCGATCTCGAGCGATGGCGCCAGGCGCAGGATGTCCTCGGCGCCCACCACGCTGGAATCGACGCCCAGCGCACAATGCGACGCGCTGTTCGCGCGCACGCGCTCGAGACGGGCCGCGGGCTCGATCCACAGGAAGCCCGTGCGGGTGAAGCCGCACTCCCCGCCGACGCGCTCGGCCCAGTCCCGGAACCATCCGAAGGATGCCCAAGCCAGCTTCGACTCCGCGAGGAGGTCGTAGTAGACGCGCACGAGACCGCTCGACCGGCCGGTAGCGCCGGCCGCCACGGACGAGCGTTCCACGACGGCCACGCGTGCGCCACGCGAGGCGAGATGGAACGCCAGGCTGGCGCCCTGGACACCCGCGCCGATGACGATGACGTCGGCCGTGTCGGTCATGTGCGATCCCTCTCTCATGCGCTGCGAGGGTCCAGTATCCGGTACCCCATCGGGCGGCGCCGCCCCCGTCCCGTCCGCCGTCACGCGGCGCGCGCGGGCCCCGGCCGGTCGAAGGTGACGCCGCGGTCCCGCAGCGAGATCCAGGCGTCATGCCCGATCACGACGTGGTCCAGCACATCGACGTCCAGCAGCCGCCCGGCCGCGATCGCCTCCGCGGTGAGGTGGAGGTCGTCCGGTGAGGGTGTCGGATCGCCACTCGGATGGTTGTGCACGAGCACGACCCCGCTGGCGTCGAGGCGCACGGCATCCCGGAACAGCTCGCCGACCCGGACCAGCGACGCGGACACGTTGCCCACGTACACGCTGGACACGCGCTGGACCACGTTTTTCGCGTTAAGGCTGAGCACGCGCAGCTCCTCTCGCTCCAGGCGGCCCATCTCGAGCTGCAGCCGGTCCGCGACGTCCTGTGGCGAGCGGATCGTCCAGCGACCCACCGGCCAGTCCGCCATGGACCGCCGGCCGAGCTCGAACGCGGCCGCCAGCCGTGCGGCCTTGGCCGCTCCGACCCCGGGGATCGCGGACAGCTCCACGTCCGTGGCGCGTGCCAGCGCTCCGACGCTCGCGTGCCGGGCGAGCGCCTCCTCTGCCAGGTCCACGGCGCTGCGCCCGCCGGCGCCAGTGCCCCAGATCACGGCGATCAGCTCCGCCGCCGAGAGACCCCCGGGCCCACGCATGGCGAGCCGCTCGCGGGGCCGCTCGGCGGCGGGGAGGTCGCGCACGGAACGAGAGGCCGGCCGGTGTGCCGAGGCGGCCACGAGGTCGTTGCCGGTCGCCATGACCCACCTCCTGAATGCGGGCCGGCGGGCCGCCATGGACGCCCTCGCGAGTCGAGGCGTCCCCGGGGCCCGGACGACGGAAGCCCGCCGATTTCCCCCGCCGTCCGGACCCGGGAACACGACGAAGGCTACGCAGGGCCCCTTACCGGTCGCTCATCGGGGGCTTGCACGCGGCTTTGGCGGACTCAAGGCCGTCGCGGGCAGGAGGGTCCGACGCGGGGTCAGACGAGCCCCGCGGCAAGCGCCAGGACGATCACCTGGAGCGCGTTGAACGTCCCGTGGAGCCCGATTGCCGCATACAGCGAGCGGCGGGCCAGGAACACCCAGCCAAGGGTCAGGCTCACCGGCATCAGCGCCACGAACGAGAACAGCGCCCGCTGCGCGCCGGTCGAGAAGGACGCGTCGAACAGGGTCACGACATGCGCCAGCGCAAAGAACACGGCGCCCCGCGCAACGGCTGAACGGGCCCCGCCGGTCCGTGCCCACGCCGTGGTCGTGAACCCACGGAAGAACAGCTCCTCCCCGATGGGTGCGAGGATCGCGGCCGTCAACAGGTTCAGGACCAGCCCCGGGACGTCCCCGGCCTCCGGCAGCGCGCTCGGTGCGGGCTCCAGGAACATGGCCAGCAGCCCGCCCAGCGCCAGCGTCACCACGAGGACAGGCACGGCAAGCAGGGCGCCCGCAAGAAGGTTGCGCAAGGCTGCCGCATCGGGCCGCACCACGCCCATCTCCCGCCAGCCCAGAGCGCCGGGCCCCACGACCAGCAGGCGGATGACCGCGATATAGAGCAGCGTCGTGAGGGCCAGGTTGAGGGTCGTGGCAGCAGGGGATCGGGCGTCCAGCCCGAGCGCCGAGAGCGGGGCGAGGAGGACGATCAGCCCGACCACGGTCAGCACGACGACCACCACGAACGCGAGCACGGGGGACGGCCCGCGATAGGCAAGCTCCGGGCGTCGGCCCCGCTCCACCGCCTGGGATCCGGCGGCCGCGATCAGCCCGAGGCCGAGCACCACCATGCCCGCGAGGAACAGCCAGGGCGATGCCGCCGTGCCGGCCGCCATGAGCGAGACGAACACGAGCGCCGCACCCGCAAGCGTCGCGACCCAGCCGGCGAGATACAGGCCCGGGACCGCGCGGCCCGCGAGGCTGAATATGGAGATGGCGGCTGCCTCGTCTGGGACAGGCAACGCGGCGTCAGGATCCTCCGGTCCGGGGCCCTGCGGCGCCCGTGCGCCAGGCTCGTCGCCGTCGGCGGGCCCGTGCCGCTCCCCGTCCGACGCCTCGGTCAAGGCTCCGAAACGGATCCGGAGGTGCCCCGGGAGGCGGTGGTGGACCGGGGCGGCTGACGCACCGATCCGCCGCGGCTCCCGGACCGCGTGGTCCTGGCCGGCGCTTCCAGCCGGTCCAGGTCAGCGGGTCCGGCCGAGATTGGCTCGTAGGCGGCGATGTCCGCCCGCTCGAAGTCCTTGCCGCACCAGGCGCAGAGCGACCAGTCGAGGCCGACCAGACGTCCGCAGTTCGCGCAGACGCGGCTCAGGCGCGTGCGACACGTGGGGCAGATGATCCATTCGTCGCTGATCCGGCGGTGGCAGGCCGGGCATGACTTGACCGCCTCGACCTCGGCCAGGAGCGCCTCCTCCGCCAGGTTCCGCTCGTATACCTCGCCGATCTTCTCCTGGGGTCGGACGATCCTGTAGACGATGACGCCGAACAGGAACAGCACCGGCGTGAACAGCACGATGAGGGCCGCGGCAAGGTACGGCAGGACCGGGTTCTCGCTCCGCAGCTGCATGTCGCGAAACGCCCAGTACGCCGCCGCCAGCCAGAGGATGACGATGTAGACGGACATGCCCTGAATGGCGAGTTGGACGATCGGGCTCGAGAAGAAGCCGCCGATCGCGTCCGTGATCGGGGTGAGAATCTGATCCATGCGGTGGCGTGTGGCCTCCGAGCGGGCGGGGCGCGCGTGGGCGCGCAGCGAGCGGGAGTGTAACAGGGGAACCCTTGTGATCCGGGCCGCGGCATGACGCGCAGGAGGTCAGTCGCGTGACGGGCCACCGGGCGACCGCCGCCGCGCAACCTCCAGCGTCCACGCCGCGGCGCGGATAGCGGCACCCACTCCGGCCAGCACCAGGCCGCCCGCGAAGACGGCCACCCAGATGAACAGGGCAAGGGTCGTGATGACCGGATCGCGACCGCCGACGACGATGTCGCGCAGCCGGTCCCAGCCGATCGCGGCCGCGGCCAGCGTGGGGCCTGCCAGCAGCAGGAGCACGGCCAACCCCAGGAGCGCCGTCGGGAGGACGCGAAGGGGCCGCCGCACGAGGTCGGTCCACCCCAGGAGCCACGACGACGGGACCGAGCGACGCTCGAGGACCAGGTGCCGGATCCCGACGGCGCCCGCCGCATCGCTGAGCAGCCACACGAGGGCGATGCCGGCCACGAGCCACGGAACGTCCCCGATCACCCGGATCGGTAGCGGCGTCACCAGGTCCTGGGGCAGGACGAGCTGGCGGTACGCGGCGTCGTAGACCGGCGTCCAGGCGAGGCCCGCCGCGATCACGACCGGCACCAGCGACAGGAGGCGCAGGACGGCGACAGGACCCGTGCCCGGCGCGCCTTCGATCGAGGTGGCCTCGAGCCCGAGGCCGTCGTCCTCGGCGGCGTCGAGCACGACGGCGATCCCCTCCCGCTCGGCCCACGCGCCTGCAACCGTTCCGGCGGTCACGAGCAGGAGGGCGACCGCGAGACCAGTGGCGATCAGCGAGATCAGGCCGATCGACGGCGTCCCGACCACCATCGAGCTTACGGGTCCGCCCAGGGCGTTCTGGAGACCGGTGGGCGTCGGCAGCACCAGGATCGGCCACGCCACGACGATCACGCCGCCCCCGGCCAGGAACCCGGCCAGCCCCAGGAGCCAGGACAGCGGCCGCATCAGGGTCACGGCCACGGCACCCGTCACGACGGAGCCCAGGCCCCAGCGCTCCCCCACCCCGCGCTCCTCCGACGGCGTCGCGGAGGACGCCGCGATCACGGATTGACGGATGGTACCGGCGTGCCGGTCAGCTCCCCGAGTCGCACCAGAGCGGTCTCCACCAGGTCCATCTCCGTGCCGTAGGTCGCGAAGTCCCCCGCCCGGAGCGCGGCCTGCGCCAGCTCGAAGTGCGTGTTCGCGTAATCGACGAGGGCTCCGACGTCCGCCGGCAACGGGCCGACGGGTCCCGGTGTGGCGGTCGGGCCGGCGGTGGCTCCGGGCGACGGCGTCGCGGTCGGCTCGGGCGTCGACCCGGGCGGGGTGCCGCCGTCCTGCTTCACGAGGAGCTCGTTGAGGGCCTCACCCAGGGTGTCGGCCCACACGATCGTGGTGGGGCTGGCCACGACGATCTTCTGGAACTCCGGGAAGGCGGCCGAGGTCGATTGCAGGTAGACGGGCTGGAGATACAGCAGCGACTCGCCCACCGGGATCACGATCAGGTTGCCGCGGATCACCTGCGACCCACTCTGGTTCCAGAGCGAGACCTGCTGGCTGATCTGGGGATCCTGGTCGATCCGGGCCTCGATCTGGGCCGGGCCGAAGATGGTGGTGTCCGCCGGGAACCGGTACGAGACGACCTCGCCGTAATTGGGGGCGTCGCTCCGGGCGGCGACCCACGCGATCATGTTGGGCCGGTTCTGCGCGATCATCGGCTGGAGCAGCAGGAACTCCACACCGCGCTCCTCCGGCATGCGCATCACCACGTAGTAGGCCTCGGTGGGAAGGCTCTGCTCGTTGGTCTGGGCATCCGGGATGGTCCAGCGGTCCGTGTTGTTGAAGAACGTGAGCGACTGCGTGACGTGGTAGCGGCCGTACATCCGGGTCTGGACGTTGAACAGCTCCTCGGGCACGCGCAGGTGCGAGACGAGGCCGGCCGGCATCTCCGACAGCGGCCTGAAGACGTCGGGGAACACGCCTTCCCAGGCCTGGATGATGGGGTCCGACGGATCCGCGATGTAGAACGTCATCGTGCCGTCGTAGGCGTCAATCGTGACCTTGACGCTGTTCCGGATGTAGTTGAACCGGTCTCCGGCCAGGCCCGAATCGCCCCCTAGGTCGGCGCCCTGGAACCCGTTCGCGTTGGGGAAGGCGTTGCTGAGCGTATAGGCGTCCTGGACATACACGAGGCGTCCGTCGTCGTCGACGACAAGGTAGGGGTCCTTGTCGTACCGCAGGAACGGGGCGACGCGCTGTAGGCGGTCGTTGATGGTCCGGTGGAACAGGAGCTGGCTCTCGGCCGTGATCTGGTCCGAGATCAGGAGGTCCAGGTCACGGAACCGGAGCGCGAACAGCAGCCGTGAGAGGGTCGTGTCCAGCGGGATGCCGGTCGTGCCGGTCCACCGCGTGGTCTCGTCGACCGTTGTCCTGCCGGCCGTCCTCGGGTAGTCGAACTCGGCCTGGCGTGCCCGGACGACCACGTAGTGGTTGTCGCTCTCGCCAAAGTAGATCCGGGGCTCGGTGATCTCGGGCACCCCGGCCGCCGAGACCGGCGGCAGGTCGCGCACCCACAGGCGCGGCTGGCCCTCGGCCGTGACCTCGTTCACCGGGACCATGGCCATGCCGATGCCGTGCGTGTAGATGACGCGCTGGTTCACCCAGCCCGTCGCCTCGGGGTTCTTCTCGATCGCCAGCTCTCGCCCGGACAGCATCACCTGGCGCTGCAGGCCATCCACCGTATAGCGGTCGGTGTCCACGTCGTGGAACTGGTAGTACTGGCGGATCTGCTGCAGCTGGTCCAGCGTGACCTTGAGCGGACGGTAGTCCCACAGGCGCGCGTTGGCGAAGGTTCCAACCTCGGTCTTGAGCGCCGTCTCGGTGATCGGCGCCGTGCCCGAGTAGTCCCGGTTGCGCCAGTCGTCCAGCCCGAAGGCCTGCCGGGTCATCGCGATGTTGAACCCGATGTAGGGCTCCTCCTGGGCGTACTGATTCGGATCCACCGTCAGCCGCTGGATCGCCTCGGGGTAGATCCGGCCCAGCACCAGGGACGCGGACAGCCAGACGATGACGATCAGGCCCAGCGGCCAGATCCACCGGGTGAAGGCTCCGCCGACCAGCAGGGCGGCGGCAATGCCGGACAGGAGCGTCAGGACGTCGTAGGCCATGAATCGTGCGTTCGCGTCCGTGTACGAGACACCGGTGGCCACGCCGGCCGTGCCGTACACCAGCTCGTACTTGTCCAGCTGGTAGCCGAACGCGATCGACAGCAGGTAGATGCCGCCCAGGATGGCCAGGTGGACTCGGACGCGGGTCACGAAGACCTCGCCGCCCCTGGTCGCCTCGGCCAGGTAGCGGGCCCCTGCCACGGCCAGGGACGCCAGCAGCACGCTGTTGAGGAGTGCCTGGGCGAACCGCAGGAATGGCAGGTCGAACAGGAAGAAGCTGATGCCGCGGCCGAAGACAGGATCCGTGACCGCCGCGGCGTTGGCGTAGGGGACCTGGTTGACCCACAGCAGGAGCGTCTCCCACGCACCCGAGACGGTGCCGGCGAACGCCAGCGCGATCAGCACCGAGACGGCCGCGATGACCCATTTCGCGATCGGGACGAGGTCCGGTACGTCGTCCGCGTCGAAGAACGCCGCGAATTCACCGGTCGCGGATCGCCCCGGGAACGGTCCACCAGCAGATCGTCCGGGGCCGCCCATGCGGGCCGCCTGCTCGGCCTGGCGCTGCGCCTCGCCGAGACGGCCGAGGATGCCGCGCAGCTGGCCCGGCTTCTCCGGATCGGCCGGCGGCGCCAGGCGCCCGGCGAGGTACAGGTTGAGCAGCAGGATCACGAGCACGGCGATGAACGCGGCCCCGAACAGCCCGAGCTGGGCGCCGAGACGGGTCCAGAAGACGCTGTCGAAGCCGACGCTCTGGTACCAGATCGCGTCGGTCCAGAGGTCGATGCCGGTACCGGCCAGGAACACGATGAACGCGATGGCGACGACCACGAGCCCGAACCCGACGCGGCGCAGGATCATGCGGAGTGACGGGGGCTGCGCGCCATCGCTGGGCCCACCCGCAGCGGTGCCAGCCTGCGGGCCCTTCGGCGGCGCACCGGCCTTCGACCGTGCGCCGCGGGCGCGTCGGCGGATCGGGGTCGGCTCCTCGGCGGCAGAGCTGCCGCCCGCGTCTGCTGCGTCATCCGCGTCGGGCGCGGCCCGGCCGCCACGCTCCTCGCCATCTCCTCGACCGGCGTCATCGGCCGACGGGTGCTTGTCCCCGTCGCCGGCACCCGGACCCGGATCGCGGCCCTCGGCCTCGGCGCGCCGGCGTTCCAACTCGCGCATGAACTCGTCGAACAGGTCACCCATCGGCATGAGTCTAGGCGAGACTGCACGAACTGGCGCAGGCCGTTCGGCTCAGGGCCGGTGCATTGACTCCACCGAGCGCCTGAATCCGGCAAGGACCTGCTCGGCGAGCTGGTTGGGGCGCAGCGTGGCAGCGAGGGCGGGTTCCCATCGGAACGCGGCCCTGATGGCCAGCGGACACCGCCACGGCTGCGTGTCGTCCTCCGGCGGAACGAGCGGTACGAGGCGGATCGCGAGGCGCCCGTCCTCTTCGCGAATCATCCCGGACAGTGAGCCGGCGAGTGAGGGGCCAAGGCGCATTAACGGGGGCTCGGGAGGCGGACCGGCGGCCGGGCCGATCTCGCGAAAGCTCACGATGCCCTCGTCGTCCGCCACCCACAGGACGGCGAGCCACCAGTCATCAGGACCGTCGACCGGCTTCGCCATGCCGGCCTGGAGCCGACGATCGCCGATCCGGACCTCCTGCTCGCGCAGGAAGGACGGGCCGGGGTGGGGAAGTCGCTCGGACACGCAGCCGAGGATACCGGCCCGGACGGCCGGAGCCATTGCCACCTGCGGGCGTCGTGCGCCGCGGCCTGGGTTCGCGCTACCCGGTCAGCCGGGGATGGGCGGCTCCGCCGCCGCGGGAGCTCCATCCGGGTCCACCTCCGGTGGCCATTCCGCCTCGGGTTCCCCGGTCTCGGGGGCCTCCGGCTCGCCGCCGGCGGGCGCAGCGCCGGCCGCCGGCTCCGCCTCGGCGTCGGTCACTGCCTCCGGGGCGGCCAGCTGCGACAGCGGGATCCCGTACTTGGCCAGCACGTCCGCCTTGAGGGCGACGGTCTCGGCCGTCAGGTCCGCACGCTCCGCCTCCAGCTGCAGGCGGAGCATCTCCCGCCGCACCTCGACGTCCGGCGGAGCGAGCGAATCCGGGCTGGCGGGACCGCCGCCGGTATCCGGCATGGTCTCGCCCGTGATGAACGAGAGGATCCCGCCGCGGGGACGGCCCGCATCGGAACGAGCCCGCAGGATCGCCTCCGGGTCCAGCGTCGTGACGCCCTTGATCTCCGCGTCTGCGCCTGAGGTGCCAACCAGCGTGGCAAGACATGAGGGACACTGCTCGACTGGTGCGTCGGGCAGGACAGCCGAGCACCACGGGCAACGGGTGATCGGACCGTTCATCGAATTGGCCATGTGCGCATTTTGCACCCTCGCGGCTGCGTGCCAACCACCTATTCGGCCTATGCCGCCGCTACTCCCACTCGATGGTGGCCGGCGGCTTGCTGCTGATGTCGTAGACGACCCGGTTGACGCCCGGAACCTCGTTGACGATCCGGGACGAGATCTTGCCCAGCACGTCGTAAGGCAGCTTTGCCCAGTCAGCGGTCATCCCGTCCTCGGAGGTCACCGCGCGTATCGCCACGACATTCGCATAGGTGCGCCCGTCACCCATGACGCCCACGGACCGGACCGGTGTGAGGATCGCGAACGACTGCCACACGTTGCGGTACAGGCCGGCGGCCTTGATCTCGTCGATCACGATCCAGTCCGCGTCCCGGAGCGTGTCCAGGCGCTCGGCCGTGACCTCACCGATGATCCGGATCGCGAGGCCCGGGCCGGGGAAGGGCTGACGCTGGACCATCGCGTCGGGCAGGCCCATCGCCGTGCCCACGTTGCGCACCTCGTCCTTGAACAGGTAGCGCAGCGGCTCGATCAGCTGGAACCGGAGGTCGGCCGGCAGCCCGCCGACGTTGTGGTGGGTCTTGATCTTCTGGGCGGTCTTCGTCTCGGGTGTCGTGGACTCGATGACGTCCGGGTAGAGCGTCCCCTGGGTGAGGAAGTCGATCTGGCCGATCCTCGCCGCCTCCTCCTCGAACACGCGGATGAACTCGTCGCCGATGATCCGGCGCTTCTGCTCGGGGTCGGTGATGCCGGCGAGGCGTGCCAGGAATTGCTGCCGCGCGTCCACCATGACCAGCCTCATGCCCAGGTTGGCCTCGAACGTGACACGCAGGAGCTCCGACTCCTTCTTGCGCATGAGTCCGTGGTCCACGTAGATGCAGGTCAGGCGGTCGCCGACGGCCCGGTGCACGAGCGCCGCCGCGACCGCGGAGTCCACGCCGCCCGAGAGCGCACAGATCACCTGTCCGGTGGATCCCGTCTCGCGGGCGTGCCTGTCGACGCGGGTCCTGATCTCCTCGACGGTGGTCTCGATGAAGTTGGCCGGGGTCCACGAGGGCGAGATCCCGGCGATACCGGTCACGAAGTTGCGCAGGACGTCCCTGCCCCGTGGTGTGTGCGCGACCTCCGGGTGGAACTGGATCCCGTACAGGTGGCGCGTCGGGTCCGCGAGCCCGGCGTAGGGCGTTGAATCCGTCTGCGCGGTGGCGTGGAAGCCATCCGGGATGCGGGTGATGGAGTCGCCGTGGCTCATCCAGACCGGCTGCTCGCGGTCGATCCCCGCAAAGAGGCCGTCATCCCGCGTCACCTGGACGGTCGCCGGCCCGTACTCGCGCCTGTCGGCCGGCATCACGTCACCGCCCAGCTCGATCGCCATCAGCTGGGCGCCGTAGCAGATGCCCAGGACAGGCAGCCGGCCGGACCAGATCGAGGCGTCAGCCCTCGGAGCGGCTCCGTCGTAGACCGAGTTGGGACCGCCGGAGAGGATGATCGCCCGCACGCCGCGCCGCTCGAGCTCGGCCAGGGGCGTGTCGTGGGGCAGGAGCTCCGAGTAGACGTTGAGCTCCCGGACGCGGCGGGCGATCAGCTGGGCGAACTGGGAGCCGAAGTCCAGGATGGCGACCACGCCGGGCTCGGGCTGCACGGCCGCGATCGGGGGATCGGTAGGGGCGCGGTCCGGGGCCGGGGCATCGAGCGCGACCTCGAGATATGCCTCGACCTCCGCGTCGTCCGGGGCGAGAACCCGGTGACCGGCGTTGGCGGCCTCGCCGTGCACGGTCTTGCCGCGGTCCTTCACGGGCTCGTTCGCGGCCGTCGCGTCGACCCCCGATTCGGTCGCCCCCTGGTCCTCCGGCTCGGCCAACGGCCCCTCCCGCCTGTCGTTCGATGGTCCTGGCAGAGTCTACCCGGCACCTATGGCTTGACGGGCGCCCCCCGGAACGTGCCCGTGACCTTCGCGTCCGCTGCCCCGTCACCCTCGTAGCGAAGGTCGCCGTCGGGGATCGTCACCTTGAGGGTCACGACGCCGCTCTCGTCGTCGATGGCGCCGGTACCCGTCACGGGCACGCCATCGGTCAGCTCGCACGCGTCGAGCCGAAGGCCCGTACCGGCATCGCCGGGGGTGTAGGAGAGCACGCCGCCGTAGTCGCAGCCCATCGCGATCGGCTTCTCGTCGAGCTCGTAGACGTAGTCGTCGGTGTTGAGGACCTGGGTCACGAGCGATGTCATGAAGTCGACGCCGCCGGTGTAGGCCGCCTCCGTGTCCTTCGCGAGCGCCACGTAGTCGTCGGCGACATAGCCTTCGCAGGCGAGGACCGGGGGCAGCGCCTTGCCCTTGACCATCCAGTCCGCAACCGGCTTGTCCGGGCAGTCCAGGCCCCAGCCGAAGATGACGTGGGGGCCACCGGCCTGGATGATCACGTGGGCGTCGCGGAGCCGGTTCGCGATGCGGATGGCGTTCGCCACGGGCGTGATCGGATCGGTCGTCGCGACCATGACGACGGTGGGGTAGGGGGCGTCGACGATCGGCGCGGGCCGCTCCCCGGACGCGGGATGGTTCGGCCAGTACAGGCACGGCATGTCGTCGTAGTAGATGCCGCCGAAGCGGGCGTCGGCCACGCCGAGCGTTCGCGCGTCGTCGAGGAACCCGGCGAGCCGCTCCTCGTCGGTGGCGGCGTCCGCCTGGTAGACGTAGTCCTGGCACTCGACGGCGTAGTACATGGCGTCCGAGTAGGTGGGGTCGGGTACGGCCTTGAGCGTGTCGGGGTCCACGGCGATCGCGGCGTACGAGATCCGGGCCAGCGGGACGAGGTTGCCGTCCGAGGCCGCGGCGAGCGCGCGCAGCAACAGGAACCGGTCGGTGGGCGCGTAGAGATAGCCGACAACCGCGTTCACGAGCGCGGCGGCCGTGAAGGTCCGCGGCTGGATCGTGCCATTCCCCATCGGGAAGTCGAAGGTGATCCCACCGGCCCCGGCGCGTGTCTCGAGGTCCCGGTACACGGCCTCGGGGTCGCGCCCCCCGAAGTCGCCGAGGCACACGGGGTCGGCCGCACAGGCGTTGAGCGTTGCGAACAGCGTGTCCTCGAAGGTGCGGGCCGCCTCGGCGTAGTACTCCGCCCCGTCGAGCGTCAGGTCCACGGGGCCGTCCAGGTAGAGCGTGGCGATCCGATCGGGGTGGGCGGTCGCGTACGTCTGCACGTACTGCGTGCCGTAGCTCTCGCCGTAGAGGTGCATCGTCTCGACGCCCAGGTACTCGCGGATCGCCTCGAGGTCCTCAACCGCCTGGCGGGTCGCGTAGTAGGGCAGGTCCGCCGGATCGGCCCCCGACTCGCCGAGGCAGGCCTCGACATAGGTCCGCGCGGCGTCGCCGGCAGCCCGGGCCTGGGCGAGGTCCGCCGGATCGACGGTGCTCGCGTAGAAGGTTGCCGTGGCGTTCGGACACGCGATCGGATGCGACATCCCGATGCCGCGCTGGTCCAGGAACACGATGTCGAAGTGCTCCGGGATGGAGGCCGGGTAGTAGCCCGTGTAGTTGTCGGCCGAGGCGATGCCGCTCGAGCCGGGGCCTCCGGTGATGACCACGTAGGTGCCGAGCCGCTTCCCGGTGGCCCGCCGGACCCCGAACTCGACGTCCCACCTCGGCCCGTCGGCGGTGAAGTGATCGCGTGGCACGGCCAGCGTGATGCACTCGAACTCGCTCTCGTCGGGGCATGGGCGCCGGCCCACGTAGGACCAGCCACCGGGGACGGCGGCAGCGGCCGGAGTCGCCGTTGGGGACGCGGTGGCGGAAGGCGCGGGCTCCGAGGGCTGGGGCGCGGACGGGGCGGCAACCGCGCTCGACGGGGATGGCGTGGTGGCGGCGACGGTCGGCGTCGCGGGCTCAGGCGCAGGCGCGCACCCGGCCACGACAAACGCCATGGCCAGGAGGCCGGCCGTGCCGGCACGAGCGATCCGTCCACCGGTCAGCATCGGTTGATCCTACGCCGTTGGTGAACGGGTGATCACGACGGTCGCGGACGGTGCGAGTGCCGGGCCCGGCGACCAGGGTCGCGCGCCGTCCGAGTGGGACGCGCGGCGCTGGCCCGACGTCCCGTGGCTTCCGGCTACCGGCCGCGAAGCTGCCAGGACTTCCCCTCGGTCACCACGGACGGCGCGTACACGATCTCCACGTCGTGCATGTCCGCGATCGTCCGCGCACCCAGGGCCGCCATCGACTGGCGCAGCGCGCCGACCAGATTCTGCGTGCCATCCGTGACGTGCGATGGACCGTTGAGGACCTGGTCCAGCGGCCCCGAGGTGCCGACCCTGATCCGCGTGCCCCGCGGCAGCACCGGCGAGGGAGCCGCCATGCCCCAGTTGGTGCCGCGGCCGGGTGCCTCGGCAGCGCGCGCCAGTGGCGTGCCCAGCATCACGACGTCCGCGCCGGCGGCGATCGCCTTGGCGAGGTCGCCGCCACGCTTCATGCCGCCGTCTGCGACGACGGGCACGTAGCGACCGGTCTCGGCGAGGTAGAGGTTCCTGGCCGCAGTCACGTCCGCGATCGCCGTCACCTGGGGGATGCCGATCCCCAGGACCTCGCGCGTGGTGCACGCGGCACCCGGACCGACGCCCACGAAGATCGCCGCCGCACCCTGCTCCATCAGCTGGTAGGCCGCTTCGGCGTTGGTGGTGTTGCCCACCGCGACCGGGATGGGCATGAGCCTCGTGAACTCCGCGAGGGAGAGGGGCTCGTAGCCCGTGGCCAGGTGGCGGGCGGAGGACACCTGGCTCTGGACCAGGAACAGGTCGGCGCCGTGCTCCGCGCTGAACTGGCCGTACCGGCGGGCAATGCCGGGCGTCGCGGAGAGCGCGGCAGGCGACCCCGCCGCGTGCAGCTCACCGATCCGACGGGCGATCAGCTCCTCGCGGATGGGTGCAGCGTAGACATCCGCCAGCACGTCCTGGACGCGGTCGTCGGGGGCGGTGATGATGCGTTCGAGGATGTCGGCCGGGTCGTCATAGCGGAACTGCACGCCCTCGAGGTTCAGGATCGAGAGTCCACCGAGGCGCGCCAGCTCGCCCGAGAGGCGCACGTCGGCCACCGCGTCCATCGCGGCCGCGAGCACCGGCGTCTCCAGGCGGATGCCGCAGAAGTCCTGGGCCAGGACGACGTCGGCCGGGTCGACCGTGTCGGTGCCGGGAGCCAGGGACACGTCCTCGAACCCGTAGGTCGGTCGGATGCTGTCCACCTTGGAGCGGAAGACCCGCCGGTTCGCCAGGGTCTCGGTCATGGCCTCGTCCTCACCCGCAATCGTCCACTCCTCCAAAGCGTCGGCACAGTCTACCCGGCAGCCGGGCCGCGCCATACTGGCGGGGTTCGATCAACTTCGGTCGAGCTGCAGCATGGGTGAGGTGGTCGCACGATGGCCAAGGAGAGTCCCCGGGCGAGGTCGGTCGGCAGCACGCCCGCCCGTGCAAAGCTCACCAACAAGGTCTACCAGAAGGAGCTATCCGGGCTCCAGGTGGAGCTTTCCAGGCTCCAGGAGTGGGTCAAGGCACGTGGCCTCAAGGTGGTGGTGGTCTTCGAGGGCCGCGACGCCGCGGGAAAGGGTGGCGCCATCAAGACGATCACCCTGGGCCTCAACCCGCGCATCGCGCGCATCGTCGCCCTGCCGGCTCCGACCGAGCGCGAGCGGGGCCAGTGGTACTTCCAGCGCTACACGGCCCACCTCCCTGCCGCCGGCGAGATGGTCCTGCTGGACCGCAGCTGGTACAACCGCGCCGGCGTGGAGCGCGTGATGGGGTTCGCCACGGCGGAGGAGGTCGAGGAGTTCTACCGCTCCTGTCCCGAGTTCGAGCGGATGCTGGTCCGGTCCGGGGTCATCCTGATCAAGTACTGGTTCAGCGTGAGCGACGCGGAGCAGGAACGGCGGTTCCAGGCACGGATCGAGAACCCGACCAAGCGCTGGAAGCTCTCGCCGATGGACCTCATGTCCCGGACACGCTGGGTCGAGTACTCGATCGCCAAGGACGAGATGTTCCGCTACACGGACATCAAGCAGGCACCCTGGTACGTGGTGAATGGCGACGATAAGCGACGGGCCCGCTTGAACGTGATCCACCACCTTCTGTCGCTGGTCCCCTACGAGGACCTCACGCCGGAGCCCATCGTGCTGCCCCCGCGCGAACCCGATCGTGGCTATGTCCGCCCGCCGATGGACGAGCAGACGTTCGTGCCCGAGGTCTACTGACCCTGCGCCGTGGCCGCGTGGCTGAGATCAGCCCGATGTCGGCCGGCGGGCGATACGACGGCCATCGGCGTCGAGGGCGAACCAGCGGGCCAGCTCCGGGACAAGCAGCTGCTCGCGGACGCGCCGGACGGATTCCGTGTAGGACGGCCAGACGGCGAGCGTGGGCGCCTCTGCCGCGGGAACCCAGCGCAGGCTGTCGTGCTCCCAGCTCTTGTGGGGCTCGGCATCGGGGCGCACCCGGGCAGCGAAGATCGCGCTCACAACCACCGCATCGGCGCCTTCGTCGTAGAACGGCGCGACCTGGTCCAGGTCGAAGAAGGTCTCGATCTCGTCTGGGCCCAGGCCGGTCTCCTCCCGAACCTCGCGCATGGCCGCGGACGGGATCCGCTCACCCGGCTCCACGCCGCCGGTCACGCACTGCCACAGCCCCGGGAAGATCCGGTGCGGGGCCCGGCGGATGAGCAGGATCTCGAGACGCTCGGCATCCGGGCGGACGTCGGACGGACCGGCGGGTGGCACGACGCGGAAGACCCAGCACTCGACGAGATCGGGGCGCAGGCTCACCGGATCGACTCCTCCAGCGTCTCGAGCTGCGCGAGATGCATCAGATCATGGACGCCTGCAAAGAGCAGCCACTCCCCACACCGCAGCCGCCCAACCTGGGGGTGGTCGAGCGGACACGGGTCCAGCTCGTGGCCATCGATGCTTCGGGCGGCGCGCTCGATGATCCGCTGGCTGGTGGCCAGTCGCCGTAGCAGACCATCCCGGGCATCGTCGGCCGCGCCCGGGACCCCGGGCACCACGGTGGGCGCGTCGGTGGGCCAGCGATCCGACGCCGCCAGCGACGCGGCCATCACCAGCCCCGCCCGGGCGCTCGCCGTGTGGCCGATCGCCTGCGCCACGTTCCAGTCGCCCTCGCCGCCCGGCATGGCGAACGCCCGCTCCGGCAGCCCCTCCACCACGCTCGCGAGCGCCGCGGCCACCGCCGCCAGCTGCGGGACGATCCGTGCGGCACTCCCCTCGCCGGCCCGACGACGGACCTCGCGGCGCACGCTGATCAGCTTTCCCTGGTCGATGCCGCGCCAGGCACCAACGACATCGGGTGCATCGACGGCAAGGCTCTCGAAACGTGCGCTCATCGAGTCCGAGCGTACAGCGCCCGGGCCGGCCCGAACGCGATCGGTCAGGGGAGGAGCTGCCGAAGCGCGAACAGCACGTTCGCGGGCCGCTCTGCGAGGCGGCGCATGTACCAGCGGTACCAGGCACCGCCGTACGCGATCAGGGTCTCGACACGGTACCCGGATCGGGCGAGGCGACGCTGCTCCTTCGCCCGGATGCCGTAGAGCATCTGGACCTCGAAGGCGTCGCGGGCAATGCCGGCGGCGGCGGCATGGACGGCGATCTGCTCGATCAGCTCCACGTCATGCGTCCCGAGGCCGACCCGCATCGAACGCGTGCGGCTCTCCCGGAGCAGGGTGATGGCGAGACCCAGGAAGTTGGCGTCGACCTCCTTCTTCGACTTGAAGGCGACCGACTTCGACTCGTCGTAGGCGCCCTTGACGAGGCGGATCGCCGGACCGACAGGCAGCAGCCGCTCGACGTCCTTGGCCGTGCGCCGGAGGTAGGCCTGGAGACAGATGCCGGTGTTCGCGTGCGATGCGCGCAGCCGCTGGTACAGGTCCAGCGTGCGATCGACGTACGTGCTGTCCTCCATGTCGATCCAGAGGTACGAGCCCTGCGCCTCGGCCGCGGCCGCGAGCACGCGCAGGTGGCCGAAGCAGATGTCCTCGTCGATGTCGAGGCCGAGCTGGGTCGGCTTGACGCTGATCTCGCCATCGATCTGGGCGTCCTTGATCTGTGCCAGCAGCTCCAGGTAGTGGTCCACCACGGCCTGTGCGCCTGCGGCCTCCGTGATCGCCTCGCCGAGCTTCGTGTACAGCGTGCCGATGCCCAGCAGCTGCAGGTCGATGGCAGCGCCCAGCGCGTCCTCGATCCGATCGCCCGGCATGAACCGGTGCACGGCCCGCCGCATGAAGGGGAGGTTGGGCAGGCGCTCGCCAAGCCAGGGGTTCCGGGCAGCCCAGAGCAGAGCCCTACGAAGCAGTCGGTTGATCACAGGCGTTCGAAGCGCTCCACGGGCACGACGAAGACGGTGGCACCACCCATCTCCACCTCGAGCGGATAGGGCATGAAGAACTCACCGGGCTCCATGATCGGCGGCATCGGGTTGACGACCTGGGTCCTCGAGTGGCAGGTATCGCGGATGATGCCCATGACCTCCTCGACCTCGTCGTCCTCGACGCCCAGCATCACCGTGGCGTTGGACTGCTTGAGGAAGCCGCCCGAGGACTGGAGGCGGGTCGCGCGGAAGTCCCGCTCGAGAAGGGCCTCGACGAGGTTGCCCGCGTCTTCGTGGTGCACGATGGCGGTGACAAGCTTCACGCCGCGGAGCATAGCCCACGCCCAACGGCCGTGACCCGCTCCGCGCACACATGGCGGCCGGCAGGCTGGAGGCGGTGTAGGATGCGGACTCGCCCGGGTCGGGTGGAGGACGCCGTCCGGAGGTCCGGATGGGCACCCCGGCCGGGCTGACCCGGAGGAATTCGTGGCGGACGCGATCGAGGGTGCCGGCATCGGGCCGCTCAACGTGCTGACGGCCGGTGCGGCTGCCCTGGCGCGCGCCAGGGACCTGGACATGGCGCTCGCGGTGATCGTGGAGGCCGGGGCCGCCGCGACGGGCGCGACGATGGCGGCCGTCTTCGCGCAGGATCCGGACATCGACGGCCTGGAGCTGCTGATGACGCTCGGGATCGAAGAGAGCGCGGTCGATGCCTTCGGCACGGAGGTGGCGTCGAACCCCGAGCATCCGATCCACCACGCGGCGCTGGACAGGACGGGCACGCTGGGCCGCACGGGCGAGGCGGCGGACGGCAGCGCGATGACCGGCGCGGACCTGCCGCTGGTGGTGGCGGACGGCAACGGCGTCGAGGCCTGCGTGGGCGTGCTCTCGTTCGGATGGGCCGGCGATCACGACATGGACACCGCCGAGGAGTCGCTGCTCGTCGCGGTGGCTGACCTGGCGGCTGCCGCCATCGCCACGTTCCGCACGTCATCCATGGCCGCCGAACGTGCCGAGTGGCTCGAGCGCGTCGCCCTCACGGATCCCCTCACCGGTCTCGCCAACGCCCGGACCCTGGCCCGCGTCCTGGACCTGGAGGTCGCACGAGCGCAGCGGCAGGGCACGGAGGTGTCGATCGCGCTGTTCGACGTGGACGACTTCGGGGAGCTGAACGCGGCGGCCGGCTCGCTCGCCGGGGACGCTGTCCTGCGCAGGGTGGCGAGCGTGCTCTCGGAGAGCGTGCGGCTCGTGGACACGATCGCCCGGACCGGCAGCGACGAGTTCGTGCTCGTGGCGCCTGGTTCCGCCGGGGTGATGGTGGCACGTCGGGTCATGGACGGGATTGCTGCGCTCGAGCCCGTGGAGGGACGGGCATTCAGCCTGAGCGCGGCCGTGGCGCGGTTCCCACAGGATGGGGCGGACGCGGCATCGCTGCTCACCGCCGCTCGGGCCGCCTTCTCGGGATCCGAGGGCCCAGCCGCGATCACCGAGGTGGGTGGGTCCTAGCCACCGGACGAGCCCAGGGCGGCCGCCAGGCACGGCAGGCGGTCGGCCACCCGTCGCACCGCCTCGAGCGCACCCGCCAGCACCGCGTCCGGATCGCCGATGGCATCGACGATCGCGTAGCGATCCGGCTCGGCGGCCGCGAACGCGAGGAATGCCGCGCGGACGCGTTCGTGGTAGGCAGCGTCCTGGAACGCCTCGAAACGCGTGATCTCCGCCGACTTGCGCCGGAGGCCCACCTCCACGGGCAGATCCAGCAGGATCGTCAGGTCCGGAGCGAGGCCTCCGGTGGCGAAGTGCTGGACCGCGCGCAGCTCGTCCATCGGCACGCCCGAGCCGGCTCCCTGGTAGGCCAGCGACGAATCGGCGTAGCGATCGCAGACCACGACGGCTCCCCGAGCGAGCGCCGGGCCGATGACGTCCTCCACGTGCTGGGCGCGGGACGCGGCGAACAGCAGCGCGTCCGCACGTCCACCCCGGTCGATGGGCGGATCCGTATCCAGCACCAGCCGGCGGACCTGCTCGCCGAACGGGGTGGAGCCGGGTTCCCGTGTCGCGACGACATCGCAGCCCCCCGCCGCCAGCACCGAGGTCAGGCGCGTCAGGAGACTGGACTTGCCCGAGCCATCGGGACCTTCGAGCGTGATGAACACGCCGGCGGGTGAGTCGGCCACGTGGCGAGTGTAGGCGATGGACCGGGCCCAGCCGGGTTCGCCGCGAGGCACGAGTCCGCGACCTGGCACCCGGGCGCTCCCGGACGCTCCCGGACGCCATACGCCGATCGTCCTAGCGTCATGCGCGTCGTGCCCGCGCTACCCTCGGCCCGTATGCGTGATCTGACGAGCCGTGCCCTCGACACGGCCACTGCCCTGGGGGCCACCTACGCCGACGTGCGCGTGGTCCGACGGCTCGAGGAATCGATCAACATCAAGTCCGGCCGGGTCGAAGGCGTCGCCGGTGGCGAGAGCGAGGGCTTTGGCGTCCGCGTGATCGTTGGCGGAGCCTGGGGATTCGCGGCCAGCCACGATCTCACGACCGCCGAGGCGGATCGGATCGCGGCGGAGGCGGTCCGGATCGCCCGCGCCAGCGCCACCGCGATCCGCATGCCCGTCACGCTGGACGACCGCCCCCCTGCCCAGGGCCGCTTCGAGTCACCGGTGGATGAGGACCCGTTCGACGTACCGCTGGACCGCAAGATCGCGGATCTCCTCGCCGCGGACAGGGCCATGAACGCCGTAAGGGGCATCGCCTGGACGGAGACCGTGTACGGCGCACAGCGCGAGTGGAAGACGTTCGCCGCGAGCGACGGGTCGTACACGGAGCAGGTGATCACCCACATCGGCGCCGGCCTCGAGGCCAACGCGATCGCCGGTGACGAGCACCAGCGGCGCAGCTACCCGGACAATGGAGGAGCCTGGGCCTCGGCCGGCTACGAGTACGTCCGGGCGATGGACCTGGCGGGCAACGCCGAGCGTGTCGCCAGCGAGGCCGTGGAGCTCCTCTCGGCCCCGCCCCTCCCTGCCGGAATGCGCACGATCCTCCTCCATCCATCGCAGCTGTACATGCAGGTGCACGAGAGCTGCGGCCACCCGACGGAGCTCGACCGCGCCTTCGGCACCGAGGCCAGCTACGCGGGCACCAGCTTCCTGACGCCGGACATGCTGGGGACCTTCCGCTACGGCTCCGACCTCTGTGACATCGTGGCTGACGCGACGGTTCCGGGCGGCCTGGGATCCTTCGGCTGGGACGACGAGGGCGTCGTGGCCCAGCGCGTCCCGCTGGTCACGGAGGGGATCTTCACCGGCTACCTCAGCTCGCGCGAGACGGCCCCCCGCATCGGTCGGGCCTCCGGCGGCGCGATGCGCGCGGACGGCTGGAACCGGATCCCGCTGATCCGGATGACCAACGTCAACCTGTTGCCGAGGCCCGGCATGAGCTTCGACCAGATCGTGGCCGACACCGACGACGGGCTCCTGTTCGAGACCAACCGCTCCTGGTCGATCGATGATCGCCGCCTCAACTTCCAGTTCTCGACCGAGATCTGCCGCGAGGTCAAGGGCGGCAGGGTCGGCCGGCTCTACCGGAATGCGACGTACACGGGCATCACGTACGAACTGTGGCGATCGATGGACGCCGTCGGCGATGCCTCCTCGTGGGCGATGTGGGGGACCCCGAACTGCGGCAAGGGCGAGCCTCCCCAGTCGGGTCACGTGGGCCACGGGGTCTCGGGCGCCCGGTTCCGCAACGTGCGCGTGGGGGTCGTGGCATGAGCGGTCCGCACGGTATCGGCGGCAATCCTGAGGCGGCGCTGGGCCTGGCCGAGGAGGTCGTCCGCCAGGCCCTTGCGGCGGGCGCCGGCGAGGCCGAGGTGCTCGTCGTCGGTGACGACTCGGCCCTGACGCGGTTTGCCAACAGCGAGATCCACCAGAACGTTGCCAGCAGCGAGGTCCTCGTCAACCTGAGGTTCGTTACGGGCCGGCGGGTCGGGGTCGCGAGCTCCGGCCGGGTGGACCCGGACGGGATCCGCGCCCTTGTCGAGCGCGCCGCGGCGATCACCGCGAACGTGGAGGAGCTCGAGGACTGGGCGGGACTCCCGGATTCCGGACCCGCCGAGGCACTCCCCGCGGCATGGTCCGATGGCACGGCGACCGCAAGCCCGGAGCTGCGTGCCGAGGGCGCCCGGGCAGTGATCGCGGCCGCGGACAAGGCCGGAGTCATGGCCTTCGGCTCGTTCTCCACGGAGGTCGAGGCCGTGGCCGTGGCCACCTCGAAGGGGATCCGCGTCGCCGAGCGGCGGACCTCCTCGCAGCTGCTGACCGTGACGATGGGCCCCGACAACGGAACCGGCTATGCAGAGCAGGTCGCCGTGGACGCGACGACCGTCGATGCCCCGGCCATCGGGCGCGAGGCCGCCGAGCGAGCACGGGCATCCGCGAACCCGGTCGACATCGCGCCCGGCGACTACCCCGTGGTGCTCCATCACTACGCCGTCGTGGACCTCGTGGACATGCTCGGGTACCTGGGCTTCTCCGCCCTGTCGGTTGCCGAGGACCGGTCCTTCTGGGAGCCCGGGCGCCGCGTCGCATCGCCCCTGGTCAGCCTGGTTGACGACGGCCGGGATCCGGCGGGCGTGCCTACGGGCTTCGACGCGGAGGGCGTTCCCAAGCAGCGGCTCGAGCTGCTGGACGCCGGCGTCTGTCGTGACCTCGTGTTCGATGCCCAGACGGCTGCGCGGGCCGGCCGGACGTCCACGGGCCACGGACTCCCCGCGCCGAACCCGTACGGTCCGTTCCCCACCAACATGGTGATGGCCGCGGGCGACACCCCCATGGACGAGCTGCTCGGCGGTCTCGATCGGGGCCTGCTCGTGACCCGCTTCCACTACACGAACCCGGTCCACTCCAAGAGGGTGATCATCACGGGCATGACCCGCGACGGGACGTTCCTGGTGGAGGGAGGCAGGATCGTGGGGCCAGTGCGCAACCTCCGGTTCACGATGTCCTACCTGGACGCACTCGCCAACGTCGAGGCGGTCAGCCGGGAGCGGCGGTGCGTGCGTGGGTTCCTGGGTGCGAGCGTCGTGCCGTCCCTGCGGCTGTCCTCGTACTCGTTCACCGGCGCCACGGCGGCCGGGTAGGCGACGGGCGGGAGGCGACGATGGGGATCAGCGACCGGACGACCGCGGACCTGACGCTCTACGCGGAACCCGACGGCTCCGTGTCCGTCGACACGGGGGCGCGGTTCGTGGCCGTCGGCGGCGACGACCTCGAGCGCATCCTGGACCGCCTCGCCGCGGACGGCGGCACGCTGCGTCTGCTGGGTGGCACCGGCCGCGCGGACGACGGCGACGAGGCTCCGGAGCTCGAGAGCGATCCGGCGATGGGCGCGGCGGGCTGGGTGCTGGCCCTCGCCCATGAGCGCGGCCTCACGGTCATCCGCGAGGCGTAGCCGGGCGACGGCGCGTAACGGATCCGTAGCGGCGATCCATGACGCTGTGGTCATGAAGCGTTCGACCGTTGCCATGTTCGTCCTCGCGATTGCCGCCGGAGCCTGCACCTCCCAGGCTCCGTCACCCTCGACTGCCGCCGCATCGCCTGCCCCGGCATCGCCCACGCCGGCGGCCTCCGGCAAACGCCCGGTCGTCTTCGACACCGACATGGGCATGGACGACCTGCTCGCGCTGTATGTCATCCTGCGCGACCCGACGCTCGATGTTCGTGCGATCGCCATCGACGGCACCGGCCTCATCCACTGTGGCGCCGGTATCCGGAACATGCGCCGAATCCTCGGTGCGTTCGACCGGCTCGATATCCCGTTCGGCTGCGGCCGCGAAGAGCCCGGACCGAACGGCCGGTCGTTCCCCAATGAGTGGCGCGCCACGAGCGATGCGATGTATGGCGTCGTCGTGCCACCGGTCGTGGCATCCGAGTTCCCGCCCGATGCGGTCACGATCCTCCATGACGCCCTCGCCGCCTCGGCGGACCCGGTGACGATCCTGGCGCTTGGCCCCTGGACGAACCTCCAGGACCTGTTCGTCGCAAACCCGGACACCATCGCGAAGGTCGCCGGCATTCACGCGATGGCCGGCACCATCGATGCCCCGGGCAACGTCGAGCTGGGCGGGACCACTGCGGCCAAAAAGGTCGAGTGGAACGTCGGCGCGGACCCCGATGCGTTTGCCGCCGTGATGGCGCTCGACGTGCCCGTGTCACTGGTGCCTCTCGATGCCACGAACGACGTCCCGACCCCGGCCGACATCGTCGAGACCCTGGACGCGGACCACGCCGCGGCGGGCGCGGATCTCGCGTTCGAGACCTACGTCCGGAGCCCCTTCCTGCACGAGGCGGGCAACTACTGGTGGGACAGCGCCGCCGCCGTTGCCCTGACGAACCCGGAGCTTTTCACCTGGGAGGACGCGACGACCAGCGTCACGCTCGATGGACCTGCCACGGGCCGGATCAACCGCGATCCCGCGGGCCGGCCGACCCGGATCGCCGTCGGGGCTGACACGGCGCGCGTCACGGAGGCCGTCCTCGCGGGCCTCCGCCGCGGGGCGCCGCGCCCGGAGCCCTTCGCGACCATCGGCGCAATGCGGGTGGTGTTCGACGGGGCCACGTGCCGGCTCGAGGGCGAGCCCCCGACGAAGGCGGGCCTCGTGCGCATCGACTTCGCCAACCGGTCAAGCCTGCCGGCCGGCCTGCTGGCGGCCGGCGCCCGTCCTCCGAAGACGTGGGCCGACGCGCTCAACCTGATCGAGACCATCGAGCTCGACGATCCGGCCCTCGTGATCCCGGACTGGATCGTCCAGGTGGACGGACCGGGCCCGTTCGCCGAGCCCGGCAAGGACGCGCTCGCCCTGGTCACGCTCCCGCCCGGGTCGCTGGGCGTGGCCTGCGCGACCGGGCAATGGCCCGACCTCGCCTTCGTCGACGGCGGCTCGTTCACGCTCGCTGAGTAGCGGTCCTCCTACCAGGACACCAGCTTCCAGATCTCGGGCTCCAGCTCGCCCGGGCGGCCACCGATCTCAGCGAACAGGCTCACCGCGTGCTTGAGGTGCTCCATCGCCTCCTCGTGCCGGCCGGCGGCCTGCAGCTGGTCGGCAAGGTTGTTCTCCACGGCCGCCTCGAGATGCAGCTCCCCGGTCCGGCGACATTCGGCCAACGCGTCCTCCAGGAGCCCGATGGCGGACTCCCGATCGCCCGCCGCCGCCTCGACCAGGGCGAGGGCATTGGAGGCCGCGATCGCGGCCCCGGGGTCACGGTCGTTGCCCGTCCCTGCGGTGTCGAGCGCCCGGCCCAGCTCGAGGCGCGCCGAATCCGGGTCGCCCCGCCGGAGTGCCACGAGGCCGGAGAGACGGCTGGCCGCTCCGATCGTCCGAAGGTCACGCGCGCTGTCGAGCGCCTCGGCCGCAAGCGCCGCGGCGAGACCGAGATCCCCGGCCCGGAGCGCGACCGTGCCGCGTTCCACCTGCGCCGCCGAGGCAACCTTCTCGTCGCCTCCGGCGATCGCCGCGTCGAGGTGGCTCGCCGCCGTCGCCACGTCGCCGCGGCGAGCGTGGACCCGGCCCAGTCGTAGCTCGATCTCCGGAAGCTGCGCCTCGGACACGACCGCGGCCGCCGCCTCCAGCGCCGTGGCCGCCGCCGCGTAGTCGCCCAGGGCCGTCCGAACCTCGGCGATGGCGACCTGCAGCCCGGCCACGTCCGGGTGGCCCAGGGCCAGCGCCGTCTCGAGGTGCCCGAGCGCCTCGCGGTTCGCGTGCACAGGTCGCGACGCCAGCCCCGCCTCGCGATATGCCTCCGCTGCCGCCGCGTCGCGACCCGCCGCATGCTCGTGACCGGCGATCTGGGCGAGACGCCCGGGGTCGTCCCGGCTCGTCGGGGCTGCGCGGAGGATCTCGGCGACCCTCCGGTGGAGCAGGCGCCGGCGGGCAAGGCCCGTGTCGTCATACGCCGCGTCCCGGAGCCGCGCGTGGCTGAAGTCGAATGCCGATTCGCCGGCGCTCGCGACCTCGCGAACAACTCCTCGGCGCACGAGCTCCTCGAGTGCGGTCACCGTCTCGTCATCCGAGCGACCGCTCGCGGCGCGGACGGTCGTGAAGTCGAAGGAGCGGCCGATGACGGCAGCCGCAGCGAGCACCTGGGACGCGATCCCACCCACAGTCGACAGGCGCTCGTGAAGCAGCGCCCGCACGCCGCGCGGTGGTGCGTGGCGGTCGGCCCCCGGGCCCGCCAGGAGTGCCTCGACGACGTAGAGCGGAAGCCCCTCGGACTCCGCTGCAAGCGCCGCCGCATCCCAGGACGGCTGGCCCGCAGCAGCAGCCGACTCGACCAGCGCCCCGACCACGACATCGTCCAGCCGCTCCAGCCGTACCGACGTCGCTCCGGGCAGCCCCTGCACTGCACTCGCAAGCGCCGTGGCTCCGCCCTCCATGTCCTCGGGACGCCACGTGAGGCACAGGAGCATCGGCCGGTCCGCAAGCCGCCGGGCGAGGTACAGCAGCGCCTCACGCGACGCATCATCCGCCCACTGCAGGTCCTCGAGCACCAAGATGCCCGGCACGGGCCCGCGGACGAGCGCCGTGAGGACGCTCGCGATTGCCTCGAGCAAGCGCGCGCGCGCGGCGGGCGAGTCCGACTGCCCGGCGGCAGCGACCCCGGCGGTGACGCCATCGGGCAGGGGCACAAGCCGCTCGACCTCCGCGAGGCCGGCCGTTGGGACATGGGCGAGACGCTCGGCGGCTCCCGACATCGCGAACCCTGCACGAAGCAGCTCCACGATCGGGCCGTAGGCGATTGACCCTTCGGCCGGGAATGCGCGCGCCTCAAGGGCCGCTGCCCCATCGGCGGCAGCGGCGGTGACAAGCGTCCCCACGAGGCGGGACTTGCCGATCCCGGCCTCGCCCGTGACCGAGGCGACACGACCGTCGGGCGACGACGAGAGGAACGCGGCACGGAGCGATGCCAGCTCCTGGCGCCGACCCATCATAGGCAGCCGTGCCGGCGCATCTGGATGGCCGGGGGGGGTCGCTTCGGCCGGCGGCGGCATCGACGGCGCCTCGAACCGCTCGTCCCGGATCGCCTCGTACAACTCCGTTGTCTCCGCGAGCGGCGCCACGCCGAGCTCCCGCTCCAGCACGGCCACGGTCGCGCGGTACTGGCGGATGGCGCCGGCGCGGTCGCCGCTGCCCGCCAGCGCGGTCATCAGGCGGCGGCGCGCAGGCTCGTCGAGTGGGTCCAGCTCCACGAGCCGCATGACCGCGGACACGGCAGTCTCCGTGTCACCCGCGGCCCCTGCCGCCGTTGCCAGCCGGCCGAGGACGTCCACGATACGGCGCTCGATGGACACGGCCCGGGTAGCGCGCCAGTCATCGAAGTCCGGGCTGTCGCGGAGCGCGAAGCCGGCCAGGAACGGGCCGCGCGCAAGGTCCGCGGCGGTTGCGAGCACCACGGCGTCGGAGGTGTCGGCAGCGACGGCAGCCTCCAGGCCGGCGAGATCGAAGCTGACACCGTCGCCGGCCATCTCGAGGGCAACAGTGAAGCGATCCACCCGCAGCCACCGGTCGCCGAGCGCCGTCCGGAGGACCGACAACGTCCGGCGGAGCGCGCCGCGAGCCGACTCGTCGTCCGATTCCGGCCAGAACAACGCCGCGAGCTCGTCCCGCGCGTAGGGCCGTCCCTCCACCGCCAGCAGGGCAACGATGGCGAGCGCTTTCCTCGTGTCAACGTGGATCGGCTTGCGGTCGACCAGCACCTCGAGCGGGCCGAGGACGCGGACCTCAAGCATGGCGTCAGGGGACGACTGCGGCATGGCGCGTAACGGTACAACTTCGGCGCGCAATGTCGTAACGTTCTGCGAACGGCGTCTCCGCATCATCCGGTGCCATGACCGCGTCCCGCGTTCGACCGGCCCTCGTCGCCTGGCTGCTCGCCATCCTCGTGATCGCGCTGAGCGGCTGGGTGCTGTTGCCGTTCCCGCGCCCTCCCACGGGCTGGGAGGAGGTCGCGTGGATCATTGGGTTCGGCGTCGGGTTCACGACCATTGGCGCGCTCCTCGTCGATCGTCGTCCCCACGAACCGGTCTCCCGGATCACGCTTGGCATCGGCTTGATCGTCGTCGCGGCGGTTGGGCTGCGGGCGCTGGCCGTGGCGCTCGATGCGCGGCCCGGAGACCTGCCGGCAGCCGGAGCGCTGGCAGCCGCCCTGTCCGCGGTGCTCCAGGCCATCGCGTTCCTCGCATCGGGCAGCTTTCTGCTGGTCCGTTTCCCAAACGGGCGCGAGCGCGGCCGCCTGTCAGCTTCGGTTGATGCGCTGGTCGTGCTGATCGGGACTGCGGCAGTGCTCAACGTATTCGCCCCAGGCCGGATCGCCGTGGACTACCTGTCCCCGACGGAGAACCCGATCGGCATCGAGCGGCTCGATCCCGCGCTGTTCAAGGCGATCGGGACCCTCGCCCTCGCCGCCTACGCCGTGAGCCTGGTGCTCGCGGTCGTCGTCGTCGCTCGCCGCTACCGGCGTTCCGACCCGGTCGCCCGTGCCCAGATTCGATGGGTCGCGGCGGCGGGCCTCCTGCCCGTGGTGCTCGCGCCGCTCATCTTCACGTCCGAGTGGATGTGGACGGTCTGGCTCCTCTCGACCGCCCTGCTGCCCGTTGCGATCGGCATTTCGATCCTGCGCTACCACCTGTTCGACATCGACCGGATCGTCAGCCGCTCGCTCGCGTACGCGATCGTGACCGCCGTCCTGGCCGTGACGTTCCTCGGCACGAACCTCGTCCTCCAGGCGCTGATCGCGGACACCCTCGCGGCCGGCACGTTCGCGGTCGCCGCGTCCACGCTCGTGGTGGCGGCGCTGTTCCAGCCTGTGCGGGGCCGGGTCCAGGCGCTGCTGGACCGACGGTTCAACCGGCGTCGGGTCGACGGCGACCGTATCGCCCGCGCGTTTGCCACCGGTCTCCGCGACCGCGTCGACCTCGACGAGGTCCGGGCGGCGATGCTCGCCGCGGCGGACGAGGCCGTCGCCCCCGCGTCGCACGGCCTGTGGATCCGGAGCGCCGGATGATGCCGCGTGGCCTGACGCTCGTGCTCGCGTCGATCTCGCTGCTCACGCTCGGCGCCAGCGTGGTCCTGTTCGCCGCCGTCGATTACGCGAGCGCCGAGCTACTCATCTTCACGCCATCGGTCGCGGCCTTCGTCGTCATCGGTGCGTTCGTGCTGCAACGGCAGCCGTCGAGCGTCGTCGGCGTGCTGCTGCTCGTGTTCGGCGTGGGCGGGAGCGTCATCTACCCGCTGGCTGCCATCGGCGCGGCGCCAGCCGGCACGCCCTCGGCGGACGTCGCCGGCGCCTTCGTCCAGGCACTGGACCCGATGACCTACGCGACCGTCTCGCTCCTCCTGCTCGTGTTCCCCGATGGCCGTCTGCCATCGGCGCGCTGGCGACCCCTCGTCGCGATGGTCGCGGTCGGGTTCGCCCTCAGCGTGGTGGGCAACCTGACGACGCCGGGGGCGCTGCTCGTCTTCCCGCAGCATGAGAACCCCGTCGGGGTGGCGTCGCCGGTGCTCACCGCCGCGGGAGCGGTCGGGTACATCCTCGCGACCGTCTCGATGCTCGCTGCCGCGGCCTCGCTCGTCGTCCGCTGGCGGCGCGGCTCGGCCCTCGAGCGGGCGCAACTCAAGTGGATCGCCGCGTCGGGGCTGCTCCTGGCGTTCGTCTCGGCCCTGTACTTGATCTCGTTCTTCCTATGGGCGGTCGCGCTCCTCCCGCTCGTCGCGTCCTCGATCTCGTTCACGCTGTTCCCGGCGACGGTCGCGATCGCGGTCCTCCGCTACCGGCTGTTCGAGATCGACCGGATCTTGAGCCGGACGATCGGATGGGCGATCGTGACCGGACTCCTGCTGGCCGTGTTCGCGGGTGCCGTCGTCGGGCTGCAGGCCGTCCTTGCGCCGGTGACGGCGAACAACACCCTTGCGGTCGCCGCGTCCACGCTCGTCGCGGCGGCGCTGTTCCAGCCGCTGCGCGCCCGTGTCCAGCACGGCGTCGACCGCCGCTTCAACCGGTCCCGGGTTGACGCGGACCGGGCGGTGGCAAGGTTCGTGGACCACGCCCGGAACGAGGTTGACCTGGCCCGGCTCAGAGCGGCCCTCGTCGCCACCGCCGATGACGCCGTCCATCCGTCCGACGGGGCAGTCTGGCTCCGGGGGGTCGCTCAATGAATGCACGTCCGACCCCGACCAGGACCCACGTCGCGAGGCCTGGGCTCCGGCTGCTCATAGTCGTGGTGATCGCGATCTCGGTGGTGGCCACGGTCTCACAGCTCGTGACGGAGCCACGCACGCGGATCAACAGCGTCCTGTTCCTGGTGGCGACCCTGAGCTACCTGGGCGTTGGGCTGGTGCTCGCGGAGCGCCGGCGCGGCAATCTCGTCGGCGCCCTGGTCCTGCTCCTCGGCGTGTTCTTCGCGAGCTACGTCACGATCGATGCCTACCTTCGCCAGGCGGACCGTCCCGAAGGCGCCGTTGCGGTGAGCCTTGCGTTGGGCGTGAGCCTCATCGACGGACCCATGTTCTTCGCCGTCGCGATGCTGTTCCTGGTGTTTCCGGACGGACGCCTTCCGTCATCGAGATGGCGTGCGCTCGTCGTCGCCTCTGGGGTGTTCGCAAGCCTCACGTTCCTCGGGGCACTCCTCCGGCCGGGCGCGTTCCTGTTCTACACCTGGTTCGATAACCCGCTCGATCCTCCGCCGAACCTCCTCACCGACACCTGGGATCCGATGTACGGGCTCACGGTGGGCTGCGTCGTGCTGGCTGCGTTGTCCCTGGTCAGCAGATGGCGACGCGCCGGCGCCGTCGAACGTGCCCAGCTCAAGTGGGTGGCAGCCGCGGCATCGCTCGTCGGGCTTGCCATGGTGACCTATGGGCTCGGTGCCGGACCTACCAACTACTCAGACGTCGGTGACATGACCGTCGGCGCGGCCTTCTCCCTGTTCCCGATCGCAATTGGCATTGCCGTGCTCCGCTATCGCCTGTTCGAGATCGACCGGCTCATCAGCAGGACGCTGGGCTGGGCGATCGTGACGGCGATCCTGGTGGCGTCGTTCGCGGCGATTGTCGTCGGCCTCCAGGCGGTGCTGAGCGGCGTCACCCAGGGGGAGACGCTTGCCGTCGCGGCCTCCACGCTTGTTGCCTTCGCGCTCGTCCAGCCGCTCCATCGCCGCATCCAGCGGACCGTCGATCACAGGTTCAACCGGTCGCGCGTGAATGCCGAACGCACGATCGCCGCGTTCGGCGAGCGGCTGCGCGACGAGGTTGACCTGGCTGCGATCAGCGCCCAGGTCCCGGCGACTGCCGACGCGGCGGTGCAGCCATCCAGCGTCGGTCTCTGGCTGCGCCGCGGGACGGCTGGCGATCTCGTAACGATGTCCGAACGCCCGAGCACGAGCATGCGCACATGACAGCAATCAGCCGTCCGTTTCGCCGCCTGATCGGCCGTCCTGTGGCCGAGGCCGTGGCCGCCCCGGTGCCGTCCGCGGCCGCCACGGTGGAGCAGCCCGGCGTGGCGATCGACATCCCCGAGACGGACCCCCTGTTCGCCTACCTCCAGGCCGCGCCGGGCCCCGTCGACCTGACGAGGCTCGAGCTCGGCTCAGCGGCCCTCGACCACCTCCGTGAAGCCGGCGTCGCGCTCGTCGTGCCGCTGGTGACCCAGGGCGAGCTGATCGGGACCCTGAACCTCGGGCCGCGCCTGTCCGAGCAGGACTACTCCACCGACGATCGCCGTCTCCTGGCCACCCTCGCCGCTCAGGCGGCGCCCGCGATCCGCGTCGCCCAGCTGGTCCGCGAGCAGGCAGCCGAGGCCGCCGAGCGCGAGCGATACGAGCAGGAGCTCAAGGTCGCCCAGCTCATCCAGCAGCAGTTCCTGCCGCGCGAGCTGCCGAACCTGCGCGAATGGCAGATCGCCGCGTACTACGGCCCGGCGCGGGTCGTCGGCGGGGACTTCTACGACTTCATCGACCTCGGGGAGGGGCGCATCGGCGTCGTCGTCGGCGACGTCACCGACAAGGGCGTCCCAGCTGCCCTCGTCATGGCCCGCACCCACTCGATCCTCCGGGCCGAGGCCCCGCGGCTCATCGAGCCCGGCAAGGTGCTCGCCCGCGCCAACGAGCTGCTCACGCCGGAGATGCCCGCCCGGATGTTCGTCACCTGTCTCTACGGCGTGCTCGAGCCCGAGAGCGGCCGCTTCACCTTCGCAAACGCCGGCCACAACCTGCCGTACCTCAGGACCGCGGATGGCGTCATCGAGCTGCGGGCGACCGGCCTGCCGCTGGGCCTGATGCCCGGGATCGTCTACGAGGAGACAGACAGCGTCATCGGCCAGGGCGACGCGATGCTGCTCTACTCCGACGGGCTTGTGGAGCAGCACGGTCCCGGTCGCGAGATGTACGGCTTCCCGCGCCTGCGTGAGGCGATGGCCACCGACGACGCCGGGAGCGTGCTCCTCGACCGCCTGCTCGATGAGCTGCATGCCTTCACCGGGTCGGCTTGGGAGCAGGAGGACGACATCACGCTCGTCACCCTCCGCCGCTCGGCGGGCGTGGCCGACATGTTCGCCGCAGACGGCCCGGGCGTGCCCCTCACCCGAGACGATGCCGCCGCCGAGGAGTTCCCCCAGGATGCCGAGCCGCTCATCGCATTCACGGTCGAGGGCGCCATCGGCAACGAGCGGGGTGCGATGCAGCGGGTTGCCGACGCGGTCGCCCCGCTGGGCCTCGAGCCCGCGCGACTCGAGCGCCTCAAGACCGCGGTCGCCGAGACTGTGATGAACGCCATCGAGTACGGCTCGCAAGGCAGTCCCGACGTTCCGGTCGACGTCCGGGTCGACGTCGACGACGCGGCCATCCGCGTCCGCGTGACCGACCGCGCGCTCTCGGGTCCCGTCCCGGACGCCGAGATGCCGGATCTGGACGCGAAGCTCGAGGGTCGCCAGAAGCCCAGGGGCTGGGGCCTGTTCCTCATCCGCCACATGGTCGACGGCATGGATGTGCACGCCGAGGACGGCCTCCAGACCGTGACCCTCACCATCGCCCGAACCCCCCAAGGAGGTGCGTCGTGACCGACCGCCTGTCCATCGAGATCATCACCGCCATCCCCGGCGAGGCCCGCCTGGCGATGCGTGGAGATGTCGACGTCGCCGCGGACGAAGTCCTCTCCGCGGCATACACGGAGGCCGCGGCCGCCGGCGCAACCCGCGTGGTCCTCGACTTCGGCAATGTCGACTACATCAACTCGACCGGCATCGCGCTCATCGTCCGGCTCCTGGCGGAAGCGCGTCGCGACCACCGCGAGGTGATCGCGCTCGGGCTGTCCGAGCACTACCGGGAGATCTTCCGGATCACGCGCCTGTCCGACTACCTCACGATCGCCGACGGCCTGCCGGCGACGCCCGTCCCCGAGGAGGCAGCCCGATGACCGACACCACCGTGGACGAGACCCGGGATGGATCGACCGCGATCCTGCGGATCCATGGCGAGATCACCGGGGGCAGCGAGCCTCCGATCATGGCGGCCTACGCCGAGGCCGGCGACGCCCGATCGATCGTCCTGGACTTCAGCGATCTCGACTACATGAACAGCGGTGGGATCGGCCTGCTGGTCACCTTGCTGGTCCGTGCGCAGCGCGCCGGTCAGAAGCTCCTGGCGATCGGTCTGAGCGACCACTACAAGCAAATCCTCGCCCTCACCCGCCTCGACGAGGCGATCGCGATCCACGACGACGAGACCGCCGCGCTGGCCGCTGCGTCCGCCTGATCTCCGCGGCCCGCCAGGGCCTGCGCCCCATCGAGAACGGAGAACCGCGATGACCACTCCTGATCCCCGCGCGCCCCGTGACCAGGAATCCTGGGCCCGGCCCGTCGACCGCCTGACCACCACCGCCACCGGCGCCGGCTCCGACACCGTCACCGGCAAGCGCGTCGCCGGCCCCGTCCAGGGCTTCGGCCAGATGTGGCAGAAGACGTTCGCGATCCGCGTGCCCGGCGATGAGCACTCGCCCGAGGAGGTGATCTCGCACTGGAAGGAGAGGTTCCCGACGTTCTGGCCGAAGGGCGCGACGTTCTACGCGCCGCTCGCCGGTATCTCGCCGGGCGAGGTCGCGCTGCTCGAGATCCCGCCCGTGCCGGGTTCCCCGGTCAAGATGTCCACCGGCGTGATGGTGATCTACGCTGACCGCGAGTCGTTCACCTTCATGACCCCGGAAGGGCACGCGCTGGCCGCATGGATCACCTTCTCCGCATACCGGGACGGCGACGAGACCGTCGCCCAGGCACAGGCGCTCGAGCGCACCAGCGATCCGCTGATCGAACTGACCTATATCTTCGGCGCGAACCGGTCGAACGACGCGTTCTGGGAGAAGACGCTGGCCAACCTCGCACGGTCGCTCGGCGTCACGTCGCCGGTCGTCGAGACCACGAAGGTCTGCGTCGACAAGCGACGCCAGTGGAAGCACGCGGGCAACGTGCGGCACTCGCCGGCGGTGCACATGACGGTGTCCACGATCACGGCGCCGGCGCGCTGGGTCCGGCGTCGGAGGACGACGAGCTGACCTCGCGGTGGCGCCGATCGGGCCCTCGTCCATGAGCTCGCTCGACGCGATCGTCGTCGGGGCAGGACCCAACGGCCTCGCGGCCGCCATCGAGCTGGCGCGTGCCGGCCGGTCGGTCCGGGTCTACGAGGCTTCGGACACGATCGGCGGCGGCACGCGCTCGGCCGAGGTGACGCTGCCGGGGTTCATCCACGACGTCTGTGCCTCGGTCCACCCGTTGAGCCTGGCATCGCCGTTCCTCCGGTCGCTGGACCTGGAGCGACACGGGCTGGAATGGGTGCACCCCGACGCGCCGGTCGCACACGCCCTCGCGCCCGGTCGCAGCGTCGTGCTGGAGCGGGATCTCGCGGCGGTCGACGACGCGCTCGAGCGTGATGCGGACGCCTGGCGGCGTCTCTACGGCCCGTACGTCCGCGAGTGGAAGCAACTCGTGCCGGCGATCCTGTCGCCGGTCGTCCGGCCCCCTCGGCACCCGATCCTCATGGCACGGTTCGGGCTCCCGGCGCTCCTCCCCGCGACGTCGCTCGCACGGCTGGCGTTCGCTGAGCCGGCTGCGCGGGCGTTGTTCGCGGGCATGGCCGCCCACTCGATGCTCCGCCTGGGACAGCCGATGAGCGCGTCCTTCGGCCTGGTCCTGGGCCTGCTCGCCCATGCCGTCGGCTGGCCGATCGCGAGGGGTGGCAGCGGTGCGATCGCCGCAGCGCTCGAGGCGGAGGCTCGATCCCTTGGCGTGGAGCTCGTGACCGGCCACCGCGTCGATGCCGTCGCAGACCTTCCCCGCGCGGGCGCGTACGTGCTCGACGTGACACCCCGCCAGGTCCTGGCCATGGCCGGCGACCGGCTGCCCGCGGGCTATCGCCGCCAGCTCGAGGGCTTCCGCTACGGCCCCGGGGTGTTCAAGGTCGACTGGGCGCTGGACGGACCGATCCCGTGGGCCGATCCCGCAACGGCCCGTGCCGGGACGGTCCACCTCGGTGGCACCTACCGGGAGATCGCGGCCTCCGAGGAGGCCGTCGGCCGCGGCAGACACGCGGATCGGCCGTACGTCCTGCTCGTCCAGCCCACGATCGCGGACCGCTCGCGGGCCCCGCAGGGCAAGCACGTGGCGTGGGCGTACTGCCACGTTCCCAACGGCTCGACGGAGGACATGACCGGCACCATCGAGGCGCAGATCGAGCGGTTCGCACCGGGCTTCCGGGATCTCGTCCTCGCCCGCGCCACCAAGGACTCGGTCGCAATGGAGGCGTGGGACGCCAACTACGTTGGCGGCGACATCAACGGCGGCATCGGGGACTGGCGCCAGCTGCTGTTCCGCCCGGTCGTCCGCTGGAACCCTTACACGACGCCAGACCCGGCGATCTTCCTGTGCTCGTCCTCCACGCCACCCGGCGGTGGTGTCCATGGCATGAGCGGACACCATGCCGCACGCGCGGTGATCGCACGGCGGTATCGTTGAGCCAATGGACGACGGGCGCGCGACGGCGACGGCCAGGAAAGCGCGCCGTGCCACGCCCCCGAAGGGCTGGCAGTTCTCGCGTCCGGCGATCGTCGCGCGTGAGATCACGGCCCGCCTCATCGGCCCGTTCATCGGCTGGTTTCTGGTGGGGCCGCGGGTCGTGGGCCGGGAGCACCTCGCCTCCCTGGGGGGTCCGTCCCTGATCTGTCCCAGCCATGCGAGCCATTTCGACTTCTCGGCGCTCCGCCTGGCCCTCGGCCCCAGGCATCGGCAGCGTCTGACCGCGGCGGCCGCGGCCGACTACTTCGCCACGAAACGCTCCCGCTGGTTCGTCGCCGCCTGGCTCGGCGCGTTCGCCTTCAACCGGACGGGACGCGGTGCCGATTCGATCGCTGCCGCGGAGGGTCTGCTGCAGGCCGGCTGGCACGTCGTCCTGTTCCCGGAGGGGACGCGGACCGTGACCGGCGAGATCAACCCGTTCCAACCGGGCATCGGGCTGCTGGCGAGGCACACGGGATGCCAGGTGCTGCCGGTCCGGATCATCGGGATCCGTGGCGTGCTGCCCAAGGGCGCGCAGAGGCCGAGGCGGTCGCCCGTGGAGGTGCGCTTCGGTGCCCCGCTCCGCGCGCTGCCGGGCGAGGACGCCCGTGCGTTCACCGCCCGCCTGGAGGCGGCCGTCCGCGCGTTGTGACGGAGCATGGTTGACGTCTACCCTTGACTGGGTACACTTCTACCCATGGGCCTCAACATCAAGAACGAGGAGACCATCCGGCTGGTGCGCGAGCTGGCGGACGAGCTCCATGTGTCCATGACCGCTGCGATCACGGTGGCAGTCCGGGCGCGCCTCGAGCAGCTCCGCGAACGGGAGGCTGACGAAGACCTGGCGGCCGACTTCGAGCGCGGACTGGCGATCCTGCGTGAGATGCGCGAACTGATGGGCGAGGAGTACTTGAGCCAGGACTTCGATGCGCTGCTCTACGACGAGGCAGGGCTGCCGAAATGATCATCGACTCATCGGTGCTCGTCGCCACCATGCTGCGCGAGCCGGACGCCCAGGCGTTCGCGAGGGCGATCCGGGCGGCCGAGAGCCGCCGCATCTCCGCTGCGAGCTACGTCGAGCTGTGCGCTGTGATCGACGGCCGTCGAGACCCCGTCCTCTCGAGCGGGATCGACCAGGTGCTTCTCGCGTGGCACATCGAGATCGTGCCGTTCACCCCGCAGCAGGCGCGACTCGCCCGGGAGGCCCACCAGCGGTTCGGGCGCGGCTCAGGGCACCCGGCGCGGCTCAACATGGGCGACTGCTACTCGTACGCGCTGGCACGGGACCTCGGCGAGCCGCTCCTGTTCAAGGGCAGTGACTTCGCGCTGACCGATATCGAGCTGATCGTGGAGCCCGTGAAGAGCCGGCGCCTGAGCGAGATCGTCGCGGCGTACGCATCCATGTCGGAGGCGGCGCCGACACTGCAGCCCTAAGCCTCGTCAGCCGCCCGACACGCAGAACTCGTTGCCCTCCGGGTCCGCCATCACGGTCCAGCGGACGCCCTCACCCATGGCGCGCTCCGCGATGAACGTCGCGCCGAGTGCCGTCAGCCGCTCGACCTCCGCGTCCATCGAGTCGCCCCGCAGGTCCAGGTGGACGCGGTTCTTGACGGTCTTGGCCTCGGGAACCTTCTGGAACAGGAGGGCCGGCCGCCCGATCGCGCGCTCCGCCGGTGCAATCGCCACGTACTGCTCGTTCACGTCGTGGCGGACGTAGTCCCCGAGGGCCGCGAGCCAGAAGGCGACGACGACCTCGTGATCCGCACAGTCGATGACGATCTCGCCGAGCTTTAGGGTCATCGTGTGACCTCCTCCATGTCCAGGCACCGGCGCGCGCTACCGCCAGGCGGGCCTCGCGGCGTCGGGATACAGGCGGACACGCCGGTATGGCTCGCGACCCCGTGATCGCGAGACCAGGTTCGCCCGCTCCGCCATCTGGTGCTGGAGGCGCCGGATGTAGGCGCTCTGGGGCGCCAGCTCCACCGGCTCCTGCTGCTTGACCACGAGCTCGATCGCCTGCTCCGTCTCCTGCAGCGCCGCCTCCCGGGGATCCACTTCGAGCGCGAACACGCTTGTCAGGGACAGCTGCATCTGCGCGATGGTGTTGGCCTTGAGGACGTAGATCGGGATGCCACGGTCCTCGGCGTCACGCAACGCCGGCGGCTTCTGGCGGTACTCGGAGCGCAGGGTCATCGCCACGTCGGCCTCCTCCGGCTCGCGGGCGATGATCACCGGCAGGCCGGTATCGCGGATGGCCTGCTCGAGGCGCTTGCGGCTGATCCCGTGGGGGAGGACCCGCAGCGTGGGCAGCGTCCCTCCCTCGACGGTCAGCGACGCGGTCCCAAAGGCAGCATCGTCGTCGTCGGCGTCCCCATACGTGGCGACGGCTTCACCGGGCACCATCAGCGCGATCCGCTCCTCCTCGGCCTCGAGGTCCGCCGCGTTGACCGGCCGCGTTCCCTCCTCCTCGTGGAGGGCGTTGAGCGCACGTGCCGCCTCGGCCCGCCACGCCTGCTGACGCGCAAGCTCGCGCGCGTCACGTGCCCGGACCTCCAGCGCCGCCGCAGCGACGCTCTCGGCCCGCTCCAAGGGCCCCCGGTCCGCGATGTCGCCGGCCACGAACGGCGCGCCGGGCGCGCCGCCCACAGGACCACCGGGCGAGCCACTCGGCCGGACGGCAAACCGCTCCCCCGGCATCGTCCCTACGTGCGCCGGTCGGTCTCCCTCCTGGCCGCGGGCCGCGCGCTCGGAGCCGCGATCTGATCCGCCACGCCCAGAGCGCCAGCCACCGGACTGTCCGGGCCGGAAGCCGGGCCGCGCCGGAAGTCGGTCCTCACCCGCGTACCCGCCCGTGCGGTATTGCGAGGCGCCACGCCAGCCCGGCTCCCGCCCCCAGGCTCCAGCTCCCGCCCCCGTGAGACCGCTGAACCGGTCGCCGGCTCCGGCCACACCACCCTCGCGTGCCGTCGGCCGGGGGCGCGACTGGGAGCGGTGCACGCCCTCCTCGTCGCGCCAGCGCTGCTCGGGCGAGACCGGCTCGCCCAGGAGCATGGCATCCACGGTCTGGGCGACGTCGGCGTGGACGAGGACCTTCTCCCGGTCCTGGATCTCGACGATCACGTCGAACGTCGGGGGCTGCTTCCGCTCCAGGACGCTCTTCTGCGAGCGTCGACGGCGGGCCTCCTCGTCACCCAGGGTCACTGACTGGATGCCGCCGATCAGATCCGACAGCGTCGGGTTGAGCATCAGGTTGTCGAGGTTGTTGCCGTGCGCGGTCCCGATCAGCTGCACGCCGCGCTCGGCGATCGTCCTGGCCGCCTGAGCCTCGAGCTCCGTCCCGATCTCGTCGATGACGATCACCTCGGGCATGTGGTTCTCGACCGCCTCGATCATCACCTCGTGCTGGAGGCTGGGCGTCCGCACCTGCATCCGGCGTGCCTTCCCGATCGCCGGGTGGGGGATGTCCCCGTCGCCCGCGATCTCGTTCGAGGTGTCGACCACCACCACGCGCTTGCGCTGCTCGTCCGCCAGCACCCGGGCGGCCTCGCGCAGCATCGTGGTCTTGCCGATGCCGGGGCGGCCCATGATCAGGATCGACTTCCCCGTCTCCACGAAGTCCGAGATGATCTCAATCGTCCCGTAGACCGAGCGTCCGATCCGGCACGTCAGGCCGACGATCTTGCCGCTCCGGTTGCGGATCGCGCTGATCCGGTGGAGCGTCCGCTCGATGCCCGCCCGGTTGTCGTCTCCGAAGCTCCCGATGTGGTCGACGACGTGGGCGATGTCGTGGTCGGAGACCTCGCGCTCGAGGAGCGTGACCTCGCTGGACGGGTAGCGCGCCTCGGGCTGCCGGCCCAGGTCCAGCACCACCTCGATCAGGGCCTCGCGATCGGGCAGGGCCGTGACGGCCGCGACGATCTCCGGTGGCAGTGCCGCGAGCAGGACGTCGAGGTCGTCGGCGGTTGCCTGCTGCCGGTCCTGGGATCCCACGCTGGCGGTCCTCCGTTCCTCCGTCATCGCACGCCGGCCGGCACGAGGCGCGGTTCGGCGACGCGGACGAGGGTTTCCTTTATCAGGAGCGTGACGGTGGCAATCGAGCCGAACCCCTCCTCCTCGAGCCGGCGGTCGATCGGGGACTCGTACGTACGCACCGGTGCGAGAACGCCCTGGTGCCGTGCCGCGACGTCAACGCGCGCCGAGATCACCCCCAGGGCATACCGCAGGAGCGGGACGACATCGGCCTCGGGGCGCGCCAGCACCTTGAGGTAGTGCGGCTGGTCCTCCTTCGCGACACCCACCTGGACGAAGGCGTCGAGCTGCGTCCCGTCCTTGCCACCATCAGGCGCCGCGAGGACGAACGCGTCCATGTCGGCGAAGCGCAGGATCGGCGCCAGGGAGCTGCGCGGCACGCGCGAGTCGCGGCCTTGCCGTTCCCAGTCGGACAGCCGCAGCGCCTCCAGGCGCTGGACCGGCGCGGGAGTCACAGTGGTGTAGAGGCGCGAGATGGCGAGGGCGTCCTGCGGCCGCGCCACGCGGATCCCGAACGAGCCCGCCTCGCCCTCGTCCATCGGGGCCGGCAGCGCGCTCCCGGGCTCCCGGAACAGGAGCCGCTCGTCGCCGTACCGGACGAACCCCGCCTGCATGAACAGCTCCACGTTGTCGTCGGCATCGATGCACGCCACGTGGAACCGGACTGCGCCTCGCTTCGCTCCATCGCGCAGCAGGTGCTGCACCAGCCGGAACCGGACGTCGCCGGCGTCGAGATCGCCCACCGCGTCGAGCTCCACCACCGTCCACTCGTCGCGCGTGCTGTCGCGCTCCACGCGCATCAGGCCCGCGACGTGGCCGTCGCGATCGAACACGTACATGACGTCGTGGGGCGTGAACATCCCCAACGGCAGCCGGAACAGGCTGAACACGCCGATGCGCGGGCCGGACACGGGCAGGCCCAAGGACCGGGTCCCCTCCCCGTCGGCCTGGGCCAGCCGCGAGAGCTCGCCCAGCGCGGCCAGATCGGTCAGGCGGGCCGCCCGCACCTTCCCAGAGCTTCGAGCCACGGTCGCCTCACCATCCCTGCTGACTGCGGCGCGTCGGGTACGGGCGGCGCCCGACGCCCTCGCCGGGATCGGCGTGCTCGGCCGCCATCGTCGCGATCAGGCGGTGGAAGCGGGTCTCACCCGCGAGCTCGGGGTGGAAGGACGTGGCGATGACGTTCCGCTCCCGGACGGCGACGACCCGCCCGTCGTCGAGCCTCGCGAGCACGTCCACGTCCGGCCCGACACGCTCGATCACGGGTGCGCGGATGAACACGGCGTGCACCGGTGTGTCCCCGAGCAGGGGCACGGAGAGATCCATCTCGAACGAGTCGAGCTGGCGGCCGAAGGCGTTGCGCTCCACCGTCACGTCCAGCAGCGGCAGGACGGGCTCCTCGCCGCCGGCGATCTCGCGGGCGAGGAGGATCATCCCGGCGCACGTCCCGAACACGGGCGTGCCGCCCGCGGCCAGCTCCAGGATCGGGGCGCGCAGCGCCCAGCGGTCGATGAGCTTGCGCATCGTCGTGCTCTCGCCGCCGGGCAGGATCAGGCCATCGATGTCGTCCAGGTGTGCGGGCAGGCGGACCTCCACCGCCTCCACGCCGATCGAGCGCAGGGCAGCCAGGTGCTCCGCGAACGCCCCCTGGAGGGCGAGGACGCCGATCCTCATCGCGCCGGCTCCGTGCCGAGCGTTCCGCCTACCAGCCGCGGACCGCCAGCCGCTCGTGTTCGGGGATCGCCTCCATGGCGATGCCCCGCATCGGTGCCCCAAGGCCCTTGGAGACCTCGGCGATGATCGTGGCGTCCTGGAAGTGCGTGGTCGCCTGGACGATGGCGTTGGCCATGCGGGCCGGATCCTCGGCCTTGAAGATCCCGGAGCCCACGAACACGCCCTCGGCGCCCAACTGCATCACGAGCGCGGCATCGGCCGGGGTGCTGATCCCGCCGGCCACGAAGTTGACCACCGGGAGCCTGCCGTTGGCCGCCACGTCCCGGACCAGCTCGTACGGTGCCTGGAGCTCCTTGGCGGCGACGAACAGCTCGTCCTCGCGCATGTGCTGGAGCCGGCGGATCTCGGCCAGCACGTCGCGCAGCTGGTGGACAGCCTCCACGACGTTGCCTGTGCCGGCCTCGCCCTTGGTCCGCATCATCGCCGCGCCCTCGTTGATCCGGCGCAGGGCCTCGCCCAGGTTCCGGCAGCCGCAGACGAAAGGGATCTTGAACGCGTGCTTGTCGATGTGGTTCCGCTCGTCGGCCGGGGTCAGCACCTCCGACTCGTCGACGTAGTCCACGCCCAGGGCCTCGAGGACCTGCGCCTCGACGAAGTGCCCGATGCGGGCCTTGGCCATGACGGGGATGCTGACCGCCGCCATGATCCCCGTGATCATCTCGGGATCCGACATGCGGGCGACGCCGCCGGCCGCGCGGATGTCGGACGGCACGCGCTCGAGCGCCATCACGGCGACGGCACCGGCGTCTTCGGCGATCTTGGCCTGCTCGGGGGTGACGACGTCCATGATGACGCCGCCCTTGAGCATCTGGGCGAGGCCCTTCTTGGTGGCCCAGGTGGAGGTTTCGGTCATGGTTGTTGGGCTCTCCGGGAGGACGCGAGTGGTCGGCCGGCCAAGCTTGCCGCGGGGTCGTCGCCCGTTCGAGCCGGTTCGGTCCGACGTCACGCCCTGATTATCGCACGACGGCCCGGGTGGCCCAACCGGACGCGCTCGCTAGCGGACCAGCGTCCTGACCACGCCGGACATGAGCGTCGTGGCGCGGCGGGCCGACGTCGGAGACAGGCGGCTCAGCGCCTCCACGAGGCCGAGCACGTCCTCGTCCGGGAGGCCGTCCAGCAGCCTGACCAGGCGCAGGATCGTGTCGTCGGGCACCTCGCCCAGGAGCCGGACGGCGCGCTCGAGCTCGGTGGGCTCCAGGCGGCTGACGATGCCGACCGCACGGTCGAACAGGCGGACGAAGATGAGGAAGGTCGCCAGCCATTCGCGCAGGCGCACCAGCTCGGGCTCGCTCGGGTGCAGCACGAGCGCCTCGTTCGCGTCCGCCAGCGTCCGCTCCAAGACCACGATGATCGGATCTCCCTCGCGGACCTTTCGCTCGGCGACCACGCGGCCGAACCAGCGCCAGTGATCCCCGACGGCCATGTAGGCGGTGCCGGCAGGCCCGCGGCGGCCGACCCGGCGGGGCTCGGCGACACGCTCCACCAGGCCCCATGCCTCGGCCTCGGCGAGCGCGAGGCTGGCGGCGCGGTGGCTCAGACCGAGGGCCTCGCGGACCTCCCGCTCCGTGAGTGGCTCGCCGCGTGCCATGAGATACGCATGGACGCGCGCGATCGCTGGAGCGACGCCCCACGCGGCACCCATCTCGCCCCAGGCGTTGGCCAGCTCGAGCCGGATCTCCTCCGCGATAGGCGAGGTCGCGCGCCTGCCGGGCGGGTTCGCGAGAGCGGCATCGGTCACGCAGCCATCCTAACCCGGCCGAATGAAACCTGTCCCTGTCCGATAGCCGATTTCGGGTTCAGCCGCCGCCGAACAGGATCTCCCCGACCAATCGGAACGGATCCTGCGCGGGATCGATGGCGGTAGTGCAGGACGCAAGGACGACCGGCTCCGGCGCGACCGCGAACGTGTAGACCTCCTCCTGGCCGTCGAAGTTCTTCGGGCACTCGCCCTCGAACGGCCGGGCGAGGATCGCGTCCCAGTCGGCGTCTTCCACCTGCGACGTGAGGAGCGCCAGCGTCTGGGCGTCCACGGTCTGTGCCGTGCCATCGCTGCGGACCACCGTGCCGTCGCGCAGGATGTCGGCCCTGAAGCCGCACGGGCCCTGTGGGCACTCCCCGCCGCTGGCCTCGTAGGTCACCAGGGCCGGGTTGAACGCCTCGGGGACGATCCCCGGCGGGAGGAGGCCGCACGCACCGAGTGCGGCGGCGATCAACAGGGCCAGCGCGAAGCGCGCGGCCAAGCGAACGATACTGGGCATGGGGTGCGGACGTCCGATACCCCCGGCGGGTTCCCCCGGCGGAGGTATCGTTCGAGCGATGCCCACGCCCGCCCTTGATCCTGCTGCCCTCGAGTGCGCCTTTGGCGTCGCCTCCGCCCAGGTCCGGACCGGCACCGTCCCGTTCGTGATCCTCGGCGTGGCCAACGGGGAGGGCACGATCCGGCTCGAGGCGGTCCCGCCGCTGGACGGGCCGCGGATCGGGACGAATGCCGTGTGCCTGCTGGCGTCGATCACGAAGCCCATCGTCTCGACCGCCGTGATGCGGCTGGCCTCGGAGGGCCGCTTCCCGCTGACGGCGCCCCTGTCGCGGTGGCTGCCGGAGCTCGACCATGCCGGCCTTGCGCCGTTCACGGCCTGGCATGTCATGACCCATACGACGGGGATCGCGGACATCGATCTCGAGGAGCTGCTCCTCGCGGGCGGCGACCGCGCCGAGCTCCTGCGGCAGACGATCGCCTCCGGACAGGTGGCGGTGCCCGGCAGCCGGTTCCAGTACGCGTCCTTCACGTTCGACCTCCTCGCCGAAGCGGTCGAGCGGGCACTGGACCGGCCGCTTGAGGAGCTGCTCCGCGAGCAGGTGCTCGTATCGCTGGGGATGACGGACACGGGCTTCTCGCCGCCCGCAGCAGCGGACCGGGCGGCACCGATCGCCGTCGGCGCATGGGACGGTACCCGGCGCGCCCTTGACCTGGGGGTTGACTCCGCAGAGATGGTCGCGGCCTACTCGGCCCTGCGACTTGCCGGCGGCGGCCTGTGGAGCAGCGCCCACGACCTGCTGCGCTTCGGGCGCGCGATGGTGCGCGGCGGCGAGCTGGACGGCATGCGGGTCCTGGGCCGGTCGGCCTTGGGACTGATGACGCGCGAGGTCACGGTGAACGGACTTGGCGCCGCGGTGGACCGGCTTGCGGACGACCACTACGCGATCGGCTGGGGGAAGCCCGGCACCGCATCGTCGGGGTCGCCGTCGGCATTCGGGCATGGGGGCATCTCGGGAACCCGGCTGTGGATCGACCCGGACGAGGACCTGGTCTTCGTCTACCTCACTGGCGTCTGGGGGCTCGAGCCAAGGTTGATCGACGACGTGCTGCTCGCCGTGTACGGGGCGCTGGAGTAGTAGGCCCTGAACGCTCCGGCGCAAGCCGGCGCATCACCCCCAGGCGGGAGCGCTACGGCTTCGGCTCGAGGACGAACAGGTCGCCCCAGTCGGCGCGCTCGGCCACCCGGCCCATCTTGGCCCGCATCTCGGCGAGCGCGGCAGGCCGGTCCTCGTCGGCCACCAGCCCGCCCAGGTACCGCCGCTCGACGCCCTTGATCGAGAAGGTGACCGCTGGATCGGCTTTCAGGTTGGCCGTCCAGCCCCGGTTCACCGGACTGCCGGATCCGATCAGGATCGTGCCATCGGGACGCGCAACGAACCCGAGTGGCGCCTGACGCGGCAACCCGGTCCTCGCTCCGGTGGAACCGAGGATCCCGATCCGCCCGGACCTGGCCATGAGCGTGCCGCCGAGAGCATTGAAGGTCCGGGTGAGTCGATTGGACACGGGTGCTCCTTGGACGGCCGACGGTCGATGCTGGCCCTATTCGACACCATGTGCCGCTCCGATGCCACGAGGCCGCTGTGGCGGACCCCTTGACACCGGTCCCTCGAGTGCTACGCTGCCGATTGAGCGCACACATGAGCGGCTCTCCTGCTCGGATGTGCAGTCAACGGAGAGGCAGTGCTCGCAGTCCGGCGTCGGGGTACCAGCGACGTGCGACTCATGGTGCGGATCGCACAGCTGTACTACCGCATGCACCTCAGCCAGGCGGAGATCGGTGAGCGGCTGGGCCTCAGCCGCTTTCAGGTGGGCCGGCTGCTGGATCGCGCGGTCGAGGAATCCATCGTCCGGATCGAGATCGTGCATCCGACGGCTCGTCTCGTGGACCTCGAGGACGCCCTGGTCGCCCACTTCGCACTGGACGCGGCCGTCGTGGCCGACGTTCCCGCCGCGGCCGCCGGAGACGTCGCCGACGACCTTGCCCGCGATGCCGTGGCCACAGCGGCCGTGGACCTGCTCGCCAGATACCGGCCGACAGGGTCCATCGCCGTCTCCTGGGGCCGCACCATGCTCGCGGTCGCGCGCCGGCTCCCGATGGACTGGACACAGGCGACCGAGATCGTGCAGCTCAACGGAGCGGCCAGCCGCTCGACCCAGCCGACCCGTGCGAACGAGATCCTCGAGCGGTTCGCCGCAACGTCCGGAGCGACGTTCCGGGGCCTGGCCGCCCCGGCGATCGTTGGCTCCACCGACCTGCGGGACGCGCTGATGGCAGATCCCGCAATCAGCGAGACGATCGATGCCGCGAGGTCCGCCCCGTCCGCGGTGTTCGGCCTGGGCATCCCTGCGGCGGACAGCCCGCACCTCGCTTCGGGCTTCGTCGACGAGCCGGAGCAGGTGCGCCTCCGCGAGCGGGGTGCGGTGGGCGACGTGATCGGCCGCTTCCTCGATGCCGACGGCGCCATCGCCTGGCCCAAGCTCAACCGCCGGACGGTGGGCCTGCCGCTGGGGGACCTGCGGGCCAAGCCGTTCCGGATGGGTGTGGCCGCCGGGGCGGGCCGCGGGCCGATCGCACTCGCCGCGATCCGGGCCGGTGTCGTGAACGTCCTCGCCTGCGACGACGCAACCGCGGAGTGGGTGCTCAACCGTGGCTGAGCGACGCCTTCCCGACGAGATCGTGATCCGCCAGCTGGTGGAGCGCGCGCTCGAGGGATTCGAGGCGGGCTCGGAGCCGCCGCGGGCGGATACTGCAGCAGGCACCAGCGCGCCCGCGGGCGCACCCACCGCCGTGGCCCCGGCAGGCGACGCGAAGTCCGTCGCCATCGGCGCCGATCACGGCGGGTTCGCCCTCAAGGCCGTGCTCGTGAAGCACCTGACCGACGCGGGCTTTGGCGTAACCGACTGCGGAACGAACGGTCCCGGGGCCGTGGACTACCCGGACTTCGCCCACGTCGTGGCCCGGCTCGTCGCGTCCGGTGCCTGCGCCACGGGGATCATGATCGACGGAGCCGGGATCGGCTCCGCCATGACCGCGAACAAGGTCCCGGGCGTCCGTGCGGCAAATGCGCACGACACCTCCATGGCTCGCAACGCCCGTGAGCACAACTACGCCAACGTGGTGACCCTGGGCGCGCGCATGATCGGCGAGGGACTGGCCCTCGAGATCGCCGACACGTTCCTCGCCACCCCGTGGGGCGCAGAGCGGCACGGCACGCGTGTGGCCAAGATCACCGATATCGAGCAGCGCTACAGCAGGCCCCAGGCAGAGGAACCCCAGCGATGACCGCCCCGCCCGACGACCGGACCCAGCTCATCGAGGCGATCACGCGCCAGGTCATGGCGTCGCTCGCCGGACCCGGTGCCGACGGCTTCGCGACCGGCAACTGCGCCACCTGCACCGGCGGCTGCGCCGCCCGCTGCGCGCCCAAGGTCGCGGAGGTCGTGGCGGGCGGCGCCTCACGCGTCACCTACACCGGCGAGGCCGGCCATGTCCCGGCGGACCTCGCGAAGTACATCGACCACACGCTGCTCAAGCCCGACGCCACCGCGGCGGATGTGGACAAGCTGTGCGCCGAGGCCGTTCAGCACGGCTTCGCCAGTGTGTGCATCAACCCGGTCTGGGTGTCGCGCGCGGCGGCCAACCTCAAGGGAAGCGGGATCCCGGTCGCCTCGGTCATCGGCTTCCCGTTCGGCGCCACCATGCCGGAGATCAAGGCCCACGAGGCCCGCCAGGCCATCCGCGCGGGCGCCCGCGAGATCGACATGGTCATCAACATCGGCGCGCTCAAGTCGGGCATGTTCGACCAGGTCCGCGAGGACATCGCCCGGGTCAGCGACGCGTGCCACGAGTCGGGCGCCATCAACAAGGTGATCATCGAGACCGCCCTCCTGACCGACCGCGAGAAGGTGGTCGTCTGCCAGCTCGCGAGGCTGGCCAAGGCGGACTTCGTGAAGACCAGCACCGGCTATGCCTCAGGTGGCGCAACCGTGTTCGACGTCGCGCTGATGCGCGAGGCGGTCGGGCCGCGGATCGGCGTCAAGGCCTCGGGCGGGATCCGGACCAGGGACGACGTGGAAGAGATGATCGCCGCGGGCGCCACCCGGATCGGGGCGTCGGCCGGGGTGAAGATCGTGACCGGAGAGGGAGGTTCCAGTGGCCGGTATTGACCTCAGGGCGTACGTGTACCTGGACAGCCTCCAGGCCCAGTACGCCGCGTTCCTGGGTACGGTGGCCCAGGGCTTCCTGCCGCTCCCGGGCGACGCATCGCTATACATCGAGGTCTCGCCGGGCATCGAGATCAACCGGCTGACGGACATCGCGCTCAAGAGCACGTCCGTCAAGCCGGGCATGCAGATCATCGAGCGGTTCTTCGGCCTGCTGGAGATCCACTCGCCATCGCAGGCGGAGGTGCGGGCGGCGGGCGCCGCGATCCTGGCGGAGCTCGAGCTGGCGGAGACCGACCGGATCAAGCCGCGAATCCTGTCGAGCCAGATCATCCGGCGCATCGACGACCACCAGGCCCAGCTGATCAACCGAACCCGTCACGGGCAGATGATCATCGGCGGGCAGACGCTGTACGTGCTGGAGATGGAGCCCGCGGCCTACGCGCCGCTGGCCGCCAACGAGGCCGAGAAGGCCGCCAAGATCAACATCCTCGAGGTCCGGTCGTTCGGCTCGATGGGCCGCGTGTACCTGGGCGGCGAGGAGGCCGACATCGATGTGGGCTGGCGTGCCGCCGTGGCGGCCATCGAGGCCATCGATGGCCGTGAGGCCAAGGCGTAGGAACGATCACCAACGACAGACCGGCGGCCACCCGGCCGGCCGGAGCACACACCGATACGGGAGAGGGTCCGATGGCAGACGCACTGGGAATGATCGAGGCACGCGGCTTCGCCGCGGTGGTCGAGGCGGCGGACGCGATGGTCAAGGCCGCCAAGGTTGACCTCGTGGGCTACGAGAAGACCGGCGGCGGGTACGTGACGGCCGTCGTGCGGGGCGATGTCGCCGCGGTCAAGGCAGCCGTCGAGGCGGGCGCCCGCAGCGCCGCCAAGGTGGGTGAGGTCGTCGCGACCCACGTGATCGCCCGGCCGCACGCCAACGTGGACACTGTGCTGCCGCTGGGTCGCGCGGACGAGGCCAAGGCGGAGCTCGGCGGCTGAGGAAGCCGCCACCAGGACCCTCGCGGGGGCGGTGAACCACCGGGCGACCGGTGAGCGCCGCCCCCGGACCCGAGAGGTCGGGAGGTACCAATGCTCCTGGGACTGATCGCGGGGACGGTCGTCGCCAGCCGCAAGGAGCCCCTCATGGAGGGGTGGCGGCTGCTCGTCGTGCAGCAGCTCGGGGCGGACTGCAAGCCGACGGGCGGCTACGTGGTCGGTGTCGACACGGTCGGCGCGGGCGTCGGCGAGGTCGTGCTCTATGCCAGCGGCTCCTCCGCGCGCCAGACCGAGGTCACGCGTGATCGGCCGTGTGACGCCGTGATCATGGCCATCGTCGACACCTGGGAAGTCGGCGGCACGGAGGTCTACCGCAAGTAGCCGTGGTCGACGAGCGAGAGATCCAGGACATCATCGACCGGACCCGCCGGCGTGTCGGCGAGCCCGGGCCGCAGCTAGCCCGCCGCATGGCGGTCCAGGCGGAGCTGACGGCGCCTGCCGCGAGCCAGACGGGGGACGGCGTGTTCGCCAGGCTGGACGAGGCGATCGCCGCCGCCGGTGCCGCCTTCCGCTCCACGCGGATGGAGTTGGACCAGCGCAAGGTCATCATCGACGCCGTGCGGCGGGCCGCGCTCGACCAGGCGGAGGCCCTCGCCCGCCTGGCGGTCGAGGAGACCGGTCTGGGTCGCGTGGACGACAAGACGGTCAAGAACCGGCTGGTCGCCACGAAGGCGCCGGGGCCCGAGGATCTCGAGGTCCAGGCCGTGTCGGGCTCCAACGGGATGATGATCACGGAGTTCGCCCCGTTCGGGGTCGTGGGTGCCATCACCCCGGTCACGAACCCGGCGGCCACGATCCTCAACAATGCCATCTCGATCGTCTCTGCGGGCAACGCGGTGGTGTTCAACCCGCACCCGTCCGCCCGGCGGACGTCGAATGCCGCGGTCCGCCTCGTCAACCGGGCGATCATCGCGGCCGGCGGTCCGCCCAACTTCGTCGTGTCCACGGCGGAGCCCACGATCGAGTCTGCCCGGACGCTCATGACCCACCCGGACGTCCGGCTGCTGCTCGTGACCGGCGGTCCCGGCGTGGTGCGCGAGGCCCTGCGCACGGACAAGCGCGCGATCACCGCGGGACCCGGCAACCCGCCGGCCGTGGTGGACGAGACGTCCGACGTCGAGAAGGCGGGCGCCGACATCGTCCGGGGCGCCTCCTTCGACAACAACATCGTGTGCACGGACGAGAAGCTGGTGATCGCGGTCGCGTCGATCGCGGACCGCCTGGTCCGCTCGATGGGCCAGAACGGCGCCTACGTGCTGGCCGAGCACGAGCTGCGCCGCCTGGAGCGCGTGATCTTCACGGAGCTGGGTGACCCGGGCAGGCCAGGTCACGTCAACCCGGCGTGGATCGGACGAAACGCGGCGCGGATCCTCGCGGAGATCGGCGTGCGGCCGTCCGTGGAGCCACGGCTGCTGGTGGCGGAGGTGCCCGCGGAGCACAGCCTGGTCTGGACCGAGCAGATGATGCCGGTACTGCCCGTGGTCCGGGTCCCGGACGTCAGCGCCGCCATCGACCTTGCCGTTCGCGCCGAGCATGGCTTCCGCCACACGGCCTCGATCCACTCCACCAACGTCGGGACGATCACGCGGATGGCGCGCGCGATGAACTGCTCGATCTTCGTCACCAACGGCCCCAACTTCACGGGCCTGGGCGAAGGCGGCGAGGGCTTCGCGACCGTGTCGATCGCCAGCCCGTCCGGCGACGGCATGACGCGGCCGCGGACGTTCTCCCGCGAGCGGCGGATCACCGTCGTCGGCGCGCTGCGGATCGTCTGAAGATGCCCACCCGCGTGCCCGACGCCCTGCCGCTGGAGCCCGCCCTGGCGCTGCTCGAGTTCGCCTCGATCGCCGTGGGCATCGAGGCCGGCGACGCGATGGTCAAGCGCGCGCCGGTGGACGTGGTGCGGGCGGGGACGATCCACCCCGGCAAGTTCCTCGTGCTGGTCGCGGGGGCCGTGGCGGATGTCGAGGAGGCGCTTGCAGCCGGGGTCGCCGCCGGTGAATCGTGCCTCGTGGACAGCGTGTTCCTGCCCAACATCCATCCCCGGGTCGTGGCGGCCCTGCGCGGCGAACGACGCACCGGGACGGGCGAGGCGCTCGGGATCGTGGAGACGGCGACCGTCGCGGCCGCGATCGAGGCCGCGGATGCCGGGGTCAAGGGGGCGGCCGTCGAGCTCCTGGAGCTGCGCCTGGGCGATGGCCTGGGCGGCAAGGGGTACCTCCTGTTCGACGGTTCCGTGTCCGACGTGGAGGCCGCGGTGTCCATCGCCGTGGAGCGGATCGACGACGGATCGCTGGGTGCCGTGCCCGGCGGTCGCTCGCCCATCGCGCGCGTGATCCCCCAGCTCCACCGCGAGATGCGAGCGGAGCTCGAGGCCTCGCCGCGGTTCGGGTCGCGGCTTGGCGCCGGCGGCGGGGAGTCCTAGGCGATGCAGCTCGCGCGCGTGATCGGGACCGTGGTGGCCACGGTGAAGGCGCCGAACATGGACGGGCTGCGTCTGCTCATCGTCCAGCCGCTGACCCGCGAACTGGAACCCACCGGGCAGCCGGTCGTCGCCGCGGACGCCCTGGATATGGCCGGGCCCGGGGAGCTGGTATACATCGTCGCCGCCCGCGAGGCGGCCGAGGCGATGCCGGACCGGTTCGTGCCCGTCGACCACGCGATCGTGGGGATCGTGGATGCGGTCGAGGATCTCGCGGGGCAGCGGCCATGAAGCTGGGCCGGGTCGTGGCGAGCGTGGTGTCCACGATCAAGGCACCGATCTTCGAGGGCCGGGCGATGCTCCTGTGCGAGCTCCTGGAGCCCGACGGGCGCCCGTCGGGCGGCTACCTCATCGCGCTGGACACCGTCGGCGCCGGAGCGGGCGAGACCGTGCTGATCCTGGACGAGGGGACGAGCGCCCGCCAGATCACCGGGGCGTCGCACGGGCCACTGCGGACCGTGATCGTGGGAATCGTTGACGCGGTCGAGGGCCCGGCGAGCGCCGTCTCGGAGCCCGCGGCCGCCACAACGTCGCCGGCTCACGCTGCACGCTCGAGGGCTCGCACCGCCCGTGCGCGGGCCGGGAAGAACCGGGCCACCGGCTGAGCCACAACCACGACGTGCGCCAGACGCACGGTTTCCGGACACCCCCGCCGACAACGTGCGTGCCGGTCACGAGCTTGGCCCAGCCAGGGTCCAGTGGCGCGTCCAGGGGTCTGCGCTCGTGCGCTCGGTGCACGTGCCAGACCGGCGGGCCCAGAAAGCGTGCATGGGCCGCACGAGCGCTTCGGCAACGCGCCAGGCGCCGCGCGCCGGCCGCACGGGCGTTCGGCGGGCGCGCTGGCGCGTCGGCAGCACCCGACGCACCGGGCGCGGCAACAGACGACGCACCGCACCCCGAGGACGATCCTGCTCCGGCGCGCTACCCTGCGTGTAACGCACGGAGGAACCATGGCCGACACCCCGAAGGCCGGCGACGTCGTCCCGGCCACCACCCGCGAAGAGCTCCTGGTCCAGCACGCCGCCGCCCGGCAGCGCCGGAATGCGGCGTCGCTCGGCAGCCACGAGTGGGAGCAGGCGAGCCACGACGTGGGCCGGATCGAGGTGGAGATCGCCCAGCTTGAGCGGGCGATGGACCCGCCGCGGGTCTAGACGCGGCAGAGAGGAACCCGAGACCGAGATCCACGCCCTTCCAATCTCGGCATCGGCCGCCGGCCCCCGGACTGGGTTGCCCGGGGGTCCTGTTATCGTGCGGCCGATGGACGGCGTGGTGCTCGTGCTCAACCAGAACTACGAGCCGCTGAACGTCTGCAACCTCCCGCGGGCGTTCCGTCTCGTGTTCGGCTCCAAGGCGGAGGTCATCGAGTACGACCACGCCACCATCCGCACCGTCCGCGCCGCCTATCGCGCCCCCTCGGTGATCCGGCTCCAGCACCAGGTCCGGCGTCCGCGCCCGCGGGTCAAGCTGACACGACGCGAGATCTTCGCGCGCGACCGGCACACCTGCCAGTACTGCGGGCGCATCGCCCACGACCTCACGCTGGACCATGTCGTGCCGCGCCACCGCGGAGGCAGCCACACTTGGGAGAACCTCGTGGCGGCCTGCAAGCCCTGCAACCATCGCAAGGGCGGCCACACGCCGGAGGAGGCGCGACTGCGGCTTACCCGTACGCCGTTCGAGCCGCGCAGCGACATCTACTCGCTGTTCACGCCCTACCTCGACGACACCCGGAACGAGGCGTGGCGGACCTACCTGTTCCTCGGCCGGAACTAACACCGGCGCCATGATCTCCGAGGATGCCGCCGGGGCGCGCCTTGCCCACGTCGTCCCCGACACCGTGATCGAGATCCTCGATGACCTGCGCGAAGCCGGCTACGCGGCCTACGTGGTGGGCGGGTCGCTCAGGGACGCGCTCCTCGACCGCGAGCCGTCCGACTGGGACCTGGCGACGGACGCGCTCCCTGGGCGCCTGGTGGAGCTGCTCCACGGCGCCGTCTACGAGAACCGGTTCGGCACCGTGGCGGTTCGCCGCAACGACGACGTCTACGAGATCACGACCTTCCGTACCGAGCACGAGTACGCCGATTTCCGGAGGCCGCACCGCGTCGAGTTCGGAACAGACGTCACGGCTGACCTGGCCCGGCGCGACTTCACTGTCAACGCCATCGCCTGGGGCCGCGATGCCGGGGCTACCGCGGACAAGGCCATCGTGGACCCGTTCGGGGGTATCGCAGACCTGGGGCGTCACCTGCTGCGAGCCGTGGGTGATCCGGACGCCCGGTTCCGTGAGGATGCGCTGCGCATGATCCGCGCCGTGCGCCTGGCCGCAGCGCTCGAGTTCGAGATCGAGCCCGCCACCCTGGCCGCGATCCGCGCCAACGCGTCGCTGGTCGCCCACCTCTCCGGGGAGCGCATCGGCGCCGAGCTGGAGAAGCTTCTGGCTACGCCAAGGCCGTCGATCGGGCTGCGCCTGGCCCAGGAGACGGGCCTCCTGGCCGTGATCTCGCCCGACCTCGCCGCCCAGTGTGGCATCCCGCAGAACAAGGTGCCCGGCGAGGACCTCTGGGACCACACGCTCGGGACGGTCGATGCGGCGCCGGCATCGCGGCCCGTGATCAGGCTGGCCGCGCTCCTCCACGACATCGGCAAGCCAGCGACCCAGTCCGACGGCCACTTCCACCACCACGACGTGGTGGGGGCCCGCATCGCCGGTTCCTTCCTGCGCAGGCTCCGGTTCCCGCGAGCCGCCGCCGAAGACGTCTCGCACCTCGTCCGCCATCACATGTTCTGGGCCGATCCGGACCTGACCGACGCCGCCGTCCGCCGGTTCCTCAAGCGCGTGGGCGCGCGTCATCTCGACAACCTGTTCGCGCTGCGTCGGGCAGACGACATCGGCTCCGGCATGGACCCGGACGACCCCGGCCAGCTGCGGTTCCGGGCCCGGCTCGATGCGGAGCTGGAAGCCGCAGCCGCGCTTGACCGCCACGCGCTCGCCATCGACGGCGATGACCTCATGCGCGAGCTCGGGCTGGAGCCCGGGCCGATGCTGGGCCACATGATCGACGCCCTCGTGGACCGGGTGATCACGGATCCTGCCCTCAACGAGCGCGCATCGCTGCTGCTCCTTGGACAGGGCATGCTTGCGGACATGGACGAAGGACCGGGCGACCGATGATCGAGCTGCTCCTCCAGGCGGAACGCGCCCTGACCGTCGGAATGGTGGACCAGGCGGAGACCCTGTACCGGTCCGCCGTCGCCGCCGACCCGAAGAACTCGATCGCCGTCGTGGGCCTCGCCCGCGTGGCGCTCGAGCGCGGCGACGAGCCCGAGGCCTGGCGCTTGGCGCGGCAGGCCCTGGTGATCGACCCGGAGAACGTGGCGGCGCAGCGCCTGGCGGGCCGCCTGGAAGAGGTCTACGCCTACCGCGGGCAATCGCTGCCCGAGCTCGCGGGTGCGGCCGCCTCCGATGGCGTCGGCACGGGCAGCGCACCCGGCGCCTCGCAGGCCGACGTTCCCACGACTGTCCCGGAGGATCCGGCGCCGCCCACGACGACGCGGGACGTCGTGAGCCGCCTGTTCAGGAGGAGCCGCTCATGAGGGTCCTGGTCACCGGCGGCGCCGGCTACGTCGGCGGCGTGTCCGTGGACGCCATCCTGGCCGCCGGCCACGAGGCGGTCGTGCTGGATGACCTCAGCACCGGTCACGAGGCGGTGGTGCCGCCGGCCGCGCGCCTGGTCCGCGGCAGCTACGGCGACGAGGCCCTGGTGCGCGAGCTGCTCGTGGACGAGCACATCGACGCCGTCCTGCATTGCGCCGCGCGGTCGCTGGTTGGCGAGAGCGTCGCCAACCCGGCGAAGTACTACCGCGACAACGTCGCCGGCGGGATCGTGCTGCTCGAGGCGGCGAGGTCGGCCGGGGTCGGGCGCCTGGTGTTCTCCTCCACCGCTGCCGTCTACGGCGTCCCGGCATCCACGCCCATCGCGGAGGACGCTCCGCTCCGCCCGATCAACACCTACGGCGAGACCAAGCGGACCTTCGAGGGCGCCCTGCACTGGTACGGCGCGGCGTACGGCCTCCGGAGCGTGATCCTGCGCTACTTCAATGTCGCCGGTGCCACAGAGCGCCTGGGCGAGGTCCACCGGCCCGAGACGCACCTGATCCCCAACGCCCTCCTGGCGGCCGAGGGCGGACCGGCGCTGACGCTCTTCGGCGAGGACTACCCGACGCCGGACGGCACACCGGTCCGCGACTACATCCACGTGGCCGACCTGGCCGACGCCCACGTGGCGGCCTTGGAGGCGACGGCGCTCGACGATGCACGGACCGGCCCGGCCCAGGGTGGCTGCGAGCCCTTGATCTGCAACCTCGGCACATCGGCCGGCTTCTCCGTGCGCGAGGTCCTGGCCACCGCCGCCAGCGTCGTGGGCGACCCGATCCCCCACACGGTTGCTCCTCGGCGTGCCGGCGACCCGCCCGTCCTCGTGGCCTCGAATGCGCGCGCGCGCGACGTCCTGGGCTGGGAGCCGCGCCGCTCCACCCTCGATGAGTTGCTGGGCTCCGCGTGGGCGTGGCGGTGTGCGCACCCGGAGCGCTACCGGGACTGACGGACGCGGCGCGGCGGCGCAGCGGTGCAGCCGGCTGGCCTCCGCCTGCGCCGAGGCTGCGGGGTGTACCGTTGCGGCGGTTCCGCCACTCGGCCGATACGCCGCGGGGGCGGCTGGAGCAGGTTCAGGGCCACATGCACGGCAACACCGGCGATCTCGACACGGAGCGGGCGGCGCAGGGCGCCACGATCGGTGGCGCCCCGGCCCTGCCCGGTGACGGCGTGGAGCAGCCCTTGGGACGAGAGGTGGCTCCCGATCTCGCCGGTTCAGAACGGGAGCCTGCCATGCGATCGCGCCAGCGTGGCCCACGCCCGCTGGTCTTCGTCCTGGTCCTGACGGGCGTGATGATGGCGTTCGCGATCATCGTGGCCGTGTGGATGTACTGGCTCGCACCCGCACTCACGGTCTGAGGCACCCCAAACTCAGGCCTCGGCCCGACGTACGCCCGGGGGTGGTCCTGCTACGGCACCACGAGGTGCACGGGGTTGCCCTTGATCGCCGCCGTCCACGTGGTGACGTCGTTGGACGTCCCGCTGCCGGTCATGGCGTACTTGATCTTCCACCACCCGTCCTGGTCGCCCGAATAGTTGGTGGGGATCGGGATGGTGAGCGTGAGCCAGCAGCCGTTGAAGCTGCCGGTCGTGCTGCCCACGTTCGTGAGGACCGACATGTTGGTGGGCGACGAATTCGAGTTCGAGTTGCACGCGGTGTTGGCACCGCCGGTGGTCCCAGCGCTTGCCGCGTAGGTGAACTCCGTGTCAGTCCAGCCAAAGGTCGTCGGACGCTGGATGTAGAGCCTCGCCGCGAGCGGGTTGGTGTCTCCGGGATCCCAGAGGTTGATCTCCAGGAGCTTGCCGGCGTAGAACTCCGGCACCTGGGCGAGGTAGAAGTCCGAGTTCGTGGTGCCGCCATTGGAGGTCAGCGGGGTGAACATCTGCATGGCGCCCAGGCCGTAAACCTGTGGCAGCCGGGAGGCCACCGCTTGGCCCTCGGTATTGTCCGCGAAGATCGCGAAGCTCTGCTCCCCGTTCGTGCTCCTCTGGTCCACCGCGCCCGACGAGGTCGTGTGGACGCGGTAGGTGATACCTCCGGACAGGCCGCTGGCCAGCAGGTACCAGGAGTTGTGGTAGTCACGGGCGTCGCCGTAGGCCATGTCGTCCCGCTGCAGACACTCGCTGGGGTTGGAGCCACCGGTGGTGCCGCCGCCCATCGAGGAGTCCCTGGCCCTGATGTCCTGGAAGGTCGACCCAGAGGTGGTCAGGAGGCTGTCGTCGGAGTTGTCGTAGGGCGTGTTGTTGGGGTCGGTCCAGACCTCGTACCAGGAGCTCACGGCAGTGGTGCCGCTGAACCATCGGTCACCGGTGCCGCTACCGGCCGCCGTCGCACAGAAGGTCGGGTCGAAGACGAAGATCCTTCCGCCGGACGTCCCGGCCGGCATCTTGACGGCATAGTTGTAGTAGTTGACCGGGTCGTAGCAGGCGTTGCCGGCAGACGGACAGGTCTGCGCCGCCGTGGACGTCGCCGTGTCGTAGTACGGCTGGTACGCATCCCCGTTGACGTTCGCCGAGCCCTGGGTGTTCATCGTGGCCCAGAAGCCCCGCGGGTTGAGGACCTGCCCGTTGCCGGCGGGCGTGCCGAGGTAGCAGCCCGCCACGCCGTTGGCGCACGCCGTGCCGGGTCCACGGAGCCGGTAGGTTGCGGTCGTGGTGTTGGTGGTGGTGGTCTCCGTTGCCGTGGTCGTCGTGACCGTGTAGTACGGAGTGACCCGGAGCTGGTCCACCTGCAGGTTCACGCTCGCGGTGCTGCAGCCCTTGATGGCGGTCAGGCGGACCCGGAAGTTCGCGTCACTGAAGTCGTCACTCGACCAGGAATGGCTTCCCCACGGCGACGTGTTGCTGTTGTTGCCGAGGGTGTAGTCACCACTTGTCGTGCTCGTCCCGAGCAACCCGGTGTTGACCACCGTGGACCAGTTCGAGCCCCCGTTCCAGGACAGCGACACACCGATCCTGGAATTGGCGCAGGTTGCCGTCCTGCGCGCGTCGGCGAGCAGGACCTGGAGCCCGACGATGTTGGTTGCCTTGCTCTGGTCGCCCGCGTTGGTCGGGCTCGGCATGGCGACGTCAGCCGGGATGGCACTCGAGGACAGGAAGCCGAAGTCACCCCACTCCTGGTTGGCGCCGTTGGATGCGCTCTGGGCGTAATAGATCGTCCCACTGGTCTCATTGGTCTCCACGGCCTGGGCCAGGGTCCTGGACGGACTGGTGGGCGTGACAGTCCAGGTGGCCGTTCCCGGCGAGGTCGTCGCGGTCGCGGGTCCCGCCGCCTGCCCGCTCGAGGTCGATTGAGTCCACGAACCCGGGGGGTCCAACTGCGTCGTCACGTTCGTCATCGTCGCGTTGCGGACGTCACCGAACACGCCGTAGTAGTTCTCGGGGCTGCCCATTGGCACGGGCAGGGTGTAGAGCGCCTTGGACGACCGGGTCGCCGTGATGTTCTGGATCCCGAACACCCGCATGAAGAACGTGCCCACGGGCGCGGAGATCGTGACGTTCATCTGGTTCCGGTTCGTTGAGTCCTGGTGGGCGCACATGCCCGGCACGCCTGTCGGGTTGTCGCCGGAGCAGCCCATTGGCAGCGAGGGGTAGCCGTTCTTGCCGGCCTGCGCCTGAGCATCGTCACGGGCGTCCGTGGGGCGGGTCGGGAGCTGGACGGCGCCGGCGAGCGCGGCGGCGTCGGCGGCACGTTGCACGCGGAGGGTGTTGGTCCAGTACCAGCTGATGTCGATGACGACCCCGACCAGGCCAATGATCACGAAGATCGCCATCACGAAGACGACGAGCATCTGGCCCCGCTGGGCCAGCGTCCTCGCGACGGTCGGCGACGCCGCGGAACGCCGGGGCGGGGTTTCGTTCAAGGCAAGGGTCTCGGTCTCGACGAGGCTGGTCGCCTGCATGGTCGTACTCACTAGCTGGATACGCTCGTCGGGTTGAACTGCATGACGGTCACGTCGTTCATCGTCAGCGTCGACACCACCGGGGTCGACCCCTGGTACGTGTAGCTGATCGAGACGCCGATGGAGGCCGGCGTTCCACTGCCGACGGGCTTGTTCGATCGGAGGCATGCGCTCCAGTTGCCGGAGCTGCTCGGCCGGAAGTTGACCTGGGTACCGTCAGGAAGGGTGTACTTGGAGGCGGAGTAGACCCAGGTGTTGCCGGTCCCGGAGTCCGCGCCGGTCGAGGTCGCCAGGAAGATCCGGATCGTGCCGACGTGGTCGAGCGGGATCGGCGAACCGGAGGAGCTCAGGACGCGGTCCACGGCCTCGATGATGACCGGGTCCACGTTCGCGGCGTTGGGGGACTGGCCGGTGCTGCAGCCGAGCGTCCCGCCACCGTTCACCAGGTCCGCGCCGATTCGGGCGCCCTCGCGGGTCGCGTAGCCCAGCGTCAGGTGGTGGTTGAACGCGAGGCCGAACTCCAGCATGCCCAGAAGCAGGAGCATGAAGACCGGCACGACCAGCGCAAACTCGACCAGCCCCTGGCCGCGCGCACCTTCCGCCGGGCGGCCCTCCGGCATCGAACCGCGATGCCTCTGCCGGCTCACAGGATCGGCTCCATGCGCATCTCGTTGGACCGGACGATGGTGTAGCCGCCCCCGCCCGAGCTGATGAAGTTGCGCAGCGGCGTATGCCATGTGTACCGGTAGGTGATCTGGACCCCGACGGCATCACGCGTCCGGTCGGCGTTGGTCGGGCAACCGTTCAGGAAGTCACACCGGCCGCCGACACCAGTCGAGAGGCTCGGGAGTCCCTCCGGGTAGTTGTTCGAGGTCCGGGAGAACGGCACGGCCGCCGACCCGCCGTAGGCGCTGCAGTTCGTCGTCGCGTTCGACGGGTTGCCGGCCGTGCCGGTGTGGGCATAGACATTGCCCGATCCGGAGTAGCTGCCGGTCCAAGGAGCGCCGGATGGCTTCGCCCGGTAGATGATGATCTCCTCGATCGCACCGCCGTCTACCGGCGGTCGCATGTCCTCGAGCACCTTGGCGATGATCACGCAATCGGCGCCCGTGCTGGACCCGGCCTCGGCGGCGATAAGCGAGGCATCCCGGGTAGCGTAGTTGGCGCTCAGCACGGCGTTGAAGACGAACGCGAACTCGATGATCGCGAGCAGCATCATGATGAAGATCGGGAAGACCAGCGCAAACTCGACCAGGGTCTGCCCCGAGTCGCGGTTTGGCCGCATCGACAAACGGTGAATTGCCACTGACAGTCCCACGTGCATGGCGCGTGGATGCGCCTCCTCGCACCCTACGGGGCGCGCAGGGTCAATTCGCATCCCCCAGAAGTCAGGGTGCGGGCGGTCAACCTGTCGTCTCACGGCATTCATGGTCCGTGCATTCGAGCAGCGGAACCTTTCGCCCGACATTGCATCCCAGCAGCAGGGAGTACCAGGCGGCGGAGACCCTCCGCCCGCATCACATCCCTCCGCCACCGCCAACCACACCGGACCGACGGGGCCGCGCAGTCGCCGGGCACCCTGATGGTGCGAGTCCGCACCGGTGAGCAGCGCTGGCCGCTGGCATGGCCACCAGGGGTGACCGCCCCGGATTCCCGGCCGTGATTCCCTTCGGGTGCGATACCCCCAGGCCCGTACGACGGGGGCAATGGGGATGGGAACAAGGCCTGGTCGCGCTGGGACCATCGCGCGGTGCGGGACGGCAACACCAGGACGATTTCCGCAAGGTGATCTGCAATGTCGGGAGGCCTACATTCCCGTCCCCATGGCGCGTGGTCGCGCCGCCAGCGTCCCTCACATCCGGGGTATGGATCGTGCACATTCGTCGCCGGGGCAGGCCGACAGGCCAGCGGAAGACACGAGGCCAGTCACTCGTGGAGTTCGCCCTCATCATCCCGGTCTTCCTGATGCTGGTCGCCGGCATGGTCGATCTCGGGGTGGGGCTCATCTCGTACATGACGATCATCAACGCAGCCCGTGACGGGGCTCGCGTTGGGGCGACCGCGTGCGCGGAAACCGCCCCTCCGTGCTCCTCCGTCGTCACCACTCGGGTCAATGCGGCGGCCGGTGGCGTGCCGGTCAGCAGCGTGCTGGTCTGCACGTCGCCGGCCGGCGCGACGACCACGTGCAATGCGGGGGGGGCCAAGGACGGGGGCAGCGTCACGGTCAGGGTGTCCACCACCTACCACATGATCTGGCCGCTGGCATTTGGGGCGACGATCCCGATGACCGCGTCCGCCAAGTTCCTGGTGCCGTAGGGATGCGCTCGATGTCAATTCAGGACGACCGCCCGTTCGCCACGTACCGGGCCGGCAGGCCGTCGCGTAACGAGCCGATCGTGAGGGAGACATGTTGAGGCTCCACCGACGGCGATCGTCGTCGCACGCACGCGCTTCGCGGGGCCAGTCCCTGGTGGAGTTCGCCCTCGTCTTCCCCCTGTTCATCCTGCTGCTCGCGGCGATGGTCGATTTTGGGGTAGGGCTGTACGGCTACATGACGGTCACCAACGCGGTGCGGGATGGGGCGCGCCTGGGGGCGACCGCGTGCACCGCGCTTTCGTGCACCAATGCGGTCAAGGCTCGCGTCACGGCCGCGTCCAACGGACTGGTGCAGCCGGGGGACGTGTCCGTCAGTTGCACGACCGCGGCGGGCGGGCCGATCGCGTGCACCAGGAGCACGACGGTTCCCCCGGACCCCCAGAACGGCGCGATCAACGGCGACAGTGTCACCGTCACGGCGTCGTACACGTATCACCTGATCTGGCCGCTGGCGTTCGGGACACAGATCCCGCTGACCTCGGCCGCAACGTTCATGGCCGAGTAGAAGGGCTCAAGTGATGTTGAACGCACCCCGCGAACTCCTGACGGCCGCGCGTGCCCGACACCGATCGGACGGTGAACGGGGCCAGATCCTGGTCCTGTTCACCCTCGTGATCGTCATCCTCATGGTCTCCGCGGCCATCGTCATCGACGTCGGACTCCTTCGCACGGACACCGCGCGGCTGCAGAATGCCCTGGACGCCGGGGCGCTCGCGGCAGCGGATTCCCTTCCGGCGACCAGTGGGAACATCGCCGCGGTCGAGAGCACGGCCAGGGGCTACGTGCAGGCCAACTACGCCGGAGTCGCCGCGCCCGACACCTCGTTCCGCTGCATCATCGGTGCCGACCCGTCCGGAGCGCCGCGTCTCATCGACATGCCGGCCGTGTGCAACGTGGCCCAGGCATCGACGTGGACCTGCACCGCAAATGTGTGCTGGGCACCATGCGATCCCCGGGCACATTCGACGGATGTCTGCAACACCGTTGTCCTAAAGGATTCCGCGGTACGGCCGTACACCTTCGGCCGGGTGGTCGGCGTCAACAGCGGTAGCACCGGCACGCTGCAATCCGCCGCGTGCACGGGTGCCTGCGGACCAACGTCGCCACTTGACGCCGTGCTGACCATCGACCGGACCGGATCGATGAGAACCCGCGAGCAGCTCCTCGCCGACGGCGCTCGCGCGGTGCTTGAGGCGTGGGACCCCGACATCCAGCATGTCGCGCTCGGCATGATCGGCCCCAGCTCTCAGTTGACAGCCTGTTCCACGGGTGCCTACGGCAGGATCCTGGAGAACGGCACGCTGACGTCACCGCCGATCGCCAGTGTCCAGTCGGCTGCCAACGCCAACGGCGGGGCCGCGAGCCTGGTGATCAACAGGCCGACGTCGACGTCAGCGGACGACCTTCTCGTTGCCGGGATCACGGTCGATGGTGGCTCCGGAACCTCGGTCACCGCGCCGGCGGGCTGGACCCAGATCCGCAGGACCGACAACGGCACCAACGTGACCGTGGTCTCGTTCTGGAAGCTGGCCGGCGCCTCTGAACCCAACAGCTACTCGTTCACGCTGTCACCGAACGCCCGAGCCGTGGGCGGCATCCTGCGTGTCACGGGCGTCGACACCGCGGACCCGATCGACCTGTCGGGCGGCAACACCGGGAACTCGAGGGATGTGCAGGCCCCGAGCATCACCACGACCAGCAATCGCACCACGCTGATCGGGTTCTTCGGGACCGACACGCGCACGAGCTTCAATGACGCCGCCAGCATGACCGAACAGTTCGACCGACAGCATGGCAACAGCGCCGGCCCGACCCTGGCGGGCGATTCCGACCCGGCAGCCAGCACGGGTGCCACCACGAGCCGGATAGCCCGCGCCGGAGCCAGCGCCCAGTGGGCGGCCCAGATGATCGCGATCCGACCGGAGCCCGTGGAGAGCTACCCCGTCGGCTACCCCACGACGACCCCCGCCTACACCGACACTTTCCTGCGCGACAACATGTCCAAGTGGATCCCGGTCGGCCTGACCGGCACGTCGCACGCGGAGGTGATCGAGTCCTACAAGAACGCCGACGGCACCTACCGGGCCTCAAGCATGATCGCGAAGGCAATCGGCTGCGTTCTCCCCCCCAACGACCTGTACAACGGCACGGACCAGGCATCACCGTTCGACTTCGCGCGGCGGTACCTCCTGGACCACGGCCGGGCCGGCGTCCCGACCGGCATCATCTTCGAGACTGACGGCACCCCGCAGTTGCAGAACTACACCTGCCAGCAAGCCCAGACCGCAGCCAGCGCCGCCAAGGCGAGCGGCATCGAGGTCTATGTCATCGGGTTCTTCGCCTCGAACTCGCCGGGGACACGCTGTCCGGACAGCTCCGGAACCTGGCGCAACAGGACGATCGTCCAGTCCCTGGCAGCGATGGCGACCAACTCCTCCACGACCAGCAGCTCGAGCTGTGACGCCAACGAGAACACCGACGGCGATCACTTCTTCTGCACGCCGGATCCGGGCAGCCTCGCCGACGTGTTCCGTGCTGCGGCGGTCGCCCTGTCGGGAGGGAGTCGCCTGGTCCAGCTGTACCCGCAGCCGATCGTGACGTCCGTGTCGGGATCGAGCGGCAGCGCCGGTGGTGGAAGCGTCACGATCAGTGGCAAATACTTCACCGAGGCCTACTCGGTCACGTTCGGCGGGACGCCCGCCAGGTCGTTCACGGTGACCAGCGACACGTCCATTCACGCGATCGCGCCGCCGCACCCCAGCGGGACGGTTGACATCCAGGTGTCCACACCGGGAGGCTCGTCGAACATCACCAGCGCAGACCACTTCACGTACGGCGGGCCGTGATGAACGCCTGAGGCGATTCTTGGGGACCTCGAACGGGGCGGCGCGAGCCGCCCCGTTCGGATTCGGCAGGGGTCCCTGGGCTTCGTTCGCTGCCCCGCCGCCCGCGTTCGATCCCTAGTTGCGATCCCCCAGCGGCGCCCGGTCCGGGGCCAGCCGCGGCGGCGGCGCTCCACCCGCGAATCCGCGGGGGGCGTCCCCGCCCGGAGACCCGCCGTCCGGATCGCGCACCTCGCCGGAGCCCGCCCAGCGGTCGCTGACCGGCCAGACCAGCCACACGCCGATGAGCATCGTCACGAGAAGGCTCAGGACGGCCACCTGGTAGGCGCCGTTGCCGATGGTCTCGACCAGCAGGAAGATGGTTGCGCCGTACAGGAGCTGGCCGATGACCTGCGACCCCTTCCCGACCAGCCCGTACAGCCCGAAGAACTGACCGATCTTGGCGGGCGGTGACAGGCGGACCATCAGGACGCGATCGGCGACCTGGACGCCGCCGAGACCGCTGCCGAGGATCGCCCCGGCGATGAGGAACGGCACCAGCCCTGCCTCGCCAAACCCGATCGCGACACCCCCCAGCAGAAGACCGAAGGCCCACGAGACGAGGACCCAGATGAGCGTCCGCTTCGGGCCCTGCCGGTCGGCGAGCCAGCCCCACACGAAGCTCATGAGGATGGCCACGAAGGTCAGCATCAGCAGGACCATGTTGGCGGTCGCCTCGCTGAGGCCCATCGTCTTCACCACCACGACGCTCATGACGACGATGACGGTGTTGACCGCGTCCGAGTAGAAGAAGCGCCCGATCAGGAAGCGCCACAGCCCCGGCACCTCGCGGGCATCGGCGATCGAGCGCCTGAGCTGGCCGAAGGAGTGGACCACGTCGGAGCGGGTCAGCGGCTGCTCGTCGGGCCGGTGCGGCTCGCGCACGAACCAGAAGATGGGGATCGCGAACGCGAGGAACAGGATGGCGGTCAACCGGAACCGGTCCGCAACGGGGATGTCGAGGAGGAAGATGAGCAGCCCCACGAAGACCGTCCCGCAATAGCCGATCCCCGTCCCGATGCCCGACAGGCGACCCCGCGTCTCCGGGGTGCTCACGGTCTTGAGCGTCGCGTCGTAGTAGATGAGGGCCGCCTGGTAGGCGAAGTTGGCGACGATGAACAGGGCGACGCCGACGATCGGCGGGACGTCCGCGATGAAAAACGTGCCCCCGATGCACAGGGCGGTGAAGAACAGCAGGAACGGCATCCGGCGCCCGCCCCGGTCCGAGAAGGCTCCGAGGATGGGCGACACCAAGGCGTTGATCCCGACGCTGATAACGATCGCGATCGAGAGGACCAGGTTGCCGTCACGCTCGCCGAACTGGTTGTCGTTGACGAGGTACAGCCCGATCGCCCCGGACACCACCGCGAACGAGAAGATGGTGTTGGCAAAGTCGTACAGCGTCCATGCGCCCTGGGCGAGCGGCCGGAGATTGGGGTCGGTCCTCGGGATCGCTGTCATCAGCGCTGCCTCACTGCTTGGCCCCGGCGTGCTGGTCCGCCCGCACTGCGCGGGATCATAGGCGCTGGAGCGGGCGGGGATCGGGGCGTTCCGGCGCGCCGGCGGGGCGCCGGCGGGGCGCCGGCGCCGCCGCCGTGCGCCCGGGCCGGGTGGGCGCGGTAGGATCGGCGCCATGGACGATGAGCAGGCGGTGCTGGACCTCGCGATCGCCTGGCGGCCGCAACGCCCGGGCACGCGCGCGGTGAAGGACATCACGGACGCCCTGGTGGAGCCCGAGTGGGGCGGCCTGCGGGTCGTCGCTGCCCTGACCGAGCACCGCGCCGTCCTCGTCCATGACGGTGCGGAGGTTCCGGTCCCGGACGAGCTGCCGGCCGAGCTGGTCGCAGCATTCAGCGCGGTGGACGCCCTGGTCGAGGGCTACCTGACCACGGCGGCTCTCCAGAGTGGCGAGGGCGCGGCGCCCGCCCAGCAGAGGGTGGAGCGCCCGCCCTTCCTGATCCCGCGGGCCGTCCGCAAGAGCGTCAAGGACGACCCCTATGTCCGCGCGAGAGACTACGAGGCGCACGCCCAGAAGTTCGCGCCCGTGGTCCTCGAATTGCTCGAGCGCGGAGAGCGCCACGCGTTCGTCGCCAGCGATTTGCTGTGGCTCGACGGCCTGCCGCTGGACGACGTCCCGCTGCTGGAGCGCAAGCGGCTCCTCGACGGCGTCCTCGAGCCATCCTTCCTGGTGCGCGTTACGCCGCAGATCAAGCCGACGGCAATCCTCACCCTGGTGACGTGGGGGACGCTGGGCTTCGGGGAGCTCCACTACCGGGCGGCCAACAGCCGCTATCGCGCCGGGCTCGAGAACCCCGACTGGGCCGTCGGCCGGCCACCGGAGGGGCCGATGGGGCCACCGAGGGCGCCCATCAAGCGGTAACCGTTGCCGAGCTCGGGATGGTAGGGTGACTGGGTGCCCGAGACGACCCTCACGCCCGCCATCCGGGAGGAGATCGCCCGCCTCGGCAAGGCCGACATCATGGTGGGCATCCCCAGCTTCAAGAACGCCGCCACCATCGGCTACGTGGTGCGTGCGGCGCATGCCGGGCTGGTCCAGTACTTCCCGGACCTCAAGCCGGTGCTCGTGAACTCCGACGCCGGGTCCCCGGACGGCACCCAGCGCGTGGTCGTGGAGACCGAGCCCCCGGACTACGTCGAGTCCATCCTGCTCACCCGGCCCACGAACCGGCTCGACCGCGTCACGCTCACCTACCCGGAGATCGACGGCATCGGCGGCAAGGGTGCGGCCCTGCGGACCATCTTCGAGATCGCGGCGGCGCTGGACGTGCAGGCATTGGTGGTGGTGGACAGCGACCTGCGCAGCATCGTGCCAGAGTGGATCGAGCTGCTCGCCGGGCCCATCCTCAAGGGCGGGTACGACTACGTGGCGCCCCTGTACGCGCGCTACAAGTACGACGGCACCATCACCAACACGGTCACCTACCCACTGACCCGGGCCCTATATGGCCACCGCATCCGCCAGCCCATCGGCGGCGACTTCGGCGTGAGCGGGGACCTCGTCCGGCACTACCTCGAGCTGGACGACTGGACCGACGACATCAGCAAGTTCGGCATCGACATCTGGATGACGACGTCGGCGCTCACCGGCGGCTTCGCCGTCTGCCAGACCCGCCTGGGCGCCAAGGTCCACGACCCCAAGGATCCAGGATCCGATCTCGGACCCATGTTCCGACAGGTCGTGGGCACGATCCTGCGCCTGGCCGCGACGCACCCCGATGCCTGGCTCAACGTGCGCGGCTCGCATGACGTCCCGGCCTATGGCTTCGAGCGGATCATCGACCCGCCGCCGCTCGAGGTGAATGCGATCCGCCTCCTTACCGAGTTCCATGCGGGCTTGCTGACGCTCGCGGACACGTGGCGGCGGATGCTGGATCCGGGCAACGCGGAGACCGTTCTTGCGCTCGCGGCCGAGGCGGGCACGCTGGCCGAATCGGTGGCCCGGCGACTCGGCATGGGCGGCGAGGGCGACACGGTGCGGGTGAGCACGGTGGACATGGCCGAGGCCCTGGCGGCCTTCCACTTCCCCGACGAGCTGTGGGCCCGCGTCATCTACGACCTCGTGCTGGCGACGCGGCGCGGCGACATGGAGACCGGGACGATGGTCGCGTCCCTGGTGCCGATCTACTTCGGGCGCGTCGGCAGCTTCGTGATCGAGAACCGCCACCTGACGACCGCCGACGCGGAGGAGCGCGTGGAACGTCAGGCGCGGCAGTTCGAGCTGCTCAAGCCGTACCTCGCCGAGCGCTGGCTGGCGATGGACGCCGCCGAGACGGGCCGGGGAGACGGCGTATGACCAGCGATCCGCTTCCGTCCCGGATCCTCATCCCGGTCGCCAACCCGCTGACCGCGGAGGAGTTGATCCGCATCGGAGCCGCCCTGCTCGAGCCGCGCACGGGAGAGCTCACGGCCCTGGGCATCGTGGAAGTGGCCGAGGGCATGCCGCTGTCGGAGGGCGCCACGCGCGCCCGGCAGGCCCGCCGGCTGCTGCAGAAGGTCCTGGACTACGTCCCCGAGGGAACCGTAATCCATCCCCTCGTGCGGATCGGGCGCCATGCGGCGGCCGGCATCGTGGAGGCTGCCGCGGAGCAGGAAGCGGACCTGATGATCTTCGGCTGGGGCGGCAAGTCCGGGCCGCACCGCGACGCCAGCCGCCCGGTGATCAGCCCCACGATCGATGAGGTCGTGCGCGAGGCTCCCTGCAACATTGCCGTGGTCAAGCAGCGCGGCGCGCGCGAGGTCCGGCGGATCCTGGTCCCCGTACGCGGCGGTCCTCACGCGGAGCTCGCGCTGCGCCTCGCCGACGCCCTCGCGGTCCGGCACGGAGCTACGGTCGTGATCATGCACCTGGTGCCGGCCGGCGTGACGGAGGCGGTCCGCGCGCAGGCGGAGCGCGCCCTCGCCGCGTTCGGCCGCCAGTTCGTGACAGCGCACTCCGAGCCGGTGCTGCGCGAGGCGGCCAACGTCCGGTCCGCGATCCTGCGCGAGGCGGAGCGCGCGGACCTCGTCGTGATGGGCGCGTCCGCGCCGCCCGGCGAGCCCGGCGGAGCCCTGTTCGGCCAGCTGCCGGAGGTCATCGCGCAGCGCGCCAAGTGCACCGTCATCGTCGTCAAGACGCACGAGGTCATCGGTCGCCAGACCTTCGAGGCGCTCGCGCAGAAGGCGGAGACCCTCGTTGCCGCCGACCGGGCCGCAGAGGAGTCACGGGCGATTCCGGCGAAGGTGGACCGGTGGTTCGCGGAGGCGAACTTCCATCATTCGGAGTTCGGTGACCTGGCCCGCCTTGCCTCGCTCAAAGAGAAGCACGGCGCCACGGTCAGCCTCGTCCTGCCGACGCTCAACGAGGCCGACACGATCGGCCCGATCGTCCGCCGGGCGATCCGTGAGATGCAGGACCGCTACCCGATCCTGGACGAGATCCTGGTGATCGACTCGGCGTCCACGGACGATACCCGGTCCATTGCCGAGGCCGAGGGAGCCCGCGTCGTCCAGCACCCCGACGTTCTCGCCCGCTACGGCTCGTTCCAGGGCAAGGGCGAGGCGCTCTGGAAGTCGCTCTACGAGACATCGGGCGACATCGTGGTCTGGGCCGACACGGATGTCCGCAACTGGCACCACCGAATGGTCTACGGGACGCTCGGACCGCTGCTGATGGAGCCCCGTCTCCAGTACGTCAAGGGCTACTACCAGCGCCCGATCGTGGAGGGCGGCGTCCTGAAGGAGGGCGGCGGCGGACGCGTGACGGAGCTGGTCGCCCGGCCGCTGGTCAACCTCTTCTTCCCGGAGCTGTCCGGCCTGATCCAGCCCCTGTCTGGGGAGTACGCCGGCCGCCGCTCGTTGCTGGAGCAGTTGCCGTTCTTCACCGGCTACGCGGTGGAGATCGGGCACCTGATCGATGCCCTGGACAAGGCCGGGCTCGGCGGGCTGGCGCAGGTGGACCTGGAGCGCCGGGTGCACCGCAACCAGGAGCTCGAAGGGCTGTCACGGATGTCGTTCGTCATCCTGCAGGCCGTCATGAAGCGCCTGGAGGAGCGGCGGCGGGTCCGCCTGTTCGCGGAGCTGGGCTCCACGATGAAGCTGCCGCGCTCCGGTCATGGCCGGCTGAGCCTCGAGGTGATGGAGCTGGCGGACAACGAGCGGCCACCGATGATCCGCATCCCCGAGTACCTGGAGAGGCGGCGCCTGGCCGGCGGTGACGTCGAGCCGGCCGACTGACCATGAGCCGCCGGATCAACGGCGCCATCTGTGCGCCGCGTGCATGGTTTCTCGCCCGGGCAGCCCCTTCGGTGCGTTACGCGCACGGTCACGACACCGGAACCGGCCCCATCCGGCCGGATCACGTCTCGGCGATGCGCCCCACGCACGAACGGAGCATGAGACCCCGAAATCCGTGTACCCCACGCACAGCCGTCCTCCTCGGGGCTTCGTCGGCTGGTGCCTGCCCATTGGTGGCGACCCGTCCATGCACGTCCTGATCGCACCCGACTCGTTCAAGGGCTCCCTGACCAGCGTCGAGGTGGCACGGGCGATCGCCGACGGCTGGCTGCGGGCGCGTCCACAGGACGAGGTCCATCTCTCGCCCCTCGCGGATGGCGGCGAGGGCACCCTGGTCGCGGTGGAGGCATCGGGTGGCTGGCGCCGGGTCGAGGCCACGGTGCACGACCCGCTGGGCCGGCCGATCAGCGCGACATGGCTGCTCAGCGACGACGGTGCCATGGCGTTCGTGGAGATGGCCGGGGCATCGGGGCTCTCCCGCCTCCGACCGGACGAGCTGGACCCGGTCGGGGCGGCGAGCTTTGGCACGGGCGAGCTCATCGCCGAGGCCATCCGGGCCGGTGTTGGTCGCGTGATCCTGGGGATCGGAGGCAGCGCAACGACCGATGGCGGACGCGGGCTTCTCGACGCCCTCGCAGGCACCCGACTCGACGGCGTCGATCTCGAGGTTGCCTGCGACGTCACCAACCCGCTCCTGGGCGCGACAGGCGCCGCCGCCGTCTACGGGCCGCAGAAGGGGGCCGACCCGGCGCAGGTCCGCCTCCTGGACGAGCGCAACGCCGCGTGGGCGGACGAACTGGAGGCGCGCGAGGGCCGGCGCGTGCGCGACACGCCGGGTGCGGGCGCAGCGGGCGGCGTCGGCTTCGCGCTGCTGGCGACGCAGGGTGACTTCCACTCGTTCTCGCTCCGCCCAGGTATCGATCTCGTCATGGAGGCCTCGGGGTTCGACGCGGCGCTGACCTCCGCGGACCTCGTGATCACCGGCGAGGGCCGGATCGATCATCAGACCGCGTTTGGCAAGACCGCGATGGGCGTGGCCCGGCGGGCCCTGGCCGCTGGCGTCGCCTGCGTGGCGGTCGGCGGCGGCGTGACTCCCGAGGGCATGGAGGCGCTGGCAGCGGCCGGCGCCGTGGCCGTCCCGGTGAGCGAGGGCCCAGGGACCGTGGAGGCCGCGATGTCCGGCGGGACGGCTCCGCTGGAACGCTGCGGGGAGCGGATCGCGAGGCTGGTCGGAATTGTCCCGTAGGCCCCCGTGCGGCTTGACCTAGTCCACTGGTTAGTCCATCATCGGGCCATGACCGACGCCTTCAACATCCACGACGCGAAGACCCACTTCTCGCGGCTCGTGGATCGCGTGGAGAAGGGGGAGCGGATCACCATCGCGCGCGCCGGGCGGCCGGTTGCCATGCTGGTCGCCATTGAGCCCGAGACACGTCCGAAGCGGCCGATCGGGATCGACAAGGGAAGGATCGTCATCCACGACGACTTCGACGATCCGCTGCCCGAGTTCGACTTCGAAGCTGATGACCCCGACGACCTCCACCGCCCGGGCAACCGGTGAGGATCCTGCTCGACACCCACGCCCTGCTGTGGGCGGCAGAAGGTGACCCTCGGCTTTCCGAAGCCGCGGATGCCCTCATCTCGGACGCTGGCCAGGAGCTGCTCTTCAGCGCCGTCAGTGCGATGGAGATCTCCATGAAGCATGCAGCGCGACGGCTCGAGTTGCCGGACGATGCCAAGGCCTGGATCAGGACGCGCATCGTCGCCTTCGGCCTCGTTGAGCTGCCCGTGACTACGGCGCACGCCATCGAGGCGGCCCAGCTTCCGCAACACCACCGCGATCCTTGGGATCGGCTGCTCGTCGCCCAGGCCCGGATCGAGGGAGTGCCCATCCTCACGGCGAACGCGATGCTGCAGCGATATGAGGTAGCGACGATTTGGTGACGCCTCGCGCGAAGAAGCCACCCACATCGGCCAAGCGCGCCGGAAAGCCAGTCAAGCGCGGCCGCAAGCCGGTCGACCCGGTCAAGGCCTGGGTCTCGTACCTGCGCAGGTACCGGCCCGGCCTCCAGGGCTACGTGCTGGAGCAGCTAACGGCCACCTACGGGCCGCAGGTCTGGGAGTCCCGCCTGGATCCGACCAGCGAGCTGGTCCTCACGATCCTCACCCAGAACACGGCGGACGTGAACGCCGAGAAGGCGTACGAGGCGCTCCGCCGCGCCTACCCCAGCGACCACGAGCCGGAGGTGCACAAGCACGGCATCGGCTGGGGCGGCGAGGGCCTGTCGGTCGCGCCGCCGCCGGACTGGACAGCGGTCGAGAATGCACCACTCCCCCAGCTCGTGGATGTCATCCGGCCCGGAGGCCTCGCTCCGCAGAAGGCGCCCCGGATCCAGGCGACGCTGCGCTACATCCGCGAGGAGCGCGGGGACTACTCCCTGGCGTTCCTGGGCGAGATGCCGGTCCTCGAGGCTCGTGACTGGCTGACTGCCATCGACGGCGTCGGCAGGAAGACGGCATCCATCGTGCTCGCGTTCTGCTTCGGCGCACCCGTCATGGCCGTAGACCGCCACGTGGAGCGGGTGTCGAAGCGCATCGGGCTCATCCCGGAGAAGGCATCGGCCGACCAGGCCCACGACCTGTACCTGGGGATCCTCGAGCCCGACCAGATGTACGCCGCCCACGTGCTCCTGATCCACCACGGGCGGGCGATCTGCCACGCCCAGAACCCGAAACACGACCTGTGCCCGGTGCGTGATCGCTGCCGGATGGTCGACCGGAGGGCGCCGTGATACCGACCGCACCGGCCGAGCGGCGCGTCCCGCTGATCCTCGACGTCGACACCGGCATCGACGATGCCCTCGCGCTCCTCTACACGGTGGCGAGCCCCGAGGCCGACCTCGTCGCCGTCACCTGCCTGTCGGGCAACGCCGCCGTCGTGGACGTCGAGCGCAACACGCGCGCGATCCTGGAGCTGGCCGGGCGAGCGGACGTGGAGGTTTCGGTCGGGCGGCCCGTCCCGCTCCTGCGGGGACTGAAGATCACCCCGGAGACGCATGGACCGCAGGGAGTCGGGTACGCGATGCTGCCCGAGCCCCTGCGAGCAGCCTCGGATCGGTTCGCGCCATCGCTGATCGTGGAGGAGGCGCGGCGGCGTCCAGGCGAGATCACCCTCGTCACGCTGGGGCCGTTGACGAACCTCGCGATCGCGGTGCTCCAGGAGCCCGCCCTTCCCCGACTGTTGAAGCGGTGGGTCATGATGGGCGGCGCGTTCCGGGTGCAGGGCAACACGACGCCCACGACCGAGTGGAACATCCACTGCGACCCGGACGCTGCGCGGATCAGCTTCGCCGCGTGGCAGGCGGCCGTCGATGCGGATCCCACGACGCCACGCGCGCTGGCCCTGGGTCTCGACGTCACCGAGCAGGCGCGGATCCTGCCCGCGGATCTCGAGGCGCTGGCCGCCCGGGCTGGGGGCGACGGAGGACCGATCCTGCGGCTCATCGCGGACGCCCTGCGCTGGTACTTCGAGTTCCACGCCCGATACGACGGTTTCTACGGGGCATTCATCCACGACCCGCTGGTCGCGGCGGCCGCGCTCGACCCGGGCCTGGCTCGCACGGTGCCGGCCGCGGTCGACGTGGACGGGGCGGGTGGCGCGGCGGACGGACAGACGATCGCGGACTGGCGGGGGCTCTGGAACCGCACGCCGAACGTGGACGTGGCCGTGGAAGTCGACGCGAACGAGTTCCTGCGGCGGCTCGTGGAGCGCGTCGGCGCCCTGGCCGCGGCGCGATCCGGCGGGGTCTGAGCAGGCCCTGAGCCGGTCCCGAGGCCGGGCCGGCCGCCACCTGACCGGGACTACCTGCGATCCCGGACGACCAGGACCGAGCACGGGGCGTGTAGCAGCACGTTGCGAGCCACGCTCCCGAGGATCAGCCGCGCGAGCCCCGTGTGTCCACGCGAACCCATCACGATCGTCGCGATGTCGTTCTCCGCCACGAAGCGGAGGATCTCCCCCGCCGGGTCGCCTTCCAACGCATACGGCGTGGCATCATGGCCGGCGGCGGCCAGGCGGTGCGCCTCCGTCGAGGCCTCCTCGCGAACCTCCTCCCGAGCCGTGTCCACGGACTTCGTGTAGGACTCGAGCACCTGGTCGTAGAGCCCCGGCGTGAAGCCGGCCGCAACCGGTACGGCCAAGTCGGCGACGGTCAGGACGGTGATCCTCTCGCCGCTGAAGATGCTCCAATCCGTGAACACGGACTCGGCGTTGCGCGCCGAGCTTGAACCATCGTCAGCGAATGCGATCGGGCCGAGCGTCGGGCGGCGGGCAACCAGCACCGGGCACGGGGCATGGTCCACCACCTCGGACGCCGTGCTGCCGAGGAGCATCGTTGCGATCGTCCCGTGGCCGCGGCTGCCGACCACGACGAGGTCCACCTCGGCGGACTTGGCCTCATCGACGATCGCCGAGCCAGGACGGCCGTGGACCAGGAAGCCCTCGACCTTGATGCCCTCCCGCTGGAGGGCGAGCTCCGCCCCGGCGATCGCCTCGCGGAGCTTGCGGATGCTCGTCTCCTCCTCCGTCCCGCGGCCGACGCCGGCGTCACCGACGGCTGCCCACGAGTAGGCGAGGACATCGGCGTAGGGCTGATGGACTCCGATCACGCGGATGGTCGAGTCGGCCGGAAACGAGCAGCCGGCGACGAGTTCCACGGCACGGTGGCTGCAGTCCGAGCCATCGATGGCGAGCAGAATGCGCATCTGGCACCTCCGATCCTGCCCATCGTGGTCCATGCGGGCCGTCCAGAGGATCGGCCGAACGGCCCATTCCGCGATCCCTGCGGACGGTACCGGCCGCTATCGTGTCCCGAGCAGTCGCCGGACCTCGCGGGCGATCTCGAGGTCCTCACGGGCGGCGATCACCAGGGTCCGTGCCGCCGCCGTCGCGACACCGATCTCGCGGTCGTCCGGCCCATCGGCGGCATTCGCCTCGGGATCCAGGGCCACGCCGAGGAAGCCGAGACCGTTCGTCGCCAGGGCCCGGACGGCCGGTGCCCGTTCCCCGACGCCGCCGGTGAACACCAGTAGGTCGAGACCACCCAGCGACGCGACCATGGCCGCGATCGCGCCGCGGAGCCGGTGGATGTAGACCTCGAGCGCGAGCTTGACCTCGGGTCGGCCTGCAGCCGCCCCGGCGAGGATCTCGCGCATGTCCGAGGTCCCGGCCAGCCCAAGGAGCCCCGACCGCCGCTCAAGCGTCGCGGCCAGCTCCGCGGGCGGCATGCCCACGTGCTCCTCCAGCCAGAGCACGAGCCCTGGATCCACGCTCCCGGAGCGAGTCGCCATGACCAGGCCCTCAAGAGGCGTGAACCCCATCGTCGTGTCGACCGAGCGCCCGCCGGCCACGGCGGCAAGCGACGCGCCCGCCCCCAGGTGGCAGGTGACGATCCGCAGCTCCTCCGCAGGCCCGCCGACGAACTCTGCGGCTCGCCTGGACGCGTACGCGTGGGACAGCCCGTGAAATCCGTACCTGCGCAGGTTCCAGCGTTTCCGCCACTCGGGTGGGAGCGCGTACGTGTACGCGGCCGCGGGGAGCGTCGCGTGGAAGGCCGTGTCGAAGCAGGCGACCGACGGCACGTTGGGAAGGACGGCGGTCACGGCAGCAAGGGCAGCAAGCGACTTCGGCTGGTGCAGCGGGGCGAGGTCCGTGAGGGCCTCGAGGCGCCGAACGACCCCCGGATCGATCACCACGGGGCCCGTGAACACCGTCCCACCGTGGACGATCCGGTGCCCGACGGCATCCACGCGCCCGAGCCCGCGAATGGCGTCCTCGAGCTCACGGGCGTCCGTCACGCCCCGCGGTGCTGGGAGATCCGTACCGCCCTCGACCGTGTCGTCCGAGCCGAGCACCCGCAGCTTCAGGCTGGAGGAGCCGGCGTTGACGACGAGGAGCCGCGGCCCGGCCGATCTGTTCACGCGGACCCGTACGGCCACGTCCAGCCCGCAATCTCGGCGGCGTCCTCGCCCTCGAGCCGCGTGTAGGCCCGGGCCTCGATCCGCTTGTCGACCATGAGCTGGCGGACGTGGCCCGCACGCGGGCCCAGGCCGGGCACGCGGTCGATCACGTCGATCACGAGGTGGAACCGGTCCAGGTTGTTGAGCATGACCATGTCGAACGGCGTGGTCGTGGTCCCCTCCTCCTTGTAGCCGCGGACGTGCAGGTTCGCGTGGTTCGTCCGGCGGTAGGTGAGGCGGTGGATCAGCCACGGATAGCCGTGATAGGCGAACACGACCGGCTTGTCCGTCGTGAACAGGGCGTCGAACTCGGCGCTCGAGAGCCCGTGCGGGTGCTCCTTCTCGTCCTGCAGGCGCATCAGGTCCACGACGTTGAGGAACCGGACCTTGAGCTCCGGCAGGTGCTGCCTGAGCAGGTCCACGGCCGCCAGTGCCTCGAGCGTCGGGATGTCCCCGGAGCAGCCGATCACGACGTCCGGCTCACCGCCCTGGTCGTTGCTGGCCCAGTCCCAGATCCCGATGCCGCGGGTGCAGTGGAGGATGGCCTGGTCCATCGAGAGCCAGTTGGGGCTGGGCTGCTTGCCGGCCACGATCACGTTGACGTAGTGGCGGCTGCGCAGGCAGTGGTCACCCACGGAGAGCAGCGTGTTGGCATCGGGCGGCAGGTAGACCCGGATCACGTCCGACTTCTTGTTCACGACATGGTCGATGAAGCCCGGGTCCTGGTGGCTGAAGCCGTTGTGGTCCTGGCGCCAGACGAGCGAGGACAGGACGTAATTGAGCGACGCGATCGGCCGGCGCCACGGAAGACCGCGAGTCACCTTCAGCCACTTCGCGTGCTGGTTGAACATCGAGTCGACGATGTGGATGAACGCCTCGTAGCAGTTGAACAGGCCGTGCCGGCCCGTGAGGAGGTAGCCCTCCAGCCAGCCCTGGCACTGGTGCTCGGAGAGAACCTCCATGACACGCCCGTCCCTGGCGAGATGGTCGTCCCCCTCGATGATCTCGGCCATCCAGGCGCGATCGGTCACGTCCAGCACGGCCCCCAGGCGGTTCGAGGCCGTCTCGTCCGGACCGAACATCCTGAAGTTCCGGTCGTTGCGGTCCATCACGTCGCGCAGGTACGTCCCCAGGACGCGAGCCGCCTCCGACGTGGTCGCGCCCGGGCTCGGCACATCGACGGCGTAGTCGCGGAAGTCCGGGAGGACGAGGTCGCGGAGCAGCTCGCCGCCGTTGGCGATCGGGTTCGCGCTCATGCGCCGGTAGGCCTTCGGCGGCAGCGAGGCCAGCTCCGGGACCAGGGCGCCGCTCTCGTCGAACAGCTCCTCGGGGCGGTAGCTGCGCATCCACGCCTCGAGGATGGCGCGGTTGTCCGCGTTCTTGCGAACCTCACTGAACGGGACCTGGTGGGAGCGCCAGGTGCCCTCGACCTGCTTGCCGTCGATCGTCTTCGGCCCGGTCCAGCCCTTTGGCGTCCGGAGCACGATCATCGGCCACATGGGCCGCCCGGTGATGCCGCCCTCGCGGGCCGCCTTCTGGATCTTGCCGATCTCCTCGATCACGGCGTCCATCGTCGCCGCCATCTGCTGATGGACGTCGGCCGGATCGTCTCCCTCCACGAAGTAGGGCTTGTGGCCGTACCCTTCCATCAGGGCCGCCAGCTCGGCCTTGGGAATGCGGGCAAGGATCGTCGGGTTCGCGATCTTGTAGCCGTTCAAGTGCAGGATCGGCAGGACCGCACCATCCGTCACCGGGTTCAGGAACTTGTTGGAGTGCCAGCTGGTCGCGAGCGGGCCGGTCTCGGCCTCGCCGTCACCGACCACGGCACACACCAGCAGGTCAGGGTTGTCGAACGCCGCGCCGTAGGCATGGGAGAGCGCGTAGCCCAGCTCGCCGCCCTCGTGGATGGAGCCCGGCGTTTCCGGTGCGACGTGGCTTGGGATCCCGCCGGGAAACGAGAACTGGCGGAACAGCTTCCGGATGCCCTCCTCGTCGCGCGTGATGCTGGGGTAGACCTCGCTGTAGGTCCCCTCCAGGTAGGCATTCGCGACGATCGCCGGGCCGCCGTGTCCCGGGCCGATCACGTAGATCGCATCCAGGTCCCAATTCCGGATCACGCGGTTCATGTGCGCGTAGATCAGGTTCAGGCCGGGCGTGGTGCCCCAGTGGCCAAGGAGCCGGGGCTTGACGTGCTCAGGTGCCAGCGGCTCCCTGAGCAGCGGGTTGTCCAGGAGGTAGATCTGCCCGACGGACAGGTAGTTCGCGGCCCGCCAGTAGGCGTCGATCCCATCGAGCTCCTCGGGTGAGAGAGGGGTTCTGTTGCTTGAGGAGGAGGCGGGTGCGGTCATGGCGGGCTCCAGTTCTGGGGAGGTCCAGCCTAACTCGTACACGTTCGCGGACGATCTTAATCAGGTTTCCGGGGCGTTACTCCGGTGCGGGCCGCACGCACGCTCAGCCCTCGCCGCGGATCGACACGACGAACAGCAGGAACGTGGTCTCGAGGATGTCCACGCCCGCAATGACGAGCGCCACCACGAGCGGCAGCGGGTGGCCAAGCAGCCAGCCGGCGGCGGCGCACAGTGCAGCGACGGCAAGGAACACGTAGCGGACGCCCCTGACCAGGCCCGTGAGGTCGTGACCGGTCATCTCCGCCGAGGGGACCTGGCGACCCGCCTCGAGCCGGCGCGCGGCCTGCACCATGCACCACAGGGCCGTGACAACGCCGATCCCGACCAGGGCCGCCCGCACCAGGACGGGCGGGTTCGCGATGGCGTCGAGGAGCTCGTTGCTCCAGCCGAGCAGCGTGCCACCCACGAGCGCCAGCGCCCCGGCGGCCATCCAGGCGACACGTCCCCGGCCACCATCCATCACGCCACCTCCAGGGCGACCTCGCGGACGGCGCCACCGACGATCCGCCACGCACGAAGCAGCGGTGCGCCGGTGACGGGATCTGCCTGTCCGGCTGCGAGCGAGACGAGCAGGTACAGGGCATCCGGGTACAGGGCCATCCCCACGTCCGTGGCGGACGGGACCGCGGGCGACCGGGGGTGCGAATGGACGATGCCCCAGATCACGTGACCCGCCTCGTCCGCCTCGATCGTCACCTGGTACAGGTCGTCCGGGTGGACCGCATAGCGAACCGGCGAGGCGGCGGCGTTCCGGCACGCCTCATAGCGCAACGCAACGCCACCGTCGGCCGCGGGCGCCGTGCCCACGATCAGCCCGCACGCCTCGTTGGGCGACTCGGCCCGAGCCTGCGCCACGATGGCCCGCTCGAGCTCCGATGGGAGGGTTACGGGCCCCATGACCGGGATGACCGCGGCCCCGGTCACCCGCGATGGCCGGGATCGGCTCCCAGCTTGAACACGCCATTGGGCATGGCCGGGATTGGAAGCGGATCGCCGACCTCGCGCGCGGCGCGTGCTTCGTCAGAGCAGACCGGACAGGCCGGGTCACGGCGCAGGCGCAGCTCGGTGAACTCGGTCTCGAGAGCGTCGAACAGCAGGAGCCGGCCGGCCAGCGTCTCGCCGATCCCGAGGAGGAGCTTGAGCACCTCGTTCGCCTGGAGCAGCCCCATGATCCCGGGTACGACGCCCAGGACGCCAGCCACGGAGCAGCCGGGTGCCAGCTCGGGCGGCGGCGGCGTCGGGTACAGGCAGCGGTAGCAGGGCCCCTCGTACGGGATGAAGGTCGTGAGCTGGCCCTCGAACCGGAAGACGGACGCGTGCACGACGGGGATGCCAGAGGCGACCGCCGCATCGTTGAGGAGGTACCTGGTCTCGAACGTGTCCGTCCCGTCCACGATCGCGTCGTAGCCCTCGACCAGTTGCGCAACGTTCGCCGCGACCAGCATCTCGTCATGCGGCACCACGGTCACGTCCGGGTTGAGCGCGGTGATGGTCCGGCGAGCCGACTCGACCTTCTTCTGGCCGACGCGGTCGCTGGCGTGGAGGACCTGGCGCTGGAGGTTCGAGAGGTCGACGACATCGAAGTCGACGATCCCGATGGTGCCGACGCCCGCCGCCGCCAGGTACAGCGCCGCCGGCGAGCCCAGCCCCCCCGCACCGACGATCAGGACCCGAGACTCGAGCAGCCGGGACTGGCCGGCCGAGCCCACCTCGGGGATCAGGAGATGGCGGCTGTAGCGCTGGCGCTGCGACTCGGTGAGACCGGGCGGCTGGATCCAGTCGAGGCCCTGGCCCCTCCAGGCATCGAAGCCCCCGTTCATCGACACCACGTCCGTGTACCCGAACCGCGCCAGGTCCTGGCCGGCGAACAGCGATCGGAAGCCCCCCGCGCAGTACAGGATCACCGGGGTCGATCGGTCAGGGAGCAGCGTCTCGAGGTCCCGTTCGAGGTGGCTCCGGGGCACGTGCACGGCTCCGGGGATGTGCCCCAGGCTCCACTCTGCCGGTTCGCGGACGTCGACGATGGCGACCCCGCCACGCCGCCGGAGCGCGTCCACCTCGGCCGGTCCGACCTCGCGGATCTCGGCTCTCGCCCGGCGCAGGAGCTCCTCGTACGACGTCAGCCGACGTCCTTCTCGAGCGGCTTCACCCCCACCTCGTCGAGCAGGTGCTGGAGGGATTCGAAGGAGAGCATGGCGCACTTGAGGCGGGCCGGGCTGATCTCGATCCCGAGCAGGTCGAGCTGGTCGGTCGCGGTATAGGCCGCGGCGTCCGCGACGACCTTGCCCTTGATCTCGTCGGTGAGCAGCGAGGCCGCCGCCTGGCTGATCGCGCAGCCGCGACCCGTGAAGCCGATCTCGGTCACGACCCCGTCCTTCACGGTCAGCTGCATCGTGATCCGGTCGCCGCACAGCGGGTTGGCACCCTCGAAGCTGGCGCTCGGCTCCTCCAGGACCCCAAAGTTGTGGGGGCGCCGGTAGTGCTCGAGGATGTAGTCGCGGTAGAGGTCGTCCATGGCGGTTCCGAGTGTAGCGCTCGGGCCGTCAGGCGCCGAACAGGCGCTGGACCTCGCGCAGCCCGGCGGCGAGTGCGTCGACGTCCGCCCTGCTGGTGTAGACCTGGAACGAGGCCCGGGCCGTCGCCGCCAGGTCGAGGCGCTCGTGGAGCGGCATCGTGCAGTGGTGACCGGCGCGGACGGCGACCCCGAAGCTGTCCAGGACCTGGGCCACGTCGTGCGGATGGATGCCCGGCAGGTTGAACGAGACGACGCCGCCTCGCAGCTCCGCGGCCGGTCCGTACAGCTCGATCCCGGGCACCTCGCGCGGGAGCAGGTCCAGCGCATAGGCCGCGAGGTCCTGCTCGTGGGCCTGAACGCGGTCCATGCCCAGCCCCAGCAGGTAGTCCGCCGCCGCGCCCAGCCCGATCTGCGCAGAGATGTCCGGGGTGCCCGCCTCGAACTTCCAGGGGATCTCGTTCCACTCCGACCGGCGGAGATGAACCTCGCGGATCATGTCGCCGCCACCCATGAACGGGGGCATGGCCTCGAGCAGTTCGCGCCGGCCCCACAGCACGCCGGACCCGGTCGGGCCGAGCGCCTTGTGGCCACTGAAAGCGTAGAAGTCGCAGCCGATCGCCGACACGTCAACGGGCATGTGCGGCACGGCCTGGGCACCATCGACCAGCACCAGCGCACCGGCCTCGTGGGCCTGGCGGGTCATCTCCTCGACCGGGTTGACGGTGCCCAGGGTGTTGGACACGTGGGTGAACGCGACGAGCTTCGGCTTGAGCCGCAGCAGCACCTCGAACACGTCCTGACGCAGTCGGCCGTCATCGGTGATCGGGATGAACTCCAGGTCCGCGTCCTTCTCCTGGGCCAGGATCTGCCACGGGACGAGGTTCGCGTGGTGCTCCATCTCCGTCAGGACGATCACGTCGCCACGCTCGATATGGCGCCGGCCCCACGAGTACGCGACGAGGTTGATGGCCTCGGTGGCGTTGCGGGTCCACACGATGGTCCGCGGATCCGGCGCACCGATCAGCCGGGCGACCTTGTCGCGGGCGCCCTCGTAGGCGGCCGTCGCACGTTCGGAGAGCTGGTAGATCCCGCGGTGGACGTTGGCGTTGTCCTCGCGGTAGTAGGCGTCCATCGCCTCGATCACCGCCAGCGGCTTCTGGGAGGTCGCGGCGGAGTCCAGGTAGACCAGCGGGTGCCCGTTGGCCGACTGGTCGAGAATTGGGAAATCGGCGCGCAGCACGGCCGGGTCGAGCGACGTTCGGGCCGGTGAGAGCTGCGTGGTCATGGCTGCTCCTACCGGCCGGCGGCTGCGGTCTCGGGTTCCTTGGGCAACGCGAGCGCCTCGTCCGGGACGCCGGCGTCCATGCCGTTCTCGCGCAGGATCGGGCCGTAGCCCTCCTCCTCCAGGCGCAGCGCCAGCTCCTTGCCGCCGGAGGTGACGATCCGGCCGGCCGCCAGCACGTGGACGACGTCCGGAGTGATGTAGTTGAGCAGCCGCTGGTAGTGCGTGATCAGCAGCACGCCCATGTTGGGGTTGAGCTGGGCATTGACGCCCTCGGCCACGATCCGCAGGGCGTCGATGTCGAGGCCCGAGTCCGTCTCGTCGAGGATCGCGAACTCCGGCTCCAGCATCGCCATCTGGAGCATCTCGAGGCGCTTCTTCTCGCCACCCGAGAAGCCGTCGTTGACATAGCGGGCCGCGAAAGCGTCGTCCATCTTGAGCAGCGCCATCTTGGCGCGCATCCGCTTGCGGAAGTCGAGCATCGACACGCCGCCCCTGATGGCGTCCGTCGGGTCGATATCCGGGTTCTTGTCGATCCCCTGGAGCTTCGCGTTGAGCGCGCTCCGGACGAAGGAGGCGACGCTCAGGCCGGGGATCGCGGTGGGGTACTGGAAGGCCAGGAACAGGCCCAGGCGGGCGCGCTTGTCGGCCGAGAGGCTGAGCAGGTCATAGCCCTTCCAGAGGACCTCGCCGCTCTTGACCACGTACGCCGGGTGCCCCATGAGGGCGTAGGAGAGCGTCGTCTTGCCCGAGCCGTTGGGGCCCATGATCGCGTGCGTCTCACCCTTGCGGATGGTGAGGTTGATCCCCTGGAGGATCTCGAGGTCCGGGTGGGCGGCCGGTGCGACCCGCAGGTCGCGGATGACAAGCTCCCGGTCGTTGGCGTCGGTCACGAAGTGGCTCCTGTGAGCGTGGGTGCTGGGGTGGAACCCGAAGTCGCCTCGCCGGCCTGGGACGGCGCCGGTGTGCGCGGATCGAGGGTGATGTGGCGGACCGGAACGAGGTCCGCGAGCGTCATGCCGTCGAGGGTGCCGGTGATCGCATCCCGGACGCGGATCCAGAGCACGTTGACCGTGCACCGCGTGGAGCGGTCGCAGGTCGCGTGATCCACCTCGTCCGAGGCGCAGATCATCGGTGCTATCGGGCCCTCCAGGGCCCGCAGGACCGCGCCCATCCGGATCTCGGACGGTGCCGAGGCAAGCTCGTAGCCGCCGCGGGCACCGCGCGTGGAGACGACCAGGCCGGCGTCCCGAAGGCTCGTCACGAGCTGCTCCAGGTAGGCCCGCGGCAGGTCCTCGTCGGCGGCGATCTCCGCGAGGCTGGCGGGGCCCATGCCGTAGTGGCATCCGAGCTGGACCATCAGGCGCACGCCGTATTCGCCCTTCGTCGAAAAGGAGAGGGCGCCGGAACCGTGGAAGCTCGCGCGATGGGACAGGGCCTGGATCCTCCGGGTGGCAGGAGTTCCCCGGGGGGCGCCGCCGGCCTCAGAGGCCGCCGGGGAATTCCGACCTGTTTCCTATGGATTGAGTGTAGGACGGTCGGCCGAGAGCGTCAACGCGTGCGTGGGGTGGACCAACAGCCAACGGCCGACCCGCGGTGAACCACGACGCGGCCCGCGTGGTACAAGGGGATATGCGTCCCGTGATCGCCGCGCTGCCGCTCCTCCTCGTATGCCTTGCCGTCGCGGCCTGCGGTGAGCCATCGCCTTCGGTCGATGACACGCCGCGTACGACGGCGCCGGACATCGCGACCCCGGCCGCAACCCCCGACCCTGCGGTCGTGGCCGACGCCGCGGCCATGGGTGCGTGGCGACGGGGTCCGGTCGTGCCATCGCCCGCGCTCACCGCAGCGGCCGAGAACGCCTGCCGGGCGCAGGACGGCGTGGGGACTCTGCCGCTGGCGGTGCTCGACGCCCGGGGCGAGGGGCGGATGGTCATCGTCTTCGCGGACACGGATGCCGCCATGCTGTGTCATGTCGGGGTGACCGAGGACGGCACCGCCACGGCCGATGCCCGCCCCGTGGCCGGCTTCGAGGGCGCGGAGGCACCAGGGCCTGGAAAGCTGGGCCTGCGCGACGTCGAGGTCGTCGAGGGCACATCCGGCGCATGGACGGTCGTGGTGGGCCGCGTGGATGAGGCCGCGAACACGGTCGAGGTCAGCTTCGATGCCGACGCGGCGTGGAGCAAGACGTCGATGGCCGACGGCTGGTACGCGATCTGGTGGCCCGGCGCGGACCGAGCACTGGCGGTCGCGTCCGTGGACCGGCGCAACACGGTTATCGACAGCTACGCCCCGTAGGAGGCCAGGCGCCCGGGGCATGCTCGAGGCGGCCGGCGTGCTGTGAGCCATTCGTTCGGGCTGGACCCGGCTGGACCTGACCCGTGAGCAAGTTAGCCACTGGGCGGTCCAACCGTCGGGTGCGGTGTAGTTTGCGCCGCCTAGCGGCACGACTGTCGGCTGCACGGGGCATTCGGGGCGACGAACATGCCGCCTGGCGACTGAAACCGCGGTAGACCCGACCGTTGGGTCGCTGGGCGGAGCAGATGGAGGTGCAGGCCGCTTGGGCGCCCGAGTCCAAGGAAGGCACGGACCCAGACTCGGTTGTCCGGTCCGGGGTACCACCGACCTATCGTGCGTCGAGGTCCGGATGGGTACGTTCCCGGATGACACGTGGACGTGAGCCGGCGCCGGCTCCTCCAGACCCAGGTGGCCGGGGAACGACGCATAACATGACCCTCGCGCACGACGGCAGCAGCACCCGGGCAACCCGGTCGCGGGCGACCTCCGCGCACGCGGTACGGGGCCCGGCCCAGGCACGTCCCGCCGACGAGGAGCGCGAGGCTGCCCTGAGCCGCGTGGTGGCCGAGATCGACGCGAGTCTCGACATCGACCAGGTCGTCCGGGATGCCCTGGGCGCCTCGCGTTCCCTGTTCAGGGCGGACGTGGCGGCCCTGTGGCTGGTCACCCCGGACCGGCACCCCCTGCGCCTTGCCGGGCACGTCGATCTCGCGCCCGAGGTGATCGAGGCGATGAGCGCCGTCACGCGTGACGACTCGCTCACGTGCCTGCGGGCCATCGCGGAAGGCCGGAGCATCGTGCTTGACGGGCCGACATCGGTGCCGGACCTCGCCGAGCTGCATGCGCGCCTTGGCTTCCGGACAATCATCTTCGTGCCGCTCATGGTGCGGGACAAGGTGCTGGCCCTGCTGGCGCTGTACCACCACACGCCGTACGCGTGGACGGAGTCCGAGCTCGAGGTGTCCGCGGCATTCGCCGGCCAGATGGCCATCGCGGTCGCCAACGCCCAACTGTTCGAATCGGTCCGGGAAGGGGCCGCCCGGCTCCGCGCGATCCAGGAGCTGTCAGCACGCCTCAACCGGATCCAGGAGATCGAGGGGATCGGCGAGGCGATCGTGGCCGAGGCCGACAAGCTCATCCGGCACGACACGATCCGCGTCTACCGCGTGGACCAGTCGACGGGGATGTGCGAGCCCGTCGCCTTCCACGGCGAGTTCGTCGGCATCGGCACGCCGTCGTTCGCAGACCTCCGGGTGCGCGTGGGCGACGGTCTCACGGGCTGGACCGCCCTCCACAACAGCACGATCCGGCTGGGCGACGCCAGCGCCGACGGGCGGGGTCGCCGGCTGGGCGGCAGCCGCGGGCCCGAGTCGATGCTCCTGGTCCCGATGTCCTACGAGTCACGGGTGCTCGGGGTCATCGTGCTGTCCAAGGCGGGCTACGACCAGTACTCGGAGGACGACCAGCGAATCCTCGAGATCTTCGCCGGGTACGCAGCCCAGGCGCTGGTGAACGCCGAGGCATTCGGACAGGTCCGCCGGCAGCAGCAGGAGCTCCACCACCGCCTCGAGAGCCAGCGGCGACTGCTGGAGGTGAACGAGCGGCTGCTCGCGACGCTGGACCAGAGCGGCGTCCTCGAGATGATCGCGGACTCCCTCAAGACCGTTGTCTCCTACGACTCACTGACGATCTACCGAGTGGACCGCTCGACCCGGGTCCGGCGGGCGGTGGTCGCGCGGGACGAGTTCGCCGAGCTGATCCTGTCCCACGAGACGTCGATGGACACGGGCATCACCGGCTGGGCGATCCGCACCGGCGAGGCGGTCCTCGCCAACGACGCGAACCTCGATCCCCGCTCGATCCAGATCCCTGGGACGCCGGAGGAACCGGAATCGATGATCGTCTGCCCGCTGCTGGTTGGCGGGGAGGTCATCGGCACGCTCAACGTCGCCCGGATGGGCGGCGATGAGTCCCACTTCACCCAGGACGAGTTCGAGCTGGTGCAGCTGTTCGCGGCGCAGGCGTCCATCGCGCTGCGCAACGCCGATGCCCATGGGGCCATCGTCACCCAGGCCGAGCACGATGCCTTGACGGGGCTGCGGAACCACGGCGCGTTCCAGCGCGAGCTGGGTGAGCTGCTGGGGCAGGGTGTGGAGCTCGCGCTGCTGATGCTCGACCTGGACCAGTTCAAGGGCTACAACGACACCCACGGGCACCCGGCCGGCGACGAGCTGCTCGGACGGATCGCGAGCGCCATGCAGGCTTCGGTTCGTGACGGCGACCGCGTCTACCGCTACGGTGGCGACGAGTTTGCGATCCTCCTGGAGGGTGCCGACGCTGCCGGCGCCCGGGTCGTGGCGGAGCGCATCCGGTCGGCGGTCGCACGTCTGACCGAGACGTTCGGGCCGGCCGTCTCCGTGAGCGTCGGCATCGCGCACCACCCGGAGGATGCCCAGGACAAGGATGGCCTCGTCGCGGCCGCGGACCGGGCGTTGTACCTCGCCAAGCCGGCCGACCACTCGCGCCCGTCGGACGGGGATCCCACGCGCGACCTGTACCTGGCGGCGGTCGATGAGACCACCCTGCGCCTGATGGAGCGCCTCGAGCCGAGGGAGCTCGTCGGCGAGATCATGGAGCGGGCGGCGGGTCTGGTGGGTGTCAGGCACGCCTTCCTGTACCTGCTCGAGAGCCCGGAAGGTCCGGGCGGCGAGCCGGAGTTGGTGGAGCGGATCGGAACGGGGGTGTTCGAGGGCTACGAGGGCTACCGGCTGCCGCCGGCGACGGGCGTCGGCTGGGCGGTGGTCCGCAGCGGGCGGCCGGTCGTCGTGGACGACTACGCCACCTATCCGGATCGGGCCCGGGACCTGCCGGCCGCCGCGTTCGGGGCCGTGTGTGCCGTCCCCCTCACATCGGGTGGCGAGGTGCTCGGCGTGATCGGGCTCGCGTCCGGCGACCCTGCGCGGACGTTCTCCGCGCGAGAGGTCGAGGCGCTCGCCAGGTTCGGGAAGCTGGCCTCAGTGGCGCTGGACAACGCCCGCCTGTTCGAGCGCGTCCAGAGCGAGGTGGAGCGCCAAGCACACGCCGCCCTCCACGACCACCTCACGGGGCTGCCCAACCGGGTCCTGCTGGTCGAGCGCCTGGCCGAACGGTTCGAGCAGGCATCACGGGAGAAGGGGCAGCGGCGGGAGGCGGCCAGCCGGGTGGCGCTCGTGATCCTGGACCTCGACCGCTTCACGGTGGTGAACGAGGGCCTCGGACACGCGGCCGGAGACCTGCTGCTCGCCCAGGTGGGCCGGCGGCTGCTCGCCGCGACCCGCACGACGGACCTGGTGGCACGCCTGGGATCGGACGAGTTTGGCATCCTGCTGGGGCCCGTCCGCAGCAGCGACGAGGTCGGGCGCTTGACCGCCCGGATCGAGGCCGCAATGGCAGAGGCGTTTGACCTGGACGGAATCAAGGTGGCGGTCGATGTCAGCCTGGGCATCGCGATCGGCAGTGCGGCGCTCTCACATCCCCTTGATCTGCTCAAGCAGGCCGAGGTCGCGCTGCACAGGGCGAAGGCGGATCCGGGGCACACCGCCATCGTGTTCGACCCGGAGATGCACGCCCAGACGCTGGACCGGGCGACCATGGAGCACGACCTGCGCGGGGCGATCGAGCGCTCCGAGCTGCGAGTCCACTACCAGCCGCTCGTGGAGCTGCGCACCGGTGGGATCGTGGGGGTGGAGGCGCTCCTGCGCTGGGAGCACCCGTCACGGGGCCTCGTGCCGCCGCTCGCGTTCATCCCGCTGGCCGAGGAGACCGGTCTCATCCTGCCGATCGGACGCTGGGTCCTGGAGACGGCGTGTCAGCAGCTGCGCGCGTGGCGGCGGCGGTACCCATCCGCCGCGGGCCTTGCCATGAGCGTGAACCTGTCGGCGCGCCAGTTCACCGAACCCGGGTTGATCGAGGACGTGGCCGCGGTCCTCAAGCGCGCCGGGCTCGAGGCCGGCGCGCTGGAGGTCGAGATCACCGAGAGTGTCGTCATGGACCAGTCCGAGGCGTCGGTGGAGCGTCTCCAGGGGCTCCGCTCCCTGGGCGTGAAGCTCGTCCTGGACGACTTCGGAACCGGCTACTCATCGCTCGGCTACCTTCGTCGTCTGCCGCTGGACACGATCAAGGTCGACCAGTCCTTCGTGGCCGGCCTCGGGTCCGACAGCGTCGACTTCCCGATCGTGGACGCGGTGATCTCCCTGGCGCACGGCCTGGGGATCGACGTGGTCGCCGAGGGCATCGAGACCACCGAGCAGCTCGAGATCCTGCGCGATCTCGCGTGCGACCGCGGACAGGGCTACCTGTTCTCGCGTCCGCTCCCGGCCTCGACGATCGAAACCCACTTCGCCGACGCCCACGACGGACGCCCGGTCCTGAACACCCGTAGGGGACCGGCTGATCGCTAGCCGCGGTTGCCGCCGAACAGGCGGAGCATGAACAGGAACAGGTTGATGAAGTTCAGGTAGAGGTGCAGCGCCGCCAGGATCGAGGCTCGCTCCGGGGAGCCCGTGATGGCCGCGTACTCGCCGCGGGTGATCTTCTGGACGTCATACGCCGTGAGTGCCGTGAACAGCACCACGCCGAGGATCGAGATCACCCACCCGATCGTGTCCGACGCCAGGAAGATGTTGACGACCATGGCTACCAGGAGCCCGATCAGGCCCATGAACAGGATCCCGCCCATGCTGGACAGGTCGCGCTTGGTCACCGCGCCGAACACGGCCGCCGCCCCGAACATGGCAGAGGCGGAGAAGAACGCCGAGGCCACGGCCTGGGCGCCGCCGGCCTGCTGCATGACCGACCAGACGATGACGCCGATCGTCAGGCCCATCGATGCCGCGTAGACGAAGAACAGACCCAGCGAGACCATCGGCGAGACCTTGTTGATGGCCACCTGGATGCCGACGCCCAGCACGAGCTGGAGGATGATGATCAGCAGCCACCACTGCGTGACCGCCATCAGCAGCTGCGCGCTGGAGCCGACGAAGTAGGCCACGACCGCGGACAACATGAGTCCGGCGAACATCCAGCCGAAGGCGCCCACGAGGAGCTGCTGGACCAGCGCAGGTGCCGGGCGAACGCCCAGCTGGGTCGGGGTGTATGACGTGCCGCTCATGCGTGGCTCCTTTCAGTGGGTTGCGCGCCGGAGCGCGAGCCGTGCTTACGGTTGGTTGGGGCGACGCTTGGTCCGGGCGACGGTCGGGCCGTGGGCCTCGGCCTGCTCGGCGGCTCGGGCGAGCACCCAGAGCAGGTCGGCGAGCCGGTTGAGGTAGGGAAGGAGTCGGCTGTCGGCCAGGCCCTCATCGTGCCGTGACAGCGTCACCGCGCGGCGCTCTGCGCGGCGCAGGACGGTCCGGGCCAGCTCGAGAGCCGCCGAGAGACGCGTCTCGCCCGGCACGACGAACTCGCGGGGGAGGAGGATCTGCGCCTCGACCTCCCGGAGCATCGCATCCATGCCGTCGACCATCGCCGTCGACACGCGCGTGGTGTCGTCGCGACCCCTGTCACGTGCCTCCGGGTTGGTGGCGAGCTCCGCGCCGACCACGAACAGCTCACGCTGGATCCGGAGGACCAGCTCGCCCAGTCGCGCGAGCGCTGGATCCAGGGCCCCGGTGCGTCCCGTCGTGGTCAGCTCGGCCCGCGCCAGGCCCAACGCGGCGACCGCCTCGTCCACTGTCCCATACGCCTCGGTGCGCAGGTCGTCCTTCGCCACGCGCTCGCCGCCGTACAGGAGCGACGTCGTGCCATCGTCGCCCCGACCGGTCGCGACGGAGGAGTCGTAGTCCAGGGAGTGGTCTGTCATCGGGTGGGAGACGCGGGTGGGGGTCCGCTCACCACATCAGGCCGGCGTCGCGCGGGTCCCAGCGCTCCGCCAGCAGCGTGACCTTGACCGGGTGATCGACGACCGTCTCGGCCTGCTCCTTGACCTGCTGGATCATGGCGCCGGCGTAGGGGCAGAACGGCGTGGTCAGGATCATCTTGACCTCGGTCGAGTCCGGGCCCAGCAGGATCTGGCGGATCAGCGCGAGCTCCACCACGTTCATCCCGATCTCCGGGTCCACGACGGCGCGCAGCGCGTCGAGGATGGCGAGCTCGGTCGCACGGCGCTGCGCATCGAACGTGGCGTCGGGGGCGGCGGGCTGGTCAACAGGGTGCGTATCGGTCATGGCCGGGAAATCCTACCATCGGACTCAGGTATGGCTGCAACGGGCCACGGGGCCGGACGGCCCGCGTTGTCTGCTCGGCCCCCCCGGGCCGGACGGCCCGCGAACTCGGTGCCGTTCGCCTATTTGCGCAACTACGCAATTGGAAGGCATCATAGGCAGCCGGGTCGAGGGCCGTGAGCTCCTCGTCCGCTCCATCGAGACCAACACGATCCCAGCACCCAATCACGGAGCCCGCATCATGCCCCAGACCGTAACCCTCGCCCTCACCGGTGACGACATGCGCTTCGAAGCGACCGTCGGCAGCGGCCACACCATCGTCATGGACAATGGCATCGGGGACACGGGTGCCCGTCCTTCCGAGTTGGTGGGCGTGGCTCTCGCAGGCTGCACGGCCATGGACGTCATCTCCATCCTGCGCAAGAAGCGCCAGCCGGTGACCGGCTACGAGGTGCGCGTCAAGGGCATCCAGACCGAGGACCACCCACACAACTTCACGCGCTTCGACGTGCAGCACGTCGTGGACGGCGAGGGCATCGACCCGGCGGCCGTCAGCCGCGCGATCGAGCTGTCGTGCACCAAGTACTGCTCCGTGGGCTCGACGCTCTCGTCCGGAGCGCTCGAGATCCACCACAGCTACCTGATCCGGACGCCGGGCGGCGACGACCTGGAGGCGGAGGTCCTGGTGACCGGCCCCAACGACTCGGCGGAGGTGGTTGTAGCGAGCGCCTGAGTCGCTGCGAGCGCCTGAGTCGCGTCAGGCGGCGGCGACCACCGACTTGATCACGACCCCCGGGATGCGCAGCCGCTCCGGGAGCCCGCTGGCCTCGTCGTGCGTGCATCCGGGACCCACGAGGGACCCGTCCGCATCGAAGAACTCCGCATAGCGCTCGCGATGGTCCGCCGCGTACACGTAGGCGGATGCGATCCCGACCAGACGCAGCTCCGGGTGGTCCTTGAGCAGGTCTTCCACCGTGTACCCGTTGCGGCGCATCTCGAGCACCTGGTGGACCGTGAGGCGGGATCCGTAGCAGAAGGGCTCGCCGTTCATGACGAGCGGGTCAACCTTGACCCACTTGATGGTCATCGTCAGATGCCCTTGTAGATCTTGTCGACGATCGGGTTGCGCTTCCGCGCGTCGCCTGACAGGCGCCGGTACCACGCGTAGGTCCGGGCGGCCGCATCCAGGGCCGCGTCGGCCGGGACCATCTCCTCGGCGGAGAGCACGCCGCGCGCGGAGCCCCGCAGCCCCTCCATCAGCCGGACGACGTCATCCATGGCGACGCCCCGACGGCGGAACACCGTGGCGGTCTGATCGGCAAACTCCTTCAGCCAGTGCGGGTCATTGCCGGCGACGCAGAGGGCCAGGCGGTCCACGTGGACCTCGGTGTCGCGGAGCAGGCTGCGGAGACCCGTCTCGTCGTGGCGGTCGCGGAACGTCGGGTCGCCGCCGATCGCGATCTCCATCGCCCGCCCGGCCAGCGCGGCGCGGCTCGTGCGCAGACGAGCAGCGGCGTCCGGGAACCCGGCCTGGAGACTGCGCGGCGGAAGGCCGAGAGAGGGATGGCTCACGCAGCCAAGATACCGCCCCGGCGCCCACGGCGCGTAGCATCTTGGGATGAGCGAGCCCAATCAGAAGGTCCCTGGCACCACGTCACCCGCCGGCGGAGAGCAGCGCCGGCTGGATCGCGCGCCCGCCGAGCGCTATGCGGGCAGCGAGCCCGTCCCGGGTGGCGGCGCCGACGCGCCGCGCTCGTCCCGACCGGCCGCACGCCCGATCATCGCCGCGGTCCTGATCGCAGATGCCGGTGCGCTGGTGTTCTTCGTCCTCGGCCTCCTGGACCTCGGACCGGGCCTGGTCGCGGTAGCGGCGTTCATCGGCTGGGCCACGGCGCTGGCCCTCGTCTGGCGAGGTCGTGACGCCGGGATCACGGACGGACGGACCCGGGTGGCGATCGCCACTTTCCTGGGCTGCTGGGCGATCGTGGCCGGGATCACCGTCGACTGGCTCTACGCGCTGGGTCAGGGCGGCGTCCTGGGCCCCGTGGACTATGTCGTGCAGCGCTACGGCATCGTGGCTATCGCCGCCATCCTCGTCGCGGGCGGAGTGGCCGCCTACCGCGCGCGCTGACGCTCCAATCCCGGCTAGCGCTGGAGGCGTTCCGGGCGCGGCGCGCGAGGCAGGTCGTGACCCTCATGCTCCATGGCGACCCGCCGGGCCTCGTCCAGGCGGGCCTGGAGATCGGGGTCGAGCGGGATCGAGCGCCGTGAGCCCTGGGCGTTGTGTGCGTGTCGGACCGGCTGCGCATCATCGTCCGCGGCGTCCGGCACCTCGCCCATGCCCTGCCCCGGCCCGATCCCACCGGTCTCGCCCCGGAACGGCATGCCCTGACGCTCGACGGCATCGAGGCTCATCCGGAGCGCGGCCGTCTTCTGGCCGGCCACCTCGCGCACATAGGCCGCCTCCTCGTCCGCCGTCATCGGTCGCCCGCGCACGATCCCCTTCGGCTTGCCGACCATCAGCCACGCCAGGTGGTAACGGTCCATCGATCCCCAGGCCGTCGCGAGGAGATCATCGGACAGTTGGAGCCAGGTCTGGAGCGCAGTGAGGGACGGCTGGGCGTCGAGGCGCCCACCCTCGGCGATCAGCTGGCTCGTTCGAAGGATCAGCTCGTCGCGCGTCATCGGACCCCCAGTCTATCGGCCGGTCCGGCTCTCTTGGCCTCAGCCCTCGCGGATGAAGGCCTCCCGCGCACCGCGTGCGCGCATCGACCACGGCCCTGGCAGCCCGTCGCCGATCGGGTGCCCGTTGAACCGCGTGACCGGCAGCACTCCCGCGACCGACGACGACATGAACGCCTCCGATGCCGCCGCCAGCTCGTCCGGCGTGAGCCAGCCCTCCACCGGCCGGAGCCCCACCTCGACGGCCCAGCGGAGCAGCCACGATCGCGTGGTACCCGGCAGGATGGCGCAGTCCAGCGCCGGCGTCGCGAGCTCCGTCACGCCGTCGGACGCCGTACGGACGAGGAAGATGTTGGCCGTCGTCGCCTCGGACAGGTGGCCCGACATCGTGAGGAAGACCGCGTCCTCGGCGCCCGCCCGGCGTGCCTCCAGCCGCGCGAAGACGTAGTCCGCCCGCGATGTCGTCTTGAGCGACACGACGGGGTTCGACGGGTCCCGCCGCACGGCGGATACCACCAGCGACAGCCCGCGCTCCAGGTGCCCCGTGGGCGGCGGGTCCACGGGCCACGCCTGGATGGCGACCGTCGCGACCAGCCGCTCCGACTCCGGTGGCAGCAGCCCGCGGGATGACCACGCCCCGCGCGATACCGTGATCCGGATAGAGGCGTCGCCATCGGGACCGTCGAGACCCTCAGCCGCCAGCAGGTCCTGCACGCCGCGCGCCACCAGGATCTCCAGGTCGGACGGGAGCACGATCGCGAGGCCCCCGGCGGACCGGCGCAGGCGCGCCAGGTGCTCGGCAAGCTCGGTGACGTGCCCGCCGCGCGCTCGCAGCGTCTCGAACAGCCCGTCACCCAGCTGGAACCCGCGATCGAAGACCGAGAGATGCATCCCCGCTGCCGGCCGTACCGCGCCGTCCACCCACACGTGTTCCGGGAGCCGGTCCTTCATCCCGCCACCTCCAGCGCGCCAATCGACGACAGCGGCCCGCGAGCCTTGGCCACGGTCTCGTCCCACTCCTCGCGGGGGTCGCTCCGCCAGGTGATCCCGCCGCCCACGTGGAGCATCAGGCGCTCGCCGTCCGCGACGAAGGTGCGGATGAGGATCGAGGAACCGAGCCTGCCGTCCGGACCGATCCAGGCCATCGCGCCGCAGTAGGGGCCACGGCGCACCGGCTCCAGGCCCTCGACGACCTCCATCGCGCGGATCTTCGGCGCGCCCGTGATCGACCCGCCCGGGAACGAGGCTGCCAGCAGGTCGAAGGCGTCGGCTTCCGGACGGAGGCGGCCCGTCACGGTGGTCACGAGGTGCTGGACGGTGGCCGTCCGCTCCAGGCGGAGGAGCCTGGGAACGCGGACGGAACCTGGCTCGCAGACCCGCCCGAGGTCGTTGCGCAGCACGTCCACGATCATCACGTTCTCGGCCTGGTCCTTGCGGCTGGCCAGCAGCTCGCGGGCCAGCGCCCGGTCCTCGTCCCGTGACCGGCCCCTCGGACGCGTGCCCTTGATCGGGTCCGCGGCGACGTTCCGGTCGTCGTCCACCGACAGGAACGGCTCGGGCGAGGCGGAGAGGATCGCGCGCGGCGCCCCCGTGGCGGGGGACGGACCGAGGTCGAGGTAGCCGGCGAACAGGGCAGGATCACCAGTGCGAAGCCGCCGGAACAGCGGCCACGGGTCCCCGGCGAACGGCGCCTCCAGGCGGCGGGTGAGGTTCGCCTGGTAGATCTCCCCGCGGCCGATGGCGTCGCGAACGGCCTCCACGCCGGCCAGCCAGGCAGGGTGGGACGTGCCGGACACGAAGCTCGACGGGACCGACTGCTCGACGAAGCCCTGGCGCCGCGGCACGGGACTGGGATCGGGGAGGCTACCCTCGGCGAACGCGCCCAGGCGGGCCACCACCTCGTGCATCCGCGCGACGGCCCTCCGCACGTCGCCGTCCACTTGTCGAACGGACACCCAGGCGGCGCCGGTGCGCCGGTCCCACGCGAGCGCCCAGTCGTGGAGTGCCAGGCGGAGCAGCGGCAGGTGCTGGTCCACGCGTGCGATCGACGGCAGCCGCTCGAGCCGGCGGCCCAGGTCGTACCCGAGGAAGCCCACCAGCCCGCCGGCGAACGGCGGCACCGGGTCGTCGCCAGGGAGACCAGGGCTGGCTGCGTTCGTGCCACCGGCGGCACTCGTGCCACCAGGCGGGCCCATCCGGCCCAGCAGCGCGCGCGCCTCGGCAAACGGGTCCACGCCCTCGGCGGGTGCGTCCACGACCGCTACGGGATCTGCCGTCAGGTAGCTCCAGCGACCCGTCCGTCCGGGCCGCGCGCTCTCCAGCAGCGCCAGCCCCGACATGTCGCGGAACGCCTCAGCGACGTCCATTGGCGCCATCCCGTCGAGCAGCGGGAGCCGCAGCACCCGTACGGCACCCTCCACGGGCGACGTGACGGGGACACGAGCTACGAGACGGGCCTCCGGTGATGACGACACCCGGCGATGATAGAGCCCGGCAGTCCAAGTTCGGTCGGCAGCCGACCCATGCCTGCCCGCAACCAACCATGGAGGCCCCCGTGCGCGCTATCGAGCTCGGCCTGAAGATCGGTCTGCTCAACCCGGGGGCGTTGGACGCGATCACCGACGTCCCAGGCGTGCTCGTCGGGCACACGACGCTGAACAGCGGCGAGGGCCCGCTGGTGGTCGGCACCGGCCCCGTCCGAACCGGCGTCACGATCGTCGTCCCGCACGAGGACCACGTCTGGACCGAACCGGTCTTCGCGGGCTGCCACCGCCTCAACGGCAACGGCGAGCTCACCGGGCTGGAGTGGGTCCGCGAGTCCGGGATGCTCGGCGGCGTCATCGGCATCACCAACACGCACAGCGTAGGTGTCGTCCGGGACGCCCTCGTCGCGCACGCGGCCCGTGATCGCGCCAACGAGTCCGTCTTCTGGTCGCTGCCGGTCGTGGGCGAGACGTATGACGGAGCCCTCAACGACATGAACGGGCACCACGTGCGCTCGGAACACGTGGACGCGGCGCTCGGGGCCGCCTCGAGCGGTCCCGTAGGCGAAGGCAACGTGGGTGGTGGGACCGGGATGATCTGCCACGAGTTCAAGGGCGGCATCGGGACGGCGTCGCGGACCGTGCCCGACGCGGACGGCGGCTGGGTGGTCGGGGCGCTGGTCCAGGCCAACTACGGATCCCGTGAGCTGCTCCGGATCGACGGCGTCCCTGTGGGGCAGGCGATCCCGCGGAGCGAGGTCCCCAGCCCCTGGGACCAGGAGGAGGTGTTGGGACACTCCCGGACTACGGATGCGTCCCCGGGGTTGTCGTCACGAACAGGGCCCGGTGGAGGCTCCATCATCGTGATCCTCGCCACCAACGCGCCGCTGCTGCCCCACCAGTGCACGCGGCTCGCGCAACGAGCCGGCCTCGGGCTCGCGCGCATGGGCAGCATCGCCTCGCATGGGTCGGGCGACATCTTCATCGCCTTCGCCACCGGCAACCGCGGCCTTGGCGCGACGGACGCCGAGAAGGACCCGCGCCGGACCGTCGAGACACGAGTGGTCGTCGACAAGGGCATGTCACCCCTGTTCCAGGCCGCGATCGAGGCAACCGAGGCGGCGGTGGTGAACGCGCTGCTGGCCGCCGAGACGCTCACCGGTCGCGACGGGATCACGGCGCACGCGCTTGACCACGGCCGGCTGCTGGACGTGATGGCCCGATATGGACGGGGTCCGCGCGCGACCGTGGCCGGCTGAGGCCGAGGGCGGGATGCTTCAGGTCTCCTCGCGCCGACCCAGCTCGGCCAGGCCGGTGGCAGACAGCCGGTAGACGCCCCGCTCGACACGCTCGAACCAGCCGTAGACGTTGTCGCGCAGGATCCGGCCCGCGCTCGGCGCCTCCCCGGTCGCCCGGACGATCCGCACCGGCTGCGGACCCGTCGCGAGGGCATGGACGCAGCGGATCGCCTCCTGGCGGTAGGCCGTCATGATCGGACGGCCGACGCTTCCACCCCGCGTCGGGTCCCCGATCCGGCGCCGGTGCTCGCCAAGCAGCGCGGTGGCACGGCGCAGGTTGGTGCGGGGCCGATACGGGACCGGGTCGACCACGACCTCGGCTCGCCCGTGGCTCACGACGATGAGGCCCAGGCCCAGCCGACGACACAGCCGCCTCGCGTCGGACTGCCGGGCCGGCCAGGCACCGACGGCGAGATACACCGCGTCCGTGATCGCCAGCCGGTCGATCCCCTGCATGACGATCCCGATACCGAACGTGCGCTTGAGCTCCACGATGACGGGCGGCTCGTCGCCGCGCACGCCGACGACGTCACAGCCCTTGACCTCGCCCTTGACGTCGTAACCCTGAGTCTCGAGCAGCGCCTTGACCGGCGCGTAGAGGTCCGTCTCGAGGAGGACATCCGACCCGGGCGGGGGCATGGGGTGATCCGTTCAGTCAAACGGGGGTCAGCCGCCGCCGAACGGGGTGTCGCGGCGGGCGAACTCGTCCAGCAGACGACGGCATTCCTCGGCCTCCCGCTGCGCCTGACGGACGATCCAGGGATCGACGCGCGCCGAGTCCTCCAGGATGACCGTGGGACCACGATCACCATCGTCCAGCACGATTCCCGACGCGTTCCGGTAGTCGGCCATCCAGTTTGCCTGGAGGGCGACGAGTACGTCCACCACCACGCGCCGCGGGAACACCCAGTCCAGGTGGGTGGCGTTGAGACGGTCCACGAGGTCGTCGATCCGGACGGGGAACGACCGCTCCATGCACGCGACCCCCTCCAGCACGCGGATCGTGGTGAACGGGTCCGCGGACTCGGCCACGACGGGCGGCCTCGGTCGGGCGTCAGGGAAGCCGGCGGGGAGGGGTCGCCGCCCGACGGCGCCGGGGTCGATCGTCATGACGGGTCTACCTCTCTCCGGCCCGCGGGTGCCGGAATCTCGATCGTCACGTACCCGCCTGCCCCGGCAGGGATCGAGTCGTCGGGACGTGCGTGGTGCACCATCTCCTGGGCTGGTGGCTGGTTCCGCATGACCGCCTGCTCGAAACCGAACAGCACGCCGCCGATCGACTGGCCGAGGGGCTGCTTCTTCCGCTTCGCCAAACGCTCGTCTCCACCGGCGGGAGACCAGACTAGCGGCTCCGGACGCACCGGCTGGCTCCGGACGCACCGGCTGGCTCCGGACGCGCCCTACTCCGTCGCGTCGGCCCCCGGCTCGAGCACCGGCAGCGCCCGGGCGCTCTCAGTGGACTTGCCCTCGATCGCACCCACGCCAAGGGGCACCCACTTGGACGGATCCTTGAGGCGGTGCGTGCCCTCGGCACCGCGGTCGTGGACCTGCTGGAAGCCGGCGGGCTCGATCCACATCCGCTTGCCGTCCAGAAGCCCGGTGATGCCCTCCTGGCCGGGCTCCGGCCGCGGGTTCTGGCAGTACTGGCAGGTGGAGGGATCGTGCGGCTGGTAGTCCGCCGGCTCCTCGTAGGTGGTGATGTAGCCCTCGTAGTTGCGCAGGATCACCTTGTGGTCCGAGTACGAGACCAGGTAGTTCGGCATGACCGGGATCTTCCCGCCGCCACCGGGCGCGTCCACGATGAACTGCGGGACCGCGTAGCCCGAGGTGTGGCCGCGCAGGCCCTCGATGATCTCGAGGCCCTTGCCCACCGGCGTCCGGAAGTGGCCGGCACCCTCGACCAGGTCGCACTGGTACAGGTAGTACGGCCGCACCCGGATCTCCACCAGGCGCTGGACCAGCTCGCGCTGCGTGTGGACGCAGTCGTTGACGCCGGCCAGGAGCACCGACTGGTTGCCCAGGGGGATCCCGGCGCGCGACAGCTTGTCGCAGGCACGAGCGAGCTCGGGGGTGATCTCGTTGGGGTGGTTGACATGGATGTTCAGCCACAGGGGGTGGTACTTGGCGAGCATCTCACACAGCTCGTCGTCGATCCGCTGGGGCAAGAACACGGGCACCCGGGAGCCGATGCGCACGATCTCCACGTGCGGGATCTCGCGCAGGCCCCGGAGCGCGGACTCGAGGAGCTTCGGCGCCAACGTGAGGCCATCGCCACCCGAGATCAGGACGTCGCGGATCTGCGGGGTGTTGCGGATGTACTCGAGCTGGGCCTCGAGCTCCTTGCGGTTGAAGTTCTGGGTAGGGTCGCCGACGATCCGGCTTCGGGTGCAGTACCGGCAGTAGACGGCGCACTGCGTGGTGATCAGCATCAGGACGCGGTCCGGGTAGCGGTGGACCAGGCCGGGGACGGGCGAGTGCCGGTCCTCGGCGAGGCTGTCCTCCATCATTCCCGTGAAGCTGTGCAGCTCCCGGCCGAGCGGGATGATCTGGCGGCGGATCGGATCGTTCGGATCGTGAGGATCCATGAGGCTGGCGAAGTACGGCGTCACGTCGACCCGGAACTTGTCGGGAGCGGACAGGCCCTCGCGCTCCTCGTCGGTGAGCTCGAGGATCTGCTCGAAGTCCTCGAGGTCGTTGACGCGGTTGGACAGCTGCCACTTCCAGTCGTTCCACTTCTCGGCCGGCACGTCGGCCCACATCGGGGCACGGCGGCTGACCGCGGGCAGGCCGTCGGGGCCCAGCCGCCTCGCCGGATCGCGCTGGTTCACGAAGGGTGCCGCCTCGACGGCCGTGACGCTGCCCGAACCCCGCGCCTGCTCCGCCACCTGCCGAACCTCCGATTCCCACTGTCCGGCGGGCATGCCGCCACCGATCGAACGCATAAATCCTATGCATCCTGAATGGACCGCGATCATAGCGGAGGTGCCGTGGAGCGTCTACGGGAAGCCGTCGGCCTCCTCGTCCCACGGGCGATCCAGCGCGCCGCGGATCGCACCGGTCACGGGATCGACGAGGACGCCGTGGATACGAGGCGGCTTGGACTCGTACCAGGGCATCACCCCCACCTCCCACACGTCGGCCGCCGGGTCGTACCACAGGATCTCCTCGCGACCGTTCCCCAGGTCCTGCGTCTCCAGGTACGCGACGAACGACGGGTCCGCGAGCGCCGCGTCGATGACCTCGGGCGGCGTGAGGCGCTGGCCCTGCGCGCCGTCGACGATCCAGGCCGGGATGCCCAGTTCGAGCTTGCGGTCGGTGATGACCTCGGGTTCCCGGTGCCCGCGCCAGTAGTAGCCAGCGAAGCCGGTGATGGTCGCGGGCCCATCGGGCGGGAGTCCGCGCTTCACGTCGGCATACCCGGACCACCACAGCGTCCGACGGACCGCCTGCCCGGGCCGGATGATCTCGGTGATGCCGATGTCGGTGCAGCCGTAGGAGCCGGCTCCCAGCATCGCCCTGGGGACGAAGTTCAGTGCGGCGGGCCGCGGGCGATCGGTCGTGACGTACACGTTCAGCAGCCGGTTCTTGAACGACAGCGCCTGACCCGTCTGGTCGATGCCGGGCGGCCAGTCCATCTCGGACTGGCCATGGACCACCACGCTCGTCGCGCAGCCATCGTGGAGCCAGGTCACGTCATCCGTCCCCAGGTTGCTGACCGTCGTCCTGACCCAGCTGGGCTCGCCGGCCCGCAGCGGGTTCCGCTGGAGCTCCATCCGGACGCGGATGCCATCCTGCTCGGTCACCGCCACCCGCGGCAGCGAGTCCGGGGGCTCCGTCGGTGCGGTTGAGCCGGACGGCGTTGGTCCCGGCGAAGGGGTCGCGACCGGCGAGGCTGTCGCAGGCGGCGCGTCCGGCGGCGCAGAGGGAGACGGGGACGCGAGCGCGACCGGGGAGGCCGGGGGTGCAGGGTTTGCGGTTGCCCTATCGGTCGAATCGGCCACACCGTCGCAGGCGGCAAGGAGCACGGAGGCGAGCAGCAGGACGGCCACACCACGAGCACGCATCGGCAGATCCCTGGGTACGGACACGCACAGGGGACGATACACGTCCCGCGGGACACCGGGACCGTTGGCGCCTTGACCGCGACCGGCGACGCTCGTACAGTGCGGCCGCCGCACCGGGGACCGGGGGTCCGCGCGGTGACTACGTCCCTCGGCGTAAAAGGAACCACCAATGACGATCGATCGACGCCTGATCGCAGGCGCGCTGGGCCTCACCATGGTGCTCGCCGCGTGTGGCGGCACATCCACGGCCACAACGGACCCGGCAGCCACGGCCGCAGCCACCGACGCCCCAACGGATGAGCCCGCCGCCACGCCCGAGATGACCGAGGAACCGCAGGCAACCGATGAGCCCGCAGCCACCGACGACGGCGGCGGCACACTCGGCGGCCAGGTCAACGACCTCGCCGCCATGCTGCCCGAGAAGGTCGGCGACATCACGTTCGAGCGTGTCGGCTACGACGGCAGCCAGCTGGGCCTCGTCGGGGCGGCAGCGGGCCTCAGCGGCAGCGAGCTGGACCCGATCCTCAAAGCCAAGGGCAAGACGCTCAACGACGTGAACTTCGCGATCGCCACGTCCGCGGGCGGGACCGGCGGCATGATCTACGCGATCCAGATCGAGGGCCTGGACGCGAGCGAGTTCGCCGCGAGCTTGGGCATGGACCCGGGCTCGATGCCCAAGACGACGCTGGGCGGCAAGTCGGTCTACGGCGAGGCGGCGGGCGGCTTCGGCGCGTTCGCCTACCCCAAGGACGACAAGCTGTTCATGGTGCTGCTCATGGACGAGCAGGCTGCGGCCTCGGTCTTCGAACAGCTTCCCTGATCCGGGGGCGGCCCGGCCGTCCGCTACCAGAGAACACGAACCCGGCCGGGCAGCCCGGCCGGGTTCTCGCTTGCCGGCCCCGGTTCAGCGCAGGACGATGAACCCGTCCACGCCAACCGTCGGGCGGCCCGCCGTGCCCGAGACCACCACACGGATCGTGTGGATCCCACGCGCGCTCCAGTGCTTCCTGAACACGATGCGGGCGGGTGCGTCTGCTGTGGCAGCCAGGTCAACGGTCTTGGAGAGCTCCCCATCCACGTAGACCTTGGCCTTGCCATGCCCGGGCCCACGCTCGGCGATCCAGGCGAGGTCCCTGCCGCTGAACGTGAAGCGGGCCGCGGACCCGGCAACGACCGACTCGCGAAGGGAGCCGCCACGGGCTGTCGCATCCGCGACGATCGTCCACGCTGGGGTGTAGCGGATCGCGGTCGACGCGTCCCCGGCCATGCGGACCCTGAAGGTGGGTCCGTACTGCCAGCGGCCGACGTTGCCGTACTTGTCGATCGCCCGCACCCGGTAGCGATACGCATGGCCGGCGACGAGCGACTGGGTCGTGGTCTTGACCTTGGCGGAGACGACCCGCTTCCAGGCACCGCCGTCGGCACTCCGATCCAACTGGTACTTCGCGATCCCCCAGCCGCGGTCAGAGCCATCCCACGTGATCGTCGCGGGGACCGACGCGCCGCCCGCGGCCCCGGAGCCGACGTGCTGCCGTGGCGTCGTCGTGGTCGGCCGGTAGGAGTCGCGATAGCGGACCGGGGGGTCGTACATCGCATAGAAGAAGAGTCCGGACATCCGCTGCCAGCCGACCACGAGGTTCCCCGCCCGGCGAGGCGTGATGGTCAGCGTCGAGCCGCCATGGACCTCCCAGACATCGGGGTTGTCTCCGGATCCCAGCCAGGCACGCCAGACGCTGCTGGAGCCGGCGGACGCGCCCCCGATCAGGTATCGCGTGTAGGTGACGGGATTGCCGACGATGGGCGTGTACGTGCTGGGCAGCACCTGGGCGATCGGCAGGTTGGACGAGGTGATCCGGCGCTCGGTGCCGTCCTGGGCCGCATCGAACCGGACATGGGCACCTCCGCCGAATGCGATCTCGCCGTCCTCCTCCGGGGTGCCGACGGTGACGTACAGCTCGAACTGGCGGTACGGCACCCATGGCAGCCTGAAGGTCCAGGTCGGGCAAGTCCCACTGACCGCGTGGGCATCGAAGCCAAGGGCGCCGAAGGTCTCATCGTAGTCGTTCTGGAGGAGCGACCGGTCGTTGCCCCACCGGAACTCGTAGCGGCACATGGATCCCGTTGGCAGGCTGTAATCGGCCGGATACGCGAATGTGAAGGTGAACGGATGACCCGTGATCGCCGGGTCCGGCATCCCGAGCGTCATCCTTGCGTTGATGCCCGGCGTGACCTGGCCATAGAAGATCGATGTCGTGTCGGCGAAGACCTGGACGCTCACCGTCTTGAGCCCGTAGCCCTCACAGCCGGGCAGGTCGAGGCTCACCACGAACCGCGAGGCGAATGGGTACGGATCGCTCGCGTGGGCTCCGCCATCGCACGAGATCACGACGGTCCGGGCGCCGCCCGGATCCGGGATCGCATAGAAGATCAGGGTCATGTCGCGCGCGTAGTTGTTCTTGTCGAAGTCGACCGTGGGGGTGGTCGGCGTCTTCGCCTCGACCGGGCTCACGAGCCCGGGCGTCACCAGGAGCGTCAGGGCAAGGGCCGCGCCGACGAACGCGCGTGGAGTACGACGAGCGTGCACGGATTCCTCCCCGGATGGCGCATCGACAACGTGGGACGGCCGCCGCCGACGGTACGCGGCACGCCGATGCACGGCAACGTGCCATTGGTCATCGACCCGGATACTGCGAAGCCCGGCGCCGGGCCGGGCTCCAGGGTCGCTGCGCACGCCGGGACTAGTCGCCGATCACGCTCCAGATCAGGCCCATCATGATGAAGAACCCGCTGAACATGGCGATCAGGCCCAAGCCCCCGTACGGCGAGCTGGCGCCCTCGTGCGGGACGAGCTGCAGCCCGATCCCGAACACGATCGCCCAGGCGACAAACAGGGCCGCGAACAACAGCTTGGAGTTGGGGCCCGTGACCCGGCGGGACCAGCCCGGCCGGCCGCCCTCGGCCACCATCGCGGATCGTGCGAATGTGTAGACGAACCCGCCGGCGAGCAGGGTCGCAGCCAGGAAGATGACGAGGTTGTTCGGGAAGTCCTGGAACCAGATGGTGAAGATCGTCACGCGTGGCGGCCCTCGGACGGTAAGGCTTGGCATCACGACGCCGCGGCGTGCCACGGCCGGACGATGCTAGCAGAACCGGTCACCGGGGAGACAGGGGGATCCGTTCCGGGACCGGTCAGCGCGCTACGCCGATCGACAGTAACATGCTACCGCTCAATCGCACGTTACCCGATCTAGCCCGTCCACCCATCCGCCGGACCCTGCTCCCCGAACCGGATCACGCATGAGCTTCGACAGTCTCGGCCGCTTCGCCGTCCGCCGCCGGTGGTGGATCGTGACCGCGTGGGCCATCCTCATCCTCGTCGCGCTGCCGCTTGCGCCCCAGGCCCCCGGGGCCCTGTCTGCCGGCGGCTTCATCCTCGACGACCTCGAGTCGGCCCGGGCGAAGCAGCTCCTGTCCGAGGAGCTGGGCCTCGAGCCGTCCGCGTTCGTGCTGGTCTACACGTCCGACACGCTCACCGCGGGAACGCCCGAGTGGCTGGCGGCGGTGCGCGCCGCAACCGTGGATGTCGCCACGGCACCGCATGTGACCCGGGTCCTGTCGCACGTCCTCGCCCCGCGCCAGGTCTCGGCCGGCGGTCACACGGCGTACGACATCGTCTTCCTGGACTTGCCGCCGGACGATTCGCCCGATGCCATCCCGCCGGTGGCCGCCGCCCTCCGGGACGTGCCCGGGCTCACCGTCCGCATCGGCGGCGGCCCCGCGTTCTACGGTGACGTCCAGGCCGTCACCGAGACCGACCTGCGGCGCAGCGAGCTGATCTCCCTGCCGCTTGCGGCCCTCGCCCTTGTCCTGGTGTTCGGGAGCATGGTCGCCGCGGGGGTGCCGCTCGCGGTGGGCGGGGCGGCGGTGCTCGTGGCCCTGGCCGGGATCTTCATCGTCGCCTCGTTCGTTCCCATGAGCATCTTCGTGCTCAACCTGGCCACGCTCCTCGGGCTGGGTTTGGGCGTGGACTACTCGCTCCTGATGACCAGCCGGTTCCGCGAGGAGCTGGCCAGGCGCGAGGGGCCGGACCGGGTCGGGGAGGCCGTGCGGATCACCGTCGCCACGGCCGGCCGGGCGGTCTTCTTCTCGGCGCTCACGGTCCTGCTCGGCCTGCTTGGCCTGGTCCTGTTCGAGTTCATGATCCTGCGCTCGGTCGGCATCGCCGGGGCCATGGTCGTCGGGCTGGCCGGTGCCGCGGCGCTGACCCTCCTGCCGGCGATCCTGGCCATCATCGGGACACGGATCGACGCCCTCGGCGTCCGCAAGGTGACCGTGGAGCCGGGATCCGACGGCCCGTGGGCGCGCCTGGCCCGCCGCGTCATGCGTCACCCGGTGGCGGTCCTCATCCCTACCCTGACGCTGCTGATCGTGCTCGGACTCCCCTTCCTCAGCGTGCGCTTCAACGCACCGGACGCGACGATCCTGCCGCAGTCGGTGCCGTCACGGGAGACGTACGACATCCTCGCGAGCGAGTTCGGCGAGGGGGAGTTCGCTCCCCTGTTCGTCGCGATCCGGACCACCGGTGACGCGACGGGCCCCGGGAACGTGGCCGCGCTCTACGACTACTCGCGCCGGCTGGCCGCCGACCCCCGCGTCACCCGCGTGGCCGGGCTGGTGGACGTGGATCCGCGGATCACCCGGGAGCAGTACCAGCTCCTCTACGGGTCCGCGGGTGGGCCGCCGGACCGGTTCGTGACCGCCTCGCTCACCTCGACCACCCGTGGCGACCTCACCGTGTTCACGATCACGACCCCGTTCGGGCCGAACAACGAGGAGGCGCGGGCACTCGTCCGCGAGCTGCGGGCATCAACGGGCCCGCTCGCCGCGCCGGCGGGTGCCTCCATCATGGTCGGCGGCGGCGCCGCCGACGTCGATGACGTCGTCTCACGCGTCTGGTCCGACTTCCCACGCACCGCGGCGTTCATCGTGGTGACCACGTTCCTGGTCCTGTTCGTCCTGCTCCGGTCCGTCGTCCTGCCGGTCAAGGCGCTGGTGATGAACACCCTGTCGATCGTCGCCAGCTTCGGCGCGCTGGTCTGGATCTTCCAGGAGGGCAACCTCTCGGCACTGCTCGGGTTCCAGCCCCTGGGCTTCGTAGAGACCACCCTGCCCGTGATCCTGTTCTGCGTCCTGTTCGGGCTGTCCATGGACTACGAGGTGTTCCTGCTGTCGCGCATGAAGGAGGCCTGGGACCGGACCGGGGACAACACCGAGGCGGTCGCCCGTGGCCTGGAGCGCAGCGGGCGGATCGTGAGCTCGGCTGCGCTGATCGTCGTGGTCGTCGCGGGCTCGTTCGCGTTCGCCGACATCGTGCTCATCAAGGCGCTGGGTCTGGGCGTCGCCATCGCCGTGACGCTGGACGCGACCATCGTCCGTGCGCTGCTCGTCCCCGCGACGATGCGCCTCCTTGGCCGCTGGAACTGGTGGGTTCCCCGGCGCCTGGATCGTGCCCTGCAGGGCGTCCTGCCGCGCACGGAGGCCGAGGTGGAGGCCAGCGTCCGATGAGCCGCCACGTCCTGCTGCTGCTCGCGCTCATCGCCGTGGTCGTCGCGGCATGCGGTGGTCCCGTGCTCGCCAATCCGCCGGCCGCGCGTCCCGCCGCGATCCCGGAGGCCTCCGTGACCCCGGCGCCGCCCGATCCCCGGCCGGTGATCCTGCCCCGCGACGACGGGCCCCACGATCGCCTGACCGAGTGGTGGTACTACACGGGGCACCTCCGGGCAGAGGATGGCAGCCGGTTCGGCTTCGAGTACGTCGTCTTCCGTGCCGAGCGAGGAAGCTTCCCGGTGACGTGGGCGTCGCACCTCGCGATCACCGACGAAACCGGCGGCCGGTTCCACTACGCCCAGCGCGCCGAGATCGGCTCCCAGGCCGACAGGTCACCACGTGAGGACGGCGTCCCGACCGGCTTCGCGCTCGCCGTGGGTGGCCTCAACCCCCAGGAGCCCGCAACGCTATCGGGCGCGCCATGGGTCATGGCCGGGAGCGGCGGCTCGGACAAGCTGAAGGCGGCCGCGACCGGCACCGAGGTGGCGGGGGATCGGGTCTCCGGCTTCGGGCTCGAGCTGGCGCTTGCCCAGCGCAAGCCACCCGTCTTCCACGATGGCGACGGCTACGTCGACTTCGGGCCCGCGGGCGGCTCCTACTACTACTCGCGGACGGCGATGGACGCGACGGGGACGATCGCTCTCGGCGACCGCGTGCTGGCAGTGACGGGCGACGCCTGGTTCGATCACCAGTGGGGCGACTTCATCTCGGTCGGCGCGGGCGGCTGGGACTGGTTCGCGATCAACCTGGACGACGGGACGGACGTCACCCTGTCCCTGGTTCGGGCCGCAGACGGCAGCTACCCCCTGGTCTACGGGACGCTCGTGGATGCCGACGGGGGGACGAGCCACCTGGGGCCGGGCGACTTCACGGTGGAGGTGACCGGCGACTGGACCAGCCCGGCCACGGGTGCCGTCTACCCGGCAGCCTGGACGTTGACCCTCCCCGGCGAGGACCTGGAGATCCGGCTCGAACCCACCGTGTCCCGCCAGGAGCTGGACACGCGTGCCACGACGGGCGTCACCTACTGGGAGGGTTCCCAGCGTGTCAGCGCGTCGCGGGCAGGCCGGGCGCTTGCCGGCGAGGGCTACGTCGAGCTCACGGGGTACGCCCCCGAACGCTGAAGCGTCAGGTGCGCCTGAGTGCCAGGCCTGCCGTCACCACGGCCACGACAATCGAGATCGCGAAGGCCACGCACCACAGGCAAATCGCGTGGATCACGAACAGCTCCAGATACGTCAGGTAGGCGGCGAACAGCGTGGAGAGCAGCAGCAGGCCATAGGCGGCGAGCAGCGCTCGTCGGTCGGACCTGAGCCACCACAGGACGGAGCAGACGACGAGCACGAGCGACATCCCGACGCCCAGGAACGCGACCGGGATCCCGAGGATCAACGCGTACTCCGACACGGCCACGGTCTCGCAGCCCTTGCTCGGGCCGCACGCCGGTGCCTCGCCGAGGATCCGCACGACCGCCAGGTAGCCGGCGATCACGAGGCCCGCCAGCGTGGCCAGCACGAGGGGCAGTCCCAGCGGGCCACGCGGGGGGCGTTCGATGACCGCCACCGGGATCAGGGGTTGGTGCTCGGCGAGGCCGACGGCGCCCCACCGGCTTTGGCCTGCTCGGCCTCGATCAGGGCGCCCAGCTCGGCGGCGCTCTTGAGGCCCACGATCAACTCCCCGCCGTTGAGGCGGAACGTCGGCGTTGAGTTGATCCCAATGCCGAGCGCGTCAGTGGTCGATGCCGTGACATGGGCCAGCGCCGCATCGGAGTCCTGGCAGGCGCTGAACGCGCCCTCCTCGACGCCCGCGGCAACCGCGATCTGGGTCACGCGCTCACGGTTGAAGCCGCCCTGGTTCTCGCCATCCTGGTTGTTGTAGATCCAGTGGGCGTACGGCCAGTAGACACCCTGCTCGTTTGCGCAGTAGGCGCCCGTCGCCGTGAGCTTGGACTCGTCCTCGGCACCGCCGGTGCCCAGGAAGGCGATGTCGTTGTGCACGATACGCAGCACCCCGGCATTGACGTACTTGTTGACCAGCGAGGGCTCGACCTCCAGGGAGTACCGGGCGCAGACCGGGCACTGGTAGTCCTCGTAGACCTCCATGACGACGGGCGCGGACGAGGATCCGATGGTGGTGCCGTCGAGGATCGCTGCCTGGTAGGCGAAGCCGGGGTCCTTGAGCGTTCCGACGGTGGTCCTGTTGCCCAGCTGGCCGACAGCCACGATTGCGACGAGCACCACGCCGATCGCGATCGCCGCGATCGTCATGTTGCGGGCGTTGATGAACGATGAGCCGCCACCCCCGGCGTCGCTGCGCGTGCGTCGTTCGTCCCGCGCTGTCTCGAAGCGGTCGCGGCGCTCCGCGGCGCGACGGTCCCGGCGGGTGGTCGGGGTGGTGGGCTGCTTGCCGCTCAGGGGAGACCTCCGTGTTCATGTGGGCGCGAGATGCCCTGCATTGTCGCGCAAGAACGCCCAGGAAGCCTCGCTTGCCGGTCGATGGTGCAGGAAGGGGCGTTCGTCCCCACCAACCGGGCCGCTCGGACCGGGCGGTTCCCCGCGATTCGCCGGTGGCAGCGCAGCCGTGTAGATGATACTGTGTCTCATATGGAGCCCGCTGGTACCCCCATCACCGCCCCGCCGCAGCCATCCGGACCGCCGCCCGGGGGCGAGCACGTCCACGCGACCGGGTCCGAGCACCTGTTCGATCCCGCTCACGCCCACGCGCATGCGGATGTCTGGCTGAGCGATGTCACCACCGGCTACGGAGACCGGGCCGCGGTCGAGCACGTGACCGTGGCCGTCGAGCCGGGGAGCCTGCTCGCCGTCGTGGGCCCCAACGGGGCCGGCAAGAGCACGCTGCTCAAGCTGATGGCCGGGCTATTGAGGCCGTGGTCGGGGCGGATCGAGATCCTGGGAGCCCCCGCCGGCCGCGAATCGCGCCGCGTGGCCTACGTGCCGCAGGCGGAGCTCGTGGACTGGGCGTTCCCGGTCACCGTCGAGGACGTGGTGATGATGGGCCGCTACCCGCGGCTGGGGCTGCGACGACCTGGCAAGGACGACCGGCGATCCGTGCGCGACGCGCTGGAGCAGGTCCGCATGGATGATCACCTGCGGACGCAGATCGGACGCCTGTCGGGTGGCCAGCGCCGTCGCGTCTTCCTGGCCCGCGCGCTGGCCGCAGAGCCGGACCTGTTCCTCCTGGACGAGCCGGTCACGGGGATCGATGCCACGACCCAGGAGCTCCTGATGGACATCCTCGAGGCCCAGGCGGCGCGCGGCAAGACCGTCGTGGCCACCACCCACGACCTCGTCTGCGCCGCCCAGCGGTTCCAGCAGGTCCTGGCGATCAACCGGACGGTCGTGGCCTACGGACCGTCCAACCTCGTCCTCGACGCCGACGTCCTGGCGGCGGCCTACGGCGGGCACCTCCTGGTGCTGGAGGGCCGCACGATGGTCCTCGACGACGCGCACCACCACGACGACGCCGCCCCCGGCGAGCGCCATTTCCACGATGCGGAGGGTGGCTGATGGACTGGCTGCTGGAGCCGCTGGCCTCGCCGATCATCGTGCGCGCCCTGATCGCGTCCGCGATCGTGGGCGTGATCTGCGCCGTCGTCGGCACCTATGTCGTGCTGCGGGGGATCGCATTCATCGGCGACGCGGTCGCCCATGCCGCCTTCCCCGGCGTCGTCGTCGCCTACATGGTCGGCTTCCCGTTCTACCTCGGCGCGGCGGTGGCGGCCGTCGGGACCGCCCTCGCGATCGGGTTCGTGACCAAGCGCTCGGGTCTGCGCCAGGACACCGCGATCGGGGTCCTGTTCGCGGGCATGTTCGCGCTGGGCATCTTCCTGTTCAGCACGATCGACGGCTATGTCGCCGACCTGTTCAGCTTCCTGCTGGGCAACGTGCTGGCCATCGGCACGGCGGACCTCGTGACGCTGGTCATCCTCGGGACCGGCGTGATCGTGACGGTGGCCGTCCTGTGGAAGGAGATGCTGTACGCGACCTTCGACCCGCTCGGGGCAGCGGCATCGGGGATCAAGGTCGGTCTCCTCGAGTACCTGTTCCTCGCCCTCGTGGCGCTGACGATCGTGGTCAGCCTCCAGGCCGTGGGCATCATCCTCGTGGTCGCGATGCTCATCACGCCTGCCGCCACCGCCCAGTTGCTGACGGTCCGGTTCCCGAGGCTCATGCTCACGGCAGCGATTGTGGGCGTGGCCAGCGCGGTCATCGGCCTCTACCTGTCGTACTGGTTCGACGTGGCCAGCGGCGCAACGATCGTGCTCGTCCAGACAACGGCGTTCGTGGTGGCCCTGGTGCTCGGCCCACGTGGGGTTCTCGCCCGCCGGCGCTGGACCGCCGTCGGACCTGATGCCGCCCACGGGGCCGCGTCGTGACGCAGTCCGCTCGCGTCACAGCCGTTCGGCGCACGCCGGGCGCCGCCGGGATCCCCGCCGAGGATCGCCTGGTACAGGCCATCGAGCGAGCCGGGTGCCGCCTGACCGTCCCCCGCCGTACCGTTGCCGGGCTGGTCGCCGCACGCGCAGGGCATTTCACCGCCGCGGACCTGGTGGACGATGCCCGGCGGCAGCACCTCGGCATCGGCCGGGCGACCGTCTTCCGCACGCTCGACCTGTTCGTGACGCACGGGCTCGTCGAGCGCGTGGACCTGCCCGACGGCGACCACGCCTACGTCGCGTGCGAGCCCGTCCATCACCACCACGCCATCTGCACGCGCTGCGGTCGGTCGCTGGACGTGTCGGACCATGGTCTCGGCGAGGTGCTCGGCGAGATCGCGCGGAGATCCGGGTTCCACGCCACCGCGCATCGGCTCGAGATCTTCGGCCTGTGCGCCGCCTGCCAGGGGGATTCGTGATGCGTATCAGCACAGCCACCGTCACCGTACTGCTGGCGGCCGTCCTCGCGGCATGCGGCGGTTCGGGTGCCCTGACGTCGCCCAGGGCCGGCGAGACGCTCAAGGTGGTCACCACCACCACGATCATCGCAGACCTGGTGCGCCAGGTGGGCGGATCCCGGGTCAGCGTCGAGAGCCTCGTGCCCAAGGGCGGCGAGGTCCACACGTTCGATCCCTCCCCGTCCGACGTCCGCAACATGTCCGAGGCGGACGTCGTGTTCACGAACGGTCTCGGACTGGACGGCTGGCTCTCGACCCTGATCGACGATGCGGGGGTGAAGGCGCCGGTCGTCGCCCTGGGCGAGGACCTCGACGGGGTCGCTTACCTTTCCGGCGAGGGCGACGGCGCCGTCAACCCGCACCTGTGGCTGGACATCGCGTATGCCGCCAAATACGTGCATCGGATCGGGGCGACGCTGGCAACCGCCGATCCGGATCACGCCGCCGATTACCAGGCAGGGGCTGCCGCGTATGAGGGCGATCTCGCCCGGCTCGACGAGCATGCGCGCACCACGCTCGGCGCCATCCCGGCGGCTAACCGCAACGTGGTCTCGTTCCATGACGCGTTCCCGTACTTCGCGGCCGCGTACGGCCTGACCATCGACGGCACGGTCGTGGATGCCCCCGGCCAGGACCCCAGCGCGGCCCAGGTCGCGAACCTCGTCACGCTCATCCGGGACAGGGGCGTCCGGGCGATCTTCGCCGAGGCCCAGTTCAACCAGGACCTGGTGAAGACGATCGCCGACGAGACCGGCGCGGTCGTGGTGTCCGACCTGTACACCGACAGCGTGGGGGACGCGCCGAAGGACACCTACGCCGGGATGATGGCCTGGAACATCGAGCGCGTGGCGGCGGCCCTCGCCGGGGACTGACCGGCCCTCGGAGCTCCCGCCCCGCCGGTGCCGGTGGTACCGCTGGTACGGTGGCGGCAGTGACCATCGGCGACTGGGTCGCTGAAACCTTCGGCTGGTGTGCCGCCTCAAAGGGAGGCCACACCATTCCGGGAGTCGCCATGGTCATCCGCTCGCGCCCCACCACCAGCGCTCGACGCAGTCCACTGCTCGAGGGGATCCCGACATGCGCGTAGGCGCCGCAACGCTGGTCGCGCTGGGGGCCATCGCCGCGCTGGTCGCGCTCGGAGTCACGGACCAGGTGCTCCCGGCGAGCGATCCGCGGGTGGCCGACCTCAGGCCGTGGATGGCAGCGCGGGCGCTCGGCGTGACGGCCTACCTCCTGCTTGCCGTCGAAGTCGGCCTCGGCCTGATCCTGAGCCATCCTCGCAACACGGCCGAGTGGCGCAAGACCAAGCAGGTCTTCCCGTGGCACGAGATGATCACCGTCTTCACCGGCGCCTTCCTCGCACTCCACATCGCGCTGCTCGCGATCGACCCGTTCGCGAAGGTGGGCGTCCTCGGCGCCCTCGTGCCGGGGTTCTCCGAGTACCGGCCGGCCGCGATCGCCATCGGGACGGTGGCGCTCTACGCACTGATCTTCACGGCGGTGACGGCGAAATGGACGAAGCTGCTCCCTGCCGGGTGGTGGCTCAAGGTGCACCGGTTCGCCGCCGTCGCATTCCTGCTCGCCTGGACCCACGCCGTGCTCGCCGGAACCGATGGCGGCGCGCTCACCCCCATGTTTCTCGCGACCGGCTTGCCCATCGCGGCGGGCGTCGCACACCGCTGGTGGACCGCCCGCGTCCGTCCGCAGCGTTCCGAACGGCCGGCCACTCCGGTCCTGTCCGTCGCCCGGCCGCAGCCGGCGACCGCCACCGTGGAGGATTCATGATCGCGAAGGAGACCCTCGCCCGGCTCGGCCGGCGACTGGTGGTCATGGCGGCGACCCTTGCCGTCATTGGCGTCGGCGCGGGGACAGTCCAGCTGGCCGCCCAGTGGCGTGCCGGGGCCGCGCCACTCGATACCGCTCCCGTGAGCCTGACCTCGGCCAGCGATGACTACGTCGCACAGACCGAGCGCGCCGCCGACCTCGCCACCCAGATGGACGGCGTCGCACGGCAGGTCTCGAGCCTCCAGGCTGCGCTCATCGCGGCCAACGGCAGCGTTGCCGGTGACGCGGAGAGCGCCACGGTCCTCCAGGTGCAGCTTGATGGGGCAGCGGTCAAGCTGACCAGGACCCAGAAGCAGCTCAAGCTCGCACAGGCCCGCCTCGTTGCGCTCAACCAGGCTGCTGCCCGCCAGGCTGCGCTGAACCGGGCAGCAGCGGCGTCGCGCAGCACCGGCAGCACCACGGCCGCCAGGACTCCCGAGCCTCGCGAGCACGAGGACGACGATGACTGAGCGCGCACTCCCGGCAGCAGGCATCGGCATCGGGGCCAGGCCCCGGCCGGGAGTCGCCCCCAAGACCAGTCCCGTCGCACGCCCGGCCGCTACCCGTCCTGCCGTCACCCGCAAGGAGGCGCTCCTCGGGACGCCGTCTCGAGCCGGAATGCTGTTCGGAGCCTCGGCGGCCGTGTACGCCGTGACCCTCGCGGGGATCGCCGGTCTCCAGGGCGAGTCGGACGCTGCGCTTGCCGCAGCTCGTGCCCCTTACCTCAGCGCGGTCGAGGAGGCGCGGGCTGCCAATGACGCCCTCGAGGCCAGGGTCGTTGAGATCGATGCCAAGGTTCGCGCCATGATCGCCGGCTACGACACGGTGACCGGCGACGTGACGGCGTACCAGGCGCGACTCGACTCGTTGGCGGCGCTGGTCGCCGAGGTGGAGGGCAGCGCCGCCGCACTCCCGGCGCGCATCAAGCTGCCCACGGTGAGCATGGCGGGTGCTGTCGCCGGAAGCTCGAGATCAAGGACGACCACCGCGCCCAAGACGACCGCGAATACCGGTGCCTCCGGCGGCTGAGGCGCCGGCGACGAACCTCGCCGGTGGTCAACACGCCGACGCCGGCCCCGACCGGCTGGTCGCGTTCTCGGCGCGAGCCCTCGGGTCGGCGCTTCGGCTGACGGTCCGAGTCCCCGAGCCCACGGACGCCGCCTCGCTTGCGGCCGCGGAGCTCGCCTGGGACGAGGTGCGGGCCGAGTTCGAGGCCGTGGATGCCGCGCTCTCGCGGTTCCGCTCGGACTCGGAGCTGACGCTGCTCAACCGGCAGGCGGGTAGCGGGGCCGTTGTTCGCGTGTCGCGCAGGCTACGTGTCGCCCTGGCCGCGATCGATCGGGCAGGCCGGGTCACGGACGGCCGGTTCGACGCCGGCGTCCTGGGGACGCTGGAACGGATCGGCGAGCATGGCGCGGATCTCGACCGGACCGCGGGCACGCCCCCCGGCGACGCGGGTGGGCCTCGCCTTCGTGGGGCGACTGCGAGCGCAGTGCGAATGTGGCCTGTCCACGTACCGGCCACGCCCGTCGACATGGGCGGCATCGGCAAGGGGCTGGCGCTGCGCTGGGCTGCGGCGCGGGCCGAAGTGCTCCTTCCTCCCGGCGCGGGCCTGCTGCTCGAGGCTGGGGGCGACATCGTGCACGCCGGTCTGCCATCGGCATCCGGGTGGAGTATCGGCGTCGAGGATCCCGTCGCCGACGGTGACGATGCCGCACCGTTGGCCGTGATCGACCTGCGATCGGGCGCGATCGCGACGTCGTCCGTCCGTGTCCGGACCTGGATCGGCCCAGAGGGACGGCCGGTCCATCACCTGGTGGACCCGCGGACGCGTGAGGCTGCCCGTACCGGGCTGATCGCGGTCACCGTGGGCGCCGCGGATCCAGCATGGGCAGAGGTCTGGACGAAGGACCTGTTCCTCCTCGGCCGCGGGGCGATCGGGGAGCAAGCCCGGGCGCGTGGCCTTGCGGCGTGGTGGATCGATGATCGAGGTCGCCTGGGGATGACGCCGGAGGCGAGGATCCGCACCGCCTGGGCGAATGAGGTCCGACTGGGCTAGGGTGCCCTCCGGTCAGGCGCCCTCGGGACCCGAGCCGGGCGCCGCGCGATCCGGCGGCCCGCCTGTGGCCTCCGCGGCTGCCGCAGCCGCCGTGGCCGCGATGGCCTCGGCACGCAGCTGGGACGGCGGCGTCTCGCCGAGGGCCACGGCCAACTCGTCCAGCGTCGGGTAGCCCTCGCGCGCACCCGCGTGCGTCACGGACACGCTGGCTGCGACCACCGCCCGCCGGGCGGCCGTCTCCAGGCTCAGCCCGCCGGCGAGCGCGGCCGCGAGCGCGCCGTTGAGCGCATCCCCGGCACCCGTAGCGTCGATCGCCTTGACCCTGGGGGCCTTGATGTCGATCGCCGCACCCTGGCGTCGGACCAGTACGGCGCCAGCGGCGCCAAGTGACACCAGAATCGCCTCGCCGGCCCCCGGTCCCTCGCTGCTGGCCTCGAGCAGGGTCCGGGCGGCCTTCACCGGCTCGTCGGCCCCGATCGGCTCGCGGCCGGATCGCCGCGCGTCGTCGGCAACGAGGCGGGCAAGCTCTCCCCGGTTGGGTACAACGACGTCGGCCAGCGAGATCACCGACCTATCCAGGCCGCCCGCGGGGGCGGGATTGAAGATGGTCCAGGCGCCGCCAAGGCGGCCGATCCTGAGGGCCTCTCGCGCGGCGTCGGTGGAGATCTCGTGCGTCACGAGAACGGCGTCGCCCGTGTGCGGGTTGAGACGCGTGAGTGCCTGGCGCACATGGGCGGCCGTCAGGCCGGCGTTGGCTCCGGGCGCGACCGCGATCTGGTTCTCGGCCTTGGCGTCGACCAGGATGAGGGCCACCCCGGTTGCCGTGTGCTCCAGGGTCACCAGCACGTCGGTGCCGATCCCTTCGCGGGCGAGCGCGGCGCGTGCCTCGGCGGCGAACTCGTCGTCGCCCAGGGCGGCGACGAGCATCACGGGCACACCCAGGCGCGCGGCAGCCACGGCCTGATTGCCACCCTTGCCACCGTGGAAGCGCGTGAACGTGCCGCCGAGCACCGTCTCGCCGGGCAGCGGCAACCGGTCCGTCTGCACCACGAGATCGACGTTGACCGATCCCACGACCAGGACTCGACCGCTCATCGCAGGTATGCCCCTTCCCCTGTCCGGCTAGGAGCCGGTCACGTACTCGCCGCCATCGACACCGATGACCTCGCCGTTGATGAACCCGGTGCCCTCACCGGACAGCGCGAGGATCGTGCTGGCCACGTCCTGGGGCGTCGTCATCCGGCCGGTGGGGTTGCGCCGCGTGGCGGCCTCGATGATCGCGTCGTGCTCCGGGATCTTCATGAGTGCCGGTGTCATCGTGACGCCGGCCCGGATCGTGTTGGCGGTGATGCCGGTCCCCAGCCGGGCGAGCTCCATCGCGAGCTGCCGGGTGTGGGATTCGAGGGCCGCCTTTGCCGATGACACGACGCCGTAGCTGGGCACGACGCGGGTCGAGCCCTCGGATGTCATCGCGAAGATCCTGGACCCGTCGCCCAGGAAGCCGCCCCGCCACAGGTCCTGCACCCAGTAGACGAGGCTGTTGGCCATGACGTCCTGGGTCATCTCCATCTTCTTGCGGTCGACGCCGGCCTTCGGGTCCTCGGTCAGGAAGGGCACCAGCGAGCCGAACGCGAGCGAGTGCATCACCACCCGCACATAGGGCGCCCGGCCATCGGCGCGCGAGCGGTCAAAGCGCTCGCGGAGCGTGGCCAGGGCGGCGGCCCGCTTGTCGTCGTCGGCGGCGTTCATGTTGATGTACAGCGCCTCGGAGCCGAGCGCGACGATCTTGGCCTTGACCTCCTCGACATGCGCGAGCGCCGCACGAAAGTCCAGGTGGACACCCGCGATCCGGTACCCGTGCGCGGCGAGCGTGAGCGCAGTGGCCTCGCCCATCCCGGAGGATGCCCCGAGGATCAGTGCCCAGCGCTCGCGGTCGTCGGTCATGGTGCTCCTCCGGGGACGTGACGGGAACGGCCGCGGCGGGATGCACCGCAGGCTACGGGGAGTCTACAGCGCGCCGTGGCGGCACTCGGGTCCCGCTACAATTCGGCGGTCGCCCGATCCGTCGAACGGCGTCCGTTGAGCGGTCGGGAACCGCCCCGGCACGGCTCCAGCCGGCCGGCTCCCGCTCCTCGTGATCTCGCAATCCGGGACTTGCCGCGACCCGATCCCCTGGAGCCCGGCGCATTGGCCCGATGCCGACCCAGGAGCCCCTCGTGAACATCCCCGATCTCGGAGCCATCGACCCAACCGTCCTGCTGCTCGTCGTTCCGCTGGTGGTGATCCAGGTGGGCCTGATGATCGCGGCCGTCGTCGACCTGCTGCGGGACGACCGTCGCGTGCGCGGCGGGAACAAGGGCGTCTGGGCCCTGATCATCGTGTTCGTCAACCTCGTTGGCCCGGTGCTGTACTTCCTGGTGGGCCGGGACGACGGTTCTGCGGAGACCCGGGCGCCGGGTGAGGGTGCGGTGCCCGGCTGGGGCAGCCCCCACGATCCGCCGATCGTGGTCGGGCCGAGGGCCGGGGAACCGGCGCCGGCTGGACCCGCCGACGTGGCGTCGTCCGCCTCGACACGGCTCACGCAACGAGGCGCCCTCCCGGCTGCCGAGTCCGCTCCACCTCCTGCGTCCGCCCGGGCTCCCCTGCCCGATGCGCCTGCGGCCATCCGCGTCGAGGGACTCACGAAGCGCTACGCCGGCGGGGTCCTGGCGCTCGACGCGCTGTCGATGGTCGTCCCCGCCGGATCCGTGTTCGGCCTGCTGGGACCCAACGGTGCCGGCAAGACGACCTGCCTCCGCCTGCTTGCCGGACTGACCCGGCCGACGGGGGGTCGTGCCGTCGTGAGCGGCGCGGTCGCGGAAGCCGACGCGCTTACGGTCAGGCGGGGGCTCGGCTACCTCGAGCAGGATCCTCGGGCCTATCGATGGATGTCCGGCCGGGAGCAGCTCCGTCTGCTCGGGCGTCTGCATGGCCTGGAGGGGCCGGCGCTGGATAGCGCGATCGACGACGCCCTTGCCAGGGTGGACCTCGCGGACGCCGCGGACCGGCGGACATCCACCTACTCGGGCGGCATGCGCCAGCGCCTCGGGATCGCCGGGGCCCTGGTCCACCGCCCACCCGTGGTCGTCCTGGACGAGCCGGTCAGCGCTCTGGATCCCGCCGGGCGGAGGGACGTCCTCGGCCTGATCGCCGCCCTGCGAGGCGAGACCACCGTCCTGTTCTCGACCCACGTGCTGGCCGACGTGGAGCGTATCTGCGATCGCGTCGGGATCCTGGACCACGGGCGGCTCATCGTCGAAGGACCGCTCGACCAGCTGCTGGACCAGTACGCGCTGCCCGTGTGGCGGATCGAGGCTGAGCCCGGGCAGGACGACTCGCTCGCCGCGCTGGCCGACCGGCTGCGCGAGCTCGATTGGGTTACAGCCGCGGGCGTGGACCACGGGCTGCTGACCGTGGCCGTCGCCGATCCGGTCGTGGCCTCGCGCGAGCTGCTCCAGCTCGTCGGGGAGCAGGACCTGGCCGTCGTCTCGGTGGCCAGGGCGCGCCCCACGCTCGAGGACGTCTTCCTCCGGCTCACCGGCGACACCCAGGAGGCCGCGGCGTGAGCGGGTTCGGGGTCCTGCTGCGCAAGGAGCTGGTGGAGTCGTGGCGGACGCGGCGCCTGCCGGTCGTCGCGGTGCTGTTCCTGGTCGTGGGGATCCTCTCGCCGCTGACCGCCCGGTATCTCAACGAGATCCTCGCGGCGGCGCTTGGTGACCAGATCCCGATGGTCCTGCCCGATCCCACGGCGACGATGGCCCTGGAGCAGCTCCAGAAGAACCTCGGGCAGTTCGGCGCGTTGGCCGCGATCGCGCTGGCGATGGGCAGCGTGTCCGGAGAGCTTGACCGCGGCACGGCGGCGATGGTGCTGGCCCAGCCCGTGGGGCGACCCGCCTTCCTGGCTTCGAAGCTCCTGGCGATCGCCGTGGTCCTCGGGATCGCGACGCTGCTGGCCTGCTTGGTGGCGTGGGTCTACACGGCCATCCTGTTCGAGCCGCTCCCGATCGGCGGCTGGCTGGCGATGGCCGCGCTCTCGTGGCTGGGGCTGGTCGCCTGGACATCGGTGACGTTCCTCGCCTCGACGGCGACGGGCTCCACGATGGCCGCCGCCGGCATCGGATTCACCGCCATCATCGTCTTCGGGCTGCTAGCCGTCGCACCCGCAGTGGACAGGTTCCTGCCCAGCGGCCTGACCGTCCCGGCGATCGGACTGGCGGCCGGCAGCGCGGCCGTGGACGGTGCACGTCTCGCGACGGCCGTCATCGGCTCCGTGTTCATGGTGGGGGGCGCACTGGTGGCGGCCGTCGCGGCCTTCCGGCGCCGGGAGCTGTAGCGGTCCCGTCGGGACCCCAAGGGACGATCCTCCCGGTTCCGGCGGGTCGTCGATGACGGGTTGGGGCAGAGCAGGCCACAATGCAGGTCCTCACACCACGCGATCGGCGCCCGTCGAGGCGCACTGCCCGGGAGTCCCATGACCTCGTCCGCGTCCCCGCAGCCGAGAGCCGCGACGGAGTGGGATCTTGCCCGGGACCGGCCCGACGCGTACATCCCGCGCGATCGCCGCTGGGCCCTGCACGCCGGGCGCACCATCCCGGACCGCGTCACGGGCTCGGCGCTGTTCGCGGACATCAGCGGGTTCACGCCCCTCACCGAGGCGCTCGCAAAGGAGCTCGGCCCACAGCGAGGTGCGGAGGAGCTCACGGCCAGCATCGGTCGCGTGTTCCACGCCGTCATCAGCGCGCTCGACGCCTATGACGGCAACGTCATCTACTTCGCCGGTGACGCGATCACCTGCTGGATCGACGGCGACGACGGCACCCGGGCATGTGCGGCGGCCGCCGGCATGCAGGAGGCAATCGGACGGACGGGCCTGATCGTGACGCCGGGCGGGAGCGAGGTCCAGCTCGCGATGAAGGTCGCGATCGCGGTGGGCGCCGCACGCCGGTTCGTGGTTGGCGACCCCGACCTCCAGCTGATCGACGTCCTGGCCGGGCGACTGATGGACGACCTGGCCGAGGCTGAGCACCACGCCCGGAAGGGTGAGGTTGTGCTCGATCCTTCTGCGGTCGCGGCCCTCGGTGACCGTGCGGTGCTGGGCGACCTCCGGACCGACGAGGACACGGGCCGGACCTGCGCGGTCCTTCGGGGGCTGGTCATCGATGTGGAGCCGGAGCCGGGTCACCAGCCAGCTCCACTCCCCGATGACCTCGTGCGGCCGTGGCTGCTGCCCGCCGTCTACGAGCGCATCCGCACGGGCCGCGGGGAGTTCCTCGCCGAGCTGCGCCCTGCGATCCCGATCTTCCTGCGCTTCGGCGGGATCGACTACGACAATGACGATGATGCGATCCACAAGCTGGACGAGTTCGTGCGCGCAGCCCAGCGGGTCCTCAACGGGTTTGGCGGCAACGTCCTGCAGCTGACCCTGGGCGACAAGGGCGCATACCTGTACGGCGTGTTCGGGTCACCGCTCGCCCACGAGGATGATGCCGCGCGCGCGGCCGCCGCGGCCCTCGACCTCCGGGACCTGGAGCGCACGACGGCCGCGCGCGGCATCCAGATCGGGCTGACCCAGGGCCGACTGCGCAGTGGCACCTATGGCCACGAGATGCGCCGGACCTTCGTGTGTCTCGGCGACGCGGTGAACCTCTCCGCGCGCCTGATGTCGGCCGCGCCGCCCGGACAGATCTTCGTGGCCCGGCCCGTGCGCGAGGCTGCCGGCGACGCCTTCATCTGGGAACGGCTGCCCGACCTCACGGTCAAGGGCAAGGCCGACCCCATCGAGGCCTGGTCGCTCACGGGCTCGCTGGAGCGGGCGTCGCGCCGCAGGACCCGGTTCGAACTGGGCCTGGTCGGCCGCCGGCGCGAGCTCGCCGTGCTGGGCGATGGCCTGGCCATGGCCTCGAGCGGCCACGGCCGCGCCATCGGCATCGCCGCCGAGGCCGGTATGGGCAAGTCACGGCTCGTGGCGGAGTTCGTGCGGAACGTGCGGCGGAGCGGCATGACCGTGGCGTTCGGCGAGTGCCAGTCCTACGGGACGAGGACGCCGTACTTCGTCTGGCGCGAGATCTGGCGCCGCCTGTTCGGGCTGGACGACGATGATCCGCGCGAGCGCCAGGTCGCGGCGCTCGAGCGCCGGCTCCGGGCGATCGATCCCGCGCTGGTGTCCCGTGCCCCACTCCTGGGCGAGGTCGTGGGCCTGGTGATCCCGGACAGTGACCTCACCCGGAGCTTCGATGCCAAGCTCCGCAAGACGTCCCTCGAGGATCTGCTCGCCACGTGCCTGCGCGCAAGGGCCGCCGAGGCTCCCTTCGTCGCCGTCCTCGAGGACTGTCATTGGATCGACGAGCTCTCGCGCGACCTGCTCGGCACGCTGGCCCGCGCCGCCGTCGCGCTGCCGGTCCTGTTCGTCCTCGCCTACCGGCCGGAGGCCGAGCCGGGCGGGGGCCTGGGGATCGCACGCGTCGCCGGGTTCAGCGAGCTCGAGCTGGACCAGATGGAGCCGGCCGAGGTCGCCCAGCTGGTCCGTTCCAAGATGGAGCAGCTCCAGGGTGAGGATGTCGAGGTTTCCGACGCGCTCATCGAGCTGGTCGCGGCACGCTCCGAAGGCAACCCGTTCTACGTGGAGGAGCTCCTCAACTTCATCGTCGCCCAGGGTATCGACGCCGCCGACGGTTCCGCGGTGGACGCCGTGCACCTTCCGGAGAGCCTCCACATGCTCGTGCTCAGCCGGATCGACGCCGCGTCAGAGGGTCCGCGACGGACGCTGAAGGTGGCGAGCGTCGTCGGCCGCGTCTTTCCCGCCCCGATGCTCCCGGGCACGTACGAGGAGCTCGGGACGCTCGACGCCGTCCTCGGCCACCTCGACTCGCTGCGGACGCTGGACCTGGTCGCCCTGGACCGCGAGGAGGACCAGGCCTGGATGTTCAAGCACGTGGTGACCCAGGAGGTCGCCTACGAGAGCCTCCCGTTCGCCATCCGGGCCGAGCTCCACGGGCGGGCGGCCGGCCACATCGAACGGACCGAGCCTGACCTCGAGCGCGTGGTGCCACTGCTCGAGCACCACTACTACCGGAGCGACCTGGAGGACAAGAAGCGCGAGTACCTGTGGAAGGCTGCCGAGGCGGCGCAGGCCTCGTACGCGAACAAGGCCGCCGTCGCCTACTTCGAGCGCCTGGTCCCGTTGCTCGAGGACGAGGAGTGCATGCGGGCCAGGCTGGCCCTCGGCAGGGCCTACGAGCTCACCGGCGACTGGGCGCGGGCGGCCGAGCTCGACGAGGCCGCCCTGGAGCTCGCACAGGCGATCGGGAACCGGCGGGGGGAGGCCGATGCGCTCGCGGCCCTCGCGGAGGTCGCCCGCAAGCAGGGACGCTACGACGAGGCGTCCGAGCGGATCGACAGGGCACGCGTGCTCTTCACGGAGCTGGACGACGAGCTCGGGATCGGGGTGGTCGTCCACCTGTCGGGGACCATCGCCGCCCAGCGCGGAGACTACGAGGAGGCACGGGCCCGGTACCTCGAGAGCTACGCGATCCGGGAGCGGCACGGTGACCGCGACCAGCTCGGACGGCTGCTGTCCAACCTCGCAATCGTGGCCGAGTACTCCTCGGACTTCGTCGAGTCCCGGCGCCTCAACGAGGAGGCGCTGGCGGTCCGGACGTCGCTCGGGGACCAGTGGGCCATCGCCCTGTCGCTCAACAACCTGGCCGTGATCGACCTCTACGAGCGGAAGTACGCGGAGGCTGCGGAGCGCTACGAGGCATCCGTGCGGCTGGCCCGCGAGGTCGGCGACCCGTGGCTGCTGTCGCTCGCCTACTTCAACCTCGGCAAGGCTCGCCGGGGCCTGGGCGACACCGAGCGGGCCTGCCGGATCTTCGCCGAGTCGATCGACTCGTTTCAGCGCCTCGACGACCCGTACGACCTGGCGGAGGTCATCGAGGATGTGGCCGTGATCGCCGCCGACACCGAGCCGGCGCTGGGCCTCGAGCTGCTGGGCGGCGCGGACCGTCTCCGCGCGGACATCGGAGCCGCCCGACCGAGCGCGCGGGCGGCGGAGCTTGACGAGGCGCTCACGCCGGCACGCGCGGTGCTGGGCGAGGCCGGTGCGGCCGACACCATCGAGCGCGGCCGTCAACAGGAGCCGGGGCACGCGATCGAGATCGCGCTGGCAGTCTGCGCGGGGCGCGGAGGCACCACTTCCGCATAGACAGGGCTCCGGCTGCCCGCAGGCGCGCGGCCTTCGCAGTGTGTCGTGGGTGCCATAGGTACTATCCAAACCCTGCCAGAGGTCACATACTGCCGTGATCGCGGCCCCGGGTCGGGGTCGCCACCGGTCGCATGCCCACAGTGCCGGGCAGGCGTGCCAGCCAGCCAGGAGCCGAGGTGCCGTCCGTGTCCCAGAACCCGTCGGGTTCCACCCACCATCGCTTGACCCACAGGACATCTCGTGAGGGGCGCGTCCGCCTCCGGCGTCTCGGGTCGCTCCTGCTGACCGGGCTCCTGCTCGCCCAGGCTGTACCCGTGCTCGGCGCCGGCGTCACGGTCGTGGCCAACGTGGGGACCTGGGCGGGAGATGGCCCAGGCACGACCGCGACCGTCCTGGACGGAACCGGCGGGCTCGCCCAGTTCGACTACAGCCTCAATCGAGGCGGCGACTTCGACGCGAAGTCCTGGTCGTTCCAGACGACCGCGACCAGCTCGGGCACCGTGCCCATGACCTGGCGCCTCACCGGCTTCCATGCGTGGTACCAGGTCACCTTGGGCCTCGAGGCGTACGTCAAGCCACAGGGCGGCGCGCCCGCGTACACGTCCGTCCTCGGCGCAGGTCCCGCGAACTGCTGCACTGAGCCGTCCGGTGGCTTCGACTACGCCGGCACGACCAGCCTCACGGTCCAGGCGGGCGATGAGTTCGGCTTCCGGATCACCGGCGACAACTACGACGCCAACAACGTCCTCCAGGGCTCCCTCAGGGTCGGCCTCAACGTGGTCTCGAATGGCGGCTTCGAGGATCCGGCCATCCAGCACACGGCGACCTTCGACACCTACGGCTCCCAGTCGAGCCAGCTCACCGGCTGGGACGTGACGACAGGATCCATCGATCACATCGGCGAGTACTGGCACGCGGCGGAGGGGGACCAGTCCGTCGACCTCGACGGCTCCGCGGCAGGCACCATCACGCAGACGGTCCCGACCGTCCCGAACCAGGCGTACCGCGTCGCATTCCAGTACTCGGCCAACGGCGACCGGCCCGCGGCCCAGGCCAAGCCCAAGATGATCGTGAAGGCGGATGGCACGTCGCTGGGCACCTTCGACCACGGCTTCGCCGCCGCCAACCCGAACATCAACTGGGCGGCAGGTGAGGCGTCGTTCGTCGCGACCGGGACATCCACAGTGCTCTCGTTCGTCTCGGACGACGACGCCGCGTCGCCATGGGGGATCGCACTCGACGCGATCACGGTCGTGCCGGACCTCTCGATCGTGCCCGCACCGCCCGGCTTCTCCTTTGACGCGCCGGGGGCCGGCGCCACCGACGCTGATCCGCTCGAGTTGACGCCCGGGACGAGCCACGAGGTCACGATCCCGGTCGTGCTCACGCACGGCGCCACCAGCGTCGACGTGGGCGTGGCGGGCGTCGCGCCCGCGGCCTCCGGGGTTAGCGCGACGGCGATCGCCACCGCAACGGAGACCGCCACCGTCACGGTGTCGGCCGCGGCCAACGCCCCCGCGGGGAACTCCGTGGTGACCGTGGCCGGCAACGTCGGCTCCGTGTCCGACACCGTGCCCATCTACGTCACGGTGCTGCCACCTGCGCCCGACTTCTCGTTCGGGACGCCGAGCGCCGGTAGCGACAGCGGGCAGCCGCTGAGCGTGGCGCAGGGCACGAGCGCCCAGAGCCTTGTCGGCGTGAGCCTGCTCAACGGCGCTGCCAGCGTCGCCACCTCCGTCGAGGTCAATCCCGCGGGCGGCGGCGTCACGGCGACGACCGGCGCGACCGCGACGACCTCCGCGGCGGTGGTCATCTCCGCCGGCCCGGACACGGAGCCCGGCACCTACCAGGTGACCCTCAGCGGTGCGGTCGGGGACCTGTCCCACGACGCGATCATCCACGTGAGCGTGCCGGCGCCGGCAGCTGTTGGCATCCCGCAGCTGACCAACGCCTACCACGCGGCCGGAGCGGCGACCACGCTGGTCGCCGGGCGCATCACGGCGACCGCCAACACGACGTACACGATTGGTTTCGCCTCGGCGGCCTCCTGCCCCAGCGGCATCTTCCCCGTGGGATCGACCGACTTCGGCGCGATCTCCGTGACCACGGACAGCAATGGCAACGCGTTCTTCAACTCGACCACGCCCCCGGGCGCCGTGACCGGTCATCCGGAAACCGGCGAGTCGTTCATCGCAGCCCACGTGACGGGTCCCCATGGACGGAACTCCGGCTTCTCGCCGTGCGTGGTCAACAGCCCGGACAACGACACCTGGCCGCGCGCATTGCTCCTCAGCGGCAACGGCGGACCGGCACCGGCCGGGACGTGGATCGACCAGCCCGGCGCGGCCCGCTGGTTCAAGGTGCATGTCGTCCCGGGCGGCAGCGTGACGCTCGACCTGTCGAACGTCCCGGCGGACTACGACGTCTACCTGTTCCGCGACATCCAGCAGACCTATGACGCCCTGACGACCGAGCAGGACCTCGTCAAGATGAGCGCGGAGTTCGCGGGATCGGGCTTCAGTGGCTCCGGTTTCAGCGGGTCCGGCTTCAGTGGCTCGGGGTTCTCGGGCTCCGGGTTCTCGGGCTCGGGCTTCAGTGGCTCGGGGTTCTCAGGCTCGGGGTTCAGCCCTGACTCCTACTCGGGCTCCGGGTTCAGCGGTTCCGGCTTCAGTGGCTCCGGGTTCAGCGGTTCCGGCTTCAGCGGTTCCGGCTTCAGTGGCTCCGGGTTCAGCGGCTCGGGCTTCAGTGGCTCCGGGTTCAGCGGTTCCGGGTTCTCCGCCGACAGCTTCTCCGCGGCGCAGGTGTACAGCCTGATCGCCTGGTCCAACAACCTGGGCCTGGCGACCGAGCACGCGGCGTCCAACACATGGACGAGCACCGGTGACTTCTACATCCGCGTCAACGGCAAGAACGGCGTCGCAAGCCTCGATCAGCCATTCACGCTCGAGGTCGCTTTGGACGGCAACCTCTGCTCCGGGGTCAACCCGAGCAATCTCAACCCAATCGCGGTCGATTCAGGCCTTGGTTCTCTCAGCACCCTCATCCTCACCGACACCTCCCGCTTCGGCGGGGCGGCGACATCGACGATGGTGTCGAAGCTCGGCGAAGTCGGTCACGTGGTTGACCTGGCGGCCGACGGCCGCGTCCAGGCGCTCCAGGCCCAGGCCGACGAGAACGCCGGCTGCGTCTATGCGAAGAACCTCGTGGCCTCCGCTGCCAAGGACGTCGTGGACGCCTATCGCTCCGCCTACCCCAGCGTCAGGTACATCGTCCTCGCGGGTGGGGACGATGTAGTCCCGTTCTTCCGTTACCCGGACACCTCTTCGATCGGCCCGGAGGTCAACTACTTCCCGCCGGTCGAGAGCAGCTCCACCTCGGAGGCCAGCCTCCGCAGCAACTACACCCTGGGCCAGGACGCGTACGGCTCCACCATGTCGATCTCGCACGGACCGGTCGACTTCCCGATCCCCGGCCTCCCGGTCGGGCGACTCGTGGAGTCACCGTCCGAGATCACGGGCATGGCGCAGGCGTACCTCGACCAACACACCGTGATCCCCGGAACCTCGCTGGTGACCGGCTACGACTTCATCGCGGATGCGGCCGCCTCGATCAAGGGCAGCCTTGACGCGGGCACGGGGCAGGCGGGGCAGGCCCTCGTCGACCCATATGGCGCCTCGCCGGCCACCGGTTGGAACGCCACCGCCCTCAAGAGCGCACTTCTCGGCAGCAGGAACGACATCACCTTCCTGGGCGGGCACTTCAGCGCCAACAGCGCCCTGGCGGCCGACTTCACCACCGTCATGACGACCGACGACTTCGCCGCGTCGCCGACCAACTTCGCCAACACCATCATCTTCAGCATCGGCTGCCATTCGGGCTACAACCTCGTGGACGCCCACGGCATCCCGAACGTCACCCGAACGCTCGACTGGCCGCAGGTGTTCTCGCAGCGCCAGGTGACCTCGATCCTGGGCACCGGCTACCAGTACGGTGACACCGACTTCATCGAGTACAGCGAGCGCATCTACAGCGAGTTCTCGAAGCAGCTGCTCTACGGGAGCGGCCCCGTCGGGATCGGCAACGCCCTCGTTGCAGCCAAGCTCGCCTACCTCAAGGAGACACCGGCCGTCGGCGACCTCCACGAGAAGGCGCTCCTCGAGTCGGCCCTCTACGGACTGCCGATGCTGGGCATCGACATGCCGTCCGGCCGCACCCCGGCACCGTCGGACTCGTCCGCGATTCCGCTGACGCCGTTCGGCACCGAGCCCGGTATCACGACCGGTCTCCGCTACCACGATATCGACCAGTCGACGCCGAGCGTCGAGAAGACCAAGACGCTCAACGTCCAGGGCGGTGGCACGCTGACCGCCAGGTACCTCACCGCTCCCGGCGGTGGTGTCCTGACGACGCCCGGCGCGCCGGTCCTGCCGCTCTATTCGACGAGCGCCAGGGCGAGCGATGCCGGGTATGTCCTGCGTGGCGTCGGGTTCCTCGGCGGTGCGTATTCGGACGCGTCCGTCACGCCGTTGACCGGTGCGCCCGGCACCGAGCTGCAGTCGGCCCACACCTCCTTCTCCTCGCCGACCTTCTATCCCACCGAGATGTGGTCCGCCAACTACTTCGACGCGCTGGGAGGGGGCGGCGGCGTCACCCTGTTCACCACCCCGGCCCAGCACCGGGCGGACGTGCCGGGAGGCGATGTCGTAACGCTCAGGACCTACGGCAACCTCAACCTCCGGCTGTTCTACAGCAACACCACGGCCAGCGGTTCCAAGTCCGCGCCGCCCGCCATCTATGGGGTCAGGAGCGACCTGGAGACCGGGGCCAACCCGCCCACCAGGATCACGGCCCACGTCGTGGGCGATCCCAAGGCCGACGTCCAGCAGGTCTGGGTGACGTACACGGAGCCCGGTAGCGGCCTGTGGGGGTCATTCGAACTCGTGCGGGACGGGACCGACCCGACGCTCTGGGCCCGGTCGATGGCGCTCGCCGCCGGCACGCAGTTCATCGTCCAGGCGGTGAACGGCTTCGGCGTCGTCAGTCGCAACGACAACTCCGCCGCGTACTACCAGGCCGGCGTCGCCGCCACCACCCCCGCACCCGGCAGCATCGAGCTCTCCGGCGCGACCGATGGTGCGTACGGGTCGACGGCCTCGGTCACCGCGACGCTCAAGAGCGGCGGGACGCCGGTTGCCGCCGGGAGGCTGGTGACCTTGACGCTCGGCTCCGTGACCCGGAGCGGGCACACGAACGGGAATGGCAAGGTCACCGTGTCGATGCCGCTCTCGGCAGGCGCCGGCACCTACCCGCTCACCGCCACCTTCCTGGGTGACGCTGAAACAGCGCCAGCCTCTGCCGCCGAGTCGTTCACCATCATCGCCGCGACATCGTCAACGACCATCACGTGCCCGGCCTCGGTGGGCTACTCAGGCAGTGCCCAGTCGCCGTGCACGGCCGTTGCCGAGGGCGCCGGCGGTCTCTACCAGCCCCTGGCTGTCGCCTACTCCGACAACCTCAATCCTGGGACCGCGACCGCGACCGCGACGTTCTACGGTGACGCCGCCCACGTGGGCAGCGACGCGACAACGACATTCGCGATCACCAAGCTTGGCCAGACGATCACGTTCTCCTCACCCGCGCCGGTCCCGGCGCCGACGAAGCTCACCACCGATCCCGACTTCACGGTGGTGGCGACCGCATCCTCGTCGCTGCCGGTGGCCCTCAGCGCCTCTGGCAGTTGCACGATCACGGGCCAGACCGTCCACATCACCGGGATCGGCACCTGCACGATCAAGGCGAACCAGGCCGGTACGCAGATCTACAGCGCGGCACCCGAGGAGGTGCTCAACATCAGCGTGACCTGGCCCTTCGACGGGTTCCTCTGGCCGGTGGCCAACCCGCCGACGATCAACATCGCCAGGGCGGGAGGCTGGGTTCCTCTGCGGTTCAGTCTCGGTGGCGACCGTGGCCTCGGCATCATCCAGGGTGGGGCACCCACCGTCTCGGAGATTGCATGCCCGGTCGGGCCTCCAGCCGCAACCGTCGACCAGACGGGGGCTTTCCAGGCGAAGTTGATCTACGTGAAGCTGACCGGTCGCTACCTGTATGCCTGGAAGGTGCCCCAGGCGTACAAGAACCGGTGCTACCAGCTCCAGCTCAAGCTCGTGGACGGATCGACCCACCTGGCCAACTTCAAGTTCAGGTAGGTCTCACCTCGAACAGCACGCCCCGGCGTCCCCCGGGAGAGAGAAGCCCCGCCATCGGCGGGGCTTCTCTCATGGCGGCTGGAGCTCCTTGGTCGCCCTGGACCACGCCGGAACCCAGGACAGGCCCGTCCATCGGGTTTGCGCGTGACTCCACGCCCGGACGCAGGACGGCCCCGCCATCGGCGGGGCCGCTATGTTGTCGCGAGAGAACCGGCGTCAGGCGCGGACCTGGCGCTCCATGCGGCGCTGGAACCGCTCGACCTGGCCGGCGGTGTCGATGATGTTCTGCTTGCCCGTGTAGAACGGGTGGCAGTTGCTGCACACGTCGACCCGCAACTCCTCGCGGGTCGAGCCGACCTCGAAGTCGGTGCCGCACGAGCCGCAATGGACCTTCGCCTGGTGGTACGTGGGATGGATGCTGGGCTTCACGGGTGCTCCTTCGACGCCGTCCGCGCGGGATCGTGCCCGCCGGTGGTCGCCGCTGTGGGAAGGTCCGGCACTAGGCCTCGGTCGCGACCGGCTCGGCCGCGGCCAATTCGGTTGCGACCGGGATGATCCGGACGCGCTTCTTGTCGCGGGTCTCGTGCTCGAAGCGCACCTTCCCGTCGATCTTGGCGAAGATCGTGTAGTCGTGACCCAGACCGGCGCCCTCGCCCGCCTTGAAGGTCATGCCGCGCTGGCGGACGATAATCGATCCGGCCGTGACGAACTGGCCGTCACCGGCCTTCACGCCCAGCCGCTGGCCGGCGCTGTCGCGGCCGTTCTTGACGCTGCCGCCTGCCTTCTTGTGCGCCATCGCTAGCCGTCCTTCTTGGTGCGCGCGGCCCGCTTGCGCGGCGCGGCATCGCTGGTGCTGGTCTCATCCGATTCGGGCTCGGAGTGGCCCTCGGCCTCGGCCACGTTGCGCCGGACCACGTCCAGTGCGCGGACGACGCCGGACTTGCTCGAGAACCCCTGCTCCGGGATCGCCAGGAGCTCGCCGTTGGAGGCGCGGAGGCGCCAGCGCCACTCGCCCGCCTTGTCCTCGTAGATTTCGAAGCCCGTGATGTTCTTGGACTCGTCGTCGCCCTCGGGAGCCTCCTCGTGGCCCTCGGCCTCGGCCACGTTGCGCCGGACCACGTCCAGGGCGCGGACGACGCCGGACTTGCTCGAGAACCCCTGCTCGGACATGGCGACGAGCTCGCCGTTGGAGGCGCGGAGGCGCCAGCGCCACTCGCCCGCCTTGTCCTCGTAGATCTCGAAGGCCATGGATTCCTTCGCGTCCGCCTCGGGCGCCTCGGCGGTGGCTGTCTTGGCGCGCGTCCTCTTGGGTGCGGCAGGCGTGGCCTCCGCCTCGGGGGCGGCGACCTTGAGCCTGGCTGCCAGCGCGGCATCCTCGGCAGCCTGGCGTGCGGCGGCCTCCTCGAGACGCTGCTTCTGCTCCGCCTTGGACGGGGCGGCCTCCGCCGTGCCCTCGGCCGCGCTCTTGCCGCCGAAGCGGATGTCGGCGATCCGGAGCACGGTCAGGTTCTGTCGGTGGCCCTTCTTGACCCGTCGGCGGGCCTTGGGACGGTATTTGAAGGCGATGACCTTGTCGGCCCGGGTGGCGCCCACGACGTAGGCGTCGACAGCCGCGCCGTCAACGGTGGGAGTCCCGACGGCCGCATCGGCTCCGTCGGCGACGAGGAGGACCCGGTCCAGCGTGATGGACTGGCCGGGCTCAACGTCAAGCAGCTCCACCTCAAGCTCGGTGCCGACCTCGACGCGGTACTGCTTCCCGCCGGTCTCGATGACTGCGTACATGGGTCCTCGGAAAAACGTGGCGGCCGCGGGCGACCGCGACGTGGACATGGTGAGGCGCCCTGCAACCATCGCGGGCGCGAACGGAGAGTGTAGGGTGGATGCGTGAACCGGGTCAAACAGCGCCCTGACCAGGTCTGCCCGATCAACCCGGGCGCCCGGCACCCGGAGTGGACAGGCGGCGCGGCGCGGGCGCAGACGGACGTGGGTTCGCGAGGACGAGCCGCTCTCGTACGAGACAGGTGGGCTGCAGCGCCACGCCCATGACGTCACCCAGTGCGGCGAGGCACTCGTCCGGCCGACCGACGCCCTTCTCCGGGTCGTGGCGGAGCGTCATCCGGACCACGCAACCGTCCTCGGTACGGGCAATCTCCACCGCGTCGATGAACGGCCGCAGGTCGTACACCACGACTCCATCCCCCTTCTTCCGCTCGCGCGGCAAAGAGACGGCGGCGATCAGCGTGCGGGCGGCAGCCTCGAGTGGGGCGGCACCGTGAGCGCCCGGGGCAAGGTGCGCCCGGTACACGGACGCGACGACACGGCCAGGCAGCGCAGCCTCGCCCAGCCACACGTCGGACAGGTCCACGAGCCGCGATCCGGCCGGCATGACGCCCACGAGCGCCTCCCGGACGCGCCAGACCGGCAGTCGGTCCACGAGCCAGATGTCGACCAGCTCGGCCTCGCCTGCAATCGATGCCGCGAGCGGGGCTGCGGGCGCGAACCTGGGCCGGGGTTTGGGTGCGTCAAGGCCGGCCAGCGGCAGGGCGGATGCGGTGAGCGCGATCTCCCAGCCGGACGCCTGTTCACGCTGTGCCGCTTCCGGACCGGCGTCCCGGGTCACAACGAGGCGCCACCGCTGGACCGCCTCGCGCGGCCGCATGGGTGGGCTGTCGGATAGCCCTTTGGGGTCATCGGATGCGCTATTCACAGGTGTTAGTCTGCGGCCGATGGAGCCAGCCGTCGCGCGTCATCGCGTCCTCCTTTTCGGGGCGGGGCCGGGACCGCGGTCTGGCCCTTCGTGGAGGCACTGCAGCGCGTGATCCGCCCGTGAGCATTCCGGACCCGTACAAGGTCCTCCAGGTGGACCCGGAGGCCGAAGACGAGGTCATCGAGGCTGCCTACAAGCGCCTTGCCCGCAAGTACCACCCCGACGTCTCGCCGGACCCGGCGTCCGTGGATCGCATGGTCAGCATCAACCAGGCGTGGGAGATGCTTCGGGACCCGATCCGGCGCGCCGCTGCGGATCGCGCGCGCACGCGCAACGCCGGCGCCACGGCAAGCGCAGCGGCCGCTGAGGGCCGGGCACGGGCGACGGCACAGGCGCGCCCGGATCCGGCCGCCGCCCGCAGGCCCGCTGCTTCGGCACGCCCCCCGAGGGGAGTCCATCCGGACTGGCCGTTCTCGGGCATGCAGAACCCGGGTGCGGGAGGGTTCGAGCCTGGCGGCGCCGGCGGAGCGTCCAACTGGACGCCCGGCAGGTCCACCGAGGGCTCGCAGTACAGCACGCGCACCATGGGCGCCGGCAGCGCCGGCGCGCCACCCGGCAATCCGTCCGGGAGCCTTGTGAACTTCGGCCGGTACGACGGATGGACTTTGGGCGAGATCGCACGTAGGGATCCCGAATACCTCGAGTGGCTGAGCCGGATGCCGATCGGGCGAACCTACCAAGCCGAGATCGATGTGCTCCTCCGCCAGCATGGGCTCCGGTCCGCGGCACCCGAGCACGGTAAGGGCCGGCGCGGCCTCTTCCGCCGCCGCTGACCAGGGTCTCAGGCTTCCGACGCCGGCCCCCGACCGGGCCCACCGGCGGCAATCGCCTTCGCCTCCGCCTCCGCCTTGGGCACAGACCACGCCAGGAGGTACGGCGCCACCACCGTCGTCAGGACCACCGCGATCACCATCACGGCGAACAGGTTCTCATCCACCACGCCCGTCACGAGCGCAAGGGTGGCGACCACGATGCCGACCTCGCCCCTGGGCACCATTCCGAACCCGACCGTGGCGGCGCTCCAGCGCCCGATGGAGCGGGCCCCGATCAGGCCACCGACCGCCTTGGTGATCACGCCGATCACGGCCAGGGTGACGGCGATCGCCGCGACGGCGGGGTCGAGCAGCACTGACAGATCGAGCTGTGAGCCGGTGACGGCAAAGAAGAACGGAACGAAGATCGACGCCAAAGGCTCGATGTCGCGCTCGAGCTCCTCGGAGGCCTCGGTCTCGGCGACGATCAGCCCGGCGACGAACGCTCCGATGATGGCAGCGAGGCCGACTCCGGTCGCGAGCAACGCGATGGCCAGCATGATCAGGAACGCGGGGACGAGCGGCGTGTCGGCGAACAGCGGCCAGGTGAACACGCTCGATGGCAGGCCGCGGGCGCGGCGGGCGACCGCGAACCCGAGGATCACGAGGCCGATCCCCGCGACGCCCACGAGGAGCGTGCCTGCCGACAGGTCACCATTGGCCGCGCCGCCCGCCAGGCCGATTAGGATGAGCGCGAGGATGTCGTCGACCAGCGCCGCCCCGATCACGACCTTCGCGAACGTCCGGTCCATGACGCCCATGTCGCGCAGGACCCGGCTGGTGATGCCGATGCTGGTGGCGGCAAGGGCAAGGCCCACGAAGAACGAGGCGCCGGGAGTCTCGCCCAGGGCTGCGGCGAGCGCGAACCCGCCGATGATAGGCAGGATCATCGCGGTGATGGCGGTGAGGACGGCCGGCTTGCCCACCTTGAGCAGGTCGTCGGTGCGGACTTCGAGACCGACCGAGAACAGCAGGATCACGACGCCCAGCTCGGCGAAGGTGAGGGCTGTCTCGCCCGGCTGGACGAGACCCAACCCGAACGGGCCCACGATGAAGCCACCCAGCAGCTCGCCCACAACGCCGGGCTGCCCGAGCCGGCGCATGATCTCCTCGCCGATCTTGGCGGCCAGCAACAGGATGAACAGCCCGGCGATGATCTGGGTGATCTCATCGCCTCCCGCCGCCGGGGCCGCGGCACCGGGCCCGCCGGACGGGGCGGCAGCCCCGAGTGCCGTGGGGGCGAGCAGCAGGACGCCTATGGCAGCGAGCGCGAGCACGACCCAGCGCGCCATCCGCCGGCGGGGCCCTGCCTGGTTCTGGCGGGCAGAGTGCCGCCTCGTGGGCGCTACCACTCGGCGCGATGCTGGCGGATGTTGATGCTCTGCATCACCCCGAGCCCGATGGCCAGGCTGATCAGGGATGCGCCGCCGTGCGTGATGAACGGCAGCGGGATCCCCGTCACGGGCAGGATCCCGATGACCATGCCCACGTTCACGAACACCTGGAACAGGATCATCGTCGCAAGTCCGGCGCCGAACAGCGTGCCGAATGGGTCGCGGGACCGCCACGCGCACGAGATGATCCGCCACAGCAGCGCCGCAAACAGCCCGAACACCACCAGCGCGCCGAGGAGCCCGAGCTCCTGGGCGAGCACGGCGAACACGAAGTCGGACTCCTGAACCGGAAGGAATCCGCCCGGAGGTGGCTGCCGTTCGTGAGACCGGTTCCCAGCAGGCCGCCGGAGCTGACCGTGATCTGGGACTGGGCGACCTGCCAACCCGCGCCCTGCGTATCCGCGGTGGGGCTGATGAACGACAGGATGCGGTCCTTCTGGTAGTCGCGCAGCACGTAGCTCCAGACGATGGGAATGGCCGCCAGGACGACCAACGCGATCGCCACCAGCCAGCGCAGGCTGGCTCCGGACATGAACAGCATCCCGCCGAGGATCGCGAGGAGCACGAGGCTGGTGCCGAGGTCGGGCTGCATCATGACGAGCGCCCACGCCGGGATCATCAGGAGACACGCACCCAGGATCGACCACAGCGAGTCGAGGCGGCCCTCGCGATTGCCGAGATACGCGGCCAGGACCGTGATCATCAGGATCTTGGCGAGCTCGGAGAACTGGAACTGGAACGGCCCGAAGCTCACCCAGCGAGCGGATCCGCCGACGCCGTCGCCGATGAGGAGGGTCAGCACGAGCAGCCCGATGTTGACGAGGTAGATCGGCCAGGCCAGCGTCTTGAGCCACCGGTAGTCGAACGCCGTCATGATCATGAACACGACCATCGCGAGGCCGGTCCACATCAGCGCCCGCTGGAACACGGTTCCACCCTCGAGCACGGACTGGCCGGCCTCAACGCTGTTCGTGTACGCCATAGCGAGGCCCACCGCCGCGAGCAGCGCCGCGAACACAGTGAGCTGGAGGTCGTAGGCGCGCCAGACTGCACCGACGGCCTTCGAGGTCGAGTCGGCGAAACGCCCGGGTTCGGCCCGCATCACGCGCATTCGAGCCCGCCCTAGTTGCTCTGGTAGAAGTTGCCGCGCCGCAGCAGGTCGCGGTTGAGGTAGTCCTTCTTGATATCGAAATGCAGCTGCAGGAAGGCTTTGGCGATCTCCGTCCCCGCGTTTCCCTTGGTCCGCGAGTCGTAGGCGAAGGCCAGGAACGCGAGCTGGGAATCGGTCTTCGTGAAGTCGGCCTTGTACGGGTTCTTGGGCACGAAGCCGACGAACCACGAGTGGAATGGCAGACGGCCCTTCTTGTCGCGAGTGCCGAACTCCGCCGTACCCGACTTGCCGGCCACCTTCACGGGCATATCGACGAGGTTGTAGGTGTGGCGGAGAGTGACGGTCGAGCGCGCGGCGAGACGCATCGCCCGCAATGTCTTCTGCGACACCTTCATCTTGCGAATCAGATCAGGCTTGAACGAGGTGACGACCTCCCCATCGGGTCCCACGATCTCGCGCACGATCTGCGGCCGGTAGAGCTTGCCGCCGTTCGCCAGCGCGGTGTAAGCGTTGATCAACTGGATCGGCGTGACGACGTCGTAGCCCTGCCCAATGCCGGCCTGGTAGACCTCACCCGGGAACATCGGCTGGCCGAGCGCCTCGATCTTCCACTGGTTGGACGGCACGATCCCGGAGACCTCGCCGGGCAGGTCGATTCCGGTGGTATTTCCGAACCCGTACATGCGGGCCCAGTACGCCAGGCGATCCGCGCCCAGCATGCCTGCCAGCTGGAAGAAGTACGTGTCCGACGAGTGGCCGAAGCCGCAGTTCATATCGCACAGGCCGAAGCCGCGTCGGTTCCAGTCGTAGAAGCGCGAAGCGCCCAGCGTCAGGTAGCCGCGGGTGCGGATCTTGGTCGTGGGCGTAATCTTGCCGTCCTGGATGGCGCCCGTCCCGGCGACCAGCTTGTACGTCGAACCCGGCGGGTAGTGGGCCTGGACCGCGTGATTGGTCAACGGCTTGTCGGGGTTCTTGAGCAGCGCCTGGAAGTCCTTGTTGGAGATACCGCGGGCGAAGAGGTTGTTGTCGTAGGTGGGCAGGCTAACTAGCGCCAGCACCTCGCCCGTCTGCGGGTTCATCACGATGAACACGCCCCGCTTGAGGCCGGCCGCCTTCATGCCCCACTTGAGGGCCTGGGTAGCCTCACGCTGGATCGTCTGATCGATGGTGAGTTTGAGCGAGGCACCAGGCACGGCGTCCTGGGTGGTCTGGAGCACCTGGATGTCCTTGCCGGTCGCGTCCTTCTCGACGACCTGGACGCCATATGTGCCGCGGAGCTCGCTTTCGAACGTCGACTCGACGCCGGCCTTGCCGATCATGTCGTCGGCGAGATATCCGTCGGCCCTCAGCCGGCTGTACGTTCCACCGTCGATCGGCCCCGTGTAGCCCAGGATGTGGGCCAGCAGCGGGCCATCGGGGTACTCGCGACGGGTCTCCACGACCACATGCACGCCCGGCAGCTGGTCGGAGGACTCGGAGACGAGGTGCGCCGTGTCCTCCGGGACGTCCTGGGCAATGCGCACCGGGTCGAAGCGGGACCCGGGGGCGCTGTCGAGCGTGGCCAGGATGTCCGAGGCCTCCATGCCCAGCATGCCCGAAAGACGCTGTGCCACATCCCCACGCTCGTCGAACGGGAGGTCCGACGGGGTGATCTTGACGGCGAAGGTCGCGACGTTGGCGACGAGAAGCCTGCCGGTGCGGTCGTAGATCAGGCCTCGCGGAGCGGGGATCGCCTCATCGGCCGTCCGCTGTGCTTCCGCGCGGGCCGCAGACGCCTGGCCACTCGTGATCTGGAGGTAGGCCAGGCGCGAGGTGAGGGTGCCGAACACGAGGATCGCGGCAATCCCGAACACGAGGAAACGGATCGGACGTCGATCCCGCTCGCGGTTGGGGGTGAGGAAGGTGTCGCTCACCAGTCTGGCCGCTCCGCGGCGCGACGTCGCATGACGACGGCGACGGTCAGCGGACCGACGGCCGCCGCAAGCACGGTGTCGTAGACAGCGCTGGGCACGATCGTGTCCAGGGCGGCCGACGAGATCGTGGCGGCGGTCAGAGCTGTTGTCGCGACAAGAAGAAGCATGGAGTAGACCGGACTTGCGATGGCTGTGGCGATGATGGGGGCAACGATCCGGACTCGATCCAGGAAGCCGCCGATGACGGATGCGAGGCCGATGGCGATGAGCATCGCGAATGCGGAGCTGCCGAGCGGTCGCTGCCCCAGGACGTCAAGGGCAAGCCCTCCGACGAGGGCCCAGACCAAGGCCGCCTCCAGGGTTCCAGCGATCACCCAGACGACGCCGAAGACCAGCACCACGTGCGGTACCGCATCGCCGATCTTCATGTATGGGACGATGGTGAACTCTGCAAGCGCGGCCACCACGGACAGCGCCGCGGCGATGAGAAGTTGCATCAGGGTGTTCGAACCTCGGCTGACGAGCCGACGGTCGGGAGCACGGCGATGGCGACCGCGACGACGGGTGACAGCTAGCGCGACCAGAAGTATCCCATCTCCCCTCGGAACGGGCAATCGCGGAGATGGTGAAGACGGGGTTGCGGGTCCTGCACTGGCAGTACCGGCGATGAGCGCTATCGGGATTCGCGCGCTAGCCGGAATGGCGGATCCCGCCCGGGAACGTTTCACGTGAAACACCACGTCCACGGCTCCATCCTCGGGGCCGGCCGACCGGCAGCGTCAGATCCGGAACGACCGGCGAGCGGTCCGGCAGGTGGCGGTGGTCCGAGAGGTGGCATCGAGGCTGGCGCGGCGATGGCGCCCCTGTCGGGACCGGAAACCGCGAACGGCGACGTTTCACGTGAAACACCCACGTGGCGAATGACTGCGGGCGTCCGATGAGTCGCCGGTAAGTGGTTTCGCGCATCCTCGGGAGTGACCGGACGCGGCACCCGTCCAAGCCCGGTCCAAGGGGCCTCGATGCTAGAATTGGAGTTCATGATCAAGCTTCGGAGTGGAGGCTGAGTGGGCCAGACGATCGCCTGCACAAATCAGAAGGGCGGCGTCGGGAAGACCACCACAGTGGTCAATCTCGCAACCTATCTGGCTCTGCTAGGTGACCGCGTCCTCGTCATCGACCTCGATCCCCAGGGCAACGCCTCGAGCGGCTTCGGGATCGAGCGTGCTTCCCTCGAGGGATCCGTCTACGACGCGCTCGTCGACGATCGGCCCCTCGCGACGCTCCACGTTGAGACCCCGGTTCCCGGACTGCGGCTGGTCCCATCGTCGATCGCCCTCGCGGGCGCCGAGATCGAGCTCGCCGGCGAGGCGGGTCGGGAGCACCGGCTCGGGCGCGTGCTCCAGGCCGAGCGGGATGCCTGGGACTGGATCCTCGTGGACTGCCCGCCGTCTCTCGGGCTGCTGACGGTCAACGCGCTGACCGGCACCGATGCCGTCCTGATCCCGATCCAGTGCGAGTACTACGCGCTCGAGGGCCTGACGCAGCTGATCGCGACCATCAACCTCGTGCGAGACCACCTGAACCCCGACCTGGCGATCTCCGGAGTGCTCCTGACCATGTTCGACGCCCGCACGAACCTGTCCGCGGAGGTCGCCGGTGAGGTTCGACGGCACCTTGGCGATGCCGTCTTCCGGACGGTCGTCCCCCGCAGCGTCCGCCTCTCGGAGGCACCCAGCCACGGACTTCCGATCGCCCTGTATCGACCGGAGTCCAAGGGTGCCGAGGCATACCTGGCGCTGGCCGGCGAGCTGCGAGCACGTCGCGGACTCGGGGCTGCCGGCATCAGCGGAGCCGTCGCATGACCGCCGGTGCCGGTGGCGCACTCGGTCGCGGACTGTCGTCGCTGATCCCGCAGCGGGCCACGTCGGGCGCGGCGGTCGTGGAGGTCCCCCTCGCTCGGGTCGTGCCGAACCCATACCAGCCCCGGCGCCACATGGACGATGCCGGCCTCGAGGAGCTGGCGGCCAGCATTCGCGAGCACGGCGTGCTCCAGCCGGTGCTGGTGACGGAGACCCTTGATGGCTATCAGCTCATCGCCGGCGAGCGCCGGGTCCGCGCATCGCGCCTGGCAGGCCTGGAGCGCATCCCCGCGCTCGTCCGCCAGCTCGCGGACCGGGATCAGCTTGAGGTCGCGCTGGTCGAGAACGTCCAGCGCTCAGACCTCGATCCCATCGACGAGGCGCTCGCCTACCGCCAGCTGATCGACGAGTTCGGACTGACCCAGGAGCGGGTGGCTGACAGGGTCGGCAAGGCTCGGACGACCGTCGCCAACACGCTCCGCCTGCTGGATCTTCACCCGGACGTCCAGGCAGCGATCGCCGACGCCCGCCTGACGGAGGGCCACGGGCGCGCGCTCGGCGGGCTCGCGGTGGACGGCCAGGCACGCGTCCTGGGAACCGTCCTCGACCAGGGCCTGTCGGTTCGCCAGACCGAGGAGCTGGTGCGTCGGCTCCGCGAGCCACGGATGCGGCCCGAGGCACCGGTTGCGACGCGTCGCCTCGACCCCGACATGGAACGGGTCGAAGAGGAGCTCCGCCGGCGCCTGGGCACCAAGGTCAGCCTCAGCCGGTCCCGCAAGGGCGGTCGAATCGTGATCGAGTACTACAGCGACGAGGAGCTCGGCCGGCTCTACGAGCGCCTGATCGGAGGAACTGAGTGACGGACGTCGGCGACAAGCAGGTGACGGCCCCGGGCAACGGCCGTGCCGCCGGCGGACGCAGTACAAAGACCGCGCCTGGGACGGCCTACACGGCCGCGAGCATCCAGGTGCTCGAGGGCCTTGAGGCGGTCCGACGCCGGCCAGGCATGTACATCGGCTCGACCGATAGTCGGGGCCTGCACCACCTCGTGTGGGAGGTCGTCGACAACTCGATCGACGAGGCGATGGCGGGCCACGCGACGACCGTCACCGTCACCCTCCACGCGGACGGCCGCCTCACCGTCGAGGACGACGGCCGCGGCGTGCCGGTGGGCAAGCACTCAACCGGCAAGGACGCCCTCGAGGTCGTGCACACCGTCCTCCACGCGGGCGGCAAGTTCGGCGGGGGCGGCTACAAGGTTTCCGGCGGGCTCCACGGCGTCGGCGTATCGGTCGTCAACGCACTCTCGTCGTGGCTGCGCGTCGAGACCGCCCGTGACGGCGGGGTGTGGGCGCAGGAGTACGAACGCGGCAAGCCCATCACCAAGGTCGAGCGGATCGGGCCGCAGGGGAACCGCAAGGGCACCCGTACGGTGTTCAAGGCCGACGACACCGTGTTCGACACGACCGAGTACTCGTTCGAGGCAGTCTCACAGCGCCTGCGCGAGTCCGCATACCTGACCAAGGGCGTGTGGATCACGCTGCGCGACGAACGCAACGAGCGCGAGCGGTCCTTCTACTTCGAGGGAGGGTTGATCTCCTTCGTCCGCCACCTGAACCGGAACAAGGAGGCGCTCCACCAGCGCCCCATCTACTGCGAGCGCAGGGACGGCTCAACCTCCATCGAGGTCGCGCTCCAGTACAACGACACCTACGCCGAGAATGTCCTGGCGTTTGCGAACAACATCAACACGGTGGACGGCGGCACCCACATCACGGGCTTCCGCCGGGCTCTCACCCGCTCCCTCAACGATTGGGCCAAGCGGGCAGGCGTCCTGAAGGAGTCCGACAGCAACCTGTCGGGCGACGACGTGCGCGAGGGCCTCACGGCCGTGGTCAGTGTCAAGCTCACGGAGCCGCAGTTCGAGGGCCAGACCAAGGCCAAGCTCGGCAATGCGGAGGTGGCCGGCCAGGTGGAGGGCGCTCTCGCGGACGCGATCGCCCAGCACCTCGAGGAAAACCCGGCCGACGGCCGACGGATCATCGAGAAGTGCCTGATGTCGGCCCGTGCGCGTGACGCCGCCCGCAAGGCCCGTGACCTGGTCATCCGCAAGGGCGCCCTGGACGGCATGTCGCTGCCGGGCAAGCTGGCCGACTGCCAGGAGCGCGACCCGGCCAAGAGCGAGCTCTACATCGTCGAGGGCGACTCGGCCGGCGGCTCCGCGAAGCAGGGCCGGGACCGGCGATTCCAGGCGATCCTGCCGATGCGCGGCAAGCTCCTCAACGTCGAGAAGGCACGACTGGACAAGATCCTGAGCTCGGAGAATGTCCGGCCGTTGATCATCGCGCTCGGTGGCGGCATCGGCGACAGCTTCGACATCGCGAAGCTGCGCTACCACCGGATCATCATCATGACCGACGCCGACGTCGACGGCGCCCACATCCGGACCCTGCTCCTGACCTTCTTCTACCGGCATATGCCGGAGGTCGTCGATGCCGGCTTCCTGTACATCGCGCAGCCGCCGCTCTACCGCGTGTCCACCGGCAAGGTCACCAAGTACGCCCAGTCGGACAAGGAGCTGGACAAGGTCGTGAAGGAGTTCACGACCAGGAACGTGAGCGTCCAGCGGTTCAAAGGCCTGGGCGAGATGAACGCGGACCAGCTCTGGGACACCACGATGAACCCGGAGACCCGCACGCTGCTCCAGGTCGAGGTCGACGACGCGTCCGTGGCCGATGGCATCTTCACGATGCTCATGGGCGAGCGCGTGGAGCCTCGCAAGGACTTCATCAAGACCGAGGCCCGCAAGGTGCGCAACCTTGACATCTGATGCTGCCGTCCGGGACGTCCGCATCGGCGGCCGGCGGATCCAGCTGACTCCCCACAACTGCTTCGCGTGCGGGACGCTCAACGTGTCCGGCCTGCAGCTCGAGCTGCACGCGGGCGACGACCGCTGCTGGACCGAGCTCGTGCTGCCCGAGCGATTCCAGGGCTGGGAGGGCATCGCGCACGGCGGGATCGTGTCCACGATCCTCGACGAGGTCATGGGCTGGGCGTTGATCGACCACGACATGTGGGGTGTCACGGCACGCATGAGCGTCGAGTTCAAGCGCCCGGTTCCCATCGGCCGGCCGATCCGTGCGGAGGGACGCGTGGTCGCCGCCCGGCGCCGTGTCGTGGAGGCCGAAGGCCTGCTCACGGATCTCCGGGACGGCACGCTGCTGGCGAGATCACAGGCCACCTTCGTCGGGGCTCCGGATGCGAAGAAGGACGAGCTCAAGGCGCGCTACGGCTTCACCGTCGTCCCCGACGACGACCGGACCGGACGGGCAGACACCATCGCGGCGGACGAGTCGTGACGACCGCGGCCACGCTGAGCCCCGCCACGGAACGAGCGCACACGTTCGTCGCCGCAAGGCTGGACGACGCCGCGGCGCTTGGCCGGGCCGCCGGCGATCTCGTGCACGATCCCGCCGCCCTGGTGGCCGCCCTGCGGACCGGTCTGGCCCCCCTTGCCGACCCGGAGTACCTCGTCGGTCAGCGCCTGGTCGCTCCCGGACTCGGACCGGTGCTCGGCGTGCGCACACCACTCCTCGGGGCCGTCGGCCGCGGCCTGCGCACGGCCACGCGCGGGGACCGGCCGACGACGGTGCTGGACATCGCCGCAGCGATGCTCCGGGAGCCACTGGCTGAGCTCCGCTGGCTCGCCATCGATCTGCTCGAGCGGACCGTTGCGCCCGAGCCCGAGCTGACCTGGCAGCTGGTGCGATCCACCGCCGGCCGGGCGACCGAATGGGTCACTGTCGACCGGCTTGCCCATGTCGCCGGCCGAGGGATCCTCGACGAGCCATATCGCTGGGCCGAGCTGGAGCAGCTCGTGTACTCGCCATCACGCTGGGAGCGGCGCCTCGTCGGATCCACCGTGGCCACGATCCCGTTCGTGGACCGGACCGCGGGTCGCACGCCCGAGGTGGCCCGTCGCGGCCTGGCCCTCGTGGGCGACCTCGTCGGCGACGCGGAACCGGACGTCCAGAAGTCGCTCTCCTGGGCGCTGCGGACCATGGCCCAGATCGATCCGCCCGGCACGGTGGCGCTTCTGCGATCGGAGGCGGCTCGAGCGGCATCGTCCGCCGACGGCCACCGCGCCTGGGTGATCCGAGACACGTTCCCCAAGCTGCCGGCGCCCATCCGGGACGAGCTCGCAGCCATCCTCGCCGGGATCCGCAAGCGCCCCGGCGCCCCGTCGACGTCCCGTGCCTCGGCGACCGCCGCCGATTTCCTCGCGTTCGGCGGCGGGGTCCCGCCCGCGGAGCGCACCGTCATCGACCGAACCTGACCGGGCTGCCTGACGACCCGACCGACCGGAGGAGAGCCACCACGTGACCGACAACCTGGGCGACGTCCGAGCCATCCGCATCGAAGACGAGATGCGTGTCTCGTACCTCGACTACGCGATGAGCGTCATCGTCGCTCGCGCGCTGCCGGACGTCCGCGACGGCCTCAAGCCGGTGCACCGGCGGATCCTGTACACGATGGGCGAGATGGGGCTCTCTGCCACGAGCTCCTACCGCAAGTGCGCGGCCATCGTCGGCGAGGTGATGGGCAAGTACCACCCGCACGGCGACGTCGCGCTCTACGACGCGCTGGTCCGGCTGGCCCAGGACTTCTCCCTCCGTTACCCCTTGGTTGATGGGCAGGGCAACTTCGGCTCGATCGACGGCGACTCCGCCGCCGCGATGCGGTACACCGAGGCCCGACTCACCGCGATCTCCGCGGAGATGCTCGCGGACATCGACAAGGACACGGTCGACTACACCGACAACTACGACGGCACCCAGAAGGAGCCGACGGTCCTGCCGGCCAAGCTGCCGAACCTGCTGATCAACGGCTCATCGGGGATTGCGGTCGGCATGGCCACCAACATCCCGCCCCACCACCTGGGTGAGGTTGCCGACGCGACGGTCGCGCTGATCGACGATCCCTCGATCACTAACGACGACCTGTGCGGCATCGTCCGCGGTCCGGACTTCCCGACCGGTGCCTCGATCTTCCGCTACGAGACGCGGCGCAACGCGCTGACCGGCGAGCAGGAGACGATCGACGCCATCCGCGAGATGTACGCCCACGGCCACGGGCGCGTCGTGATGCGGGCACAGGTGGCGTTCGAGGAGAGCCGCCAGGACCGGACGGCGATCATCGTCACCGAGCTGCCGTACCAGGTGAACAAGGCCAACCTGCTCGAGAAGATCGCCGACCTGGTCAAGGACAAGAAGCTCGACGGCATCTCGGACCTGCGCGACGAGTCGGACCGCGACGGGATGCGGATCTTCATCGAGGTCAAGCGGGATGCCAACCCCCACAAGGTGCTGAACAACCTGTTCAAGCACACGGCTCTCCAGACGACCTTCAACCTCAACATGCTGGCGCTCGTCGACGGCCAGCCGCAGACTCTGTCCCTCAAGAGCGTCATCGGCCACTACGTCGAGCACCGGCGCGAGATCGTCCGCCGCCGCACCGAGTACGACCTCGAGAAGGCGCGGTCCCGGGCCCACATCCTCGAGGGGCTCAAGATCGCGCTCGACAACCTCGACGAGGTCATCAGGACGATCCGCGAGTCGGCCGACGTCGAGCGAGCCCGCAACAACCTCATGACCCGCTTCGGGCTGTCCGAGCTGCAGGCCCAGGCAATCCTGGACATGCGCCTCGCCCGCCTGGCCGCCCTCGAGCGCCAGAAGATCGAGGACGAGTACCTGGCCGTCATCCAGCTCATCGCCGAGCTGGAGGACATCCTGGGCAACCCGGCCCGCGTGCTGTCGATCATCAAGGACGAGCTGGCGGAGCTGAAGAAGAAGTACGCCGGCGAGCGCCGCACCCGCGTCGTGGACGACTCCAGCCGCGAGATGACCGACGAGGACCTGATCGCCGACGAGGACGTCGTCGTCACGATCAGCCGGCGCGGCTACATCAAGCGCCAGCCCGTGGCCACGTATCGCCGCCAGCACCGGGGCGGCAAGGGGATCATCGGCCACGTGACCCGCGAGGAGGATGCCGTCGAGCATCTCCTCGCCGCCAACACCCACGACTGGGCCCTGTTCTTCACGAACCGCGGCCGGGTGTTCTCGGCCAAGGTCCACGCGATCCCCGACGCGTCGCGCCAGGGCAAGGGGATGGCGATCATCAACCTACCGGGCGTCCAGGTGGACTCCGGAGAGGTACCGGTGGCCACCATCTGCCTGCCGGACTTCGGGCCCGGCCACTACCTGGTCCTCGCGACCCGGCGCGGCGTCATCAAGAAGACGCCGCTCGAGCAGTTCGAGCGGGTGCGCTCGACGGGCATCCGCGCGATCACCATCGCCGATGGCGACGAGCTGGCATGGGTGTCAATCTCGTCCGGCGAGGACGACGTGATCATTGCCACCGCCCAGGGCATGCTCGCGCGCTTCTCAGAGGGCGAGGTCCGGGCGATGGGCCGCGACGCCGGCGGGGTCATCGGCATCCGCCTGGCCCGCCTGGGGGACGCGGTGGTCTCAATGACCGTCGTGGAACCCGACGCCGAGCTGCTGGTCCTGTCCGAGACCGGGTACGGGAAGCGCGTGGCGCTCACGGAGTTCCGGCGCAAGCATCGGGGCGGTCAAGGCGTGCGCCTGATCGCGCTCGAGGGCCGGAAGACCGGCCTCGTCGCCGCGGTCCAGCAGGTGACCACCGAGGACGAGGAGCTGCTGCTGATCTCGTCCAACGGCCAGGTGATCCGCACCGACACCAACTCGATCAATCGCTATTCCGCCGCGGCCCGCGGCGTGATCGTGATGCGGCTGGGCGAGGGCGACACGGTCGCCGCCATCGCCGCCTTCCGGTCGGGGCTGGCGGAGCGTGGGGCCATCGGCGACAATGACGACCCCCAGCCCGACGGCGGCGCACCGGCGGGCGCGGGAACCGGACCAGCAGGCTCGTGATGACCGCCTTCGGCGCACGGGAGGCCGACGTGTACGCGGACCAGTACGAGATCTACCACGGGAACGCCAACCCGGAGCTGGCCCGGAAGATCGCGCATTGGCTCGCCAGCGAGCCCGGCCGCGCCGAGGTGTTCAGGTTCGCGAACGAGAACATCTTCGTCCGCATCCTGGACAACGTGCGCGAGAAGGACATCTTCCTGGTCCAGCCCACGTCGCGGCCCGTGAACCAGTCGATCATGGAGCTGCTGATCATGATCGACGCCTTCAAGCGGGCGTCTGCCGGGCGGATCACCGCCGTCGTGCCGTACTACGCCTACGGCCGCTCCGACAAGAAGGACCAGCCGCGCGTCCCGATCACCGCCCGGCTCATCGCCGACATGATCTCGGTGGCCGGCGCGGACCGGATGCTGACCATGGATCTCCACCAGGGCCAGATCCAGGGCTTCTTCAACATCCCCGTGGACGAGCTCACGGCGGTCCACATGCTCAGCCGCTACTTCCTGGACCGCGACCTCCAGGACTGCGTGGTCGTCACCGATCTCGGCTTCGCCAAGCGCGCCCGGGCGTTCGCGGAGCTGCTGGATGCACCCCTGGCCATCGTCGAGAAGCGCCGCCACGGCAACCTCGACCGGGCGGAGGTCGTCAACGTCATCGGCGAGGTCCGCGGCCGGCGCGTGATCATCGTGGACGACGAGATCGACACGGCCGGCACGCTCATCGAGATCACCCGCGCGCTCGAGAAGGAGGGCGTGCACGAGATCTACGCCTGCGCCACCCACGGCGTGCTGTCGGACCCGGCGATCGACCGGATCGCGAACTCCAGCCTGGCGGAGGTGGTGATCACGGACACGATCCCGCTCCCGGCCGACAAGCACATCCCCCAGCTGAGGGTCCTGTCCGTGGCGCCGCTCATCGGCGAGGCCATCAAGCGGATCCACCGCGGCGAGTCCGTGGGCGCCCTGTTCTCGTCCGAGCTGTCGTTCACCCAGGAGATGCTCCTGTGGGAGGACGGGGTGGGCGTGGCGATCGCCCCGACGGACGGTGACGGCGTACCATCATCCTGACCCCACCGGCGGGCGTCTGACCCGCCACCTCTCGGAGACGCATGAGCCTGCAGCTGCACAGCCCGGACGGCAAGGGGGGCCTCGAGGTCCGGCCCACGACCGAGGAGGGCTACCGGTCCACGCTGCGCAGCCCCCGCTGGGGCGCGGCGCTCAGGGGCGGCCGTCTGCCGGAGCTCTCGAACCCCGAGATGAACCCCACGTCGACCGCCCGGTCGGTGGCGTTCTGGGGCGTCCTCGGCCTGATCACCTTCGGGATCATCGTCGCGGGCTACGGCACCGGCCTCTGGACCCTCTGAGGCGCGGGAACCAGAACACGATCCCAGGCGTCCGGAGGGCACCATGCAGCGGATCCTGATCTGCACCGGCGTCCTCGGCGGGGGTACCGCCATCGTCTTCCTCCTGGCCGCGATGACAGCCGCCCTGTTTCCCAACGGGACGATGGTCAACGCGGGCTGGAACGGCGGCTGGGCGAAGGGCGGCATGGAGGTCGTGGTCGAGGCGCAGCCTCCCATGATCATGCCGGCCGACGGCGGCCCGATCCCCGGAGGCCTGGACGTCGTGGTCGATGGCGTGCAAGAGAAGTAGCCGCGGCAGACCGATGCGGCCGCGAGCACCCGAGCCTCGGCTGTCGCGATAACCGGGCTCACCGGCCCTCCACCCTATACTCAGCCGGCCATGCGCTTTCTCTCACGATTCTTCGACAGCAACGATCGGGAGCTGGGCAAGGTCCAGCCGCTCATCGATCGCACGAACGAGCTCGAGCCCGAGTACGAGGGCCTGTCCGACGAGGAGATCCGGGAACGGATCGACCTAATCCGGGCCGACATCCTCGAGGCCGCCACGCCAGAGGAGCCGTCCGAGGATGAGCTCCACAGCCCCGACCTGGAGCGCCGGAGCGACCAGGCCAAGGCCCGGCGCAAGCGGGAGAACGAGCGTCTCGGGCGCGCCCTGGACGAGGTGATCCCCGAGGTCTTCGCCGCCGGTCGCGAGGCGATGAAGCGGACGATGAGCATGCGCCAGTACGACGTCCAGCTGATGGGCGCCGTCGTCCTCCACCAGGGCCGGATCGCCGAGATGCGGACCGGCGAGGGCAAGACGTTCATCCCGACCCTCGCCGCCGTCCTCAACGGACTGACGGGCCGCGGCTCGCACGTGGTCACCGTGAACGATTACCTGGCCCGGCGCGATGCCCAGTGGATGGGCCCGGCGTTCCGCTTCCTCGGCCTGTCCGTGGGCGTCATCACCCACGACACGTCGTACCTGTTCGAGCCCGGCTACCCGACCACGGACGAGCGGCTGATGAACCTCAAGCCGGTCACCCGCAAGGAGGCCTACGCGGCCGACATCACCTACGGCACCAACAACGAGTTCGGGTTCGACTATCTCCGCGACAACATGGTCGACGATCTCGAGGGACGGGTGCAGCGCGAGCGGTCGTTCGCGATCGTCGACGAGGTGGACAACATCCTGATCGACGAGGCGCGGACCCCGCTGATCATCTCGGGCCAGGCGGAGGAGTCGGCGGACCTGTACTTCACCTTCGCCCGCCTGGTTCCGCGCCTCAAGGGCCGCGACGAGGGCGCGGAGGAGGGTGGCGACTACTTCGTCGACCTCAAGGACAAGGCGGTCAGCCCCACCGAGGAGGGCGTCGAGAAGATCGAGAAGCTGCTCGGCATCGACAACCTGTACGACGCCGACCCACGACTCGCCCGCCACTTCGACTCGGCCCTCAAGGCCCACGCGCTCTACAGGCGCGACCGGGACTACATCGTCGATGACGGCGAGATCGTCATCGTGGACGAGTTCACGGGCCGCAAGATGCCCGGCCGCCGCTGGAGCGAGGGCCTCCACCAGGCCGTCGAGGCGAAGGAGGGGCTGCGCGTCCAGCGCGAGTCCCAGACCCTGGCCACGATCACCTTCCAGAACTACTTCCGCCTGTACGACAAGCTGGCGGGCATGACCGGCACGGCGATGACCGAGGCCGAGGAGTTCCACAAGATCTACGGCCTCGAGGTTGTGGCCGTTCCCACCCACCGCCCGATGATCCGTGACGACTACCCGGACCTCGTGTTCAAGAACGAGTCCAGCAAGTTCAACGCCGTGATCGACGAGATCGAGGAGCTGACGAACGCCGGGCGCCCGATCCTCGTGGGCACCGTTTCGGTCGAGAAGTCCGAGGTCCTGTCCACCCTGCTCAAGCGGCGTGGCATCAAGCATGAGACCCTCAACGCCAAGTTCCACGAACGAGAGGCGGGCGTCGTCGCGCAGGCGGGCCGCAGCGGGGCGGTGACGATCGCCACCAACATGGCCGGCCGCGGCACCGACATCAAGCTCGGCGGCGACCCGGCGGGCCTCGCGTCCGAGATCCTCCACAAGCAGGGCCTCAACCCGGCCGAGGTGGACCAGGCCACGCACGACGACGCCCTCGAGCAGGCGAAGTGGGTCACGGACCTGGACCACGAGAAGGTGGTCGAAGCCGGAGGCCTCCACATCATCGGCACGGAGCGCCACGACAGCCGCCGCATCGACAACCAGCTGCGCGGTCGTGCGGCCCGCCAGGGCGACCCGGGCTCGTCACGGTTCTATCTCTCGCTCGACGACGATCTCATGAAGCGGTTCGCGTCCGAGCGGGTGGCCAGCCTCATGGAGCGCATGGGCCTCGAGGACGACGTGGCGATCGAGTCCCGGCTCGTGGCCAAGACCATCGAGAGTGCACAGACCCGCGTCGAGGGCTTCAACTTCGACATCCGAAAGCGCGTGGTCGAGTTTGACGACGTCATCAACAAGCAGCGCGAGACCATCTACGCCGAGCGGGACAAGGTGCTCCGCAACGAGGACCTCACCGACACGGTCCGCGACTTCCTCGACCAGGAGATCGAGTCGCTGGTGGACACGTTCGTCGGCGGGCAGTCTCCAATCGACTGGAACCTGGAGGGCCTGTCCGCCGCCCTGCGCGCGATGGGCATCGATGGTCCGGAGACGACGGAAGAGGCCCTCGACGAGGCCGCGGCCTCCCGGGAGACGCTCGCCGAGCACCTCATCGAGCTGGCGGAGGCCACCCTCGAGGCGCGGGTGCAGGAGCATGGCGAGGAGGTCTGGTCACAGGTGGAGCGGTTCGTGCTCCTGCGCACGATCGACAGTCTGTGGGTGGAGCACCTCACCGAGGTGGACGACATGCGCCGGGGCATCGGCCTGCGTGGGTATGCGCAGCAGGATCCGCTCAACGAGTTCCGCAAGGAGGCCTACCGCCTCTATCAGGAGCTGCGGGATCTGATCCGGCGCCAGGTGGCCACGACGATCTTCAGGGTCACGGTCAAGCGTGAGCCGGAGACCGTGCCCCTGCCCGGGCCGGGCATGCCCGCACGACCCGCAGGCGGGGGCGCTGCGGACGGGAACGGATCGAACGGCACCCAGGCGGCGAGCCAGGTGCCCCGCGCTCCCCTGACCGGCGGTCAGGCGGCCCTCCGCCAGCCGGCCGCCCGACAGGGCGGGCAGGTTCCGGACTCCTCGGCCGTCAGCGGCTTGCCCGCGGATCCGATGCGCACCGCACGCGAGATGCCCGGGGACGCCACGGTCACCGGTCAGGTGCGCACCGGGTTCACGCCCTCGGGGGCCCGGATCGGACGCAACGAGCCGTGCTGGTGCGAATCCGGCCAGAAGTACAAGAAGTGTCACGGGGCCTGACCCGCGGCGTCCGACTCCTGGTGCGCGTCATCCTGCTCGGGGGCCTGGTGGTCGCCGTCGCGGCCTGCGTCGCGACCATCCTCGTCTGGCAGCAGGGCGACCGTGACGAACAGCGACCCGCCGATGCGATCGTGGTGCTGGGGGCCGCCCAGTACGACGGCCGGCCGTCTCCGGTCTTCGAGGCTCGGCTGGACCACGCCGTGAACCTGTGGCACGCCGGCCTGGCCAAGGCGTTCGTGGTCACCGGTGGCAAGTTGCCCGGCGACCGCACGACCGAGGCGGCGGTTGCCCGCAGGTACGCGATCGAGCACGGGGTGCCCGCGGAGGCGATCTTCGGTGAGGATCAGGCCCACAACACGCTGACGTCGCTGGCCGCAGTGGCGGACGAGCTCCGCGCTCGAGGCATGGACAACGCGATCTTCGTGTCCGACCCGACCCACATGCTGCGCGTCCTGTGGATAGCCGATGACCTGGGCATCGATGCGTATGGTTCGCCGACGCCAACCTCGCCGGTCCAGCACGACCTGCTGCGCCGCGCCCAGGCCACGATCCACGAGCTCGGTGCCCTGGCCGTCTATCTCCTCACCGGCGACAGCCCACAGGTGGAGCAGGCCGGCGGCTGACGCCCGTCATCCTCGGTTGGGGCCACATCCGCGGACCCCATGGGGCCTCCCGATATCGGCCATGTCCGTGCCCGATCCGGCACCGTTTCCGTGAACGATCACGGAACTTCGGCCCAGGATGGGCCGAATCTGGACGAAGTCCCCGAAAAAGACGCCCGAAACCCAGTCTGCCCTCTTGGAATGCGTCGAATCGGCCCCTGATACTCGGAACCAGTCTTCCGCCCCCAGGGACCGGCGCCGTCGCCCATGAGTCGCCCCGAATGCTCTCGGCGCCCCGTCCCGAACCGTCACCTCCTTCGACAGCGGAAGACGAGGAGAGAGGGACTGTGAAGCAGGCCGAGGAAGCCCAGTTCGTGGATCTGATCGCTTGCGAACGGGACTGCCGGTCATGCAGTTATGCCGCGGCACTCGACTGTGACGGCAACTGCGGCGTCTGCACCCACAACTCCTACTGCCCCTGTGTGAACCCCGTCGTCGCCCGGAGCAAGACCGCCCTACGGCTGATCGAGCTCCGTCCGATCCTGCTCCAGGACCTCCGGGTTCGCGCCTGATGGACGCCGCGTCCATCCGCGACCTGGCCGAGCGGATCCGGTCGACCTCGGGGCGTCTTTGACCTAGCCGCCAAGGACATCCGCGTCGCGGAGCTTGACGCCCGCGCCATCGAGCCCGGCTTCTGGGACGACCAGCGAGCCGCCCAGAAGGTCGTCCGGGAGGCCGAGGGCCTGCGCGATGAGATCACGCTCTGGCGATCCCTGGAGAAGCGCGCCGACGACCTCGTCGAGCTGGTCGACCTGCTCGCGGACAGCCCCGACCCGGACACCGAGCGGGACGTCGAGCGCGAGGCAGACACGCTGCGTGCCGAGTTCGAGCGGGAACGCACGCTGCTGCTGTTCTCCGGCGACTACGACGCGAAGAACGCCGTCCTGACGATCAGCGCCGGCGCCGGTGGCACCGAGGCCACGGACTGGGCCGAGATGCTCCTGCGGATGTACCTGCGCTGGGCGGAGCGCCACCGCTTCAAGACCGACATCGTGGACTCGCAGGAAGGTGAGCAGGCGGGGATCAAGAGCGCGACCGTGACCGTGACCGGCCGCTTCGCCTATGGATGGCTGCGCCCGGAGCGCGGCGTGCACCGCCTGGTCCGGATCAGCCCCTACGACGGCCAGAAGCGGCGCCAGACGACGTTCGCCCTGATCGAGGTGATGCCCGAGGCGGACGAGGACGTGGCCATCGAGCTCAACTGGGACGAGATCCGCACGGACACCTTCCGCTCGTCCGGCGCCGGCGGCCAGCACGTGCAGAAGACCGAGTCCGCCATCCGGCTGACGCATGTCCCGACCGGCATCGTGGTCTCGTGCCAGAACGAGCGATCCGCCACCCAGAACCGCGAGATCGCGATCCGCGTCCTCAAGTCCCGGCTGCTCGAGCTGGAGCTGGAGAAGCGCGAGGAGGAGCTGCGCAAGTTGCGCGGGGAGCACGTGACGGCGGGCTGGGGCAACCAGATCCGGTCCTACGTCCTGCACCCGTACCAGATGGTGAAGGACCTCCGGTCCGGGCATGAGACCTCGAACACCGGGGCCGTCCTGGACGGCGACCTGGACCCGTTCATGCAGGCGGAGCTGGAGCGCCTTGCCACCGGACGGCCGCCGTCCGCGGACGCCGACGACGAGTAGGCTCGTGGCCGTCGCCGATCGCCCGGCGTACCGGCCCGGCCGCGAAGCGGACCTGGACGGCTGCGTCCGCACCTGGCGCCTTGCGACGGAGGACTACCTGGTCCGGCTGGGGCAACCGCCGCTGCCCGAGGACACCGCACCCCTGCGCCGGATTCTGGCCCACTCGATGGCAACCGACCCGGACCGCTTCTGGGTGGCCACCCTGGACAACGAGGTGGCCGGCTTCTCGTCCGCAACCGTCCGCGAGGGCCTCTGGTTCCTGGCCATGCTGTTCGTCCGGCCGGACCTCCAGGCGCGCGGCGTGGGCAGGGCGTTGATGGACCGCGCCCAGGCGGGACGCGACGTGGATCCGGGAGGCCCTGCCGTCCCCGGCCCCGACGATGCCTTCGACACGGGCATCCACACCTGGGGCATGGCCGCGGATTCGGTCCAGCCGATCTCCAACGCGCTCTACGCCAGGCGCGGGATGGTGCCCAGGATCCCCGTCTGGCGGCTGCTGGGCGAGGTCAGGCGGTGGTCCGCGCTCCCGCAGCTTCCCCGGTCCCTGGAGGTCGTGCGGCTCGATGGCCCGGCCCCCGGGAGCGGGGACGGCTGGCAGCCGCAGGACGACGTCGTCGACGAGCTGGATCGCGAGGTGGTGGGATCAGCGCATCGGGTCGATCACGAGTACCTGCGGCGTGACGGACGCACCGGGTTCCTGGTACGGGATCGCGGCAGCGGACGAGCCGTCGGGTACGCGTACGGGTCGGGGGGCGGGCGCATGGGCCCGATCGCCGCGGTCGACCCCGATCTGCACCCGGTGCTGGCCGGCGTTGCGATCCGCGAGACGCCGGCCCTCGGCACCGTGGCGCTGTGGGTCCCGGGCCCTGCCGATCGGATGACCCGCGCATTGCTCGACGCGGGCCTGCGTTTCGACGGGTTCCCGGGCCTCATCTGCTGGTCACGCCCGGATCACCCGTTCGATCGCTACCTGCCGATCTCCCTGGCCCTGATCTGACCGGCAGGATCAACGGGGCGGTGCTAGCCTCGGGGGAACGTGGCTCCCTCGACCGTGCCCTCGGACGGAGTCGTCAGCCCGATCCGCCCTCGAGCGAACGCATGACCGTCCAAGGCCCGTCCCCGTCCCCAGCGCCGCCCCCGTCCCTGCTCGACCGCCTGACCGGCCGCGTGCACCGACCCCGGCAGGAGCACGCCGTCGTCGTGCTCCACGACGTCACCATGCGCTATCCCAACGGCCGCGAGGCGCTCAAGGACGTGGACCTGGTGGTCCCGGAGGGCGACTTCGTGTTCCTGGTCGGCCCGTCGGGAGCCGGCAAGTCCACCCTCATGAAGCTCCTGATCCGCGACGAGCTGGCGACGCGCGGCGACGTGGTGATCGATGGCTATGATCTCGCCCGGATCAAGCGCCGTCAGGTCCCCAGGATCCGGCGCAAGATCGGGATCGTGTTCCAGGACTTCAAGCTCCTGCCGCGCAAGTCGGTCTGGGAGAACGTCGCCTTCGCTCTGGAGGTGACCGGCACGCCACGCCGCCAGATCCGGCCGGCCGTGGACCGCGTCCTGGCGCTGGTGGGCCTCACGGACCAGGCGGACCAGATCCCCACCCAGCTCTCGGGTGGCGAGCAGCAGCGGACCGCGATCGCGCGCGCGCTTGTCCACGACCCGCGGATCATCATCGCGGACGAGCCCACCGGGAACCTCGACCCGGTGATCAGCTGGGAGATCATCCAGCTCCTCCTGCGGATCAACGAGCTCGGGGTCACGATCCTGATGGCCAGCCACGACGCCGAGGTCGTCACGGCCATGCGCAAGCGCGTCGTCGCCCTCGAGGACGGCCGGATCATCCGCGATGAGCTCGGCGCCACCTACCACCGGGAGGACTAGCGGGACGTGATCCCCTTCGTCCTCTTCTCCATGCGGCGTGCCTGGCAGGGGTTCTGGCGCAACGCGCTGATGAGCCTCGCGGCGACGCTGACGATGGTCCTCATGCTGCTGCTGCTCTCCGGCTTCTTCATGCTCCAGACCGTGCTCCTGGCCAGCCTCTCCTTCGTCGAGGAGAAGGTGGAGGTCGTGGCCTACATCGAGACCACGGCGACCCAGAACCAGGTGGACGACCTCGTCGCCAGGATCGGCGCGATGCCGGAGACCTCGTCCGTGGAGTACATCACGCGTGAGGAGGCACTGGTCCGATTCCGTGCGGCGCAGGAGGCACAGGGCCGCGAGGACCTCACGAAGTACCTCGAGGCCAACCCGCTGTACGCCAGCGTCAACGTCAAGCTGACCAGTCCGAGGGACCTGGACGTCGTGGCCACGGCCCTCCGCGAGGATCCGCTCGTGCGGAACGTCCTCAACATCGATGCCCTGGTGGATCGCGTCGTGACGGTGACCAGCTTCGTCCGCACGGCCGGGGTGGCGATGGTGGCGATCGTCGGCGTCATCGTGCTGTTCATCATCGTCAACACGATCCGGCTGGCCGTCGTGGCGCGCGCGGAGGAGATCGAGATCATGCGGCTCGTGGGGGCATCCGACGCCTTCATCCGCTGGCCGTTCGTGTTCGAGGGCGCGCTCGTCGGGCTGCTCGGTGCGCTCATCACGCTGGCGCTCCTGGCGATCGCCGCCGATCCGCTGTCACAGGCGATGGTGGGCTTCTTCAACGTGCTGCCACTCCACCTGGGCTCACTGGCCCGCGACACGGCCACGATCGTGCTGGCGACGGGGCTGGGGCTCGGCGTGCTGGGGTCGTTCGTGTCGGTGCGGACCTACCTGATCCGGTAGGTCTGGGGCACCCGTCGGTCGCGGGGCACCCTTCGGCATCCGGCGGTACCCTGTCGACCCGCGCCGGACGGCGCGCCGAACCCGCTCGAGAGCATCGCGATGTCCCCCGATCCCACACCCGCCGGGGAGCCCGCCGACACGACCCCGGTCGAGCCCGTGCCCGAGCCCGCTCCTGTGCCGACCCTTCTCGCCGAAGGAGGCGCCTCCCCCACGCCATCACGTCCGGGCCGGCGCACCGGCGTCGCGATCGTGGCCGGCGCCATCATCGCCGTGCTGGCGGGCGGCGCCCTGTTCTTCTCCGGCCTGACCCTTGGCCGCCAGGCGGCGCTCACGCCGGGCACCCCGGTGAGCGAGGCGGAGGCGTTCCAGCCGTTCTGGGACACCTACCGGGCCGTGACCGAGCGCTACGCCGGCGGCGAGGTGGACCGCAAGGCGGTGATCGAGGGCGCGATCAAGGGCATGATCGACGCCCTCGGCGATCCGTATTCCCGCTATCTCACGTCCGACGAGTTCAAGGCCAGCCTGGAGGGGATCTCCGGGGAGTTCACGGGGATCGGGGCAACCATCGGGACCGTGGACGCCACCGGCGCCACGTCATCCTGCACGGACCTGTCCCCTGACTGCCGGATGGTCATCGTGGCCCCGATCAAGGGCTCGCCCGCGGACAAGGCCGGCCTGCGCCCGGGCGACGCGATCACGGCGATCGACGGCGTGACCGTGGACGGCCAGCCCCTGGACGAGGCCCGGATGAAGGTCCGCGGCCCCAAGGGGGTACCGGTGGTGCTCACGATCGAGCGCGACGGCGCGACGCCCATCCAGATCGAGGTGGTGCGGGACGTGATCGTCACGCCGGATGTCGAGACCCGGGACCTCGCTGACGGAACGGTTGGCTACATCCGGCTGTCCGGCTTCTCCGATCACGGTGCAGAGGAGTTCGACCAGGCGGTCGTCGGCAACGTCAAGGCCGGGCGGACGAAGCTGATCCTGGACCTGCGCGGCAACCCGGGCGGGTTCGTGACCGCGGCCCGCGACATCGCGGGCCAGTTCCTGGCCGACGGCACGATCTTCTGGCAGGAGGACGCGGACGGGAACCTGGTCCAGACGGTCGCGACGCCTGGTGGTGCGGCCACCGACCCGGCGATTCGGCTGGCGGTGCTCGTCGACGGCGGGACGGCATCGGCGTCGGAGATCGTGGCCAGTGCCCTCCAGGACCGCGGGCGTGCGGTGCTGGTCGGGTCCACGACGTTTGGCAAGGGCACCGTCCAGCAGTGGACCCAGCTCGAAGACGACACCGGCGGCTTCCGGCTCACGATCGCCAAGTGGCTGACGCCCGACAAGACCTGGATCCACGGCAAGGGGATCACCCCGGACGTCGTCGTGGACGCCCAGCCGGCGAAGCCCGGCGACGACCCGGTCCTGGACGCCGCGCTCGAGAAGCTGGGCGCTGCGACGACCGGCGCCTCGGGCCCCCGCGCGACGGCCTGAGCGCGAACTCGCCTGCGTCCGAGGTGGCCTCGGCAACTCGGTGCTTGCGCGGCTCCGCAGGATCGGGTACGGTCGCTTGCGAACGAAAGGAGGTGATGTGCAGTGATCGACAGTAGTAGTTGCTGCACCACCTCGTTGGAGATCGCCGCCTAGTTGCGATCCCGACGGGTGGTCGGTAGCAAATGAACGCCGGTCCGGCAACGGGCCGGCGTTCGTGCGTCCGGGCCACGGGGTCGCGCGTGCGACACTTGCGGCCATTCCCGGCAGCCGTTTCCTCGAGAGGAGTTCCGCCATGGGCGACACGATCGCCCAGAACCGACGAGCACACCACGACTACAGCATCGAGGACACCTTCGAGGCTGGCATCGTGCTGCGTGGCACCGAGATCAAGAGCATCCGCGACCACAAGGTGAGCCTCGCGGATGCCTACGCGCGCATCGAGCGCAACGAGGCCTGGATCATCGGTCTCCATATCGCTCCCTGGGGCACGGCAGACGTCCGCTTCAACCACGAGCCCAAGCGCGCCCGGAAACTGCTGCTGCACCGCCGCGAGATCGACGAGCTGCTGGGCAAGAGCAAGGCCAAGGGCCTGACGATCGTCCCGCTCCGGATCTACCTGTCGCGGGGCCGGGCCAAGGTGGAGCTGGGACTCGCCCGTGGCAAGCAGACCTGGGACCGGCGGCGCGAGATCGCGGAGCGCGATGCGAAGCGGGACATGGCGCGCCAGGTCGCCGAAGCGCGCAAACGCTAGCGGGACACGAGGGTCAGGGATGCGGCTCGCACGAATGCTCCAGGCAGTGGACCTGCACGCGGCAGGGGAACCCGGTCGGGTCATCGTCGGCGGTGTGCTGGACGTCCCCGGCGCGACGATGCTCGAGAAGGCGCGCCACCTGGAGCAGCACGGTGACGGCCTGCGCCGCCTGATGCTCCGCGAGCCCCGCGGCTACCCGGCCCTGTGCGCGAACCTGATCCTGCCACCCACCCACCCCGATGCCGATGCCGGGTACGTGATCATGGAGCACGTCGAGTACCCGGGCATGTCCGGGACCAACACGATCTGCGTGGCCACCGCGCTGCTCGAGACCGGTATGCTGCCGATGACGGAGCCGGTGACCGAGATCGTGCTCGAGGCACCGGCGGGCCTGATACGGATCCGCGCGACCTGTGCCGACGGCAAGGTCACCGGAGTGACCTTCCGCAACGTGCCGGCCTTTGCGACGCATCTCGACAGGCCCGTCGAGGTCCCGCAGCTGGGCACTGTCGTGGTGGACGTCGCCTATGGCGGCATGTTCTACGTCATCGCAGACGCCGTGGCGCTGGGGTTCAGCCTGGTGCCCGACGAGGGGCGCGACATCACGCGCGTGACAGAGATGATCAAGGCCGCCGCCGCCGAGCAGCTGCCGGTCGTCCACCCGGACCAGCCAGGGTTTGCGGGCATCACCATCGGTCAGCTGTCCGGTCCGCCCCACGATCCGCGCAACTCCTGGCGGAACGTGACCACGGTGTCCACCGGGACGCTCGACTGGTCGAAGCCGTCGACGTGGACCGGCGTCATCGACCGGTCTCCGTGCGGGACCGGCACCTGCGCCAAGATGGCCGTCCTCCATGCCAGGGAACAGCTGGGGCTGGGCGAGGACTTCCGTCACGAGGGGATCCTCGGGACGGTGTTCACGGGCCGGTTGACCGAGGAGGTGCGCGTGGGTGAGCGGACGGCTGTCGTGCCCACGATCAGCGGGACGGCGTGGATCACCGGCTTCGCGAGCTACGTGGTCGACCCCACGGACCCGTTCCCGGAGGGCTACACGGTCGGGGACATCTGGTAGGCGGGACGACGTGCCGCCGCTGCGGCGAAGGACGCCTCGCGCTACCGGAGCAGGTAGCGGCGACTGAGCGGGACCTCGGCGACCGGGTCCACGGCCAACGATCGTCCGCCGAGGGACACCGCACCGGTCCGGAGGTCGATGTCAACTGGCGTAACTGCTCGGTTGAGCAGCAGTGATGCTCGTGTGAGCGATCTCTGCCCCGACACGGCGACCAGACTGCGTCGCGTCCCCAACCGGCGCGCCAGCGCCACACGATCCACGGACCCCGAGACGAAGGTCACGGCCACGCGCGGCGCCGCCGTCGGGACCCCACCCCAGTCGGGCCGGTACCTGGTCGGCTCGGCGCGCTCGAGCGACGCGTTGCCCTCGCCAAGCGGTCCCCAGGCCGGGAAGCCGCCCTTGAACACCCACTCGGGCTTGACGCCGAAGAAGCCTGGTGCCCACAGGACGATGTCGGCGATGCGCCCCGGCTGCAGCGAGCCCACGTGCGCCGCCACCCCGTGCGTGATCGCCGGCTCGATCGTCACCTTGGCCAGGTACCGCAGCACCCGGGCGGTGTCGTCGCGGTCGTCCGGGTCGAGGAGACCCGGGTCGTCCGGCAGGTCCGGCACACCCGCCGAAGCCTCGGACCGCCGCCACGCCTTCATCACGTGCGCCAGCTGGAACGTGCGCCGGACCGTCTCGCCGATGCGCCCCATCCCCTGCGAGTCGGAGTTGATGATGCCGATGGCGCCCAGCTCGTGGAGCGGACCCTCGGCTGCCATGCGCGCCTCAAGGACGCGCTCGAGCACCAGCTCCATGTCGCCAGGCACATCCCACGACAGGCCGTGGTTGAGCACCGTCATCGGGACGTGCTCGGCCGCCGCGTGGACCCCGAACGGCAGAGTGGGCGTCGTGGACGAGCACAGGATCGACGGCTCGCGCACTAGGCCCAGCAGGTCCGGCACGTGGCCGCCTCCGGAGCCTTCCACGTGGTAGGCGTGGACCGTGCGCCCGCCGATGGCCGCGACCGTGTCCTCGAGCTCGGCCGACTCGTGAAGCCCGTCCGTGTGCAGGCTGACCGAGAGGTCGCGCGCGTCGGCGTAGCGCAGGACGTAGTCGATCAGCTCCGGGTATGCCCCGTTGTCCTCGTGGATCTTGAAGCCGATGGCGCCCGTCTCCACCAGCGCGTCCAGGTGCCCGTCCTCGGTGGCCCGGGCCCCCGCCTGCATCCCCACGTTGACGGGCCAGCCCTCGAGGCCGGCCAGCACCCGCTCCATCGCGAACGGCGGCTCTTCGAACCCGGCCGTGATCAGCGTGGTCACGCCGGCGGACAGGGCCGGCGGGAGCAGCTCCGGGTCGATGGTGTGGACGTGTGAATCGACGGCACCCGGGGTGGCGATCAAGCCATACGCCATGTAGGACTTGGTGCCGGGGCCGATCACGAGGTCGATGCCATCGCTGATCTCGGGGCTGCCCGCGCGCCCGATGCCGGCGATGCGGCCGTCCTTGATGCCGATGTCGGCCTTGACCACGCCGATCACGGGATCGACGACCAGCGCGCCCGTGAGCACGATGTCGAGCTCCGAGAGACCGCTGGCCCGGTCCCACTGGGCCATCCTCGAGCGGAGGTTCTTCGCATAGCCCCAGATCGGCTCGTCGCCGCGGGCGGTGCGATCCTCCCGGACCCTGATCCACAGGTCGGTGTCGCCGAGCCGGACGCGATCGCCGGTGGTGGCGCCGTAGCGCAGGCGGTACTCCTCCGCGGAGAGCCGGGTCACCCTCCGTCGCCCGCGTTCCCGCCACCGCCCGCGTAGCGGACGAGTCGGACGGTCTTCGTCTCGCCCGGTTCCCACCCCGTGTAGCCGCCCGCGGGCAGGTCGAGGCGGGAGCCGCGCGCCGCTTCACGGTCGAACGACAGGCGCGGATTGACCTGGTGGAACGGGTAGTGCGAGGAGACCCGGACCCGCCGTCGCGACGTGCTCGTGACGGCGAGCGTGATCGATTCGCGGCCGGCGTTGACCTCGACCTCCACGTCGTCACCGATCACGAGGGCACCGGGACCGAGCGGGTCCGGCGGCGTGCCCCGGCCGAGGGGGTCCCGGAGCGCGATGACCCGGGTTCCGTCACCCAACAGGACCTCCAGCCGGACCTCGCCGATGAGCTCGCGCACGCCGTCCATCACCTGGTCCGGCTCGACGGCGGCAATCCCGGCCGCCTCGACCTCCGCGTAGCCCGCCCCGCCCCGCGCGGCCTCCAGCATCGCGTCGCACATGATCGCGATCGCCTCGGGGTGGTTGAGCGGCACGCCGGCAGCCCGGCGTCGGCGGGCGAGCTCTGCCGCGGCGAAGATCTGGAGGCGCTCCTCCTCCCAGGGGATCAGGCGCATCAGCGGATGGTAGCTGCCACCGCGCCATGCAACCATCCGATCACGGGCAGCGTCACGGGACTGGCGTCCACGCTGTCCCTGGGGAGACCCACCCGATGCTTCGACCGATCGCGGCGCTTGTGGCGCTTGTCATCGTCGCCGGCTGCACGGCGGCGACGACATCGCCTTCGACCGCAGCGGACATCACGACCCTCGCCGCGGTGTCCCTCCCGCGCCTGGCCACCACGCGGGACGACGCCAAGGCGGCAGGCGACGCGGTCAACGCATTCGGCCTCGACCTCTACGCGAAGCTCGTCGCGGCGGATCCCGAGGCGAACCTCGTCGTCTCCCCGGCGAGCATCCAGCTGGCGCTGGCCATGGCCCGGGCCGGAGCGAGGGGTGCGACCGCCGCCGAGATGGACGCAGTCATGCACGGTCTGGGTGCCGACGCGAACGCCGCCTGGGTCGCGGCCCTCGACCAGTCGCTCAACGCGAGGACCGCGACCTTCAAGGACGCGATGAACGAGAGCCAGGACGTCGTCCTCCGCTCCGTCAACGCCCCGTTTGCCCAGCAGGGCTACCCACTCGAGGACGCGTATCTCGCGGCGCTCGCGGAGCGGTTCGCGGCCGGAGTGCGGCTCGTGGACTACATCGGCGACCCGGAGGGCGCGCGCGGCATCATCAACGGCTGGGTCAAGGACCAGACCGAGGACCGGATCCCGGAGCTGCTCGCGGCCGGCACCGTCGACCAGGCCACGCGGCTCGCGCTCGTCAACGCCATCTACCTCAAGGCAGCCTGGGACCTGCCCTTCGACGAGGGCGCCACCGCCCCGGCGCCGTTCACGCTGCTGGACGGAACGACGACGGATGTCGAGATGATGCGCAACGGCGGCCACTTCGCCTACGCATCGGGCGACGGCTGGCAGGCCGTGGACCTCCCGTACGTGGGCCGGCAGCTGTCGATGCTGGTCATCGCGCCGGCGGATCTTGCCCGGTTCGAGGGGTCGCTCGACGCCGCGAAGCTCTCCGAGATCACCGGCGCGCTCACCGAGCAGCAGGTGATGCTGGGACTGCCGAAGTACGGGGCGGAGTCACAGCTGGACCTTGGCGACGTGCTCGCCGCCCTCGGCATGCCAACGGCATTCCACGCGGACACGGCCGACTTCTCGGGCATGACGACGGCCGAACGGCTGTACATCAGCGCCGTGGTCCACCAGGCCAACATCGAGGTGGACGAGAAGGGGACCGAGGCCGCGGCGGCCACGGCCGTCATGATGCGCGCCGGCGCGGCGCCGGCGCCGCCCGTCGAGATGACCGTGGACCACCCGTTCATCTACGCGCTGCGGGACATGGAGACGGGCGCGATCCTGTTCCTCGGCCGAGTGACCGTGCCGGAGATCCGCGCCTAGCAGCCTGCCTGGTGCCTCAGCTCCCGGCCGGTTCGATGCGCGGCACGCCGGAGCGCGCCAGGCGCTCCTCGAACCGCCTGGCGGCGAGGTCCAGTTTGTCCAGGTGCTCGGCGAGCCTGCGGCGTGCATCCTCGGCGGTCGCGTCCAGGCCGGAGAGCTCGAACACGCCCCAGAACTTGAGGATCGGCAGCAGCACCTCGTCGCGATGCACCCGCAGGTCGTAGATGCCGGCCTTGGCGATGTCCGCGGCCTTGCGCAGGAAGTTCTGGATCCCGGCGCCCGGCATCTCGAACTTGAGGATCTCGTCCACGATGGCCCGTACGGCCGCGGAGGGCTCGATCGCGATGGCCGCCTTGAGGATGTCCCGGTAGAACACCATGTGCATGTTCTCGTCGGCGGCGATGCGGACCATGATCCGGTCCGCTACCGGGTCCTCGGAGTAGCGCCCGGTGTTGCGGTGCGAGATCCGGGTCGCCAGCTCCTGGAAGGCCACGTACGCGAGCCCGTGGAGGGTGTCGGGCATGTCGTGGTCGTAGCCCTTCTGGAGCTGCGCCATGCGACCGCGCTCGAGGAGCGTGGGGTCGAAGTTGCGCGTCACCACCAGGTAGTCCCGCAGCACGATTGCGTGGCGGCCCTCCTCGGCCGTCCAGCGGCCCACCCAGTTGAGCCACGCGCCGTCACCCTTGCCGAACATCCCGTGGATGAGCCGGTGGTAGCTGGGCAGGTTGTCCTCGGTCAGCAGGCCGACCTCGAACGCCGTCTGGGCGACGCCCGTCAGCCGTGGCTGGTCCGGGGTCCATGGCTCCTTGTCGAAGTCCCGGCCCAGGCGATACGGGATGAAGTCGTGCGGGAACCACTCCTGGGACACCTTGAGATGGCGGTCCAGCAGCCGTCCGGCCTCCGGCTCCAGCTCCTCGAGCAGGCGGCGATCGAGGGCGGGGACCTCCACGGGGGCAACGGGATCGTCGGACATGGGTCACCAGGCGGGGAAGGGACGGCGCTCGCCCCGGGTCCGAGAGTATGTGGCGCCGGCGGACCACCACGCTGCGACATCAGTGCAGGGATGCAGAGGTGATTCGCGAGCCGACCGAGCCCGAGGGGCGCCGGATCAGGCGGGCTCGACTCGACGCTGCAGCACGACGATCGACCGCGCCGCGAGCGGCACGTCCTCGCCGGAGGCGTAGGACGGCCCAGTGGCCGGGAACGGCTGGTCCGCGGCCGTGTCGAGGACCGTCTGCCAGCGCTCGCCCCGTCCCGTGGGGATCGTCGCCGCGATGGCCCCGGATTGAGCATTGAACAGCAGGTAGAACGTGTCGTCGCGGACCGGTTCGCCACGCTCGTCGCGGGTCGGGATTGCGTCCCCGGACAACAGGACCCCGAAGTCGCTCACGTGCTCCTGGGCCCAGTGCGCGTCGTCCATCACGGCGCCGTCGTTCGTGAACCACTCGATGTCCATCGAGTCGAGGGCGTGGATCGGGCGTCCCTGGAAGAAGCGCCGGCGGCGGAACACCGGGTGGTCGCGATGGAAGGCAGCCAGCTTGGTCGTGAACGCAAGCAGGTCCTCGTCGACGACGGCCCAGTCGTACCACGACACGGGGTTGTCCTGGCAGTACGCGTTGTTGTTTCCGTGCTGGGTGCGCCCCATCTCGTCGCCCCCGAGAAGCATCGGGACGCCCTGCGAGAGGAACGTCGTCGCAAGCATGTTGCGCTGCTGGCGCCGCCGCAGGGAGAGGATCTCCGGGTCGTCCGTCGGCCCCTCGACGCCGCAGTTCCAGGAGCGATTGTGTGACTCGCCGTCGCGGTCGTCCTCCCCGTTGGCGGCGTTGTGCTTCTCGTTGTAGGCCACGAGGTCGGCCAGGGGGAAGCCGTCGTGCGCCGTGACGAAGTTGATGCTCGCGTGTGGCCGCCGCCCGGTGCCCTCGTACAGGTCCGAGCTGCCGGTCAGGCGGTAGGCGAAGTCGCTCATCGTGCCCGGCTCGCCCCGCCAGAAGTCGCGCACCGTGTCGCGATAGCGGCCGTTCCACTCGGACCACAGGACGGGGAAGTTCCCCACCTGGTAGCCGCCCTCGCCGACGTCCCACGGCTCGGCGATGAGCTTGACCTGGCTCACGACCGGGTCCTGGTGGATCAGGTCGAAGAAGGCAGACAGGCGGTCGACCGCGTGCAGCTCTCTCGCGAGCGTCGAGGCCAGGTCGAACCGGAAGCCGTCGACGTGCATCTCGAGCACCCAGTACCGCAGGCTGTCCATGATCAGCTGGAGCACCTGGGGGTGGCGGACGTTGATGGAGTTTCCGGTGCCCGTGTAGTCCATGTAGTGCCGGCGATCCCCGGGCATCAGGCGGTAGTAGGCCTCGTTGTCGATGCCCTTGAGGGCGAGCATCGGGCCGAGGTGGTTGCCCTCGGCGGTGTGGTTGTAGACCACGTCGAGGATCACCTCGATGTCCGCCTGGTGAAGCGCGCGGACCATCGCCTTGAACTCGCCGACCTGCTCGCCGGCCTGACCCGAGCTCGCGTACTCGTTGTGCGGGGCCAGGAAGCCGATCGAGTTGTAGCCCCAGTAGTTGCGGAGGCCGCTGTCGACCAGGTGCCGATCGTGGATGAACTGGTGCACGGGCATCAGCTCCACGGCCGTGACGCCGAGGTCCACCAGGTGCCGGATCGCGGCCGGGTGGGCCAAGCCTGCGTACGTGCCGCGGATCGCCTCGGGGATCTCCGGGTGGGTCATGGTGAAGCCGCGCACGTGCATCTCGTAGATCACGGTCCGGTACAGCTCGCAGTCCGGCGAGCGGTCATCGGACCAGTCGAAGTACGGGTTGATCACCACGGCTTTGGGGACGAACGGGGCGCTGTCCCGGTCGTCGGCCCGATCCGGGTCCTCGAACTGGTAGGGGAAGACCGCGTCGTGCCAGTCCACCGCTCCCTCGATCGCCTTCGCGTACGGGTCCAGTAGCAGCTTGGCCGGGTTGCAGCGGCGTCCGTTGGCAGGGTCCCACGGGCCATATACGCGAAACCCGTACCGCTGGCCGGGCGTGACGCTTGGCACATAGCCGTGCCAGACGTGACCGGTCATCTCCGGCAGCTCATGACAGGTCTCGACGCCATCCGTGTCGAACAGGCACAGCTCTACGCGGTTCGCGACCTCCGAGAACAGCGTGAAGTTGGTGCCGGAGCCGTCGAAGGTCGCACCCAGCGGGTACGGCTTGCCGGGCCAGATCGCGGGTGCAACCGCCTCTCCGGGCGCATCGGCCCGTCCGGGCACAGCGGCGGCCGACCCTTGGCCCGCCGGGTCGGCGGAATCCGCGTCCGTCGCCACGGCCACCTCGTAACAGTCATCGGGCCCATCAGTGGGTCGCCCGAGGATAGCCCGGACCGGCGGGCGGGGCGGGTCATTGCGTCCGGTCCGGAGCTGCCGCACGACCCTCTTCAGCCCCGGTGCTACCATTCGCTCCCCGAACGGTGGTTCGGTCCTGTGGGGATGCGTGGTTTCGACAGGGCTTGGCTGCCAGGGAACGCGAGCCGAGGTGCCGTCAGGCCTCGTTAAACCGGCGGCAAAACGAAGTAACTGCCAACAAGCAGCCTGCTCTCGCCCTCGCCGCTTAGGCGGTAAGGTGAGCATGGAAGCGGCCTCCCCTTCGCGGGCCGTGGAAGTGTCACTCAGCGAAGGTGCAGCCCGGAAGAGACTGCGTACTCCGGAGCGAAGCCCGATCTAGGGACACGTGGATGGGCCGGACGGAAGCCTGCCGATGGGCGTCCGACCGGCTGACGAAAACCATCGGACACGCTCGTAGTGGGTCCTGGCGAAGGGTTCTGGACGGGGAGTTCGACTCTCCCCCATCTCCACCAACACAGTGCAGCCGAGCGTCGGCGCGGGGCCGCGACGGCTCGTCCTGCCCACCCTGCTCGAGCTCTTCGGTCGCGCGGATGTGACCGACGCTCGCGGATGTCATTTGAAGTAGCCCAGCCAGGAGAGCACCGAGCCGCTTCATCACGTCTCCCAAGGGCTTCTCGCGACTTCACGGGGCAACGGGAATCGTGACCCGCAGCCGCTGGTCGGCCTTCAGCGTGACGCCTGCCTGTCCAAGGATTGTTCCCCCCACCTCCTCTCGTACGAGCACTGCGTACTTGGTCGCCCGGACCTCGCCGGCGTGCCATGTGCAGCGTCCGCGGTCGCCGCTCGTCCGAAACACGACCCGCCGGGATCGACGCCGACGTGCGCCACGTGACCGACATGGCGGGGGCCGCGTCGCCCGGCGTGCTGTTCACGCCGGGCCTCGCCATCGACGGCACGCTGATCCCGGCCGGCTGGCGCCGCATCAGGTGAGGGTCCGCAACCCGATAGTCTTCATTAGTTGCGCAAGTACGCAACTATAGATAGCATCTCCCTATGACCGATCAACCGACCCCATCCCAGCCGGCGACTCCGGCCACCCGCAAGCGAGCACTCGTGATCGGCGGAGGGTTCGGGGGTGTCCAGGCGGCCACGGCCCTCGCGCGCCATGAGCGCTTCGACGTCACGCTGATCTCGGATCGGGACTTCCTGTACCTGTTCCCGACATCCATCTGGGTCCCGACGCGGGAGATGCCCTACGAGCAGGCCCAAGTGCCACTCGCGGCCGTCGCCCGGAAGCGGGGTTTCCGGCTCGTCGTGGATGCCGTCGAGGAGATCCGGTCCGCGGACAACGTCGTCCGCTGCGCAGGCGGCGAGCACACCTACGACTATCTGGTCGTCGCCACTGGCGCCGAGAAGCTGCACCACCCCGGAGCGGAGCACACGCTCTCGATCTGCGGCAGGCCCGAGACGGGGCTCGACATCAGGGATCGGCTCGACGCGCTCATCGCGCGGGGCGAGGGGACGATCGCCGTCGGGTTCGGCGGCAACCCGAAGGACCGCTCCGCGGTTCGAGGTGGTCCTGCCTTCGAGCTCCTGTTCAACATCCACCAGCACCTCAAGCGCCGGAAGGTTCGTGACCGGTTCACGCTCACGTTCTTCGCCCCGATGGCGGAGCCCGGCGAGCGCATGGGCCGGCGCGCCCTCAAGCTGATGGACGGCATGTTCACCAGGTTCGGCATCGACAGGCGTGTCGGAACCCCGATCAGCGCGTTCGACCCCGATGGCGTGAAGTTCGCCGACGGGTCGCGCCTGGACGCCGATCTCGTGCTGTTCATCCCCGGAGCCACCGGGCACTCGGTCGCCGGCCGATCGGACCTGCCGCTGAATGAGGCCGGCTTCGTCCGGATCGACGACACCTGCCTCGTGCAAGGCACCGGGAACGTCTACGCCGTCGGCGACGTCGCCGCGCTCGAGGGTCCCGACTGGCGTGCGAAGCAGGGCCACACGGCCGAGGTGATGGCGCGCAACGCGGCCTACAACATCGCGGCGGCCGATGCCGGCCGGCCCGAGCGAAAGGGCTACCAGTCCCACCTGTCGATCATCTGCCTGATGGACACGGGCGACGGGGCGGCCATGGTCTACCGCGGCCGCAGGAACAGCCTCGTGGTCCCGCTGCCCATCGTCGGGCACTGGATGAAGCAGGCATGGGGCCGGTACGCGCGCCTCGTGGCGCTGGGCCGGATCCCCCGCGTCCCCGGCCTCTAGGTCAACTGGTCGGGCTCAGCAGCAGCCGTCGCCCCCGCAGCAGCCGGTCGCGACAGGGGCCAGGGGCAGGTCACCCGGCGCCGATGCCGATGCAGCCGGGAGCGACGGATCAACAGTGGCCGCGGCCTTGGACGCCCTCACGATGACGCTTGTCATGCCGTCGACCACCTCGTGCGTCGGGACCAGCGAGATGTCCGTGAGCCCCACCGCCTCCAGGCCATCCCGAAACTCCGAGAACGAGAGGGCACCGGCGATACAGCCCGTGTAGCTCCCCCGCTCGGCGCGCTCGGCAGGGGACAGGGCATCGTCGGCCACGATGTCGGTGACGCCCATCCGACCGCCCGGCCGCAGGACCCGCGCGATCTCTCGGAACACGGCCGACTTGTCTGCGGCGAGGTTGATCACGCAGTTGCTGATGACCACGTCCACCGATGCGGCGGGGAGCGGGATGGATTCGATCTGGCCGCGCAGGAACTCGACGTTGGTGGCACCGGCCTCGGCCGCGTTCCGCTGGGCGAGCGCGAGCATCTCGTCGGTCATGTCGAGCCCGAGCACACGCCCGGTCGGGCCCACCCGCTTCGCGGACAGGAGCACGTCGATGCCGCCGCCCGACCCCAGGTCGAGGACGCGCTCGCCCTCGTGGAGCTCCGCGACCGCGATGGGGTTGCCGCAGCCGAGCGACGCGAGCACGGCGGCGTCGGGCAGCTCCGCGCGCTCCAATGCCGTGTAGAGGCCCTGGCCGATCGTCTCCGGCTCCGACGAGCAGCAGCCCCCGGTGCTCGCCTGGACGGCAGCGGCCGCGTAGCGGGCCCGGACCTCGTCGTGGATGGATTCGGTGGTCATGGGGGCTCCTCGGTAATTGGGGCTGATTTCGGCTGGTGGTGCGGGCATGCTGGTTGCATGGGTATTGATACTTGACGATATCGATGTTTGTCAATACCGTGGCGGTCATGAAGCGGCTCCTCGATCCAGACGCGCTCCTGCTCCAGGGTGCGGCGGACCCCACCCGCCTCGCGATCCTGCGCCAGCTCGCCGGCGGGGACGGGGTCTGTGCGTGTGACTTCACGGCGTGCTGTGAGGTTGCCCAGCCGACGGTCAGCCACCATCTCAAGGTGCTGCGCACGTCTGGGTGGGTGCGCTCCGAGCGGCGTGCGTCCTTCGTCTACTACTGGCTGCGCCCCGAGGCGATCGAGCGGTTCCGCGAGATTGCCGGTGAGCTTGCGCCCGCGGTCGGGCTTCCGCCGGCCCGCGCCCTCCCGGTGCTGCAGCCGGACGCCTGAGGCACGACGGGCGTGGACAGCCGATGATGGACGTCGTGACACCATCTCCGACACCCGGACCCTGGCGCTGCCCGCAATGCGGATCGGATCGGGACGCCGCCGACACCTTCTGCGGCCGCTGCGCCACCCGGCGCCCCACGAACCGGGACGTGGTGGCCGGCCCGGAGACGCCTGCGGAGCGGCCGGCCGGCTTCCCGCTGCGACGGGCCCTGATCCTCAACGGGATCGTCATCGGGGTCGTCGTGATCGCCGTGCTGTTCAGTGGCAGCGGGGGTCCCGGACCAATCGGCTTCGAGCCCTCTCGCTGGCGCTGCGATGGCACGGAGCGCGTCTGGACCGCCTCCATCCCGGCCGAGCACGAGGATGTGGTGATCGAATGGCGATCCGGTGGTCCCGAGGGGTTGCTCAGGACCGGGACCACGACCAGCCGGACCCGGCTCGAGGCCTACCGGCAGCCGGACGGGACGTTCCGCGTCACGACGAACGATCCGGCTGCCCCCGAGTGCAGCCTGCCGCCGGACCGCTACACCATGGTCGTGCGCGATGCCGGGTCGAACGCCCTGGTCGCCCTGGGTGACGTGGAGCTGGAGCGCTGAACCCGGGTCAGCTCACGGGGACGATGGCCAGGAACTTCCCGTCGCGCCCGGGGTACTTGCCCTCGGGGCGCTTCCACGGCAGGTAGTTGCGCCGCATCTCCGCGGCATCCTGGTAGACGCCCGGCTTGTCGGACGGGCCCCAGATCCGCGAGATGCGCGGGTACCAGGGGTCGATGATGTAGGCGCCGGACACCTTCGCGTTCTTGAAGACCGTGGGATCTGCGTCGGCCTTGTAGCCGGTCATGACCCAGGCGTGCGCGCCGCGCCAGGCCAGCAGGATGGCCGCGTTCCCGGTCGTCGTGATGGCCCTGGCCGCGCCACGGAGCGCGTCGGCCCTCGTGTCGTAGATCCGCAGCTCGTAGTCCACCTTGCCCAGCTGGTTGAGCGTCGCCACCATGCCCTGCGGCCCGGCCCCGCCGTTGTGGCTGTCCTTGCGGGTCGTGGCCGCGACCTCCAGCTCGCGGATCCGGGCCTGCCGGACAGGCGTGGTGTCCACCTTTGGCCCGTTCACGTTGAGCGCGATCTGCACCGCAGCAGCGGCACACCACGTGATCCGCTGCTCGCTGGCGAAGGCAACGGCCGGCTTGGGCTCAATCTTCACCGTCACCGGCTTGCGCACGGGCGCCGGCGTCGGGCTGGGAACCGGGCGGGGAGCCCCGGGTGGGGATGCGGTCGGCGATGGGGTGGTCGCCCGCGGTGTGGCAGACGGAGCGACGGCCACCCCGGCCGACCGGCTTGGTGAGGGAGCGAGCGCCCGGCTGGTGACGACCCCGGCGAGATTCCAGGTCACCAGGCCGATCACGAGTGACGCCACCACGAACACCACCAGGCCCAGGTCCTTGCGCATGGCGGGGTCCCCGTGACCGCGTCTGGGGGGCGGCGGCTCGTACACGACCGTCGGCTCGATGATAGGCCGCGGTGGCGTCTGCCGAGCGTCGGTCACCGAGGGGCGGCGGTTCGGGACGGGCAGGTCCGCACGCGGGTCGTGGTCGCTCATCGCCTGTTCTCCGGACCTCCTCCGGCCATCCTGCACCGGGCACGTCGTGCGCCGCGTCACCCGGCCTCCACCCAGACGAATCCGAGCCTCCCGGTGTGGCGTCCGTCGTGCCCGCTCGACAGCCTCATCGCACTCGACGGCCCTGTCGGGCCAACGGTTCCCAAGCCCTAGATGTTCACGCACTTGCGCAACTACGCAACTCCGGTGTACCGTGCGGCCATGGCTTCCCACACGTCGGATCTCGAGCGGTACCGCCGCCACGCTGAGCTGTGCAAGGTCCTCACGGATCCCAAGCGCCTGATGCTGCTCGATGCGCTCCGGTCCCGGGAGCGCGCAGTCGGCGAGCTCGCGGACGACATCGGCTCGACGCTAGCGAACACGAGCCAGCACCTCGCCGTCATGCGCGTTGCCGGGTTGGTCTCGGGCACTCGTGTTGGCACCACGGTCCACTACCGCCTTGCGGAGCCCGCGATCATCGGGGCCTGTGACATCGTCCACGGGATCGTGGAGCGCCGACTCGCCGGGCGATCTCCCGCCCACGCCGAGGCCGAGACCCCGGAGCCAGCAGTGGTCCCGGCATGAGCGATGGGTCCTGATCCGATGCCCGCCTCCTGCCCGCTCCTCGCGCTCCGCGACCGTCGCCTGCTGCTCTGGACGGTCCTCTGGATGCTCGTGTCGGGCATCGCCTTCGGCCTGATCACGGCCATCATCCCGAACCCCGTCTTCGGCCGCCAGATCCCGCCGGAGCCCTTCGCCATCGGTGTCTGGCTGATCTCAGCGCCCCTGATGGGCCTGGTAATGGCGACCTACACGACGCCCGTTCCTACGTCGCCCATCGCGATCACCCAGCCGCTGACGCCTGAGCGCCTCGCGGTCGCGGACGGCCGGTCCACGACGCTCGGCGGGCTGGCCGGGTTTGGCGCCTTCCTCGCCATCGGCTGCCCGGTCTGCAACAAGATCGCGCTTGTCCTCCTGGGCGCCAGTGGGGCGATGTCGGTGTACGCGCCGATCCAGCCGCTCATCGGCGCCGTGTCGCTGGCGCTGCTCGTGGCCACGGCGGTGTGGCGGCTCCGGCTGCGCGCGAATGGGGCCGCCTGCCCGGTCTGAGCGGCCACGCCGCGTGGGGCGGGGCGTACGCTTGTCTCCCTGTCCGCAAGGACCTTGAGCGTGACGGCGAAGCGAGCGTCGTCGCGGCCACGGCGGATCGTCACGAGCACCCAGAGCACCCGGGAATGACGGTCCCTGACGTGAGCACGGCGATCGTGCGCTACGACTCGGGCCCGGTGGGCGCCTTCACCGCGACCTGCATCCTCGGCGGGACGTCCGCCCATGAGGTCCGGTTGTTCTCGGATGACCTGACGATCACGATCCGCCAGCAGGGCGTCCTGTACGAGGACGCCCGCACGAAGGCCGTCACGGCCACGGACTGGTTCACCGGCAGCCGGCTCTGGGGCGTCACCGCGACGCGCTACGTGCCCACCGGCAACGACCCCTTCCGGGACGAGGACCGCGCGTTCCTGGATGCGATCCGCCACGGAGACACGAGCCGCCTCTTCAGCAACTATGAGGACGCGCTGTTGACCCATCGCCTGACCTGCGCCATCCGCTCGGCCGCGGAGGCGTAGGGGTCCGCGTCAGGCGGCCTCGGCGGCGGGCGCTGCCTCCGGGTGCTCGTCGCCGAGCGCCACGTAGAGCTCCTCCTCCTGGGCCATGTGCAGCCTCAGGATCGCGTCCAGACCGTAGAGGACGCGACGCAGATCGGTCAGGTCCTCAGGACCCGGGCCCGACTCCGGGATCTCGGCCACCAGCCGGTCCATGAGCCGGATCAGGTGGAAGATCTCAGTGTGCGTGCGGTGAAGGGCAGCCGTGACATCGTCGTTGCCAACCGCGCTCGCGAGCAACGGGAAGATCTCGCGATCCTCGCTCTCCTCGTGCGGGATCAGTGTGCCCGTCAGGAAGGCGCGGACCTGGTGCAGCTCGATCAACGCCTGCTCCGGCGGCATCGAGCCGAGCCCGTCCGCGAGTGCGCGGATCCGGCTGATCGGGGCGGCGAGCTCGCGGTGCTCGCTGCGCAGCCGGATGCTGATCTCGGTCCAGCCGGGGATCCTGGGGGTCTTCTCGAGGCCCCCGGACAGCGCCCGCAGCGCGTTGAGGATCACGATCACGTCGATCGCCTCCTGGAGCAGGGCGCCGGCGACCGGCGGCAGCGCGCCCGTCATCGCGAACAGCATGGCCGCGAAGGACAGGCCCATGCCGACCACGACACTCTGGATGGCGATCTGCCGCGACCGGCGGGCGATCAGGATCGACTCCGGCAGCCTGTCCAGCCGGTCCACGGTGATCACGACGTCCGCGGCCTCGGAGCTTGCCGTCGCGCCGCGGGCGCCCATCGCAACCCCCACGTCCGCGGCCGCCAGCGCCGGCGCATCGTTGATCCCGTCACCCACCATCACCAGGATGCCGTTGGCGTCGGCGCGCTCGCCCATGACCGCATCCACCTTGTCGGCCGGCGTGCGCTCCGCGAGCACGCTGTCCACGCCGATCGCCGCGCCGACCATGTCCGCCACGCCGTAGTGATCCCCGGTCACCATCACCGTGCGCCGCACGCCGGCCCGCCGCAGGGACCGGATCACCCGCGGGGTCTCGGGTCGGACGGGGTCATCGAGCACCAGCGCCCCGACCAGCGCCCCGTCCACCGCCACGAACACGCTCGTTGCGCCCTCGAGGCTCACGCGACGCCGGACATCGCGGGCCCAGCCGGGCAGCCCGGCACCACCGCTGGCGTAGTCGGCCGTTCCCGCGAGGACCGCTTGTCCGCCAACGCGACCCGAGACCCCGGAGCCGGGAACCTCAACGACGCCGTCCGGCAGGACGAGCGCGACGCCTCGCTCGCGGGCGCCGCCCACGATCGACGCGGCCAGCACGTGCGGCGACAGCTGCTCCAGGGAGGCGGCCAGGCCCAGCACGTCGTCCGGGGACCAGCCCGGCGCGGTCACGACATCGGCGAGGTGGGGGCGCCCCGCCGTCAGCGTGCCGGTCTTGTCGAACAGGAGGACCTTCGCCCTGGCCAGGGACTCGAGCGCGCCGCCGCCCTTGACGATGATCCCCCGCCGGGCGGACCGGCTGATGCCGGCCACGATGGCGATCGGGACGGCGAGCAGCAGGGGGCATGGGGTTGCCACCACGAGGACGGACAGCGCCCGGACCGGATCTCCCGAAAGGATCCAGGCCAGCCCGGCCATGCCCAGGGCGAGCGGGACGAACAGCAGCGCATACTGGTCGGCCAGCCGCACGAAGGGGGCCTTCGATGACTGGGCCTCCTCCACCAGGCGGACGATCCCGGCATAGGTGCTGTGCTCCGCGGTGGCGACCGCGATCAGGTCGAACGGTGCGCCGGCGTTCACGGTGCCCGAGCTCACCGGATCTCCGGGCTCGCGCGTAGCCAGCCTGGCCTCGCCGGTAAGCGCGGATTCGTCCAGCACGGCGGCGACGCCGGTCACGGTGCCATCCACCGGAACGACCTCGCCGGGCTTGATCAGGATCCGGTCACCGACCTCGACCTGTGCGATCGGTCGGTCGGCGATCGAGCCGTCCTCGTGACGATGGACGATGCGCGGCGCGCGCGACACCAGCGCCGACAGCTCGCGATGTGCCCGGCCAGCGGCATAGCGCTCCAGCCAGTCGCCGGTGGCCAGCATCACGGCGATCACCGCCGCCGCCAGGGACTCGCCCAGGAGCAGGGCGCCCACGATCGCGAGGACGGCGATCACATCGACCCCGGCCTCGTGGTGCAGGAGATCCCGGACGATGGAGATGGTGAGCCAGACGCCGACGAGCACGGCAGGGACCGTCCATGCCCACCAGGCCAGCGTGTCGTTGCCCGCGACCACGGCGATCAGGCCGATGATCAGGCCACCGAGCGTCAGGGGCAGCATCACGCGCTCGGTGATCGAGTCGAGCGCCTCGAGGAACCGCGTCATCCCGCGGATGGTATCGACTGGCCCGCCCGTCAGGCCGTGCCGGTCGGCCCGGATCGCGAGTCGCGGCGGCCCCTCGCACCGGGTCCCTCGCCGGCGCCCAGGAGGTCATCCGCCCATGAGGCCACGCCTGGCCAGACGCGCTCGACGCCCGCCGCCAGGAAGTCGGCCTCCCTGGTGGTGGTCCCGACGGCAGCGAACGACGCGCCGGCGGTCGCCGCCATCTCCAGGTCGACGGGCGTGTCGCCCACGTAGACGGTGGCTGCCGGCGCCACCCCGAGCTCGTCCAGCGCGCGCAGCAACGCCTCCGGATGCGGCTTGGAGTGCGTCACGTCGTCCGAGTACCAGGCGGTCTCGAACACGCCGCCCAGGTTGAGGCGGGCGATGCTCGGCTCCACGACACCCCGGGTGCTCGCCGTCACGAGACCCACCCGCACGCCATGGCTGCGCAGGCGGCGGAGCGCGGCCCGGGCCCACGGCATGGCGCGTGGCCGCATCCGTCCCATCTCGTCGGCCCAGCGGTCGGCCATCTCGTCCCACAGCTCCTCGGGGATGCCGAGCTCAGCGTAGGACCGGCGCCAATCGGGCGTATACCGCTCGCGGAACCAGGACCGGCTCATCGTGATGCCGTAGTGGCCCAGGGCGGCGACGTTGGCGCGGTAGATCATGCCCATCGTGTCGACGAGCGTGCCGTCCCAATCGAAGACGGCGGCGGCGGGAAGCGGGCGCGATGCTGGCATGAACCGATCGTACGTGAGGCGGCGGCGCGGGACGGGCCTCAGCCGGCAATCCCGAGCGCGATGGCCACCAGGCCGAATGCCCCGATCAGCACCGCCGAGCCTGTGTTCAGCCAGCGCACCGCTCGCGGAGTCAGGCGGGCTCGCAGGCCGACAATCAGGCCAGTGAGCAGCGCCCACCAGGCGACGGATCCCAGGAACACGCCGGAGACCACGGCCACGGCCCCCGCGGGTCCCCCGGTGCCGGCGCCGATGCTCGCGAACAGGGCCGCGAAGCTCAGGATCGTGGCCGGGTTGGTCAGCGTCAGGCCGACCATCGACGCCCATGCCCCCGGGTTGCCGCCCCGGGGGGCGGCCGAGACCTCCACGGGATTGGCGCCAGCAGCCGCATCGGCACCTGTGGCACGGGCCGCCCCCAGGGAGCTGGCCGCCAGCGCGACCAGCACTCCGCCGCCGACGATGCCCAGCAGCTGGTCGACGCCCACCAGCAGCTCCGTGATCGCGGTCAGCCCGAATGCGGCTACGGCCGCGTACGCGGCGTCGGCGGTCGCGACACCAAGCCCGGATGCGAATCCGAACGCCCAGCCCCGGTCAACGGTGCGGCGGATCACGATCAGGCCGATGGGGCCAAGGGCGAACGCGATGGCGAACCCGATCGCCAGGCCGCGCAGGAACAGGTCGAGGGTCACGGTCGGGCACTCTCCGACAGGGCGGGCGAGCCCTTGACGCAGCGCCCCGCCGGTCGGCGCGGGCGCCTGGGCGGTGCCGGCGTCAGGGTGTGGGCGACGGCTTGGGCGCCGCGGTCCCCTTGCCCCTGAGCACGACGCCGGTGATGGTCGCGTAGTGTGAGTAGTACGTCTTCTGCCGGAGCTTCTTGCCGTTCTCGTACACGGTGACAGTCCGCCACACGTCGAACCCGTTCACCGGGTACTCGACGCGCTCGGACTGGCCGGGGCGGAGGCTCGAGGTGTACTGGACGGAGTCCGTGGCCGTGTGCCGGTTCTTGATCGTCGGGGCACTGATCACGACCTTGCGTCCGACCGGCACGCTGTACAGCTGGAACGTCACATAGCCGATGCTGCCCTTGCGGGTGTTGATGCCGCGGATCAGCACCGGGTACCTGGTGTCGTTGGTCCAGCTCATGGTCTGCTTCGAGCCGCCTCCGGAGATGAACACCGTCGCATCGAGGCCGACCGGGTAGCGGTCGATGTAGTAGTAGTGGTTGCGGCGGGCGCCCATCTTGTAGCCGGCCCGGAGCGCCGCGTTGAACAGCGTCGTCGAACAGGAGCAGATCCCGCCGGCGAGCGCCCCCTGGGGCGCGGTCCTGCCGTCGATGATGGCGCCGCCCTGCTTGTAGCCCTGCTCGCGGGTGACCGGCCCGGTGGCCTTCCAGAAGTCGAAGGTCTCGCCCGGCGCCACGACGTAGCCGTTGATCAGCCTGGCCGGGATCCAGATGTTCGCGCCGAAGCCGTTGTTCACATAGATGTGGAACCACGTGGTCCACCTGCCCTTGGGCAGCGCCTTCATCTTCGGGGCGACCGCCTTGGCCTCCGCGGTGGTGAGGACGGGCTCGGTGATCGCGACCGCGGGCTCGATCGGCCCGTCGGGCGTTCCGGCCTGGCGAGCCGCAAGGGCGCCCATGACGAGGCCGCGGGTCGCCTCCACATCCAGCTTCCTGCCCTCCCGGCTCGCGGAGCCCGCGACGACCTTGCCCCCGGACAGCTTGAGGCCGGCGTTCGCCACGGCCTGGTTCACATCCTTGGCGATCGGCTTGACCAGCGGATCGATCCCGGTCTCGTCCACCACAACCTCGACGGTGCCACCGGCGGCCGGCGCGAACGAGATCAACTTCCGGAGCTTCTTGCCGGGGATCGTCCACGACGCGTCGCCTCGGGTGAGCACGAGGTCCTGGCCCATGCGGACGGCGGCGGTGGTCGCGGCCTCGACGTCGGCACTCTCGGTGTCGGGCGCGCTCGTGGTGAACGGGATGTCGATGCGGCCGTCGGCCGGGGCGTCGACGCGCGAGAGGGCCTCGTCAAGGGCCGCCAGCAGCGCTTGCTGGTCCACGGTCCGACCCTCGACGGAGGGGGTGGTGCTGTACGAGCCGTCGTCGGCCACGGCCAGAGTTGCATTGACGGGCTCGCGATCGATCGTCCTGGCGATCGCGGCGACCGCCGCCGCGAGGAGCGCCGGGTCGTGGGTGACTGCCGGCGCAACGGTCGCACCGCGGATCGCGGTCTGCGGTGCCCCGATGAGGTCCGCGACCGGCTGGCCCAGGCGCCCTGCCGCCATGGCGGCGGCGAGCATCGCATTGGTGTCGGGTCCGCGGCCGAGCTCGCTGAACGAGATCGTGGCTTCGCGGTCGGGGCCGGCCAGCGTGATCGTCCCGGCGCCGAGCGTCCCGTGGGCGCCACCGATCGCGGCCGTGGCCGCCTCGGGCGTCATGCCCGAGAGGTCCACGCCACCGGTGCTCACGCCCGGCAGGATCCTGCCGGTGTACTGCTGGCCGTAGGCGTAGAGCCCGGCACTGCCGACTCCCACGACGAGCAGGGCACCCAGAACGAACGCGATCGCGAACCTGGCGCCGAGTGCCCGGCCGCGGTGCGAAGGAGGCGGCGCGACGGGCTCAGGGGACGCCGGAACGGCTTCGGTGGGCGCCGGGGTGGATTCGGTGGACATCGGAGCGATCTCTGAGATTGGAACGGGAGCGGATCCTAGCAGGGTCGTCCAATCGGGGCCCGCGAACGGACGTCCTGGGCCCCTGTGTGACTCCCCGGTCCGCTACGGGTTGCGCGGCAGGACGACCACGCGCCGGTTCGGCTCCTCGCCGATCGACTGCGTCGAGACTCCGTCGTTGTTGCGCAGGGCGAGATGGATCCAGCGGCGCTCGAGGGCCGGCATCGGCTCCAGCTGGAGCATCTTGCCCGTCTCGACGACGCGGTCGGCCGCACGGGTCGCCAGGTCGGCGAGCTGGCGCTCCCGCCTGCCCCGGTAGTCCTCGACGTCGACCAGCACACGGGTCCACTGGCCGGTACGGCGCGAGAGCATCAGGTTGACCAGGTGCTGCAGCGCCGAGAGGCGCTCGCCCTTGCGGCCGATCAGGGATCCCAGCGCCTCACGATCCGGGCCGTCACCGACCACGTTGAGGCGGCTCGTCTCACCCTCGCGGATCTCGACCGTGACGCCCTCGAAGCCCAGGTGGCGCATGACGGTCTCGAGGATCTCGCGACCCGCGGCCAACGCCTCGGGGGTCGCCTCCGCCGCCTCGAGCTCTGCACGCTCCATGGCGAGTGAGCCGCGCGCGGTGGTCACGGCAGCGACCTCGGCAGCAGAGAGCTCGGAGCCGCCGGGCGCCGGGCGGTTGTCGCTACGCGGCCCCTGGTCGCCGACAGGGCGGTTTGCGGGGGCGCGGCGCGGGCCGCGGTCGCCGGACGGACGGTCACCGTACTCGCGACGCGGGCCACGATCCTCACGGGGACCCCGATCGCCGTACTCGCGACGCGGGCCGCGGTCGCCGGACGGACGGTCACCGGACGGACGGTCACCGTACTCGCGACGCGGGCCACGATCCTCACGGGCCGGCGGGGGGGGCAGGGGCTTGGATTCGGCTGCCTCACGCTTGGGGGCGGAGCCGCCGAGCGCACTGCGGGGCGCGGCGACGATCCGGGCGGGCTCGGCACCCATGCCCAGCACGCCACGGCTGCCGGGCGTGAGGATCTCGAAGTCGAGATCCGCCAGCCCGACGCCAAACTGGTCGCAGGCGGACTTGATGGCCTCCTCGACAGACTTGCCGGTGAAATCCTGGTACTCGCTCATATCAGCGTCGTCTCCCTCGTCGGCCACTCCGCTTGCGGGTGGTCCGGATCGTCGATTGGGCAGAGAGGTCCCGGTCGGGGGCTTTGGTGGGCTTGGGGGCGCGTGTGGGTTCGGATGCGACGATTGGCTTGGGCTCCGGGGGCTTGGTCACGAACCGAGGCGAGTGGTTGCGCGCGAAGGCCGGGTGCCAGCCGAACAACGGGAACATCCCGCCCCAGCCAAGGAACAGGTACTGCTGGACCGACTGGATGAGCGTGGAGGCGATCCAGTAGAGGAACAGCCCAGCCGGGATGATGCTGCCGTACAGGATCGAGATCAGCGGCAGGAAGTAGGCCATCTGGCGCTGGATCTTGACGTTCTGGTCGTCCGCGGTGCGGGGGTCGTGCGGCGGCAGGGCCATGCGCGACTGGACCAGCTGGAGCAGGGACGACACGATGGCGAGGATGCTGATGCCGAACCCGAACAGCTTGAGCCCCGTCGTGTCGGGCTCGGGGATTCCCCAGTTGATGCCGAAGGCAAAGGGTTCGAGGCAGGCGTTGACCACGTGGCCAGTCGTCGGGTTGAAGATCGGCTCGGGCGGGCAGATGATCCCCGGGAACAGGTTGACCCCGAAGACGTGCCACATCGCGCTCGGGTCGTAGTTGGTGAGGCCCTGGCTGATGACCGAGTACATCGGGATCAGCAGGCCCATCGTCAACAGCGTCGGCAGGCAGCCACCCGCCGGGCTGATGCCCCGCTGCTTGTAGTACTCCTGGGTGGCGGCCTGCTGCTTGACGCGATCGCCCTTGTACTTCGCCTGGATCGCCTTGATCTCCGGCTGGAGCAGCTGGGTCTGGCGCGAGGAGACGAGCTGCTTGCGCGTGAGCGGCGTGGTCAGGACCTTGAGGACGACCGTGAGCAGCAGGATCGCAACGACGATATTGCCCGTCAGCTCATTGAAGAACGTCAGCGTGATGAACAGGGCCTGGAAGATCGGCGTGAACAGCCAGGCCAGCAAGCTGACCGGGTCCGCACCGGGCTGGGCAGGCTCGAGCGGAGCCTGGCTGGGAATCGGCGTGGCGGAAGCGGACCCCCCGGGGCCGACGGTGCCCGGCACGCAGGCCGCGACGACCATGGCGACGGCGACCAGGAGCAGGAGGGGCGCCAGCCGGACGAGGAGATTCTGGAGGCGGGTCACGCGGTTCTTCTATCCGTTAGGGGACCGGGTCATAGCCGCCCGGGTTCCAAGGATGACACCGGCCGATGCGTCGAGCGCCCATCCAGCTCCCGCGCAGCAGCCCGTATTTCTGGATCGCCTGCTCGGTATAGCGCGAGCACGTTGGTTCGAAGCGGCAGTCCGAGGGCAGCCAGGCGAACACGATGCGGTACAGGCGGATGAGCCTGACCCCGATCGCGATCCCGACGCGTCTCACGACTCCGTCAGACCTCCGAGCACGCCTCCCGAACGGAGGACCCGGCCTAGTGCCCCGACCAGTGCGTCATGGTCGGCTTCGACGATCGCGGGCCGGGCGATGATGAGGACGTCCCAGCCTGGCTGGAACGAGGGCGCCATCACCCTGAGCACCTCGCGGACCCGGCGCCTGGCGCGGTTCCGGACAACGGCTCCTCCGAGCCGCTTCCCGGTCGCGAGCCCGAACCGGGTCTGGTCAAGGTCGGTCCGGACGAAGCGTCCGACCAGCAGTGGGTGCGTCCTTGCGACGCCTCCGGCCGCCAGCCTGGCGAAATCGCCCGGGCGGGAGAGCATGACGACGCGCAGCGGGTTGTGACTGCGCCCGTCGATCAGGCCGAGAGCCGCTTCCGGCCCCTCGCGCGTCGCGTCGCGAGCACACGCCGGCCACCCGCTGTCTTCATGCGGGCGCGGAACCCGTGCTCCCGGGCGCGATGTCGCTTCTTGGGCTGGAATGTCGGCTTGCCCATCGGGACTGTCCGTGATCCTCTCCGTCCGGCCCCGGGACCCGGAAACTCCGACCCCAAGAGGCACGCAAACGCGCCGAGCGCCCTGAAGCGCGGCGGCGCGTGTTCGTCGGGGGGATGATATGGCGCACGCCGAACGAGTGTCAAACCACGCGACGGCCGCTGGGTCATGCGCTCGCGCGGGGCGCCTCCTGGCGGGCCGGCCGGTAGTCAGAGGCGCCCGGCTGGCCCTGGTCGGCGTGGCTCCGCACGATACTCCATGGGAGTATGCGGGAATCGCCTTGCGACCCCTCGCGAGGCCGGTGTATTGTTCCCGAGCCTGAGGTGCCGGGCGAGGAGGGAAACCTTCTCGGTAGAACCCGTAGCCGCCACGGGAACGGCGCTCCGGGATCCATCGGTCGGCAGGTGCTCGTCCTGCTCCCTGGTCACACATTACCCATCGCAGCCCCCGTCAGACAGGAACCTGATCGAACGAATGGACGCGAAGCAGGTCTGGCGTGCGGCCCTCGGCGAGCTGCAGGTCTCCTTGTCGCCCGCCAACTTCGAGACCTGGCTTCGTGACACCCACCTCGTGGAGGTGGACGACCAGCGGTTCCGAATCGCGGTTCCCAACGGGTTCGCCAAGGACTGGCTGGACACCCGCTACCGCTCCCTGATCTCCCAGACGCTCGCCCGGGTCGTGGGCTATAGCGTCCAGGTCGAGTTCCTCGTCGCCGGGGTCGGCGAGGCCCAGGCGCAGGCCGCAACGGTCGCGGCCCAGCCGGTCCGGGTGGAGCCGACCCGGGTCGGTGCGCCCGAGGGTGCCGGCGGTGGCGCGACCAACCTCAACGCCCGGTACACCTTCTCGAACTTCATCGTCGGGTCCGCGAACAGGCTCGCCCATGCCGCGTCGCTGTCCGTGGCGGAACGCCCGGGCCATGCGTACAACCCCCTGTTCCTGTACGGCGGAGTTGGCCTGGGCAAGACCCACCTGATGCACGCGATCGGCAACGCCGTGGTCGCCAAGTTTCCGCGCAAGCGCGTGGCCTACGCCACCTCGGAGAAGTTCACCAACGAGTTCATCACCTCCATCCAGCAGGGCAGGATCGACGAGTTCCGCGCCCGCTACCGCCGGATCGACCTGCTCCTGATCGACGACATCCAGTTCATCGCGGACAAGGAGCGGACCCAGGAGGAGTTCTTCCACACGTTCAACACGATCCACGAGGACGGCAAGCAGATCGTGCTGTCGTCGGACCGGCCCCCGAAGGCGATCCTGACCCTCGAGGAGCGCCTGCGCAGCCGCTTCGAGTGGGGGCTGATCGCGGATCTCACCGCGCCGGACCTGGAGACCCGAATCGCCATCCTGCGGGCCAAGGCGGAGGATCAGGGCACCCCGATCACATCCGACGTGATCGAGTTCATCGCGCGCAAGGTCGTGTCCAACATCCGGGAGCTCGAGGGCGCCCTCAATCGCATCGTGGCCTATGCGTCCATGGGGGCGATGCCGATCTCGATCGAGTTGGCCCAGGCGGTCCTCAGCAACGTGCTCTACAACCCCAAGAAGCGGCAGGTCACGCCGGAGCGGATCGCCAAGGCGGTCTCGGACTACTACGGGGTGGGCATGGACGCCCTGCAGGGCCAGAAGCGCGAGAAGAGCATCGTGGTGCCGCGCCAGATCGCGATGTACCTGATGCGCGAGGAGACCGACGTCTCGCTCCTGCGGATCGGGGCGGAGCTCGGCGGGAGGGACCACTCCACGGTCCTGCATGCCTGCGGCAAGATCAACCGCGAGATCCAGGTCAACGACGAGATGCGGCGCGAGGTCGCAGCCGTGCGCGAGCTGATCTACTCCGACTGACCAGCTGCGCCCCCGGCCCGCCGGCTTGCACCGCCCTGCGCTTCCTGTCGCCCGTGATCCCCTGCCTCCGCATCCCTGCCCGTGTCGCCGCGTGGCTCGCGCGCGGCGACTGGTCCGACGGGTCTGTGGATCGATCGCCGGAAACGCGTGGACAACCCCCGATTGGCGTGGACCACTGTGCCCCGTACCGGGGATCGCCCGGCGGGTGATCCGGGTGTCTGGCGCCCCCCTGTGGATGGTTGCCGGTCGATGGCCTGGTCGTGCACACCCAGGGCCCCAACCCATCACCGGGTCATCCCCATCCCTCCACGGCGGGGTTCGTCACGCCCACAGCGCTCCCCCGCACAACCAAGCGTGCCAATCCACCGTTTCCACGGCAATATGACGGTGATGACGGAGTGAGAAGATAGAACCCTCATTTCACTTCCTGTCCCGCGCGCGCTCCGCGCCCTGCGCGCGCACCTGTCAGGTGAGACCACCCGCGAACCCGCTACCCGCCCGAACACTGGAGACAACCCAACGTGAAACTCTCGGTCATGCAGGAGAACCTGGCTCGCGGCCTGTCCGTGGTCTCGCGGGCGGTGTCGAGTCGCAGCACCCTGCCGGTGCTCGCCAACGTGCTTATCCGCACAGAGGACGCCGGCCTGAAGCTGACCGCGACCAACCTCGAGATTGGGATCACCTACTGGGTGCCCGGCAAGATCGAGACCGACGGCGCGACGACCGTGCCCGCACGCCTGCTGGCCGACCTCGTCGGCAGCCTCCCTGCCTCCGAGAAGGTCGACCTCGAGCTCCAGGGGACCGACACGCTCCACCTGCGATGTGGCCGCTTCGCCACGCACGTCAAGGGCATCGATGCCGATGAGTACCCCACCATCCAGACCGCGGGCGAGCGACCCACGACCCGGATCACCCAGAAGGTCCTGAGGCAAGCGCTGGAGGAGACGATCTTCGCCGCCGCCAGCGACGAGGCGCGCCCGATCCTCACCGGTGTCCTTGCCCGTTTCGAGGGCAGCCGCCTCACCCTGGCCGCTGCCGACAACTACCGCATCGCGGTTCGGACGATCGACATCCTCGACCCGGTCGAGGCCGTCTCGGTCGTCATCCCTGCGCGCGCCCTCACCGAGCTGCACAGGATCCTGGCCGACACGGACGATGCCGTGGAGCTGGTTCTGGCGCAGGCGCGCAACCAGGTGCTGTTCCACCTCGACGGCATCGACCTCATCTCGCGTCTCATCGACGGCCAGTTTCCCAACTACCAGCAGGTCCTGCCGGCAGAGCATGCGAGCCGTGCGGAGTTCGATCGCGAGGAGCTCCTGCGAGCCGTCCGGCCGGCCGCCTTGATCGCCAGCTCGTCGGCCAACATCGTCAAGCTCGAGGTGGGCGGGGATGGCGCCGGCGTGACGGTCACGGCCACGGCCGAGGTGGGCGACTACTCGGGCGACGTCGAGGCGACGGTCGAGGGGGACCCGACGACCATCGCCTTCAATGCCCGGTACCTGGCCGATGTCCTGGGCAACGTCGGGGCGGACCGGTTCTCGCTCGAGCTCAACGGGCCGCTCTCGCCGGGCGTGTTCCGGCCAGTCGGCGATGCGGACTACGTTCACGTCGTGATGCCCGTGCGGACGACCTCCTGACGGACCCCGCGAGCCCCCTCCCCCGGCCGGAGCCCGACGCCCCCGTCCTGCGGGGCCTCGTCGTCCGCGACCTGCGCGGCTACGCGGAGCTCGATGTCAGCTTCGATCCGGGCCCCCAGCTGGTGTGGGGACCGAACGCGGCCGGCAAGACGAGCCTCCTCGAGGCGATCGTCCTGCTCGCCTGGGGCAGGTCGCACCGAACCAGCGCGGATGGCGAGCTCGTGCGCTGGGGCTGTGAGCTGGCCCGCGTCGAGGCACGGGTCGGGTCCGCCACGACGACCCCCGACGACGGCGACGCGGTCGAGGTGGCGCTTGTGCGCACGGCCTCCGGTGGTGCCCGCAAGCGGATCCGGGTGAACGGCGTCGCACGCCGTGCCGCCTCCCTCGCGGCCGTCCTGCGGACGGTCGTGTTCGCGCCCGAGGAGATGCTGCTCGTGGCCGGCTCCCCTTCCCTGCGCAGGGAGGCGCTCGACGGTCTGGCCGGCCAGCGGTCACCCGCCTACCTCCGGGATCTGGCGGCGTACGGCCGCGCGCTCCAGCAGCGGAACGGGCTCCTGCGGCTCATCCGGGAGGAGCAGGCGAGCCGGAGCGAGCTGCGGTTCTGGGACGGCGCCCTGCTGGAGGCGGGAACTGCCGTGCGCGAGGAACGCCAGCGGCTGCTCGTGGAGATCGGCGGTCCGTTGGCGGCCGCCCATGCCGAGATCGCGCCCGAGGAGGCCGTGGGGGCCAGGCTGACGTTGGGCTACGTGACGAACGCCCCACAGCACCCGGGCGAAGTGGTCCGCGACGCGCTTGCCCGGCGGCTGGCGGAGACGGCCGAGAAGGAGGTCTGGAACGGCACGACGCTGATCGGGCCCCACCGGGACGACCTCGTGTTCGAGATGGGGGGGAGGCCCCTGGCGTCGTTCGCCTCACGGGGTCAGCAGCGGACGGCGATCCTGGCCTTCAAGCTGGCCGAGGTGGACCTGCTCACCGCGCTCGACGGGCGTCCCCCGCTCCTGCTGCTGGACGACGTCTTCTCGGAGCTCGACCCGGAACGCCGGTCACACCTGGTCCGGAGGATCGCGGCCCTGCCGCAGGCCTTCGTCACGACGACCACCCTCGACGACCTGGACCCGGGCCTGCGGTCCGTCGGAACGACGTGGGCGGTCACCACGGCCGACGACGGGACGTCCGTCCTCCTGCGCGAAGGCCCCGCATGAGCGGCCGCGATCGACCGACGGATCCCGAGGCGTCCTCCCGCCGCCGCCGCCCTGACCGCCTCAGCGACCTCCTGCCCGAGGCCGCGCGGCACCTCGGCCTCGAGCGCGAGCTGCGGCTGGCCCGCGCCGTCGCGACCTGGGACGCCCTCATCGCCGAGCGTGTGCCACCGGCGGCCGGTGCGTGCAGGCTGGTCGGGCTCGAGCCGGACGCGCTCGTCGTCGCCGCCGACGAGCCGATCGTCGCCGCGGAGCTCCGGATGCGGGCGATCGAGCTGCTCGAGGCTTTCGCCGCCGCCCCCGGCGGCTCCCACGCCAGGTTCCTGAGGATCAGGGGCGAGACGGCGCGCGATTTGGGGAGGCGTCAGGCCCCCCGCGTATAATTCGCTCCCGCTGCCGACTGCGGGTGCGTCACGCGCCCCGCCCCAGTCGCGTCGCTCTCGCAATGAGGCTCATCGCTTGGCCGTCCGTCTCCAGCTGAAGCTTGGCGCCGTCACGGAGCAGGACAGGCTCCCCGATTCCCCCGACACGATCGTGGTGGTGGAGCCGTCTGTCGGTTCCGTGGGGCGGACCAAGGGCAACCTGTACCTCCTCGTCACCTCCAGGGTGGCCGGCAACCGCGCGCGCGAGGCGACCAGGATGGTCGCGGACACCGTCCGCAACGAGTACTACTACGATGAGTCGGCGGGCATCCGCCAGTGCCTCACCAAGGTGCTCGGGGTCGCCAACAAGCGGCTGACCCACCAGCGGGACCGCTATGGGCTCGGCGCCCAGGCCGACGGCGGCGGGCCCATCGGCGTGGCGGCCGCCGTGGTCCGCGGACGCGAGCTCTACGTCGCCACGGTGGGTCCGGCGGAGGCCTACCTGATCCGCCAGGCCCGGCTGTCCACGCTGCCCGATCCCAACGGCGACCGCGGCCTGCCCGCCACCGATCTCGAGCCCGAGGTGTGGCGCGGCGAGCTGTCCGTGGGGGACTCGCTGTGCCTGGTCTCTTCGAACGTCGTGGCCGGGATCGGGACGGACGCCCTCAAGGACGCCCTGGTCACGCTCCATCCGCAGTCGGCCATCGAGCACCTCCACGCGCGCTTCGTGGCTGCCGACGGCAAAGGCAGCGACGGCGCCTTCGCCTTCGAGGCGGCGGAGGTTGGCGCCACGTTCAAGTCACGCACGCTGGTCTCGGTGCGCCCGGCCGAGCCGCTCGCCGGGGCCCCCGACCGGTCCCCGATCCCGTTGGCGGACTCCGTGACGGACGCGGCGGCTGCGATGGGGGCCGGGGCTGCCAGGGCCCGGAATGCCGCCGGGAGCAAGTTCCAGCGCGCCGTCTGGCGCGTCCAGGACCTCCTGCCACGACGCAAGCCCGGCCAGCGCAAGGTCACGGCCGCCACGCGGCGGATGGAGACCCAGCGACGGGCGGCGGTGGCGCTGCTGGCCTTCATCGCGGTCGCTGGGGCCCTCGTGCTCGGCGTCTACGCCGTCGGAGGCCAGAAGGGGCCCACGGAGGCGATCCGGTCCATGACGGCCGCCCAGCAGGCGTTCCAGGCGGCCGAGGAGGCCGTGGCGAGCGTGTCCGGGCCCGGGTTCGATCTCGTCACCGACGATCCCCGGAAGGCCCTCGAGCTCCTGACCCTCGCCTACGAGAGGCTCGATGCCGCCGGCGCCGCCGGGTACCCAGCCGCGGAGGTCCAGCTCCTGCGCGGGACGGTTGCCGACGGCCTCGACCGGCTGTACGGCGTGGTGCCCGTCCGATCGAGCACGGTGTTCACGTTCCCGGACGACACCCCGGTCCAGCTCGCCGGCCTGGTGCGCGGGGACGACGGTGCGCCCTACGTGCTGGACACCGCGAGCAAGACCGTCTGGCGCATCGACCTCGCCGCGAAGACCGCGTCGCCGATCGCAGCTTCGGGCCAGAAGGTGCTGGCGGCGAAGGTCGCGGACCCCACCATCCTTGCGAGCGGAGGCCCGGATGTCCTCGTGCTCGACAGCAAGAACAACCTGTGGCGCTGGCGCCCCCTGCCCGCCAAGGGCAAGGGAACGCTGGTCAAGATCCGGGTCGAGGACTCCTCCTCGTGGGGTGACGACATCAGCGTGATGTCGACCTTCGTCGCCAACTACGACGCGGCGCTGTACAAGCTCTACATCGTCGACCCGTCGGAACAGAACATCATGGTCGTCTCACCGTCCAGCGACGGCTCGGGCTACCTGGGCAAGCCGACGGGCCGCCTGCCCACCGACCGGCCGGTGGATGGGATCACCGATCTCCTGCTGGACGGTGACATCTTCGTGGCCGAGAACGGGCAGGTCGCGCGCGCCATCCCGGCCGCGGGGTGGACCGCCCAGCCGCCCGAGGACACCCAGGTCCGCCCGAATCCCAGCTACACCATCCTGTCGTCGCCAGACCGGCCGGATGGCCAGTCCAGCAAGCGCAACGGCCTGCTGTACGCCTTCGACCAGACCAACCACCGGATCGTGGCGTTCAACAAGGCGGACGGCAAGTACGTCGAACAGTACGTGCTGGCGGATGGCGACCGCGGCTGGACTGACCTCCAGGACCTGGTCGTGCTGCCCGGAGCGGACGCGGAGGCTCCCTCGACCGCGTGGTGGGTCTCCAGCACCGGCCTCCACAGCGCGGTGCTCGTCGCCGCCGAGGGCCCCGCAGCGACACCCACGCCCACCGCCGCCGAACCGTCGGCCAGCCCCGCGAAGACCCCCAAGCCCGCGAAGACCCCCAAGCCCAAGAAGACCCCCAAGCCGTGACGCGTCCGGCCGCCGCCTGAGCGGGGGGCCACAGGGTGCTGCCGCTGCGCGACGCCACGCCCCCCAGCCGGACCGCGGTGGTGACGGCCGCGATCATGGTTCTGTGCGGCCTTGTCTTCGTGTGGGAGCTGGTCGTGCTCACGCAGGGCGGTCAGGCGGCTCTCGACCGGCTGGTCGAGCGCCGCGGCCTCGTACCGGCCGAGCTGGTCGCCGCGCTCCAGGGCGGCGATCTCGTGTCCGGCCCGGTCCTCGGCCTGGTCACCTACATGTTCCTGCACGGCAGCTGGCTGCACCTCATGGGCAACCTGCTCTTCCTGTGGATCTTTGCGCTGAACGTCGAGGACCGACTTGGCCGCCCGGCATTCGCTGCCTTCTATGTCGCGGGCGGGATCGCCGCCGCCTCGCTGCACGTCCTGACCGACCCGACGAGCGAGATCCCGATGATCGGCGCCTCGGGGGCCATCTCCGCGGTGCTGGGCGCCTACGTCGTCCTCTACCCACGCGCCCGGATCCAGTCACTGGTCTTCCTGGTGTTCTTCTATGAGCTGGTTGCCGTGCCGGCCGTCCTGGTGCTGGGCTTCTGGTTCGTGCTCCAGCTGATCGACGGGTTCGCGTCGCTCGGAGTCCAGGCGCAGGCCGGGGGTGGCATCGCCTTCTGGGCTCACATCGGAGGCTTCGTGGCAGGCATGCTGATGGCGCTGCCCTTCCGGCTGCACCGTGCCCGGCCCGTGGGATAATCGGGCCATGGCCGACGAGCGCGTCCCCGTGAGCGAGATGGTGGTGGAGAGCGTTCGCGTGCACATGCGGACGGGCCGCCACGTCCTCCTGCTCAAGGAGGTCAGTGTCGGCCGGGTCCTGCCCGTGTGGATCGGACCGTGGGAGGCCCAGGCCATCGCGATGCGCCTCCAGGGGATCTCGTCCGAGCGGCCACTGACGCACGACCTGTTCGTGACGGCCCTGCGGGACCTCGGGGTCCGCGTGGAGCGCGTCGTGATCGCCTCGCTCGCCGACGAGACGTTCCACGCCCGCCTGGTGCTGCTGGCGCCGGACGGCCCTCACGAGGTGGATGCCCGCCCGTCCGACGCGATCGCGCTCGCGGTTCGGCTGGAGTGTCCGATCTACGCCGCCAACGCGGTCCTGGACCAGGCCGCCGCGCTCCCGGACGACGATGACGCTGACGAGGACGACGACGCGGACCAAGCGGGGGCGGTGGCCCGAGGAGCGGCACGCGATGCACGGCGGAGCCGCCTCGCCGCGGGCTCGCTGGAGGCGACCGGCGAGACTCTCGATCCCACGAAGCTAGACATCTTCCGCGAGTTCGTGAACTCCCTCGATGCCGAGGGCGGTGATCCGCGGACCGGCGGCGGAGGAACCACCGCCGGCTGAGACGCCAGCCGCGTCGCCGGGCCAGCCCGCCGGCCTTCCGGCTGCCTGGCCGGTCAGGCGCCGAGGATCGGACGCCCGCGGCGCCTGGCCCGATCTGCGTTGGCCCACAGGCGAAGGCGCAGCAGCCAGAAGTCCTTCACCGCCCGCCAGATCACCGAGGGCTTCGCCCCCGTCGGGGACCCGGCGGTGCGGGCGTAGTGGGGCACGCCGACCTCCGCGACGGATCGCCCCTGCTCCGTGACCTTGATCAGCAGCTCCGCAGAGAAGAACGCGCCCCCGGATTCGACCCGCACGCCGTCGAGTGCCTCGCGGCGAAAGAGCTTGCAGGCACAGTCCACGTCCCGGACCCGGAGGCCGAAGAAGATGCGATTGGCCAGCTTGTAGGTGCGGGCGTAGACCACGCGGATGATCGGATCTGCGCGCTTGATCCGGTAGCCGACCACGACATCCGGGTGGTCCGTCGCGTCCATCCGCTCCGTGAGGCGGCCGATGTCGGCGATCCGGAACTGGCGGTCGCCGTCCGTGAACGCGAGCAACTCGTAGCGGGATGCCTCGAACCCGGAGCGGAGCGCCCCGCCGTACCCCCGGTTGACCTCGTGGTGGACGACGCGCACCACGTCGGGATGCTCGGCCGCGAGGCGATCCGCGATCTCGCGGGTGCGGTCACGAGAGCCGTCGTTGACGGCGATGATCTCGAACGTCTCGGCGAGGGACGGCAGCGTCTCGAGCGCCTCCTGGACGAGCCCCTCGAGGTTCGCCTCCTCGTTGTGGGCCGGGAAGAAGTACGACAGGCGCGGCACCCGTGCGGGCGCCACGGCGTCCGTGGGATCTGCTGCGGGTGCGGTCATTGCTGGTTCTCCTGGCGGCCCGTCACGCGGTACATGCCCTCGAGGCGATCGACGGGCTCGATCACATAGCGTAGGCCCAGAGCCTGCACGTCGGAAGCTTGCGCACGGATGACGTACACGGGCCGACGTCCGAGGTTGGCCTCGATGACGTCCTCGATCGTACCGAGACCCTCATCGAGCAGTGTCCGATCGTCGAGGACGAGGACGTCCGGCCGGCGCCCCTCGATGAGCTGGCCGTACCAGAGCGGCGTCGAGTACGACCACCACGACAGGACGACCGCATCGCGCTCGAAGGCGGCGAACGCGTCGTCCAGCCAGCCAGCCATCGCGGTATCGCCGGAGCGGTCCGCCTCCCGCCAGCGCGGACCGAGGGCGACGCCCGTGGGCACGAGGAGGACAAGTGCGATGGCCGCGACGGTGACAGCTCGCACGATCCGGCCGCGACGACCCCGGGCCGACCCGGGCGCCAGCCGGCTGACCGTCAGGTCGATGCCCGTCGCTGCCAGCACGGCGAGCCACGTCCAGGCGAAGAACAGCGGACCCAGGTAGTAGCGGTCGATCGCGGCGTTGTCGTAGGACATCGCGAACAGGCAGGTCAGGAGCACGGCGACGCCGGACAGCAGCGCGTAGGCCCGGAGCCGGACCGCGGTGGCGAGGAACCCAGCCGGCACCAGGAGGGCCAGCACCCCCAGCTGGTCCCCGGCGAGCCGGCCGAGGGCGACGACCTTTCCAGCTGGGTCGGCGAGCAGGCCGAGGAGGCCGCCCTGGAACTGGCTGGCGAGGACGACCTCCCAGAACCCACCCCACGTCTCGGGGTGCCCGTACACGATAGGTGAGCGGAACGGACCCGCCCGAAGCGGCAGCTCGAGGTACAGCACGGCCGCCACGCAGAGGCACGCGGCGAGCGCGGTCGCGACCAGCCGGGGCCGGCGCAGCGCCGCGGGATCCACGGCCAGCACGTAGAGGCCGACGGGGGGGATGAGCAGGATGGTGAGGCCGTGATTGGCCAGCGCGACCCCGAACACGGCGGCGGCCAGCACGAGTCCCCGATCCGCCCGGCGGGCGGCAATGGCGTCGCCCGGGGCCGCCCCGCGATCCGCAACCAGCGCGGCCCAGCGCAGAAGGGTCAGCACCGCCAGCGCCAGGAGCGCCAGGTGGAGCGCATGGACGTCGGCCGCGGCGGAGATGTGCCACGCGACGGGTGCCAGGGCGATGCCGATGGCGGCCGCGACGGCCACCAGGAGTGGCACCTCGAGGCGCCGCAGCACGAGGACCCCGGTGCCGGCGGCGGTCGCCGCGAGGATCGCAGACAGCAGGTTCGCCCGGAACGCAGGGTCGCCGAGGGGCTGCAGGATCGCCGATGCCAGCCAGCCCAGCAGGACGAAGGCCGGGAACCCGGTGGGGTGCATCGTCCCCATCAGCGCCGGCACGGTCTGGGCCTCGGCGGTGTCCCACAGCGACACCCCCGGCAACAGCGTCGTTCGGTAGATGCCGAGCACGGCGAGCCCGGTGAGCAGTGCCGCCACCCAGGACCAGTCGCGGGACCGCCATCGGCCGGCGAGCGCGCTACCAGGCAAGGACATGACCCCAGGTGACGCCCCACAGGTTGATCAGCCCGCCCGCCACCAGCAGCGCGATGGCGATCATTCGAGGCCGGCCGTCGGACGGCCTGGCCGATCCCAGCGCGACCATCGGCAGGAGGAACGGCACGAAGTCGAGCGAGAACCGGTAGCCCCACTGCACCCAGCCCTGTGAGAAGTGCGCGAGGTTGAACGTCGCGACCAGCAGCACGGCCGCCGCGGTCGCGAGCCCCAGGCGGGAACGCCCGTGCCGCCGGAGCGCGAACAGTGCGAGCAGCAGGCCCGGTGCGCTGAGGAGGATGCTGGTGCCGATGTCCGAAGGGATGGCGAGCGGACAGGCGGCATCGAACAGCGAGCGCTGGGCGTCCGGCGCCGTGCACAGCACGACGGGATCCAGGAAGCCGAGGCTGTCCGGCAGGCTGTCCGGCAGGACTCGGGGCAGCGCCGCCAGCATGATCCCCACGTTCTGCGGGATGTAGCGGAGGTCCTCCACGGACCAGTCGGCGTGGTAGCCGAGGGCTGAGTAGCCGGCGGCCTCGCGCTGGTACTGGTAGGCGTAGCCCGGGTGGAGCAGGGCACCCGTCGTCAGGTAGGTGTAGCCGAGCAGCGCCGCCACGGGCAGGATGCCGCCGGCCGCCGCGGACACGAGTCGGCGCAACGGCGTGCCGCCGCCGCCCACCAGCACGAACCACGGCGCGGCGAAGATCAGCGGCAGCCTCGCGGTCACGGCAAGGCCGAGCAGGAAGCCCGCCAGGACCTGGGACCGGTCGAGTGGCCAGGCGGCCTCACGCAGCTGTGCCAGCCGGGAGGGCCCCCGGTTCGCGACCCCATCGCCGGCGGGCGCCTTATCGCCGGCCCCGCCCGCCTCTTCCGGATCCTCGCCCGCGTGATCGTCTGCGGCACCCGTGTCGTGGCGCAGGGTCACGCCCACGGCGAGGAAGGCGAGGTTGACCGCCACGAGGTGGGCCAGGTACCAGGTGCTGCCGACGGATGCCGCCCACCACCACACGGTGCCGGTTGCGAACAGGAACGTGACCAGTGCCCGGACGCTGGTCCGCAGGCGCAGGCCGCCGAGCATCCACCACGCCAGGCCGACGCCGAGCGCCCCGAGCCCCACCGCGACCGCCTCCTGGTCCGTGGCGAGGCCCCAGATCGCCACGAACGGCATCAGCACGATGGCTGGGAGCGGCGGGAACGGGAGCAGCACGCGCCCGTCGGGCAGGCCATCCGGCCGGGCCAGCGGGTACACGTCCTGGAAGTAGTCGTTCCGGGGAAGATCGCCCCCGCCGGGCACCGGGTACGGGAACCAGGCGCGACCGTTGAGAAAGGCGTCCGCCTGCCACACGAAATGGTTGTAGACGTTCCAGTGGTCGAGGCTCGAGACCCAGTACACGGCGAGCGCGAACAGCACGAGCAGGAGCCCGACGAGCCAGCTCGTCGGGTTCCTGGCGGCAGAGAGGGACTGGGGGGACCCTCCGGGGCCCTCGGCTATACTCGGCGGCACCTTCAACGCTGCGTTAGGAGGCTCCCCGTGACCGCTCTGGGTTCGGGTGCGCCCGCCCGGGAGTCGACGACGGACGAAGCCCCCCGGCGAGGCGTCGGCCCGCAGATCGCGCTGATCATGCTGATCGGCGTGGTCTTCCGCTTGATTCTGGCATACGGCATCGATGGACTCCGCGGATCCGGGTTCGGCGCGGACCTTGGCCTCTTCCGGTACTGGGCCGACACACTTGCCACTCACGGGCCATGGGGCTTCTACGCGAACGCGTCCTTCGCGGACTACACGCCCGGCTACCTGTACGCCCTGTGGCCGGTCGGGGTCGTCGGCCAGTTCGTCGGCGGTGTCGGCGACCTGATCAAGATCCCGGCAATCATCACCGACGTGGTGCTCGGGTACATCGTGTGCTCGATGGCGCTGGACCTCGGCGTGACGCGCAGGCGCGCCCTGATCGCGGCCGCCGTCGTGATCCTCAACCCCATCAGCTGGTTCGACTCGGTGATCTGGGGCCAGGTGGACAGCTTCGGGACGGTCTTCCTGCTGCTGGGTGTGCGCGAGTTGTGGCGCGGCCGGGGCGAGCGGGCTGCCGTCCTCGCCGTGATCGCTGCACTGGTCAAGCCGCAGCTGGCGATCCTCGTGCCCATCGTCGCCGTCGTTGTGATCCGCCGGGCCCTGTGGCCACGGGGAGGATTCGGCGACGAGCCGGCGCCGCGACCGGCTGGCACGGGCTGGGAGCGCCGCACGACCGGATGGATCCGGATCCTGACCACGGCCGCCGCCGGCTTCCTGACGGCGGTGGCGATGTCCGCTCCGTTCGGGTTGTCCGTGGTCGGCGTGTCCGCCAGCGCGCCGTATCTCGACTCGTCTCTGCTGCGACTCGTCTTCAGCACCGCCGCCGGGTACCCCTACCTGACGGTCAACGCCTACAACTGGTGGGCCCTGTTCCCGGTCGACGGGCTGAGCGTGGCCTCGGCAGGTGGCGCCCTGTGGATGCCCGACTCGCCGGTCCCCGATGCGACGGTATGGGGAGCCATCGGGCCCGTTCCCGCCGCGCTGGTGGGGGCCACGATCCTGCTGACCGTGGCGGCGCTGGTTGCGTGGGTGGTGGCGCGCCGGCCGGACCGGCTCACGATCCTGGTGGGCGTCACGGTCCTCGCCGTGGCGTTCTTCGCCGCCCCAACGCGCGTCCATGAGCGCTACCTCTTCCCGTTCTTCGGCCTCGCGGGAATCCTGTTCGCCGTCTCCTTTCGCTGGAGGATCGCCTACGTCGTTGCCGGCGTCGCCACGTTCCTCAACATGTACGTGGTCCTCACCACGCTCTACGGCGACAACCCGCAGGTGTCGGACTGGCTGGGGATCGGCGGTGCCATCAGGTCCTCGGCGGGCGTGACCCTGGTGGCGCTGCTGCACACCGCGGCGTTCGGATGGGGACTGCTCCAGCTCCGGCCACGGGCCCGGTCGACGCTCGCGATCGAGCTCGACGCGGCGCGGATCGAGGAGGGTGGCGACGGCCACCAGGTTCACGCCGGGGGAGCCGCCGGTCAGGTATCCGCGCCCGCGCCACCGGCCGTCGCGGCGGTTACGGGCGTGCGATCGGCCGCTGCCGGCCCGGCCCGGCCCGGATCTGCACCGGCCCGCCGCCTGCTCCCCGCCTGGTATGACCGGCCGTCCTGGACGGAGATCGGCCCCATCGCCTGGCTCAGGGTGCGCGTCGCCGAGACGCCATGGCGTCCCGATCGGTCCCGATCCCTCGCGACGGAGGGTCGCGGCCGCCTGGACCGGCTGGACCTGTGGATTCTGATCGTGCTGGTCGTCGGAACGATGGGCCTCCGCACGTACCGCCTGGAGGAGCCCTCCAGGATGCACTTCGACGAGGTCTACCATGCCCGTACGGCCACGGAGTTCCTCCAGGACTGGCGCTACGGCATTTCCCACTCCATCTATGAGTGGACCCACCCGCATCTCGCCAAGTACTCAATGGCGCTCGGGATCGTGGCCTTCGCGGGCGCGGACGTCGAGGCCACCAGCGACCTCGGCGTCCCGGTGCGTGCGGCTGCGATCGAGCCAAGGCGCGAGGACCTGGCCGGTGGTACGGATCGAGCCGGCGACCGCGCATGGGTGGTGACGGGCTCGGAGCTCATCGCCTATGACCTGCAGACGCGGGCCGTCGTGGCTCGCTGGGCGCTGCCGGGGGCGAGCGCGGTCGCCTTCGACGAGGTGGGCCCTCGCCTGTTGGTCGGCACCGACGCGGGTGAGGTCCTCGCTCTGGACACGAGCGCGCTGGACGCCCTTCCCGCGGCGACCCCGGAGTCCCAGACGATCGACCCGCTGCCGGTGGCCATGCTCGAGGGTCCCGTGATCGGCCTCGCGGGCTACAAGGATGGGTCCCACGTCGCCGCGCTGCTCCAGGACGGACAGGTGGCCGTCCTGGACGCCGACACCGGAGAGGTCACCGGAAGCGCCACGGTTGACGGCGCCGTGGACCTCGCGGCCGTCGACGATGTCTCAGCGCTCGTGGCCACGCCCTCAGCGGTCGCGGACGTGCCGGCTGTCGCGGCGGAGCTGGCCGCACAGCTGGGTGGCGACGAGGCGTCCTACGAGGCGCAGCTGGCCGCCGCGGAGGCCGACACGGTCGTTCTCGACGCGCCGGTCACCGCCGACAATCGGGACGCGCTCCAGGCTGCGATCGACGACGGGCGCCTCGCCGGCCTGGCGATCGAACCCGTTCCCACGATGGCCGTGGCTGGTTCCGGCGGCGTCTCGTTCCTCACCACACGGGGCACGACCTCCGCCACCGTGGACCTGGAGCACGGCGCGGCCGGGCTGGCGCTGGTCACGAACATCGATGACGGGGCCCAGCTCTACGTGACCACGAAGGCCCCGGGCACGGGCGACCCGGAGATCGCCGTGATCGCGGTCTCGGGCGACGCGGCCGCGAACGGTCCCGAGCGGACCGACAGCTTCCCGCTGCCGGCACCGGGGACCAGGGTCGTGTACGACACGGCGTCCGAGCTGGTCGAGGTGCAGGGCGTCACCCCGGACGGCACGGGCTCCACCGTCTACGTGATCGAGCCGCACGGCAAGAGCGTGTTCGCCGATCACAAGCTCCCGTTCGTGCCGGTCGCCCTCGCCATCGACCACAACGGGGACTATCCGATCGACAGCCGTGGATCCCTGCTCGCATTTGCCTCCGGAGGGGAGTCGGCGTCGATGGACGTGGGGTCCTACCAGATGGCCTGGCGCCTGCCCGGCGCGCTGCTCGGCGCGCTCACGGTGGGCGTGCTGTTCCTCCTGGGTCGCGTGCTGTTCCGGCGACGCACCGTGGGCGTGCTGGTCGGGCTGTTCGCGCTGCTGGACGGGATGCTCTTCGTCCAGAGCCGGATCGCGATGAACGACGTCTACACGGGCTTCTTCATCCTCGCCGCCTACCTGCTGTTCGCCCTGGTGTGGCTCGAGCCCCAACGGTCCAAGCGCGCCTTCTGGGTTGTCATGCCCGTCATGGGCGTGCTCCTCGGCCTGGCGCTTGCATCGAAGTGGGTGGCCGCCTACGCCATCGGGGCGTTGGGCATCCTGGTGCTGATCCGCTCGGCGCTGGGGCGGATCCTGCTGATCGCCGGCCTGGTGGGGATCACCGGGGTGCTGGGGTGGATGGCGCTGGCGGTTCCGACGGGCAGTGGCGGTGCAGGCAACCTGCCGTTCGTCCTGATCATGATCGCGATCACCCTGGCGACAGTTGCGATCACCGTCTACCACCCCGTCGCCTGGTCGGACGACGAGGTCCGCTTCGCCGTCGGCGCCCCAGCCATGCTGGGGATGCTGGTCGTGCTCGCCGGGATTGCCGCGGGCAAGGCGGAATCGAGCATCGTGCTGGGACCCGTCCAGGTGACCCCGCTCGAGGTCGGCTTCGGCCTGGTCATCGTGGGCCTGCTGGCCTATGCGGCCTTCGGCCTGGGTGGGCGCCTGGGAGTAGGCCCGATGGCGCCCTCGCCGGATCCCGACATGCTGGCCGGCGGGCCGCCACCGGCGTCGCCCGCCCCCGAGGGCTGGGTGCGTCTGGGCTGGCACCTGGGGATCCCGGCCGCCTGGCTGGCCGCATCGCTGCTCGTGATCCCGCTGGCCGTGTACGTGGTCTCGTACCTGCCGTGGGCCGCCATCGAGGGTCATCAGCTCGTGGCGGGCTGGCCGGTCGGACATACCGGCCAGGCGCTCACCGACCTCACCGGCGAGATGTACCGCTACCACAACAACCTGACCGCGGCCCACGCCGCGAGCTCGCCGTGGTGGGCGTGGCCCCTCAACCTCAAGCCCGTCTGGTTCTACCAGGGCGGGTTCGCGGGTTCCACGGCGGCCGCGATCTACGACGCCGGGAACATGGTGATCTGGTGGATGGGGATCCCGGCCATGGTGTTCGTCGCCTACCAGGCATTCAAGCGGCGGAGCCTCGCGCTCGCGCTGATCCTGATCGCCTTCCTCGCCCAGTGGATCTCGTGGGCCCGGATCGACCGGGCCGCCTTCCAGTACCACTACTACACGAGCCTGCCGTTCGTGATCCTGGCCCTCGGCTACTTCGTTGCCGAGGTATGGCACGGAGCCTCGCCGCGGACCTGGCTCCTGGCCCGGGCCGCCGCGGCCGTGGCGATCATGGGCCCGGTGCTGCTGTGGCTGCTGCGCTACCCGCTGTGCGCGATCGCCGAGGTCGAGTCCGTCAACGCGGGGTCGCAGGCCTGCAACGGCAACCCGGGGAATCTCGTCGTCACGCCCGCCACCGGCCTCATGGTGATCGTGGCCATCGTGACCGTGATCGTGGTCACCTGGCAGCTGATCGACCTGGGTCGTCCGCGACCCGACGGCAGGCCCACCAGGGGACGGGACCTGCTGCCGCTGGGTCTGACCTCCGTGGTGGCGGGCACCGCCCTGGCGATCGCACGCCTGCTCCCGGACGGCGACCCGCTGTTCACGTTCAACGGGATCGTGCCCGAGATCATCGCCCTGATCGTGGCAGTACCCCTGGGGCTGGTGGCGATCCAGGTCCTCACCGCACGGGACGCCCGCCGGTTCACGGCCGGGCTGCTGGCGGCCGTGGTCGCCTGGTTCGCGATCCTGTACCCGAACCTCTCGGCCCTGGTCATGCCGTCCGCGGTCGTCAACGCCTACCAGGGTCTGTTGCCCACGTACCTGTACGCGTTCCAGTTCGGGGTGAACACGGTGGACCGAAGCGAGGCGATCTCGTTCGCCGACCCGAGGTTTGCGATCCTGATGGTGTTCCTTGTCATCGCCTGCGGTGTGGTGGCCTACGCCGCCTGGGCGTGGCGCCAGGCGAGCGCTGACGCTCCGGATCCCATGCCGCCGGACTCAAGTGCCGATGGACCGGCAGCCCAAGCAGGCGCCGAGCCGGGCGTTTCCTGAGGTCGGACGCCCACCGCACCCGGCAACGCCCGCAGCAAGTTCGAGTTCAGTCCGGCTCCACCTCGGCACCCGGCGGCAGGACGAGCCGGTCCGAGCGAGCGGTGCTCGCCAACCCGGGCCGCGGAGAGGGCGGGATCGCAGCAGTGAAGTGCGGCGGCAGCGAGCCCGTGGCCGCAAGCCGACGGATCACGAACCCGTAGTAGTCGTCCACCTTTGCGGTCACTCGCGGCCAGCTGAACTCCTCCGCACGACGCATGCCGGAGGCGGACATCTCGGCCGCAAGCTCACGGTCCCTGAGCAGCCGGCCGATCGAGGCGGCGAGCTCCTTGTGGTCCTTGGGAGGCACGAGGAGGGCCTCGCGCCCGCGGCGGACGACCCCCTTGTAGCCGTGGATGTCCGAGGCCACGATCGGAGCGCCGGCGGCCATGGCCTCCAGGAGCACGATCCCGAACGACTCGCGGCCGGTCGCCGGGCTCGCGTAGACGTCGGCGGTCCGGAACAGCTGGGCCTTCTCGTCGTCCGAGACGCGACCGAGGAACTCGACGCCCTGGAGGCGTCGTGTCGCCACGTAGCGGCGGGCCTCGCGCTCCTGGGGGCCGCCGCCGACCAGCAGCAACCGGGCATCGACGCCCGCTCGGCGCAGCAACCGGTAGCCCTTGAGCATGTCGAGGACGCCCTTGCGGGGCTCGAAGCGGCCCACGAAGAGCACGTTTTGTCTGCCGTCCTGCCAGCGTGCCACCGGCACGGCCCGCTGGTAGCGCTCGACGTCCACTCCGTTGGGGATGACCTTGTAGTCGCCGGGGAAGTAGCGGTCGATGAAGTGGCGGGCGGCGGCCGAAACTGCGATCCGGCCGTGCAGGCGGTCCGCGTACCCGCGCAGGGCCCGTGACCCGAACTCGTAGGCCGGCGACCAGCCCCCATAGGCGTGGAAGGTGCCGACGTTCACGCTCTGAGACTCCCGCAGGATGACGAGCGACAGGAACGGCACGAATGGCTCGTGGAAGTGCAGCACGTCGAAGCGCTCCCGGTCGAGGAGCTCCCTGGCCTGGGACACGTACCGCGGCGAGAGCGTCACCGTCCCGACGGAGCCATTGGCGGGCATCGAGAAGCCCTTGCCCAGCCGGATGACGTCGCCATCGGACGAGCGCTGCAGACCGTGTGACGAGGTCAGGATCCGGACGTCGTGGCCACGCTGGCGCAGGTTCTCGTACAGGAATCGGACGTGCTGCGTCACACCGCCCGGCAGCGGGTACACGTACGGCGAGACGAGGCCGATCTTCACCGCTCGTCCGTCCGTCCGAAGGTCGGGTCGTAGCGCGCTGGGCGCAGCGTCCCGCCCGGGTAGCCGAGATCCCGCCCGGTTCCGTCCCGGCGTACCCGGCCGCCGATCGTGGCCCGCCAACCCCGCGAGTACTTCGCGAGCTGCCCGCGGTACACGCCCAACTGCGTGAGCGACCCGTGGAACGAGCCCTGGTGGCGCGTGGTCCCATCCGCGATCGCTGCCCGGTAGTCCTCCGGGCCCCGGCCCGGGAAGGTGGTCCAGGCGGCGCCCACGGCGGCCGTCGCGTGTGCGTCGCTGTTGCCAACCTGGGGCAGTCGGTGTTCCTCGGCAAACCGCACGACCGCCGCGTGGCCGTACTTCCCGAGCGCCGTGGGGTTGAAGGTCTCGATCGCATCGGGGCGCGACGCAGGATCGTCGCGGGCCAGGAGGCGCCGGAGCGTGAAGCCCTGGGCGCACAGCGGATATGGGACCATCGGGTGGGCGGGGATGGCGAGGCCGCCCTGGTCGTGGACCGCCTCGATCGTCCAGCGGAGGCTCCTGAGGGCCGGCACGGGCTGCTCCAGGAACAGGGCGAGCAGGTGGCCCTCCCGGGAGCTGATCTCCTCCCCAACCACGACGTGGACGCCGAGGCCGAGATCGCCGGCCATCTGGCGGGCCGCCAGCGCGGCATCGATCCGGTCGTGGTCCGCGATGGCGACGATGTCCAGGAACCCATCGGCCTCTACCCGGTCGAGGATCTCACGTACCGACGACGTCCCGTCTGAGGCAAGGGTGTGGACGTGCATGTCGGCCCGGCCGAGGCGGACGAGCGGATCAAGGCTCATGCCCTTGCCTCGAGGCCGCCGGCAGGGACGGCGAGGTCCGGCCAGATGGGGTGGAACGCGCCCCACCACTGCTCAGGCCCGTCCGCGAGGATCGTCTCGAAGGCGGTCGCGATGGCGGCGGTCAGGGCGATCGTCCGCTCCCGGCGCGTGCCCTCGACGGGGACGGGCACGGCGATGAGCTTGCCGATGCACCGACCGTCGCGGGTCCGGCGGGCAGAGCCCGCGTACACGGGCACTCCCGCCTCGATAGCCAGCAGGGCCGGACCGGGCGACATCGGCGCCAGGTGGCCGAAGAATGGCGTGGGGATGCCGGTCCGGGTGATGTCGCGGTCGTTGACCATGCCCACCGACTCACCTCTCCGCAGGGCCGCAAGCATGGTCCTCCGCGCGTTGGCCAGCGGGATGACCCGCACGCCGACGCGTCCCCGCGATGTCTCGAACCAGCGCTGGACCACGGGATCGGCGACGGTCTCCATGGGTGCCGTCACCGGGTGCCCCACGAGGTTCGAGATGTAGACGACCGGCAGCTCGATCGCGCCGTAGTGCAGGCCGACGAGGACGATCGGCCGGCCCGACGCAAGGGCCTCGCGGATCTCGCCGGGCGTCTCCTGGTGAAGCCGGGCCAGCGCGGTCGCCAGGTCGTAGGAATCGGCCCGGGCGACTTCGAGGTAGTAGCGGACGGCGTGCCGGAAGGAGGCACGCACGAGCCGCTCGAGGGCGGCGGGGTCCGTGGCCGCTCGGCGGGCGAGTCCGGTGCCACGTCCCTGGGCCGCCAGCCCCTCGCACACCCGGCGCAGGTTGTTGCGGGCCTGGGAGGCACGGTCGGGAGCGAGGCGATACCAGAGCTCGCCGATGCTGTCGGCCGCGGCAAGCAGCGGCCGCTCGGGTAGGACGGCGACGATCCGGGTGCCCGCCACGAGGATCGTCCCGCGCAGCGAGCGCCGGATGGGCGCCCCGGGCCCGGAACCGGCACCGGGCTCGTCACCACGACCCGCACGAGGCGCAACCGAACCGGGCCCGCCACCCGGTGTCACCGTCCCGCGGCCTCGTCCGGCGTGGATGGCGCATCGGACCCGGCCAGCATGGCTGCAGCGCGTGCTGCGAGCTCTGCGCCCTCGGCCGGATCGCTCGGCCACATAGGCTTGAAGCTGTACCACTGGGCCGGCGCGGCCCGGACCGTCGTCTCCAGCGCGTCCGCGATCCGCTGGGTCGCTCGCTGCAGGTCCGCCGGGCTCGAGGACGGAACCGTGAACTCCCCGTGTGCCTCGATGCGGAAGCGCCCACTCGGGGTGCGGCGGATGGCGAGCGGCGCGATGATGGCGCCCGTCTTGGCGGCCAGCGAGGCGGGCCCGGCCGGCAGGGTCGTCCAGGCGTCGAAGAACCGCACCGGGATGCCGTCATTCCGGTAGCCCCAGTCCACGAGCAGGGCCAGGATCTCGTTGCGGCGCAGCACCCCGAACAGCTCCCGCAGGTTGCGCCACGGGATGAGGGTCGCGCCCCAGGCCTCGCGCTGCCGGCGGAGGATCTCGAACAGCTCGGGAAACGTGGAGTCGTCCGCGACCACGTTGGTCGGATAGCCTCGGGTGGCGATGGCGGCGCCCACGGCCTCGTTGTTGCCCACGTGGCCGACGACCACGATCATCGCCCGGCCCGAGGCGCGCCAGGCCTCGATGATCCGGTCGATCCCGTCTCCCTCGATGCCGTCCGCCAGCTCGTCGAGGGGCCGGGACGGGAGCCGCATGAGCTCCACCATGTAGCGCGCGTACTCCCGGTAGGCGCGAAGCGCCATCCGGTGAACCCGCGGGTGGGACGGCGGGAGCCCCAGCACGTGGCCGAAGTTGGCGCTGGAGAATCGGCGCTTGTTGGGCCATAGGAGGTAGCTCAGCTGCGAGGCTCCGCCGATCACCGCCCGCGAGAGCACGGGCGGCACAACGGCGAGAGCGGCGGACATCGACCGGTAGCCGATGACCGCCGCCTTCTCGACGACTCGCGGGGGGGTTGACTCGAGGCGCCGGTGTGGCGCCTCGAGCTTCCGGTTGGAGGTCACTTGGTGGCGGGGGCCTTCGTCCTTGATGCGGTCGCGAGCGCCTTGGAGTCCTTCTTGGACTCCTCGTTGCCCTCGAGCGTCTCGTTGTCGTCGCCACGGATGAAGGCCTCGACCCGCTCCCGTGCCACGTCGTCGTGGAGCTGGAGCGGCGGGCTCTTCATGAAGTAGCTGGACGGTGCCACGAGGGTACCCTTCAGGCCGCGATCGAGCCCGATCTTAAGACACCGGACGGCGTCGATGATGACGCCGGCGCTGTTGGGGCTGTCCCAGACCTCGAGCTTGAGCTCGGCCTTGAGCGGCACGTCACCGAAGGTGGTGCCCTCCATGACGATGTAGCAGTACTTGCGGTCCTGGAGCCACGGCACGTAGTCGGACGGGCCGACGTGGACGTTGCCCGGCTCCAGCTCGTAATCGAGCATGGACGTGACAGCGTTCGTCTTGGAGATCTTCTTGGACTCCAGCCGCTCGCGCTCGAGCATGTTCATGAAGTCCGTGTTGCCGCCGAAGTTCAGCTGGTAGGTGCGATCGAGGCGGACACCCCGGTCCATGAACAGGCGGGTCAGCACGCGGTGGCTGATCGTCGCGCCGACCTGGCTCTTGATGTCGTCGCCGATGATCGGGAGGCCCATGTCGGCGAAGCGGCGCTGCCAGTAGGGCTCGCGGCCGATGAACACCGGGATGGCGTTCACAAAGCCGACGCCGGCCTGGAGGGCCTGCTCCGCGTACCACTTGGTCGCCTCCTCGCTCCCGACCGGGAGGTAGGAGACCATGACGTCGACCTGGCGATCCTTGAGGATGCCGACCACGTCTGCCGTCGGGCCGGGGGCCTTCTCGATGACCTGCGAGAGGTACTTGCCCAGACCGTCGTGGGTCATGCCGCGGTCCACGGTCACGCCCATGTGGGGCACGTCCATGAACTTGATCGTGTTGTTCTGGCCCGCGAAGATCGCCTCGGAGATGTCCTTGCCGACCTTCTCCTTGTCGATGTCGAAGGCCGCCACGAACTCCACCGAGTTGATGTGGTAGTCGCCCAGCTGGACGTGCATCAGGCCCGGGATGGTGTCGGTGGTCTTCGCGTTCTCGTAGTAGTAGCGGCCCTGGATGAGGCTGCTGGCGCAGTTGCCGACGCCGACGACGGCGACGCGGATCTTGCGATCCGCCTTGGCGGGGACGGTCTCGTTGGTCACGTGGGTCTCCATGTGTCGCGCTACCCCTGGCGGGACGCCTGCCCGAGGGTGACGACGATGCGCTGGATAGTGGTGATGGTCGCGAGGATTGCGATCAGCCCGAGGGAGAACGCCAGGATGGTCAGGGATGCACCCGCGAGCGCGACGCCCACGGTCAGGATCACGAGCCGGACCTCGCGTGGGGCGAGACCGACATTGGCCATGCCCTTGCCGGGCGCGAAGCCCAGGCTCTCCGCGCGAGCGCGGGTGTAGCTGACCATGAAGGCGGCCGACATCGCCGCGGCGGCGAGGATCGCCCCCAGGTCAAAGTCCGCAAACAGGCAGCCGGCGACGATGCCGATGTAGACGACCCCCTCACCCCACCGGTCGAAGGTGGAGTCGAGGAATGCGCCGGCCTTGCTCGCCTTCCCGGTCGCCCGGGCCACGAGGCCATCGAACATGTCGAAGATGCCGCCGAAGATGATCAGGAACCCGGCAAGCGGCCAGGCTTGTGCACCCGCGGCGACGGCCGCGGCGCACGCGATGAGGAATCCGATGACGGTGAGGGCGTTGGGCGACAGTCCGAGGCGGGCCAGGCCCCGACCCACCGGCTCGGCGAGCCCGCGGATGCGGGATCTCAGCTCCGGCGAGACGAACGAGCCGCTCACGACGACGCTCCCTGCCCGATCGGGGCTGCCTCCAGCCCGAGGGCCCTGGCCTGGCGGGTGGCGAACATCGCGAAAGCCTCCGGCTCGATGGTGTGGATCGTCTCCCGGCCGTTCCGCTGTGCGGAGACCAGCCCGACCTCGCGCAGCTTGGAGAGGTGCCAGGAGACGAGGGGTTGCGACAAGCCGACACGGTCGATGAGCTCGGTGACCGTGGCCGGCCCCTCGGCCAGGACGCGGCAGATCCTGAGCCGGTTGACGTCCGCCAGCACCTTGTGGAAGCGGCGCAGCTCGCGGAGGTCGTCGGGCTGGTCGACGACCGCGGCAAACGTGCTCCGGATCCGCGCGGGAGAGGGGGACACGACCGGGGGTACCTGCTGCTCGAGTTGACACACCGTCGAATGCATCAACGACGGTTTATATCAACGGGCGTTGATGCTAGGCACGGGGCGTGCGCTTGTCAAGCCGTCCTCCCCCGAGATCGGCGGAGCGGGAGGACGGCGGCACCGATGAATGCTCCGCGGCCGGTGTCAGGGCGCCGGATGCCGACGCGTCACGAGGCGGGTCGATATCGGCGATGATCCTGGACATGGACTCGACAAGGCGCGCCGACCCCTTGTCGACGACGCCCGTGCGGCAGCGCCTCGTACTGGTCACCGGGAGCACCCGGAGTGGCACCAGCATGGTCGCGGGCTCGCTCCACCATCTCGGGCTGCACGTTCCGCTTCCGGTGCTCAAGTCGAATGACAGCAATCCCCGGGGCTTTTTCGAGTCGACGTGGCCGCTGTGGTTCCATCGCCGCCTGCTCGACAAGTGCCTGGTGAACCAGACCGACTGCAGGCCCGAGGCGTTCCGGATCGTCGCGGGGGCGGTGACGGACGTCGAGCGCGCCGAGCTCGGCGCCTGGCTGGAGGGCGTCTTCGGTGACGCCCGGCAGGTCGTCGTGAAGGATCCCCGTGCCATTTGGGTGCCGTGGCTGTGGGAAGCGACTGCCGCGGGCATGGGTGTCGACACCGGGTTCCTCACCGCGGTCCGGCACCCCGCCGAGGTTGTCGCGAGTCGCGCGACGTACTACCACGCGGGACGGCCCGACCGGGACGCCTGGAGCTACCGCGTCCGCAACCTGTGCACCTGGATCAACGCCAACCTCGGCATCGAGCGCCAGACACGTGGCCGCCGAAGGGCGATCGTCCGCTACGAGGATCTCCTCGCTGACTGGCGCGGCGTGATGCGGACCGTTCGGGATGACCTTGACATCGAGCTGGACCCGGCGATGGACGGCAGCGGGCGGCACGAGGTGGATGCCTTCATCGAGCCGTCGCTCCGCCGGCATGAGCCGTCGTGGGACGGCATGGACCTGCCACCAGCACTCGTGGAGATCGCCGAGGGGGTATGGACGGGGCTTGGCGCGGTTGCGGGCGGCCAGAGCGACTCCACCACTGCAGGGGACCTGGACGACCTTGCCCACGAGTACGAGTCGCTGATGCTCGTCGCGCAGGCCGTAGCGCAGGACACCGCCCGGGCGGCGCACCTCGCCGGCATTCGCGAGGCCGGCGCCGGCCTGCCGGATGGCACCGGCACCGGGCGGGGGGCAATCAATCGCGCGGCGACCAGGCAAACGGCCGGCCGCAGGATCCGCCGCGTGGCTCGGCGCTGGACGCCGGCCTCGATGCGGCGCCTGGTCAGTCGGACTCGGGACGAGGAGTCGCAGCCCTAGGTGGATGGGGATGCAGATCGTCCGGCGATGAGCCGGGCACTCGCGGGTGGTACGACCAGGGCTCCTTGCATCCAAATGGAATCCCGACTGATTCCCTATGCCTTACCGACAAGGCGCCATAGATGGCGTTGAATCTAAGGTGAGGCGACCGAAGTCGGTCCACCTCGACCAAGCCCGCAACCGGTAGTGTCCCAATGCTCTACGACCTCGCCATCAGCACCATCACCGTTCTTATCGTGGTCTCCCCCATGGCCTTCGCGGCCTGGTACGACCGCCGCCTCGGGCTCGACGCGGACCGCTGACCCGCACCCACCGGGCCGCGAAGGCCGGTGGGCCACCCGTCCTACACTCCCGGGGTGCATCGGCTCTCGCGGCGTGATTCCCTCGTTCTCCTCGCGGTCCTCGGAACCGGGGTCTTTCTTGCCGGCCTCGAGCTGATGATCACGGCGGTGGCCCTCCCGGCCATCGTCGTGGACCTGGCCGACTGGACGCGCCTCCGGGAGGCGTCCTGGATCATCAACGGCTACCTCCTGGTGTACGTCGTCACGATGCCCGTGGCGGGCAGGCTGGCAGACCTGTACGGCGCGCGCCGCACGTTCCTCGTGGCCCTGTCGATCTTCACCCTCGGCTCGCTTCTGGCGGGCGCTGCGCCCACGCTCGAGTGGCTGATCGCGGCGCGCCTCGTGCAGGCCGTCGGCGGTGGCGCCCTGATCCCGATCGCGACCTCTGCGGCATCGCACCTGTTCGCAGGCAGGGCGCGACCGAGGGCGCTCGGGGTGATCGGCGCCCTGACGTTCCTGGGCATGGCCGCGGGTCCGGTCCTGGGCGCCGCCATCCTGGGGGCCGTTCATGCCGAGGCCGCCCTGTCGCGGCTCGGGTTTGAGGCCGGGTCGACTGCCGCCGGCCTGCTGGCCCCATCGTGGCGCTGGGTTTTCTACGTGAACGTGCCCATCGGCACCGTGGCGCTGGTGATCGCCTGGGCGGCGAGCAGCGATTGGGAGACGCCGCGGCGCAAGGGTCGCGTGGACTTCGTGGGCGCCCTCCTGTTCTCGGCGTTCCTGGTGGGCTCGCTCGGCGCGCTGACGCTGCTCGGCTCGCAGGGATCAACGGCGGAAGGCCTGGACCCGACGACGGTCTCCCGGGTGCTGATCGTGATCGCCGCCGTCGCCGGGCCGACCACGATCGTGCGCGGGCTCCGGGTGTCGGACCCGTTCCTGGACCCTCGCCTCTTCCGGTCGGCTCCGTTCTCCTCGGCGACACTGGTTTCGGCCCTTACCGGCTACGGGCTGGCGACGGCGATCGTGGGCGCGGCGGTGTTCGTGGACCGGGTGCTGTACGGCGGACCGGACGAGCAGCGACTCGCGCTCGGTGCCCTCGCCGGTGCGACGGCCGCTGGGGCGCTCCTGTCCGGGTTCGCGGTCCGGCTGCTGTCGCTGCGCATCGTCACGCTGCTGGGGCTGGGAGCCTCGATCGCCGGGTTGTGGCTCATGGCCTCGTGGACGCCCGCGACATCGGTCGAGCAGGCCGCCATCGCCCTCGCCATCTTCGGGGCGGGGTTCGGCCTCACGGTGACACCCCGCTCCACCGCCGCGGTGGAATCGGTATCGATCGATGCGTACGGGGTGGCGTCGTCGACCGTGACCGTTGCCCGGATGGTGGGCATGGCCGTCGGCCTCGCGATCCTGACCGCGTACGGCTCGACGACGATCGACCGCCTGTACGACCAGATCTACGCCACGTCGGACGCCTACCTCCAGTACATTCCTGAGTCGCTCCAGGACCGGCCGCTCCGGGACGGGCTGGTCGTTGAGGCTCTGGAGTCATGGGCGGCCGGCGAGGCGGCCCGGATCATGGTCGGCGTGTTCCTGGTCGCGGCCGTGGTGACCGCCGCGGCGATCCCGCCGTCGCTCCTCCTGGACCGGCGGCGGCGTATGCTCGGCGACGCCGGAGTGGACCCGGTGACGAGTGGAGCAGCGGAGCCCGATGCAGCCCCCGACGACAACGACGCCCGAGCCTGACGTCCCACTGGCCGGCGGCGCCGTGCCCGACGAGGCGTGGCCCCGGATCCGGGGTGTCTCCTGGACGCCCGCCGGCACACAGTCGATCGACGACCGCGAGACGCTCTCGCGGGCGCTGGCCGACCCGGAGGCCCGCCTGTGGGTGGACGTCACGGCGCCGTCGCATGTCCAGGTCACGGACATCGCCGACCTGCTCACGCTCCATCCCCTCATCGCCGAGGACATCGCCGAGCGCAATCAGCGGGCCAAGGTGGAGGAGATCGGGGGCGCTATCCATGTCGTCATGTTCTGGATCTCCCACAAGTCCAGGATCGCCGAGGTCGAGATCGACCTGGTGCTCACCCATCGATCGCTGCTGACCGTCCACGAGCCCGGCTGGGACCCGTTCGCGATGCAGCAGCTCCGGGGCGATCCGGGCAGCCTGCTCCGCCGGGGCCCCGACTTCCTGCTCTACGCCCTGACCGACGGCATCGTGGACGGCTACTTCCCGGTGCTGGACGCGATCGAGGACGAGATAGACGCGCTCCAGGACGACGTGATCGCGAACCCAAGCTCGACGACGCTGGAGCGCCTGTTCGCCCTCAAGCGGGACCTCATCGGTCTGCGCAGGGCGATGTCGCCTGCCCGCGAGATCTTCAACCAGCTCACGAACCGCGACCTGGACCTCGTGGCGCCCGAGCATGTCGTGTACTTCCGCGACGTGTACGACCACCTGATCCGCGTCACCGACGAGCTGGACAACGACCGCGAGCTCGTCGCCGGCACCCTCGAGGTGTACCTGTCCACCGTCAACAACAACCTGTCGGTGATCATGAAGCGGCTGACGGGTGTGACGGTGATCCTCGCGGGGATCGCCGCGGTCGCCGGGCTGTTCGGGATGAGCGAGGCCGGCGCCGCGATCGCCGGGCGCGAGGGTGGCGGTTTCTGGCTGGTGACCACGATCGTCGTCGCCGGGGCAGTGTCGACCGCAGCCGTGCTCCGCCGGATCAACTGGATCTAGGGTCGCGCCGCCCACGTCGTCCGCGGCTCACCCCAGCCGACCGTCAGCCGCACACCACGGGCTTGGGCTTCGGGTTCGCGTCCTCGTGGGAGGCCGCGGACACGGAGATCAGGGAGGCCCGCAGCTGTGTCTTGCCCAGCGTCCCCTTCGGCCCCTCCGATGTCTGGAGCCAGAGCTCCTCGTCGGTGGCCGCCAGGGCGTCCTCGAGGTCGAGGGCATGCAGCCGGTATTCCTCGATCTCGTACAGGTAGACCTTGTCGTCGCTGCTGTAGACCTGGACGACCATGCCGAGCATCTTCTTGGCGTTGCGCTTCGGGATCGCCAGCTCGTAGATCGGGCCGAACATGCCGTCCCGCGCGTGTGCGTAGAGGTATGTCGCGCGGCCCTCGCCAGGTTGCCCGAAGGCGTCCTTGGCCTCGCTCTTGCCGGTCTGGAGATACATCGCCACGTTGCACAGCGGGTAGCCGCTGTTGCCCTTGACGACAGGCAGGTCGATCTTGAGCGCGGGGATGGCCACGCGGGTCGCGACGGCCCGCTCGCCCGGTGCCGTGGGACTCGGGGACACGGAGGCGGTTGGCGTGGAGTCGGGGGACAGGCTCGGCGTCGGGCTGGGCTCTGTCGTGGGCGACGACGTGGGTGCCAGCGTCTCGACGACCGCCACCTGCTCGGGCGTGGTGCCCGGCGTCGCAGAGTCGGCGTACGAGAGCAGTCCGGCCGTGATCAGCACCACGCCCATCGCCGTCACGAGGGCCGGGAGCAGGCGCCAGCGGATGAGGTGGAGCAGCGACGACATCGTGCCGAGATGCTATGCGAGCACGGCGGATCCTGCCCCCACCCGTTCGGGCTGGTACGCTCGAACCGATGGGTGGGAAGAGCGTGATCGTACTGGGGCTGGTCGCAGGTGTCGTCGTGGGCGGCCTGCTGGTCGGCGGACTCGTGGCCCTGACGCCCGGTCCGGCGAGCCCGGTGAACCCAACGCCCGCCGCCTCGGGACCGCCGCCCGCGACAGCGCCGCCCTCGACACCGCCGCCCCCGGCTCCGTCCACGTCCGCACCGGAGAGCACGACGCCGGCACCCCCGCCCACGGCACCCGCGGCGCCTGCCTCGAGCGATCCCTCCCCGTCGTCCGGGACCGCCGCCTTCGGCATCGGGGAGGTGGCTCCGCCGCTCGTCGTGCCGCTGCTCGGTGGTGGCACCGCGGACCTCGCCTCGTATCGGGGCAAGCCCGTCTGGGTCAACTTCATGGCGACCTGGTGCCCCTCGTGTGCCGACGAGCTGCCCCTGATGGCCGGCTATGCGGCCCGCTACGCGGAGTCGGGTCTCGAGGTGCTGCCGGTGGACGTGCGCGAGGACGAGGCGGCCGTTCAGGCGCTGTTCGACGCTGTAGCTCCCTCGCTCACCGCGGGCCTGGACCAGGACGGCGCGGCACAGGCGGCATGGGACGCCCTCGCCCTGCCGGTCCACTTCTGGATCGACGCGGACGGCATCGTCCGTGACGGCGCGCTGGGAGCGATCGGACCGGACGTGATGGCGCGCGGCCTGCAGGCGATCCTGCCCGGAGAGATCGTCACACCCTGACACCGAGCAGGTCTGTCAGCCGGCCACGAGCAGCGGGTGCGTCAAGGACGGTAATGCTTATCCGCTTGCTTCAACACACCACAACATGTAGGGGCAGGCAGGTGGACTACACGCCGAGGCCGGCACTCCGCAGCAGGGTGACGAAATGGTCCGGGAGCGGCCCCGCTCCCCACGGCTCGACCCGCATCTCGGACGAAAGCATGGGCTGGGTAACCACCCATGTCGGAGGGTTCATCCACGCGTCCTCGCCGCCGAGCGGCTGGAAGGACACCAGCGCGACGAAGTCGCCACCGCGTCGGGTTGTCGCGCCCTCGTCACGAACGTCGGCGACGGCCACCATGGAGGCGGCCATGCCTGGCACTTGTGCGATCACGCTAGCGATGACCGCTTCGCACGGCTCGCCCTGAAGTTCGCCGCAAACGTGCCGTTGCTCGGCAATCGCCGAGGGCGAGGCGGACGGTGACGGAGCCGGGGGCTGTTGCGTCGGACCCGTTGTGGGCTGAACCTGGCTGCACGCGGCAACGGCGATGACCGCGAGCACCAGCAGAGCGATGCGTTTCATGACCATCTGACGACCCCAGGGCGAGAGTTGTTTCCACAGCACTCTGTGACGGGGTTGGATCTTGTCAAGCGCAAGAGCGGCCTTGCGGCAAGTGTTCCTTCATCTATGAGCCGCGGCCTGACCAGGGTCCCCTTGATCGGGACGCTCGTCCTGACGCTGGTCATCTTCTTCGTGGTCCAGAACTTCGTCGCCCAGCCGTTCAAGGTGGATCAGCACTCGATGGAGCGGACCTTTGCCGAGGGCGACTACGTCCTTGTCGATCGCCTGACGGGTCGCTGGAGTCCAGACGCACGCGGCCAGGTCGTCGTGTTCCAGCCACCCCCCGATTGGACGGACAGGCCGGAGCCCTACATCAAGCGCGTGATCGGCGTGGGCGGCGACACGGTCGAGGTTCGCGACGGGCAGGTCTTCGTCAACGGCACCGCACTCGATGAGCCCTACCTCTTCCGCAACGACGCCGGCGTGGCCGAGCCCACCGAGACCGGCGATCAAGCCCGCTGGGTCGTGCCCGATGGTGAGCTGTTCGTGATGGGCGATCACCGTCAGAAGTCGGTCGACAGCCGCGTCTTCGGGGCCATTCCCGCCGCCTCTGTCCTCGGGCGCGGGGTCGCTCGCTACTGGCCGCTGGCGCAGTTCGGTATCGTCGAGACTCCGACCTACGACAGCATCTCCGCTCCTTGACCATGCCCGGGGAATGTGGCGTGGGTTGTCGGGGCGTCGCTGGTCGGCCCCACCGCGGACAGGCACGGGTTCGGCCCAACAGGCTGGAGGTGTCTTCTCACGAGCCGTGTCTCGGGCGGGCTCGTAGGGCACTCGGACCCGCACCCAGCGGATGCGCGTCAGCCCGGCAGATCAGGGCCAGCCGATGAGCAGCGACTCGCCCGGACCGACGCACGCACCCTCGATCCGATCGCCTTCTCGCAACACCACAGAGCCGCTCGCGTTGAGGACTTCGAGCGACGGAACGAAGCGGGCGGTGAAGCCCGTCGGGAACACAACGCTCAAATCCCCAGGCCCCGGCTCGAGCCAGACCACACGCGGGTCGGTCGGGCTGCCGTGGAGTGTCGCATCCGCCAGCCCGACGCCGGCGCACTCTTGGCCGGTGGTGTCGATCGTCCGGATGGCGGGGGTGGGCGAGGGCGCCGACCCGCACGAGGCGACTGCGAACGTCATCGCCGAAGCGATGGCCAGGAGCGCTCTCTGGCCCATCGCTGCGCGGCGCGCGTGCTGGTGCCTACCGGCCTCTGGCATCTCGCCCCTCGCCTGTGTCTGCGCATCTTTTTCGGCCTGTCCGCGCGTGGCCGCCAGCGGCTGAGATGGACTGCAACGTACCACCTGTCAGCCGACCACCAGCAGCAACCCCTCGCGCAGCAGCCCGACGGCGAAGGCCACCAGCAGCACCGCGAGGGCCCGCATCACCAGGTGGTAGCCGGGTCCCGCGATCTTGCCGCGAGCCCGACCGGCCACCAGTGCGATGCCGACCTTGGACCCCACGAGGCAGCCGTAGAACCCGAGCAGGAACGCCGCCGCCGCCGGGATCCCTCCCGAGGCGTACGCGGCAAGCAGCGTCGGCGCGCCAACGGCGATCCAGAACAGCCAGGGATGTGGGCTGAGGCTGTTCACGACGATGCCTCGCGTCCATGACCGCGGTGCCGGCGCCAGCTCGCCCCGTGATGATCGCCAGCGGCCACGACGTGCCCGCCACGGTCTCCACGACGAGGACGCTGATCACGACGATCGGCAGGTCCGTGATCAGGTGTGCCAGCGCGACGCGCAGCCCCTGGCCGAGGCCGTGGCGCACGGTCTGCGAGATGACGAGCGCGAGCAGCGGTCCAGGGGCGAGCCCGGCCGACAATCCGAACAGGGCCCCGGTTGCGAGGGCGTCGATCATGGCACTGGGGGTTGTGGCCGGTCCGAGGAGCCCACCCGTGGTGGTCCCGTCCTAGAGGATCGCTGCGGCGGCCGTCCCGACGATGTCCAGCAGCAGGCTCGGGAACAGGCCCATCATGACGGTCACGACGGACGCCACGGCGAGGCCAGCCCAGACCAGGCGGCCGTGCCGCAGCGGCGGCAACTCCTCGGCGGGATCGCGCATGAACATGTACACGACGACGCGCAGGTAGTAGAAGGCCGCCACGGCCGCGTTGAGCACGGTCAGGACCGCCAGGACGTTCAGCCAGCCACCCACCTCGACCGCGGATGAGATCACGAGGAACTTGCCGAAGAAGCCGGCCGTGGGCGGGATGCCAGTGAGGCTGAGCATGAACAGGGTCATCAGCCAGGCCAGTGCGGGCTCGCGGCGGATGAGGCCGGCAAAGCTCGAGAGGTTGCTCGTGATCCCGCGCCGCCGCTGGATGGCCACGATGACCGCGAACGCGCCGAGGTTCATGAACGCGTAGGCGGCACCGTAGAACAGCAGCGCCTCCATCCCCGCGATGTTGCCGGCGGCGTACGCCGCGAACGCGACCAGCATGTAGCCGGTGTGCGCAATCGACGAGTAGGCCAGCATCCGCTTGACGTTGTCCTGCGTCAGGGCCACCAGGTTGCCGAGGGTCATGGTCAGCGCCGCGAGCACCATGATCACGGCGTTCCAGTCCGCGGCCATGGGGCCGAGCGCCTCGGCGAACAGCCGGATGATCAGCGCGAACGCCCCGATCTTGGGTCCCACGGACAGGTAGCCGGTGACGGGCGTCGGGGAGCCCTGGTACGCGTCGGGTGTCCAGTAGTGGAACGGGACCGCCGCGATCTTGAAGGCGACGCCCGTGGTCAGGAACGCGAGGCCCATGCCCAGGCCGGGCGGGAACGGTGCGGCCCCGGACACCATGCCCTCCAGCGCCGCCGCCACGCCTTCGATCCGGGTGGTGCCGGTGAGGCCCCACACGAACGCGAGGCCGAACAGGAAGATCGCCGACGAGAACGAGCCGAGCAGGAAGTACTTGATCGCGCCCTCGGTGCTGTACCCGTCGCTCTTGTGGTAGCCGGCAAGGACGTAGCCCGGGAGGACCATGAGCTCGAGGCCGAGGAACAGGACCAGCAGGTCCGCGGAGCCCGCGATCAGCATGGCCCCCGACATGGCGAAGACGATGATCGCGGCGAACTCCGCGACCGGCAGCCCGCGCTCCTCGAGGTAGTCGGGTGCGAAGGCCATGGTCAGGGCAACGATCGCCACGAACAACAGGTCCAGGAACGTGGCCAGGGGATCCACGATGTAAGCGCCGCCGAACGAGTCTCCCTCCGTCTGGCCGGTCAACACCACGAGGACCGCGATGAGCGCGAGCCCGGCGAAGGTCGTGACCAGGGCCGGGACCTTGCGCCCGGGGAAGATGAAGTCCACGGCGAGGATCGCGGCGGCGACGAGGATCGCCGCGACGAAGGGCGCCAGCGTGACGATGTCGGGGAAGGTCACCGGTGTCCTCCTACCGCCACAGGCCGAGGGCGATGGGCGAGGCCTGCGAGACGGCAGCAAGCGCGTAGTCGACGGAGCCCGCGATCAGGTCCAGGATCAGGCCCGGCCAGAGGCCGAACACGACGACCAGCGCCCCAAGCGGCACCAGCGTCATGGCCTCCACCGGCCGCATGTCGGTCAGGTGGTGTCCAAGGCCCTTGAGGAAGTCCGACACGTCTCCGAACGCCACCCGCTGGAACATCCACAGCAGGTAGCCCGCGGCCAGGATCATCACGAAGGTCGCGATTGCCGCAGCGGCGTAGTTGCCGGACTCGAACGTGCCCAGCAGCGTCAGGAACTCGCCCACGAACCCGGACAGGCCGGGCAGGCCGACCGAGGCGAAGACGAAGAAGCCGAAGGCGGCCGCGAACACGGGCACCGGAGCGCCCAGGCCGCCCATCTTGGCGATCGTGCGGTCGTGGGTGCGCTCGTAGATGACGCCCACGAGGAGGAACAGCGCGCCGGTGATCAGGCCGTGGTTGACCATCTGGAGGATCGCGCCCTGCATGCCCTGCTCCTGGAACACGAAGATGCCGAGGGTCACGAAGCCCATGTGGGAGACGGACGAGTACGCGACCAGCTTCTTGAGGTCCGGCTGAACGAGGGCGACGATCGCGCCGTAGATGATCCCGATCAGCGACAGGACGATGATCAGCGGGGCCCACGAGTGGGCCGCCTCGGGGAACAGCGGCAGCGCGAACCGGATGAACCCGTACCCGCCCAGCTTGAGCAGGACGCCGGCCAGGATCACCGACCCGGCCGTGGGCGCCTCGACGTGCGCGTCGGGGAGCCACGTGTGGAAGGGGAACATCGGGACCTTGATCGCGAAGGCCAGGAAGAAGGCGCCGAAGGCCAGCAGGCCGAAGGTGCCGCCGAACGCACCGGTGGCGGCGTACTCGGACAGCGCCTGGACGTTGAACGCTCCCACCCAGCTGCCGTCGTGCCCGGCCTGGTAGGTGTACGCGGTGGCCAGGATCGCGACCAGCATCAGCAGCGAGCCGACGAGGGTGTAGAGGACGAACTTGATGGTGGCGTAGATGCGGTTCGTGCCGCCCCAGATACCGATGATCAGGTACATCGGCACCAGGACCAGCTCCCAGAAGACGTAGAACAGGAACATGTCCATCGCCACGAACACACCGATCATGCCGACTTCCAGGACCAGGAAGGAGATCATGTACTCCTTCACCCGGGTCTGGATGGGGCTGAACGAGGCCAGGATGCTGATCCAGGTCAGCGTCGTCGTCAGGACGACGAGGACCAGCGAGAGACCGTCGACGCCGACGGCGTACTGGATCCCAAATGCCGGGATCCACTCCGCGACCTCCTTGAACTGGAAGCCCGGCTCGCCAGCGACGAAGGCCACGAGCAGTGCCAGCGAGGCCACCCAGGCCGCCAGCGCGAACCCGAGGGCCACGTAGCGGGCGAGGTTCGGGCGGCTCCGAGGCGTCACCGCGACGACGAGCGCCCCGAGCAGGGGCAGGAACGTCACGATGGTCACCAGCGGCAACCCGTTGAGTGCGGTCATCGAGGCTGCCCCACGATCAGGAGGAACGAGCCCGCCATCACGATCAGGCCGATCGCGATGCCGAGCGCGTAGTTCTGGACGCGCCCCGTCTGGACCCGTCGCAGCGCGCCACCCGCGCCGCGGGTCGCCGAGCCGATGCCGTTGACCGTGCCGTCGACGATCGCCCGGTCAAACCACCACAGGAAGGCGGCGACGCGCCCGCCGATGCGGATGAACAGCAGGTCGTTCAGCTCGTCGAACCACCACTTGTTGAGTGACGCGCGATACAGGAACCGCGTCGCGCCGTTGGCGACGGTGAGCCGCTCGACGAGCTCCGGCTTGCCCCGTCGCTTGAAGGCGCCGAACAGCCAGATCCCGATCACCAGGCCCAGGGTGGCCACGGCGACGCTGGACAGAATCAGCGCGCCGTCGATCCCGAACAGCTGGTACGCGGCGGCCTCTCCGTGCTGGTAGATCTCCGACTCGATGAACACGGGCTCCAGCCAGTGCTTGAGCGTGGAGTCGCCGAGTGGCAGGCCCAGGGCGATCCCGATGAATGCGGACGGGATCGCGAGCAGGATCAGCGGCAGGGTCATCGTCCACGGCGACTCGTGGACCTTCGGCTCGACCTTCGGGTCGACGTGGGACTCGCCGTAGAACGTCTTGCCCATCAGGCGCCACATGTAGAACGCGGTCATGCCCGCGACCACGACGCCGATGCCCCAGACCCAGTAGTCGCCGAACTTGAACGCCTCGCCCAGGATCTCGTCCTTGGAGAAGAAGCCGGCAAGGAACGGGATGCCGGCGATGGCCAGCGTCCCGATGAGCATCGTCCAGTGGGTGATCGGGATCTTCCGCCACAGGCCGCCCATCCGGTTCATGTCCTGCTCGCCGTCCACCGCGTGGATCACGGAGCCGGACCCGAGGAACAGCAGGCCCTTGAAGAAGCCGTGGGCCATGAGGTGGAAGATGGCCGCGACCCAGGCGCCGATTCCCAGCGCCGCGAACATGTAGCCCAGCTGGGACAGCGTCGAGAACGCGAGCACGCGCTTGATGTCGGTCTGGGTGAACGCGATCGAGGCGGCCAGGATCGCGGTGAAGATGCCGATCGCGGCCACGACGACCATCGTCTCCTGGGCGTGGGCGAACAGCGGGTTGGCCCGCGCGACGAGGTACACGCCCGCGTTGACCATGGTGGCCGCATGGATGAGGGCGGACACCGGGGTGGGGCCCTCCATCGCGTCCGGCAGCCAGACGTGCAGCGGGAACTGGGCGCTCTTGCCCATCGCGCCCGCGAAGACCAGCAGGGCGACCAGCCCCAGCGGGATCGCCAGCTCGCCGGCCGGTGCCTCGATCAGCTTCTGCAGCGACACCTGGATGTTGAGCGTGCCGGTGTTGACGAAGATGGCCATGATCCCGAGCGCGAAGCCCACGTCGCCGACCCGGTTGACGATGAAGGCCTTCTTGGCCGCCAGCGCCGCGGAGCGCTTGTGGTACCAGAACCCGATCAGGCTGTAGCTCGACAGCCCCACCAGCTCCCAGCCGGCGAACACCAGCAGCCAGTTGTCAGCCAGGACCAGCAGCAGCATCGAGAACATGAACAGGTTCAGGTAGGCGAAGAACCGCCAGGTGGCGCGGTCGTGGGCCATGTACCCGATCGAGTAGATGTGCACGAGCATGCCGATCGTCGTCACGACGATCAGGAGCGCGGCCGTGAGGGCGTCCACGTGGAACCCGATGTCGACCGTGAAGCTGCCCGCAGGGATCCAGGTCCAGAGCTTGAGGTCCAGCCCGTGCTCGCCGAAGGGCTCCGCGTGGTTGAGCGCAGGGACCACGATGGCCATGGCGATGACCCAGACCGCGATGATCAGGCCGACCGGGACGATCTCGGCCGCCGTCCGCCCGAACCTGAGCTGCAGCCTGCGCCCGAACAGCGCCGTGAAGGCGAAGCCCGCGATCGGCAGGAGCAGGAGGAGCGGGACCAGGATCGCGTAGACGCCCGGGTCGGCGTGGACGCCCGGGTCGGCGGCGACGCCCCCGGTCTCGGCGGCGAAGATCACGCTCGGGAGGAAGTGCATCTCGGTCGCCGCCTACTGCCGCATCGCGTCGTACTCGTCGACGAGTGGCGTCTTCTTGTTGCGGTAGATCGCGATCACGATCGCGAGGCCCACCGTCGCCTCCGCGGCCGCTGCCGCCATGACGATCAGCGCGATGACGGACGCGTCCACGTTGAGCGACAGGCTGAAGGCGCCGAACGCGATGATCGCGAGGTTGACGGCGTTGAGCATCAGCTCGATCGACATCAGCATGCTGATCGCGTTCCGCCGGGCCAGGAAGCCGAACGAGCCGATGGCGAACAGGAGGCCGGCCAGGATCAGGTAGGCGTCGAGGCTCTGCGAGACGTTGTCGAGGAAGGACAGCATCAGCCGGCATCCTCCCGCTCGCGCTTGGCGAGGTACACGCCGCCGATCACGGCGGCCAGGAGCAGGACGCTCACCACCTCGAACGGCAGCGTGTAGTCGCTGAACAGGGTCGTCGCCAGCTCCGTCGTGTCGGTCCAGATCCGGGCCCCCGCCTCGGGCCAGTCCGTGGCCACGATGCTGAGGATCACGAGGACGGCGAGCACCGCGGACGCGATCGCCGCCGGAAGGGCCTGCGTCTGGAACACCAGCTCCCGGGGCGCCGCCTTGGTCTGGGTGAGCATGATCGCGAACAGGACCAGGACGCTGATCGCGCCGATGTACACCAGGACCTGCGCGGCGGCGACCACCGGTGATCCCGCGATCACGTAGAGCCCGGCCAGGGCGGCGAAGCAGATGATCATCGCCAGGCCCGACCGGATGATGTCGCGCATCAGGACGACCAGGAGGGCGGACCCGAGCATGACGGCCGCGAAGCCCATGAACAGCAGGTCGTCCCACCCGATCCCGAGCAGCGGGATCGTCTCAGGCAGCGTCACGCGTCCCTCTCAGCGTTCGGGGCGGAGACGGCGTTTCCGGACCCTTGGTGGTGTCCGTTGCCGTTGCCGTTCCCGTGTCCGATCGCAAGCGAGGCCGGCAGGACGGGGAGCAGCCGGGACTCGTCGAGGATGCGGCCCTCGGCCCGTGCACGCTCCGCCCAGTCGCGCTCGCGGCGGATGTAGCTCATCTCCGTCTCACGCTCGATCCCGGCCAGCGCGAGGAGGTCGATCGACGGCTCCTCGCGGGACGTGTGGCTGAGCTCGAACTGGTCGCTGTCGCGGACGGCATCGTAGGGGCAGGCGTCGACGCAGATGCCGCACAGGATGCAGCGGCTCTCGTCGACCTCGTACTTCTGGAGGACGCGCGGCTTGGGCATCAGCGCACCGGTCGGGCACGTCTCCGCGCAGCGGCCACAGGACACGCAGGGCGTGTCGTTGAGGCTCATGTCCAACGGCGTCGTGACCAGAGTGTCGAAGCCGATGCGCATGAAGTCGTAGCAGGCGGCCCCCACGACCTCGGCGCACACGTTGGCGCAGCGGCCGCAGTCGATGCACCGGGCGGGCTCGCGCAGGATGAAGGCGTGGGAATCGTCCCGGACGTAGTCGTGGTTGACGCCGGTGAACCGGTTCTCCGTCACGGACCGGTAGCCGGCGCCGGAGTGGAAGGTCTTCTCGAGCGTCCGAAGGGTCGTGCCGTACTCGATGCCCAGGCGGCGCAGGTCGCAGAAGCCGATCGCCTCGCATGTGCACTGGAGGCAGCGGGTCGACTCGGCCACGGCCTCGTCCCGCGTGTACGGGATCTCGTACTCGATGTAGCTCGCGTTGCGGATCTCGGCCTCGAGGCCCTTGAGGCGGTAGCGCGACTCCTTGATCTCGCCGGTGAAGGGCACGATCGAGAGGAACTCGGGCTGCGGCTCCGCGAGCGTCTGGCGGGTCCGGATGGCAGCCAGGTCGTTGCCTCGGAGGTAGGCGTCCACCGCGTAGGCCGCTCGCCGCCCCTCGGCGATGGCCTGGACGACCGTCGCCGCGCCGATCCGCACGTCACCCGCTCCGAACACGCCGGGACGCCCGGTCTCGAACGTGACGGCGTCCGCCTGGAGGCGGCGGTTCCGGGTGGCCGTCAGGCCGTCGTTGCCGGGACCGAACCAGGCAAGGTCGGGGCCCTGGCCGATGGCGAGCAGGACGCGGTCGCAGGGGATGGTGAACTCGGTGCCGGCGGCCGGCTCCGGGCGGCGGCGGCCGGATGCGTCGGGCTCGCCGAGCTGCATCCGGATGAACTCGATCCCGACGGCCTTGCCGGTCTTCTCGTCAGTGACGACGCGCGTCGGACCGGCCTGGAAGATGGTGGTGACACCCTCCTCGATGGCCTCGTGGACCTCGCTCGCGGCCGGCATGTCCTTCATGTCGCGGCGGTAGACGAGCGTGACCTCGCCGGCGCCCTGGCGAACCGACGTCCGGACGCAGTCCATCGCCGTGAAGCCGCCGCCCACGACGACGACGCGGGTGCCCTCGTGGCCGGGGTACGGCAGGCCCAGCGTGGCGGTGCGCAGGTACTCCAGGCCGTCGATGACGCCGTCGGCGTCCTCGTTCGGGATGCCAAGCTTGTTCGTGTCGTAACAGCCGATGGCGACCACGACGCTGTCGAAGCCCTGGTGCTGGAGGTCGTCGAGCGTGAAGTCCCGGCCCAGCTCCATGTTGCAGCGCATCTTGCCGCCGAGCCGGGTGACCGACTCGTACTCGGCCTCGAGCACCTCCACCTTGGGCAGCCGGTACTGTGGGATGCCGTAGCGGAGCATGCCGCCGGGGGCCGCGTCGCGCTCGAAGATCGTCACACCGTGCCCGGCGAGGAGCAGGTAGAACGCCGCGCTCATGCCGGCGGGCCCGGAGCCGATGACCGCGGCCCGGCGCCCGGACGGCGCCTGCTTGTCGAACGGCAGCGGCGGGTCGACGTCATCATCGAGCATCGCCTTGAGCACCTGGTCGCCGGCATAGCGGTGGCTGTCGCGGATGGCGATGGCCTCGTCCACCTCGTCCCGCCGGCAGTGCTCCTCGCAGGGTGCCGGGCAGACCCGGCCGAGGATGCTGGGGAAGGGGATCGTGCGCTTGAAGATGCGCACCGACTCCCGCCAGTTGGCCTCCGCGTTGGCCTTGAGGAAGCCGGGGATGTCGATGTGGCTGGGGCACTTGTTCTGGCAGGGCGGCAGGCAGTAGGCGTTGTGGTCCGAGAAGATCAACTCGAGGTTGGTCCGCCGGATCCGGCGCAGGTCGTCGGTCTGGGTCCGGACGACCATGTCCGGCTCGGCTGCGCGCGAGCACGAGATCGGCGGCTGCTCCTCGCCCTCGACCTCGACCACGCACATGCGGCAGGCGCCGAACCCCGGCAGCTTGGGCTCGTAGCACAGGGTGGGGATCTCGATCCCGTTGTCGCGACAGACCTCGAGGATCGTCTGCCCCTCGAAGCCCTCGACGACGCGTCCGTCCACCTCGATCCGGATCCCCGGCGTGCTCTGCGGGCGCTGCGGCGACTGCGTGGTGAGCAGACGCTCCGCGAGCGAGTCGTCGCGCGGCGTGATGGTGTCGTAGATGAGCGGCGAGTCGGGGCGGACCTCGCGGGGTCGGTCGAGCGGGCCCTCGGGGCGCGTGATCAGGTCGGCCATCAGCGGGCTCCTGCTGGTGCCGTGCCGGCGCCCACCGCGATCGGTGTGCACACGCCGGCGGGGCAATGGGAGCGAAGGAGGTGGTCGTCGATCTCAGCGCGGAAGTGGCGCATCGCGCTGGTGAAGGGCAGGGTGGCGAGACGCTCGTGGTCGCACAGCGCGGAGGCCGCGATGTCCTCGGCAAGGTCCGTCAGCAGGGCCGCGTCCGTGGGCTTGGGCCGGCCGGAGGCAATCCGGTCGCCGATCTCGTACAGCCGGCGCAAGCCGATCCGGCAGGGGATGGATTTGCCGCACGCGGCGTCCGCGGAGAACTTCGTCAGCAGGCGGGCGAGGTCCACGATGCAGGCACGCTCGTCGGCGACGACCACGGATCCGGAGCCGATGTGAGCGCCGGCATCCCGCAGGGCATCGAAGTCGTAGGGGGTGTCCAGGAGATCCGGGGGCAGGAGGCCGCCCGTTGGACCGCCGACGAGCACCGCCTTGAGGGCCCGGCTGCCCGTGCCGCCCGCGAGCTCCACGATCGTGCGAACGGGCGTGCCAAGGGGCACCTCGGCCATTCCTGCGCCCTCGGGCCCGCGCACCTGGACGAGGATGGTCCCCGGTCCGGCCGGCGAGCCGATGCCTGCGAATGCCTCGCTGCCGTGGGCCACGATCCACGGGACCGCGGCCAGCGTCTGCACGTTGTTGACCACCGTCGGCCGGTCGAACAGGCCCTTCTCGGTGGGGTACGGCGGTCGTTGGTCCGGCTGGCCGCGCTTGCCCTCGAGGGCCTTGATGAGGACGGTCTCCTCGCCCAGCATGTAGGCGCCCTGGACGGTTCGGACCGTCATGGTCACGCGATGGCCGGATCCCAGCACATCCTCGCCCAGGAAGCCCGCCTCCTCGGCCGCCAGCATCGCGCCCTCGAGGAGGGTCACCAACGCCGGGTCGTCGCCGCGGACGGCGAGGATCGCCTCGGTTGCGTCGACCGCGAAGGCGGCGATGGCCAGGCCCTCGATCACGGCCCAAGGATCCCGGCGCATCAGCTCCGCGTCGGTCTGGACCGCCGGGTCCGCGCCGTACCCGTTGGCGATGACGTAGCGCTGGTCTGCCGGCCGGCCGGCCGCGGCGCGCCACTTCTCGCCGGTCGGGAAGCCCGCGCCGCCGCGGCCCCGGAGCCCGGAGGCAGCGATCGTCGCGATCGTGCCGGTGGCGCCCAGGTCCCGAACCGTCGTGCGGAGGCTCTCGAACGCTCCCTCGCGGACCGCGGCATCGAGGTCGGACGGGTCCGCGGCCAGTGCGGCGGCACGCCCGGTGAGGATCGATGGCCAGTCGGCGGGCGTCGTGAGGAAGGGGCTCATCAGCTCGTGCGCCCCCCGAAGCCGAGGGAGGTGTCCAGCGCAGCCACGAAGGCGCTCTCGCCGGCCCGGTGTGCCTCACCCGCCGCGGCGATCGGCGTCATCGCGGGCGGCTCGAACCGGAGGTGGCCGTAGGAGGAGGCGGTGCCGTAGATCATGGCGTACCAGGCCCCGGTGATCCGCGAGATGTGCCTGAGCGCGGCCACGGGCAGGTAGCCGTACACCGCCTGCGTCTCCTCGAGGATGGCCAGCAGCAGCTTCGGGTCGTAGTCGCGGGCCTCGAGGATGGCGTCCAGCGGCGCCAGGTCGATCTGGTCGAACCGTGCGTAGGCCGGGTCGGCGACCGGTCGGCCGGATCGCCGGAGCGCGGACTCCTCGCGCCGCTCGCCGTACGTCTCCGAGGGACCCCAGTGCACGTGGAAGCGCCCCTTGGTGTCCACGCCGCCCATGTCGATGCACTCGATGGGGCACGCCTGGGCGCACTGGAAGCACGTCTCGCACTTGAGCGTGCCGTACTCGTCGTAGAGGAGCTGCAGGCGGCCCCGGAACTTGGGTGCCACGTCGGCGCGCTGCTCCGGCCACATGATCGTGGCCTTGGGCTGGAAGAACCGGCGCAGGGTGAGACCCATGCCGCGGACCAGACCGATGCCGGGGATGAAACTCATAGGACGCTCACAGGCTCCTCACGACGACGATCGCCGTGGCGGTGATGAACAGGTTGAGCAGCGCGGCGGGCAGCAGCCACTTCCAGGCGAAGCCCATCAACTGGTCGATGCGCACCCGGGGGAAGGTGCCCCGCATCCACACGAAGATGAACACGAAGGTGAAAGACTTGAGCATGAACCAGGCGATGCCCGAGACCCAGTCCCAGCCGATGTAGGCGAGGCCGAGCAGCGCGCCCATGGCCACGAGGTTGAATGTGAGGAACCCGAGGACCAGCGCCTGCCAGCCGGGGCTCTTGGTCCGCACGAGGTAGAAGGGCATCGCGAACAGCAGGGTCAGGGCGACCGGTGCCGCTGCCGCCAGGATCAGGAGGCCGATGCCGAGGCTGCCCGGATCGAGCGCCAGCGTGATGTCCGGGAACGGGAACGGCGCGTTCCAGGCCCCGAAGAACAGGGTCACCATCAACGCCGAGACGATGAACACGTTCACGTACTCGGCGAAGAACAGGAACCCGAAGCGCATCCCCGAGTACTCGGTGGCGAAGCCGGCCACGATCTCCGAGTCGGCCTCGGTCAGGTCGAATGGCGTACGGTTGGCCTCGGCGGTGGCGGCGATGAAGAAGATCAACGCCCCCAGCGGCTGACGGAACACGAACCAGTTCGTGAACCAGCCCCCCTGCTGCTCGGCGATCCCGTTGAGGCTCATCGTCCCGGCAAGCAGGATCAGGCCGACCACGGACAGCGTCAGCGGGAGCTCGTAGGAGATGGCTTGGGCCGCGGAGCGGAGGCCACCGAGGAGCGAGTACTTGTTGAAGCTGGACCAGCCCGCGAGCAGCAGGCCGACCACCGTCATGCCGCCGACCGCGAACAGGTACAGCAGCCCGATGTTGAAGTCCTGGCCCACCAGCCCGGGCCCGAACGGGATGACCAGGAAGGTCATCACCGCGGTCAGGAAGACGAGCACCGGCGCCCAGGTGAACACCAGACGGTCTGCGTTGGTCGGGGTGAAGTCCTCCTTGGTCAGCACCTTCAGTCCCGCCACCAGCGAGTGGAGGGCGCCTGCGGGTCCCACCCGGTTGGGCCCGACCCGCAGGTTCATATAGGCGATGACCTTGAGCTCCATGTAGATGATGATGAACGCGGCCGGGATGCTGAACAGCAGGATCGCCGTGATCGCCACCACGAACCGGACGATGCCCAGGTTCGAGCTCAGGACCTCCACGAGCCACGGGACCAGGTAGACCGCACCCAGGATCGTCACGATCGGCCCGACGACGAGGATCAGGAACAGCAGCGGCAGGATGATCTTGCCGGCCGTGCTCAGGCCGCCCCGAGGCTGGTTGAGGGTCGTCATCGGATCGCCGTCACTTGTCGATCCCGCCCATGACCGGATCGATGGACGCCATGACGGCCATCGTGTCCGCGATCAGGTTGCCCTTCATGAGCAGCCCGACCAGCTGCATGTTCACGAAGGACGGGTCGTGGATCTTCATCCGGAAGGGCTGGTCCGTTCCGTCCGAGATGGCGTACGTGCCATAGAGGCCGCGCGGCGCCTCCACGGCCGCCCACGCCCGGCCCGGCCGCGGGCGGAGCAGGCGCGGGAGCCGCGCCATGATCGGGCCGTCCGGCATCTCGTGGAGGCACTGGTCGATGATCCGCAGGCTCTGCTTCACCTCGTCGAGGCGGAGCAGGTAGCGGTCGAGCGAGTCGCCGCCACCGGGGGTGTTGCGGACCGGGATGTCGAAGTCCAGCTCCGGGTAGACGGAGTAGGGATGCGCACGGCGGACGTCGAAGGGCACGCCCGAGGCGCGCAGGTTCGGTCCTGTGACCGCCATCCGGAGGGCCGTGTCGGCGTCCAGCTTGCCGATGTCGCGCATCCGGCGGACGAAGATCTCGTTCTCGTTGAGCAGCCCGATGTTGGCCTCGTGCTGCTTCGCGGCTCGGCTCATCCAGTCGCCAAGGCGGGACATGAACTCGTGGTTGAGGTCGCCGTTCACGCCGCCGATGCGGAAGTAGTTGAACAGCATCCGCTGGCCGGTGATGGCGGCCAGCATCTCCACGATCTCGTCACGCTCGATGAAGCTGTACAGGATCGGGGTCAGGCCGCCGAGGTCCAGCGCCATCCAGCCCTGGTACAGGGCGTGGCTGGAGACACGCAGGAGCTCGCCGGTGAGCACCCGGATGTACTCCGCGCGGCGCGGCACCTCCACGTCCAGGAGCTTCTCGAACGCCATCACGGGCGCCCACTCCATGAACAGCGAGCTCACGTACTCGAGCGGGTCCACCTGGCTGATGATGTGGTGGTAGTCCGAGTTCTCGCACAGCTTCTCCACCCCGCGGTGGAGATAGCCGAGGACCGGGTCCAGGTCGACGACCTGCTCGCCGTTGATCTTCAGGACGACGCGCAGCACGCCGTGGGTCGACGGGTGCTGGGGTCCCATGTTGAGGAACATCTCGCCGTCGCGCAGGCTGTAGAACTCGGCCTCGCGCTCGGTGCGGGGCGGGTACGGCGGGACGGCCTCGAACGCACCGATCTGGTTGTCGAGCATGATCCGGGGATCGTCCTCGGACGGGTGCTGGCCGGTGGGCGCGGTCATCGGTCAGGCCTTCACGGTGCGGCGAACCACGAGCTCGGGCGCCTGGGCCGGCGGGTGGGGCTGCTCCATGTGGCGGACACCACCGCCCGGGGAGCGCGCCGCATCGTCCGGCAGGTAGAAGTCCTTGCGCAGCGGGAAGCTGGTGTAATCGGGGGGCATGTAGATCCGCCGCAGGTCGCGGTTGCCCTCGAAGATGATCCCGAACATGTCGTACGTCTCGCGCTCCATCCACTCCGCGCCGGGCCACAGCCCGGTCAGGGTGGGGATGCGCGGGTTGTCGCGGGGCAGGCCGTCTGCGATCACGCGCAGCCAGTCCGTCGTGGTCGCCGACCACAGGTGGTAGGTGACCTGCATGTGGGCCCCGGTGTCCACGCCGGCGAGATCCGCGAGGACCCCGAAGGCCAGCTCTGGCTCGTCATGGAGCGCGGTCATCACCTCTGTCAGGCTCGCCGGGCCGATCCGGATCTCGGTCTCGTCGTGGCGCTGCCGGACCGGTCCCGTCAGGTGATCCGCGAACCGGCCCTCGAGGAGCTTGCGCAGCTGGCGATCCATGGCTAGACGTCCCGCGGGACGTTGGGCCCGATGGGATGATCCGGCCAGTGGCCCCGCCGCTCCTTGACGAGCTGGCCCAGCTTCATCATCCCGTAGATCAGGCCCTCGGGGCGGGGCGGGCAGCCGGGGACGTACACGTCGACCGGCATCAGGCGGTCGATGCCCTCGATGGTGGAGTAGCTGCGCTTGTAGCGGCCGCCCGAGCATGTGCAGTCGCCCATCGCGACGCACCACTTGGGCTCCGGCATCTGCTCCCACAGCCGGACGAGCGGGCCGGCCATCTTGGTGGTGAGCGTGCCGGCGACGATCAGCACGTCCGCCTGGCGGGGGCTCGCACGGAACGGGAACATGCCCCAGCGATCCATGTCGTTCTTGGACGTGGCCGCGGACATCATCTCGATGGCGCAGCAGGCCAGGCCCGACAGGAGCGGCCACAGGCTGTTCATCCGGATCAGGTCGACGAGCAGGTCCGCCTTGGTGGGGATCACCTCCAGCGCGCCCCAGCGTGCCGTGTCCGACAGGACCAGGTCCGAGCCCTCCAGGTTCCGCAGGTGGGTGAACGCCGGGCTCCCGGAGCGGTACGCGTCCGGGCTGGTGGACGTCCACAGCGTGTTGGGCACGACGAGTGGCTGCGCGACATCTCGCGGGGTCGCGGCGACCAGCGCCGATGCGGCGTTCGCGGCGGGGGGAGCGTCCGCCGCGGCGGCGTCGGGGACGACGGCCTCGCCCGCTTCGTCGGGGGTCATCGCCACGACAGCACCCCCTTGCGCCATGCGTAGGCAAGGCCGAACAGGAGGATGCCGACGAAGACCAGCATGCTCACGAACAGCGTGATCGGATCCGGGGCATCCCTGAAGATCAGGGCCCACAGGAAGATGAAGATCACCTCGATGTCGAAGGCGACGAACATCAGGGCGTAGATGTAGAACGAGATGCCGAAGCGGGCGTGCGTGTCGCCGTAGGTGTCGATGCCCGACTCGTACGGGTAGCCCTTGTGCTCGTCACCACGGGTACGGTGGGAGATCAGCCAGGCCAGGCCGATCGTCCCGAAGACGAACAGGGTGCCGGCGATGACGAACCCGACGACGTACCAGATCCCGGTCACGAGGTCCTCGAGGCCGAACGGGGCCGGAGTCGACGGCCGGCCCTCGATCGTGCGGTTGGGTGGCGATGGCTCCGCCCCGCTGGCGCGCGGCACGGCGCGGTCATTCTAGCAGCGCGACGGGGACAGGGATCCCCGTCCGGTCGGGCCATCCGGCCCCTTCCCGGCCCGGTTCCGGCGTCCTGCGCCTAGCCGTCCTGCGCCTAGCCGTCCTGTGCCCCGCCGGGACGCGCGACGCGTTCGAGCGCGGGCAGCCGGACCGCCTCGGGCAGGCCCCGGCCGAAGGCGAGGACCCGGAACCCGCCCATCCCGCGCGGGTCGAGCAGGCGGGTGAGCGCCGAGCGGAGGGCAAGGCCGTCCTGGAGCGTGGCGCCGGGTCGACGCAGGTACGACCCCACGAGCTCTGCGGTGCCGACGCGCGCGAGCAGCTCGGCCTGGGTGGTCTCGCCCAGGGGTCGGAGCCCGACCGCCGCCGCGGAGGCTCGCACTGCTGCCAGGTCGACCGTGGCCGTGAGGTCCTGGCGGCCGACATGCCGGAAGGGGTCGCCGCCGACGGCGTGTCGCGCGAACGTCCGGAGCGTGCCGTCGGGGTGGCCGGGCCCGTGGAGGACGGCGGGCTCCTCGGCGTAGTCGAGCAGCACGACGATGCCTCTGCCGAGGTCGCGGGTCGCGTCCGCGAGCCAGCCGTCGACGCCGACGCAGATCTCGGTGACCTGGCCTTCCGCGAGCGAGATCCCCTCGTCCTGTAGCCGGTCCGCGAGCGCGGGCGTCGAGAGGTCACCCTCCACCCATGTGAACCCGCCATCGTCGCCCGCGGTGACCAGCAGCTCGAGGGGGCCACCGGTACGGCCCACGACCCTGTGGACGGGGAGCGCGTCGAGGACCTCATTCGCGATGACCGCACCGGCCGCTGGGCCGATGACCGTCCCCGGCAGGACAAGCCTGTCCGCCAGACCGGCTGTCGCCAGGCGCTCCCGCAGCGTGTCCAAGCGCGCGGCCTCCACCTCCAGCGGCTGGTAGCGCACCGCGTCGAGGAATGCCGGGCCAACCTCGCGCAGCCCGTCCAGGAGCCCGGCGGCGAGCGTCCCCGTTCCCGCGCCCGGCTCCGTGATCACGAACTCTGCGGGCCTTCCCATCGCGTCCCACGCCTGCTCCAGCAGCCGCCCGACGGCCGCGCCGAAGATCGGGTGGGCCTCGGGCGACGTGAGGAAGTCGCCGTGACGGCCGGGCCCGGGCGAGGGACGGCGGTAGTAGCCATGACCCGGCTCGTAGAGGGCCCGCTCCATGAACCGGGCGAAGGTCATGGGCCCGGTCCGTGCGATCTCGTCCCGGATGGCGGCCGCCAGGGACTCGTCCTCGCCGACCGACTCGGGATCCGGCAGCGCCTCGCGGCGGTAGTCGGCGATGCCGGGCGACGCGGTGGGTTCTTCACCGCGGCTCATCGGTCGCCCGACAGCGCCAGCCGCGCCCCCGGACCCACCAGCCCGTGCCCGCCGAGCAGGATGGGGACGCTGGCTCCGGCCGCGGCCGCCGTGACCTCGGCCAGCCATGGGTCCCGGACCCGTTCGGGGAGCAGCAGGTCGCTGGCGAAGCGGTCCTCGGATGTCGGCCAGTCCCGCTCGTCCGCACCGAGGTGATGGGCGAGGAGCACCCGGCTGTCGATCAGCGCGCCATCCGAGAGCCTCGCCACGAGGCGTCCGAGACCCCCGGGGCCGTCGCGGTCCAGCAGCTCACCGAGCACGCTTCGCGCGGGCCGGCGGTTGGGTCGGCCGACGAGCGTCCCGGCGGCAGCGGTCCGCAGGCCACGCTCCTCGACGATGGCTCGAGTGCGGGACCCGGTCTCCCGCTCCAGCCAGCGCAGGTCGGCGGAGGCCATCCGGCCCGCGACCAGGAGCTCCGCACCAGGGTCCGCGACCAGGGTCCGGAGCGCGGTCAGTCTCGTCTGCACGACGGAGGCATCGGCGGCCTCGGGGAGCGGCAGGCCGTCGGGGGCGGCCCGGGCGCCGTCCAGGAGCACGAGGTCCAGCGGCGAATCGACGTCCATGGCGAGCCATCGCCGGGCCCGGAGGTCCGACACCGGGATCCCCGCCACCTCCGCCAGCCAGCGCGGAAGCGCGTTGTCCGAGGCCGGCGCCGCGGCGAGATCCCGGAACACCAGGTCCATCCGGGCGATCGCGATGACATCCGCCGAGTACCGATGGTTGGCGAGGGCCGCCGGCCGCATCCCCCCCGCCGCCTCGACGAATGTGCGCCGGTCCGCAGGGGTCGCCAGCGGGATCGCCCCAGCCCCCAGGACCACCAGTCCGATCGGCCGCAACTCCGCCACGAGCCGGTGGAGGCGCGTGCCGAATGGAGTATCGTCGGGCGGCTCGCGGCGGACGACGACCTCGCCCGCGCCGGCCGCGAGGAACCCGCGCCGGTGGTGCTCGGCGAGCGCGACCCGTGCGTCGTCCAGGCGGCGCAGGAGCGGCCCGGCGTCGGGAGCGAGCGCGGGGGCGAGAACGAGGACGGTGACGGGCGGCATCCGCCCGAGTGTATCGACGGGAGGGCCGCGGAGCCGTGGCGATCGTGCGGGCATACATCGGGCTCGGCGCCAACGTGGGCGACGCGGCGGCAACGCTGGCCGCCGCGATCCACACCCTGGGTGCCCTGCCGGGGGTGCGCCTCAGCGGCGTGTCGCGGCTCTACGCCACCGAGCCCGTGGGTGTGCTCGACCAGCCCGAGTTCCGCAACGCGGCCGTCGCCCTGGACGTGCCGGCGGGACCGGATCCCGCGACGGGCGCGTCCGCGCTGCTGATCGCGCTCAAGGACCTGGAGCGCGCGTTCGGCCGCCGGCCCCGCGCGCGGTGGGGCCCGCGCGAGGTGGACCTGGACCTGCTGGTGTTCGGGCGCCACCGGGTGGACGTCGAGCGGCCGATCGAGGGCCGGAGCGCGGACCCGGCCAAGGCCACGCTGCCGCTGGTCGTGCCGCACGCGGAGGCACGCAACCGTCTGTTCGTCCTCGCCCCCCTGTCAGACCTGGCCCCGGGCCTCGTGCCGCCGGGATGGGGCGAGACGGTGTCGACGGCATCGGACCGGCAGCGTGCCCTGGAGGGTGCCGACGCGGCCCGCCCGATCGCGACCTGGGACGGCGACGGCTGGGTGCCGGAGCCCGGGACGCCTGCCGCGGGCTAGAGCCTGACGGCGGGCGGCCGGTCGCGGTCGAACATGTGGACCGTGTCCACGAACCGGACCTGCTTCGTCTGGTAGGCCATCACCAGCGAGTGGGTCCTTGCCCCTCCGCCAAAGAAGCGGACCCCCTGCAGCAGCTCGCCGGCCGTCACGCCGGTTGCCGCGAACACGAGCTGCTCGCCGGACGCCAGGTCCTCGGTCCGGTAGACCCGGTCCTCGTCGGCGTGGCCCAGCATGGCCGCCGCTCGCTCGCGATCCTCGGCGCTGCGGAACCGGAAGCGGGCCTGGATCTCGCCCCCGAGGCAGCGCAGCGCGGCCGCGGTGATCACGCCCTCGGGTGCCCCGCCGATACCCATCACCGCGTGTACGCCGGTGCCCTGCACCGCGCAACTGATCGCAGCCGAGACATCCCCGTCGGTGATCAGCTTGATCCGGGCACCGGTCCCGCGCACCTCGGCGATCAGGTCGGCATGGCGCGGCCGGTCGAGGATGATCACGGTGATGTCGGACACCTTGCGCCGCAGCGCCTCGGCGACCCGGTGGCAGTTCTCCGCGGCGGGCCGGGTGATGTCCACGCAGCCCGCGGCGATCGGCCCCACGGCCAGCTTCTCGAGATAGGTGTCGGGTGCGTGCGTCAGCCCGCCGGTCTCGGACGCGGCCAGCACCGTGAGCGCGCCGCCCTGGCCCGTGGCGACCAGGTTCGTCCCCTCCAGCGGGTCCACCGCGATGTCCACGGCCGCGACGGCCCCGCCCTCCCCGTGGCGGCCGACCTGCTCGCCGATGTAGAGCATCGGGGCGTCGTCCCGCTCGCCCTCCCCGATCACGATCGTCCCGGCCAGCTCGGTCTCGTCCATCGCCCGGCGCATCGCCTCGGTGGCAGCCTGGTCGGCCTCGTCCCGGGCGCCACGGCCCATGAAGCGCGCGGAGGCGATCGCGGCGGCCTCGGTGACCCGGACCATCTCGAGTGCGAGGAGCTGTTCCATTCCTGTCCTCCCGGGGAGCGGTGGAGGGACGTGAGCCGGGCGCCGCGACCTAGTGGCGGAAGTGGCGGCGCCCCGTGAACACCATCGCCAGGTGGTGGCGGTTGGCGACCTCGATCGCCATCTCGTCACGGATGGACCCGCCCGGCTGGATGATCGCCGTGATCCCGGCATTGGCCGCGATCTGGATTCCGTCCGGGAACGGGAAGTAGGCGTCCGAGGCCATGACCGACAGCCGGGTCCGGTCGCCAGCGCGCCGCAGCGCGATGTCCACGGCGACGTTCCGGCTTGCCTGGGCGGCCCCTATCCCGACCGACGCGCCATTGCGCGCCAGCACGATCGCGTTCGAGCGGACATGCCGGACGGCACGCCACGCGAACAGCAGGTCGGTGAGCTCGCCGAGCGTCGGGTGACGCCGGGTCACCACCTGCAGCTGACCGCGGTCCAGGTCCACAGCGTCGAGGCCCTCGACCAGCAGCCCGCCGCCGACGCGCTTGAAGTCCAGGTTCGCGATCCCGTAGTCGCGCATCCCCTCGGACGGGGAGGCGGGGACGGCCAGCAGCTCCAGGCCAGGCTTGGACTTGAGGATCCCGAGCGCCGCCGGGCTGAAGCCGGGGGCGATGACCGCCTCATACGAGTTGGCGGCGATCTCGCGGGCCGTCGCGCCGTCCAGCTCCCGGTTGACGCCCACGATGCCACCGAACGAGGAGACGGGGTCCGTGTCGAGTGCCCGCCGGTACGCCTCGACCAGCTCCTCCGCCGACGCGAGCCCTACCGGATCGGTGTGCTTGGTGATCACGACGGTCGGGGCCGTGTAGTCGGACGCGATCCGATAGGCGGCGTCCAGGTCCATGAGGTTGTTGAACGTGGGCGGGGCGCCGTGCACCTGCGTCGCGTCGGACAGGCTGCCGGACCGGTGCGTCGTCTCGCGGTAGAACGCCGCGCGCTGGTGGGGGTTCTCGCCGTAGGGCAGGTCGGCAACCTTCTCGAGGACCAGCGCCAGGCGTTGCGGGTACACGTTGTTCGAGATCTGGTTGAAGTAGGCGGCGATCTCGGCGTAGTAGGCGGCGACGGTGCTGAACGCATCGGCCGCCAGCCGGTAGCGCGTGTCGGCGGAGACCTGGCCAAGGGTCCGCAGCTCCTCCATCACGGCGGGATAGTGGGCAGGGGACGGGACGGCGACGACGCCGGCGGCATTGCGCGCAGCGGCGCCGAGGAGGGCGGCGCCCGCGACGTCGATCAGCTCGATGGCCTCGTCGATGCCGATGCGCTGGCGCCCCACCTCGGGTGCGAAGGGCTTCACGTTGACGACCACGAGGTCGATCAGGCCGATCTCCTGCTCGACCAGCTGGTCCAGCTGGTCGGCGCGGTCACGCCGGGCCAGGATGCCGGCGTAGATCGCGGGGTGGAAGGTCCGGACCTGGCCACCGACCAGCGGGGGGACGGCGGTCAGCTCCGATACGGACGCGGACTCGATGCCATCGGCGGCGAGGTGCTCGCGGGTGCCGTCCGTCGCGACCAGCTCCACGCCCAGGCCCTGGAGATCTCGCGCGAACGCCGAGATCCCGTCGCGGTTCGCAACCGAGAGCAGTGCACGCACCTGCGCGGTTCCTCCTCCGGCGGTTCGTCCGGGCCGCGTCCGGGGCGTCGAGCGTGTGCTGCGAGGGGACTCCGGGGCCGTTCCACCTGGCGCGCACGACGTCGGGTCGAGTATACCGTGGCCCTCGTGGCATACTCGGGACCACCCATCAGCGTGGCCGGGGTCCCGGCCGTTGCGGAGACATCACGCGTGCAGCTCTGGCCCTGGGAGTACCTCTTCACCTCGTTCGACAATACGAACTTCCCCGACCTCTACAACCAGATCCTCGTCGCGGCGATCGGGTTGCTGGTCGCGGCGATCGTCTTCTACAACGTGCGGACCCGACAGCTGCACCGGCATGCGGTCTACCTGCAGATGTACGAGTGGATCCTGTGGACCTGCGTGGTCCTGTCCAGCCTGCTGATCGTGTTCTGGATCTTCCGCTTCGACTGGATTCTGGTCCTGGGCACGCTCGTCACCGGTCTTTCGGTGCTGGTCTGGATCCGGTTCATCCGGTTCCCGCCCTACTTCGCCGCGTACGAGCGGCAGCTCGCGAAGCAGCGCTACTACTCTCGTCAGCGCTTTGCCCATCCCGAGACCACGATCCGCACCAAGTCCTCGCGCCGGCGCCGCCGCCGCTAGCAGGGAGCAGGGCCCGTGCCGATCGACATCCGGCGGTTCGGTGTCGGGCACCGCCGCCCGGATGGTCCGCCGGGAACCGAGGGGATCGAGGGCCAGGTCATCGAGAGCGGTCCCCCGGGCGTGATCGCCGAGCTGGCGTTCTCGCGGCACGCGCGGATCACCCCCCACACCAACCCCGCCTGGACCTGGTTCGTCGTGATCGAGGGTGGTGGCTGGGTGGGTGTCGGTGACGAGCGGACCCGGGTGCAGGCGGGTGAGGCCGTTGCCTGGCCGCCCGACGTCCTCCACGGCGCATGGACCGACGGAACCCAGATGCGGGCGATCGTCGTGGAGTTCTCGCCGCTGCAGCTGGCGCTGCCGCTGGTGGTCGATGGTGCAGCGGCGCTCGGACCGGGACCCAGCAGCCACCCCGTGGGCAAGGGCGAAGGCGACCTGGTAGCGCGACCTGCGCCCCGGGTCTGGCCGCTCACGGGGCGCGATGCCGAGGAAGGCGAGCCGGTGTAGGTTCGGGCGGGAGCCGGTCCCCGTCGGCGTCCCCTGCCCCGCCCGGGACTCCGGGGCCGGCCGAGACCGCCCCGGCCGGGGACACGTTCGACGGCACCCCATCATCGTGCCGGGGATCACGTTCCCACCGACGATGGAGGGCCGACCCGTGGTTGCGGTCGGGCCGGAGGCCGACGCCCGTATCGCCGCGGCGACGGACGACTCGCCGATCGCGGTGAGCGGGTGGCTCCTGGGCTCGGAGCACCGGCGATGCCCGGACACCAAGTGGGACAGCCCTGCCCCCAACGGCGTCGACTTCGATGACTGCGTTGCCGTGCCGTTGCGCGCCTCGCAGGATGGGGGGGCGACCCTGCCCCTGCACTTCGACCGCCAGGATCCGCCCGCGTGGCACAGCTCGCCTGCCGTGACCCAGGTGATGCGCATCCTCGTCCAGGTCCACGTCCGCGACGCCGGGTGCTCCGACGCCGACTGCGTGCACAAGGCGGTCTTCGACAAGGTGCTCATGTACGGGTCACCGCTGATCTCGCCGCCGGTCCTGGCGGCGACCATGCCGCCCGGTGGCATCTCGACGGAGCAGGCGATCGCGGCCGCGCGTGCCTACGACGTGCAGACCAGGCTGGGGTTCGGCGAGCCGAAGGTGCTGCTGTCGGCGGAGGCCGGCCCGCTCATCGTGGTCGCGCCAGAGGAATGGGGTGACGGCGCCGACCTCGCCTGGATCTGGGTCGTGCGGTTCGCCTCGGACGATGGCGGCAGCAACTACGAGGTCTATGTCGACTTCCTCGACGGATTGGTGTCCGGAGCAAGGGGGTCGAGCCCCGGCATGGGATCCAACTGAACGACTCCACGAGCGCCGCTACCCCCTCCGGCTCAGGACGCCCCGTCACGCCCCAGCCAGGCGCCCAGCCCGCCGAGGACACGCGCCGTCATGCCCCACACGGCCAGGCCCGCCACGGGGTACGCGGCGTAGCGCAGGTCCCACCCCCGGATCTGACGCTCGACCCACTGCAGCTCTCCGCCGGGCAGGAACGCGGCCAGTGGCGCCTCGAGGATCGCGGCAACCTCCGTCGCCTGCGGCACCAGCACCGGGCGACGCTTGGCCACCGCCACGACGGGGGTCACCGTGAAGTTGCTGACGGGGATCCACTGCACGGACAGGGTCCCGAGGACCCGTACCCCGGCAGCCTCAACGTCCAGGCCCACCTCCTCCGCCGCCTCCCGCAGGGCCGTGGCCACGAGGTCGGCGTCGGTGGCCTCGGCCCGGCCACCTGGAAACGAGACCTCGCCCGAATGGTGGCCTCCCCGGTCGGCGCGCTCGGTGAGGACAAGGCGGGCCTCGCCGTGATCGCCCGGGAACACCAGGACCAGCACCGCCGCCAGCCTCGCCGAGGCATCAGACGCCGCCCAGGACGGCTGCGGCCTGGGAGCGCCGCTCTCGCGGAACACCGGGACAAGCGCATCGGGTCCGTCGGGAAGGACGTCGGGCAGCGGATCCAGGCGGCGGACGGCGTCTTCGAAGCGCACGGGGGCTAGTTCACGAGGTCGCCGTCGTCCGGCCGCTTTCGCTCCCCGAGCGGTGGCAGGTCGAACGCGGACCCGCGTCCGGCGGCGTCCCTCGCATCGGCTCCGGCGACATCACGGCCCCCCGCGGCACGGGCGTCGCGACGGTCGTCCGCATCGGCCACCACCGTTGACGACGCGGTCGAGAACACGAGGGTCGATCCAGCCACCGGGTCGGCATCTGCAGTCACGGTGTCGCCGGGCTTGAACGTCCCGGAGAGAAGGGCCCGTGCAAAGGGGTTCTCCACGAGCCGCTGGATGGTCCGCTTGAGGGGTCGGGCGCCAAAGGCCGGGTCCGTGCCCTCGCGCACGATCAGCGCCTGGGCCGCGGGCGTCACCTCGAGGGTCAGGTCGTTGGCGGTGATCCGCACCTGCAGGTCGGCCAGCAGCAGGCCCGCGATGGCTGCCAGGTCCGCGTCGCCCAGCGCGTGGAACACGATGACCTCGTCGATCCGGTTGAGGAACTCAGGCCGGAAGGTGCCGCGCAGCTGGTCCGTGACCCGGCGCTTCATCGACTCGTAGTCCTCGCCGCCCGGTCGCCCGGCGAACCCCTGGATCTCCTGGCTGCCGATGTTCGAGGTCATGATCACGACGGTGTTCTTGAAGTCCACGGTCCGGCCCTGCGAGTCCGTGAGACGGCCGTCGTCGAGCACCTGGAGGAGCACGTTGAAGACGTCGGGATGGGCCTTCTCGATCTCGTCGAGGAGGATCACCTGGTACGGCCGCCGGCGGACGGCCTCGGTCAGCTGGCCGCCCTCCTCGTACCCCACGTAGCCGGGAGGTGCGCCGACCAGACGCGAGACGGCGAACTTCTCCATGTACTCGCTCATGTCGATGCGCACCATCGCGTGCTCGTCGTCGAACAGGAACTGGGCGAGGGCGCGGGCCAGCTCGGTCTTGCCGACGCCCGTGGGCCCCAGGAACAGGAACGAGCCGATAGGCCGTCGTGGGTCCTTGAGCCCGGCACGCGCCCGGCGGACCGCGTCCGACACGGCGCCGATGGCCTCGTCCTGGCCGATGACGCGGTCGTGGAGGCGCTCCTCCATGTGGACCAGCTTCTCGAGCTCGCCCTCCAGGAGCCGGGTGACGGGGATCCCCGTCCAGGCGGCGACGATCTCGGCCACGTCGTCGGCCGACACTTCCTCCTTGAGGAGCGCGCCTGGGCCCTGGAGGGCGGCGAGCGCCGCCTCCTCGGCCTGCATCCGCTCGGCCAGCTCTCCGGCCCGGCCATACTTGAGCTCCGCGGCGCGGCCGTAGTCGGCCTCACGCTCGGCCTGCTCGATCCGGACCTGGAGCTGCTCCAGCTCCGACTTGGTGGCCTGCATCGCGCTGATGGCGTCCTTCTCGGCTTCCCAGCGCTGCTTCATCGCGCCGGCCTCCTCGCCGATCTCGCCGAGCTCCTTCTCCAGCGATTCCAGGCGGGCCCGGGAGGCGTCGTCGGTCTCCTTGCGCAGGGCCTCGCGCTCGATCTCCAGCTGGATCCGGCGTCGCTCGAGCTCGTCCAGCTCGACCGGCATCGAGTCGATCTCCATCCGCAGCCGGCTGGCGGCCTCGTCCACCAGGTCGATCGCCTTGTCCGGCAGGAAGCGCTCCGTGATGTAGCGGTCGGACAGGGTGGCCGCGGCGACCAGCGCCGAGTCCGTGATCCGGACCCCGTGGTGGACCTCGTAGCGCTCCCGCAGGCCGCGCAGAATCGAGATCGTCTCCTCCACCGACGGCTGGTCCACGAGGACCGGCTGGAAGCGGCGCTCGAGCGCAGCGTCCTTCTCGATGTGCTTTCGGTACTCGTCGAGCGTCGTCGCCCCGATCGTGTGCAGCTCGCCGCGAGCAAGCATGGGCTTGAGCAGGTTGGACGCGTCCATCGCGCCCTCGGCCGCCCCCGCGCCCACGACGGTGTGCAGCTCGTCGATGAACAGGATCACGCGCCCTTCGCTGTCCTTGATCTCCTTGAGGACCGCCTTGAGGCGCTCCTCGAACTCGCCGCGGAACTTGGAGCCGGCGATGAGCGCCCCGAGATCGAGCGTGATCACCCGCTTGTCCTTGAGCGTCTCGGGGACGTCACCACGCACGATCCGCTGGGCGAGGCCCTCCGCGATGGCCGTCTTGCCAACGCCGGGCTCGCCGATGAGGACCGGGTTGTTCTTGGTCCGGCGCGACAGGACCTGGATGACCCGGCGGATCTCCTCGTCCCGCCCGATGACCGGGTCAAGCCCGCCCGCACGCGCCTCGGCGGTCAGGTCGCGACCGTACTTCTCCAAGGCCTGGTAGGTGCCCTCGGGGTTGGCGCTGGTCACGCGCTGGCCCCCGCGCACGGTCTGGAGGGCGCCGAGGATGGCCTCGCGGCCGGCGCCACTGCGCTCGAGGAGCTGCTGGGCCTCTCCCCCGGTCTCGGCGACGGCGAGCAGCAGGTGCTCGGTGGACGTGTACTCATCGCCCAGGCGCCGCGCCTCTTCCTGGGCGCGCTCGATGACCTGCTTGGCGCGTGGGTCCAGCGCCAGCTGGCCGCCCTGGATCCGGGCCCGCCGGGCCAGGGTGGCGGCCAGCTCGCCGCGGAACGCGACCAGGTCCACGCCAAGGCGTCGCAGGGTCTCGGCGGGGATGCCGTCGTCCGGCGTCACCAGGGCGGCGAGCAGGTGCTCGGCGTCGAGCACGGGGCTCTGCAGGCGCCCGGCTAGCTGCTGGGCGGTGATGATGGCCTCCTGGGCCTTCTCGGTGAAGCGGTCGAGCTGCATGGTTCGGTCTCGTGCTGGTGCGTGGTGGGTCGGGTGGTCAGGTGTCCGCCCGGGGGGCGGGCTGGTCGACGAGGTCGAGGAAGGTGCTGGCCGCGTCCCTCGCGCGGTCGTCCAGGATGGCGGGCAGGACCACCCGGACCTTGACGTACAGGTCACCGGTGCCGCCGCCCTTGAGCCTGGGCATGCCCTGCCCCGTCAGGCGGATGGACTTGCCGGCCTGGGTGCCGGCCGGGATCGTGAGCAGGACCCGGCCCTTGAGCGTTGAGACGGGCACCGCCGCGCCCAGCAGCGCCTCGCGCAGCGACACCGCGAGCTCGCGCTCCAGGTCGGCACCCCTGCGCTGATAGGTTGCGTGGGGGCGGACGCGGACCGTCACGACGATGTCCTCGCCGCCGGGCCCCTTGCCGCTCAGCCTGACGCGGCTGCCGGTGTCAACGCCGCGCGGCAGTTGCACCTCGTACCGCTTGCCTTCCACGTCCAGCAGGCGGCTGGTCCCATGGAAGGCCTCCTCCAGGCTGATGTCGGCCGGGGCCTCGATCTCACTCCTGGTCGCTCGATCTCGCGCGGCAGCACGGCTCCGTCCAGCGCCCCCCCGGGCGGCTCCCGCGGCCTGGGCGCCGGCCGCCGCACCCGAGAAGAACATGCGGAAGAAGTCGGAGAAGCCAGGATCGCCGCCGCCCGCGGTCCGGAACTCGTAGCGGACGTTGCCGCCCCCGCCGCCACCGGCGCCCCCGGTCCCGAACCCACCGAACCCCGCAAAGGGTCCGCCCGGCCCGAACGGATCGGCGCCCCCGCGGGCACCGGCACCCCGCTGGTACTGGTCCCAGTTCGCGCCAAGGGCGTCGTACTGCTTGCGCTTGTCGGGGTCCGACAGGACCGCGTTCGCCTCGTTGACGTCCTTGAACCGCCGCTCCGCGGCCGCATCACCGGGGTTCCGGTCCGGATGGTGCTCGCGCGCGAGCTTCCGGAATGCCTTCTTGACGTCGGCCTGGCTCGCCGACCGTGGCACCCCGAGGATCTCGTAGTAGTCGCGGTACTCCATTGTCCGATCCCCCCAGCCCGGGTGTGTCGACCCGTCGCCGGATCGTCACGCCCCGGGGTTCGGGTCGCTCCCTCAGTCGCCCTGGACGACGACCGGAGACTGGTCCGTGGGCGGGAACGGGTTCCGCCGCGCCCGCGGGTGTTGTTCCGTCTTGGACGCCTCGCCGCCGCCCTGGGCGATCGTGGGCGGCGCGGTGGTCAACGGCTTGGGCCGCCGCCGGAGCGCCGCCTCGAGGACCTGGTCCATCGTGTCGGCGAGGACCAGCTTGAGCTGCTTGCGGATCTCCTCGGGGATGTCCCGCAGGTCCTTCTCGTTCTTCTTGGGCAGGATGACCATGCCCGCGCCGGCCAGGTGGGCGGCGAGGATCTTGCTCTTGAGCCCGCCGATCGGCAGGACGCGTCCCCGGAGCGTGATCTCGCCGGTCATGGCGACATCCTTGCGGACGGGGATCCCGGTGAGGGCGGAGACCATCGCCGTGGCCATGGTCACGCCCGCCGACGGGCCGTCCTTGGGGGTGGCGCCGGCCGGGACGTGGATGTGCAGGGTGTGCTTCTCGAACACCTCCCGCTGGATCCCGAGCTCCGTGGCGTGCGATCGGATCCAGGACAGCGCCGCCCGCGCCGATTCACGCATCACGTCGCCCAGCTGGCCGGTGAGGATGAAGTCCTCCTTGCCCTCCATGAGCGTGACCTCGATCGCGACGACGTCGCCGCCCACCTCGGTCACCACGAGGCCGGTGGCGGAGCCGGTCTGGTCGACCGCCTCCAGCTCCCCGTACTCGAAGCGCGCCGGGCCGAGGTACTGCTCGAGCTTCTTCAGGCTGACCACGGTCTTGCGCTTGCGGCCCTCGGCCACCGAGCGTGCGACCTTGCGCATGATGTTGGCGAGCTCGCGCTCCAGGTTCCTGACACCGGCTTCGTGAGTGTAGGCCTGGACGAGCTCCGTGAGGACCTCGTCGATGATCTCGACGTGCTTGGCCTTGAGCCCGTGGTTCTCCATCTGCTTGGGGACCAGGAACCGCTTGGCGATCTCGACCTTCTCCTGCTGCGTGTAGCCGGGCAGGTAGATGACCTCCATCCGGTCACGCAGCGGCGCCGGGATCGGCTCCAGAAGGTTCGCCGTCGCGACGAACAGCACCTTGCGCAGGTCGAAGGGGACCTCGAGGTAGTTGTCCTGGAAGCTGAAGTTCTGCTCCGGGTCGAGGACCTCGAGCAGGGCGGACGACGGGTCACCCCGGAAGTCCATGCCGATCTTGTCCACCTCGTCGAGCATGAACACCGGGTTGTTCGTCCCGGCCGTCTTGATGCTCTGGATGATCCGGCCGGGAAGCGCGCCGATGTAGGTGCGGCGGTGACCGCGGATCTCCGCCTCGTCGTGGATGCCGCCGAGGCTCATCCGGGTGAACTTGCGACCCATCGCCCGGGCAATGCTCTTGCCGAGGCTGGTCTTGCCGACGCCCGGAGGGCCCACGAACAGCAGGATCGGGCTGCGGATGGTGTCGGCGAGGCTGCGCACCGCGAGATACTCGAGGATGCGCTCCTTGATCTTCTCGAGGCCGTAGTGGTCCTCGTCCAGGATCTGGGCAGCCTCCTTGATGTCGAGGCGGTCGTCCGTGGAGGTGGTCCATGGAAGCGAGACGAGCCAGTCCACGTAGGTCCGGATCACGCCGACCTCGGGGGACGCGGACGGGATCCGGCTCATCCGGTCGATCTCCTTGATCGCCCTGGCCCGGACCTCCTCCGGCATGCCGGAGGACTCGACCTTCTCGCGTAGCTCGTTGATCTCGGCCTGCTGCGGGTCGTCCTCGCCCAGCTCGCGCTGGATGGCCTTGAGCTGCTCGCGCAGGATGTACTCCCGCTGGGTCTTGTCCATCTCGGACTTGACCTCGCTCTGGATCTTGCCCTTGAGCTCGAGGATCTCGATCTGGCGGGCAAGGAACGCGGAGACGAGTTTGAGCCGCTCCTCGACGTCGGTGGTCTCGAGGAGCTCCTGGCGCTGCTCGGTCGACATGTCGGGGCTGTAGGCCACCATGTCCGCGAGGAGCCCGGGCTCGGTGATGTTGCGGGCGGCGACGGCAGCCTCGGGCGGAACCGGCGCGCCACTGGCGACGTACTGCTCGATCTGGGCCTGGACGCTCCGGATGAGGGCCTGGATCTCGACGCCCGCGGGCGTCGAGTCGTGGAGCTCTTCGACCCGCACGGCCAGGTACGGGGAGGTGTGCACGAACCCGTGGACGCGGATCCGCCCCTGTCCCTGGACGATGGCCCGGACCGTGCCGTCCTGCAGCTGCACGACCTGGGCGATCTTGGCGATGGTGCCGACGGAGTACAGCTCGGACGGATCTCCGATCTCCTCCTGTTCGGGCTGGCGCTGGGTCACGAGCGCGATCGGGCCGCCGGTCTCGGTTGCCGCGTTCAGCGCCGCAACGCTCTTCTCGCGCCCCACCTGGAGCGGGACGATCATCTCCGGGAAGATGACCGTCTCCCGGAGCGCCACGAGCGGCAACTCGAGGATGGTCGGCGTGCCGGGCTCGGCCTGCTTCGGCTCCTCCTCCGGGTTGGACGGGCGCTTGGCCATCAGGGTTCTCCTTGGGTGCCGGCCGGCTGGTCCGGCGCAACGGGTTCAGTGCGTGGGTTGGTGGTCGACTCGTGGGTCAGGGGGACGGATCCGCGTGTGGCGTCCGTCCCCGTGGGGGCTCCGGTGTATCTGGTGTCTCCGTATTGTCCGCGGCCACCGCCGCGGCCCTTCGCTCACGTGTCCCTTCGTCATAGAGGGCTTCGAGGATCCTCTTGCCGAGACGCTCCTCGAGCTCGAACAGGGTGCGGACCCCCGCGAGGTTGACGCCGCGGTCCCTGGTGAGGTGCCGGATCCAGAGGATCCGTCGGATGTCCTCCTCGGAGTACAGGCGGATGTTGGTGGGCGTGCGCGCCGGGCAGACCAGGCCCTCGTCCTCGTAGATCCGGAGGGTCCTCGGGTGGGCCGAGACGAGCGTCGCGGCCACGCTGATGACATACACCGGCCGGGTTGCGTCCCGGTCCGGCCGGCGCGCCGCCGCCATCGGTCAGGCCCCGGCCATGCCGGCCTCCGCCTGGCGAAGCGTCAACGGCTCGCTGAAGGGCGACGGGCGACGGGTCAACGTCATCACATCAACCTCCTGGGTACGTGCCGACGGTTCTTGCAAAGGGTCTTGTTGGTGGTCGCCGACAGGCAGCCGCGCGGCCAGCCGGACATGACATAGCCTAGAACCCTGACAATATCGTTGTCAAGAGAGATACCACCCCACCGCGATACCTCGGCCGCAGTCTGCACCCGACAGGCTCGAGGCCTCGGTGTTCAGCCCCGGTCGAACGCGCTGGAGCACGACCGGACTTCGGGTCGTGAAAACCACGCATGACGCCGTCCTATCCGGACTCCTGGGTCGGGGCGGCCATCGATGCTGGGCCTCGCGCGGTCGCAAACAGGACTCCGAGGCCTGGGGCCGCAGTTCGCCCGAGCGAGCCCGGGAGTCAGGTTGGCGCCCGCGGGTCGCCCGCCCTGACGGCCCGCGGCCTACGCCTCGGTGTGCTCGCCGATCAGCTGGTTGCGGAGCTCTTCCTCGCAGTCGGGCCGCCCGATTGCGATCACCTTGTCGCCCTCGGCGAGCACGGTGTCGGCGCGGAGCGGCGTCGGGGTCCCGTTGCGGATGACACCGAACAGGGAGCAGCCCTGGGGCACCGTGAGGTCCACGGCCAGGCGTCCCACCGCCGGCGAGCCCGGCAGGAGGTGGGCCTCGATGATCTCGAGCTCGCCGACGCCGAGGGCCGCGAGGTGCAGCAGCTCATGCACCGGGATGTCCTGTTCGATGGAGCCGAGGATCATGCGCGTGGGGCTGATGATCTCGTCCACGCCCAAGTGGCGGAAGAGCGCCTCGTTCTTGGGGTTGTTGACCCGGGCGATCGTCCGCGGTACGTCGAAGTGGTGCTTGGCCATTTGGCAGATCACGAGGTTGTCCTCGTCGTCCCCCGTCACCGCGGCCACGATGTCGGCCCGGTTGGCACCCGCCTCGTGGAGGTACTTGCCCTCGCAGCCGTCCTGGGCGATGACGACGGACCCGATCTCGTTCCTGACCCGCTCCGCCCGGGACGGGTCCTTCTCCATGAGGGCCACCTCGTGGCCTGAAGCGATCAACTCCTTCGTCAGGTAGTACCCGACCTTGCCGCCACCCACCACAAGCACGAACATCGCCTATGCCTCCGAAGCCGAGGGGCGGGCAGCCGGTCCGCGGTCGAGGTCGGTCGCTTGCGGCTGCACGTCGGGATGGGCGTGCGGCTGCTCCGGGGCGTAGATGCCGGGGATGTCCGGCGCCGCCTGGCCGATGAAGTCCAGCACGGAGGTGGTCATGAGGTTGGTCCGGCACAGGGTCGTGATGCCCAGGTGGGCGTAGGCCTCTGCGCGGACCGGGTCATTGATCTTGGCGACGCATCGGCGGGCGCTGAGCGCCTCGATGGCGAGCTGGGCCGCCATCACGTTGCGGTTGTCGCCCTCGGTCAGCGCCAGGAACAGGTCGGCGTCCTCTGCGCCTTCGCGCCGCAGCGTGTCCTCGTCCGTGCCGTCGCCGCGGATCGCGGTCCCGCCGAAGCTCGCCGGCAGTCGATCGAACGCCGCCGAGGCCATGTCGAGGATCAGGACCTGCCAGCCGGCGCGATCCAGCTCGTCGGCCATTCCGGCCCCGACGCGACCGCAGCCGACGATGACAACCTTCATGCTTGCTCCTCGGGCATCGCTTCGCGGATGACCCAGACCCCGCAGGGTGCGTTCCTCAGGATGTAGGGAATGGTCCGGCCGACCGTGAACTCGCCACCGAATCGGCGGCGGAACGGCAGGCCGCAGATGATGAGATCGGCCTCGCGCTCGATCGCCTCGTCCACGATGGCTGCCCCCACGTCGCGTGCCTGGAGGAGCACCGTCTCCAGCTGGAAGCGACTCGCCTCCGCCGTGGCCTCGGCGATGTCGAGGACCCGCTGTGCACCCTCGTCGTGACCGGCGACATCGGCGTCGAGTGGGAGCGTCCAGTCGATCTCGACCACGTGCACGCCGACGAGATCGGCATGGCCGGTCCGTGCGAGCTCAGCGGCGAGCGACACGATCTTGCGGTCCGTCCGGGCGCCCGACAGGGCAACGACCGCGCGTCGGAATTGGGGAGCCGACGAATCGGCCACGATGGCGAGACGCCTCCGATTGAGGCGACGACGGCGGGGACATCGGGAGGCTCCCGGCCGGTTCGTCGCGCCGCGTCACGATACCACCGGGCCGCGCGGCGAGTGGCCGTCAGCGGCCCCGCTGGCCGGGGAGAAGCGGAGGGCTCACGCGGAATCGGTGGTGTCGTCCACGTGCTCGCTGCGCCGGTACGGGACGTCCGCGATGACGGTGTGCTCGCGGCCGACCATGGCCGACTTGAGGCGCTTGGCCGCCTGGTTGTAGAGCAGGCGGTCCCACCAGTGACGGGCGACGTACTCGGGCAGGACCACGATCGTCGTCGGGACCTCCTTGTCCGGCGGCCACGCTCGCTCCAGGACGTCGAGGTAGGTCACGACCGGTCCCACCAGGGCCCGGTACGGCGATTCCACCACCACCAGCGGCACGCCGGGCAGCTGGCGCTCCCAGCGCTCGCGCAGGCGCTCGGCCTCCTCCAGCTCGGTGGTCACGAAGACCGCCTGGAGCATGGACGGGTCAGAGGCGAGGGACTTGCCGAACATGACCGCCTGGACCACGGACCGGTTGATCCCGTTCACCGGGATCACCACGCGCTGCTCCCGGTGCGGCCGGTCGAAGACGAGATCGTCGCGGACGTCCAGCTCCGCCGCCTGGCCCTCGTACTGGCGATGGATGAACAGCATGATGGCGACCAGGCTCGGGATCAGCAGGGTGATGAACCACGCTCCGGACGTGAACTTGACCGAGGTGACCACGACGGCGATCACGCCGGTCAGCACGGCGCCGGTGGCGTTGATGACGAGCCGGTATCGCCAGCCCTGGTCCTTGGTGCTCAGCCAATGGCGGACCATGCCGGACTGGGAGATCGTGAAATCGATGAACACGCCCACCGCGTACAGCGGGATCAGGGCATGGGTGGAGCCGCCACCGGCGATCACCACCAGCGCGGCCGCAGCTCCCAGGATCAGGATCCCGGTGGAGTAGGCGAGTCGGTCGCCGCGGAACGCGAACTGGCGCGGGATGAAGCCGTCCTCGGCGAGCACGGCCGCCAGGCGCGGGAACGCCGCGAACGACGTATTGGCCGCCAGGAACAGCAGCAGCGCGGTGAACGCCTGGAACATGTAGAAGCCAAAGGTGTCGCCGTAGACGTGGTTGGCGATCTGGGCGATGACGGTCTGGCTCGGGGACGGGAGGATGTGGAAGCTCGAGGCCAGGAACGTCATCCCGATGAACAGGATGGCGAGGATGATCGCCATGGCCATCAGGGTCCGGGCGGCGTTCGTGGCCTCGGGGGGCTTGAATGCCGGCACGCCGGTGGCGATGGCCTCGGTCCCCGTGAGCGCGACCGCTCCGGAGGCGAACGCCCGGAGCAGGATGAGGATCGTCACGTCGTGGGCCGTCTCAGCCATGGCCGCGACGACCTCGGGCGAGGGCGTGGGACCCGTGTCGCCCATGAACAGGATCCGGACCGTTCCCATGCCGATCATCAGGAACGCGCTGCCCAGGAACAGGTAGGTCGGGATCGCGAAGATGTTGCCCGCCTCGCGCATGCCCCGCAGGTTGCCGAGGGTGATCAGGCCGATGGCCGACACGCCGATGACCACTTTCCAGTCATGGAGGGCGGGCACCGCGGAGGCGATCTGCTCCACGGCGGAGGACGTGGACACCGCCACCGTCAGGGTGTAGTCGATCAGCAGCGCGGACGCCGCGACCAGCGAGGCGAGCCGGCCGAAGTTCGCCTTCGACACCGAATACGATCCGCCGCCGTTCGGGTAGGCGATGCACACCTGCCGGTAGCTGAAGGCCACGATCCCCAGCAGGATGGCGATCGCGATGCTGACCTCGACGGACAGGCTGAAGGCGAGCCCGCCGACGCCCGCCAGGATGAACGCGAGCAGGATCTCCTCGGTGGCGTAGGCCGACGACGAGATCGCGTCCGAGCTGAAGATCGCGAGCGCCTTCTTCTTGTTGAGGCGTTCCCCGATCTCCTCCTCGTTCGCCAGGGGGCGCCCCAGCAGCACTTGTTTGAGGCGGGCGTTGAATCGGCCCATCGACGTCGTCGGCGCGCTGGCCGCCGCCTTTGCGGTGAGCTGGCCGGGTCCGGTGTACCGGAAGTACGGCGAGTGGTGGCGCTCGACGCGGATGCGCTTGTCGCCGGGCTTCCGGCCGGAGATGGGCCGACGGCCACCGAGCATCGGGCTACAGCCCGTAGGCGAGGCGCGCCACGAGGCGCTCTGGCAGGCCCACCCGGGTCATGGCCTCCTGGACGCCCGCGATGTCATAGGCGGTCCGGTGCCAGGTGGCCGTGCCGGCATCCGTGTCCAGCAGCAGCCAGCTGGCGGTCGGGATCCCGTCACGCGGCTGGCCCACGCTGCCCGGATTGAGCAGGACCCGCCGCCCGTCGAACGTGAGCTGCGAACCGGAGCCGGGACTCATCGTCTCGAGCCGCCCGTCGTCCTCGATGTAGGCAATGGGCAGGTGGGTATGCCCGTGCAGCCCCGAGTGCGTCCGCATCGCGGCCATGCTCGCACGTGCGACGGGCGTCGACGTCACGTACTCCCAGGTTGGATCACGCGGGCTGCCGTGCACCAGGAGGTAGCCCTCGCGCTCCAGGGTCTCCGGCAGGGCGCCAAGCCAGGCCCTGGTGGCCACTCCGATGGTGGTTCGCGTCCACTCGGCCGCCCGGCGGGCATCGACGTTGAACCCCTCGATCTCGAGGCCGCCGATGGCCGCCGCGTCGTGGTTGCCGCGGACGCCGACCGCACGAAGGTCGCTGAGCCTCGCGACCACCTCGTCCGGGTGCGGGCCGTAGCCCACAACGTCGCCCAGGTGCCAGACCTCGTCCACGGACGGCACCGACGCCAGGACGGCATCGAGCGCGATCACGTTGGAGTGGATATCGGAGAGGACGGCGACGCGCATCTGAGCGAGGGTAGCGCAGCGGTGTTCGTGCGCGTTGCCCACCACGTCGACCACGCTCGCACGCCCCGGATCAGAGGGGCCGCCGTCGTCGCTCTGCCGGGTCGCGCGGGAAGCGGTCATCGATCCGGCCGGCACGCGGCACGATGACCAGGCGGTGCGTCTCGAGGCCGGCGACACGGTTCTCGACGACCGTCACCGGTCCGGCCCGGAGTGCCGCGAGGGCGCCCTCCGCATCGGCCAGTTCCTTAGCCACCGGGTCCCGTTTCCACGCCACCAGGACGCCGCCGGGGGCGACGAGGGGCAGGCCGATCTCCACCAGCTCGGCGAGTGAGCTGACCGCGCGAGCCGTGACGGCGGGCCAGGCCTCGCGGTCGCGGGGGTCCCGGGCGAGGGTCTCGGCCCGCTCGCTCTCGGCTGCGATACGGCTCGTGAGGCCGGTGGCCGCCAGCACCGTCTGCAGGAAGCGGACCTTCTTGGCCACCGAGTCGACCAGCAGCGCCCGGTCCGATTCCAGCGCGGCGGCCAACGGCAGCCCGGGGAAGCCACCACCCGACCCGAGGTCCAGGATGCGCACGATTCCACGTGACGCCAGGTACGGGACGGCGGCGATCGAATCGAGGACATGCAGTCGAGCGACGGCCTCCGGATCGCGGATGGCGGTCAGGTTGATGGACCCCGTCCAGGCGAGCAGGAACCGCGCGTGGCTGTCGATGATCTCGCGGACCGCCGGATCGAGCACGACGTCGAGAGCCGACAGCCCAGCGTCGAGGACGGCGTGGTAGGCCGGGGGCAGTGGCTCGAGGTCCTGAACGCGCGTCGGGAGCGGACTCCTCGGGCGATCCAGGGCACCCTCCAAGTGGTCGTGCACCGGCTCACCCGGGACCCGCTCCCGGCGTCGATCGTTCGCAGCGGCCGGCGTCCTGCGGTCTTGCGTCACCCGTTCGGTCCAGGCCCGGGTCTCCCCGTGGCCCCTTGCGGGTGGCGTCTCCCGAGCGCACATGCTGCGTGCGGAGTCCGGACGGTAGGCGGGCGCATGCCGGGCGTCAAGGGTGCTTGTCCACGAATCGACCGAGGTCTCGCCGAATGCTGTGGATAACCGGGTCAGCCGGTCGACTTCGTTCCGCGGACGGGGCGCCCGAGCGTGCGCCGGACCACGTCCACGACCTCGTCGACGTACTTGTCGGCCTCACCGCGCTCGGCCGCGGTGCGCACGCAACCCTTCACGTGATCCTCGAGGATCATGATCGAGACAGCGTCCACGGCGGCCCGCAGCGCTGCCGTCTGCTGGAGGATGTCCACGCAGTACTCGTCGCGCTCGATCATGCGGGCGATGCCCCGCACCTGTCCCTCGATCCGGCTCAGGCGGCGGACGAGCTGCGCCTTGTCCTTGCTGTAGCTGTGACGGAACGTCGGGTGGTCGGCATGCGCGCCGCCGGAGGTCTCGGCCATGGCCGCATGATACCCCACAGGAGTATCCAGCCTCGGCGACACGGCCCGGACCCCGGATGGGTCGTCCTTCGGTAGACTGACCTCCGATGGACCATCGCGACCTCCGGGAGCGCCTCACCGGGGCGGGCTGCACCTCGTGCGGCACGGCAATCGCCGCTCGCCTCTTTATTGTCCAGGCCGATGCCCGGGGGCACGCGTGACGGCGTCGGCGGTCGGGCGGCCGGCCTTCGCCCATGCCAGCGAGGCCGAGTTGGCGCGGATCCTGGACTTCTACGACGTGCGCTGGACCTACGAGCCGGACACGTTCCCCATCGGCTGGTCCATGGCCGGGGAGGTCGTGGAGAGTTTCGCGCCGGACTTCTACCTGCCGGACCTTGACCTCTACGTGGAGCTCACGACGCTCAAGCAGCGGCTGGTGCGCAAGAAGAACCGCAAGCTGCGACGCCTGCGCGAGCTGTACCCGGACGTCCGCATCAAGCTGTTCTACGGGCGCGACTTCCGGATGCTGCTGCTCAAGTTCGGACGGCTGGCGCTTCTGGACGACCTCTCGGGGACGACCGGCCAGGCGACGCCGCCCCGTACCGCGGACCGGATCGTCCGCGAGGCCGGCATCGCCGCCGGAATGGGCCTGGCGGACGTGATCGTCCAGGGCATGGCCGACCCGCCGACCTCCACCGCGGACGCCGACGCACGACCCGAAGACGATCCGGACGTCGCCCTGACGCGCGCGGTGGGCTCCTCCACGACACCCCGTGGCCGCAGGCGCGGCCGGCGCCGGCCAAGGAGCGCCGCGATGTCCACTGCGATGTCCGCCGTGGGATCGCCGGCGCCGGACGTGACGGGTGCCGCCGCAGGCCGGGATCTCACGTGATTGCCAATGGGGGCGTGCGCCGCGGCGCCGGAGGCGCGATCATCGACCGGTACCCCAACCCACTCCACGTGGAGGCAGCGTCGACCCACCCATGACCCGCACCGCCGATCTCCAGGCCGACATCGGAGAGATCCTGCTCAGCGAGGAGGCCATCGCCACCCGCGTTGCCGAGCTGGGCCGCCAGATCGCCATCGACTACGCCGGCCGCAACCTGACGCTCGTCTCCGTGCTCAAGGGGTCGCTGCCGTTCATGGCCGACCTCATGCGCCAGATCTCGCTGCCGCTCCGCATCGACCTCATGGAGGTCAGCTCCTACGGCGGCACCGCCACCGAGTCGTCCGGCCTCGTCCGGATCATCAAGGACCTCTCGGCGAGCATCGCCGACGAGGACGTCCTCTTGGTCGAGGACATCATCGACACCGGCCTCACGCTCAACTACCTCGTGCGCTACCTGCGCGGCAAGAACCCGGCGTCCCTGCGAATCTGCACCCTGCTGGACAAGCCCGCCCGCAGGCTCGTGGACATCCCGGTCGACTACCAGGGCTTTGAGATCCCGGACCAGTTCGTGGTCGGCTACGGCCTCGACTACGCCGAGCGGTACCGGAACCTGCGCTTCGTGGGCGTGCTCCGCCCCGAGGTCTACTCGCCGGCCGAGTGATGCACTCGCGACCCCTCGGCAACGGACGCAGGCTCGCGCTCCTGGGCGCGATCATCCTGGTCGTGGGCTGCCTCCTGCCGTGGTACACCGTCGGCGGGGACGGCGGCCTGCCGGCCGAGGCATACCGCGCCTTCACCTATCCGCAGGGCCTGGTCGCGCTCTTGGCCGGCCTCGGCACGCTGGCGCTGATCGCCCTGCCCTACGCGGCGGGCGCACGTCCGCTCGCGATCGACCGCGGCATCGTCTTCGGCGTGCTGGCGGCCGCGGCGATCCTTGGCGTCGTCCTCTGGATCCCGGCGGTGCTCGACGCGCCCGAGGGACTCCTCCCGGACCGTGCCTACGGCTTCTGGATCTCGGCGGTCGGGGCGATCCTCATGGGACGCGGGGCGTTCGAGATCTCGCAGGAGCCTCCCCGCCGATAGCGTGCAGGCCGGGGCAGGCGCGCCACCGGACAGCGGCTGCGGTCAGTCCTCGCCGAGGTAGGCCTTGCGCACCATCTCGTTGACCATCAGGTCGCCGGAATCGCCCGAGAGCACGACCTCACCGGTCTGGAGGACGTAGCCGCGGTTGGCGATCGAGAGGGCCTGGAGGGCGTTCTGCTCGACCAGCAGGATGGTCATCCCGCCCCCGTTGATCTCGCGGATGATCTTGAAGATCTGCTGGACCAGGATCGGCGCGAGCCCGAGCGACGGCTCGTCCAGGAGGAGCACGGACGGACGGGTCATGAGCGCCCGCCCGATGGCCAGCATCTGCTGCTCGCCGCCCGAGAGCGTCCCGCCCTTCTGTGTGTGCCTCTCCTTGAGGCGCGGGAACAGCTCGTAGACGTGCGCCACCTGCTCCTCGTTCTCCGCCTTGGAGCGAGTGAACCCGCCCATCAGGAGGTTCTCGTAGATGGTGAGGCGCGAGAAGATCCGCCGTCCCTCGGGCGCATGGCCGATGCCACGTGCGACGAGGGTATGGGGCAACACGTTCGAGATGTCCGCTCCATCGAGCTCCACGGACCCGTGCCGCGGGTGGAGCAGGCCGCTGATGGTCCGCAGCGTCGTGGTCTTGCCGGCACCGTTGGCCCCGATCAACGTCACGATCTCGCCGCGCCGCACCTCGATGTTGACGCCCTGCAGGGCATGGATGGCGCCGTAGTAGCTGTGGACGCCGCTGAGCCGGAGGACGACGTCGGTTGCCGGCGGCGCGGGGGACTGGGTCTCGGCGCTCATACCGCAGGTGCTCCCAGGTAGGCTTCGACGACTCGGGGGTCCTTGCGGACCTCCTCGGGCGTTCCCTCGGCGATCTTCTCGCCATGATCGAGGACCGTCACCCGGTCGCTGATGCCCATGACGAGCTTCATGTCGTGCTCGATCAGCAGGATCGTGAGCCCGAGGTCGTCGCGGAGCCGGGAGATGAGGGCGACCAGGTCCATGGTCTCCTTGGGGTTCATGCCGGCCGCCGGCTCGTCCAGGAGCAGGAGCGTGGGTACCGCCGCGAGGGCACGGGCGATCTCCAGCCGCCGCTGGTCGCCGTACGGGAGATTACGGGCGAGCTCGTTGCCCTTGCCGCCGAGGCTGACCAGCGTCAGCAGCTCGTTCGCACGGTTGAGGGCGGCCGCCTCCTCCGCCTGCATCCCGCGCGTGTTGAACATCGCGGTCACGAGGTTGCCGTGCGTCTTGGTGTGCATGCCCACGAGCACGTTCTCGATCGCGGACATGTTCTTGAACAGGCGGATGTTCTGGAACGTGCGGCCCACGCCCGCCTCGACCATGTCGTTCGGCCGGGCGCTGCGGAAGATGCCTACTCGCTCGAGACGCTTGTGGTACCAGACCGGCCGGATGATCGAGAGCAGGAGGGTCGCGACCAGCAGCCCCACGACTGCCAGCCCAACCAGCGCGAGCGGTCGCCCGCTGAGGATCCCCGCCTGCGCCAGGGCGAAGGCGCCGAGCCCCAGGATGATGGACGGCAGCACCCAGACGAGCGACTCGTAGGCGATCCGCTCCGGCCTGGCGATCATCCGCCGGCCGTGGAACTCCACGCTGCCGCTCGTCGGGTCGATGACGCCGAGCAGGACGTTGAAGAACGTGGTCTTGCCCGCCCCGTTGGGACCGATGAGGCTCACGATCGAGCGCTCCGGGATGGTGAAATCCACGTCGCTGACGGCCACCAGGCCGCCGAACTGCCGGGTCACCTTGTTCGCGACGAGGATCGGCTTGTTGTCGAGCACGCTGCCGCTCATCGCTGGCCTTCCTCGGTGGTGCCCTCGGCCGTTGTGAGCGCGTCCTCCTCCGGCATGGTGACGGCCGTGTGGAGCTCGCGCTTGCGCCGGCTGTTCGGGAACAGGCCCTCGGGTCTCACAAGCATCATCGCGACCAGCGCCAGGCCGTAGAGCAGGAACTGGAGCTGGATGAAGTCGACGTCCTTGAGGATCGGGATCCCGGTCGCGTCGAAGAACTGGTTGAGCGACTTGAGGACCACGTTGTTGATCGTGTAGATCACGAACGCGCCGATGGCAACGCCCCAGAAGTTGCCCATGCCGCCCAGCACCACCATGGCCAGCACCGTGAAGGACACGATGAAGGTGAACTGGTCGGGGCTCACGGTGACGAGCTTGGAGGCGTTGAACACTCCGGCGACGCCGGCCACGGACGCGCCGAGCGCGAATGCGAGCAGCTTGGTCGTGACGGTGTTGATGCCGTTGGCGGCGGCGGCCAACTCGTCTTCCCGGATCGCCTCCCAGGCACGGCCAAGACGGCTCTCGACCAGCCGGTAGCACATGATCATGACGCCGGTCACGAGCACGAGCATCGTCACGTAGTAGGGCCACGGGTTGATGGCCGAGAACGAGCCGATGATCGGCAGGGACGGCCGGAGCAGGCCACCGATGCCGTTGGTCCCGTTGGTGACGGCGTCGGAGTTGAGGAACACGATCGGGACGATCTCGCCGAAGCCGAGGGTCACGATGGCGAGGTAGTCACCCCGGAGCCGCAGCGTCGGCGCTCCCAGCAGGATGCCGAAGGTCGCCGCGACCAGCGCTCCGACGAGAAGCATCGGCCAGAACGCCAGGCCACCGACATCGGTGCCGAGACTCTCCACGATGTTGATGCCCAGGATCCCGTTGCCGAACGGGGACGCGACATAGGCGTAGGTGTAGGCGCCGATGGCGAAGAAGGCCGCGTACCCGAGGTCCAGCAGGCCTGCGACCCCGACCACCAGGTTGAGGCCCAGCGCGAGCAGGACGAAGACGCCCGCGTTGGTGAACCCGTCGATCCAGGCGTTGTACGGCTGGGCCATTGTGAACAGGGGGAAGACGGCGATCAGCGGCAGCAGGGCGCCGACGAGCGCCATGCCCACCAGGATCGTCCATGACCGGTGCCGCGAGGCACGAGCACGAAGCGGGGCGAAGCGCGGTCCGCCCGCGGGCCGGGGAGCGACGTCTGTCGCGGCGCTCATGCCCGCTCTCCCAGCTGCTGTCCGAGCAGGCCGGACGGCCGGAAGACGAGGACGATAACCAGCACGCCAAACACGATGGCCGGGCCCCAGCGCGTGAAGCCCATGGCGGTCGCACCGACCTCGATGAACCCGATCATGAAGCCGCCCAGGGCCGCGCCGACCGTGTTGCCGATGCCGCCCAGGACGGCGGCGGTGAAGGCCTTGAGACCCGCCTGGAAGCCGTCGTCGAACCGTGCGACGCCGTACTGCAGGCCGTTGACGACGCCCGCGGCACCCGCCAGTGCGGAGCCGATCAGGAAGGTGATCGCGATGGTGCGGCTGATGTTCACGCCCATCAGCGAGGCGGCGTCGCGGTCCGCGGCGGTGGAGCGCATCGCGCGGCCGAGCCGGGTGCGCCCGATGAACATCTGCAGCGCGATCATCATCATGACCGCGACCGTGATGATGAAGATGCTGAGTACCGGGATCGAGGCGTTGCCGACGCTGATCACCCAGGTGTCAGGGAAGACCTTCGGCGAGTTCGTCTGGAAAGGGCCGTACACCAGCTGCACGAGGTTCTGCAGGATGAATGAGACGCCGATGGCGGTGATGAGCGGGGCGAGGCGCGGGGCCTGTCGCAGCGGCTTGTAGGCGTAGCGCTCGATGGTGACGCCGACCAGGGCCAGGATGGTCATGGTCACGGCGAAGGTGGCCACGAGGGTTCCGATCAGCACGGGGATGTCCGTGATGGCGCCTTGGATCCCGAGGATCTGGCCGAGGAAGGTCAGGCTTACGAACGCGCCCACCATGAACATGTCGCCGTGCGCGAAGTTGATGAGCTCGATGATGCCGTAGACCATCGTGTAGCCCAGCGCGATCAGCGCATAGATCGCGCCGCGGGTCAGGGCGTTGACGAGCTGCTCGATCGCCTGCTCGGTGCCCATGTTGGTGACCGCAATCCACGCGATCCCGATCAGGATCGCGGCGAGCACGAGCAGTCGGGGTGCTCGTCCCGTGGGCACGCGGGCGCGCCCGACGTCGCTGGTCGCGGGGAGTGCCGTCATGGGGTTCTCCGCTGCGCGTTGGAGTCTGGACACGCGAGAGCCGGTAAGAAAAGCGAGAGCCGGGAAGCCCGGTGGGCTCCCGGCTCTCGATCAGGTCCGGGTGCGGACTCTACTCGCCGTAGTTCACCTGGGAATCGAAGACCCAGTTCGGGTCAGGGAGGGTGAGGTCCGACTTGTAGAGGGAGATGATCTTCTGGTTGGTGTCGCCAACCGAGTCGAACTTGATGGGACCGAGAACGGTCTCGAAGGTCGTCTCCGGGTTCACGCCCGCGGCGCGGACGGTCTCGCGGGTGACGTCGCCCTTGGCGGCGGCATCCTTGATGGCCTGGAGCACGATCTGGGCGCAGGCGTAGCCGGAGGCGCTGTAGGCGCCGGCGTCGACGCCGTACTCAGCCTTGTACTTGGCGTTGAAGTCCGCCTTGCCCGGGTACTCCGCGATGGCGGCGACCGAGCTGAAGGAGTTGGCACCGCCATCGCCGGCGATGTTGAGGAACGAGCCGTCCACCGAGGCGGGGCCATCCTGGATGCCGTCGCCGCCGAGGTACGGGAGATCGCCGAGGCCGACCTGGGGCATCTGCTTGCGCACGAGGCCGCCACCGGTCGCCGTCACGCCGCCGTAGAACACGGCGTCGGGGGCGGCGTCCTTGAACTTGGTGAGGATCGCGGTGTAGTCGGTGGTGCCCTTCGGGGCGCCCTCACGACCGACAACCTCGCCACCCAGCTTGGTCCACTCGTCCGCGAACGCGTCCGCGAGGCCCTTGCCGTAGGTCTCGGTGTCATCGATGATCGCGACCTTCTTCAGGCCGAGCGTCTCGACGCCGTACGTCGCGACGGCGGGACCCTGGATATCGTCCGTCGCGGCGACGCGGACGTAGTTGATCAGGTCCGGGTTCTTGGCGCGCAGCTCCCTGCCGGCGTCACCCTTGGTGAGGTCCGGGTTGGTGTTGGCGGGCGAGCACTGGAACAGGCCGGCCTCGTTCGAGATCGGGATCTGCACCTTGGCCACGGACGAGTTGAACGGCCCGACCACGCCGACGACGGCAGTGTCGGCGGCGAAGGACGTCATGTCCTTGGCGCCCTGCTGCGGGTCGTGGACGCCGTTGACGGCGTGGTCGAGGATCACCGTCTCGACGGTGTAGCCGTCAAGCTTGAAATCCTTGATGGCGAGCAGCGCCCCATCGCGGGCCGGTCCGGCGCTGGCGAGTGCCGAGCCCGACAGCGGGAGCGTGATCCCGACCTTGAGGTCCTTGTTGCCGCCGCCCGCTCCACCGCAGGCACTGACGACGATGGCCGCGGCCGCGACGGCCGCGCCCACACGCGCGAACTTCATTGACGCCTCCTCCATTTCCCCTCGTCTGTGCGCCGGTCTTCCGTAGCCCGGAGCCGTATCGACGTCCCAGGTGGCCGAGGTGGACAGACCCGGCGCGGCGGTGACGGCGAAACGGGACGAGGGACCCAAACGCCAACCGCGAAGCGCGGCAAGGCGATGCCGTATGATAAGCGTCGGCGACGGGGATGCAAGGGTTGTCCTTTGCATCAATCTCATCTGCCACTTTCGCTCCGGGACGGCTGTTCGAGCCTAGAGTCGCTCGCCTCCCGGGCGCCCTCATTCGCGGCCAGGCGCGGGGCCGACCACCCGAACGGCAATTGCCCAGGGGTTCTCGCGCAGGGATCGCATCGCTGCACGAGGTCGTGACCACGGCGTGGAGTACCTGATCCGCCAGGCCCGCATCACCGACATCGACCGCCTGGCCGCCATCGGCCGACGGGCGATGGCGGGAGCCGGCTCCGGGTCGCTCGACGCCGCGGACCTGCTCCGGCAGCTCGTCTATCTACCGAACGCGAGCCTGCTCGTCGCCGAGACGCGGCGGGAGATCGTGGGCGGGGCACTGCTCGTCCTGCGTCCGTCGGTCATCTCCGGCGGCTACGTCGGGACCCTGGACTTCCTGATCACCGCCCCGGACCACGATGCGGATCGCGTCACGAGCGCGCTCCTCGAAGAGCTGCTTCGCTCCGCGGGCAACAAGGGCTGCACCGTCGTGGAGGCAGCCCTGCCTTCGGATCCTGTGAGCCTCGCGCGCCTCGAGCGCGCAGGGTTCGCCCCCGCCGGACCAACGCTCCGGCGGCCACTCGCGGTGGCCGGGTCGAGCCGCCGCCAATAGCGCCCACCGGGTGACCCGGACCAACGGGTCCACCCCATCACAGTAGGAGTCAATGTGGGGAAGAACGTCGCCGTCTTCGTGGACGTGGCGAACATCTTCTACGCGGCCAAGGCGGCCGGCGTGGATATCGACTACGTCACGCTCTTGAAGTCGGCTACCGCCGGACGTGATTTCGTCCGCGCCTACGCCTACACCGGGCTCGACCCGGACAACGAGAACCAGCGCAACTTCCACCAGTTCCTCGCCCGCCACTCGTACAAGGTCGTGAGCAAGGACATCCGCAAGTACGGCGACGGCAAGGTCAAGGCGAACCTCGACATCGAGCTCGTGGTCGACATGATGAAGACCGCGCGCAACCTGGATGTCGCCGTCATCGTGTCGGGCGACGGAGACTTCGCTCCGGCGATCCGTGCCGTCCAGGAGATGGGGGTCCGCGTCGAGGTCATCAGCTTCCGCGGCAATACCTCGTCCGACCTGATCGAGGCGGCGGACCTGTTCACGGACATCATCCACATCGCCAAGGTCGACAAGAGCTCCGGCCGTTCCGGTCGCCGCGTCGCAGGCGACGACGAGGACCTGTCCATGACCGAGGTCCCCGACAAGATGACCGAAGGGACCGGACGTGGTCGTGGTCGTGGCCGTGGCCGCGGTCGTGACGACGTCGCAGGATCCCGCGGACGCGGTCGTGACCGTGACCGGGATCGCGAGGAGGTCGCGGCAGCTCCGGTCGCGGCAACCGGTGGCCAGCTCGTGGCCTTGCCCGGCGAGAAGCTCTCGCGGGCCGCCTCGGCGGCGCCCGGGGAGGAGGCGGAGGACCTCGAACCGCCTGCCGAGGTCCTGGACGGCGACGGCGTCATCGGGGCAGATGAGACCGCCGAGGGCGAGGGCCGCCGACGACGCCGCCGCCGCGGTGGCCGGGGCCGCGGCCGTGGCCGGCAGGAGGGAACCGATCTCGAGGGCGAGGTGACTGCGGGCGAGACCGCCGAGGGCCAGGACCAGGATCTGCCCGTCGACGACGCAGAGGCTGACGAGGTTGTCGGCGCGGAGGCCGCCGAGGACGACGCGCTGGTCGCCGAGGTCCAGCCGGAACCGGCACCGCAGCGTGGACGTGGCCGGTCGACGACCGCGCGCACGCCATCCGGCGAGCTGCCGACCCCGTTCGATGATCTCGATGCCCTGGCAGCCCCGCGGCGCGCGCCGCGGTCAACGCCGTTCGGATCGGTCTGGGACCGCCAGCTGGGTACGCCATCGGCGCGTCCCGCGGCCGACCTCGCACCGCTCCCGGACGACGAGGAGGACCTGGACGAGCCGGAGATCCCGGAGTACCTGCTCGCGGAGCGCCGTCGCGGCCAGGGCGGCCGGAGCCAGGGCGGCCGCGGCCAGGGTGGCCGTGGCGGTTCTCGCAGCGCCTACTCGGCCGCGATCGAGCGGGAGCGCTACGGTGGCTCTCGGGGAGCTCCCACCAGCCGGTACGCGGAGCCGGCTCGTGGCGGCCAAGGCGGCCGGGGTGGCGGTGGCCAGGGTGGGCAGCAGCCCGTCCGCGGTCCTCGCGGAGATCGACCCGACAGGATCGATCGGGCTCCGCGCAGCGGCCAGGAGTGGAGCGAGGTGCCGCCGGAGCTCGAGGAGCTCCTCCGGGCCCAGCAGCTCCGGAACCAGCCTGCCGCCGGCCCGGCACCGGCCAAGGCCGCGCCGAGGCGCCGGACGACCCGCAAGCCGGCAGCTGACGCTACGGCAGCGGCCGAGCCCGCGGTCGTGTCCACCGACGCCGAGGCGGCACCGGCCAAGGCCGCGCCGAAGCGCCGGACGACCCGCAAGCCGGCAGCTGACGCTACGGCAGCGGCCGAGCCCGCGGTCGTGTCCACCGACGCCGAGGCGGCACCGGCCAAGGCCGCGCCGAAGCGCCGGACGACCCGCAAGCCGGCAGCTGACGCTACGGCAGCGGCCGAGCCCGCGGTCGTGTCCACCGACGCCGAGGCGGCACCGGCCAAGGCCGCGCCGAAGCGCCGGACGACCCGCAAGCCGGCAGCTGACGCTACGGCAGCGGCCGAGCCCGCGGTCGTGTCCACCGACGCCGAGGCGGCACCGGCCAAGGCCGCGCCGAAGCGCCGGACGACCCGCAAGCCGGCAGCAGCCGAGGGCTGAGCCCCGGCGAACGCGAGAGCAGCGTGGACGGCTTCGATACCGTCGGCCAACCGGCCGCGGTCGCGGCCGTCCGCGCCATGCTCGCCACGCGGCCGCCGCATGCCGTGCTCCTGGTGGGGCCGGCGTCCGTCGGCAAGCACTCGCTGGCCCTGGACTTGGCCGCAGCCCTGCTGTGCACCGGGGCCTCCGGGGCCTTGCGGCCGTGTCGGACATGTCGTGGCTGCCGGATGGTGGATCACGGAAACCACCCCGACCTCCACAACCTCGTGCCATCGGGGGCCGGGTTCCAGATCAGGATCGGCGAGGACCAGCACCCGGAGCCTGGCACGATCCGGCGCCTTGCGAGTGACCTCGCGCTGCTGCCGGTGGAGGGCGGCGAGCGGGTCGCGATCATCCGTGACGCGCAGCGCATGAACGACGTGGCCCAGTCGGCGCTGCTCAAGACACTCGAGGAACCGCCGGCAGGCACCACCCTGGTCCTGTGTGCCGATGACGAGGACCAGCTGCTGCCGACCATCCGCTCACGGTGCGCGCGGATCCGGCTCGGGACCCTGGCGACCCGCGACGTTGAGGTGCTGCTGGACGAGCGGGGCCTGGCCGACGCCCCGACCGCCGCTCGTCTGGCGCGGCTGTCCGGGGGACGGCCCGGGATCGCCGTGGCCTACGCATCGGCCCCGGAAGCCGAGGTCACGCGGGCGGAGATCCTGCGAACCCTGATCGACCTCCTGGATCGGCGGCGCGCCGACCGGCTCACCGCGGCGCGAGGACTGCTGGCCGCGGCCATGACGCTCACGAAGTCCCTGGAGCCGGCTCCGGTCACCGCCCCCGAGACCCCAAGGCGGCGGGCGAAGGGCCGGGTGCCCGCCGATCCACCGGCCGCCGCCGATGTTCCCGTGCCTGGTCAGGATGCGGTGGATCCGGACCAAGGGGTCGAGACGACCTCCGGCAAGGCCACCGCTGCCGAACGACGGCGGGCTTTGGCGCTGCTCCTGGACCTGTGGCGCGATCTCGCCCGGGATCTCGCCTGCCTTCAACGCGGCGCGAGCGGCAGCATCCGGGATGTAGCGCTCATCGAGGAGCTCGAGGATGCCGCCCGCCGTCTGCCGGTCGGTGCGGCGGCCGACATGCTCGCCCGTCTCGTCCGGGCGACCGAGCTGCTGGAAGTGAACGCAACGCCGGAGCTCGTGCTCGACGTGCTGCTGCTCCGCTGGCCGAGACCGGGCCGGATGGCATGACGGGTCTCGGGGCCGGCACCGGCCGTGTCCGCCTCGATGCCGCGGTCCACGGGCGCGTCCAGGGCGTTGGCTATCGCGTGTTCGCCCTGCGCGAGGCCTCGGCGCTCGCCTTGGCCGGCTTCGTGGCCAACATGGGCGATGGCAGCGTCCGCGTGGTCGCCGAGGGCGCCCGGCAAGATGTGGAGATGCTCGTGGAGCGGCTGGAGGAGGGGCCTCCGGCCGGCTGGGTCGACCGCGTGGTGGTGCGCTGGGAGCCGGCGCGCGGCATCGGGCCGGGCTTCCGCATCGAGAGTGGGGCCCACCGGGGCGACTGACCCGGCGATCGCTTCGCCTGCCCTTGCTGGCGCCCAAAGGCCCGCGACCGGGCGACCCGGCGCGGCAGGTGCAGGGGCGCACCGCCCTGACCGATGCCGCCACCCACCGGGACTCACCGCCCATTCCCGATTCGGCCGGGATCGCGCAGGCTGCGCTCCGTGGACGAGTCCATTGGGCCCGAGGACATGCCGCTCCTCTACCGCGAGGTGCTGGATCTGGTTGCGCGCCTGGAGCATGGCGGCGAACGACGTGCGGCCTACGAGGTCCGCCGCCGGGCCATTCGCTTCTACTCCGTCCGCTGGGATGAGCGGAGCTACCGCAACCTCCAGAAGCTGGCCGGCGAGGCGCGGGCGCGCCTTGCCTCGGGACGCCACCGTGAGGCAAACGCCGCGCTGACCCGGACCGGCGAGCCCGCCTGATTCACCGCGCCTGACCGCGGCTGTCCGTCGCGGATCCCGCTCGCGGCGTACGCTCACAGGTGATGACCGCTTCCGTCGCCGATCTCATCGACCGTGCGCTGTCCGGGTTCGACGTGCTTGCGGCGACCGCCGAGCCCATCACGGACGAGTGGCAGTACCTGGCTGACCTGGACACGGTCTGGCGTGCCCGGTTGCGTGCCATCGCCGATGCTCGTGGGAGCGAGGCGCCGCCGCCCGGTGCCGAGGCCGCGATCGCGGTGCTCGTCGATGAGGCGGCGCGCGTAATGGACCCTCACCGCGCCATCGACTGGCTCTCCACGCTACCGCAGGTCACCCTCGCGGCGCTGGCAGAGACCGCCTGATGCGGTTCATGGACGCGCGACCCGATGGACGGGCCGTTGTCTATGCCCACATCCAGGCGGACCCGCTGGTGGCGCGGATCGCCGGGCTGCTCGCTGTGGCGACCACCACGCAGCGGCTCCTGGCGAGGGCGGCGATGAACGGCGAGTCAACGGATCCCGCCACCTGGCGCACGATGTTTCCCGCCCTGTTCGGTGTGGCTGCCCCCGCGCCGGGCGATCCCGTCCGGGACCGGTCCGAGGCGATCCTCGTGGCATCGCTCGAGGTGGCCGATCGCGGTGAGCAGACCCGCAGCCAGTTCCGCGGCGCGATCGTGGAGGCGTTGACGGAACGGTTGCTGGCCGAGCGCACGGGTCCCGTCCGCCGCGAGCGCAGGGTCCTGTTCGACGGCCGCCCCGCGGAGATCCACCCGTACGACGTCACGGTCGAGGCGGACGGGTCCGGCGAGGCGTGGGACTGCAAGTGGGGCGCCCGCGGGATCAAGGCGGACGTGCTGCACCAGCTTGACGATGCCCGTCGCGGCGCCGCGGACGAGGGCGGCCGCCTCCTCGTCGGCCTGGTCGTCTTCGACGCCCGTCGGTCATGTGAGGTGCGCTTGGTTCGGGAGCGGGGCCCGGTCGCGCTCGAGGGACTGAAGCTGATCGCCCTCGAGGGCCTGGACCGGCTGGCCGGACGCAAGCCGGCGTGAGCCTCAACCCTCCGGCCAATGGCTACACCGTCCCATATCGCGTCCGGTTCGACGAGTGCGGGCCGGATGGGAACGCACGGACCTCGGCGTTGCTGAGGTATGCGCAGGACATCGCGTGGCTCCACTCAGACGCGCTGGGGTTCACCCGGGACTGGTACGCGCAGCGCGGCCTCGCGTGGGTCGTGCGGGCCGTCGAGATGGCGATCCTGGCCACTGTCCCGCTGGGCGGCACGATCCTGGTGTCGACGGCGCCGACCGGGTTCCGTCGCGTGTGGGGGCGCCGCCGGACCGAGGCGCGCGTCGAGGACGGCTCGCTCGTCATGTGGGGTCACACCGACTGGGTCATGACCGACGGCCGTGGCATGCCGGGCCGGATCCCGGCTGAGTTCCCGGCCGCGTTCGCGGTGCCGCCGGGGACCTTCGAGCCTGTCCGTGTCCCACTCCCGGACGCGCCCGCGGATGCGACCGTCCTCAGCGCGGTCGTTCGACGGCAGGATCTCGACCCGATGGGCCATGTCAACAACGGCGCGTACCTGGACTACCTCGAGGAGGCGCTCGACGCTACGGGCGAGGCGGGCCGCTTGGCGCTGGCGGCGGTTCCGCGCCGGATCCTGCTGGAGTACGCGGCCGCGGCGGCGCCGGACACCCGACTGACCGGCACCGCCTGGCGGGATGATCGAACCGACGGTGACGGGTGGTTCTGGCGACTCACCGATGACGAGCGCCGCGACCTGGCGCGCGGCAGGGTGGTCCTCGACAAGTGGGAGGCGAGATGACACGGACGGTATTCCGGGGTGGATCGGTATTCGACGGATCGGGCGCGGATCCGCGACCCGCGGACATCGTGGTCGAGGACGGCCGGATCGTGGACGTCGGGACCGGCCTGGACGGCGACGTGGCCGTGGAGCTGGCCGGGAAGACGATCCTGCCCGGGCTGTTCGACTGCCATGTCCATGTCGTCTTCAGCCACGTGGATCTGTGGCGCTCCGTGAACACGCCGTTCTCCTACAGCTTCTACGAGGCCGCCCGGAACCTCCGGTCGACCCTCCGCATCGGGATCACATCGGTCCGGGACGCTGGTGGGGCAGATCTCGGTGTGAAGCAGGCGCTGATCGACGGCCTGATCGAGGGCCCGCGCATGCAGCTCAGCCTCACGATGCTCAGCCAGACCGGTGGCCATGGTGACGACTGGCTCGTCTCCGGTATCCGCGTCCCGATCCTGCCAGAGCATCCGGGTGTGCCGTCGGCGATCGTGGACGGTCCCGACGAGATGCGCCGTAAGGTCCGCGAGCTGCACCGGATGGGCGCCGACGTGGTCAAGGTGGCGACCTCGGGCGGCGTGCTGTCGCCCCGTGACGATCCGCGGCAGGCCCACTTCCGCCCGGCGGAGCTCGAGGTGCTGGTCGAGGAGGCAACCGCGGCCGGGATGTTCGTGATGGCCCACGCCCAGGGAGCGGACGGGATCAAGAACGCCGTGCGGGCCGGCATCCGCTCGATCGAGCACGGCATCTACCTCGACGACGAGGCGATCGAGCTGATGCTCGAACGGGGCACCTGGCTGGTGCCGACACTGGTCGCCCCGCAGGGCGTGATCGATGCTGCCGCCTCGGGTGTGGTCTTCTCGCCCGGCGTGCTCGAGAAGGCGACAGCCGTCGTCGAGATCCACCGCGATGCCGTGCGCCGCGCCGTCGCGGCGGGCGTGCGGGTTGCGATGGGCACGGACTCCGGGGTCACCCCACATGGCCGCAACCTGCGCGAGCTGGCCCTCATGGCGGAGGTCGGGATGGCGCCGGGCGCGGTCCTGGAGGCCACGACCCGCAGCGCGGCGCGACTCATGGGCGTGGACGAGGACCTCGGGACGATCGAGCCCGGCAAGCTTGCCGACCTGGTGATCGTGGACGGTGACCCATACGCCTTTGCGACGCTTCCCGAGCGCATCGAGGGTGTCTGGATCGGTGGCAGCCGGGTCGTCTGAGGCCGCGGGGCGGCCCATGGTTGCGGTCGCGCCGACCCCCGTACTTTCGGACCATGACCGCGCGGGTGCCGCGCGGTGCCCGTGGGAACCGGTGCGGGCACGCGCGCTCGCCGGGGGGACCATCGCCCCATGTTGAGCGGGGTGTCCCAGGCCATAGGCTAGGCGTGCAGGTGCGACCGTCGGGGATCGCGCCGAGACGGAATGCCCGAGGCACTTTGGACATCCTGACCGCGTCGCTCGCCACCGCGCTGATGGTCGCGCTGATCGGCGCCCTCGCAGGCTCGGCCGGCTTCGCCGCACTGGTCGTGCGGCGCCAGAACCGCCGCTTGGCGACCCTCGCCGAGCAGCTGACCGCCGCCCATGACGAGGGCTCGCTCGCAGCCATCGATGCTGGGCGGATCCAAGACCCGAGGCTGCGTGCCGCGTTCACCGACCTTGCCGACCGCGTCGCGGACACCTGGCGCCTGGCCACGGTCGACCCGCTGACGGGTATCGCCAACCGGCAGGCCGTGCTGGCGCGTGTGGACGAGGAGCTGGCTCGCGCGATGCGCTACCACCACCCCCTGTCCGTGATCCTGATCGACCTCGACCACTTCAAGCGGATCAACGACTCGCACGGCCATGCCGCCGGCGACCAGGTCCTGCGCCACGTCGGGGGGCTGCTGGCCGCGAGCGTCCGGACCATCGACACGGCCGGCCGGTATGGCGGCGAGGAGTTCCTCGTCGTCCTGCCGGAGACCGATGCCGACGCCGCCGCGTCGGTCGCGGAAAAGCTCCGGCGGATCGTCGGGAGCGCCGTGGTGCAGCTGCCGGACGGAGAGTCGGTCTCTGTGACGATCTCGGCTGGTGTCGCCGGTGGTCACGGCGGCATGCTCAGGCCCGACGTCCTGGTACGCGACGCGGACTCGGCGCTGTACTCGGCCAAGGCCCTGGGACGCGACCAGGTCTACGTGTTCCGCGAGACGGGCGACGAGGACACCGTTCGGCGCGCCCCGATTGCCGCCCACGCCCGCAGTCGGGCCATGGATGTCGGCCGGGAGGCGATGGCCGCCGCACAGGATGCCCTCCTGCGGACGCTCGCCGACCGCGCCGCCTGGGCGGGCCGGCCGTCGATGCTGATCGCGGAGGCGTCCGTGTCGCTGGCGCGCGCGATCGACCTGCCCGCCGGCGAGCTTGACCGGATCCGGACAGCCAGCCTCCTGCACGACCTGGGCAAGCTCGCGATCCCCGACGAGATCCTGGCGAAGCCCGGTGACCTCGCGGCGACCGAGTGGCGCGTGGTCACGGAGCACCCCAAGATCGGACAGGTGGTGCTGGAACAGGCCGGTGCCATGCGTGACGCGGCGAGCATCGTCCTGCACCACCACGAGTGGTACGACGGTCGCGGCTACCCGCATGGCCTCGCCGGCACCGAGATTCCCATCGGCGCGCGCATCGTCTCGATCGTCGACGCCTATGAGGCCATGATCGCCGGGCGACCGTATCGCGGGGCCATCACCCACGTGGAGGCCATCGCGGAGCTGCGGAGGATGGCCGGCATCCAGTTCGACCCGGAGCTCGTCGAGCTGTTCGCCGAGATCTTCGCGGACGGTGTCCCGTGGGAGCCCGAGGCCCACGACCAAGACCACGATCACGACCATCGCCATGACCACGGCCATGACCAGTGGGGCCCGGAACGGGTGACTGTGGCCGCCCGTTCGTCAGGCGGGCGCGCTCGTGTCGCGGGCCGCGCCCGCCCGACCGCGGAGATCCACGACGCCGTCCACGAGCGCCGCCGAGTCGGCTAGCTGACGCCGAGCTAGGACCCGCTCGCCCAGGCTGCGGCCTCATCGACCGCATCGAGCGGGAAGAGCTTGACGTCGCCCGGGAAGGCCCAGGCCACCAGGTGGATGCCGTCGCGGACCAGGTGCTTGTCCGTGACGATCGCGATCCGCTCCCACGCGGACCAGGTCCTCCTGCCCATCTTGACGTCCTCGCGCATCGCACCTTCGCCGAAGCCCGTGGCGTCGGGCCCCATGACCATGACGACCCGCAGCTTGTGCTCGCCGGCGGCCGAATCCAGGATCGGATCCAGCGCCGCACGATAGTCGTCGGCGCTCAGCTTGCCGATGACCTCGAAGCCGATGACGCCGGCGGGCATGTTTGGGAGGCTTTTGATCATCGCTTTGAGCTCCATGAGTGGATGCCTAGTCGACGTCGCGCCGCCGTATGCCCCAGGCGCCCAGCAGGATGCCACCGACGGCGATGGCCACGCAGGCCACGATCCCGACCGGATCCCAGCTCCCGGCCATCGGCTGGCCGAGGTGCGCCGTAAGGGCCAGCTGGTGGAACCAGTCCGGCAGGCCGAGCGGAGGCACCAGGAGGTCTACGAGGTAGGTGGCAACCACGAATAGGGCGGAGATCTCCGCCGCCAGCGACGTCCGCCACAGCCCACCGACCGCGACGCCGATCCCGACGACGGCCGCGGCATAGAGCCCGAGCGCCGCGGAGCCGAGCATGGCCTCGCCAGCGCTGACGTCGCTCGACGCCGCCCCGAGCCCGATACCGCCTGCGAACAGGAGGCTCATGACCACGGTCGCGCCGATGGCGGCGGCGCCGCCGGCGAGCGCCCAGCGGGCCCGGCTTGCCGGTGAGGTGAGGACGAGCTCGAGGCGCCCGTCCGTCTCGTCCGATGCCCACTTCGAAACGAAGGTGGCCGCGGCAAATCCGGCTGCGATGTAGAGAAGCGCCACGTAGAGCTGCAGGAAGCCGCCGGCCGAGGCGAGGTCGAAGTCCGGGAAGATGGTGCTGAACACTCCCAGCATGTCCGGGCTGGACCGGATCTGGTCCGCCATCGGCCCGACCAGGGACGCGAGCAGCGCGCCGGCGAGGCCGAGGCCGATCCCCCACGAGGCGGCCCGTGGCAGCTGATCGCCGAAGGCCCGGCTGATGGGCCCTCGGACGCCGAGGATGCCCGCCGGCAGGCCGGGAAGGGACAGGCCGGCCGTGACGCCGAGGTCGCGACGCACGAACAGCTCCACGCCGATCGCGAGGAACACGACGCCGACGATGCCCACCAGGGCCAGCGCAGGCCAGTCGTACATGCCAACGAGCCCGATGTGGTCGGCCGTCCAGGCGAACGGGCTGAGGGCCACGAGCGGTCCGCCGATCTCCATGCCGGCGGCGACCCACAGGAAGGCCATGGAGATCCCGGCGACACCGGCCGAGCCGGCGCGCCCGAGGACGGGCGAGAGCGCGAACGCGATCCCGCCGAAGAACATGGCGAGGAACCCTACCCACAGCACAAAGGCGATGGAGGCCTGGAGCGGGATGGTGTCGCCCAGGGCGGCATCCCCGAAGACCGTCGAGCTGAGCGTCGTGACGACCGCGAAGATCGCCAGCGCCAGCCAGAGGACGGTCAGGTGGGCCGCCAGCTTCTCGAGCGCGATGCGGCGCTTGCCGAATGGCGTGGCGGCGACCAGGTCCAGGCTGCCCCGTCGGGCCTCGCCGGCGAGCGTGCCGGAGAGGGCCATGATCGACCACAGCGCGGCACCCAGGGCGAAGATGGCGCCGTACTTGAAGGTCATGTAGCCGCCAAGGGTCCCGAGCGCGACCGGCCTGCCGAAGAGATTGACCATGGACGCCGGCATGCTGCCGATCAGCGCATCCACCTCGAGACGGGCGGCGGGCGTCGGGAACACGGTTGTGACGGCGGCACCCATGACGAGCGCCATGCCGCTGAGGAGGCCGGTGGCGATGATGAAGGCGAGGCGCGAGTCGCGCACCGTCTTGCCATAGATGCTGCCGAGGCCGTAGATCCGGCTCAGCCGGGTGGCCTGGGTACGGGCCGCCGCCAGCGGCGGCGTGCCGGCACTAGCTGACATTGCCCGTCTCCTCGAAGGCCTGCGCGCCGTACTGGGCGAGGAACGTCTCCTCGAGGCTTGGCTCCCGGCTGACGAAGTCGAGCAGGTCGTACTGCGCTGCCGCACGGACGACCGGGGTGATGGCGCCGGTCACGCGGAGCCGGAGGACGTGGTCCTCCGCGACGACGTCGCTCACGCCGGGCAGGTCGGCGAACGCGTCGACCGGCACCGTGTCCGTGAAGCGCAGCTCCACCTGGTGGTGGGCGAGGTCCCGCAGAGCCTCGACGGTGTCCGTCTTCACGATCCGGCCCTCGCGGATGATCGCGACCCTGCCACACGTCTTCTCGACCTCGCCCAGGATGTGGCTCGAGAGGAAGACCGTCCGGCCCTCCGACTTCGCCTCCTGAACGAGCCCGAAGAAGGATTGCTGCACGAGGGGATCGAGGCCCGACGTCGGCTCATCGAGGACGAGCAGGTCCGGGCGGTGCTGGAGCGCGATGACGATGCCGACCTTCTGCTTGTTGCCCTTGCTGTACTCCTTGAACCGGCGTGACGGGTCGAGGTCCAGGCGGGCGATGAGGTCCTGCTGGTAGTCCGCGTCGACCCCGCCCCGCAGGTTCGCGAAGTACTGGATCGTCTGGCCGCCCGTGAGGCGGTCGTACAGCGCGAACTCGCCCGGGATGTAGCCCACCCGGCGATGGATCGCCACCGGGTCCACGGACGATTCGATGCCGAACACGCGGGCCACGCCGCTCGTCGGGCGGATCAGGTCGAGGAAGGTGCGGATGGTCGTCGTCTTGCCGGCGCCGTTGGGGCCCAGGAATCCGAACACCTCGCCCGCTTCGACCGCGAGGTCCACCTCGACGATCCCGCGGTGGCTCCCGTAGCTCTTGGTGAGGCGCTCGACCTCGATGACTGCGGTCATGCCTGCTGGTTCCTTTCCGGCGCATCGGCGGCCTGGATGATGCTCATGGCCTTCTCGGGCGCGATCGGGCCGGCTGCCGGTTTCCGGTCAGCCACGTAGCTGCCGACGAGGAGGGGCCACTCGCGCTCGTAATAGGCGTAGAGGTCGCGGAACTCGAGGAGCCGGGCCCGGTCCGCGGCCGGCCGGGCGGCGAGCAGCGCGAGGCCCTCGTCGGCGATCTCGCGGCCCTGGCCCATCACCGCGCCGGCGTTGGCGACCATGCGCCGGATGGCACCCGGCGGGGCGCTGAAGAACTCGCGCCGGTCGCCGCGCCGTCGGCTGCGCTGGACGACGCCCGCTGCGGTCAGCGCGCGCACCGCGCCGCTGATCGCCCCGCGACTCGCGTGGAGCTCCAGCGCGAGCTGCTCGGCCGTCTGCTCCGCCGGTTCGCAGATCAGCAGCCACGCCCACACCCGGCCCGCCATCCGCTGCATGCCCCTGCCGTACAGGTGCTGGCCCAGCTGTTCGACGAAGGCGGCCTCAGGATCGTCCATGATTGGCATGCTAGAAGTGCATGAGATTTCTGTCAATTGTGAACGTACGCTGCGCGCGATCCAGCGGTGAGCCGGCAGTCGAGGATCCAGGTGTGCCCGTCCCCCTGCCGGAGCACGCCTCAACGGGACCATCGACTGATCGCTGACGACAACCGGCGAGTTGAGGACGGGGCCGCGGCCGCGTAGAGTCGCCCCGCGTCCTCTCCTAGCCCGGTGTGAGCATGCTCAAGCAACTGTCCCGGCAGCGACTGGCAGGGGAGCTCCTCACTGAGGAGATGCGCGCGGCGAGCCGCGGCGCGGCGCCATGCCCGGACGGTCGCGTGTCGAGGAGCGCGGTCGTCGCCCCACGAGAGATCACGATCGACAACATCCCCGACGCCGTGTTCGCTACCGACCTCGAGAACCGAATCACCCATTGGACCGACTCGGCCGCATCGCTGTTCGGCTACGCAGCCGGTGAGGCGGTCGGACGGCCCTTCGGCGAGCTGCTCCCGTCCCGGATGCGCAGTGCCGCCACCGAGGCGGAGCTGATCGCGGCGGTCAGATCCGGTCGAACCTGGCGTGGCGTTGGCACGGTCCGCCTCCAAGACGGCACGGAGCGTTGGATCGAATCGACCGTCAAACCGTGGGTCGACGACGGCAGGATCGTGGGCAGCGTCTCAGTGAGCCGAGACGTTACCGAGACCGTCGAGGAGGAGCTCCGGCTGGCGCAGGAGAGCCGGTTCGTGAGCGGCGTCCTCGATGTCGCCGGGTCGCTCGTGATCGTGCTCGACCCCACGGGCAACGTCGTACGCTTCAACGCCGCCTGCGAGCAGCTCTCTGGATACCGCTCGGAGGACGTGGTGGGACGCCCGATGCGGGCTTTGCTCATTGCGGCCGACGAGCGGGACGGCGTCGATGCGGCGTTCGCGGACCTGCGGGCGGGCCAGTTCCCGAACGGATACGAGAACCATTGGATCCGGCGTGACGGGACCAGGCGGCTGATCAGCTGGTCCAGCACCTGTCTCACCGATGACGCCGGGGCCGTCACCCACGTGATCGGGACCGGTACCGACATCACCGAGTCTCGCAGGACCGAGGCAGCGCTTCGCGGGATCGCGCTCGTCAGCCAGGCTCTCGCGAGCCAGGAACCGACGGCGGAGACGCTCGACGCGGTCCTCGGCGCGCTCGCCGGCGAGATGGGCTACCCGCACCTCCGCCTGCTCATTGTCGAAGGTGACCGGCTCACGGTGGGCGCAGCGCGCGGCCAGGCCGGGATCCCGGACGGGATCCCGCTGGGTACCGGGATCGTGGGCAGGGTCGCCCGCACGGGAGCCGCAGCGTGGGTTCGCGACGTTCGATCTGACCCCGACTACCTCGAGACGAACCCCGACGTGCACTGCGAGATCGCCGTTCCGCTGTGTGCCGACGGCAAGACGATTGGGGTGCTCGACATCGAGGCCACGGCGGAAGTGCCGCTCACCGAGCGTGACCTCCGGCTCGCGCAGACCGTCGCCGAGCGGGTTTCGTCGGCACTCCTTCGCTGTCGGGAGCAGGAGGCGCTGGCGCAGCGCGCCAACCTGCTGGCCGCGTTGAGCGACTTCGCCCGCGCGACGAACGCCATCCTCGAACCCGAGCGACTGTCGCCGGCGCTGATGGATGCGCTCCAGAAGATCTTCCCGGGCGACGTCATGACGCTGACCACGCTTGACCGCGAGACCGGGACCTACCGGCTTGCCGCCGCCCGCGGTGTCGGTAGCTCGAGCCTCGGGGCGGAGGTGCTGGTCGGCGACGGGCCGGCGGGCCGGGCGATCCAGCAGCGTGCGTTCATCGGCCCCGTGAAGCTGGATCGCGCCGACTACGCACGCGCGGTCCGGAGCGAGATCGTCCCCGAGTCGTTGATCTCCGTGGCAGTGCCGCTCATCCGGGACGACCTCGTCCTGGGCGCGATCTCGGTCGGTCGGGCGCAGCTCGAGCATCCGTTCACCGCCGTGGAGTGCGAGGTCATGGGGCTCCTCGGCGCGCAGGCCGCACTTGCGCTCGCGAACGCCCAGCTCCACAGGGAAGTCGCCGAGCTCGCGATCCACGACGGGCTCACGGGCCTCTACAACCGACGCCACTTCGACGTGGCGCTCGACCTCATCCTCGCACGGTGGCGGCGTCGCGGCCCGGCGGCCGGCCTCGCGGCGATCATGGTCGACCTCGACCACTTCGGGCGGTTCAACAAGGAGTACGGCCACCAGGCGGGTGACGCAGTTCTCCGGGCGTTCGCGGGCTTGATGCGCGAGCGCCTCCGCTCGAGCGATCTCGTCGCGCGCTATGGGGGCGAGGAGTTCGTGGTAATCCTCGAGGACTGTGGGCTCGAGGAGGCGACCCTGGTCGCCGAGGACATCCGATCCTCGTTGGAGGCGCGGATCATCGAGGGCCCGGCCGGAGAGCAGCTCAGTGCGCGCGTCTCAGCGGGGTGTGCCGCGATCGACCCGACCGAGGCGACGAAGGAGGCACTCCTGCGAGTCGCCGACGCGGCGCTGTTCCGAGCCAAGCGCAGCGGTCGAAACCGGGTGGCGTCCTGATGCGGCCAGCCGGGAATGGCCAGGATTGGCCCGTGGCTGCGCCCGGTCAAAGCCGAAGAACCAGCGATAGTCGTCGTGGTTCATGACGACGATCGCGGCGATGCCCTGCTCGCTCACCAGCGCCTGGGCACGCTCGATCCGGTCGTAGCGCACGGGGGCGGGCTGAACCGGTCGTCACCCTCAGATCGTGCCACGGGATTCCAGGTGGAGCCCCAAGGCGCGGTCCTTAGCATCGTAATCTTGCAACATGCGGTATCTTAGATAAAGTCCCAAGGACAGTCCCACCACGCCGATCGGGGGCTGACCGACCGTCGCGAAGGTGGAGCTGCGCTTGATCCCCGCGCCTGATGCCGCCGCGCTTGGTGGCGTCATCCCCTGGCTCCTCGGTGCGACGGCCGTTGCGTTCATCGCCGCTACCGTGGCGGCACTCATCCGGCCGATCGCCCCGCTCTCCCCTGCGCTCTCGACCGTGGGCGGCATCGCGGCCGCGCTATCCGGGGTCGCTCTGCTCGCAGGTGGGAGCCCCCTTGTCGCTCGGGCGGACGCGCTCCTCCTCGGGTCCTCGGTCCTCGACGTCCACTACGACGGGCTGAGCGGGGCGTTTCTCGTCGCGCTCGGATTCTCCGCGACGGCGGCATCCCTATCGATTGCTGGAGCGCGGGCCCGATCCTCCCTTGAGGCTGCAGCGTTTCCCGCGTTCCTGCTGAGCATGGTCTTCGTCCTCGGGGCTGCGAACGGGTTTGCCTTCCTCTTTGCCTGGGAGCTGATGGCCCTCCTCTCCGCCCTGCTCGTGATCGGCCTCCGCCCGAGCCGTGCGGTGGTGTCTGCCGGCTATCTCTACGTCTCGATGACGCACGTTGCGACGGCCGCGATCCTGGTCGCGTTCGCCATCCTCACCGCAGCAACCGGGGGCCAGCTCGCGTTCGACGCTTGGCGGGCCGCGGCGTCCACACTGCCGGCCGTGACGCGCGACGTCGTCTTCGTCCTGGCGTTCATCGGGTTCGGGACGAAGGCCGGGGCGCTGCCGCTGCACGCCTGGCTTCCGAGAGCCCACCCGGTGGCGCCATCGCACGTGTCGGCGGTCATGTCCGGGGTGATGATCAAGACCGGGATCTACGGCCTGATCCGGATCGTGATCGACGTCCTTGGTGGCGGACCTGACTGGTGGGGCCTCGCGATCCTCGTCGTCGGCGCCCTGTCCGCCGTGCTTGGCATCCTGTACGCATTGATGCAGCACGATCTCAAGCGGCTGCTGGCGTTCAGCAGCATCGAGAACATCGGGATCATCCTGCTCGGCATCGGCAGCTCCCTGGTCCTGACGGCGCACGGGGCCACCGCCCTCGCGGCGCTCGCGCTCACGGCCGCCCTCTTCCACTCGGTCAACCACGCCATATTCAAGACGCTGCTCTTCCTTGGCGCCGGGGCTGTCCTCCACGCGACGCGCCTACGCGACCTCAATCGGCTGGGCGGGCTCGGGCGCGTCATGCCCGTCACGGCGATCACCGTCGGGATCGGAGCGGCGGCGATCAGCGGGCTGCCGCCGCTCAACGGGTTTGCCAGCGAGTGGCTCACCTTCCAGGGGCTGCTGGGGACGGTCAGGACGGGTGCGGTGCCACCACCGATCCAGTTCGCCGCCGCAGTGACCATCGGAGCCTTGGCGCTCACGACGGCACTGGCGGTCGCCGGCTTCGTGAAGGCCACGGGGATCACCTTCCTGGGGCTGCCGCGGAGCACCGAGGCCGCAACGGCGCACGAGACAGGGCGCCCGGCGCAGGTTGCCATGACACTCCTCGCGGCAGCGTGCGTGGTGCTTGGCCTGGGCGCGGGTGTCGTGGGTGATGCAATGACGACGGTGTCCCAGGCGATCATCGGGGCCGCGCCACCTCGGCCGGCCGACCTCGCCGCGGTGGTCTCGCTGCCGCGTTCGAGCATCGCAGCCAGCTACGCGGCATGGGCCGGAGGGCTGCTGGTCCTCGTCGCCGTCGGTGGCCTGATCGTGCTCGTCGCGCGGGCTCGACAGGGCACCCGTCGCGTTGACACGTGGACGTGCGGGATCGCACCCCAGCCGGCCTACCAGTACACGGCGACCAGCTTCGCGAAGCCGATCCGACTGTTCTTCCGCCGGATCCTGCTCCCCGAGCGCGAGGTCGAGGTTGAATACCACCCCGGCACGCGCTTCCCCGTGTCCATTCGCTACCGGAGCGAGATCACCCTGGTCCTCGAAGACCGCATCTTTCGCCGGGGGCACGACCTGGGCATCCGGCTCTCACAGCACGCGAGCAGGCTTCAGAACGGGGCGATCCAGCTGTATCTCGCCTACACGGTCGTGACGATCCTGATCCTGCTGTTGTTCGCCCGATGAGCGACTTCGCTGCCGCGAGCGTCAGCAGCACGCTCGTCCTGGTCGTCCTGCAGCTGGGCACGTTCCTTCTCTTCGCGCCACTCCTCGCGGCGACGATCCGGCGGACGAAGGCGCGCCTCCAGGGCCGTCACGGCCCCCCCCTCATGCAGCCCTATCGCGACTTGGCCAAGTGGTGGGGAAAGGCCCCCCTGGTCGGCGGACCAGCCGGACACGTCGCCCGGCTCGCGCCCGCAGTGGTCCTGGCAGCCCTGTTGATCGCATCGCTCCTGGTCCCGTTCTCGGCTGTGCGCCCGCCGCTGCCCGGGTGGGGCGACCTGTTCGTGGTCGTGGGACTCCTCGCACTCGCCCGGTTCGCGCTGGCCCTCGCCGCGCTTGACTCCGGCAGCGCCTTCGGGGGCATGGGCTCGAGCCGGGACGCGGCGATCTCGGCCCTCGCAGAACCAGGCCTGGTCCTTGCCCTGGCCGGTGCCGCCGTGGCGGCAGGGTCCAGCAACCTCGCGACCATCAGTGCGTTCGGCTCCCAGCAGGGCCTGGGCCTCCTCGGGCCGGCGCATCTCCTCGCCGCCGCCGCCTTCGGGATCATCATCGTCGCCGAGACCGGGCACCAGCCGGTTGACAACCCCGACACGCACCTCGAGCTGACGATGATCCATGAAGGGATGCTCCTCGAAGCATCCGGGCGGTCCCTCGCCACCCTGGTGCTCGGGTCCGAGATCAAGCTGGTCCTGCTCGCGGCCCTGTTCGCGGCGGCGTTCCTCCCGTTTGGTGCCGCCACCGAGCTCGCCCCGGGCCCGCTGCTCGTCGGGACCATCGTCGGGCTGGGCAAGCTGCTCGTGGTTGGCCAGGGTCTTGCGCTGCTCGACGCGTCCGTCGCCAAGATGCGGATCCTCGGGCTCCCGGACCTCATCGGCACCGCGTCCCTCCTCGCGCTGGCGGGCCTCGGGACGCAACTGCTCCTCACGCCATGAGCCTCGACCCGGTCGCCGCCGCCCACCTCGTCGACGCCTGCGCTGCCGGCATCGTCGTCGTTGGCATCCTGATCGCCGGCACGCGTTCGATCGGGCGGGCGGTCTGGCTCGTCGCCGTCCAGTCCATCGTCCTCGCTGCGATCGGGGTCGGGGTGGGGATCGCCACGGACACAAGCCACCTGGTGCTCGGCGGGGTCCTCGCCGGCGCCACCAAGGGACTCATCATCCCGGTGATCCTCGGCCGCATCCTGCGCCAGAGCCCCGTGCGCTCAGAGCGGCACCCGTACCTCTCCCCGCGCGCCACGCTCATCGTTGCGGTCGTGATCGTGTTTGTTGCCGACGCGGCGGTGGGCGGGGCCACGTTCGGCGGCTCGCTCGACGCACCGCGCGTCCTTCCCGCCGCGGTGGCGGAGATCCTCACGGGCCTGTTGATCGCCATGACCCGGCGCAAGGCTCTCTCAATCATCGTGGGCCTGCTCGTGTTCGAGAACGGCCTGGCGCTGACCGCGTTCGGCATGACCTACGGCATGCCCCTCGTGATCGAGTTCGGGATCGCATTCGACCTCCTGATCGTGATCGTCGTCGCTTGGGTCTATGCCCGCCGGATGCTGACCATCCTCGGGTCCACGTCGACCGACGAGTTGCGGAGCCTGCGCGGATGAGCGAGCTCCTCGTGGCGGTCCTGCTCCTCGCCCCGATCCTCGGCGGTCTCGTTGCCTGGGGCCGGCGCGGCATGGTCGCCGAGCGGGTGGCGAAGGTGTCGTTCGCCCTGGCCGCCGTCGCCGGCCTCGCCCTGGCCGGCTTCGCCCTCGTCGACGGCCCAGTCGTGGCGTTCGATACGATCGTCGTCCTCGACGCCCTCGGGGCCTATCTCCTGGCCGTCACGATTGCGGTGGCCGCCCTGGCCCTGGGGGCCTCGGCGCGCTACGTCCATCACGAGATCGCCTCCGGCGTGCTGCGCCAGCGCGACGAGAGCCGCTACTACGCGCTCCTCCTCGGCTTCGTGGCGAGCCTGCTCGCCGTGCCGCTGCTCGACAACCTTGGTCTCCTGTGGGTGGCGATCGAGGCCACGACCATCATCTCCGCCCTGCTCGTCGGGATCACGCGGACCCCCGAGGCCATCGAGGCCGCCTGGAAGTACCTCGTCCTGGGGACGGTCGGTGTCGGCTTCGCCCTGCTGGCCACGATCCTGGCGTACGCCTCCTCCGTCGGCGTCCTCGGGGACAGTTCGGACGCTCTCAACTGGACGCGGCTGGTCTCGATTGCCCCATCGCTCGATCCGAACCTGATCCGCCTGGCGTTCGTGTTTGCGCTGGCCGGCTACGGGACAAAGGCGGGCCTCGTCCCGTTCCACACCTGGCTGCCGGATGCCCACAGCCAGGCGCCCAGCCCGATCAGCGCCCTGCTGTCGGGCGCCTCCCTCGCCGCGGCCCTCTATGCCATGTCGCGCTTCCACCTCGTGGCGATGGGGGCGCTCGGGCAGGACTTCTCGTCCACCCTGCTCGTGGCCTTCGGGCTGCTCAGCCTGGCCGTCGCGGTCCCGTTCATGGTCGCCCAGGAGGATCTCAAGCGCCTCCTCGCCTATTCCAGCATCGAGCACATGGGCCTGATGACCCTCGGCATCGGGTTCGGTGGCCCGGTCGCCCTGCTCGGGGTGGTCCTGCACCTAGGGCTCCACGCCCTCCTCAAGGCGACCTTGTTCCTGGCGGCCGGGGAGCTGGTCCAGCAGTTCGGAACGCGGCGCATCGCTCGAATGAGGGGTGCCCTGCGGGACGCCCCCGGCACCGGCGGCGCACTCGCAGTGGGGATCATCTTCCTGGGCGGACTCCCGCCCTCGGGCGTCTTCTTCACGGAGTTCGCCATCGTTGTCGGCGGGGTCATGCGGGGTTACACCCTGGCGGCGGCGCTCGCCGCCTTGCTCCTCGCCCTCTCCTTCGTCGCCATGGCCTCCCATGGCACTCGCATCCTGTGGGGGAAACCGGTGCCCGAGATCACGCTCCATCGTCCGGGTCGGCTTGCGGGCGTGATGCTGGGACTGCCGCTTGCGATCGTGGCGGTCGTCGGTCTCTGGATGCCCGGGTTGGTACGGGACCTGCTCGTCGGCGTGGGCGCGGTGTTGGGCGGCTCGCGTGGCTGAGCAGGAGCCCGGCAAGCGTGGGCCAACGGTGAGCTCGCCGGTGACAAACGCGACGTCGGCGACGGTGAGCGAGGCGCTACAGGCGCGACTGGGTCACCCGGTGGGGGCCTCGGGACCGGTCGACGAGTTGCTCGTGGCCATCCCGCCCGATGAGCTGCCCCACGCCGTGGAGGTGGTCACAGAGCTCGGTGCGATCCACGTGATGTTCCTCGGGCTGGACCTGCGCGGCATCGATCCGGCCGGCGCCCTGGCGGTGGAGGAGGTCCTGGCCATCCCTGGTGGACCGATCGTCCGCCTTCGCGCGTCGGTCGCCGCGGACCGGCCGGCATTCCGATCGATCACGCCCCTCCTCCCCGCTGCCCAGTGGGACGAGCGCGAGGCGCACGATCTGTTCGGGGTCGTCCCGGTCGGCCACCCGGACCTGCGACCACTGGTGAACCACGAGCCCGTGCCCGGCCTTCCCCACCCGCTGCTCAAGGTCCCGCCCCTCGGCGATACGACGCCGCCGCCGCCCTTCCGCTCGTTCGTTGCCCATGGCGAGGGCGTCTACGAGCTGCCGGTGGGACCCATCCATGCCGGGATCATCGAGCCCGGGCACTTCCGGTTCTCCGCCGTGGGGGAATCGATCCTCCATCTCGATCCCCGGCTGTTCTACTCGCATCGGGGGATCGAGAAGCTCGTCGAAGGCCGCCCGTTCGACCGTGCCCTCGCGATCGTGGAGCGATCCTGCGGCGTGTGCACGGTCACCCACGCGACAGCGTTCAGCCGGGCCGTCGAGCGCCTCACTGAAACGAGGATCCCGCCGCGGGCGCGTCTGGCCCGCGTCCTCCTCGCGGAGCTGGAGCGCCTCTACAATCACGTCGGCGATCTCGGGAACATCTGCGCGGGCGTGGGCTTCCACTACGGGACCTCAGGCCTCGCCTGGCAGAAGGAGCGCCTGCTGCGCCTGAACGAGGCGCTCACCGGCCACCGCTACCTGACCGGGATCGTGGCACCGGGCGGGCTGCGCGTCGACCTTGACCCGGGCGGGCTGGCATCCCTCGCGGTGTCGGTGCGGGAGATCGACCACGACGTGCGAACGATCGTCCGCCGGCTCGTTCGGTCGGCCAGCTTCATGAACCGCCTCCACGGGACTGGCATCGTGTCGGCCGCCAAGGCACGACGCCTCGGGGCGGTCGGCGTCGGCGCACGCGCGAGCGGGCTTGCCCGCGACCTTCGCGCGGACCGGCCCGCCGACGGCTACGAGGAGCTGGAGATCCCGATCGTCACCCAGTCGACCGGCGACGTTGCGGCGCGGTTCCACGTCCGCGCACAGGAGGAGGCCGTCTCGGCTGGAGTCGTCCAAGACCTCGCCATGCGCCTCCCGAAGGGCCCGGTCCGCGTCCCGCTTGCCACGGCGGCCGAGTCGGGGGTGTCGACGCTCGCCGGGGCGGAAGGCCCTCGCGGGGCGTCCTGGATCTGGCTGATGGCCGGTGCCGACGGCCGCGTGGAGCGGCTCCACCTGCGATCCGCGTCCTACGCCAACTGGCCGGTCGTCGCCGCGGCCGTGCCCGGCAACCTCGTGCCCGACTTTCCGCTGATCAACAAGAGCTTCGAGCTCTGCTACGCCTGCACGGATCGCTGACCATGCCGCTCGACGTCATCCACCGCCTCCTCACCCCCCTCCGCGCCCCGATCGTCACGTCGCACTACCCGGACGAGCCACCGCTGCTGCCGGATGCGGCACGCGGGCTTCCCGAGGTCGATCCCGCGCGCTGTGAACGTGACGGCGCGTGCGTCAACGCCTGCCCGACCGGCGCCATCCAGCTGGCCGCGACCGGCTGGTCAATCGACGCCGGCCGCTGTGTCTTCTGCGGCCTCTGTGCCGACGCGTGCCAGCCGGGGGCGATCCGGCTCGGACGGCGCATCGAGCTGGCGGCATCAGACCGGACGGCCCTCGTGGAGCTATCGGGCCTTGGGAACCGACCGTGAGCGCCGAACCGGTCGCCGATGCGACGCGGGCCGACGATCGTCTTCGGGCGTGGATCGCCCGGCACCTGGGCAGGTCGCTGCACGTACGCCACCTCGATGCCGGCTCGTGCAACGGCTGCGACTGGGAGATCGCGGCACTCCTCAATCCCTACCACGACGTGCAGCGCCTGGGGATCGACTTCGTCGCATCGCCGCGCCACGCTGACCTGCTGCTCGTCACGGGGATCATGACCCGCAACCTCGAGGAGGCGGCGCGACGGACATACGATGCGATGGCGGAGCCGAGGCTGGTTGTCGCTGTCGGTGCGTGTGCGATCAGTGGCGGCGTCTTCGCCGGCAGCTACGCCGGCCGAGACGGTATCGGCGGGACGCTGCCGGTCGATGTCTTCGTTCCGGGCTGCCCACCGCGGCCAGAGGCGATCATCGAGGGCATCCTCATGGCGGTCGGCAGACGCGATCCTCGTCGCGGCCGGAGCGGCTGACGCGTGGGACTGGGCACCGTCCCGCTCGTAATATCCATATCTTGCAACATGCGGCAGTTGCATAAGCAGCCGATGCGGTCTAGTGTTTGCCCATGCCCGCGAACCAAAGGCCAGACGACCCGGACGGCCTCCGACAGTTCAAGGCCGACTTCTTCAAGGCTCTCGCCCATCCGGTGCGGATCCTCATCCTCGAGCTGCTTCGGGACGGGCCGCTCAGCGTGGGGCAGCTCCAGGAGGCGATCGGAGCGCCCCCATCGTCGATCTCCCAGCAGCTTGCCGTGCTACGCGGTCGCGGCATCGTGTCCACCCAACGTCACGGCACGACGGTCATCTACGCCGTCGGCGACCCGGACATCTTCGAGCTGCTCGACGTGGCCCGGAGGATCTTCAATGCACACCTTTCGGACACGATCGACCTGCTCCGCCTCGTCGACTCGGAACCGGCCGGTGCCCGGCGGTGACGGACGGACGAGTCCGGCGCCTCGATCGGCCGGCGGGCGTCATTCGGGGCTGACGCTCGGTCGAACGCCGGCCCTGACGGCGAAGCGAATGATGGTCGGCCGCCACGAGCGGAGGCTCCGAGTCTGGGGCTGCACACAAGTCGCCTGACCGCGTCGTGAGACGAGAGCCTGCAGCGCCGCACTGCGACATCGCCCCAATCGGCCGACTAGCAGCGAAGGCCCGCGGCCCGCACCCTTGGGGCATGACGGCGCGCTGGTCAGATGCACGTCGACTCCCTGGTTCCCGACTGGGTACATCCGCGACGGCACCCCCGCGGATGCCCAGTGCGCGGAGTCGAGTTCGTCCTGGCGTTCCTCGCCGGGGTCGCCCGGCGGCTGGGGCCAGTCCGACAGCCGCAGCGGGGACGGGTAACGAATTGACGAAGATCGCGTCAACGGACTAAGGTGCGACCCATCCTGGCCAGCATCGCGGACAGGCAGGGCAGGTGGTGATTGACCTCCACGCGGACGAGATCGTCGAGCCCGTTCGGCCGCTTCGGCTCGCCCATCACCTGATCATCGGTTTGGCGGCGGCGTTGATCGCGCCGTTCACCGGTTTCGCGTGGCCGCTCGCCCTGCTCACCGGGTTCGTGATCGGCGAGTCGGAAGCCGAGCGTGCTCGCGGGATTCGCAGATCGACCGGCGTCCGCCTCGTTCGGATCCTGGCGGTGACGGGCGGCGTGCTCGGGGCGATGATCCTCGGGGCGGTGGTCGGAGGGATCATCGCATTCCTGATCATGGCCCTCGCGGCGTCCTCGGAGCGCATCGCCGCCGGGACCTCTCGAGACGACCACTTCATCAGTCGCCTGCTCGTGATCGTCGTCACCACCGCTGGCTGGCTCATCCTGTTCACGGTCCTCGGTATCCATCTCGAAGCGCGCTTCGGCCTCTAGATCGAACGCCAGCGGTCAAATGATCCACGGCTCAGTCCAGCTTGTCCCCGCGCTCGTCGGCGCGCGACTCACGCCGGAGGCGTACTCGCTGGGCCTCGCGCTCGCGCTGCCCGAGCGCGTTCAGCCGGCGCAGGAGTGGGTACTGGCGCGCCCGACAGGTGTTGGATGCTCGATTTCAACCTACACCATCCCGATCGAGGGCCGCGAGGAGTGGCTGGCTGCGGCGAGGCGACTGGCGTGAAGGACGGATACCTGCGCGGCTCCTTGCCGGGGACTCGGACGGCCCGCCAGGTTGACGTTCTGGCCGCCTTCGTTGCCCCGGGCGGATCTGTGTCGGAAGCGGCGGAACGTCTCGGCATCCGGCCCAGCTCCGCGAAACGGCATCTCGCCGATCTGCGTGCGCGATCGGGTCTCACCACCGAGCAACTGATCTACCGGGGGCGAGCTGAGGGCTGGCTCGTGGCGCCGAGTCTGGAGCTGAGGTGAGGGCGCACAGCCGACAGGTGCGGCGTAGTGCGTCTTAGCATCGGTCATCGAGCGGGAGAATACGTCTACGCCGACCAAGTCCATGGTCGGCCTTTCGAACGGATGTCGGATATCACGGGGTGATCGCGTTTGGCTCCATCGGGTCTGTCTGCTGCCAGTACCTCGTCGTCGAGAACAGGCCCGATCAGTCCGGCCTGGAGCGCCGTGGCGACGGCTTCCGCGCGATTCCGGGCGCCGAGCTTCGCGTAGCCATGTGCCAGATGCGACTTGACGGTGTTCCTCGACACGAAGATCTGGCGGGCGATGTCGTCGGTCTTGAGACCGGCGGCCGCGAGACTCAGGACCTCGAGCTCGCGAGTCGTGAGCGGGTCGACCGTGCTGGCATCCGTCTGGCGCGCCCGCTTTCCTGACGCCAGTGCCGCAGCCCGGAGGCGAGCGGCGAGGATCGCGACGAATGTCCCTTCAAGCACAAACAAGGCTAATCGCACGAGGTCGGCCGGTTCCGTGAGCCACGGGTGACCGCGAAGCGGCACGAGGAGCGAAGTCCCTATCGCGCACAGGCCGAGAGTGAGCAACGCGACCCTGAAGCCCAGACCGATCGCGACGACCGAAACCGGGAGCAGCAGCAAGAGGAAGGCGCCGCCGCCGGGCAAGATGTCGGCCGTCTGATCGACGCTGATGACCGCCCCGAGCGTCGCCGCGACCGGTAGGCCAAAGCGGAGACGGGGTCTGAACTGGGACGCAACCGCGAGGCTGGCGATCGCTCGTTGGGCGGCGAGCTCCACCGCGCGGCCATCAATGACGGACACCCAGTAAAGGGTAGGTAGGTTCGCGCGGACTGTCCACCGATGACGACCCGGCAGCACTGAAACCAGGGGCCCGGCCAACCCGAATCACCCGAACGGGGGATGACGACCGACCGTGCCGGACGCGACGATTTCGGTTTCCCGACGCCGCGTTTCTGTAGGTGGGCCTTCGTTTCTACGGCTGGCCCCGGCGGTGACCCCACACGACCGAGGTGCCCATGGACCCCACCAACACGCCACCTGCGAACCGAGTCCTGAGGACCGCGCCCGCTCGCCAAGCCGACACCGACAGGCGCTGCGCTTCATGAACCTGTCTACCCCAACAGGGCCCCGAGCATGAACGTCGTCGAAGTCACCGAGCTGACCAAGCAGTACGGCAGTCACGTGGCCGTCGATGGCGTGTCCTTCGCTGTCGAGGAGGGCGAGATCTTCGGCATTCTCGGCCCGAACGGCGCCGGCAAGACGACGACCGTCGAGACGATCGCCGGTTTGCGCACGCCCGACGGCGGGACGATCCGAGTCCTCGGGCTTGACCCGCAGCAGGATCGTGACCGGCTGCGGCCGCTGGTCGGCGTCCAGCTCCAGGAGAGCGAGCTGCCCGAACGGATGACGACGGGCGAAGCGGTCCGGCTGTTCGCCTCGTTCTATGCCAATCCGGAGGGTCCGACAGCCCTGATCGGCGATCTGGGGCTGACCCAGAAACGCGACACGCAGTATCGCCATCTGTCCGGAGGTCAGAAGCAGCGCCTCTCGATCGCTCTCGCACTCGTCGGCAAACCCAAGGTCGCCATCCTTGACGAGCTGACGACAGGCCTCGACCCGCAAGCTCGCCGCGCGACATGGCAGGTCATCGAGTCGATCCGCGAACGGGGCGTCACCGTGCTGCTCGTCACCCACTTCATGGAGGAGGCGGAGCGCCTCGCAGACCGCGTCGCCATCGTCGACGGTGGCCGGATCGTCGCGATCGACACGCCTGCCGGGATCATCTCGCGTCTCGACGCCGAGCAGACGCTTCGCTTCCGCCCGTCGGCGCCGATCGAGGATCAGCTGCTCACTGACCTCCCAGAGGTGAACGACGTCAACCGGGCGGGCCCCGTCGTCGTCGTCACTGGCATCGGGAATCTCATCCACGCCGTCACCTCGGTTCTGGCCCAACAGGGGGTCGTGGCCAACGACCTCCGGGTTGAACAGGCCAACCTCGACGATGCGTACCTCGCTCTGACGGCCCGCACCGCAAAGGAGCTGTCATGAACGGGATGCGTGCCCTGATCGTGGCCGAGACGAGGCTCCTCCTGCGCGACCCGATTAGCTGGATCCTGTCGATCTTCCTGCCAACGGCGATCCTGCTGGTCTTCGGTTTCATCCTTGCGCCCCACCGCCCGGACCCGGCGTTCGGGGGCCTGCGGTTCATCGACGTGTTCGCCCCGTCGCTGATCGTGATCGCCATGGCGATCCTCGCCCTCCAGATCCTGCCGGTACGCCTGACGAACTACCGTGAGCGAGGCATCCTGCGTCGCTTCTCGACAACGCCGGTCCACCCCAGGCGGCTGTTGTTCGCCCAGCTTGTCGTCTACTCGGTGACGGCGACCCTCGGCGTGGTCCTGCTGGTCGTCGTCGGCAACCTCGTGTTCGACATCCAGATCCCGGCCAATCCCATCGGCTTCGTGGTCGCATTCGGCCTCGGGATGGCGGGGCTCCTCGCGATCGGGCTGCTGCTCGCCGCAGTCGCGCCGTCGGCCGGCGTCGCCACGGCCGTCGGGGTCCCGGCGTTCATGGTCGTGCTGCTGCTGGGCGGCGTCTACGTCCCACGGACGATCCTGCCTGACCTGCTCATCCGGATCGGCGAGTTCACGCCGCCGGGCGTCCAGGGGCTGCAGGACGCATGGACGGGTGCCACGCCGCAGCTCCTGCCGCTGGCCGTGCTGGCTGCCCTCGCCGTCGCCTTCGGGCTGATTGCCAGCCGCGCGTTCCGCTGGGAGTGACTGCCCGCATCGGACCGAATGGTCGCGGGCCGAGCGCCACGCTCTGGCGAGACCGAATCGCCGTTGCGTTCCCGGCTCAGGGACACCCTTACACCGTACAGACGCAGGAGTCCGAGATCGCTCGGGCCGACCAGCAAGAAGCAAGGAGAGGCCTATGACCGCCAGGGTGACAGACCAGATCACGATGAAGGCAATCGTGCAGGACAGGTACGGCTCGGCCGATGTCCTGCAGCTGCGCGACATCGACAAGCCCGGGTTCGGCGACGACGAGGTCCTCGTCCGCGTTCGCGCGGCCGGCGTCCATGCCGGCGACTGGCACCTCATGGCTGGGCTGCCGTACCTCGTCCGCATGGGGTTCGGGCTACGCGCGCCCAAGCAAACTGTCCGGGGCACCGATGTCGCAGGGACGGTCGAGGCGGTCGGCAAGAACGTGACCCGGTTCCAGCCCGGTGATGCCGTCTTCGGCATCGGCGCCGGCGCGTTCGCCGAATTCACGATCGCTCGAGAGGACAAGCTCGCGCTCATGCCCGCCAACCTCAGCTTCGATGCGGCCGCGACGGTGCCCACCTCCGGGTCGACGGCGCTGCAGGGTCTTCGCGACGTGGGAAAGCTGCAGGCGGGCCAGAAGGCACTGATCATCGGCGCGGCCGGAGGCGTGGGGTCGTTCGCCGTGCAGATCGCCAAGGCTCTCGGAGCCCACGTCACCGGCGTCTGCAGCACGACGAAGGTAGACCTGGTCCGATCGATCGGCGCGGATGAGGTCATCGACTACACCCGAGAGGATTTCGCTGAGGGCGGGCAGCGCTTCGACCTCATCTTCGATACCGCCGGAGGCCGTTCCCTCTCCCAGCTGCGGCGCGCCCTGGCGCCAAAGGGGACGCTCGTGATCGTGGGAGCCGAAGGAGGCGACCGGTGGATCGGCGGCATCGATCGCCAGCTCCGGGCCAGTGTGCTGTCGCCGTTCGTCGGCCAGAAGCTGGGCACGTTCATGTCGAAGGAGAAGAACGAGGACCTGCACTCCCTGAAGGCCTTGATCGAGTCGGGCAAGGTCACTCCGGTTATCGACCGGACCTACCCGCTGGACGAGGTTCCCGACGCGATCCGCTACCTGCACGAGGGACATGCCCGGGGCAAGATCGTGATCGGCGTTGACCGTGCGACCGCCTGACGAGGTGGATGCCGTGACCCTTCGCCCGGTCGGTGCGCCAGCGAAGAACTCAGGGAGGGTTGACCCGTGCACAACAAGCGATTGAGCCAGGGGGCGTGCGTCGCCCTCGGTGCCGGGATCGGCGCCACCATCGGGATCGCCATCGGCAACGTCGGCGCTGGCATCGGCGTGGGTGTCGCCATCGGTGCTGCCCTCGCAACCAGGGTGTCGGGCGGTGAGGCGAGGTGAAGGCGATCCGCCGAGACAGGTACGGCCCGCCCGACATCCTGGAACTCAACGAAGTCGAGAAGCCCGTCCCGAAGGACGACGAGGTCCTGGTCCGTATCCGGGCGTCATCCCTGAACCAGGCTGACCTCGATTACCTGCTGGGCAAGCCCTTCCTCACGCGCATGGGCACCGGGCTCCGCACGCCGAGGAACCGCGGCCTGGGCTTGGACGCGGCCGGGCAGGTCGAGGCCGTTGGCCCCGACGTGACGGCGTTTCAGCTGGGCGACGACGTGTTCGGAGACCTGACCGCGTTCGGCTACGGTGCCTTCGCCGAGTACGCGTGCGCTCCGGAGGACGCCTGGGCGCGGATGCCCGCGGGCCTGACCTTCGAGGAAGCGGCGACCATTCCCCAGGCGGCCATCCTGGCCCTGCAGGGCCTCAAGCGAGGGAGCGGCTCGGGTCGGGAACGAGGGTGCTGATCAACGGTGCGTCAGGCAACGTGGGCCCGTTCGCCGTCCAGATCGCGAAGGCCTTCTGCGCCCACGTGACCGGCGCCTGCAGCACCGCCAAGGTGGACATGGTGCGGGGGCTCGGCGCCGACGAGGTCATCGACTACACCCGCGAGGACTACACCCGGCGGGGACAACGGTACGACTGGATCGTCGATGTCGCGGGCAACCGTTCGATCCTCGAGTGCCGGCGGGCGCTGAAGCCTGGGGGCGTCTACGTCATTGTCGGCGGTCCCACGAGCCGCATCCTGGGCGCCCTGCTGCTCGGTCCGCTGATCTCGCTGGCCGGGAGCAGGACGATGGGTCTCATGCTGGGGTGGAAGCTCTTCAAGAAGGAAGACGTGGTCCTTCTGAAACAGCTCATCGGGGCTGGGAAGATCCGGCCGATGATCGATCGGAGGTATCCACTGACGGACGTTGCTGCAGCGCTTCGGTACCTGCATGGCGGACACGCTCGGGGGAAGGTCGTCATCACCGTGTGAGGTCCCGCGCACGGCCCAGACCGAGGCGTTGTCGCGCAACGGATCGTCCGCAAGGCGTAGCACCACGGGCGAATAGACCGCAGCGCCCGCCCCGTCGACGATTCGGGGGTGAAGCTGTGCACGGTCTGCGGTGTCATCACCAGCCGCGCGGGTAGTCGCTGCACCGAGCACGCTCGCCAATCCAACCGCAGCAGGCACAACGCCATGTACAGCACGCGGGCCTGGCAACGAATCAGCGCCCGCGTGCTTCGTGCCTGGCGTGGTGAGCACGGCAACTGGTGCCCCGGCTACCAGCGCCCCGCCCACCCCGCGCGTGACCTGACCGTCGATCACGTCGTATCACTCTCGGTTGGCGGTGCGCCGTTCGACATCGGCAACACCGCCGTGCTCTGCCGCTCGTGCAACTCGACCAAGGGTGCGACGACCGAGGGGGGCGGGGTAGCCCATGGGGGGACGCGGCTGCTCCCTGACCGCGCCCGGCGAGTGTGTGCACGCGGCCGAGTTTCGTGCTTAATGGGGGGTTTTCGCCAGGGGGCGATGCGCGAGCTCTGACGCCCTCGACACAATGGCCGCGGCCGCGACGATGACCCTCCGCGCGAGCCTCGCACCGCCGCGCCACTGCCCGGCCTGCGGTGCCGGGCTCCCGTATCTCGGCGGGCGGGGCAGGCCGCGCCGGTGGTGCGAGGCCCACCATCCCCGTCCCGCGCGTCTTCGCCCACGGACGGCACTGGACGCCGGCGTGTCTGCCGCCACGGCCTGAGGCGCCGCACCGAGACCGGCCCCGCGACCTCGCCGATCTTCGCCCGTGCGGGCCTACGTTGGTCGAAGGGCGGCTCTGAGCCTGCGGGAGCCACCAGTGCCACCGGCCCCGGGCCTGGCGTAGCGCGAGGGCGACCCGTCCGTCGATCGCCCTCGTCCCGTTGGCGGTGATGGTCGGCGGGCCCCGGTTGGCGGTGTAGGGCCCGCCCGCCGCCGACGGCTCGGCGCCGATGCGCTGGCGGGCAGGCCGTCTGCTGGGCAAGGCCCGTTCGATGGCCGTCTCCGTGCAGACCCTGTCCCGCGCCCCGAGCAAACACCGCAGACGCCGCTGGGCTGACTCCGTTGGAGGTCGGAGGCAACGGGCCTACGGTCGAGCCAGCTCGAGCGACGGTGCACTGAGCCCGTCCCCCGGGAGCACGGATCGACCACCACGAGGAGCGTCCCATGAAAGCGATCGTCCAGGACCACTACGGCTCGGAGGACGTCCTCCAGCTCCGCGACATCGACCGGCCGGTCATCGGCAACGGCGACGTGCTGGTGCGCGTCCATGCCGCGTCGATCCATATCGGCGACCGGCTGATCATGCAGGGGAGCCCCTTCCTGGTCCGCATGGCCACCGGCCTCGGGCGCCCGAAGCAGCCCATTCCGGGCACCGATATCGCCGGCACGGTCGAGGCCGTGGGCAACGACGTTACGCGCTTCAAGGTCGGCGACGAGGTCTTCGGCTGGACGTCTGGCGCCTTCGCCGAGTACGCCTCGGTGCCCGAGGACCACCTGGCGGCCAAGCCGGCACGGCTGAGCTTCGAGGAGGCCGCGGCCGTGGGCGTTTCCGCGACGGTGGCGCTCCAGCTCCTTCGCGACGATGGCAAGGTGAAGCCCGGTCAGAAGGTGCTCATCAACGGGGCGTCGGGCGGGGTCGGCACGTACGCCGTCCAGATCGCCAAGGCGTTCGGCGCGGAGGTCACGGGCGTGACCAGCACTCGCAACGCGGAGATAGTCAGGTCAATCGGCGCCGACCACGTCGTTGACTACACCAGGGAGGACTTCACGAAGGGGACCGAGCGGTACGACTTCATCCTCGACAACGTCGCCAACCACTCCCTGGCCGAGACGCGTCGCGCCCTCTCCCCGACGGGAACCCTGCTTCCGAATGGTGGCGGCCACACGGGTGGCGGCGTGGGCCGGCTGATCCGCGCCACGATCGCCTCGATGGTCTTCCGCGGCCAGGGCCGCCCATCCGTGAAGTTCCAGAACGCCGCGGACTTGGCTGCCCTCGTGGGGCTCGTCGAGACCGGCAAGATCACGCCGGTCATCGACCGCACCTATCCGCTGGCCGAGACCGCCGCGGCGCTGCGCCAGGTGGGCACTGGGCATGCACGCGGCACCGTCGTGATCAGCATCGCGGGGCCGGCGGCCGGCACCACGACCTCGGCAGGCACCGTGGGCGCGGCCACACCGCTTGCCGCGGGCGGTGTGGCATGACCCTCCTGCGCGAGCTGGGCCGCCGGAAGCTGCGGACCACGCTGACGGTGCTCGGCATCACCATCGGCATCTGGGCGCTGGTGGTGTTCAGCTCCATGGCCAACAAGATCAACTCGTTCGTGGCGAGCGGCAGCGACTACTACACCGGCAAGGTCCTCGTGAGCGACGGCTCGAGCGGCGGGATCGGCATCAGCCTCGTGCCCGTCGACCTGTCCGTCGCCGACCGGATCGGCGAGATGGCCGGCGTGGCCGCCGTCGACCCCCAGGTGCAGATCCCCTACGACGAGGCGGGCACCACGATGTTCAGCATGCCCCGCATGATCGTGGGCGCCGTGGCGGACGCGGACAAGGGCCTCGCGCGCCTCGATCTGCAGCCTGCCGTCGGGCGACGGCTGACCGCTGCCGACGAAGGATCCCGCGTCATCGTCCTGGGCAGCGACCTGGCAAGAGAGCTGGATGTCGCCGTCGGCGAGCAGATGCTGCTCCGCGGCGGCACGTTCGAGGTCGTGGGCGTCCTGCAACCGACGCTCAGCACGCCGGACACGACGGCGATGGTGCCGCTGGCTGCAGGCCAGGACCTCTTCCTCGCGACCCTCCCGCACACCCTGGGCTCGGCCCTCGACCCGACCAGAATGGCGTCGCAGATCGTCGTGTATGCCGAGGATGGCACCGACCCCGTCGAGCTTGGCGGCCATATCGAGGCCGCGGTCGATCAGGTCACCACGATGACCAGCGCCGACTTCGACCAGCAGGTGGGTACGACCACCCTGATCTTCAACGCCATCATCGTCGGCGTCGCGGTCATCAGCCTGATTGTCGGCGGCCTCTCGGTGATCAACACGATGGCCATGAGCGTCACCGAGCGCACCCGGGAGATCGGGATCAAGCGCGCGATCGGCGGCTCTCGCCACCGGATCATTCGCGAGCTGGTCGCCGAGGCGGCCCTCATCGGCTTGATCGGCGGGGTCATCGGCCTCGCGCTCGGCGCCGTCGGGGTCACGCTGGCAAACGAGGCCGGCCGAAGTTCCGGGATGAACCTGTTCGACCTGACCCTCGGCACGGCCGTGTTCGCCGTCGCCTTCAGCACGATCCTCGGCATGGTCGCCGGCGTCGTGCCCGCCTGGAACGCGGCCCGGCTCGACCCGGTCGCCGCGCTGCGATACGAGTGAGGACGAGATGACCACACTGCTGGCAGGTCGCGACCTGCGCAAGACCTACCGCCTGAGTCGGGACAACAGCCTGCATGCCCTTCGCGGCGTGAACGTGGCCATCGATGCCGGCGAAATGGTGGCCATCATGGGAGCGTCGGGATCGGGCAAGAGCACGCTCATGCACATCCTGGGCCTGCTCCATGCCCCAGATGGTGATCCTGGTCCGATGCCGCAGCTCCACTTCGACGGCACGGATGTCACGCGCCTGTCGGACGCCGAACGAACCCGCCTCCGCGCCAACCGGCTGGGCTTCGTCTTCCAGTCGTTCAACCTGGTGCCGACCCTGACCGCGATCGAGAACGTGATGCTGGCCGCGGACTATGCGGGCGAGGACCGGAGAACCGCGCGACGTGTCGCCACCGAGGCGCTGTCCTGGGTGGCACTAGAGGCCAGGGCCGGCCACCGTCCAATGGAGCTCTCGGGCGGGGAGCAGCAACGAGTAGCCCTCGCGCGGGCCCTGGTGAACCAGCCTACGTTGCTGCTCGCCGACGAGCCGACCGGCGCCCTCGACTCGGCCCGATCGACCGAGGTCATGGCCCTCCTCCGACGCTTCAACCGGGAGCGCGGGCAGACGATGGTCATCGTCACCCACGACCCCGTCGTCGCTCGGGCCACAGACCGCGTCATCCACATGCAGGACGGCCTTGTCGTTGACGCGCCGCCCGTGGCGCTCGTCGCGTGACGGCGATGCGGGCCGTCGTGCTCCCGCGGCCGGGGTCGGCGGACGTCCTCGAGCTCCGGGAGTTGGAGGTGCCCACCCCGGGCGAGCACGAGGTCCTGGTCCGCGTTCGGGCCGCGACAGTCACGCGCGGCGACGTGGCCCTCAGGCGCGTGCCGCGACTCATGTGGCCCTTGCTCCGCATCGGGATGGGGCTCCGGCGCAAGCGGATCCTGGGCCACGAATACGCGGGCGAGGTCGAGGCGGTGGGCCGCGACGTAACCCGCTTCGCTCCCGGGGATGCCGTGTTCGGCACTACCACCGGGCTGGCGACCGGATCACACGCGGAGTACGTGTGCGTGCCGGACGATGGCGTGCTCGCCGCGAAGCCCACGAGCGTCGCCTTCGAGGAGGCGGCGGCGGTCCCGGTCGGCGCGATGACGGCTCTTCGGCTCCTTCGCGACGCTGGCGTCACGACAGGCTCGAAGGTCCTTGTCCACGGCGCCTCCGGCAGCGTGGGGACGTTCGCGGTGCAGTTGGCGCGGCACGAGGGCGCCGTGGTCACCGGCGTGTGCAGCACTGCCAACATGGAGTTGGTGGCGTCGCTGGGAGCCACCACGGTCATCGACTACAACACCATGGACTACGCGGCGGGCGATGTCCGGTATGACGTGGTTGTGGATGCCGCCGGCAAGGCCTCGCGCGACCGCGCCAGGGCGGTGCTGGCCGAGGGCGGTCGGTTCGTCTCGGTCCGATCCGCTGCCCGCGAACGCGCCGCCGACCTGGTGCACATCGCGGGCCTGCTGGAGCAGGGAGCTATCAGGCCCGTCATCGACCGCGCCTACCCGCTGGCGCGGATCGCGGAGGCCCACCGGTACGTCGAGGGTGGTCACAAGGTTGGGAACGTCGTCATCACGCTGGGGCCCTCGACATGAAGGCGTGGATGCGGGAGCAGTACGGCCCGTCGGACGAGCTCGAGCTCAGGGACGTGCCCAAGCCCGCCATCGGCGATGACGGGGTGCTGGTCCTCGTCCGCGCTTCGTCCCTGAACCAGGCGGATCTCGACTACCTCTACGGTCGGCCATTCCTCACCCGCCTGGGCACGGGGCTTCGCCGGCCCAGGAACCGTGCCTTCGGGCTGGACGTGGCGGGGCAAGTCGAGGCGGTCGGCAGCGGAGTGACCGCCTCCCGGCCGGGCGATGAGGTGTTCGGGGACCTCACGCAGTTCGGATACGGCGCCTTTGCCGAGTTCGCAGGTGCGCCGGAGCGAGCCTGGGCGCACAAGCCGGCGCCCGTGACGTTCGAGGAGGCCGCGACCGTCCCGCAGGCGGCCGTCCTCGCCCTGCAGGGGTTCCAGGGCTCATCGAGACCGGCAGGATCAAGCCGGTCATCGACAGAATATTCCCCCTGCACGAGGTCCCCCAGGCACTGCGGTATCTCGAGGAGAAGCGCGCCGTCGGGAAGATCGTCGTGACTGTGTCACCGTGATATCCGGCGAAGCGGACGAGAACACCATGCAGGCGATGGCTGATGCCGGGGACAGCTCCATGGGCGGAACACCTCCAACCGTGGCGGACCATCCACCCGCCGCGCGCCGCTGGCTCGAGGCAGCGATCCCCTCGGCCCCGGTCCCGATCGACCATGATCCCGGCCCAACCCGACTCCGCGTCCGGGGCTCGATCTGTCGTTCCCCCGGCGGGAGCTGGATGGACTGGGAAGGGCACCATTCGATCGAAGCCGACGGGCTCGGCTTTCGGTGGCAAGCCAGGCTGCGGTTGGCGCGGTGGGCATGGGTCGACGCCGAGGACCGGCTCGATGTCGGGGGCGGATACGGTGGCGCGCGACTTTTTGGCGTCATTCCGGTTGGGTCTGCCCGAGGGCCCGAGGTGACGCGGTCGCAGGTCGTCCGCAATCTCGCGGAACTTGCGTTCGCTCCACTCGCCGCGTCGCGAGCACGAGGGATCGTCTGGGTCGCGGACGGCGACGACGCCTTCACACTCGCGGCTCCTGGGATCGACGCCGCCGCGATCGTCCGAGTCACCATCGATGAAGCTGGCGACGTTCGATCGGCCCGGTCGCCGGATCGGCCTCGAGAACACGGACGAGCCGGATACCTGCATGAGCCATACCGACTCGAATTTGGCCGCCACGAACGCCGATCGTCGGGCGAACGGATCCCGCTCCGCGCCTCGGGCACCTTCGAGACTGCCAACGGGGACTGGCCCTACTGGCGGTTCGAGGTGCTCGACGCGTTGTGATCGGTCGCTCGCGTCCAGCTTGCTCGAAAGGCCGAGCCCGGACGGCACCCACCCTCGATCGAGGCGATCGCGTCAACCCGGACCGCGAAGGTGCGCGAGGACCGCGAGCACGCGACGGTGGTCGTCGGCGGCGGGTTCCAGCTCGAGCTTCGAGAAGATGTTGGCAATATGGGCCTCAACCGTCTTCCGCGCCATCCCGAGGCGATCGCCGATCGCCTGGTTCGATCGACCCTCGGCCATCAGCGCCAGGACGGCGCGCTCCCGCTCGGTGAGGTCATCCAGCGGGACGCGCGAGCGGCGACCGACCAGTACCGCGACAACCGCCGGGTCGATGACCGAACCTCCCTTGGCGATCCGCCTGATTGCGTCTGCGAGGTCGTCGATGTCTGACACGCGGTCCTTGAGCAGATATCCGACGCCTCCGGCGCCATCGCTCATCAGGCGAAGCGCAAACGATGGCTCCACGTGCTGCGAGAGCACCAGGATGCCGACAGCCGTTCCATGCTCCGCGCGGATCGCTTGCGCGGCCCGCAACCCCTCGTCGGTGTGGGTCGGGGGCATCCGGATATCGACGATCGCCACGTCCGGGAGCAGCTCTCGGGTGGCCTTTAGGAGCGCATCGGCGTCGCCGACCTGCGCGACCACCTCGAAACCGACATCACCGAGCAGGCGTGCGACCCCCTGGCGGACAAGCACCGTGTCGTCGGCAAGGACGAGCCGCAGCGTCATCCCCGCTCCACCAGCGCCTGGATCCTGGCCCCGGAGACCTGCTCCTTGGGAATGAATCCCAGGCAGTCGCTGGTCCTCAGCCGGCGCCCATACGCACGCGCATCGCGGCTCGACGTCAGCACGACGAGCGGAGGCGGTCCGTCGACCGCCAGCTCGCGCGCCACCGAGAACCCCTCGACATCGGGCAGTCCGATGTCGAGGAGGACGAAGTCCGGCCGGAGTGATCGGGCAGCGGCCAGTCCCGATGCCCCGTCAACGGCCTCGCCGACAACGACGAAGCCATCCGCCTCGAGGAGCTCACGCGCCTGCATGCGGAACCGCGCGTCGTCGTCGACGATCAGGATCGTGCTCATGGGGCCATCGTGCCATGTGGGCGAGCCGTCCTCCTACAGGGTTCACACGGGGCCCGGCATAGGTTGATTGGTCGGGATCTGCGCCGAGATTCGTGTCCCGCCACCAACCGGGCTCACGACCGTGATCGTCCCGTCGAGCGCTGCGAGTCGGTCGGCGAGACCACGCAGGCCACTGCCGGAGCGAGGGTCGGCGCCGCCAATCCCGTTGTCGTCGACCTCGATGGTCAGGTGATCGTCGAGTCCCGTCACGCGCACCGTCGCCTTGCTGGCATTTGCGTACTTGGTCACGTTCGCGAGGGCCTCAGAGATGACGAAGTACGCGGCCCCCTCGACGGCCGGCGCGTAGCGCTCCGGGCCGACGTCGACGGCAACGTCGACCGAGGTTCGATCGGCGAGGGACTCCACGGCGGCGCCCAGCCCGCTCTCGGTGAGGATCAGGGGATGGATCCCGAGCGCCAGGTCGCGGAGCTCGGCGAGCGCTTCCAGGGCTTCTTGTGCCGCTCGATCCAAGCTGCGTCGGATGGCCGGATCGCCATCATCGCCAAGAGCGCGTCGCGCGACCTGCAACTCGAGGCTGAGCGAGACGAGCCGTTGCTGGGCGCCGTCATGGAGGTCTCGCTCCACACGCCGGCGCTCGACGTCTCCGGCCTCGACGATCCGTGCGCGCGAGGCGCGGACCTCCTGGAGTCGTGCTTCGACCTCGGCAGTAAGCCGATCGTTCTCGACGGCCAGCCGCATGGCGCTCGCAACCGACGCGATCAGCCCCGGTTCCTCGAGGAGCGCCGCGTCGTGGATGATCGCGGCCTCGGTGACGCCGTCCCGCTCGAGCAGCGTCACTGCTTGGCCAGCGCCGTCTCCAGGTAGCTCGACCATCCCGCCCCCCGCATCGACGAACGCATCCCGCGCTGGGTCCCACCACGCTACCTGGAGAGAGGGGTCACCGAGCGCGTTGGCGAGGGCATCCCGGAGCCGGGCCGGTGTCGGGGTCTGTCCCAGCTCGACGACGAGGTCCGCGACGCCGGCCCGGGCGAGCTGGGACCGGAGCATGACGCCGACGATGGCGATGGGAATCGCGATCTGCGCCGCGAGCACCAGGTTGTTCAGCTCCGGCACGGTGATGCCGAGGGGCTGGAGGATCCAGGATGCCGACGCGAGGAGGATGGCAGCGGCACCGACGAGGACCGGCGTCGTCTGGCGTCGGGCTGGTCCGCTCGACCGCAGCCAGCGGCGGCCAACGGACCCGACGAGCAGGACGGCGGCGAAGGCCAGCGAACTGCGCTGCACCGCGTCGATCACCTGGGCGGCGCGTTCATCCGGCGCGATGGCGAGGACGTTCAAGCCACCTTGGAGTTCGTAGAACAACAGCCACAGGAACTCGAGCGGGACTGACACGAACAGGAAGATCGCGGCGATCGCACGGTCGACGCGTGAGGCGATGCGGCCACTCGGGAAGGACAGGAGGAAGATCGCGAAGGCGGCGGCAGAGAGGTCGGAGATCCAGAGGCCGGCGGTGAACAGGATCGGCTGCTGGATGAGCAGGAGGGACCGTCCGAGCAGCCATAGCCCCCCGAAGGCCACCATCAGGTAGCCGATACGGCTGCTGGGACGCCGTGCCCAGAGGAAGGTGCCGGAGGCGACGAACGACCAGCCGACCAGCACGGCGAGGAGCGCGCTGATCGTGAGCGGGCCGGGTTGTGTGCCGCCGACCAGCATCCATAGACCGAGCGTGACCGCGGTGATCAGCAGCAGGGCGCGCGCCCATGTGCGGCCTGACGACGGCAACGAAGAAGTCCTGCCCAATCGGGTCTCCATGCGCGTGCGGCATCGTCCCACAAGCGCGCGCCGGTGCAACCCCCGGAATCCGTGCAGGCCCTCTCTCCGTCCCCGTGCAAACACCCGCCGGAACGCTGGGTTGTCTCCGTTGGCCGGAGGTCCATGCGGCCCTACGGTCTCGGTGAGACACGAGCGGGCCATTTACCACAGCCCGATCGCTGCTCGCCTGTCCACGAGGGATGAGATGACTGACAGATCGATGAAAGGCCCGGATCGCCCCACCGCCGGAGCGTTCGAGCAGCCAGCCGCAGGCACGCGGTCCCCGGTCCCCGGCATCATCGCGTCGCTCGCCGCCGGCGGAGTCCTTGCCGTTGCTCTCCTCCTCGGTCCCGTCGCTGGCGGGTCGGAACCCCTGGTCACCGGGTCGGTGCTGCTTGCTTTCGGGCTCGGCTGGGGCCTCATGGCCGTACTGACGACCCGCTTCAGCGCACAGCCGCAAACCTGGATGACTGTGCCCGCCATGTTTCTCGGCTCGATCGGGCTCGTCCTGATCGCGTTCCAGCCGGGTCCGGCGGCCATGGACCTCCTGAGCTGGATCTGGCCGGTCGCCCTGGCCATCGTGGCGATCTGGATGGTTGTGCAGGTCCGCCGTCATCTCGGTGGTCGCGGCCGGTGGCTGGTGATCCCGATGATCGCGACGCTCCTCGTCTTCGCCGTCGGCGGCGCCATCGCGACCGTCAGCGCGGCCACCCGTTCGAGCGCCTCCGCACCATCCGGCCGGATGGTCGACGCGGGCGGTCGTAGCCTCTACCTCGAGTGCGCCGGTTCCGGGGGCCCGACCGTCATCCTCCAGGCGGGCCTCGGCGAGTCGTCCGCCTCCTGGGGACGCATCGCGCCGCAGGTGGCCGCGTCGACCACGGTCTGCGCCTACGATCGCGCGGGTCACGGACGCAGCGATGAGGCCGGGCCGCAGGACGGGATCGCCCTCGCCACTGACCTGCACGGCTTGCTCGACAGCGCGGGCGTGACCGGACCGTTTGTCCTGGTCGGCCACTCCTCTGGCGGCGACTATGTGCGGGTCTTCGCCGCCCGCTATCCCGACGAGGTCGCGGGCCTGGTCCTGCTCGACGCCCAGCCGGCGGATGCGTTCAGTGCACTGCCCGACTACCCCGCCTTCTATCAGAACTACCGACGCGTCGCGACGCTGTCGCCCTCGCTGGCTCGCATCGGACTCGTCGGGCCGATGCTCGGGCTACCCGCCGACCAGTCGACGCCGGCGGCGGCGCGCGGCGCGCGCGACGAGGTTCTCGCACTTCCTGCCGCCCTGCAGCAGGCGCAGGCGCTCACGAGTCTCGGCGACCGACCGCTCGTCGTGGTCACGGCCGGAACCGGCCAGCAGGCTGGCTGGCTCGAGGCGCAGAACAGGCTCCCGCACCTCTCGACGGACAGCGCCCACCGCGTCCTCGAGGCCGCCACGCACGCCTCGATCATCTCTGGCCCGGATGCCTCCACGTCCACGCAGGCGATCCTGGATGTCGTGGCGTCCATCCAGTCCGGGACGGCCCTCCGATGAGCGCCCGGTCCGATGCGCTCCTGAGTCGCATGGGTCGGCCGATCCCGGCGATCGCGATCGGCGGCCGCCTGACGCGCGCGGTCGTGGCCTCGCTCGTGGTTGGCGGCTACACGGCCCTCGGCGCCACGTTCAGGCTCAGCGCCGAGGGGTACCTGCTTCTGGGCATCCCGATCACCATAGCCTTCCAGGCACTGGTCGTCCGCCGCCCGCTCCGGGCGCTGTGGCTTCGCAATGCCGCACCTCTTGCGCTCACGCCACGATCGATTCTGGCGATCGTCGCCGTCGCGATCGCCCCGGCCGCGATCGCCGTCCGAGGCGCGCAGCAGGGTGACCCGGTCCTGACCGCCTACGGGGTCGCCGCGATGTTCGGCGCGGTCGGAGCTGTCTACGCCATCCGTGCGATGAGCCGCGACGCAGCACGCGCGAGCGCTCAGGCATCCCTGGTCAACGGCGCCATCCTCGCAGGCGTCATGGTCGCCTTCCGGCTCGCCACGGGTGGGTTCCACGGGAGTCTTGGCGAGGCGGTCGTCACGGCCGTCATCTCCGTCGCCACCTACCTGCCCGTCGTCTTCGTCATGGAGGAGGTCTTCTTCCGCGGGCTCCTCGATCCCTACCTGCACGGCTTCACGCCCGGACGCGATCGCGCCTCGGCCCTGTACGGATCGGCCCTCTGGGGGCTATGGCACCTGCCGGTGATGTCCCTCGACCTCGGGCCCCTCACGATCCCGTACCTCGTGGCCATCCACACCGCGATGGGCTACGTCCTCGTTACCGCGTGGCGGCGGACGGGGAACCTCGCCGCTCCGGGCATCGCACACGCCGTGGCCGACGCCTTGAGAAACGCGGTGGCGGTCCTGTAGCTGACCACAACGGACCGGTGGTCCTGCCTCGCGGCTGCACCGAGATCAGTCGTCCAAGTGGTGCTCGAGGTATTCGTGGACGTAGCGGACCGCGACGGAGCCTTCCCCGACGGCCGAGGCGATCCTCTTCGTGGACCCGGCCCGGGCGTCACCGACGGCGAAGACCCCGGCCATACTTGTCCGGAGTGGTGATCCTTGGAGGCCCGGAAGGTACTCGCTCGCATCGCCCGTGAGCACGAACCCGCTCTCATCACGCCGGATGTCCGGCGGCAGCCAGTCCGTTCGCGGCGTCGCCCCGATCAGGATGAAGGCTGCCGCCACCAGGCGCTCGGTGGTCTGTCCGGTCAACGCGTCCCGCAGCGTCACCGCGGCGAGCCGGTGCTCGCCAAGGGCGTCGACAACCTCCGTGTTGGTGACGACGACCACCTTGCCGGAGGCTTCGATCTCGCGGACCAGGTACTCCGACATCGTCTCCTTGATCGATGGGCCGCGGACCACGAGCGTTACAGTCCGGGCGAATCGACACAGATGGACCGCGGCCTGCCCCGCCGAGTTGGCGCCGCCCACAACGATCACGTCCTCGTCGCGCATCGCCGGCGCCTCGGATGTCGCGGCCCCGTAGTACACGCCACGGCCCACGAGGCGCTCGAGCCGGGCGACTCCGAGGCGACGGTACTCGACACCGGTCGCCAGGATCACGGCGCGGCCCTGAACATCGGTCCCGTCATCGAGCGCAACGGCACGGTCGTCGCCGTCGGCTCGAAGGCCGACCGCCCGGCATCCGAAGAGGAACTTCGCGCCAAGGAAGTAGGCCTGACGGTAGGCGCGCGCCGCAAGGTCCTGACCGGAGATGCCGGAGGGGAACCCGAGGTAGTTGCGGATCAACGAGCTCGTTCCCGCCTGGCCACCATGGGTGTCGTGGTCGATGACCAGCACGTCGAGGCCCTCTGACGCGCCATACACGGCCGCCGCGAGACCGGCAGGACCTGCCCCGACGATGATCAGGTCGCAGCGCGCGTCGGCCGGGCCGGCGTTCGCCCCGACAGCCATGGCAATGTCGGTGACGCTCGGCTGGACCAGGACCCGTCCGTCGTGGAAGACGGCGACCGGCAGGCCCGCGTTGGCGCTCGCCAGGCGGAGCAGGCGTTGGCCCACCGACGAGCCTGGTTCGTGGAACGCTGCCGGGATCGAGCTCCGCTCGAGCATGTCGCGGAGCGTGTGGGTCTCCGGCGACCATCGCTCGCCCACGACCTGGACGGCCTCGAAGCCAGAGTGTCGCCGTCGCGCCCAAAGGTCGAGCAGCTCGCTGATACCGCCGAAGAACGCCTCATCCGGGTCGGCCGTCGGTGCAACCACGAGCCTGTCGAACTGGCCCAGGACCGATGCTCGGACCAGGTCGCTCTTCGCCTCGGGGTCACGGCCCCATGCCTCCGCCCAGTCGACGAGCAAGCCCCTGCTGGCACCCGGCGCCGTCACGAGCGCGTCGGCGAGGACCTCCCCCCCAGATGCGTCGGCGAGGCGACGGCCGACAATGACCAGGGCCGCGTCACGTCCGGCGGCCGTGAGCTCCGATAGCCGTGCCAGGCTTTCGGCACGAGTGGTGCATCCCAGGATCTCGTAGTCGCTGCCGAAGCGGCGCTGGAGCACGGCGCGTACCTCCGCGAGCCGTCCGGCATCAGCGAGGACGACCAGGAGCACCGGCGCCGACGGCTGGGAGTTGGTGTGGGCTGGGCTCCGCGGGTCGTCGTCCATGAGGCAACCCTACAAAGGGCCGTAGCTGGACAGCCGCCGCACGTTTCGTAGGACACACAATCGAGCAATGGCGATTGTGACGCCGTGTCTGGCGCCGGCTGGATCTAGGTGTCGATCGCGGCCGCCAGGGCATCGAACCAGGCGTCGAGCACTGCCGAGAATGCCGACCCAAGAACGCCCGTGTCCGGTCTCGGCAGGCCAGAGGGCTGCCGTATCGGCGCCATGTCGCGCATGTCAAGTGCGCGAAACGCGCGTTTGAAATGCGCGGCCGTGCTGCCGGCAGCTCGGCCCACGGAAGTCGGGCAGCGAGCGACTACCCGCACGTATCCCGATGTGTCGGGAAGTGCCACTCGACCGCGATGGGGATCTCTGCGTCAGGGCGCGCGCCGGTAGTGCATGGCGACCGCGCCGCAGCGAAGCGGCTTCGCGGAGACCAGCTCGAGCCGGCGCGTGCTCGCCAGCCCGCTCTGATACAGGGTCGGGCCGTGACCAGCGACCCTCGGGTGGACGAGGAATTTGTACTCGTCGATCAGATCCAGCCGGTCCAGCTCGGTCGCCAGCTTGCCGCTACCGAGGAGCACGCCGCCCGGGGTCTCGTCCTTGAGCTGCTGCACGCCCGTGCGCAGGTCGCCCGCGATGTGGTGGCTGTTGCTCCACGGGAAGTCCGTTCGCGTCGACGACACCACGTACTTCGGCTTGGCATCCAGCTTGACCGCCCACTCGCGCATCGCCGGCGGCGCCTCCTCGTCGCCCCGGGCGACCGCCGGCCAGTAGCTCTCCATCATCTCGTAGGTGACGCGGCCCCAGAGGATCGCCCCGCCCTCGTCCATGAGGCGAGTGAAGTAGGCGTGTGTCTCGTCGTCGGCGATCCCCTCCTGGTGGTCGACGCAGCCGTCCAGGGTGACGTTGATGCTGAAGGTCAGGAGTCCCATGCGGCGAGTCTATCGGCCTTGGCGACTCGCCCTTCGAGCCGTGCGGTTCAATCGGGTCGGAGCGTCTGATCAGGGGTTCCCGGTACACTCCGCGCTGCGCCCAGACCGCTTCCGCCGCGCCTGTACGGATGGCGACGGATCCACGTCGACGAGGTCGGGCTCCGCAGGCCCCGAGTTGCCGCATCAGCCCATGGCACCCGACACGGAGGCATCATGAAGCTGCTCCTCACATCCGGGGGCGTCACGAACACGAGCATTCATGACGCGCTGATCGACCTGCTCGGCAAGCCGATCGCCGAATCGACGGCGCTCCTCATCCCGACGGCGCAGTGGGGTCACCCGATGTGCGGACCCGCCTCGGTGCGGGGCTTCGTCACCGGCCTGCCCCCGTGGGGCGGCATGGCCTCCCTTGAGTGGAGGTCGCTCGGTCTCCTCGAGCTGACTGCCCTGCCCACGATCACCGCGGAGCGCTGGGTCCCTTGGGTCCGAGAGGCGGATGCGCTGCTCGTGGACGGCGGCGACGCGACCTATCTGTGCCACTGGATCCGAGAGTCCGGCCTCGCCGACCTGCTGCCGTCGCTGACCGACACCACCTGGGTCGGGGTGAGCGCCGGGAGCATGGCGATGACGCCGCGGATCGGTGACTTCTTCGTGGAGTGGCCGTCCGCGCCGAACGACCGCACCCTCGGGATGGTCGACTTCTCGATCTTCCCGCACCTGGACGTCTTCCCGACGAACACCCTCGCGGCAGCGGAGCGCTGGGCCGCCGGCATCGACGGCCCCGCTTACGCCATCGACGACGAGACCGCCATCCGGGTTGTAAACGGCAGGGTCGACGTCGTTTCCGAGGGGACCTGGAAGCTACTCGGCTCCCGGTAGTCCGCCGCTGCGGGGATGCCGTCGGCAAGGGGGACGAGATGAGCGAGCAGGGCTGGCTGGCGTTCCTCGACGCCGAGGGTGTGGATGACTGGGTCAGAACCGCCGACGAGATCCTCGCCAAGGCGGTGCGCAAGCGCCCAGCCACTTCCGAATCGGGGCACTAGGGCATCGAGCCGGAGCATGTCGGCCTCGCCCGGGCGGGGTCCCGGGCGGCGCGGTCACACGGCGCAGTCGCGGCCTGGAGTGAGGTGCAGGAGGTGCAGCTGGCGGTCGCCGCGAAGCCGGACGCCATCGACTTGGGTTTCTGGCGAGCCGGCCTCGACTACGCACCGATGCACGAGGACAACGCGATCGACCCGCCCTCACGCCGACTCGCGGCGAGGCGACCGTCCCGGTCCCCAATGTCGAACTCGACCCTGACGAGGAGGCGCTGGACCTCGCAACGCAGCTACTCGCCAGCTGCCATGAGTTCAACAAGCTCCGGGACATGAAGGGGCAAGGCGCTCAATCGCTCGGACGGCGCATACCAGCGCCCTCGCGTGGCGCCGCGCGGCTCGAGCCAGCCAGCCCTCGAGAGGCGGCCGAGTTCAGCCCGAGCGGCTGGCAGCGAGCGGCCGGTGAGCCCGGCGAGCGCTGCGGTGCGCAGCCGACCGACACGGGCGGCGAGAAGCGTCGGGGCCCACTCGAACGGCTCGCCTGCGTCGGCGAGCACCGAGACCAAGAGCCCGATGTCGGTCGGGAGCCGGCCCAGGAGCCGATTCCGAGCTTCGAGTCGATCCAGCGTGATCCTGGTGTAGTAGTCGAGCCATTCGGTGACCGGATGTTGATCAGCGTCGTAGGTTGGTCCGAGCGTCGTGCGCAAGGCGTCGATGTACTCGTCTCGGTTCCGGCGAAGGTACGCCTCGATGCTGATCAGCTCCGGCGAGTGAATGCCGTCTCGGACGAGCTCCATCGCGGCGAGGATCCGCGCCGTCCGGCCATTGCCGTCGTTGAACGGATGGACGGCGATGATGTTGAGATGGAGTAGCGCCGAGCGAACAAGCGGCGGAGTTTGGTCCGCGAGCCTGAGCCAACCGATCAGCTCGTTCATCAGGTCCCGGACTACGAGCGGGCTCGGTCCTGTGAAGATCCCCACGAAGACGTCTTCGCCCGGACCCCGGTAGTCGCCGCGGGTGTCTTGCGGGAGCCCTTCCATGACGGTCGCATTGATCAGCTGGATCACCTCATGCGACCAGGCGAACCCCGGACGGGCCGCGGCGTCGCTGGCAAGGTTGAGCGCCCGGTTGTAGTTCTCTACCTCGCGGATGTGACCGGCGTCGGCGTCGACCGCTGCGCCGGCCAGGATCTCCTCAACCTGATTCGGCGAAAGAGGATTGCCCTCGATGCCTGTGCTTCCTGAGATCGCCGCATCTCGGGCCGCTGGCCACATGGCGAGCATTCGCCAGTTTCCAGGGCCAAGCTCCACATCGCGACGGGCAGCGTCTTCCCACCGGTCGAGCCGTTCCCGAATGGTCATGGTGGGCGTGTACGTGAGGTGGAGAGTCATTCGCTTGGCGCACGAGCGGTTACCGTCGAGAGGATGATAGAAGCAATTCGCTCGTCGCGCAAGCGGTTTCTTGGCGCGCCCACAGGTGTCGGGCGCGCGGCCACCATGCGTTTCGTCAAGGTCCCGATCGCGCCCCGAGGCCTGTATGGGCGCGCTCGAACTGTTCCTGCACGCTCCGGATCCGGGCGTGCCCGAGCTTGTGCGCGCCGCTATCGTCCACGTCCAGTTCGAGACGATCCACCCGTTCCTCGATGGGAACGGACGTGTCGGGCGGCTCCTGATCCCGGTCATGCTCGCGCACGCTGGCATCCTGCGGCAGCCGCTGCTCTATCTGAGCCTGTTCTTCCGCGAGCACCGGGACGAGTACTACCGGCTCCTCGGGCAGGTCAGGACCGACGGTGACTGGGAGGCCTGGGTTGACTTCTTCCTCGAGGGCGTGGAGCAGACCGCGGGTGGTGCCGTTGCGACGGCGAACCGGTTGCTGGAGCTGATGCGCAGGGATCAGGTCAGGGTCGCGGGCCTGCAGCGGTCGGCTGGCGCGGCGTCCCGTGTGTTCTCGGTTCTCTGCGAGCGGCCGATCGCGTCGGTGGGCGATGCGGCCTCGCGTCTCGGCGTCTCCCTGCCGACTGCGACGCGCGGCATCGGGGCCCTCGCGGGCCTCGGCATTGTCAGCGAGATCACCGGGCGTCAGCGCAGCCGCCTCTACGCGTACGACGAGTACCTCTCGATCCTGACGCGGGAGCCGGCGGCCTGAGTGCGGCCAGGCCCGCGAGCGACTCTCTCCCGCGGCCGGACACGGACATTGTCGCGACAACTGCACGCAACTCGCTTGATCCGAGTGAGCCTCTGGGGCACGCTCTGGGCACCAGGTCCAGCGGATCGGATGGCTCGACCACCCCGGCCGCCAAGAGGGCGGCTGGTGCGGCTCTTTGGCGCGCCCGACAGGTGTTGGACGCGCGATTTCAACCTACACCATCCCGATCTGGGGCCGCGACGAGTGGCTCGCCGCGGCGGGCCTGAGTGCGTGCGGCCAGGACCCGGAGCTAACGAAGTCAGCCCATGCATCCTCCTGCCGCTCCCGGGCGCGATCCTTCGCGCTCCTGGGGCTCGAGGCCTCGGCCTTCTGGCGGGGCGTGACGTGAGGACGGTTAAGGCATGAACGCAGCGGACCCGACTCTGCGTTTCTGCGCGTGCTTCGCGCTCCTGCGAGTCGCGTATGCTCTGACCCCCATGGCCGACTTCGTCACTTCTCTTCCCAAGGCCGAGCTGCACATTCACGTCGAGGGGACGCTCGAACCCGAGGTGATGTTCGCCCTTGCGGATCGCAACGGGATCACGCTTCCCTTTGCCACGGTCGAGGCGGTGCGGGCCGCCTACGAGTTCACCGACCTGCAGTCGTTTCTCGACCTGGTCTACCAGGGCGCTGCGGTGTTGCACACCGTCGAGGATTACGACGGCCTGATGTGGGCGTACCTGCAGCGGGCGCACGCCGATGGAGTGCGTCGCGCCGAGATCTTCTTCGACCCCCAGGTCCACACCGAGCGGGGCATCGGGTTTGAGGTATTCATGAATGGCTTCGCCCGAGCAAGGCAACGCGCCGCGGCCGAGCTCGGGATGACCACGGCTCTGATCATGTGCTTTCTCCGTCACCTCCCTGAGTCGGCGGCGCTGCGCACGCTCGAGGCCGCAGGGCCGTACCTCGATCAGATCGTTGCGGTGGGCCTGGACTCGTCAGAGGTCGGACATCCACCCTCCAAGTTCGAGCGCGTGTTTGCCCGGGCGCGGGAAGCGGGGTTGCGGGCGGTGGCGCACGCCGGGGAAGAGGCGCCACCGCAGTACGTGTGGGAGGCGCTCGACCTACTAGGGGCGGAGCGCATCGACCACGGTGTCCGTGCCGAGAGCGACGCGGCACTGGTGTCCCGGCTGGCTGCCGACCGCATCCCGTTGACGATGTGCCCGCTCTCCAACGTGCGGCTGCGGGTCATCGATCGGATCCAGGACCACAACCTCAAACGGCTGCTCGATCGCGGGGTGGTGGTGACGGTCAACTCCGACGACCCTGCGTATTTCGGCGGCTACATCGGGGACAACTACCGGGCGGCCCAGGCCGCTCTCGGGTTGAGCGACGCCGAGATTCGAACCCTCGCCCGGAACTCGATCGGGGCGAGCTTCGCCGACTCAGCGGAGAAGGCGCGCCTGCTGGCGTAACTGCCGCTCGCGTTCGTCTGAAGCTCTCTGGCTGGCGGTGACGTGATCTAACGACCTCACGCAGGTCGAGGGAATCGAGCTCGACGACGCGACCATCGGCGCCGTCGTCGCCAGCCTCGGGTCCGGTCCCCGGCCGGTGGCGATCGACCAGGCGCGGATCGATCGCCAGATCCGCGAGCTCGCCCTGGAGCACGCCGCGGCCGCCTCCAGGACGCCGTCTACCTCGAGCGGCTCCACGAGCTCCGGGGGGCCAGGGAGAACTTCGAGCGAACGAGCGCCGACGGGATCTCGCCCGAGCGGGCCGTGGCCCGGCTGCGCGAATTGTCAGCGACGTGGCGCGCAGCCGAGGTTCCTGCGGAGAAGGCCGACCTGCTCCACGCCATCTACGACCGAATCACCGTCGCAGGGAGGAGGAACGTGTCCGTCAGGCTCACTCCGTCGGCACACACCCACGGAATCGCGCTGGCTCTGCCGGAAAAAGGTCGCAATTTGGCGCGCCCGACAGGTGTTGGACGCGCGATTTCAACCTACACCATCCCGATCGACGGCCGCGATGAGTGGCTGGCAGCGGCAGGGCTGCGGGCATGAGGGACGGCTACCAGCGCGGCGAGCTGACGCGAACTCGAACCGCCCGTCAGGTGGAGGTGCTCGCCGCATTCGTGGCGGCCGGAGGCTCCGTGCTGGCGGCAGCACAGGTGGTCGGGATTCGGCCGAGTACCGCCAAGCGACACCTCGCCGACCTGCGTGCCCGGTCGGGCCTCACGACCCAGCAGCTGATCTACAGCGGTCGAGCTGAGGGCTGGCTCGTTGTTCCCAGCCTGGAGCCGACATGTGGGACGGGGCGGTGGCCAGCCGGGCCGGTGCTCCATTCGCTGTCGGACGTCTGAACACGGTCATGGGTCACCGGAGTGGCCAGAGCCCTACGGGCTGTCTGACCTTCCCCAAGATCCCTACCCGGCAGAGGTGGTCGCGATGTAGCCGACGAGTAGCGCGGCCACGATCGTGACTGAGGCCATGCCCCATCGCTCGAAAGGGTGCCGCCCGGTCAGGTTGGACACGGTGTTGAGCGCCAGGAAGCCGGCGACAACCCATGCCGCCCAAACCAGTGCCTGGCTGCCAAGGAAGATCGGCGTGACGTGAGCCCGGCCGAGCACGATCCAGGCTGCGAGAACCAGGATGACCGCGCTGCCCAAGGCGATCGCACGGTACGGCGGCTGCAGGACACCGTCGACCGTCGCCGCGCGGCCGCCCATCGTGGCTTCACCAAGTGGCAGCCCGGCCGCGAGCGCCACCTGGAAAGCGGCAACACCTGCCATCAGCACTGCCGCGGCAACCGCCGCAAGCTCGACGGGGGTCATCGATCTATCCAGACGATCGTGAGTGCGACGGCCGTGACGAGGAGACCGACGCCGTAGACGGTGTGGGTCGCGAGGTTCCGAAGCCGCGCCGCGCGGGGATCCGGTGTCTTCGACCCTGCGATGCCGGCGCCCATCCCGGGCTGAAGGATGAACCAGGGAGCGACGATCGTGCCCAGGCCGATCAGCATCGGGGGCAGGATGGTTGGAGAACGAGCCCAATCAAGCCCCCAGACCGCAAGGAGCAGGAACGCGAACGCGATGCCGATCGAGTAGTGGGCCACCCAGCCGAGCGGCCGTTCCCCGCGGATCGGTTCGGCGGACGCGATGCGTTCGTGGAAGAAGCGCCGCCGCGGGAAGTGGCCGATCCACCGCCCCAACATGGCGTAGTCGAGGCCTCGGATGTCGAATGCGCGACGCGCGAACAGCGCCCAGGCATCCATCAAGACGGCAGCTCCGACACCGATGAGCACACCCCGCGCGAGAAACTCCACAGCGTCAATCATCGGAGCACTCGGTGACCCGGTATATCGCTCTGCGGAGCCCCCAGAGGATGCGGAGGACATGGCGTGGGACCGGCCGCTCCTCCGGAGCCCCTTCGATGGTCACGCGGCACCTGCCTTGGCCGCGAGCCCGACCGGCGCCGGCCCGGACGGCTGAGCCCGACCTGGCTCTTCCGAGAGCGCGATCGGGGAGTTCTCGTTGAAACCCTTGAACGTCAGCCAGAGACCGAGCACCAGTTCCCAGATGAAGAACGGCAGGACCGCGACGACGTGGAACGGGGTCCCGGGTGCAGTCAGGCCGAGCATCATGGCGATGACCCAGGTGATGAGGATCGGCGCGCCGATGAGGCCGAGGGCCGGGATCGCGCGAGGGACCAGCCGCGCCCGGTAGAGTGCCGTGCCGAGCATGAGCGCGTTGAACGCTGCCATGTTCCCGCCGATGACCATGGCCCACGTCCGGATGTCGATGAGGGCGAGTGCGGCGGGCTGGAAGGACGCGGCGTCGGCCGCGGTCGCGGCTTGCTGGTGCAGCGAGGTGACGGCAAGCAGGCCGAGAACGCCCACGGTGATCATCGCGCCCTCGAACAACCGGGTTGACAGGTAGCCGATCGCCAGGCCCTCGTGGGCCTTCTTGATGACCGAGAACAGGGCGACTCCGCAGCCAATGAGTGCGAACACGTTGACGAGCTCGAAGATGGCTCCGAGGGCGACCTGCTGGTCCGCCCCGGGGCCGGTGATGTAGTTGGGATCGCTGATGGCCGGGCCGACGAGGGCCGCTGCCCCAATCGATCCGAGGAACGTCACCAAGTAGAGGATCCCGCCGACTAGCGCGGTCTTTCGATACGAGGTCATTGATAGTTCCCTTCGTGTCTGTGGTCTCCGGCGGCGTCAGCGCGCCGCCGGAGAGGTCGCGACTCCACCCCGGGGTTCGGTCGCGTTGGGAGGATCAGTCGACCGCGACGGGCTCGAGCCTTGAAGTCACGGGACTCACCGCGGGCACGAGGCTTGAGGCGCGCTGCGCACGCCAGAGGGAGTAGCCGAGGCCGACCAAGGCGAGGCCGGTCGGGATAGCAAACAGCCGCTCATATTGCGGAACGATGCCGGCACCGATGGCTGACAGGGTGCCCACGGCGAGGAGCGCTGACGCCCAGCGGGCGAGGACGTTGGCACGGAAGAGGGCGACCGCGAAGAGGACGCCGCCGGCGATGTAGGTGAGTCCAGTGAACATGATCGCGACCTGCATCGATCCGATGTCGCCGGTCGTCGGGCGGTTGTTTGCGATCGAAATGACGTCGTTCACCCAGCCCGTCGAGGTGTCAGCGATGGACGGGAGCACGAGCGCGGCCACGTACTGGGTCCCCAGCATGCTCAGGTAACCGGCAGCGAAAACGACGTAGCCGATCAGGCCCAGGACGCCGATCCTGGTCACCTGGAACAAGTAGACACCGGTGATCCCGGCAAGCGCGAGAGCGGCCATGAGCAGCTTCAGCGAGTTTCGGACGATCACGTCGGTCGTGGTGATCGAGGTGGAGTCAAGGTATGGGTGGCCGATCTGGACGCCGATGAAGATGAGTCCAGCGGCGGCTGCGGCAACGGAGGCCGCCCGGAGCAGGAATCCGTGGGTGATGGTCATTTCATTCTCCTGGGAAGTGATGGGTGAGCACCGGATCTCGGCGCGATGACTTGGGTTGGGCAAGCTCATTCCTGTCGCAGATTCACGCTCCGGCCATCAATCGCCCCCTTCCAGCGTTGGGATCGACGTGAGGGCGATGACCTCGGAACCGCGCAACGCTTCCAGGAAAGGCTGGAAGCTGCCACTCACCAAGCAGGTCAGCCGGCGGCCGTTGACCTTGACTTCGCTGACCCCCGAAGCGCGCTTCAGTTGCCGCGCGGGTGGGGTGCCGACGAAGGTCACGTGAACTCGCTGCTGGAGTCGCGGTTGCGTCATGCCCCGAGACTGACCACCCGTCGGGCCGCGCATATCGTCTGAATTGATGATTGGCGGTCGGTTGACCTGCTCGTCGCGTACCCTGCATGGATCGTGGCAAGGCCCAGGCGCCGATCCGGCAACCTTCCAGCCGAGGCGACCAGCTTTGTTGGGCGTCGGCGTGAGCTCGCCGAGATTCGCAAGAAGCTGACGACCGCCCGAGTCATTAGCCTCGTAGGCCCCGGAGGCGTCGGCAAGACGCGGCTGGCGATCCGCGCGGCAGACAGCCTGGGGCGTGGGTTCGCGGACGGTCCCTGGCTGGTCGAGCTTGCCGACCTGCACGATCCGGCCCTCGTGACCAACGCCGTGGTCGCCGCGCTGGACCTGCGAGATCAGACTGCAGCGGAGCCGCTCGACGTCCTCGCCACGTATCTCCAGGACAAGCAGGTGCTGCTTGTCGTCGACAACTGTGAACACCTTCTCGACGCGACCGCGCAGCTTGTGGCCCTCATCGTCCGAACGTCGACGAACGTGCGGGTGCTCACGACCAGCCGTGAGCCGCTCCAGATTTCGGGCGAGTACGTGGTTCCTGTGCCCCCGCTGGAGCTACCAGAACCCACGACGACGGCGTCGCTCGCAGAGCTGCGCCAGAACGAAGCGGTGATGCTCTTCACGGAGCGCGCTGCGGCGGCATCCGGGACGTTCGAGTTGACCGAGGCCAATCGCGCGGCGGTCGTCCAGTTGTGCCGCCGTCTGGACGGTCTGCCCCTGGCGATCGAGCTCGCGGCGGTGAGAACGAGAGCCCTGACGGTCGAGGAGATCGTCGCTCGCTTGACCGACCGATTTGCGCTGCTCACCGGCGGGCGACGGGAAGCGCTGCCGCGGCACCAAACCCTGCAAGCCACGATCGACTGGAGTCACGATCTCCTGCCGCCCGAGGAGCAAACCCTGCTGCGGCGCCTCTGTATCTTCGGTGGGTCGTTCACCGCCGAAGACGCGGGGTCGGTGTGCTCGTTCGACGAGCGATCCACCGCGGGGACCGCGGACATGCTGGCCTCGCTGATGGAGAAGTCGTTGATCGTCCGAGAGGACTTCGCGCAGCGTGCCGGCTATCGCCTGCACGAGACGATGCGTGAATACGCGCGTGTCAAGCTGCAAGAGGCCGATGAGTCGGACCTCGTCGAGGAACGGTGCCTCGAGCATTACCGAACCAGGTGCCTTGGGTCGGCGGATCAAGCTCGATATGAGCTTCTCGAGTGGCTCGAGTGGGTCGACCTGGAGATCGACAATCTCCGGGCGGTGCTGCAACGCTGCATCGCGCGCGGCGACCTCGCCCATGGGTTGGATATCGCTGCCTCGCTCGGATACTTCTGGATCACTCGCGGGACCACGGAAAGTGTGCGCTGGCTCGACCAACTCCTGCCAGCCGGCGATGCGTCTCCGGAGACGGAAGTGCGGGCGTGTCTCGTGCGCGGGCGGCTGAGCCTCCTGCGGGCCGAGTCGGCCGATGCTCGGCGCTGGCTGGCTCGCGCGGTGACAATTGCTCGCCGTGCTGGGCTCCGGTCTGAACTCGCCCAATCGCTGTCTCTCGCTGCCATGGCCGCGAACGCCGGCGGCGACGCAGCCGCCGCCGGCCGCCTCATCGACGAGGCGGCAACAGTGACGAAGGAGCTCGACGACTACCAGGCCACGATCGAGCTGTTGCAGGCTCAGGCCGTCCATGCGGTCTTTTCGGGGGCTATGCAGGAAGCCAAGGACTTCGCCACCGAAGGTGTGCGCTTGAGCCAAGCGGCTGGTGACGTCTACTACCTCGAATCTTTCCGGCGCAACCTCGCGAGTGTCGCGATGTTCGCCGGCGACCTCGACACTGCAAAGGTGCAGACGGTCCTCGCGTTACGCCTGGCCCGGGACCCGGACAACCGAGTCGCCATGTATTACGGGTTGTCGGCTCTGGGATGGCATGCGGCCAACTCTCGACAGCCGCGACTTGGGGCACGGCTACTGGGTGCGGCCGCGGCGATCGGCATCGGTGCCGGCGCCGACATCAGCGGGCCGTTCGAGCCATTTCTGCGTCAGGCCACGGAGTCGGCTATCTCGGTGCTGGGGAAGGCCAAGTTCGACGCCGAGTTCGGCGCTGGTAGAAGCATGAGCCGTGAGACGGCGTTGCGGCTGGCGCTCGGCGAATCCGCCGACGTCGCGGTCGATGGGACAGACGACATCGAGAGCGGACCGTTGGCGAAGCGGGAGGTCGAGGTCGCGCGCTTGATCGCGCAAGGCATGAGCAACAAGGAGATCGGAGCTCGGCTGTTCATCTCGCAGCCGACCGTGGCGACCCATGTTCGGAACATTATGAACAAGCTCGGGTACAACTCGAGGGCACAGATCGCCGGCTGGGTCGCGTCGGGAAGTCGGTAAGCTGCCAAGCAGGCGTGGTCGTGCACCGTGCCCTCAGCGGACACCCTTCACGGGCAGGATGGCGAACGCGCCGATGATCGCGCAGAGCCCGGCGGCTGCATAGAGCACACCGTAGCTGCCGCTGCCGATGGCCAGGATTGCGGGCGCGATCGCTGGTGCGATGGCGAACGGGACCGCGCTCGCCATGTTGAACACGCCGAGATCCTTGGCGACATCGTCGTTGTCCGGCAGCACGTCGAGCACAAGCGCGAGGTCCACAGCGAAGTACATGCCGAAGCCGAGGCCGCTGATGGCCATGCCGACCAGGAAACCGTTGAAGTCGCTGGCGACGGCGATCACGAACAGCGCGATGCCGTACACGACTGACGCGGCGAAGACGAAGATCTTTCGCCGGCCGGTCCGGTCAGTGAGCTTGCCGCCGATGAGGGAAGCGGCGATGAGGAACACGGACTGGGTTAGCGTGCCGAGGAAGATCTGTTGGGGCACGTCGGCCTCGGCGCTGCCGATCTTGTCGAGCAGGTAGTAGGCCAGGTACGTGACCAGGAAGGCATAGGCCAGAACGAATAGGAAGCGACTGATGAACGCCCAGGCGAAGTCCGGGCTCTTCCGCGGATCGACGTAGAACGACCTGGTGAATTCCCGGAGCGACCAGTCTGGCCTGTCCTCTCTGGCAAGCCGGCGATCGTTCAGCGTCACGGCAAAGAGCAGGATGAAGAACCCGCCGATCGCACTCGGGACCAGGAGCATCGCGAGTTCGTTACCCGTGAAGAGTCCTACCAGAAATGTGCCGCTGACCGCCGCTATCGGCAGACAGACGCCGACGAGACCGGAGACCATGCCGCGTTGAACGGTCGGGACTTGATCCGGGATCACCGCGACCTGGGCAGCGAGGAGTGCATTGAAGGACAGCTGGGCGAGGCACCACCCGACGAGGACGACCGGGATGGTCGGTGCCAGCCCGACGATGAGGATGCCGATGGAACCGCCCGCCAAGCCGAGGAACAGCCACGGCCGCCGCATGCCCAGCCGCGACGTTGTGCGGTCGCTCATCCTGCCGAAGAATGGATTGGCGAAGATGGCCAAGAGTGCGCCGACGCCGGCGACAAGCGCCAGGCTGTTCGGCGCCTGGTCGATCCCCACGAGCGAGTTCACCTTCAATGGCAAGGTCACGAGCAGCGGCGCCAGGAACACGAGGTTCGTTCCGATGAACGCTAGCGTGTACAGCGAGATGAAAACCCAGCCAACCCGGTGTGCCGCCGGCGACGCTGGCGCGAGCGCGACCTCGGCTGCGGTTCGGTACGGCATCGCGTCCAGCCCGGCGGTGGGAGGCACATGGGGCTGGCTTGGCCCGCTTGGGAGCGGACCGGAAGGCTTCGGCATTGCGCTCCCTTCAGGGGTCGGCGGATACGCAGTGTGACAGCAAGGCGGTCCGTGACCGGGCGCAGTCGTCCTCGGGCTCATCACCCGCAGCCAAGTGAGCCCGGTGTGAGGGACGGGTCGCGTAAGCCGAGCTGACGGCGCGTCGTCGCTGGGCTCTCAAGTCCGCCTGCGAGCAGCCGGCGCAGATTTCTGGCCCGATCCATTCCTATTGCCCCGCATATGGCGCATCATCGAACGCCCCTGCGGAGCAGCCGAACTGACAACGCTGGACAACGCACCCCCGCTGATCGAGACGAAGTTCTACGTCCCCAGGCGCCGAGGCGTGGTCGCACGTCCGAGACTGCACGAGCGTCTGTCCCGCGGGGTCGAGTCGAAGCTGTCGTTGGTCTCCGCCCCGGCAGGCTTCGGCAAGACGACGCTCCTAGCCGAATGGCTCGCCTCCGCTCCGAGCGGCCGAAGGTCGGTGGCGTGGCTCTCGCTCGACCCAGGCGACAACGAGCCCACCTCCTTCTGGGCTTACGTGATCGCGGCGCTGCAGGTGGCGGCGCCGGGGGTCGGCGCGAATTCTCTCCCGCTGCTGCGGGACCCGCCAAGGGCTACTGGCGCAACCTACGACGAGACCCCGGCCGATGGCCGGGGTCTCCAGCGACTGACTGACTCACATGTCCCGACTCATGTGACTCATATGTCGCGACTCATGACATGGCGCGCCCGACAGGAGTCAAACCGCCGGGTACCCACTCTGGATTCAAGTCGATCCCGATCGCGGGCGCGCACGATTGGGAGGTCGGAACAATGCGCAGCGCGTAGCCGTGTTCGAGCGCTGGTCGACACCTGGACTGAAAGCTGCTGAAGCGGGACGCGTGCCATTGACAATTCGCCCAGCGAGTTCCCTGGGAGCGCGGCGCCCACAGGTTGGCGTGAACGCCCATGCCGAGATGGGAATCGGCGTCGGCGATGATCCTCACGAATCGCCCGCTCGTGCCCTCTTCGTCCGACTATCATCTGGCCATTCGGTCGGCGCCGGTTCGGGGGGCATCCTTGAGCTCAGAACGTTTCGACGCGTGGGGGCTCCGCGGAGCATCCCCCATCGCCGAACCGCGCCTGCGGCTGAACGTCGTATGCCCCTACTACACGATGTTTCCGCTGTCCTTCCCGCTTGCTGCGCTGGCGGACGCCCAAGTTGGTGACGCGGTTCTGGACCCATTCTGCGGGCGGGGGACGACCGCGTACGCGGCCCGGCTGCGGGGCATGAGGTCGGTGGGAGTCGACGCAGACGCTGTGGCAGTCGCGGTTGCGAGGGCGAAGCTCGCATCCGGCTCGCCTGAGCAGGTCGAGGCCCGATTAGAGGAGCTCTTGGGGACAGTGCCCATACCGGCACACGTGCCCACTGGGGACTTCTGGAAGCTGGCATTCGACCACGGGACCCTGCTGGACATCTGCCGTGTCCGGGAAGCCCTCCTCACCCGTGACACGGCCTCCGACGTGCTGCTTCGGGCGATCCTCCTCGGCGTGCTCCACGGACCGCAATCGGTCAAAGCGCCCAACTACCTGTCGAACCAGATGCCGCGCACGTATGCGACGAAGCCCGGACCGGCCGTGAGCTACTGGATTCGAACCGGGCACCTCGCCAGGCGCGTCAACATTCGCGAGGTGGTGCGCCGACGTGCGCGGTACATCCTGCGCGACGTGCCGGACGTGTCCTTCGGGAGGGTGCTGCGTGGCGATTCGCGGCGCCTCCTTGACCTCGGCATAGTCGAGCGATTCGACTACGTCGTGACTTCCCCGCCATACCTCGGAATGCGGAGCTACCGGCCCGACCAGTGGTTGCGGCACTGGTTCCTCGGCGGCCCTGAGGACGTGGACTACGGTATGACCGACATGATGTCGCCGCGGCTCGAGTCGTTCTCATCGGAATTGGCCAAGGTCTGGCATGGGGTAGCGAAGCTGAGCAGGCCGAGAGCCTCACTGACCGTCCGCTTCGGCGCGCTTCCCAGCGTCAAGGCCGATCCGGAGCGCGTCATGCGTGCGTCCTTGGTAGACACGGGCTGGGAAGTCACCTCAGTGAGGTCCGCGGGCACGGCGTCTGCGGGCAAACGTCAGGCGAACCACATGAACAACATTGGCGAGCCGGCGGACGAGATCGACCTCCGCGCTCGCTTGATCGCTTGATGTTCGACGACGAGAGCCTGCCGCGGATCCGGGCGGCAATCCGTGAGCAAACTGTCGGCGACCGTGTCTTGCTCGACGGCATTCGCTCGGAGGTAAGGCCAGTTGCCGGGAACGTGAGAGCTATGCGCCCGCGGACCGCAACTGCCGTCTCGCTCGTTGCCAGTGATGGCGGCAACAACAAGCTCGAGTTCGATCCGTTCTACGTCCAGCTCGTTCGGGTTGTCGATTCCTACGGGAAGGAGCTCTTCTTCGACGTGATTTCGCCGTCCACGGACACCGATGAACTCAGCAATCGGCAGTTCGATGCCGACGGTGCCCCGCAGACAGCCCTGGGTCTCCTAATGAAGGACCTAGGGGTCGACCGACTATACCGATTGAGCCCGATGATCCCGACCGGTAGGAAGACGCGCGAAGAACCAGAGAAGGTCGCCCCGGGTTGGGTGATGACCTACCGGGACCTGTGCGAGTGGGCGGTCCTCTACGAGCGCATCGTAACGACCAGGTTCGGCACCGACACCCTCATCGTCCGCGACGGCTTCCTTCGCTCGAAGGTCTTCTCAGGCGACCTGTTTGTCAAGATGGGCGAGCATGTGCAGGCAGCGATCGACCGGATCTACCGCCAGGATCGACTCCGGGTCTTTCTCGTCGGACTGGCTAAGCACAGCCAAGTGCTCACGCGATACAGCCTTGCGATGGCCATCGAGGGCACTCTGCCTCCTGGTGAGCCCAGGTACCTCCCGATTCCACGAGAGATGGAGGCTCGGGCGTACCGCTGGTCTGAGTACGCCCGTGGGCGCGAGGACGAGGCTGCCAGGGAGGGTGAAGCCGCCAAGTTCGTCCTTGGTTCGATGTACTTTGCCCGCTTCGGGAAAATGGCTGGCGACCCGGTGTGGGCGATCGACCTCCTAAGCTCCCAGACTGGGGCGGCGGCGGAGATCTTCGGCTATCTACTGCAGGATGCCATCGATGGTTTCCCGGTCCCGTACTACCCGCGGTGCCTGCAGCGCGCCCACGAGCACGCTCAGATCGTCGACTTCGACCTCCAGATACTTCAGGACGAGGTCTATCGGGCCGTCCGAGACCTTCTCCCTGGTGACAAGCAACCGGTACTCGACGCGCTGCAGCTGGGCGTGGGCGATGTCGCCGCAAGGAGGTATGGGTGAGGATCTTCCCGAAGGACAAGGTTGTCGGGATCTTTCGGGGATTCAGCGAGGGCGGGCTCGAGTTCCACGCGGATCTCGTCCTCCCGTACCGCCCCGAGTTCCAGGCCTCGCCCATGCATGGCCAGTTCGTCGTGGTCGCGCTCGAGTCCGATGACGAGGCCGTCCTTGGCAGGATCACCTCAGTCAGCGCCCAAGGCCGCCTCGCCTCTGGTCCAGGTGAGGACTACAGCCTTCGGGCTGTCCGCGACGAGCGGTCTGTTCCGGAAGACCTTCGCGAGCAATACTTGAAATACCAGGTCGACATCCGGGTCCTCGGGGTGATTCGTGCGGTGAACGGCGAGGTCGTCTACGCGGCATCGCATCGACGACTCCCCCACGTCGGCAGCAAGGTCGCCTTTCTCGGCGACGAGCTCGTCTGCGAACTTGCCGGGGCAAACGCTGAGGGAGCCGAGCTTGGCTACTTCGCGCTCGGTGAGTTCATCTATGCGGGCGCAGACGAGAGATTCCAGGCGGAGCCGTGGATGCGGATGATGGCGCCGCGGGTGACGCCGAAGTTCCCGGTCCAGCAATTGGTTTCGCGTCGGACCTTCGTCTTCGCGAGGGCGGGCTTCGGGAAGTCGAATCTCGTGAAACTCCTGTTCAGCGACCTTTACAGCCAGACGCCGACCGTCGAGAAGCGCGGTGGTCGACGCGTACCGGTTGGGACGGTCATCTTCGACCCCGACGGCGAGTACTTCTGGCCGGACGACAAGAATCGGCCCGGTCTGTGCGACGTACCAGGCCTGCGCGACCAAATCGTCGTTTTCACCAACCGAAAGGGTCCAAGCGCCTACTACCAGTCGTTCGTGGTGGGCGGGATCAAGCTCGACATCCGTCGCCTACGGCCGGCGGATGTTGTCGCGATCGCCCTCGCCCCTGAGAAGCAGGATCAGCAGAACGTGCGGAAGCTGAAGGGCCTGAGCGACGGCCGCTGGACACAGCTTGTCGACGAGATCTACCGAAACGGAAACAACGCGGACGAGCAGAAGCTGATCGAGATCCTAGGGCTGCAGGATCGCCAGGAGATGGAACTCTACGCAGCCCGAGCAAACATGACAGAGATCGTTCGGATGCTCCACGATCCGAGCAGCCAGATGATGGATATGCTCCTCGCGGCACTTCGCGACGGGAAGCTATGCGTCATTGATGTCTCCCAGATGCGGGGAACTCCCGCACTCGTTCTCTCGGGCCTAGTCCTCAATCGCATCTTCGACCACAACCAGCAGGAGTTCACCGAGGCTGCCCCTAAGACGATCCCGACAATCGCGGTCGTCGAGGAGGCACAGTCGGTCCTGTCGAACACGGGAAGCTCCGGATCAGGGCCCTACATCTCGTGGGTGAAGGAGGGCCGCAAGTACGACCTAGGCGCCGTCTTGATCACGCAGCAGCCGGGGAGCATTCCTCAGGAGATCCTCAGCCAGGGCGACAACTGGTTCATCTTTCACCTGTTGTCGGCTGGGGATCTCGCAGCCGCGAAACGTGCAAACGCTCACTTCAGCGACGACCTCCTCAGTTCGCTGCTGAACGAACCGCTCCCAGGACACGGCATCTTCTGGAGCTCTGCCGGGGGCCGGGCCTACCCAGTGCCAATCCGCGTTCTTCTGTTCGAATCGCTTTACCACCCATCCGATCCAACGTACACAAGAGATGCCGAGGACACCTACGCTGCCGGCCTCCGGGAGCGCTTCAGGAACACCGTCTCGCAGGTAAGCGATGCCGCGGGTGGGGCGACAGAAACACCCGCATCCGCCGATGATACGGCCACCGACGAACATACGATCGACTTCCTCGAGACCCTTAAGGAGTCGGCGATCCGCAAGGTCGAGAGGGACGGCGAGGTAGGCCGGCGCGTGAGGGGCGGCGGCATGCCATGGCGCGGGGTGGTGCAGTCCCTCGAGGACGCGCTACCCGACGAGATCGATGACAAGAACAATCTCGCCTACCAACTCGTGCGGCCCGCCCTCGACCAAATCCTCGGCCTTAACGGCTGGCATACAGAGCGCCGCGAGTCTAGATCAGTGGCCGGCAGGACGACCGTGTGGGTCGTTATGGGTCCCGAGCCTGCAGCTGATCGTCCTGCAGAGTCCTAAGCGCAAACGGGAAGTCTAAAGTCCCACTCCGGGGCATCGCGAAGGTTCTCGAGCGTTCGATGAGCGCGGACACGATCGGACGCTGGGAGCGCCGAGGCGAAGAAGGCCGCGAAGGGCGTCGGGGCGTCCTATCAGCCGGTCGGCTTGCCCGTGGACGAGATGCTGCACCCGTGATCATCTACGAGCCAGTCGAGGCCCACGCGCCACTCGGCGAGGATGACTACTGCGCGGCCCATGACCGCGAGCCGGGCCGCGACCGTTGGGACGCCGACGCGTATCACCGCAGACTCGCGGCCAGCGGCACCCGGGCCTGGCAGATCACCACCACGGGAGCGCGTGCGTTGTGGATCCAAGCCAGGGCTGGGTTCTCGTTCGCGGACGTCGGTCCCGAGCATGAGCCGTCGGCGCTGATCGCCCTCGCGCCCGGCACTCGGCTGCGCCTCGACTCTGTCAAGGTCGAGCGCTGCTACACACCCGAGGACCACGAGTCCACGACACGGCGTTTCTGCGTCCTCGACGGGCCTTTCGCGGGCACATGCTGGAGCGCCAACGAGTCGGTCGCGCACGGGTCCGACTGGCGCTCGGACGACCCTGTCGACCCGCTCGCCTGAGCGGTCGCGGATGCGCGATCGTGTCGACAGCCATGACTGATCCGCGACTCGTGGCCTTCACATATCCAGGCGAGGACAAGCCGGTCGGCGTGATCGAGCGCGGGATGGCGCCAGACGTGGTCGGCATCATCGTCTCGGCCGCCGCCGCTGTTCGCCGCAGCCTCGACGCATTCCCTGGCCGCCGGATTGGACTGCCGCCATGCCTGCAGGGTGTGGGAGGTGGTTCTGAGGGACGAGAGACTCGCCGTGTGGACGAACGGCGGCGAGGGCGTGGACGACGACGTGGTGTCGTCCGACTACCGCATAGTGCCCCTCGACAAGCGCAGCGGCTATCGGGAGCGCGACGGCCAGGTTCACCGGCACTACTGGCTCGAGATCGGCCCCGAACGTTTCCTCTTCGACCCGACGGCCCACCAGTTCGACGACACAGGCGGCGTCTCGCTCGACCGGTACACGGTCAACGGCGAGGCCCTAAACCCTGCTGGCGAATAGGTCGGCGGCAGGCCGCCGCTATGCAGTCGCCCGTGGCAGGGTGAAGCCCGCGGCCTCGAGGACGGCGTTGAGGCGATCGTCGGCGATCCGGCGCTGCTCGTAGACGGCCGTCGCTACGAAGATCAGGCCTCCCTCGTTCTCCGCGATCAGCGCGTCGGCGCGGACCTCGGCGTCGGCGACGAGTTCTTGGATCCGCACGATCGTGCGGGTCTTGACGTCCGACGTGAGATAGCCGTGCGGGAGACCGTCCTCGCCGCGGCAGAGGTCCGGGCCGCCGAAGCCCGCCTTGATGAACCGCATCGCGATCGCCGTGGCGGTGTCGTAGTCGTTCTCGCAGCCGCTGGTGTGCTCCCCTAGGATGCATCGCTCCGCTGCGGCCCCGGCCATCGCAACCAGGAGTGTGTCGAGCATTCGGCCCTTGGTCTCCCAGGGCACCGATGTGTCCTCGAACGGCCCGCCGAGCATGGTCGCCCCGCCGTGGCGAAGGGGTGATGTCAATGCCGCGCACCAGCACCTTGGTCGGCGAGGCCGCGGCGGCAATGGCATGCCCCTATTCGTGGATGGCCACGAGCCGCTGGCTGGCGTCCCACGCGAGGATGTGGTCGCGGGCCGCCGGGCGGACGGTCATCTCGACCATCTCGGTGTTGGACTTGAGGGCCGGGATCGTCAGGGCTGTCGTGCCCGTCTGCGCTTCTTCGTTCATGCAATTCACGCTGCGGCAGAAGGCTCGCAAACGCAATGGGGTCCGGGATCAAGCGTCCGCGAATTTGACGGCCGGCCGCTCAGGCCGAGGGTCCGGCATCCAGACCACCGTCCCGCCCTGAAGAAGGACCTCGTCATGACAATCCGGATCCCCGCCGCCTGCGCGGTTGCCTTGCTCGCCGCCGCATGCGGCGCCCCGCAGCACTCGATCACAGGCATTGTCGTTCTCGAAGACAGCGCGTCGGCGTTCTACAACGGCCTCACCGATGGCGTGGTCACATCTCCAGACGGTTGGAAGGGGATCGACGGCTACGACGACATCGCCCGCGGCGCGGTCATCAAGTTGGTCAACGAGGCCGACACCGTCCTAGCCGTCGGCTCCCTGGGCATCGGGGTCCTGGGCACCGATGGCAAGCCGGGAGAGAACGGGTGCACCTTCCCGTTCACGTTCGAGAAGGTTGGCCGATGCAATGTCCTACTCCGTGACGATCGGCACTCGCGGCGGACCGGACTGGACGCAGGCCCAGATGGAGTCGAACCACTGGAACATGGCGCTCACGCTCGGCACGTCCTAGCGCCGATTCTTGCCACACTTCAGGCCGGCGGCCCTACTTGCGCTTGCGGACAGACGTCTCCTTGGACCACTTCGAGTACAGGACCATTGCGCGCTCGATGTCGTCCGCCCAGCCCGGCAGGCGCTCGAGCGCCAGTTCAGGCGTTATCAGGCTCACATCGGGGTTGGCCGAGATCGTGAATGTGTTCCAGTGACTTGAGGGCCCTGACGTGGTGCCCTGAGGCGGGCTGAACCGCCCGATGCGCTCGGCCGTGCGCTGGACTTGGCCCCACTTGTCGTTGCTCCACGCCGTGTCCTTGGTCAGCGGCTCCTTCGCCAGCCTGCCGTCGAGCGACGTCGGGTGGCGCTCGATCAGTTCGACGAGGCGCGGGTCCACCGGCCCGGCATCGATCAGCACCGCCAAGGGTGAGACCGGCCGAGGAACCAGAATGTTGGGATCGAGGTCCCGGGCATTCCAGCGCCTCCGGTGGTCGCAGGCGAAGCACTGCTTGGTTCGGGGTTCCCGCTCGGTCAGCGCCCACGGGCCGTCCCTCTTGCCACAGAGCGTCTTCCGGCCATCGCCGGCGTGATAGCCGGCCCGGAGCACGGTCTTGCCTTCCCCACGCTGGGCCAGCCGCATCATGTAGACCTGCTGGACGATGTCGAATCGCGCCAGGTCCACCTCCGGCATTGCGGCCATGGCCGTAAGGCACGCCTTGCACATGGAGCCCCTCGGCCAGCGCTTCAGCGATGACGTCCAGCGCCCGGCGGCCTCGCAGAGCGGCGTCTGCGCGCCGACGTGCCATGTCGACGACCCGCGACTGCCCGCCCGGTCGGACAGCAGCCTCAACTCCTGGTCGCCGACACGCTGGATGTAGGTCGGGGGCTTGGGCTTGGGCTCCGCCCGGGGGCGGGTCGGCCTGAGGACCGGTCTCGGCGCGGGTCGCTCCGTCACCAGGGGCTTCGGGGCGGGCGGCGGGACCGGCACCTCGCCGCCGCCCGCGTCGATCCACTCGTCCAGCCATGCGCGCCTGAACCGGATCCGGTCGCCGACCCGAGTGGAGCGGACCTTGCCGCCCACGGCGAGGTTGCGCACCGTCGTGGTCGAGACGGCCAGGTAGCGGGCGGCGTCAGCGATCGAGAACAGCGGCTCCGGAGCGGCGGCGGACGCCGGCTCGCCGCCCGCGGCCGAGCGAACGAAGTCCGCGAACGCCCGGATCAGCGTCGCCTCGGCCGAGTCGTCCACCTCCTCATCCACCGCACGAATCTAGCCCGCAGTCCTCTCGCCGGCGCGTCGAGAACGTTGACGCGGTGATGGACTCGCCGATGTTCCGGTCAGCGGCTTGCGACCGGCGACACCAGTCGTCGAACGGGCCCGACCGAGGGCCCGAATGTGGTGAGCAGGAACGACCGCCGGACCGAGGATCTCGTCCGCGACCACTTCAGGCGAGACGCGTACCCGCGTCTGACCTCAGAGGAGCAGAAGAGCGCAGCCCCCCGGATCACGAAGTGCCTCGGGGCCGCCAGCAAGCAGGGCCCCGGGATCGGCAAGCCCGAGTTCCTGCTCCATAGCCCTGACGCTCCCGGGTTCGTCGTGGTGATCGAGTGCAAGGCCAATTCGGCCAAGCACGCGAGCCGGAGCGTCGACCTCGCAGCCCCGTGACACGCGGGAGGCCAAGGACTACGCCGTCGACGGCGCCGTCCACTACGCCAAGCACCTCTCCACCGCGTTCGACGTCATCACGATCGGCGTCAGCGGCGAGACGGCCGGGACCATGAAGGTCTCCACCTTCCGCCGTCTCAAGGGCGCGACGACCGCAGAGGAACTGCGCGACGAGAACGGCCCGATCACGACCCTGCTCGGGTTCGACGACTACCAGCGCCTCCGCAACTTCGAGCGCATGAGTCTCGGGAGCACGGCGCTCTAGTCAAGCACGTTTCGAGGGTCGAGAGATCACCCAGGTCACGACCAGCCAACAGATCGTCACGCATCCGGGCAGCGATGCGTGACTACAGCCCGTAGGCTGTCTCTCATGAATGTCAGTCGGGGGACCATTCGCTCCTACCTCAAGGGGCTCCAAGACATCTCGCTCGTCTCCGGCGCGACGGAGCACACGTACCGCGAGCCGCTCGTGACCTTCCTCGTGGCGGCGAGCAAGGACCTCGGCCTCGGGCAGGTCGGCGTCCACGGCGAGTTGCGCCTCGCGTCCGTCGGCCAGCCCGACCTCCAGGTCGTCAACGCGGCCGGCTCGCCGATCGGCTACGGCGAGACCAAGGTCCCGGGCTCCGCGACCGACTTCGCCAGGACCCTCGAGAGCGAGCAGGTCGAGCGGTACCGAGCCAGCATCCAGAACCTCCTCGTCACCGACTTCATCCACTTCTCGCTGTTCCGCGCCGACGTCGGCCGCCTCGACGTGACGCTGGTCGAGACACCCGCCAAGATGGCCGCCGGCTCGCACGCGGTCTCGGAGCCCGTGCTCCTACAGTTCAGCCAGATGCTGGCGGCGTTCTTCTCGGCGTCCGCCCCGAGCGCGACCTCGGCCGAGCAACTGGCGGACGGACTGGCCCGCCGGGCGACGCTGCTGCGCGACGCCATCCGGACGCTCATCGGCGCGTCCCTGCCCGAGGGCGAAGCGCTGCGGCGTCTCTGGGACTTCTACAAGCGCAGCCTGATGTCGGACATGGACGCGGACGACTTCGCGGACACGTACGCCCAGACGCTGACCTACGCGCTGTTCCTCACCCGCCTCGAGAAGGGGCCGATCACCGATCTCGAGGCGGCCTGGAAGGCGATCCCGACGGACGTCCCGATCATGAAGTCGGCGATCGAGCCGCTCCGTGCCGCGGGCAAGATCCCCGACCCGCTGGCTGTCTGGCTCGAGGACTCGCTGCACCTGCTGGCCGCTACGCCGGACTCGGTCATCGAGACGATCGGCCACCCGAGCGCCGGCAAGTCCGACCCGATCCTGTACTTCTACGAGCACTTCCTCGCGGCCTACGACAAGGTCGAGCGGATCAAGAAGGGCGTCTACTACACGCCCCGCCCGCTGGTCGACTACTTGGTCCGGGCGGTGGACGACACCCTCCGCGCCTCCTTTGGCAAGCCACTGGGCCTCGCCGACAAGGACGTGCGGCTCCTGGACCCGGCCCTCGGGACCGGCACGTTCCTCCTCGCCGGCGCCCAGAAGGCGGCAGACGAGACGGAAGCCGCTCTCGGCTCCGGCGCGGTCAAGGGGGTCCTCGAGGACCACGTCCTGCGCCACTTCTACGGGTTCGAGTTGCTGCCGGCGCCGTACACGATCTCGCACCTCAAACTCGCCCTCTTCGCCCGCGACCACAACGTCAAGTTCCTCGACAAGCGCGCCCAGGTCTTCCTGACCAACACGCTCGGCGACCCGGTCCAGCGCGCCGACGATGGCGGCCTGCTCGCGTTCTTCGTGCCGGGGCTCATCGAGGAGGCGGCGGCTGCCGAGCGGGTCAAGGCCGACCAGCCGATCCTCGTGGTCATCGGCAATCCGCCCTGGTCCGCGACGAGTCACAACAAGCAGCCCGAGATCGAGCGCCTCTTCGACGCCTGGAAGAACGTCGACGGTCGACCCGGGAGCCCGAAGATCAAGGACGCCCGGATCGCGCTCAACGACGACTACCTGAAGTTCCTGCGCTGGGCGGTCTGGAAGGTCGTGGAGCAGCCCGGCGGCGCACGCCACGGCATCGTCGCCTTCGTCACGAACCACGGCTTCATCAACAACCGTGTCCACCGCGGCGTCCGCAAGGCGCTCCTCGATGCCTTTGACGACATCTACGTCCTCAACCTCCAGGGCAACCAGCGCCTGTGGGTCAAGGGCGTCGTCGACGAGAAGGTGTTCCCCGACGTGCAGCAGGGCGTCGCGATGACGGTCCTGGTACGGCGGGATGTCGAGAAGACCGGCCTGGCGAAGGTGCGCTATCGCGACCGACGCGGAACACGCGCCGAGAAGTACGACACGGCGAATAGCGCAAGGCTCGACGATGACGGGTGGGTTCACGTCCCGCAATCGGCCCCGTACTGGTCATTCGCCCCGGCGGACGCGCCGGTGGAGGGGGAGGAAGCCGGCTCCTACGACACTTGGCCGTCCGTCGTGGACATCTTCCCTGTGTCGAGTTCGGGGATCCAGTCCTCACACGACGACCTGGTGTCCGACTTCAGCGCTGCCGCCGTCGGGAACAAGATCGCCGAGGTAGCCGATCGGTCGATCTCCGACGACACGCTTCGCGAGCGCTACAAGATCAAGGAGAACGATCGCTGGCGGTGGGCCGTCCAGCGCAAGGCGTTCGCGGGGCTCGACTCCGCGAAGGTGATTCCCTGGCTCTACCGCCTCTTCGACCGACGCTACGTGTACTGGGATCCGCTGTTCGTACAGTGGCCTCGAACGAAGGTGATGCGCCACCTGCTCCCTCGCCCGATCGGTCTCGGCGGCGACAAGCGGCTGGCGCTCGTGGTGCAGCGCGCCCGTCCGATCACCACGATCGCGACCGTCGTCCGTGGCCCCGCGACGGCGCATGTCACGAGCGAGTGGTGCCACGTCTACCCGCTGAGGCTGTCTGACGCGACTGAGGAGGAAGTCCTCCTGCCCGCGCCCGACGAGTGGCGAGAGAACCTGAACGCCGACCTCTCCAAGCGCCTCGCTGCGGCATACGGCCGGCGCCCGTCGGTCGACGAGGTGGCCTGGTACGTCTTCGCGATCCTGTCTGCTCCGTCGTACCGTCGCCAATTCGCGGCTGCGCTGGCGATCGACCATCCTCGAATCCCGTTCGCGTCCGCCGAGGCGACCTTCAGGATCGGCGCATCACTGGGCGAGAAACTTGGCCGCGTCCACCTCCTCGAGGCCGAGGTATCGCCCGACATTCGCTTCGTTGGCAGCGGCACGAACGTGATCGAGGGAGTCCGCTACGACCAAGAGTGCGAGCGAGTCTGGGTGAATGCCACCCAGGCCTTCACGGGCGTCCCGAACGAAGCCTGGATCTGGGGCGAGCACTTCCGACCTCTCGAGCACTTCCTTGATGACCGTCAGGGGCGACGGCTCGACACGGAGCAGATCGGCGCCTTCCAGTCGGCTATCCACGCTGTCCGCGAGTGCATCCGCCTTGGCCCGATCCTGGACGCGGCGCTGGACAGCGTTCTGTCAGAACCACTCGACGTCACCGAGCCCTTGGTTTAGCCGTGTCGATTCGGCCGAAGCCGGAGGACATAGAGGAGTTGGCACGGCTCATGGAGATCCGTGACAGCGCCCACCTGGCCGGCCACCGGCTGGACCCCTTCACGCTGTTCAACTTCAGCGGGACCGAAGCCCTGTTGGTGAGTCCCGGGCGGACCCAGGGGGACAGCGTCTCGAAGGTAGCGATGCGCAGACTCGAGGACCTCGACTTGTTCCGGGTGATCGACCGGTCGGAGAAGGGCTTCACGTTCGACCTCGTCGATGATGTCAGCGATCGCCTCGAGGAGATGCGCGTCGAGGTGGGGCTTCCCTCGCGCATGGGCGAACTCGAGGCGTCGGTCCTGCGGAGGCTGCGAGGAAGTCGGCCGAGGCGGCGACGGAGGCCCTTGAGGCCCGCGTCGGGGACGACCGGCGGGCGCGAGCGGAGCGCCGGACGGCATTCGCACACCGAGTAGGCCGCTGGGCTCGATGGCTGACGCGGATCGCGCTGGGCCTCCTGTACGTCGGCGTCGTCGTGGTCGCCGGCTACTTCGTGTCCTCGAACCTGCCGCTCGCGCTCGTCGTGGGCGTTGTCGGGGTTGCCGTCGTCCTGGCGGCGCTCGACTGGCTGCTGCACGTCGACGGCTTCGCGCTCGCCGCTGCGCTCGAGGCGCGGGTGGTCAAGCGCGTCACCGGGTGGCTCGAGTCCTTCGATCCGGGGTCGTGATCCGCGGCGTCCTGAGGCCCGCAGACAGCCTCGAGGGCAGGCCGGTTGCCTCAACGCCTCTCGCACGGCGACTATGTGCCAGTGAAGTACGTCGAGTGGGTCCAGGTCGTGGCCGATGCGTACGCCTCGGACCCTGGCGGCTCGCACGACCTCGTCGGCAGTGATCGCATCGCCAAGCGGCTCAACATCGCCGCCGACGACCGTGCTCGTGATGATGCCCTGACCAATGCACTGGACGACCTCCGCGGGATCAGCGCGTTGGCGTTCACCGACTACGGGTGGATCGAGCCGACCGCAGCGACCTGGCAGACCCGAGAGGGCGTCCGCCTTCAGAGCGGATGGCCGACCCTGGTTCGCGCGCCGCTGAACACCGAACGAGAAGAGGTTCTGGCCGCGGCAGTGCGGCTGTCGGAGACGCGGCACGATGACTGGGCGGACATGACGTGGACGACAGGACAAGAAGTCCGAGTTGAACTCGGGTGGTCCGAGGATGAGCACGACATCCACCTGATCGCGCACGACCTCGAGGCCGCCGGACTGATCGAACTGACCGCAATGGCTGGCGGAGACGCCTCTCTCCACATCCGTCCGACGTACGCGGGCGTCGTGCGGGCAACCGAGCGGATCTCCACGGAGTGGGATATCCGTCTGCGCGAGATGGTCGCTGAGTGGGAAACGACGACCGTCGAGTTCAAGCGCACGGTCGAACTCGGAACGACGGCCAGAAACGCCGAGTTCGCCAAGGACATCGACTCCCTGGCGAACACGAAGTCGAGCGGATCAGCCCGGCACCTGATCGTCGGATACGACCCGAAGACGCACGAGTTCGCCTACCCAGTCGACCCCGCACAACTGCAGCAGGACCGTCTGGAGCAGATCCTGAACCCATACGCGACGCCGGCGCACGACATTCGGTCATTCACCCTCGAACACGAATCCGGCAAGGGCCTGGTCGGCATCATCGAGGTCAGGCGCGATCCAACCAAGTTGCCCCATCGGATCGCCAAGGCGGGAGGCAACGTGGTCGTCGGCACCATTCATGTCCGGCACGGCAGCCAGGTCGAACCGGCGACGCCGGTTGAGGAGTTGGCTCTCATCGCGGAGGGCAAGGCAGCCCGCGCCGAAGCCTAGCCGAGCCAGCAGGCCCACCTGGACGTGCGCAGGCTGGATGCCCGACGAGATAAGCGCCAGCAAAGTGGCCGCCCCTAGGCTGGCGTCCGGCCGCGCTCCGGTTCAGGTAAGCGTCGGTCCGGCGGGGCTCAGAACCCGACCGGACGCCTGGTCCTGGCCGACGCGGCCGACTACTCGTTTGCCGGGGCGCGCCACTGGTGGAGGACGACCTCGCCGCAGTCGCGGCAGACCCAGGTGCTCCGGTACGACTTGGGCTGGCCGTCATTGAGGACCGGGATCGTGCGGTCCATCCGGACCCAGCGCTCGCCGTGGCGGTGCTCGAGGCGCGGGGTCTGCTCGCCCAGGACTCTGAACTGCGCCGCGTGGATCACCGAGGCCTCCGGAGACATTGGCCTCGATGATACCGAACGGGTGTTCTATCGAGGTCTGCCGAACGGCTAGTCCGACAGGGCGATGTCGCCCCGGCGCAGGAAGCCGCGCTCGGCGGCATCGGTGAAGGTTGCGGCCCAGCCGGCCCGCGGCGCAGGAATGCCGAGGCGCGATGGGCTCTCGCGGTCCCAGGTGCGAGCGATCAGGATGATCTGCGCGACGCGATCCGGGAACCGCTGCGGCAGCGCTCGCGACCGCGCGCGGGTTCGGCTCGCCTGAGCCTGCTCGGTGACCATCGGATTATCCATGGGTGGGTCACCCACCTTCCGGCCGACGCCGTCCGGGCGATACCGACCAGAAGGCCTATGCCTCCGGCCGCCGGCCGCTCTGGATTCGCAAGACCCTACCGCTTCGTGGCGGCCCGGCGCACGAGGACCATCAGGTCACGCGCCATGGCCGGCCGCTGTTGGCTCAGGTCGTCGCGTGTCTGCGCTGGCGCTGAGAGGTGACTGACGATCCGGTCGCCACCGCTCATGTTCATGGTCATGGAGGTCGGGCTGGCTTCCTGCTCCGCGCGAGTCCGCCAGGCCGTGTAGGAGGCGCCGAGGAGGGCTGCAACGAGGACCACGTGGCTCGCCCGCCGGCCGGCATCTATCCGCTCGAGGACTCGGTCCACGAAGGTCAGATCCGCCTCCAGGTCGTCCAGCACCTCCTCCTCGACGATTCCGCGGAGGTACATGCCGCGTTCCGCAGTACGGATGACGGGGCGCGTGACGACGACGGTGCCCTCCTCGTCGATGGCGACCCAGCCACGGGATTGGCGGGCCACCAGGCTGTTGCCGCTGATGCCGGTGGTTGTTCCTTCACCCCGCTCGAGGACCGGTCGGTCGCCGTAGAGCGCCTCCCGCTCGAGCCAGGACGCGAGGGTCGGGTCCTCGAGTTCGGACGGCCGAAGGAGTGCGGAACGAGGCGTGGCCGTCCCGACCAACACGAGCGTGGCCTCGCCGACTGTGTTCCGGGCCTGCGGCACCAGAGCGAGCGCTCGCTCGAGCCCGTCCTTGGCCGCCTCCGCCGCGAGGGCCGGGGCGGCACCTGCGCGCGGTGGCGCGGATCGGGTGGGCGTGGCGAGCGGCTCGTCGACGGCATCCGGGACATCGACGTCGAAACCCCAGGCCTTGAGTTGTTCGAGCGCCGCCGCGAAGGCCGGTTCGGGATGTTCAGGGTCGAGGTGGCGGTACACCGGATTGGTGTTGCTGGCCAGGGTGACCCCGCTCTGCTTCAACACGCAGATGCGACTGCGCAGGCGCGGCATTGTGCGGGCACGAGCAATCTCGTCGGCGATGTTCGGTCGGGTGAACTTGCCGGCCTCCTGGTCGACGGTCGCGAACACGACCACCGCCTGCGATCGCTCGAGGTATGCGTTCACGTTGTCTTCAGGGGAGTACGCATCGTCGATCAGGGGCAGATCAGACACGATGTAGCCCTGAACGCTGGGGCGAAGCAGATCCCGGAACGGTCGCGCCAAGGCAGCCTTCTGTCCCTCGGTGACGCTGAGGAATACCGCTGGTCGCGCCCGCACGCCCGCATCCGTTGTCATGGCCACATCGTCGCATCCCGACGCCGACGTACGCTTGCATCCATGACGGATGCACTGCTCGACGCGATCAAGAAGGGGGTTGCCGACCCGGCCCAAGCGCCGGCGATCCACGACCTCATGCACCAGCAGGTCGCGGACGTGGTCAAGGTCATCGGGACGGACGAGCGGTTCGCGATCGGCATCGCTTTCTCAGACGAGGAACTGGCGCGCCGAACGGATGCCCTCGAGGAAGTCGCGGCTCCCATCGTCCGAGCGGCCGCGTGGGGTGGCTTCTACGGCGCTGCGAATACGCGCCCGTTGTGGCCCGGGCTCGTCGGACGGCTCGCCAACGGCGTCGACCGGACCCGGAAGAACCCCGCGCACGACGTCTGGCCATTGCTCGACCTGCACCCCGCGGTTCTCCTCTCGTACGCGGCAGGAGTCGGCGCGATGGCGGGCGGTCGTCCAGACCTACTCGGCGCTTTGCTCGCCGGCCGCACCGTGCTGGAGGGAAACGAACTTCGCGCCGTCGGCCTGCAGATCCACGCGACGACGCCCTTCCTCAACGACAGCATCGCCAACCGTCTGCCGGGACGAAGGACAACAACGCCGGCAAGCGATCGGGTCTACCAGGCGTTGGCGTCAGCCTTCGATGGTCTGGTCGTTGACGAGTCTGTGCTCGCCCATGCCTTCGACCGATACGAGTACGTCCTCAGCCTGATGCGGTTCGACGCGTCGAGAGGCGACGGCGACCGAGGCTGGGCACCCGCTGGCAGATTCGCTTGGCGACGCGAGGACGGCAGCCGCGTCATGGACGAGATGAAGGCAGAGATCGAGGCGAGGGGCACGGAGTGGCCGCTCCTCCGCGAAGGGCTATTCAAGGGTTCGTCGGACCGACTGGCGACCGCCGTCGAGGGGCTCGGAAAGACACTCCAGCGCTGGTAGCCGCGCCTAGCTGTTGGACTCGAGTGCCTCCTCGAGAACTGGCCGCTGGAAGTCGTACCCAGCGGCCAGCGCCTTCGCCGGCCAGACACGTCGGCTCCCCAGTGCCAACGTGGCCTGATCCCGAAGCAGTAGCCGCACAATCCATGCAGGCGTGCGGAACTGAGCCGGACGATGCAACGCCGCCGCCAGCGCGCGTGCGTAGGCCACCTGAGGCCGCGGGTCTGGTGCTGACACGTTGAGGGGTCCGTTGATCGATCCCGACTCGATCGCAAGCAGGTAGAGACCCACCGCGTCGACGAGATCGACCCAACTCACCCACTGGCGTCCTGACCCGATCCGCCCGCCGACGAGCAGCCGGTAGGGCAGCGAGATGACGCGAAGGTAGGGCGCGTCGTGGGCGATAACGGAACTTGTGCGGAGAAACACGACGCGTACGCCGAGAGCCTCCGCCTCGGCGGCCTCGGCCTCCCAGTCAAGGCAGAGCGTTGCGAGGAACGACCGGCCGGGTGGGGTGTCCTCACCCGCCGGTGTCTCGTCCCGGCCCTCGTACACATCGGTCCCGGACGCATTGAGAAGGACTCGGGGCCGCGCGTGGTCCGGCAACCCAGCGAGGACTCCGACGATGGTCCGCGTGGCCGACAAACGACTGTCGCGCAAGACCTGCTTCCGCCGTGACGTCCATGGCCAACGCCCGATGGACGCTCCGGCGAGGTTGACGATCGCGTCCGCACGTGCGATCTCTGCCGTCCACGCGCCGCGGTTCGGTGGGTCCCAGACAACCGCACGGACTCCCGGCAACGGCGTCGCCGGTTCGGTCGTGCCGCGCGTGAGGATGACGACTTCGTGGCCGGCCGTGGAGAGAGCGCTGGAGAGGGCGCGGCCGATCAGGCCAGAGCCTCCGGCGATCACGACCTTCATCCAGTCAGGCTCGGAATGCCACGACGGCAAGCAGGACCGCCATCGAGTTGAGGGCGCCGTGGGTTCGCACCATCGTGTCGAGGTCAACGAACGACTGCCCGGTCAAGATCGCCAGTGACCAGGCGATGCCCATATGCACCCCGACGAGCAGTGCCATGCCGGCGGTGCGCGATAGCCAGTCCGCTCGCACTTCGATATGTCGGCTCAGGAGTGCGATCCCGACGCCGATCCCGGAGGACCCGACGATGAGGGCTCCGACTGCGTTGATCGGGTTGCTCGAGAGGATGAAACCGAGCGCCGTGAGCGGGATCCCGATGATGAGCCCGAGCACCGACACGCGTAGCCACGGACGGGACGCGGCGAGAAGGCTGGCGACGGCGAGCAGTCCGAACCCGGCGAAGTGGAAGTGGGTCGCAGTCAGCAGGACGATCACCGGCGAGAAGCCAGTATCGACTCCCAGGCGGTCCATCAGGGCAAACGTGGCACCCACGCTCCAGAACCCGAGAGCGACGTCGATCCCGAGGTCTGGGAGGTGGCGCGGGAGAAGGATCGACGGCACATGCACTAGGCCATGCCGGATCGCCGCCGCCGTGCCAATCAGTGCGAGACCCAACCATGGAAGCGCGAATGCTGCGGCCAGCGGCCCTGGGGTCAGTGAGAACGCGATCACGAGAGGCAACGCCGCGATGAGCGACCCCCATCGACCGATGCTGCCGATCCACGGTCGCGCCGGCAGCAGCGGGACCAGACGCGGCAGGACAACGAGCGGCGCAAGGAGCAGGATGCGGGCCGCCAGCGGAGCCGGTGCCAGCACGAGGGCCGCGAGCCAGGTTGCCAGCCCCAGCAGGAGCGGCAGCGAATTCTTGGGTGCCAGCGTCGGCGTCACGGGATCCGCGTCTGGATGGAGCATGCGTCCTCACCCAGGAGACGACTGATCCGATGGCGATTGCCGGCAACCCGGGCATAGGTCCACTCCACGAACCGAGCCACGACTGGGTTGCGGGCAACGATTGCGATGGGTCGAAGCAGCGGAATCTCCTCCGCGATCCTGGTGCAAGCGGCGCCGGCCGAGGTCCAACGGCCTTCCGGATCCCGGACATGCATCGCGTCGAGAAGCAACTCGACAGGCGGCGCATCCGCGATCTGGCTGCCTGCCTGGAGCGGGAGGAGTCGCAGATGCCGCGCCCTGTCGAGGCGGCGCAGCAGCCTCGCGGAACGACTGCATATCCCGCAGTCAGCGTCGTACAGGACGAGGAGTCGTCGGTCGGCAGGCATCGTGGTCACCGGGTCTCAGCGGCTTGCTTGAGCGCCTCGTTACGGATGACCAGGAGGGACCGCATGTATCGGCCGAGCACGCCCCGATCCACCAGCCGGCCGAGTGGACCAAGTGGCGACCGGTGTTCCCAGTGGTCGTGCATCCTCGTCAGGCCGCCGTGCGCCTCAAAGCGATGCTCGTGACGGAACCAGGCGAACGGCCCGCGCTCCTGGACATCCTCGAAGCGCATGGGCGCCTCGACCGCCGTGATCCGGCTGGTCAACGACCACCAAAGCCCGAAGTGGCGGGCGCGCCACGTGACCATGTCGCCGACCTCGACCCGGCCGGTCGTCCGACCGGCGATTGCCTGTTCACCGGTGTGCGCCATCGATGACGCGTGAAGGTCGAGATCCCGGGCAAGGTCGAAGACGCGCTCGATGGGCGCGTCGATGTCCGTCGTGAGGTCGATGACGGTCATGCCCGACACCAGCGGAGGTCGCGGCAGCCGAAGGCACCGGCTTTCGGCAGCCCGGCGCGAATGACGTCGGCGGAGAACGGCGTCTGCGGCATGAGGTCGGTCGGTGGCTCCGGCGCCGGCGGTGATGTCTCGACCACCCCCTCGGCGAGGATGTGAACCTGCGCGAGGGAGATCAGCGGCACATCCATCACGGCCTCGCAGACCCTCGCCAGGGCGAGGTGGGCAAGGATCGGGAGTCGCACATAGACGGGACGGCGCCCGATCGTGTCGGCGACTCGACGGACGGCATCCTCGAGTCGCATCTCCTCGGGTCCCAGGACAGCGATCGTCTGGTTCCGCAGGCGTTCGTCGCCCGTGGCCGCTGCTTCGAGGATCCGCGCGACATCATCGACCGCCACGGGTCGGACCGGCTGCTCGTGCATCCCGACGAGGCCGAAGACCGGGAACGTGTAGAGGGCGTGGCTGAGGTGGTCGAGCATGTGGTCGCCACGACCATGGATGACGCCGGCCTTCAACACTGTGTAGGGGATACCGCTCTCGCGGATCAGAGCCTCGGCCGTCCACTTGGTCCGGTGGTACGCGGTGGGCCCGTCGGGACGGGCGCGAAGGAAACTCAGGACGCTGATGTGTCGGACTCCAGCGGAGCGCGAAGCCTCGATGAGCGCCTGAGTCCCGCGGACATGGACCGTGTCGAACGTCTGGGGGCCGATCTCACGGTTGATCCCGGCGCAATGGACGACGGCGCTGCAGCCGTTCAAGGCGTCACGAAGCGCGGCGGGGTCGGGCCAGCCGAGGTCGGTTCCCGTTCGACGGGAGAGGGAGAGAACCTCGTGACCGGCGAGTTCCAGGCGTCGGACAACCTGTCGGCCAACGAAGCCGGTTGCCCCGGTCACCGCGATCCGCTTCGACTTCTCGTCGACGCTCATGCCATCCCAACGTGCTACTGGTGGAGCGCAAGTATCTGCCTGAGAACTAGCTACTGTCAAGTGGCATGTTTGGCTTGGGGCTTGGCCGGAGAGCCATATGTGTGCTGCCCGTCAAGGCGCGAGTCGCTCGCCGACCGAGGCGCAGGCGACCCGGTGGCCGCCTTTCAGCGAATGCCGTGCGCGTTCGCCCAGGCGTACGGTCCGGACACGATCGAGGCGCCGACCCGGGAGATGGCGCCGATGTCCATCGCGGCTACGGCGGCGAGCCCATCGACCTGCCCCTCGTCGAGCAGCCTCGCTGCCCCCGTCCACCCGGTGGGGCGTGTGTGCTGCTTGTTCGCACCCACGAGGAGTGCCGCCCACGCGAGGGCTGCCTGACGGAAAGGATCGCCTGGCGCGGCGGCTTCCATGTCGCGGACTCGGCACCGGTTGAAGAGCGCGTCCGCGATGGCGATCAGCCGCTCGACCGTCAGACCCTCGACGAGCCCCCTCGTCAGCGCAGCAATATTCGGATCCCGGCTCAAGAGGACGCCCGCCGAGGTCGGGGAGCCAGGCCGCAAGATCTCGGGCCAGCCGGGAGCGCCGCCAGGCGTCGTCGGTCGAGAGCGGGGTCGCGGCTCCAGAGTCCGCGCCGTGGCTGCGGGTGGGTCGGCTGAGAGCCCCTTGTCCACGTCGAGCCTGCCGTCCGGAGCTGGGTCGCCGTGCCCGATCGGCGCGTCCGCGAGACGCCAGAACTCGTCCCAGATCGAGCCGTAGCGCTCGCGGTAGTACGCGGCGGCGCTCGCGAGCATCCCGGCGTCGCCGCTGACGTCGATCCACGCCGCAGGCTTCTTGGGCACGTAGAAGACGTTGAGCGGGTGGACGTTCCGCACAAACCGCCAGGCCGCGGTCTGCCTCGCCCAGTCCGCCCAGGCGACGTCGCGGTTCTTGACGCCGAGGATGTGCGCGACGTACCAGCCCTTGGCGTTCAGGGTCTCTCGGCCATTCGGCGCCTTGAACATGTGGAACGGCGTCGCGGCGATGTACGAGGCAAACACCGCGGGGTCGAGCAGGTCGTTGTAGAGCACCGCGTGCCACCACCAGGCCGGGGAGTTGTCGCCGGGGATGAGCCTGCTGCCATCGCGGGCCGTGACCGGGACTCCGCGCTCCAGCCCTGCGACGGCACGGACGAGGTGCAGCGTGTCAGGCCGGCCGAGGTAGCCGACGAGCGCCCGATGGAACGCCTCGACCACGCGGACATCGGGGAGGAGTGGCTCGAGGTGGCGCTCGATGTACTGCGACCTCGCGCCGTGGAAAGCGGACGGAGCGAACGGGATCGGCCGCCTCGACAGGTCGTCACGGGATGTGCCGGCGGGTCCCGAACCGTTTGCGCTCGCCATCACGGCTGCGGCCCACAAGCCGGACACACGCCGGCAGTCGCGACGATCTTGGCCTCAGCGTCGGGATCGCTCCGGCGACGCCGACTGCGCATGAAGATGTAGCCGAGGGGCGTCATCGTCCGATGAGCAAGGGACGCGGCCGACCCCGCCTCCATGTCGATGCCAGGGCCTCGAGGGCGGCGTACAGGGCGGTGCCAAAGCCCCGGCCCTGTCGAGCGGGGTCGATGGCCACATCGATCGAGACGGGATGGTCCGGGCCGATGGATCCGACGATCGCGCCACCGAGGACCCGGCCACGATCATCCCTGAGCACCCACCAGTCTTCGCGCTCCTGGGTGACGCCCGGCTTGCCCTTGCCGTACTCCTTGAACTTCGGGAACAACGGCTCGTCGTCGTTGTCCGGGATTAGGCGCTCGGCGATGACGGCCGGGAGGGGTGCAATTGGCCGCTCGGCGTCATGTGTCGAGCGGCCGCGTGAGTGACCTCGTTCCCGGACGATCGCGGCGCGGAGTCGATCCATGGTCGGGACCTATTGCACGCCAGCGCGTTCCATGATCTCGACGATGTGGTGCAGGCCACGTTCTTCGAGCGCCTGACGGAACTGCGGCCACGGCGGCCGGTTGCTTCTGTAGGCGTTGGGTCCCGTTGAGAGTCCGCCGCCCGGTCCGGTCGAGAGACCACCGCGAGGCCCCGTTGAGAGACCACCGCCCGGCCCGGTCGAGAGGCCCCCGCCTGGACCTGTCGAGAGGCCGCCTCCGGGCCCCGTTGAGAGCCCGCCCCCCGGTCCAGTCGACATGCCGCCTCCGGGCCCCGTCGAGAGCCCGCCGCCCGGTCCGGTCGATGCACCGCCGCCCGGGCCCGTAGAGAGCCCGCCCCCCGGGCCTGTCGAGAGTCCGCCACCAGGACCGGTGCTGCGATTGCGCGGCCACGTCGCCATGAGTACCCCCGTCATCGCTAGGGCAGTTCGCCCCGTCACGTCCATTGTCGCTCCGCGCGACCTCTACCAGAGGTGCGTACGCGCCAGGGCCGAGGCGGCTTTGAGTGAGCCCGGGATCGGAACGGCACTCGCGCAGGCCGCGAGGTTCGCGGCGCCAGTGTGGTGCGCGAGGTAGATCTCAACGGTCACGAGGGTCGCGGCGACGATGTCGCACAGCGCGGCATGGAAGTCCGCGGCGTCCTCGGCCGAGAGTGCGCCCGAGAGGAACGCGTCGCCCTCCTTGTAGTTCGAGCGGATCCGCAACCGCCAGAGCAGGTCGAACAGGGTCGTTGGCCGCATCTTCGTCGCGTTCGCGGTCAGCGCCGCGGTCGCCAGCGTCTTGCGCTTCGTGCCGGACTTGGTCGGCGGCTGCGCGCGGATCCACCCGTCGCGGCTGTCCGCGATCTGATCGCGCCTCGTCGTCCTGAGGGCCATCGCCAGCAGCGATGGTGCCGTCGCGGCTGTGACCGCCTTCAGGTTGCTGATCTTGAGGTCGAGCGGGTCGGGACCGAAGTCCTGATAGGTCCAGGCGCTCGGCGGCCCGCCGACCCTGGCCGTCCACGGCACGACGAACGGGGTCCTCGTTCCTGCCGCCGCTGTCGCGGCCCACGTCAGCAGTTTCGCGTGCGTCAGCGGCGGGTTGGGCGTGACGACGTGCGTCAGGGCGGTGATCGCGTTGAAGACCGCGTAGTACGCCTGCACCGGCGCCCACAGGTTCGCGAAGGACACCAGATCGCCCCCGCCGAGGGTCCGCGGGGCGTTGAGCAGGACCTCGGTCGCCCAGGCGTTCCGCAGGACCTCGCCGGCGCGGGCCGAGAGCACCTTCGTGCGCGGCGGGTCCGACCGCCACGGCTTCGACTTCACGGACTGCGCCACGCCAGCGACCATCCCGTCCGGATGCGGGTGGAGGGCGGTCGCCCACACGCAGACGGCCTCGAGGTAGCCGCGGAACGTGTGGAACGTCATCTCCTCGTCCGAGCCGGTTGGGATCCGGATCGAACTCAAATTGATCGTCACGATGGGCATGACCGCAGGGTAGAACGGAACTGGGTGACAAACATCGATCCGCCCGTCATCAGGGTGGGCATTGTGGTTGTAGGAGAGTGGGTCCTAGCCGCGGGATAGCCCATTCGGCCGGTCCTTGCGAGCGCAATTACCACGCATTTCACATGCCCCCCCGGCTCGCCCTACGGATGGTTGTGGACGAGTGCGCGCCGTAGTGGGAGCGGCGCGGGTCGGCGCGATGGCCAGATGTCGAGAACCGGCCGGAGGCCAGCATGCGGGCATGATCAGATCGAGCCGACGGAGGGAGACCGTCGGGGCGGGCTGTCCAGATCTCGTGGCCGCCGGCGATCAGTCCTCATCGCCGCCAACGTCCGGCTTCGTGTCCGCCTGCGTCCAGATTCCTATGGCCGCCGTCAGACATTCAGAACCGAGTCCCTTGACACCATGACGCCGGAAGAGCTACTCGGCCGGACCGTACACAATCCGGCTTGACTAGCGTCCACAGGCAGCGCAGCATGCCGCCATGCAGAACGTCATCGGCATCCGAACCCTTCGCCGGCAGGTGAACGAGTCGCTCCTGCGCGTGGCGCGCGGCGAGACGATCGTCATCGCCCGGCACGGGCGTCCGGTCGCAATCATGCGGCCGATCACCGACGGCGACACGGGCCGGCGGGTATCGGTCACGACGTTCCGCCGCAACCTGCGGCGGGCCCTGGTCGTGACGCGACGCCGGCCGATCGTGCTCACCTGGTATGGCGACGGGGCCGCGGTCATCGCGCCCGTGCCCCCGGAGCTTGAGATCGCGTACGACGACGAAGAGGAGCTGGAATGACGGCGGGCGGCATGATCCAGGCGCTCGGGATGCGCGAGGTCCGCGGCAACATGCGCGCGGTCGTGGCCCGGGTCGAAGAGGGCGAGGCGCTCGTCGTCCTGCGCGACGGCCAGCCGAGTGCTGTCATGCTCGCCTTCGCGGAGGCGCAGCGCTGGCAGCAGATCGAGCGCGCCCTGTCCGCGTTCCACGGCCTCGAGATCTACCCGGAGCTCGCCCGCGACACGCCCGAGCTGGCCCGGATCGTTCGGCGCGAGACCCGGCCGTCGGGTGCCGCGGTGCGCCGGCTCGCTGACCAGTCGCGCGACATCCTTGCGCCGCTGCGGACGATGGGGATCACGGACGCCCGCACGACGTTTGCAGCGATCCTCGACGAGATCGAGGCCGGGCGGACACTCACGATCGTGTCGTCGGGCCGGTTCGCCGCGACGCTCGTGGCCCCCCGGGAGTTCGACCGTCTGCGAACGCTCGACCGCACCGTGAGCTGGTTCCGCGCGGCCGGCCTCGACCTCAGCATCGCCGACGAGGCCGCTGTCGGTGCCTTCGTCCGGGAGTTCGCGACTCGGTCGGCTGCCTCCGACGCCGCGGCGGCCGGGTAGGGACGGCGATGATGCGGCGGTTCCCGCGCCACGCGATGGTCGCCCGCCTGTGGGTCGCGGCCCCCTTCGTCGTCGTGCTCCTGTGGCTCGCCGCCGGGTCGACCGTCCTCGGCGCGGACAGCGTCCCGCGGGGCGCCAAGGAGGCGCTCGCGCCGGTGACGAAGATGATCGGGACCCTGGTCGCGATCGCGATCGGCTTGGGGATCGCGATCTGCGGCGCGGTGATCGTCTGGGGCGGGATCGAGAAGACGCTCGCGGGCGCGAACCAGGACGCCGAGCATCGCGCCTCGCGGCGGATCCAGAACGGGATCCACGGCCTCGTCTGGATGATCCTGGCGTCCGTCATCGTGTCCACGATCACGGCGATCGCGGTCGCCTACGGGCTTATCAACACGCCCTTCTGAGGTACCCCTGAGCATGCTGACGACCGGGGGCTTGGTTCCCCATGCCCTCCAGAGCCCGGAGACGGGTGCCGATGCGACCTGGCAGGTGCCGCCTGTGGGCCTCGCCCTCGCCCTTCTCGCGGTCCTGGGGCTTGGGCTCGCGCTGCTCGGGCAGGCCATGCCGTCGCCGATCGCACCCGTGCCGACAACGGCGGAGCGCGCCGCGCCCCAGGCGCCGGTCGGCGACATCCCGATCCTGGGCGATCCGGTCCGCGACCTCACGGTCTGGTACTCGGACCGCGTGCGCGACGCCAACCGCGCGGCGCTCGACAACCTGCGGGGCCAACTCCTCACGCCGATCGACCCGCTGAACGACAAGGTCACCCGCACCCTGTACGGCCCGATGGTGCTGATCACGATCCCGCTGCTGACGTTCGGCGGCCTCGTCCTGGGCTACCTGATCATGGTCAGCGGGACGAGCGGGGAGACGGCGTACGCGGCCCGCTCGGTCGCACCGCGGTTCGTCGTGGGGGCGACGCTCGCGATCCTGGGCATCTTCCTCGTGTCGGTGATCACCCAGTTCGTCTCGGCGCTCGACGCGGCGATGGTCGGCGTCGCGCTGCCGGCGTCGGCGGTTGGCGATGCGGCCGCCTGGCCATCGACCGGCGGTGTGTTCCTCGTCCTCCAGCAGGGCGGCTTTGATCCCCAGGTCGCCCAGGGGCCCGACAACTGGAACAGCGGGGCGTGGCTCTCGTCGGGGCTGCTCGCGGGGATCCTGACGACGTGCCTCGCGATGCTGAACTGGCTGTTGGCCGGGGTCGAGCGGCTCCTCGTGCTCGTCGGGCCGCTGTGTCTGGCCGCCTACGCGATCCCGGCCACCGAGCGCGTGACGAGGCTCTGGTTCAAGGTGCTCATCGTCGTCCTGGCGATGCGGTTCGCCTGGGCGATCACGTTCGTCCTGTTCAGCCTCCAGGCGGGCGCCTACATGGGCGCTTCGGGGGCGCCGGCGACGGTGGCCGACATGAATGTCCTGCTCGGCCTGGCCGCGGGTGCGGCGGCGATGATGCTCGGCCTCCCGCTGGTGCTGATCCCGGTCGCACTTGCGGGGCCGCAGATCCTCGACGTCGGGAGCGCCGCGCGGACCGTCGCCGCGCTGCGGTACCTCTAGCGATGCCGAACCTCGTCGACGTGCCCGAGAACGCCGTCCGCGAGGAGCCGCTGGCGTTTGGGCTCACGGCGCCACAGCTGCTGATCTGCGGGATCGCGGTGGCGATCGGCGCGGTGATCCAGCTCATCCCCATGTGGTTACCTCTCCAGATCCTGTTGACGGTGCTGCTCGCGGGCCCGGTGCTGCTCGCGGCGATCCTGCCGATCCGGGGTGAACCGGCCTACCGGTGGTTGCTTCGCTGGGTCCGCTACCGGCGCGGTCCGCGCACCTGGCACGCCGTGCTCGGTCCGGATCCACATAAGTCGCAGATAAGTGAGGAGGCGCACCCTGTCGTGGCTCCGCCCCTCGCGGCCGCAAGCGCGAATACGGCAAGTCTCGGACTTGACGGCAGGGAGGGACAGGTAGACCTTGCGGGGGATTCGGCTCCGAGCGTCCAGGAGCAGACATCGATGGGTGAGCGCACCGTCCGACTCCGGGTCGTCGAACTTGACGACGAGGGTCCGGCGCCCGACCGTTCGAACACGGAAGGCGCGCCACACGAGCGACCCTCGGCAATCCCGCACGTGCTCCCTGGCCTGCGCGTCGTCGCCATCACGAGCTTTGCCGGTGGGGTGGGCAAGACCACGCTCGCGGTCGAGGTCGCGACGCTGGTCGCGTCCCGTGCCCGGATCCGCTCGCTCGAGGGCACAGAACAGGCGGTCCGTGTCCTGATCCTCGACGCGTCGCGACTCGCGAGCGCCGTCGGCCTGCGCCTGGGGCTCGACCCGGCCGCCCTGGCAGCCGCCTGGAGCCATCGGATCTGGCGTGATCCCTCCGCCATCGGGGACCTCGCTGCGGGCACGCGGTGGGGGGTTGATGTGCTCACCCTGCCGCCCCACCCCCAGCTCACCGCGCACGACGGACAGGCCGACCCACGAGCTGGGGTCTTCGGTGCTGTCGAAGCCGACGCGCTCCTCGAGGGCGTCCAGCGCGCGGGGTATCACCTGCTGGTGACGGACCTGGGCGGCGTGCTGGAGGACGGCCACCGCCAGCTCATCGACCAGGCCGATGTCGTCCTTGGCGTTGTCCGACCGACCCTCGAGTCGCTCCCGGACGTGTTCCGGCTCGCGACCGTGCTTCGGCTCCAGGGGATGGGTCGCAAGCTCGGGATCGTCGCCAACGGCGCGGACGACGACACCGAGGTCAAGCGGCTGGCGCGCGAGGCCGACGTGCCGCTGCTCGGGCGCGTCGGCATCGATCCGGTGTTCACGGTCGCGGCCGACCGCGGCGAGCCCGCCTGGTCCATCGCACCGGCGCGGACGGGCGAGCTCGTCGGTGTCGCGCGGGCCGCTTGGCCGCTGCTCTCCGATGCGCCCGGGCGCATGACGCGCAGGCGCTCGGTGCTGCGTGCCGTCCGCGACGCGATGCCGGCTCCCGGAGGCAACCAGTGAGCACGGAACAGTCACCAGGGTTCGCCCGTGCCCCGCTCTCGTCGGCCACGCTGGGGACCGTCCGGCGGATGCTCGTCGCGCGCCTCGCGCCCGAAGTGCTCAACCCGTTCGGGCGCACCGAGGAACAGGAGGCGACGCTCCGTCGGACGATCGGCGAGATCCTGGCCGAGCCAGAGCTCGACCTCGACACGTCGCCGGCACTCGTCGCTGCGGTCGAGGCCGCCGTCTGTGGCCTCGGGCCGCTGCAGCCGCTCGTCGATGACCCGCTGATCGGGGACATCCTGGTCAACGGCCCAGGAGAGATCTTCATCGAACGCGAGGGCCGCCTCGAGCCGACCGCCGTCACGCTCGGATCCGCCCGAGAGGTCATCGAGCTTTCCGAGCGGATCGCCGCCCTGGCCGGGCGCGAGCTCTCCGTCGCCCACCCGGTGGTCGATGCCCGGATGCCCGACGGGTCGCGGGTCAACGCCGTCATCCCGCCGGTCGGCGGCCCGTACCTCTCGATCCGCAAGTTCAACCGGCTGCGACTCGACCTCGTGCCGGGCGGCCGGCATGGTCGCAACTGGGTCGCCGAGGGCGGCCTCGATCCCGCCATGGCCGACCTCATCGCCCGTCTCGTGCGAGCGCGCGCGAACATCCTGGTGGCGGGCGAGACGGGCGCCGGCAAGACGACGTTCCTGCGCTCGGTGACCGACCTGTTCGATCCGGCCGAGCGCATCGGTGTGGTCGAGGACACCGCTGAGCTCGCGCTCGAGAACCCCGACCGGTTCAACCTCGAGACGCTCCACCCGCACGACCTCACGGGGGGCGAGGCGGACGCGCGCCTGCTCGACGTCGGGGACCTCGTCGCGAACGCCCTGCGGATGCGGCCCGACCGGCTGATCGTGGGCGAGATCCGCCTCCCCAAGGAGGCGTTCTACACGCTCCAGGCGCTCCACACAGGACACGACGGATCGGCCACGACCATCCACGCCAGCAGTGCCGAGGATGCCCTGTTCCGGCTCGAGCTCCTGGCGCGCCAGAGCATGCGCGACCTCACGATCGTCGACCTGCGGACCTACATCGCGCGCGTGTTCGACCTCGTCGTCGTGCTGCGCCGCCTGCGGTCGGGCCGGCGCATCGTCCGCCAACTGACCGCGGTCGACGGCCTCGCCCCCGACGGGGGCTACCGCCTCGTCGACGTGTTCCGTGCCGAGGCCTCGCAGGGGTCAGAGGTGATCCGGTTCGTGCGCGACCTCGAATGGCGGCCATCGCCGCGGCTCCTGGCGCGTTTCGAGATCGAGGGCGAACGATGGAGCTGATCGGGGCCCTCGCGGTCGGTGTCGCGGTGTTCGCGGCCCTGATGGCGTTGCTGCCATCGCGGGCGCAACCTTCGCTTGGACTCGGGATGCGGTTGCGAGTGGCGTACGCGGCACGGATCGAGGCGGCCGCGTCACTGCTCGGCCGGGCCCGCTTGGAGATCTCGCCACGCAGCTACCTCGCGCTCTCGGTCGCGGCCCCGGTCGCCCTGGGACTCCTGGGGCTGCTGCTCTCGGTGCCGATGGGGATCCTGGGGGTCATCGTCGGCGGCCTCGTCCCGCGCTGGTACGTCCGCTATCTCGTGGGCTCCGAGGCACGCGCCGCGGCCGACGATGCGCCACGGGTCCTGCGCGCCATGGTCAACCGGGCAGCGTCCGGCGGCACGTATCCGGACCTGTTCGCGGCGGCGGCCGAGGCGGCCCGCCACCGCTGGGTGAAGGCCGACTTCGAGGAAATTCTCGGTCGCTACTACGCGAACGAGCCCCCGGCAGAGGTGCTCATCGACGTCCGCCGGCGCCAGGCGGGGCGGAACCTCGCCCTCGTCTACGACGCGCTGATCACCCTCACCCGGACCCATCAGCCGGTCTCGGCCGCGGCCGACGTCCTGGGCTCGCTCGGCGAGGCGGCGCGCGCGAACCAGTCCATCGCCCGCCAGGCCGCCGCCGAGAGCAAGGGGCTGCGGCTCCAGGCGGCGATCCTCGCGATCGTCATCCCTGCCCTGTTCCTGTACCTCACGCTGGTCAACGGGGAACTGATTGCGCCCGTCATGGCGACCCCGCTCGGGCGCTACGTCCTGCTGCCCGCAGCCGCCCTGCTCGAAGTCGCAGGCATCGTCCTGTCCTGGCGCGTCACGAGGCTGGAGGCGTAGGGCGATGGAGCTCGTGGGAACGGCCGCGGTTGCACTCGCGGTGTTCTGCCTGTGCATGGCGGTGTTCGGCGGATCGCTGCTCACGCCGCGGCGACTCGACGCGATCCGCGCGGTCGCGCTTCCGAGGCAGCAGTACGAGCGCCTCGTGTCGGACGACCAGCCGCTCTGGGAGCGGATCCTGCGCCCCGTCGCGGTGCGCCTCGCCGCCAGGGCGCCCGCATTCGCGTCCCAGGTGAGCGAGCGCGACCTCATCCGGGCTGGGTTCGACCCGCAGGTCCTCACTCCCGCCGAGGTCTACGCCGCCAAGGTGGTGCTTGCTGCCGCCATCCTCGCGGTCGGCTTCGCCCTCACCCCGCTGTTCTCCGCGGCGCTGCTGGTCGCGCTCCCGATCGCCTTTGTGGGCTACGTGTTCCCGACCGAGTACCTGGCGTCTCGCGCCAAGGCGCGCCAGGCCCAGATCGGGCGCGAGCTCCCGGACTTCCTGGCGCTCGTGCGTCCGCTCGCCGCGAAGCACGGCCTCGAGCACGCGGTGGCGGACGTGGCCGACGCGCTCCACGAGGCGTCCGGCGGCGGCAACCTGCTCGCCCGCCAGATCCGCGGCGCCGTGGCGGCGTACGGCACGGGCACGGATCTGTACGCCGCGTTGCGCGACGTCGCGGCGGCATCGGACATCGAGGCGCTCGACGAGCTGGCCGCTGCCCTGGCGCAGTCACGAAAGCTCGGCAAGGGCGTCGGCGAGACCCTCGGCGAACACGAACGTTCGCTCCGCGACGCCGAGCGCAACCGGCTCATCGGTGCCGCCTCGACGGTGCAGCCGAAGCTTGCCGCAATCCTGGCCGGGATCTATCTGCCCGCGTTCGTCCTGCTCATCGTGGTCCCGCTGTTCGCCTCGACACTCGGTCGAATCTAGTTACCGGAGGTGCGCCATGAACCTAACTGACCTGCGACACCTGCTCCGGCGGATCTGGGCCGCGGTCCACGCCGATGAACGGGGCCTGACGACGCTCGAGTACGTGATTGCGGCCGGGATCATCCTCGTCGTGCTGGCGGCGGCGATCCTCGCCTGGAACAACGGGCTCGCCGCGAAGATCGGCGATCTCGTTCGTCAGCTGTCGGGGTCATGAGACCGCCACGGAACGCGCTGCCGGCGTGGCAGCGGCGACGAGGCGAGGCGGGAGCGGCGGCGGTCGAGGCGGTCCTCGTCGTGCCGCTCGTGCTGATCCCGGTTCTGTTTGCGGTCTTCATCTTCGGTCGTCTCGCGCACACCCGGATCGTGCTCGACGCCGCCGCTGCGGCGGGGGCGCGCCAGGCTGCCGTCGCAGGCGCAGACACGCCGACCGTCCGTGGCCGCATCGCGACCGAGCTGCGCGACGGGGGATTGAATCCGGCCCATGTCAGTGTGACCATCGAGCCATCGGTGGCCGGCTGGGGCGAGCCGATCCACATCCGCCTCGCGACCGACGAGGAGGCCGGCATCCCGTTCCTGGGCACCTGGCCCATTCCGATGTCGTCGGAGTTCGTCACCCGGAGCGAGGTGACCCACTGATGACGCGATCGCGGACCCGGGTCGGCGAGCGTGGCCAGGTCGCCGTCTACGCGATCCTGCTGTTCCCGCTGCTCATGCTCGTCCTCACGCTGGTGCTCGCGGTCGGTTCGATCGAGGGCCTGCGGACCCGGATCCGGGCGCAGCTCGACATGGCGGCGCTCACCGCCACCCAGGCGCTCGACATCGCCGCGCTCGCGCGCGGTGGTGAGCCCGTGCTGGACGCCGCTACAGCCGACGCGCTTGCCCGTGAGTACCTCGCCCGGAACCTCGCCACCCTCGGTGATCAGATCGTCGCGTCGCCGACGTCGATTGCCGCCGCGGCCGAGGTCGTGGTCACGAACTCAGCAGGCGTCGACCCCATCACCGGCGCCTCCAATACCGCGCCGACGGTGAGCATCCGTATCAGGGTGCCGGCACGCATTCCGCTGCTCGGCCTCGCCGGGCTGGACACCACCGTCGAGCTGACGCTCACCGGCTCGGCGGCTGCGAGGAGCTGACGATGACGACCCCCAGCCGCATTCGGACCCCGATCCTGGCAGTGGCAGCGATCGCTCTCGGGCTCGCGGTCGTCGGCGGAATTCTGCTCGCCGGCCGGGTGGGCGTGTCCGATGCCACGCCTTCGCCGTCGATCGCGACATCGGCGGCGCCGACCGCGACGCCGACGCCCGCCCCGACGGATCCGCTCTCGAGCCCCGAGGGGGCGGTTCGCGCGTTCTTCGCGGCTTTCGGCGAGGCTCGACGAACCGATGATCCGTCGGCGCTCGTGGCACTCGTCACCAGCACCGACTCCTCGGCCTACCTCACGGCATCGGGGTTCCTCGCGGGTCAGAAGGCGGACGGGAAGGCGTCGGTCTTGACGACCAACGAGATCCGCGACCTGGTCGTCGTCCCCGATGGTGATCGAGCGACCGTGACGTTCCTCCACCACCAGGTTGGCTTCGACATCGACCTCGCGACCGGCGAGCCGAAGGAGAGCCCAACTGCCCTGCCCGACGCCACCGTGCGGGTCGTCGTCGTCCGAACTGGCGATCGATGGCTCGTGGACTCCTTCGAGAACGTCCCATGAGGCGGCGGCTCCTATGGCTCGGAGCTGTGGTCGCAGCCACGGCGCTCGCCCTTGTGCCGCAGGGCAGCGCCCTTGCCATTGACGATGTCAGCGTCACGGTCAAGACCTGGCACGCGGGCGCCGGCCGCGCCTACGTCGGCGTCCAGACGGCCGGGCAGTGGGCGCCCCCGAACAGGCGGTCCTGCGTCGGCTACTACTCGACCTGGGACCACATCGCAAGGATCGACACCCGACCGGTCCGCGACGAGTGGTACGTCAAAGCGCACACGTGCTCCGGCAGCACCGTGAACCCCTTGAGTCCGACGATGGTGCTCACGAGTCGCACAAGCCCGGGCATCGGGATCCGGCGTGAGACAACGGGACGGCTCCGGCTCGACCTCGGGGTCGCAGTCGACCCTGTGACTGCTCCCGCAGGCACGGTCCGGACGGTCACGGCAGCGCTTGCCGGCGACTGGTTGGACGCGATCGGGGACGAGATCAGCGCCTACGTCATCCGCGACTCCGTCCGCGTCCGGCGCTGGACGGTCGACTTCGGGGACGGCACGGTGCGGACCATCGCGCCCGATCCTGCTGCGCCCACTCGGCTCGCGACGACGCATCCCTATGGCCCAGGCGAGTTCCAGGTGACGGTGACGGCGCGCGTCACGGGCACTGCCTACGGCGCCTTCTTCACGCCCGCCGGAACCCCGTTCGAGGACAGTGTCCCGTTCGCGCTCGACCTCACCAATGCCGCCACGGGGATCGCGGGGCTGCCGATCGAGTACGTCCCGCCGGTCGTCACCGTCGGTGGCAGCCCGTCGGGCTCCCTGCCGGACGGCACCACAGCCACGCCCGATGCTACCGGGCACGCGGCGATCTTCTGGCCCCGGGGCCTGCCGTGTGACCTCTTCGTCCGCCCAATCATCGAGCGGGAGGGCTTCATGCGATCGGGTGGCGTGGTCATCGGCGGCGGCAGGACGCGGCTCGTCGGGTACCGCTACACAGCCGGCACCAACGATGCTGTCGATGCAAGCAGGAACGGCGTGTATCCCGCCGCTGTGCCCATCCGGATCCAGTGGAACACGCCGCTGCCTGGGACAAGGTCATACCCCGTCCGGCTCGTGCTCGACCTCGAGACGACCTATGACGACGGGACCGTTCGTGCCTCGCAGGTCTCAGGGACGGTGGACGTGACCGTCGTTTACTCCGCGGTCAGCCAGTAGGGGAGGTGCCACCATGCGTGCCCGCCGGACCGTCTACATCGTCATCTTCGTCGCGGCGAGCCTGATCGCCGCGGGCGCCTACTACCTTGCCCAGCCGCGCATCGACGTGGTGCGTGCCCGCCAGGACATCGCGGTGCTCACCCCGATCAGCGCCGACATGGTCGAGCTCGTCCGGGTCAGCCCGCTCGGTGCCCCATCCTCCTCGGCCCGCTCGCTCGACGCCGTCGTCGGGCAATATGCGGCGCTGCCGATCCTCGCCGGTCAGGACGTCGATACCCGGGCGATCGAGGTGACGCCCGGGTCGCAAGCCTTCGGCTTCGGAGCACCGCTCGGTCCCGGCGAGGTCGCCTTCGCGCTCCCTGTCGCTGCCGACCAGGCGGTCGGCGGTGCGTTGTCGCCTGGTGCCCGTGTCGACGTCATCGCCGTCCCCAACGAGCTCAAGACCGGCTTGGCTGCGGCGAGTCCCGGGCCCGGCGCGGTCACGATGGGCCAGGGTCTCACGATCCTTGCGCTGCGGACGAGCGACGGACACCAGCTCACCGATGTGGCAGCCGGCGGATCGACGGCGGTCGTCCCGCCGAAGCTCGGCTCCGTGGTCGTCGCCATTCCCGCAGAGCGAGTCGCCGACTTCGCGACCGCGGCGCTGACCTCGACGTTCTACCTGGCCCTCGACCCGGGACAGCCGGGGGCGGCGGCGGTGCCGTGACCAGAACCTTGCGCTGATTGGTCGTCGAGCCCGCTGGCCCTGAGGATCGGGCACCTGCCGGTCCGCTGACCGGCGATCTGCCTGGGACCAGCCGCGGGTCGGCCAGGCCCTCGCGGAGCGCAACGCGAGACGGAGGCGTCCTGCCTGCTATCGCAGGATCGACGCGACCGCCTGCTCCCTCTTCTTTGAGAGCGCGCCGATCTGATCTCGCGGATGTTGCCGTCCGCGCTGATGAAGATGTGCGTCGGGATCCCCGCGAAACGGTAGGCGCCGCCGATGGTCGCCCCCCGGACGCGGATCAGGGTGAGGATCGCGGACGATCAGGGACCGGGGAAGGGCCGTTGAGAGGATCGAGCGACGCCGGATGGCGGGTGGCTGTGTGCGGTCTGTCAGTCCGGCGCGTCCATAGGCCCGGGCCGGTGCCCGCTCGCGGCCGCGAGGCTGTCCGGTCGACCGCCCGCACCCCGTGAAACGGTTTGGCTCTGACAGGTACCAACCCAGGTAGAGGGCGCGACCCGCGCCCCGACGCATGGGACGGGACCACGGTGAACGATCGGATCTGGCGGAGCGTTTCGGGGGCGGCCGTGGCCGCGTCCCTTGTTGCAGCGGGCGCCATCGGCGCCACGGCCATCGGCGCCGATGCCGACTCCTCGGGGCAGCAGGCCCCGGTGCGAGCCGTGGTCGCAGCGCCGGTCACCGCGAGCCCCGGGCTCCAGGCGCCGGTGCCGACGCCGATGACGTGGCCCGCTCTCACCGACCGCGAGGACCACGCGGCCATCCCGGCCCCGAGTGCCACCCCGCGGGCGACGAACAAGCCTGCGCCCGCCTGGACCCACCACCCGGCCGCGACGCCGCGCGTCACGCATCATCCCGACCCCACGCCGCGCGCGACGCACCATCCGCGCGCCACGCCCCATCCGCGCGCCACGCCCCATCCCACTGAGGCGCCGCATCACGGTGGAGATCATGGCGGCGGTCATGGCGGCGACGACTGAGGCATGGCCAACAGGGGCCGGACGGGCCCGGTCAACTGGCCTCAAGGCCCCTGTGCCGGCTCGCCAGCTCCCGTGACGATGTCGCCGGCCTCACCGTCGCACACGCTGGCGGTCCGTCCCGGGCCGGGAGGGCACCAACGATCCGCACGACCATCACCGCCCCCGCTGATGACGCCCTCCCGGTCGTCGAGTGCGACGAGGATGCGCGCCGTGTCGTCAGAGCCGTCCTTGCCGGTGACCGCGACGCCTTCGCCCGCCTCGTTGATCGCGAGATCGGCAACGTCAACCGTGTCTGCTACCGGGTGCTGGGCGACCGTCATGATGCCGAGGAAGCCGCCCAGGAGGCCTTCGTGAGCGCTTACCGCACGCTCCCGGCCTGGCGGGGGGACGGACCCTTCGGCGCCTGGGTGGCCCGGATCGCGCTGCACATCGCCCTCCGCCGCCGCAAGAACGCGCGTCCAGTCGTCTGGATCGACCCAGCGGCGCTGGACGGCCCGGACCCGCTCTCGGCGGGCGCCGATGGCGGCGGCCAGCGGAGGGTCACCAGGCACTTCCGGGACGCGTCGGTCGAGGCGGCACGGACGAACGATCCCGCCGAGATCGCTGTCACGATGGAGCGCGAGGCCTCCGTCCGCGACGCGCTGCTGGCCCTCGACGAGCCCTACCGCGAGACGGTCGCGCTCCGCTACTTCGCCGGGCTCACCGTCCCCGAGATCGCCGAGGTCTGTGCCCGGCCCCAGGGCACCGTGAAGACCCACCTCCACCGGGGCCTGCTGCGCCTGCGGGGCCATCTCGACGACGCGGGGGCCGACCGATGACCGGCCGCGGTGCCGTGAACAACCCCTGGGAGGCCGACCCTGTTGCACCTGCCGACGCCGAACACATGCGGTCGGCGGCTGCCGAGCTCGAGCGGTTCGCGCTGGCGACCGACATCGCGCCGCGGGTGGGGTTCGGCGCCCAGATCATGGCGGCCCTCGAGGCGGATCCTGTTCCCGCGCCGCTGACGGCGCTCGGCGCCGCCACGCGACGGAGGCACCTTCGCGCCATGCTGGCCGCGCTGGGCGACGCGTGGCGGGTGGCCTGGAGCGGCGGCCGGCCGGCGGCAATCCGGTTGTCCGCGGCGATGACCGTGCTGGTGCTGGTCGTGGCGGCCGGGTCGCTGGGCAGCCTCGCCGCGGTCGGCGCATGGAGCGCCCTCCAGCCGCCCCAGCCAACTCCAACCCCATCGCTGCCGGTGGACCTGGTCCCGGTCATCGTGCCGCCGGCAGACCCGCGACCCTCGCCCAGCGAGGCGCCCGCGACGGCGGCGCCAAGCGGGTCCTCCACACCGTCCCAATTGCCGCGCCTCACACCGTCGGCGGTCCCGGTGCGCACACCCCGGCCCACCGTGAAGCCGAAGCCGACGCCGAGGCCCACTGCGAGGCCGACGCCGCGCCCGACACACCATCCTGAGCCGACGGCCGTGCCGGAGGCGACGCATCACCCCGAATCGACCCACGCTGCCGGAGGCGACTGAGCAGGCGGAGGAGAGCTGACCCGTCCGCTAGCTGTGATGACCGCCTACCGGGTCGCCGACGTCGCCGCCTCGTGGTGCCGCAGCTCTTCATGCGGGTCGGACCCGTCGTGGCCGCACGGGTTCACGTGGATGACCGCCGTGTCGAGCTTCGGGACGTCGTGCAGCAGCCGGTGCCGGACGTCCTCCGACACGCGGTGCCCCTCGGTCACCGTCATGTCGCAGTCCACGGTGATGGCCAGCGACGCCTCGAGGGCGTGGCCCACCCAGCGGAGCCGCAGCCGCGTCACGTCCTGCACGTCCGCCACGGACCGCGCGGTCCGCTCGACGTCGTCGACGAGCTCTGGCTCCACGGCGTCCATCAGGCGCCCGAGCATCTGGGCGGTCGCCTGCTTGAGCACGACCAGGATCGCGACGGTGATGAGGAGGCCGACCAGGGGATCTGCGATCGGGAACCCGAGGGCGACGCCGATGGCGCCCGCCACCACCGCCAGCGACGTCAACCCGTCGGTCCGGGCGTGGTAGCCGTCCGCGACCAGGGCGGCCGAGCCGATCTCGCGCCCGACGCGGATGCGGTACAGCGCGACGAGCTCGTTGCCGGCGAAACCGATGATGCCGGCGGCGATGACCATCGGGATGTTGGTGATCACGACGGGGTTGATGAGCCGGGTGATTGACTCGTAGGCGGCGAGCGCCGCGGACCCGAGGATCATGAGCAGGACGAACAGCCCCGCGAGGTCCTCGGCCCGGCGGTAGCCGAAGGTGTAGCGGCGCGTCGCCGCCCGCGCGCCGACGACGAACGCGATCCACAGCGGGATCGCCGTCAGGGCGTCGCTGAAGTTGTGGATCGTGTCGGCCAGCAGGGCGACGGAGCCCGAGACGATCACGACCCCGAGCTGGAGGACGGCGGTGATCCCGAGCCCGACCAGCGAGACCTTGACCGCCCGGATGCCGCGCGCGTTGCTGGTCAGCGCCTCGTCGACGGCGTCGGCGGGATCGTGGCTGTGGCCCACGATCGAGGCCAGGAACCCCGCGAGACCTCCGTGGGCGTGGCCGTGCTCGTGGTCATGGGGATCCGCAGGGGCGTGCCCGTGGGCCGGATCCGGCTCCTGTGGGTGGGGATGGTCATGCGGGTGGTCATGGTCGTGCGGCAGGGTCACCGGCGTAGTCTCGGCAGGACACCTTGGCGGCGCAAGGACACACGGCCCGCGTCCGTCGGCCAACCGACCCGCGCGTCACTCGGCATCGGTCAGCCTCACCGCCGTTCGCAGACCCTCGACGACGCCGAACCGCACGCTGATCGGGGTCCCGGTCGCCATGTGCTCCCGGAGGTGACCCGCGTTGAAGCCACCGTCTGTGAGGTCGAGCGTGCCGACCCCGAACTCGATCTCCTCGCCGGCGTTCGTGCGCAGCGTGAACGAGTTCACCTTGGCGACCGACGCCTGGTCGACGGCGGTCACCAGGCCCTCGACGCTCCCGTTCGCCGGGGCAACCGTGTCGAAGGCGTCGCGCAGCTCGTCCTCCGCGACGGCGCCCTCGAACTTGGCCGTGACCTTGCCGTTGCCGTCGATGACGAAGATCCAGGGCTCGCTGCGTAGCCCCCAGGCATCGGTCCAGGCCGCGGCCTGGAGCTGGCCGTCCGCGAGCACTGGCTGGAGCCGACCCTCGGTGAAGGCCATCATGTACGGCTCGACGTTGATGAACGTCAGGGTCGGGTAGTCGGCGGCGACCGTCTTGACGTTCTCGAGCAAGGGGCCGCACATCGCCGTCTGGCAGAACGCCGGTGTCGCGAAGGCGAGGACGAACGGCTCCCGCGCCGTCAGCGCGTCGGCGACCGAGGTCCGGTAGAAGGCCGGGTCGGGTGCCTGGTCCGTCGAGACCCTGGCGAGGTCCCCGCCGACGTCGGCCGCCGTGGGCGTGTCGATGGACACCACCGGGGCGCCGATCGCGAGCGTCGGGCCCGATTCGGCGACATCGAAGTCGGCGCGCACCTGCTCGCTGCGTCCGTCGGGGAAGATTGCGGTGAAACGCGCGCCCCAGCGGCCGGCCGTCGGGAACTCGACATCGGCGGCGTACAGCCCGCGCTGGCCCTCGATCGCCCATAGGAAGCGCGAGTCGGTGGTGAAGGCGACCTGGTTCTCGTCCGCCGCAACATCGAAGAACTCGAGCGTGACCGGCACGTCCGGCGCCGCGACGAGCTTGTTCGCGGCATCGGTGAGCGAGAACAGGAAGCGGTTCTTCCCGGCGAGGATCTCGGACGAGACGAAGATCGGGTAGATGTTCGGCTCGCCGGCGGCCGGAGTCGACGCGATGGGTGCGCCAGGGGTCGACGGGGCACTCGACGGACTCACAGGCGTTGATCCACCGCACGCCGCCGCGACCAGCGCGACGGCGGTGAGGAACACCGGCATCAATCCACGCATTGGACTCCTCCATGAGGGCGGCGGCACCCGGGCGCCGTCAGCAACAGTCGTCCTCGCCGCGCCAGGCCTCGCGTGCCTCCTTCGTGATGAACACGGTCATCCCAAGGGCCGCGACCGGGTCGGCCCACCACCACCCGAGCAGGGCGTTGAGGCTGATCCCCACGAGCATCACGAGCGAGAGCCAGAAACAGGCGTTGGTCTGGAACGCGTCGGCCGTCATCGCCCGAGACCCCAGCGCGATCGCGACCCGCCGCTTCGCGCGCGCGAGCCACCACATTGCCAGCAGCGACGCCACGGCGAGCGCGATGCCCACGACCGACGGCTGCGGCCGCTCGCCCGCGAGCAGTGAGGTGACCGCGTCCCAGGCGATGTAGGCCGCGAGCAGGGCCAGCGACCCCGCCACGAGCTGCTGGGCCCGGCGCTCGACGTGCTCGACGCGCTCGTGATCCGTCGCCCGGCGCTCTGCGTGCAGCCGCCAGATCATCACGGAACCCGAGGCGGACTCCACGAACGAGTCCACCCCGAAGCCGATGAGCGCCACCGACCCCGCGGCCGCGCCGGCGGCGATCGCGACGACCCCCTCGACCAGGTTCCAGCCGACGGTGAGGTACTCGAGGCGCAGCGCCCGGCGGAGCAGCGCGGGGCGGCCGGGCTCGACGGCGGCGGCGATGGTCGTCATGCGTGGCTCCGTTCCTCGAGTCGCCGCCGGTCGGCGGTCTCGAGCTGGAAGGTGGAGTGCTCAATGTCGAAGTCGTCCGACAGGCAGGCGCACAGCGCGTCAAGCGCCGTCGCCGGGTCCGCCCCGTCGCCGAGGACGATGTGGGCCGACACGACGTTCATCCCCGACGTGATTGTCCAGGCGTGGAGGTCGTGGCAGTCGGCGACCCCGGGTGCCTCGAGGATGTGCCGTCGGACGCGCTCCATGTCCACGCCCTTCGGGGTGGCCTCGAGGAGCACGTTGGTCGCGTCGCGCAGGAGCGAGAACGTGCGCGGCAGGATCAGCAGCCCGATCAGGACCGAGGCCACGATGTCCGCGCCCGTCCAGCCGGTCAACGCGATCACGACCGCGGCGACGATGACCGCGACGGATCCCGCGAGGTCGCCCATGACCTCGAGGTACGCGCCCCGCATGTTGAGGCTTTCCTTCTGTGCATCCCGGAGGAGCACCAGCGAGACGAGGTTGGCCACGAGGCCGACGGCCGCGAACGCGAGCATCGCCCCCGAGGCGATCTCCGCTGGCTCGGACAGCCGCCGCCACGCCTCGTACAGGACGAACGCCGCGATCCCGAACAGGAGGAACGCGTTGGTCACGGCAGCCAGGATCTCGAGGCGCAGGTAGCCGAAGGTGCGGCCGCTGGTGGGGGGGCGCTGCGCGAACCAGATGGCGGCGAGCGCGAGGGCGACACCCACGACGTCGGTCAGGACGTGGCCGGCATCCGCGAGCAGCGCGAGGCTGTTGGTGACGACTGAGCCGACGACCTCGACGACGAGGATCGTGAGGCTCAGCGCCAGGACTGCGACCAGGCGTCCCCGGTGGTTGGCGGCGGCCGACCCGTGGTCGTGGCCCATCAGGACACCGGACCAAGCAGGGCAGCGGGTCTCGCCAGCATCACGTGACCGTCACCGCGCCGGCCATGTAGGGATGCGGGTCGCAGGTGAAGTGGTGGACGCCACGCGGCAGCCCCGGGACGTCGTAGGTGACGATGTCGGGGCCGCTGAAGATCTCGCCCCGGAACAGCGCCGGGCCATCGGCGTCGGAGTCGTAGATCGCCACGTTGTGCGGGATCTTCACGTCGCGGTGATCGAACTCGATCTGGAACGGCGTGTCGGCGGGGACCGAGAATCCCGCGAGATCGAACGCGAAGTTCTCGGCGACGATCCTGATGAGCAGGCCGGCCGCGGGACGCCCTGCGGCAGACGATCCCGTTGGGCGAGGCGGCAGCGATCCGGCGGGCGGAGCGAAGGTCCAGCTCGGGGCGCGGGGGGCGGCGCAGGCCGCCATCACCAGGCTGAGACCCACGAGCACCGACGCTCCAAGGAGGTCTCGCCGGCTGACGGGCGGGGCCGGCGAGCCGGACGCCGTCACTGGCGCTCGGCGACGTGGGTCGCGGCGCCGACAACGAGGTCGCGAAGGTGGTCGTCGACGAGGCGGTACCAGGCGACGCGGCCGACCTTGCGGCGCTCCACGGCGCCCCGCTCGCGCAGGAATCGGAGCTGGTGCGAGAGCGCGGACACGCTCATCCCGATGACGAGCGCCATGTCGCACACGCACAGCTCTCCGTCGGTGATCGCGAGCAGGTGCAGGATCCGGGCGCGTGACGGGTCCGCGAGCGTCCCGAAGAGCTCCGCGACCTCGCGTGCGCCGTGCGCCCCGAGCGACCGCCCGAGGAGCGGTTCGATGACCGCGGGATGGCGGCAGTCGGTCGAGCAGGCCTCGGCATCGATGTCGGATTCAAACACTTGAGCCATGCCTCAAGTATGAACCCGGACCCGCGGATCGCGCCATGTGCCAGACGATACACGACACCCCTGTCGTAAGAAGCCCTCAGCGCAACCCGTCGACGTCCACCAGGCCGTCGTGGCGGCTGCCGCCGAAGATCATGGTCGGGATCTTGCGCGTGCCGATGGTCTCACGAACAACCACCTGGTTGGCCTCGATGATCGAGGCCACGCGCTCCGAATCCGCCTCCGCCACGATCGCCTCGATGGCAGCTTCGTCGAGCCCGAACTCGACGAGCCAGCCCCGCAGAAGCCCGGTGGCTTCCCGTGGTGTCGCCCGGTTGACGACGGCCTGCCACGCCTCGCCTGAAGGGTCGGTTCCGGACAGGATCAGCTCCAGGAGCTGCCAGTCCAGTGGCACCTCGGCTCCGGCGACCGGGTGGAGTCGCAGTGCCTCGAGGTAGCGCACGACCATTCCCGAGTTCGGGAACTTGGTGCCGGTCAGGTCCGGGATCGGGTAGGCGATGTATCCCAGGTTGTAGCGGTCGGCGAACCCGGCCTCGCGGATGTTCGCGGCGAGCTGCGCGCAGACCGAGCAGCCGGGATCGATGATCTCGAGGGCCGTGGGCCGGGCAGGGTCGAAGCCCGTCCGCCACGAGACGTTCGGGGGCAGATACTCGGCCGCGTCCCACGTCCGCAGCCTGTCAGGGATCGCGCCGATGGTCTCGGCGACGTCGGAGACCTCGCCGCCGATCGCGTCCACGAAGTCCAGCGCCACAACCTTGTCGAGAAATGTGGCCTCGAGCGCACCGATCGAGCACGCCTGGGCGCCCAGCGCGCAGCCCTGCGCGTTTGCCTTGTCGCAGGTCCCGTACACCCACAGGTTGAGGGCGCCCTTGGCCACCACGTAGGCGCTGAGGATCGTGGTGACGATGATCAGCAACGCCGCGACCTCGATGGCGATGGCCGCCGGGCGGACGAGGCCGAGCCGCCGGGCGGCGACGGGTGCCAACAGGTGGTCCTTGATGTCCTGACTAAACGAGGTGTCGCAGGGCCGGAACGTGACCCGACGCACCGTGCAGCTCCACGCGCGGCGAAGGTACCCGCGATAGCGAGCGGAGAAGGCGCCCAGGACGAGCAGGACGAGGAAGGCGGCAATGCAGAACACGGGTGATCCTCTAGCCCAGGCCCCGGACGAGCCGGTCCAGCGCGCCGACCGCGGCGTCGACGTCGGCGGTGGTGTTGTGGAGGCCCACCGAGAAGCGGAGCAGCGGCGGGAGCGCGAGACGCTCGCGCAGCCAGTGGTGGGCGCAGAAGTAGCCGCTGCGGACCATGATCCGCTGCTTCGACAGGAACACCGCGAGCCGATGGGCGTCCTGCCGCTGCACGTACAGGCTGACGATGGGGCTCGGCCCGGCGTTGAGGAGGGTGACCCCGGGGATCGCCGCCAGGCCCACGAACAGGCGCGCGCCGAGCATGTCCACGTGCTCTGATGGTGAGCGGCCGTCGATCCGCAGCCCGCCCAGCCAGCCGAGGGCGGCGCGCAGGCCGACGATCTCGCCCCAGGCCTGGAGCCCGGGCTCGAGGCGCGTCCACGGCTCGTCGGCCAGGAGGTCGTAGTCGTCCTCCCTCACCTCGGACACCATGCCGCCGCCGATGAAACCTACCTCGAGGCGGGTGAGGAGATCCTGGCGCGCCACGACCACGCCGAGCGTCGGCGCGTAGGCCTTGTGCCCGGAGAAGCAGATCGCGTCGGCACCGGTGCTGTGGAGGAGATCCACCTTGTGCGGCACGGCCTGGGCCGCGTCGAGGAGCACGACGCCGCCCCGCTCGTGGGCGTCTCGCACCAGCTCAGCGAGGTTGCCGAGTCGCGAGCCGTCGACGTTGGAGACCGCGTTGACGACGACCACGGCGCGCTCGAGCTGGGCGGGCCCGTAGGCGAGGGTGCCGTCCGTCGACCGGTCCAGCACGAGGCGTTCGACGCCCAGCCGACGTGCGGCGGTCATCGTCGACAGGAACACCGAGTTGTGCTCGGTGTGGCTGGTCACAACACGTTCGAACGTCGCCGACGGCAGCTGCCCGAGCAGGAGGTTGAGCCCGTACGTCGTGTTGAGCGTGAACGACACCGCGTGCGACCGGCGGGACAGGCCGAGGAGCGCGAGGACCGCGTTGCGGGCGCCATCCACCTCCAGGTCCACCCGGCTGCCCCAGGCGTACTTCACCCGGCCCCCGCAGGCGCCGAAGGCCGTGTAGTACTCGGTGAGCGCGTCGATGACGGGTCGCGGGCGCAGGCTCTGGCACGCGGCGTCGAGATAGACCTCGCGGGCGTCGAGCCAGGCGAAGCCGTCGGGGCGATTGCTTGTCTCGAGCTCGGGGGACTGGCTCCGTCTGAACCGCATCAGCGGCCCAGGGCGGCGTCGATCGCGGCGCGCAGCCCGTCGGGTGAGCGGTCTGTGACCATGACGCCGTTCACGAAGAACTCCGGCGTGCCTTCGACGCCCGCCTTTCGCGCATCCGCGAGGTCTCGATCCAGGATCGTCGTGTCGCCCGCGATCATCGCCGCCTCGATCGCCGCGGTGTCGAGCCCGACGTCCGCTGCCGCATCGAGGAACGCCTGCGTTTGCGGGTCCTGCCGCTCGCCCCACTCCGGCTGGCGCTCGTACAGAAGATCCAGCAGTGCCCAGTACCCATCGTCGCTCTGCTTTCGCGCTGCTTCGAGCGCGAGCACGGCGAGCGTCGAGTTCGCGTGGCCTGGGACGTAGCGGACGACGAGGCGGACCTGGTCGCCGTACTCGCCAACGATCTGCTTGGTGAAGGGATTGAAGGCGCGACACGACTCGCACTCGGGGTCGAAGAACTCGACGATCGTGACGGGCGCATCGGGGCGACCAAGCGTCGGGCTGTCCGCGCGGACCAGGATTCCATCCGCAGGCTTCGAGCCGCCGAGCGCGGCGGCCGCGACCAGGACCAGCAGCACGAGGGCCGGGATGCCGATGAGCACCAGGCGAGGGATGCGACCGCGCGACGCGCCACCGGTCCGTGCGGTCGCGGGGCGCTTCGACGTGGATGTGGACCGGTTAGGCATGGGGGCTACTCCAGCGGTGAGCAAGACGGAGGGCCGTGAGCGTCGAGGCCGCAGCCCTCACCTCACCTGGCCGGCGCGGGGTCGAACGCAGGCGCGTGTCGTGTCGGCCGCAAGGCGGCCGGCGCGCAGGTCGTTGGCACACCTCGCCTTCGATCTCGGATCCGAACACGTGAGCCACAGGTCAAGTATGTCCGCCGATGGCCTGGACCCGCCATGTGTCAGACGATACACGACACCCCTGTCGTAAGACGGATGGCGAATCGTTGAGCCGCGGCTCAAGAATGAACAGCGAACCGGCGAACCACGTTCCCGCTGATCGCCGCACCGGTAAGGAACACGAACGATGCGTCTCATGCTCTCCCGGCGAACCACGGCGCCGGCGCTCCTCGCCTTCACCATGCTGCTTGGTGGCACGACCGCTGCCTGTTCGGGCACGGCCCCCAGCGACGCGACCATCGCCGGCGATGGGGCCGCGGCGGTCGAGGCCATCGTCCCGTCGGGCAACGTCGTCATCCCGACCGATGCTGAGATCGCCGCCGCCTGGGACCGCCGGCCCGAGTACGTGCGGGCGCTGCCCGAGGACTGGCAGGCCGCCTACAAGTTCGCCCTGGCGCGACCGGATGTCATCGGCTGGATGCCCTGCAACTGCGGCTGCGGCGCTGACGGCCACCGCAGCAATCTCGACTGCTTCTTCGACCGCCGCGAGAGCGGGGAGATCACTTTCCAGGAGCACGGCTCCTTCTGCGATATCTGCGTCGAGACGTCCAACCTCGCAGCCAAGCTCCTCGACGAGGGCAAGTCGATGGCCGAGATTCGGGCCGCGGTCGACGCCACGTTCGGCGGTGGCGGGCACAGCACCGACACGCCCCTGCCGCCGGCCTGAGCGTCCCATCTACTGCCGGCCCGCGCGTCCCCCGGGCCGGCCGTCCCGCACCCGCGAGTCCCGCGCGAAGGTGTCCGCGCGGCACTCGCGTGGTGCGGGCCTACCAGAAGGAGGAAAGCATGGGCCTCGTGACGAACACCGTCCGTTCTGGGCGCTCGACGGCAGGCCGCCTCCAGACGATCGTCGTGGCGGCCATCGCCGTCGTCGTGATCGCGGTCCTCGCCTGGTCCGCCATGGGCGGGTCCGGCGACGGCTTCACCAAGGTCGAGATCGCGCCCGACACGGGTGTCACGGCGCCGGAGGTCGGGCGTCCGCCGACGCCCTTCTCGGGGCTCACCTACGACGGCAAGCCGGCCTCGCTCGCGGACTACGCGGGCAAGCCCTTGTGGCTGACCTTCGGCGGCTCCTGGTGCAGCGACTGCCGGGTCGAGATGCCCGAGCTCGTCGAGACCTACAACCGCTACAGCGCCGAAGGCCTCAGTGTCCTGGGCGTCTTCATCAATGAGCCGGCATCCGACACCGGCACCTATGCGCAGCGGGTCGGCATCCCCTTCCCGATCATCAGCGACGCGAGCGGCAAGATCGCGAGCGCCTACCGGCTGATGGGCGTGCCCACGCACGTGTTCATCGGTCGCGACGGCCTGATCAAGGACATCAAGATCGGCGCCCTCGCGAAGAACGAGATGGAGGCGGCGGTCCAGGCGATTCTTCGGTAGGGCGGGGCGACGAGCATGTCTCGGTCAGGACCGGCGGTCTGCGTCGTCCGGCCTCTGCTGTCCACGAGTCACGCGCACGTACACCGCGGTGCTGATTGCCGAAACTGCGCCGATGGCGATGACCATGACGATCGCCATTCCCGGGTCACCCGCGAACCCGGGGCCCTCCCCCACGCTTCGAGGATCCCCGATCGGCTCGGGCGTCGCAGCGCGAGCGACCGCGGCTCCCAGGTGCCACGCCAGGCCGAGTGCTCCCGCAGAGATGGAGCTGATGCGGTTCAGCAGCCGGCCGGCACTCAGCGAGAGGAGCACTCGAGATGACATGTAGCTGCTCCCGCCTGGGCGGCGTCGCGTGGGGAATGGTGTGGGGCGGGGGGCGGCCCGCCCCGCGCCGACACCTTGGACGCGGGGCGGGCTCGACGATGAGGCGCCGTGATGGCGAAGGCGGGTGCCACCACGGGGGGGGACGCGGTGACACCCGCCTGCGGGAGGAGATCCCGGCCATTCTACGACAGCAGTGTCGTATCAACAAGGATGCGCTTGCTGATGCCGGGTAGAGTCATCACATGACAGGCATTGATCCGGTCCGCAAGTCGACGGTCGAGGATGTCCTGGGACCGCTCGGGGCTGCCGTAATGCGTGTGGTGTGGGAGCAGGGCGAGGCGACGGTCGGGTCCGTCGCCACAACGCTCGCCGAGGAACATGACAACACCTCGGCCTACACCACGATCATGACCATCATGGGCCGACTCCATGATCGCGGGCTGCTCGCTCGCGAGAAGCACGGGCGACAATTCGTGTACCACGCCGTGGCCGATGAGGATGCCCTGATCGAACGCCTCAGCGAGGATGCCCTCGATCAGCTCATTGCCCGCTTCGGAGCGACCGCCTATCGGCAGTTCGCCGTCCGACTGACAGACCTGGACCCCGCGCTCCGCCAGCGCCTCCTCGATCTCGCGGCCGGTGGCGACGAGTGACGTCGATCCGGGCCACGATCCTGTTGATGCTCGGCGCCGGAAGCGGATGCTTTCTGGTCTCGTTTGCCAGCCAGGCAGATCCGCTCTTCGCCATTGAGGCTGCCGGGGCGCTCGTTCTCTGTATCTGGGGCGCGACGGCCATCGCGCTGGCGCTCGGCTCGACGGCCCTCGCGCGGGGGTCGTCGGCCAGGAGCCGCGCCGACGACATCGCCGGGGTGCCATGCCAGGTAATCCAGGATCGCAGCCGCCAGGCGTTCGCCGCCGGCAGCTTGCGACCCACGGTGTACGTGACAACTGGTGCCATCGATGTGCTGACCGACGACGAGCTGCGCGCGGTATTGCTGCACGAGAGCCATCACGCCCGCACTCGCGCACCGTTGCGGGCCGCGTTTGTCGAGGCCTGGTTCCGCATCGTGCGGCTGGCTCCGCCGATTCGGCGGCGCCTGGTGTCGAGGTTGGCCACGCTTGAGACCACAGCCGACCGCTTCGCCCTGGAGGCGGGGGCCACTCGCCGACAACTGGCGTCCGCCCTGGTGAAGCTCGACTCGTCGCCTGGCGTGAGCTTCTCGGGTCACGCAGACGCTCGCGTTGTCGCGCTCGTCGGTGGGAGCATCCCGGAGTCGGCGGGCGCACCGCTCGAGTGGGTCCCCCTGCTCCTCATCCTGGCGCTGGCTGCGGGCTGCCGCCTTGCTGGAACGGCCATGCCGGTATGAGTCATCGCGCAGCCCCGGGCTGCAGGCGCAAGCAGACTCCTGATTGCCGAAGGGCGCAGCTGGTTTTCGCGACGCGCCCGGTCCGCCCGAGCGCCCCGGGGCGACGATCCGACTGACGGAGCCTCGGCTCTCTATCGCGGCCCATCGTCCGGCCGAGTCACAGCCTTGTCGGAACCTTGACGGTCTCCTGACGGCCACTGGATGGACGCCCGATCGACCTCCGCCGACGATCGATGCCACGGCCGCCCCGCGTCCCCGGGCCCGGCCGCGTGGGGCTCGACGCCAACGATGACGAGGGCGCCTCAGGCTGGCCGCTGGACGGCCTCAAGATCGGCTCAAGTTGTGGGTGGACCTGCGGTCACCGGTCGGGTCTGAGGGCCTTCCTCGCCGGCTCGGACTCCTGCGCAGTGATCTCTCCGCGCGCGAACCGTTCGCCGAGGATCTGGCTCGGCTTTGGTCCCGACGAGCCTTGTAATGCTGGCCCACCGGCTCGTGAGGACGTCGTGACCAGCCGGAGGACGTGTCATGACTGGCCGTAACGTGGTCGACTCAGCTCCGCGCGGCTTGGCCAAATCACCTGTACACAATCTGGCTTGTCCAGCGACCACCCGCGGCCGATAGTGCGGGTATGCGCACCATCATCTCGGCACCACTCGCCGACTCCAGCCGGCTGACCATCCGGCGGCCTCAGGTCCGGCCGCCAGCACCGGCACCGCAGGGTCCGATTGCAGGTGTCACGGATGGCCAATTCCGGATCGATGGCCGGTATGTCGCTGGGTTCGAGCTCGGCCCGGTCAATCTCGAGCTCATGGCCGAGGCGGAGCGGGACGCGGCCCTCCAGTCCCTCGCCGCCTTCTACGACACGATCGCACGACCGTTCCAGCTCGTCTCGATCCCCGCCGAGCGGAGCCCGGACGACCACCTGGCGGCGATGGAGGCGCGGGCTGAGGGCAAGCGGATCGTACGGGCGTTCGCCGCGTATGCCGCGCTGTACCGCGAGATCGCCGCCGCGCCCCGGCGGCCCCTGCGACGGACGTACCTGCTGCTCGACGCGGCGAGCGAGCCCGAGCTGCGGCGGATGATGACGAGCCTTGCCCGCACGGCCGAGGAGCGGGGCGTGACCGCGCGCGAGGTCGAACCCGCGGAGCTCGGCGCGTTGTGGGCCACCGTCGGCCGGGCGGGGATCGAGCACCGGATCGGCGCGTCGGTGATCACTGGCGAGCGACTGCTGACGGCCCTCGTGCCGACCCGCCGCTGGCCGGCGGAGGTCGAGCCCGGCTGGCTGACCGAACTCCTCGCAGTCCAGGGGGTTGGCCCGGTCGCAATCCGCATCCGGCCGCTCGGGCGCGCCGAGGCGATGGCGTTCATGACGACGAGGCTCCGCCAGGTCCGGGCCGCCGACCGGCTGGCCGCTGAGCGGGGCGAGCTCGGCGACGTGGAGCGCGAACGGGTGGGCGACACGGCGACCGCTGCGAGGCGTTCGGTCCAGGCGGGCCGCGGCCGGATCTACCTCGCCGATGTGGTCCTGCTCCTCGAGGCGGATGACCGCGCGAGCATGAACGAGCGGATCGAGTCGCTGCGGCTCGAGGGCCGGGGCACAGGGCTCGAGCTCGAGGTCGCCACGTTCCGGCTCGCCGACGCCTGGCGGGCGGCCCTGCCGGGTCCGGCACCGCGGCCGCTCGCCGAGCGCAACCTCGACTCAGGCTCGCTCGCCGCGTCGCTCCTCCACGCAGCGTCGGATCTGTACGAGCCGACGGGGCACCTGTACGGGCGGACCAAGACCAGCGGCGCGCCGATCGTGCTCGACCGGTTTGCCCACGCGAGCCACAACGCGATCGTGCTCGGCCAGACCGGGACCGGCAAGACGATGTTCACGGGCGCCGAGATGAGCCGCTGTCTCATCCGCGGGATCCGGGTGCTCGCGGTGGATCCGCTGGGCGACTACCGCCGGCTGGCGGACGAGCTCGGTGGCACGTACCTCGATCTCGGCGCACCCGGCGTGGGCCTCAACCCGTTCGCGTTCACCGGTCCCGCGACCGATGGCGCGCTCACCGCCAAGATCGCTGCCCTCACGCGGCTCGCCGCCGCGATGGCCGGTGGCCTCTCCCGCGACGAGCGTCCTGCCCTCGACCGGGCCCTGCGCACGACCTATGACGATGCAGGCATCGGCCCCGATCCGGCGTCGCTCGATCGGGAGCCGCCGACCCTCGCCCACCTCGTCGAGCGGCTCTCGGGGTTCGCCGACGGTGCCCCGCTCGCGCACCGTCTCGAGCGCTGGGCGGCAGGGTCGCTCGCGCACCTGTTCGCCGGCGGTGCGGCGCTCCCGCTCGACCGGCGAATGCTCGTCATCGGCCTCGCCGCTCTCTCGGACCCCGAGGTGCGCTCGGTCGCCCAGCTGGCCGCGCTGGGGCTGCTGTGGGATGCCGTGCGGCGCGACCTTGCGCCCAAGCTCGTCGTCGTCGACGAGGCGTGGAAGGTGATGCGCCAGCCCGCGGGCGCCGAGTTCATCGAGGAGCTGGCCCGTTCGGCCCGCCACTACCACGCGGGGCTCCAGCTCGCGACCCAGGACATCGTCGAGTTCCTGCGCAGTGACTTCGGCGAGTCGATCGTCAAGCAGTCCGACCTGCGGGTCCTGCTGGGGCAGACGCCCGAGGGCGCCGACGCACTCACCCGCTACTTCGACCTGACGCCCGCCGAGCGGCGCTCGCTCGTCCACGCCAGCCCGGGCGAGGGGCTGCTGTTCGTGGGGCGGAGCCACGTGGCCTTCGAGGCCTCGGTCTCTCGCCGCGAGTACGCGATGCTCACCACGCGACCAGCCGATCTGCTGGCAGACCCACACAGGTACGCGCCACCCGATACCGGGTGACCGCGCGGAGTGGCAGCGGTGCGGGCTGCGCCCTGGGCTGTGGCTGCGGCGGCCTGGTCATGGTCCTCGTTGCCGTCATGGTCATGGGTGTCGCGGGCGCCCTCGCCGGCAGCTGGGCGGCGATGGCTGCTCCCTCGCCCGCCCGATCCGGCGATGCCGCCGCCATCCCGCCCGCGTATCTCGCCCTCTACCAGGACGCGGCGGCCCGCTTCGAGCTCGACTGGGAGGTGCTGGCGGCGGTCGGGCGGGTCGAGACCAACCACGGGCGCAACCGCAACGGGTGCGCGCCGAACTTTGCAGGCGCCCAGGGCCCGATGCAGTTCCTGCCGGCGACCTTCGCCCACGCTGCCAAGCTCGCCCACATCGCCGACCCCGACATCTGCGATCCGGTCGACGCGATCCCGGCGGCCGCAGCGTACCTGCAGTCCAACGGCGCGCCGAAGCGCTGGGACCACGCCCTGTACCGGTACAACCCGGCCGACTGGTACCCGCCCCTCGTCATGGGCTGGGCCGTCCGCTACGGGTACGGCGCCTCGGTGGTGTGGCCCGCCGACGGGCGGATCTCCCAGCGCTTCGGCCCGACGAAGTTCACGGGCGAGCCGCCCCTCTGCTACGAGGGCACCTGCTACGCCCACTTCCACGACGGGCTCGACATCGCGGCACCGACAGGCACGCCAGTCCTCGCGATGGCGGCGGGGCGGGTCATCCTCGCGGGACGGGTGGCGGACGGCGCGGTCGTGGTGATGATCGACCACGGCGCGGGTGTCGAGACGCTGTACGGCCACCTCGAGCCCGCGCTCGCGGTCAGCAAGGGCGACCAGGTCGCTGCGGGCCAGCTGCTCGGAACGGTGGGGCTCACCGGGCGTACGACCGGGCCGCACCTGCACTTCGAGCTGTGGCACGGGGCGAAGCCGATCGATCCGCTCACCATGCTCCCGGTGCGCCCGTGATCGTCGATCTCGGGTGGGTCGCAGGCTCGCTCGCATCGCTCGTGCCACTCGCCGCGGCGTTCGTGGGGCTCGCGCTCCTCTTCGTCCTCGTCCTGCGTCTCGTGCCCGTCGCGCGCCAGCGCGCCTACGACCGGGTGTCGGCGCGGGAGACGGTCAGGCTCGTCGTCGCGCTGCCGGCGCGGGCCGCCGCCGACGCTGGGCTCGGGGTCGAGCTCATCCGGGCGCTCCACCCCCGAGCACGTCGCGGCTTCGATGCCTGGCGCGTCGGCTGGCCGCGCATCGAGCTCCGGCTCGTCTGGCGCGATGGCTCCCTGGCCTTCGAGATCGAGACCAACAGCCAGGTCGCCGCCGTCGCCATGGCGCAGCTGCGCGCCCTGTATCCCGGGGTGGCCATCGAGACGACCGACGGTCGCGACCAACCCCCGGCCGCGACCGCGATCGGGCGGCTGGACGGCCCCCGGGGCTGGCCGCTGCGGGAGGTGGCGGCTCCCGAGGCCCGCATCCCCCGTGCCCTCGCCGCGGCGCTCGAGCATGCCCCCGCCGGTGCCGAGGTGCGGCTGCGGTGCGTCGCACGACCCGTGCCGCCCGAGGCCTGGCGGCGCGACCTCGGCGCCCCGGAGGATGCGAGCCCCGGATCGCTTCGATCCCTCATCGGGCGCGCGATCGTCGACGCCATCCTGCTCCGGCCGACCGCCGCGACCACGACTCAGTCTCCTGTCCGGACCTCGCCGGCAGAGCGTGAGGCCCAGGCCCGCAGACGCCGTGGCGTCGTCGGGTTCGACGTCGGCCTCCGCCTCGAGGTCGCGGGGATCGCAGGCCCGGCCGCCGAGGCGCTGCTGTGGCGGCTGGTCCATGTCACCGCCGAGCTCGACGACGGCCGCCAGGCGATCCGCTGGCAGATCCGGCGTGGCAGCGCCGGGGGAGCGCCCGCGGCGAGGCTCGCGGACTGGGAGCTCGCCCAGCTGTGGTCCCTGCCCGACGCGTCCTTCGACGAGGCCGGGTTCACTCGCGCGCGCCCGCTCGGGGCCGCGCCGCCGGCGTCGCCCGACGGCCTCGGGCTCGTGCTCGGCGAGAGCCGCGGTCGAGCGCTGGTGCTGCCCGCCGACGCCCTCGCCCGTCATCTGGCGGTGTTCGGCTCGACGGGATCGGGCAAGAGCACGCTCTTGCTCAACCTCGTGCTCGCACTGGCGGAATCGCCGATCGGGGCCACGGTCATCGATCCCCATGGCGACCTGACGACCGACATCCTCGAGCGGCTGCCCGAGAATGCGGCATCCAGGGTCCACGTCCTGCGGCTGGCCGATCGCGACCACCCGCGCGGGTTCAACTTCCTCGAGCGCGCGTCGCCCGACGAGGCCCAGCTCGTGACGAGCGAGTTCGTCGAGCTGTTCGAGGACCTGTGGCCGAGGTTTTGCGGCCCCAAGATGCAGCACTACCTGCGGCACGCGCTCCTGACCCTGCTGGCTGCTCCTGAACCCGGGACGATCATCGAGCTCACCCGCATCCTGACCGACGACGCCTTCCGCGAGCCGTTGGTCGCCAAGGTCACCGACCCGCTCGTCGCCGCGTTCTGGCGGACCGAGTGGCCGGGGCCCAAGGAGCGCGAGCGCGACAGCTCGATCAAGGCGGTCCTCAACAAGCTCGGCGCCTTTGTGACCTATGCCTCGATCCGGAACGTGGTGGGGCAGGGGGTCTCGACGATCCGGCCGCGGGCGCTCATGGACCGGGGCGAGATCCTGCTCGTCGACCTCTCGGGCGTGGGCGGCGACAACGCGAACCTGTTCGGCGCGATGCTGATCAGCCGCTACCTGATCGACGCCACCGGGCGCCAGGGCACCCCGCGCGACCAGCGGCGCCAGCACGTGCTCGTGGTCGACGAGGCCCAGCGGTTCGACACGCGGGCGATGGGCAAGATCGCCGTGGAGGGTCGCAAGTTCGGCCTGGCCCTGGCGATCGCCTCGCAGTCGATGGGCGGCCTGGGGGAGCGGCTGCGCGAAACGGTCCTCACCAACGCCGCGTGCCTCGCGCTCCTCGCCCCGGGCGCCGACGACCTGCGCGGCCTCGGGCGCCTGGTGGCGCCGGTGTCGGTCGACGAGCTCAGCCGCATGCGCCGGTTCGAGGTGCTGCTCCGGATGCCCGGGCCCGACGGGCGCCCGGGTGTGTACGGCGGAACGGTCAGTGCACCTGGTCCGTCTGACCCTGCCACCGCGGCGGCGATCGTCGCACGGAGCGACGCGCGCGATGCGCGGCCGGTCGATGGGGTCCGCGCGGAGGTCCTCCGGCGGGCCGGCGGCGACGACGCGGTGCCCAGCAAGGCCGATGTCGCAAGCGCCGCACCGTCCGAGCAGCAACGCGGCCACCAGTCATGATCGGCCCGCTGACCGGGTGCGCCAGATGGGGCGCCAGATGGGGCGCCGAGACGCCCCTATGGGCGCACCGATTCCGTGCTCGGGACGCGGGGTCACGGCGAAGGGACCTCACGTGAGCGGACGCCGTGGACAGCCGGCCGCTGGCTCACGCACGCTCGGGGTCGACCTCGATGCCCTCCCGATCGCGGACAAGGCCGCCCTGCGCCTCCTCATCCGCGCCGATGCCGCCACCGCCTCACAGCTTGCCCGCCTCATCTACCGCCGCGAGCGAACCGCCCAGGACCGGCTCCTCGAGCTCTGGCGCACAGGCGCGCTCGAACGATCCACCGACCCCCGCTCCGGCCGAGGAACCGCCACCCTGGCATACCGCACAAGCCAGATGACCCGAGCACACCTCGGCATTCGCGAGCCGCGTGCCAGCAGTTTGTACCTCCGCCACACCCTCGACATCGTCGAAGCCGTGTGCGCGCTCGCCGCTCCCGATCCGGCGGACGCACCTCGCGCGGTCCAGGCCTGGCTCACCGAGCGGATGAGCGCAGACCTGCCGGGTCCCGGGATCAGACCCGACAGCGTCGTCGCCCTGCAGGTGGGTGCACGCTCCGCCGTCCTGTGCCTCGAGATGGACGAGGGGACCCAGCACGCCCCGGTCATCCGGGCCCGCCTTGCCGCCTACGGCCGTTGGCTGCCCACGCGCGCCGGCTGGCACCTGCTGTTCGTCGTCCAGAGCGAGCAACGCACCCGCTGGTTGCGCCGCCTGGGGTCCTGGCATGGCCCGGCGTCGCTCGAAGGCCGGTCATGGGTCGTGCGGCTGGCCGACGTCCGCTCCGATGGACTCGACGCGCTGGCGGTGCCCATCGTCGGCGTGGAGTCAGCCGTGCCGGTCAGTGGCCTCACCCGGGATCCCGCCTCCCGTGAGTCCGCTGCGCCCGTAGGGTCGAACGCCTGGATCGAGCTCCTGGGCCAAGGCGGCGGTGAGGACCTCAGCCACGCGCTCCGATGACGCAGGGGAGCCCATGTGCTCGACGGGAACCTCGAGACCGGCGGAATGCCCTCTGGACGGCCGGCTCGGACAACCGTTCTCAAGACCGGACATCGGTTACAGCTCTTGCTGGCCTCTCATGGTCTCGCAGTGCCATGTACCGAGGCCTCGCGGATCAAGTCAGCCTCCGCCTGCTCGTCGGACAGGGGCTCGTAGGCCATCGCCTTGCAATACTCGTCGAAGCTCCAGCGGGCGAAGCTCGCGGCGAGGTAAGGGAACTGCTCGCTCGACTCCTCTGCGTACTCGGTGCGCGGGATCGCGTGCTGGTCGTGCAGCGGGTGGCGACAGCGCACGACGACGTAGTCCCCCAGAGCCGCCCAGTCGCCGTGCAGCGCGGAGCCCGCCGGGATCATGACCGAGTGGTACATGTCCTCCAGCCCAACCTCACGCGACATGTCAAGAAGTCCCTTGTCAGCGGCAAAGGTGCCCGCGGTGCTGATGTCCTGGAAGTCCTCGGAGACGCCGCGATTCACGTCCGCGCGCAGCTTCGGCAGGAGCCGCTCGAGGATCGCGTGCGGCTCCCCCTCGGTCCGACCGATAACCTCCTCCGTGTGGAGCATCAAGGCCTTGGTCCGCCCGCGACCGAAATTCTTGAACTCGTCCCAGATCGCCGGCCGCGAGCTCTCCACCGACAACATCCACTTCAGCTGCACGTAAGCTTCGAAGAGCGACCGGACGGACGGATAGCCGTGCTCCTCGGACCAGAGGGCCGGATGTGACACGAGATGGGCTGCGACCCTCAGAGCGCGCCAGACCACTCCCGTGAGGACGTCGTAGCGATCGTGGTTCCAGATGTCCGGGTCGATGTCGGCCGCCGCCCGCAGGAATTGGTAGTGCAGCCGGTACAGACGGGCAGCTCCCTGCGCGAGATGGTCCTGATCAGGGGGTGAAGCCTCGCCAGCCGGGACAGTGAGGCAGCGGAACAGGCGCCCGTTGGCGCGCCAGAACCGCTCGCACCACGCGCCGCCCGCTAGTGAGCCCTCGAGTTCTGCGGCCTGGAAGGAGAGGAACGACGCCCGGAGTGTCGTCTCGGCGAGCTTCCGCTCACCTTCGCTCACAGGGTTCTCGTAGTTGCGAAGCGCCTTGAAGCCGGGGTCGTCAGGGTGGAAGGAGATCCGCTGCGTCATGACCATGCCGCGGAGCCAAAGGTAGATGGCGTCGGTCGCGAGTTCCTGGTGCGAGTCGCCGCCGAGGCGCATCGTTTCCCAGAGGTGTTCCTCTGCTTCGACCAGGTCCGGCACGAGTCCGGCGTCGAAGTGGGGTTGGGCGAGCCATCGACCCGGCGCGTCGTCGTACGCGGCCAGGACGTGGGCGAGCGGCTCGGGCGAGATGGCGTCATAGATGCCAAGCCGCCTGAACTCGTCCACCAACTCGTTGCGCTCCCGGTCCGGGACACGCTCCCAGTCGGTCAGAAGGCCGTGGAAGACCGGCTCGCGGTCGCCGCCAAGCGCACCGCGTTCGTGGGCCCTATGGAAGGCGGCTTGCCCTGCATCCAGCGCCTGCGTCGTAGCGCCGCGGGCGAGGGGCCGGAGGCGAAGCATGGTCAGGAGCCACAGGAAGTCCGGAAAGGCAACCTTCCGGAATGGCCGCAAGGTGGGCGGGATCGGCAGATTGAGCATCGGCGGGACATGTCGCGTACCCAGCCGGTAGTGGCCGCGGAACGGAGACGGCCGGGATCCGCGATTCGACTTGCGCGAGTCCGCGTCCATCCCATCCATTTGGAACATGATGCCGTACGGGCCACCAAGGGCGAACGCGGGTGCCAGAGATCAGCGCAGCCGTGGCAAGGACGGCCATTGGCTGCTTGACGACCGCGAACAGCATGCCAGTAGTGCCGACGCACGCGAGTGCTTTGACAATGATCCAGAGGTATCCGATCAGGACCTACTTGTCCGTTGCGGCGCATCGTCAATCCAGCGAGGGTGGGTCAGCGCGGGCTCGGGCAGGGGGCGTTCAACTCGTACACCCAGGGTGACCCGGTGAGGCTCGTTGGCCAAAGGTGCCCCTCGTCCATCGGGACTCTGCAAGGGTACACAAACACGTACACATATAGCATTGACCATGCTGCAGACCGAGCGCATCGTGCCCTTGGGCGACTGAGGCCAGTGGATGCGTACCTGAGTGCTTCAGTCGCCCGCCACGTTCGATGGTCGAACGGGCAGCGGGCTCCCCGGCACGAGCTCCCACGGCGGTTGCCGTGACCAGGCCAGCGCCGGCGTCGGGATCCTCTGGGATCTGCGGCGACTGAAGCACCTTACCAACCACATAGCGCTGCCAATCGCGCGCTCTTCGATGCGTGCGATCGCGCGAGGCGTGCCCGCCACCAGGGCGTGGGCGGAGTCCGACCGGGGGTCGGTCGTCGCGAGGAATTCTCCTCGACGATCCGCAACTCGGTCGTGTTCCGTCCTCGTTGGGCGCGGCACGACCGGTTTCGGTTCGTTCGGGCGTTGCTCGTCGACGGCTCGTCGTTCCTGGTCGGGACTCTCTCTCACGTTCGGGTGGCGGACGACATCCGCGCCGGAATGGAGGTGATGCCCCGAAGGGGTTCGATGACGTCGGCGGCCTGCGCGCCCGCCGGTGTTCGCAACTGTTGCGCACCAAAGGACAGGGGCCGATCCTCGCCGATCGCATCAAGACGGCAGGACGCCGCGCCTGCCTTCGTCTGCCCCGGTCCGCTTGTCATGCGGCGTTCGTTCCACATGGAGGTTTCACCGTGCAGACGATGCAAGACGCCGAGACGACGAGGGTCGTGTACGGCGTCAACGAGCTCGAACTCGACCTGGCCGGCAAGACGGTCCACGGGATCTGGAAGGCCCTCGAACAGGTCTTCAATATCCCGCGCGACGCGGTCATCACGGTCAACGGATCCCGGACCGACGACGAGTACGTCGTGCGCCCGGGCGACGAGATCGAATTCCAGAAGGCAGCCGGCGTGAAGGGCCAGGCGGTCTGACACGCGGGCTTCGGCCACACCTGCAGGGACTCCTGGGTCCGGCGACGCCCAAGCGGCGTGCCGGGCCCGGGGCCCTTTGGGTCACCGAAACGCCTCAGAAAGGAGCTCACGCAACATGCAGTCGCGCACGTACCTGCGCATCGAAGGCGATCTGGTGAGCCTGATCAGCGAGGTCATCGACCGTGAGGTCGCGCTTCCGGATCTCCTGGCCGAGCTCACCACCAACCAAGTTCAGCTGAGCCCGAGGCTGCCAACCGGCTGCCGCTTCTGGTTCCGTGCCGGGTCGACGGGCCGTACGGTCTTCGTCACCGAGCAGGCCCCGATGCGGCGGACGATCGAGTACCAGACGAGCCGGCGACCGGCGGGCGAGCCGATCACGTATCGGATCGCCCTGCCGTACGTCGTGTTCGTGGTCTCGACCTATGGCGAGCAGATCGAGGGCCTCGCGACCTACTTCCGACCGGCGCCCCTGCGCTCGATCGACGATGGGCTGTGCTGCTCGACCCTGCCGAACACGGACGACGATGGGACCGTCTGTCTCGGCTCGGTCAGGGTCAGCGGCGCCACCGTTGGCGAACGCGTGGACGCCCTCGTCGGTGCGTTCTGGGCGAGTCGCTTCAATCAGGACCTGCGACGCCATCCGCTCTCGTTCCCCGGTGGCTTCCGGGCCTGGGCGGCTCGTTCGCGACGGGATCCCCTCGCGGCCCTCTCGATGGCCTACGACCCCTATTGGCGGACCCTCCGCCAGGTCACAGCGCAGATGGCCGGCGTGGCTCCCACGGACCTGCCGGCGGTCACGCCGATCCCCAGCGAGGCGCCCGAGACCGACGTCCGGACGCCAGACCCGGTGGTCGAGGGAGGTGAGGCAGATGACCTCGCTGCCTGACACCATCCGGGGACTGCCGGTCGCCCGACCGAGCGATCTCGGGAGCCTGCTGGCGCCGCATCTCAGGGTCGCCGATCCTGAGAACCCGCTCGTCGGGCTCGAAGCGTCGGCCCTGGCGATCGCGGTGGCGATCCTCAAGGCATCCGGACGAGTCCTGCGCGAGGAGCTGACCCGCGAGCGATCGCGGTCCCGCGAACTCGAGCACCTCGTCTACCGCCTGCCGGTGGCCGAGCGGGAGGGGGACTGACATGTTCCCGATCCTTCCTGCGGGCTCACCGGCGGCGGCCGACACCTCGCTGCCGGCCTTCCTCGTCGCCCATGACGGGCTGTATCTGCGCAAGCGGAGCCTGCTCGGTGTGAGCCAGACGAGGGTCAATGGGGCCGAGCATCTGCCCCCTGCGACGGAGTACGTCGAGTACGCGCTGCCGAGGATCTCAGCGGACCAGATGGCCCGCGTCGTCGGCTTCTTCCGCTCCATCTACCGGGCGCAGCGGACCGAGGCGCTCGTCCTCCTGCTCTGGGCGGGCGAGGGCTTCGAGCTGTTCGTCCCGGACCAGAAGGTGAGCCCCGCCTCGGTGAGCCACACGCTCGACGCGGCGAGACTGCCGGCCGGATCCCGCGTCGTCGGGTCGATCCACTCTCACGGTGCCTTCGGCGCCCCGGCGAGTGCGATCGACGAAGACGACGAGGCGGAGTTCGACGGGCTGCACATCGTCGTCGGGCGCTTCGATCGGCGTCCGTCCTATTCGGCGGCCATCGCCGTCGACGGACGCCGCTTCCGTATTCCAGTGGCCGATGTCCTGGAACGGCCCCGGAGGCTCGTCGAGCCGCCGGAGGAGTGGTGTCAGCGAGTGACACTCCTGCCGCCGCCGCGGCCGTCGAAGGACAAGGGCCACCGACCCTCGTCCACCGGCGCTCCGGTGCCGCTCCCTCATCGAGGGGCCCACCGGGTCAGCCGCGTCGATCTCGACGTGGCGCTCGCCCGGGCGGATGGCCTGGCCTCACAGCTTGGGCTCCACCTCAGCTTCTCGCTCGCCCCGGTCTCCGGGTCGGGTCGGAAGGTGGGTGGCGCCGATGCCTGACCGGGTCGTGCTCATCGGCCTCGGCGGCATCGGGAGCCAGCTCGCACCCTCGCTCGTCCGATACCTCTCATTCCGCCCGGAGCCGCGCCCGCTCCTGGTCCTCGTCGACGGTGACGCCTACGAGATCTCGAACCGGTCGCGGCAACTCTTCCCCGATGACGCCCTGGGCACGAACAAGGCCGAGGCCTTGGCCCAGGTGTTCCGCGGGGGTGGGCTTGCGGTCCAGGCGATCGCCGGGTACGTGAGCGCCGACAACGTCGGGCTCGTCGTCCGCGAAGGGGACGTCTGTCTCCTCGCGGTCGACAACCACCCGACGCGGGCGCTCGTCGACCGGCACATCGCCGCTCTTTCGGACGTGACGCTCATCAGCGGTGGCAACGACGAGACGGACGGCAACGTCCAGCTCGTCCGTCGCCGCGACGGGTACAGCGTCGATGGCCACCTGGTCGAGATCCACCCGGAGATCGGCCAGGCGGCAGGTGCAGACGTCATGCCGGGTACCGGCTGTGCGGCCCTCGCGCCCATTCGGCCCCAGCTCGTCGTGACCAATCTGATGGTCGCAAGCGCGATGCTCAACTGCCTCTGGGCGGTCACCGAGCAGGGCAGCGTCCCCTACAGCGAGGTCTACCTCGACGTGGTCCATAACGCGGCGCGTAGCCGCAGCTGGCTCCGCGTCCAGGACGGCGCGCAGTAGGGGAATGTGGAGTCAACAGGTGCAATAGCCTGCCGGGGATGCGCCATGCGGCGCTCCCCGGCCGAACCATCTCTGCGGCTCGAAGTGCTGGAGCTGTGGTCAGGGCGTCTATGTGCGATCCGGCCCCGACGGCCTCCGCTACCTCCTCCAGGAGGTCGACCTGCCAGTCATCGAGGCTGCCTGGGCGGAGTCCAACGCCCGGGACTAGACGCGCACCCACTCAGGCGCAGCTGACACTCCCGCCATGACAGCGGCGACCATGTTCACGATCGGCTACCAGGGCTCGTCCCTAGAACACCTGATCGACGCGCTCGCGGCCGCGGACGTCTCGGTGCTCGTGGACACCCGCGAGACGCCGATGAGCCGGCGGGCCGAGTTCCGACCCAAGATGCTCCAGGCGGCGCTCGCCGAGGCTGGCATTGAGTACCGCTCCATCCGAGCGCTCGGTGCGCCGAAGGCGCTGCGGGCTCTGGCGACGGACGACTGGGTCAGGTTCGCTGACGGCTACCGCGAGCGCCTACTCCTCGCCCGGGAAGAGCTCCATGACCTGGTGCCCCTGATCGAGACCGAGCGCGTCTGCCTGCTCTGCTTCGAGGCCGACCCCGAAGCCTGCCACCGGTCGCTGCTCGCCCATGAGATCCAGGGACTCCTGGACGAAGCCGCCGTCCATCACCTTCGGCCGGGGCGGCCGGACGAGGCCGATGATCTCGAACGTGCGGCGCCGCTTGGCGAGGTTGCCAACCACGAAGTGCAGGTCGCGGGCCGGTAGCTCGATCTCGTACCGCTCGCGAAGCTTCTCCTCCCAGCGGTCACCGTACTCGCGCACCCACCGGCGGTACGACTCGCCGATCTCCCAGTCGAGGATCCCGATCTCGTGGCCACGACAGCGGTCGTCGTTGCAGGTGAACTCGTAGGCGAACGACCACGGGATCTGCTCGAGGTCGGCGAGCTCGGCCAGCTCGGTCTCGCCCAGGCCAAGGCGTTGCTGGAGCAGCGCCGCGCGCTGGCGCTCACTCCACGGCTTCGCCTTCCGCTTCACGAGACGCGTGATCTCCTTTGGCCGGAACATGCCGAGGCTGGTCCCGTCTCGGCGCTGCGCTTCCTGGATCGCCTCGAGCGAGCGTGCCGGGGGCGGCAGCAGGGCCATCCGCCTTCGCCAGCCGCGGTCGCCAGCGGGCATCGGCCCGTCGAGGAGTGCGATCGTGTCTTGGTCGACATGGAGGCTCTCCGGGCGGTTGTCGCCGCGGGGTCGGCCGACGACACAGGTGATGACCTGGTACTTCGCGAACCTCTTGTCCGCGAGCCGGCGGAATGTGACCGGGTACATCCGCACCCACGACCGGGAGTCGAGGTCGACGCCAGCGCAGCAGACGGTCTCGACGTACGACTGGCTGGGGTTGGGATACGTCTTGACAACGACCAGGATCCGCCGCTTCGGTGCCCCTGGAATCACGCCCACCTCCTATCGACGGTGCGAGCCACCATGGGCTCCAGAGTAGGGCCGCCGGCGGCCGCTCTGCCTCGAGATCGATCCAGCGAGCACCTTCGCTCGGAACTGGTCGTCGCGTCGAAGACGCTTGATGAAGCAACGGCCGCGACGTGCTCGGCAAGTTGCCGCCGTCGATCCGCCAGGATGGCGTCCGCCTGAGCTGATCCAGCCTGGGGATCGTCGCGCAGATGTACAGGCACAGGCGCGAACATGCGATCCATGATCAGCCCGCCGCGCTCGGCGTCCGCTCCTGACGCCGGCCCATTGTGCTCCTCGGCCATGCTGAAGTTGGACGCGCCCGCAGGTGCTGCGCAGGTTCTCCATCGCAGTGGAATCTCCTGCGATGTGGTCGATTTCGGGCGCGGGATCTCCGCAGATCACGCACCTGTGCTCGTCCCGGCTGAAGACCTGTTCCCGGATCGTTGCAGGCCCCGGCGCTGGGTCTCGTGGTAGCCGCCGGCGAGGATGTGGGCGAGCCTCCTCCGCCAGGCATCCTCGATCCTCGGATCCGCTAGCCAGCGGCCGTCGGCGATGGTGGCGCGCGCATAGCGAATCAGCTTGACCGTCTGGCGGCACGCGGGCGAGCAGTAGAGCTTGGCCCGGCCCGTGAGCTCGATCGGCGCACCGCACTCGACGCACTCGACGACGACCGGTCGCATGAGGTCGTCCACGACCGTGATCACTCGAGCGTCGAGTCCTGGTTCCACGTGCTCATAGTCGCGGACCACGGACGAGGCGGAAAGGGCGCGGAAGTACCAACGCGCCGACGGCGCCGGAGAGACATCCCGCAGAGGCACGGCGCGGAAGCGCGCGCAATCTTCCTCACCTCCTGCCCCCTGTCAAGGGACAGGTGAATCTGGACGGAGACGGTCACGAGATCTGGACGCTGGCGGACGCCGGAGCTGGACGCTGGCGGCCATGAGAACTGGACACCGTCCGTTCTCTCTCCCTCGGTGACGCTGAGTGGAGTCGCGCTGCGTCCAGCGGGCGTCAGCCGCCCTCGCCCGCGGACAGGGCCTGGACCCCGCGCCCGTCGAGCGCCTCGGCGAGGCGATGTGACCGGCCCTCGGTGACGATGACGTGGGCGTGGTGGAGCAGCCGGTCGACCGCTGCGGTGGCCAGGCCCTTGGGGAAGATGGTGTCGAAGCGGGCCGGGTGGAGGTTCGAGGTCAGGATCAGCGAGCGCTTCTCGTACGCCGCGTCGACGAGACGGTAGAGGGCCTCGGCCTCGTCCGCCCCGGCGGGCAGGAGGCCGATGTCATCGATCACGACCAGCTCCGAGCGCACGATCCGCTCGACGACCTTGCCGGTGGTGGCGTCGATCCGCGACCGGGCGATGGTGGCGGTCAGGGTCTCGAGGCTGAACCAGCTGACCCGCAGGTCGCGGTCGATCGCGGCATGGGCGATCGCCTCGGCGAAGTGGCTCTTGCCGGTCCCTGACGGTCCGACCAGGACGAGGTTTTCGGCGCGCCCGATCCAGTCGAGGCTCCGGAGCGCCCATTGGGCGTCGCCCGGGATCGCCGAGGCCGCAGGATCCCAGGCATCGAACGTCTTGCCCGAGGGCAGCCTCGCTGCCTTGCGGTGGAGCTCCCGGGTCGACCGGTCGCGGCCGGCCGCCTCCTCCGCGAGCAGGACCTTGAGCACCCGGGCATGGTCCCAGCCCTCGTCGCGCGCCCGGGCCAGGACCGCGGGTCCCGCCAGCCGGACGTAGCGCAGGCGGAGCCTGTGGAGCAGCCGTGCGATATCGGGCGGCAGCGGCGGTGGCGCGACCGGCTGCAGGCGGGGTGGCAGCTCGCGCCATTGGGCGAACTCGTCGGCGGCCTCGGCGCCCTGGAGCCGGCTGCGGGTCTCGTAGGCATCGTGCGACGGGCCGCCGGTCACCGGCCCAGGTCCTCCCAAGCGCCCGTGCCCGGTTGGAGCGTGTCATCGGCGTCACCCGATCCGAGGCGCTCGCCCGCCCGGTCGCCCATGAGCCGGCGGTGGTCGAGGATCGACTCGAGGTCGCCCTCGGCGAAGCGGCCCGCCTCGGCCGCGAGGGCCAGGGCCTCGTCGACCGGGACGGCACCGACGAGGGCGGCAAGCTCGGTCGCCCGGCGCATCTTGGTCCGGATCCGCTCGGTGCCCGAGGCGGCGGCGAGGATCAGCCAGCGCTCGGCACCCTCGCCGAGCCCGAGGAACGCGGTCTCCTCGGGGCTCACGGCCCGCGGCCGCGGGTTGAGCGGATCGGTCGTGCGCTCGGGATAGTGGGCCGGATCGATCCGGGGGTTGCCGGGCGTCGTGAGCGGGTGGCGGGCGACCTCGCGGGCTCCCGGCGGTCCCTGGTGGACGACGACGAGCTCGTCGCCGTCGACCCGCACCCAGACCCGCTCGCCGACGAGCTTGTGCGGCACCGAGTAGCGGGCGGAGCCGTGGCGGACCGTCGACTCGTCGTCGACGACCCGGGTCAGCCCGAAGGCGACCGTGTACGGCTCGACGGGGACGGGGTGGAGCCGCCGGCGCTCGTCGGCGAGCAGCTCGAGGGGTGGCCGCCGGGTCTCGCGATGGGGGCGCTCGTTGACTTGCGTGCAGAACGCGGCGCAGGCGACCCGGAGGGCCGTGAACGAGGGGTAGGCCTCGAGCAGGTTCGCGTCGGTCGGGACCAGATCGGCCTTGGCGATCTTGACCGTGCTCTCCGAGCCGCCCTTGGACGCCGGGTCGGCCGGCACGCAGGCGTGGATGACGAGCCCGTAGTGGCGGGCGGCGGCGACGAGGATCGGGTGCTTCACCGCGATCCCGGCCACCCGGTCGACCGTGACCGTCCGCTCGTTGTCGGTGAGGGCGTACGTGGGGGCACCGCCGAACCGGCGGAGGGTCTCGTCGAGACAGGCGATCACGGTCGGCAGCGTCCGGTCCCAGGTCGGGATGATCACCCGGTACCGGCTCCAGGCGAGCCAGGCGCACCACAGCAGCGTGTCGCGGCCGGCGATCACGGGACCCTTGCCCCAGTCGAACTGGAACCACATGCCGGGCTCGGGGATCCAGGGTCGGAAGACGCGCCGGTGGCCCGCCGCATACGCGTGCTTGATGTCGGCGACTGCCCGTCGGGTGGTCCGCTCGGAGCCGTCGAAGCCGAGCGCGAGCAGCTTCTCGTGGGCGATGTCGGCGCGGACCCGGCCATGGCTGCGCTCGACCCACTCCTCGAGCTTGGCGAGGTACGGATCGACGATCTGGTCACGACGCACCGGGTCAGGGGCGACCTGGCCTCGCTCGCGCAGTCGGACATAGCGGGCAACCGTCATCGGCGAGCAGCCGGTGAGGCGTGCCGCCTCGCGCAGGCTGCCCGTCAGGTCGAACGCCTCGAGGATCTCCACCACGTCTCCGGCATGCTTCACCACGTCCCTCCTCTGCTCACCCTGGGTTGTCTCAGCAACCCCCAGCGTGCGTGGGGAGGGACGCTTGATGTTCACGGTGTCCGTGAGGGGACCGTGGGGCGGGCTGTCCAGATCGCGTGGCCGGCGGCGTTCAGATCTCGTGGCCGCCGGCGTCCAGCTTCCTGTCCGCCTGCGTCCAGATTCCCATGGCCGCTGTCACCCCCGGCCACCGTCGGTCGAGATCCCGAGCGCGATCCAGCTGTGGGACCGAGCTCTCGATTGGATGTACACGAATACGTACGCGCCCCGAAGGGGCCGCTGAGCCTCGTCTTCCCCGGCAACTCCTAGTCACAACCTATTCAATCTCCAGGAGATTCATCTGGGGGGCTACAGGGAACGCCGCAGCCTCTCGCGGTAGCTGGTGCTCGACCGGGCCCACAGGGACAACGGCGAGCCACTCGGTCACAGGCTGTAGCTGGGTCAGGGCGGCCAGGACGCGGTGCAAGTCGTAGGTCCGGCCTGCCGACCGCGGGCGCCGCGGTCACCGGAAGCTCCCGATGACACGAGGCTTGGGCGGCGGGGGTGGTTCGAGCATGGCCATGGCGATCGCGCGGACCATCGCGCCCGCCGCGGTGTTCAGTTCGACCCGCGACGAGCCGGCACCTGTCTGTGCGCGACCGTTGGGGTCAACTTCCTCGTCACGCCGGCGACGCTCCTGCACGCGCGGATTGGCGCGGTCAGCGGTATGGGGCCGTCGGTCGTGAACGCCGTGGCTCCGTCAGCATCCGCGTGACGGCTCGGGCCGAGCGCTGGGGGCAAGGTCCCCGCCGCTGCGGACGGAAGCGCATGCGCTTCCCGATCGGGGACCCGTCGGAGCGTGGGCAACCGACGGCGCACCTGCTCTGGGAGCTGGCGGCCCCGTGCGGGCAGGGCCGCGACCCTGAGCGTTGGACGTCCAGCGGTGCGGGCGTCGACGATCGTGCGCTTCGGAGCACACGAGTGTCCTGCATCAAGAGGTGACGGAGGCCGCCGGCTGGGACCGGAGTTCAAGCCCGTCAAGCATCAGGTCGAGCCCGAATGCGAATTGCTCGTCGCTGGCGTGGAGGCCATCGTTCGCAAAGCGCAGGAGGAACGCCGTGTTGGCGGCGACTCGCGGGACGAGTTCCGGCGTGATGCCGCCCAGCGGGTCCGCGACGGCCCCGTCGTTGGGATGGAGGTCGTAGTCGGTCTCCGCCATCGAGTAGCCGAGCGTGTAGTTGGCCAGCGCATGAGCGAACCGGATCCCGGTCTCGTCCGGCAGGCCGACATCGCGGAGCGCGGCGATGATCGCGTCCGTCACGGGGATGACGGCCGGGAACACCGACGAGCGGTGGGCAAAGCACAGGGCGGCTGCGTGCGGGTGGGCGCGCAGCACACGGCGGAGCTCGAAGCCGGCGTGGCGGAGTCGCGCTCGCGGGGGCCAGTCACCATCGGGCAGCGCCATCTCGGAGAGCACCACCTGGGCGACTCCGCGAAGCAGGTTGTCCTTGTCGGCAACATGCCGGTACAGGGCACGCGGCGTCACGCCGAGCCGCGTCGCCAGGGCCTGCATCGTGCACGCCCTGATCCCCTGTTCGTCGATGAGCTCGATTGCGGTCGCGAAGATCAGCGGCCGCCCAATCGCACGTCGGCGCACGCGCCGGTCATCCGTCGCGAGCAGGTCCCTGACATGGGTCACATGGGGCTTGACGACCGTGGCAGGCATGTGGCAACTATACGGCGGTCCGTGCTAAGTCCATCCGAGTGACTTAGCGGGATCACCCATTCGGGCAGGAATCGGGCAGGGAAGGAGTCGCGGGCGTGGACTCACAGGAGCGGATCGACCGGGCCGTAGCCCTCAAGCCGGCGGCACCGGGCGAGACCCCCGTCGCCCCGCTGCTCATCCACTACACGGCGAAGCTCGCGGGCGTGAAGCAGGCCGACATCTTCGGCAGCGTCGGCGGGTGGCGGGACGCGGTCGATCGGGCCGCGGACCGCATCCCGTTCGACATGAGTTTCGCCCTGTGGCCCACGGACGTCGCGTTCTCCGAGGGTCTCAAGCACAGGCTCCCGGGGCGCGAGCTCGGCGACGACGAGATGTTCCAGATGCTCGAGGAGGAGGTGATGACCACCGACGACTACGAGCTCCTGGTCCAGCAGGGCTACAGCCGGTGGTTCATGGACTACATGGTCCGGGTGCAGCCCCAGCTCCGGCCCGGTCGACTCTCCCGTGTCCGCACGACGGCCCACTTCATCCAGCTCGGCTGGCGGATCCGGGGCAACGCGAGACGGCTCGAGAAGCGGGGCATCGTGCCCGCGTTCTATGCCGCCGGCTACCCGCCGTTCGACTTCTTCAGCCTGGCCCGCACCTTCGCCAAGTTCTCCGAGGACCTGTATGACATCCCGGACCTGATCGCCAAGGCGTGCGATGCCAGCGTCGAGCCGATCATCGCGACCATACTCCAGCCGCTGATGATGAGTCGGGGCAAGCGGGTGGAGATCTACCCGATGCGCTGCAGCACCACCTTCATCTCGCCCAGGATGTTCGAGGAGCGGGCGCTCAAGCACCTGGTCCAGATGGTCGAGGCCTTCGTCGCCAAGGGCATCACGCCCGCGCTCCATTGCGATGCCAACTGGACGCCGCTGCTCGGGTACTTCCGGGAGATGCCGCAGGGCAAGTGCATCCTCGAGCTCGACCAGGACACCGACATCTACCGGGCCAAGGAGATCCTGGGCGACTGGATGTCCATCCGCGGCAACGTCTCGCCGACCCTGCTGGCGTTCGGCGAGGCCGCCGAGGTCGAGGCCGAGTGCGAGCGCCTCATCCGCGAGGTGGGCCATGAGGGCGGCTTCATCCTCGGCTCCGGCTGCGAGGTGCCCCTGAACGCCAAGCTCGAGAACGTCGAGGCGATGTACCGCGTCGCGCGTGCTGCGGCGCCCGCATGACCAGCGATCACATGAGGAGACAGCCCATGGCCAACCTGGCCGCCCTCACCGCCGCCGTCGAGGAAGGCAACCGCAAGGATGCCGCGGCTCTGACCCAGGCCGCCCTCGACGAAGGCGTGGACCCCAAGACGGTGCTCGACGCCATGACCGCTGCCATGGACGTGGTGGGCCGCAAGTTCCAGGAGGGCGAGCTGTACGTGCCCGAGATGCTGATCGCCGCCCGGGCGATGAAGGCAGGCACCGAGATCCTGGAGCCCGTGCTCGCGGCCGCGGGCGTGGTGCCCGAGTTCCGCGCGGTGGTGGGCACGGTCGAGGGCGACCTCCACGACATCGGCAAGAACCTCGTGGGCATGATGTGGAAGGGCGGCGGGATCGAGGTCATCGATCTTGGGGTCAACGTGGCCCCGGCCGCATTTGTCGAGGCCGCCCGCGAGCACGATGCGCACCTGATCGGCGTGTCCGCGCTCCTGACCACGACCATGCCCAACATGCGCGCCGTGGTGGAGGCCGTGCGGGCCGCCGGGCTCTCGACCAGGGTGGTCATCGGCGGGGCTCCGGTCACCCCCGAGTATGCCGCCCAGATCGGCGCCGATGGCTACGCCCCCGACGCCGGGTCCGCTGTGGACCTGGCCCGCGGCCTGCTGGCCGGCTGAGCCGGAACTGGTCCGCGGGGGCGAGGCGGGCGGACTGGGCGCACCGCCTCGGCCTGTCCCGCTCGGCCGCCAAGCACCACCTGGCGCACGCGCGGTCCAAGGTCGGTGTGGCGATGACGGCGCCGCTCGTGTGGATCCTGACGGAGCAGCTGCCGGAGCCGGCACGCACAGCGAAGCCGGAGGAGTAGGCCGCAGTTCTGGAGTTGCTGACAGCCCGTGTTGACGTGCCGCCGCCGAAACCGCCAGCGCAGCGAGACCGGAGGGACACAATGGGAGGATGCACGAAGACCCCACCCGCGCGGAACACCTCGCACAGCTCGATGCAATCCTGGAGGAGTTCCTCGCCGTCGTTGAACGGGCACCCTCGCCCACCCAGTTGGTCGATGGGGAGTGGAACGTGCACGACGTCGTCGGCCACATCGGGTTCTGGCAGGCGAGCTTCGCCCGCAACGTCGACGACCTGGTCGGCGGCCAGCAGCCGCGTCCGCTTCGCGGCCGGCTCGCGGACCTCAACGAGCGCGGCGTCGCCGAAGCACGGCCGCTCCCCTTCAACCGCGTCGTGGCCGAGCTGCGCGCGTCGCAGGCCGTGATCCGGAGTCGCATCCTTCAGCCGTCGCTCGGTCCGATCCCCTACCGCGTGGGCTCGCGGGCGTACCTCCCTGATGAGCACCTCGATATCGTGCGCGACCACGTTCGGGGGCACCTGCGGCTCGTCGAGCGCGCGCTTGACGGGGCAGCACGGCAGGAGAGGGGCGGCGTTCCGCGGCTTCTAGTTGGCCGATTCGGCCCCAGGCGCCCGACCGCATTGTGATACGCTCCTGCATCGTAATCAGATGCAGGAGAAGACCACACGTGGCGGAGTCGGGCAAGGCATTCACCGAGACGCGCCAGTTCAAACTCATGCGGACCGTCATCGGCGCGGGGAACCCGCTCATGCGGCACCTGCTCGACTCACGGTTCGCGGGGCCGATGGGCAAGAACCTCCTGCTCCTGCGGTACCGCGGCCGGAAGTCGGGTCGGACGATCACCACCCCGGTCGGCTACGTCCGCGACGGTGACCGCGTCGTCATGGTCACCTCGCCCACCTACCGCTGGTGGCCCAACTTCGTGGGCGGAGCCGAGGCGGAGCTGCGCCTGCCGGAGGGCTGGCGGACGGGGCTGGTCGAGATCGTGATGCCCGACGACCCGCGCTACGACGAGGTCGTCGCCTTCCAGGTCGCCCGCCGCGGTCCGGGCATGCTCCGCGGCTTTGGCCTTGAGATCGACGACGAGGGACGTGTCGGGCCCGAGACGAAGGCGACCGCGACCACCAAGGCACACCTCGTCCTCGTCACGCTGGCGCCCACGGACACCCAATGAGCGCAGGTGCGGCCGCGACGCCCGAGTCCCGCGGCCGGCCCCGGGACGCCCGGATCGACGAGGCCATCCTGGGTGCGACCCTCCGCCTCCTTGACGAGCACGGCTACCAGCGGATGTCGATCGCCGCGGTCGCCGAGGCGGCGGGTGTCGGCCGACCCGCCCTGTACCGCCGGTACGCCTCGAAGGCCGATCTCGTGGTGGACGCCATCTCGCACATGGCACCGGGTCCCGAGCCTTCGCTCCCGGACGACAGCCGCGATGCCGTCGGCCGGCTGCTCACCGCGGCGGGCGGCGTGTTCGCGTCACCGGGCGGGGCAGCAATCCTCGGCTCGCTCCTCGCGGAGCTGCGCCGCGACCCCGAGCTGCTGGCAGCCTTCCGGGCGCGGATCTTCGAGCCTCGCCGGGCGGCCGTCCACCGGGTGCTTGAGCGCGGGGTGGCCCGCGGTGACGTCGCTGCCGACGTCGACCGAGAGGCTGTCGACGGTCTTCTCTTCGGCGGGTTGCTCGCCCGGGCGATCCTCGGCGAGACCGTCGACACCGATTGGATCGACCGGACCCTCGACCAGGTGTGGCGCGGCATCGCGGCACAGCCCCAGGACATCGCACGATGACCGCCCCCGTCCTCGTCACCGGCGCCCCGGGCAACGTCGGCACGCCACTCGTCGAGGAGCTCCTGCGCCTCGGCGCGGATGTCCGCGTCGCAGCCTGGGACGTTGACGTCGCCGGGAATGCCTTCGGCGACGCCGTCGAGGTCGTCCCCTTCGACTTCACGCGTCCCGAGTCATTTGGCCCCGCGTTCCGGGACGTGGAGCGGGTGTTCCTCCTGCGCCCGCCCCAGATCGCGGATGTGGACGGCGTCATCGTGCCCGCGCTCGAGGCCGCCCGCGCAGCCGGCATCCGGCACGTCGTGTTCCTCTCGATCCAGGGGGCTGACAAGAACCGCCTCGTCCCGCACCGCAAGATCGAGGACCGCCTGCGGGCGTCGGGCATGGCCTGGACGTTCGTCCGGGCCGCGTACTTCATGCAGAACCTCTCGACCACCCACGCACTCGAGGTCCGCGAGCGCGACGAGATCTGGGTGCCGGCGGGACGCCGCTCGCGGACGGCCCACGTGGACGCCCGGGACGTCGCGGCGATCGCTGCTCGGGCGCTGACCGAGGACGGGCACGAGGGGCAGGCCTACACGCCGACGGGTCCGGCCGCGCTCACCTACGATGAGATCGCCGAGATGCTGACCGACGAGCTTGGGCGACCCATCCGCTACGCGAACCCCAACCTGCTCGCCTACTGGCGCCGGATGCGCTGGCGCGGGATGCCTCGAGCGATGGTCGGGGTGACGCTCGGCATCTACACGGCCGCGCGGTTCGGCTTGGCCAACGGCCTGACTGACGACGTCAAGCGGATCACCGGGCGCCCACCGATCCCGATGCGCCAGTTCGTCCACGCTGCGCGCGATGCATGGCTGGCGCCAGCTGGGGGCCACTGAGCGGTTCTGCCGACACGAGTTTCCCTCGCCGGCTAGCGTTCCGCAGGTCCCGGGTTGGGGACCGATGTCTCCCGCGGGCAGGCGGCCCGAGCGCCTACGCTTCCTCCAGGGCCTGTGCACGACGTGCGGCGGCCTGGATGAGCCCCTTCTCGAAGGCGTCCTCGATCGCGCCGTCGCCGAAGCGCTCGGCGCGGATGACCGCTATCAGGACCCGCGAGACCTCCTCGCCCGTGGCGTCCGCGAGCGCGTCCGGGTCGGTGAGCAGCTCGTGCCCGCGCGGCGTCTCGGCCCACTGCATCCAGTCGAAGGACTGGACCATCTTGACGCGGTACATGTCCGCCACGAACGCGTCGAGCCGCTCGGTGTAGGTCACGTAGGGCATCTGGATCACGCCGTCGGCGTCGGGCGTGCCACCCTCCCACGTCGCGGTCGCGAAGCCGGGCTCGCTGATCTCGTCGGCCCAGCCGGCCAGAGCGACGAGCGGCGCACGGGCGACCCTCACCGCAGGGCCTCCAGCATCCCGTCGGACCACGCCGCGAGCTCGTCGAGGCGAGCGGCCCACGCCGGGTCCTGCCAGGCGCGCAGGTCGTCGAGCATCTCCTCGAGCGAGAGGATGTCGTGGAACCCGAAGGCCTGGCGCACCTCGTCGCGCCGGTCGGGGTCGACCGCGCCCCAGACGAGGATGGCGCCGTCGACCGTGACCGCCTTGCTGCCGACCTTCACCGCGTGCCGGGCTGGATCGGCCGCGACCTCGAGGAACCAGTCGAAGGCGGGCTTGCCGCGGTGGTGGTCGAGCTGGCCAGGATTGTCCAGGCGCAGGTAGGCGTAGCTCATCCATGCGAGCTCGCTCTTCTGCTCGGCCACGAAGGAGTGACCGTCGGGGTCGCGGAACAGGTGGTCGATGGTGGCCCAGCCGGTGCCCTCGTAGAGCGTGGGGCGCCCGGCCCATGCGTAGGGCGCCTTCGGGTTCTGGCCCCAGATCGGCGGGATGTCCTCGCTGAACATGCCGAACAGCCGCGAGCGGAAGTTGTCCGCCCGCGTGTCGCCGGTCCGGAAGATCCCCTCGAACTGCACCGATCCTCCTCGCGCTACCGACCTGCGTTCTCCGCCGCCGTGCAGACCTGGTTCGCCTTCGCCTCGAGGCCCTTGCCCTGCTTCACGTAGCCCCTGGCGGTCTTGAGGCCGGCGCTGTAACGGCCCTGCGCGGCCTTCCTCGCGTCCGAGGCCTTATCGAGGAGCGATGCGATCTCGCTGTCCGCGGTCGCCGAGTCCGAGCCAGCCGGGTAGGCCGCGACCGCCGACCTGGTGGGCGCTCCTCCGCCTCGCTACGGTTGCGCCTTGACAATCAGACTTCTGCCCGGATAATAGCAAAGGTTGTGAGCTTCTGGTCAGACTATGATCATGGACGGTCATCACTGAAATGGACGTTCATCACTGAATTCGCCGGACGAGTCCTGATGGGTCGCTTGATCACTGACATGGATGATGCGGAGGTCCACATGGGCGCAGGCGCGCTGACGAGAGCTCACGAGCTTGGTGTATCGGTCTCGCTCGACTACATCAGCCGCCGACTCCTTGCCGGGGGCGGCCTCCAGCGTCTGGTCGACGAGGACCACGTGGTTGGCGTGACGTCCAATCCGATCATCTTCGGCAAGGCCATCAGCCAGGACCCGCTGTATGAGTCGCAACTTAGGCAGGTTGATCCCGATCTGGACGTGGAGCAGGTGGCGCTTGCGCTGATGATCCGCGACATCCAGGATGCCGCCGACATCCTGAGCCCTGTCTACAAAGCGACGGGTCACCGGGACGGATTTGTCAGTATCGAGGTGTCGCCCCACCTGGCGCACTCGTACGCGGGCACGGTCGCCGCGGCGAAGGCTCTCTGGGCTCGAGTAGATCGGCCTAATGTCCTCATCAAGATGCCGGCTACGGCCGAGGGGATCGCCGCCTTCGAGGATTGCGTCGCGGGCGGCATCGCCGTGAACATCACGGTCATCTTCTCCTCCGCGACGTACGAATCGGTTGTCAACGCCTACGTACGCGCCATGAACCTGCGCCACGAGGCCGGCCTCTCGCTCGATGTCGCAACCTACGCGTCCGTCTTCGTCGGCCGTCTCGATCCGCCGATCGACGCGCTCCTCGATGATCGGATCGCTGCCTCGACATCCCCGGACCAGCGCCGGAGACTCGAGTCCCTTCGCGGGCGGGGCGCCCTCGCCAACGCCGAGCTCGTGTACAAGCGGTCGGCGGAACTCCGGGCAGCCCTTGGGTCGGACCTCGCCGCGATTGGCGCTCGGTTCCAGCCGATCATCTGGGCGAGCGTCGGCGTCCGCGGCGACACGCCCCCCACCAAGTATGTGAATGGGCTCCTTGCGCTCGGCTCGACCCTCACGATGCCAGAGGCCACCTTGGATGCCTTCCGCGCCGATGGCGACACGAGCCGCCCGATGGGGACGAGCCTCGAGGAGTCGCGTGCGGTGTGGGCAGCCCTGACCGCAGAGGGAATCAACCCTGATCGCATCACGCATGCCATGGAGGAGGAGATCCTGCGGCTCTTCTCCGAAGCGTATGACGGCATGTGTGCCGAGGTGGCATCGAAGCTCGCCCAGCTCCGCCCCGTCGCGGCGGGCTGACACCACGCCGAGCAGGCGGCATCACGCAGCCGGATCACCCAGAAAGGGAACGTCGTGAGCACGTATCGCATCGCCGTTATTCCCGGCGACGGAGTCGGTGTCGAGGTGATCCCCGAGGGCCTCAAGGTGCTGAGGCGGGTCGGCGAGGTCACGGGCAGCTTCAGCATCGAGACGACCGAGTTCCTATGGTCGTGCGAGTACTACCTCGCCCACGGCGAGATGATGCCGAAGGACGGCGTGGACCAGCTCCGCGACTCGGACGCGATCTACCTCGGCGCCGTCGGATTTCCGGGCGTCGCTGACCACGTCTCGCTGTGGGGCCTGCTCCTGCCGATCCGCAAGGAGTTCGACCAGTACGTCAACCTCCGGCCCATCCAGATGTTCGAAGGCATTCCCGGTCCGCTCCGAGACAAGGGCCCCAAGGACATCGACATCCTATGCGTACGGGAGAACACCGAAGGCGAGTACGTCGGGATGGGAGGCCGCTTTAAGGAGGGCACGCCCGACGAGTCGGCCGTCCAGGTATCGCTTTTCACCCGCAAGGGCGTGGAGCGGATCGCCCGCTACGCGTTCGGACTCGCCCAGAATCGTCGGAGGATCCTCGCGAGCGCGACGAAGTCCAACGCCCTCAACTACACGGCCGTGATGTGGGACGAGATCGTCGCCGAGATCGGGGCCCGCGAGTTCCCTGAGGTGGAGATCACGAGTTACCACGTCGATGCGCTGTCGGCGCGGTTCGTGACGGCACCGGAAACGCTTGACGTGGTGGTTGCCAGCAACCTGTTCGGCGACATCATCACGGATCTCGGCGGGGCTCTCCAGGGGTCCATGGGGCTGCCCGCCGGCGCGAACCTCAATCCTGAGCGCAAGTATCCCTCCATGTTCGAGCCGATCCACGGCTCCGCGCCGCGCCGCGCCGGCCAGGGGATCGGCAACCCGATGGCGACCGTCTGGGCCGGAGCGATGATGCTGGAGCACCTTGGCGAGACCGAGGCCGCGGGCCTCGTGATGGATGCACTCCGCCATGTCGCCCTGCACGGGCCGCGCACCAAGGATCTCGGCGGGACTACGCGGACAACCGAGATGGGTGACGCGATCGCCGCCGCGCTCGGCACCGCCGCCCCTCACTGACAACGTTCCCATTGGCACCGCGGGGCACCTCCTCCGCCCCGCGGCGCCACTACTAATCCGAAGGAGCTGTTCATGAGCAACCCGCGCGTTCTCGTTGTCGGCTACGGGGTCATTGGCCAGCGCCTCGCCGACGGTGTGGCCCGCCAGGCCGACATGGACCTCGTCGGCGTGGTCGACGTCGAGCCGACCCTGTCCACGCGCGCCCTCTTCGAGAGCGGCATGCCCTTCCGCCTGTTCGTCGCGGCATCCGAGCAGAAGGCGGCCTTCGACGCCATCGGGATACCGGTCGCCGGGACGCTCGATGAGGCGCTCGACGAGACGGACATCGTCCTTGACTCCACGCCGGGCGGCGTCGGCCGCAAGAACAAGGAGATCTACCAGGCGCGTGGCGTCAAGGCGATCTTCCAGGGCGGCGAGAAGAGCGACATCGTCGACGTCTTCTTCCACGGCTACGCCAACTACGAGAAGGGCGTCGGCAAGGACTACCTCAAGCTCACGAGCTGCAACACGACGGGTCTCATCCGGGCGGTTGACTGCCTCGACCGGGCCGTCGGCGTGGAGCGGGTCATGGTGACGATCATCCGTCGGGTGGCCGATCCGGGCGACACCCATCGCGGGCTCGTGGACGTGGCCCAGGTGGAGCCGGTGCCGAACCACCAGGCCGTGGACCTCATGACGATCATGCCCCACGTGGAGGCTACCGGGCTACTGGTGCACGTCCCCACGACGCACGGCCACATTGTGAACGTGATCGCAACGCTCAAGAACCCGCTCGACAAGGCGGGGGCGATCGAGCTGTTCAACGCCCATCCGCGGATCCGCGTCGTCAAGATCGTCGACGGGTTCAACTCCAACACCGCCCTCTTCCGCTACGCGCGCGACTTGGGCCACAAGCGCGCCGACATGTACGAGATCGCGGTGTTCGACGAGACCGTGGCGGTGAGCGGGCGCGAACTGATGTTCGCGATCAACATCCCGCAGGAGGCCGTCGTCACGCCCGAGACGATGGACGCCATCCGTGCCGCGCTGGAGATGCAGACCGACCGCCTCGAGGCCGTCGGTCTGACGAACCAGTACCTCGGCATGAAGTAGCGGAGCCGGCTTCGTGCGGTACGGCATCAGGACGCTCGACGACGTGGAGGTGCCCGGCAGGACCGTCCTGTGCCGGGTTGACATCAACTCGCCTCTCGACCCGACGACGGGCGGCCTGGCGGACACGACACGCATTCGTGCGTGCGTGCCCACCGTCCGCGAGTTGTCCGACGCCGGCGCGCGGGTCGTGCTCCTCGCTCACCAGGGCGGAGACCTCGAGTACGAGAACTACGCGTCCACCGAGCCACACGCGGCAATTCTATCGTCGCTCCTCGAGCGGCCGGTCGCGTTCGTCGACGACGTGTGCGGACCCGCAGCCCGCGCCGCGATCGCGGGGCTGGCGGACGGCGATGTCCTGCTGCTGGACAACGTCCGCTTCGTCGCCGAGGAGATGACGATCTTCGAGACGAAGCTCAACCTTACGCCCGCGCAACAAGCCAAGACGCTGGTTGTGCGCAAGCTCGCGCCGCTTGCTGACCTGTACGTGTGTGACGCCTTCGCGGCCGTCCATCGCTCCCAGCCATCGCTCGTGGGCTTCGAAGAGGTGCTGCCCTCGGCGATGGGCCGGCTCTTCGAACTCGAGTACGCATCCCTGAGTCACCTGCGCGAGGATCCGGCCCGCCCCTTCGTCTTCGTGCTGGGCGGGACCAAGGTGGACGACGCCTTCCTGATGATGCGCTCGGTGCTCGACGACGGGATCGCCGACATGGTGCTCACCGGCGGGCTCGTGGGCCAGATCATGCTGATCGCCGCTGGCGTGGACCTGGGTCGGCCGTCCACGGACTTCATCCGGGCCCGCAAGCTCTGGGGCTGGGTCGAGGAGTCGCGCGGGCTGCTCGAGCGCCACGGCACGAAGATCCTGATGCCCGCGGACGTGGCGTCTGTCCCCAGCGGGGTTCGCCGCGAGGTCGATGTCGGCAACCTCCCGATCGACGAGGTGATCCTCGACATCGGGCACAACACGGCCGCGACCTACGCCGAGGCGATCTCGCGCGCGGGGACCGTCTTCGTGAACGGCCCGGTCGGCGTCTTCGAGCAGCCCGAGACCGCGGCAGGGACGCGCGCGGTTTGGGAGGCCATGGCCGCCGCGCCAGGCCACACGGCTCTCGGGGGAGGGGACAGCATCGCAGCGATGAACCGGTTCGGGCTTTCCGACCGCTTCGACTACGTATGTACCGCGGGGGGCGGGATGGTGCGCTTCCTGAGTGGCGAGGAGCTCCCGGTGGTAGCAGCGCTCAAGGCCGCTGCCGGCAGGCCCGCAAGGTCGTGACGATGCGTCCGGGTTGCGAAGAGAATCCCGTCCCGATTGCGGGAAGATGTTTGACATCGGGCGAAAGATGTGCTATCGTCCACATTCAGGTGTTAGATTTGCACACAAGTCGTATCTTGAGCGACGCCATGAGGCCTCGAACGAGCCGCTCCGACATCACCGGCCAGGGGGCGGCCCGGGAGACCGATTCAATGCCGGGTGGCAGGTCCAGCGCAACCTCGAATGTGGTCTCCTTCCTGGAGCCGTGATGTGAGCCAACTCGAAACCCTCTCCGGCCTTGTCCGCGGCGCAACCGTCGTCGACCTGGCCCCGACGATCGAGAACGGGATGCCGCTGTGGCCGACGCATCCGCCCCTCGTGGTCCATGCGACGCGGACGCACGAGCGGGACGGCTACTTCTGCCAGACCGTGTTCATGGCCGAGCACACCGGCGCTCACATCGACGTGCCTTCGCACATCCACCCCTCGATGATGGACCACACCGTGGACGTGATCCCGGTGGACACCCTCGTGGCCCCGGCCAGTGTCTTCGACCTCAAGCCGCTGGCGCTCCAGCCGGGCGATCTCGTTGATGCATCCGAACTCGCGCGGGTCGATGCCGCCAATCCAGCCCCGCTCGGTGGGGGCGACATCGCGCTGCTCGACTACGGCTGGCAGCCGCGCTTCAAGGTAGGAGCGGGCTGGCGGGAGTTCTCTGAGAACTCGCCCGGCCTGACCGAGGATGCGGTGCTCTGGCTCAAAGACCGCGGTGTCCGGGCCGTCGGCGCCGACACGGTCGCGTGCGACCAGCCGATCAAGGACGGGAAGGTCACGCAGAAGTCGTACGGCCACGACGACCACTGGCTCCCCAACGGGATCTTCATCCTGGAGAACCTGGTCAACCTCGACAAGCTCCCCGGTCGCGTCTACTTCATCGCACTGCCCCTCAAGATCAAGGGTGGCTCGGGTTCGCCCCTGCGACCGATCGCCCTGGTCCTGTGAGCAGGCCCGTGGGAAGCAGCCGAACCATCCCGCACGTCATGCTGGCCACGCTCGTGGTCTGTGCTGGGCAACAGCAGGTGAACCGGTGAAAGCACTCCGGTTCCACGGCCCAAACGACCTCCGCCTAGAGGAACTTCCGCTCCCGGTGCCGGGTCCCGGCGAGGTCCGGATCCGACCTGCGGCCGTCGGCATCTGCGGAACGGACGTGCACATCCTGGACGGCACGTTCGCGTCGCGCCCGCCGATGACCCTGGGCCACGAGGTTGCGGGCTTCGTCGACGCCGTTGGCGTAGGTGTCCGCAACACCCGTGAGGGCGACCTCATCACCGTCGAGCCGCACCGCTATTGCGGCGTCTGCCGCTACTGCCGGCTGGGTCGTGAGCACCTGTGCCTGAACAAGGAAGCGTACGGCGTCCACCTCGACGGCGGCATGGCCGAATGCCAGGTGATCCCGGAGCGCATCGCCTATCGCCTGCCTGACGGCATGGATCCGAAAGTCGGCGCACTGGCCGAGCCCCTCTCGTGCGTCGTGCATGCGATGGATCGTCTCCATGCCACCTCGGGGACGTCTGTGGTCATCTTCGGGGCCGGACCGGCGGGGCTCATTCTCGTGACGCTCTGTCGCCTCGCTGGTCTCGTGCCGATCGTGGTCGTCGAGCCAGACGCGGCTCGGCGCGCCGCAGCCATCGCCTTCGGAGCACATGGCACGGTTGATCCGAGTACTGACAGCTGGGTGGAGGACGCCCAGAGCCTCGTTGGCGGGGCGGGCTTCGACTCAGTGATCGAGGCCGTTGGATCACCGCGAGTCCTGGAGTCCGCGATCCCCCTCGCTGCGCGCGGCGGGACCGTCCTGGTCTTCGGCGTGGCGAACCCCGATGCCACCGCGGTGATCAAGCCACAGGAGGTGTTCGCGAAGGAGCTGACCATTCTGGGGACCGTCATCAACCCGTACACCCATCACCGCGCCGTAGAGCTGCTTCCCGGGCTGGGGCTTGACCGATTAGGGATCAGGTCGTTCCCGCTGGACGCGCACGCCGAGGCGTTCGAGGCGCATCACAAGCGAGTCGCCGGCAAGGTGCAGTTCGCGCCCCAGGGCTCGTAAGGCCGCGGGCTACCCCGCTGGACAACCCAAGTCTGCGAACAATGGAGGAGATCATGACGTTCATCCAGAGCCGGACACGGGTCATCGGACTCGTGGCGGCCAGTGCCATTCTGCTGTCGGCCTGCGGCAGTGCCGCGTCCAGCCCGGCAGCCTCCGCCGCCCCGGCATCGGCGGCCGCGAAGGCCTTCAACGTCGGCATCGTCGCGTTCGACAGCACCTCGCCGATCGACGCGATCTTCGCGAACAGCACCAAGGCCAAGCTCGAGGCGCTTGGCAACACGACGCTGATGCAGGATCCGAAGGGCGATCCGGGCCAGGCCAACACGATCTGCACCCAGTACGTCACCGCCAAGGTCGACGCGATCATCGTGACCGTCTTTGCGCAGGACCAGATGGCCCAGTGCAATGCCGGGGCCAAGGAAGCCGGTATCCCGGTGTTCTACCTCGGCACGCCGCTTCTCGACGGCATGGCGGGCGCCGTGTCGTTCGTGTCCGCAAAGCCGGTCAACGACGTCTTCATCAAGTACGTCGTCGACAATAAGGTCACCGACATCCTCGCCCTCGACTACTCGCCGGGCACTCCGTGCCGCCTCCGGGCGGAGTACCGCACCGAGCTCCTCGCTGCGCAGGCACCGGACGTCAAGGTCAGCAAGCACGAGTTCCCGATCCCGGGCCAGACCGTCGACGCGCAGAACGCGACGGCGGCGTGGCTGGCCGCACACCCCGAAGGCGCTGGCAAGTACGCCATCTGGGCCTGCTTCGCCGACCCGACCGCAGGAGCCGGCGCGGCACTGAATCAGGTCGGCCGGACAGACGTGCCGATCTTCACCTGGGACTTCAACAAGACGATCATGCCCGCCATCCAGTCGGGCCAGATCGCTGCTGACGCTTACCTCAACGCGACCGAGGTCGGTAACACGGGCGCCCAGATGGTCCAGGACTACCTGAACGGCGACAAGACCCCCAAGGGCGTGGACGCGCCGACCGTCATCCTCGACAAGACCAATGTCGACCAGTTCGTCAAGGATCATCCCGAGGCCCTCGGGACCGAGTAGCCCGTTCACTCGCCTCTGGTGAGACACTCGGCCCGGTCGGCGTGAGCCGGCCGGGTCGAGCCCTCAGTCGACCCCCCACATCGTCGGCAGGTAGTGGCTGAAGCAGAGGACAACCGTGGATCTGACCGCAACCGCCACAGGACAGCCCGCCGCGTCATCAGTCGCTTCCGTCCCGACCCTGATCGAGGCGCGTGACATCTGTCGATCATTCGGCGCGCTGAAGGCGCTGACGGACGTCTCCTTGACCTTCGCGCGTGGGGAGGTTCATGGCCTCGTCGGTCCCAACGGGGCTGGCAAGTCGACCTTCCTCAACATCGTCGGTGGAATCATCGAGCCGACGAGTGGCACGATCCTCGTCGACGGCGCCGCAACGGAGATACGAGGCCCGGCAGCCGCGACCGCGCTCGGATTCTCCTTCATCCCTCAGGAACTGTCGCTCGTTCCTGCCTTCTCGGCGATCGACAACATCACGCTCGGCCTTCGGTCGGTCTCGAAGGCCGGCTTCGTCGACAGAGCGAGTCGTGACCGCATCGCCCGTCGTGCCGCTGAGCGCGTGGGGATCACCTTCGACCTCCGCAGGCCTGTCCGCGACTTGAGTCCCGCCGAGCGCGGCCTCGTTGCGATCGGGCACGCGCTTGCGCACGACATGCGCTTCATCTCGATGGACGAGCCCACAGCGTCCTTGTCCGACGTCGAATGCCAGCGGCTCTTCCAGGTTGTCCGGGAGCTTGCTCGCGACGGCGTGACGGTCGCCTATGTCAGTCATCGCCTCGCGGAAATCGAGGAACTGTGCGATCGCGTCACCGTGTTCCGCGATGGTCGCGTGGTCGGCCGCTTCGACCGCGGTGCCTACACACGCGCCGATCTCCTGAAAGGCATCACGGGCAATGAGGCCGGACTGCAGCAGCTCGAGTCGTCGATGCCCGCCGTTGCGGCAACGAGCCAGGTGCTGTTCTCCGCCGACAAGCTCTCGGACGGCAAGCGCGTCAAGGACGTCTCCTTCGACTGCCGGGCAGGCGAGATCGTCGGGCTCGGCGGCCTTGTGGGGTCCGGGCGGACCGAAGTGCTCAAGCTCGTCTTCGGGGAAGTGAAGCTGGCGGCCGGGTCGATGACACTCGAGGGGCACGAGCACAGGCCCCAGAGTGTCGAGGCCGCCGTCGACGCAGGGATCGCTCTCGTTCCTGAGGAGCGCCGATCACAGGGGCTCCTCATGGAGGACTCCATTGCCAACAACATGACGCTCGGCAACTGGGGCTCGATGCGCTCGCGTCCGCCCTTGCCCATCATCTCGGAGGGTCGGCCGCGCAATGTCGCACGCCACATGATCGAGACGCTCAGCATCAAGACCAAGGGAGTCGACGAGCCGGTGCGTCGGCTGTCGGGCGGCAACCAGCAGAAGGTGGTCTTCGGCCGCTGGCTCTCACGCAACTCCCGGCTCCTCCTCCTCGATGAGCCGACCCGTGGTGTCGATGTTGGGGCCAGACAGCAGATCTGGGCAACCGTCGAGAAGCTGGCGGCAGATGGCAAGGGCGTCGTGGTGGTGAGTTCTGAACTCAGCGAGCTCGCCCTCTGCCATCGCGTCTTCGTGATGGTTGAAGGCCGAACGGTGGCCGAACTCCAGGGCCCCGGCGTCACCGAGGAGCAGGTCCTCGCCGTGACCTATCGCAACCTGCAGCAGCAAGAGGCCGAGTAATGCAGTCCGCAGCGCCGAGCAACCCGGCCCGGGAGGAGTCCACGCCGAGGACGCTGACCCGAACCGTGACGGTCATCGTCGGCAAGTACGGCTCGTTGATCGTCCTCGGGCTCCTCTTCACATACTTCTCCCTCACGGCCAACTACTTCCTGACCTGGGGCAACTTCGTCCAGATCTTCAACCAGGCCGCCCTCACCGCCATCATCGCCTGCGGTCTCACGATGGTCCTTGCGGCCGGCCAATTCGACCTGAGCATCGGCAACAACGCCAGCATGTGCGGGATCGTCGTGTCGGTCTTGATGATCAACGGCTTCCCGATCCCGGTGGCGATCGCGGTGGCGATCGTCGTGGGCATCGCGATTGGCCTGTGCAATGCGTTCCTCGTGACGAAGATCGGCGTGAACGCCCTCGTCGCGACGCTCGGCGTCGGGAGCGCCGTCGTCGGCATCAACTACTTCATTTCCGGCGGCTCAGCACAGCCCTTCGGGTCCGTGGCCCCCGAGTACTCAATGATCTCGGTTGGCAACTGGCTCAGCGTGCCCCGCAACGTGTACTACATGGCGGGCGTCGCGATCGTCCTTTGGATTGTCCTCAACCGCACGGTCCTCGGCCGGAACATCCAGGCGGTCGGCGGCAATGCCGAGGCGGCACGCCTCGCGGGTGTCAACGTCAACCGCGTCACCAGTGCGTCATTCGTTCTCGCTGGCATCTGTGCGTCGATCACCGGGATCCTGCTTGCCGCCGTTGTGGGAAGCGGTCAGCCGGTGGGGGGTGACGGGTTCACGCTGCAGGCGTTCGCTGCCGCCTTCCTCGGCACGGCCGTGATGAAGGAGGGACAGTTCCACATCATCGGCACGATCGTCGGTGTCCTAACGGTGACGGTCGGGTTCAATGGCCTCGCCCTGACGGGCGTGCCCTCGTACTTCCAGTTCTTCTTCCAGGGCGTCCTTCTCATTGCCGCCGTCTCGTTCAGCACGCTTGCCCAGAAGCGCTCGAAGGCGAGCTGAGCACACGCCCCAGGAGAGGAAGTCATCGCCATGACCGACGCGCCGCGCCCGACGACGATTGCCGAGCTGTTCGGACCGAATCCACCGTCGAACTGGGGGAAGTGGGGCCCTGACGATGAGGTCGGGAGTCTCAACTACCTGGATGCTGCCCAGGTCGTCCGGGGCGTCGGCGCCGTCCACACCGGCGAGGTCTTCACCCTCCAGGTGCAGATCGGGTCGGAGCGCTCCGCGACCGATCCTGTCTGGCCAAACCGCACATCGGCTGTGCGCACCCCGGTCATGGACGAGGGCTACTTCCAGCGGGGCGAGGTCCCTGAGCCGCGTGGTGGCCACCACTACGCAGACGACAGGATCGACATGTTCCTCCAGGGATCGACGCAGTACGACGCGCTCGGCCACCTCTGGTACGACGGCAAGATCTGGAACGGCTACGACGCCGCGACAACCATCGGAAGCCTCAAGAAGGCATCGGTGCTGCCGCTCGCGGAGCGCGGCATCGTCGGGCGCGGGATCCTGATCGACGTCGCCCGCCATCGCGGGAAGCGATGGCTGGATCGAGCCGAGCCGTTCACGCACCTGGACCTCCTTGACGCCGCCCGCGCCCAGGGCTGCGAGATCGAGAAGCGCGACATCCTCCTCGTGCGAACCGGCTGGATGGGACGGTTCTACGAGGTGTCGGCGAGCGAGTTCTACGAGGACTGGAACGAGCCGGGCCTCGCCTACAGCCGGGAGCTCGTGGAGTGGTTCCAGGCCATGGAGATCCCGAACCTCGTGACCGACACGGTCGCCAATGAGCAGAGCTTCGATCCCGAGACGGGCATCGAGATGCGTCTGCACTGCGCGTTGATGCGGAACCTCGGCATCGCGATGACCGAGGTCTGCTGGCTCGATGATCTCGCCGAAGCGTGTGCCCGGGACGGGCGGTGGACGTTCCTTTACACCGCGGCGCCCCTCAAGGTCGTCGGGGCGAGCGGCTCGCCCGTGAACCCCGTCGTGATCCGGTGACGGGTCCGTCAACACGCCGCGCCGGCGGCCCATCTCGATGAGCGTCCCCCGGAGGCGAGTCCTGGTGCTCGGCGCGACCGGTGGTGTGGGCCAGGAGGCCACGGACCGGTTCCTCCGCGACGAGGCATTCGACGTCGTCGCCGTGTCGCGTCGGCGCCCCGAGGTGCAGGGGCGCGAGGGCTACGCGCACGCGAGCGTGGATCTCCGCGACGGCGACGCCGTCCGGACCGCGATCCGCGACGCCGGTCCCATCAGCCACGTCGTCTACGCCGCCCTGTTCGAGAAGGATGACCTCATCGCGGGCTGGGTTGATGAGGAGCAGATCGGCACCAACCGGCTGATGTTCGCCAACGTCCTCGACGCCCTCATCGCCTCTAGGCAACCGGTACGGCACTTCTCGATCCTGCAGGGCACGAAGGCATACGGCTACCACCTCGGACGGATGCGGATCCCCGGGAAGGAGTCGCAGCCGCGGGTCGACCACGGCAACTTCTACTGGGCGCAGGAGGACCTCCTGGTGGCGGCGGCGCGCTCGATGGGCGCAGCCTTCACGATCTTCCGTCCCCAGTTCATATTCAGCGGTGCCCTCGGGGCGGCCATGAACCTGGTTCCCGCCATCGGCATCTACGGCGCCCTGTGCCGGGAGCTCGGGCGGCCGTTCTCGTTTACCGGCGGGGCGTCGTACGTCGCCGAGGCCGTCGACGCCCGGCTGCTCGCGAACGCGCTCCACTGGGCAGCCGACGCCACCGCCGCGGTCGATCAGACCTTCAATATCACCAACGGCGACGTGTTCGAGTGGCGCGACCTCTGGCCGTCGTTCGCCCGGGCCCTCGACGTGGAGCCGGGTCCCGACCAGCCGATGTCGCTCGCGACCTGGCTGCCCCAACAGGATGCCGCTTGGGGTCGCATCGTCGATCGCCATGGACTCCGCCCGCTCGCCCTGATGCAGATCCTCGGGCTCGGGCACCACTATGCGGACGATGCCTTCGCCTTCACTGCAGACGGCTCGCCCCTCGAGAGTCGATCGCGTCCGGTCCTCCTGAGCACCGTCAAGCTACGCCAAGCCGGCTTCGGGGAATGCGTCGACACCGAGCAGATGTTCGCGAGCTGGTTCGCGCACTTCAAGACGGAGCGCGTCCTCCCCTGACCACCACCACGCAGCCGCGCCGGGTCGCCCGCGGCCTGCCCGATCGTTCACGAACCGACAGCGGCCGGTTGGCCGCGACAAGGAGCACCATGTCTGAGAGCCTGCTGCGAGACCTCGCGGCCCTCGGCGTCGCCGTCAGCTACGACAACATCGGCCGGGACCTGATTCTCTCGGGGCGGCTCGCGCGCCTGATCCGTGAGGACGGCATCGCGGGCGAGACTGCGAACCCGATCATCTACGAGAAGGCTGTCTCGACGACCAGCGCCTACGACGCCGAGATCGCCGAGCTCGCCCTCGCCGGGCTGACGCCCGAGCAGATCGTGATGGAGCTATGGGCGCACGACGTCCAGATGGCGTGCGACGTCTTCCGGCCGGTCTGGGAGTCGACCGACCACATCGACGGATACGTCAGCCTGGAGCTCCCGCCGCACCTCGCGCATGACGCCCACGGGACCATCGAGGCGGCCCGCACGGTCCGCCGAAGGGTCGACCGCCCCAACCTGGCCCTCAAGATCCCGTCCACCCCGGAGTCGTTTGTCGCCATCGAGGAGTGCGTCGTCGAGGGCGTGAACGTGAACGCAACCGTGATCTTCTCGCTCGAGACCTATGAGCAGGTGATCCAGGCGTACCGCCGCGGTCTGGAGCGCCGCCATGCCGCCGGTCTATCGCTCGATCTCCAGTCGTTCGCGTCGGTGTTCCTCAGCCGCTACGACGCCCCGGTGGACGCCCTGCTCGTCGAGCGCATTCGTGCGTCGTCCAATCCCGCCGAGATCGCTCAGCTCAAGAGCGTGATGGGCGAGGTCAGCCTCGCGAACGCATGGATGGTCGTGCGCCGGTTCCGGGCGTTCTTCGACGGCCCGGAGTTTGCGACTTTGCGGGTCGCGGGGGCGCGCGTCCAGCGACCCTTGTGGGCCGGCGTCGTCGCCCGCAACAGCCGCTATGGCGACGTGAAGTACATGGAGGGCGTCGCGATCCCCGGCACCGCCATCACGGCGTCGGATGCGCCGGTCGATGGCGTCCGCATGCATGGTGTCCCGCTGGCGGCAGAGGACGACGGGTCGGCTGACGTCGTGTTCGCGACCTGCGAGGTGCTCGGCATCGATATCGCTCGAATCGCCCTCGACATGGAGCAGGCGGTCGTCACGGCCTTCGTCACGGCCTTCGACGAGCTCGTCGAAGGCGTTGCCCGCAAGGCCGCCCAGACGCCAGCCGGGGTGTAGCGCTCAGGTCGCGCCTCGGTCGCTCCGGGTCGGCGCGGCGCATCGTCGGGACCGTCCGGGGGTCAGCCCACCACGTTGGAAGCATCCGCCAGCTCGTCCGGGTCGACCTGCGCGACCACAACGCGCACACCCTCGGCTTCCACGTCGGCCCGCTGCCGCTCGGTGATGCCGTCGTCCACGACAAGGATGTCGACGGCCGCGAGGGGCACGACGTTCGACATCGCGGTCGTCTCGAACTTCGACGAATTGGCGAGCAGGATGACCTCGTCCGCGATCCGGACGAGCTCGCGCTTGGTCTCTGCGTCCCAGGCGTTGCCGCACCACAGGGCACCGCGCCCGATGGCCGTTGCGGCGAGAAAGACCTGGTTGACACGCAAGTTGGACAGCGCGGTGAGCGTCGCGGGACCCGCGAATCCTTGGGACTCCGAGTGGAGGACGCCACCGAGGCCCACGACCTCCACCCCGGGCTTGTCGCGCAGAATGGCCATCACCGGCAGAGAGGGCGTGACGACCGACAGCCGCAGGGACGGGCCAAGCCGCGTCGCGAGCTCGACGCCCGTCGTGCCGTTGTCGATGGCGATGGAGGAATTGCTAGCGATGAGTGTCAGAGCGGCCCCGGCGATCGCCGCCTTGGCATCATGCCGCAGTGTGGAGCGGAGGCGGAAGTCCGTGCCGAAGGTGAGGCCGGCGTTGGGGGTCACCCCGCCGTGAACTGCCCGAACGAGCCCCTGATCCGCCAGCAGCCGGATGTCCCGGCGAATGGTCATCTCCGAGACGCCGAGCGATTCAGCCAGCTCGCTCGCGCCAAGGAAGCTCGATCCGCCCACCATGTCGACGATGCGGCGCCGACGGGCGGGTGCTGATCCATATCGGAGGCTATCGACGTCCATCGGGTCCTCGAGACGGGTTGGCTATGGCATGCTGAGCCGGAGTCCCGTCGGCGTCACGCACGAGGTTGTTGTGCGTCCCGCCGAACGACACATCCAAAGAACAACATTCACACAAGAAACGATAGATGTCAAACACTTCTCCCTTGGTGACGTGTATCGGAACGGCTACTCTCGACGCCGTCCTGGTCGCGGACGGGCCACTGCACGCGGACTCGCGGATCGCCGCCAAAGGAGGCCTGATCGCCGGCGGCGGGCCGGCCGCAACGGCCGCTGTCGCGGTCGCGCGCCAGGGTGTCAGTGCCGCTTTCATCGGGCAGGTCGGCGATGACGAGGCCGGCGCCACGATCAAGGAGGGCTTGGAGCGCGAAGGGATCGAGACGAGCCTCCTGCAGGTCGTGCCGGGCGGCCGCACGGCCCTGAGCGCGGTCATCGTCGACTCGCGGGATGCCGGGCGCCTGATCGTGACCCACCCCGGCGCGCTGACGCCTATCACCCCCGACGGCGAGGCCCTCGCGCTGTGCGAGCGCTCACGCTGGGTCCACGTCGATCAGGCGGGCTGGCCGGCGGTCGCGGAGCTCCGCGACTGCGGCATGATGACGCCGATCTCGGTCGACGGGGGCAACCCAATCGAGGGTCTCGACGTATCGATCACGACGATCTACGCGCCATCCGAGGGCGGGCTCCTCGCCGCGTCGGGCAAGGCTGACCTGATCTCCGCCATGTGCTGGGCCCTGGATGCTGGGGCCCGACTCGTGGTCGTCACGCGCGGGGCTGCGGGCGCGATCGCGATGGGCGACTTCGACCTCGACGCGGGCGACGCCGATGCGACCTTGCGCGGCTCGCCGGTCACGCCCGCTCCGCGGATGACCGTCAGCGAGCCTGCACCGAGCGTCCCTGTCATAAGCACCCTCGGGGCGGGCGACGTCTTCCACGGGCTCCTGCTCGCGGCGCTGTGTCACGGCGCCTCGGTGAGGGACGCGATGAAGTCGGCGAACGTCGGCGCCGCAATGGCCTGCGCCGGTCTTGACGGCCGCTCGGCCATCCCCGACCGGGCGACTCTCGAGGTCGCGATCGCGAGAGGCTCGGCGCTGAGACCTCGAACGGCGACCGCGCGGGAGGGCCATCCGCACGCCGGAGCCGAGGACGTCGCCCGCGCGTTCGGAGCGATCACCCGCCCGTCGGGTGCGTTCGCCATGGTGGCCATCGACCAGCGCGAGTCGCTGCGGGCCATGCTCTCCCCGTCGAACCCCGCCGATGTCCCCGACGCCGAGCTGGTCGAGTTCAAGCACGAGGTCACGCTCGCCCTGTCGGGCTACGCATCGGCCATCCTCTTCGACCGGGGCTACGGCCTACCCGCGATCGAGGCGATCGGTACGCTGTCCCCGTCCTGCGGGCTCATCCTGGCGGCCGATGTGTTCGAACAGACGGCGGGTGGTCCGATCCGGTCCGTGTCGGTCGATCGGCAGGCAGGATCTGTCGCCCGTGCAGTCCGGGCGAGTGCCATGAAGCTGCTCGTCCCGTGGCGGACAGACCAGAGCCCGGCGAAGCGAGCGGATCTCGTGGACGAGTTCGTGGACCTGTGTCGAGAGTTCGGGATGCTCTCGCTGGTCGAGGCGGTTGTGCAGGATGACGGACGGCGGAAGCCAGACTGGTACGGCACGGACGGAATCCTCTGCGCGGCCGAGGAGATGGCCAGCCACGCATTCGACCTCTACAAAGCGCAGGTCCCGACTTTCGGGGCCGGTACCCCGGACGAGATCACCTCGATCAGCCGGCGACTCACTGAGGCGATCGGCCGCCCGTGGGTCGTGCTGTCCAGCGGCGTCCCCCCGGAGCGGTTTGGTGCCGCTATGGAGGCTGCTTGCCGCGGCGGCGCATCGGGCTTTCTTGCGGGCCGTGCGATCTGGACCTCGGCGCTCGCGGCCGACGATCGTGCGGCGCACCTCGTAGACGTCAGTGTTCCGCGGCTCAAGCGCCTGCTGAGCGTGGTAGACACCGTAGCCAGGCCCTGGCACTCGTCGTTGACCGGGGTTGTCTCCTGAGACTGGTGCCGACAGGCGCGCCGGGCATCGCTTGACCCGCACCCGGTCGGCCTGCGCCACCCGCCCGACCGACGGCGCAGGCGTATCCTCGATTCAGTAGCGACCGCCGCACCGGCACCTGTGCTCCGTGACCGCGGATGCCGTACCACCGGCGGTGCCTTCCATCGGGGATTGCTGCTCCCTGAGGCTGATTTGGAGGCAACCTCGCATGGCCAGGGTGACGATCATCGGTGCCGGCATGATGGGCACCGCGATGTGCTGGCCGTCCGCCGACCGTGACCATGAGGTTCGCCTTGTCGGGACCCCGCTCGACGAGGACGCGATCCGCAGCATCCGCGAGACCCGCGTCCATCCCAATCTCGAACGCGAGGTCCCGGCGGGTGTGCGGGTCTATCCCGTCGCTCAGCTCGCCTCTGCCATCGACGGCGCCGACCTCATCATCAACGGTGTCAGCAGCTTCGGGGTCGACTGGTTCGCCGAGGCGGTCGGACCGTACCTGCGACCGGACGTGCCCGTCCTCTCGGTGACGAAGGGCCTCGAGGGCGACGAGGACGGTACTCTCGTCACGCTTCCGGTGGCCCTCGATCGCAAGCTGCCGCCCGAGCAGCGCGGCTCCATCCGGTTCAACGCCATCGGCGGCCCCTGCATCGCGCACGAGCTGGCTGCTCGACGCCACACAGCCGTCGTCTTCACGGGCTCCGATGAGGCGACGCTTGCGACGCTTCGCGACATGCTCTCGACCTCCTACTACCACGTGTGGGTCTCGACCGATGTAACCGGCATCGAGGTGTGCGCCGCGATGAAGAACGCCTATGCGCTCGGGGTGGCCCTCGCCGTCGGACAGATGGAGGCGATGGGCCCGGACGGGCTCGCGAACGGGTACAACCCGCAAGCGGCGTTGGTGGCGCAGAGCTGCTTCGAGATGCGCCGACTGATCGAGGTGCTTGGCGGCGACCCCGGCCAGGTGAGCTGGCTGCCGGGTGCCGGCGACCTGTACGTCACGGTCTTCGGCGGTCGCACGGTCCGCCTTGGCAAGATGCTCGGCAAGGGGATGCCGTTCGCCAAGGCCCGCGAGGTGCTAGCCGGCGTCACGCTCGAGAGCGTGGAGATCACGACGCGTGTCGTGCGGGCATTGCCCAAGCTCGAGGAGCGTGGCACGGTGAAGGCGTCCGACTTCCCGTTGCTCCTCCATCTCGACCGGGTCCTGAACCACGCGGACCCCGTCGATATCCCCTGGGACGCCTTCTTTCCGTCGCGCTAACTCGGCGGCTCCCAAACACGTGTTGCACCTGCATCCGCTAGATGGGTGAATTGATGAACGCGTACCTCTCGATCGACGTCGGCACCTCGTCGACCAAGGTGTCCGCCTACGACGCGCAGGGCGCACTGCTTGTCGCCCACAGCGCTGGCTACGCGATCGAGGTACCGCAGGCGGGCTGGGCCGAGCAGGATCCCGACGAGTGGTGGCGGGCCGTGTGCAGCCTGACGCCGGAGGTCATGGCCGCGTTGGGAGCGCATCACGTGGCCACGATCTCGGTGAGCGGGCAAGCTCCCCTCTGCGTGCCCGTCGATGCCGACGGGAATCCGCTGCGCAAGGCCATCCTGTGGCTCGACCGGCGTGCGACGCCGCAGGTCGACTGGCTGGTCGAGCACGTGGGTGAGGAGCGCTGCCTGCGGGTCGGGGCCAACCGCCTCGACAGCTACTTCGGCGGCATCAAATGGCTTTGGTATCGCCAGGTGGAGCCCGACCTCTTCGCCCGGACCTGGAAGATCATGCAGGCCAACGGGTTCGTTAGCTGGAAGCTGACGGGCGCCTCGGCGATCGATCCGACGCAGGCCGGCCTGTGCTCGCCGTGCTTCGACATCACCACCGGGCAGTGGGATGCGGCCATCTGCGAGGCCATGGGCCTGCCGATCGGGATGCTCCCGGAGATCAAGCCCTCGCAGGCGGTGATCGGGACCGTCCACGCCGACGCCGCCCGGGAGAGCGGGCTCCCCGTCGGGACGCCCGTGGTTTGCGGCGCCGGTGACTACGCCTGTGCCTGTCTCGGGGCCGGCGTCACCGGTCGCGGCACTGGTGCGCTGATGCTCGGCACGGCCGGCAACCTGCTCACGCCCGGGGCCGCCAACCCGGATCCGCGCCTGCTGCACACCCACGACGTCGAGGGCAAGCCGCTGACGTTCGGGGGCGTCATGGCCGGAGGCAACCTCACCTGGTTCGCGGGGCTCTTCGAGGACCTGTCGGGGCGCACGCCGTCTGACTTCTTCGAGGGTGCCGACCAGGAGGCCTCCCGCATTCCCGCGGGCAGCGAGGGCCTGCTCTACCTGCCCTACCTCATGGGGGAGCGGACCCCGATCTGGGACCCTGAGGCGCGTGGCGCCTTTGTGGGGCTGACAAGCCGCCACACTCGCGCCCACCTCTACCGTGCCGTGCTTGAGGGTGTCGCCTTCGCCTTCCGGCAGATCGTCGAGATCTCGGGGAGCGCGGGCCTCGAGTCGATCGTTGCCATTGACGGCGGCGCGCGGAGCATGTTGTGGCGCTCGATCTTCGCCTCGGTGCTGGGGCTCCCGATCCGATCAGGTGGCGTGGGTGCCGGAACCGGGCTCGGATCCGCCTTCCTTGCCGCGCTCGGGGCTGGCGAGTTCGCCGAGTTCGAAAGCATCTCGCGCTGGGTCCAAGCGGGCGACGAGATCCTGCCGGATCCCGCGGACCGTCGCCGCTACGACGAGCTGTACCCGGTCTATGCCGGGCTGTACGAGAAGCTCCAGCCCGACTTCCGGGCCCTGGGGGATAGGGCGTCGTCGGTTGGACAGTGCTGCTCGGGGCGCTGATCTCCAACCACGACGCCACTCGCCAAGCGTCCGCCCGCTGGCTTCGTCGAGCCTGATTTCCGGCTGCCCACCAGGTGCCGGTCAGGCAGTCGCGCCGTCGATCCACCGCTCCGCCCCCGTCAGCGCGATCTCCAGCGGCAGTCGGACCGGGACATAAAGGTCGGTCGTGGAGGTTTGTCTCCTCTCGCCCCGACCAGATCGACCTTCGTTCGTGCTCAGAAATGCCCGTTTCGAGGCACGTGCCGGCCGGGCTCGGGGATTTGCCCCAACCAGCTTGACGCTCGAGCCGCAGGACGCCAGAGCCGAACGAGGCGTCCGCCCCGCGCCTTCGCGTGAGCCGTCAGTGTGGACGTGTAGTCAATCACCCCCAGGACGTCGATCCGCTCGAACAGGTGTGGGGTCAGGAACCTCGATTCGCGCTCGGATCGACATCGCGCAAACGATCGGCCGCCCGTTGCCCTGCCTGGTCGGCTGCTCTATGCTTGACTCATGGCAGCAAGAGTCAAGCATCGTCGACGCGGCTATACCCGGGTCAGCGCGAAACACCAGGTGACGCTCCCGATGGAGGCCCTGGAGCGTGCCGGCATCCGGACCGGCGACACCCTGCGGGCCGAGGTCCGCGGCCCGGGCGAGGTCCTCCTGGTCCGCGAGGTGGATCCCGTGACCCAGTTCGCCGGTGCCCTCACCGGGGTCTACCTGCCTGGCGGGCTCGACAACCTGCGCGACGAATGGGACTGACCGTCCTCGACGCGGGCGTCGTGATCGCGGTTCTCGACGCCGGCGATGTGCACCACGCGGTCGCCGCGATTGCGCTGACGGAAGCGCGCGATCGGGGCGACGAACTCGTCATCCCGGTGTCTGCCTACGCCGAGTGCCTCGTCTCCCCGAGCCGGGTTGGGCAAGCGGCCATCGCCACGGTGGACCGGTTCCTCGACGGCCTTCCCGCGCGCGTCGAGCCTGCAACCCGCGTCATCGGCGCCGCCGCCGCCTCCCTTCGGGGTGCGCACGGACCTTCGTTGCGCCTGCCGGACGCCCTGGTCGTCGCCACTGCCATCGTGCTCGACGCGGATCGAATCATCACGACGGACGCCCGCTGGCCGGCACTCGCCGTCAGGGTCGAATTGCTCAGGAAGGACACCTAGAGCCCGGGCATCGATGAGGTCGGTGCTGCAGGGACGATTGGTCTTCTCGTCCGAACGGGCGGGATCTCACCAGGCGTCAGGAGCGCCGGGGTTCCATGATCGAAATCGTCGTCGCGACTCCTCTCGCCCCGCCCAATGCACCTCCTCGTCCCTGCGGGTTGTAGACGCCCGTACACGCTCTGCAACACGCCAAGGAGCCCAGGACACCGGGCCCTCCTCCACTCTGCCTCGAGGATGCCGGCAACACCGACGTCCCAGCTGTACACGAACCAGTACACATAGGCATGGACCCAGGAGAGTCCGGCAAGCATGCTGTTGAGGCATGGCCAAGCGCTGGCCGTCTCCGGTGCCCGGCACGTGAGCTTGTTACAGGACTTGAAACAATTGTCACAAACGCGATCGACGAACCCATTCCGACCCGGCAGCGGGATCCTCCCGCCGCTCCTGGCCGGGCGCGACCGCGAGACGGCCATCCTCGACGCGCGCGTCGCGCGGACCCGCCAGGGTCAGCCGCAACACACCGCGCTGCTCGGCGAATGGGCGATCGGCAAGACGACGTTGCTGATGCACTGGCGTCGACTTCGGCAACAGGCCGGCGACGTCGTCGTCCTCTCGATGGCCTACCCGCAGCCCGCCGAGGACTTCCTCGCCGGCCTGGTCACGACGATCGAAGCTGAGCTGTCGACGGATTGGGGTCGGCGCGTGGAGGTGGAGATCGGGCTCGACATCGGTATCGCCGATGCTCGTGTCCGGCGGCCGTCACGTGATCCGGAGCGCGACCTTCGCGCGGCCCTCCGACGCCTCGTCGAGCGTCGGGCAGGCGAGGAGCGGTCTGTCGTCGTCCTCCTCGACGATGTCGACCTGCTTCCCGACACCGGGGATGCGCTCCTGCGCCTGCGAGCATGTGCCCTCGAGCTGTACGCCGCCGACCTGCCTCTGGCATTCGTCATCGCCGCGTCGCCAGGTCTGTTCACGGAGGTTCGATCGGCTCATGAGCCGCTGGTTCGGTTCTTCGAGCCGCTGTCCGTCGGTCCGCTCGACGACACGGACACAGCTCGAGCCCTGACCGAGCCCCTCGGTGAGACGACCGTCCGTTTCGACGCTGATGTGGTCGCCGAGATCGTGGACCTTGCCGGCGGCCGACCGTACTACGTGCAGAAGCTCGGCTACTACGCGTTCGACGCCGCGGCCAATGGTCGGGTCACACGGGCAGAGTTCGCGGTCGCCTTCGAGCGCGCGTTCGCTTCGGTGAGCCAGGAGATCTTCGCTGGGCGCTGGGCGAGGATGTCGCCGATCGACCGCCAGGTCGTGGCCGTCGTCGCCCGAAGCACCGAGCCGCGCTCCTCGGGCGACATCGAAGCCGAGGCGGCACGACGCGGAGTGAGGCCGGGAGCGGCCCGACAATCGCTGCGGCGTCTTGCCTCGAAGGGCCAGATCGACCGGCTCACCAACGGGCATCGAGGTCGTTACGCGGTTCGGGATCGGCTCTTCCGGCGGTACCTGGAACTGCAGGCTGGGACGACGTCTTGACCACGAGCCAGCGCGTGGCCAACCGTCGCGCTCGCCCCGTGCCGCCGGATCAAGCCTCGGATGAGCGCACGTGGTCGAGGTCGCGTCGCCAGATCCGAGTGGTTCCATCGGCTGGGCACGCGGTGGCGAGCGGACGCAGCCGAGACCCGGTCAGGCGCGGAACCCGGAGCGCTCAGGGCCAACGGCTGCCTCGTGAACAGAACATCGTCGTCCTTGCGCTAGCACGCCTCGTTCGCGAAGCGATCGAAGCCGACGAGAGCGTCGACATGGGCGAGCCAGGGCCAGGGCGTAGAATCCCGGGTCCGGCCCACGATAACCGGGTCGCGCAGAGGCTCTTCGATGCGACTGACACGGCCCCGTAGGCTCCCTTCCTCCCTGGATGACCTCCGCGGTCTTCGGGCCGCCCGATGGGTGCGCGAGTCGACAGAGGGTCAGTACGACCGCTACGGGCCGGAATCGCAGCACGAGCAGATGGATCGGTTCGTCGAGCGCTACGGCCTCGTGGACACGAAGATCGCGTACTCGGTCGCGCAGAGCGGTCGCACCGTCTGGCGTTCCAGCACCATGGCGGACATGCTGGCCGCGGCAACGGCCGGGTCGTTCGACGTCCTCCTGACCGGCTACTTCGATCGGTGGCAGCGCAACCTGCGACGCACCCTCGAGCTCGTCGAGGACCGCCTCCATCCGTCTGGTGTTGCCTGGGTCATGTGCGATCGACGGCTGATGAGCTCGGATCCACGAGACTGGGACCAGATGGTGACCGAGGCGCACGAAGCCGAGCGGTACAGCCGGCGCCTCGGGGAGCGGATCACGGACGGGTACGCCGCGAAGTTCCGGCGTCTCGCCGATCCGGGCGGCCGCGCCCCCCTCGGATTTGTGCGGGTCCCCCCGGCATTCGTGCTGGCCATCGACCCGGACGCCATTGATGCGGCCGTGCGGATCTTCGAGCGGTATGCAGTCGGCACCCTATCGATCGAGGAGGTTTCCAGCGAGTTTGGCCTGAACGATCGGCGCGTCACCGAGATGCTGAAGAACCCGATCTACAACGGCTGGGTCGGGCGAAAGGGCGAGCGGACGCCAGCGCCTTGGCGAGCCACGCCACCGGTGTCGGACGAGTTGTGGGAGCGGGTCGCGACGCTGCGAGCCAGCCGGGCTCGTCACGGCGGCAGTCGTCCCCCGGTCCGGATCGACCTGCTGCGCGGTCTCCTCTACTGCGTCTGCGGTCAGCGGATCCGCACCGACGGGACGATGGGGACTCCACCCCGGCAGCGGAAGCTCCATCCCAGGCACGATCAGTGCCCAGAGTGGGGTCCGAAGGCGAGCCACTCGTCCGGCGTCTATGAGCCGTGGGTCATCGGCCAGGTGACCGGGATCCGGGTCGACGAGTCGACTCTCGAACGAATCGTCCGGGTCCTGTCGACGCCGCAGACGCGACCCATCGACGTCAACCGGGCCCGTCTCGAACGGATGAAGCGCGACCTCGCGCTTGACCATGCCGCAGGCCGACTCGACGACAAGACCTACCTGGCGCAGATCGCCGTGCTGCGCGATGAAGCAACGGCGATCGACTCCGGCAAGCGTCAGGGCACGGGCATCGCGCCGGACCAGGTGGTCGCCAGGTTGCGGGCGCTACCCGGGACCTGGGCCAGGGCGACTCCGGAGGGCAGGGCCGAGCTGCTGCACTCGATCTATGAACGGATCGTCGTTCGCGGCACGGAGTTCGTCGGCGCTCGACTCACGCCCGAGGCGTACTCGCTGGGCCTCGCGCTCGCGCTGCCCGAGCGCGTTCAGCCGGCGCAGGAGTGGGTACTGGCGCGCCCGACAGGATTCGAACCTGCGACCTTCGGCTCCGGAGGCCGACGCTCTATCCACTGAGCTACAGGCGCGCGTGGCGACGATGATAGCGGTCGGGCGTCGACAGGGCTTCGGCTCTTGGTTCGAGGGTCGATCCGCCAGGTATCGCCAGCACGGCCTGTCTGGCCACAGCACGCCGCCCTGGCGATCGCGGAGGGATCGACGTGGGTCACCCGTGACGCCGACTTCGCCCGATTCGAGGAGCATGGCCTCCGCTGGCAGAACCTGGCACTCGAATAGATCGGCCCGATCGGCGCTGCGCCGAACCGGGAGCGAACAACCCGCCCCGGTTGACCATGCGACACACATGCGACATGCTTCGCACATGTCGATGATCCAGGTACGGAACGTACCCGAGCGCCTGCACCGAGAGTTGGCAAAGCGAGCCAGGCGACGGGGCGTGACGCTGACGAGGTACATCCAGGACATCCTTGAGCGGGAGGTGGCGAGGCCGCCGGCTGACGAGGTGTTCGATCGCATCGAGGCGAGCGGCCGCGTCACGCTGGGTCGACCGGCCGCCGATCTCGTCCGTGAGGAGCGCGCCGGCAGGGAGAGTCCCTGAGGACCGTGGTCGCCGATGCGTCGGCGCTGCTCGAGTACCTGCTGCAGACCGATCGATCGGCCCCCATCCGCGATGTCCTACGGCAGGCCGACCTGGATCTCAGGGTGCCCGCGTTGTGCGACATCGAGGTGACGGCAGGTCTCCGGCGGGCATTGCTCGGCGACCTCCTTCCGCACGAACGAGCCGCCCGGGCTCTCGAGCACTACCTGCTCATGCCGATCACCAGGCATGGTCACCAGGCGCTGCTGTCGCGCGTGCTGGCCCTTCGCTCGAACTTCAGCGCCTATGACGCCTGCTACGTCGCGCTCGCCGAGGCCCTGGGCGCCGATCTTCTGACGGCAGACGAGCGGCTATCCCGGGCGGTCCGAACCCACACCGCCGTCAACGTGCTGCCCTGACGGACGGTCGCCAGGCTTCGTAGCGCTGCGTCAACGTGGCGCTGGAGCCGATCGAGCAAACCATCGACAATCCGACGATACCTCTGGATTCTGCCACTCAGAAGCCATATTGTCTGGGTATGAAGGATTCGGAGACGCCGCGGGATGCACTCCTCCGGGTGGGTCAGGCGGCCGAGATGCTGCAGGTCTCGGTGGACACGCTCCGCCGTTGGGAGGCCGAGGGCCGCCTGCGCACGGAGCGGTCGGCCGGTGGCCAGCGGATGGTGCCCGTGGCCGAGGTGACGCGGCTCTTTGCGGAACGGCGCGCCAGCGCTCCCGATCGGCCGACGGTTGGCGGCTCCGCCCGCAACCGGCTGCCCGGGATCGTCACCCGGATCGAGAAGGACCGGGTCGCCGCCGTCGTCGAGGTCATGGCCGGGCCGCACCGCATCGTGAGCCTGATGACCGCAGAGGCCGTCGATGACATGGGCATCCGGGTCGGGGACGAGGCGGTCTGCGTCGTGAAGGCCACCAACGTGATCGTGGAGATCCCCGCGCGCAGGGAAGCACGCTGACCATGCGCCGACTGTCTCCAGCGCTGCCGATCGTGGCCGCCCTGACCACGGCCGCCCTGCTGGCGGGCTGCGGAGGGTCCGCTGCGACGCCCAATGCGGACCCGGTCGAGCTGGTGGTGTTCGGGGCGGCATCGCTCAAGGGCGTCCTTGACCAGGCGAAGACGACCTACGAGACGGCGCACCCAGACGTCGCCCTCACCATCTCCACGGACTCGTCCGCCGCGCTCGCGACGCAGATCGAGCAGGGTGCGCCCGCGGACGTGTTCCTGTCCGCGGACGCGAACAACCCGCAGCGGCTGGTGGACGGCGGGTTCGTCGCGGGAGGCCCCGTCGCCTTTGCCGCCAACGAGCTCGCGGTGATCGTGCCGGCCGACAACCCGGCCGGGCTGGTGTCGCCCGCAGACCTCGCGCGCTCCGGGATCAAGGTCATCGCCGCGGGCGACGCGGTGCCGATCACCCGCTATGCCACCCAGTTGGTCGCCAACCTCGCGAGCCAGCCCGGCTACCCGGCGGGCTTCGAGGCCGCCTATGCCGCGAACGTGGTGTCGCGCGAGGACAACGTGAAGGCGGTCGTCGCCAAGATCGAGCTGGGTGAGGGCGACGCCGGGATCGTGTACGCGACCGACGTGGGTGGGTCGGGGGACGTCGAGTCGTTGGCCGTGCCCGCCGGTGCCAACGTCGCTGCAACGTACGCCGGCGCCGTGATCGCCGCGTCCCCTCATCGCGAGGCGGCAACGGCGTTCCTCGACTGGCTTGCCGGGCCTGATGGCGAGGCCATCCTGCGGGCTGCCGGCTTCCAGCCCGCGCCATGACCGCTGTCGCGTCCTCCCGGCCCGCGGCCGCCGGCACCGGGGGCTGGGGAGACCGCGCGCTCCTGACCCTGGCCGGCCTGTTCGTGCTGTTCCTGGGCCTGCCGGTGCTGGCGATCCTCGCGCGGGCGCTCCTGGGCGGGCTGCTGCGGGACGTCGCCGGCTCCGAGACCGTGCTGGTCGCACTTGCCCTGAGTCTGGTCTCGACATCGATCAGCCTGGTGATCACGGTCGTGTTCGGTCTGCCACTGGCCATCGTGCTCGCCCGCCGCACCTTCCGGGGCAAGTGGCTGGTGGAGGCGGTGACCGACCTGCCGATCGTGCTGCCGCCCGCCGTGGCCGGCCTGGCGCTGCTCCTGGTGTTCGGGCGACGCGGGCTGCTCGGCGGCCCGCTGGAGACCGCCGGCCTGGACGTCGCGTTCACGACCCTGGCGGTGATCCTGGCCCAGGTCTTCGTCTCGGCCCCGTTCTTCGTCCGCTCGGCACGGGCCGGGATCGCGGCCGTGGACCGCGACCTCGAGGACGCCGCCCGGGTGGACGGGGCCTCGGAGCGCCAGCTGTTCCGGAGCGTCACGGTGCCGCTCGCGGGGAGCGCGCTCGCGGCCGGTCTCGTCATGAGCTGGGCACGCTCTCTCGGCGAGTTCGGCGCCACGATCATGTTCGCGGGGAACGTGCAGGGCAACACGCAGACGCTGCCGCTCGTCGTCTACGGGGAGTTCCAGGGTGGGGACCTGGACGCGTCCATCGCCGCGGCGGCAATCCTCGTCATGGCGGCGCTCGGGGTGCTGGTCGCGGTCCGCGTCCTGCACTGGGGCCGTGGGCTGGATGCGCGAGGGCTGGACGCGCGCGGCCTGGGCTGACCTCGAGGACCCGGGCTTAACGTTCGAGACGGCTCCCGGAGGAGCCGCCTCGATGCTGTCCCGGTGAAGGTGCCCACCCTTGCGGGGGGCACTTCTGCCATCGCCTCAGGATCATCTATCGCGTCGGCTGAACCGACTACCCTAACCCAACCTACCCATGATCCTGATGCTGGGGCAGCCCTGGCTGACTGGCAGCATCGATATCCTAGCGAGAAGGTGTGGATTAGGGAAGGGGTTTTTCCAGTCCTTGGGTGAAAATCTCTTAACAGTTCCCGATTTCGGCTAACGGTCGCCGTTGTCGGCGGGCCGGGGGACGGTGCCTTACGCCTCGTCGACGATGGTGACGCTGGTCATCGCGACCGGGGCGTCCGGCAGGTCGCGCGAGTTGCGCGCCGCGCCGGCAATGGCATCCACCACGTCGAGCCCCTTGGTCACGATGCCGAAGATCGTGTAGTTCTTGGGCAGGGCGTAGTCGGCGTGCATGATGAAGAACTGCGAGCCGTTGGTGTTGGGACCCGCGTTGGCCATCGCGAGCGTGCCCCGCGAGTAGCTGCCGGTGAAGGGCTCGTCGTCGAACTTGTAGCCGGGACCGCCGGTGCCGACGCGCCCGCCGTTGAGCGACGACTTCTTGCCGAACTGCCCGTCGCCGCCCTGGATCATGAAGCCCGGGATGACGCGGTGGAAGATGACGTCGTCGTAGAAGCCCTCCTTGGCGAGCTTCACAAAGTTGGCGGCGGCCTTGGGCGCGCCCTGGGTGAACAGGTCGGCCTCGATGGTGCCGGCTTCGGTGACGATGATGGCGCGGGTCATGGGCAGTCTCCTCGTGCGGGGTCCGGGACAGGTTACGGGGTGGTGACGGTGACGCTGGTCATGGGCAGCGGGTCCAGGGCGGCGTTGTTGGGCTCCCCCGAGTTGGGCATCGCGACGATCGCGTCCACGACGTCCATGCCTGCGGTGACCTCGCCGATGATCTGGTAGGTGTTGGCCTTCGCGAGCGCAGCCTGCGCCGCGTCGTCCGTGACGATGAAGAACTGCGAGCCGACCGAGTCCGGGTCCGTCGTGCGGGCCATCGCGACGGTTCCCCGGTGGTACGTGGTCGTGACCGGCTCGTCCTTGATGGTGTAGGACGGACCGCCGCTGCCGACGAGCTCCGGGATCACGTCGGGGCTGCGGCCGAACTGCCCGTCACCGCCCTGGATGACGAAGCCCGGGACCAGGCGGTGGAAGACCACGTTGTCGTAGTATCCGCACTCGGCGAGCGTGACGAAGTTGCCGGCCGCGATCGGGGACAGGTCCGCCGAGATCTGGATGGCGATGTCTCCCTTGTCCGTACCCAGCGTGACCGTGCGGGTCTCGCCGGCGCCCAAGGCCGCGGGCTGCGCCGTGGGGCAGTCGGGCGGGTAGGTGGGACCGGGATGGGCCGGATCCGTTGGCACGACGGACGGCGCGATGGTCGGGGGTGGAACGGTCGGCAGGTCCTGTGCGCCACCGCTGCTGCACGCGGCCAGCAGGATCGGCACGGACAGGATGGCGCCGGCCAGGAGCCGGTTGATGGGTCGCTTGGTCATGCGGCTGTCTCCAGGGCGCGTGGGAAGTCCAGGGTCCCGGAGAGGAGCGCCTCCCCGAGGATGAGGCCGGCCACCCCGGCGTCGCGCAGGCGTCGGATGGCATCGATGTCCGAGACGCCGCCCGCGACCAGCAGGTCGACATCGTGGCGGCGCCCGAGGGCGGTCAGGAACGTGGTGTCCGGCGACGCACCGCCGTGGCTCAGCACGAGGCGGCGGACGCCCGCGGCGACCAGCTCCTCCACCAGCGTATCGAGGGTCGGCGGTTTCGTGCGTTGCCAGGGAAAGGCGGCCAGGCGTTCCGGGCGCGGGTCCAGGCCGACCGCGAGCCAGTCGCCGGCCACCGCGAGACAGTCGCGCAGGGCTTCCCGCCGTTCGGCGATCGCGAGCGACAGCACCACGCGCGTGGCCCCGGCCGCGAAGGCGAGGCGTACGTGATCGGCCTCCTCCAGGCCGCCCGCGAGCTGGAGCGGGACCCCGACCCTCGCGGCGACCGCGCCCACCGCCTCGAGATTGACGGGCCGTGCCTGCTGGGCTCCCTCGACGTCCACGAGGTGGATGATCCGCGCCCCCTGGGCCACGAACTGCTCCGCGATCCGCTCCGGGCGGTCGGTTGGCGTGCCGGTACCCGCCGCGGCCCCGGGCCAGTACACGACCCTCGACCGGCCCCCGCGGACATCGATGGCCGGGATGATGTCCACGCCGCCTCAGCCCTCGCCCAGGAACACGCGGCGGTGGAAGCTGATCGGCAGCGAGCCGTTGCGCAGCAGCGTGTCGTGGAAGGCTTTGAGCGAGAACCCGGAGCCGCGGCGGCGCCTCTCGTCCTCGCGCAGGCCAAGGATCAGGACCTTGCCCAGCAGGTAGCTCAGCTGGTAGCCAGGGGTGTAGGTGTAGCGGCGGACCTCGGCGCGGGCATTGGCCGTCTCGAAGGAGGTGTGCTCCACGAGGAAGTCCGTCGCCTCGTCGGGCGTCAGCTCGCCACGGTGCATCCGCACGTCGAGGATGATCCGGCAGGCCCGCCAGACGGCGTCGGTGTACATGGCCGTGCGGAACGACGGGCCGGCGTCGAAGCCCTCCTCGCGCATCATCTGCTCCGAGTACATGCCCCAGCCCTCGACGAACTCGGGGGCCTCGGCGAGCATCCGGGTCAGGCTGGGGTGCTTGGACGCGACCGCCAGCTGGAGGTGGTGGCCCGGGTACGCCTCGTGGATGCTGGTGTTGGAGATCGAGGCGTAGTAGTGCTCCAGCATCGCGTTGGGGTCGTCGTCCACGGCCGGCGTGACCACGTAGATTCCCCGCTGGTCGGCATCGAAGCGCGCCGGCGAGAAGTAGGCCGCGAACGGCATCACGCTGCGCAGGTACTCCGGCGTGGCGATGACCTCGATGACCTCGTCGTCCGGGATGGACACCAGGTCGTGCTCGAGCAGGTAGGCGCGGGCCCGGCGCATCGCGTCCTTGTAGCCGGTGAGCGCCTCGTCGAAGGTGGCCGGGTGATCCGCCTTGAGGCGCTCGATGACCGACGGCAGGTCGGCGTCCGGGTCGAGCTCGCGCGCGGCGGCCCGGCGGCCCTCGGTGTTCGTGCGCAACTGGTCCCAGCCGATCTCGAGGATCGCGTCGGCGTCCAGGTCGCCGAAGCCACGGAGGCGGACGAGCTCGTCGTACTGCTCGCGGCCCAGCGGCCAGTCGTCAGTCGCCGTGGCAAGCGTCGTGTCCAGCCACGCCACGTGGGACTCGAGGGCACGGTCGGCGCCCACGATCGCACGGTCCAGGCGGGCGAGCTCGCCCAGCGGCAGCACGGGCTCCGCCGCCACGCGGACCTCGGCGAACAGGCCCGGGAGGTCCGTCGCGTAGCGGCGCTCCACGCCCTGCCACAGCGCCACCTGCGGGCCCGCCGCGCGACTGCGTGCCTCGGCCAGGTAGGCGGGCGCGGCCTCGAGCCGGTCGGCGATGCGTGCCAGGCGCTCGCCGAGCGGCGCCGCGCCGCGGGCGAACAGCGCGAAGACCGCGTCGCCGATGTCGCTGGCTGCCTGCGACCGGCGCTCCCAGCGGCGGACGTCGTCCGCCTCGAACAGCGAGAGTCGGAGGTTGTGGAGCTCCAGGTCCCGCTCGAAGCGCGCCGCCGGTGACAGGCCGGATGGATCGAGCGCCTCGACGGCGGCCAGGTGCGCCCTGTCGGCGGAGATCTCCCCGAGGACGGCGTCGCGCCCGGCGTCGCCCAGGCGATGGTCCTCGCTGTGGATCCCGAAGTAGGTCGCGGCGATCGGGTTGTCGGTGAACAGGCGGCGGACGCGGCTCTCGACCAGGTCGTAGAACCCGGTGTCGAGGGGCCCGTCATCGGGGGCGGACGTGGGCCGAGGAAGGTCCAGGCCGCCGAGCAGGTTGGTCATCGTTCCTCCGCGCCGCCGTCAGGAGCTGGCGCTGTGGTTGCCGGATCGGGATCCGTCAGGCCGCGCCTGCCGCCCGCACCCGGGTTGGGGTCGGGTCCGTCTCGCGCAGGGCGTCGGAGACGGCCCCGATGACCCGGTCGATGTCGTCTGCCGTCACCCCGAGGTGCGTGACGGCGCGGACCTGGCCGTGCGCGTAGGGGACCATCAGCACGCCACGTGCCTCGAGGGCGGCAAGGAAGGCCGCCCGGTCGCGGTCCACGCGGTACAGGACGAAGTTGGTCACGGTACGGCCGGGGTCCAGCGGACCGTCCTCGTCCGACTGGGCGATGCCGCCGGGAGAGCGGACGCCGGTGAGCTCGGCCAGCCCCTCCGCGAGCCGGCGGGCGTTCGCGTGATCCTCGGCAAGACGGCGGATGGTGCCGTCCGGACCCTCATCGAGGGCGACGAGGCCGGCCGCCGCGAGCACGCCAACCTGGCGCATGCCGCCGCCGAGGAGCTTGCGGGCGCGCCTCGCGCGGGCGATGAACGCCTCCGGACCCACGACCACGGAGCCGATGGGCGTCGAGAGGCCCTTGGACAGGCAGAAGGTGACCGTGTCGGCCGGCGCCGCGAGCGCCGCGGGCGCCATCCCGAGGGCGACGGCGGCATTGAAGAACCGTGCCCCGTCCATGTGCAGCGGGACGCCGCGCTCGTGGGCGATCGCGGCCGCGGTCTCGATGTAGTCCATCGGCAGCGGCCGGCCCCCGGTGTGCGCGTGCGTGTTCTCCAGGACGATGAGCCCGGTGATGGGCTCGTGCAGGTCCGTGGGATCCCGGAACGCCTCGATGATCTCGGCCGGGTCCATGGTGCCGTCGGACCGCTCCCGGAGGGCGCGGATCGTCGCTCCCACCACGACCGCGTGCCCGCCGGCCTCGTCCATCACCGTGTGGGTGGTCTCGCCGGCGATGGCCTCGTGGCCGCGAGGCAGGTGGGCCATCAGCGACACGAGGTTGCCCATGGTGCCGCTCGCGACGAACAGCCCTGCCTCCTTGCCCAGCATCGCCGCGGCGCGTGCCTCGAGCGCGTTGACGGTGGGGTCGTCGCCGAACACGTCATCGCCGAGGGGGGCCTCGACCATCGCGCGGCGCATGGCGTCGGTGGGGTGGGTGACGGTGTCGGAGCGAAGGTCGATCACGGGCGGCATGGCCTCGCGAGCATAGCGCGGGTCATGCGGGCGGGCGCGCGAGTGGGCGCGCGGCACGCCCGCACGGCTGCACCGGTCGTATGATCGTGCCGCGTGGTGCCCAACCGTGCGGCCGCCGTGCACAAGGAGGAGAGGAATGCAGATCCTGATCGCACTCGTGGCCGCCGTGATCGGCCTTGCCATCGCCTTTGGCGGCTGGCGCTTCTTCCTGCTGCTGCTGCCGTTCTGGGGGCTGCTCGTGGGCTTCAACGTCGGGACCGAGGCGGTGTCGGCGCTGTTCGGTGACGGGACGTTCGCCACCCTCACGAGCTGGGCCGTGGGCATCGTGTTCGCCCTGGTCTTCGCCGTGCTGGCCTACCTCTACTACTACGCCGCGATCGCGCTGATCGGCGGTTCGGTCGGGTTCATCATCGGCGGCAGCCTGTGGGGCCTGATCGGCAACGCCGACGGCGTCATCGCGTTCGCGCTCAGCCTGGTGGTCGCGGTCGTGTTCGTGATCGGGATCCTGGCCCTCAACGTGCCGCGGCTGCTCGTGATCGTGTTGACCGGCCTCGGTGGCGCGGCCGCGATCGTGGCCGGCTGGTTCATCCTCACCGGGCAGATCCCCACCGACAACATCCAGTGGATGCAGGTCGGGGCGCTGATCCGGGACAGCTGGTTCTGGCTGATCGTCTGGGCCGTGATCGCCGCCGCCGGGATCATCGTGCAGATGGTGACGCCGACATTCGGTCCCGACAGCTACGAGCTGGATCGGGAGTCGTACCGCTACAGCTGAGCCACGGGGCCCGAGGCCCCATCCCAAGTGCCCAACGCGGAGCCCCGGAGGTTCAGGCCTTCGGGGCTCCGTCGTTCCCGCCCTCGGGGGCCGCGGCGATGCTGGCGGCTTCGGGGGGTCCCTGCTATGATCCGCCACCGATCGCGGACCCGTGGTGTAGCGGCCCAACATGCCAGCCTGTCACGCTGGAGATCGCCGGTTCGAATCCGGTCGGGTCCGCCATCTTCTCTCAATTCCTCGCACGCCCCGTCCGCCCGCCCGGACGGGGCGTTCCTTCGTTTCAGGTACCCTGCCCGCCGTGAGCGCGCGCGATCCCGGGTACGACCCACGACAGCGGCACCCGCGAAGCGGGGCACATCCCTCGGCGGCACGAGTCCCGCAGCGCAGGGATGGCTCACGTTCCGTGCCGCTGGCGGCGCTGGCCGCCCTCGGGCTCGTGCTGGTCGTCGGCCTCGGGTTCGGCGGCGGGCTCCTCGCCGGCGGTTCCACGGGGTCCACGCCGGCAGCCGGCACCGCCGCGATCATCGGTTCCGGCGCCCCTGCCCAGGGTGGATCGTCGGGCGCGGCGGTCATCACGGACGCCTCGGACGGCCCTGGAGCCCCCGCCGTCGATCCCGCCGTCGACGCATCGCCCGAGGTCGTCCCGACCGCCGCGGCTCCGCAGGTCGAGACCGAGGTCGCCATCGTCCCGGTCACGGACTTCCGCTCCGCGCGAACCTCGGTCAAGGCCGCCGATGTCCGCGCCATCGCAGGCGGCTCCTCGCCCTACAAGGCGCTGGTGCTGGTCGACGCCGACGCCGACCGGATCCTCGAATCGCTGGGCGTGTCGCGTTCGGACCTCGGCAAGCGGCTGGTGACCGTGAAGTCCGCGACGGCCCTCGCGACAAACCTGGCGGCCAACTCGAACCGGCTCGCCTTCCTCCGCGCCGACGAGGTGGACCCGTCGGTCCGCGCGATCGACTGGGGGGGCAAGAGCCTGTACGGCGTGGACCGCGTGAAGAGCCTCGGCAACTGGCCACTGACCGCCCGGCTGATCGGCCCCGAGACGCCCGCCTACGACCCGAAGGCCGCGTGGACGCTGTTCGCCGGGGGTGACATCCTGCTCGACCGGGGCGTCAAGCAGGCGATCGACGCGAACGGTATCGACTACCCGTACGACGGCGGCACCGTCAAGGTCACCGGCATGTGCCGCGACTGCTCGCCCATGGGCTGGGACCTGCCGTACACGAAGCGGACCGGCAACGCGGGGGCCGTCCGGAGCCTGATCTCGGGTGCGGACCTCGCCATCGCCAACTTCGAGAACCCGGCGCCGAACAAGTGGCGCTGGCATGGCAGCGGGACCGTGTTCAACGCGAACCCGGCCCTGATCGCCGGCCTGCGCGATGCCGGCATCGACTGGGTCTCGCTCGCCAACAACCACATCGGCGACGCCGGGCGCACCGGCATGCTCCAGACGATGAAGAACCTGGACAAGTACGACATCGCGCACGGTGGCCTGGGCAGGAACACCGCGGCCGCCCACAAGGCAACCCTGCTCGAGGCGGGCGAGGTCACGGTCGGGATCCTGGGCTACGACATGATCGCGCCCGGCTACCACGCGGGCACGGACCTCGCCGGCAGCGCGCGCATGACCAGGAAGGCGCTCAAGGCGGACATCAAGGCGGCCCGGGTGGCCGGCGCCGACGTCGTGATCGTGTTCCCGCACTGGGGCATCGAGTACCGCGCGCAACCCTCCGCGACCCAGCAGAAGATGGCCCACGCGGCGATCGACGCCGGTGCGGACGTCGTGATCGGCAACCACCCCCACTGGGCCGAGGCGATGGAGGTCTACAAGGGCAAGCCGGTGTGGTACGCGCTCGGCAACTTCGTGTTCGACCAGACGTGGTCCGACTACACGATGGAGGGCCTCACCCTCGAGCTCACGTTCGACGGCACCCGGCTGGCCCAGATCCGGATGCGGCCGCACCTGATTCTGGGCAAGGCGCAGGCGAACTTCATGGACCCGGCGGGGCTGGGCGGCAAGTTCGTGATGGACCAGGTCTGGAAGGCCTCGGCCGGCCTGCTGGACTGGTAGGGGCCGTCGTCCCGTAGTGGCCCCCGCCGGTCCGGCCTAGCCGTTCCAGCCGTAGGGGCCCGGGACGGCTGTGTCCAGGCCCGCGAACAGGTCTTCCTCGTGCTCCGGCGCCGGGACCCTGCTCTTGCGGCGCACGTATGCCTCCCTGGGCCAGTACTCCGCCCAGGCATCCGGCCCGAACCGGACGAAGGGGTTCTCGTCGCTGATCTGGGTCACGTGCAGGCGCATGGCGTTCCAGCGCCGGTCGAGGACCGCGGAGATGTCCACCCAGGTGGTGATCGACTCGTCGGGGACGAGCATCCTGGAGGCGAACATCTCGAACTCGGCGAGCTGCTCCGGCGTCGCGTCCTCGGGCGGCGACCAGAAGGAGCGTTCGCCGACCGCCTCCATCCGTTCCTGGATGGCGTTCCGGATCGACGCCGGGATCGCCTGCTCGTACAGCTTGGCCGGGGTCCACGGGGCCAGGCCGCCGTCCGCCGGTGGGACGCCCGTGCCGCCGTGCTCGGGCGCCAGTTGCTCCGGGTACCACGCCGCGTCACCGGCCCGGGCGAAGGCGCCGACCGCCACCAGGTGGGTCCGGATGTGGTCAGGGTGTCCGTACCCGCCGAAGTCGTTGTACGTGGTCATCACGTCCGGCCGGTAGGTCCGGACGAGGAACACCAGCCGGCCGATCGCCTCGTCGAGGTCCGCCTGCCAGAAGCAGCGGGCATCACGGTTCCCGGCGCGGCCCATCATGTCCGAGTCGCGATAGCCCAGGTTCTCCCACTCGGTGACGCCGAGGGCGGCCATCGCCTGCTCGAGCTCGCCCGCGCGGATCTCGCCCAGGCGCCGGTGGTTCTCCGGGGTGTCCATCTCGGGGACCACGATCTCGCCCATCTCCCCGCGGGTGCAGGTCACGAGGACCACGCGCCGTCCCTCGAGCACGGCCTTGGCCATCGTGCCGCCGGTCCCGATAACCTCGTCGTCGGGATGGGCGTGGACGGTCATGAGGGTGGGGACGTGGGGGACGGGCTGGGACGTCGAGGTGGTCATGGTGCCCATCCTATCGCCGGTCGTCCTCCGGTCCCTGCGCGGGCGACCGTCACGATCGCGTCATCGACGGGCGGCAGATTGGGCGTCGAACCACGAGATCAACAAGGGGACACCTACGTGAGCAAAGCAACCATCCCGATGCGCTGGGGCGCTCTGGCGCTGGTCGGGGCGATGGCCCTCGCGGCATGCGGTGGCTCGACGGGAGCCACTTCCGCCCCGGCGGCCAGCGACCACGATGCGGCCTCGATGGCCCCGGAGCCGGCTGAGACGCCCGCGTCCGCGACGGCCTCGCCCGCTTCGAGCGCCCAGGCCACGCCGGACGCCCCCGCCACCGCCGAGCCCGCCATGAGCCCCGCCATGAACGCTGCCGCCGCGGCGCTCGCCGGCAAGGACTGGGCGACGGCCACGCTCACCGACGTCGACACCGGCGAGGAGTTCACGATCGCGGACCTGGCCGGCAAGCCGGTGTTCGTGGAGACCATGGCGATCTGGTGCTCCAACTGCCGCGCGCAGCAGGGCCGGTTCACGGAGGCGCTGGGACGCCTGCCCGCCGGCGCGGCCGAGTACGTCGTCCTGACCATCGACCCGTCCGAGACCGCGGAGGACCTCGCCCGCTACAAGGCGGATCGCGGGTTCGCCGGGCGCTACGTCGTCGCGGGCAAGGCGATGTCGAAGGCCCTCCAGGCGGAGTTCGGGACCAACGCCCTGAACCCGCCCAGCGTGCCGCTCGTGTTCATCTCGCCCTCGGGTGAGGTGACGTTCTCGACCGGCTCCGAGTCGGTCGACGAGATCGTGGCCAAGGCCGGCGCCTGATGGGCGAGCTCGTCGCAGTGTTCGCGGCAGGTCTGGCGAGCGCCGCCAGCCCCTGCCTGCTGCCGCTGTACCCGAGCTTCCTCGCCTACCTGTCCGCGAACGCCGGTTCGCTCTCCGGGCGCAAGGGCACCGGGTTCCTGGGGCTCCTGGTCCTGATGGGGCTGCTCACGACGATGGTCCTGATCGGCGTCGTCCTGGTCGCGGTGTCCGCCCCGATCGGGCAGGTGGCGTCCTATCTCGTGCCGCTCGTGGACGGGTTCCTGATCGTGCTGGGCGTGATGCTCCTGGCGGGCCGCAACCCGTTCAACCGGCTGCCAGGCATGCGTGTGCCGGTGGTGAGCAATCCCTTCGGCCAGGCGTACGTCTACGGGATGATGCTGGGGCCGATTGCGCTCCCCTGTGCCGGGCCGTTCCTGGCGGCGCTGCTCGCCGTCTCGGTGGGCTTCGGCGATGCGGTGCTGGGACTGGTGACCTTCATCGTCTTCGGGCTAGGTTTCGGGCTGCCGCTGGTGCTGCTGTCGCTGCTGGCCGGCGCCCGGCAGAGGTCGATCGTGGGGTACGTGACCGCGCACCATCGCGGGATCGAGATCGGGTCCGGACTGGTGCTGATCGCGGTCGCCCTGTGGGACCTGCGCGAGAACTGGGAGGGGATCCTGTTCACCTTCGGGGCCTGAGGACCACGCGGTCGGCGGAGGCCCGCCCGCCTCCTGGGCTTGTCCGCGGTACCGTGCGCCGATGAGCGACCAGCCCGGCACCCCGGCCATCGCAGCCCTCGAGGCCGCCGGCGTCCCGTTCCGCGTCGTCCGGACCGCGATCGCCCGCAGCGCGGAGGAGAGCGCCACCCTCCAGGGGATCCCGGTGGCCAACCTGCTGCGCTCGATCCTCGTCCGCCGCGCCGCCGACGACTACCTCTTCGTCCTGGTCCCGGGTGGCCGCCGCTTCAACTGGCCGGCCCTCCGCGCGCTGCTCGGCACGAACCGCCTCACGCTCCCCACCGAAGAGGAGGCGAAGGCGGAGACGGGCTATGTCCGCGGCGCGATCACGCCCTTCGGCGCCCGGCGCCAGTGGCCGGTGATCGCGGACGCCTCGATCCAGGGCCTGGAATCCGTCGCGATCGGCGGGGGCGCGCGGGGCGTCAACGTCCACCTCGCGCCGGCGGACCTGGTCGCGGCGACCAACGCGCAAGTCGCGGACATCACCGTCCCCGAGCCGGCGCCCGAACGCCGGGATGGCCCGGACCCCGGGGCGGCGGCCGCGGAGGCCTGACCGGCCGTTACCATCAGGGCGATGGCCGAACCCGCGCCCGTTCCTGCCTCCGCCCCCGTGCCGGCACCCGGTCCGCTCGCCGGGATCCGCGTCGCCGACTGCTCCACGGTCCTCGCCGGGCCGTACTGCACGATGCTGCTCGCGGACCTTGGCGCGGACGTGGTCAAGGTGGAGCCGCCCGATGGCGACGCGACCCGCGGCTGGGGTCCGCCGTGGGTCGGTGACGAGGCGGCCGGTACCCGCACCGCGGCCTACTACCTGTCTGTGAACCGCAACAAGCGGTCGATCCGCCTGGATCTCAGGCAGGAACCCGGGCGCGAGGTCCTGCGCCGTCTCCTCCGCGCATCCGACGTCTTCGTCGAGAACTTCCGCGTCGGCGGGCTTGCGCGCCTGGGCTTTGGTGACGACGCGCTTCGGGACCTGAACCCCGCGCTGATCCACCTCGCCATCTCCGGCTTCGGGCCGGACGGGCCGGATGCGCAGAAGCCGGGCTACGACTTCGTAGTCCAGGCCGTGGGAGGCCTGATGTCGATCACGGGCGACCCTGACGAGGATGGCGGCCGGCCCACGAAGGTGGGTGTCGCGATCAGCGACGTCGTGACCGGGCTGTTCGGGGCGGTGTCGGTGCTCGCGGGCCTGGTCGGCCGAGGTCGCGCGGCCGGCGGCGATGCGGCGGCCGGCGCCGGTTCGCCCGGAGGCCAGCGCATCGACGTCTCGCTGCTCGAGTCCACCCTTGCGGTCCTCGTCAACCAGGCCCAGAACGCGTTCACATCCGGCGCGGCCCCGGGCCGCCTTGGCAACGCCCATCCCAACCTCGTCCCGTACGAGACGTTCCGGACGGCCGACGGCGAGGTCGCGGTCGCGGTGGGCAGCGAGCGCCAGTGGCCCCGCCTGTGCGAGGCGATGCGCCTCCCGGGGCTTGCCGCCGATCCCCGGTTCACCACGAATGGGGACCGCGTGGACCGTCGCGCCGAGCTCCGCCCGCTGCTGGCCGCCCGGTTCCTCGAGCGCCCGACCGCTGACTGGATCGCGGAGCTCCACGCGGCCGAGGTCCCCTGCAGCCCGATCAACGACATCCCGGCGGCATTCGGGTCGGCGCAGGCGCGGGCTCGGGCGATGACCGTGGACGTGGAGCACCCGGTGCTGGGCGCCGTCCGCCAGGTCGGCCTGCCGTTCACGCTGTCGACGACGCCCGCCTCCATCCGGACCGCGCCCCCGCTCCTGGGCGAGCACACGCAGGAGATCCTTGCGGAGCTCGGCTACGACCGGGCGGCGATCGCCGCGCTCGAGGAGGGGGGCGTCACGTGAGCCGCCGGATGATCACCTACCCCACGAACCAGCTCCTGGGCGTCATCGACCGTCCGGACGATGCCGGCCGTGCCACCGATGCGCTGGTCGAGGCCGGGTTCGACCCGGCCCGCATCGTCGTCCTGGTCGGGGAGGAGGGCACGGATCGGCTCGGCCGGCTCGGCGCCCATCCCAACGTCCTGTCGCCGCTCGTGCGCGTGTTCCAGTTCCTGCTGATGGACCAGACGCCGGACTTCCTCGTCTACGAGCGGGCGATGGAGGTCGGCCGGACGGTCGTCGCCGTGCACGTCGCGGACCGCAGGGAGATGCTCGCGGCGCGGGAGATCGTGGAGCGCCACGGCGGCCACTTCCTCAACTACTTCGGGCGCATGTCCACCGAGGAGGTCTCGATGTGGCGGGGCGAGGAGCCCGAGATTCCCGACGCGCTGCGCCGGTAGGCGGGACTTGCCGGTCGGGGATGAGCCGGCGGGGTAAATGGCTAGCAGATTGGTAGCAGTTTGTGTAGCATGCCCCCACCCTCTCCTGGGCCACATCGATTGTGGAACTCTCATCATGAGGAACTGATGCGCGCCCCCATCAACCATCTGCTCCCCCTTGCGGTCCTCCTGATCGCCGGGTCGCTCCTCGCGGGCTGCGCCTCGGCCACCGGACCGGTCTGGACGTTCGGGCCGCCAGCATCCGGTGGAGCCGCTGCATCGCCCACGACCCCCGCGACATCGCCCACCACCCCCGAGGCGTCTCCATCGGCACCGGCGACCGCGGCGACCGTGAGCGTCCTCCCGACGCTGACCCCGAAGGCGGACCTCAAGCCCGTGCCCGACACCGAGGTCAATGTCGCCATCGCGCCGAACGTGCCCCCCGCTTCGGGGCGCACCGAGCAGGCGATCGTCGACGTCCACTTCGACGTCGTCGAGGGCATCAAGACCATTGATGCGAACCGGGGCCTCCAGTACATGACCTGGGGCTACCGGATCAACGGCGACTCGGCGGTGACCGGGACCCCCGGTCCGATCGTCCGTGCCCGCGTGGGGGACATCCTGCGCTTCACGATCACGAACCTCGCCGGCAACAGCATGCCCCACAACGTTGACTTCCATGCGGTGACCGGCCAGGGCGGCGGGGCTGCCGATACGACGGTCGCTCCGGGCGAGACGGCGGTCATCGAGGCTCGCATGCTGTATCCCGGCATGTTCATGTACCACTGCGCGTCGGGCGACGTGCCGACCCACATCGCCCAGGGCATGTACGGCGGCATCCTGGTGGATCCCGAGGTTCCCCTGCCAACCGTTGCACACGAGCTGTACATGGTCCAGTCCGAGTACTACACGACCGATCCGGTCGCCGGCCCGCTGACCACCGACCGGGTCGCGATGACGAACGAGGACCCCCAGTTCGTGGTGTTCAATGGTGCCGTCGGCTCCCTGACGGGCGACAACTCACCGCACATGCAGGTCGGCGAGACGATGCGGATCTACTTCGTCAATGCCGGGCTGAACCTGGACTCGAACTTCCACCCGATCGGCTCGCACTGGGACGCGGTGTACTCCGAGGCCGCCCTGCTGAACCCGCCCCTTCGCGGGTCGCAGACGACCCTGGTCCCCGCGGGTGGCGGCGTGGTGGTCGAGCTCATCGGCCAGGTGCCGATGACCGTCGTCCTCGTGGATCACGCGCTGACGCGCGCCTTCGACAAGGGGGCGATCGGCACGATCGTGATCGACGGCGAACCGAACCCGGAGATCTTCGAGGCCCTGGGCCTGCAGGACGTGCCCGGCGCATCGGGAGGGCCGGCGACTCCGCCGCCGTCCAGTGCCCCCGCACCGGCGACGCCCGCCCCGAGTGCCGCCAGCGGCAACGTCGACATGTCGATCGTCGCGGGCAGCTCCATCTTCCAGGACGCCAACGCGCCCGACGAGTTCGCCGAGACCGAGAGCATCCCCGACTACAGCGTCAATGTCCTGACGGTCAAGCCCGGCACGACCGTCACCTGGACCAATGACGACCCCGGCATGGTGCACACGGTGACCGCCGTGGATGGATCGTTCGACTCGGGCTTCCTCCAGGCCGGCCAGACATACTCGTACACGTTCCAGACCCCCGGCGAGTTCGAGTACACCTGCACGCCCCACCCGTGGATGCGGGCGAAGGTCATCGTCGAGGGCTAGGCCTCCAGGGTCGGGCACCACCGCGCGGGGCGACCCTGCCGGTCTGCCCCGCGACCTTGCCGGTCGCCCTCAGGGTTCCTGGGCGATCATCGCCAGGATGGTCTCGACATCCGCGGTGCCGACGACGCCCTGGTACTTGGCCCGGACGATCCCGTGACCGTCCACGACATACAGCCAGGGCATCGACGCGATGCCCCATGCCGACCCCCCGACCCCCCACGCCTTCGCGGCACTGGTCAGCTTCGGGTCGGCCAGCGTCCCATCGAGCACCGGCTCCGACGCCACGACCGTGTACCGGAACGGCTCGTGGTGGATGAAGTCGACACCCGCCCACCGGTCGAGCAGACCGCGGGACATGAACAGCGCCGTGCCGCACCCCCGGCTCACCTTGAAGCGATAGGAGTCGATGATCAGGACGAATGGTCGGCCCGCGGTGAGCGAATCTGCGGTCGAGGTGTTCGAGAGCCGTGGATCCGGTACCGGGTCCGTGGTTACCCATGAGGCGTCACCGCCGTAATCGGCGGCAACCGGCGTCCGCATCGCGGGAGCCGCATCACCGAGTGCGGGTGTCTCACCCTGGTCCCTGACCATCATCCCCATCCTGCCTGCCCACCGGGTGCCGGCGCGGTCCACGCCCGTGATGACCGCGGTCCACTGGCCCGGTGTCGGGATGTCCATCGTCGCGATGTAGTACACCGAGCCCCTGCCGTCCTGTTGGACCGTCATGGCCGGTACGGCACGGCCAACCGGGGTGGTGTTGTCCGCCAGCAGCTGGATGGCCACCGCAAGCCCGGGATCGTCGATGCGGCCGTCCAGCCTCTCCAGCTTGAGGATCACCGGGCTGTGGCCACCAGACCAGACGGCGCTGGACACCAGCACCGGCCAGAACGTCGATGCGGCGGGGGGCATGCTGGGGCTGGCGGCCGTGGCCGTCGGAACGGCGGCCGTGGTGGGTGTGGGCGTCGCCGTCGGGATCGGCGTGGCGTCGGGGATCGGCGTGGGCGCAACCGTCGGGATGGGCGTGGCGGCTGCGACTCGACGCAGGACCTCGGCCATGGTTGGGCTATCGGTGCCGAAGGGCAGCCGTCCTCGCAGGCGGCCGGTGCCGTCGATCACGAAGACATCGGCCGTGTGGGCCATCGAATACTCGGCCGGGTCGGCCTCCTCCACGCGTGCATAGCGAACGCCCCACGCATCGGCCGTCTCCCGGATCTGGGCGGCCGTCCCGGTAGCTGCCGTGGTCCCGGCCGGCATGTAGCGCACGTACTTGGACAGGAATGCGACCGTGTCCCGTTCCGGATCGACGCTGACGAAGACCGCCCTGGCTCCGATGTCGGCTGCTGCGATCGCCTCGCCGACAACGCCGATGGTGGTCGGGCAGATATCGGGACAGTGGGTGTAGCCGAAGAAGACCAGGACGGGCCCGCCACGCATCCCGGCGAGCGACAGCGGTGCCCCGTCCGCCCCGGTCAACTCGAGCGCAGACGCCGGGACGGGGGCTGGATCGAGATACCCTTCCACGTCGATCCCGTCGGGCGGGCTGGCGGACGCTGACGGCTCGGAGCTCGAGCCGATGGTCGTGCCCCATGCGCCGGCGCCCTGGCCGCCCGGATCCGACTCGGTCAACCCGGCCACGCCCTTGGCCGCGATGGCGATCAGGAATACCGCGATCAGCAGGACGGTGAGGCGGAAGGCACCATCCGAGACCCCACGCGAGCCACCGGTCGAGGCCGGCGCCTCCGGTCGTCCCGTCATGGCAGCCAGACCGGATCCAGCCAGAACCGGCTCCCCGGAGACGGGCTGGCGTAATCTACCAGCAACTGAGTACACATTGCGGAACATGATAGGCGACCCACTGAACCAGGTCGGCCCGGATCCATCCGACGACCCGCACACTCCCAGCGATGCGGTGATCGCCGGTACCACCGACACGCGGAGGGCGATTCCGCCCCGGACCCCGCCCACCAGGGCGCCACTCCCTATTCCGCTCTCGACCGCACCGCGGCCCGTACCGGGCGGCCCCCTCCGTCCGGGGCCCCGGCGTGCCGACGATCGACGCGTGGCGATGGCCTCCCTGGTCGTCGCCGGGGGCTTCCTCGCGGCCGCGATCCTGGTGCTGATTGCCGAGTCCCTGGGGGCCGGTGTCATCTCGCCCTGGCTGCCGCTCCACCTCGCACTCGCCGGGGGCGCCTCGACGGCGATCGCGGGTGTGATGCCGTTCTTCGTGGCAGCGCTGGCCGCCAGCCCGCCTGCCGGCGTGCGACTCCGGGGCGGGGCCGTTGCGCTGGTTGCCGTCGGTGCCGCCCTGGTGGCCGTGCGTGGCGTGATCCCGGCCATGACCATGCTGCCGATCATCGGGGGGCTGCTCTACCTCGCCGGGATCGGTGCGGTGGCCGCCGCCATCCGTGCGTCGGACCGGGCCGGCCTGATGATGCGGCGCCCGATCGTGACCACGGGCTACACGCTGGCCCTGGTCAACGTGGCGATCGGCGCCACCCTGGGGACGCTGGCGGTCGCGGGCTGGATCCCGATCCTCGAGCGCTGGGTGCAGCTGCGGCCCGCCCACGCCTGGACGAACATGCTGGGGTTCGTGTCCCTGGTCATCGTGTCCACGCTCCTCCACTTCCTGCCGACCGTGCTCGGGACACGGATCGTGTCGCGTCGGACGGCGGCCATCGCCGTGCTCGGGCCCGCGATGGGATCGCCGCTGGTCGTTGGCGGCCTGCTGCTCGGCTGGGGTGCCGTTGCCGGTGGCGGAGCGGTGCTGACGGCGATCGGCGCCGCGGCAATGGGCCTGGAGGCCATCCATGTCACGCGCGACCGGGGGCACTGGACGTCGGACCCGGGCTGGCATCGGTTCGCCTCGCTGGGCCTCCTGGCGGGCGTCGCCTGGTTCCTGGTCGGCGTCATCCTGGCCGCCCTGCAGGTCATCATCCACGCGCCGGCAGCCGACACGTGGTCGAGCCAGGTGGTGGGGGTGCCGCTCGCGCTGGGCTGGATCGTGGGCGTGCTGCTGGCGTCGTGGACGCACCTGCTGCCGTCGATCGGGCCGGGCGGACCGGTGGCCCACGCACGCCAGCGGGTGGTGCTCGGCCGGCTGTCGACCCCACGCCTGGTGGCCTTCAATGTGGGCGTGGCGCTGCTCGCGCTTGGGTGGCCGCTGGGCATCCCGGTGCTGGTCGCCCTCGGGTCGATCCTGGCGGGCGCGTCCATGGCCGGGACGTTGTCGCTTGCCGTCGTCGCCCTGCGGGCGGGTCGCTGACGATCCGAACGCCGCCTGGGTGGCCCTCAGCCGGTCGAGGCCTCCATCGCTGATGCGGCGCTGCGTCGGGCGGCCAGATCGGCCAGCGAGGAGCCGGCGAAGTGGCTGCGCAGCGCCTCCTGCCCGTCGAAGAAGACGTCGTGCACGTCGCACGTCCCGTCCAGTCCGCACGGCCCGCCGCGGAGCACGCACGACTGGCGACGACTGTCACCCTCGACGGCCTCGATCACGTCCAGGAGGCTGATGGCCGCCGCCTCCCTCGACAGCCGGTAGCCGCCCGCCCGCCCGGGGGCGGCCTCGACCAGTCCGCCGCGCTGGAGGTCGGCGAGCACCTGGGGCAGGAACCGGACGGGGATGCCCATGGCGTCGGAGATCCGGCGCGCGGAGAGCAACCCATTGCCCGACCCGCGAGTCAGGGCGAGCATCGCGCGCACGGCGTAGTCGCCGCGCTTGGTCAGTTCTAGGCGCATCGGCGGAGTATGCGTCCGAACGGCCGATGACGCCCCGAGCTCCTGCCCGTCTGCCCCCGCCTCGCGCCTCAGCGAGCCGTCGCCGACCGGGTGCCCGACCCTCAACCGGTAGACTGCGCGGATGCCCCGCTTCAACTACGGCGGTCAGGCGCTGATCGAAGGCGTCATGATGCGCGGTCGCGACGCCATCGCGGTCGCCCTGCGCCATCCCGACGGCCGCATCGTCTGGACCCAGGAACGCCTGGATGAAGGCGCCGTCCACGGTCACCGGGCCGCCAAGTGGCCGTTCGTGCGTGGACTCGTCGTCCTCTACGAGACGCTCGTCGTCGGGACCCGCTGGCTCATCCGCTCGGCGGGCCTGCAGGCCGAGGACGAGGGCGTGGAGATCGGCAAGGGCTCCGTGGCCCTCATGCTGGGCATCACCGCGATCCTGGGCATCGGCCTGTTCTTCATCCTGCCCCTGGTGGTCGCGACATTCACGGCCGGCAACATCGAGAACGACCTCGTCCAGCACCTCGTCGAGGGCCTGACCCGCATCGTCATCTTCCTCGGCTACCTCGTGGTCATCAGCCGGACGCCGGATATCCACCGCGTCTTCCAGTACCACGGCGCCGAGCACATGACCATCCACGCGCTCGAGGCCGGCGACCCGCTCCGCCCGGAGAACGTGCGCAAGTACCCCACTGCTCACCCGCGCTGCGGCACGGAGTTCCTGGTGGTCGTGATCCTGCTCTCGATCCTGGCCTTCAGTCTCGTGGGCCGTCAGCCCCCGCTGGTGATGATCGCGAGCCGCATCCTGCTGATCCCGGTGATCGCCTCCGTGGGCTACGAGCTGCTCCGGTTCGGGGCCCGTCACCGCTCCAACCCCGTCGTCAGGGTGATCATGTGGCCCGGGATCCTGGTCCAGAAGATCACGACCAAGCAGCCGACCGACGACATGATCGAGGTCGCGATCGTGTCGATCGAGCAGGCGATCCTGGCCGACGGCGACGAGATCCCCGAGGGCGGTCTGGAGCTCGCCCGTGACCCGATGCCGCTCCCCGGCGAGACCGCCGCGGGCGTCCGTGCCGTGCAGGAGCAGGCGGAAGCGGAGATGGCCGCGAACGCCGCCGAGGGCGACTCGCCGACGAAGGCGGTCACCGACCCGCCGATCTCCGGCTGATCGCGGCCGGACCGGACGTCCCGTGGCGGACACGACCAGCCTCGATGTGAAGCTCGCCGGGCTTGCCCGGCAGTACGACGACGTCGGCCGCCAGCTGGGCACGCCCGAGGTCCTCTCGGACCCGGACCAGCTCCGCCGGCTCGGCCGTGAGCTCGCCCGCCTCGAACCGGTCGTGGCCGCGTACCGCGAGCTGGGTGACGTCCGAGCGCAGCTCGATGGCGCGCGCCAGCTCCTCCACGCCGAGTCCGACGAGGAGATGCGTGCGATGGCCCGCGAGGAGGTCGTGGCGCTCGAGGCCCGGGAGACGACGCTGATCGAGGATCTGAAGGTCGCGCTCATCCCGCGTGACCCCAACGACGATCGCAACGTCATCGTGGAGATCCGGGCCGGCGCCGGGGGCGAGGAGGCCGCGCTGTTCGCGGGCGAGCTCCTGCGGATGTACTCGCGCTACGCGCAGGAGCACCGGTTCCGGACCGACCTGATGAGCCTCAACGAGACCGGCATCGGCGGCATCAAGGAGGCGATCCTCGAGGTGGCCGGCGACGGTGCCTACAGCCGGCTCAAGTTCGAGGGCGGCGTCCATCGCGTGCAGCGCGTGCCGTCCACGGAGTCCAGCGGGCGGATCCACACCAGCACCGCGACCGTCATCGTCCTGCCCGAGGTGGACGAGGTCGAGGTGGCGATCGACGAGACACGGGACCTCCGGATCGACGTCAAGCGCGCCTCGGGCCCGGGCGGCCAGTCGGTCAACACCACCGATTTCGGCCGTGCGGATCACCCACCTGCCCACGGGCCTCGTGGTCGAGATCCAGGACGAGAAGAGCCAGCACAAGAACAAGGCCAAGGCGCTGTCGGTCCTCCGCTCGCGCCTGTACGACCTGGAGCTGGCGAAGCAGCGCGAGGCGCAGAGCGTCGAGCGGCGGACGATGGTCCAGGCAGGGGACCGGTCCGAGAAGATCCGGACCTACAACTTCCCCGACAACCGGGTGACGGACCACCGGATCGGCACGACGATCCACAACGTCCCCGGCGTCCTCGAGGGCCAGCTGGATCCGCTCATCGATGCCCTCGTAATGGCGGACCAGGCGGACCGTCTGCGCAACCTCACGGAGTCCGACGATGGCACGGATGCCGGCGCTGCCGCCCGATCCTGAGCGGCCCGCCGTCCGGTCGTGGACGGCATGAGCGGCACGGCCCTCACCGTCTCCGAGCTGGTCCGCCGCGGGGCCGAGCGCCTGGCCGCCGCCGGCATCGAATCCGCGCGCCTGGACGCCGAGCTGCTGATGGGGTTCGCCCTGGGGATCAGCCGGGCCGGGGTCCTGGCCCACCCGGATGGGCCGGCACCGGGAGCCGCGGCCCTGGCGTTCGAGGGCTACATCGACCGCCGGGAACTCGGCGAACCCGTGGCGTACATCCGCGGCTTCCGCGAGTTCCACGGCCAGGCGATCTTCACGGACCGTCGGGCGCTCATCCCGCGACCCGAGACGGAGCTCCTCGTGGACGAGGCGCTGGCCGCGGTGGTCGGCCGCCTGACGGCCGCACCACGCCCCGCGGGCTCACCGCCCCTGCGCGTCGCCGATGTCGGGACGGGGAGCGGGGCGATCGCCGTGGCGCTCATCGCGGCGCTGCGGAGGCGGCGCATGGATGAGCACGTGATCATCGTCGCGGTGGACATCAGCGGCGACGCCCTGGACCTGGCGCGCGAGAATGCCGCGGGTCACGGCGTCGCGGACCGGATGCGCTTCCGTGAGGGGGACCTGCTCCCCGTCGGTGACGAGCCCTACGCCGTGATCTGCGCCAACCTCCCGTACGTGGCGACAGCGGCGTTGGACGGGCTCGAGAAGGACCTCTCGTTCGAGCCGCGCCTCGCCCTGGACGGCGGGCCCGACGGGCTGGACGAGATCCGACGGCTGATGGAGCGGCTGCCGAAGGTCATCAAGGACGACGGCATCGCCCTGTTCGAGATCGGCTTCGACCAGGCGGATGCCATCCTCGTGGCGGTCGGGGAGCTGCTGCCGGGCTGGCGCTGTGCCGTCCAGGCCGACCTGGCCGGTCTGCCCCGCCTCGCGCGCATCGAGCCACCGCCCCTCGCGGGAACGCCCCGCGCGTGAGGGACCACCGACCGCGCGTTCCGCCGGAGCCGGCATTCCCGGTGCGCATGATCGCACTCGATATCGACGGCACCCTGGTCGGATCGGACATGCAGCTCTCGGAGCGGACGGTCGATGCCATCGGCGAGGCGGTCCGGCGCGGCGTCAAGGTCAGCCTGGCGACCGGACGGATGCCCTCATCCGCGGTCGTGTTCGCCAACCGCCTGGGCCTCGTCGAGCCGATCGTGGGCCACCAGGGAGCGGTGGTTCGCGCCATGCCGGGCGAGGAAGCCCGTGGCGACCTGGGGCTGCCGCCGTCCCGCGGCCGCATCGGGCGGATCCTGTCGCACCAGCCGCTGGCACCGGACGTGATGGCGGACGCGGTGCGCTGGTGCTTTGCCAACGGCCTCAACCCGCATCTCAACCACCTGGAGCGGATGATCGTCCAGGAGGGCGATCCGAACGTCGCCGACTACTCCGTGTACCTGGGCCGCGATGCCGAGACGGTGCCGGACCTCATCCGGGACATCCGGACGCCCGTGTCCAAGCTCATCTCGGTGGGGGAGCCAGGGCGGCCGATGGCGCTGATCGAGGAAGCCCGCCGGCTGTTCGCGGGCCGGGCGAGCCCCACGGTCTCGCACCCGCGGTTCCTGGAGTTCGTGGCGCCGGGCGTGTCCAAGGGGCGGGCCGTGGCCTGGCTCGCGCACCGCGCCGGCGTCCCCATGGGGCAGGTGCTGGCGATGGGCGATGCGCTCAACGACGTGGAGATGATCGAGGACGCCGGCCACGGGGCGGCCATGGCGACGGCACCCGCGGAGGTCCGCCTCGCGGCCCGTTACATCGCGGCCCCGGTAGCCTCCGACGGGGCGGCCGAGATGATCGAGTCGCTGGTCCTGGCCCCGCCCGCGGAGGCAGCCCGCAACGCGGAACGCCTGGCCGAGGAGGCGCGGGACCACCAGGCGGCGCTCCGCGAAGGGGCTGCCAGATGAGCAACGCCCCGATCGTGGCCGACGGCGACGCGGTGCGAGCCGAGGCCGTGGAGCTCCTGCGCGCCGGCCGGATCGTCGCCCTGCCCACGGACACGGTGTATGGCATCGCGGCGGACCTCGCGCTGCCGGATGCCATCGAGCGGCTGTTCGCCGCCAAGCATCGGCCGCCCGAGAAGGCGGTCGCGGTGCTGCTGGCGGACCTGGAGCAGGCGTGGACGCTGGGCGAGATGACGCCGCACGCGAAGGTGCTGGGCGAGCGCTTCTGGCCGGGCGGCCTGACCCTCGTCCTGCGCGTGCTGCCGACTGCCGTCCTGCCGCGGGTCCTGGCCTCTGGCCTGCCGACCATCGGCGCCCGGGTGCCCGATCATCCCGCACCACGTGCGCTTGCCCGCGCGCTCGGCCCCCTGCCGACCACGTCGGCGAACCTCACCGGAGAGCCGGACGCCCGAGATGCCGCGGAGGTGGCCGTACGCCTGGGTGACGCCGTCGCCCTGGTGATCGACGGCGGTCCGATTTCCGGTGGGCCCGCGTCGACCGTCGTCGACTGCACGCTCGACCTCCCGGTGATCCTGCGGCAGGGCGCGATCCCGGCAGGGCGGATCGCCGAGGCGCTGCAGGAGGCCGGGCTCCACCACGCGATCGAGTCCTAGCTCCGCGGCTCGCCGCCAACCCTCCCCCCTTAGCGGTAGCGGCGCAGGCCCCGGAGCCCCGCCACCGCGAGGCGTGGGAGAATAGGCTCCCGAATCCGTTCGTCCACGCCAGGAGGTCCCGCCGTGTCCCAGGCCGCCGTGCCGTCCGCCGCTTGGGCGTCCATCGCCGAGGTGGACCCGGAAGTGTGGGCCGCGATGGAGGCGGAGCGGCATCGCCAGGCCGACAAGATCGAGCTGATCGCCAGCGAGAACTACGTGTACTCCGCGGTCGAGGAGGCGCAGGGCTCGTGGCTCACGAACAAGTACGCGGAGGGCCTCCCCGGCAGGCGCTACTACGGCGGCTGCGAGCACGTGGACGTCGCGGAGAACCTGGCCCGGGACCGTGCGCTCGCCCTGTTCCCGGGCAGCGAGCACGTCAACGTCCAGCCCCACTCGGGCGCGCAGGCCAACATGGCCGCCTACTTCTCGGTCCTGCGGCCCGGTGACCGGATCCTGGGCATGAGCCTCGCGCACGGGGGCCACCTCACGCACGGGTCGCCGGTCAACTTCTCCGGACGGCTCTACGAGGTTCACGCGTACGGTGTCGACCGCGACACCGAGCGGATCGACTACGACGTCCTCGAGGCCCAGGCGCAAGAGGTCCGGCCGAAGCTGGTCGTTGCCGGTGCGTCCGCCTATCCGCGCACCTGGGACTTCGAGCGGCTCGCCGCCATCGCCCATAGTGTCGGAGCCATGCTGCTCGTGGACATGGCTCACTTCGCGGGGCTCGTGGCAGCCGGCCTCCATCCGAGCCCCTTTCCACATGCCGACCTGGTGACGACGACCACCCACAAGACCCTGCGCGGACCGCGCGGCGGCCTGGTGTTCGCCCGGTCGAACCTGCCCGAGGGCGTGGACCCGGCAGACTTCCCGGCGCTGGGCCGGAACACGCTGGCCCAGGCGATCGACAAGAGCGTCTTCCCGGGCGTACAGGGTGGGCCCCTCATGCACGTCGTGGCCGCCAAGGCCGTCGCGCTCCGCCTCGCTGCGACCGAGGACTTCCGCCGCGACCAGGCACGCACCATCGAGAATGCCCAGGTCCTGGCCGAGACGATGGCGGCGGCGGGCGCGCGACTCGTGAGCGGCGGCACGGACAATCATCTCGCCCTCGTGGACGTGACGCCGCTGGGCGTCACCGGGCGCGAGGCGGAGGCGCTCCTCGACGACGTGGCGATCACGGTCAACAAGAACGCCATCCCGTTCGACGTCAACAAGCCGAACATCGCCTCGGGGATCCGGATTGGCACGCCCGCCACCACCACGCGGGGCATGGGTCCCGACGAGATGCGGAAGATCGGCGGCTGGGTCGTGGAGGCGCTGCGGGACCGCGATGAGGCCGGGGTTCACGACCGGATCCGCGCCGGCGTCCGGGAGCTCGTGAGCAGGTTCCCCGTTCCCGGCCTCCCGCGCGACCGCGCCTAGGAGCGGACAGGCCATGCGGCTGATCCCGATGTTCGGCGAGATCCTGCCGTCCCTCCTCGCCGCGTTCATCGTCGCAGCCCTGCTGTCCCTCGTCCTCACCCCGCTCGTCCGCCGGGTCGCCGTCAGGCTCGGCAACATCGACCAGCCGGACGCCCGCCGGGTCAACAAGGCGCCGATCCCGAGGGGTGGAGGTGTCGCCGTCGCCGTCTCGTTCCTGGTCGTGGTGGTCGCCGGGATCGCGATCAACAGCCAGACGGGTGACGTGCCCGCGCCGCGGATCCTCAATCCCTACGAGCTCGCGGCGCTCATCGCCGGCGGGGCGGTGGCGACCGTGCTCGGTGTCCTCGACGACACGTTCCAGCTGCGGGCCCGGTGGCAGCTCCTGGGGCAGCTCCTGCTCGCGGTGATCGCCGTGAGCGCGGGCATCCTCGTGACCTACATCAACAACCCGTTCGGACCCGGGTCCATCAGCCTGACGGGGCCGTATGCGATCGGCTTCACGATGCTGTGGATCGTGGGGATGATCAACAGCATCAACTTCATCGATGGCCTGGACGGGCTCTCGACCGGCATCTCCCTGATCGCTTCCGCGACGCTCGGCCTGATCTCGCTGACCACCGCCGTCGCGCAGCCATTCATCGCGGTCCTGTGCTTCGCCCTCGCCGGGTCTCTGCTCGGGTTCCTGCGCTGGAACTTCCACCCAGCGACGATCTTCATCGGCACCAGCGGGGTGATGTTCGTGGGCTACACGCTGGCCGTGCTGTCGATCCTGGGTACGGCCAAGGTCGCCGTTGCGCTGCTGGTCCTGGGCGTGCCCATCATCGACACGTTCTGGATCATCGTCCGCCGCACCGCCACCGGCCGCTCGCCGTTCACGCCTGACCGGGGCCACATCCACCACCGGCTGCTGGACCTGGGGCTGTCGCACAGCCAGACCGTGCTGGTCATCTACGGCCTGTGCATCGCGCTGGCGGTGATGTCCCTGGTGCTGTCCGGGACCGGCCAGCTGTACGCGTTCATGGGCCTGGCCCTCGTGTTCGGCCTGGTGCTGTTCGTGGTCACGCGTGGCGAGACCGGTGACGCTCTCGAGGCCGAGACCTACGACGAGGTGCCTCCGTCGAGGCCGGCGCCGTGATCCCGCGCGGTCCGCGAGTGGGCCGGGTTTGCGGGTCATCCGGTGCTAGCATCCATGCGCCGGGCCGCGCTCGACGGCGGCGTGAGGGGCAATGTCGCTGATCCAGGCGCTCATCATCGTCATCGCTGCGCTGCTGGTGGTCGCAGTGCTAGCGGTGCTGCTCCGCAGGCGTCGGCGGCGCCAGGAAGTGGAGGCCGCGGCCGCGGCCGCCTCGGCCTTCCCGATGCTGACCGAGGCCGACATCTCGTATCGGATCGGGTTGGCCGAACGACCGCCCGGAGCCGAAGCCGGCGAGGGCTCCGCTGCGATCGACGAGGAGGACACGCGGGCCGCGGCCGCGTTCGCTGCTGCTGCCGCAACCGCCAAGGCCCGGGCGGCCGCCTCGATGGCCGGCCCGAGTCCGGCGAGCGTACTGCCAATCACGCCGCCGGCCGTCACCGCACCGGTCAGTGCAGGCGCGGTGAGGGCCGTGGCTCCGGCGCCCGAGCCACCGCCGGTCTCGACTCGATACCGGCTCTGGCGCGATTCGGCGGCCGTCCTGCTTGTGGCGTGCGTGGCGGTGCTCGCCGTCACCACCTTCGTGCCGGCCCTCTCGGCCAAGCCCGGCCCGACCGCCGGCCCATCGGCGATCGCCGTGCTCGAGGCGCCATCGCCCAGCCCCACGCCGACCGCGGCACCGACGCCTACCGTGACGCCCAGCCCGTCGCCGTCCCCCAGCCCCTCGCCCACGCCCACCGCGACGGCATCCCCGACCCCCAAGCCGACCCCCAAGCCGACCCCCAAGCCGACCCCCAAGCCGACCCCCAAGCCGACCCCCAAGCCAACCCGCAAGCCCACGCCCAAGCCCACCCCCAAGCCGGCGGTGGCCAGGATCACGAGCAAGGTCTGCACGGGCACGGCCAAGTGGACCCTGAGTGCGAAGGCCTCCAGTGGCTGGACGTACTCGTGGAACTTCGACGGGATCATCAAGCGCGGCCAGACGGTCTCGAATGCCGCATGGTCGGGTCCGGGAGATCACACCGTGATCCTCACTGTGACCAGTACGCACGGCCCGGTGGCGCACGCATACACGGACGTCACGACCCCCTGCCCCTAGCCTTGGAACCGAACCCGGATCGCTCCGTTTCGGACCCCCTGTACCCTCTGGTATAGTCACTCGCGCGGTGAACGATCGCCCATGAACGCTGGTTTCGGATACCTCGCGCTGTTCTCCGAGATCGGCTTGGTCCTTCTTGTGACGACCCTCGCCGGCGTGGCGGCGGGCTACTGGCTGGACCAGCGGCTCGGAACGCAACCGCTATTCGTTCTCGTCGGCTTTCTCGCCGGCGCAGGGCTCGGAGCGGTCGCGATCCACCGCCTGGTAACGCGGTTCCTGAAGCGGTTGGATTGACCGGCCACGGAACGGGCACGGATGATGCGTGGCCGATGGCCGCGCCGCTGCTTGGAGGAATTGTGACGCGCGAAAGCTGGGTGGAGGAAGCGGGCCGATGAGCCGTCGCAACCGCATCCTGTTGATGCTCGCGGCCGTCATCGTCATCGACGTCATCGCGTTCCTCGTCGTACCCCCGTACGACCCGCTGGCCGCGGAGGGCGCCGCGGCCGAGTGCGTCTACCCGATCTGCTTCATCAACGGCAACCTCGAGCTGCCGGCGCCCCACGCCGTGATCCCGCCGGGCCACCACACGCCGCCGGGCCTCGTGGTCTTCGACGTGAGCATCTCCTCCACGCTGCTGACGCTTTGGATCGTGGCCGTCGTCGTGATCCTCTCGTTCTGGCTGATGACCCGGGGCGCGAAGATGGTCCCCACCGGCCGCCAGAACGTTGCCGAGTGGATCTTCGAGAGCCTGGAGAACTTCGCCATGTCGCTGGGCGGCCCGGGGGCGAAGCCCTACATCCCGCTGTTCGCGGCCTTCTTCCTCCTGATCCTGTTCAGCAACTGGTCCGGTCTCATCCCAGGCGTCGGACGGGTGATCTGGTTCCGCGCCCCCACCAGCGACGTGAACGTCACGATCGGCCTCGCCCTGGTTGCGTTCTCCTTCTTCCAGTACCAGGGCTTCAAGCACCTGGGCGTGGGCTACCTCGGCAAGTTCTTCCCCGTGTACGAGTTCAAGAAGGGGATCGGGGCGGGACTCATCGCCATGTTCGTGGGCCTCGTGGAGCTGCTCCTTGAGTTCGTCAAGCCCGTCACGCTGTCGATGCGACTCTTCGGCAACATCTACGGTGGCGAGGTCGCCCTCGGCGTCCTCACTGCTCTGACGGTGGCGCTTATCCCCCTCGCCATGTACGCCCTCGAGGTCATGCTGAACCTCGTCCAGGCGCTCATCTTCAGCACGCTCACACTCATGTTCACCTTGGCGGCGATCGAGCATCACGGCGACGAGCACGATGAGAAGCACGAGCCGCACCCCATTTCCGCGGATCCCGAGCTGGCGACAGCCGGGACCCACGGATAACCCAGGCACCTGAACCCGGCCAACCCCGGGTCGAATGGAGGGTCTCACTCGATGGAAGCGATTGGCGCCGGCATCGCCGCTCTCGGCGTCCTTGGCCCCGGCATCGGCATCGGCATCCTCGCCGGCATGTCGAGCAGCGCAATTGGCCGCAACCCGGATGCCGCAGGTCAGATCCGCGGTCTCGCCATCATCCTGGCGGCCTTCGCCGAGGGCCTTGGCGTGCTCGCGATCGTCGTCGGCCTCCTCGCGATCTTCGCCGCGTAGTCGCCGGCCGTGAATATCCTCGCCCTCGTCCGTGATGGCGCCCGCCAGGTCGCTGCACTGTCCGCTGAGGGCGGTGGGGGGGCCTCGGAGCCGTTCCAGATCAACCTGTTCTGGATCATCGTCGCGGCGAGCACGTTCGTGCTGTTCTTCTTCCTGATCCGTGAGTTCGCGCTCGCGGGGCTACAGAAGACCCTGAACGAGCGCCGCGAGCGCATCGAGCAGGGGCTCAAGGACGCGGAACAGGCCCGCAGGGATCGTGAGTCGGCGGAGCAGGAGCGGCTGGCCGCCGTCCAGGAGGCCCGCCGCGAGGCGAACGAGATCATCAACCGCGCCCAGAAGGTGGCGTCGGAGACGCGCGAACAGGACATCGCGGCCACCCGCGAGGAGCTGACGCGCATGAAGGAGCGTGCCGCCGCCGAGATCGACGCCGAGAAGCAGCGCGCCATCGCCGAGCTGCGCGGTGAGGTCACGGACCTCGCGCTCGCGGCCGCCGGGCGCGTCGTCGGCGATGCGATGACGTCCGATCGCCAGCGCAAGCTGGTCGCGGACTTCCTCGCCGAGCCCACCGGCGGTTCCAACAACTGATGAGCCGCACCGTCGCTGCAGCGCGCCGCTACGCGGAGGCCGCCTTCCAAGTGGCCCTCGCCGAAGGCCGCCTCGACGGCTGGCAGTCGGACCTCGCCACCGCGGTGGCGCTGCTGGGTCGGCCCGATGTCGAGCCGATCGTGCACAGCCCCGCCATCCCGCTCACGGAGCGGGTGGGGGTCGTGCGCGAGCTCCTGGAGCCACGGATCGCCCGTGGCCCACTGCGCCTGGTCACGCTCGTCGTGGAGCGAGGCAAGGTGCATGCCCTGCCACGCATCAGCGAGGAGTACACGCGCCTGCTCAACGCCCACAACGGTGTGGTCACGGCGACGGTCACCAGCGCCGTGCCGCTCACCCCAGACGAGACCGCCGCGATCCGGAGCCGGGTCGAGGCGATGGCCGGTTCCCGGATCGACCTCCGTGAGGAGATCGATCCCGCCCTCATCGGCGGGCTCACGATCCAGGTCCGCGACCGGCTCCTCGACGCCTCGATTCGCGGCCGCCTCGAGCGGCTGCGCGACCAGCTTCACGCGGGGGGACGCCTCCGCTAGCCCCCCGCCCGCGTCGCCGGTCACGAGCCGGCGCGAACGGGAGCCTGCGAACGCCCACACGGAGACGCCATGGCCATCCGGTCAGACGAGATCATCAGCATCATCAAGAGCCAGATCGCCGACTTCGACGGTTCGACGGAGACCCGCAGCGTCGGAACCGTCGTCGAGGTCGGTGACGGCATCGCCCAGGTCTATGGGCTCGACGCCGCCCTCATGTCCGAGCTGCTCGAGTTCCCCGGCGGGGTGATGGGCATGGCCCTCAACCTCGAAGAGGAGACGGTTGGCGCGGTCATCCTGGGCAACGCCAACTCCATCAAGGAGGGCGACCGCGTCCGCACGACAGGCCGCGTCGTCGAGGTCCCGGTGGGCGAGGCGCTCCTGGGGCGCGTCGTGGACCCGCTGGGACGTCCGCTGGACGGCAAGGGCGAGATCGCGGCCACGAGGACCCGCCCGGTTGAGCGCATCGCCCCGGGCGTCATCACCCGCAAGTCGGTGGACACCCCGGTCCAGACCGGGATCAAGGCCGTGGACGCGCTGATCCCGATCGGCCGCGGCCAGCGTGAGCTGATCATCGGCGACCGCCAGACCGGCAAGACCGCCATCGCCATCGATACGATCATCAACCAGAAGGGCGGCGACCTCGTCTGCATCTACGTCGCGATCGGACAGAAGCTGTCCACCGTGGCCCAGACTGTCGCGACGCTCGAGAAGTACGGCGCGATGGAGCACACGATCGTCGTCGTCGCCGGCGCCGAGGACCCCGCACCGCTCCAGTACCTCGCCCCGTACAGCGGCGTGGCGATGGGCGAGGAGGTCATGGAGGCCGGTGTCGAGATCGGCGGGCGGCTGGTCAAGGACGCGCTGTGCGTCTACGACGACCTGTCCAAGCACGCCTGGGCCTATCGCGAGATGGCCCTGCTCCTCCGCCGGCCGCCCGGTCGCGAGGCATACCCCGGCGACGTGTTCTACCTCCACAGCCGACTCCTCGAGCGTGCAGCGCGCATGAACGACGAGAACGGCGGCGGCTCCCTGACGGCCCTGCCGATCATCGAGACCCAGGCGAATGACGTCTCCGCCTACATCCCGACCAACGTGATCTCGATCACGGACGGCCAGATCTTCCTCGAGACAGACCTCTTCAACGCCGGCCAGCGACCGGCCATGAACATCGGCATCTCGGTCAGCCGCGTCGGATCGGCGGCCCAGACCAAGGCGATGAAGAAGGTGGCCGGTCCGCTCAAGCTGGATCTCGCGCAGTACCGCGCCCTCGCGGCCTTCGCGCAGTTCGCAGGAGACCTCGACAAGGCCACCCGAGACCAGCTGAACCGGGGCGAGAAGCTGTCCGAGATCGTCAAGCAGCCGCAGTACCAGCCGCTCCCGGTCGAGAAGCAGGTCGCGATCCTCGTGGCCGCGACCACCGGCAAGCTGGACGACGTCCCGACCCCCAGGGTCAAGGAGTTCGAGGCGCAGCTGTACCGCTTCCTGGAGACGGAGCGCCCTCAGATCCTCGAGGACCTCGCGAAGGGGAAGGCCCTGACCGACGAGATCTCGGCGGCTCTCGACGAGGCGATCGACGCCTTCCGCCAGGGCTTCCTGGCGTAGGGCGGGGTAGACGGACATGCCCAGCCAGCGTGGAGATTCGCCGACGCATCGGGTCGGCGAAGAACATCAAGCAGATCACCCGGGCGATGCAGTTCGTCGCGGCCTCCAAGCTGCGTCGGGCACAGGAATCCACGCTGGCCGCCCGGCCCTACCGGCAGACGCTCGACGAGGTCATCGCCGACCTGTCCGCCGTCCTCGGCACGGACGACCACCCGCTCCTGGGCGGCCGCGACCTGCGCGCCGACCACAACCGGCTGATCGTCATCATGACCTCGGACCGGGGCCTCGCCGGCGCGCTCAACACCAACACGGTCCGCTTCGTGGCCCGTGAGATCACCGAGCATCCGGGCGACCTCCGGGTCGTCCCGGTGGGCCGCAAGGGCCGCGATGCGATGCGCCGGGCCCGCGTGCCGATCGCCGCCTTCTTCGAGGGCTTCGGCGAGCGCCCGTCATTCGCCGACGTCCTGCCGATCGCGCGGCTCGTCTCCGACGACTTCGTGGCCGGCGTCTACGACCGCGTGGACGTCATCTATCCCCGGTTCGTGTCCACCCTGGTCCAGCGACCGGTGCTGGAGCAGCTGCTCCCGATCATCCCCACCGAGGACACGTCAGGCATCCCCGGCAACCAGTTCCTGTTCGAGCCCGACCCGGGCGCGTTCCTCGACGCGCTCCTGCCGCGCTACGTGGCCACGCGTCTCTACGCATCCGTCCTCGAGATGACGGCGAGCTTCTTCTCCAGCCAGATGGTCGCGATGAAGAACGCCACCGAAAACGCCGAGGAGCTCATCGACGATCTCACCCTGTCCTACAACAAGGTCCGTCAGGCCAACATCACTCGCGAGATGGTCGAAATCGCGAGCGGCGCCCAGGCTCGCTAGGCCGGCGCAGACGAGGAGGCACTCCCACCCATGGCGACCGCCGCCCCTTCCGCGACCGGCCGGGTCATCCAGATCACCGGTCCGGTCGTCGACATCGAATTCCCCGCCGGCGAGCTGCCGGGCATCCTCAACGCCGTCGAAATCCTGCGCGAGGGACACGAGCCCCTCGTGTGCGAGGTCCAGCAGCACCTGGGCAACAACTGGGTCCGCGCCGTGGCCATGACCACGACCGACGGCCTGGCCCGTGGCACGGAGGTCCGTGACACCGGCGCCGCGATCACTGTTCCGGTCGGCGAGGTCACCCTCGGCCGCGTGTTCGACGTCCTCGGTCACCCGATCGACGGCAAGGGTCCCGTGGCGGCCAGCCGCATGCTGCCGATCCACCGCTCCGCCCCGGCCTTCGAGGACCAGACCACCAAGGTCGAGGTGTTCGAGACCGGCCTCAAGGTCATCGACCTGGTGTGCCCGTTCCGCAAGGGCGGCAAGGTCGGGATCTTCGGCGGCGCCGGGGTGGGCAAGACCGTCATCATCCAGGAGCTGATCAACAACGTCGCCAAGGAGCACTCGGGCGTGTCGGTGTTCGCCGGCGTCGGCGAGCGCTCCCGGGAGGGCAACGACCTGATCGCGGAGATGACGGAGTCCGGCGTCATCGCCAGCACGGCCTTCGTGTTCGGCCAGATGAACGAGCCGCCCGGCGCCCGCCAGCGCGTCGGCCTGACCGGCCTGACCATGGCGGAGTACTTCCGCGACGAGGAGGGCCGCGACGTCCTCCTGTTCATCGACAACATCTTCCGCTTCACCCAGGCGGGCTCCGAGGTGTCGGCGCTGCTCGGCCGCATGCCGTCCGCCGTGGGCTACCAGCCCAACCTGGCCACGGAGATGGCGGCCCTCCAGGAGCGGATCACCTCGACCAAGAAGGGCTCCATCACCTCGCTCCAGGCCGTGTACGTCCCGGCGGACGACTACACGGACCCGGCACCGGCGACGACCTTCGCCCACCTCGACTCCACGATCCGCCTCGAGCGATCCATCGCGGAGCTGGGCATCTACCCCGCCGTTGACCCGCTGACCTCGACCTCCCGGGTCCTCGACCCTCTGGTCGTGGGCAACGAGCACTACGATGTCGCCCAGGAGACCAAGCGCGTCCTGCAGCGCTTCCGCGACCTCCAGGACATCATCGCCATCCTCGGCATCGACGAGTTGTCCGAGGAGGACAAGGCCACCGTCGCCCGGGCCCGCCGCCTCCAGCGGTTCATGAGCCAGCCGTTCACGGTCGCCGAGGTCTTCACGGGCCGCACCGGCAAGTATGTGTCGATCCGCGACACCGTGGCCTCGTTCAAGGAGATCCTCGAGGGCAAGGTCGACACGCTGCCCGAGCAGGCGTTCTTCCTCGCAGGAACGCTCGACGATGTCCGCGAGAACGCGGCAAAGCTGAACCAGTGAGTCTTACCCACGCTCTCGCCGTGCCGCCCTCGGGCGCTTCCAGTCACCTGCGGGCGACTGAGAGCGCCCTCCTGCGACCCGGCTGCGCGTGGGTGGATCCCTCCCCCCTCACCGAGATCCGCGTGCTCCGGCCGCTCGTGCTCGGATCGATGGGGGATGGGGTTGAGTACCGGACCGACCTACGTCGCGCAGCGTTGTCGATTGGCGGGCGCTCTCAGTCCCGCAGGACTGGAAGCGAGCCGACAGCGACAATGCGCGACGGGCCGTACCGCGAGAGCGGCCGAGAGCGGCCCTCGTTGGGAGTGAGCTGATGACCCTCCACCTCGAGATCGTCACGCCCGAGCGGCTGGCGTACTCGGACGAGGTCGACATGGTCCTCGTGCCGGGCATCGCCGGCGAGCTGGGGATCCTGCCGCACCACACCCCGCTCGTCGGCCTCCTGGGCATGGGTGAGCTCAAGATCCGCAAGGGCGGTGACGAGGAGACCTTCGCCATCGTGGGCGGGTTCCTCCAGGTGCGGCCCGACAAGGTCGTGGTGATGGCCGAGACCGCGGACCTCGCCACGGACATCGATCTCGAGAAGGCGCAGGAGGCCCGTCGTGAGGCGGAGCGCGCGCTGGAGTCCGGGTACCACGAGGGCGCGGACCTGGCGGCTGCCCGGGCCCAGCTCCAGCAGGCCCTGCTCCGCGTCCGCGTCGCCGAACGCCGCCACCGGGAGGGCCCGCGCTCGCGCGGATGATCGATGGCTGACGCCAGGCCCTTCCACTGGGAGTACCACCCGGAGGCGCCGCCACCGGAGGCCTTCCGGATCGAGGGCGGGCGGCCCCTGCGGGGGACCGTGCATGTCTCGGGGGCGAAGAACGCTGCCCTCAAGCTGCTCGCCGCCGCCGTCCTGACCGGCGAGCGGTGCCGCCTTGAGAACGTCCCCGAGATCGAGGATGTCCGTGTCATGACGGAGGTCCTGGTGGACCTCGGGGTCGTCGTCGACCATCCGGCACCCGGCGTCTACGAGATCGCCGCGGGCGACGTGGACTGGCAGTTCATCCCGCTCGAGGCCGCCGCCAAGATGCGTGCCTCGTTCATCCTGCTGGGCCCCCTCCTCGCACGGTTCGGGCGGGTCATCATCAGCAACCCCGGTGGGGACCGGATCGGCCGGAGGCCCGTCAACCTCCACGTGGATGCGATGCGTGCGCTCGGCGCCGAGATCGACTATCGCAACGGCTACTACTACGCCCAGGCCCCCGGCCGGCTCCGGGGTGGTGCGGTCACGTTCCCCCAGGTGACCGTGATGGGTACCGAGAACGCGATGCTCGCCGCGACGCTCGCGGACGGCCACACGATCATCCGCCCGGCCGCCCAGGAGCCCGAGGTGGACGACCTGATCGTGTTCCTGGGCCAGATGGGCGCCGACGTCGAGCGGTCCGCGCCGGACACCATCGAGGTCCACGGGCGCCGCCGCCTGCGAGGCGCCACCCACGTCGTGCTGCCGGACCGCATCGAGACCGGCACGTTCCTCGTGGCGGCCGCCATCACCGGTGGCAGGCTCACCCTGGAGAACGCGGCCTGCGACCAGGTGGGAAGCCTCGTCGAGATCCTCGGTCGCGTGGGGGTACCGGTCGCCTGCGGACGGACCGCGATCGAGATCGACGCGACCGGGCTCCGTCCGGGGGACCTGCAGCCCTGCGACATCGAGACCGCGCCCTACCCGGGACTGGCGACCGACCTCCAGCCGCCCACGTGCGTGCTCCTCACCCAGGCGAGCGGCACGTCGCGGGTCCACGAGGCAGTCTTCGAGGACCGTATCGAGTGGCTGGCCGAGCTCCGGAAGCTGGGCGCACGGATCGACATCGTGGACGCGCACCACGCCTCGATCCATGGTCCGTCAAGGCTGCACGGTGCCGAGGCCTCCATCAGCGACCTGCGGGCGGGCGCCTCGCTCATCCTGGCCGCCCTCGCGGCGGATGGAGCGTCCCTGATCCACGGCGCGCACCACGTCCACCGTGGGTATGAGAACATCGACCGCAAGTTCCAACAGCTCGGTGCGAGCATCACCAGGTCGGCCGATCCGACCTGAGCCGATCCCCTCCATTCCCGGCCATGACTTCCGCGCGGTGCCCTCGGGGGCCCGTCTGCGCTTCACGGAGTAGCATTCCCGCCGTCATGAAGATTGGTATCGACCTCGGAACCGCGAACGTCATCGTCTATGTCAAGGGCAAGGGCATCGTCATCACCGAGCCCTCCGTCGTCGCGGTCGGCGAGGACAACAGGATCGTCGCGGTGGGCGAGGAAGCCCGTGAGATGATCGGCCGGACCCCCGGCAACATCCAGGCCATCCGCCCGATGAAGGACGGCGTCATCGCCGACTACGTCATCACCGAGGCCATGCTCCGATTCTTCATCGGCAAGGCCACCAAGGGCCGCATCGGATTCTCCCGGCCCGAGGTAATGATCAGCGTCCCGGCCGGGGTCACCTCCGTCGAGAAGCGCGCGGTCAGAGACGCCGCCCTCAAGGCCGGCGCCAAGGACGCGTTCCTGATCGAGGAGCCGCTGGCAGCGGCGATCGGCGCCAACGTCCCGATCAGCGGGCCGTCCGGAAACATGATCATCGACATCGGTGGCGGCACGTCCGAGATCGCGGTCATCTCGCTCGGCGGGATCGTCGTGTTCAACAGCCTGCGGGTCGGGGGCAACAAGTTCGACGAGGCGATCACCTCCTACATCCGCAAGAAGTACAACCTGATGGTCGGCGAGCGGACGGCGGAGGAGGTCAAGATCCAGATCGGCACGGCCCTGCCGCTGGAGCGTGAGCTCACGATGGAGGTCCGCGGCCGCGACCTGATCGCCGGCCTGCCCCGCACGATCCCGATCACGTCCTCCGAGGTCATGGAGGCCATCGAGATCCCGCTCCAGCAGCTGGTGGCGGCGGTGCGCATGGTCCTCGAGCAGACCCCGCCCGAGCTCAGCTCGGACATCATCGACAAGGGCATGGTCATGTCGGGTGGCGGATCGCTGCTGCGCAACATCGACAAGCTGCTGACCCAGGTCACCGGGGTCCCCTGCCACGTGGCCGAGAACGCGCTCAACTGCGTCGCCCTGGGGACCGGCCTCGCGCTCGAGCACTTCGACTTCTTCAAGAAGTCCCTGGTCTCGCAGATCTAGGAGCGCGAGTGCCATCCGGCGGGTCGTGGCGGTGAGCCGGGGAGCGCGGGCGTTCGTCGATCTGCACTGCCATACCTCGGCGAGCTTCGACTGCCTGGCAAAGCCCGAGAGCGTGGTCCGGGCAGCCGTCACTCGTGGAATCACCCACCTCGCGATCACCGATCACGACACCATCGACGGGGCCCTCCTGGCGCGCGACGCCGCGCCCGAGGGTCTTACCGTGATCGTGGGCGAGGAGGTGAAGACGGCGGACGGCGATCTGATCGCGCTGTTCCTCGAGCATGCAGTTGCACCCGGGCAGCCCGCCGCGGAGACGATCGCCGAGGTTAGGGCCCAGGGCGGTCTGGTTGGCATCCCGCACCCGTTCGACAAGTACCGCGGCTCGATGCTCAATGACCCGCGGCTCGAGGCCGTGGGCGGGCTCGTGGACTGGGTCGAGGCGCACAACGCGCGGGTGGTGGGCGGGACCGGCAACGAGCAGGCAGCGGCCTTCGCCCGGGAGCTCGGGCTGCCTGGCGTCTCGGTGTCGGACGCGCACAGCACGCTCGAGGTCGGCGTCGCCTACACCATGCTCGAAGGAGACCCGTCCACGCCGGAGGGGCTGCTGGCGGCCCTGGCCACGCTCGAGCTGGTTCGCGGCCGCGCAACCTACTTCGTGCGGCTGTGGACGCCCGTGGCCAAGGGGATCCAGCGGATCCGCGGCAATGGCCGCCGCCGGCCGGAGACCGGGGACCCGCAGGACCAGGCCGGGCGCGCCCGATGACCGAGCCCGAGGGGCAGGACCATCGGCCGGTAGAGGGTGACGCCGCCGATCCGGTACGGTCCGATGCGATGGAGATCGGTGCGGAGCTGTCCGCCTCTAGCCCCCGGCCGGCAGGCAAGTCCGGCGCGATCCCCGCCGCTGCGCCCGGCGCGACCCCGGCCGACCCGGGCGTCATCGACGACGCGGTCGAGCGCGTCTCCCTGAGCAGCCGGCTGCGCCAGACGAAGACGATCGTCTCGATCCTCGTCCCGCTTGCCTTCATCGCCTTCTTCGTGGCTCTCAACGGCGCAACGCTGTCCAAGGTGCCGGGCCTGATCGCCGGTGCGAGCCCGCTGCTCGTCCTCGTGGCGTTCCTGGTCTTCTATGCGGGCTTCCCCCTGCGCGGCCTTCGCTGGGCAATGCTGCTCCGTGGGACGGGGTTCAAGATCATGGTCAGGGACTCAACGGAGATCCTGTACCTGTCCTGGCTCGTGAACTGCCTCATCCCCGCCAAGCTCGGCGACGTGTACCGCGCCTATCTCCTGCGGATCAACAGCGATGCCTCGCTGAGCCGGACCTTCGGGACCGTGTTCATCGAGCGGGTCCTGGATATCTTCACGATCGCGTTGCTCGGCATCGCCGCCGGGTTCTGGAGCTTCCGCAACGGGCTCCCGCCGGAGATCCAGGCGGTCTTCGCGGTCGCGCTCGTGATCGTGGTCCTCCTTGCGGCGGCCCTGTTCACCCTCCGCAACTTCGGGCGCCGGATCCTGGTCGCCATGCGCTTCCTCCCCACGCGGATCGTGGAGTTCTACGACCGCTTCGAGCAGGGGGTGTTCGGCGCCCTGCAGCGCAAGCAGCTGCCACCCCTGGGCCTGCTGAGCATCGCCATCTGGATGACCGAGGCCCTCCGGCTCTACTTCGTCGTGCTGGCCCTCGACTTCCCGGGCGTGGAGCTCGGCATCTCAGGGGCCGTGTTCGTCGCCCTGATCGGCTCCCTCCTCACGGCCGTGCCCCTGAGCCCGGCCGGCCTGGGCATCGTGGAGGCCGGGATCGTGGGCGTGCTCACCCTCGTCTACGGCGTGCCCCTGGCGGAGGCGACCGCGATCGCCCTCCTCGACCGGGTGATCAGCGTGTTCTCGGTCATCGTGTTCGGGTCGATCCTGTACGCGATCTCGGGCAAGCCGCGCGGCGAGGGGCTTTCGCATCCGACCGAGGCCGTCGCCCCCGCGACCTGACCCGGGTCGGACGACCGGGACCCCCTGCCCCGATCGGGCTACGCCTGCACGCCACACGACCCCACCACACCGCCCGAACGTGTCGACGCGGGTGCACCGGCCACAGGTACCAACGGGGGATTGGGCGGACGCACCATCGGTCCGACACTGCAGTCATTCCCGCCTATGGCATGCGGGACCTAGCCCAGAGCGAGCATGACGACCGACAACGGCCGCGCCTTCAACGAGTGGCTCCGAGCCCAGCTCAAAGCCAAGAAGATGTCGCAGCGCCAGCTGGCGCAGCAGTCGGGTGTGGACCACTCGACCATCTCACGCCTCATCCGTGGGGACCGTATGCCGTCGCTCGGCACGGCCACCAAGCTGGCCAGGGGCCTGCGCGAGATCCGCGACGACGCCGACACGAGCACCGCGCTGGGCGTGGTCTCGGTCGGGCCGCAGAACCCCACGGCACGCGTCGAATACTCGCTGCGCGCCGACGAGGCGCTCACCGAGGCCCAGGTCCGCCAGATCATGGAGTACTACCTCGCCGTGCGGGTACGCCGCTTCGCGCGGACGTACTCGAGCGTCGGGACCTCCGAAACAGGCAGTAGCGGCAATAGCGCCGCATCTGCCTCGGGCACCGTGTACGGGCGAGCCGCGGGAGCGGTTGGCACGGTCGGTGCACCCACGGTCCTGCGCGCAGCCCCACCTCAGCGCTACGGAGCGCCGCGACCCGCGGTGCGTCCGGTGCGGCCTCCGGGCCGCCCCTGAACCGAATTCCAGGGCACAGGCTCGCTCCACCCTCCTGGAGTGGGTCTCGGGGACAGCGAACGCCGGTCTGCAGGGGCCGGCGTTCGCGATTCCGCGGACCCCAGTTGCAGGCGCCGGCGATCAGGGGAGGTAGGCCGCGTAGACGGAGATCACGCGCCGCGACCCGGCCTCGAACCGGCTGCGGAGGACGAACGTCCCGCGGTAGGGGTCGTCGGCGAGCCAGGCATCCTCCGCCGGGCCGCCGCAGGGCGCACCGACGACATCGTCGAACAGCGGGTCGCACACCAGGACGGCCATCGGCGTCTCCGCGGTGACCCCGGCGGGCAGCACCTTCGCACCGCGGCGCTCGAGCGGGAAGCGGAGCGCGTCGGCGGACTTGAACGATGGGATGCCGTCGAGCAGGAACGTGTCCCCGCCCGTGACCTCGAGCACGCGTGCCGCGGCCTCGTCGGCAAGGGGCCAGCCTCCATCGGCGGCAACGGCGGGCGGCCATGCCGTGACCTCGATCACGACGAGCACGGTGGCGAGCCCGAGGGCGGTCAGGCGCCCGGCGACAAGGCGTCCCGCGACCAGGACGCCTCCGGCCCGTCCGGCGCCGCCCACGGCCGGTCCATCGCCCGTGGGACGGGCCGGGCTCGCCAGCCCCGTTGCCAGCCGCGCCAGTCCGACACCCGTGAGCGCCAGCACGATGGGGTCCAGGAACGCGTGGTAGTGATCGTTGGGGAGGTCCGGGACCACCACCGCAAGGCTCGGGGCGAAGACCGCAAGGGCCACGACGGAGAACGCAAGCGCTCCCACGAGCCACCGGCCGGCGGCTACGTCCACCGGGGCAGCATCGCGCGCCGGCGGCTCGGTCACGGGCGCCGGCGGCCCGCCAATCCGTCGCCGCCCCAGGATCGCGATCGTGCCCACCAGCGTGACGATGATCGCCGTCACCAGCGAGACCCAGATGCGCTCCGTGATGAGCCCCGTGAACGGCCAGGTGATCGCTCGGAGCCCTACGGTCACGACGCGCTCCGCCACGCCGCCCGCTGCTTCCCGCCCGCCCCCGGCCGCGTAGCCCAGGATCGCGCGTGACTCCGCGAACCCGTTCTGCAGCTCGTAGGCGGCCAGTGGCACGTAGCTGGCGGCGATCAGGAGCACTGCGCCCAGCCCGCCACGGAGCACGCCCGTCGTCGCCTGCCCGGCGCGGTGGCGCCGGACCAGGTCAGCGCCCCATGCCCACGCGAGCGGGACCACGATCACGACGCCCAGCACGTGGCACTGCATCGTGACCGCGGCGCCGATGCCTGCCAGGAGCCACCAGCGGGCCCGGCCGGTGCGACGCGCCATGATCGCCCCGGCGAACGCGAGCGCCGCGGCGACGGGGATGAGGTTGGGGTTCCAGATGAAGGTGGACTCGTCGATGCCGGCCGGCGAGAGCGCCGCGAACAGCCCGGCCGCGACCGCGGCCAGCGGGCCGCCGATGAGGCGTGCGAGCCACCACGTCGCCGCCACGGCGGCGATGCCGAACAGGGCGATCTCGCCGGTCACCGCCACCGGGTCCGCCGCCGACGCGATCGCGGCCGGGGCGAGCAGGTAGTAGTAGATGGCGCCGTGGTGGAAGGTGCCGATCGACGTCTTCGGTCCCAGGAGCGGGATCTCGCCGTCCACAGCCATCGCCCGCAGCACGAGCATGTCGTGCCCCTGGTCGGCATCCCAGCGTCCGCGCTCATCCAGGCCCGGCAGGCGTGTGAGCGCCGCCAGCAGCAGGATGGCCACGAGCAGGCCGGCCTCGAGCCAGCGGCCGCGACCCGTCATGGGGTGTGGTCCTCGGCGGGGGCGCTCCGGCTCTTCGAGCTGCGGGTGTGGAACGCGGCGGCCGGCAGGTCCTCCAGCGGGCGGCCCTGGGCGAGATCCTGGACACGGGCGATGTTGACCGCGTCGTAGCCGTCGTCCATCCCGGGCGTCTCGACGATGTACAGGACATGGTCCAGGGCGGGGTGCACGACCACCCGCGCCAGCCCGGTGCCACCGATGCGGCCGGCCCCAACGTGCTCGTGCCGGTCGGCGTTGGAGCCCCGCTCCGCCCGCGAGTCGTTCAGGTGCACCATGTGGAGGCGATCGAGGCCGAGCCGCGCATCCAGTTCCTCGAGCGTCGCGTCCACGCCTTCGGCCGTGTCGATCGGGTAGCCGGCGCCCCAGAGGTGGGCGGTATCCAGGCAGAACCCGTAGCGCTCGCGGCCGATGCCCGTTCCCGCGATGGCGTGATCGATGTCGCGCAGCTCCTCGATCGTGGCGCCCAGCCCGAAGCCGCTCCCGGAGCCGTTCTCCAGCACGAGGACCACGTCGGGCGCCGCGCCATCTACCGCGTCCAGCACGGTCCGGACGCCCACGGCGAGGCGCTCGGTACCGACGACGGGTCCATCGCCCCGGTGTGACCCGATGTGCACGTTCACGAACCGGGCTCCGTACGCACCTGCCACGCGGAGCTCGTTGACCAGCACGTCCACGGAGCGCCCGTGCGTGTCCGGGTCAGGGCCGGCCAGGTTGACGAGGTAGGGAGCGTGGATGGCGAGGGGCGCGATGTCCAGCGCGGACAGGCGGTCGCGGAACGCGGGGAGCTCACGGGGCAGGGTGGCGCGGCGACGCCAGGACGTCGGATTGTCGGTGAAGACCTGGAGGGCGGACGCGCCGATCTCGGCCGCGCGATCCGCAGCCTTGACCATCCCGTGACCCAGCGGCAGGTGCGCCCCAAGGCGCCGTCCGTTCGGAAGCATGTTCTCGAAGGGTAGCCGAGCGTCGTCCGCCCGGAGGCGGCGTGTCAGCCTCCTCGGTAGAATCCGGCGTGATGGACGCCGCACTACTTGCCGGTCTGCGCGCGCTCGTCGACCGGCACCGGCTGCGCATCGTGGCCCGACTGGCCGCATCGCCGACGGCCGCCGAGACGCTGGCCGAAGAGCTCCGCCAGCCACTGCCCGCCGTCCGGCGCCACCTCGAGATCCTGCTCGAGGCGGGTCTCGTGGAGCAGCCGGCCGATCAGCCTGAGCTGTTCCGGGCGCGGCTTGATCGCGTCGGCCGGCTCGTTCGCGGCCTGGCCGACCTGGATCGCGAGGCGAATGGCGGCAGCCGCGGACCCGAGGGCGAGTGGCCGCACGATGGCGAGCCACTGGCCGACACCCTCGCCCGTCTGGCGCCGACGCCAGCCGAGGCGAAGACGCTGCGGGCGCACCTCGTGGATGGGAGGCTCGTCACCATCCCCGCCCAACCGAAGAAGCGGCAGATTGTCCTGAGGTTCCTGCTCGAGCGGGTGTTCACGGAGGACCGTGATTACCCCGAGAAGGAGGTCAATCAGCGGATCGCGCTGTTCCACCCGGATGTCGCATCGTTGCGCCGGTACCTCGTGGACGAGGGGTATGTCGACCGCGCGGCAGGACGCTACCGGCGCCGGGCGCCACGACCGGACCGGCCGGCCGAGGGGAGACAGGACCAGCGGCACGAGGAGCGCCCCCCGGAGCCGTAGTCGCCGCCCGCCCTGGGCTCGGCCGGCGCGTAGCCCGGCCGAAGGGCGCTTCTCTACGGCTGGACGATGGGCACGTAGCCCGTGGAGGTCGTGACGGCGCCCTCGAACCCTCCCATGCCACCGGTGAAGTCGAGTGCGACGGGCGTCCCCGACCCGTCTCGGATGATCGTCACGGGGATGGACCCTCCTTCATCCGTGTAGCTCTGCGGAGCCCCTCCGTAGAAGTGCACGTAGGTGCCGGTTCCCTGGAAGCCAAAATAGAGCGCGGTCGACGTGTCCGTGAGGAGGGATGCCTGCACGAGCGCGTTGCCGGAGAACGTGTTCTGCCAGGTGGGTAGCGCCTGGTTGCTCGAGCCGTTCCAGATGCAGGCGTAGTCGAAGACGCTGTACACGTACGTCCCGCCAGTCACGAGGACGAGGATCGTCCCGTCGGACTGCAGGTGCGCCGATGCGGCCACCTCGAGCGTGCCACTCCCGAATCCCCCAGAGGTCAGCGGGTTCTCGAGGCAGTCACTGTCAGTGATCGGGCCGGGGTATGCAAACTGGGCGTGGATCGTCGCCGAGTCCGAGTCATTCCCGAGAACGGCGATCGACAGCGCCTTCGTGGCGGTCTCGCCCCATTCGGGATCCTCGACCTGCACGGTGACAGGGAACGATCCGGCCTTGGTGGGTGTCCCTGAGATCGTGCCGTCGGGGTCGAGCGTGAGCCCGTCCGGGAGCTGGCCGCTTGTGATCGTCCAGACGAGCTCGTCGGCGGGACGGTTGGCCCCGAGGACGACGGAGTAGGCCGTATCGAGGTCGGCGCCGGGCAGCGACTCGGTCGTGATGCGCAGGCTGTCCTCGACGATCGCCAGCTCGAAGAATCCGCTCGAGGAGCCGAGCGTGTGGCCGACGTCGGCGGTGAGCATGAAGAACCCAGACTCCTCGGGGGTGCCGGCGAGCAGACCGGTCGGCGACAGCGACAGCCCTTCGGGAAGGACGCTGCCGGCGGCGAGCGAGTAGACGGGGTTGCTCGCTCCATCGGGGATCTGGACGGCGAGCTGCTCGGAGTAGGGTTGGCCGGTCGTGCCGTCGGGCAGGGTCGTGGTCTCCTCGCAGGGAAGCGGTGTCGGGATGTGCGTGCTCGCCAGGAGGTACGGGCTCCCCGCCAGCGCCCACTCGTTCTCCACCTCCAGGTCGATGTTGGCGAGGGGCTCAAGCATCTCGCCGAACCAGTCGGACGGCTTGAGCGACACCTTGAGCTTCGCGGGCTGCTCGAGCTTGAGATTGGGGTTCTTGCACGGCGCGAGCGTCGCGGTCAGCCCCGACTCGAGCGCAAGTGTCGGCGCAACGACCCCGTAGAGGAGGAATCCGACCGACGGTTTGAGCGTGAAGCTAGCCTCGAGCTTGCCCTCCAGCTCGGTGGTGAGGTTGCCGGTGAACAGCGCCTCGCTGTCGAAGTCGACCGAGCCGCTCGATCCGGGCTCGATGTCAATCTTGACGACGCCGGACATGCTGCCGGTAGCCGAGGCACTCGCCGTGAGCTCGACCTCCGCCTTGCCCTCGAGCTTGGCTTCGATGCTCACCTCGGGCCTGACGACGACAGGCACTGGTCCCACGAAGATGACCTTGGTCCCAAGCGAGTAGTCGTCGAGGAAGGCAAAGGTCGCGTTGCAGGCGACGGTGCCAGTGGCCGAGAACTCGGCCCCGAGCTCGCCCTGGAGGCCGAGACCGGCGCGGATGTGTGCCTCCTCGTCATCCCACGTCGCATTGAACACGACGTCCGGTTCAAGGCTGAAGACTGGCTTCACCTTCAGGACGGGGTCGTCGTCGCCGGAATCGGAAGGACAGCCGAACCGGAAGCGGCCCGGTTCGGCGATCGTCCCCACGGCGCCTCCCGCCGCGGCCGCGATGCCCGCCGCGGTAGCGGAGCCCTGCGCGCGGGCTCGGCCGTGCGCGCGGGCACTGCCGGAGACCATGCCGGAGACGAGGCTGGTGGGGATCGCCTCGATGAAGCCGTCCGTGGTGGTCGGCTCGAAGTCCGGCAGCTCGAGATCGGAAGGGTCGAAGGAGAGGCTGATCTCGCCCTCCGGCATGGCGTCCGACAGTGTCGCCGGCTCCGTCGTCACGACCAGGGCGCCGTTGGCACAGGCTCCGATCGAGAGCACGCGGCGAAGCAGGCCGTCGGGCGTGTGCTCGCCGACCGAGGCCGCCAGCACGTCACCGGGCGTGAGCGGCGTGGGGCCGTCCGCGACATAGCAGGGCAGGGTTACCGACAGGGCCCCAGCCGGATCGCCCGACGCGCCGAGCACGGCCGGCGGGGCGATCACCTTCGTCGTGACGGGGGCACCGTTGCCGGCCCCCGAGACGGCCGACGTTGCGGCGAGCGAGTCGATCGCGACGAAGCCCACGCCCGTTCCGGGAAGGGCCGTTGGTGTGCCGTCGCGTACCTCGACCCTGCCGGCCAGATCAACGAGTGCCCAGCCCTCCGCCCCGAACGAGGCGATGTCCGACACGCGAGGCGCTGATGATCCGCGTGGCCCTCGCTCCCCCTCGGCGTCTCCGAGGGCGGCCACCGAGCCGTTCAACCGCGCCACCCAGGCACCCTCGCCTGTTGGCGTCGCTGCGATCCCGACCGCCGGCGAAGTGCTCACCGGTGCGTCGGGAATTGGCTGCGCCCCACCGAGCTCCTGGACTTCGCCGTCTGAGCGCAGCGCCCAGACGCCGTCGCCGCCCGGGGCAATCACGATGTCGACGAGCGGCGGGAACAGGTGCGACCGGCCGCCGGCGGGCCCGCCGACCGGGTCGGCGTCCCCCAGTGCGCGGACCGTGCCGTCGAGGAAGCCGACGTAGGCGCCACGACCGGTCTGCGTGAGCACGATCGCGGTTGGGAACGCGAACAGACGCGGGAAGCTCACGCGGCTGAAATGCGCAGCGTCGCCGTAGGACGTGATCGTCCCACCCACGTCGAGCGTCACATAGCCGCGGCCCGACGGCGACAGCGAGAGATCGACGACCTGCAGCGTCGGCTTGCGCGCGAACGCAGGCACATCCACCGACCGGGTGGCCCCCGTCGCGGAGACGATCATCACGCCCGAAGGCGCCGCAGACGCGGCCGCAAGCACGCTCGGCCCCCCGACGAGCACGCCGAGAGCGGCGCACAGCGCGAACACGTGACGGACTGCCGGATGCCGACTCATCGCTCCTCCTCGGGGACCTCGCAGGCGACAGCGATCTCGACAGGGGATTTGCTCGCTCGCCTCTGCGCCATGGAGCCGACGCTACGGCGTGCCGCCCGCTCGCGATAGTGCGGATCTCCACACGAAATCGACGCCGGCCAGGGGCGCGGCAACACGCTACCGGCGCCGGGAGCCACGACCGCCCACGCCAGCGTCGTCCTCACCGGCGACCGGGGTGCTGGTCACCGGGGGCCTGGGTCAGCGGTTCGAGCGCCCCTTGGAGGTGTAGTCGCCGCCCGTCCTGGGCTCGATCAGCCCGTAGTTGCCATCCTTGCGGCGATAGATCACCGCGACCCGCTCGGTCTCGGCGTTGACGAAGACGTAGAAGTCGTGTCCGAGGTCCTCCATCGCGGCGACGGCGTCCTCCTCGAACATCGGCTCGATCGCGAACCGCTTGGTCTTGACGATCTTGCGCTCCGGCGTGTCATCCGACGTCCCGTCGGCGATCCGGGCCAGGAGCACCTTCTCCTCGTCCGGCCTGGAGCGGACGCGCGGCTTCTCCTTGAAGTCCTTCGCCTGGCGCTCGACCTTGTCCACGACGGCGTCGATCGCTGCCTGGTACGACGAACCGGTTGCCCGGCTCTTCAGCGTCTTGCCGTCGATGACGAGCGTGACGTCCGCGATGTGTGCGTCGGCCGCGCTCCGGTGCGCCTCGTTGGACAGTTCCACGATGGCGTCCGTGCGGTCATCGAGGAGCCTCTCGAGACGGGCGAACTTGCGCTCCGCGTACTCCCGGACCCGGTCCGGAACCTCGAGGTTCTTGCCCCTGACGATCGTCCTCACGGGTGACCTCCCGGCGCGTGCAGCGCCTGGCTGTGGGGGCGAGGGGGCCCGCGAGTCGGACCCCACTCGGAGTTCGAGTATAGCCACCGGGAGCCGCTCGCCCGGTAGGGCCGCAGGTCCCCCGGTGCCCGTACGATCATCGTTCGCGGGCAACCGTGATCGCGCTCACGGCATCCGCTCCGCCATCGAGGAGCGCCCGCGCCGCCGCGCACAGGGTGGCCCCGGTGGTCACCACGTCATCCACCAGCACGACCCACCGGCCGGCGATGGACGCCCGCGAGCCTGGGTCAACAGCGAACGCGTTCGCGACGTTCGTGGCACGGTGGCCGCGATCCAGCCGGTACTGCGCCGCCGTCGCCCGCGTGCGCACCACGGCGGCCTGCCAGGGCATTCCGAGCCGCCCTGCCGCCGCCTCCGCGATCAGGGCGGCCTGGTCGTAGCCGCGTTCCCTGCGTCGGCCCGCATGGACGGGCACCGGGACCAGCAGCTGGCCACCGGCACCTGCCCGGCGCCAGCGCTCCGCGATCACGGCGCCCAGTGGCATCGCCAGCCGCCGTTCTCCCGCGTACTTGAGCGCGTGCAGCGCCCGCCGGGTCGTTCCCGCAAACGGGGCGCACCACTCCAGCTGGAGCAGGGGATCCGGTGGGCCGTCCGCGAGACCCAGCGGCGTCCCCGCCGTCAGCCCCACCCGTGGTCCCAGGGTCGGCAGGCAGCCGCGGCAGATCGCCTCGCCCTCGCGCCCGCATCCCGCGCAGACCGGCGGCAGGGCGAGGTCCAGGAGGCGGCTCGCAGGCCGCAGGAATGCCGTCACGTCGAGGTCACCAGAGCAGGATCCCGCCGAGATCGCCCGGACGTTCCCTCGTGGTCATGGATGGCAGGATGCTCCGCGCCACTTGTCCGCGACTCACCAGGTTCAGCGGCGTAAGCGGGGCCCCGCACCGCACCTCGCGCCTACGCGCCCGTTACGTGCTCTCCACGATCTCCAGGCGGTCGCCGACGGCGGTCCCCGTGGCATCGATGGTCCCGACCGGCAACTCGAGCACGCCGTCCGCGCCCCAGATCAGCGGGACCAGCCCCGTCCAGGCGCGCAGGCCCGGATGCACCGACTTGACGGTGCGGGCCCCGTCAGGTGCGGGCTTCGAGACGAAGACGGCATCGATCGGGAAGCGCATGAACATCATGTGGATGCCGTTGCTGGCGGGCAGCCACAGGCCGTGACCCGGAGGCAGCGAAGCCCGGCCCATCAGCCCCTTGAACTTCGCCCACAGCGACCCGGCCGTCTCGAGTCGCTCGACGAGGACGGTCCCCCTGTCCACGTTGCGGGCGACGCCGGGGGCGCCGCCCGTGGTGGGGCTCAGGATCGAGCTCCTGTTGGAGCCCGCACCCTACACGTTGCCGCTGAGGCCGGTGATGATCAGGATGATGGCGGGGCCAAGGATGACGATGAACAGCGACGGGAAGATGCACCCGACCAGCGGGAAGAGCATCTTGATCGGCGCCTTGGCCGCCATCTCCTCGGCACGCTGGCGGCGCTCGATGCGCAGCTGCTCGGACTGGACCTGGAGCACCTTGCTGATGGAGACGCCCAGCTGCTCGGCCTGGATGATGGCGCCGATGAAGTTGGTGAGCGCCCCGACCTCGGAGCGAGGGACGATGTCCCGCAGCGCGTCACGCCGCGGCTTGCCCACCCGGATCTCCGCCAGGGCCCGCCGGAACTCGTCGGGGAGGGGACCCTTGAGCTTCTCCACGACCTTGCCCAGGGCGCCGTCGAAGCCGAGCCCGGCACGGACGGAGATCGTGAGCAGGTCGAGCGCATCCGGGATCTGGAGCAGGATGGCCTTCTGGCGCTTCTTGATGCGGCCGCCCAGCCAGAACTCGGGCAGCGAGTAGCCGAGGTACAGGCCGACCGGGATCAGGATGAGATTGAGCGGGAACGAGAGGACCGACACCACGCCCGGGAAGACGAACAGCAGGACGGCGACGGCGGCCCCGATGATCGCGCCGATGGTCTTGATGCCCATCCAGTCCGCGGTCCGGAGCTCGCCGGGGTTGCCGGCCAGCGCCAGGCGCTTCTCGGTGGACTGTGTGAACGACACGCTCGCCATCCGCGACGCCCGGCCCGAGAGGCGGCCCATCAGCGGACGGACGGTCCGGTCGAACAGCGGCTGCTGGAGCTCCAGCTCCTCGAGGTTCTTGGCCTGCATAGTGCCAAGCTGGCTGAGCCGGGCCTGGACCGGGTCGACCTGCGGCCCGGAGGCCAGGCCGATGAAAATCAACAGGATCGCGCCGGCTGCGATCGCCGCCACGACGAGGGGCAGTACGCCATCCATGCGCTAGACCTCGATATCCACGATTTTGCGAATGAACATGAAGCCCATGAACATCGAGAAGCCACCCAGGATCAGGATGATCACGCCTCCGGGCAGCCCCATCAGGCTGACGCGGTCGTCGAACATCGGCTCCATGAACCCTGGTGCCGCGATGAACAGGAAGCCTGCCAGGGCGATGGGCAGGAAGCCCACCACGTAGCCCGACATGCGCTGCTGGGCGGTCAGGGTCCGGATCTCGCCCTGGATCCGGACGCGCTCACGGATCGTGTACGCGATGGAGTCCAGGATTTCCGCCAGGTTGCCGCCGACGGTGTGCTGGATGGAGATGGCCGTGGCCATCAGCTCCAGGTCGTCCGACTTCACGCGTCGGACCATGTTCTCCAGCGCCACATCGAACGAGAGACCCAGGTTGACCTCGCGGATCACGCGCCCGAACTCGGTCGAGATCGGCGGCCGCGACTCGCGGACGACAAGCTCGATGGCCTGGAGGAACGAGGAGCCGGCGCGCAGCGCGTTCGCGATCAGGGTGATCGTGTCCGGGAGCTGCTTGTTGAAGGAGCCCAGGCGACCGTTCTTCCGTCGTCCCAGCCAGAAGCGGGGGAGCATGAAGCCGACCAGCGCGCCGATGAGGAGGATGATCGGGTTGGCCAGGCTCGGCAGCACCACCGAGAGGGCCATCATCGCGAGCGGGATGCCAAGCGTGGTGCCCGCCCAGATCAGGAGGTACTCGCTCGGCTTGAGCTTGAGGTCCGCGCGGGCGATCTCCCGCGCGAGGTTGGTGCCGAAGTCCCGCTGCTCCACCACCTTGTTGAGCTGCGCGAGCGCCTGGCTGCTCTGGAGGGCGGCCGCGAGGCCGCCGTCACCGGTTGCGGTGGCGGCCGGCGCGTCGGGCTTGGTCGAGGCATAGCGTTCCAGCCGGGCGTTGATCCCGGAGCCTCCACCGGACATCGCGATCCCCACCGCGATCAGCAGGATCGCGAGTGCGGCGATGCCGGCGATGGCGAGGGTCATGGTGTCCATGTGGCGGCCTCCCCGTTCCGCTAGTAGCTGAAGCCGAAGAGGCCCGGCGGCAGGTGAATGCCCTGGACCTCGAACTTCTCGACGAACTTGGGCCGGATGCCGGTCGGCTTGAGGCGGCCCTGGATCTTGCCCTCGATGACGCCGGTCTGCTCGAAGACGAACACGTCCTGCATCACGATGACGTCACCCTCCATGCCCTGGACCTCGGTGATGTTCGTGATCCGCCGCGTCCCGTCCTTGAGGCGGGCCTGGTGGACGATGACGTCCACCGCGGAGGCGATTTGCTCCCGGATGGCGCGGACGGGAAGGTCAACGCCGGCCATGAGGACCATGGTCTCCAGTCGGGAGAGCATGTCGCGGGGGCTGTTGGCGTGGCCCGTGGACATGGAGCCGTCGTGGCCCGTGTTCATGGCCTGGAGCATGTCCAGCGCCTCGCCCGAGCGGCACTCGCCGACGATGATCCGGTCGGGCCGCATCCGGAGCGAGTTCCGGACGAGCTCGCGGATCGGGATCTGGCCCTTGCCCTCGATGTTGGGTGGGCGGGACTCCAGGGTCACCACGTGCTCCTGGCGGAGCTGGAGCTCTGCGGCGTCCTCGATCGTCACGATGCGCTCGTCGTTCGGGATGAACGAGGAGAGCACGTTGAGCGTCGTGGTCTTGCCGGAGCCCGTGCCGCCGGAGACGAACACGTTGAGGCGCGCCTCGACGGCGGCTCGCAGGAACTCGAACATGTCCGGCGTGGCGGTCCCGAACCGGATGAGGTCGTCAACCGTGAACGGGCTCGCGGAGAACTTCCGGATGGTGATGACCGGGCCCACCAGGGACAGCGGCGGGATGATGGCGTTGACACGGGAGCCGTCCGTGAGGCGCGCATCCACCATCGGGGACGACTCGTCCACTCGACGGCCGATCGGGGCGATGATCCGGTCGATGATGCGCATCACGTGGTCGTCGTTCTGGAACACGACGTTCGTGAGCTCCAGGCGGCCGCTGCGCTCGATGTAGACCTGGCGCGGGCCGTTGACCATGACTTCCGAGATGCTCTCGTCGCGGAGCAGCGGCTCCAGCGGGCCGAGGCCGATGATCTCGTCGGTGATCTGCTCCAGCATCCGCACCCGCTCCGCGCGGGTGAGGGCCAGGCCCTCCTCGTCGATGACCTTGCCGAAGATCTCCTCGATCTGGCGGCGGACCTCGACCTGGTTGGACAGGTCGAGCTTCGGATCCAGGTCCTGGATGACGCGGTTCTGGAGCCGGAACTTCACGTCCCGGAAGGACTCGCGGACCGGCGTCTGGGTCATCAGCCGGCCGGAAGCCGTCGGGCTGGGTGGCTGGGCAGCGCCTCCCGAGCCGCCCGGTGCCGGGACGGGAACGTTGCTCGACCCGCCGGGTGCCGCTTCGGCGCCGGGACGGGCGCTTTCGATGCGCTTCAGGAGACTCATTCGTCACACCCCTTCGACCACGAACGGCCGTTGAACTGCTGCCGCGTCATCGCCATGCGAACAGCGACTTCTTCTGTGCGCTCTTGCGGGCCGGCTCGCCAGCCTCGACGGCGCTGGTTCCCACGATCGCCGTCGCGAGCCGCAGGATGTCCTGGGACACCTGTGCCTCGCGGTTGGACAGGAAGAACGGCACACCCCGATTGAGCGCGTACACCACGCTCCGGCCATCGGAGACGATGGTGTGGTCCACCCGCCTGCCGATCGAGTGTTCGACATCCGCGACGCGGATGCCCAACGACGAGTCGGCGCGGTTGAGCACGAGCCGGATCTTGTCCGACGCGTAGCCCAGCTGTTCCGCCACCTCGAGGAATAGGCGGATGTTCTTGATCGAGGTGATCTCGAGCGACAGCATCGTGAGGACGGTGTCGGCGAGATCGAGGATGGAGAGCGTGGTGTCGTTGAAGGACGACATGCAGTCCACGATCACCAGGTCATGGTCGGCGCGGAGCGCCTCCAGCATGTGCTTGGCGACGATCGGCGTGATCAGCTCGGCCGTCTCGGGAGACGGCGGGGCGAGGAGCACGCGGATGCCGGAGGAATGGTTGATCAGGAACGTGTCGATGGATTCGGGCTCACCCGTCTCGAGCTCCGGGATGATGTCCGCGATGGACTTGTTCTTGGGGTTGAGGTTGAGCAGGACGCCGACGTCGCCGAACTGGAAGGAGGCATCCACCAGGCACACGCGCTGGCCAAGCTCCGTCGCCGCGGCGACTGCGAAGTTCACCGCGAGCGTGGTCCGTCCCACGCCGCCCTTGGGTCCGAACACGGCCACGACACGGCCGGGCTCCGCGTCCTCCCCGGAAGCCGCGGCAGCCCTAGTCTCTGCCGCGGACCCGTTGGCCGGCGCGGGCCTCACGGCGATCCGGGACAGCTTGTCCTGTTCCCGCATGTAGACCTGGCGGATTGAGGAGGTCAGCTCGTCGCTGGAGAACGGCTTGACCAGGAACTCGCGCGCACCCGCAAGCATCGAGCGGCGGAGGTAGTCCGCCTCGCCCTGCACGGACATCATCACCACCGCGGTGGACGGGACCTCTGCGGCCATCCGCTCCGTGGCGGCGATGCCGTCCATGTCCGGCATGTTGATGTCCATGAGGGCGACGTCCGGCATGAGCCGGGCGGCCATCTCGAGGGCTTCGCGTCCGGACGCCGCCGCCCCGACGACCTCGAAATCAGCCTCGAAGCCAAGCAGCTTCGCGAGGTGATCGCGGGTCTCCGGGATGTCGTCGACGATGAGAACGCGGATCTGGTCTGCCATGTCCTGCTGGATTGACCTCAGGAGCTTCTGTCGTGTTCGCGGGAGGTGTGCTCCCGCACTGCTTCGCCGGGGTCGCGGATCGGCCGGCTGGTGACCGGCCGATCACGCGGGTCCGCGAGTGAGCCCGCCGGGGCTAGGGCTTGGGTGTCGCGACCGAGCCGGGCAGCGGCGTGGGCTGGATCACCTGGACCACGGTCGGCGGGATGACCCCGCGGTCGTCGACGAGGCGGCGCAGCGTGATGCCGGTGGTCGGTACGACCGGGCAGTACGTGACGCCGTCGACGGGCTTGGTCGTGCAATCCGCAGACGAGCGCAGCACCAGCGAGATGTCGCCGTCGATCTGGCTGAACTTGATGACCTCGGCGTCCTGGGCGGGCACCGCGAGGATGACGATCTGCTGCTGGCCGTTGAGGGTCGTCGTCGTGCCATCCGGCGCGGCGCTCGGGCTCGGCTCCGCGGACTGCGGCGGCTCCGGCAGCAGGGTGCCGAGGACCTGGAGGCCCTGGGCCAGGATCTTGACCGAGGTGTGGTTGTAGAGCTCGTCCGGGTACTTCTCGTAGGCCGTGCCTGCCGGGAAGACCAGCGGCACCTTCTCGATCGTGGTGAAGCCGGTCACGAGGTCCACGAAGTCACCGGGCTTGATGATGGTGCCCACGCCCGTGACCTGGTCCACCTGGATGCTCATGGCCACGAAGCCGGCCGGCGTCTCGATGTTCTGGATCGCGCCGCTCGCGTTGAGGACGGCGCTGGTGATCAGCTGGCCGGACGTCACGCTGGACCGGGCGACCTGGCCGATGACCAGGGACGGGTCCCCATAGGAGTCCACCGGCTTGTCGTCGACCGGGAAGTCCTTGGTGGACAGGTCGGACTGCTGGATGGTGGCACCCAGGTCGATGTCCTTCGCGGCGACCACCACCTTTGCGGTGGCCGGCGAGGCCGACGGGCGGTTGTCGCCGACGCCGCCTCCGCCGCCGAGCATCATGACGATGAGGATGAACGCGACGATTGCGAGAAAGATCCCGATCAGCAGGACCAGTCGATTCGAGCGCTTCAAAGAATTTCTCCCCGAGCCGTAGTGACAGGTGGCACCACTCTAGCACCGCGATTCCAGCCCGCGACTAGCCAAAAGGGCTAGGACCGTTAGGAGGATTTGGGCAGATGCTCTGCGTGCCGCAAGGTGGATTGCAAGGATGCCTAGTGGTGGCTGCATTCTGGCACCCGCCGGCCGTGCCGGGAAGTACCCAACGGATGTCCGAAAACGGACAACCCGCCGGGAGCGCCCGGCGGGTTGTGGCCGAATGAGGGCTGACCTTGCTAGATCGCGTCGCCGATGACGCTGAGCTTGTCGCTGATCTGGCTGCCCAGAAAGAGCAGGGCCACGATCGAGACGATCGCGATGAGGGCGAGGATGAGTGCGTATTCGGCGAGCCCCTGGCCATCTTCGTCGTCATAGGACGCGAAGGACAGCGCCAGGACCGCCAGCTTCGTGAGCACGGCTGCGATCACCTCCTTCCGGGGCGTGATGCCCGAATACCGGTTCATGCGAACACGGTACCGATCACCGTCGGCGGGTCAACCAGCCGTTGGTCCCCCCGGTGCCCGACGGAACCGGTCCGAAAACAGCGTCGCCGGCTGACTGGTCTGAGACCGCAGCCGGCGACGGAGTGCGAGAACCGGCGACTAGATGGAATCGCCGACCGTCGAGAGGATCGTGCTGACCTGGCCGCCCAGGAAGATCAGGGCCACGATGGCCACGATGGCGATGAGCGCGAGGATCAGCGCGTACTCGGCGAGACCCTGGCCCTCCTCGTCCTGCGGAATGCGGGCGATGAGTGCGTTGATAAGGGACATTGAGTTGGGTACCTCCTTTCCTCGAGAGTCCGCGGACAACCGCGGCGATCCGGACGGTATGCCGCGTGGCGGCGGGTGTCAATCGCCCTAACCGCACTTCGGTGCGGTGTCGCACCGGGAACGAGCGTCCGGACGCAGCAAGGCCGCCGGACGGGCCGGCGGCCTTGCGGAGTGCGAGAACCGGCGACTAGATGAAATCGCCGACCGTCGAGAGGATCGTGCTGACCTGGCCGCCCAGGAAGATCAGGGCCACGATGGCCACGATGGCGATGAGCGCGAGGATCAGCGCGTACTCGGCGAGACCCTGGCCCTCCTCGTCCTGCGGAATGCGGGCGATGAGTGCGTTGACAAGGGACATTGAGGCCTCCCCAGATAAGAGCATGCGCCCAGTCGATTGGTATGGGCTGACTCGAACCGTAGACGCGCGGCTGGCCATCGCCAATGGGACGATCGTCCTACCGTGCCCAAGGATCTCGGCGGGGTCAGGTGCCGCCGTGCGCCGCGTCTACCAGGATGCCGATCAGCTCCGCCAGGGTCCCCCCGAAGACGAGGACGATCACGGCCGCCAGCAGCATCGTGCTCCCGAGCACGATGGACGTCTCGAGGATCCCCGGGCCCGCCTCGGCGGTGCTCTGGCGGTCCATCCCGCCTAGCTCCCTGCCTCCCCGCCCTCGGTGGGCAGCTCGACCACCAGGCGCAGCTCGCCGCCGCCCGCCAGGATCTCCATGCGCGCGCCGATGGAGGCCGCCCGCTCGCCGGCGTCGCGACGCGCGGCCGGCGGCAGGACCACGATGGCCGCCTGCTCGGCGGCCTCCACGGCCGCGTCGCGGGCGTCGTGCCGGTCCTGGATCATCTGCTTGATGGCGGCGGGAACGTCCCCGGTTGGAACGTCCGGAAGCGCCTCCTCGCCGGCGTCCACCGGCTCCCTGCCGGCCACGAGCCGGGCCTCCAACTCCTCGCCCCAGTCCAGGCGCAGGAGCACGTGCTCCGCCCCGACCCCGAGGTAGACGGCAAGCGCGCCATCGAGGGTCCGGAAGATCGCGCTCTCCACGTCCACCGCGAGCCGCCGGTCCGCGCCCAGAGACTCGAACTCGACCTGGACGTGCGCCCGTCGCCCGCGCTCCCGGGCCGCGCGCCTCAGCGTTGGCACGAGGCCCAGGTCGTCCAGCACCATCGGCCGGACGTCGAAGATGAAGTTCTTGGTCGCCTCCAACGTCTGCTGGACCATGGAGACCAGGAGTCGCACCTCGCCCCTGGATTGCGCGGGCTCTCGCTCCAGGAGCCGGTCCACGATCTCGGCCTGTAGCACGATATTGGTCAGGGACTGCGCCGGTCCGTCGTGCATCGCCCGGGCGATCTCACGCCGCAGGTCCTCCTGGGCGCTGAGGACCACCCTGGACAGGGATGGCCGCAGGGCCTCCTCCTCTGCCGCGCCGGCGTCGGCCTCGGGGACGGCCTCGATGCGTTCCACGAGGTCCTCGAGCGCCGTCCTGTGCCGGGCCAGTGCCTTGCGCTTGCCCTCCAGGACGTCGACCTGGGCCTCCATCAGCACTGCGCGCCGGGTGAGGGTCACGAGCGTGCCGTACGCGTCCGCGATGGCGGCGGGATCTGCTCCCTTGGCCGGCGTGGCGAGCCGGCCTGCGGCCTGCGCGCGCTTCTGCTCATGGCGCGCCGCCTCGGCGCTGGCCTGGCCCCCGAGCATCTCGATCTCCGAGAGCTCGCGATCCAGCGCGGCAATCTCGTCGCGCACCTGTGCGACGAGCGGGGACTCCGGGCTCGTCGGGTTGTCGCCGGTCATGGTGGCTGAGCGTCCCCGGGCAGGTGGACCTCAGTCCTCCGGCATCCGGATCCAGCCCTGGCGCATCGCGTACACCACGGCCTGGGTGCGGTCGTTCACGGACAGCTTCCGGAGGATCGAGCTCATGTGGTTCTTGACGGTCTGCTCGCTGATGGACAGCGCATAGGCGACCTGCTTGTTCGTCATGCCCTGGGCAATGTTGTCCAGGATCTCCACCTCGCGCGGCGACAGCGGCGCGAAGATGGGGGCGGCCTCCTGGCCGTAGATGGCCAGCTCGCGGAACTCCTTGAGCACGCGCGAGGCGACGGCGGGCTTGCTGAAGACCTTGTCGTTGATGAGGAACTCGCCCGCAGCCACCCGCCGGATGATCATGACCAGGTCCTCTGGCGCGACGTCCTTGAGGATGAACGCGGCGGCTCCGGCCTTGATGGCCTCGAACAGCGCGTCCTCGTCCTCCTCCTGGGACAGCACCACGATCGCGGTGGCGGGGAGCTCCCGCTTGACGCGCTGCGTGGTCTCGATCCCGCCCGGGGACGGCAGCGAGAGGTCCATCAGGATCACATCCGGGTTGGTCGCGAAGGCCGCGTCCATGGCCGACCGCGGGTCGTCCGCCTCGGCGACGATCTCCAGGTCCGGCTCCTGCTGGAGGATTCCCCGGATCCCCACCCGGAACAGGGCGTGGTCGTCGACGATCACGATCTTGACCCGCTCGTAGGTTTCGGTGCGCCGGTCGCCCCGGCGACGCTCCGACCCCTGGTACTCGGTCATTCGATCTCCTTGTGCGTCAACGGGATCGCGAGCCGCACGACCGTACCCGCCTCCGGTCGCGACCTGACTTCGAATTGTGCGCCGACCAGCTCGGCTCGCTCACGCATGAACTGGAGCCCGAAGTTGCGCCGTCCGCGGGCGGCCGCCGCTCCGGTGTCGAACCCGCGACCATCGTCGCGGACCTCCAGCACCCATTGTCCATCCTCCAGGACCGTCATGACCATCACGTTCGCGGCGCCTGCGTGTTTGCGGACATTCTGCAGCGCCTCCTGCACCACGCGCAGCACCACCGTCTGGGCGGCCGCGGACAGGCCGTCCGTGGGAGCGCCCGTCTCGGCTGTGATGCTCAGCCCGGAGATGGCGGCCTGGGTGGAGACGGTGTCGGCGATGGCGCCGTCCAGGCCCAGCTCGTCCAGGACCGGTGGGCGGAGCTGGGTCAGGAAGGTGCGCACGTCGCCGAGCTCCCGGCGCAGCAGGTCCCGCAGGAACTGCAGCTCCGTGCGGGCCAGCGGGGGGTCTGACTCGAAGACACGGTCGATGAAGTCCACCTGGAAGATCGCGTTGGAGAGGGCCTGTGCCGGGCCGTCGTGGACCTCCTGGGCCAGCCGCGCCCGCTCCGCCTCCTGAGCCTCCACGATCCGCATCTTGAGCTCCGTGGGCATGGTGGGCAGGGAGGGCTCGGTGACCAGGCTGGCGTCGCCGCGCTCCAGGAACAGCCAGGTGCTCTCGAGATTGCGGATGGCCAGCTCCAGCCGGGACAGCTCCGCCTCGTGCAGGCCGAGGTCGCCGCGATCGTGGTCCACCGTTCCCCGGAGCTCGCGCAGGCGCCCGTCGGCCGCCCCGGCCTCCGCCGCCGTGGTGGCGAGCGCGTGTTCCGCATCCCCATTTCCCGGGTCGCCCGTGCGGTCCAGCAGGCCCAGCTCATCGCTGAGCCCCTGCCAGCGGGTGAGGTCGTCAAGGTAGGCGGCCCGGTAGCGGTCGCGCACGGCGCGGAGGGTGTTCGCGGCATAGGCGAGCCCCTCGGCGGCTTCCGTGTGCAGTTCGTCGAACCGGGTTCGGGCCGGCCCGCTCCTTGGGGAATCCATCGTTTGGAGTGTATCCGTCACGAGCCCTGCGGCGAGCGCCGCGCAGCAGCACGGGGCTGCAGGATCGCTGCTTCATCCGTGCAGCCGATCCGGAACACCCGCACGCCCTCGATGGAGCGGGCCTCGGCGGGATCGGCGGGGACAGCCAGCGGCACCTCCCGGAAGCAGGCAGCGGCAGGGTCAGAGGACTCGTCCAGGATCGCCGGCCAGTCCCCGTGGTCGTCCTGCGCAGTGATCAGCCAGCGTGCGCCGAACCGAGGATCGGTGGCCAGGTCCAGGACGTCCGCCGGGGTCTCGTCGGGGAGTGCGAGGGTGGGGATCCGCTGCGTCTCCGCCATCCAGATCGGGAAGTCGGCGATCACCGGCTCCGAGCCGTCCAGCGGCACGCCGACGGCAGCCAGCTCGCGTGCGAGCACGTCATACGTTCTTGCCGTGTCGCGCGCGCTCGCCGCCACCGTGGACAGCAGCACGATCGAGAACAGCGCGGACGAGCCGACCGCGAGCGTGGCGCCCAACCACGCGACCGGGCGCCCCCAGCGCATCCGCCGGGCCAGGCGTGCGAGGCCGACGTCGAGGGCGCCCAGCGCGGACACGATCAGCAGCACCTGGACCGGGGCGGCGGCGTGCAGGAACGTGCCCCATGTCGTGGCGACGGAGAAGAGCAGGCTGGTGACCAGGAACGTGATCCCGCCGATCAGCACCACCGGCCGCAGGGCCTTGTCGTGGGCCTGCCAGGGCAACGCCAGGAGGCCCAGCACCGAGATCGGGACGCCCAGCAGCAGCAGCACGTTGAGGATGTTGTGGCCGATGCCCTCTACGCGCATCTCCAGCAGGCGGGCCGGACCCACCGCCAGGTAGCGCGACACGGTTGGCGGATCGTTCCAGGCGAAGATATCGAACCCGGTTACGGACAGGCCGTTGGAGATCGCCTGACCCGGCAGCGGATTGCCGAATGCCGCCCAGTCGCGGGCCGCCCAGGGGGCGAAGACCAGGAGGCTGACGGCCGCCACGACGCCGATCATCCGAAGGCGCTCGGCACGCGAGGAGCCACCGTGCCGCCACGCCAGCCAGGCCCATGTCGCGGCCACCCAGACCGCCTCGTTGCGGGTCAGGGCGGCGGCACCCAGCAGGACGCCCATCGTCAGCAGGCGCGGGTCCGCCAGGCGGGCGCCACGCGGATCGCGCAGGACCCGGGTCATGAGCAGGCACGCACCCAGGGCGAGCACGCCGAACAGGGTCGTCGAGTCCGGCTGCGCGGAGTGGAGGATGAGCGGCAGGTACACGGCGGCGGTCAGCCCCGTGCCAATCGCGAGCGTACGTGCTCGCTCCGGCCCCAGGCCGCGCTCCACGGCCGTATCGGCCGCGAGGCGCCAGGCCATCACCGCCAGGACGGCGCCCAGGAGGGCGGAGACCACCTGGGATGCCCGCATGGCCGTCTCGAGGGGGATCGGTGCCGCCGCGCCGGACAGGGCCAGCGGGATGGCGAACAGCAGCGACGGCAGCGGCAGCCAGATCTCGAAGGCCGGGCGCGGGAACACCAGGGGCGGCGTGCCAAAGCTCCAGAGCGCATCCGAGACCAGCCCCCGTCCCTCCACCAGGTTTCGGGCCACGCCGACGTAGTAGGCGGAATCCTCGGGCCGGGGGAAGGTGATGGCGGACGCCGCGACGGCCCGCACGATCAGCGCGACACCGAACACGAGGAGCGCGGTCAGCCAGGCCTCCCGGCGGGTCATGGCACACCTCCCAGCACGGCGGCCTCAGCGCACCGGGTGTCGCTCGCGTCGAGGCAGACCGGGTAGAGCGCGACGTCATCGCGCTCGAGGACGGGAGGGCCGACCCAGGCGGGCCGGACGCCGTCCACCAGGATCTCCTGCGTTGACGGAACGCCGTCGCCCCGGTCCAGGACCAGCCATCGGATGTCGTAGGCGCGGGCCACGTCCTCCACGGTCTCGAGAGGGTCGTTCACGAGGACGACCCCGCCCCGCCCTGTCCAGTACCGCGTGCCTGCGGCGTCGATCGACATCACCCGGTCGTCCAGCGGCGCGCCGAACTCATCCAGCGCGGCTGCCAGCGCCAGTGCCCGCTGCCGCTTGTCGTCCCAGCTTGCGTGGACGCTGAACGATCCCCAGACGGCGCAGGCAACCCCGAAGACCACGGCTCCGCCCACGAACACGCGCCCGGCCGAATCCGCGTCCCACCGTGGTCGCCGCGCCGCCAGCCAGGCCACCGCGAGGACGATCCCCTCCAGCGCCAGCACGTACCCGTGCGGTGCGAGGGCCACCGCGGAGTGGATGAAGGTCCCGCCCGGGACGTGGACCGCGGACACCAGGGCGCTGAACGCGAACAGCAGGGTCGCGTACCCGAAGTACGGCCCGAACGTGGCATCCCGCCGCCGGCGCCAGGCGCCGATCACCAGGAACGGCACCAGGAACAGCGCTCCAACCAGGACGCTGAAGATGAACGCCGCCGAGACCAGCCCGCCCGCGCGGGTCATCAGCAGCGGTCCCCAGCCCATCCCAAGGAGATGATCCAGGGTGGCCGGGATGGTGATGCTGTTCCACTCGCCGATGTCCCGGATGAACAGGACCTTGCCGGACGCGGTGGACGGGGAGAGGGACCCGAACACGGCCAGCTGGCGCAGATACCACGGCGCCACGGCCAGGGCGAACAGCGCGACGCAGCCCAGGGCGGCCGCCAGTGGGATCCGGGCCGGCCGTCGCGGGCTGGCGCCGAACGGACGGAACGTGCGCCAACGGTCCCACAGGAACGTCGCGCCAAGGACCGCCAGCACCAGCAGGCCGTCGTTGCGGGAGAGGGTCGCGATGCCGGCCAGCAGTCCGGCCAGGACGAAGGCTCGCGGGCTGCCACGCATCCCGCGGCCGGCGAGGAACAGGGCGCCCGCCACCAGGGGCTGGTACAGGCTGAAGTTGTCCGGCTGGGCCATGTACACGAACGACAGTGTCGGGAACGCGACCAGGATCCCGGCACCCACGGCCACGTAGGGGCGCACGCCCGCCTCCCGTCCGATCGCCCAGGCCAGCGGCGCGGCGAGCGCACCGAGGAGCGCGAACGGCAGCGCAGAGGCCATCGCCGTCGGGCCCAGCAGCCAGAGGAACGGCACCTGAACCAGGGCCGCCAGCGGCATCCAGTGGGCGTTGGAGGCGATCGGGAGGACCGGGTTCGCGGGGATCGCCCCACCCACCTCGGGGAAGATCCAGATGAAGTCGACGTTGAACCCGTGTCCGGCTGCCAGCTGGCGCGCCACGTCCACGTAGTAGAAGGAATCGGGATAGGCCGGGTCCGGGAACCCGGTGGCGACCACCAGCCGCGCCACCAGGGCGAGCAGATACAGCAGGATGGGCGTGCGCACAGCCGGTGCAGCCTAGCACCGGGTTGCCGGTCGTCAGAGGGGTACGAACGGGCTAGCGAGCCCGCCGTCAAATGGGGCGCACGCGGTCCACCCCAGCGGGTATGGTCCGCCTCGTGACATCCGGGACCAGGCTGGACCGCAGGCGGCTCCGGCCGGTCGTGCACGGCCTCGTGCTCGCCGGCCTGATGATCTTCGCGTACCTGTTCCTCGTCGTCGCGCCCGCCCAGGGTTCGTTCGGGTTCGATGCCTACGCCTACTGGGCCGTGAACATGTCGGACCCGTACGCGGTGCCCGTCGGTGGCCTGGGCGCGTTCACCTACACGCCGGTTGCCGCGCGGCTGTTCAGCCCCTTCGGCGCCATGCAGTGGTACTCGTTCCTGTGGGTGTGGTCAGCAGAGCTGCTGGCGACGGCGCTGTGGCTGGGCGGTCGGCGGTTCCTGTGGGTGCTGGCCTTTCCGCCGGTGGCCCTGGAGCTCTACCACGGCAACATCCATCTGCTCCTGGCGGCGATGATCGTGCTCGGCTTCCGCTACCCGGCTGTCTGGACCTTCGGGATCTTCACCAAGGTCACGCCCGGCATCGGGGTGCTGTGGTTTCTGGTGCGCCGCGAGTGGCGCAACCTGGCCATCGTGCTGGGCCTGACCGCCGCGATCCTGGGTGTGTCGCTGCTGGTGGACGGGGACCTGTGGCGCGAATGGGTGGCGCTCGTCGTGAGCGCGGAATCGGGCGGACAGGTAGAGCAGGCTCAGGTGGCCATCCCCCTGCTCATCCGCCTGCCGCTGGCGGCGCTGGTCGTGATCTGGGGCGCCCTGACGGACCGTCGCTGGGCGGTGCCGGTCGCGGTGACGCTCGCGCTGCCGGTGCTCTGGCCGTCCGGGTTTGCGGTGCTCGCGGCCTGCCTGGCGACGTCGTCGCTGGCCGGGGCGCCGCTGATCCGGGTTGGCGGTCCCGCAGCTGGTACCAGTGCGGATGGCCCTCCGGTCCCGGTTACAGAACGCACCACGGGGTCCTAGACTGCCCCGGATGCCCGAGCCCACCCTCACCATCGTCCTGCCGGCCTACAACGAGGAGGCCAGGCTGGGCTCTGCCCTCGACGAGCTGTTCGGCTACCTGCATCGGCGAGGGGGACAGGCCCGCGAGGGCCGCCCGGGATCGGAGGAGCTGCCGCATGCGGTCCAGGTCCTTGTGGTCGACGACGGATCCGCAGATGGGACGGCCGCCCTGGTCCGGGCCCGACCCGAGCACGCCGCCGGAGAGATGGAGCTGCTGACCGTTCCGCACGGAGGCAAGGGCTCCGCTGTCCGGGCCGGAATGCTCCACGCGGCGGGCGACTTGGTGGTGTTCGCGGATGCCGACATGGCCACGCCCCCGGACGAGCTCGTCCCGCTGGTGCGTGCCCTCGAGACCGCAGACGCCGCCTACGGCTCCCGGATCCAGCCCGACGGATCGGACATGCGTGCCTCGCAGCCACCCTGGCGCCGTGCGCTCGGCAAGGCGTTCCACCTGCTGGCATCGATCTGGGTGGTGGGCCCGGTCCAGGACACCCAGTGCGGGTTCAAGGGCTTCCGCCGCGACGTCGCCCGGGACGTGTTCGCCCGCCAGGTGGTCACCAGCATCGTGTTCGACGTGGAGGTGATCTACCTCGTCCGCCGCAGGGGCTACTCCCATGCTGTGGTGCCCATCCGCTGGGCGGACCGCCGCGGATCGCGGATGCACCCGGGCTTGGGCCTCGCCCTGCGCGTGGCATGGGACCTGTTCCGGATCCCGCTGATCCACCGGGACGTCCGACGCGTCGCGCGGGGATCTGGCGATCCGTCGGCCGTCTGATCCGGCGGGTGGGATGAAGCTCGCCGAGGCTCTCGCCAGGCTCCTGCCCGTGTTCGCCGTCCTCGTCTTCGCCCTGGGTGTTGGGGTGACGCTCTTGGTGGCCGGCGACACGCTGGGCTACGACTTCCTTGCCTATCACGCGGCCGCGTCGCGGGTGCTCGACGGCCAGCCTGGCTACGACACCTCGTTCGAGGCCGCCGGCGGCTTCGGGCTGTTCTACTACCCGCCCACGTTCATCCCGCTTGTGCTCGTCTTCGGGCTGCTCCCGGCTGACGTGTCGACGTGGGCCTGGACGGCGGGCCTGCTCGTGGCCTTCGCGACTGGTGCAGCCGTCATGCCCGTGGCGAGGCCTGTCAGATGGTGGGTCGTCCTGCTCGCGGGCCTGTCCTGGCCCTTCCTGTACGCGATCAAGCTGGGCCAGGTGGGGCCCCTGCTGTTCATGCTGATGGCTATTGGCTGGAGGTGGATGGACCGCCCGTCCGTCGTCGGCGCCACTGGTGCCCTCGGCGCCGCCATCAAGATCCAGCCGGGCCTGATCCTGCTCTGGGCGCTGCTCACGCGGCGCTGGGCTGCCGTGGCGCTCGGAGCGGTTGTGCTGGGTGCGCTGGCGCTGCTCGCCACAGCTGCGGCGGGACTCGCCGCCTGGACGGACTTCCTCGAGCTGATCACCAGGGTCACGGATCCCATCACCACCGAGCACAACTTCACGCCCGGCGCGGTCGCCTACCAGCTAGGGCTGTCGCGAGATGCGGCCGCGCTCTTCCAGTGGGTCTTGCTGGCCGTCGCCCTGATCGTGATGATCGTCGCGGCGCTCGGGCTGCCCGCAGCACCCTCGTACATGGTGGCCGTGATCGCGAGCCAGCTGCTGTCGCCGATCCTGTGGGACCACTACGCGCTGCTGCTGCTGCTGCCCGTTGCGTGGCTGCTCGACCAGGGCAAGTGGTGGGCCGTGATCCTCGTCCTGGCGACCCCCGTGTTCCTGGTCGGCGCTCTTCCGGCCGTTGTCTACCCGATGGTCTTTTGGGCCTGCCTGGTCGCGGTGCTGTGGGTTGGCCTCCGCTCGAGACCGTCCACCCCGTAGCCCACGGTCGACGGGGTTCCCGGCGATACTCGGCTCGATGCAGAACACGGCTATGCGCGGTCGGCTCGGCGGCCATGACCGCTCTCCCACCTCGGTGACGCTCGCCGGCCTCGTCGTGGCGGCGGTCGCCTTCGCCGTATACCTGCTGGCAAGCCGCAACTTCGATGCCGGCCGGGGCGACTTCTTCTACCTGGCGGACGCGTTCCTCCACGGCCGCACGTGGATCGCCCCGGCGATGGGGCCGAACGACATCATCCGCATCGACGGCCACACATACGTCCCGTTTGCGCCATTCCCGGCCTTCGTGCTCGCGCCGTTGGTGGCGATCGTGGGCCCGGTCACGGCCGACACCTGGCAGCCCGTGGTGAACTCGCTGCTGGCGGCCATGGCGGTGTTCCTGGCTTGGTGGGCGGCGGGCCGGATCGGCGTGGAACGGATGCACGACCGGCTGGGTCTCGTGCTGCTGCTGGGTTTCGGAACCCAGGTCTGGTGGGTGACCACCCGTGGCGGCGTATGGCACACCGGGCATCTGGTGGCCGTCATCCTGGTGCTGCTGCTGATCGGCGAGCTGTTCGGGAGGCAGCGGGCGCTCCTTATGGGGCTGCTCGTGGGGGCGGCGTTCCTGACCCGGGCGCCGCTGGCGTTCGCGGGGCCGGTCGTGGCTCTGTGGGTGGTCCGCTCATGGGCGGAGGTGCTGGGGGCCGGTCGGAGCCTGGGCGAGCGCGTTCGAGCGCTCCCGTGGGCCGACTGGCTGTGGCTGCTCCTGGGATTCGCGCCGGCTCTCGTGTTCTTCTTCTGGTACAACCTCGAGCGCTTCGGCTCCGCGATGGAGTCCGGCTACGCGCTCGCAACCCTGCCAGAGTGGCTGGAGCTCCAGCGCCAGCAGGGGCTGTTCTCCCTCGCCCACGTGCCCATGAACCTGGACTACCTGCTCCTCAAGCTACCGGCGCTCACGTCCACGTTCCCGTACCTGAAGCCGGACGGGCTGGGCATGTCCGTGCTGGTCACGAGCCCGGGGCTGTTGCTGGCCCTCCTCGCGCCACGGCGCGACCGCCGCACCTGGCTCCTGCTCCTGGCCACCGTGCTGGTGCTCATCCCCACCCTGCTCTACTACGGTGGCGGCTGGCTCCAGTTCGGCTACCGCTACTTCCTGGACTCGATCCCGTTCGTGTGGGCGCTCGCGGCGATGGGTGTCGCGAAGCGTGGAGGCGTGCCGTGGTGGGGCTGGGCCCTGATCGGCTGGAGCATCCTGATGGGGGCCGAGAGCGTGTACTGGGCGTACAACCTGCACTGAATGGCGGGCCCAGCAGGACCATTGGGCTGTTTGACGGCCCCGGTGTCGCGGCGCACCATTCGCCCGCCAGTCGCATTCGTGGGGAGAGGTGCATGCACCCGGTTCTTGCCTATATCGATCCCGTATCCGGGAGTCTGCTGATCCAGGGCCTGATCGCGGCCCTTGTCGCCGCCCCCTTCGTATTCCGCCAGCAGATCCGCCGCTTCGTGCGGCGGATGCGGGGCCAGGAGCAGGTCGCGCCTGCGTCGGAGCCCGTGTCGACGACTGATCCCGATTCGGCGGGGTGATCACCCACCGCTCTGCAGTTGATCCGGGATCCTGGCGGGATCCATTCGGCTTCGTGTATCGGCGCGACGGCGTCCTGCTGCGGCAGGTCAATCTCGTCGCTGCGGAGGAATGGCGGGCCGTCACGGAAGCCGGGCTGCTGAACCGCCTCCAGGCAGCCGGTCTCCTGGTGGGACACGATGCGGCTCCCCTCGACTGGGCTGCCGATCCCTCCATCGCGCACGCCGTCATCCAGCCCGAGGTCGTGCCATTCATCTCGTATCCGTACGAGTGGACCTTCGGGCAGCTGCAGGCCGCCGCGCTCCTGACGCTGCGCATCCAGGAGGAGGCCACGCGCGCGGGGTTCGAGCTCCGGGATGCCAGCGCCTACAACGTTCAGTTCCACGCGGGCCGACCCATCTTCATCGATACGCTCTCATTCCGCCGGGCCCGGCCGGGAGCGCCCTGGGTCGCCTACCGGCAGTTCTGCGAGCACTTCCTCGCGCCGCTGGCCCTCATGGCCCGCCGGGACATCCGTCTGGGCGCCCTGCAGCGGGAACATGTCGACGGGATCCCGCTCGACCTCGCCGCGGCGATGCTGCCGTCCCGGACCCGCCTGTCCCTTGGCCTGGGCAGCCATGTGCATCTGCACGCAAGGGCGCAGCGTCAGCACGCGGACCGGCCCGAGAGCGCCGCGCGTGCGCAGGAGCGCCAGATCGGGCCCACGCAGCGGGCGGCGCTGCTCGACAGCCTCCGCCGGCTTGTCGATGGGCTGGCATGGAAGCCGGCTGGCACCGAGTGGGCCGACTATGGAAGCACCGCGTCCTCCTACGACGATGAGAGCGCCCGCAAGAAGGACGACCTGGTTGCGGAGATGATCGCCGGGGCGGCCCCGTCGGTGGTCTGGGACCTTGGCGCGAACGCGGGACGCTACTCCGCCATCGCGGCGGGTGTCGCGGGGCGGGTGCTGGCTCTCGACATCGACCCGGCCGCGAGCGAGAAGCACTGGCGGGATCTCCAGGCACGCAACGAGTCCCGGATCCTCCCCCTCCTCCAGGATCTCGCCGATCCGAGTCCAGCGATCGGTTGGGACCTTCGGGAGCGCCGCTCGCTGTTCGACCGGGCCGAGGACGCGACGCTCATGGCGCTGGCGCTCGTCCACCACCTGGCCATCGGTCGGAACGTGCCGCTTCCGATGCTGTCGGCCACACTGGCCAGGCTTGGCCGGGATCTGGTCATCGAGTGGGTCCCGAAGGAGGACCCGATGGTCCAGCGCCTGCTGGCCTCTCGGGAAGACGTGTTCTCCGACTACACACAGGATGGCTTCGAAGCCGCGTTCGCGAGCGACTGGGTGACTCTCGACTGGCAGGCAGTGGCTGGAACGGCCCGGCTGCTGTACCGGATGCGCCGCGCCTGACGCATGGACCGCACAGGCCAAGAAGCTGTCCCGCTTTCCAACCCGGAGGGGATGGATCTGCCAGCCTTCTACCCGACGTTGATTGCCGTGGCGTCGCTCGCGGAGATCTATGCGATCTACCCCATCGCGGTCGAGGCCGGTCTGCGCCCACTCCTCGTGATGGCGGTCATTGGCATCGTGCTCACATTGGTCTGTGGAAGACTTGTCGGGCGCGATCGTGGCGCCGCGGTCGCCGCGCTCGGCGTCATCGGCCTGGTGGGCGCCTCGGCGATAGACCAGGCGCTGCTCATCGCAGCGGCGGTCTGCATGATCCTCGTCGAGCGAGCGTGGGTTGCCCGAGGGACGATGCGCTTGCGCGTCCCCTGGAGACAGCTGACCGGGGCGCTCGACATCCTACTTGTCGTGCTGGTCACGCTCCAGGTCGGACGGGCTGTCGTGTTGCGCGCTTCGGCCCCGATCGCGGTGGATGCCACGGGCTGGTCGATCGCGCCGTCGGACACGTACCCCGACATCTTCGTGGTCCTCGCTGATGGCCATGGCCGTCGAGACGTGCTGGACGGCGGGTATGGATACGACATGGCGGGGACCGCGCGCATTCTTGTGTCCGCCGGGTTCGAAGAGGCGCCGCGAAGCACGTCCAACCACTCCAATACGCGACTTTCACTGCCGGTCCTGTTCAATGGCCGCCCGCTGGAGGAACTCAATCCGGACGCGGACTGGGGGGGGGACGGGCAGCAGTTCGTTGGGCCCGGGAACAGCAGCACCGCGCAGCTCTTGGTGCGTGGCGGGTACGAGGTGACGTTAATCGCACCCGGGTACGAGCACATCGGCATCCGCGGCGACGTCAACTACGTGGATGTTGGCCCGCGCAACGAGGTCGAGCAGGCGGTCCTCAGCAGCACGACGCTCGGGCGCGTCCTGGACCAACTCACCGGAGGGTTCCTCGCCGCCACCCACGAGCGCGCGCTTCGAGAGGTAGTAGCGCTTCGCACCATCGTGCGCGCGCCGGCCGACAGACCTCAGTTCGTGTACACCCACTTGCCTTCGCCGCACTGGCCGGTTGTATTCACCGGCAACTGCAGCTTTCGTGGTGGCGACGACTACAGCCTCGGCGCCGCCGCTAGGCATGATGCGGCCGGCGATGCGGTCAGCATCGGGCTCGTCGCGGAGCAGACACGTTGCGTCGACAGCCTGATCGTCGCGGCGGTCGGGGACATCGTGGCCGCGCGGCCGGACGCCATCGTGTTGGTCCTGTCAGATCACGGGCCGGAGGAACGTATTGACTGGTGGCACCCATCGGAACCTGGGATCAGCGACAGGATGTCGAACCTCTTCTGGGCGCGAACGCCCGGGCGGGCCGGCGTGTTTCCGCCCGACGTGAGCCTCGTGAACGTATTCCCGCTCCTCTTCAACGCCTACTTCGGCACGGACTTGGCGCTGCACGGCAACCAGGGGTACTTGGGCCCGTCGAACGTCGTTGCGGAGCGGATCCCGTACAGCCAGGATGAGCAGTGACACTCCCTTGCCTATTCTTCGCGCGACGGCCTAGGCATGCCGGCCCCTTCCTCGAGGAAGGGCCCTTGGTCAATGTCAACCCGATCATCGCCAACGCCTACGTCGGGACGGGCATCGAGCCCAATCCCGACGACATCCACCTCGCGCCCACCCGGAACGATCCGCACTTCGTGTCGTGTCAGCCCCCTTGCGGGAGCAAGGCCACGACAGGGCCGGTTTCGGGTTGAGGACGTTGCCCAAGGCCGTCGGCGGGACTGGGGCGGTGGGTCGGATTGCCACATGGCCCTGGTACCCGATGCTCATTGCCGGTTCGATCGTGCTGCTGCCGCTGGCTGATCTTCCGTTGCAGATTGCCGCAGGCGTGCGCCCGCTGCTCCTGACACTGGGCGTGGGCGCCCTCCTTACCGCAGTGTGGGTCAGGTTGCTCGGGCGAGGGCGCGGTGGTGCAGCCGCCGCGATCAGTCTCATGGCGCTCGTTGGGGCTTCGGGTGCACTGCAAGCGCTCCCGTTCGTCGCTGCCCTGGCGATCATCGCGATCGAGCGCGCGTGGACCGCCCGAGGCACGATGCGCCTTCGGATCCCATGGGGCCGCATCACCTCGGCTCTGAACCTCGTGCTCATCGTCTTCGTCGGGCTGCAGCTCGGGAGGGCCTTCCTGGTACGGCAGGAGATGACGCCATTGCCCGTCCCGCCGGAGTGGACTGCGTCGGAGGACGCACCGAGACCGGACGTATTCCTGATCCTTGCCGATGGTCACGGCAGGCTCGATGTCCTGGCCGACCGGTATGGCTACAACGCGAGTGACTTCTCACTCGCGCTTGCTGAGGAAGGCTTCGTCGAGTCGCCCAACAGCTACGCCAATCACTCACTGACGCGCTACTCGCTTAGCGTCCTTCTCAACGGGCGGCCGCTATCCGAACTCGGTCAGGACATGGCCGGGCCTGCCGACGAGGACGTGCCTTTTAGGGCGCTTCCACGGACCAGCGGCGTCTCCATGTTCGCGTCGGGGGGCTATGAGACCGTGGTGATATCGGCAGGGTTCGATCATCTCCCATTGCGGGAGGTCGACCGCTACGTGGACGTAGGGCCGCGCACTGAACTCGAGGAGGCCCTGTGGGGTACCTCGGCGATTGGCAAGGTGGTGGACGGCTTGACCGACGGCTTCGCCGTCGACACACGGTCACGGATCCTGGCCGAGGTCCAGGAACTCAAGGACATCGTGCATCGGCGCAGCAGCCGGCCACAGTTCGTCCTGGCTCACCTTCCCTCCCCGCACTGGCCGATGGTGCTGAATGCAGACTGCTCTCTGCGGCCCAGCGATGGGTATACGTACGGCACGGTGGGCCGCGGGAATCGCACGGGCGATGCGAAGGCGGTGCAGATCGTGGCGGATCAGACTCGATGTGTAGACACCCTCCTCGTCCAGACCGTGAGGGAAATCGTGGAGGCACGACCCGACGCCGTCGTTGTGGTGTTCTCTGATCACGGACCGGAAGAACGGATTGACCTGACGGCGCCGGACGACGCTGGCATACGTGACAAGCTCGCCAATCTGTTCTGGGCGCGAACACCGGGAAGCCCCGGCCTGTTCCCCCGCGATGTCACGCTCGTGAACGTGCTGCCCCTGATCGCAAACGCCTACCTGGGCACGGATCTGCCGTTTCATGCCAACGATGTGTTCCTCGGACCGACGCCTGCAAGTGACAAGTTCCTGCCGTATCAGCCTCCAGAGTGAACGGCGACTCCGGCGGCTGGCCTAGCCCTTCCAGTTGACTGCGCAAGCTTTTCGTGCCACGGGTGTATCCTCGCGAGCGTGTCCCCCACGACCATGACCGGCGAGCCCCCCTGTCCGCCGGCCACCGGTGACACTGCGCCGGTGGCCCGCCCCGTCGCGCTCCGCGCGGTCCGCCGCCCGTTCGAGACCATCGATCCCGCGTCCTGGGATGCCCTCGCCGCCGCCAACCCCTGGGCCACCCCCTTCTCGCACTGGGCCTTCCACCGCGCCTGGTGGGACGGGTACGGCGGCAACGCCCATGAGGAGACGGTCGTGCTGGTCCCGGCCGACGGCCCGGACGACGCCGCGCCGATGGGCATCGCTCCGCTCATGCATCGCCACGAGGTGGAGCCGTCGGACGTGGTGTTGCACACGAACATCCGACACACGGACGGCGCCGAGCTCACCCCCGTCCCGCCGGACGCGAAGGCGGTCTTCTTCGGCGCCTCGTACCACGCGGACTACGCGACGCTGCTGGCGGCGCCCGAGAACCTGCCCGCGCTCGCGGAGGCCCTCGCCGCCTACTGCGGCACCGTGGGGGATCCGGAGCACCCCGACCGGTGGGACGCCGTTGACCTGCGACGCCTGCGCTGTGGCGACCCGGCGGGCGGCGCGCTGGCGACAGCATTCGGTGCCCGCGAGATGGCCGAGGGCTGGACGCTCAACGTGGAGCGCGAGGATGTCTGCCCCGTGGCGGAGCTGCCGGCAGGCGGCACGATGGACGACTACTTCGCCGGCCTGGGCAAGAAGGAGCGCCACGAGATCCGGCGCAAGGTCCGCCGCGCCGAGGCCGTGGGCGAGGTCAGGCTCGACGACTCCACGGATCCGCTCGCGGACCTGTCCGCGTTCATCGACCTGCACCAGAAGCGCTGGGGCACCGAGGGCCTGTTCCCGGAGACGGAGGGCGGCGACCACAGCCGCACCTTCTTCCGCCGCCTGTTCGAGCTGTTCGGGCCGGATGGGCCGCTGCACCTGGCATTCCTGACCGTGGGCGGTCGACGGATCGCCGCGGGCGTCTCCTTCGAGACATCAGACGCGCTCCTGTACTACAACGCCGGGGTGGACCCGGAGGCGCGCGAGCTGTCGCCCGGCGTGGTGATGGTGGAGCGCTACGTGCGACGCGCCCTGGAGCGGGGCATCGCGCGGATGGACTTCCTGCGCGGCAACGAGCCATACAAGTACGAGTGGGGCGCGGTGGACCGGCCAATCCAGCGCCTGCTGGTCAGGCGAACTGGACAGCGATGACACCGCCGAACCGCGACGACCCCTGCGTGGCCCCGATGGTCCACCTGCCCGTGCCCGGCCCCAGTCGGGTGCGCGTCGTCCAGGTGATGGCCACCGGGACGAACGGCGGTGCTCAGGAGCACGTATTCGGGCTCGTCACCCGCCTGGACCCCGAGTACTACGACGTTTCAGTGGTCTCGCTGTCGCCCGGCAGCGCCGTCCGCAAGCTCCAGCACGCGGGGGTCGACGTGACCGTCATCGACGTCCCGGACGACGTCATCGCGACTGCCACCCTGGCCGCCCACCTCGCCGATGTCCGCGCGGACGTGATCCACAACCACATGTACCGCGCCGAGGTCGTGGGCACCAAGGCGGCCATCGCGCTGGGTGAGGCCGGTCACCGCAGGCCGTGGGTGGTCTCCACGGTCCACTCCTCGCGCATCCGGCCGTCCGAGGACCAGGAGCTGCTCCGCGGCCTGACGCCGGAGATCGACCACCTTATCGTCGTGTCCCAGGCGATCGACGAGAAGGTGGCCCACGAGGGACGCGGCGGCGTGTCCCGCAGCCTCATCTACAACGGCGTGGACCTGGAGCGATATGACCACCAGGAGGCCTGCTGCACGCTCCGCGAGGAGTACGGCATGGACGACGACGCGGAGATCGTGGGCGTCGTGGGCCGGCTGGAGCTGGAGAAGGGCCACCCGACGCTGCTGGAGGCATGGCCGCTGGTCCTGGAGCGGGTGCCCTGCGCCTACCTGCTGATCGTGGGCGAGGGGAGCCGCCAGGACGCGCTCCACGAGATCGTCCGCGAGCTGGGTGTTGAGCGCCACGTGGTGTTCACCGGCCGCCGGGACGACATCCCGGCCGTCACCGCCGCCTTCGACGTGGCCGTGCTGCCGTCCTACCGGGAGGCCCAGGGCCTGACGATCCTCGAGGCGATGGCGCTGTCGCGCCCGGTGGTCGCCTCCAACGTGGGTGGGATCCCGGAGATGATCGAGGACGGCCGCAACGGTCTCCTGGTCCCCCCGCATGATCCGCAGGCCCTGGCCGATTCGATCGTGCGCCTGCTCACGAACCACCAGCTGGCGGACATGATCGGCCGCGCGGGCCACACCACCGTCCACGACCGCTTCTGCATCCAGCTCATGGTCAACGCGGTCCAGGAGCTCTACGACGAGGGAGCGCGGTTGGTGCGGCCGCGCGAGGTGTCCGTCAGCGCCGGCTGACGTTCGGACCATGCCGGGAGGGCGTCCCGACACGTAGCATCGCGGGGATGCGGCTCACCTTCGACCGGCTCTGGATCTGGATCGCGATCGCCCTGCCGGCGCTCGTGGCATTGATCGTGCCTTTGCCCGCAGTGGATCTCGCCTACCAGGTTCGCGCCGGGAACGAGATCATGGCCTCGGGGGCGCTGCCAATTGCCGACACGTGGACGTTCACCGTGTGGGGCACGTCGTGGGTGGACCAGCAGTGGCTGGCACAGGTCAAGCTGGCGGCGGGCTACGCCATCGGCGGGTGGGAGCTGCTGGCGGTGCTGCGGGCGGGGCTGGTCGCCTTCATCACGGGCGTGCTCGTCGCGACGGCCCGGGAACGTGGAGCGAGCCCGCGGATGTCGGCGATCCTCGTCCTCGCGGCATTCGCCCTGGCTGCCCCGGCGCTGGCGCTCCGGCCCCAGCTGTTCGGGCTGGCGCTCTTCGCCTTCCTGTTGTGGCTGGTTGCCGTCCGGACCCGGCGGGCGCGGCTGTACCTCCTGGCGCCCCTCGTCGTCCTGCTTTGGGCGAACCTGCACGGGAGCTTCGTGCTGGGTCCAGTGATCCTGGGCTACGCCTGGCTGAGCGATGTCGCGGCGAAGAGGCAGGCGCGGGCCTCGTTCGGGGTCCTGGTCGCGGGGACGCTCGCGACCCTCGTCAACCCATACCTCGCCGGAGCCTGGCTGTACGCCGTGACCATCGGCGTCAACCCGGCCATCGCGGGCCAGGTCAGTGAGTGGCAGCGGACCCTCCCGCTCGCCATGCCTGGGCTGCTGTTCTATCCGTCCGTGCTCGTCACCGCGGTGCTGATGTTCCGCCGACGGGGCCTCGTGCGGTGGCCGGACTGGGTGCTCCTCGTCGCGATGGCTCTCATGGGTGCGTGGGCGGTCCGGGGCGTCGCGTGGTGGGCGTTCGTGATGGTCTTCCTGCTCGCGGGCGTTCTGACGAGCGAGCGCCGCGCCCGCGAGCCGCGGGCCAGCGTAGCCAACGGGCTGCTCGCGTTAGGCCTGGGGGTCGCCATCGTCATCGCGCTCCCGTGGTGGCGGCCGGCAGACCAGCTGACCGGTCGGGCTGGGCTGCTCTCATTCGCGCCGAGCGGCCTCGCTGCGAAGGTCGCCGAGCTGGCGGCCCCCGGCACCCGGGTCGTGGTGCCGCAGACCTGGGGCTCCTGGTTCGAGTGGGCGGCACCGGATCAGGCGTATTTCATCGACTCCCGGTTCGAGCTGTTTCCGGTGGGCGTGTGGGAGGACTATGCGGTGCTACAGGGTCCGAGAGCCGGCGATGTGCTGGACCGTTGGGGGGCGGACATGATTGTCGTTCCGACAGGCGAGTCGATCCCGGTTGGCCCGTGGGACCGCGTGTGGGCTGACCCCGACGGGACGATCCTTGTCCGCGCCCGCTGACCGAACGGCGCAAGGCCGCTGGTACCTTCGAGGAGGCCACCAGGCGCCGCAGGCGTTGCTAAGGTGCACCGCATGACGGACAGTGCTGCCTCCCGCCCCGGAGCCACGACCCCCGCCCCGCTGGATGTCGTAGTCCTCGGAGGGGCGGGGCACGTCGGCCTTCCCCTGAGCCTCGCCCTGGTCGATGCCGGCCTGCACGTCGGCATCTTCGACATCGATGGTGCCGCCCTGGATAGGATCGCGGCGGGCCAGATGCCCTTCATGGAGAACGGCGCGGACGAACTCCTTCCCCGCGTCTTGGCCACCGGTCGCCTCGAGATGGCCACGTCGGCTGCGATCATGGCCCGCGCGGACGCCGTGGTCCTGGTGATCGGTACGCCCGTCGACGAGTTCCTGGGTCCATCCATGCGCGTGTTCGAGCGGGCGGTGGACCAGATCGCGCCGCACGTCAGCGATGGCGCGCTTGTCGTCCTGCGCAGCACCGTGTATCCCGGCACGACGGAGTACGTCAGCGCCGCCTTCGGGGACCGTGGCCTGCGGGTGGATGTCGCGTTCTGCCCGGAGCGGATCGCGGAGGGCCATGCGCTCGAGGAGCTGCTGTCGTTGCCTCAGATCATCGGCGCCGATGAGGGCAGGGCTGGCGACCGCGCCGAGGCGCTGTTCCACCATCTCACCTCGACCACGATCCGCACGAGCACGAAGGAAGCCGAGCTCACGAAGCTGTTCACCAACACCTGGCGCTACATGAAGTTCGCCGTCGCCAACCAGTTCTTCGCCATCGCGGACCAGGCGGGCGTGGACTACGCGAACGTGCTTCGCGCGATCCGCGAGGACTACCCTCGCGCTGCGGACCTGCCCGGCCCCGGGTTTGCGGCCGGGCCCTGTCTGTTCAAGGACACGATGCAGCTGGCAGCGTTCACGTCGGACCACTTCCCGATGGGTCAGGCGGCCATGCAGATCAACGAGGGCATGCCCGCCTACATTGTCTCGGCGCTGGAGCGCAGGCACGGCAGCCTCCGGGGCCGGACGATCGGGATCCTTGGCATGGCCTTCAAGGCGGAGTCGGACGACATCCGTGCGTCTTTGTCGTTCAAGCTCCGCAAGCTCCTGGAATGGGCTGGTGCGAAGGTGCTGTGCGCCGACCCCTACGTGGATGACGAACGCCTCTCGCCGCTGGACGTCGTCCTCGAGCACAGCGAGACGCTTGTCATCGGCGCGCCGCACCGCGCCTACCGTTCCCTGGACCTTGCCGGCCGCGAGGTCGTGGACATCTGGAACGCGACCGGTGGAGGGATCCGGCTCTAGCCATGAAGGTCCTGGTCACCGGCGCCGCCGGGTTCATCAACGGCTACCTGGTGGAGGAGCTGCTCGCGGCCGGCCACGAGGTGGTAGGCATCGACAACTTCAGCAAGTACGGCCGCGTGGCCAAGAGCTACGACGGCCATCCCCGCTACCGGTTCGTCGAGGGTGATGCCAAGGACGTGACGCTGCTCACGGAACTGGCGGCGGACGTGGACCAGGTCGTGGCCGCGGCCGCGATGATCGGCGGGATCAGCTACTTCCACGAGTTCGCATTCGACCTGCTGGCCGAGAACGAGCGGATCCTGGCGTCAACCTTCGAGGCGGCGATCGCGGCACACAAGTCCGGGCACCTGGAGCGGATCGTCGTCCTGTCGAGCTCCATGGTCTTCGAGAGCACGGACCAGTTCCCCACGCCGGAGGGCGCAGAGCGCACCTCGCCGCCGCCGATCTCCACCTACGGCTTCCAGAAACTCGCCTCGGAGTACTTCGCCCGGGGCGCGTGGGAGCAGTACCAGCTGCCGTACACGATTCTGCGCCCGTTCAACTGCGTGGGCATCGGCGAGCGGCGTGCCCTGCGCGACACGGACGTCATGAGCGGCAACGTGAAGCTCGCGTTGTCCCACGTCGTTCCGGACCTTGTGCTCAAGGTGCTCAAGGGCCAGGACCCGCTCCACATCCTGGGCGAGGGCAACCAGGTCCGCCACTACACCTACGGTGGCGACCTGGCGCACGGGATCCGGCTCGCAATTGAGTCGCCGACGGCGGTCAACGAGGACTTCAACCTCTCCACGGCGGCGTCTACCACCGTGCTCGAACTGGCTGAGGTGATCTGGGCCAAGATCAACGGCCCGGACCGGCCGTTCCGCTACGTCACGGACCCGCCGTTCGACCACGATGTCCAGCTGCGCGTTCCCGACGTCCACAAGGCCCGCGACGTCCTGGGCTACGAGGCCACGACGACCCTGTCCGAGATGCTCGACGAGGTGATCCCCTGGATCGGGGCCGAGGTGGAGGCCGGGCGGCTGTGACCGGGGCCGGGGAATCCGCGCCGCCCGTCCCGGAGCTCTCGGTCGTCGTCCCCGTGTTCAAGGAGGGCGAAGCCGTCGCTCCCGTCCTTCGCGACCTGACGGCGGCGATCACCACGACCCACGAGATCTTGGTCGTATACGACTTCGACGAGGATCCGACCGTTCCGGTCATCGAGCGGCTCCACGAGGACCTGCCGGCGATCCGCGGCCACCGCAACGACATCGGCCGCGGCGTCCTCAACGCGATGAAGGCCGGGATCGCATCATCCCGTGGCGACTACGTCCTGATCTCCATGTCGGACGGCTCGGACGAGCCGCACGTCGTCGATGCCATGGTGGCCCTCGCCCGTGAAGGTGCGGACGTGGTGGCCGCCTCGCGCTACATGAAGGGCGGGTGTCAGTTGGGCGGCCCGCCGCTCAAGCGTTTCATGTCGCGGACCGCCGGCCTCACGCTCCATTGGTTCGGCGGCGTCGCCACCCACGATCCCACGAACAACTTCAAGCTCTACTCACGGCGTCTCCTGGAAGCGACACCCATCGAGAGCCAGGCGGGCTTCGAGCTGGCCCTGGAGCTCACGGTCAAGGCCACCCTCGCCGGCCGCCGCGTCGCCGAGGTGCCCACGACCTGGCGCGACCGGACCGAGGGCCAGAGCAACTTCAAGCTCCGCAAGTGGCTGCCCTTTTACCTGCACTGGTATTGGCTGGCGATGCGAGGCCGGAGGGGTTTGTAGCTCCTCGGGATGCCGGTCCCGCGATGGAACGGTGACACCAGCAATCGTCGGAAGTGCGGCTCTTGGGTCCCTCGGGCGGCGGTCCCGGTCGCGACGCGGAGCGAAGATGCCACCCGGCGTTCGGGCGTGCCGGCGCATGTACGCGCTCGCCTCAGGGCACTCTCCCGCTTGCCGGATCGACTCGAACGAGATCGATGATGTTGGCGGGAGTCCGATAGAACCACGTGCCCTCGGGCTGCATTGGCATCTCGGTGATCGAGTAGGCGTTGAGGAGCCGTGACAGCAGGTTGGTCGTGGTAGTCCCGGCTGGAATGACGCCCGGTCGCGCTGTTGCTCGGACGGCGACGATATTGCTCGACCGCTCGTTCACTCCACCCGCCAACGGGTCATCCGGGTTCCAGTCAACGTCGGAGCCATGGTCCGAGAAGACCACGATTGCCGTTGGTCGACCCTGCGAGGCAAGGATCGCTCGACTGAGATCGAGCGCGCGCTGGTTGACGTACGGGAGCTCGCCGGCCTGCCGCGAGATCCGGTCATCCCGAGCCATCGGGGGCTCCCGTGTGCTGGCAATGGATGCTCCGGGTGAGCCGTTGACCGGCTCACCACTCGGTCCGAAGACGACCGGCGAGTGCGGTGCTGGCACATGGACGAATACGAATCTGGGTCTTGTGTGTGGTTCGCGCGCGATCTGCTCGGCAACTGAGAACGTCGTGGCGATACGGTCCCGGAGCTGCTGGGAGTGAGCGTCTGGTGCGATGGCTGCAAGCGCCGTCCCGAGCGCAGATCGACGGAGGAGGGCGACCTCGAATTCTGTCATCTGCGGCGGCTCAACAAGGCGGTCAACGCGGCGCGGCCCGACCTCCGCCCACCCCGTCGAGATCGCGATCCGCTCGTACCCGGACCGGCCGAGGTCCCGAAGCGCGGTGCTGTCCTCCAGCACGCTCCGCAACTCACGGGTGGCGACGGCGAGACCGATTGGCCCACGCTCGGTCCCGATCAGCTCCGGCACATCCTTCCCGTTGAACATGGACGCCAGGACGAGACGCGTCAGCGGGTAGCTCGTTCTGGAATGACGCTGGACGTCAAACCCCAGGGAGACCAGTCCTTCCCGGAGCGGATCGCCTGCCTGGGACCGACCGAGCTGCGCAAGGGCGTCGTCACCCGGGTATCCATCAAGGAGAACCAGCCAGATGTCAGGCAGGGACGCCGAGGCGTCATCGGCTGGCGCGGTCATCGTGATGTCCTTGTGAACTGCCGAGATAGCCCAACCGAGACTGCCGTTCAGGGCGGAGCCTGCGAGCGTCATGAGGATGAGCACCACAGCGACGGCGCGGTACGCCCCCAGCACCCGAAGCTGGATGCCACGCAAGTCGCGTGCGGAGCCGCGCACCAGAAGGACGAGCACGCTCGCGAAGACAATCGACAGGCCGGGGATTCGCACGTCAGCGGCAGTGAACCCAGCTGCAATGACGATCACCACCTCGGTTCCGAGAAGGGGGCCCAGCAGCAGGCGTCCCACGAGCGTCAAAGCGACGACGACGATCAGGATCACGGCCAGCGGCCGCAAGAGCCAGGCGAACTCGATCTGGCTCACGGACCACGTCGCGACTACGAAGCAGAGCGGGATGACGAGCGGGAGCCACGCGTATCGAGGCATGCTCAGCGACCCACCGGGTCGCATGAAGGGCACGTCCTGAGGGTTCACCGAATTGCCGGCCACAAGCCTGGAAGCCGCGTCCGGCCCCGATGGCGCGGGGTTGTGCCGTCGGCGGCCCTTGCCCGAGTCCTGCTGGTCGCCCAGGCCACCAGTGGGATCATCAGCATCGGCAGGTCCTGGGCGCTGTAGAAGACTCCAGCCGGGTGCTTGGCATCCAGCAGCACCTGGACGTAGGTCGGCCACATCGGCAGGAAGAAGAGCGAGGCCACGATGATGGCGGCCACTGTCACCCACCAGCGACGATCCCGCACGCCCCACAGGCCGAGCGGCGCGATCGTCACCTTCGTCAGCAGGAAGGCAGACGGCCATCGGTAGATGGTGCCCATCGCCAGCGCGGCCACCAGCCATATCGTCGGGTTGCCGGTGATCAGATGCACGGCGGTGGGCGGCCACGCGAGGAACGCCGCGATGGTGGCCCATCCGAGCGGTGACGGCCGGAGCTTCATGAGTGCCCAGCCGACCATGGCGCCGGGCACGATCCACCAGAACGGCCACGGCAGGATCGCCGCCGGAACGAACAGGACCAGCCACACCGGCGGGTACAGCACGTCACCCGGCACGACCAGGTACGGACCGTGGAGCTGGCGCTCGAGGTACCAGGTGCCCCCGTTGAGCCAGGTCCTGGTGGCGTCCGCGTAGTTGCGGTAGTCGAGACCGGCCAGGCGGTCGATCGCACCTGGCGGCGCGGAGATGTACTGCCAGGCCCAGAGGGTGATGAACAGCGCGGCGATCCCATAGCCGAACACCTGGCCGAATCGCGTGCGTCGCTTCCCGGGATCCGCCATGGCCGCGGCCTGGTTCACCGCGTCGTCGGCCACAGGCTGTGCAGCGGCTGTCCGGCGTCGTCCCCGTAGTCCACGCGCTCGCCCTGGCCCGTCCACAGGATCGCGATCAGCGCGACCAGCGTGATCACCGCCGCCCCGACCAGGCTGATCGCCTGCCCGTCCGGCAGGACCAGCTCCGGCGGTGGCGCGGCCCACACCAGGTTCGCGGTGAAGACCACCGCGAAGGCCGCCCACGCGATCGCGAGCACGCGGCCGTTGACCGCCATCAGCAGGAACACGAAGGCGGGGTAGGCGTACCGCTCGTGCATGGTAGTCAGGCTCACGAACGCCACCAGGGTGATCGCCGCCAGGCCCAGGACCAGGCTGTGCGCGCTGGGTCGCCGGTAGACGCCCACGAACACCACGAGTGCGAGGAGGCCCGCCACCAGCAGTCCGAGATGCCGGAAGGTCAGCGGCCCCAGCACGGGCGTGGAGTCGAGCACGAAGTCCCCCCCGGCGCCCAGCACCTGGACGACCCACCACGGGTTCCAGGCGCGCAGCGAGAGCACGTTGAAGATGCCGTCCTGGTACTCGGAGAGGTTGCCCAGGTAGTTGGCGGGCCCGCCGGCCGGGATGAACGGGAGCCACACGAGCACGATCACGACGGCGCCGATCACCGCCGCCCTGAGCGTCCCCCGGATCCCCTGGGTGGCGAGGAACCAGGCCGCGAACGGCACCAGGAACGGCAGCGCCTGCGGTTTGGCCATCAGGCTGATCGCCAGCAGCGCCGCCACGAGCCCGGGACGCCCCGCACGCGCCGCCAGGACCGCCAGCACGGCCGGCAGGACGTAGATGGACTCGTACTGGCCCCACCACGCGGACACGTACCAGGCGGCCGGGCACAGCAGGATCGCCGCCATGGCAGCCACCGCCGCCCACGGCTTGTCCCGGAACCACCAGCCGACGGCCGCTGCGATGCCCAGGTCCGCGAGGCTCGCCGGCATCTTCATCAGCGCCCGGATCGCGGGGTCGGCGGAGTCCGTCACGGTGCGGAAGGCGGGCTCGAATGCCGCTATCGCACCCCAGACCCAGGCCATCACCGCGGGGAAGGACAGGTTCTGGTCGTAGGCGTTCGACAGCCCGTTCACCGCGATGCCATGGACCCAGAGGACGAACTGGTCGATGTCGCCCTTCAGGCCCTGGGCCGGCCAGACCCACATCCGGACCGCGATCGCAGCCGCGAACAGGACGGGGACGGCAAGGACCACCAGGATCGTCGGGATGGGTGAGCTGCGGCGGCCGACGATCATCGGGCGGCCGGGAGCGCCGGGTCGCGGTCCTGCGCCCGAGCGGTCATGTGCGTCAGGCCGGCGTCGTGACCCAGTAGCGCTCCGCGTGGCCCCCGGGTACCCGGCCGATGTCGCCGGTCCGGGCCGCGTAGCCGCGCACCGCGTCTGCCATGGCCTTCTCGCTGTCGAAGAGGCGCTCCATCTGGCTCTCGTACAGCGCGATCGCGCGGATCTTGCGCTCCAGCTGGTCACCGATGTCCGCGAACTCCGCGGCCAGCGAGATCCCGTCCGGCATGGCGCCGAAGGATCCGGGCGGCATGTCGTCCAGGCGCCCGAAGTCCTCCCACCACGCGTACGGGAAGTCCTCGTACAGGACGATGCGATCCGCGTACGAGGGGCCGGGCATGACCCACTTCCGGGCGTCCGAGAGCAGGGCAAGGCCGGCATCGCGGGCGAGCTGGTGGTCCACGTGCCCGCCGATGCCCATCGGCAGGTAGACCCGAGACGGCTCGAGGCGCGCGATCTCGCGGCGCAGGAGGTCGACGGGGGCGGGATCGTCGGCGCGCGGGGTGCCCAGCAGCTGGTCGTCGCCCTCGTAGCCGCGGAAGACGGCGTCCGGGAGGTCCAGCCAGACCATCGACACCTCCGCGAAGGCGGCGTAGCGCTCGTCCTCGAGGCGGCGCTGGGCCATCGTGTCGCCGGCGGCGGCGGCGTCCATCAGCTCCGTGGTCAGGACGGCGCCCTGGGACTGGACGTCGTCGATGACCGGCTGGCCGGCCAGGGACTCGTTGTGGATGTGCGCCCGGCGGTACCACGAGGAGCGCTGCCAGAAGCGCTTGGCGGCAGCGTCCGCGTCGCCCTGGGTCGCGTCCAGGCCCTCCCTGGTGGCCTGCCAGGGCGCGGCGGAGGCGTCCTCGGGGTAGTCCGCGGCCAGGTTAGCCCGATTGAAGGCCTCGGTGTTGGGCCAGATCGCCTTGGAGCCGAAACCGAGGGCCTCCCGCTGGAAGGGCGTCAGCCGATCCGTCTCCCCGGTGCCGGAGTACAGCGTCAGGACCGTGATGCTCTGGCCGAGCTCGCGCAGGCTGGCGATGAGCCCGCCGCACGAGAGCGCGACGTCGTCCGGGTGGGGGGCAACGAAGACATGGGTCATGGCCAGCGGAGTATAGCCGGGCGGTCGGGCCGGATTCCCGGCGCCGGCCGTCAGGTCGCGGGCGGCCGTCAGGTTCCGCGGGCGCGTCAGGTTCCGCCTGACCTCAGCCGGGCCAGCCCGCCGTGCCAACGAGGGGGACGAACACACAGGCCCCTTCGGAGCGCTCGGACCATTCATCGCCGTGCCGCTCCACCACGAGCAGCCGCTGCTCCCGTCGCGAACCTACCGGGATCACGAGACGTCGGCCCTCGGCGAGCTGGGTCCGGAGCGACTCGGGGATGGCCGGCGCGCCCGCGGCGACGAGGATCCCGTCCCATGGGGCGCCATCCGGGAAGCCAAGGCTGCCGTCGCCGGTGGTGACGGTGACGCGGTCCCCGAAGCCGAGGGTCGCCAGGAGCCGGCGGGCCGCGTCCGCCAGCCCGGCTTCGCGATCGATGGAGGTCACCAGGCAGCCCAGCTCCGCGAGGATCGCCGCCTGGTATCCGGAACCGGTGCCCACGTCCAGGACCCGGTCACGCGGGCCCACGGCAAGGAGCTCCGTCATGCGCGCCACGATGTACGGCTGGCTGATGGTCTGGCCGGCCCCGATGGGGAGCGGGTGGTCCTCGTACGCCTGGTCTCGGCTCGCCTCGTCGACGAAGGCATCGCGGGGCACGGCGGCCATGGCCTCGAGGACGTGGGGATCGCGGATGTCCCGGCCAACCAGCTGGTCGGCGACCATCCGCGCCCGGGCATCGCTCGCGCGGGCCCGGGACGAGCTCATGTCGCCGGGCCTAGCTCGCCGCTGGGCTCGGGGAGACCTCCGGGGCGACGGACGGCACCTCGGACGGCTCAGTGCTGGCCGCGGCGCTGGGTTCGGCGCTGGGTTCGGCGCTGGGTTCGGCGCTCGGCGGCGCGGCGCTGGGCGGTTCGGCGGAAGGCTCAACGCTCGGTTCGGCGCTGGCGGACGCGGACGGCGCCACCGACGGCGTGACCGACGGCTCGACGCTCACCGATGGCGCCTCGGTCTCAATCGGCGTGGGCGTCGCGAGCAAGGTGCCCAGGAACCCGTTCCTGCCCCCGATGAGGCCCCAGGCGAGGATCGCCACGAAGACGCCGACAACCGCGATCACGAAGATCGCCGAGGCCCGGTCCGTGACCTTGACTGCCTCATGGGCGACCGATGGCGCTGCCTGCGGCTGCTTTGAGCCTGCGTCCTTGGCGCCACGCTTCTTGCCGCCCGTGGCGGCTCCGTCTGCTGCGGGTGCGGCTGCCGCGGCCCCCAGCTCGGCATCCTCCGCGCTGAGCGTCCACGCTTCGGGCTCGGCGACGGCCGACTCGTCCGAGTCTGTCTCGTCTGCGGCGGTCTCGGCGTCGGGCGCCGTCTCGTCCTCGGGCGTGGTGCTGGCATCCGTCGCGGCTTCGGGGCCGTTGGCCTCCGGGTCGCGTTCCTGGTCCGTCATCCGGTGCTTGGTCTCCTCTCCGCGGGCGCACCTGCGGGCAACGCCTCACGCGGCCGTCAGTGTACCGACAGGACCGGCATCCGGGCCGGCCACGCCCGTCACGCCTCGCGCACGGCCTTCACGAACAGCCCGGCAACACCCGCACCCACCGAGATCACGCCCGCCGCGAAGATCACGGGCCCTGGCCCGAGGACGGTGATGAATAGGCCGCCCAGCGCCATCGCCAGCGACATCCCGCCGAACACCAGGGCGAACCGGAGGCTGACCACGCGCCCCATCAGCTCCGGCGGCGTGCGCTCCTGGAACAGCGTCTGGCTGGGGATCACGAAGGCCATGTTGGCGATGCCAAGGCCAAAGAGGAGTCCCAGCACCAGCGGGAGGCTGTCGGTGAGTCCCAGCACCATCGTGCCCAGGCCGAAGGCGATGTACGCCCCGATGATCAGCCTGCCCTTCCGGGCTCGGCCGGCCACTGCGCCCAGGGCGAAGCCGCCGATGAGGCTGCCGATGCCGATCGCCGTCTCCATGAAGGCGTACGTGGCCCGGTACGCGTCGCCGTCGCCGGGCGTGATCTCGCGGGCCAGGATCAGGCTGGCGACGGTGAGCACACCGAGCGAGAACTGCCCCGCGGTGCCCTGCAGGGTGTTGGCCAGCAGGACGGTCTCGTGGCGCAGGAACGCCCAGCCGGCCCTGAGGTCCTGGACGACGGTCGTGTGCGGCTCCTCGTACCTGGCGCCGCCGCCGTCCGGTGCCTCGATGTCGCCGGCATCCTCGGGGCCCCGGGCACGGCGGGCCAGCGGCGGCACGACCATCGTGCCCAGCAACACCGCGGAGGCGAGGTAGGTCACCGCGTCGAGCCAGAACGCAAGGAACAGCGAGGACTGCAGGAACGCAACGAACAGGCCGGCGATCGGGTAGTTGATGACGTCGGCAAGTGTCTCGCCCACCCACATGGCCGAGTTCGCGGCGAGCAGATCCTCCTCGGGAACGATGCGCGGCAGCACGGCCTGGCGGGCCGGCCGGAAGAAGATCGAGACCGTGGTGATCAGGAACACGATCGGGTAGGCGAGCCACACGTTCGTGAGCACCGCCACGGGAAGGAGCAGGACGCCCGCCGCTCGCAGGATGTCGGACACGATGAGGACCTGCTTCTGGTCCCAGCGGTCCACGTAGGCACCCGCGATCGGCGACAGGAGCAGGTTGGGGACCATGCCCATGAAGAAGGTCAATGCGACGGCCAGCGGCGAGTTCGTCAGCTCGTAGACAAACGCCGCCAGGGCGATCTGATTTACCCGGTCGCCGAACAGGCTGATGACCTGCCCGGCCCACAATGCCGAGAAGTTGGGGTTGAGCGCCAGACGCACGTACGGGTGCTGGCGCAGGTGCTCGAGGGCTGCCGGTCGCCGCCTCCCGATCGGGAAGGTCCCAAGGCCTTCCGCGGCCAGCGCGCCGCCGAAGCCCGTCTGGCCCGGGGCGGCCATCGCCGCCACGCGATCGTCGCCGGGTTCATCCGCCAGCGGGGCGAGGGCGGGTGAGGCCAGGCCCATGCCCCGCGCACCCATCATCAGCGGTCGCTCCAGGGCGATCGCGTCATCGAGCGACGGCGTCAGGCCCGTGCCGGACCGGATCGCGATGCCGTCCTTGTCCACCGGGGCCGGCGTCCCGGGCAGGCGGGCGGTTCCGGCGAATCCGAGGTAGCGGCCCGTCTTGGCCTCGTCCGACGCGCGTCGTGCCTCGGCGGGTGTCCGCAGCAGCGTCGCGAAGAGGAAGAACGCCAGGCCCGCGGTCAGGAAGATGTCGCCGATCGACGCCACGTTGCGGAAGGGCTCGAAGGGGATCGGGATGATGTCGCCCAGCGCGCCAAGCCGGAGCAGGAACTCAGTGCTAAGGGGACCCGACAGCTCGAAGTGGAGCACCGAGTCCAGCGGCGGCGTCAGCCCCGAGGCGGCGTAGGCCTCATCCCAGACCGGCATGTAGCCACCGTTGGACAGGATCGCGATCGCGTTCAGCGAGACCCCGATGAAGGCGAGAGCGAGACCTGGATACCAGCGGTTGCGCCACAGGGCGAACAGCAGCAGCCCGTAGGCCAGGCCCAGCAGGGGCGCCCGGAACGCGTCCACGACCTGCACCCCGTACCCGAGGGCGGCCTCCGTGGCGAACCGGATGATGACCGCGAGGAACAGCAGCGGCAGGTAGCGGAGCCGGATCAGCGCCAGGTTCTCGAGCCGGCCGCCAAGGAGCAGGCCTAGGACGAGCCCGAGCGCGATACCGCCGATCAGCATCCGAGGATTGTGGGGCCCCCGGGGGCCCGCGTGCTCAGTTCGGCTCGGCCGGGCTCGCGGCCGGCCCGGTCTTGGTGAGCAGGGATGCCTGCGGCGTCACCTCGGCGGTGGCGTCGGGGCCGACAGCGGCGGACCGGTTTGCGTGCTGTGCGATCAGCGGAATGGGCGGTGTCTGCGTCGTGCGCCCGGGGTCTTCGACACCCTCCACCCAGTGCGTGTTGACGAACGCGTCCACCACCCTGGGGTCGAACTGGATCCCGGCGAACTTGCGCAGCTCGGCGAGCGCCTGCTCCGCCGTGAGCGGCGTCATCCGGTAAGGGCGAGCCGCGGTCATCGCCTCGAACGAGTCCGCGACGTGGAGGATCCGCGCCAGCAGCGGGATCTCATCGCCGATCAGCCGATCCGGGTAGCCGGACCCGTTGTACCACTCGTGGTGGTGGCGGATGATCGGCAGCTCGCGCGCCAGGCGAGTGACCGGCTGGATGATCTGCGCTCCCAGCACGGGGTGCGAGTTCATCATCATCCGCTCGTCCCTGGTCAGCCGGTCCTGCTTGAGCAGCACCGAGTCCGGGACGCCGATCTTGCCCACGTCGTGCAGGAGGCCGCCCCACTCCAGGGCCTCCAGGTCCGCAACGCCGAGCCGCATCACGGCGCCTATGTCGCCGGCGATCGTCTTCACCCGCCTGGAGTGCTGCCCAGTGAACGGGTCGCGGTTGTCCACGGCGTGCGCCAGCGCATCGATGGTCTGCGTGAACATCTCGCGCATCTCGGTGTAGTTGAGGTACGCCAGCCGGGTCATGTACAGCGGCAGCGCGAACAGCAGGCTGGCCCAGGCCGCGATGACGTAGATCTGCGCCATCAGCCAGCCAATCGGCGCAATGCTGAGGATGCTAGACGCGATCCCCTCGGCCTCGCCTCGGATAACGCCAGTCGCACTCTGGCCCGTGCGGAGCGACACCGACACGGCCGTGAGGCCAGCATTCAGCGCCAGGAAGACACCTCCGCCGACCATTGCCACCACGAACGAGACGGGATCCTCAAGAGGACGACCGGGGACACCAAAGCCGCGCATCACGAGGCCCGCAACGACAATCGGCATCACCACCCCGCCTCGATTGGCGAGTGTGCCGTACCAAGGGATCTTGAGGCGGATTTCCCTCATCTCAGTGATTCCGATCAAGCCCACCCACGCGCCTGCGGTCGGACCACCCAAGACCGTTGCCGCCAATAGCGTCGAGACTGAGACTGCAAAGACCGCACCACGGGGCATCCGGACGGGTAGCGCGGATGCAACGAGCGTAACCATGATCCAGAAAACCAGTCCCGCCACCGGAGCAGCAGCAACTCCGAAGACTTCAGGTGCCAAGGCAATGTCGCTTGCGAGGGGAATCAGAAGAGTCGTGGCAATCAGCGCAATTGCGCTCATCACCACGACCCCAGTGATATAGAGCTTCAGGTTCCTCGACATCTGTCCCCAGTCCCCGATGTGTAACGGGACTCTAGCCCGTCCGCCCTATTCGGGTGAACAGGACTTGAGTACTGAGGTGAGGTCTCAGGCTAGAAGCCCTTCAACGAAGCTCCTCCGGCGAGCGCCATTGCGGCGACTGCGCCTAGAGCAACCAGGGCTCGCATGAGGCGATCCTTCATCGGTCGATCCTCCGCGTCCCTAACCCTTACCAGCCCTTGAAGACCTGGATCGGTGCCACGCTCGTACCTCCTTGCGGCCTCCGTGTCCTAAGAACACGAAAACCGACCTGACTCGAAAGCCGGTCGGTTGCACTACTCACTCCGCCCCCACCCTAAGTGCCCAATTCAGGTGGCGGCATCAGCGCGTTCCGAGCGTTTCCTTGCTTGCACAGTACGTTGGTACTAGTGCAGGGCCGGACTATAGGTACGGTCAACATCACCGGTCAATACGCAACCCTACCTATGTGCACCATGCCACCTGGCAGGTCGGGCTGAGGCCGTTCGCCTCAATCCGGCTCAAATGTCGTCGAATCGTGGGGGATCCGCGCCTAACTCTCCCCGGATGTAGGCGGCATAGTGAGCGTACTGTTCGGCGGCCGCCGCATGCCTATCACCCGCCTTGTAGGCCTTCAGGAGCGCGAGCTCGATCCCATCTGCACCAGGATCCACGGCCAGCATGGCCTGAGCCAGGCGCGTCGCACGGTCGATGTTGCCCTCTGCCGTGGCTCGTCGGATGCCAGACTCCACGGACGCGAGAACGGACGCGTGGAGGTTCTCGCGGTAGCTTGTCGCCCAATCCTCATACGTGAAGTCCAGGGCATACCTGCCGCGATACGTGGCAACGAGCTGGTCGAGCGCGTCCTCCTTGTCACTACAAGTGACGTCCACGAGCCGCTGGCACTTGCGGCTCTGACTGTCCACCAGGGCCGGGTGTAGCGATAGGACGTCACCATCGAACTCCACGTACCCAGCGCTCGTGCCCTCTCGGTACGTGGGCTCGAAGACTCGGCGAAGGTAGTAGATCGTCTGGTGCAGGGAGTTGACCGCCGTGTCGGGACCCAAGTCGGGCCAGATCGCGTCCAGAGCCTCATCACGCGTGGCTGCCATCCCCGGGCGGGAGGCCACGAAGCACAAGAGGCCCATGACCTTGCGGCGCAGCGTTCTTACATGGTTCTCCACTCCGATCTGAACCGTGACCGGCCCAAGATCGTGGATGAGTACTCGAGGCGCCAGTCGATGGGTGATCTCCGCAGCGATGGGCCGTAGCCACTTCCGTGACGCAGCAGCGGCGCGCAAGGCAGAGGCGTCATGCTCGTTGCCGATGTCTGCAAGGAGCCTTGCCGCAAGCGGGTCAGCCTGGTAGACCATCCTCAGGGCCGTAATCCATCGGTCTGGTCGAAGCGTGGCCTCACGGGTGACGCGGAGCCGACTCTCGGTGTCAAGCTCCGGCAGACTCCGACACACTTCATCGGCGAGCATCGACAGAACATGATCCTCATCAGGCATGAGGCGGGCAACGGCGCCGTCAGGCCGCCCATCCTGCAATCCTCGTAGCAGGTCGGCGATCACGGCCTCCAGGCGGGAGCCCTGAGCCGCGGCGATCCGTGTGAGTTCCGCGATTTGGCCATCTGCGAGCCTCGAGCGGGTGGCGAGCGAGATGCGCGCTCGAAGCAGGCAGACTCGGAACTTGCCAGCGGCATCTTGGAGAGCCCCGCCGGCCAGCGCCACGCGCTCAGCTGCTATGACCGGCTCCCCACGACGTAGCGCGATGGTGCCGGTTGCCACCGCCCAAGCTCCCAAGTAGCCCGTTGACAGTGCAGCTTGACCAACGCGAGCCGCCGCAGACTCCGCGCGCTCGAGGGAGCCGTAGTCCCCGAGCAAGCGAGCCGCCTCGATCGCTGCCTCGTCTCGCGCAACTGGAGTGGACGCTTCGTCGATTAGTGCAGCCATTCGATCAAGCGGCTCAGTGGCGCCAAGTTGAAGCTGTGCCGCAATCCGAACGGCAATGGCGGCGACTCTCTCCGGACTCGTTGGAGACGCCCCGAGGCTTAGCTCGGCCGTGCCGGCTACGTCGGCCGCGTCTCGGCTGCGTCCCATCCAAAGCAGGATCACTGCGAGGTTAAGGCGGGTGATCCCTGCGTACCGGACGTGGCCCGCGGCATCCTGAATCTGGGCTAGACCGACTAGGTAGTCGGCAACGGCGGCCAGACTGCCTTCCTGCTGAGTACTCCAGACGGCTAGCGAGGCCTCGGCGACCATTCGCTCCGCAGGTGCTAGGTCCCCTTCCATTGCTCGCGTCGCGAGCTTGATCGACTGCTCGTCAAATCCATGTCGAGCCAGAATCGCCGTTAGGTTGAGGAGGCCCAAGCTCGCTAGCGAGGTGCCCTCGCCGACTTGTGAGCCCAACTGCGCCAGTTCGATCGCTCTGGCGAGATGCCCGCGCTCGAGCTCGAGCCGTGACCGGAGGATGAGAACGCCGGGTCGGTCGGGAGGCCCGGCCGAACCGTCTAGAAACTGCCGCGCCAACTCAAACCCTCCGGATGCAATGATCGAGGGGATGGCTGCGTCTAGGGTCCGGGCAGCCGAGTTCATGTCGCCGGCTGCGCGATAGTGCCAGGTGGCCGGGAGCCAAGCGGAATTCTCCAGAGCAGTCCCGAGCGCCTGGTGAAGGTCTCGCACTGCGGCTTCGCCGATTTCGGCTGTCAGGCGTGCCACGAGGAACTCGCGGACCAGGGGGTGGAACCGGTGGGGCGATTCACGGTCTGGCCGGGAGAGGAGCCCGAGCCGTTCGGACTCGCGGATGGACACCGCGATGTCATCGGCAGGCCGCTCGTCCACCAAGACCGCCATGTTCACGTCCACGGCCGTGAGCACCGCGACACGGGTCAGGAAGTGCTGAAGCTCCGGCGGGAGCGTGGCGAGCACCTCCTCGGCCAGGAAGTCATACAAGTCGCCGCGTGACGCATCGAGGTGGGCGACCAGGACTCGAGGGTCGTTGTGCTCCTCAATGCTTGTGCGGACGAGCGTGAGCAGGGCCGCCCACCCCTCCGTCCGATCGCACAGGTCAGCAGCAACCTGGGCGTCCAGGGGTTGCCGGTAGGCGTCCCTGAACAGGCGGGACGTCTCGTCGAGGTCGAAGCAGAGGTCCCTCCCTTCGATGGCCAGCACGCCGCCCCGGGCGCGAATGCGCCCCAGCGGGAAGGCGGGTGTGGAGCGTGTTGCGATGACCACGGAGTAGCCAGGTGCGGTCCGATCCAGGAGGGCTCGCACGATGGGGTCCGTGTCCGGGCATCCGTCCACGACGTGGTAGTCATCGAAGATCAGCGTCAGGCCGTGCGAGCTACCAGTCCCGAACTCCGCCATCTCGCGGGCGATGCTGACGGTGAGGTCGTGCTGCGTCGGACCACCCGGCCCGAGGGAACCGAGGAGGTCGAGCGTCTGCGGCGCGAACCCGGGGTCGATCTCGCGACCGCTCGCGACCAGGTGGCGGATGAAGGTGAGCCAGTCCCGGTCATCCGCCTCCAGCCGGTACCAGGCCGTCATTCGCGTCGTCTGGACGGCCCAATCGGCGAGCAGCGTGGTCTTGCCGAAGCCGGCCTCCGCGACGATGAGGCCGAGGCGTCCCGCAGCCGCGCGGTCCAGCCACGAGTTGAGGCGCTCGCGCGACAGCGTGTCGTCGCGCGGCGGCGGGCAGTGGATCTTGACCGGCTGCACGGGCAGGGGATTCATCGGGAACCCGCCCGTGGTGCCGCCGAGCAGCACGGAAGCGGCCAAGCCCGGCCCGACGGCGACCAGCCCATGCCCGTTGCGTTCACCCCTCGCCCGCGGTGTTGGCCGGGGCCTGGGGGCCGGGCCCATGCCACCACTCGCCGGAGACGATACGGCAGCGCGATGTGGGGCCGGGGCGTGCTTCTGCACGGGTTGGACCTGGTGCGCGGTCTCGATGGGGTCGGGGAGGCGATCGCGGTCAGACCGCCGAGTGGTCGGGAGCATGTGGCGAATGGTGCCGGGCGCCGCTCAACGCGCGCTTATGCGCTCAGGCCCGATCCGGTCTGCCTCGCGAGTCGCCGGATCGACGATCCGCCGCAGCTCAGCCTTCGTATTCGAACCCGATCTTGAGCTGGACCTGGTACTCGACGATCTCGCCATCCTCGATCCGGGCCGTGGACTTCACGACCTCGATCGTCCGGATGTTGCGAACGGTCTTCGACGCGGTCGCGACGGCCTGGCGCGCGGCATCGCTCCACGACCGGGGGCTCGTCCCGACCATCTCCCTCACGATGATCACGCCCACTCCTATCCTCCTGCTGGCTGACGGTGCCCAGCATAGGCCACCGCTCACCGGCGGGTGATCGACCGTGCCGCCGGCGGTCCAGCGCTAGCCGGTCGTCTCGCCTTCGGCGCGGATCCTGTCGAAGCAGGTGGAGCAGTAGACGGGGCGGTCGTTCCGTGGCTGGAAGGGAACCAGCGCCTGGCCGCCGCAGCTGTTGCACACCGCGGCGTGATACTCGCGGCCGCCCGTGCCATCGCCGCCAGAACGCGAGCGCTTGGCCGCCGCGCGGCAGGTCGGGCAGCGCTGCGGGTCGTTCACGAGGCCCTTGCTGGCGAAGAACTCCTGCTCCCCGGCCGTGAACTCGAACGCCTCACCGCAGTCACGACATGTGAGCGAGCGATCCTGGAACACGCCTCGCTTCCCTCCCTTGCCAGTGCCGATGCCGGTCCGGCCCGCCTGCGTCTCGCGCGGCTCGCCGGATGGGACGCTCCGGCGACTGGACCGGGAACCGATGCTATTGCGCGGAGAATACGCGCGGGCGTCAAGCACACCGGTCCGCCAGTGCAGGCGTGGAACCGGAGCGCCTGCGGCCGCGTCCGAAGGCGCATGTCCAACCACACGAAGCTCCCCGCCGTCCTTCTCCTGGTCACGCTCGGCGTCGCCGCGTGCAGCTCCGGGGGCTCCTCAGCCCCATCAACTCCCTCGGCGTCGCCGTCCGGGACACCTGCCGTGGCGCCGAGCGCGTCCCCCGACGGGATCGTCCACCCGACCGGGGCCGATGAGATCGTCCTCCGCTACGAGGACGTGGGCGGCTTCACCCCGCCCGAGTGGCAGGCCGCCCGGCTGCCCTACTTCACGCTCTACGGCGACGGACGCGTGGTGTTCCAGCAGACGACAGTCGAGATGCCTCCGCGCGAGGACAATGCCATCGTTGGCGTCCCCCTGCGGACGGCGGTGCTCACGGAAGACCAGGTCCAGGTCCTCCTCGAGTACGCCCTCACCGAGGGCGGCCTCGCGATCGCCAAGGCCGAGTACCAGAACCCGATGGTGGCCGACGTCCCGACCGCAGTCTTCACGATCAACGCCGAGAACAACAGCAAGACCGTGTCCGTGATGGCGCTGGGAATGGAGGTCCAGCCGGGCGTGGACTCGCTGGTCCTCGGACGCCTCGCGACGCTCGGCGAGCGCCTCCGCGACTTCGACCAGGGTGGGACGCTCGCCAGCGACCCGTATCTCGCGCCGGCGTACCGAGGCGTGATCATCGAGCAGCAGGGTCTCATCCAGGGTGTGCAGGTCCGCGATTGGCCGTGGGTGGACATCCAGCCCTCGGACTTCACGTTCCCCGCCGACCCGAACGCGCTGCAGATGGGGACGCACACGCTGACGCCGGCGGAGGCCGGCGCGGTGGGAATCCCGGGCTTCGAGAGTGGGATCATGTCGGGCGTCTACCTCGACGGACCGAACGGGAAGCTCTACTCGCTGGTGGTCCGGCCGCTGCTGCCCGACGAGACGGCGTAGGCGACTCCGGGGCGGGGCATCAACCGACGTCCGCGAACCGCTCCCCGGCGTAGTTGACGAAGCGTGTCTGCGCCTTCTTGAACCACAGGTCGATCTCGCCGGTGGGGCCGTTGCGGTGCTTGGCCAGCTTCAGCTTGACCACCTCGCCCTCTGTGGACTGGTCCTCCGAGCCTCGTTCCTTCTCGCGCCACAGGAACATGACCAGGTCCGCGTCCTGCTCGATCGAGCCCGATTCCCGGAGGTCCGAGAGCCGGGGCTCCCGGGACTCACGCATCTCGGGCTGGCGGGAGAGCTGGCTCAGGGCGATCACCGGGACCTTGAGCTCGCGGGCGAGTGCCTTGAGCCCCCGGGTGATCTCGGAGACCTCCTGCACGCGGTTGGCGTCCCGCGTGGTGGTGGACGACTGCATGAGCTGGAGGTAGTCCACGATTACGAGGTCCAGGCCGGTCTCCGCCTGGAGGCGGCGGGCCTTGGTGCGCAGCTCCATGGTGGAGATGTTGGGCGTGTCGTCGATGTAGATCGGCGCCTCGGAGAGGGTGTTCATCGCCGGGGCGATCCGGGCGAAGTCCAGCTCCTCGAGGAAGCCCGTGCGCAGGCGCTGGGAGTCGATGTTGGCGACGGACGAGAGCAGCCGCAGGACGAGCTGCTCCTTGCTCATCTCGAGGCTGAACAGGCCGACGCTCTTGCGGTCCCGGGCCGCAGCGTGCTCTGCGATGTTGAGCGCGAAGCTGGTCTTGCCCACCGACGGACGGGCCGCGAGGACCACGAGGTCGCTCTTCTGGAGGCCGGTCGTCAGCTGGTCCAGGTCCTGGAAGCCGGTGCGGACGCCGCTGATCTCACCACGATGTTCGTGCAGGTAGTCCAGCCGGTCATAGGCATCGTGGAGCAGGGTCTTGAGCTCCGAGAAGCCGGCGGCGACCCGGCGCTGGCTGACGGCGAAGAGCTCCGCCTCAGCCCGGTCGATCGCCTCCTGGATCTCCGCCGGGTCCTCGTAGCCGATCCCGGCGATCTTGCCGGCCGCGGAGATGAGGTTCCGCAGCAGCGACTTCCGCTCGACGATCCGCGCGTACTGCGCGGCGTGCACCGCGGTCGGGGTCTGGTTGGACAACGTGCCGAGGTAGGCGCGTCCACCCATCGCCTCGAGGTCACCGGTGCGGTCCAGCGCCTCTGCGACGGTCACGACGTCCACGGGCTCCCGCCGCTCCGAGAGATCCAGCATCACAGCGAAGACGCGGCCGTGGGCCTGCCGGTAGAAGTCCTCCGGCTTGAGGAAGTCGGCGACCTCGATGATCGCGTCCCGGTCGATCAGGATGGACCCTAGGACGGATTGCTCGGCTTCGATGGATTGCGGCGGCAGGCGGTCGATCATGCAGTCCCGACGATGGCTGGATGCTGTGTTCGCTCAACTGTCACGGAGACCGGCCCTGGCCGATAGGGGCTTATCCCCGAACCGGCGCCCGCGATCTGCCTCCCCGTGTGGACGACCTGTGGACGGGCGGTTGCTCCGGGTCAGTCCAGGCGGCGGATGACGCCGATGAGCTTGCCCTGGATCCGGACCGACGGGTAGAACTGGGGCGGGTATTCGGGGTTGGCGGGCTGGAGGCGGATCCGGTCCTTCTCGCGGAAGAACCGCTTGAGGGTGACCGCGTTCTCCTCCACCTGCGCGACGACGATGTCCCCGTCACTGGCCGTGTCCTGCTGGCGGATCACGACGAAGTCACCATCCGTGATGTGGGCCTCGATCATCGAGTCTCCACGGACCCGGAGCACGTAGGCCTCACCGGCAGGGGCGAGGATGTCCGGGACCGCGAGCGTGTCCGCGACGTCCTGGTAGGCCTCGATGGGCCCGCCGGCAGCGATCTCGCCGATGATCGGCAGGCTGTGCGACTCACTGGGCATGGACTGCGGCATGAGCTCCGACGACAGCCCGAGATGCAGCGCGGCCGTCGGCGTGAGGCGGATCGCCCGCGATTGCGCCGCGCCGCGCTCCAGGTAGCCCTCCCTCTCGAGGACCAGCAGGTGGTGATGGACGGCGGAGGTGGAGGCAAGTCCGACCGCCTTGGCGATCTCCCGCACGGACGGGGGATAGCCGCGCGCGCGGATCGTGGCTGCGATCACGTCCATGATCTTCCGCTTGCGTTCCGCGTCGTGACGGGTCACGGGGGTTCTCCTTGTGGTTGAGGAGATGATACCGAACGGACGTTCGATGTCAACTGCGGGCCGATCGGGGCCGGACAGGGGTCACTGGGGCCGGTGCTACCATCGCCCTCCCCGGTTCCCCGCAGCGGACCGGAATTCGAGGTGAGGAGCAGGGTGGCTCGAGCATCGCGGGAGGACCGCGAGGACCGGAAGCAATCAATGGAGGAGCGCCGCACACAGCGGATCGGCCTCCGGCGGCTGCTGGGCCTGCTCGTGTTCCTGCCCCTGACCAGCCGGGCGCCGATGTACGGTCGCCTGCTCTGGGAGCTGGTCCGCGACGACCGGACGCCGACCGGACGGAAGGTCGTGCTGGCCGCAGCCCTGGGCTATCTTGCGCTGGGCCGGGACCTGGTCCCGGATGATCTCCCGGTGATCGGCGGGATCGACGACATCGTGGTCGTGGTCCTGGCGGTGGACCTGTTCCTGGACGGCGTTCCCCAGGACGTGCTGGACGAGAAGCTGGACGACCTCGGTATCGACCGGCGGACGTTCCGGAGCGACGTCACGAGGTTCCGGCGCTTCACACCGGGGGTGCTCAGGCGCATCATTCGCCGTGCACCCGGGATGCTGGTGTTTGCCGGCGACACGCTGCACAACAACAGGGTCGGACCGCGGGTCCGCGCCTGGATCAACACGGAGGGTTCGAACGCGTGAAGGTGATCCTGACGAAGGATGTCCCGAAGCTCGGCAAGACGGGCGAGATGAAGACGGTCGCTGACGGGTACGCCCAGAACTTCCTCATCCCGCAGAAGCTTGCCGTGTCCGCCGCGGGTGGCGCCTATCGCGCGTACCAGCACGACATCGCGAGCCGCGAGGAGAAGCGCCAGCGGGAGCGGGCGGACGCGGAGATCGCCGCGACCCGCATCGGGAGCACGACGCTGACCATGGGCGTCAAGGTGGGCGAGGGCGGCAAGCTCTATGGCTCCATCAACAACCAGGACATCGCGGAGGCCCTCGGGCGGCGCGGGATCGTGGTGGACAAGCACAAGATCGAGCTGGACTCGCCGATCAAGTCGCTCGGCACCTACAAGGTCGCGATCAGGGTCTTCTCGGGCATGACGCCCGAGGTGACGATCGTGGTCGAGCCCAAGGGCTGACGCACGGCGGGCCCGTCACCCGCAGCCCTTCCGGTGCCCGCACCGTACACGGCACCCGCAAACCCTTCTCGCCCGGACCCGATGGGGCCCGGGCGAGCCTAATTCACGCCCGGGGCGGCGCTACACTCCCGCCCGATGACACCCGGCGGCGCTCGGCGAACCTCGCGCGACTGGCGCTATCGACTCCCCGTGCTCCCGGAGGGCCTGGGCGAGGCCCTGTGGCTGTTCGTCGTGATGCGCGTGGGCCTCGGGCTATTCGCCCTGTTCGTGTGGGCACAGGTCTCGGTCCCGGGGCCATGCCACTTCGAGCTGGCCCAGGACGGCTGGACGACCGTTCCACCCCTCGCCAGCTCCGGGTTCGACTTCCCGCTGGTCGGGGTCTGGCAGCGTTGGGATGCCTGCTGGTACTCCAAGGTTGCGACCTTCGGGTACGAGGCGGGCACCGACGCGGTGAACTTCTGGCCGCTGCTGCCCGGTCTGATGCGCTTCGCGGCCTGGCCGCTGGGCGGCAACGTCGCCCTGAGCGGGCTGGTCGTCTCGGGCGTCGCCTACGTCGCGGCCATGACGGGCCTGTACCGGCTGGTGACCCTCGACTTCGACGAGGATGTCGCGCGGCGGACGGTGCTGTTCATCACGATCGCGCCCGCCGCGTTCTTCCTGTTCGCACCGTTCACCGAGGCGCCGTTCCTGGCCCTCACCGTGTGGGCGATTCTGGCGGCACGGCAGCGCATGTGGGCCCTGGCCGCCATCGTCGGCCTGCTGGCCGGCCTCACCCGCATCCAGGGCGTGTTCCTCGTCCTCCCGATCGCGTGGGAGGCGTGGATCGCCTGGCGTGACCGTCGGGCGCAGGCAGGTCTGGTGATGCCGTCGCTGTCGTCGATCGTGGCCGCCGCGGCGCCGGCGATCGGGTTCGGATCGTTCCTGCTGGCCACGTCCGTGATCGCGGGCCGGACGCCGCTCGACACCCAGGACGTGTGGGGCGGCAAGAGCTTCCACCCGCCGTGGGAGGTGTTCGACGCGAGCCTGCGCTGGATTGTGGACCACCAGGACTCGCTCCAGGCCCTCAACCTCGCGATGCTGGTGCTGTTCATCTTCCTCGTGGTGGCGGGCATCCGCCGCCTGCCGGTCTCGTACTCACTGCTCGCGATCCCACAGGTCGCGCTGATCGCCATCCGCATCCAGCCGACGCCGCTGACGTCAACCGCACGCCTGCTGGAGGTCGTGTTCCCGGCGTTCGTCGTCATCGCCCTGTTCGCAGGTGGACGGCGGCGAGCGGTGACCTGGACCATCCTGTCCCTGCTCGCCCTCGGCGCGCTGACCTGGCTGTTCGTGATCGGCGACTGGGTGGCCTGACGACGTCGTCCGGCTCGCGGGCGCTCAGAAGTCCACGAAGTCGATCGAGATCGCCCAGATCGCGTAGGCGCAGAACAGGATCGACGCCACGGCGGCGGCGGCCGCCAGCCTCGACCAGCCACGCGCGATGACGGTCGCCAGGATCACGAACAGCAGCAGCTGGAAGTCGAGGCTGAAGCGGTACCCGAACTGCGTGAGCCCGACGTTGCCGTGGGTGATGATTGGGAGGGAGACGATCGCCACGGCGAGGAGCGCCCACGCGACCACCGGGGTGCGCAGGCGCGCCTTGAACAGCCACAGGTAGAGCGGCGTGGTGAGGAAGATGCCCAGACCCCACCACGACGGCTGGAGCCACGGTGCGTCGTCGACGTAGTTCCAGCTCCGGAACAGGATCGCGAACACGTTGCGCGGGATGTACCAGGGCGACAGGATCCCGTGCTTGGCATAGATCGGGTCCTCGAGGACACCGGGGATGGCCGTGTAGCTCTGGTCGAGGATCGTGCCCCAGCGGGCCATGTTGAAGGCGACGTAGATCAGGGCCGGCACGGCGAGGCCGAGGCCGAACACGACCACGGTGCGGACGACGCGCCGGGCGTCCATGGACCGGATCGCCGCCAGACCCGGGAAGCCGAGTTGCGCCGCCAGCACGAACGGCAGCGCCAGGCCCACGGGCAGGCGGCACAGGGCGGCGAGCCCCAGCAGCAGCCCCGCCAGCCACGCCCGCCGTCTGGTCAGCGCGCACAGCACGGAGGCGGCGAGCAGGAGCACCGCCGCCACGTGCGCGAAGTACCAGGCGGAGCCGCCGATGGAGACGAACCAGAACGCCGTCCCGAACGCGAACACGACCGCCAGCCCCAGCCGGTCCCGGATCCGGAGCGGCAGGCCCAGCCGCCCGAGGACCAGGTATACGAGCCCCACGGCCAGGCCCGCGTACAGCGAGCTGTAGACCTGGGCCGGAAACTCGCGGCCGAACAGGGCGACGAACGGGAGGGCAAGCACCGCTGGCACGGGCGGGTAGGCCACGTACCAGCGGTTGTCGCCCGCCGGGATGAGCTCGTTGAGCCAGGACGGCGCCTCGTCCAGCCAGTAGCGGCCATGGAGGAAGGCGTCGGCAAGGCGGTTGAAGTAGTCCAGGGCCTGCGGCTCGGCCTTCGCCGTGAGCAGGTACACCCCGGCCGCCAGGGTGGACATGAGCAGGAAGCCCCACAGGTCCGGGCGGCGCTCCGCGCGCCTCACCAGGGCCGCGCCGGCGGTCTCGCCGAGGTAGTCGCGGATCCGGGAGAACGCCCCTGGTCGTGGCGCCTCGATCGTGGTGCCGTCTGCCAAGCGTCAGGCTCCCTGCGGCTGTCGTGGGCTGAGGGTACCAACCGGGACCTGCAGACGACGGTCCGCCCTGGGGCGCAGAATCCGCGGCGTGACCAGCCGCACCATCCTCCACGTCGACCTGGACGCGTTCTTCGCGGCCGTGGAGCAGCGCGACCGGCCCGAGCTTCGCGGGCGCCCGGTCATCGTGGGCGGCGGCGGGCCCGACCAGCGCGGCGTGGTCTCGGCGGCGAGCTACGAGGCACGCAAGTTTGGCGTCCACTCCGCGATGCCGCTGCGAACGGCGGGCCGGCTGTGCCCGCAGGGCGTGTTCCTCCCGGTCGACGGTCGCAAGTACCAGGCCGCGAGCCGCGAGGTCATGGCGATCCTGCGGCGGTTCACGCCCCAGGTCCAGCCGATCTCCATCGACGAGGCGTTCCTGGACGTGACCGCCAGCCGGGCCCTGTTCGGGGACGGCGATGTCATCGCCCGCATGATCAAGACCGCGGTCACCGACGAGGTGGGGTTGACGGCGTCGGTCGGGGTCGCCACCACCAAGCTGGTGGCCAAGGTCGCGTCCGACCTGCGCAAGCCTGACGGCCTGGTGGTGGTGCCGCCCGGAGAGGAGGCGGCGTTCCTGGCTCCGCTGCCCATCTCGCGCCTGTGGGGCGTGGGCGAGAAGACGGCCGCAGCGCTGGCCGAGTTCGGGGTGCGGACCATCGGTGACCTGGCGGCGCTGCCGCCGGACGCGCTTGAGCGCCGGTTTGGCAGGCACGGGGCCGCGCTGGTCGGGCGCGCGCGTGGTATCGATCCCGACCCGGTGGCGACCGGGGACCCCGCGAAGTCGATCGGGCACGAGCACACGTTCGACGTGGACACGTCCGACCGCGAGGTGATCGAGCGGACCCTCCTGGGCATGGCCGACGGTGTGGCGTGGCGGTTGCGCTCCGCCGGGCTGCGGACGGCAACCGTGACGCTCAAGCTGCGCGACTCGTCGTTCACCACCATCACCCGCCAGGCGGGCCTGGACGTGCCGGCGGACCTCACCGAGCCCATCTACGACGCCGCCCTGCGACTGCTGCGCAATGAGCTCCACGGGCAGCGGATCCGGCTGGTCGGCGTCACCGCCTCCAACTTCCGGGACCGCGAGCAGCTGGCGTTGTTCGGAGGGGGAGAGGACCCTCGTCGTCACGCGGCGGCCGAGGCCCTGGATGTCATCAGGCGCAAGTACGGCGAGCGGGCAGTGACACGGGGGCGCCTCGTGCGTGCCGGGGTGCCGACGGTCTTCGAGCGGGACCCGAACTCTGCCGTGGAGGGACGGCTCGGGGTCCCCGAGGCGCCAACCGGCCGGCGACGGGGCGGCGAGGACGCGGCGGACGGCGATGCCGGCGCCACGGACGCCAACCTCGAGGTCGACCCGCCCGGCCCCGAGGAGCCGTAGCCACAGCTGGTGGTGGGCCGACGATCCACCTCGATGACGTGACACGCAACCTGTCACGGGCGGCGCCAATTCTTCGCCCACGACGCTTGACATCGAACACCTGTTCGGTCTAGTGTCCGGGGAAACGAACAGACGTTCTCATCCGGAGTGCCCCCGGCTGACGACGACCCCGCCGCGTGAAGGAGATCACCACCATGGCGATGGTTCGCGTCGCACCGGTCACCGTCCAGGTCCGAACCGACTGGTTCAATGGCGTGCCCCGGGAGGTCACCTGGGGGGAGGAACGCCTGCAGGTCACCCGCCTCGTCTCCGTCCGGGAGGAGCGCAGGGCCTACCCGGCGATTACCGGCCCGCGCACGCTGTTCGAGGTGGACACTCCCGCGCTGCGACTCGCGCTGACCTTCCAGCACCGGTCGCGACGCTGGACGATCGATGGCATGGACGAGGTCGGACAGGCCGCCTGACGTCCGCCCACCACATGCGGGGTCGCGGCTCCTCTCCGTCGGCCCCCGGGTCGGCTGCGGGGCGGGCGCTGAAGTGCTCGCCCCGCGGACCACGCCACGCTCGCTCCTGCCGAGGCGCACCGTGCGGGACGGGCCGATCGTCCCATGTGCGTGGACGGAGCGGCCCACACCGGCGCTTCGCCGCATCTCTACAATCCGGGACGTGGAACCGAACGCCCGCTTTCGCGACCTGACGGTCGCCGACTTCGTCCAGCAGCTCGCCTCCGGTGAGCCCGTCCCCGGCGGTGGTGCTGCCGCCGCGATCGCCGGCAGCCTAGGTGCGGCCCTGGTCGCGATGGTCGCCAACCTCTCCACGGACCGGCCCAGGTACGCTGAGCACGCCGCGCTCCACGTTCAGGCCGCGACCGCGGCGCAGGCGCTGGTCGAGCGCTTCCTTGCCCTCGCGGACGAGGATGCCACCGCGTACTCGGGCTACGGCGTGGCGATGAAGATGCCGCGCGACACCGACGAGGAGAAGGCGGCCCGAGCCGCCGCGATCCGTGGGGCCGCCCACGCCGCCACGATGGCCCCGCTGCGCACGGTGGAGGCCACCCTCGGGATCGTCGAGCTGTCGGAGGCCCTCGCCGGCCGCAGCAACAGGAACGCCTCGTCGGACCTGGAGGTCGCCGCCCTGATGGCCGTGGCCGCCTGTCGTTCCGCCGCGGCGAACGTGTACATCAACCTGCCCGCGATCGGTGATGAGACGGTCGCCCGCGACCTGTTCGGGCGGACCGAGGAGCTCGCGGACGCCGTCGAGCGCCTGGCCTCCCAGACCCGCGAGCAGGTGCGGAGCGGCAACGCGCGGGACCCGCTGCCCAGTCCGTCCGCATGACCGCGCTGGGCGACGAGGGGCCCCGCCTCCTGCGCGGCGGCCCGATCGCCACCGCGATCCGGGAGCAGGTCGCGGTCGACGTGGCCACCTTCCGAGGGGACTTCGGCTACGCGCCCGCCCTCGCGGTGGTCGTGGTGGGCAGGGACGCACCCTCGGCGGTGTACCTCCACAAGATCCTCGACGGCTGCCGGCTGGTGGGCATCGAGGACCGCCTCATCGAGCTCCCGGCAGACGCCACCGAGGCCGACATCGCGGGCGCCATCCGGACGCTCCAGGCCGATCCGGTCGTGGCCGGGATCATCACCCAGATGCCCCTGCCACCCGGCATCGGGCTCAAGGCCGTGATCGACGTCCTGGACCCGATGCGCGACATCGACGGCATCCACCCGCTCAACGCCGGGCTCCTCTCGCTGGGCTACGACGGCTTCCTCCCGGCGACCGCCCACGCCGCGGTGGAGATCCTGGTCAAGAGCGGCATCGACCTCGCCGGCAAGCACGCGGTCGTGGTCGGGCGGTCCAACGTGGTGGGCAAGCCCGCGGCGCTCCTGCTGCTGCGGGAGAACGCCACGGTCACCGTGTGCCACAGCAGGACCGCGGGCCTCGCCTCGGTGATCCGCACGGCCGACATCGTGGTCGTCGCGATCGGGCGGGCCCGCATGATCACGGGCGACATGCTGAAACCGGGTGCCGTCGTCGTGGACGTGGGCATCAACGTGGTCGACGGCAGGCTGACCGGCGACGTGGACTTCGCCTCGGCCAGCCGGGTCGCCTCGGCCATCACCCCGGTGCCCGGCGGGGTGGGGCCCCTGACCAACGCGATCCTGCTCACCCACCTCGTGCAAGCGGCCCGGGCGCAGGCGACCGGCCGCGTGCCGCTCGGTGCCCGATCCCTCGCCGTTCCCCTTCCGGAGGCCCGCTGACATGCCCTTCCCGTCCGACCTCGAGATCGCCCGACAGGTCACGCCCCGCCCAATCGTCGAGATCGCCCGCGAGCTCGGCTTCGCTGACGACGAGATCGAGCTGTACGGCAGCGCCAAGGCCAAGATCACGATCGAGGGCATCGAGCGCGCCGAGCGCGAGCACGGCCGCGGCAAGTACGTGCTGGTGACGGCCATCAGCCCCACCCCGCTGGGCGAGGGCAAGAGCACCACCACTGTCGGGCTCGCCCAGGGCCTGGGGCGGATCGGCAAGAAGGCGGCCGTCGCCATCCGCCAGCCCAGCCTGGGCCCGGTGTTCGGGATCAAGGGCGGGGCCGCGGGCGGCGGCTACAGCCAGGTCATCCCGATGGAAGACTTCAACCTCCACCTCACGGGCGACGTCCACGCCATCGGGGCTGCCCACAACCTCGCGGCGGCTTTCATCGACAACCACATCCACCATGGCAACGCGCTCTCAATCGACGCCAACAACGTGCTCTGGCCGCGCGTCCTCGACATCAGCGACCGCGCCCTGCGCGAGGTGGTGATCGGGTTGGGCGGCAAGGAGAACGGCTACCCCCGCCAGGGGTCGTTCGTGATCACCGTCGCGTCCGAGGTCATGGCGATCCTCGCCCTCGCCTCGAACCTCAAGGACCTCCGCGCGAGGCTTGGCCGGATCGTGCTCGCGACCCGCAAGGACGGCACCCCCGTCACGGCCGAGGACCTCAAGGTCGCGGGGTCGATGGCGGTCCTGCTCAAGGACGCGTTGAAGCCCAACCTGATGCAGACCCTCGAGGGGGGGCCGGCCTTCGTTCACTGCGGCCCGTTCGGCAACATCGCCCACGGCAACAACAGCGTCCTCGCCGACCGGGCGGCGCTCGCGTCGGCCGACATCGTGGTCACGGAGGCAGGCTTCGGGGCCGACATGGGCGCCGAGAAGTTCTTCGACATCAAGTGCCGGGCCTCGGGCCTTGCCCCCGATGCGGCCGTCATGGTGGCCACCATCCGGGCGCTCAAGATGCACGGCGGCGTGGGCCGGATCGTGGCCGGCAAGCCGCTCGACCCGGCCCTGCTCGAGGACAATCCCGAGGCGGTCCGACGGGGCGGCGTCAACCTCGCCAAGCAGATCGAGAACGTGCGCGCCTACGGCGTGCCGGTCGTGGTGGCGATCAACGTCTTCCCCACCGATACCGAGGCCGAGATCGCCGCGGTCAAGGGGGTGGCCCTCGCGGCCGGCGCCCGCGATGCCGTCGTCGCCCGCCACTTCACCGACGGCGGTGCGGGTGCAGAGGACCTCGCCCACGCGGTCTGGGCTGCCGCCGAAGAGGGCGCACCCGACTTCGGGCTGCTCTATCCCGACGACATGAGCCTGCGGGACAAGATCGAGACGATCGCGACCCGTATCTACGGGGCGGACGGCGTGGACTACGCGCCCGCCGCGACCAGGAGCCTCACGCAGTACGAGGACCTGGGCTACGGCCACCTGCCCGTGTGCATGGCCAAGACCCAGTACAGCCTGTCCCACGACGCCAAGCTCCTCGGCCGCCCCAGCGGCTACCGGCTGCCGGTCCGGGAGGTCCGTCTGTCCGCGGGCGCGGGGTTCATCACCCCGCTGTGCGGTGACATGCGCACGATGCCGGGCCTCCCCAGCCGGCCCGGCGGGGAGCGCATCGACATCGACGACGCCGGGGACGTGGTCGGCCTCTTCTAGGGAGAAGCCACCGGGCGGCCGCCCGGATCGCGAGGAGGCCTGTGGCGATCATCGACGCGCTTGGCCGGGTGCTCCCGGTCCTGCTCCTGTTCGTGCTGGGTGCGGTGCTGCGCCGGCGGGCCTTCCTGGCCGAGTCGACGATCATCGACCTACGGCGGTTCGTCCTCGCCATCACGCTGCCCTCGGCACTGTTCCTTACCTTCCTGCGCGTCTCGCTGGAGCTGCGCTACCTGCCGATCGTGGTGCTCGTGTTCCTGGCGTGCGCGGGGATGCTGGTCGCCGGGCCCTATCTGTGTCGCCTCGTCGGCGTGCGCTCGCCGTTCACGGGTCCGCTCATGACCGGCTTCGAGGCCGGGATGCTGGGGTACGCGATCTACGGCGGCGTGTTCGGCCAGGAGGCCTTGTACCGGTTCGGGATCATCGATCTCGGCCAGGTTCTGTTCGTGTTCTTTGTCCTGGCGACGATGCTCACACGGCGGGCCACCGGCATCACCCCCGGGCTGCGGGACACGGTGGGCAGCTTCCTGCGGACGCCCGTGATCCTCGCCATCCTTGCCGGCGTCGTCGGCAACATGGTGGGACTGGGCCCGGCGATGGACGCTTCGCCGCTGACCTCATCGCTGCTGACGACGCTGGGCCTGCTGGCCGCCTGCACGACACCGCTCATCGCGATCGTGATCGGGTACAGCACGCGGCTCGGCGCGGGGGCGCTGAGCCGGCCGGCGCGAACGGTCGCCGTCCGCCTGACCGTCTGGGTGCTGCTCGCAATCGTCTTCACCAAGGTGATCGTGCAGGGCGTCCTGGGGCTGGATGCCCTGTTCGGGGCCGCGGTGATGACGATGGCGATCCTGCCGCCACCGTTCGTGATCCCGCTGTACATGGGTTCCCGGCCGGAGGACGAGCAGGAGCGTGACTACGTGGCCGACACGCTGTCGCTGGCAACCGTGGTCACGCTGGTGGCGTTCCCGGTCGTGGCGGCGGTATTCACCGGCTGAGGTGCCGCTCCGCTCGCCTTGATCGCATTGTGATCGTCCGGATCCTCGTTGCGCTCAGGCGTTGAAGGCGAAGCCCGTCGCGACGACGAAGCCGGCGGTGACGATCAGTGCGGCGATGACGCCCAGCACGCCGGCCCCCCACATCGACCAGCCGATGGGGCCGAGGCTGTCAGTGTCATGGCCGTGCTCGTCGTCGCCGTGGTCTGCTGCTGCGCCGTGGTCGCTCATCGTGTCTCGCACTACCTCCGGCGGCCATTCTCCCACGACCGCCCTGCCGATAGACTGGCAACGTGCTCACCCTCGTCCTCACCCGCCACGGCCTCACGGACCGCTCGGAGCCCGAGCAGCACCTGGGCCAGCACATCGACATCTCGCTGTCCGATGCCGGACGCCGTCAGGCGGAGGCCCTCGGCAGACGGCTCGCGGGGGTCCGCTTCGAGCGGAGGATCAGCAGCCCGCTGTTCCGCGCCCAGGAGACGGCGGCGATCCTTGCCCGCGGCCTCAGCGTGGAGACGGACCCGCGGCTCAAGGAGATGGACTACGGGGCCTGGGAGGGCCTGACCTACGGCCAGATCGACGAGCGCGGCCGGTCGACGCGGCGCGAGTGGGAGCTGGCACCGGACCGGCTGGCGTGCCCGGGCGGGGAGTCCGGCAACGACGTCGGGCTGCGCGTCAGGTCGTTCCTCGAAGACCTGCTGGCCGACCAGCGGGCATGGAGCGCGCGCGCCTCCTTCCGGGCGGCCACGGCGACCGGTGGGGGCGGCGAGCCCGACACCGGTGAGCGGGTGGTCCTGGTCGTCGCCCACAGCTCCACGAACCGGGTGCTGATGTGCCTGGCCCTGGGCACGGACCTGCGCGACTACCGCAAGCGCTTCGTCCAGGCCCAGGCGAACCTCACGGTGCTGCGCTGGGAATCGGCCGACGGCCCTGAGGACGCAAAGCTGCTGGTGGCCAACGACCTCGGACACCTGCGCGGCGCCAACGAGGTGCCCTGGAGCTGATCCGGGCCGGGCCCTTGGGCCTGCCCTGGCCGGCTATGCGCCGGGATCTGCGTCCGAGGCCGGGTCCGCCGTCCCGGACTTCTTCGGCCAGCCCGGCATCCCCAGGCGCCACCAGAGCAGCCCCAGGAACAGGGCGATGACCGCGCCCGCGATCGCCATGTCGAAGGGCTTGAGCATGTCCCGGATGGTCACCCAGTTGGCGCCCAGCTGGAGACCGGCCCAGACCAGCAGGATCGACCACAGCAGCGCCCCCGCCGTCGAGTAGACGATGAACGTGCCGACGGGCATGCGCGCGACGCCCGCGGGGAACGAGATGAAGGTGCGGACGATGGGCAGGAGACGGCCGATGAACACGGTCGCGGCGCCATACCGGGAGAAGAACCGGTCGGCGGCCTCCAGCTCGTGCTCCCGGATCAGCATGTACTTGCCGTACCGCTCCAGGAACGGCCGGCCACCCCAGGCTCCGATGGCATAGGCGACCAGCGAGCCCAGCGTGTTGCCGATGGTCGCCACGATCACGACGATCCAGAAGTTCCAGGGCTGCCCCGTGAGCGGCTCGACCAGCGTGGCATCGGAGACCATGAACCCGCCCAGCGGCAGGATGAGCTCCGACGGCAGCGGGACCATCGCCGACTCGATCGCCATCGCGAGCATCACGCCGATGTAGCCCACCGCGCCGTACAGCGACTGCAGGAACGGCAGAGCGATCTCGTCGATGAATCCGATCATGGGTGCAGCAGCGGCCTCGGGGCGGTGGGGTCGTGGCATCGTGTCGGGACTTGCGCCCTGCGAACACGAACCCGAGCATAGCCGACTATCCTCGACACGGTGACCGACGCCCATCTACTCCCCGAGCGATCCCCTGCTCGTGGTCCGCGGGACCTCGTGGTGCTCAGCGGCGCGGACCTGTCCGTGGCCGACGTCGAGGCGGTGGCCCGCCACGGTGCCCGGGCGGCGCTGGACGTTCATGCCCGGGACCGGATGCAGGAGGCACGCGACGTCATCGAGCGCCTGGTCGCGCGGGGCGAGGTGGTCTACGGCGTCACGACCGGCTTCGGGGACCTGGCATCCACCTTCATCCCTCCGCAGGACGCGGCGCGCCTGCAGGAGAACCTGCTGGCCTCGCACGCGGCCGGCGTCGGACGTCCGTTCGCGCGCGACGTGGTGCGGGCGATGCTCCTGCTCCGCGCGAACACGCTGGCGCTGGGCCACTCCGGCTGCCGGCCGCTGCTCGTCGACCGGATCTGCGAGCTCCTGGTCCTCGGCATCCATCCCGTGGTGCCGGAGCAGGGGAGCGTCGGCGCGTCGGGTGACCTGGCGCCCCTGGCCCACCTGGCGCTGCCGCTGATCGGGCGCGGGCAGGTGGAGCTCAACGGCCAGGTGATGCCGGCGCTGGTCGCCCTCCGGGAGTGTGGCCTCGAGCCCCTGGTGCTCCAGCCCAAGGAGGGGCTGGCGCTCCTCAACGGGACGCAGCTGATGTCCGCGCTCGGCGCCCTGCTGCTCGCCGATGCCGACCGCCTCGTCCGGACCGCCTCCGTGGTGGCGGCGATGTCGGTCGAGGCGCTGCTCGGGACGGAGGTCGCGTACGCCGCCCCCTACCAGCTCGCCCGCCCGCACCCGGGCCAGGTCACAGTGGCCGCGGAGCTGCGCCACCTGCTGCGCGGCTCTGGGCTGCAGGCCGCCCATCACGGATCGGCGCACAAGGTCCAGGACCCGTACTCGCTCCGCTGCGTGCCCCAGGTGCACGGCGCGATCCGGGATGCGCTCGACCACCTCCGGCGCGTGCTCGACATCGAGCTCAACTCGGCGACCGACAACCCACTCGTGTTCCCCGGCGGCGGGGCGGTCCCGGCCGATGCCCTGGCGACCGGTGGCGGGCTCGTGATCTCGGGCGGCAACTTCCACGGCGAGCCGATCGCCCTCGCCCTCGACTTCGCGAAGCTGGCGCTGTCGGAGCTGGGTGCGATCTCCGAGCGGCGGACGGCGCTGCTGCTGGACCCGCGCCTCAACGGCGGCCTGCCCGCCTTCCTGTCACCGGACCCGGGCCGCAACAGCGGCCTGATGATCATCCAGTACACGGCGGCGGCCCTGGCCTCGGAGAACAAGGTGCTGGCCCACCCGTCGTCGGCGGACTCGATCCCCACCTCCGCCAACCAGGAGGATCACGTGTCCATGGGCGCCGCCGCGGCGCGCCATGCCCGGACCGTCCTGGGGCACGTGGAGCAGATCCTCGCGATCGAGCTTGTGTGCGCCGCGCAGGCGCTGGACCTACGGCTGGCGCGGATGGCACCGGGGCAGGACGGCGCACAGCCCGTGCCCGGCGATGGCGTGGCCGAGGCGCTCCGGCGGCTGCGGGACCGGGTGGCCCCCCTGGGCGACGACCGCGAGCCCGGTCCGGACCTCGCGGCCTCGCTGGCGCTGGTGCAGGCGGGAGCGTTCGCCGACCTGGTCGGCTGAGACGGACCGTAGACTCTCGCCATGGCCATCCGCATCGTCGACGTCACGGACGACGCTACCTTCGCCCTCCTGCCGCCCTGTGCGGACAATGGGTTCGACCACGGGTCCTGCGACTACTGGGAGGACGCCGACCGGGGCTCGAAGGCGGTGCGTGCGTCATGGCTGCATGGAGCGCCAGCGGCACCTGCGCCTGCCCGAACCGCGACCAGCAACCCGTTCGCGCTCGACGATGACGACGAGCCCCTGGAGAACCCGTTCGCACCTTCCGGGGGCCGGTCGACCTTCAACCCGTTCGCGCTCGACGATGACGACGAGCCGGTTGAGAACCCCTTCGCGCCGCGGCCGCCTGCCAGGCCCGTCGTGGCGGCCGGCGCTCCGCCGAAGCTGCGGCTCCTGGCCCGGGGCCTCGTCGTGTTCGGGTCGTACGCGAAGGTGCTGCTCGTGGACGACGATCCGGCCGCCTATGCCCAGTTCGGGCCGCTCTCCGCGTACCCGCGGGCGCTGCGCACGAGGGAGCTCTACCCGAGGTTGCCCGTCTCGCCGCTGCCCGCGGTGATCACCTGTATCTCGACGACCGGCGCCGCCCGAGGCCGGGGCATGGGGGCGATGCTGGTCGAGGCGGTCTGTGACGACCTCGCGGGACGGGGATTCGCAGCCGTCGAGGTGTACCCGGAGGTGGGAGCCCGCCTCGAGGCGACGAGCGCCGCCGGCCCCGGGTTCTGGGAGCGGCTCGGGTTCGTGGTCGCGGCGCCGGACGACCGCTTCCCGGTCCTGCGGCGGGAGCTGGCGTGAGGGTGCGCCCCGCGCTGGTGGCGGCCACGGTGGTCGTGATAACGCTCGCGGCATGTGGGGGGCAGGAACCCGGCCCAGCCACCCCGGCGGCGCCACCATCCGTTGTCGCGCCGACGTCCACGGCCACGCCCACGTCCTCGCCGTCAGCCGCGTCGCCGTCGGCTGCACCGCCGTCAGCGAACCCGCCGTCACCCGGGGGCCCCCACGTGATCCTCGACGAAACGCTCCTCGCCGCGCTTCCCCCGGACGTCGACGGCGTCCTCGTGACCGCGGAGGCCCAGGCCTTCGCCGAGGCTGCCAGCGACCTTTCCTTCCGCAGCAACGTGGCGCGCGCGGTGTTTCCGATCGTCGCCTCCGGCAACGACCTGGCGTCGGGCGTGGTCGCCCAACTGATCGGAGGCCGCTACAGCGACCAGTTCTTCCGCGACTGGCGGGACTCGTACAACGAGGGCGCCTGCGGGCAGTCGGGCGGCGCGGCCAGCACCGCCGAGACCGAGATCGCCGGCAGGACCGTGTACATCGACACCTGTGCCGGTGGCCTGCGGACATACCACGCGTGGATTGAGTCACGGGGCGTGATCGTGTCGCTGTTCTCGATCGGCGAGGGCCGGTTCGGCGAGCGCCTGATGGCAGGGATACGTCCCTAGCGGGACGGGCACGCCCCACGGGCGCACGGCGGCGTAGACTCCCGCCCCATGAGCACCGAGACCACGGGCCCCGCCGGCCCGCGCCCCGTCCGCGCCCCCCGCGGCACCACGCTCTCGACCCGCGGCTGGCAGCAGGAGGCGGTCCTGCGGATGCTCATGAACAACCTCGACCCCGAGGTGGCGGAGGATCCGGACAACCTCGTCGTCTATGGGGGCACCGGCCGGGCCGCGCGGAGCTGGGAGGCATTCGATGCCATCGTCCGCGAGCTTCGCCGTCTCGCCGACGACGAGACGCTCCTCGTCCAGTCGGGCAAGCCGGTCGCGGTGTTCCGCACGAACGAGTGGGCGCCTCGGGTCCTGATCGCAAACTCCAACCTGGTCGGCAAGTGGGCCACGTGGGACGTCTTCCGCGACCTCGAGCGGAAGGGCCTGATGATGTACGGCCAGATGACCGCGGGGTCCTGGATCTACATCGGCACCCAGGGGATCCTCCAGGGAACGTACGAGACCTTCGCGGAGCTCGCCCGCCAACACTTCGGCGGGACGCTGCGCGGACGCGTGGTCCTGACGGCGGGTCTCGGCGGAATGGGTGGCGCCCAGCCGCTGTCGGTGACGATGAACGAGGGCGTGTGCATCGCGATCGAGGTGGACGAGACACGGGCGCGCCGCCGCCACGAGATCGGATACGTGGATCGCCTCACCCACTCCCCACAGGAGGCGCTCGCGATGGCCCGCCAGGCGGCCGCGGCCGGGGACGCCCTCTCGATCGCGCTGATCGGCAACGCGGCGGAGATCGAGCCGACCTGGGCCAGGGCCGGCGAGCCGTTCGACGTGGTGACGGACCAGACGTCGGCCCACGACTCGCTCAGCGGCTATGTCCCGGCCGAGCTGACGCTCCAGGACGCCCACGTCCTGCGGATCACCCAGCCGGACGTGTACATGCAGCGCTCGATGCGCTCGATGGCGGACCACGTCCGCGCGATGCTCACCTTCCAGCAGGCCGGCGCGGTCGTGTTTGACTACGGCAACAACCTTCGGGCGCAGGCCCAGGATGCCGGGGTCGCCGATGCCTTCGACTACCCGGGGTTCGTGCCTGCCTTCATCCGGCCGCAGTTCTGCGAGGGTCGAGGACCGTTCCGGTGGGTGGCCCTGTCGGGCGATCCCGAGGACATCCGGCGAACGGACCGGGCGATGCTGGAGCTGTTCCCCCACGACCGGGCACTGCGGCGCTGGCTGGAGCTGGCCGAGGCCAAGGTCCCGTTCCAGGGCCTGCCGGCCCGCATCTGCTGGCTCGGCTATGGCGAGCGGGCGAAGGCCGGGCTGGAGTTCAATCGCCTCGTCGCCGCCGGCGAGCTCCAGGCGCCCATCGTCATCGGCCGTGACCATCTCGATGCCGGGTCCGTCGCCTCGCCCAATCGTGAGACGGAGGCGATGGCCGACGGCAGCGATGCGGTGGCCGACTGGCCGCTCCTCAACGCCCTCGTGAACACGGCCGCCGGGGCCACCTGGGTGTCGATTCACCACGGGGGCGGGACCGGGATCGGGTACAGCCAGCACGCGGGGATGGTCGTGGTGGCCGACGGCACGGACCTGGCGGCACGGAAGCTGGAACGGGTCCTCACCTCGGATCCGGGGATGGGCGTCGTGCGTCACGTTGACGCGGGCTACGAGCACGCCACCGACGTGGCCCGGGAGCGCGGCGTCCGCATCCCGATGCTGGACGAGTAGCCGGCCCGGGCATCCCCGAGGGCGTGAGCCGCAGGCCGGTTCAACTGTCGGGTGCGATGCCGTCTGCGCCGCCCGGTCGCACGCCTGTCAGCTGAACGGCGCCCCGGAGGCGACGAGCGTGCCGCCCAGCGACTGGTTCCTCGGCTGACCGATCGCAGAACCGCTGGGCGGCGCCGATGGTGGCGCGGGCGCAGACGGGGTCCGACGCCGCCGCGCCACGGCGCATTGCCCGCGCCTCCGCGATCCAGAAAGATGGGGGATGACCTCGGGGTCATGGACGCGATCCCGGCGCTGCCAGCATGCTCGCCGGACGCGCGGGAGCCCAGTCCGCGCCCCGGGGACACGCCAATGCCAACCATCGGCCGAACCATCGCCATCCGCGTCAACGAGATGCGACTCCAGGCGGCCCTCGAGGCGGCGCGCCGCGCGAAGCTCGACTTCCTTCGGGAAGACTCCTTCGACGGTGACTGTGCCCGATGCGCCCGGAAGGTCAGCGAGGCAGAGGCGCGTGCCGCCCGTCTCGAGGCCGCGCTGAGCTCCGTCCGCAGCCACTGATCTCGGGCGCGGCCGCGCTCTCAGGCGCCGCCGGGACCTGGTGCCGCCGCGCCCTCGGGCGCGGCCGCGCTCTCAGGCGGGCGCCGCCGCGCCGGGCGCGTCCTCGACCGGCTCCGGCATCGTGACGATGTGGCGCACGGATGACAGCGTCACCGGCAGGAATGCGATCAGTCCTCCGATCGCGCCCACCCAGATCGTCGCGTGGAGCCCGATCAGGCCGCCCAGCACGCCACCGATCAGCGCCCCGATCGGCATCGTGCCCCACACGATGAAGCGCATCGTGGCGTTCATCTTGCCCTGCATCCGCGGCGGCGTGATCGCCTGGCGGAGGGACACCTGGTTCACGTTCCATGTCACTCCGGCGAACCCGCCCAGGAGGCCGGACAGGGCGAGGGCCGCGAAGATGAGCTCGTCGGGTGCCATCGCCACGGGCAGCCAGGAGACGCTGAACATGACGGAGCTCAGGACCAGCATCCGGCCGACCCCGAGCCACCTCGTGAGCCGCGTGGTGGTGAGGGCCCCGGCGAGGAACCCGATCGACCCGATGGAGAAGGCGAGCCCGATCCCGGCCGCACCCATGCCACGCTCCTGGGTGAGGTAGAGGATCAGGACGCCGAAGATGACGTTGCCGAAGAAGTTGGAGGTCCCGGTGGTGGCGGCGATGGGGCGCAGCCAGCGGTTGCCGCCCACGTACCGCAGCCCAACGGCGATCTCCCGGCGCATCGAGGGCTTCGGGCCGTGCACGGCCTCGTCGTGCTCCTCCATCGGCGGCTCAGGGCGCCGGATCCAGAACAGGAACGCCGCCGAGAACAGGTAGCTGATCGAGTCGATCAGCATCGCGATCGGTGCCCTCAGGACTTCGATCAGGATGCCCGCCAGGCCAGGGCCGAGGATCTGCGCCGCGGCCCGCGTGATCTCGAGCTTCGAGTTGCCCTCGACGAGCTGGTCGCGCTCGACGATAGAGGGCAGGTAGCTCTGGTAGGCCACGTCGAAGAAGACGGTGAAGGTGCCGTTGATGAAGCCGACCAGGTACAGCTGCCAGATGGTCAGGGCGTCGAAGTAGAACGCGATCGGGATCGAGAGAATGGTGGCCGCCCGGCCGAGGTCGGCAACGATCAGGATCGGGCGGCGGCGGAGGCGGTCCACCCAGACGCCGGCCGGCAGGCTGAACAGGATGAAGGGCAGGAACTCGATCGTCGTCAGCAGGCCGAACTCGAACGGGGTGACCCCGAGGATGGTCGCCGCGATGATCGGTAGGGCAAGCTGGGTGATTGCGCTGCCGGACACCGAGATGGTCTCGGCCGTCCAGAGCTTGAGGAAGTCTGGGTGGCGCAGGAGGCTGCGACTGGGTCCGGTCATCTGCGGGAGTCTACGGCCCCGAACGTCCCACCCTGGAGTGGGTGCGCCGCGTGCGCTCCGCCGTGGGTGCGGCCGTCCTGCTGGCCGTCGGCCGACGCGGGCGGGCCCCTCCGGCGCCCGCCCGGGCCTGTAGCATCGGCTGGTGCTCGTCGAAAGCGTGCCCAACGTCTCCGAAGGCCGCCGTCTCGACGTCGTCGAGCGGCTCGCGAACGCCCTGACCTCCGTGCCGGGCGTGTTCCTCCTCGACCGCACCTCCGATCCCAGCCACAACCGGTCCGTGTTCACCGTCGCCGGGGAGCACGACGCCGTCTCGGCGGGGCTCGAGCGCCTGGTGGAGCAGGCCGTCGTCGACATCGACATGGAACAGCACACGGGCGAGCACCCGCGGATCGGTGCCGTGGACGTGATCCCGTTCGTCCCGCTCGCGGACACGACGATGGACGCCTGCGTGGACCTGGCACGCACGTTCGCCGCCCGGATTGCCGGCGGCCAGCAGATCCCCGTCTACCTGTACGCGAAAGCCGCGATCCGGGCCGATCGCGTGAAGCTGGCGGACGTCCGTCGCGGCCAGTACGAGGGTCTCAGGACGGAGATCGCGCAGCACGGACGCGAGCCGGACTTCGGACCGTCGCTGACGCACCCGCGGTTCGGGGCGCTGGCCGTCGGTGCCCGCCCGTTCCTGATTGCCTGGAACATCAACCTGGACTCGGACGACGTGGAGCTTGCCAAGCGGATCGCACGCCGGGTCAGGGAGTCTGGGGGCGGGCTGCCGAGGGTCCAGGCCAACGGCTTTCGGGTGGAGGAGCCCGAGCGCGGGCATCCCCTGCTCGCCCAGGTCTCGATGAACCTGCTGGATTCCCGGACCACACCGCTGTGGCAGGCCTGGGAGGCCGTCGCCGAGATGGCGGCCGAGGACGGGGTGGGGCTGCTGGAATCGGAGCTGATCGGCCTCGCGCCGCTCGCGGCGTTCCTGGACGTCGCCGATCACGCCGGCGCTCCAGCGGATGATCCGGTCGGCGCGCGCCTCGAGGCCGCGGCGCGAGCGCTCCGGCTGCGGGACTTCTCGCCGCGGATGGCTCTTGAGCTCCGCCTGGCGGCGGCACGCGAGACCGGCAGGGATCCGGGATGAGCCTCCGCCTGATCGAGGGGGGCCGCGCCTCTGCCGACGTGCCCGGCCTCCTGATCCACGGCGCGTCCCAGGTGGCGACGCTCGCCGGTGGGATCCGGAGGGGCGCCGGCCAGGGGGACATCGGGCTGCTGGACGCGTCCACCACGGGTGGATCCGGCTCACCCGGCGCACCGGTGGTCGCGTGCTGGGAGGGGCGCATCGTGGGCGTCGGCCCCCGAGACCGCGTGGAACCCGGCCTTGAGGCATCCGGCTATCCGCTGTCACGGTTCGTGCGCCTCGACGCCGACGGCGGCGTGGTGACGCCCGGTCTCGTGGACCCGCACACCCACCTGCTGTTCGCGGGCAGCCGCGAAGGCGAGCTCGTTCTCCGCCAGCAGGGTGCCGGCTACCTCGACATCCTCGCGGCGGGTGGCGGAATCCTGTCGACGGTGGCGGCCACCAGGGCGGCGACGCCGGAGGACCTCGCGCGACACGGCCGCCGATGGCTGGACGAGATGTGCCGGCACGGCGTCACGACCGTCGAGGCGAAGTCCGGCTATGGGCTGGACCTCGCGACCGAGCTGCGGCTCCTGGACGTCGCCTTCCAGCTGGGCAAGGAGGGGCCCCTGGACGTCGTCCCCACCTTCCTGGGAGCACACGCCGTTCCTCCGGAGTACCGGTCCCGCCCCGACGGCACAGAGGCGTACGTGCGCCACGTGATCGAGGAGCAGCTGCCGGGCGTGGCCGCGCAGGGACGGGCGCGCTCCTGCGACGTGTTCTGCGAGCAGGGCGTGTTCACCGCCGACCAGAGTCGTCGGATCCTGGAGGCGGCGGCCGGGTACGGCCTGGCCCTCCGGCTCCACGCTGACGAGCTGGCGCCATCGGGCGGCGCGGAGCTCGCGGCAGAGTTGGGGGCCCTGTCCGCCGACCACCTGCACACGCCCAGCGACGGGGGCCTGGCGGCCCTGGCCGCGGCCGCCGAGGGCCCGCGACCGGTCGTCGCGACGCTCCTGCCCGCGACGACCTGGTTCCTCATGGCCGACGAGCCGGCGCCCGCCCGCCGGTTCATCGACGCCGGCGTCCCGGTGGCACTGGGCACGGACTTCAACCCCGGAACGTCCCCGACGCCATCGCTGCCGCTCGTGATGACCGTCGCCTGCCTCGCGATGAAGCTGTCGCCAGCCGAGGCCCTGGCCGCCGTGACAATCAACGCCGCCTGGGCTGTGGGCGCGGAGGACGAGGTGGGCTCCATCGAGCCGGGCAAGGCAGCAGACCTCGTCATCTGGGGCGCGTCCACCGTGGACCAACTGCCGTACTGGGTCGGCGCAGACCTGGCCGACGTCGTGATCAAGCGTGGCCGCGTCGTCCATCGGCGGGGCGCCTGACCACCCACTTCGGCGTCCCAGCTCAGGCGCCGGCGACCGCCTCGGCGACCCCGAACCCGACGACCGCCACTACGATGAGCGCCTGGCCGACGTGGTAGGTCACCATCACCGCCGTCCCCAGCCCGCGTCCTCTGCCTCGCTCCAGTCCCGGCACCGGCTGGCGCAGGCGTCCCCAGCCCAGGAGCGCGTCGGATGCCACGAACAGCCACGCCCCGGCGATCGCGGTCGTGGTGCCGGTCCGCGTCGCAGCGACGGCCATCGCGCAGATCGCGATCACATAGACGCCGACCGGCCGGCCCAGCCGCACCCGTCCCGCCGCCCGTACCAGCGTCCGGCCCACCGTCGCCACGATGACCAGCGCCGCCGCCATGCCGGCGACCAGCCACGCCGGCTCGCCAGGCAGCTGCAGGAATGCGACGAGGTAGGCGACGTGGGCGAGCAGGAACGCGAGGAGCCCCGCGACAAATCGGCCCGGCGGCAGGAGCAGGACATCGCCCACGAGCGAGGAGACCAGGCCGGCGATCAGCCACGGCTGGGCCGTCCTCGCCTCCGGGGTCGCCGGTGTCGCGAGCGCGGCCGCCACGATGAGCGCCACCATCACGCCGGGCTTCGCAAGCCGCTCGACGCGCCGGCCCGCATGGCCGCCTGCCCGGACCGCCAGCCAGTCGGTCACCGCGAGGCTCGCGGCCACGAGGAACGGCACGGCGAACCGCCAGAGCGAGTCCCAGGCCGCCGCAGTCACCGTCAGGCCTTGCCGCGAGACTCCAGCAGCACGGTCGTCGTCTCGGGCGGGAGGCCGGATGTCGTGACGGAGAGCTTCGCCTGGATCGCGGGCTCAGCCCCCATCTCGTGGAGGAACCGCTTCAAGGCCTCGTCGCAGTCGGCCTCGTCCTCGCATACCGGCATCGGGACCACGATCTTGGGATCCAGCTGTGCGATCAGCTCCGCGGCCTTCGTGGACGAGAGCGAGCCACCGATCGGGACGCAGGCGATGTCCACGCGCCCGATGTCGGCCAGCTTCTCCTCGGTCAGCTCGTGCCCGATGTCGCCCAGGTGGATGGTGTGGAGGCCGTCCAGGTGGGTCACGAAGGCGACCTGGCGGCCACGTATTGTGCCCCGCGCGTCGTCACGGTACGTCCGCACACCTGTGAGCAGGACGTCGTGGACCTCGTACTCGCCCGGGCCGTCGAGCACGAAGGCGGCCTCCAGGCTGGCAGGAATGGCGGTGAGGCCGTCCCGTGACACCTTGGTCGCCTTCTTCGCCAGGGGGGCGTCGTCGGGGTGGCTGAAGGTGACGACATCGCCGGTGATGCCACGTCCCGTGGGCCCGACGATCGCCGGATAGGGGTCGTTCACCACGACGGCGTCCTTGCCGCGCAGCCGGATGCAGGTTCGTCCGTACCAGGTCAGCTCCATGCCCCAAGTCTCGCACAGGCGCCTGCCCTGGGGCTCCCATCCCGGGAAAAGGAAAGGACCGGAGACGCCTGCCCAATTGGCGCCCCCGGCCCGAGGGAGGGAGGATGGAACCTGAGGGGTGTTCCAGGACGAACACTAGACGGGTTCGGATTCAAGCACGGCGGGCGGAACGGTTAAGAAACGGACATCTCGCGTCCAGTACCTCCGTCCGGGAGAGCCACACAGGGGGCCCGTGGCACAATCGCCCGCGATGACCGCTCACAACCGCCGCACGGGTGGCCTGGTCGCGCTGGTCGCGGCCCTGGTCGTGGCCTCCTGCGGTTCCTCCACCCCCACCCCCCCCGTTTCAACGGCCAGCCCCGACCAGGCTGCAACGGCCGTTCCCACGGCCTCGCCCGACCCCGCGACGTCGGCCGCTCCAAGCCAGGTACCCGGGTCGCCCGCGACCGCCGTCTGCGATGACACCGTCGAGGGCGGCCCGGCCGCCACGTCCGATGCCAGTGACCCCAACGCCCAGATCTACACGGCCATCGAGGGCCAGGTCGAGCAGCTCCGCGGTATCTCCGCGACCGTGCCGGTGGCGCGTGGCGTGTTCGACGTCCCGAGCCTGTGCGTCTACCTGCGCACGGGCTTCCGCGAGGACAACCCGGAGTCGCTCGTGCAGGGCACCGAGACGCTGTACAAGGAGCTCGGCCTCATGCCGCGCGACGTCTCGCTGGAGGCGCTCTGGCTGGAGATGCTCACCAGCCAGGTTGCCGGCCTGTACGACGACAAGACCAAGCAGATGTACGTGGTGTCCAAGAGCGGCGACATCGGCCCGGTCGAGGAGATCACCTACGCCCACGAGTTCACCCATGCGCTCCAGGACCAGCGGTTCGACCTGCGGTCGGTGGTGGGCGAGGACCTGGACCAGAGTGATCGGACGATGGCGCGCGCGGCCCTGATCGAGGGCGATGCCACCCTGCTGATGAGCCTGTGGGCCCAGAACAACCTCAGCGCGGCCCAGCTGGGCGAGGTGGCCGGTGCGTCCGACCCGGCGTCCGAGGCGATCCTCGCGAAGATGCCGGCCATCCTCAAGGATCCGCTGCTGTTCCCGTACACGAGCGGCCTGCAGCTGGTCCTCGGGCCGTACGTGGAGGGCGGGTTCGCCGCCGTGGACGGGCTGTTCGCGAACCTGCCCGATTCCACGGAGCAGGTCCTTCATCCCGACAAGCTCGCGGCCCGCGAGGCGCCAGTCACGGTGTCGTTCCCGGACGATCTCGCCGCACGATTGGGTGACGGCTGGAAAGTCTCGCTCCAGGACACGTTTGGCGAGATGCTCCTCGAGATCGTGCTCCGCGAGGGTGGGGCCACCGCGACCAACGACGCGGCGGCCGGGTGGGGTGGCGATCGCGTTGCCCTCCTCGAGGGCCCGGCCGGCGAGGTCGCGGTCGTGCTCGACACCGCCTGGGACACCGCCGCTGACGCCGACGAGTTCGCGGCCGCGCTGGCGCCGACGATTGCCAAGCTCACCGCCGAGGGCCGTTCCCCGACGATCCTCCGACCGGGTGACGACCGCGTGGTCCTCATCTCGGCCGAGTCGGCCGGCACGATGGGCCGGGTTGCGAACGTGCTCGGCCTCGCCGGGTAGCGTTCCCCGGGGGCGGCGGCCGCCGACGGGCCGTCAGGAACCGCTACATCGAGTCGGGCGCGGAGACCCCGAGCAGGCCGAGTGCGTTCGCGAGCGTCGTCCGGGTCGCCGTGGCGAGCGCGAGCCGCTTCGCCGACCGTTCCGGGTGCTCCGGGTCTACGACGCGGGCGTCCCGGTAGAAGGCATGGAACTGGGTCGCGAGCTCGGTCGCGTACGCCGTGATGCCCTGCGTCTCCTCGGCGAGGACGGCATCCTCGACCACCTCCGGGAGGCGCGAGACCACACGGGCCAGGGCCGCCTCCGGCGCGCCGGCGAGCAGGCCGTTGACGCCTGTTGAAGGAGCGATCCCCGCCTCGGCGGCCTTGCGCAGGATGGACGCGATCCGGGCGTGGGCGTACTGCACGTAGTAGACAGGGTTCTCCGACGACTGCTTCCTCGCCAGCTCGATGTCGAAGTCGATCTCGACGTGGGCGGCACGCGAGGCGAAGTACCAGCGGGCCGCATCCGTGCCCACCGCATCGAGCAGGTCGTCCAGCGTGACGAAGGTCCCGGCCCGCTTCGACATCGACACCTCGACACCGTCCGCGACGAACCGCACCCAGCCGATCAGCAGGACCTGGAAGTGCTCGCGGTCGTAGCCCATCGCCTCGGCGGCGTTGCGGTTGCGGGCCACCGTCCCGTGGTGGTCCACACCCCAGATGTAGATGAGGTGGTCGAAGCCGCGGCTGAATTTCTCGGTCACGTACCCGATGTCGGCCGCGAAGTAGGTGGGCCGCCCGTCCGAGCGGTAGATCACGCGGTCCTTGTCGTCGCCGAACGTCGTGGAGCGGAACCACAGGGCGCCGTCCTGCTCGTAGACGTGCCCGGCCGCCCGCAGGCGGTCCACCGCACGGGCCACCCAGCCCTCGTCGTGCAGCGAGCCCTCGGTCTTCCAGACGTCGAAGTGGACGCCGAGCCGCTCGAGGCTGCCCTCGATCATCCCGCGGACCCGTCTGGCGGCCCATCCTCCGACCACGACCCCGGCGTCGGCGCCGTCCACCGTGGCCGCCACCCAGACGTCATCGGGCAGTTCCCGCGCGAGCGTCTCCACGTAGGCCCCCCGGTAACCGTCCTCGGGAACGGGCTCACCGCGCTTGACGGCTACGACCGACGCCCCCAGGTGGTCGATCTGCGTCCCGGCGTCGTTGAAGTAGTACTCGCGGGTCACGGTCTGGCCGCCGGCCTCGAGGACCCGGCACAGCAGGTCGCCCACGAACGCCCCGCGCGCGTTGCCCACGGTGAGCGGTCCCGTGGGGTTCGCCGACACGAACTCGACGTTCACCCGCCGCGGGTTGACCGCGGGGATCCGGCCCCATGCCGCCGGCGCCGCCAGGATCCCGTCGACCAGGCCCTCGTAGGCCGCGTCCAGGATGCGCACGTTGACGAACCCGGGCCGGGCCACGTCGGCCGAGGCGATGAGTCCCTCCCCGGCATGGCCGCGCAGGGACGCAGCCAGTGCCTCGGCGATGTCCAGCGGCGAGCGGCGGAGCGGGCGGGCCAGCTTCATCGCCAGGTTGGTTGCGAAGTCGCCGAAGGCCGGGTTCGCCGGGCGCTCGACCTCTACCGCCGGCACCGCGGTCGCGTCCTCGAGGGCGGGCAGGGACCCGGTCGTGACGGCGTCGGCCCAGGCGCGCTCCACGGCGGTGCGGACCCGGGCCCGGATTGCCGTGGGGGCGGCGGCAGCGGGATCGGCGGCGGGGTCGGACACGTGGGATCTCCTGGGATGTCTGGGGAGCGGAGCCATCCTACCCGGCCCGGCCCTCTGCCCAGGGACGCGGAGACCGCGGTGCGCCGGGGCACCGGTAGTCGTCCCCGGCCCCGTCGCTGGTCCGGTCCCGACCAGTCTGGTGCGGTTGCCCCCAGTACTTCTTCCGGATGCGGGCCAGTACCGTCGGGGTGCCCTGCCGGCGGTACCGCCTGGGGACACACCGGGCCCGGTCGTCGGCCGGTCGGGGTGGGACCGCCGCCTGAGCTTGGGTCCCCGAGACCCGGACGGGACGCACGCGCCTGAGTGCGTCCCGTCCGCCAATTCCCGGCGGACCAGGGCCTCCGGCATGGTCGATGTCGTGCGCCGATGGCCCGCCGTCGGTCTCGCCGATGGTCACGGGACCCGACGGTGCCACGGGGCAACGGAAACGGGACCGGCGGTGTGGTTGGGGGTGGTCATGGCGGGTGCGTACCGATCAGTCCGTACTGGACACAACCCGGACTCCCACCGCACGATTGTCCGTGTCGCACGGGCAGCGGCCGATGACCAGCTCGTCGGACGGGAATGATTCGCGGAGCATGCCGCACTGGCAGGAATAGGGGACCAACATGAAGCTCACCAGGACGAATTGGACGGCCGGATGGCTCGCTGTGGTGGGCCTGCTCGGCGCAGCGCTGATCGCGCCGACGGGCGCGCTCGCAACCGACCTGGGCGGTGCGGACCAGGGCACGAGCTGGGATGCCTCGGGCTACGACTGCCCATCCGATTCCTACGTGCCCCCCGCGGGCGAGGTGATGTGGCACTTCGTGCTGGGGGAGCCTGACCAGGACTCCGGGGACCTGATCGCCACGTTCGACTCCTTCGTGACGAATCCAATCGCCAACTACTCGATCAACGGTTCCGATGGTGCCCTGCAGTGGTACGTCTTCAGCGGTCATGACACGTTGCTGTCTGCCGAGACGACCAATGTCGACGGCGCGAACCTCGTGCTGAGCAGCATCTGCTACGCCCTGCCCGACCCGACCGAAGCCCCCACTGAGGCTCCGACCGAGGCCCCGACGGCTGCCCCGACCGAGACTCCGACCGAGGCCCCGACGGCTGCCCCGACCGAGACTCCGACCGAGGCCCCGACGGCTGCCCCGACCGAGACTCCGGATGGCACGGCCGAGGCCGCCACCAGCACCCCAGGGGTCACGCCACCCAGCACGGACACCGGGTCCATCACGCCAACCTCGGGCCCGTCGGGCAGCGGGTTGCAGCTGCTCTTCCTTGCGATGGCCGGACTGCTCGCGTCGGTCCTTCTGCTGACGCCGGCAGGCGCGCCGCGCAAGCGCTAGGTCGGGCATACCGGCGCCAGGGTCGCCCTTCCGGCGCCCAGGCGCCAAACCAGAGGAACGAGTCGGCCGGGTGGGACACCAGTTCCCCCGGCCGACTGCTTGTGTGCTGCCCAACGGCGCCGTCGTCGGCCAGGCGTCCGCACGACTCCCCGTGACGGTATCGACGTCGGATAGGCCGGTCGCACACCGGACCGACCCCCTGCCATGGGTCATGGGACCCGTGGTGCCGTCCGACACCACCAGCCCAGGGTTCGCCTGGGTGCTGGCGCAATCCGGTCCGGTCGGGTGCAGTCGTGATCAGTACCTATTCCGGATCGCCACCCGTACCGTCTGAGATCTCGCACGGTATCCCCATGGCGGGGTCGTCGCGGGGAGAGCGCCCATATCGGGGTCAGGCTCGGTCGCTCTCGAGCCCGGAGTCATTGGCGGTATTGCCAGGCAAGCGTCCTACCATCGGGGAGGTCGGAAGACCATGAGATCTCGGGGATATCCCTCCACACTGCCGGCCGACGCCCGGAAGAGCCTTGCGTTCCTCTGGACGGCGGTTCTCCTGTGTTCACTGCTGTTGCAGTCTCTGGCCATCTCCGCGCCGGCGAAGTCGCTCGCGGCGGACGATCCGGCGTGTGGCCTGGTGCCGATCGACGTCGAGATCATTCTCGACCAGTCGGGCTCCATGGCCCAGAACAGCAATGCCGGCCACACGCGCGCCTACTGGGCGCAGCAGGCCGCCAAGCAGCTGGTCGCGGACCTCGACGCCAATGGTGGCGTGGGCACGGGTCCGGCCACCTCGTCGGGTGCCAGGCACCGCGTGGGCCTGACGACCTTCCGCGGCACCATCGGCAGCCCGTCGGGCTACCCGGGCTACGCCGTAGTGTCGTCGCTGGCCTCCCAGAACGCGAGTGGGCTCGCGACCAGCATCGATGGCCTCTCGGCGAGCGGCAACACGCCGTTCAAGGCAGGGATGGCCGGCGGCGCCGCCGACATGAACGCGCACAAGCGGGGGACCGACTTCGGCCTCCCGGTCACCAACGTGATCGTGTTCATCTCGGACGGTCGCCCGAACCCGGACGGCCCGAGCTCGGGCTGGGGCAACGGGACCTCGCAGCGGCCGACCCAGGCCAACGCCAACGCGTTCAAGGCCTCGGCGGACCAGGTCTTCTCCATCGGCATCGGCTCGGGCGGCAGCGGTGCCAGCCAGGTCGACCTCGCCCTGATGCAGGCGCTTGCAAAGCCGAATGACGCCGCGCACTACGCGAACATCGTCGACTCGAGCAAGCTGCCCAACCTGTTCAGGGACATCTTCAGCGAGATCGCCTGCAAGTCCTACCCGACCATCGAGACCGAGGTCCGGCAGGGCGGGGCCCCCGTGTCCCAGGTCAACAAGGGCGACTCCGTGGAGGATCACGCCGCGATCACCGGCGGCAGCGGGCCGGTTGACGGCTCGGTCGCCTTCTTCGTCTGCCGCGATGCCAGCACCAAGCCCGATTGCTCGAGCGGCGGCACGAAGGTCGGCGCGAGCGTGTCCTACGCCGGCGACGGTGTGTCCAGCGACCCCTTCACGCCCTCGCAACTCGGCTACTACTGCTTCCGGGCCGAGTTCAACGCGGCCGCCGGGTCCAACTACCTGGACACGTCGCACACCAACAAGTCCAGTGAGTGCTTCCAGGTCCTCCCGTCCGAGGTCGACCTGGTCAAGACCGCGGACGCCGCTTCCGTCAGCGCGGGTGAGCCGATCGGCTTCACGCTGACCATCCGGAGCAAGGGTCCGGGCGCGGCCTACGGCGTCAAAGTGTCCGACGCCCTGCCGACCGACGCCGGCCTCGACTGGTCGCTCGATGCGGCCAACACGACCGGCACCTGGTCCCTTGCGGGTGGCGTCCTGTCGTTCGGCGGCGCCGATGGCGTCACGATGACGCTGGGCACCGAGTACACGGCCCACGTCACGAGCCCCACGACCAAGGCGACCTGCGGCAAGGTCACCAACACCGGCGACGCGACCACCACGAATGACGGCACCGACACCGCGTCGGCCGACGTCACGGTGCTCTGCCCGGACATCAAGGTCAGCAAGTCGCCGAACGCCGGCGCGATCAACGCGGGTGACACCGCGACGTTCACCATCAAGGTCGAGAACATCGGGCCGGGCAACGCCACAGGCGTGACCGTCACGGATAATCTGCCCGCCGGCCTCACCTGGGCCGAGAGCGAGGCCGACTGCTCGATCAGCGGCGCCGCCGGCTCGCAGGTGCTGACCTGCAACATCGGCAGCCTTGCGGCGGGTGCCGCGAGGACCTACACGGTCAGCGCCGTCACCTCCAAGGCCAACTGCGGCGTCATCGACAACACCGCCACCGCATCGGCCACCAACGAGCGCACGAGCGCCGAGGACAACAACACCGACAGCGGCGCCATCACCGTCCAGTGCGCCGAGATCGACGTCACCAAGGCGGCGGACGCCAAGTCCGTCAGCGCCGGGGACTCGATCGGCTTCACCGTCACCGTGAAGAATGCCGGCGACGGCATCGCCTATGACGTCACCGCCACCGACAACCTCGCCCCGTCCTTCGCCTGGTCCATCGACCCGAGCGCAGGCTGGACCCTCAACGGCACCATCCTCTCCTTTGCGGCCGGCCAGATGGCCGCCGGCGCATCGTCCAGCGTCCACGTGACCGCGCCGACGACCGCCGACAGCTGCGGCATCGTGGTCAACACGGCGACAGCGTCGGCTGCGAACGACGGCTCCGACCAGGCATCGGCGCAGACCGAGGTCATGTGCCCGGACGTGGTCGTCGTCAAGACGGCCGTCGCCTCCCCGGTCAATGCCGGTGACGGCATCGCCTTCGACATCGTCGCGGACAACGTGGGCGACGGCATCGCCCGGAACGTGACCCTCACCGATACGCTGCCGACGGGCATCGCCTGGAGCGAGGACAGCAACGCCTGCTCCATCACCGATGGCGTCCTCTCCTGCGATTTCGGCGACCTGGCCAATGGCGCCAGCGCCAAGGTCCGCGTCAGCGGCACCACCACGCCGACGGTCTGCGGCATCGTGCCCAACACGGCGACGGTGGCCGCGACCAACGAGCCGGTCGGGCTCAAGGGCAACAACACCGACGGCGACAGCGTCACCGTCAACTGCCCGGACATCGAGGTCTCCAAGACCGCCGACGACAGCTCCATCAGCGCCGGTGACACCGCGGCCTTCACGATCGTGGTGAAGAACCTCGGCCCGGGTGCGGCGTCGGACGTCACCCTGGCCGACCCGCTGCCAGCCGGCGTCACCTGGACGACCAGCAGCGTGGGCTGCTCGGTGGACGACGGCACCCTCAACTGCGACCTCGGAACCCTCGCCGCGGGCGCCAGCGCGACGGTCCACGTCTCGGGCGTCACGTCCGCCGCGGTCTGCGGCACGCTGACCAACACCGCTGCCGCGTTCGCATCCAACGAGCGGGCCAGCAGCTACGCCAACAACCAGTCGACCGCGTCCGTCACTGTCGAGTGCCCTGATCTCAAGGTCACCAAAGACGCGGACAACAGCCCGATCAGCGCGGGCGACATCGCCGGCTACACGATCAAGGTCGAGAACGTCGGTGCGGGCAAGGCCTACGCCGTCACCCTGACCGATACGCTCCCGGCGGGCGTGACCTGGAGCGCGGCAAGCGACGCCTGCTCGATCACGGACGGCGTCCTCTGGTGCGACCTCGGCACGCTCCTCCCGGGCAGCAGCCGGACGGTCACCGTTTCCGGTGAGACCACCGCAGGATCCTGCGGCTCGCTCCCCAACAGCGCCACGACATCCGCCTCCAACGAGCCCGGCTCGGCGCTCGGCAACAACACGGATGGCGCCACGGTTCTCGTGGACTGCCCCCGGATCGTGATCACAAAATCCACGGTCACCCCCGTGGTCTCGGCCGGTGACCAGGTCTCGTTCGACATCGAAGTCACCAACACGGGTGCCGGCAACGCGTACGGCGTGACTGTCGGCGACTCGCTGCCGGCTACCGCCGGGATCAGCTGGTCGATCGACGCCGCCAACACCACCGGTGCCTGGTCCATCGACAACGGCACCCTCGAGCTCGGCCCGGTCACCCTGGCCGGCGGTACGAGCGTCAAGGTCAGGATCGTGAGTGGCACGACGACTGCGAGCTGCTCAACCATTCCCAACCTCGCCGAGCTCACCTACCAGGGCGGCTCGGGCTCCGATGACTCGTCGCTCGTGGTCGAATGCCCCGACGTGACGATCCGCAAGACGGCTGCCAACAGCCCGATCCTTGCCGGCCAGACCGCCTCCTACACCATCTCCGCCTGGAACCTCGGCCCCGGCACGGCCTACGACGTCGTGATCACCGACCAGCTTCCGGCCGGCGTGGCATGGACTGTGGACAACCAGGGCTGCGCGATCGTCGAGGGCATGCTGACCTGCCAGGTCGGCACGCTGGCCAAGGCCGACGAACCGTTCACGGTCAGGCTCAGCGGCCCCACCGTGGCCGCCAACTGCGGTGACCTGCCCAATGTCGCGGCCGTCTCGGCAGCGAACGAGGTTGCGGGTGCCATCGGCAACAATGAGGACGACGCCTCGATCACCGTCCTGTGCCCCTTCGTCTCGATCGCCAAGACCAACGACGCCGAGGGCAAGCAGGCGCCGGGCGACACCATCGGCTACGAGCTCACCCTCAGCGTGATCAACGGCCCCATCGCGACGATGGCGGTCGAGGATGTCCTTCCTGCGGACTTCGGGACCCCGTCCGCCATCTCGGACGGCGGCGTCTATGACCCGCCGACCCGGACGATCACCTGGGCCCTCGCCAGCGTGGATGACGGCAGGACCCTGACCTACGACGTCGTGATCGACGCGGCGACGCAGGGGGGCAGCTACGTCAACACCGCCACGATCACCGATGGTCCGTGTGTCGAGGACTGCTCCGACACCTCGGTCGTCCCCGTCTGGCGCGTGGCCATCGCCAAGTCCAACAACGCCGCGAAGCCACTGACCGAGGGCGCCAGCGTCGGCTACACCCTCACCTTCGCGGTCCAGAACGGTCCGGTCGCAAGCCTGGTCGTGACCGATACCCTGCCCGCAGAGGTCGTGGATCCCCGTGACTTCAGCGTCGCGCCCGTCTCGATCGTGGGCCAGGTCATCACCTGGAGCCTGGCTGACGTGACCGATGGCAGCGCCATCTCGTACACGGCCACCATTGCCGTCGGGATTGTCACCGGCAGCTATACGAACGTCGCCGTCATCACCGAGGGACCGTGCGTCGGCGACGATTGCACCGCCAAGTCGGTCGTGAACACGGCAGCGGTGGAAGATGCGACGGGAACACCGAAGGTCACCCCAAAGCCCACGCCGCCCGCCACCGACACCCTGACCCGCGAGCCGGGTCAGACGACCGGCGGCGGCCTCCCCCTCATCCTGTTTGCGATCACCGGCCTCGTGGCGGTGCTGGGGGTCCTGACTCCCAACCCGGCGCGGGTCCGGCGGCAGCGCCGCCGCGGGTAGCCCGAGGCGGCTGCGCCTGCCGCTCGTCCCGGGTCATCCTGGACACGCGGCAGGCCTGCCGGAACCGAACCAGGGTCCCCGAGACCCGGACGGGACGCACGCGCCTGAGTGCGTCCCGTCCGCCATCTCACGTCGGACACGGCACCCGGTGCAGCTCTGAGCCCACCCGCGTGGTTCAGAGCTGCAGGCGCGTCCCCGGCCACACCATCTCGACTGGACCGTCATACGCGGCGCGGCACGAGGCGACCGTCTCCTCGGGGTCGTGGCCCATCTGGAGGTGGGTGAGGAGGACCCGGCCCGCGCCGGTCGCCGCGGCGAGCCGTCCGACCGCCGGGCCGTCGAGGTGGAGCACGCCACGCGGGATCGGCCCCGGCCCGAACGAGACCTCGCACAGGAGCGTGTCGCCCGGACGCACAAGCGGCGCGATGTCCTCGGGCCGTCCGCAGTCGCCGCTGTAGACCAGGCCGGGTCCCTGCCCGTCCACCACGATCACCCGGATGGCGTAGCTCTCGTCCGTGTGCGCGACCAGCCTGCCTTGGATCCCCAGCGCCCCCGCGTGGTGTGCCGTCTCGCCGAGGGTGGCGGCGTCCAGCGACTCGGCCGTGAACCCCGGCTGGGCATGCAGCGCGTCCAGGCGTCCGGTCAGGGCCGACGGACCGAGCACGCGCATGCGTCGCCCGGGCTGGAACTCGTAGCGCAGGTAGTGCCGGAGGGGCACGAGGTCGATGAAGTGATCGGGGTGCAGGTGGCTGACCACGACGGTGTCGAGATCCTCGGGTCGGACGTGCGGGAAGACCCGTGTGAAGGACCCCTGCCCCAGGTCCAGCAGCACGTGCGTCCCATCGTGCTCGACGAGGTAGCAGGCGCCCGAGGCGCCATCACGATCGGTGTACGCGGGACCGGCGCCCAGCACCGTCAGTCGCATCGGGGGCACCTCACCGGCTGGAGCGTACCCGTCCGGGACCGGCGACATCCCGCGGCACGGGAACGGCGACGCGTGCTCCCCCGCGCCGGAACGTCAGGGCCTGGAATCCGGCGCTCGAGACCTGGCGGTACGCAGCGGCGAGGCCGTAGCCGAACCACTCCACCCGGTGGGCGTCCGATCCGACGGTCACGTGCCGTCCGCCGAGCTCGCGATAGCGGGCAACGATCGCGGCGGACGGATATGTCTCGCGCGGCAGCTGGCGCAGGCCGGAGGCGTTGACCTCCAGGGCCGTGCCGGTCTCGACGAGCGCGGCCAGGACCGGCTCATAGAGCTCCGGCGCCGCGGCCAGCTGGGCGGGCATCACGTGCGGCACGAGGTAGCGCTTGACGAAGTCCATGTGGCCGATGGTGTCGAACAGGCCGGATCGAGCGGCGCCGATCACCTCGTCGAAGTAGGGCGCCACGATGTCCGAGAGGGAACGTCCGGCCGTGAACGAGGCAACGTTGGACGCCTTGTACGGCGACACGGCGCTGACATGCACGCTGCCGATCACGTAGTCGTGGGGATGGCGTCGCAGCCAGCCGCGGATGTCCTCTTCGAGGCGGCGCTCGTAGGTGACCTCCACGCCGAACCGGATCGCCAGGCCGTGGGGCGCCCAGCGTTCGGCCGCCTCCCGCACGTCGCGCTCGCGGTCCGTGAACGAGGCGAACCCGTAGGCGGGCATGGTCGGGTCGAAGTCCACGTGGTCAGTGATGGCCAGCTCCGGGATCCCGCGCTCGGCGGCGAGGAGGCAGTACGCCTCCAGCATCGCGTTCGCATCCGGCGAGCGGACCGTGTGCATGTGGGAGTCGAGGGGGAGGTCCCGCGCGTCGCCGAGGCCGGCCGCCATGCCGGCCTTCCAGACGTCGTGCTCGATGTCTGCGCGGGGACGCGTGTCGGCCGGGTCGGGCGTGCCGAGCGAGGTACGGCTCACCCTGCAGTCACGCCCAGCTCGCGGCCCACGCGGTCGAAGGCCGCCACGGCCTGGTCGAGCATGGCGTCCGTGTGGGCGGCGGTCACGATCGTCCTGATCCGCGACCGGTCCAGGGCGACGGTGGGGAACACCACCGAGGTGCCGAACACCCCTTCCTCGAACAGGCGGTCCGAGAAGCGGATCGTCGTCTCGGCGTCGCCGAGCATGACGGGCGTGATCGGGGTCTCGCTGCCGCCGATGTCGAAGCCCAGCCGCGCGAGCTCGGCCTTGAACCGGCGGGTGTTCGCCCACAGGCGAGCGAGCAGCTCCGGCTCCTCCTGCATGATGGCGATGGCCTCGCGGCAGGCGGCGGCAACCGCCGGCGGATGGCTCGTGGAGAACAGGAACGGCCGCGCACGCTGGACCAGGATGTCACGCAGCGCCTGGGTGCCGGCAACGTAGCCGCCGAGGACCCCCACCGCCTTCGACAGCGTGCCGACCTGGATCGCGACGCGGCCGTCCAGCCCGAAGTGGTTCACGGACCCGCGGCCGTCGGTCCCGAGCACGCCAGAGGCGTGGGCGTCGTCCACCATGACGGCGGCGCCAAAGGCCTCGGCCACGTCCACGATCCCCGGCAGCGGTGCGATGTCACCGTCCATGCTGAACACCCCGTCGGTCACGACGAGAATCAGCCGGTAGGGCGCCCCCTGCCCATCCCGCCCCTGCTCGGTGGCCTCGGCAAGGACCTGGCGCAGCGAGTCGATGTCCGCGTGCCGGTAGACCTTGCGGGGCGCCTTCGAGAGGCGCATGCCGTCGATGATGCTGGCGTGGTTGAGCTCGTCCGACACGATCAGGTCGGTCTCGCCCGTGATGGTGGGGAGCACGCCGGTGTTGGCGCTGAAGCCGGACTGAAAGGTGAGGACCGCAGCGGTGTGCTTGAACGCCGCGAGGTCCGCCTCGAGAGCCTCGTGGAGGACCATCGTGCCGGCGATCGTGCGCACGGCCCCGGAGCCCGCGCCGTAGCGCTCGACCGCCGCCATCGCCGCGCGCTTCATGCGCGGGTGGTGGGACAGGCCCAGGTAGTCGTTCGAGGACAGGCTGATGACGCGTCGGTCGTCGAGCGACACGATCGGCCCCTGGGCGCTGCTCATGACCCGCAGCGGCCGGTACAGGTGGCGCTCGCGGAGGGCGGCCAGCTCGTCGTCCAGGAACGCGAGCGGGTTGGGGGTGCTTGCCGAGCCCATGGGGGTCTCCTGCGCCACGGCCTAGACCGTCCAGTCCATGATCACCTTGCCGGCGTCGCCAGATCGGGCCGTCTCGAACGCCGTCTCGAACTCCCGGAACCCGAAGCGGTGGGTGATCGCGGGCGTGATGTCGAGCCCCGACTGGACCATCACGGTCATCTTGTACCAGGTCTCGTACATCTCGCGGCCGTAGATGCCCCGGATCGTGAGCAGCTTGAACACGATCTCGTTGACGTCGAGGCTGATGTCCTGGGTGGGGATCCCCAGGATGGCGATGGAGCCGCCGTGGGCCATATTGTCCATCGCCGTCCGGATGGCGGCGGCGGCACCGGACATCTCGAGCGCGACGTCGAAGCCCTCCACCATTCCCAGCTCGCGCTGGACGTCCGCGAGGTCCTGCGCCCCCGGGTCGACCGCAATGGTGGCGCCCATGCGGGTGGCGAGCTCACGACGGACCGCGTTGGGCTCCGAGACGACCACGAACCGGGCGCCGGCATGGCGGACGACCGCCGTGGCCATCAGGCCGATCGGGCCGGCCCCGGTGATCAGCACGTCCTCGCCCAGCACCGGGAACGCGAGGGCCGTGTGCACGGCGTTGCCAAAGGGATCGAAGATGGCGGCGACCTCCTCCTCGATGCCCGGCCAGTGGTGCCAGACGTTGGTCATCGGCAGCACGACGTACTCCGCGAAGGCGCCGGCGCGGCCGACGCCTAGGCCCACGGTGTTGGCGCACAGGTGGCGGCGGCCGGCGAGGCAGTGGCGGCACCGGCCGCAGGTCACATGACCCTCACCGCTGACGATGTCGCCGGGGTGGAAGTCCACGACGTTAGAGCCAACCTCGGCGATCTCCCCCACGAACTCATGGCCGACGATCAGCGGCGGCTCGATCGATCGGGCCGCCCAGGGGTCCCACGACTCGATGTGCAGGTCGGTGCCGCAGATGCCTGTCCGATGCACGCGGATGAGGACGTCGTTGATCCCGGGGACTGGGTCCGGGACGATCTCCAGCGACAGGCCCGGGCCGGGCGCGGTCTTCACGAGAGCGAGCATGTGCGGCTCCTGCTTCCCGGTTCCCGGCGCCGCCCCCAGGTCAGGGGGCGGGCCTGGGGTCGTCGGTCCAGTCGACGATCGGATTCTCCACCACGCCGATGCCCTCGATCTCGCACCGGACGCGGTCGCCGGGCTCGAGGAAGACCGGCGGATCACGGAAGACGCCAACGCCTGCTGGTGTGCCCGTCGCGATCAGGTCCCCGGGCTCCAGCGTGATGTGTCGCGAGATGTAGCTCACCAGGGCGGGCACGTCATAGAGCATGTCGGCCGTATTTCCACCCTGCATAGGGATGGGCGTGCCCGCGTCCGGGCCGGAGCCGGGGATGCGCCAGCTGCGCAGGGCGAGACCCTCCCTCGGGTCGAGCTCGTCCGCGGTGACGAATACGGGTCCGACGGGAAGGAAGGTGTCGCTGCCCTTCGCCCGCAGCCACTGGCCGTCACCCTTCTCGCCCTCGCGCAGGGCCTGCGGATTGCCCTGCCAGTCACGGGCGCTCACGTCGTTGACCACCACGTAGCCGGCGACATGGTCGAGCGCCTCCTGCTCCGTCACCCGCCTGGCTGCCCTGCCGATGACGACGCCGAGCTCCACCTCGAGATCGAGCGCGCGGGTGCCCTCGGGGCGCACGATCGCGTCGCCGTCACCGATGACCGCGTTGGGGAACTTGGCAAACAGCATCGGGCGGTCGGGGACCCCGCGCCCGCCCTCGCGTGCGTGATCGCCGTAGTTGAGGCCGACGCAGACGATCTTGCCGGTCGCGAACGGATCGAGGACCGGCGCCGGTCGGCGGGCTTCCAGGTCGAGGGTCGGAGCGCCGCGCCTCGTGGCCCGCTCGACTGCACGCCGGACCCTGCGCAGGCCGTGGTCCCTGGTCTGGAGCTCGAATAGGACGCCCATGTGCGAGCTGCCCCGCTCCAGGCGGCCACGCTTCTCGAGCTGGGACCCGGTGACCAGTTGCCCGTCGACCAGCACGCCGAATCGCTGGCAGCCGAACCGGTCGAAATAGGCGTACAAGCGCATCGGGGCTCCGTGGGCTAGGGGGTCGGGCTGGGCGCCGCGGACGCGCCGACCGGCGCGCTCGGGGACGGGACGGCGCACTGCGGCTCGGGCGGAGCGACCCAGCGGCCGTCCGAGACCCGCTCGCCGTAGCGCAGGTAGAAGTCATAGATCGCAGCGGGGTCGAGGGTGTCGAGGTAGATCACGCGATCCCAGACCAGCGCCGCGAACCTGGTGGGCAGCTCCTCGAAGCGGGCGACGACCGGACCCACCAGGCCGGCCGGCAGGTTGCAGATCGCACTGTTGGGGAAGCCGGCGGCCGTGTCCCGAAGGGCCTGTGTCGCGGCGTCGTCACAGGCGCCCTGCTGGCAGGAGTAGAGGAGGACCAGGCCACCGTGCTCCAGGTTGTGGACCCAGCCGTTGGGGATGCTCTGGTCGTCGGGTCCGTAGACCTTGGGCTCGAGCGGCCCGTAGCCGGTCTTGTTGACGTGCTTGCCCGACGCCGGGGGGCAGACCTGGTAGGTCACCCTGTCGCCGGCCTGGACGTGGCCGGTGCCCTGGTCCGGCTGGACCTGGCCCAGCTGGCCGTCCGCCGCGGCCTGGACGGTGTCGATGGAGGTGCAGGCATAGGCGGGGGCCGCCGCGCTGGTGAGCGCGTAGGCACTCACGCCCACGACGACCGCGATCACGACCAGGGCCAGGACCGGTGTCCGGAGGCGCTGGAGCGTCGTCTTCTGGGCCTGGCGCGGGCGTGGCGTGTCACGTCGGCCCGCGCGCCGGGTGCCGGTGGGCGCGGTGCTCCTGGATCGGGATTGCCCGCCCTGCTCGACTGCGGGGCCCGCGTCCTGGCCGGGCGTCTGGCTGGCGTCGCTCACGTGGCTGCTCCGGGGTGGGGGTCGGCGGTACCGGCCGGGCCGGTCGCCGCCGCGTCGCGAGGGGTCCGCGATGCTGCGCGAAGGGTAGCGCCACCCGTCATGGAGCGCGCGAGTGCGGGCGGCGGGTCGGGCCGCGGTCCCGCAGGCATCAGGGATGGCTCTCACCCGCGGGCCCCGTTGTCTGTCCGCGTGGCGGACCATTCAGCGAACGCGATCGTCGGTTGGTCCGCCACGCGGCCTCAACGCGATCCGAACCGCCAACGGGCCGTCACCGAACCTCTTGCTGCCCGCTATCGGCGGACAGAACAGCGAACGCGCTCGCCAGATGGTCCTCCCAGCGGACCAGCGGACCAGCGGCCCTGCGGACCAGCGGACCAGCGGCCCAGCGCCCTTTCAGGGCTCGCTCAGCCAGGTTCGCACCTCGGGCCGGGTGAGCCCGAAGAACAGCAGCGCTGCGAGCGCCGCCACGACGACCGCCGCGATCGGTTGCGCCGCGAGCAGGGCGAGGGGGATGGCGGGGATCGTGAGCGTGGACAGGCCTAGTGCGAGGGGACGTCCGGCCTCCTTGCGCTGCAGGACGAGCGTCGTGGTGAAGATGGTGTACGCCAGCAGGATCATCACGACCACGCCGGGCAGGGAGAGCGGCGCGCTGATCGACTGGTCCACCACCCAGCGGAGCGACAGGCCGATGAGGCCCAGCACGAGGAAGGCGTAGCCGAGGAAGACGCGGACGCCACCGGGCATCACGCGGAACTGGCGGAGCATGCCCCGATCATGCCACCAGCCGGCCACCGCCGTGCCGGGTGTGGCGGCGACCCGTCCATGCTCGTGGTGTTCGGATGTCCAGCCCCGGGACGTCGCGGGTCCGGGGCAGGTGGCAATCTTCCTGGTGCATCGACTGTCTGACATCCCATGGCCCCAGCCCGCAGCGCCGGGCCCCCTGCTCCTGAGGTCTACCGTGCCGATCGACACCCCCGACTGGGTCAAGGGCGCCGTGTTCTACCAGGTGTTCCCGGACAGGTTCGCCCGCAGCGGGCGCGTTCAGGCTCCGGGAGCGCTGGAGCCGTGGGATGCCCCTCCCACGACTTTCGGGTTCAAGGGCGGCGACCTGTATGGCGTGGCCGACCGGCTCGACTACCTGGCCGACCTGGGGATCACCGCGATCTACCTCAACCCGATCTTCGCCTCGGCCTCCAACCACCGCTACCACACGTACGACTACTTCGCGGTGGACCCGCTGCTGGGCGGTGACGCGGCATTCCGGCACCTGCTGGACGAGGCGCATGCGCGCAGCATGCGCGTGATCATCGACGGCGTCTTCAACCACGCTAGCCGTGGCTTCTGGCCGTTCAACCACGTCCTGGAGTGCGGCCTCGGCTCCCCGTATCTCGACTGGTTCCACGTGGACCGTGAGGCGTTGGCCGCGGGCCGCTCGCTGCGCGCGTATCCGGATGAGAGCCTCCGCCATGCCCTCGAGCAGGCCGGCGGGTCGGACCACTTCGGATCGGAATCCGTCTCGGGGCTGGGGTACCGGGCCTGGTGGAACCTCCCCGCGCTCCCGAAGCTGAACACCGACAACCCCCACGTCCGCGAGTACCTGATGTCGGTCGCGGAGCACTGGATCCGGTTCGGCGCAGACGGGTGGCGCCTCGACGTCGCCGCGGAGATCGACGACGACGACTTCTGGCGGGAGTTCCGGCGCCGGGTCAAGGCCGTCAAGCCCGAGGCCTACATCGTGGCGGAGGTGTGGGTCGAGGACCACCGGTGGCTCCAGGGCGACCAGTTCGACGCGTACATGAACTACCCGCTGGGGTTTGCCGCCCTCTCCTTCGCTGCGGGCTCACACCGCGACCAGCACGCCATCGACCAGCACGGCGATGTCAGGCAGGGCGTCCGCGAGGAGGATGGCGCGGGCTTCCTGCGGCGTGTCGAGCACCAGCTGACGGTCTACGATCCCGAGATCATCGCCGTCCAGCTCAACCTGCTGGGCAGTCATGACATGCCCCGCATCCTCACGATCTGCGCGGGCGACCTGGACGCGGTCCGCATGGCGACGCTCATCCAGATGACGCTCACCGGGGCCCCGTGCATCTACTACGGCGACGAGATCGGCATGAGCGGGGGCCACGATCCCGAGTGCCGGCGGGCGTTCCCGGTGGACGATGGCGAGTGGGACCTCGACCTGCGCGCCTTCACGCGCGGCCTGATCGCGCTGCGCCACGCCAACCCGGTGCTGCATGACGGTGCCTTCGCCGCCGTCGGCTCCAACGGCCAGGCCGCCGCCTACACCATGTCCGACGCGACGAGGGCGTTCGTGATCGGCATCAACGCGGGCGAGGAGCAGGCCCGCCTGGAGATCTCCTTGCCCGCACTGGATGGTCGAACCTTGCAGCCGGTCTCGCCGGACGGTTGGGCATGGAGTCCGGGGAGCCCGGTGACCGTGTCCGGCGGGACGGTCCTGCTCGACCTGCCGGCGCGTGGTGCCCGGATCCTGCGCGCCCGCTGACCGGGGGGCCGGCACGGGCCCGTGGCCCGCGAGCATCCCAGTCCCCGGAGAGCCATCCGCCCGGTAACCGGGCGGCAACATGCGGGTGCCGGTGTGTTGATATGCTCGCGGCCCGTGTCAGACCTACCGTTCGCGAGCGTCGCGTCCCTTTCCGATCGGCTTGGTGATGTCATGGACATCGAAGCCAAGATCCCACGCGCCCTCGAGTCCCTCGGGCCACTGGCCGGCCGTGACGTGGTCATGATCGAGGTGCCGGGCACGTCGTGGGCGGAGCGCCTTCGCGCTGCAGGCGCGGATCCGCGGGCTGTGGCGGCCGATTGGCCGCTGGATCTCGGTGTGGCGGACGGCTCGCAGGACGCGGTGGTCGCCCTCTGGACCGGCTTCCGCGGCGTGGACGCCGCGAGTCTCGCCGAGGCCGACCGCGTGCTCCGGCCGGCGGGACGCCTGCTGGTGGTTCACGACTACGGCCGTGACGACATCGCCGCGCTGCGTGATCCGGATGCGCCCGAGTTCCGCTCCTGGAGCAGGCGCGAGGGCCCCTTCCTCAGGGACGCTGGCTTCAAGATCCGGGTGGTGCACTGCTTCTGGACCTTTTCCTCGCTCGACCATGCCCGAGAGACGCTGGAGGCGTTCGGCGATCGCGGTGCGGCGGTGGCAGCCGGCCTCAGCCGGCCCCGCCTGTCCTGGAACGTGGCGGTCTATCACCGGTGGCGCGGCGGCCAGGCTCCGCCGGATTGACCATGCCCGGTCGCGCGCCCTCCCTGCTACGCTCGTGGCCATGAGCGGTCGGACCCGGCAGGAGCGGCAATCCCAGGTGTCGCGCCGCGGGCCGCACCTCGGGCCGGTCGCGATTACGCCGCTGCGCGTGATGCTCCTGGTCGCGCTCCTGGGTGGCGTGGCATTCCTCGTGTGGTCGGTGGTCGTCCGCGACCAGCTCCAGGTGCCGCTGATGGCGACCGGGTTCGCCGTGATCGGGCTGGTGTTCGCGGCGATGGCCGTTCTGTCCATCCGTTCGGTGGTGCGTGCGGGGCGCGAAGGACGTGACGGGACCGCCGTGATCACCGCGCTCGCCGGCGGGCTGTTGGCGCTGGCGGCCCTGATGTCCCTCGCGGCGGCGATGATCATGAGCATGATCTGGAGCGGGTCCGGCGGGACCTGACTGGTACACTCGGCCGGCCCTTCGGCGCTCGGAGCCCCCATCGTCTAGAGGCCTAGGACGCCACCCTTTCAAGGTGGAGATCGCCGGTTCGAATCCGGCTGGGGGTACCACCACCTGGGTGGCCGCCTCAGCCGGCACCCCTTGGCTGCTCTGACCGGACCCGCCCGAGGCATCCCCACCCGACGTGTGCTGTCCGATTGCGGCATGCTGGCCCCATGCCGCTGGTTCCCTTCGGCCACGCCCATGTCCTGCCTGCGGCGGAGCTCGTCGCGGCCGGGGTGGCAGGCCTGCGCACGCGGGTGCCCGTGCTCCCGGCGGCCTGGGCGGACGCGGCGCATGTCGCGAGGGCGTTGACCGGCCTGGCGGACCGTGGCGCGGGCCTGGCCGCGCTTGACGATGGCGTGCTGGTCGCGTTCCAGGCGGCCCTCACCCTCGACGGGCGCGGTGGCCGCTGGACCTACACGCCCGACGTGGGCCATGCCGCGCCCCCGGACCCGCTGGGCCGGCTCCGTGTCCGCATCTACGCGGAGCTGGCGGACGCCTGGATCCGGGCCGCCTGCGCGGAGCACGTCGTCAGCGTGCGGGCAGACGACGAGGTGGCGATGGCCACGTACGCGCGACTTGGCTTCGGGCACCACGTCGTGGACCTCGTGGCAGACCTGGGTCCCATCGCGGCCGGTCCACTGCCGGACGGCGTGACAATCCGGGCTGCGCTCCCCGCCGACGCCGCGGCCGTCATGGACCTGGACGCCGGCCTCCGGCGCCACCTCGAATCGTCGCCCGTCTTCCTCCGGCTCGGCGCCGCATCGCCGCTCGAGGTCCATCGCCGACGTCTCGAGGATGCGTCCGGCACCACCTTCGTCGCCGAACGTGACGGGTCACTCGTGGCGTTCCTGCGCATTGGAACGTGTGCCACCGACGTGGCCACGATCGTCCGTGACCCGGCCACGGCGAGCGTGACGGCCGCGTTCACGAGGCCGGAGGTCCGGCGTCTCGAGGTGGGCTCGCACCTGCTGGCCGCGGCCGTCGAATGGGCCCACGAGGCGGGCTACGTCCGATGGGCGGTCGACCACGAGTCGGCGAACGGCGAGGCCGCGCGCTTCTGGGCCCGGCACGCCGTGCCGGTCACCGTCTCCATGAGCCGTCGGCTGGCCCCCGGGATCGTCCCCTGAGTCACGCTGCCGGGCCGTCCGGCACCGTGGTGCCCTGCTATCCTCCGGGCGATGGAGATCATGGGCGTGACGATCCGCACCATCGTCAACGACACCGTCGCAATCCGCTGTGACGGGTGCCGGGACGTGATCCCGGGGACGCCGTGGCGGGTCAGCCTGCTCGACATCGTTGCCCCCGAGGTGGCCGTCGGCTGGACGGAGACGTCGCCGGTCAACCCGGGGCCCCACCAGTTCCACTCGGATCCCGCATGCGTGCGGCGCTGGATGTCGGAGCGGGGCTACCTGTACTGCCGACGGGGCGAGGTCCGCGAGATCATGCGCCCCGTGGCTCTCCCCACGGAGCCTCCGACGTGGGGCCTGTGCGACGGCATCCACCGCGACGACCACGAGTTCGTCCCCGCCTGAGTCGAGGTGCGCGGCCGCGATCGACGAGCCCGGAGCGGTGCCGGACAAGCCCTGGGCGGCACGTTTGACGCCCTTCACGCGCCGTCCTAGACTCGCCCCCTCCGGCCAGTAGACTCGACCTAGTTTTACCTAGGTTAGTCGTCCCCTGATCCCCGGCCGGGGTCCCGACACGGAGGACACGTGCCCGATCAGCGGTCACCCGGTGGACGGCCCCAGCCAGACCGACTCGCGCTCGGCGAGGCGAGCCGCCTCCTGGGAGTCGATCCGGACACCCTCCGGCGCTGGGCCGATGAGGGACGCGTGCCGGCCTTCACGACACCGGGTGGTCACCGGCGGTTCGAGCGTCGGGCACTCGAGCGCCTGATCGCCGCCCGCCGCACGGGCCCCGCCGGTTCGCTGGCGGGTCTCGGTGCCAGCCCCGACCGCCTGAGTGCCGCCTACCGCCGCCGTTACGGCGAGCGCCATGGCCTGACACCGGACCCGCGGACCCAGGTGCCAGCGTCGGAGCGGGACTCGTTCCGCGAGATGGGGCGACTGCTGGTGGACGCGCTCGTGCGGCACATCGACGAGTCCGGCCCCGGTCGGGCCATGGCTGAGCGTGACGCCGTGAACCTCGCCGCCCACCTCGGCGAGCGCCTCGCCCTGAACGGCGTGCCGCTCGGGGACGGGGTCTCGATGTTCGTGTCCGCGCGGCGGCCGTTCCTGGCCGAGCTGCGCGTCGTCGCCCGCAGGCGTGGCGTGGACGGGTCTCGCGTGGTGGACCTCTACGAGACCTCGACCGGCCTCCTCGACCGGCTGCTGCTCGCCTTCGTGGCGGCCCACGAGGTGGCGGGCCGGGAGATGACCGAGGCGGAGGGGCGGCTCGGCGAGTCACCGGAAGCGGGTGGTGACCGCCCCGGCCCCGCGGCGCCATCCGCGGCACGCTCGTCCGGCGCTCGCGGCACGACCTGACCGGCGATGACCGCATTCCTCCCTGCCCTGACCTCGTTGCTCGCGCTCCTGTTCGCCGTCATGCTGGTGGACCAGTGGCGCGAGCGGCGGCACGGGTTCCAGCTTGTCTGGGCGCTGGGCATGCTCTGGTACGGCATCGGCGCCGGCGCGGAGGCGGTGGCCGCCACGGCCGGCTGGAACGAGACCGTCTACCGAGTCTGGTACCTGACCGGCGCCGTGTGGACCGCCGCGTGGCTCGGTCTCGGGACCGCCTTCCTGCTGGGCCGGACCAGGTTCGGCTACACCTACGCCGCGCTGCTCCTGTTCTCGGGCCTGATCGCGCTCATGATCCGGAACAGCCCGAGCTATGCAGGCGCGGGTCCACTCCCCCTCCTGTACCTCATCGGGGCGGTGATCCTCGCCCTGGCGATCGGGGTGGAGACCTACTTCGGGAACGAGCGCTGGCCCCAGTTCGCCGCGGTTGCGATCGTCGGGGTCACCATCGCTTCGCTGGTCCTCATGGCGGCAACGCCACCGCTTCCGGCACCCGGCTATGCGCTGAGCCCTGCCACGGGCCAGCCGGTGGGCGAGGCGATGCCGGGCTACATGCGGCTCCTGACCCCCGTGATGAACATCACCGGGGCCGGCTCGCTGATCCTCGGTGCAGTCTTCTCCGCCTACATGTTCATGCCCAAGCGGCGCGTTCTGCCCTACTCGCTCGACCCCAACCAGCCTGGTGACGAGTTCCTGTTCAACCTGTGCATCGCGGTCGTGGCCATCCCGGTCAACCTCGTTGCGTCGCTGCCCGGTGCGGCCCGTGACCTGATGGCTGGGCGTCTCCACTCGCGTGTGCCCGCCACGATCCTGATCGCCATCGGCGGCATGTTCCCCGCGATCGCCGACTCGCTCAACCGGGCCGGGTCCACGGAGCTGTCCTCCTGGGGCAAGTTCTTCGGCGTGGTGTTCCTGTTCGCGGGCTTCCTCGTCTCGTCCGAGGTCTTCCGCGAGGTTCGCATCCCGTTCACGGACATCCGGCTGGCGACGCGACGGCGCGAGCGCTCCCGCCGCCGGGACGCGCGCCTGGCCGAGGCGGAGGTCCAGGGGGCGCCCAGGTCCTGAGGCGATTGCGCAGGGTCCCGTTGGGTCCACTCGGCCGTATTTGGACTGTGGTCGAACGAGGCGGCTATGCTCTTCGTGATGGACGACGTTCTCCTGGGCACCGCCGTGGCGGCCACCCCCTCGCGGATCCGGGTGCCGTGGACGGCCGTAGGCCCTGCCGAGGCGCCGGGCATCGTATTCATCCACAGCACGCGCCTCACCAGGTCCCAGTGGTGGCCGCAGGCGCGGTGGCTCGCCGGGCGGTTCAGGTGCGTGGCCGTGGACCTGCCGGGTCACGGTGCACTGGCCGGGGAGCCGTTCACCATCGACGGGGCGGTCGACGTCGTCCGGGCCGCCATCGAGGCCGAGATCCCGTCCGGCCGGGCGATCCTCGTCGGTCTGTCGCTCGGCGGCTACGTGGCGATCGACACGGCAGAGGCACACCCGGACCTGGTCGCGGGGCTCGCCCTCGCGGGCTGCTCCGCGGAGGCATTCGGGCCGATGGCCTGGCCGTTCCGCATCCTCGCCGTCGTCCTCGAGCGAGCACCGAACCGCGCCCTGCAGATGGCGAACACGGCGTTCTTCCAGCTTCGCTACCGGCGCGGCGTGGCCGAGCCCATCGTGCGGGGCGGCTTCTGGGCCGCCGGCGGTGCGGCTGCGGCCCGGGCGCTGCTCGGCCGCCGCTACCTGGACCGCCTGGCGCGCCTGTGGACGCCCGTCCTCATCATCAACGGCGCGCTCGACCCGGTGTTCGGACCGCAGGGCGAGTACTGGGCGGCGTCGTGCCGCAACGGTCGGCACGTCGCGATCCCCCGGGCGATGCACCTGTCCAACCTGGACCGGCCGAAGGTGTTCGCGGATCACGTCGCCGGCCTGGCCGCCCGGATCGCGCAGAGCGCCTGACCGGGCGATCGGACTGGCCGCCGGGCGGCCGGCCCGCGGGGGCGTCGCAAGGGGGCCCGGTATACTGGTATCCGCCCCACCACCTGTTCGAGAGGTTCGATGCGCGTCCGTAAGGCTGTCTTCCCCGCCGCCGGCTGGGGCACCCGCTTCCTGCCCGCCACCAAGGCGCAGCCGAAGGAGATGCTCCCCCTCGTCGACAAGCCCGTGATCCAGTACGCCGTCGAGGAGGCGGTCGCGGCCGGCGTCGAGCAGGTCATCATCGTGACCTCCAGCCAGAAGCGGGCGATCGAGGACCACTTCGACCTCAACTTCGAGCTGGAGCACCTCCTCGAGGAGAAGGGCGACATCGAGAAGCTGCGACAGGTGCGGCACATCAGCGACCTCGCGCAGATCGCCTACGTGCGCCAGAAGGAGCAGCTGGGCCTGGGCCACGCGGTGCTGATGGCGAAGGACCTGATCGGCCACGAGCCGTTCGCGGTGATCCTCCCGGACGATGTCCTGATCGCGGACCGCCCGGTGATCGGCCAGCTGATCCACGCGTACCACCAGCACCACGGATCCGTGGTGGCAGTGGCCGAGGTTTCCGCGGAGGAGACGAGCCGCTACGGCGTCATCGCCGGGGACCGCGTCGAGACCGGTCACGACCAGGACCGGACATACCGCCTGACGGACATCGTGGAGAAGCCCGAGCCGGGCACGGCGCCGTCGAACCTGGCCGTGATCGGCCGCTACGTCCTGACCCCCAAGATCTTCGAGAAGCTCGAGCAGACGCAGCGCGGGGCCGGGGGCGAGATCCAGCTGACCGACGCCATCCAGGCACTGATGGAGGAGCAGGGCGTCTTCGGCTACGCGTTCGAGGGCCAGCGTTACGATGCCGGCACCACCATGGGCTGGCTCCGCGCGTCCGTCGAGCTCGCGCTGGCCAGGCCGGAGTTCGGGAGCGAGTTCCGCGACTACCTCCGCTCGCTCGAGATCTGACGGGCCGGACGACCCGGAGAGCTCGTGCGGTAGGATTCGACCGGCCGCCGCATCCCACGCGCGGCACAGAGGGGAGCTGGACAGACGGTGACCGAGATCGGGAGCGTGCTTGGCGGCCGCTATCGCCTGGTGGAGCTGCTCGGACAGGGCGGTATGGCGACGATCTACCGTGCGCGCGATGCCCAGCTGGATCGCGACGTCGCGGTCAAGTTGCTGCGCCCGGAGTTCGGGCGCGACCCGGACTTCCTCGCCCGGTTCCGGGACGAGGCACGCTCTGCCGCTTCGCTGAGCCACCCCAACATCGTCGCGGTGTTCGATTTCGGGGAGGAGGAGTCCGACCCGTACATCGTGATGGAGCTGATCGACGGCCAGGACCTGGCGTCCATCCTCCAGGAGAACGGCCCCCTTCCGCCGCGTCAGGCCTCCCGCGTCTCGGCCGAGGTGGCGAAGGCTCTCCACGCGGCGCACGTGCGCGGGATCGTCCACCGGGACGTCAAGCCGTCCAACATCCTCGTCGGCCGGGACGGCCGGGTGAAGGTCGCCGACTTCGGGATCGCCCGCGCCCTCGCGGAGTCGCAGGTGACGCTGCCCGGAGTCACGATGGGCTCCGTCCACTACTTCAGCCCCGAGCAGGCCCGTGGCGAGCCTGCGACCGTTGCCTCCGACATCTACGCGCTCGGGATCGTCCTGTACGAGTGCCTGACCGGCCAGCGCCCGTTCTCCGGTGACGGCGCCGCCGCGGTGGCCCTCGCCCGCCTGACCACCACGCCGCCTCCGCCCTCGGCGTTGCGCAGCGGCGTCCCCGGCGCGCTCGACCAGGTTGTCGGGCGGGCGATGGCGCTCGATCCGGCCGAACGGTACGCGTCGGCTGCCGCCATGGCCAGCGCCCTGGAGGGATGGCTGGCGGATCCTGCCGCGGCGGGCCCGGGTGTCGCCGCCGCCGGTGTCGTGGCCGCCGGCGCCGCCGGTGCCGGCGCCGCCGGTGCCGTGGCCGGTGCGGCCGCGGTCGGAGCCGCACGCACGGTCGCGAGCGCCCAGGCCCGTCCGAACCAGGTTCCCTATCCGCCCGACGCATACGCGCGCCAGGCGCCACCGGCCAGCCCTGTCACCACGAGCGGAACGCCGCCGCCGCCGCCGTCGCCCGACGGCGACGACGATGATGACGGCGGCGCCGGGCCGTGGGCCTGGGTTGCCGGCCTCCTGGGGATCGGGATCCTGGTGATCGTCGGCTTCCTGATCTTCCGGATGCTCACGGGCGGCGGCGGCGATGCCACGCCCAGCCCGTCCGCGTCGGGGGCCGAGGTAGTCCTGCCCACCTTCGTCGACATGACGCTGACCGACGCCGAGACGGCGGCCAACGAGCTCGGCGTCGTGATCGTGATCGCCGGGACGGAGGAACGGACGGACATCGAGCCCGAGATCATCCTCAGCCAGGACCCGGCGGTGGGCGAGACCGTCCTCGCCGGCAGTGAGGTCGCCGTCATCGTGTCCCGCGGCAAGGTGGCGGTCGCCGTCCCCGACATCCGCGACATGACGGAGAACGAGGCGCTCCAGGTCATCGTGGGCGAGGGCCTGACTGTAGGCGCGAAGACCGAGGACTTCTCCGCGGCGGTGGCAGTCGGCCTCGTGGTCTCGCAGAGCCCGGCGGCCGGGATCATCGTCGCGCCCGGGACGCCCGTGGACTACACATTGTCCAAGGGCCCCGAGCCCACACCCAGCCCAACGCCCAGCCCCACGCCAAGCCCCACACCGCCGCCGACCCCCACGCCCACGCCCCCGCCCACCCCGACGCCAACCCCGGCGCCGATCAACGTGGGTGACTACGGCTGCGTCACCGTGGACGAGGCAACCACAGCCCTGACCGCGGACGGGTTCACGCTCGGAACGGTGGTGTCCGACCCGCCCGGGATCGACCCGGTTCCCGGGGACTGGACCGTCATCGCCCAGGCTCCGACGCCGGGCAAGAAGCGCCAGGCCGGGACGCCGATCGACCTGACGGCGGCGGATCCCACGACGGTCACGACCTGCCCCTGAGGCAGCTAGGGTTCCGGGTCGCCCCAGAGCCACCAGGTCCCGGGTATCCGCGTCGGCGCGCCGGGATTCGCGGCGAGCGGCCCCGCGCTGTCGTGCGGGTACGTCAGGCCGTCGACTGGAACGAACGTTCTGGCCTGGCGACCAGACAGGCCGTCCGGCCCGTGGCTTTCCCCGGTCCGCCGGCCGGCCGCCACATCCACGAGATGCCGGATCGTCGGATCGGGCGCCGACGGGGCAGCTGTCCAGCAGGCGCGCATCTCCGTCCCGTGCAGCGCCGTGCGGCGGGGATTGAGGCCGCACATGCCCAGCCCTCCTGCGACACCGCGCCGATAGTGGCGACAGGTGGCGCAGGACGTCGTCGACCGGTGGCAGACCCAGCAGCGGGACGATTCCGGCTGCGGGGTCGCGCAGTGCGGGCAACGCCAGACCTGCATGCCGTGGATCGTAGCTGCGCAACAGCCGGCTGTCGAGGCGGAATCGCGCGGCGGGACGGTCCGGATGTGGCCGGCTACTTGACGATGGTGAGCACCTGGCGGTCCGTCACGGACCCCTGGCGGCCCGCCGTCACCAGGACCGTGGCCAGTCCGCTTCCGGTCGTCGCGCCCGATGGGATGCGGGTGGTGAACGTCGCCGTGCCGTTGCCGGTCGTCCGGATCTCCCCCGAGACGATGGCCTCCAGGCCCGGCACGCTCACCGTGAACAGGGCCGTGGCGCCACCCAGCTTCCTGCCGTCAGGTCCCGTGACCGTGACGATCAGCTTGATCGTCGAGGGCAGCTTGGAGGCCTTGAACCGGTAGGCGGAACCGGTGAGTACCGCCGTCAGCCTGCCCGAGCCCTTGCGCAGGTTCAGCGTGGCGGTGTTCGAGTTGCCGGCCAGGTCGGTCGCGGTCACCGTGATCGCGTTGCTGCCGTCGGTGACCGCAAGGGTTGCGTCCCACAGCCCGTCCTCGCCTGCGACCGCGGTGGCGACGGCGCCGTTGGCGGCATTCTGGATCCGGATCTCTGCGTCCGCCTGCGACTTGCCCTTGATGCGCGTGCTCGACTTCGTGACCTGCGACTTGTCCTTGGGCGAGATGATGCTGACCTTGGGCTTGGACGTGTCCTGGATCCAGGTGGTCACGGCCGACAGCTCGCTCTCGCCGCCCGGACCCATGATCGAAGCCTGGAACTCGTTGCGACCGTTGGCGAGCAGCACGGCAGGGATCAGCTGGACGGACGTCTCGCCGACCGGCTGCTCTGCCACGAGCTCGGGATCCGCATCGGGCACGGTGACGTAGAGGCGCACGGCGTAGCCGTCCTGGCCGGCCACCGCAGCCGGCACGTTGACGGTGATGTCCACCTTCTCGCTGTTGGTGTAGGGCTGGTCCGGTGTCGCGACGGATGGTGCGTCGGACAGTGCCGGTGCCTCGGTCGGCGTGGGGCTTCCCGCGATGCTGCCGACCTGGGCCACGAGCCCGCCGAAGCCGCCCACGACCGACGAGACGAACGGTCCGACCTGGCCGCTGCCGAACCACAGGATGGCGCCGCTCAGGAAGACGACGGCAAGGGCCAGGGACGCCTTGACGACCATGGGAAGACCACGTCGCCGTTCGATGCGACGGTAGTGGCGCATCCGCGTGGGGGAAGGGGTCACGACCCTCGCCTTGGCGGGGACGGGACGGCCGCTGGAGGGTGGTCGGGGCCGGACCTGCGACGGTCGGTCCCCGCGGCGGGAATCCATTGGTCCCGATTGTCGCATGGAGCCGCCCGACGTCCATCGCCGGGCGGGCCGGTGCGTGCCGCGGGCCACGGACGCCGGGCGGTTTCGCCGGTGATACGCTGCGCCTGCTTCGTGCCCCGTGTCCCCGGGGCCAGCCAGCTACGAGGGGAGCCGTGGAAGCGCGCGACCGGAGACCGGTTCGCCCGTCCCCGGGGGATCGGGATTCATGGAGCCATGGACCGATCTCCCGCGTGTCCCCGCGCCCTGGTGGCGCCGCGTCTTCGGCGGACACGGACACGGACACGGACACCGGCCGCGCCAATCCGTACCCGGGCCGCGCCAATCCGTACCCGCCCGCCCGGCGTCCGCTGCCCGCCGTTGCGATGCGCCCGACGGGGACTCCGGCCCCCCGGCCGCCCTCCGCCCCGGGCTATGCGCGGCCGATGCCCGCCGGCCGGCCCCCCGGCTCGCCATTCCCGCCGCGGCCCGTCGGTCCCGGCGGCGCCCGCACCTTTCCGCCGCCGTCGCGTGGGTTCGGCCTGCCCAGCCTGCGCCGGAACGTCTGTCCGCACTTCTACATGACCGGCTCGCGCGGGGCGATCCCCATCCAGGCACCGCATCTGCTCAAGGGCCTGCTGCGCCAGCCGCACACGATCTCCCGCTGCCAGCTGCGCGGAGGCGTCCACCTTGACGAGGGCTTCGTCAACGATGTCTGCCTGACGCCCCGCTTCAACCAGTGCGTGTTCTACGAGGACGAGCTGACCCGCGAGTGAGCGTGTCGGAACCGCAGCCCGCATCGCCGGCAGCGTCCGGCGCCCGCTCCTACGCGGATGCTCTCGCGCTGATCGAGGCCCGCGGCCGGTTCGGGGTCCGCCTTGGCCTCGGACGAGTGCGGGCCCTGCTGCACACCATGGGCAACCCCGAGCGGTCCGTGCGCGGGGCCCTGGTGGCCGGCACCAATGGCAAGGGGAGCGTGATCGCGCTCGCCTCGTCCGCCCTGCGTGCAGCCGGATACCGCGTCGGCGAGACCCCCAAGCCGCACCTGGTGACGTATCGGGAGCGCATCGTCGTGGACGGTCGGCCCATCGCGGCCGCCGACTTCGCGCGTCTCGTGGACGAGGCGGTCCGGGCTGCGGACCGGATCAGCCGCCGCCTGGGTCCGCCCACCGAGTTCGAGCTGCTGACTGCCATGATGTTCCGGCACTTCGCTCAGGTCGGCCTCGACGTTGCCCTGGTCGAGGTCGGCCTCGGCGGCCGCCTGGACGCGACCAACGCCTGGGCTGGCGGCGTCGCGGTCCTCACGAACGTCGGCCTGGACCACACGGACCGCCTTGGCCCCACGATCGGCGCGATCGCCCGCGAGAAGGCCGCGATCGTGAAGCGCGGTGACAGCGCGGTGACCGGCACGCACGGGGAGGCCCTTGAGATCCTGCGCCGGCGGTGCGCACGACTGGGGGTCCCCCTTGCGGTCGCGGAGCCTGCGCCCGTCCTGGGTTGGACGCGCGACGCCCTCACCGTGGAGTTGCCGGGCCTGGGGCCGACAGACCTGGGCCTGCGCGGCAGGCACCAGGCGGCCAACGCCGCGGTCGCGGATGGCCTCCTGGATGCCCTCGAGCTCGCCGGGATCGCGGCTGTGCCCGCGGAGGCACGACGCCGCGGCTATGCGGCCGCGAGCTGGCCGGGCCGGCTCGAGCTCGTGACGGCTCCCGGACCCCTGGGTCCGCGCGACGTCGTCCTCGACGGTGCCCACAATCCGGACGGCGCCGCCGCGCTCGCGATCGCCCTGGACGACCTGCGTCCCTACCTGGCCGGCCGTGACGATCCCCTGACGCTCGTGTGGGCATCCATGACGGACAAGGACACCGATGCGGTGATCGCTTCCGTTGCCGGGTCGGACTGGCTCCGGGGCGCGACGGTCGTGTGCACGGCCTTGGACCTGCCGCGGGCGCTCCCGGCGCAGGACCTGGCCGCCGCCTGGCGATCCCGTAGCCCCGGTATGGACGTGCGGACCGTGCCGGATGTCGATGACGCGCTCGACCTCGCGCTGGGCGGGGAACCCGGGCCGGTGGTGGTCGCGGGCTCCCTCTACCTGGTCGGGGCGGCAAGGGCCCGCCTGGTCGACGACCCGGCCCAGCGGGACCCGGTCGAGGCATCATTGGGGCAACCGCCGGCGCGGCGGCCACCGACGAGGTGAGTGCTTGAGCGAGCGACGGCTCCCCGCCGAGGGCGGCGTGGTCCGGGAGCGGCCCGACGAAGGCGGCGGGGCGGCGAGCCCCTCGTTCGGCCTGCCCGAGGGCGCCGGAACGGGCCTGGACGGGGCCCCTCGTCCCACCTCGATCGGCCCCGGCAGCTTCGTCTGGGGCTCGCGGACATACGTGATGGGCGTCCTCAACGTCACGCCGGACTCCTTCTCCGGTGACGGCCTCCTGGCCGCCGCGGATCCCGTGGCGGCCGCCCTCGCGCAGGCCGGCGGGATGGTGGCAGACGGAGCGGACATCCTGGACGTCGGCGGAGCGTCGAGCCGGCCCGGCCACGCGCCCATACCGCCCGACGTGGAGATCGGCCGCGTGGTGCCCGTGGTGCGCGCGGTCGCGGCAGCCCTGCCCGGGACCGTGATCTCGGTCGACACCACCAGCCCCGCCGTTGCCGCGGCCGCGCTCGATGCCGGGGCGCACCTGATCAACGATGTCTGGGGGGTGGGCGACGACGACTCGATGGTCCGGATCGCCGCCGAGCGCGGTGTCCCGATCGTGCTCATGCACAATCGGGCGGAGGCGCGTTATCGCAACCTTCTGCCGGAGGTCATCGCGGACCTCCAGCGAGCCCTGGACCGGGCCATGGAGGCCGGCGTACCGTGGGATCACCTGGTCGTGGACCCGGGGTTCGGGTTCGGGAAGACGCCCGACCACAACCTTGCCCTGCTTCGGGACCTTGGGGCACTGCGCCTGCTGGCCCGGCCCGTCCTTCTGGGCACGTCCCGCAAGTCGACGCTCGGCAAGCTGCTCGATCTGCCGCCCGGGGATCGCGTGGAGGCCACGGCGGCCACGACCGCCCTCGGCATCGCGGCCGGCGTCGACATCGTCCGCGTCCACGACGTGCGCGAGAACGTCCGCACGGCACGGGTCGCGGATGCGATCCTGCGCGGGTGGCGCCCTGACGGGTGGCCGGGAGGGACCTGAGACGTGAGCGACCGGATCATCCTGGACTCGATGGTGTTCTCGGGCACGCACGGCGTGTACGAGGAGGAGCAGCTGCAGCCGCAGCCGTTCGAGGTGGACGTCGAGCTCGCGCTGAACCTCCAGCCGGCCGGTCTCTCCGATGACCTGAAGCAGACGATCGACTATGCGGCCGTCTTCGAGACCTGCCGCCAGATCGTCGAGTCCACGAGGTTCAACCTGGTCGAGGCGCTTGCGGAGGCCATCGCCCAGGAGATCCTGGCCGGGTTTCCGACCGACGAGGTCACCATCAGGATCCGCAAGCCGAAGGTCCGGCTGGGAGGCCGGCTGCGCTCCGCCGGCGTCGAGATCCGCCGCCGCCGCTCGGCCTGACGCCACCGGGCGGCTGAACAGCGCTCGGCCTGACGCCGCCGCCCCGGCCTCGTCCAGGACGGGGACGCGCCGCCCGAGGCCCTCCCGGGCGGCGCGTGCGTGAACGCGAGGGGCGGACACCCGCCCTCGCCTCGTGCTAGAGGTTGTCGGGTCGGGTCCCGAGCGTGACGTTGAGCTGGATCCTCTCGCTGCCGCGCAGCACGTCCAGGACCACCGTGTCCTCCGGGGCGAACTGGACCAGCAGCGCGTCGAGCGGGTGCTCCTGGTCGATCTTGGTGCCGCTGATCGCGATGATGACGTCACCGTCCTGGAGGCCGGCCGCGGCGGCCGGGCTGCCATCGACGATCGCCGGCCCGGTGCCGCCAGGGTTCGTCACGAGCGCCCCCGCGTCCACCGACAGGTTCAGGTCCTGCTTGACCTTGAGGTTGATCGACTGGAACCGGATGCCGATCCACGGCCGGCTCAACGCCTCGCCCGCCACCGCCTGGGACATGATCGGCTTTGCGATGTCGATCGGGATCGCGAACCCGATGCCCGAGGAGTCCGTGGCGACCGCGGTGTTGATCCCGACGACGGCACCCGTCGCGTCGACCAGGGGTCCGCCGGAGTTGCCGGGATTGATGGCGGCGTCGGTCTGGATCAGGTTGTTGATGCGTGTCCCGCCGTCCACCTGGATGTCGCGGCCCTTGCCGGACACGATGCCGCTGGTCACCGAGAACGAGTAGGTGCCCAGGGGGCTGCCGATGGCGACGACCAGCTGCCCGATCTTGAGCGGATCACTCGTGCCCAGAACGGCCGCCGGCAGCCCCGTCTGGTCGACCTTGATGATGGCCAGGTCCGTGAGCGTGTCGATGCCGTAGACGCGACCCTGGAACTGGCGGCCGTCCTTGAGCTCGACGGTGAGGGTGTCCGCGCCGGCCACGACGTGGCGGTTGGTGAGCACCCACCCATCGGCGTCGTAGATGAAGCCCGAGCCCACGCCCTCGTTGGGGACCGCCCCGAAGGGATCGGTGGTCGTTGCCCCGGTCGTGATCTTGACCACCGCGGGGCCGATCTCGGCGGCGGCGTCGATCACGGCAGACGACTCGTCGATCGTGACCGGCAGCTGGCGGCCCGCCGGCTGGGCGAGACCGGTGCTGGCGGCAGGTGCGGGCTGGTCGAACGCGCCCGTCTGGTCCAGCACGACCACGGTGCCCGTGGAGGCGAGCACGGCCGCGAGGAGCGAGGCGGCGAGGACGGTGCCCACGCCGGCCCCCCCGCGCTTTGCGGGCTGCGCCTCCGTGACCGGAACGGCGTAGGCCGGCGGCGGCGGTGTGCCGGTGGCAGGCTGTCCCCACGCGGGCGGCGTGCCATACGGGACCTGTCCTTCGGCTGCAGCGGGCTCGTACCAGTGGTCCGCGCCGGGCTGGCCGCCGGGCGAGGCCCAGGCCCAGCGATCGTCCGGACGCGGATCCGGCGCGGGTGCGTAACGCGGAACCTCGACGCGCTGGGTGTCGTCGAGCGGGTCGCCCCCGGCGTCCTGGGGGGTGCCGGGCGTCTGGTCGTCGTTCATGATCTGGGAGTGCTTCCCTCTCGTGCGATGGTCGGGGTCCGTTCGTCTGGGCTGCGGCCTGTCGACAAGGGTGCCGGATCGGGGTTCATGACTGGGTCGCCACTTGGTGAAGAATCATCCACCTTCTCGGCCCTGGGCGTCGCCAGGGTCCTGCCGGCCGGCCCCGCCTCGGGAGCGGCGTCCGGCGGATCGGGCGTGGCGGGCTCCAGGCCCGTGACCTTGCGGGGGTCGTTGGGCAGCGTGACCACGAACCGGGATCCACGCCCCACGCGGCTCTCCACGGCGATCGTCCCGTGGTGCATGTCCACGATCGACTTGACGATCGACAGGCCCAGTCCGGAGCCGGTGCTGCGGGCCTCGTTCAGCTCCGATCCGCGGTAGAAGCGGTCGAAGATCCGGGGCAGCTCCGCCGCGGCGATACCGACGCCCGTGTCGACCACCTCGATCCTGGCCCCACCGTCCGCCTCCTCGCGGGCCATCACCCTGACCTCGCCGCCGCGGCCCGTGAACTTGAGGGCGTTGCCCACGAGATTGCCGACCACCTGGCCGATGCGCGGCGAATCGTGGCGGATCCGCAGCGGGTGGTCCGGCAGCACCACCGTGAGGCCGATGCCCTTGCGCTCGGCGCTCGCGAGCTGCTGCTCCACGGCGGACTCGATCGTGCCGCGCACGTCGTCCGGGCGCAGGTCCAGCAGGACCAGCCCCGAGTCCAGCTTGGACAGCTCCAGCAGGTTCTGGGCGAGCCAGTCCAGGCGGTCGAGCTGTGTCGCAGACGAGTCCAGGAACTCGGCCCTGGCGGCCGGGTCGAGGCCGGCCGGACCCTGCAGGAGCTCGACGAACGTCCGCATGGCGGCGATGGGCGTCCGGAGCTCGTGGCTGACGTCTGCCAGGAAGTCCCGGCTCCGGTCACGGTCGCGTCGGATGATGTCGACGCTCTCCTCGAGGCGGGCCGCCATGGTGTTGAACTGCGTGGACACCGCCCGGAGCTCCAGCGTGCTCGACGAGAGGTCGTCCGTCGCGACACGTGCGCCAAGGTCGCCATCGGCCACCCGTCGCGAGGCTTCGGTGAGGCGCGTGATCGGCGTCGCGAACCGGTGCGCCAGGAATGCCGCCACGAGGACGGCGATCACGAACGCCGCCGCGGCCATGATCATCAGCAGCCCGTTGATGGCGGCGAGGGTGCTCGCGCGGCTCGTGTAGGGGCTGGACAGCTCGACGCGGATCCCCCAGTCGGCCATGGCATTGGCGCGGCCCGCTTCGGCCGTGACGGGCTTGATGGCCGGGTCGCGAGCCTGGCCGGGCGCCGGCCTGACCGTCGTGGCTGCGGCGAACGCCAGGGAGGGATCGGGGTCCGGCTCCAGGGTGCCGTCCGTGTCCAGCCGGGCTGGGCCGAACTCGACCCGGACGTCGGCTTCGGCCACGGTGTTGGCCGCCAGCTGCAGCACCCCGCGCTCGACGAGCAGGCGCTGGACCTCCGGATTGAGCTTCACCTCGCCGGTGGTCCTGTCCCTGGCCACGACGGCCTTGTCCCCGACGGTGTCCGTGATGAACCGCGCCAGGAGGTCCGCGGTGGCCTGGGAGCGGGCAGCCAGGCGCTGCTCCTCCTGCTGGCGGAAGAAGTCATCAAGCCGCAGGACGACGACCGGCGCGACGAGGGTCAGCGTCAGCGCCACCACGGCCATGAAGGCGAACGTGAGTCGGGTCTGGAACGATTGCGGGACCGGGTTGCGACGGCGGGCATCCGGGCCGCGGTGCGGCGACGGGACCGCGTCCGGCGGGCGGACGTCGGCCATCTCAGCGCTCGGCGAACTGGTAGCCGGCGCCGCGGACGGTCAGGACGAACTGGGGCAGCGAAGGATCGTCCTCGATCTTGTCCCGCAGGTGGCTGACGTGGACATTGATCGTCTTCTCGTCCTGGTCGAGCGCCTCGTAGTCGCGCAGGAGCTCCAGGAGCTCGCGGCGGCCGAATACCCGCCCGGGGCGGCTGGCCAGGTGGCGGAGGATCTCGAACTCCGTCGCGGTGAGGGCGATCCTCCGGTTGCCGCGCTGGACGCGGCGACGCTCCAGGTCGATCACGAGGTCGCCGTGACGGATGACCCGCCCGCCACCGGCGTTCGCGAGATCCCCATAGGCTCGTCGCAGGAGCGCCCGGATCCGGCTCATCAGCTCGCGCAGCGCGAACGGCTTGGTCACGTAGTCGTCTGCGCCGAGCTCCAGGCCGACCACCTTGTCGAACTCGTCGCCGCGGGCGGTGAGGAACAGCACCGGTGCCTTGGAGCCGACAGCGCGCAGCCGCCGGAGGACCTCGAACCCGTCAATGCCGGGGAGCCGGACGTCGAGCACGATGAGGTCCGGGGCCTGGTTCGTGGCGAAGTCCAGCCCCTCCTCGCCGGAGCGCGCGACCGTCACCTCATAGCCCTCCTGCTGGAGGGCGTACTGGATGCCTCGCGCAACGGCGAACTCGTCTTCGACGATCAGGATGGTGGCTGCCACGGCGTCGCGATCCTACACCGGGGGCGCGTGCGGGCGCCTCCGGTGCACCGGCGACGCCCGCGTTGGGGCCCGAGGGACCCCCTGTGGTAGCCTCCGCATGACGTCGTGCGGGCGGGAGGCCCGGGACGACGCGGTCCCGCCCCACGACTTGCGAGGGCGTGCGGGCCGCAAACACAGCGAGGAACCACCTGCATGTCCGCCCGACCCCGCCTCGCGGCCGCCAGCCGCACCGTGACCGGCAAGAAGGTCGCCCGCCTGCGCCGCGATGGCCAGCTGCCCGCCGTCGTCTATGGTCACGGCGCTGTCAGCGAGCCGCTCACCGTGGACGCCCACGAGTTCGACCTGCTCCGCCGCCACGTCGGCGCGTCCACGCTCGTGGACCTCGAGGTTGACGGCAGCAAGCCGCGCCCCGTCATCGTGCAGTCGATCCAGGTCAACCGTGTGACCCGTCGGCCCATCCACGTGGACCTGTTCGCCGTGCGCATGACCGAGGAGCTCACCGTCGAGGTCCAGCTGGTCGGGACCGGCGTCGCGCCGGCCACCGAGCTGGGTGGCACCTTGGTGCACCCGACGTCGAGCGTGAGGGTCCGCGCCCTGCCGGACAAGCTGCCCGAGACCCTGCAGTACGACCTCGCCGCGCTGGTGGACTACGACGCCACGATCACCGTGGCCGACCTGCCTGTCCCCGAGGGTGTGACCATCCAGGCCGATCCGGCCGAGGTGATCGCGCGCGTCCTGGCCCCGCGGGTCGAGGAGGTCGTGGCCGAGGTGCTCGTCCCGGAGGCCGGCGAGGAGGCTCCCGCCGAGGCCGGCACCGACTCCGAACCCGAGGCCTGAGCCTCGGCGGCGCCCTGGCCGCCCGACATGTCCCGACCTCCCGGCGGCCCCGCGGCCGCCGGTCGGGAAGCTGCGCGCGGGTCGGGCCTCACGACCGGCTCGACCGTCTTCCCGTCGCGTACACGGTCGGGAGTCGCATCCGGAGTCCTTCCGGCGGCAGCGTGCGCAGCCGCTCCATGAGGACCGCCTCTACTGTCTTGCGTCCGGCCGACCCAAGCGACTCGAACAGGTCCTGGTCGTCGAACTCGGAGACGAAGGCGAGGTAGCCCTCCGGGGTATACCTGTGGTCCAGCACATCTGCGTGGGCCGACACGGACTCGAACCCCGCCCGGCGCAGGAGCGCCACGGCGTCTCCGGGAGATCGCAGCTCGCGCTGGCTGCCGCCCGGCTCACCTCGAGTCACGCCGGCGCCGGCGAGCACGGCGTCGACGACCTCGTCCGCGGGCATCGAGCCGCCGGGCAGCCAGGTCACGCAGGACAGCGATCCGCCTTCCGAGAGGACCCGGCGTGCCTCCCTCAGCGCCCGGTGGCGCGATGGGACGAGTTGGAGCACGAACGCGGACAGGACGATATCGAAGCTGCCGTCCGCGAATGGGAGCTGGTCCGCTCCGCCGGGCGCCAGCGTGACGCGTCGCCGCACCGTGGCCGGGAGCGCGTCCACCTCCCGCTTCGCGAGTGCGAGCATCCCGTGCGACAGGTCGACACCGGTCACCTGGGCCCGTGGCCACCGGCCCGCGGCCGCGGCGACGAGCGCACCCGTGCCGCAGCCCACGTCCAGGATCCGCGTCGCGCCGGCCGCCACCGGCGCCTCGATCTCGTCGAGCAGCGCGAGCGTCGCGGGCCGATGGATCGGCGACCACCAGCGCGAATACCCCTCGGCGATCCGGTCGTAGCGCGCGCCCTGATCAGTCACCCCGCAATCGTGCCATGTCGGCACCGTCCACCTGGCAGGCAGGCCCCTTCGCAAACGTGCCCTTCGGCCCCCGCGCCCGGTCCGCGGGCCGCTGGTCGCCGCCAGGCCCAGGGGCAATCCTCAATCGTTGGTGGCACAGGGCTTCGTGCCACGCCGGCCGACGCTGCGGCGCCGCCGTCGCCCGAAGGGAGCCGACGCATGAAGAAGATCCTCCTCGCGTACGACGGCGGTGAACCGGCCAGGCGCGCCCTGGAGCAGACGATCGAGCTCGCCCGGCGTTGCCAGGCATCGGTCGGCGTGATCAGCGTCGTTCCGGCCCGGTCCAGCCGCACCCCGGTCGATCCGTGGGACGACCGCACCGTCCATGCGGAGGAGCTCCTGGAGGCCCGCAGGCTGCTGCGCTCGGCCGGCATCGAGGCGGAGATGCTGGAGCCCGGCGGCGATGTCGCCCGGACCATCGAACGCGTGGCCGATGAGCGCGGGTACGACACGATCGTGATCGGGGCTCGCGGCGCCGGAGGCGTCACCAGGGCGCTCCGTGGGGGCGTCTCCGAGCACGTGGCGGCGCATGCCCGTGCCACGGTCGTCATCGCCCGCTGATGCCCGTGTCAGCCTTGGCATTTCCCAGGCCCACCTTGCCACCCTGCCCGGGCGGCAGCCATCGTCCCCGGAGGACAGCCCCGTGACTCTCGCCGTCCCGGCCACGCCGCTCGGCCACGTCTACAGCCAGTCAGGCCCCGTCCTGGACGCCCTGCGCACCGGGGTGGGCCCTGTGCCAGTGACCCTCCGCGGGATGGCCCTGCTTGGTCACCCGTTCCTCAACAAGGACGCCGCCTTCACGGACGACGAGCGGGCTGCCCTTGGCCTCACTGGCCTGCTACCTCCGAACGTGCTCGACATGGACGCGCAGGTGTCCCTCGAGCTGGAGCACGTCCGCCACAAGCAGGACGACCTCGAGCGGTACATCGGCCTGGCCGCGCTCCACGACCGCAACGAGACCCTGTTCCATCGCGTGCTGCTGGAGCACCTCGAGGAGCTGCTGCCGATCGTGTACACGCCCACAGTCGGTCGGGCGTGCCAGGAGTTCAGCCACCTGTATCGCAAGCCGCGCGGCGTCTGGATCACGCCGGACGACGTCGGCCGCATTCCGGACATCCTGCGCCATGCCGCACGCGACGAGATCCGGCTGATCGTGGTCACGGACAACGAGCGGATCCTGGGCCTCGGCGACCAGGGTGCCGGTGGGATGCCGATCCCGATCGGCAAGCTGGCCCTCTATTCCGCCGCCGCCGGGATTCACCCCGGGCTGACCCTGCCCGTCTCGCTGGACGTGGGCACCGACCGTGAGGCGCTCCTGGCCGATCCCCTGTACGCGGGCTGGCGTCACCAGCGCCTGCGCGGCGCTGCGTATGACGAGGTGGTCGAGGCATTCGTGGCCGGCGTGCGCGAGGTGCATCCGCGGGCCGTCCTCCAGTGGGAGGACTTCAAGCAGCACAACGCGATCCGCCTGCTCGAGCGCTACCGCCAGTGGGTCTGCAGCTTCAACGACGACATCCAGGGCACGTCCGCGATCGCCACGGCCACGATCCTCGCGGCCCTGCGCGCCTCGGGACGCACGCTTGCCGATGCCCGCATCGTCCTGGCGGGTGCAGGCGCTGCCGGGACCGGCATCGCACGGCTCCTGCGGCTCGCGATGGTCGAGGATGGCATGGACGCCGCCGCCGCCCATGCCTCCATCGCCGTGCTGGATTCGCGCGGGCTCGTGGTCGAGGGACGGCCCGGCCTCGACGAGGACAAGTGGGAGGCCGCGCTACCGCGTGACGTCGTCGCCGGCCTCGGCCTGGATCCGGATGGCGCGAGCGACCTGCTGGAGGTCGTCGTCGCGTTCCGGCCCAACATCCTGCTGGGCACCACGGGGATCGGTGGCGCCTTCGGCGAGGCGACGATCCGCGCGATGGCCAGCACAGCCGGGCAGCCGATCGTGCTGCCCCTGTCGAACCCCACGGCCAACACCGAGGCCCGCCCCGTGGACATCATGGCCTGGACCGATGACCGGGCGATCGTGGCGACGGGCAGCCCGTTTCCGCCGCTCGAGGCCGGCGGGATCGCGCGCCGGGTTCCGCAGGCGAACAACGCCTATGTCTTCCCGGGGATCGGCCTGGGCGCCATCGTGTCCGAGGCGCGGATCCTGCCCGACTCCGCGTTCCTCGTGGCCGCGCGGCGTCTCGCGGACATGACCACGCCGGCCATGCTGGAGCGGGGCGACCTGTTCCCGCCGATCGGCGACCTGCGTCAGGTTGCGCGCGAGATCGCGATCGCGGTGGTCGGCCACCTCGGCCAGTTGGGCGTGGGCCGCCGGTTCCTGCCCGCCGCCATCCCGGATGCCGTGGACGCGGCGATGTGGCGGCCGGAATACGTTCCATACGAGGCCGTCTAGCAGCTGCCGGCATGCCCACCGGTCGATGACCGGTCGCGGAGGACCGCGCGGGAGCCGCTGAGCGTCGACCCGGCGCGGTCCTGGCGCGCGCAACACGAGCGCGAGTCCGGCCGTCTCGCACCTGGCCGGCCAACCCTCCGGTCCGCACGGAGACCGCCGCATGACCTCGCTCCTCCGCCGGATCGCGCTGCTTGCGCTTGCCACCGGGATCCTGTTCGACATCCTCGTCCCGGGCAATGCCGCCGGTCTCAACGCTCCGATCGTCATGGCCGCCCTGCTGGCCGCAGCAGCGCTCGTCGCCGGTCGGGACGGGATCCCGCGCATGGACCCTGCGGACGCCTGGCTTGCGCCGACAGCGCTGGTCCTGGCGTCCCTGGCCGCGATCCGTGCCGACGGCTGGCTGGTGGCCGTCGACCTGTTGCTCGCTGCGGCTCTCGCCGCCGGGGCCATCGGGTGCATGGCCGGGGGGAGGGTCACCCGGGGCCTCGTCCCGCGGGTCCTGGAGCTCGCGGTGGGCGTCGTGGCCGTGGCGGGGATCGGAACACTGAACCTGCTCACATCCCGGCGCCCGGCACCCGTCGAACCGGAGGTCCCCGGCCGGACGGCGGCCCTGCGGGCCAGGCTCCGCGGAGCCACACCCGTGCTGCGCGGGCTCTTGATCGCCGTACCGGTGCTCGCCGTGTTCGTCGCCCTGTTCGCTTCTGCCGACGCGGTGTTCGCCCGGATCACGTCGGACGTCCTGGCGTGGCAGCCGGACATCGACATCGAGGAAGTGGTCACGCGCGCGGTGGTGATCACGATCGTGGCCTGGACGGCGGCCGGCCTCCTGGGCCTCGCCGGCGGGCTGCTGCCCGCGTACCTGCCGTCGACCACGGAGGACCCCGGTCCCGAACGCGCGCCCGATGCCGAGCCGGCCTCTCCAGTGCCCGGCCGCCTCCCGCCCGCGCCACCGGCGCCGCGTACCGGTGGCTCATCCGGCGGTCCCGCGGCCGCGACCTGGCCAGCGTCGCACGCGTGGGTCGCCGCCACCCGGCCCGCCGAGGTCCATGCCCCGCTGCGCCTGGGAACGACCGAGGGAGCCACGATCCTGGTCGTGGTCGACGTCCTGTTCGCCGTCTTCGTGATGCTGCAGCTCGCCTACCTGTTCGGCGGCACCGACCCGATGGCGATGGCCGGCCTCACCTACGCCGAGTACGCCCGTCGAGGGTTCTTCGAGCTCGTGCTCGTCGCCCTGCTCGCCGGGGGACTCGTGGTCACGCTCGATTCCGCCGTGGGGTCACGGTCACGGGGGCAGCTGGCCGGCGCGCTCGTGCTGCTGGCGCTCACGGCCGTGGTGCTGGTCTCCGCGCTGCTCAGGCTCCGGCTATACCAGTCGATGTACGGCTGGACCGAGCTCCGCCTGGTCGTGCTGATCGCCATCGCGTGGCTCGGGGTGGCGCTCGCGGTTGCCGCGGCGCTGCTTCTCCTCCGCCGCACCCGCTGGAGCCTGCACGTCCTGGGCATCATGGTCCTGGTCGCGGTCGGGGCGCTGAACGTGATCGGGCCCCAGGCGTTCGTCACCGGGCGGAACCTGGAGCGCGCGATCGACCCCTCCCTGGTGCCGCCCGGTGGTCGCACCGGTCTCGACACGGACTACCTTGCTCAATTCGGTGACGGGGCGGTGGCGCCGATCGTGGATGCGTGGGAGCGGCTCGCCCAGACGGACCGGGACGCCCTCGCCCCGGCGCTCGAATGGCGGGCTGATGAGCTGCGAACGGACCCCCTCCTGCAGGGCTGGCCGGCCTGGAACCTCACCCGCGAGCGGGCGAGAGCGGCGCTGCGGGGCTGGGAGGCGGCACCCGGTCCCACCTCCGTCCCGTAGCGATCAGCCCTCGCCGCCCCAACCCGCGACCGGGTCGACGGGAGCCGCCTTCGGCATGAACCGGCGGAAGGCCCACCGTGCGATGAGGGCCAGGACGAGCAGCAGCAGGATCACCGGGAGCCACACGATCCCGAACCAGATCGTCCCCGACACGATCGTCTGTCCTGCGCCGATGAGGGTGGCCGTCGCGCCGTCCACGTCGGCCGTGGGATCCCAGCCCTTGGCCGTCTCCTGGACCTGGGCGATCTGCGTGCCGAAGGTGGTGACCAGCGTCCCGTACGTGACCTGGTCCTCCAGCTGGGTGCGCTGGCCGTCGAGCTGCTCGATCTGGCCCCGGACGTCGGTGATGCGCGCCTCGACCTCCAGGAGGTCGGAGACCTTGCCCGTGCCCTTGGCGATGTCCACGAGGACCTGCTCGCTCGCACGGAGGTTCCGGATACGCGCCTCGAGGTCGACGATCTGTCCACCCACCTCGGTCGCCTGCGTCTCCTCGCCCACGACCTTGGTCGCAAGGCCGCGGAGTGACGTGAGCGCGTCATCCCAGCGTGCGGCGGGGACGCGGTAGGTGATGGTCGCGACGCTTCGGTCGTCGTCGTTGGTCTCGCGTGACGCACCGACGTAGCCGCCGGTCGCCAGCACGGCTGCCCGGGCCTTGGCCAGCGCGGCCTGGAGATCGTCCACGACCAGGTCCAGCGAGCCCGTGTAGACGATCTTGAGGTCGTCACGCGGTGCCGTGAGCGGGTCGCCGTTAGCGTCGACCGGCGGTTGGCCACCGGCAGCCTCGGCCGCCGGCACCTCGACAGCCGGAGCCGCTGACGCCGCAGCGCTCGACCGGTATTCCGCGGATGACGTCACGTCCGCGCCGCCGTCGGCGCTGTCGCCGAAGAGCGGGACCGGCGCGCCGGCACTGCCTCCGCAGGCCGCCAGGGCCGATGCGAGGATCAGGACTGGGAGGACGAGGCGGAGCCAGGCGGTCCGCCGCTCGGGAGTCAACATGGTTCCCCACCTCATGGGGGCACGTCAGGCGTGCCCGGTACCGCAGAGGGTTGCGGCACCGGGCGGACGCATTCCGCGGGTGTCGGGTTCCACGGGGCGGTATGGTGCGGGCATGGGACTCCCGTTCGCACCCCCGCTGGAGCCGATGCTGGCCAAGGCATCCGCGTCGCTGCCCGAAGGGGACGACTGGCTGTACGAGCCCAAGTGGGACGGCTTCCGCGCCATCGTCTTTCGTGATGGCGACGAGGTCTTCACCCAGAGCCGTGACCTCAAGCCCCTGGATCGCTACTTCCCGGAGCTGGCGGCACCGTTCCTTGCCCAGCTGCCGGAGCGATGCGTGCTGGACGGCGAGGTGGTCATCGCACGCGACGGCGCGCTCGACTTCGAGGCCCTGCTGCTGCGCATCCACCCGGCCGCGTCACGGGTCGCCATGCTCGCCGCGGAGAGCCCGGCCTCGTTCGTGGCCTGGGACCTGCTGGCGCTCGGGGATGACGACCTGCGGGACGTCCCGCAGGGCGAGCGCCGGGTGAGGCTCGTCGAGGCGCTGGCAGGTGTCGTCCTGCCCATCCACGTCACGCCGGCGACGCGCGACCGTGCCCTCGCCGCGGAGTGGTTCGACCAGTTCGAGGGCGCCGGCCTGGACGGCGTGGTCGCCAAGCGCCTCGAGGGCGCCTACCAGCCCGGAAAGCGGGCGATGCTCAAGATCAAGCACGGGCGGACGGCCGATTGCGTGATCGCCGGATTCCGCTGGCACAAGAACGGACCCGGAACCCACGTCGGCAGCCTGCTGCTCGGCCTGTTCGACGATGCGGGCACGCTCCACCATGTGGGCATCACCTCCTCGTTCACCTGGGAGCGGCGCGCGGCCCTGGTCGAGGAGCTCGCACCCCTTCGGGAGGGTGCGCTGGATACCCATCCGTGGGCGGAGTGGGCGGAGTGGGCGTCGCACGGGTCGGACGGGTCCGGGCAGCGGCTCCCGGGGGCCGGCTCGCGCTGGAACCGTGGCAAGGACCTGTCCTGGGAGCCGCTCCGCTGCGAGCGCGTCGCGGAGGTCGGCTACGACCACCTCCAGAGCGACCGCTTCCGGCATGCGACGACGTTCAAGCGATGGCGCCCGGACAAGGCGCCGGGGGACTGCCGCTACGACCAGCTCGAGACGACCGCTCCGTTCGAGCTGGCGCGCATCTTCGGGCCGGCCTGAGCCCATGCCCGCGGGCGACGCCCCCAACGTCCTGGTCGTCCCCGCGAACCTGGTGGCGGCGCTCGCCATCGCCGGGTTCGCGGTCGCCCTGGTCGCGGCCCTTGTCACGCCGGTGCTGTCGCGGCTGGATCGCCTTGCAGCGTGGCGTGGCCCGCTGACCCTCGTTCCATACGCGCTGCTGCTCGCCGGTGCCGTCCTCGCGGGGGCGGCCGCGGTGCTCGGCACGGTCAGCTCGCCACAGCCCGGCGTACGGGAGGTGGCGTCCGCGGCGCTCGCCGTCCTGTGTCTGACGCCACTGGTGGGTGTCGCCGCTGTCCGGATCAGGTACGGGTCACCCGGCAAGCGCACCTTCCACCAGCAGATCGCCGCCAACCGCGGGTCATCGGTGCTGCTGGTGGCGGTGCTGTTCGAGCTGATGCTGGTCACGGGGTTCCTGGTCGGGGCCGCCGTGGGCGTCGCGTTCGGGTCCGCGCTCCTGCTGGGCCTCGCCGTGGCCGGTGTCTCGGCGCTGGTCACCGCGGGCGCGACGGGGTTCGCGGTCCTGTCGGGCGACGGGATGATCCTGGACCTGGAGCACGCCACCCGGTCCGGACCCCGCGAGCAGCAGCTGCGCAACGTCGTCGCCGAGCTCGCGCTGGCAGCCGGTATCCCTGCGCCCACGGTGTACGTGATCGAGAGCCCGACGCTCAACGCGATGTCCGTGGGCCGGAGCACGGACCGCGCCAGCATCGCCATCACCCGTGGCCTGCTGGACCAGCTCGATCGGGAGCAGCTCCAGGGCGTCATCGCCCATGAGCTGGCGCACATCGCCAACCTCGATTCGCGGCACGCCGTCCTGGTGGCCCTGCTGGTGGGGGCGATCGTGGTGTTGACCGACGTGTTCCTCCACCTGGTCATCGAGGTCGCCCGGAACCCGTGGACCGGTGACGACCTCAAGGACACGGCGGCGGCGCTGGCCCTGTGGCTGGTGGTCGTGGTCGTGGGTTTTGTCGTGGGCGGGCTGCTCAAGCTCGTCGCGCCGGTTGCCGCGCTGGCGGTGCAGGCCGCCGTGAGCCGTGACCGGGAGTACCTCGCCGACGCGACCGCGGTGGCGATCACCCGCAACCCGGCCGGCCTGATCGGCGCGTTGGAGCGGCTTGATGTCGGCCGCGCGCCGGTCGGCGTCCGTAATCGGGGCACCCAGCACCTGTGGATCGTGAACCCGCTGCGCGAGGCCAGTGAGGGCGGGCGCGGCTGGTTCGACACGCACCCCGCCACGTCGGATCGCATCGCGCGGCTCCGCGCGCTGTCCGGCCAGGACGTCGAGGATGCCTCGGAGGATCGGGCTACCGGCTGACGCGGGTCATGAGCCTGCCGTGTCGTCCTTCGGCGTGGGCCGCGTCCGGCGGCCGGGCTGGCGGCCGGCCATCCAGGCCGCCCGCTCGTCGTCCGAGAGGCTCCCCCAGTCGTCCGGGGCCGAATCGGGGTCCAGTGACTCCTGCGGTGGGCGGAGGGCCTCCGGGACGTGGACCAGGTTGAGCCGCAGCCGGTACCAGGCGTACGCGCGGCCACGCATCGCGGTCTCGATCACGTCCGCCGGCTCGAGGTGGGCGGCGGCCTCCGGGTGGCGATCCTTCCAGCGCTCTAGACCCGCGTAGACCTCGGCCTTGGTGGGCGCCCGGCCCAGCTCGATCACGGGCACGCTCGATCGGCGCCGGCCAGTGGGCGATGGCTTCGAGCCCTGCCACTCCGCGGGCAGGCCCGCGTTGGGATCGCCGGCCGCCACGGCTGCCGCCCGGGCCTCGATCACCTCCGGTGGAGGACCGCCATCCCTGCCACGTCCCTCGTAGTCGGCATCGGGCCGCCGCTTGCGCGACGGCTGGACGCGCGGCGGCTCACCCTCCTGCTTGGCGTAGTTGGGCGGCCACGGTGCATCGCCCTCGCCCTCGGATTCGTGGCGCCTCGAGAGCTCCAGCAGGGCGTCCAGCGAGCCCACGGCGCCGTCGATGCCCGCCCCGGCATCGCCCCGCTCCGCGTAGAGCGCGGGGACCGTGGCCAGCGTGTAGTCCTCCATCGCGCAGTCGGGCACCTCGTCCCAGCGCAGGGGGAATGACACCCGGGCATCCGGCGTCGGCCGCACCGAATAGGCGGAGGCCACCGTCCGGTCCTTGGCGTTCTGGTTGTAGTCGAGGAAGACGCCGTGGCGCTCCTCCTTCCACCACTTCGAGGTGGCGATGGATGGCGCACGGTGCTCCACGTCCCTTGCCAGCGCCAGCGCCGCCCGCCGTACCTCCGGGTACGTCCAGCGTGGCTCGATGCGCACGTTGACGTGGATCCCGCGCGAGCCGGATGTCTTCGGCCAGCCCGCAAGGCCCACGGCCTCGAGCAATTCCCGCACCACGAGCGCGACCTCGCGCACCTGCGACCAGGGCACGCCCGGGACCGGATCGAGGTCCACCCGCAGCTCGTCGGGATGATCCAGGTCCTCCGCCCTGACCGGGTGCGGGTTGAGGTCCAGGCAGCCAAGGTTGGCGACCCACGCGAGGCCCGCCGCCTCGTCCACCACCAGCTCGTCGGCGGTGCGTCCCGAGGGGAAGGTCAGCGTGGCGACCCGCATCCACTCGGGACGGTTGTCGGGTGCCCGCTTCTGGAAGAACGGCTCCTTCTCGGCGCCGTCGACGAAGCGCTTGAGCGCCATCGGCCGACCGCGGACGCCGGCCAGCGCCCCGTCGGCCACGGCAAGGAAATAGTGGACCAGGTCCAGCTTGGTGTGCCCGGCGCGTGGGAAGTACACCTTGTCGGGGTTGCTGACCGCGACCTCGCGGCCACCTACCTGGAGGATCTCCTTCCGCGTCGCCACCGGCCGATCCTACCCGGCGGGGGCAAGGGCCGGGCGGTCGGGTCGGGCGGCCGGCCTCAGGTGCGGACGATGTGGAGGCGGCCGCGGCGCTCGAAGCGGAACCCGGGCCGGTCCGCGAAGTACTCGTGCACCGCCGTGCGACAGCCGGACCACGTGTCGTAGTCGTCGAGCACGATGCGGCCGCCCACCACGAGCCGCGGGGCGATGCGCTCCAGGCAGGTCATCGTGGACTCGTACCAGTCGCCATCGAGATGGGCGAGCGCGACCGGCTCCTCCACGATCAGCGTGTCCTGGAACAGGCCCGCGACCAGCTGCACGTTTCGCTCGTCGAGCGGGAGTCCGTGGCGTGCGAACGAGGCCGTCACCTCTCCCTCGAGATCCTCGCGGTAGCCGTAGTACGTCTCGCCACCGATGCCCTGGGACTCGCCGGCCACGATCGTCGCGTAGCGGCGGTGCACGTCTGCGTCGTCCCTGGCGCTCGGCGGCGGGATCATGCCGAACACGTCGTAGACGCGCATCGGCCGATTGGGCGCCTTCGAGGCCGCGAGCACGATCGCCGACCCGCCGCGGGCTGTCCCGGTCTCGATGACGAGCCCTTGCAGTCCGGCGGCCTCGATCTCGGCCATCGTGGCCGCGAGCGTCCGGAGGCTCACGTCGTTGAGATACGACAGGTGTTCCGAGCGCACCGCGGCGATGGTCCGCTCGACGGCCGGGGCCACCGGGTTCAACGCCGGACCCACCGGCAGCGGGCTGTCCAGCGTGCCTGGGGAGCCGGCCCCCTCGCCGGGCGGCAGGCCGGCCCGGGCCTGCAGCCGTGCGGCAACGGCCTGCCAGCGGTCACGCTCGAAGGTGAGCGCCGCGTGCCATGGCTTGGGGAAGCTCGCCCAATGGATGAGGGCCGGATCCTCGACCTCCTCGAGTGTCGGCAACGCATTCCAGCGGGGCGGCAGGACGCAGCGTGCGGGACCCGCGTAGGCGAGCATGGTGTCCTGGTCGTGGAAGCCGTACCGCTCGGCCCAGCCGAGGTAGGTGCGGGTGAAGTCGTCCTGGCGGAGCCGGTCCAGGTCCATCACCAGGACACCGGCGTTGAGCGCCGGGTGGCCGAACCCGTGGAGTGCCCCCATCCGCCTGCGAAGGTCCGTGGCCACCGGCTCCGGGAGCGCCCGGCCGGCCCGCTGCCACTCGCTGTCCTCGCTCACGTTCGAGTCACGCGCCGCGATCGGCCGGCCGCCCAGGTCGAGCCGGAACAGCTCCCCGATGTCGCCGAGGACCAGCGTGTCCACGTCGAGGTACACCACCCGGCGCACGTCCCCGAGCATGTGGGGCAGCAGCAGCCGGTCCATGGTGGAGACCGTGATGCGGTACGGGATCCGCAACCGTCGGCCAGGTAGCCCGTACGTGATCGGGTCGCAAGGGAGGAACGTGATCGGGAGGTCCGGGAAGGCGGCGCAGAACCATTCCTGGTAGGCATCGGAGAGGCCCCGCGCGAGGATCCACAGCCGGACGGGCATGGTGGCGTGCTCGAGGATCGACTCGACCACGACGGGCGCCTGCGATGTCAGGTTCTGGTCGAAGCACAGGACGATATCGGCCACCGCATCAGGGTCCACCGCGTCGTGGGGGCCCGAGCGTCGCGAACGCGCCCAGCTGGCCCGGACCGCCGCCTCGATGTCGGTCCCGGTTGGCGTCTCCGTCCCGCGGGCGGCGAACCGCCCCTTGGCCTCGGCGACCTTCGGCGCTGCGATCTCGCGCCACGTGGCGTAGACCTCCTCCTCGGACGCACCTGAGAGGATCCGGCCGAAGACGGCCGCGGTCAGGTCCCGGATCCCGTCCCGGAGCGACACCAGCGCCGGGTCTCCGGGTGCGAGGCCGGCGAGGCCCGCGAACCGGATGTCACCGGGATTGCGGGTGCGGAAGTCCACCGGGACGCCCAGGCTGGTCATGGGCAGGTAGGCGTGGAGCCGTCCCGTCACCGCCCGGGCAAGGGTCGCCTGGTACTCGGCGAGCCGCGCGTCCGCGGCCCGGATGCCGTCGGCCAGCGGCAGGAACCGGTACTCGTCCGACTGGTGGGTGTACGAGCGGGTCCGCCGCGCGTCGCCGGCGGCCTTGGCCGGCTGGTCGATCACGCCGACCGTGTCGCCGCCCTTGAACGCCGAGGACCGCTCCGGGAAGAGGGCATCCACGGTCGACGTCAGGCAGCCGGTGAAGAACGCGTCGACGCCGGCGCTGAGCAGGAGGTACACCGTCGTCCAGTCGCGGCAGCCGACCGGGCCGTAGCGGCGCAGGTACTCGAGCGCCTCCTCGGACAGCATGTCCAGCCGGTTGACGTGGAACGACATGAACAGGGGCCGGATGTTGGGGTGGTACGGGAAGTCGTAGCGCAGGTCGAACAGGGGGTGCATGTGCCAGCCGAAGGCCGGCAGCCAGGTCCCCTCCGGGACGGTCCCCGCGCTGCTGAAGTCGCGGTCAACCGGCAGGAGGTGCACGGCCCCTGCGACGCCGGGCACGCGCAATGCCGGCTGCACCCGGTTGCCGAGGCCGGCAGCAACCTCGCCCAGCCCTTCGTCGCCGGTGAAGGTCACATCGCCCAGGCGGGCGATATTGCCCAGGAGGGCAAGCGTCTGGACATAGTCGCCGAGGTTGCCGGAAGCCAGCACCGGGTCCGGCGTCCGGTAGGCGAGCAGGCCGATCGGCACCGCACCCGCCGGAACCTCGCGTGGGCTCGGCTCGAGCCAGCCCTCGATGAGCCGCCGGGCGTAGCGGCGCCGGTCGTCGACCTCGGCGGATGGACGGTCCAGGAGCTCCGCCATGGACGCCGCCGCGGCGTCGCGCTCGCCCATCGCGAGGAAGCGCCCCGCGAGGTCCACGAGCGTGGCAGGGTTCATGCGGGACTCCGGGACGCCGATCGCCAGCGCTCGAGAACGCGCCTCCGGCGATCCGTCCGCCAGCGCGCCGTCCACCGCCTCCACCGGGATCCAGTGCCGCAGGGTCGCGTCGTCGAGCCGGGAGGCGTGGATCCACGATCGCCGGAGCTGACCGCGCCGGTGGAGGATCACGGCATGTCCCAGTCGTGACGCGGTCTCTCCCGCCGGGAGGCTGGCGACGCCCTCGGCGAGCGACCACGCACCGTGCCAGGTCTCGATGCCGGTCAGGGTCGTCGTCGCGGCGATCATCGCCTCTTCGAGCGATCCGCCGCCGCCCACCGTCTCCGCGAATGTGGCAAGGCCGCGGTGCCGCTCCGCCTCCGCGGCGATGCCACGAGCGACATTCCTGCCCTCGGCCGCCTCTGGACCCACCGGCCGACCGGTGATCGCCGTGGCCAGCCGACCCCAGTCCGCGGCGTACCAGGACGGCTTGAGGCCGTCGGGCCGCGACGCACCGGCTGGTCGTGAGGGACCGACACCCAGCCGGACGCGTGTCGCGCGCCCCACGCGCCGCACGGCTCCTGCACGGGTGTCGCTCCGGCGGAGGTCGGCGAGTAGCCGGGCGATCGACCGCCGCCCGCTCATTGGGCTCTCGACCGCAGGTGCACTGACAACGCTCCTCTCGCCGCGGCGTCCGGCCGCCGACGAAGTGTAGCGGTGGCAGGATGGACGGGCCGGGTCGCCCGCTGCCGTACCATCCGGCCATGCGCTCGCTCAGGGTTGCCCTGGTCCAGCTCGAGGCGCGGGACGACGTCGACACCAACATCGACCACGCCGTCAACCTAGCCCGGGAGGCGGCTGCCGACAGCGACCTCGTGGTCCTCCCCGAGTACATGCAGTACCGGGGCACGGCCGACGGGTGGCGCGCCTCTGCGCGCCCGATCCCGGGCCCCACGACGGACCCGTTCGCGGCGGTCGCACGGGACGCGGGCTGCTGGATCCTGGCGGGCACGCGCGCCGAGGTGTCGGGCGACCCGCTCCGTCCCTACAACACGGCAGTCGTCATCGACCCGTCCGGGCGGATTGCCGCCCGCTATCGCAAGGTCCACCTGTTCGACGTGGACGTGCCCGACGGACCGCGGACCCTGGAATCGTCGAAGGTCATGCCCGGGGACAAGCTGATCGCGCTGGATGTCGCGGGGACCCGCCTCGGGCTCTCGGTCTGTTACGACCTCCGGTTCCCGGAGGTGTATCGGGCGCTCGCGCTGGCCGGCGCCGAGGTGCTCGCGGTGCCCTCCGACTTCAGCGCACGGACCGGCCGTGACCATTGGGAGGTGCTGCTCCGCGCACGGGCGATCGAGAACGGTGCCTGGGTCGTGGCCGCCGGAACCTGTGGGGCGGGCGGGCCAGGGGCGATCCCCGCCTGGGGCCACTCGATGGTCGTGGATCCCTGGGGCAGGGTCGTGGCGGAGGCCGGGGACGAGGAGGCGATCATCAGGGCCGAGCTGGACCTCGACCGGGTGGCGGACGTCAGGAGGCAGATCCCCGCGCTCGCCAACGTGCGACCGGACGCGCTCCCACCCGCGCGGGACGTGCAGGTGGTGTGATGCGCTCCATGGTGATCACCGTGGCGGTGGCAACGGTCGTCGCCGCCTGTGGCTCGCAAGAGCCCGCACCGCCGGACGGCGCCGTCCAGCGCAGCTCCGCATTCCTCGCACGTCACCAGCCGATGAGCGGCGGCCCGGCCGCGATCGTCCTCGGAACGCTCGTCGAGCGGGACGGGTGCCTGCTGATCGACGGGCCGGATGGGGTGGCGCTGGCGCTCTGGCCCCCGGATGCCTCTGCGTGGGTCATCGACGGCGTCACGACCATCGTTGACGGCCGTGGCCGACCGGCGGTCGCGGTGGGCGGCGAGGCGTCGTTCGGCGGCGGATACGACTACCCGCTCGACTGGGCCGAGGCTCAGGCCGGGCCCATCCCGGAGCACTGTCGCACGACCACGTACCTGCTCATCAACGACCTCGACCGCATCGAGGTCCAGCAGTAGCGGGCAGCGGCGCCATCGACCCGGCACGCGGGCGGAAGTGTGCGCGGGCGGATGAGCGGCCCTTGTTGGGGTCGGGCGGGAGGCTTGCTCGCGAACCCGAGCCACTTGCGACCTGGCCCGCGGAGGCGCACAATTGGATCTGCACATCTACCCACGACTGAGCATTTGCTCACGGGTCTGGTGGAACGATGCCGTCGCTCGATGAACTTGGCCAGGACGAGTTCGAGCTGCTGGCCCGATTGGCCCTCGGCTACTACGAGGACGGCCTGACCCAGGTGGACCTTGCGCGCAGGTTTGGCCTCTCGAGGCCGAAGGTGCAGCGCCTGCTCGATCGGGCCAGGACCACGGGTGTCGTGGACATCCGGATCTCGACGCCGCCCTGGCTGCACGTGGACCTCGAGCGGGAGCTCCGGGAGCTGTTCGGGCTCGTGGAGGTGATCATCGCCCCGGAACGGGCGGAGCCCCAGGCGCAGCGCGAGGCCGTGGCCCGCGGCGCCGCGCGCTACCTCGAGCGCCGACTCGACGACGGCGTCGTCGTGGCCGTGGGTCACGGCCGCGACACGGGCGAGGTGCCCCGATTCTTCGGTCCGTCACGGCGGATCGAAGCGACGTTCGTGAGCGCCATGGGCGGCTCCAGCCTCGCGGACGCGCCAACCAACCCCAACGAGATCGCACGGCGCCTTGCGGATCGCTGTCGCGGGCAGGCGGTGGGGCTCTACGCACCCGCCTACGTCGAGAGCGCCCGCATGCGTGACCAGCTGCTGCGGCAGCCCGCCGTCTCGCGGCCGCTGGGGATCGCCGCCGGCGCGGCGATCGCCCTGGTGGGCATCGGCGGCACCGACGACGACTGCACGATGGTGCGCAGTGGGTGCGTCTCGATCGACGAGATCCGTCGCCTCCGGGAGGCGGGTGCCGTGGGCGATGTCCTGGGCAACTACGTCGACGTCCACGGGCGGCTGCTCGAGTCGCCCGACACGGCCCGCCTCGTGGGTCTCGGGCTCGACGAGCTGCGCGCCATCGACACCGTCGTGGTCGTGGTCAGCGAGGACGAGAAGCCGTTCGCGATCCTCGGGGTCCTGCGGACCGCCATCGTCGACGTGCTCGTCCTCGACGAGGGCAACGCTCGCTTCGTCCTGGAGATGGCGCGGGGAATCACAGTGCGTCCCAGCACGGAGGTGTGAGGTGTCGGTCGTCCCGACCCAGGAGATCCTCAGGCACGCGGTCGACGAGCGGTACGGCGTCGCCGCGATCAACGTCGTCAACGACCTGACCATGGAGGCGGTCCTCGCGGCCGCGGAGGAGCTCAAGGCGCCACTGATCGTCCAGACGTCGGTCAAGCACGTCCAGCTGACCGGCGTGGACGTGATGTTCGCGATGTGGACCGAGATGACCAAGGACCTCTCGGTTCCGGTCGCGCTCCATCTCGACCATTGCCCGGACCGCGCCGTCATCTCGGCCTGCCTCGCGGCCGGCTGGAACTCGGTGCTGTTCGACGCCTCGAGCCTGACCGTCGAGGAGAACCAGCGCCAGTGCATCGAGGTCGTCGCCGAGGCGAAGCGCTATGGAGCCGCGGTTGAGGGCGAGATCGAGGGCTTCAAGCGCACGGAGGAGATGACCGGCGACGAGGCGCAGCAGGTCCAGAGCCTGCAGACGGTCGTGGACTTCATCGAGGCGACCGGCGTGGACGTCTTCGCGCCGGCCATCGGCAACGCCCACGGAACCTACAAGACGGCGCCCCACCTCGACTCCCAGCGGGTGACCGACATCGTCGAGGCCACCGGCATCCCGGTCGCGCTCCACGGCGGCACCGGGATGTCCACCGAGCAGTTCCAGGACCTGATCGGCCGGGGCTGCGCCAAGGTCAACATCTCGACGGCGCTCAAGATCGCGTTCATGCAATCGGGCTACGACTTCATGACGGAGAACCCCGGCAAGTACGACCCACCGTCCATCTTCAAGGCCCAGCGCGCGGCCGTGAAGGACATGGCCGCCGACCACATCGGCCGGTTCGGCAGCGCCGGAAAGGCGTGGTAGGCCGTGGCCACGCTCATCTTCGACTGCGACGGCGTGCTCGCCGACACCGAGCGCTACGGTCACCTGCCGGCGTTCAACCAGACCTTCGAGGAGTTCGGGCTGCCGTTCCGCTGGTCCGAGGAGGAGTACGGCCGGAAGCTCGCGATCGGCGGGGGCAAGGAGCGGATGAGCTCCATGCTCACGCCCGACGTCATCCGGGCCGCCGGGCTGCCCGATGACCCGGAGGCGCTCGCCGGCGAGGTCGCGAAGTGGCACAAGCGCAAGACCGCCATCTACACCGAGCTGGTGGCGGCGGGGACGATGCCCCCGCGGCCCGGGATCAGCCGCCTCATCGGCGAGGCGCAGGACGCCGGGTGGACCCTGGCGGTGGCCTCCACGTCGGCCGAGCCGGCCGTGCGCGCGATCCTCGGCTACGCCGTGGGCGAGGAGCGGGCCGGCCGGTTCGACCTCGTGCTCGCGGGCGACGTCGTCCCGAACAAGAAGCCCGATCCCGCGATCTACCTGCTCGCACTCGAGCGACTGGCCGTCTCGCCGGCCGATGTGCTCGTGGTGGAGGACTCCCGCAACGGCCTGCTCGCCGCGGTTGGCGCGGGCCTGCGGTGCCTGATGACCGTCAACGGCTACACGGAGGAGGAGGACAGCAGCGAAGCAATCCTGGTGGTGTCGTCACTTGGAGAACCCGATGGCGAGCGGACGCGGGTGATCGCGAACCGCAGCAAGGCATCGCCGGGCACCCACGTCACGCTCGCGGACCTCGAGGCCGTCCTGGCTTCGTGACGCGGCGGCAGGAGGCTCAACCCTCGAAAGGAGGTTGGGATGGCAGCGTCATCCCTCGACGATCTCGACCTCGTCGTCATGACGATGGCCGGCACGATCGTCGACAACGCGGACTACTTCGCCCAGCTCGATTCGATCGTGGGCGACGGCGATTTCGGGTACTCGCTGCGCAGCGGCTGGGAGGTGGTCCTCGCGGACTACGACTCCTGGGACAAGCCCAACGCGGGCGCCGTCCACAAGAAGATCGGGCTCACGCTCGCCGCCAAGGTCGGTGGGGTCAGTGGCCCGATGTGGGGCACGGCGTTCCTGCGGGCCGGGGCGACGGCAGGCGACCAGGACCTGACGCCCGACCTGATGATCGCGATGCTGCGCGCGGCGATCGCCGGGATCATGCAGCGCGGCGGGGCCTCTCTCGGCGACAAGACGCTCCTTGATGCCCTCTCTCCGGCGACCGACAGCCTCGAGGAGAGCTTCAAGGACCCGGCGACGCTCGAGGACCGCGGCGTGGCCGCGATCCAGCGCGCCGCGGACGTGGCGGTCAAGGCCGCCGAGGACACCAAGGGCATGCTCGCGCTCCGCGGACGGGCGGCCTACACGGGCGACAGGAGCCGGGACTCGGTGGACGCCGGCGCCACCGCAATCGGGGTGATCCTCCAGGCCGTCGCGGCGGCGTGGCGGGATCGGTACGGCAAGCAGTAGAGGGACCGCAACGTGAAGAAGTTCGTCAACGACCCCAAGCAGTTCGTGCCCGAGTTCCTCGAGGGCATCATGCTCGCCAGCGGCGGCACGCTGAAGTACGAGCCGAAGTACAACCTCATCTACCGGGCGGACATGCCCAAGCCGGACCGGGTGTCGATCATCCAGGGCTCGGGCTCGGGACATGAGCCGGCGCACACGATGATCGTCGGGCCGGGCATGCTCGACGCGGCCTGCCCGGGTGACGTGTTCGCGGGTCCGCCCGTCGAGTTCGTCACCGAGACGTCCAAGCTGATGGACTCGCCGGCGGGCGTGCTCTACCTCGTCAACAACTACACCGGCGACCGCACCGCGTGGGAGATGGCCCGCGAGATGTGCGAGGCCGAGGGCCAGAAGATCGGCTGGCTGCTCGTCAACGACGACGTGGCGGTCAAGGACTCCACCTGGACCGTCGGGCGCCGGGGCGTCGCCGGCAACTTCTTCGTCATCAAGGCAGCGGCCGCGATGGCGGACAAGGGCGGCTCGCTCGAGGAGTGCGTGCGCGTCGGCGAGAAGGTCATCGCCCAGGTCCGCACGATGGGCATCGCACTCTCGTCCTGTACACCGCCGGTGCGCGGAACGCCGCTGTTCGACATCGGCGACGACGAGATGGAGGTCGGCATCGGCATCCACGGCGAGCCGGGCCGGCAGCGGACGAAGGTGGTCCCCGCCAACGAGATCGTGGACCTCCTGCTGGACGCCATCGTCCCGGACCTGCCGTTCGTGGACGGTGACGAGGTCGCGCTGATGGTCAACGGCCTCGGAGGCACGCCGGTCAGCGAGCTCTACCTGCTCTACGGCATCGCACACAAGAAGCTCGCAGACAAGGGGATCAGGGTCTTCCGGAGCTATGTCGGCGAGTACTGCACCTCGCTCGAGATGGCGGGCGCCCACATCTCGCTGCTGAAGGTCGACGAGGAGCTCAAGGAGCTGCTCCTGGCCCCCGCGGAGGTCGCGTACCGCGTGTTCTGACCCCTCGCCAGCCCACAGGACCCGAGACGCCCGGCCTCGCGCCGGGCGTCTCGGCGTCTCAGGCGGCGTCGCGCCGGGCGCGCAGGACTCGGTGCGTGAACGGGATCCGGAATTCGCGGAACACCTCGACCGAAACGAGCGTGCCGGCGAACAGGAAGATCACCCCCAGGAGCTCGCCCAGGTAGAAGGTCTCCGTGAGGCCGAAGCGGGAGAGACCGCTCGTGACCGACGGGATGAACCCGCCGATCGCCAGCAGGATCGTCGCCGGGACCCGGCTGTTGAGCTTGCCGGCGAACAGGTCCCGGATCGTGGCGGGCAGAGAGGCGACGAGGTTCACCGTGATCGCCACCGGCGCGATCGCCAGGTTCACGAGGAACCGGCCGAGCCCCCGGGTGCGGCTGAGGTCGTAACGGATGAGGCGCTTCTTGGGCATGAACACGTAGGTGCTGTAGAGGGCACCGAACGCGAGCGCGAAGCCGCCGGTGATGTTGAACAGCGGGGTCAGCAGGCGGGCGAAGCCGGGCATCGCATCGCCGGTCGGGATCCCGCTCGCGTCCAGCGCGTAGCCGGGCGCCGCGAGGGGGGCGAGCATGACCAGCGGGATGGCGAGGACGGATCCGCCGACGATCAGGGTTCCGGCCAGGGGAGCCCACCGCCCCGCGGGGCGATACGTTGCGACGGCGATCGCCACGGCCGCGACCAGCCCCAGGAGCGGGTACAGGTACTGGGTCCCGGCCGCGTCCGGGTAGTCGTACCTGAGCCACGACAGGTAGGTGAACAGCCCTGCCAGCACGAAGCTGATCGCCGCCCCATACCCGAACCGCGTCTTGCCCAGCAGGTACATCGTCCCGAGACCCAGCCACGCGGCAACGTAGACCGCGCCGATCAGGTACCAGGTGCGATACAAGGGCTCGCTCCAGCCGAACGCGCCACCCCAGAACTCCGTGCCGGCGGAGATGCCGTACCAGACCATGCCGATCGTCCAGATCAGCTGGTAGGGCCGGCGCCGCTCCAGCCACTGGTCGAGCAGAAACAGCGCGAACACGAAGCTCAGCGTCGAGCTCAGGAACGGCAGGAAGACGTTGGCTTCCACGCGGGTGACACCTCGAGCGAGCCGGGGTCCTCGACCGGCCCCCAGAGGGTATCGACTTTGGGACGTCCCGAAATGGGCACGCCGTCGGATAAGCCCGGGTGAAGTCCGGCATGGCCGCCCGGTGAGTGGGCGGCGCCATCCTGCGGCGCATGAACGACACCGACAAGCGACGGGCCAAGCGTCGGCGGAAGGCGGGCAAGTCCTACCGGACGACGGACCTGGGTAACGGCGTGGTCCAAGCCACACCGGAGGCCGTGCTCCGGGCCATGGGCGGACTGCCGCCGGATCTCGAGTGGCCGGTCATGGCGCCGAACGTCATCCCGATTCTTCCCCGCCGCCGGCCGATGCCGCCGCAGGCCGGCGAGCCGTTCCGGGTGACGCTGCCTCCCGGTATCCCAACCGGCTTCGGGATCGATATCGGCCCGGCCTTCCTGGTGGTCGGCGAATCGCTGCTGGGCACGTGGCCGATCGGACCCGCAGACCTGGTCGCGACCGCGCTCGACAACCTTCGTGCCCGGATGCACCAGGTCAGGCCGCGCGACCTGGTGCGCCAGGACCTGGACGGCGTCCCGGTGCGGGTCCTCCAGTCCGGGCTCGGGTGCGCGTCCGCCCTGGTGCTGGTGCCGGACGAGCTGCGGCGGATCTTTGGAGCGGACCCCCAGTGTCTGATCGCACCGATGCGGGACATCCTGATCTCGCTGCCGCCCGACGTGGATCGAGCGTTCCTGGCCTGGATCAACGACGAGTTCGCCGAGATGGACCCCAACGGCCTTGCGCTGGACGCCTTCACGCTTTACGGCGGCGAGCTCCGCTACGAGGCGTTGCGATCGCCGATGCGCATGTCCTGACGCGGTCGACGGCGGAGACCCCCGACCGCGGGCTCGTCGGACGACCGTGAACTACCCGTGGTGACCACGGGTCCCGTTGCCGTGGCGGTCGGCTGGGCCGCCGGCGCCTCGCGTACCCTTGGCCTCGTCGGGCCCGGTCGGCGGGCAGCGTGGAGAACGCGCAGATGAGGGCATACCTGGCGATGCGGCTGCTGGAGAGATCGGACAGCCTCCTGCTCATCATCGACGCCCAGCCCGGGTTCTATGGACACGCACCCCTTGCCGAAGATGACACGGAGCGGCTCGAGGGCGTCCTCGCCCGGTGCTCGTGGCTGGCCGGGGTGGCCACGGCTCTCGGGGTGCCCGTGATGCTGACGGAGGAGGACCCCGATCGCAACGGGCCCACCGATGCGTCGGTCCTCGCCCGCCTTCCCGGTGACTCGGCGAGGTTCACGAAGCCCGTGTTCGGGCTGGGGGGCAACCCGGAGATCCTCGCCGCAGTAGAGGCGACAGGGCACCGGACGGCGGTGCTCGCGGGCCTCGAGACGGACGTGTGTGTCACGCACTCGGCCCTGGGGCTGCTGGACCTCGGGTTCCGCGTGGTAGCGATCACGGATGGCCTGTTCTCGCCCGGCACGATGCATCACCACGGCCTCTCGCGCATGAGCGACGCCGGCGTCGAGCTCGTCCACGCCAAGGGTCTCTACTACGAGTGGGTGCGGACGCTGGATGGCGCGCGGGCGTTCGAGGTCGCACACCCCGATCTGGCGGACCCGCCGGGCTTCGCGCTCTGACGGTGACACCGGAACCTCGCCCGTCCCGCTCGCGGCGGGTCCGTTTCGGCTCGCTCGTCGTCGATCCGGCGCCGTTGCGGCTGGACCGGGACTTCCGACTGCTGTGGATCGGCCAGGCGATCAGCACGGTGGGGCGGATGATGACCGCCATCGTCCTGCCCTACCAGGTGTACGTCCTGACCGGCGACATCCTGGCGGTGGGAGCCCTGTCCATCGTCCAGCTCATCCCGATCCTGGTCTTCACGCTGGGCGGGGGTGCTGTTGCCGACGCCATGGATCGCCGCCGGCTGTTGTTGATGACGCAGTGCGCCCTGTTGGTGGCCACGCTGGGCCTCGCGGCGCTGGCGCTGCAGCTCGACCCGGCGATCGGCGCGCTCTATGCGCTCGCCTTCGTCGTCGCGGGACTCGCGGCCGTGGACCAGCCCGCGCGCGCCTCGGCGATCCCGCGGCTGGTCCCGCCCGAGCGCCTCCAGAGCGCGATCAGCCTCAACCAGATCGTGTTCAACGCCGGGGCGGTGGTGGGGCCGGCGATCGGTGGCGTGATCCTCGCCGTGGTCGGGACGGCGGCCGTGTACCTCATCGATGCCGTGACCTACGGGGCGGCCATCGTCGCCCTGCTGATGATCGCGCCCATCCCGCCCGCTCCCGGTGCCGTGCGGCCGAGCGTGCGAGCCATCCGGGAGGGCCTCCGGTTCGCCCGCCGGCGCCGGCCGGTCCTGGCGACGTTCATGGTGGACCTGGTCGCGATGGTCTTCGGATCGCCTCGATCGCTGTTCCCGGCGATGGCGCTCGACGTGTTCCACGTCGGCGCTGCGGGGCTCGGGCTCATGTCGTCCGCGATCGCGCTGGGCGCCATGGTCGCTGCGCTGTTCACCGGCTGGACGACTTCGGTGCGACGGCCGGGCCGCGCTGTGCTGATCGCCGTTGCCGTGTGGGGCCTGGGCATCGTGGGGTTCGGCCTGTTCACCTTCAGCTTCCCGCTCGCGCTCCTGTGTCTCGCGATCGCGGCCGGCGCCGACGTCATCAGTGCGGTCCTGCGCAGCTTCATCGTCCAATACCTCACGCCCGACGCGCTTCGCGGTCGGGTGAGCTCGATCCACATCATGGTGGTCACGGGTGGCCCGCGCGTCGGCGACGCAGAGGCGGCCGCGGTGGCGGCGCTGGTCGGACCGGCGCTGTCCGTGGTGTCGGGCGGGTTGCTGACGGTCCTTGGCGTGAGTGTGCTGGCGCTGGCGATGCCCGACTTCGGCAGGCTCGAGCTGCACCCGGGCACGGAGGAGGACGCCGCGCTGGTCGAGGCCTGATCGCCTCCCGGCCGGCCACTGCCCTGCTACCGCGCCGGCAGGTCCGGCACCAGGATCGCGGCCGCCCGACGTGCCCAGGCGCCGCGCGCCGGTGACCGGCGGGGAAGCTCGGCGAGGCGCTCCAGGCAGCCGAGCACGGCGAGGTCGTCGAGGGCGGCGGCCGTCACGGGATCCGCGGCAACGCCGGCCGCGGCCAGGAACGCCGGCCCGGCCGCGCGCCACCGCTCCGGGTGGTGATGGCGGACCATGAGGCGGAACCAGGCGGCGTCGAACAGCGGCGGCGCGACGCGGACACGCTCCAGGTCCAGGAGTCCCGCGAGGCGGCCGTCGGCGATCACGAGGTTGACCGGTGCGAGATCGCCGTGGGCGAGGACCGGCGGCGCTATCGCAACCAGCGCCGGGATCCTGCGCACGACGGCCGCGGCCGCTTCGTGCTCGTCGTCGCCCATGCTGGCGGCCGCCTCCCTGAGCCAGGTGTCTGCCGCACGTTCCAGGCGGCCGGCGTCGGCCCACCGGCGCGAGCAGCGGATGCCGCGCGAGGGGACGGACGCGATCGCCGTGGCCGCCTCGCCTGCCAGCCGGCCAAGCTCTGCCGCGCCACCGGGAGCGGCGAGGCGCTCGTTGCCCGCGACCCCCGGGACGTGCCGGGCGACCAGGAACGGGAGGGCCGCCGCCGGGTCGCCGGCCAGGATCTCGGGAACTGGGAGCCGCGGTGCGTGGGACCGCAGGTGCCGTGCGAGCCGGATCCTGCGCGTGATCCCCGCCCGTCCTGCGGCCGTCGCTCGCCCTTCCTGGAACACGACCCGCGTCCCATCCGCGAGCATCACGAGGCTCGTCCGCACGTCCGTCGCCCACGGTCGGGTCAGGTCTTCGACGGCCGTGACCCGGCAGCCCAGGAGCATGGACGGGGCGGTCAACCGTCGCCGGACAGCGTGTCCGTGAACATCCCGTCCGCGTCGAAACCGATGGCGCGGGGCGGTTCGAGCACGTCGCAGCGCCCGGTCGCGAGCACGTCGGCCAGGGCGGGTTCGCTCACGTAGAGCAGCTCGAGGTGCTTGGTGCTGGCGACACGGACGATTCGGGCCGTTGCCGCATCCACCTGCAGGCAGGCGGCGAGCGCGATCGCCAGCGCGTCCTCGTCCGTGTCCACGGTCACCGGGATCTTCGCTCCCTCGAGGTCCTTGGCCGTGATCTCGTTGAGGTAGGTGCTCCGGGCATCGACCGCGTCCACGGCGCGTCGGAGGGCGACGTCGCCAAAGCCGATCCCGGACGCGTTGCCCTTCGTGGCCGGGGTGAGGCCCCGGATGACGATGCGCCCGATCCTCGGCCCGGCGGCGTCGGGGCCCGCCGTCTCGAGGCCCGCCATGGCGCGGCCGATGACGTTGGGGTCCAGGCCCGTGCCGCTGATGTCCTTGCCGATCTCGTCGACGATGAGGACATCGATCTGGTCGGCGGGCAGGCGCGCCATGCGGTTCCGCGCGTCCGAGAGCAGCTCCAGCTCCCGGGTCTCGATCCGCGCAACCGGGATGGCCTCGACGTGGGCGAGACGTGAGTGCCCGTTCTCGACCAGCGCCACCGCGAAGCCCACCGGTGCCCGGGCGATCGTGTGGCGGGCGACGGCCGGGATCAGGGCCGAGAACTCGTCGTAGCCGCGCCGGTGGAAGGTGTCCGCGCCCTTCTGCTTGCCCAGGCCGATGGCGAGCATCTTCATGATCCCGCTGCCGACGGGGCCGGCAAAGCCCGTATGGGGCTTGACGCGATTGACCGGAATGATGATGTCGGCGCCTTCGAAGGCATGTTGGTCGACGAAGACGGGCACACCCGGCGCCACCTCGCCGAGGTCGACGGTGGACATCGCGGACCGGATCTCGCAGCCCATCGTCTCGGGCGTGATCCCGTACCCCGCGAGGACGGCGAGCTGCCCTTCGGCCGTGCCGCCGCCATGGCTGCCCATCGCCGGCACGATGAACACGTTCGCACCGGCCTCATGCAGGCGTTCCACGACGGCGCCAACGACCAGGTCGATGCGGTCGATGCCGCGGCTGCCGGCGGCGACGCAGGCCCGCATCCCGGGTGTGACCGTCCCGATCACGGGCTCGAGGGCCGTGCGCACGGTCCCGCGGACGTCGTCCAGTTCCGTGGTGTCCAGGTGCTGGCGGACCAGGGCCCAACGAGGGAGGGCGGCGGGACGGAACTCGGGGTAGGCGCTGTTGCTCATGAGCGGATCATGCCCTGCCGGGGCTCCGGGTGCGTTGTTGGGGCGCCGGGGTGCGCCACCGCGTGCTCGGACCACCCGTCCGGGCGACACGAGCGGTGCAGCAAGGCATCCTTGTGCGATGCACCTGCCGGATCCGGAGCTCCCCAACGCGGCGCCAAGTCCCGGCGATCTCGCCGCGGAGCCGGATGATCTCGCGCCCCGTGACCGCGCGTCGCTTCCCCTGCGCGCAATCCTCGTGACCGTCGGCACCGTGTCCCTCGTGATCGGTGTGCTGGGGATCGTGCTTCCCGTCCTGCCGACCACGCCGTTCCTGCTCCTGGCCGCTGCCTGCTACGCGCGGGCGTCGGACCGGCTGTACGGCTGGCTCATCGGCCAGCGGTCCCTGGGGCCGATCATCACGGAGTGGCGCCGGTCGCGCTCGCTGCCGCCGGGGGTTCGCGCCCGGGCGCTGGCCGTGGTCGCCCTGTCGTTCGGGTTGTCGATCATCCTCGTGGACGGCCTGTTCGTGCGCTGCGCACTCGGCATCACCGCGGTGATCGTGGGTGCCTTCCTCTACCGCATCCCCACGCGGTCCTGAATCTGCCGGTTCAGCGGCCCGCCACAGCCGCGGCCCGCCTACAGTTATGCGTGCCTCGCACGGGCGACTGCGTGCCTCGCACCGGCGGTCGGCCGAACGCCCGTGTCCGCATGCCAGCCTGGGAGATCGCCGTGTTCAAGGCCATGATCCTGCTCTCGCGCCGCGAGGACATGACTCCCGACGACTTCCGCCGCTGGTGGCTGGACGAGCACCGGCCACTGGCGCTCCAGCTCCCGGGCCTGCGGCGGATGGTCGTCAACATCGTGGAGGTGGACGCGGCCGACACGGGGATCGACGGCATCTCGGAGCTCTGGTTCGACACGCAGGCGGACTTCGAGGCGGCCTACGCCACCGAGATCGGCAAGACGGTCGCTGCGGACTCGATGGGCCACAACCGCAAGCGATCCCGGCTCCTCATCGACGAGCACGAGTAGGCGAGGACGACCGCGCCTCATCATCTTGCGCGTCGTGCTCGTCGGCGCACCGTCCACTTGTGGATCTCGACCGTGACAAACCCGGCGGACGAGACCACCATCATGGCCGCGAGCTCCGGAAGCGACAGCGCCTCGGTCTCGAAGATGGGCTGCAGCAGCGGCACGTAGATGATCGCCAGCTGGATCATGACCGTGGCGAAGATGGCGCGGGCGAGCGGCAGGTTCGTGCGCCAGCCGAGCGTGAAGAAGCTCTCCGTCTCCGAGCGCAGGGCAAAGGCAAGGCCGAGCTGGAGGAAGGCCAGGGTCGAGAACACGATCGTCTGCCAGTGGCCCCCCAGCTCGATGGCGGCCGCCTGCATGGCCAGGCACACGCCGCCCATGAGGAGCCCGACCCATAGCGCGCCTTGCCACAGGCCCCGGGCGAAGATCGACTCGGTCATCGGGCGCGGCGGCCGCTGCATCGTGTCCCGCTCCGCCGGCTCGACGCTCAGGCCAAGCCCTGGCAGGCCATCGGTGACGAGGTTGATCCACAGGATGTGGACCGGCAGCAGCGGCATCGGAAGGCCGGCAAACGGGGCCAGGAACATGACCCAGATCTCGGCCGAGTTGCCCGTCAGCGCATAGCGGACGAACCGGCGGATATTGTCGTAGATCCGACGACCCTCCTCCACGGCGGCCACGATCGTCGCGAAGTTGTCGTCGGCCAGGACCATGTCGGCGGCCTCCTTGGCCACCTCGGTTCCGGTGATGCCCATCGCGACCCCGATGTCTGCCCGCCTGAGGGCAGGTGCGTCGTTGACGCCGTCGCCGGTCATGGCGACGACGGCACCGCGCCGCTTCCAGGCGTCGACGATCCGGAGCTTCTGCTCGGGGTTGGTCCTGGCGTACACGGCGACATCCGCCACGATCTCGTCGAACGCCGCGTCGTCGAGCACCTCGAGCTCCGCCCCAGTGAGCGCTCTGGTGCTCCCGGCAAGGATCCCGACGCGCCGCGCGATAGCCTGAGCGGTCAGCACGTGGTCGCCTGTGATCATCACCGGGTTGATCCCGGCCATCCGTGCTGCGGTGACTGCGTCGGCGGATTCCGGGCGCGGAGGATCCGCCATCGCCACCAGCCCCAGCAGCTTGAGGTCCGCTTCCGCGCGTCCCGGATCGTCCGGTACGCGGTCGAGGGTCCGCTCGGCAAGCGCCAGAACGCGGTAGCCCTCGGCCGCGTATCCATCGGCGGCAGCCTGTGCGCGGTCCCAGACCTCGCGATCGGCCGCACGCCCTAGCGGCGCGAGGGCGTCCACGCCCCCCTTGACGGCGACCCACACCCCGTCCGTCCGGCGGGTCAGGGTCGACATGCACCGCCGCGCCGCGTCAAAGGGCACCTCGGCGACGCGCGGCTGCCGGGCCTCGAGGTCCTCGCGGCTGACGCCGAGCTTGCCGGCGAAGGCCAGCAGCGCGCCTTCGGTCGGATCCCCGGTGATCGTCCATGGATCACCGTGTCGCGACGGCGCGTGGAGGATCGCGTCGTTGCATGCCGCCGCCACCTGGGCGAGAGGCGCGAGGTGCGGGTCGTCACCCTGATCCACGGCACGCTGGACCGACCCCTTCGGCTCGTAGCCCGTGCCGGTGACCTGGTATTCGGCCTTCGGCGTCCAGACCCATTCGATGAGCATCCGGTTCTCGGTGAGCGTGCCCGTCTTGTCCGAGCACACGACGTTGACCGACCCCAGGGTCTCGACCGCGGGAAGCTTCCGGGTGAGGGCGTGTCGCGCGACCATCCGCTGGGCCCCAAGGGCGAGCGACACGGTCACGACGGCCGGGAGCGCCTCGGGGATCGCCGCGACCGCGAGGCTCACCGCGGTCAGGAACATCAGCTCGACCGACTCGCCGCGGGCGACCCCGGCGACGAAGACGATCGTGCAGACGACGAGGGCTGCCAAGGCCAGCCCCTTGCCAAGCGTCGAGAGCCGTCGCTGGAGTGGCGTCCTGCCCGAAGGGTGGGCCTGGAGCAGGTCGGCGATCCTGCCCAGTGCCGTCGACATGCCGGTTGCCACGACAACGCCCTCGCCCCTGCCGTAGGTGACCGCGGTCCCCTTGAAGGCCATGTTCCGCTGGTCCGCCATCAGCGCCGCAGTCACGTGCGGCAGTGCCCCCACGGTCTTCGCGGCCGGTTCCGACTCGCCCGTCAGGGCGGCCTCGTTCACCTGGAGTGCGGCGGACACGGTGAGCCGCAGGTCGGCGGCGACGATGTCGCCTGCCTCGAGCCGGACGATGTCGCCCGGCACCAGCCCTGCGGCCGGAACGACGGTGACCTCGCCGTCACGCACGACACGCGTGGTCGGGCTGGTCATCTGCTTGAGCGCGGCCATCGCCTGCTCGGCGCGGTATTCCTGGACGAACCCGATCACCCCGTTCAGCACCACGATGGCCAGGATCACGACCGTGTCCTTGAGATCGCCAATGACCGCGGTGACGATTGCGGCGACCATCAGGACGACGATCATCGTGTTCGTGAACTGCTCCACGAGCAGGCGCCACGTGGGTTTCCGCCCGCGTTCCTCCAGCTCGTTGGGCCCGAAGCGGGCCAGTCGATCGGCCGCGTCCCGAGCACCCAGGCCCGCCGACGGATCGGTCCCCAGGGCAGTGGCGACGGCCTCCGCATCGATGGTCCACGGCTTGCCGGGGAGCACCGTGTCCGGCCGTTCCGCGGTCATGCCGCGGCTCTCCAGACGGCTCCAAGAAGCGCGACGTAGGCGACGAGGACGACGATCGCGTCGGGCTCCAGTCGCCGGATTCTTGTCCGGGTGCCGTGCACGACGGCGGCGAGAGCGATCGCCATGAGCAGGATCGCCCCCACGCCTGCCACGGTCTGCGCCGGGTCGAGGGCGGCGAGGATGGGCCCCTCCACGTAGGCGACATCCGCCGCAAGCAGGATCGCCATGTTGAACGCATTGCTGCCGAACAGGTTGCCGACGGCCAGGTCGTAGGCCCCGATCCGGATCGCGGCCAGCGAGGCCACGAGCTCCGGGAGCGACGTCGTCACCGCGAGCAGCAGTGCCCCGACGAACGTCTGCCCCACGCCTGTGGCATCGGCGATCCCCTTGCCCGACAGGGCGAGGAAGGGCGCCGCGACGAGGACGGCAAGAGCCGCGAGGCCGAAGAACGCGAACTCGTGGCGCAGGCTGTGGCGCGCCTCCGCGGGCTTCGCCCAGCCTGTCGGCGCGAGGATCTCATCACTTCCCTCGCGAGTTCGCCGCCCCTCGCCTCGGGAACGGCTCATCCACGCGGCCGCCGCGACGTAGGCCACGACGATGAAGATCGTGTCGACGCCCACCCAGCCGATCGCGATCCCGGACGGGACGAGGATCGCCAGCACCGCCATCGATGTCAGGCCGATCGCCACCGATGCGAGCCTTGCGTGTCCGATCCCGACTGCCGGCCAGACGCGGCCTCGATGTGCGAGGTCGATGATCGCGAGGATCGCCATGTTCGCCATGCTGCTGCCGAACAGGTCGCCGACGGCAAGGTCCGGGGCGCCCTCCAGCGAGGCGCTGACGTCGGTCGCGATCTCCGGCAGCGATGTCGCACCGGCCAACAGGAACATGCCGACGAAGAGGCCGCCCAAACCGGTACGCGTCGCGATCTCGTCGCCGGTGCGCGCGAGGGTGGTCCCCGCCGCCACGACGACGCCCGCGGCGACCAGGAAGACGGCGGCCCACTGCCACAGCTCAGGCGGGCCCATCGGCTGCCTCTCCGAGCTCGCGCCGACTTCGCGGAACGATGAGGACCGAGGTCGATCCGTACCGGGCGACCTTCCCCGCGAACGGATCCTGACCGCGGTGCCGCGATGGCCGGGCCACGACGACGAGGTCTGCAGCGAGCTCCCCGGCCGCCCGGAGGGCACCGTCGAGGGGATGGCCGCTCTCGATCTGGACCGACAGCCCTGCAGCCTGTTCGAGGATGGGCTCGGCGAGCCGATCCAGCGCAGCGACGGCATCACCGCGGACCAGGCTGTGGAGCTCGGAGGCGGTCTCGGGCTCATCGGTGTCAACGCCTGCCGGTGAGCCAAGCAGCCCGAGGACGGTAACGTGGGCCCCGATCGCCCAGCCGGATGCGACGATCCACCTGGCTGCCGCGTCGGCTCCGAGCGAGCCGTCGACGAGGAGGAGGATGCTCGCTGGCAGGGCTCCCTCCTCGGACCGGGGCTGCCGCGCGAGCAGGATGGGCACGCTCGACGCGTCCATCACCTGGTGCGAGACACTGCCGAGCAGCATCTCGGCGAGGCCCGAGCGTCCCCTCGGACCGAGCACGACAAGATCCGGCTGGTCGAACTCGATCTGGGCGAGGATTTCCTCGGCCGCGTCCCCCTGGCGCGCCCACGTGCGCACGGTCAGGCCTGCGTGCTGGAGTCGCTCGCCGACCGTGTTGGCGATCCGCTCAGCGGCCAGGCGCTCGCTCTGCCGCATCTCCTCGACCGCCGAACGAACGGCGGTCCAGTACGTCTGCATCCCCCAGCCAAGACGGGTGATCCCGTGGCCGGCGACGCAGAGGATGTCGACGCCACATGGGCCTGACCAACGAAGACGGGAGACCCAGGCCTCCGCGCTCCGGGCGGCCTCCGAGTCGTCGGTGGCGAGGAGTACGCTGAACGGGCGCTGCTCTGCTGTCATGTCAGTCCTCCACGGTCCCGAGCATCTCAGGCAGCCAGGGGGTGCGGCAGAGCCATCGATCGCGACCGGAAGGCCCGACCGGCCCCGACCGGCCATGACGGGTCCCCTTCGTCCTCCGCTGCCTGCCGGCCGGCCGCCGATGCAGCGTCCGGCATGCCCGGTGGTCCGCGGTAGAGTCAGTCCGGGCCCGACGTGCGATCGCATGTCCGGACAGCAAGGAGGGGCCGGTGGTCGAGCTCCGGGCGGACTGCGCCCGCTGTGCTGGCCTGTGCTGCGTCGCGCTCACCTTTGCCAGGTCGGCGGACTTCGCCATCGACAAGCCTGCCGGAGAGGCGTGCCCGCACCTGGCACCGGGCTTCGGATGCACGATCCACGCCCGGCTCCGTGACGAGGGCATGCCGGGCTGTGTGGCCTACGACTGCTTCGGGGCCGGGCAGCACCTGACGCAGGTGACGTTCGCAGGCGTCGACTGGCGGTCGTCTCCCGGGACGGCCGGCGCGATGTTCGACGCGTTCGCGATCATGCGCCAGCTCCACGAGCTCCTGTGGTACCTGGACGAGGCCCTGCGGCTGGCACCCGCCCGACCACTGCATCCGGAGCTGCGCGCGATCCGGGACGGCATCGAGACCCTCACGGAGCTGCCCGCCGAGAGCCTGATGGTTGTCGACGTCACGGCGACGCGCGAGGAGACGGGCGCGCTCCTGGGGAGGGCGAGCGACCTCGCCCGCGCCGGAGCCGTCTCCCGGGCTGGCCCGGACGTACGGAAGCGGCGCGGTCCCATCGACCGGCGCGGTGCCGATCTCGCGGGTGCCGACCTCCGGGGAGCGGATCTGCGGGGCGTCAACCTCCGAGGGGCGGTGCTGATCGGGGCGGACCTCCGGAGGGCGGACCTGAGGCTGGTCGACCTCGCGGGCGCCGACCTGCGAGGGGCGGACGTGTCCCAGGCCGACCTCCGCGAAAGCCTGTTCCTGACTGGTTCGCAGCTGGAGAGCATGCGCGGCGACCTGGTCACGCGCCTCTCGCCAACGCGGATCCGGCCCGCCCACTGGCACACGCCTGCCCAAGGGCCACCGGCGGTCCGGGCGGGGGGCAATTGACCCCCCGTTCCTGTCACACTATCGACCACGCCACTTGAGGGATCGAACGATGTCCATTGCGCAGGGCCTGATCGCCAACGAGACCGTGGTTCAGGAGTCGAGGAAGCACTGGATCGCGCCCCTGCGAGACTCGCTGTGGGCCGTGGGCATGATCGTCCTGGGGCTCCTGCTCTGGGTGTGGAATCCGAGCGGTGACGGCATCCTGGGCTTCCTGTGGACGCTGATCGCCCTCCTCCGCTGGGGGCTGCTCATCGCCGGCATCGCGTGGATCATCTACAACATCGTCACCTGGCGGACCGCGCAGTTTGCCGTCACCAACCTTCGGGTCCTGCGCTACGAGGGCCTGATCCAGCGCCGGTCATCTGAGACGCTGCTGGCATCGGTGAGTGACGTCAAGCTCAACGTCGGCTTCCTCGGCGCCCGTCTCGGCTATGGGGATCTCCGCGTCTTCACCCAGTCGGGTGATGCCGGAGCCGACGACTTCTCGTCGATCGTTGATGCGGCCGGGTTCCGCAACGCGATGATGACGATCAAGCTCAAGGCGCAGGACGTGTCCGCGGCTCCCCCAGCCCCGGCTCCTGCAGCCCCAGCCCCGGCTCCCGCGGCCGCACCCGACCAGGCTGCCGGGGCAGCCACCGAGGATCCGGCGGCCACGCTGGTGCGCCTGGCGGAGCTGCGCGACCAGGGCATCCTGTCGCCCGAGGAGTTCGAGACCAAGAAGGCCGAGATCCTCGCCCGCATGTAGTCGAGTCTGGACCGGGCCGGTCGCAGGCGATCACGGCCGGCGCCCTCCTGGGGGCCGAGGGCTACCCCTCCTTCTTGCGCCGCTTCCGGTCGCGCTTCCTGCGCCGCTTCTTGCCGTCCTTCTTGCCGTCCTTCTGGCCGGGCTCGGCTGGCGGGGTCGGCTGGCCTGCAGGGGTGGCGTTCTTGGCCGAGCTGGCACTCACCTCCGCGACCAGCTCCGCGCGGGCCTCAAGCAGCTCGGCGCGAGCATCGTCGCTGGGCACGGGGTACTGCGGATCGATGTCGATCAGCGCATCCGCGATGACCGCCGCCGCCGCGATCCGGGCGAACCACTTGTTGTCGGCCGGGATCACGTACCACGGTGCCGCGGTCGTGCTGGAACGGGCCAGGACGTCGCTGAACGCCGCCTGGTAGTCGTCCCACCGGGCTCGCTCGCGGACGTCGGCGGCGCTGAACTTCCAGTTCTTGTCGGGCTCGTCGATCCGGGCCAGGAATTGCTGCCGCTGCTCCTCCTTGGAGAGGTTGAGAAACAGCTTGACGATCCGGAATCCCTGGTCGACGAGATAGGACTCCCAGTCGTTGATCTGCCGGAAGCGCCGCGTCCAGATCCCGTTGTCCTTCCGGTCCGGGGGGAGCTTCTGCCAGGCCAGGATCTCCGGGTGGACCCGGACCACGAGCAGCTCCTCGTAGTAGGACCGGTTGAAGATGCCGATCATCCCGCGCGCGGGGAGCGCCTTCGCGGAGCGCCACAGGAAGTCGTGGTCCATCTCCTCCGCCGAGGGAACCTTGAAGCTCGTGACCTGGACGCCCTGCGGGTCCACGCCGCTCATCACGTGCCGGATCGTGCCGTCCTTGCCGGCCGCGTCGATGGCCTGGATGATCACCAGCAGGCCGTAGGTATCCTGCGCCGCGAGGCGGGCCTGGTACTCGCTGAGGAGCTCGATCCCCTGCGCCAGGACCTTGTCCGCGTTCTTCGACTTGACGCCCGGTGTTGCCCGGGGGTCGTAGTCCTTGCGCAGCCTGACCCTCTGTCCAGGCTCCACGCGGAACTGGTTCGCGAACTCCCGGATATGGTCCCTGTCCAGGTCAGCCATCGGCTCGTCCCCTTTCGCTGATCGCCGCGTCCATCATCGCGCGTGCGCGGCGCGGCGTCGAACCCGTGTTTCGCCTGAACCGGATGAGGCCTGAGGCCCGATCCCGGCGGATGACCGATACTGGGCCAGCCATCGGGGTGTCGAGCCCTGGGCCGGATGCGATCCAGGCCGTGCCCGACTACCGCGGACGGCATTGCGGCCTCACTGCCAGAGGCGGCCGGCCACGCCGGCCAACATCACCCAGGACCAGAGGAGTCAACGGATGACCGACGAGAAGACAACCCCGGCAGAGGCGACCGACGACGTCGTCGTCGTCGCGGCACAGGTCTCGGACGACCAGGGCGTGCTCGCCGAGGGCGCAATCGCCGTCGAGGGCAACAACGCCCTCATCGTCGCCAGGTTCGCCGATCCCGCCGCCGCCGCGACCGTCTACGACCGGCTTCGCCAGGGGGAGGCCGACGGCGCCTTCGAGATCGACGGCGTGCTCGTCGTCAAGGCGGACGACAAGGGCCAGATCCACATCCAGAAGATGACCGAGCACAGCACCCGCAAGGGCCTGAAGTGGGGCATCGTCGGTGGTGTCGTCGCCGGGATCTTCCTGCCGGCGACCATCGTGGCCGGCGCGGTCGCCCTGGGCGTCGCGGGAGCCGCGGCCGGCAAGGCGCGCAACCTCTACCACCGGGTCGAGGTCGAGAAGGCGCTGACCGACACGATCACCCCCGGGACGTCCGGGATCCTCGCACTCGTGACCGCACCGGCCGCCGAGGCCGTCACGAAGGAGATGGCGGAGGCCCAGGAGGTCAAGACCATCCCCGTGGACGGCGCAACCGCCGACGCGGTCAAGGCTGCGGCCACCGCCGCGGAGGGCAACGCTCCCGCCGCCGAGTAGCGGCCTGCCCTTTCGGGGCTCGACAGATCGACGATGCCGGCGCCGCGAGGCGTCGGCATCGCTCGTTCACGGCACGGGCGGGTGGCCGGGCTTTGGGAGGCCCTTGAGCTGGCGATACGCCTTGACCGCCGTGCCGACGGTCGGGTAGAAGGCATCGCGATCAGCGAGCCACTCCAGCCCGTAGTCCTGGATCTCCTGGCGCACGGCGTCCTTCATCCCCGCGAAGACGAGGTTGATGCCCATGGTCTCGAGCTCCTGGTCCAGCGTTTCCAGCATCTCGCCGGCGGTGGTGTCGAGGGCGGTGATGGGCTCGGCGGCGATGATGATCCAGGCCGGCGGGGGATCGGCCAGGGCCAGGTGCCGGATCTCGGCCCGGAAGATGTTCGCGTTGGCGAAGATGAGCGGTCCGTCGAAGCGGTAGATCTCCAGGCCGGGGATCTGCTCCGCGCCGGGGTACATCCGGGTGTCGTGGTAGCCCGGCACGCCGGGCACGTCCACGAGCGTGGTCCGGTAGGGGTTCCACGCCTGCCGGAAGACCCACAGGATGGACAGGGTCACAGCAACCGCAATGCCCGGCAGGATGCCGAGGAGTGCCACGCCGAGGAAGGCCGCGAAGGCGAGGCCGAACTCCGTCCTGCGCTGGCGCCACAGCCGGCGCATGGCCGGGATATCCGCGAGCGAGATCGACGCGACGATCACGACGGCCGCCAGCGTCGGCTGGGGGAGCCACTGCATCAGCCCGGGCAGGAACACGAGCATCACCAGGATCACGGCGGCCCCGACCAGGCCGGTTAGCTGCGACTTCGACCCTGCCCGCTCCGCCACTGCGGTTCGAGACCCGCTGGTGCTGATCGGGAACCCCGTGAACAGGCCGGCCGCGATGTTGGCCGTGCCGATCCCGACCATCTCCTGGTTTGCCCGCACCTCCTGTCCGCTCCGCCCGGCGAAGATCGACGACACGGAGATCGTGTCGGCGAGCGAGACCACGGCGATGCCCACGGCACCCGCGAGCAGGAGCGGGAAGTCGCCCAGGCCCACCCTCGGGATGGTGAACGGGGGCAGGCCGCTGGGCAGCACCCCCACGAGGCTGACCCCGCGAGCGGCGAGGTCGAGCACGTATACCAGCACCATGGCCGCCACCACGGCCACCAGCACGGCCGGCACCTTCGGGAGGACGCGCCCGAGGATCATCATCACCAGGACACTGAACAGCCCGATGCCCATCGCCGCGGGGACGGCCTCGCCGTTGGCGACTCCCTGGACGAACGCCTGCGTCTCCGCGATGAGGTTCTCAGCGTCCGTCGAGAAGCCGAACAGCTTGGGCAGCTGGCCCACGAAGATCGTCAGCGCCAGCCCGTTCATGTAGCCGATCTGCGTCGGCTTGGACAGCAGGTCCGCGATGAAGCCCAGCCCGGCGCGGGCCCCGATCAGCATGAACGCCCCCACCATCAGCGCGAGCACGGAGGCGTAGGCGATGGCCGTGGAGGGATCGCCGTTGGCGGCCGCGAGTGGCAGGACCGTGGCGGCGATCATCCCGCCCAGCGCTGAGTCCGGGCCCAGGACCAGGATCCGCGATGGACCGAACACCGCGTAGGCGATCAGGCACAGGACGGACGTGTAGAGGCCGGTGATCGCCGGCAGTCCGGCGAGCTCCGCATACGCCATCCCCTGCGGGACGAGCAGGCTCGCCAGCACCAGCCCCGCAACGATGTCCTTCGAGGGCCACGCGGCCTGGTAGGTCCGAAGGGTCTGCAGGCCAGGGATCAGCATCCCGGGAGCATAGCCAAGCCCGGGGCACGAGGTGTGGCCGGGATGGCCTACTCCACGGGCGGGTCCGGTTCGGGCGCGGGCGGGTCCGGTTCGGGCGCGGGCGGGTCCGGTTCGGGCGCGCGTGTGGTCGCCGCATCCGGTGGCCAGCGCTGCTGGAAGTCGGTCACCGCCGAGCCGATGGAGCGGTAGACGCGATCCTCGCCAAGCTCCGCCATCACCCCCGTCCTGCGCAGCCGATCCCGCACCGGGCCCTTGACCTGGGCCAGCAGGACCTCGATCGATCGGGCATGGAGGTCCCTGATCATCGTCATCAGCATGTCGGCGGTCGTCACGTCAAGATCGGCCGTGGCAGCCAGGTCGAGCAGGACGCCACGCGGCTCCGGTTGCCGGGCCGCCACGAGCTCTAGGATCTGTGCCTTCGCGACGTTCGCGTTGAAGAAGTAGAGGGGTGCATCCAGGCGAACGATGACCAGGCGCTGGATCCGCTCCGCATCCGGGTGGCGGGCGAGGTCACCGAAGGTCTCCTGGTGGCCGGGCATCCGGCCCAGCGCCGCAACGTACGGCCGGCTCGCCTTGTACAGGACGAACGCGACCGACAGCATGACGGCCACCAGCATCCCGGTCAGCACGGTTGTGAGCAGCACGCCGAGCATCGCGGCCATGGCGATCAGGAAGTCGGTCCGCCGCCAGGCCCAGTAGCGGCGCATCTCGCCGACGTCCATCAGGCCCAGGCTGGCCGCGATCACGATCGCGCCGAGGACCGCGTTCGGGAGGTTCTGGAACAGCGGTGCCAGCACCATCGCCGTGGCCAGGACCAGGCCGGCGGTGACCAGCGACGAGAGCTGGGACTTCGCGCCCGATGCCTCCGCGGTGGCCGTCTGGGACAGGCTCGCGTCGGCCGTGAAGCCACCGAACACGCCCGAGGAGAGGTTGGCAGCACCGAGCGCCAGCATCTCCTGGTCGGGGTCAATCTCGTAGTGATGCCGCGTGGCATAGGAGCGGCCTCCGCCCACGGACTCGCCCACGGCGAGGAACACGATCCCCGCCGCACCGAGGGCGAGGTACGGGAGTGACGCCAGGGGCACGGACGGCATCGACGGGAGCGGCACCCCGGTCGCGACCTCACCCACCACGCTGACGCCGTATGCCTGGAGGCCCAGCAGGGAAACGGCCAGGATGCCCAGGACGAGCGCGATCAGAGGCCCGGGGATCTTCCGTGAGACGCGGCGCAGGACAAGGATCAGGACCAGGGCAAAGAGCCCCACAGCCAGCGTGTAGGGGTTCGTGGCGGGGATCTCCGCGACCAGCTGGGCGATCTGCTCGGGCAGCGTGCCGCTCAGGCTGGGGGTACCGAGGAGCTTGGGGATCTGGCCGATGACGATCGAGATCGCCAGCCCGAAGATGAACCCCGTCACCACGGACTTGGTCAGGAAATCCGAGATGAAGCCGAGCTTCGCGATGCCGGCTGCGACCAGCATTCCTCCGACCACCAGCGCGAGGGCGGCCGTCATCGCGAGGTAGGTCGCAGCGTCGCCTCCGGCGAGATCGGCGACCACCGAGGCGGACATGATGGCCATCGTGGAGCTGACCGTGACCTTGAGGTGACGGCTTGAGCCGAACACGGCGTACGCCGCCAGCGCGGTGAAGGCGGTCACGAGCCCGAGCTCGGGTGGCACCCCGGCGAGGCCCGCGTACGCGAGGGCGACCGGGACCATCACGCCCCACGACGTGACGGCCGCCACCAGGTCGGGTCGAAGCCACTTGCGGGGGTAGGCGGGCAGCCACGTGGTGATCGGCACGTACCGGGCGGCCAGCTCCGACACGACCGCGGGGAACGCTATACGGGGTGCTGGCTCACCGGACGACAACGACGATCCTCTCCCTGGCAGGGCCTGGCTGCGACCTCACCCGGCGCAGGGTACGCCACGCCAGGCGGGCAGGGCCGGGTACGCTGGCAGCCGTGCGGCCGTGCTGGATGCTGCACGTTGGCCAGCAGGACGCGCAGGGAGGACCGACATGGGCAATGGACCAGGCGACACGCCGAGCCCCCTGGCGTCCGTGACGGGGACCGGGGACGAACGGGAGATCGGCGAAGCCGTCACCGTCGCCCGGCCGGTGCATCCCTACGTCCACGTCGTGATCGTGGCGGTCATCGGTGCGGTCGCCGTGCTCGCCTGGCTGATCGTGTTCGAGGAGGGCAGCAAGCTCCTCTGGGAGAACGACTTCGTCACGGCGAACCCGTGGATGTTCCCCGTGATCTGCCTTCCGTTCTCGCTGCTGGTCGGCCTGCTCGTCAAGTACCGCCACGCTCCGACGACCCTTGACGAGTCCCTCCTCGACAGCCTCTCGGGCGACCCTTCGAACATCGACTGGCGGGGCCTGCCCGTCAACGTCCTGATGGCCTGGGCGTCGCTGTTCTCGGGCGCGGTTCTTGGCCCCGAGGGCGGGATCGGCGGCATCTCCTCCAAGATCGCGGCGCTCTACGCCGAACGGGTCGGGATCCCCGCGGAGCAGCGCTCGCGCCTCGTCTTCTCGACCCTCGCCTCCGCCTACAACGGCCTGGTGGCAAACCCGCTGTTCACAGGCGTGCTGGGCACCGAGCTCGTCAAGGACCCCGCGGCGAAGAGCCGCAACATGCCTGCCAACCTGATCGGCGGCGCCATCGGCTATTTCATCTTCCTGGCGGCCGGGAGCTATGGCCTGCAGAACTACCTCCACCTGGCTCCGCCGCCGGCGTACCAGCCTGGCGACGTCATCCTCGTCGTCATCCTGGGACTCGTCGGGCTCGCCCTGGCCGTCGTCGCCGGGGGGCTGTTCCGGGTCGCCGCCGCGATCTTCGGACGGCTCGAGGGTCGGGTCGTGGAGCGGGCGCTCCTGGCCGGCCTCGTCTTCAGCGCCGTCGGCATGGTTGCCCCGATCCTCCTCTTCTCGGGCGAGACCCAGGTCCAGGAGGTGGCGGCGAACCCGGCCAAGTACGGGCCGGCGATGCTCGTCGCGATGGCGCTCGTGAAGCTGGCCCTGCTCGCCGTCGCATTCAAGAGCGGGTTCCTTGGCGGACCCACCTTCCCGGCGATTTTTGCCTCGACGTGTGTCGCGCTGGCGATCGGTCTGGTGTTCCCGGGCATCCCTCCCGACGTGCTCATCGGCGGGATCATGGCCGGCTTCCTGATGGTCCTGTTCAAGGCACCGTTCATGGTCATCCTGCTGACCGCCGTGATGCTTCAGGCAACCCCCCAGATGCTCGGTCTCATCGTCCTGGCTGTCGCCGCCGTGATGATCGTGCAGCCATATCTCCAGGCCGCGATCGAGGCACGGCAGGCATCGCGGTCGGCGCGTGGGGGACCGACACCCGGATAGCGTGGAGTCGCTTCCGGGCCCGGCGACCGGAGCAGGTCAGCCTGCGTCGGACGGCGGTGGCTCGGGTTCTCCGGGCGGCGACGGCGGCAAGGCCTGCAACCCGGTCCCCGGCGCGGACGCCCCCACGGGCTGGCGCGGCATCCCGATGACCTCGAGAACCGTGCGCCAGGTCGCCGCGACCACGCCGATCAGGGGGACCACGAGGAACATGCCGGCGATGCCCGCAATGGCCGAACCGGCCGGGATCGCAACCAGCACGACCGCGGGATGCAGGTGGACCGTCTTCCCATAGACGAGCGGAGAGACGATGTTTCCGGTGACCAGGTTGAACAGGAGCGTCCAGGCGAGCATGACCGCGACGTCGGTCGGCGTGCCAACGGCGATCGCGACCAGGAGCGCGAGCCCGGTCGAGATGAAGCCGCCGATATAGGGGATGAAGCACAGGAAGAACGACAGCACGAAGATCGGGAGCGCGAGCGGGAGGCCCAGGACCACCATGATCGCGAACTGGCTGGCGGCGCCCACCAACGAGATGGCGCCGGTGCCGATCATGTACCCACCAAGGACGTCGAATGCGCGGCTGCCGGCGGCATCGATCACGCTCGAAGCCTCAGGTCGGACGCGGGTGAGCAACCGGCTCCACAGGCGCCCACCGTCTTTCAGGAAATAGAACGCGAGCAGGGCGCTCAGCACGGCGACCAGGAACAGCGAGCCGATCGCGGACGCCATCGCGGCCACGGCCTGGACCATCCCAGCGCCCGCGCCGGACACCGCCGACTGGAGCAGGCCGAGCGCACCACCGGCGGCATCGTTGACGGCGCTCGCGCCGCTCGTCGTCGACTGCTGGATTCCGTCGGCCTGCTCGACGAGGACGACCAAGGTGAGAGCGATCAGGGCGGTGATCGCCAGAACGCCACCGCCGACGGCGATCCCAGCGGCCTGGCCCCGGCTCCTGCCGCGCCGTGTGAGGCCGCGGACCAGCGGGTCCAGGGTGGCCGTCACGATGGTCGCGACGACCACCGGCACGGCGACCAGCGGTACCGTCACCAGCAGGGCCACGACGAGCCCGATAAGGCCGAGACCCACAAGCAGGCGCCAGCTCCACTGCGCGACCCGATCCAGCCATGACGGCACCATGGCCGGGAGCTCCGGACGAGGCCCGGGATCCACGATGGCCACCGTCGCGGTGCCGACGGCCAGCAGCACGGCCGTCACCGGGACCGCGGCGAACAGACCGATGATCCCGGCGAGCTGGAACCCGGCGGGGAGAACGATGAGCACCAGGGCGGGGTGGATGCTCACGGCTCGCCCATAGACGGCCGGCCGGACGCCGTAGCCGAGGATGGCGTTGCGCACGGCGATCAGCAGGATCATCACGATGACCGGGCCCGCGCCCAGGGCCGCATACGTCACCAGCAGGATGATCATCGTGGTGACGATGCCGCCGAAATAGGGGATGTAGCCGCTGAAGAAGACGAGGACGGCCAGTGGCACCGCGAGCGGGACGCCCAGCACCAGCATGAACACGAGGTCGGTCGCGGCAATGATCGCGGACAGGATCGTCGTGCCCCGGAGGTACCCGCCCACGCGCGTCAGCGCGTCGCTGCCGGCCTCGGTGATCCGCTCACGCTTCTGGTCGCTGACTGCCTGGAAGACCCAGACCCAGGCCCGATCGCCGTCCTGCAGGAAGAAGAACACCAGGAACGCGGCCAGGATCGACACGGTGACGACGCCCGCGGCCGCGTCGATGATTCCGCTCACGATCTCCCCGACGCCTCCCCGGAGCGCATCGAGCGCCCCCTGCATCTGCGCACCGACCGACGGCGGGAGGTTCAGGCCGGCGGCCCACGTCCGGAACGTTTCGACCCCCGCACTCATCTGGCCCACCAGCGCTTCGGCGTACGGGAGGAACACGAGGGTGAGCAGCAGGATGGCGCCGCTGATGATCGCGAGGGCGACCGCCCATACGATGGCGGCCGCCGCCGTCCGCGAGCGGCCCTTGGCGCGGAGCCCCAAGGCGAACGGGGCGAACGCGGCGGCGACGACGATGGCGATGGCGATGGATGCGGATACCACCCACAGGGTGGACGCCAGCACCCACAGGACGACGAGCAGCACTGCGATGACGACGATGCGCCAGCCCAGGGCAGCGAGGTTGACCAGCCAGTCCGGGATGATCGCGGGCACGCGGTTCTGCGCCGCCGGGGCCGTCACCGGCGGGCCTCGATCGTGTCGCAGGGGTGGCGTCCCGCGGCCAGCGTGCCGTTGCCTGGAATCACCACGTGCGTGCTCTCCTGCCCGTTGACCGACGCCCCAACTCTCCGGGCTCGACGCGCCTCGAGCGGCAACTGTACCCCGAGGGCGCGACGGGCCCGGGCCAACGCGCGACGGTCACGCTGGGGCGGAGGTCAGTCGCCGCTGAACGAGACGGTCTTCATCAGCAGCCGGAGGACGATGGCCACGGCGGTGGCGAACAGGGCCGAGACCCAGATGCTCGTGATCCCGTCCACCCCGGCGAACGTCGTCAGCAGCCACCCGGTGAGGAGCGCGGCGATCAGGCCGATCGCGAGGCTCGGCATCCAGCCCCGGGCCGATCGACCCCCGGCGATGACGCCGGAGATGAGCCCTGCAATGAGGCCGACGACGATCCAACCGACGAATGTGAGGTCCATCGGCGGATTATGCATGGTCACAGCCACGACCACGTGCGCGATTTCGCTCGTGCCGCCGCGGGCACCCCAAACGTCGCCCGCCGGTCGCCACCGCTGCTCTACCATGATCGCCCGCGCAATGCCGTGGCGTGCCGCCAACATGAACCGGACGACGGCCGGTCCGAGCTGGACCTGCTGCGCGGCAGCGGCCAACACGAAGGGAGACCCGATGCGCCGGGTGATCGAGTTCTACCGGCTCCAGTTCAAGGTCATGCGCGAATGGCAGCCGACCGGTAGCTCGCGGGTCCGCCGAATCCTCGCGACGCTGATCATCAGCATGGTCTCCATGGCCGGGGCGATCTGGCTGACGCCGGGCTTCGATGCCGTGCCGGGTGCGCCGGTGTTCGGGACGCTGCTGCTGGCGGCGCTGGTGCTGGCCCTGCTGAACCTGTTCGTGCGCCCGGTCTTCATCGGCCTGGTCGCCGGGATCTCCGTGATCGCGGTGGCCATCGTCACGCTCCTGTTCCAGGTGGTCACGTTCCTGTTGCTGCCGCTGTTCGTCAGCGACCTCGTCGTGAGCGGGATCCTGGCCGCGCTCGTGGCGTCGTTCATGTACGCCATCGTCACCACCGTCCTGGTGGCGATCTTCTCGGTCAGCGGCGACGACTCCTACTTCTCCCTCCTGATGCAGCAGCTGACCGCCAAGCGCGAGGGCGTGACGAAGACCGACCAGCCGGGCCTCGTCGTGATCCAGATCGACGGCCTCGCCCAACCGATCCTCGTCCGCCAGATCCGGGCCGGCCGGGTGCCCCTCCTGTCGAGCTGGGTGCGCTCGGGCCGCTATCGGCTGGGGAGCTGGGAGGCGCTGCTGCCCCCCACCACGCCCGCCAGCCAGGCAGGGATCCTCCACGGCAACAACGACGGCATCCCCGCCTTCCGGTGGTACGAGAAGGAACAGGACCGGATCATGGTTGCCAACCATCCGGATGACGCCCTCATCGTGGCCGGCCGCATCTCGGACGGCGAGGGCCTGCTGTCCAACGATGGAGCGAGCGTCGGCAACCTGTTCTCGGGCGATGCCGCACGGTCCTACATCTCCATGGCGACGATCAAGGACAAGAGCCAGGGGCTGGGCAAGAGCCAGTCCTACATGTCCTTCTTTGCCAGCCCGTACAACTATCTCGGCACCATCGTCCGGTTCGGCGCCGAGATCGGCAAGGAATACCTTCAGGCCCGCCGGCAGGCACGCGCCGGGATCGTCCCCCGGATGCATCGCGGGATGCCCTATCCAGTCGCGCGCGCCGCGACCAACGTCGCCCTGCGGGACCTTTCGACCTCGCTCGTCGTCGAGGAGATGTACCGCGGCGCCCCGGTGATCTACGTCGACTACACGGACTACGACGAGATCGCCCATCACAGCGGACCGGAGCGCGGAGAGACCCTCGACGCCCTGGACGGGGTGGATCGCGCGATCGGGGTCCTCGAGAAGGCCTCCCGGACCGCGCCCCGACCGTACCGGTTCGTCGTCGTGTCCGACCATGGCCAGACCCTCGGCGCGACCTTCCTCCAGCGCTATGGCGAGACGCTCGGCGACCTGATCCGCAAGCTGATGCAGGGTCAGGCGCAGGTCGCGGAGGCCTCCTCGAGCGTCGAGGAGTGGGGCCAGACGAACGCCTTCCTCTCGGAGCTGACGAAGAGCAAGGGAATCTCGGCCGGCATCGCGCGGGCGGCCCTGGGCTCCCGCACCACGAACGGCGTCGTAGCGCTCGGCTCTGCCGCCGAGGACCAGGCCGCGGCGGCCGCGGCCGCCGGCGATGCCCCCAAGGAGCGGTTGGACTTGATCGCCATCGCATCCGGCAACCTCGGCCTGGTGTACTTCCCGCAGATGCCCGGACGGGTGACCCTGGAACAGCTCGCAGAGGCCCACCCCGGGCTCATCGACACGCTGGCTCGCCACCCGGGCATCGGGGCCATGCTCATCAAGTCCGAGGTGCACGGTTCCGTCGTCATCGGCAGCGCGGGTATCAACTACCTCGAGGAGGGGCGCCACGAGGGCGTGGACCCGGTCGCGCAGTACGGCGGCCGCGCGCGCGAGGCGATCCTGCGCCTCGACGGGATGGACCACGTGCCCGACCTGTCGGTGATCAGCCTCTACGAGGCCGAGTTCGACGAGGTCGCGGCCTTCGAGGAGCTCATCGGCTCCCACGGCGGGCTCGGTGGACCCCAGACCCAGCCGGTCATCCTGTACCCGGCGGACTGGGAGCTCGACGAGGACCTGGTCGGCGCCCCGGCCGTCTATCGCCAGCTTCGCCGCTGGGCCGAGCGGCACCTCGACCTGCGGTTCGGCAAGGACGGCACGGCCGCACCGCTCCCGATGCCCGAGCGGGCCCCCGCACCGGACGAGGTGACGGCCGCCTAGGAGCGAGGACGGTGCTGGAGCCCCGCCCCGCGCAGCCGGGAGTGGACGCCGTCGCCTGCACCACGGAGCAGGCCCAGCTCGGCGAGGGAACGCGCTGGGATGCCCGGCGGGATGAGCTGCTGCGGGTGGACATCCTGGCTGGCCGCGTCTTCAGGGATCGGGTGGCGGGGGATGGCGGCCTGCTCCCGGTCCGCGCCTACCATGTGCCGGGAACGGTGGGGGCGGTCGCGCCCATCGAGGGCGATGAGGGCTGGCTGCTCGCGGCCGGCCGTGGCTTCCTCCACCTTGGTCCCGACGGCACCCTGCGCACGATTGCGGAGGTCTCCCCGGCCGGCACCCGCATGAACGATGCCGCCGCCGATCCCCAGGGCCGGTTCTGGGCCGGCACGCTGGCCGATGGCTTCCGGCCCGGCGGCGGCTCGCTGTACCGCCTGGACGGAACGGGCCGGATCGATCGGGTGCTGGAGGGGCTGACCATCTCGAACGGTCTCGGCTGGAGCCCGGACGGGACCACGATGTACCTGGTCGACAGCGGACCCCGGGAGATCCGGGCCTACGCGTTCGACAGCGAGCGCGGGACCATCTCCGGGGGCCGAGTCCTCGTCAGGACGTCACCGGAGACGGGCACACCGGACGGGCTGACGGTCGATGCCTCCGGGGACCTCTGGGTGGCCATCCACGGGGGTTTCTGCGTCCACCGCTACTCCCCGGACGGCACGCTCCTCCGGGTCCTGGGCGTGCCCGCCGAGCAGGTCACGTGCTGCGCGTTCGGCGGGCCCGAGATGTCGCGCCTCTACGTCACCACGGCCACCGAGGGCTGGGACGACGAGCGGCGTCGCGCCGAGCCCGGTGCGGGGCTCGTGTACCGGCTGCACACCGACGCCGTCGGTCAGCCAGCTCGCCCGTTCCGCCCGGACCCCGAGTGGTGGTCGAGCCTGGGCTAGCCGGGCCGAATCGGGTCCTCGGGATACGATGGAGAGGCTACGGACGACGCAGCCAGATGCCCCCGATGAACGGAGGGGCAAAGGAGAGCCAGGCATGGCAGACAAGCAGGTAGTCCTCGGGATCTTCCCGGACGAGGCGGCTGCAGACGCGGCGGTCGAGTCGCTCAAGGCATGGGACCAGGCGACCGACGCGATCAAGCTCGGTGCCATGGGCGTCCTGGTGGCCGACGAGGCGGGCAAGATCAAGGAGCACAAGCTCGGCGCGCGGAGCGGCAAGAAGGGCGCCGGCATCGGCCTGGTCCTGGCCGTGTTCGCACCGCCCACGCTGCTCGCCGGGCTCGTCGGCGGCGGCATCCTCGGGCACTTCTTCCACAAGGGCCTGGGCCTCACGGCCGAGGATCGCGAGCGCATCGGAGCCGAGCTCTCCGGTGGCAAGGCCGCCGTCGGCGTCCTTGCGGCTGACGAGGAGGCCGGCGCGATCGTCGGCAAGCTCTCCGAGCTGGGCGGGGTCGTCGAGGCCCACGTCGTGAGCGAGGAGGCCCTCGAGGCCGTCGCCGAGGCCGCGCCGGCCGAGGCTTGATCGAATCGATTGGCGTTCGGCCCCGGATCGCATCGCGATCCGGGGCCGTTTGCCGTCACGAGCCCGCCCAGGGAGGTGCCCGCCGCGATGGCAGAACGGGCCTCGCTCCGTCGTGATCCGTGGCGATGGGTCGGCCTGCTCTGCGTCCTGGCCTTCCTGGTCCTCGGGATCCTGGTGGTCCGTCATGGCGGCCTCGCGTTCGATGAGCCGCTCGCAGCCGCGATCCAGGGCCTGCGAATCCCCGCCTGGTTCTGGGAGGTCTGCACCTTCCTCGGCGGGGTGATCCTGATCCCGATCGGCGTGGCGTTCGTCCTGGGGGCCGCGATCTCGCGCCGGCTGCGCCTCGCCCTGATCGTGGCCGTCGTGCTGATCACCGCGGCGCTGTTCACCGACCTCGTGAAGGACTACGTGGCTCGCCCTCGCCCGACGGCGGAGCCACTGATTCCGGAGTCCGGGTACAGCTTTCCGTCCGGCCACACGCTGACCAGCACGGCGACGTACGGGCTCCTGGCGCTCATCGCGTGGCGGAGCCAGCTCTCCCTCCTGGCCCGGCGGGCAGCGGTGGTGGCCGGAGTCGTGATCCCGCTGATGGTCGGGCTCTCGCGGATCGCCCTTGGCGTCCACTGGCCGACGGACGTGCTGGCGGGCTGGCTCATGGGAACCGCCTTCGTAGCACTGGCGGCGACGCTCATCTCAGCGGTCGGGGCGATGGAGCGCGACCTGCCGCGGCGCGGGGCCGAGCGGCCGGGCAGGGAGCCATCGGGGTGACAATGGCTGCGGGCGACGGCAGCACCAATTGGAGGTACGCGGGGTCATGGGCAACGAGAACGTTGAGGACACACCGGCGGCACCGCCGCTCACGAACGAGCAGCGGCTCCGAGCGCTGACGGGCGACCGGAGGCGGAAGTCGGGCGCCAAGGGCAAGACTGCGCAGGGTGATCCGGGCCCGCAGGAGGCGGACATCGTTGATGCGGTGCGCGAGCGCTCGAGGGACCAGGGCAGGGACACCCCCTTCTGAGTCGCGCCTTCGCAGGGGCAGGTTCTGGCCCTGGATCGCCGTCAGGCCTGTTCCTCGGCCGCACCCGGGCCGAGCGCGCGGTGCACAACCCACTGGATCGTGCCGCCCTGGACGATCAGCGTGAACACCACGATCCCGAAGGTGATCGCCTGGAGCAGGCTCCGCTGCGGCAGACTCTCGGGAAGCGAGAGCGCGAGCGCAACGGCCACGGCGCCACGCAGTCCTGACCAGAACAGGACGTGGAGCCAGCCGATCGGGACGCCTCCTCGGGCCTTCCGGAGCAGGCGGGAGGCTCCGCCGAGCATCCCGTAGATCACGATCGCCCGGCCCACGAGCACCGCCACGATCCCGACCAGGATCGGCAGCGCCGCATCGACCAGGTCGCCCGCCGTGATCGACAGCCCGACGAGCAGGAACACGATCGCCGTCAGCGTGAATGACAGGAACTCCCAGACGGTGTCGATCGCCTCCTGGGTCCGGGCGCTCATCCCGATCCTGCGGCCGTACGTGCCCAGCGTCATCCCTGCGATCACCGTGGCGATGACGCCGGACTCGTGGAGCAGGTCAGCGACCACGTACGTCCCGTAGGCGAGCAGCACGGAGATCATGGTCTCGATCAGGTGGTCGTCCACCCGGGCGACGATCCTCGAGGCGACGAATCCGGCCACCGCGCCGATCAGGACGCTGCCGGCCAGCGTCAGGACGAACGACACGACCGCGTCGCCCACACCCACGGGCTCGCTTGTCGCCCGCAGGGCGATCGAGAACAGGACGATGGCCGTCCCGTCGTTGAGCAGGCTCTCACCCTCCACGAGCGTGGACAGCCGGCGCGACGTGCCGAGGCGCTTGAAGGTCGCGATCACCGCGATCGGGTCCGTGGCCGAGACCATCGCCCCGACGACGAACGCGAGGTCGAGGGGAAGACCCGTTACCAGGTGGAGCGCCAGCGCCACTACCGCCGCCGTGACGAGCACTCCCGGGATGGCGAGCAGCGCGACCCCGCCGAACGTCTTGCGCAGGCTGTCGAGATCGGTCTGGAACGACGCCTCGAAGACGAGGCCGGGCAGGAGCACCAGGAGGACCAGTTCGGGCGTGACCTCGAACACCCGGCCCGGCAGGAGGTAGGCCACGGCAAGCCCGCACAGAACCAGCGCCACCGAGTACGGGACGCCGATCCGACGGGACACGAGCGCGACCAGGACGGCCGCCGCCAGCAGGCCCGTGAACAGCTCGACGGTCAGGACCGCCGTCTCACCGGTCATCGCTACCGCCGCCCCGCCCGCACGGGCCGGCTCACGTGGTTCACGCCTGACAGTCTAGGCGTCGCCGGGACCCGCACGCGGCCGGATCTCCGGCTCCACCTTGGGGTCCGTCGCCGCCGCCACCGGTGCGCAGCCCGCTCACCTGGCGGATGTTGCCGTTGAGGGCCGTGCGGTGGGCGTCACCGCATCGTGGATCGACGCCGTGGAGCCAGGTGGCATCATTCGGGTTTCGCCGCTCGGCGCCGCGCGGCCGGGTCAGGCGTCGGTGTCGAGCCGCTCGGGCTCCAGGACCAGCACGTCCCTGCGTGCGAACACCCCCAGGAACTGGACGCCGCACAGGAAGAGGGCCACGCCGAGCCCGGTGTAGAAGAAGGCGATCACCCAGTCCGGTATGACGTGCGAGAGCCGGAGGGCCATGCCACCGGCCATCATCCCCGCCATCACCGCCCATGACGGGCCATTGAAGAACTGCCAGAACGGGAGCCGCTCCTCCTCGCGCGAGCGGATCCGGCTGGTGTGCTTCCGGACGAGCCGGGAGAAGACCAGGGAGTAGAACGCGAGGAAGACGACGACCGCGAGCGGCACCAGGAGCAGGTGCTCCGGCGCCAGCTGGAATTCCAGGGGAACTCCGACCAGGGTGACAATCGCGCCAGCCACGCACCAGACGAGGCCAGCGATGAGCATCAGGTAGTTCTTCGGGACGTGGACGCCGCGCACGTTGGGACCTCTTGCCGGCCCCCCACAAGTTTCGCGATCTTGCCATATCGGTGATGGGATCGCGGTGGACAATGAAGCCCGGCCGCCGTGCCGGCCAACGTGCTCGCTATCGAGGAGACCCAGGATGGGCTTCGACCAGCGCATCGAGGAGCTTGGTCTCGTCGTGCCGGACTTCAGTGCCGCACCCTATACAGGGCTCAAGTATGGGGCTGTCAAGCCGCACCACCAGGTGGGCAGCGTCCTGTTCCTGAGCGGGCATATGCCGGAGCATCCGGACGGCAGCGTGGTCCACCCGGGAGCCCTCGGCAGGGACCTCGCCACCGCCCAGGGCTACGAGGCGGCACGCGTCGCGGGGCTCAATGCCCTCGGTGGGATCCGGTTCGCACTCGGCACCCTCGACCGGGTCGTGGCCGTCGTTCGCTCGCTCAACTTCGTCGTCTGCACGCCCGATTACCACGACATCCACCTGGTTGCGGATGGCGTGACCGATCTCCTGCGGGACGTGTTCGGGGAGGATGCCGGCATCGGGGGCCGCGCGACCGTCGGTGTCACGAGCCTGGCGCGGAACCACTGCTTCGAGACGTGGCTCACGCTGGAGGTCCGCGCGTAGGAGGACGGCGCACGGGCCCCTGGGTCGCGACTGTGACCGCCGCCGGCCGAACGCCCCGCTGCCACAGACCTGCCAGGCCCAGGACCCGCAGCTCTACCCGGCGGCCCGACACGCGGCCGGGTGAGCCCACAACCGACCCTGCGACCACCGACCCTGCGACCACCGCGCCGCCCGACATCAATCCGTTTACCCCGCGCGGAGGGCTCACCCCAGCGAGAGGCCCTCGATCGAAGCGGATGGCTTGATGTCGGGCAGTCGGGCCATCCGGAACGAGTTCAAGAACCCGAGCAGGCCGCACAGGAGTGGGACGAGCAGGGCGACCTGGAGGGCGATCGGGCGTGCCTCCGTGTTGATCCGGATGATCTCGGCCTGGATTGCCGGCGGCTGCCCGACGAGCAGTGCCTCCAGCGCCGAATTGCTCATCAGCTCGGCATTCTCCTCGAGCGCCGCCGAGACCTGCGCCTGCTGGTCGGGCGGGATGACCAGGCTCGCATCGACCTGCGTCGTGAACACGACCGACAGCGATGCGAGCATCAGGCTGCCGGCAAGCGCGAGCCCGAGCGACAGCCCGAACGAGCCGCCGGCCGAGTTGACCCCGGCCGCCTCGCTGATGCGCTCCTCGGAGATCGGCGCGAGGGTGTAGTTGTTGAGCTGGGAGACGAGGAGACCGAGCCCCGAGCCCACGATCAGGAGCGGGATCACCATCGCGAGCCCGGAGTCGGCGCGCGGCACGATGGGCAGGAGGACCAGCATGCCGACCGTCACCAGCCCGAATCCGACCCGGATGATGCTGGCCGGCCGCCGGTCTCCCAGGCGCCGCCCGGCCAGGACCGCGACCACGAACATGCTCAGGGACAGCGGCGCCAGCGACAGCCCGGCCTGGAGCGCGTTGTACTCGAGGACCATCTGGAGGAAGATCGGGAGGGCGATCATCGCCCCGCCCAGGGCGATCTGCTGGAGCATCTGGCCCGAGATCCCCAACCGGAAGTGTGCCGAGCGGAACAGGTCGGGATCGATCAGGGTGATCTCGTTCTCGCGCTTTCGCCGGACGAGCCACCAGGCGAAGAGCGCAAGCGACGCCGCACCGATCGCGAGCAACGCGCCGACGGCCTCCCCACCCTCCTGCCAGACCAGGATCCCGAGCACGATGCCGCCCATGCCCAGGACGGACAGCACCGCGCCTGCGACATCGATCCGGCGGTCGCCCGTGTACGCCACGTCGCGGATCAGCCCGCTCCCGGCAAGGACGACGATGATGACGATCAGCTCGGCCAGGAAGCCAACACGCCACGACAGGAACGTGGTCACGAAGCCGCCGAGGAGGGGACCGACCGCGGCCGCGATGGCAGCGGACGCGCCGACGAGCGCGTAGACGCGCTTCTGCGCGGCGCCCTCGAAGTTGCCGTGGATGAGCGACTGCATCGCGGGCAGCAGGAGCGATGCCCCGATGCCGCCGACGATTGCCCAGAAGATCAGGACCGGCACGATCGACTGCGCGAGCATCATCGCGATCGCCCCGATCGCGTAGCCGCACAGGCCCAGCAGGTAGGCCCGCTTGCGGCCGATCAGGTCGCCGACCTTGCTGCTGATGAGGATGAAGGCGGCCGACACGAGCGCCTCGAGGGCGATGGCCGCCTGGACCGAGCTGACCGTGGTCCCAAGGTCGTTGACGACTGCCGAGATCGAGACGTTCATCAACGAGGTATCGACCACGAGGACGAACATGGCCATGGCGAGCAGCAGGCCCAGACGCGGGCTGCCGGTGCCCTCCCCGGCTGGCTCTCCCGCGGTCGCCACGGCCGGCACGGCTCCTCGAGTCACCGAGAGCCGCGTCCGAGATCGCTATCGGGCGAGGTCACTCCGGACATTCGCGCATCCTCCCCTGGCGCCTCGCGCGGGTCCCGGCCGCCAGAGACGTTGAGCACCAACCAACGACCATCACGGGCCATGCGTCGCCGTGAGGGTAACATCGGCGGCCGCGAGCTCAGGTCAGGATCATCACGAGCCTGAGCGGGCTCCTCGTCAGCACCGGGATTGAGGGAGGCAATGCATGTGGGCTGAGTTCAAGGGCTTCCTGCTCAAGACGAACGCCATGGCGCTGGCGCTCGCAGTCATCATCGGCGCGGCCCTCGGTGCCGTCGTCAACTCCCTGGTCAACGACATCATCATGCCGCCCATCGGGATGCTGCTCGGCGGTGTCGACTTCGCGGAGCTCAAGATCGTCCTCCAGCAGGGCTCAGGCATCGACCCGAACGCCCCCGGCTACATCGCCGAGGTCGCGATCCGCTACGGGCTGTTCCTGAACGCGATCATCGTGTTCGTCATCGTCGCGTTCGTCGTGTTCATGATCGGGCGCAGCCTTGTCAAGGAGCCGCCCGCCGCCGACGTCAAGACCTGCCCCTTCTGCAAGGAGCCGAACGCCGTCGACGCGTCGAAGTGCAAGGCGTGCACCAGCGCGATCTAGGAGCGCCACGTTCAAGGTGACGGCGGGGTCGCCCGCGGCCGGACGCAGGGGGTGCGCAGCGGCGAGACTTGGCGACATGCAGCGAATCCGCGATGCGCTCCGTCGCGCACTTCAGCCGACACTCGCCCTGTTCACCGCCTTCCTCCTGGGCGCGATCATCATCGTGCTGACCGACTTCGAGCACCTGCGACAGATCGGCACCGATCCGCTCGCGGCGATCGGCGCCGCGCTCGCTGGCGTGATCGACGCCTACAGGGCGATGTTCTCCGGGGCGATCGGCGACCCGGGTCGCATCGTCGCCGCGATCCAGAGTGGGAACGCCCACGACATCGCGGCAGCCCTTCGACCCATCTCCGAAACCCTGGTCAGTGCCACGCCGTTCATCTTCGCCGGCCTGGGCCTCGCGGTGTCGTTCCACGCCGGCCTGTTCAACCTTGGCGTGGACGGGCAGTTTCTCATCGGCGGCCTGGGCGCCGTGCTCACGGCGACGCTCGTGGCGGGGTACCTGCCGCCGCTTCTCGCCCTGGTGGTTGCGGTGTTCGGTGGGACGATCGCCGGCGGCGCGTATGGGTTCATCCCCGGCTTCCTCAAGGCGCGCACGGGGGCCCACGAGGTGATCACCACGCTGATGCTCAACGGCGTGGCGCCGAGCCTCGCATTCCTCATCGTCGGGCTGGTCGATCTCTCGGGGCCGCCGCCGGCGATCCCCGCTGTGCCGCGGGTCATCGACCTGCCGACCATCCGCGTCGACTACGGCTTCATCGTCGCGCTCGCGATGGCCGCGGTCGTGTCGTTCCTGCTGTACCGCACCACCCGCGGCTTCGAGCTCCGAGCAACCGGCTTCAACCGCATCGCCGCTCGCGGGTCCGGCATCCGGCCGGGCCGGACCACCATGCTGGCGATGTCGCTGTCCGGAGGGCTGGTCGGCATGGGCAGCGCGTTCTTCGGCCTCGGGCCTGCCATGGGCCTCTCGGGCGGGCCGTCGAACGACATGGGCTATGTCGCGATCGCCCTCGCCCTGCTCGCCGGCCGGCGGCCGGGCGGCGTCGTGGTCGCGGCACTGCTCTACGGCGCGCTCACCACCGGAGCGAAGAACATGGTCGTCGCGACCGGCATCCCGCTCGCGCTGCTCATCGTCATCGTCGCCCTCGCCATCATGTTCGTGGCGGCACCCGAGCTGACCCGGTCGATCTGGCGTGTCCGGGCGCTAACGCCGAGCGCCGAGACTGGCGGGAACACGCCTGGGCCGGCGGGCTCCACCTGACGAAGGCCTAGCAGGCGGATCCCATGCGTCGATCAGGAAGCACGAAACCCGGCCCTGGGGCCGGGTTTCACGTTCAATTCGCTGGAGCCGACACTCGGATTTGAACCGAGGACCTGCTGTTTACGAAACAGCTGCTCTACCGCTGAGCTATGTCGGCGCTGGTTCCGTGCTTGGGACCAGAAGATAACTGATCCTGATCGGGTCACGCTCACGTGGAGCGTCTCCCTGACGGCCGACCCGCATTCTAGCGCACGGTCATCGGCCACAGCGCTCCCACAGCAGGCAACTCGCGACAGAGGCTGCGAGAGGATGGCCGTCAGGGTGCCGAAGCGGGTGACCGTCCTGTGGGTGAGTGATCAGGCGGACTGGCCCCGCTGTCGGCCAAGTTGACCCCCGATCCCCGGAGTGCCCACGGCTCGACGCCGCCGTCCCGACTCGCGTCGCCAGGTCCCGACTTGGCCCCTCGGGCAGACGATCGGAGTCCTACTCGGCCTGCACGCCGGTCGGGTTCACGGCCCCGAACGCCGCGACGCGCTCGGTTATCCGGGCGATGCGGCCGATGTTGGCGTCCGGCGGGACGTTGTCGGAGACGCCGAGGATCAGGCGCTCACCCGTGCCCAGGTCGTCGACGACGGCGTCCAGGTAAGCCGTGAACTGCGGCTCGGTCATCGCATCGTCGAGGAGGGATACGGACGGGATCCCGCCCCAGATCGTCGTCTTGGGGCCCATCCGCCGACGCAGTTCCGCCAGAGAATCCAGGACCATCGGCTGCGCGCAAACAGACTCGGCGACGTCGAGCTCGCACTCCGGAAAGTGCGGCAGCAACTGGTGGTTCTCGCCGTCGGCATGCGTCGCGAGCAGCTTCCCGCGCTCCCTGAGGCGAGCGCCGACGATCCGTAGCCACGGCACGATCTCCTCGCTGAAGAACGCGGGCCAGGTGACCTGCTGGTCGTAGTTCGCCCCCCACCAGACCATTTCCGCACTGGACGCCAGGAGCGCGTCCAGGGCGGCGTCGAAGAACGGGCGCAGGCGATCGGCCAGTCGGTGGAGCGCCGCCGGGTCGTCCATGTACAGGTAGAAGAACGCCTCCATGTCCATCAGGTCGTGGAGGATCAGGTGGATGGGCGAGGCGGCGATCGGACCCTGCGCCACGGCGAGCCCGTGCGCCCCGATCCGGGCATGGAAGGCATCGTAGGCTGCCGGCGTGGGGATTACCTCGAGATGCTCGAACACCTGGGCCACCGCCTCGAAGTCCGCCTGCGTCGCGATCGGGCGCTTCTTGACGTAGGGGATTGACATGCCGTCGCGACGCATCGCGTCGGTCATCTCGAGGACTGCGGTGACCTCGCCCGCGGGGGTCCGGATCGTCGTCCGGTAGAGCTCTCCGTCCGAGACGAACTCGACCGGGAGGCCGGCAACCTCGACTCGGTAGGGGAAGTCCGGGTGGTTCTCGATCCCGAACCCGCGCAGGGCCCATTCGCCGGGATCCCGCGGCCGCGTGAAGTCCCCCCGCACGGCGTGGCAGGCGAACCCAAAATGCCGGGCGACGTCGACCGTATCCGCGGATCGAAGGTTGGCCGCGAGCGAGCCGCGAGCCCGTTGCGCGATCAGCCAGAGATCCATCCGGGGGGCCCACGGAAGCCTGTCCGTCGGCGTTCCGGCAATGGCCCCCAGCATCCGTTCGCGGTCGTCCATGGCGTGCCTCCGCGCTGCTAGGGGAGCGTTCTTCACCGCAATCTTCGCATATCATATGCCGTGAGCGGTGCAGCCACCGTGCACGCGGACGGGGCGAAGGCACCGCACGCTGGGGTCCGGATGACGATATCCCGCACGCACCACACCGGCCGGACGGTCGCGAGCGTGGACGGGTCGCTCGACCTCTCCGTCGGAATCCTCGGCCTTGAGGTGATGTCGCGTCATCGACCAGTCATGGCTGGGCCAGTCGATCGGCGAGGAGGCCGCAATCGTGGACGCCGTCGACGTCACGATCCCGGGCTCAAACCTGGTGCTCCCGCTGTGCAAGTTCTCGGTCTCGTTCGACCGGGCCGGCCGCGCCCCACCCGTCGGCGTCCCCGACCCCGACGGCATCATCGTCGAGCTTTTCGAGACACCCGTCACAGGGGCGGGATGACCACGCAAAGGAGGACGCCATGGTCAGGCCCGGTACCTTCGAGGAGATCATGCGGCGCTCGTCGACCTTCGTCGACGACTACACGATGAGCCTGCAGTTCCCCGCCTGCGACTGGTCCGGATACTTCCTGTTTGCCGCCCTCGAGGGCGACGGCCCGTGCCAGGCGGTGAATCTCGGCATCTGGTCGGCCTCGCGAAGGGTGCCGAGCACGACGTGCCGCAGTGGACGGGCGATCCGGATCGACTGTTCGTCATCGCGTCGGTCATCTGCGACGGCGTCAGCTACCGGATGCTTGACGATGCGTCGTACAGCCGGCGCGACCTGATCTACGCTCGCCAGGGTCTCGACCTGCAGGTCGCGGATGTCGCCCGTATCCGCGGAGCGTGGCCGTACTTCGAGCTCTACGTCCGCGACTCGGCGAACGACATCACCTACGAGGTCGAGGGTCGGGCGGGCTACGCACACTGGGTCCCGGATCACGTGCAGCGGGACAACCTCTACTCGTACGTGTGCTTCCCTGACTTCGCGTTCCACGGCACCATCACCGTCCACGGGACGGTCCACGACGTCCGCGGGACGGGTGGGTTCGACCACGTGGCGGCGCGCACCGTCGGGAGCCCCAGCAGCCCGGGCGTCGGCTTCTGGCACTACGACCCCATCCTCTGGAGCGATGGCCACGTCTCGAACGGCCTGTTCTACCTCGGCCGCGAGGGTGAGCCCTATGTCCAGAGCGGCGTGATGACCGTGCCCGATGGTGGGTACCACCCGGCTCATCGCTTCACGATCCAGTACCTGGAACTTGGCGAAGGCACCGCCAACGCGGGCGCGACGGGTGCTCCTCAGGTGGTTCCGCGCCGATGGCGCGCAACGATTGAAGCCGACCACGGCACCCTGACGTACACGAGCACGCCGATCCTCGTCCGAGGCCCGGACGGTGCGCCAATCATCGAGCCCAACATCGCATTCCGCGCCGAAGGCGAGTTCCGCAGTCGCACCGGCGAGGTCCACCGCCTTACTGGCAAGGGTCACAACGAATACATGGGAGCAGCCTTCGACCCGTCGCGCATTCAGGCCACGAAGTCGTCATAGCCAAGCGCGACCAGGCCCACGGCCGCCACGAAGAGCACGACGCCGATCCAAGGTCCCCAGCCGCTCGAACGCGGATGAGCGCAGATGTGCCCTGCGTCAGTTGAGGAGGCCCCGGACGAGGCTGACGGCGGCGGCGGCATCCGATGCGCAGCCGTCGGCGCCGATCTGGTCCGCGAACTCAGGAGTCACGGGCGCTCCGCCTACGACAACCCTGACGTCCTCGAGGCCGGCGGCTTGGACTGCTGCGACCACGTCCTTCATGCCGATCATCGTCGTCGTGAGCAGGGCGCTGACACCCACGACCGAGGCGCCATGGTGGCGGGCCGCCTCGACGAAGCGCTCGGCAGGGACGTCGACCCCAAGGTCGATGACCTCGATGTTCGCCCCTCGCCACATCATCGCGACCAGGTTCTTGCCGATGTCGTGAAGATCGCCCTTGATGGTGCCGATGACCGCCTTCGCCACGGGCTTGATCTCGGCCTTGACGAGCAGCGGCTCGAGCAGGGCCACCGACTCCTTCATCGCGCGCGCGCTGATGAGCATCTCCGGCACATAGATTTCGTTCGCGCTGAAGCGGGCCCCGGTGACCGCCATCGCGTCCGTCATCGCGTCGAGAATGGTCTGGGGCGCGAGCCCCTCGTCGATCGCCTCGCCGGTGATACGGACGGCGGTGGTCCGGTCGCCAGCCTCGATCGCGCTGGAGAGTGCCTGCAGGTCGGCCATCCGGTCGGATCTCCTTCGAGTGTCCTCCGGCCGACGAGGTTCGGCAAGTCGGCGCAACGGAGTTCGCGTGAAAGGACAGGTGGCCAAATGGCTTGACCACTGTCGCCGCAGACGCTACCATCTCCGCCTACGGAGCGTCAATCCTGCCCGGGCCGGGGTCCGCCTACGGGACCGACGAGTGACGGGCCAGAAGGCTGAGGAGTCCTGAGGATGCGGGCCACGACCTGGCGGGACTTCGACCTCACTCGCCGGCTGGAAAAGCTAGACCGAACGTTCGCGATGTCGGATGTTGTGTCGGCCGACGACGTTCCGATCCTGGCGAACACGCCCTGCTATTTCGCCTTCTCTACGTTCGACAAACCCGACGACTACTTCACCAACCCCGCCAGCATGGTCGAGTACCAGGAGCGCGGCTTCCAGCGGCACCTCACCGAGATCAACGACGACGTCGTGCCCTACTTCATGCCCTGGTACGGCACCGGGGTGCTCGCCTCGGCCTTCGGGTGCGAGATTGCGACCGCACCGGGGCAGGGCAACGATCCGAGTGTGATTGGCCCCTCGGTGACCTCCATCGCGGATGCCATGCGCATGCGGCTGCCCAACCCAGACCGCGACGGCTGGATGCCCCGGGTCCTCGCCACGATCGATCACGCCCGCGCGCACAGCGATCTGCCCGTGGGTCTCACCGACATGCAGGGACCTCTGGACACCCTGGGCCAGATCTGCGGCCAGGTGCAGCTGTTCACGTGGATGTACGACGAGCCAGCTCTGGTCCACGACATGCTCGACCTCGTGACGGACGCATTCATCGACTGGGTGAAGGTCCAGAAGGCGCATAGCGGCGACTCCCTCGAGACCAGCAACGGCCTTCAGGGCGTGGGCGCATCCGGCGTCGGCTGCTGGGAATCGGACGACGACATGACGATGCTAAGGCCCGAGATGTATGCCGAGTTCGTGGCTCCTCGCGTCGCGCGCATCTTCGATGCGTTCGGTGGCGGCAGCGTCCACTTCTGCGGCAAGGGGTACCAGCACCTGGACGCCATCCTCGGCCACCCGAGCGTCCGGGTGGTCAACAACTCGCCGATGGGCCAGTTCACGGGCCTCGGCGCCTTCCGCCGCCAGCTCGGCTCCTCGGTGAGCCTCCAGATCCAGGACATCGCACCGGTCGACGTCGAGGGGTACTACCGACATCTGTTCACGGCGCTGGACGACCTACGAGGCGTGATGATCGTGCCGTTTGTCGTCGACGGCATCGGCATGGATTCGAGCGGGGGCTACGTCGTCCGGGATGACGACCCGTTCGAGACCGCACGCCACCTGGTGGCGGTCGTCCGCGACTGCATCTCGATGAAGCTGGCGGGCACGCCCCTGCTCTGATCCCGTCCGGTGCCGTGTCGGTCACCGGTGAATTGACGATCCGCACGCTGCTGGACGAAGGTTGGTTTACACATGACGGACACCAGGTTCGACGACGCCCGGCCTACGATGAGCGGCCGGGAACGCGTGCTCACGGCCCTCGACCGTCGGGAGCCGGACCGGGTTCCGATCGAGTTCGGCTCCTCCCAACTCTCGAGCCTGCTGATCGGCCGGCCGTACGGTTACCGAGCGCTGTGCGAGTACTTGGGGGTGACGGACTATCCCGAGCCCGACATCAACTACTACCTGAACTCGGTGAAGAACATCGACGCGCGGATCATGCGTCGCTTCGGCGCCGACCTGCGCTGGGTCACGGCCGGCGCTCCGGAGGTCGAGCACCGGCCGGACGGCTCGCTGGTCGATGACTGGGGCATGGTCCTCACGCCGACGGGCAACTTCAACGTGGTCGAGGACGCCAACACGCCGCTCCGCAACGCGACCTCGGCCGCGGAGATCGAGGCCTATCCGCTGTGGCCCGACCTCGACGACCCCCGGATCGCCGCCGGCAAGCGCGAGGAGGCGGCCGCCCATGCCGCCGCCGGCTTCGCCGTGGTCGCATCGCTCGGGCCGGGCGGGCGCCTGTTCCACACGTACTCCTGGCTGCGCGGTTTCGACTCCTGGCTGATGGACATGTACGACAACCCGCGCCTGTACCACGTCCTCGCCGAGCGCATCACCGAGATCGGGATCGGCTACGTCGAGGCGTTCCTGCCATCGGTCGCCGCGGATGCCGACCTCGTCTACATGTCGGATGACCTGGGCACCCAGCAGAGCCTGTTGATGAGCCCCCAGGCCTACCGGACGTTCTGCAAGCCGTACCACAGCCGCCTGATCGCCGCGATCCGACGTGCCGCGCCGCGCGCGAAGGTCCTCATGCACTCCTGCGGAGCGATCTCGCAGGTGATCCCGGACCTGATCGAGATCGGCGTGGACGTTCTCAACCCCGTGCAGCCCAAGGCCGTCGGCATGGAACCGCTGGTGGTGAAGCGCTCGTTCGGCAGCGAGCTCTCGTTCCTCGGGGGCCTGGACACGCAGGAGCTGCTGCCCTTCGGATCGCCGGAGGAGATCCGCGACGGCGTCCGTGCGCTGATCGACGCCTACGCACCGGGCGGGGGATATATCTTCGCCCCCTCGCACGAGATCCTGCCGGAGGTCGAACCGTCGAACATCGTCGCGATGTTCGACGCGGCCCTCGAATTCGGCTCCCGGCCCGTCGACGGCTGAGTGGGACGCCGGGCCGGCCGTCAGACCATCAGCACCCCGCCGTCGATGTTGTAGGCCTGGCCGGTCACGACGCTGGCTTCGGGACTGGCGAGGTAGGTCGCGAGAACGGCGATCTCCGCCGGCTCGAGGCGCCGGCCGATCGGAGTCAGGGCGGCCTCGTACTCGTCGAGCGGCTTGTTGGCCCGCGCCGCGTGGTAGGCCATGTGCCGGTCGTTCGTCCTGGTGTTCACCGGGCCCGGGCAGATGGCATTCACCGTGACGCCCTGTCCGGCGGTCTCGATGGCCAGCGTGCGGGTCAGCCCGAGCAGGCCGTGCTTGCTCGCCGAGTAGGCGGCCCCATGGAAGGTCCCGATCTTGCCGGCGATCGACGCGACCTGGATGATCCGGCCGTGACGGCGCTCGATCATGGGCCCCACGGCGTACTTGCTGAGCAGGTACGGTACGGTCAGGTTCACGTACAGCGTGAGGTCCCAGAAGGCGTCGTCGTAGTCCACGATCGGCCGAGGGTTGGCGCTGCTCCCGACCCCGGCGTTGTTGACGAGGATGTCGATCCGCCCGAGCTCCGCGACCGTGACATCGAACACCTGCCGGGCTGCGCCGGGCTCCGCGAGGTCGGCCGTCACGGTCACGCATCTGCCGCCCTCGCGCTCGATCTCCCGCCGTGCGGACTCCAACCCCTCGCCGTCCCGGGCGGTGAGCATCACGGCCGCGCCTTCCGACGCGAACGCCAGTCCGATTGCGCGGCCGATGCCCCGGCTGGCTCCGGTCACGAGGGCGACCTGGTCGGTGAGGATCACGATGCTCTCCCGGCTATGCGGCCATGCGTCTGGACCGGCAATCCGTGGCCGGAGTGCCGCCGGTCGCCGCCCGGGCCGCAACCGCGCCCGGGCACCGGCCGTTATCGATCGAGCGCCCTCGGCTTCGCGGCGACGAGGCACCTCGGTCGAGACGCGGGCTCACTCGCCGTAGGCCCCGAACTCGCGGCCCGCTGCCGCGAACGCCTCGATGTTCTCGTAGGGCGTCCCGTCGAAGAAGAAGTCCGTCGTCGACAGGATGAGGTTGCCACGCTGCCTGGTTGCGCCCAACACGCCGCGCACACGCTCCCGCACCTGCACGGGGGTGGCGTTCACCATGAAGTCGACCTGGTCGATGTTGCCGCGCAGCGCCATGTCGGGCCTCAGGATCCGCAGCGCCTCGTCGAGATCGACGTCGCCGAAGGGTGGCGTGACGAGGTAGCCGAGACAGTCGATGTCCATCTCGTTGTAGAGGGGCAGGATCCGGGCCGCCGTGCCGCAGTTGTGGTAGATGACCGGTGCACCAGCCTCGTGGATGGCCCCGATGACGCGTTGCTCGTATGCCATCACGTGGTCCCTGAAGAACCGCGGGCCGACCGAGCTGCCAGCCAGGTTCCCGCCGAGCTCGACAACGTCCGCTCCGGCGTCGGTGAAGCGCTGGTTGCGCCGGACGACCCAGCCGACGATGAAGTCCATCAACTCGCGATAGAACCCGTCGTCCTCCATCGGATCCGCCATCAGCTGCTCGACGTTGCGGAACACCGCGGCCTGGTTGAAGGCGCCATTCGTGCACGTCGCGACGAGCCCGCGATCGCCGGTCGCGGCGCGTGCCCTGCGGATCAGGCCGCAGTCCATCGCGTCGGCCGGCGGCATGTACCTCTGGAGCAGGTCGAGGTCCCTCGGCTCCTTGATGATGTACTCCTCGGGCGCGCAGACGATGAGGTGCTTCGACGTGCGCTGGTAGACCTCGACGAGGCGAAGCTGCCCGCCGGGCGTCTCGATGACCACCGTACGGCGCGTGTCGTCGCCGCGCCGCTCGTCGGTGATGTGCACGTCCCAGCCGTCCTGGGCGTGAAGGATGGTGCCGTCGGCCTGGGTGCTCCGCGCGGCCCAGAAGTCCCATACCGAGCCCAGCGAATGCAGCACGTCGAAGCCGAAGTGGTCGCAGTACTCGACGAACTTCTCGATGACGTCGAAGTCGGGCGGATCGAAGAACGTGTCGATCTTGGGCACGTAGTCGAACATCTCGTAGACCGCGTTGTGGTACAGGAACGGGGCAATCGGGACCCTGTCCGCCCGTTCCCCGCGCAGCGTGCGAAGGAGTCGCTCGCGGCCGTTCATCCCGTCCTCCACTGGCATCGGTCAGGCTGTGGGTGTGTGCTCGGGCATCAGCGGCGGATCCGCGCCGAGCCGCGCGACCCGAACGCGTCGCCTCCGCCGACCCGGTCGTACACGTCCGTCTTGCGTGTCGGGGTCACGTACGCCTCGCCCCCCACCCTGCGACTGCCATCCACTCGTGGCGGTTGGCCGAGCGCACGTCGCGGAGCGTCGTTGCAGCCACCTTCAGCCTGGGAAACCGCCCCAGGAGCCGGTCCATCATCTCCAGGTACCGCCCCGGATCGAGCGCCGACCCGGCTGCGGCGACCGGCCGGGATGCCCAGCCCCTTCTGGAGTTCCTCCGCGTTGCCCACGAGCACGTCCGCGCACTCCGCGATCCTGGCCGAGTACTGAGGTGGCTTCCCGTCCACCTTCCGCCGCCCATAGCCTCTCCCGGTAGTCTACGTCGAACGACACGACGGCTCCGGCCGCCGTGGCAGCCTGCATGCCTACCACGATCAGGTCGGCCGGCGTCTCGGACAGTGCCGCGAAGATGCCCCCACTGTGGAACCAGCGCACGCCCTGGGTGAAGATGGCATGCCAGTCGACGTCGCCCGGTCGGAGGCGTGCCGCGGGCCTCTTTCGCACGGTTGTCGAAGACGACCGGCGCGCGCACGCCGTACCCGAGGTCGCTGCAGACGGCGGTGATGTTCGGGCCTTTGACCCCGTCCTACGCGAAGTGGCGATGCTCATCGTTCGCTCCGAGCCCTTGGTGTCCCGCGCGCCCCGCGCCCGGCAAGCCCGGCCGCCGTTCATGAGGCGGCGGCGGTCAGTCCGCTGCCTCGACCGCCTCGTCGGGCGAGTCCTGGTTGGGGGCGACGATCGACAGCCAGGCGAGCGGCTCGGGACCGGTCGGCTGGATCCGGTGGACGACGCCGCGCGGCACGTAGACCAGGCTTCCCGGCCCGGCCACGAAGTCAGGCTCGCTGCCGACGGTGAACGTCCCGCGCCCTTCCACGACCAGCATCGCCTCGTCCGCCTGGGGGTGTCGATGCGGTCGGTGGGGCTCCTCGCCGAACGGCATCCGGAGCAGCACGACCCGAAGCGCGCCGGAGGCCGCGAGCATAGCCCTCTGTCCGCCCAGCTCGAGCTTGCGCAGGATCTCGCCCGTATCGAGCACCGTGGCGTTCTGCGCCTCGTCAGCGGACACGTAGGGCACGGAGGGCTTCCTCTCTGGTCAGGGGCCTGTCGTCGTAGGGTTGACCGGACATGCGACGTGTCATGTCTGCACGAGCGTCGGGGTCTGGGCGACGATCCCGCGTGCGATGGGCAATCGGACTGGGGCACCGTCGGCCTGCGACCGGTAGATCGCCGCCGCGATCTCCACGGACTTGCGGCCTTCCTCACCGGGCACGAGCGGCGGGCGCCCTTCGCGCGCGGCAGTCAGGAAGTCCTCGACCTGGGCCCGGTGGTAGTGGGTCATGACGTCGATCCGCGAAGTCCGCTCCCGGTCCTCGCGCTGCCATCCGGGCAGCAGGTCCTCCTCGCCGGTGATCGTCCAGATGTCGTTGACCGGTGGCTCCACAGCAGCGGTGACGCCGGCGATGAACGCGGACCCGGTCTCGGTCTCGACCCCGACGGACGCACCGTTCTCGCCGTGGATGTGGATCCGGCCGAACAGGCCCGGCTTCTGGGAGTTACTCACGACGATGGAGCCGAGCGCCTGCCCCCGGAACCGGAGCACGGCGATGGCCGTGTCCTCGACCTCGATGTAGGGGTGATTGAGGTTCGCGCAGTACCCGAACACCTCCTCAACGGGGCCCATGAGCCACTGGAGAAGATCGAGGTGGTGGGTCACCTGGTTGACGAGGATGCCTCCTCCTTCTCCGGCCCAGGTGCCGCGCCACGGGTCGGCGGCGTAGTAGTCCTCGCCACGCCAGCCGAGCACGGTCGCGGTACCCAGGATCGGTCGGCCGACCTTGCCTTGCAGGATCGCCTCCCGTAGCCGCACCACCGGCTCGTACAGCCGCCGCTGGCTGACTACGCCCAGGAGCACGCTGTTCGCGGAGGCCGTTCGAATCATGGCATCGCATTCGTCCACGGTGAGTGCCATGGGCTTCTCGACGAGCACGTGCCGCCCGGACTCTGCGACGCGGATCGCCAGCCCGGCATGCGTGGGATGGGGAGTACAGATGCTGACCATCCGCACGCGGTCGTCGTCCAGGAGGGCGTCGATACTGGTGTGCGCCCGGACCTCGTACCGGTTGGCGAACGCGGTCGCCCGCGCGGCGTCGGTGTCGAGGACGGCCAGGAACCGGGAACCCGGCAGGGACGCCAAGGCGTCGGCGTGAGCCGACGCGACCTTGCCCGTGCCGATGACGGCCGTGCCCACGCGCTCCACGGTCCGGTCCTCAGGCTTGTCTGGTCCGCGACGGGACGCAGGTCCCGATTCGGTCGTCAGGACGACGGGCCAACGAACAGGCCCTCCGTCTTGTCCGTGCCCTCGGGGACCACGTCGATATCGAGCATCACGGCCCCGCGTGGAAGGCTCGTGGTGAGAAGCGAGACCTCCCGCTCGGTGAGCACGCCGAGCACGATCAGCGGCTTCCTCGAGGCGATAGCCTGCAGCCTCGGCACGAGCTCCTCGATAGACGGACCCGTGGGGTCGATCGTCATCTCGATGGCCCCAAGGGCCGGGATGTCGAGACCCCACTCCGCGAGATTGCCGTAGGAGTGGGTGTGGAGCACGTGGAAGTCGAAGGCATTCACGACGGCGGTCATGGAGGGAAGCAGGAACTCCCGGAAGACCGGATACGAGACGTTCACCGCGTAGTCTTCCTGCATCCGGATGGTGGTCCCGGGACTCCACAGCCCGTACTGGTTGCAGTAGCCGCCGGCCAGCGTCGGGAGCGCCTCGAGCTGGACGCGCGCCCAGTGGATGTACAGGTCCGTGATCTGGCCGAGCAGCGACCGGATCTCGCGCGGGTGGTCGTAGAACCCGATGTAGCAGCGCTCAACCCCCATCGCCGCGATCAGGAGGTCGCCGGGACCCCTGCTGATCATGTCCAGGGTGGGGATGCACTGGGCCGGGTAGTAGGTATCCACGATGTGGGCGAGGAAGTCCAGCAGTTTGTCGAGCCACTCCATCCGCGGGCTGAACCCCTGGTTCGGCTGGGCGAACCAGTCGTCACCCAAATACTCGACCGGCCACACGGTCTGGGAGACGGTCGACACCTGCATCCCGCAACCCGTGATGCCCACGAGCCACGGCACGCGGTGATACGGAAAGAGCGTGTTGAACGTCCCGCGGCCCCGGGTCGGCGACCCGGTGGCCGGCACGATGGGTCGCGGCTGGAGCTCCTCGGGCAACACCGCATCGGGCTCCAGGAGCAGTCCATCGCACTCGGACCACGCGTCCGGGAGCGCCGGCACGTGACGGAACCGTTGGGCCAGGCCGCAGTCGTCGTTGACGATCGCGTGCTCGGCCCGGCGCTCCCACCAGCTCCCGTGGAGGTCGATCAGGTCCCGGTCCGTCACTGCCGAGGAGCGCCGTGTGTGTGCCCCGGGCTCGGGGGCGGCCGGGCTCATGGCAGCAAGGGCGGGACGTCGCGGCCTGTCCGCCACGCGCCCTGCGACTCGAGTCCCCGCGACCGCCTAGCCGCCATCGGACGGCCGATCCGAGGGCAACGGCATCGCCGGCTGCTGGTAGCGCTGCCGCCCGTTCTCGAGGTGACGGACCATCGCCTGCTGGGCGACCACCGGATCGCGCTGGAGGATCGCCTCGGCGACCTTCTTGAGATCGATCATGCCGAGCACCTCCCACTCGGGCCTCTGGCCGGTCATCACGCGGCTCTCGGTGAGCGCGGCACCGAGGCTCGCGACGATGGCCAAGAGGAGGGGGTTGTGCGCGGCAGTCACGATGAGTGAGTGGAGCCTGACGTCCCGCGCCCGAATGGCGTCGGGATCCACGTCGTCAGCGGGAAAGGCCGCCAGCCAGTCTGCCACCTCGTCACGCTCGAGATCGGTCGCCCGTTCGGCGGCGAACGCGGCCGCGGATCCCTCCAGCAGCTCCCGGACCTCGAACAGCCAGTCGAGTCCGCCCTTGCTCGCGAGGAGCACCCTTGCCGGGCGGAGGAGGGGCCGAGCCTCGAAGTCGAGCACATAGGTGCCATCGCCCTGCCTCGACTCCAGGATTCCCACCATGGTCAGAGCTCGGATCGCTTCCCGAAGCGTCGGCCTGCTCACGCCGAGCTTGGCTCCGAGCTCACGCTCTGACGGTAGCTTCTGCCCGGGCTCGAGACGGCCCTCGATGATGAGGCGCTCGATCTGGTCGACGGTGTGGTCGGCGAGACCGCTCCGGTCGACCGTCGTGAATGGCTCAGTGGCCATCAATGGTGCTCCGCTGGGCAGATGGCCAAATGGCTTGACCTTTTGCTGGGCCGAACCTACCATCAGGCGGCGTCCCCCGTCAACTGTCACAAGCAGCGCAGATTCTGATATTGCATCAGATACGATATGTCGTATTGTTGCGGAACGGAGACGGCCCACGTCGCAGAGCGGGGCCATCAGGAGGGTCAGCCGTGCTAATGCGCAATGACCAACCATCGGCGGGCATCCCGTCGGGACAGGTGCGCGCGGCATGAGCGGTCCGGGGCCGCAGCCCGGCCTCTTCAGGCTTGATGGGCGGGTTGCCGTCGTGACCGGCGCGGCCTCCGGCCTGGGGCACTCGATCGCCGCCGGCCTCGCCTCCTTCGGCGCCATCGTGGTCGGTGGCGACATCAACGAAGCTGGTCTCGAGGCCACCGTGCAGCGGGTCCGGGCCCATGGTGGCACCGCGGTCGGCCTTCACTGCGACGTGGCCGACGAGGTCTCGGTCGAGGCCATGTTCGCTCGGGTGGACAGCGAATTCGGGCGCGTGGACATCCTCATCAATGACGCCTTCACGCCACCGATCCGCGTTGTCCCCGAGACATTCGGACTGGACGACTGGGAGCGGTCATTGCGCGTCAATCTGACCGGCTATTTCCTGTGTGCCCGCGCGGCCGGGAGGCGGATGATCGAGCAGGGCCAGGGCGGCAGCGTCGTGAACATCAGCTCCATCGCCGGGAGCTCCGGGATGGGGCGAGGCAACTTCGTCTACTCGGTGGCGAAGCACGGGGTGATCGGGCTGACTCGTGAACTGGCGGTCGAGTGGGCGAGGCACGGGATCCGCGTCAATGCCGTCCAACCAAGCCAGTTCCTGACACCGGCCCTCAAGGCATGGATCGATGGCCAGTCAGACCCGGAGGCATTCACCAAACACCTCCTTCGAGGTGTCCCGCTCGATCGCCTCGGCGACCCGGACCTGGACATGGTCGGGCCGGTCGTATTCCTTGCATCTGACGCGGCCGCGATGGTCACCGGCGTCGTGCTTCCCGTGGATGGTGGCAACCTCGCTTTCAATGCAGGAGGCAGCAAGCTGTGGTAGCGACAGCGGGCGGCGACGGAGCCACGATGAACGCCTCCCGTCGTGGTCGTACTCGCGAGGCTCTCGGCCGCGTTTCCCGCGTGCCGGAGATGGGCCTGCTGGTGCTGGTATTGGTGACATTCACCAGCTTCTCGCTGATCAACGGCGGGTTTGCGAGCGGCCCGAACATCCAATCCCTGTTCATCACGATCGTCTACACGGGGATCGTCGCGGTCGGCGAGGCCATCCTCCTCATCTCAGGCGAGTTCGATCTCTCGGTCGGCTCGGTGGCGGGCATGGGTGGGATTGTCGCTGGCCTGCTGATGGCCACCGTCGGGTTGCCCGTACCCGTGGCGATGGCCGGGGCGGTCCTCGCGGGTGCGCTGGTCGGGCTTGCGAACGGCCTCCTGACGGTGAAGATCGGGATCCCGGCATTTGTCACCACCTTGAGCATGCTGTTCGTCGCCAAAGGCATCGGCTACGTGCTCAGCGGAGGCGATCCCGTCTATCCGCTGCCGGAGGGAGTCGGCACACTCGCCCGGACGGACATCCTCGGGCTGCCATCCTCCATCTGGGTCTTCTTGGCGATCGTCCTGGTCGCGGACCAGACGATGCGGCACACGACGTGGGGTCGGATGATCTATGCCACGGGCGGCAATCGGCTCACGACCCGCCTCGCGGGCATCAGCACGGACCGCGTCAAGATCATCGCCTTCACCCTCTGTGGATCGCTGGCGAGCTTCGCCGGGGTCGTGCTGGTGAGCCGCCTCCAGCGAGCAGACGCGTCCAATGGTCTGGGCTGGGAGCTCAACGTGATCGCCGCTTGCGTCGTCGGCGGCGTGGCGCTCGGCGGAGGGGTCGGGACCATCGCCGGCGCGTTCCTTGGTCTGGTACTCCTGCAGGGCGTTGTCCAGGGCCTCGTGATCATCGGCGTGGACTCGTCACTCCAGCCCGTCGTGGCAGGGGTCGTCCTCGTTGCGGCGGTCGGTTTCGACGCCTATCGACGGCGCCGGTTCGCGTGAACCTGCAGTCAATGGTCCCACGGGACCAGATCGACCCGTCCACATCCGGTAAGGAGGTGCCTCGGCGACACTCTCGGTGCTAAGAGGGAGTGCCCGATCGGGCCACCCGCGGTTGTGAACTAGTCAGGAATGGCCATTGGAGGAGCGCATGAACTGGAACCGAACGATGGCGTTGCGGACGCTGGTTGCCATGATGAGCATCATGCTCGTTGCGGCCGCCTGCGGCAGCAGCACCGCCACGACGGCACCGGCCACCGAAGCACCGGCCACCGAAGCACCGGCCACCGAAGCACCGGCCACCGAAGCACCGGCCACCGAAGCACCGGCCACCGAAGCACCGGCCGCCAACGCCATCTACACGCCGATGGCTGCCGCATCGTGCGACGTGAGCGGCAAGAACATCTACTTCCTGTCCGTGCTCAAGGGGCATCCCACGCTGCGCCTGTGGCAGCAGGGCTTCCTCGACCAGGCCAACGCGCTTGGCTACAAGAGCGCCACGATCGCCTCGCCGGATGACGCCGACTGGGCCAAGACGGTCGCCCTGGGCGAGCAGATCCTCGCGACCGAGACCCCGGGCGAGTACGGCATGGTGTTTGGCTTTGTCGACCCGTCCGAGGCAGAGCTCATGAAGAAGTTCGACGACGCCGGCGTCCCGGTCGTCATCGGCCATGTCGCAACGCCAGAAGGCACCTATCAGGGCGTCGAGGCGTGGGCAGCATTCATCTCCGAGAAGTGGGGCTCCGCCGCCGCGGACGCCATCGGCGAGAAGATCGGCGGCACCGGCACCGTCGCGGTCACTGAGGGCTCGTTCAACGTCCAGGAGGACGCCGTCGCCAAGGCCTTCGCGGACCGGATGGCTGAGAAGTTCCCGAACGTGAAGGTGCTCCCGCCGCAGGAAGAGGGATTTGATCCCCCGGCCGCGATCGCCAAGGCCGTCGCCATCCTTCAGGCCAATCCCGACGTCGTCGGTGCCCTCTCGACGACCGGTGCCGGACCGGTCACGTGGGCCGGCGCTGCTGACCAGACCGGTCGCACCGTGTACGCCATCGGGCCGGACATGACCCGACCGAACCTTGACGCCGTCCGTGACGGCCTGATCTACGGCCTCGCCGCCCAGCCGGGCTACGAGGAGCACCAGGCCGCGGTCGACCTGATCACCAAGTCGCTGTGTGGCGAACCCGTCACCTACGCAAATGAGCTGCCGGCCCCGATTGTCTTTGCAGACGGGCTGGCCCCGTACTACGAGATCGTCGACAAGGTCGACGCCCGCAACTAGCCGAACGCCGGTGGGCGCGGCGGGCTCGTCCCGTCCGCGTCCACCGGTACCAACCGGTCTGAGAGGACTCCCAGGGAACATGTCGTGGATGTCATGAGTGACCATCAGGTTCCGACTGCGGCGGGGCAAGGGTCTGTCCAGGTCGAGGCACCGCCGACCTACGCCCTGCAGATGGACTCGATCGTCAAGACCTTCGGAGGCGTGCACGCCCTGCGTGGCGTGTCCCTGCAGGTCCGACGCGGCGAGGTCCACGGGCTCGTCGGCCAGAATGGCGCGGGCAAGTCCACGCTGATGAAGATCCTCGACGGCTACTATCCCGCTGGATCATTTGCCGGAAGCATCCAAGTCGCGGGTGCCGAGGTGCGGCTGCGGTCCCCCAGAGACGCACAGGCGGTGGGGATCGCGATCGTGCCGCAGGAGACAACGGTCATCGAGGCAATGACCATCGCGGAGAATGTGCTGCTCGGCGAATTCGCGGCACGCCCATCCGGGCTGTTTGGTCGCAGTCGCGCGTCCGAACTGGCTGCCAAGTTCTTCCTCGACAACCATCTGCCGCTCGATCCCGATGCCCGCGTCGAGACCTTGAGCATGCACCAGAAGCAGCTCGTGATGATCGCGAGGGCCCTGTACACCAAGCCACAGGTCCTGGTCCTGGACGAGCCCACATCATCCCTGACGTCCGACGAGATCGAGAACCTGTTCTCGATCGTTCGACGCCTCCGGGTGGACGGCCTGACGTGTCTGTTCATCACCCACAAGCTTGATGAGATCATGACGCTTTGTGATCGGGTGACGATCCTGCGAGACGGGCTGACGGCAGGTGAGTATGCGCGTGCGGAGTTCCAGGCCGAGCGCCTCATCACCGACATGATCGGCCGCGAGTTGGGCGACCTCTATCCGCCGCGCCCGACCTTGCCCGAGGATGCGCAGGAGGTGCTGCGGGTCGAGGGGCTCTCCGTCGAGAATCCCCGCATTCCCGGCACCGAGCTTCTCCACGACGTGGACTTCACGGTCCGAGCGGGCGAGATTCTCGGCTTGGGCGGCCTTGTCGGCAGCGGCCGGAGCGAGCTGGTCACGGCGCTTTTCGGCCAGACTCGGATCCTCCGGGGCAAGGTGACCCTGGAAGGCGAGGTGATCGAACCCACCGATGCCAAGAGCGCCATGGCCGCAGGCATCGGGCTCGTGACCGAGGACCGCAAGAAGGAAGGACTCCTGTTCAACCTCAATATCCGCGAGAACGTTACCCTCAACATTCTCGACGAGGTCTCCAGGGGAATCGTCTTCAACCGCGGAAGAGAGCGCAGGAAGGCCAGCGAGATCGCGCAGAGTCTGTCGGTGAGCGCGCCCTCGACATCAACCAGGGTGATCAACCTCAGCGGCGGCAACCAGCAGAAGGTCGTCATCGGCAAGGTCCTGCTGTCCAGCCCCAAGGTTCTCCTCCTCGACGAGCCAACCAAGGGCGTGGATATCGCCGCGAAGGCCGACATCTACCGGCTCATGACGGGCCTGGCCGAATCCGGTGTCGCCATTGTCTTCATCTCTTCTGAGTTCCCGGAGCTCATCGCCCTCAGCCACCGGGTCGTCGTGCTCGAAGGTGGCACCGTCCGTGAGACGCTTGACGGTCCCTCCACCAGCGAGAAGCGTCTGATGCTGTCCGTGATGGGCGTCGAGCAGGCCGTCGAGGAAGCGCCGCTCGGCAACAGCTACAGCGAGGCTTGAGGTGAGCACAGCCAGCAGCGTCTCCCGTCTCCCTGCGCCGCCTCCCGGATCTCCGAGTCATGCGCGCGTGCGTGGCGTGCTGGTCATCCCGGAGCTCAAGCGACTCCTGGTCTTGGTTGCGATCTTCGCGGTGTTCACCTACCTGAACCCTGCGTTCATCCGGCTCGAGAGCATCGCTGCGATCGTCCAGGCGATGGCATTTGCCGGCATCGTTGCCGTGGGCCTGACACTGCTCATCATCGCCGGGGAGTTCGACCTGTCCGTGGGCTCCACGGCCTGTCTCGCGTCCATCGTTGCCGCGATGCTCATGACCGAAAGCCAGTTGGATCCGGTCCTCGCCATGGTCGCCGGTGTGGCGATTGGCGGGGTCGTGGGACTCGTGAACGCGACTCTCGTGCTCGTCGCGCGGATACCCTCCTTCATCGCTACGATCGCGATGCTCGGCATTGCCCGCGGCCTCGCCGTCTGGCTCAGCGGCGCAAGGCCGATCAACCTCCCTCAGCTCGCCACCTTCAGCGACATCGAACGGACGGCATCCGTCAGCGTGATCGTGCTCCTCGTCCTCGTGGTGCTCGGCCAGTTCCTGATCTCGCGGACCAACTTCGGCCGACTCATGTCCGCGACGGGCGGCAACGCCGAGGCATCGCGGCTGGCGGGAGTCAAGACCGTTCGCATCAAGGGGATTCTGTTCGTCACGAGCGGACTGCTGGCTGGGCTCTCGGGCATCCTCGCCATCATGCACTTCGGGTCGGCGACGGCCACGACCGGCCTTGGGTGGGAGTTGTCGGCCGTGGCGGCCGTCGTGGTTGGCGGCACGAGCCTGTTCGGTGGGGGTGGCACGGTGGTCGGAACCTTGATCGGCCTGGCCATCCTGCAAACGATCACGAGCGGGCTCGTGGTCGTCCACATCGACCCGTGGTGGCAGACGGTGGTGATCGGCTTGATCATGTTGGCCTCCGTGTCCATCGACTCCCTGCGTCGGCGGGTGCGGCCGGTATGAGCGGCCAGGCGCAGTACACAGGGCGGGTCGCTGGCAAGGTCGCGATCGTCACCGGCGCGACCTCGGGGATCGGTCGAGCGACGGCCGTCCTGCTCGCCCGCGAGGGTGCGTCCGTGGTGGCCGCAGGCCGACGCGAGGAGCTGGGCGCAGAGCTCGTCGCGCAGCTGACTGCCGAAGGCCTGTCGATCCACTTCATGGCCACCGACGTCTCCAAGCGTGCGGACGTTGAGAGCCTTGTCTCAGGGGCGGTCGACCACTTCGGCCGTCTCGACATTGTCGTGAACGATGCAGCCATGTTCCTCTATCGCGGCGTCGAGGACTGCACCGAGGACGAGTGGGACGCGGTGATCAACACCAACCTCAAGAGCGTCTATCTCGTGTGCCACGAGGCGATCCCGCACCTGCGGGCGGCGGGCGGCGGCGCCATCGTGAACGTGTCCTCCGTGCACGCGTACGCGACCATGGAGCGCGTGGCACCGTACGCGGCCAGCAAGGGTGCGATCGTCGCCCTGTCCCGCCAGATGGCGCTCGACTACACGCGCGACCGGATCCGGGTCAACGCGCTCATCGTGGGTGGCGTGGACACCGCGATGGCCCGCAAGCACGCAGCTGCTCTCGGACAGACACTCGAGGCCACTGGCTTTACGGACGACGATCGAACGCTCGGTCGAGCCGCTCACCCCGAGGAGATCGCCACCGGGATCCTGTTTCTGGTGACGCCCGACGCATCGTTCGTGACCGGGTCGCCGATCTTCATCGACGGGGGCCTGCTGGCCAGGCTCTAGGCCCGGAGCCAGGACCCGTCGGCCGGCTAGCCGATCGCGCCCCGGCCGGCCCGCAGCGTGACCGACACCGACTCGCGCGGCGCGAGCTCACGCACAGCGCCCGCGTTCACCGCGTCGGCGAGCAAGCGGCCCGGCGCTGATGACGGCTCCACCGCGAAGGTGTCGCAGGTCCCCCAGAAGGCAGTACCGTCCGCCCTGCAGTCCTGTCAGAGAGGGCATACGGGAAGTCGCGCTGGTCCCAGAGCACGCTGAATGCCGGACGGCACCACAGAGCCGTGATCCGGACCTCCAAGTCAGGGCTTCTCGGCAGCGGAGACGACGTCTCGCATCAGTTGGGCCATGAACGCCCCGAGCTGTGGCGCCCATCTCTCGCCGTCGAGTCCAGGGCCGGCGTGACCAAGCGCACTGTCAATCTCCACGTACTCAGCCCGCACGCCGGCTGCCTGCAGTCGGGCCATCACGATTGGCGCGAGGGCGGGTGGGAAGACCTGATCGGTGCGAGACAGCACATAGAGCACCCGGGCCTGGATCCGGGACAACTCATTCTCGACATTGAAGCGGGCCCAGGCCCGGCCTAGGGCGACCAGAGAGTTGGCATCGAATTCGCTGGCCCACTTGCGCGCTACGCGCTCGATTTCGGCTTGCCGTGCATCCGGGTCGGGAAAAGCGGCCGCGAGATGCTCACGCACGCCATAGCTGATCAGGGTCCTGACGCGAAGCCGGGTGAGCGTGTCCAGCATTCCTCCCGTGTCGTAGTACTGCCCGTTGTTCCAATCGGGATCTGCTTCGAGCTCGGTTAGCAGTGCTGCCAGCCCCGCCCGGCCGTCGCACTTATAGTCGGCGGTCACCGGGACGATCCCATCCATGAAGTCTGGGAAGGTCACCCCCCATTGGAATGCTTGGACGCCGCCATACGAGGGTCCGATCACCGCCACCAGGTGTCGCACGCCAAGATGCTGGAGCAGCGCCCGTTGGGCCGTGATGATGTCGACGAGTGAGATGTCCGGGAAGTCTGGGCCGTATCGTTGGCCGGTCGCCGGGTCGAGATGGGCTGGGCTGGTCGAGCCATACGGTGAGCCGAGCATGTTCGACGAGACGACAAACAGGCGATCGGTGTCGACGGACTTGCCCGGCCCGACCAGGGTGTCCCACAAGCCCTCCCCCATGGTCGACCCATCGCGTCCGACCATGTGATGGTTGCTCGTGTAGCCATGGGTCAGAAGGACCACATTCCGACGACTCGGGGCCAGACGCCCGTAGGTTTCGTAGGCGATACGTAGTTCCGGCAGGATTCGTCCGCTCTCAAGGCGGAAGTCCTCCGCTGAGAATGTCCGGTCGAACACGCCACGCAGGTCACCTGTGGCCGCAGTCGGGAAGGTCGTCATGCCCAGACCGCTTCTAGCGCCAAGCCCCAATGCGCGAGGGTGGGGGATACCGGTCCATTGGCAGTGCCACGTGCTCATCGACATCCACCTTCAGCACGGAGGCAACGCGCACCACGTGGTTGTAGTAGGTGATCGCCAGCACGAGTTCGATGAGGCGCTCGCGGCCCAGGTGCTTCTCCAGGAGCGCCCAGGTTTCGTCGGAGAGCGAGAACTCAAGGGTTATGTCGCGGGCGGCTCTGAGGACGGCCCTATCGAGCGCGGGCAGCCACGTCGTCTGGCCATCGGTCTCGGCCATCAACGCGTCAATGTCCCGATCCGTCGCGCCGGCGCGCATAGCCTCCCTCAAGTGCCAACTGAACTCATAGGCGTTGGCGGTGACGTACGCCACCTGGACGATCGCCATTTCCCGCAATCGTGAGTCCAGGAGCGCTTCTGTCCCAAGCCATCTGCCGATCCGGGAGAAGAACACGTCGAGGGCGATCGGGTTGTTGGCCACCGCCATCCTGAGGTTGGTCGGAGGGGTCAGGATATGTCGGAGCTCCGGGCTGATGCCTTCGGGGGGGACGTAGGGGACTCTCGCCATGCTGTCTCCTTGTCGGTGTCTTCAACGACCAGATCCGCCCGGCGTGTCACCCTCAGGCGGGGACCTCGTCGATGGCGCTCCAGCGCGCTCGCATCGTGAGCGAGACGGAGCCACCGGGCGCAAGTTCGCGCACCGCCCCGGCGGCGACCGCGTCGGCGAGCGAGCGGCCCGGCGCGGACGAAGGCTCCACCGCGAAGGTGTCGCAGGTCCCCCAGAAGGCCGCGCCGTCCGCCAGGTAGTCCTGCCACAGCAGAACGTGGGGAAAGTCGAGCACGTCCCAGGTGAGGGTGAAGGCCCGTCCGAACCGTGGTGCGGTGATCCGGACACCCCCGCGCCGGACCCCGAACGTGGTCTGCTCGTGGCGTCCATCCGGCAGCTCGGGGATCGCCGCGACGTCGCGCACGCCTCCTCCGGTCATCGGCGCCTCGGGGAACGGGAAGGGTGCCCCGGCGACGAGCGTGTTGTGCGCCTCGTCGAACACGGGTGCGGGGACCTCCGCGCCGATGGCGTCGATCTCGATCCGACCGCCGGCGAAGGTGCTCCGGTCGAAGCACGGGTGGTGTCCCCACACGTAGGGTGCGGTCGCCGAGCCGCGGTTCTCCGCCCGCTCGGACACGACGAGATTGGCGTCGACGATCTCGAGTCGTCGCGTTAGCCGGAACGGCGTCCGCACCATGTCGACCCACGCCTCGACGGTCAGCGCATCGCGGTGCGTGACCACCCACGGCATCCGCATCGCCTCGCCGTGGAGCAGCGACAGGGCGGGACCGACGGCGCCCGGGACCGTCCCGGAGTATCCGGTCGTCGGGAACATCTCGAACCAGCCGCCGGCGAACAACTCGATGAACGACTCGACGGACGCGTCGCCGGCCGGTCCGAGGGCACGTCGGTACTCCGCGGGGATGAACCCGGTGCGCTGCCACAGGGCGTTCGCCCCGGTGGCAGCATCGACGATCGCGGAGATCGCGAACCCGGCGTCAGGGTCGCACTCAACCAGCAGCGGATCGCCGCCGAGGCGGATCGTGGCCATCGACCGGCCCCCTAGCTCGCCACCACCGGGTTCCGGAGGGTTCCGATCCGGTCGATCGAGACCTCCACGGCGTCACCGGCTTGCAGGTAGCGCTGCGGGCTCCGCGAGTGGCCGACACCGGCGGGCGTCCCGGTCAGGATGAGGTCGCCGGGTCGCAGCGTCACCAGGGACGACAGGTAGACAAGGAGATTGGCAACGGTGAAGATCATCTGGGAGGTCGATGCGCTCTGCAGCGTCTCGTCCCCGATGAACGTGGAGATGGCCAGGGTCTGCGGATCGCCAACCGTTGCGGATGTCGCCATCCAGGGGCCGATCGGGCAGAAGGTGTCGGGGGTCTTGCCCGTGACCCACTGTGAGACCCGGAGCTGGATCGTGCGCGCGCTCACGTCGTTGCCGATGGTGTAACCCGCGATGGACTGCAGCGCGGTCTCCGGCGTGAGGTTTCGGCCGCCCGGGCCGATCACGACGGCGAGCTCGCCCTCGTAGTCCACCGCTGGATCGTCGGCGAGGAGCACGATAGGACCGTCCGGGTCCTGGATCGCGTTCGGGAACTTGGCGAAGATCTCCGGGAACGGCGGCGGGGCGATGTTCGCCTCCGCGGCATGAAGCCCGTAGTTGACCCCGACGCAGAGGATCTTCTCGGGGAGGGGCACGGGAGCCAGGAGCCGCACCGAATCCAGGGGCTGCGGCTGTCCGAGCCGTAGCGGCTGGTCCTCGCGCCACCCGGCAGCGGCGAGCGCGGCGACGCCGATGCGCGTGGCGTCCTCCGGAAGCGAGAAGCCCGAGGTGTCGATCGGGCGGACCGTCGCATCCTCGACCACGCCGAGGTGGATACCCTGGTCGTCGCTGTACCGAGCGATGAACATGTCAGCGGACCTCCGTGCCGCGAGGATCGACCGCGATCCGGCCCGTCTGGGGAGGGTCGCCGGTGAGACAGGCGATCACGCCGTCGATGGCTTGCGTCCGAACCCGGACCTCGGAGACGCTCGAGTACCAGGCGAGATGTGGCGACAGCGTAAGCCGCGGCGCTTGGAGGACGGGGTCGTCGGGACGCGGGGGCTCCGTTGCGAGGACGTCGAGCCCGGCACCGGCGAGGCGTCCGCTCGCGAGCGCCGCACACAGGTCGGCTTCGTCCACCACGCCGCCGCGCGACACGTTCACCACGATCGCCCCTTCAGGCATGATCCCGATCTCGCGCGCCCCGATCAGGCCACGCGTCTCGGGCGTGAGCGGCATGTGGAGCGTGAGGATGTCGGACCGGCGAAGGAGATCGTCGAGGGAGGCGATCCGCTCCACTTGCTCCGGCACGGAGTCGATGTACGGGTCGTACATCACCACATCCTTGACGAATGGCAGCAGGCGGACCGCCACGGCCCGGCCGATCCGGCCACCGCCGACGACGCCGGCGGTCAGCGCCTCGAGGGGAGCGATGGGCGTGACGGCGCGCCAGCCGGTGAAGTCGGCTCGTGCCTGCCGGTCGGCCTCGAGGATCCGGCGCTGTACGGCGAGGATGAGCGCGAGGGTGTGGTTCGCCACCTCGTTCGTGGCGTAGTCGGGCGTGTGGTAGACGAAGATGCCTCGGGCCCGCGCGGCCTCGAGGTCGATCGCGTCGAGCCCCGTGCCCGCTCGCCCGATCACGCGAACGCCGTCTCCCAGCGCGGCGATGTGGGCGGCGGTCAGCGGGTTCGTGGTGACAATGACGGCCTGCGCGTCCCGCGTGGCCTCGCGGACCTGCTCCGGACTGTCGATGGGGGTGAGTCGAATGGCGGCGGCACCTGCGATGTGGCCCTCCTCGAGGGCCGTATCGCGGATCGTGCCCTCGGCGATGACGATCAGCGGGGTCATGACTCTTCCCTCGAGACGAGCTCGTGCGCGGCGTGAACGATGTCCGCCGCCTGTGGGAGCTCGGCCTCGTACAAGGTGGGGCTGTGGGCGATCGGTGCGTGCTTGGCGCCGACCCGCGTGACGGGAGCGGCGAGCCAGTCGAACACGGACTCCTGGATCCGCGCCGCCACCTCGGAGGCGATGCTGCCGAAGCAGGGCGCTTCCGTGACGGCCACCAGGCGGCCGGTCTTCCGAACGGACTCGGCCACGGTCTCGAAGTCCAGCGGCATCACCGTCCGGAGGTCGATCACCTCGGCCTCGATCCCGCTCTCGGCGAGGGTCGCGGCGGCCTCCATCGCCTTGAACACCATCTGGCTGTAGCTGACAATGGTGACGTCGTTACCGGACCGGCGGATCGCGGCCTTGCCGAACGGAACGAGATCGTCCGGGCCTCCGACCTCCCCACGGGTGCCGCTGAGCTTCTTGTGCATCATGAAGATCACGGGATCCTCGCCCCGCAGCGCGGACTTGAGGAGGCCCTTCGTGTCGGCGGGCGTCGACGGGATCGCGACCAGGAGCCCCGGCATGTGCGCGAACATAGCCTCGAGGCTGTTGTTGTGCTGGGCGGCGTAGAGCGCGACGCCGGATGTCCCCCGGATGACGAGCGGCAGCGGGGTGCCGAACATGTAGCGCATCTTGGCTGCCTGGTTGACGATCTCGTCCATCGCGCCGAACGAAAAGTCGATGAAGTTGAGATCGACGACGGGCCGCATCCCGTTGAGGGCGGCCCCGACCCCGGTCGCAACCATTGCGGCCTCCGAGATCGGCATATCCCGCACCCGGGAAGCGCCGAACTCCTTGCCCAGCCCGAACACCTGGCCGAAGTGGCCGCCCCGGTCGAGCAGGTCCGTGCCGAGCACGAAGATCCGGTCGTCGCGGGCCATCTCCTCCCGCATGCCCTGCTGGAACGCCTGGGCGTAGGTCGCCAGCGTCATCGTGCGTTCCCCAGTCCGAGCTCGAGTCCGGTCACATCGCGCGTCGCGTCGACGGGATCCGGAAGGGGTGATGCATCGGCGAAGGCGATCGCCTCGTCGACGGTCGCGCGTGCCGTATTCACCATGTCGTCGAACCCCTCTTCCTCGAGGCTGCCCGCGCGCTGGAGCGACTGCCGCAGCCTCTGGACCGGGTCCTTCGTGTCGCGCCACTCATCGACCTCCTCCCGCGTGCGGTAGTTGATGATCTGGCCGGTGCTGTGCCCCTCGTAGCGGTACGTCCTGGCCTCGATGAACGTGGGGCCATCGCCCCGGGCGGCCCGCTCGCGTGCCGCAAGCGTCGCGCGATACACGGCCACGACGTCCTGGCCGTCCACCGCCTGCGAGGGAAGGCCGAAGCCCTCGGCGCGCTTGGTGATCGAGCCGCCACCGGTGAGCTTCTCCGTGGAGGTCTCGACGGCGTACATGTTGTTCTCGCAGACGGCGATCAGCGGCAGCTTCCAGACCGCCGCGATGTTGATGCTCTCCCAGGTACGGCCGGTGTTGGCGCCGCCGTCTCCGAAGAGACCGACGGAAACTTGGTCGAGGCCCCGAAGCTGCGACCCGAGAGACGCACCCATCGCGATCCCCAGGCCGGCACCGACGATCCCGTTGCCGCCCAGGAAGCCGACCGACCGATCCGCGAGGTGCATGCTGCCGCCGCGACCGCCACGGCACCCGGTCGCCTTGCCGTACAGCTCCGCCATCAGCGAGCGGGGAGCGAGGCCCTTGGCGAGCGCGTGATGATGCGAGCGGTGGGAGCAGGCAAGGAGGTCCTGCGGTTCCAGGGCCGCGGCGATCCCGACCGCCACGGCCTCCTGGCCGATCGACAGGTGGAGCCCGCCCGGGATCTTGCCGCTCATCGACAGGGCGTCGAGGCTCGACTCGAACTCGCGGATCAGCAGCATCTCAGCCAACCACGAGGTCAGTCGCTCGACATCCAGGCCGCTGACATCGATCGGCAGGTAATCGCGAGCCGGCAGGCCCGCCGTGGACGTCAGGGTCATGCGAGGTCAACCTCCTTCTCGAGAAGCTCCGCGTCTTCGGCGGCAGCGGTGAATGCGAGCAACAGGCGGGCGGCGTCGTCGCCATCCAGGTAGCGGTGGTCCACGTTCAGCGTGGCGAAGAAGGTCTCCCGGACCGACAGCACGCCGTCGGCGACCCACGGACGAGGCATGACGCGACCCACGGTCAGGAGACTCATCTGGCCGAGGGCGATCACGCCTGTGAAGCTGTCGATCCCCTGCGCGCCCAGGTTGGACAGCGTGGACCGCGGGGGCTGGAGGAGGTCGGCCGGCAGAAGACGGCCATCTCTGGCACGCGCTACCGCCGCCATCCGCTCACGCCGGAGCCCGCCGAGGTCGAGCGCCAGCACGCCGCGGATCACAGGGATCGCGACACCGTGCGGGGTCGCGACGGCGACCCCGACGTCGACCGCTCCCGGCTCGCCGCCCTCGCGGAGTGCGAGCGCCAGGGCACGCAGCATGAGATCGGTCAGGCTGGGACGATCCTGATCATCGACCCATCGTCGGCGCAGGGCATGCAGCGCGGAGGCATCGACCTCGCGTGCAACCGCGAAGTGCGGGATCGTCTGCCACGACTCGGACACCTTCGCGGCGATCAGGTCGCGGTGTTTGCCGGCGGCCCTGCCGGAAGCGGCGGTACCGGGCACGGGAGCTGTGGTGGAGTCCGCCCCGGTGTTGGTGCCTGCGTTCGTAGGCGTGGCACCCTGGGCAAGCTCGCGCTCACGGGCAAGCCGCCGCTCCCGCGGGCTGAGCCGGTTGGGGGCCCGCTGTCCCGGCACCGCCTCGACATCCGCGGCAGCTGCCTGCGGCGCGGCGTCGCTATCCGTGCTCGGTCCGGGAGCGGGCGCATGGACGTCGGCGACAGGCACGACCGGTGCGGCCGCTTGCGACAGGTCCACGAGCGGGGCTGCCTCGTCGCCCGGCTCGAGGACGTGCGTCATCTCGACGCCGACCGGGACCACGGCGCCGGGCTCGAAGAGCTGCGGCCCGAGGACGCCGTCGACCGGGCTCTCGACCTCGACCGTCGTCTTGTCGGTCTCAATCTCCATGATGGGTTCGCCCTTGCCAACGGCGTCGCCCGGCGCCTTCAGCCACTGCAGCAGGAGACCCTCGCTCATCGCGACGCCGAGCGCCGGCATCACAACTGGCTTCACACCCACCTCCCGTCGGCTGAGCCCGCGCCCTGCCCGCTTTGGCGGCAGTGCCGGCCGTCCGTTGCGCCTGGACTTTCGATCTACGATAGTACTTCATATACGAAGTACCTATCCGGTCGTCGATAGGGCTATACTGCCGAGAACCCACTCGGTCCCTCTACCCAACGAGTCTGCCAGTGAATGCATTTCGCGCAGGCGCAGCCCTCCAGGGATCGAGCGTCGCTCTCGGTCTGCGAACGCGTCAAGCCGCGATCTACGACGCCCTCACCCGCATGATCGGAGAGCTCGAGTTCGCGCCCGGGTCCCGCCTCGTGGAGGCGGACCTCGCGGCTCACTTCCAGATGTCCAAGACGCCCATCCGAGAGGCGCTGCTGCTCCTCCAGGCGGATGGTCTCGTCCAGCTCGAGCCGTACCACGGCGCCACCGTCACCTGGCTGTCCATCCAGGAGTACGAGGAGCTGCTGTTCATCCAGGATTCGCTGGAACAGCCGGCGCTGCCGCGCATCGCCGCGCGGATCACCCGCCGCGACTGCGACGACCTGGGTCGCCTCGTGCGGCGGCTCGAGCGACGTCGCAAGGATCACGACAGCCGCGGGTTCTTCGAGGACTCGTCCCTGATGCACGAGCGGCTCCTCGACCTGGCGGGCCTGGCCCGGCTCGGCCACCTCGTGATGTCCCTGATCACCAACCCGGGGCGGCGCTACGAACGCGTCTTCCTGCACCAGATCGATGACGTCTGGGACACTGAGCTCGGGATCCTCCGCGACCGGTTCGAGGGTCTCCGCGACGGCGATCCGGAGGCGGCGTCGGCGAGCGTCCGACGCGGGCGGAAAACGATGCTGGAGCAGGTCCGCAGTCGTCTCGACCACCCGGCGATTGCCCCGTACCTCGCACCATCCGCCACGCTCCCGCGTCCTCGGAAGACGCCGGCGCGCAGGAAGGCCGCGAGCGCCGTCGCGAAGTAGGCGGGCAGCCCCCGCGCGGGTGACGGGCAGCCCCGACCGCGGCGTCAGGACATCGCTGACGAGCTGCGGACCCGCACGTCGTCTGCGGAACGAAACCCGTCCCGAAGGGCGGCCCCATGACCAGGCCGGTCCTGTGGGCGCAACCGGCCCGCCTCGAACGCCGGCATGCCTTCGACGATCTCCTCGTACCAGCCGAAGTAGTAGGCCCGGACCATCTCCTGAAGGAGTGCGTTCTCCGCGTGCACGCAGAGGTGGACGCCGACCGCGAGGGTGACCGGCCCGGTGCAGTCATGGGGCATGAACGGGCGCAGGTAGATGGCCGCGAAGTCGGCAACCTTGCGGGCGACCGTCACCCCGCCGACCCAGGAGGGGTCCGTCATGATGATCCCGACGCCCGCCTTCTCGAGCAGCTCCCGGTACGGGAACGGACTGCCGAGGTTCTCGCTCGCAACCGTTGGGATCGTTGTCGAGCGCACGAACTCGGCAAGCACATCGATGTTGTCCATGGGGATCGGGTCCTCGATCCACATCGGGCGGTACGCTTCGGCCGCTCGTGCGATCTGCACGGCCGCGGGCAGGCTCCACCGCCCGTGCAGCTCGAGCGCGACCTCGATCCGGTCCCCGTGACTGTCACGGATCCGGCGGAGGGGCTCGAGCCCCTTGTCGATGTCGCGGGGGTGGATCCACGTGCCGCCGGTCTCCACGGCCAGTTCGTCGAACGGCCAGATCTTCATGACCCGGAAGCCCATCTCGAGGAGGCTGTCCGCAAGCGCCTCGGGCTCATGCTGGAACGCCCGCAGATCCTCATACTGTCGCCCGGGCGTCACCTTCCCGAAGAGCCTGTCGCCCGGAACCGCCTGGGCCCGACCATACTCGGGTCCGCCACAGGTGTTGTAGGCGGCGATGTCCGGGCGGGCCGCTCCACCGAGCGACTCCCACATCGGCTGACCGCGGCGCTTGCCGGCGAGATCCCAGAGCGCGATGTCGATGGCGGACGCACCACGTGCCTCGGCGCCGATCCCGCTGCGGCCCCAGTAGCGGTAGAGGGCGGCCCAGTGGCGCGGGATGTCCCGGGCGTCCTGCCCGAGGAGGTATGGGGCGGCCGTCTCGTGGATGTACCCCGTCACGGCCTGGGCGCCGAAGTAGGTCTCACCCAGGCCGATCAGGCCATCGGCAGTCTCGATCTCGACGAAGACGAGGTTCGGGTATCGGTCCGCGACAAGCGTCGAGACCCGGGCGATGGAGGTCAGCAGGCCTGACACGAGCATCTCCAGACGCGATCGGAGGGTCGCAGATCCACGCGGTGATCAGATACGATACATGATGCGCTCGGGTGGGCTCCGGGTCCGCCGGCGCGCGGCCATCTCACCGGTTGTCCGGTGCATCGAGGAGGCGTTCATGCTGCTCATCGAGGCGATCCCGCAGGCGTCGGGACTGGGCTTTCCGGAGGGCCCGCTCGTCCTTCCGGACGGGCGCCTCGCGTTCGTCGAGGAGTACGGCGGATGCGTGTCCGTGCTCGAGGACGGCCGGGTCACGTGCCTCGCCCAGGTCGGTGGCAATCCCAACGGGCTGGCGCTGGGCCCCGACGGCCGGATCTACGTCACGCGTGGCCGCGGGGCGGTGGGGAACTGGCGCGCGGACCCGCCGGTGACGCCCGCCATCGTCGCGGTCGACCCCGCGACCGGCGCCTGGGATGTCGTCACGACCACCGCCAGCGGCCGGCCCCTTCGCGCGCCAAACGACCTGTGCTTCGGGCCCGACGGGATGCTCTACTTCACCGACCCCGACGACTTCGACCCGGCCGCGGACTTCCACGGCTGGATCTGCCGCACGGGCCCGGCCGGGACCGAACTGGTCCACGAGCTCGGCAACACGTTCCCCAATGGCCTGGCGTTCGATCCCGCAGGACGCCTGGTGTGGATGGAGTCGCACACGAAGCGCGTCATCGGTGCGACGCCCGACGGCGGCTGGGAGACCCTCGCGCAGCTCGGCGACGAGACGACACCGGACGGCTGCGCCTATGCGGCCGACGGCCGGCTTGCCGTGGCGACCCTGTTCTCGGGTGGCCTCGAGATCGTCGAGTGGACGTCGGATGGCGCCAAGCTCGACCGGATCACGTGGGCCGAGGGCGTCGTCCTCACGAATTGCTGCTTCGACGGCAGCTCGATTTGGGTCACCGACGTCGGCAGCGACTGGGACAAGTCGCACGACTCCGGGAAGCTCTGGAAGCTCGAGACGACGCTCACGGGCCTGCCGCTCTAGGTCAATCGCCCGGGGGCGGTCCGCCGGGACGCGCCGTCGCGATCGAGGCAGCCCCGGCGCACCCGCCAGCGCAGATGTCTCGCGCCGTCAGGCTGGGTCCTGCGCCAGGTAGTCGTGCAGGACGCATCCGCCGACCAGGTCGAACTCGGCTCGCCAGTGGTAGCCGTCGAGGAACTCGAGGACCGGCAGCCGGTACATCGGCACGGCCGCGTTCGGCCGGATCTCGACCGTCCCCGGGCCGGACCAGCATTCGATGACGCGGATGTTCTCCAGGTTGCGCGCCACGAGCTGTCGGATCGCGATCGTGCCGTCCATGTTGGGGATCAGCTTGAGGTTGATGTTGGTGACCATGTCGACGCGCGAACGGAGCTCGTCGAATGAGCCAGGGCGCTGCTTGTAGGGAAGGGTGCCCGTGAGGACCTCGATCCCGTTCGCGAACACCGTCCCGACCACCAGGTCGCCTCTCGTCTCGAGGTCGACGACGGCCGCGCGCTTGGGTTGCCCCTGGACCTCCCGGCCCAGGGCGATCGCACGGTCGCTGTCGAGGAAGAACCAGGGCGAGTAGCAGCCGGTCACGACGCCCTGCGCCGTATCAAGCCGCACCCCGACCATGACGTTGCACTCGTGGATCCCGGCGCCAATGCCCGGCACATCGCCCATGCGGGCGACGTGCAGCAGTACCGAGTCACCGGTTGGTTCGAGCGGCTCCGGTACCAGCCGCCGGATCGCGGCCGGGTCCGTCCGGTACTCGAGCGTGAGTAGCTCGATGTCCCGGAACGGGATCGGATACCGCGGATACAGCGGGGCATCGAGCGGAGTCGACCACGCGCCTCGGGCGTCGAGCCGCTCGTCGTGGCTGCCCCTCGTCATCTGGCACCTCCTCGATGTGGGGCGGGACGCCCGCCCAGACTACTGCCTTGCTGCGCCGTCGCCGGCGCGCCGTCAGCGCCCGCGCAGGCGGGCATGCTCCGGGGTGAGCTCGTCGATCGACGATGCACCGAGCAACTTCATCGTCCGGATCATCCCCCGCTGCATGATCTCGGTCGCTCGCTCCACGCCGCGCTCGCCGCCGGCCATGAGGCCGTACAGGTACGCCCGGCCGATCAGGCAGGCTCGGGCGCCAATCGCGACGGCCGCGATGACGTCGGCGCCGGACATGACCCCGCCGTCCATGAACACCTCCGCTCGTCCACCCACGGACTCGAGGACGCGCGGCAGCTGCTCGAGCGGGGTCACCACCCGATCCAGCTGGCGGCCACCGTGGTTCGACACAATGACAGCGTCCGCGCCACGCTCGACCACCGCGAGCGCATCGGCGGGGTGCTGCAGTCCCTTCACCACGAGGCTGCCGGGCCACAGGCCCCGCAGCCACTCGATGTCGTCAAGGGTGAGGGACGGGTTGAACACGCGGTCCATCAGATCCGCGGCTGTCCCGTGGAACCCTCGCGGCGTCGCAAACTGGAGCGGCTCGGTCGTCAGCAGGTTGAACCACCAGCCCGGATGCACCGCGATGTCCGCGATCGTCCCGACGCGTAGGGATGGTGGGATCGTGAAGCCGCTCCGGATGTCGCGCAGCCGGGCTCCTCCGGCGGGCGTGTCGGCAGTGAGGATCAACGTGCCAAAGCCAGCGTCGCGGGCCCGGAGGACGAGCTCCTGGCTGATGCCTCGATCGCGCCAGACGTAGAGCTGGAACCAGTGGCTTCCGCCCGGATCCCCCTGCGCCAAGGCCTCCGGCGTGGTCGTGCCCACCGTCCCGAGGGCGTAAGGGATGCCTGCGCGATGGGCGACCCGCGCAACGGCCACCTCTCCCTCGTGGTGCATCAGCCTCGTGAACCCGGTCGGCGCGAACACGAGTGGCATCGCCGCTGGACGACCCAGGATCGTGGTGGCGGGGCTCGCGTTCGATACGTCGCGGAGGACGCGCGGCATGAACTCGACCGAGTCGAAGGCCGCTCGAGACCGCGCCAGGCTCAGCTCACGTTCCGCGCCCCCGTCAACGTAGTCGAACACGGCACGCGGTGTGTGGCGCCTCGCCAGCTTGCGCAGGTCGTCGATGCTTGCGGCGCCCGAGAGCCGGCGGTCCACCGCCGAGCCGCGGATCGGCTCCAGCTGGAGAAATGGGCTGAGATCCGCCCAGCGCGGGATTCGTCGTCGTGTCACTTGCCCTCCATCGGCTCGTGCTCCTCGGCGAGTCTGCCGATCATCCGGCTGCCGAGAAGACTGCGCGATTGTCACCTCCGCTGTCTCGAGCCTGGTCAGTGCATCACGAAGCCGCCCGAGACGTTGACATCCTCGCCCGTGACGAAGGCGGCGCCCGGACCGAGCAGGAACTCGATCACCGTAGCGATCTCTTCGGCCGTGGCGGGTCGTCCCACCGGGGCCGACGCGCTCCTCGCCTCGAATCGGAGCATCTCCGGGGCGCCGATCTCGTGCAGGTGCGCGTCGACGGTCTCGTACATTGGGGTTGCCACGACTCCCGGGCAGACCGCGTTCACGCGGATGGCGGGGGCCAGGGCCACGGCCGCGCTCCGGGTCAGGCTCACCACCGCCGCCTTGCTCGCGTTGTAGGAGACGGTGTACGGCCCGGGGATCTTGGCCGCCATGGACGCCAGGTTGACCACGCTCGAACCGTGGGCGGCGCGGAGCAGGGGCAGCGCGGCGCGAATCATTAGGTAGGACCCGATGACGTTCACGCGGTACGACCGTTCCCAGTCGGATACGGAATGCTGGTCGAACGGTGCAACGGGGATGATCCCGGCACAGTTCACGAGCCCGTCGAGGCGATCGGTTTGCGCGGCGACCTGCTTGATGGACGCGCCGACGCTCGTCTCGTCGCCGACATCGCAGACGAGCGTCTGGACCGCCTCCAGCCCCGGATAGCCCAGGACTCGCTCGAGACGTTCGGCATGGTGGTCGAGCGCCCAGACCCGGTGCCCCGCTGCCGCGAGGCGGTGCGCAACGGCGAGCCCGATCCCGCTCGCCGCGCCGGTCACGAGGTACTCACCCATCACCGCTCCCCGCCTATCCTTCGCGCGGCCGCCGGCCGCCGGCCGCCGGCTCTGCTCATCGAACCTGCTCGCCGTGGTACGCCGCGTCCAGCACCTCGATCGGGTGCCTGACGATGATGGGCGCTCCGATGTCACCGAGGCCCGCCTGGATCTGCATCGCGCAACCCGGATTCCCAGCCAGCACGGCGCCACAGCCGGTGGCCGCGACATTGGCGGCCTTCTCACGCATGAGCGCATCCGCGGTAGCCGGCTCGAACACGTTGTACAGGCCCGCCGACCCGCAACACCGGGCACCCTCGACAATCTCGACCAGGGCAAGCCCGGGAACGGCCGCCATCACGGCGCGAGCCGCTCCGGCCACGCGCTGGGCGTTCAGCAGGTGGCAAGGATCGTGGTATGCGGCCGCCGCGAGGGGGCGTCCCTCCGGGGGCTCCCATCCCTGCTCCTCGAGGAACTCGAACACATCCCGAACCTTGCTCGCGACGGCGTCCGCTCCGTCGAAGCCCGCATACTCCTTCATGTGGGCGCTGCACCCTGCTGCGTTGACCACGATCCAGTCCACGCCCGCGTCGCGCATGACGGCGACGAGGCTCCTTGCCATCCCGTGGGCGGCATCGAGCGAGCCGTAGTGTGCGGTGAGTGCGCCGCAGCATCCCTGCCGTGGGACGAGGACGCGCCAGCCGTTCCGGTTGAGGACGCGGATCGTCGCCTCGTTGACCGAGCGGAACCAGCGGTCCTGGATGCACCCTGAGAGCATGGCGACGGTTCCCCGGATCGGGCCGTCGGGCTCGGAGATGCGCGGTAGCGGCTGCGCCAGGTCACGAAGACGGATCCGCGGGACCAGACGCTTGAGCCGGCGGGGAAGCAGCGGCCGAACGACAGGCAGCGTGGCGGATGCGGCGGTGATCATCCACGGTCGTCCGAGCGCGATGTCGACGCCCAGCTTCCGCGCGATCCGCCACGACAAGCTCCGGCCGCCGCGCGCCTGGTGCCGCGCCGCATCAAGCATTCGCCCGTAGGGCACGAGCGAGGGGCAGGCTGTCTCGCATGCTCGACAGCCGAGGCACTCGTCCATCAGCTGCGCGAACCGGGCGTCCACCGGCCGGAAACCCTCGTCCACGGCGCGCATCGCTGCGATCCGGCCACGGGGCGATGAGGTCTCGTCGCCCGTGAGCCGGAACGTCGGGCAGTGCGGCAGGCAGAGCCCGCAGCCGACGCAGAGGGCGATGTCGCCCGGATCGGGTGCATGGCCCAGATGCCACGCCGGGAGCGAACCATGTTCCCGTCCGATGAAGCGGACGCCGTCGGGAAGAGCGTTGCTCATCTGGCGATCCAGCGGGCGAGGTGCGGAAACGTGCCCTCGGGGTCGAAGGCTGCCTTGATGCCCTCGGCGATGCCCGTGTCGTCGCTTGCGGGCGCGGACTCGTGCCAGGCGGGCCATCCCGGCTGCGAGATCAGTGTGGCGTGCCCACCGGTCTCCATCGCTGCCCTGCATCCGGCGCCGAGGTCCGACACGCTGTCGCCGCCGATCCACAGCAGCCCGGTCGAGAGCAGCGCCGCCCAGCGCGGGCCGCCGAACCGGGCGACGCACACCTCGATGGCGGATGGCCGGACGGTTAGCATCGCTGCGGCCGGCCATTCAGTCCACGGGCGCCGCTTCGGGAAGGCCCCTGGGGCGTCGTCGATCTCGCCGCCGAGTCGTTCCGCGAGCATCGCCGCATCGGACGCCACGTCGTCCGGCCAGCCTTCCAGGAGGACCTCGAAGCGCGAGCTGTCCACGATCGCCGCGGTCAGCACACGCGCCCGTCGGGCGGCGACGGCCGCGGCACCGAGGTCGATTGTGCCGGCCCGGACCACCGCCCGCGCGCGCGGCCGTGGCCTAACTCGAAGGTGGGCCCTGGTGATCACACCCAGCGTTCCACGGGACCCGACGAGCAGCCGCACGAGGTCGAGCCCGGTCGAGTTCTTGACGGTTCGACCCCCAACGCGGATCAGCCTGCCCCGGCCATCGACCAGCTCGAACCCCAGGACGGAGTCGCGGAGCGGCCCGGTGGCGAAGCGGCGGACCGATGAGGCACCGCTCGCGATCGCTCCGCCGACCGTCGATCCGGGCGCCATGTCCGCGCACCATTCCTGGCCGTGCGTGGCGAGCGCCGCATCGAGCTCCTCTACCGTGAGCCCCACCTCGACCGTGGCCACCAGCTCGGCGGGATCGTAGGCGACGACGCTGTGCAGGCGGGCGGCGAGGGAGACGCGCAGCGCGTTGCCCGGCTCGACTCCGCCGTGCGTGCCTCCGCCGACGGCAACGACCTGGATCCGATCGCGCGCCGCGTCCCGGACCAGGGATGCGAGGTCCGCGACCGATGCCGGCTGCACGACGCGACCCGCTTCCTGCGCCGCCTGCGAGCTCATCCGGCGCCCGCCACGGCCGTTGCCGCGAGGTCGGGAAGGACCTTGCCGGGGTTCAGGAGTCCAAAGGGATCGAACGCCTGCCGGACCGCATGCTGGAGCTCCAGCTCGTCGCGGTTCAGCATCAGCCCCATCAGGTCCCGCTTCTCGAGCCCGATGCCGTGCTCGCCTGAGAGCACGCCGCCGAGACCGACGCAGGTCACGGCGATGGCTTCCGCGGCGGCGAGCACGCGCTCCAGGCTTCCAGTCTCGCGCCGGTCGAACATGATGAACGGGTGGAGATTGCCGTCGCCCGCGTGGAACACGTTGACGATGGTGAGCCCCTGCTCCTCGGCGATGCGGCGGGTCGCGATCACGGCATCGAGGAGCCTGGTTCGAGGCACGGCGCAGTCGTATTGGTAGAAGTCGGGCGCGATGCGCGTGATGGCGCCCTGGGCCGACTTGCGTCCCTTCCACAGACTCGCCCGCTGCTCCGGGTCCTCAGCGACCGTGACGCCGAACGCGCCGTGATGGGCCATCAACTCGAGGACCATCGCGGTCTGCTCTGCCACGGCGCCCGCGGGTCCATCGAGCTCGGTGAGCACGACCGCCTCGGCGTCGAGCGGGTAGCCCGCGTGCGCGAACGCCTCGATCACCTGCACGATCGGCCGGTCCATCATCTCAACCGCGCTGGCCGACACTCCCGAAGCCACGATGTCCGAGACGCAGGCGGCGGCACTCTCGATCGACGGGAAGCCGGCAAGGGTGACCCGGACACCGGACGGCACCGGGGTCAGGGCGACGCACGCCGACGTGACGATGCCCAGCGTTCCCTCGGACCCCGCCATCAGGGATCGCAGGTCGTACCCGGCAGGGTCGGCGACCTCCGTCCCGAGGCGCACGACCTCGCCGCCTGCCAGGACGACGTCGACAGCGCGCACGTGGTTGCGGGTCACGCCCCAGAGCAGGCAGCGCGGCCCTCCGGCGTTCGTTGCGACGTTCCCGCCCACCGTGGAGCAGGCCTCGGACGCGGGGTCGGGAGCGAACGTCAGCCCGAGCGGCGCAAGCTGCTGCTTGAGGTCGAGATTGAGCACTCCAGCCTCGACCCAGGCGACGCGGTCTTCGACGCTGACGCTCCTGACCGCTCGCAGCCGCGTCGTGGCGACGACGATCGCGTCGCCGAGGGGAGTGGCACCGCCCGCCAGTCCCGATCCGGCTCCACGGGGGACGATGGGCAGGCCGTGCCAGCGCGCCACGTTCACGCAGGCCGCCACCTCGGACGTGGTCGCGGGCAGCGCGACCATGCCGCAGGTGCCCTGGATCATCGAGGCGTCGCGGGCGTAGAGGCGCAGGGACAGAGGATCGGTGAGGATCGCGGATGGTCCGAGGATGGCCTCGAGCTCGCGGGCGGCCCGGGCGACGACCCCGACCGCGCCGGCCCTGACGCCGATCCGGGACAGCCGGCTCTTCATGACGCCTGGAGCGGCCCCTCTGCCCTCATCGCTGGGTCGGTTCGGGCGGAGCGGCGCCGCCGGCATCGGCCAGCTCCAGCGCCACGTCCACGATCATGTCCTCCTGGCCACCGACGATCTTCCGCCGCCCGAGCTCCAGGAGGATCGCCCTCGGATCGACACCGAATCGGATGCCAGCTCGTTCCGCGTGCAGCAGGAACGAGCTGTACACCCCCGCATAGCCCAGCGACAGGGCGCTCCTGTCGATGATCTGCGGTCGGCGCATGATCGGAGCGACGACGTCTTCCGCGACGTCCATGATCAGCAGCGGGTCGATCCCTGTCGGGTAGCCGGATCGATCGCTCACAACGACGAGCGCCTCGGTCGGACAGTTGCCGCCGCCGGCACCCATGCCCCGACTGCAGCCGTCGACCTGCTCGGCCCCCTCCTCGAGCGCCGCGAGCGAGTTGGCCACGGCGAGTGTCAGGTTGTTGTGCGCGTGGATGCCCACCTGGGTGGCCGGCAGGAGGCCGTTCCTCAGGGACGCGACCCGCGCCCTGGCATCCTCGGGCGTCATGGCCCCCGCGGAGTCGACGACGTAGACGCAGGTGGCTCCGGCGTCCTCCATGATCCGCGCCTGGGCGAGGAGTCCCTCCGGCGTCACCATGTGGGCCATCATCAGGAAGCCGACCGCCTCCATCTCGAGGTCGCGTGCCATCCGGATGTGCTGGATGGCCACGTCGGCCTCTGTGCAGTGGGTGGCGATGCGGGCGACGGTCGCCCCCAGTGCGCGCACCTCCTGGAGGTCATCGGCGACACCGATGCCCGGCAGCAGCAGGACGGCGATCTTCGCTCGCTCGACCACCGCCACGGCGGCCTCGATGAGGACCCGCTCCGAGGCGGCCGAGAAGCCGTAGTTGAACGAGGAGCCGCCCAGGCCGTCGCCGTGGGATACCTCGATCACGGGAACTCCGGCCCGGTCGAGCGAGGACGCGATCGACGACACCATCTCCGGGGTGAATTGGTGCGCCAGCGCATGCGAGCCGTCGCGCAGCGTGGAGTCCGTCAGCCGGAACTTGGGCACAGGGTCGGCGCCGCGGTCAGCCGACATGGTTCATCTCCTCCGGCTGCCAGCCGTGGCGCGCCTGAGCGACCGCCTCGGCCACCCGCACGGCGGCGGCCGTCATGATGTCGAGGTTGCCTGCGTAGGCTGGCAGGAAGTCGGCGCTGCCGGTGACCTCGAGCAGGACTGTGACCTTGCGCGCGGCCGGGCCGCCCGGGGTCACGAAGGGACCGTTGTCGAAGACCGGGGGGGCCTTGAGCCGGTAGCCTGGGACGTAGCCCGCCACCTCCTCGACCATTCCCTCGATGGCCTTCGCGACCGCGTCCGTGTCGGCGTCCTCCGGGATGCCGCAGTACACCGTGTTGCGCATGAGGACGGGCGGCTCGGCCGGGTTCAGGATGATGATCGCCTTGCCCGCGGTCGCCCCGCCGATCGCCTCGATCCCGGAAGCGGTCGTCCTGGTGAACTCGTCGATGTTCTGGCGGGTGCCGGGACCGGCCGACCGGGAGGCGATCGACGAGATGATCTCCGCGTACGGGACGGCGCAGACCCGGGAAACGGCAGCGACGATCGGGATGGTCGCCTGGCCCCCGCAGGTGATCATGTTCAGGTTGGGGGCTCCAAGGTGGCTGTCCAAGTTGACGACCGGGACGACCGCCGGGCCAACGGCGGCGGGCGTGAGGTCGATCGCCGTCAGGCCCGCAGCTGCATAGCGCGGCGCGTTGGACCGGTGCACCGAGGCGCTGGTGGCTTCGAGCACGATCTCGATCCCCAGCTCGGCCCCGTGGTCGAGGAGCCAGTTGACGCCCTCATGGCTGGTGGCGATGCCCCATTGCCGGGCCTTGGCGAGGCCCACGGAGTTCGGGTCGACGCCGACAATGACCGCCGGGACCAGGGTATCGGAGCGCAGCAGTTTCCGTGCGAGATCGCTCCCGATGTTCCCCGAACCGACGATCGCTACCGGGATCCTCCGATCCGGCATCTGGCCTCCGCCTCGTTGCTCCATGATGTTGTCCTTCCAGCGCCAGAGGGCGTCGCGGGCGAGCCTGACAGGTTCCAGGGCGGGCGGGATCGAGATATGAAATACGATCTACCAGATCACGAGGCTCTGTCAACTCACCTTCAGCACATCGTCATGGACATGGTCACCTTCGCCTGCGGGCCGTGCGGAGCGGCCGCTGGGACGGAGGAATGAGCGATATCAGACGGGCCGTCCTGACGCGGCACATCAACCCGGTCGGCGGCCAAGAGTCGGCTGTCCCGGCAGTGGAAGAGATGCCCGTCGAAGCGGCAGGTCAAGGTGCCGTTCGCGCCACGCCGGCTCGAGCGTCGCCTGGTCACTGCTCATTGGCTGGCTGCCGATCGCCCGACGATGTCGGCACTGGTGGTCATCGTCGCTGTTTGTCCGTCAGGCCTGCCCGATCCGGCTCCCTGCCCAGCAGCTCGCGGGTGCCGAAGGACACTACAGGAATCACAGTAACTTACTTGGCTTCCTGTTAGACTCCGGGCATGAGCGAGCCCTACCTGTTCCCGAGCATCGACGCCTTCAGGGACCGCCGGGAGGAGCTTGCGACGATCGGCGACTGGTTCGACGACGACGCCGAGTGGCGTGCCATGACCCTCTACGGCAGACGCCGCGTCGGCAAGTCCTGGCTGTTCCGCGCCTTTGCTCACGGCCGGGATGCGGACATCTTCGTGGCCAGCACCCGGGGCCTCGCGGACCAGCTCGCCGGGTTCTCCGAGACGCTCGGACGCGATGGCGAGCGTCCCGCCCTGCCCGATCTCGAGGCCTTCTTCCGGCTCCTCTACCGCCGGGCACGCGACTCGCGACGCCTGGTCGTGATCGATGAGCTGCCCTACCTCTGGACGGCCGAACGGGACCTGCCGTCCATCCTGCTCAAGGTGATGGAGGAGGAAGCGCCGTCCTCCCGCCTGAAGCTGCTCATCGCGGGCAGCCACGTTGGCATGATGGAGCGCCTGCTCGCCGAGCGGGAGGCCCTGCACGACCGGCTTCGGCCGCTCCGCATCCGCGCGCTCGATTTCTGGCACGCCGTGGAGATCCTCGGGGACGGCGACCCGGAGCAGCTCCTTACCGCCTACTCCATTGCCGGTGGGATGCCTCGCTACCTCGCCGAGGTCGCGGGCGCCCCGGACCCCGTCGCGCGGCTGGCGGCGCTGTGCCTCGACCCGCACGGCCCGCTGTTCGACGAGCCCCGCTCGATCCTCGCCCAGGAGCTCGACGTCCCGCACACCTACTTCTCCCTGCTGTCGGTGCTCGCGTCGGGCCCGAAGTCGTGGGGCGACCTGTCCTCGCAATCGAAGGTCGAGTCCGATCGCCTGGGCCGCTACCTGCGGACCCTCGAGAACCTGGGCATCGTGACCCAGAAGGCGCCAGTCACCGATCCCGCGCGGGTGGGACGCAATCGCCTCTACGAGATCAGCGACGGGTTCCTGCGCTTCTGGTTCCGGTTCGTCTTCCCGTTCCAGGCCGATCTCGAGGCGGGCCTCGCCCCCGCCACGGTGCTCGAGACCGAGATCCTGCCCGAGCTTGCCGACCATATCGCGCCCGCGGTCGAGGAAGTGGCGCGAGACTGGGTCCGGCGAACCGGCGTGGGCGGCGCGACGAGGGTCGGGTCCTGGTGGGGTCCTGCGCTCAACGAGTTCCGGGCCACCAACGAACGAACGAGCGAGGAGATCGACATCGTCGGGATCGCACGCAACCGTGTGACGGTGGTGGGCGAGGTCAGGTGGCGGAGTCGTCCGATGGACGTCGGCATCCTGGGCGACATCGACCGCTTCAAGCTGCCGGCGCTGCGCAAGGCAACGAACGTCGCCGCGCACCCGCAGATCGTGCTCGTGAGCCGGTCGGGGTTCACGCCGGCGCTGCACGAGGCGGCCGACCGGGAGCCTCGCATCCGACTCGTGGAGATCGCGCAACTGGTCAACGCCTGACCGCCGCCGGGTTGACCATGGGTCTAGGATCGACCGATGGCAGCCAGCGTCCCGCCTGCGCCTGACCCCGCGCCCCACGACGGATCCGCGCGGCTCACCGGAGCGCAGATCAGCGCGATCAATCGCTTCCCGGACGACAACCCGAACCCGGTGCTGCGCGTCGACGGCGATGGCCACCTGACCTACGCGAACCCCGCCAGCGCGGGCGTGCTCGAGGCCCTTGGCATTGCCGTGGGCGAGCGGTTGCCCGCCGACGAGCTCGCCCGCATGGAGACGGCGGCGTCGTCACGGGGCTTCATCGAGCTCACCAGGGACGGCCGCACCTTTGCGATCTGGCCGGTCCCGATCCCGGACATGGGCTTCACGAACCTCTACGGCCAGGACGTCACCGCCGAGCGGGCGATCGTCAAGTTCCCCGACGAGAACCCGAACCCGGTGATGCGGATCGACTGGGACGGCCGGCTCACGTATGCCAACCTGGCGAGCGCGACGCTCGTGGACGGGCTGGGGCTCAGGCTCGGGTTGCTCCTGACGCCGCACCTGCGGGACGCGATCCTGGACCAGGCGCGAGCGGGCCATCGCACCACGGTCGAAGTCGAAGCCGCCGGCTCCACCTACAGGCTGCTTCCGGTCGAGGTGCCCGCTTTCGGGTTCATCAACGTCTACGGCACCGACGTGACCGCCGAGAAGGAGCAACAGCGGCTCGCCCGAGAGAACGAGCGGCTGCTGCTCAACATCCTGCCCGAGCCCATCGCCCGGCGGCTGCGCGACGGCGAGCCCCTCATCGCGGACCGGTTCGACGACGTCACGCTGCTGTTCGCTGACATCGTGGAGTTCACACGTCTCTCGTCCACGCTCACCCCGTCCGAGCTCGTCGGCGTCCTCAACGAGGTGTTCTCGGTCTTCGACGGTCTGGTCGAGCGGTACGGGCTGGAGAAGGTGAAGACCATCGGTGACGCCTACATGGTGGTGGGCGGGATGCCCGAGCGCTCGGACGACCACACGGTCCGGGTGGTCGCGATGGCGCTTGACCTGGCCGAGTGCGTGGGTGGGATCGACGCCGCCCGCCGCCTCGGAATCGCGTTCAGGATCGGGATCCACTGCGGGCCGGTGGTCGCCGGGGTCATCGGCACCAAGAAGTTTATCTACGACGTCTGGGGCGACACGGTGAACCTGGCGAGCCGGATGGAATCGCTTGGGAGCCCCGGCCGCGTCCAGGTGACGCGTGCGGTCAAGGAGCGCCTCGACGGCGTCTTCGATTGCGAGGCGCGCGGGCTCATCGACGTCAAGGGCAAGGGACCCACGCCCGCCTGGTTCGTCATGGGCAGGACGGAGCCCGGCAGGGCACCAGCCGAGCATGGCGGGCTGGCCACGAGTCGGTAGGGGCGAACCCCGACGGAGCCGCGGCGGGTCGCCGCCTACAATCCTCGCGTCCGTACCAAGCCGGCTCCGCGGAGTCGGAGCCGTCCGGACCAGACACGAGGCATCGCTTGACCCGGTCCCGACCCATCGGCCGCGCCCGACGCCCGGGCCTGCTCGCACTGCTGGTCGCCGTCCTGCTCGTCGCGTGTGGCACGCCTGCGCCAACGCCTGCGCCAACGCCTGCGCCCGCCACGCCGCTCGCTCCCGCGCCCACCACCTCCCCGACGCCAGGCGTCACCGCCGATCCGTCGATCGTCGCCGGGATGCCGTCGGCCGACCAGCTGGACACCCGCTGGGGCACCTACATCTCCGAACGCGAGTGGGGGAATCCGCGTGAGAGCCAGGGTGGCAACGGCTGGGGCATGTCGGTGCTGGAGGCCACGCGCCAGCCCTACCGGTTCGCCGAGGACGGGATCGCCGCCATCAGCGATGACCGCTGGCAGCAGCCGGACGGGCACGTCCCGTGCGCGGAGTGGGTGATCGAGGTGGAGTGCCCGCCCCTGTTCGCCTGGTCCGCGCTGCGGGTGGCGGCTGCCTACGACGCAGCGGGGCGAACGGCCGATGGCGATGCCTTCCTGGCGGAGCTGTACCCGCGCCTGGTGCTCCAGTACCGCTACTGGCAGGCGACGAACCCCGTCGCCGGCGACCTCTACGCCGGAGGCTTCCTGGGCATGGACAACCTGCCCCGTGGCCAGGGCGTGGACGGCGTGCCGGCGGCGCAGGCCGACGGCTCGGCCTGGATGGCGGCGTTCGCCCGCGACCTCGCGACCATGGCGACACGCGTTGGCCGGGCGGACGATGCGCCGGGCTTCCTCGGCGACCGGGATCGCGTGGCCGAGGCCGTGAATGCGCACCTGTGGGACGAGGAGTCCGGCTTCTACTACGACGCCACCGCCACCGGCCTGCTCAAGATCCAGTCGTACACCGGGCTGGTGCCGCTGATCGCCGGCATCGTGCCCCCGGACCGGATGCCCCGCGTCCTGGAGCCCATCCGGGACCCGTACAAGCTCCTCGCGGACGATGGGCTGCGCAGCATGTCCGTTCGCTCGCCGCACTACGCCCCCGGGTACGCCGGGCCCGGCACGAACTCCAACTGGCGGGGCCCGATCTGGTTGCCGTACAGCTATCTCGTGATCGAGGCGCTGCGGGAAGTGGATCCGGCGCTCGCCTCGGACATCACCGCCCGCACGATTACGATGGTCGAGAACAGTTGGACGAAGACGGGTCGCGTCTTCGAGTACTTCGACGGCGAGCGGGGCACCGGGCTCGGCGCGGACGCCCAGGCCGGGTGGACGGCCGTCGTCGCGAACCTGATCGCCGAGGCGTATCCCGCGCCGTAGGTCCAAGGAGGAGGAGCCACGATGGCCGACGCCAAGGCCGCTGCCGACGGAGGGGCAGGGCGCGAGGAGCGCCGGGATGCCTTCGAGCTCAAGGGCGCTGCCTACGAGCTGTTCATCCTCATGCTCTCGACGCTGGCCATCGTCAACTCCGTGATCATCCTCCTCCCCGCGTCGGGGCCGGTCCGACAGGTGGCGCTCCTCACCGACGTGATCCTCGTGCCCTTCCTCCTGTTCGACTTCGGGTATCGCCTGGCCACGGCATCGTCCAAGCGGGCCTACGTGGTCCGGGGCTCCGGCTGGGCGGATCTGGTCGGCGTCGTGCCGGTGCTCGGGATCTTCCGGGCCTTCCGGGTGACCCGTGTCGTACGGCTCCTCCGGCGCCACGGCGTCGAGCGGACCCTGGGAGACCTGGACGGGTCCAGGGCGACCGCCACGTTCCTGTTGACGCTGTTCCTGGTCGTGGCCGTGGTGGAGTTCGCTGGGATGGGCGTCTACCTCGCGGAGGTGTCGGCTCCGGGGTCCAACATCCACAGCGCGTCGGACGCCGTCTGGTGGGGCTTCGTCACCGTCACTACCGTCGGCTACGGCGACCAGTATCCCGTGACCAACATCGGCCGGACCATCGGCACCCTGCTCCTATTCACCGGTGTCGCCCTGTTCTCCGTCCTCACCGGGTTCATCGCAAACACGTTCCTGGCCCCCCGACGGCGCAGGTTCGAGCCCAGCGTCCCATCCGACTCCGTGGAGGCCGACCTTCGAGCGCTCCGTGCGATGCTCGAGGACCAGGAGGACCGGGCCACCGCGATGCGGCTTAAGCTCGGGGACGTGGAGCGGGCCGTGGCGAAGAAGGGCTCCGCCGAGTAGCGCCATGCCGACCGACTCGCGACCGCGCGGCCACTCATCGCCCGATCCCGCACGCCGTCCCGGCGACCGGGCTCGCGTCCGCCGCCTCGTCGAGCGCGACATGGCCGCACTCCGCCCGGGCGAGCAGCGCGGCTGGTGGCTCCGTGACGCCCTCGCCGCTGATCCCGGCACCCCCTGCCCGCCGCCCGCGTGGGATGCCACGGCGGACGTCGTCGTCATCGGCGGCGGCTACACCGGCCTGTGGACGGCGTGGTGGCTCACGGAGCACGACCCGGGCGCCCGCGTCACCATCCTCGAGGCGGACATCGTGGGCGGCGGTGCCAGCGGCCGCAATGGCGGGTTCCTCACGGGCTGGTGGGACAGCCTGCCCGAGCTGGTCGCCAACTACGGGGAGGAGCCGGGCCTCGCAGCGGCCCGGGCGCTGGACGACGTCGCGGGATGGATGGCGCGGTGGGCAGACAGCACCGGCGTGGATGCGAAGCTCGTGCGGGGCGGCACCCTCGTCGTGAGCACGTCGCCCGTCCAGGATGACGCCTGGGCCGGGATCCTGGAGCTGGCCGAGCAACTGGGCGTGGAGGACCACTTCCTCGCCCGGACGCCCGAGGACGTCCGGGCCCGGTGTGCTTCCCCAGTCCTGCGCGGCGGGATGCTGGTTCCCGGTGATGCCCAGGTCCATCCGGCTCGCCTGGCCCGCGGCCTCCGTCGCGTGCTCCTGGACCGTGGCGTCGTCATCCACGAGGGCACGCGGGTGACCGGGACCCGCCCCGATGGTGCCGGTGTCCGGGTCGAGACGGCGCTGGGCCCGGCCATCCGCGCTGGTCGCGCCGTGCTGGCCCTCAACGCCTGGGCCGCCGGCTGGAAGCGCGGCGGCTTCGGCAGCCGGATGATCACCTGGTCGTCGTACATGGCGGTGACGGAGCCGATCCCGGAGCGCCTCGAGGAGATCGGCTGGACGGGTGGCGAGGCGATCACCGACTGCCGGTTCACGAACCACTACTTCCGGACGACGCACGATGGGCGGATCGCGTTCGGTGGGGGCGGCGGCCGGGCCGGCTACGGCGGGCAGATGGGGGACTGGGTCACGGCCGACCGTGACTCGGCGGCGCTCGCGGCGCGCGGGTTCCGACGGATCTTCCCCATGCTGGACGATGTCCGGCTGGTGGATGCCTGGGGTGGCCCGATCGATATCGCTCCGAACCACCTGCCGGCGTTCGGGACGCTCGACGGCGGGCGCGTCCACTGGGGCCACGGGTACTCGGGGTCGGGCGTGGGGCCCAGCTGGCTGGGCGGCCGCATCCTGGCGGCGCTCGCCCAGGACCGGCTGGACGATCCGGTCGCGAGGCTGCCGATGGTCGGTCACCGACCGCGACGGTTCCCACCCGAGCCACTCCGGTTCCTGGGCGCACGCGTCATCAGGGAGGCGATCGTCGCCAAGGAGCAGCGCGACGACGAGGGCGGCTACGTGCCGCCGCCGCTGCGCTGGCTCGTGCGGCTGCCCCGGGTGATGGGCTACGACCTCGGCCCGGAGTAGGGCCGGCCCCAGGTCGCGGGCCGCCGCGGGCTGTGTCCGGCGCTGTCGCGGGCCGCCGCGGGTTTCCGGGATCGTCCCGGTGAATCGGGACCTTGGACCCTCCGTGGCCTCACCGCTTCATGGGAAGGTGGGTGCACGCGAGGCTCGCGGTCCGCAGGTACGAGCAAACCGACCGCCGGCTCCGAACTGGCCGATCACCCGATCCGGTAGACCTTCGCGGCACCGGAGACCGGGACCACCGGCCGACCTGGAGCACTGGCAGGACCGCGAGCCCGCTGTTTCATGTCCGGGACTGGGTCGCTCGATGGAACCCGTTGTCGCGTCGGCGCGTCAGCGGCCAATGCGAACCCTGCGCCTGAAGCGAACCCTGAGACCTGCCGGCCCCTTGGTGCTCGCCGTCATCGCGCTGCTCTTCGCCGCCTGCTCGGGCGCTGGTTCGACACCGGCACCCAGCGTCGGGACAGTCGAGTCACCGGACGCGGCGATGGCCGCCGTGCGGGCCCGGTCGCCGCTGTTCGACGGGATCGGGCGACGAAACCCGGACCTCATCGGCCAGGGCTCGTGGTGGGAGGCAGAGCGGCTGGACGCGGGATCGCCACTTTCCGACTGGCGCGTGACCGTCGAGGTGGGCTGGGGCGACTGCCCGGCAGGCTGCATCGACCGGCACATCTGGACCTGGGACGTGGCCCCGGGTGGCGATCTCGTCTTCGTCGCCGAGGAAGGCTCGCCACTGACCGAGGACATGCTGACCGAGCTCCACGCGGCGTCAACCTCGACCGGCGTGGGCGGGCGGGCGACCGGGGGCCCCACCTGCCCCGTGGAGCGGCCCGGCGATCCGGCCTGCGCGCCGCGCATGGTCGCTGGGGCGGTGCTCACAATCCGCGACGTCACCGGAGCCGAGGCCGCTCGCTTCACTTCGGACGGCTCGGGCCTGTACCGGATCGTCCTGGCCCCCGGCGACTACACCCTGGAGGCGAGCCCGGTCGAGGGGTTCATGGGCACGCCGGGTCCCGCGCCACTCACCGTCGCCGCTGGCGCCGAGACCTGGCTGGACGTCCCCTACGACACCGGCATCCGCTGAGCCCCGGTGAGTTCGTGAGCCGCACCCCGTAGGCGCCGAAGGGGCTTGGTGAGACGACCCCACACGTGCCCGCCGCCTGCTGGGCGGTTCGGGCTGCTCAGGACTCCTCGGGCGCCTCCGCCGGGAGCCTGATCGTGAAGGTCGCGCCGCGACCGAAGCGAGCCGGTTCCAGCACCAGGTCGCCGCCCATCGCCCGGCACAGCTCCCGCGACATGTAGAGCCCGATGCCGGATCCCTCGCCGGCCGGTCGGCCGGTACCGCGCTCGAAGCGGCCGAACAGCCGGCCGCGATCCGCTTCCGTCACCCCGGGCCCGCGATCGGCAATGGCGATCGTCATCTCGCCGGCATCCGGATCGAGGCCCACGGCCACGCTCACCGGGGTCCGGCCTCCGTAGCTCACGGCGTTGTCCAGGATGGCCCACAGGACCTGGTCCAGCTGGTCCGGGTCGCCCAGGGCGAGCCACCCCGCGGACCGGTCCTCCAGCGTGAAGGTGATGTCCACGGCCCCGAGGGCCTCCCACGTGCGCCGCACCCGCGGCACGGCCGCGAAGACCTCGAGGCGCGAGCGCAGGGCCCCGGACTCGAGCCGGCTGACGGTCAGCAGCTGGCGGACCATGCGCGACAGGCGGTCCGCCTGCTCGATCATGATGTCGAGACGCCGGTCCGCCCGCTCGGCCGCCAGCTGCTGGGCATAGCCCCGGATGCTGGCGAGGGGGGTCTGCAGGTTGTGCGAGACGCCGCGCAGGAAGTCGTCCTTCGCCTGATCCAGGTTCACCAGTCGGCGGTTCTGCGCCTCCACCCGGGCGTAGAGCTCGGCATTGCGCATGGCCGCGGCGACCTCGATCGCGAACAGGTCAAGCAGGTCCTGGTCCGCACGCTCCCAGCGCCGGGTGGCCGACAGGTGGCCCGTGAGCACACCGAGCGTCGTGCCGGAAACGGCCAGGGCGGCCCGCACCGGGACGGGCTCACCGGGCACGACCTCCTCGAGCGGGACCTCGCGCGGATCGGTGAGGAGGACCTCGCAGTCGATCATGTCGAAAGCCGCCGTCGCCTGCGTGGCGGCGCGTTGGGCGATGGCGGCAGGCGGCTCGTCCAGGGTGATGGACTCGAGCGCGTCGAGGAGGTGACGCAGCTCCCGAATCCGGCGCATACGGTCGCGGGCCAGGCGGTTGTGGCTCTCGGCCAGACGGCTGATCTCGTCGTCGCCGGGCAGCTCCAGGTCGAGCGTCTCGCCGCCCGCGGAGACCTGGTCGACGGTCCGGGTGAGGGCACGGAGCGACGCGCCGAGGCTCGCCGCGAGCACCCAGGCTAGCACGACGGCGAAGGCGACCGAGAGGGCGACCGCCAGCAGCAGGACCCGGGCGACGGTCGTGTCGGCTTCACGGTCGACGCTCGTGACTGCCAGCACGACGAGCCCGAAGATCACGATCGGGAGCACCGCCGCCGTGATGAGGCCGACCGTCAGGCGCGTCCGGAACCCGAGCCTCGAGCTCCGGTAGCCGGGATGGTCGAGGGCCGGATCGTGGGCCGAACCGGGCCCGGGCGTTGTCACGGGGGCGGCGTGGTGGCAGACACCAGGCGGTACCCGATGCCCCGGACCGTGAGGATGTGGGCCGGGTGGGCCGGGTCGACCTCCACCTTCTGGCGCAGGCGGCGCATCGTCACCCAGACGTAGCTCGGATCGGCGTCCTCTGTGTCCGCCCATCCGCGGACCAGCAGTGTCTCGGTCGTGACGGTCTGGCCGAGGTTCGCGGCGAGTGCGTACAGCAGCCGTGACTCGGTGGGCGTGAGGGACACGACCTTCCCGTCCACCTCGGCCTCGCGGCGGTGGAGCTCCAGAGCCAGCTTCGGCCCCAGCTCCAGGCGCTGGCGCGGCACGCGGTCGCCCAGGCGGCGCAGCACGCGCTGGATCCGCGCGCGCAGCTCGGGGTAGTGGTAGGGCTTGGTCACGTAGTCCTCGGCCACCTCGTCGAGCAGGTCCGCCTTGGAGTCTGCCGTGTCGATGGCGGACAGGACGATGATCGGGAGATCGGCCCGGGCCTTGACCTCGCGGGCAAGCGTGAGGCCGTCCATGCGTGGCATCAGCATGTCGATGACGAGGAGGTCAGGCCAGGACTGGTTCAGGCGGCGCAGGGCCTCGTCCCCGTCGCGCGCGGTCTGGACGTCATAGCCGTCGGCCCGGAGCTGCTCGGCGAGGATCACGAGCAGGTTCGGGTCGTCGTCCACGATGAGGATCCGCGGCGTGGTGACGCCGTACGGGCCGGGACCGCCGTGAAGCATGCGTGGATCATACGTGGGCGGCAGCGGGCTTCGCGGATCCGGCGCCGATACACTTGCCCGCGATGTCGGACCTGCCCATCCGCCCGTACGAGCGCCTGCCCGCCGCCTTCCACCCATGGGATCCACGCGCCGTCGAGGTGGCCGGCGAGATCGGCCGGCTGATCGCGTCGGTGCACCCCGGCGTGGTGGTGGAGCACGTAGGGAGCTCCGCGGTCCCGGGCCTTCCCGGCAAGAACGTGGTGGACCTGGGGATCGAGACGCCCCCGGGCGAGATCCCATCGCTGGTCGATGCGCTGCTGTCCCTGGGCTTCGGGCGCCAGCCGGGCATCGCACCGTTTCCGCCTACCCGGCCGATGCTGGTCGGCACGGTCGACCGGGATGGCACCCCGTACCGCATCCACTGCCATGTGATCCCGCCCGCACGCGGCGAGCTGCGAGAGCTGGTTGCCTTCCGCGACGCCCTGCGCACGGACGACGGCCTGTGCGACGCCTATGCGGCCGCCAAGGAGCGGATTGTCGCCGGCGCCCCGGACGGCGACGAGAACCAGCTGTACACGCTTCGCAAGGGCGACTTCGTCCAGGACGCGCTGTACCGCCTGGGCATTCGCCGCGGTCCCGCAGACGCTCCCGAACCGCTGCCGCCGGGCTCCACCATTGGCGTCATGGGCGGCGGGCAGCTGGGCCGCATGCTGGGGTTCGCGGCCCGCGCCATGGGCTACCGGCTGGTGGCCCTGGATCCGGATCCTGCCTGCCCGACGGCCGCGGTCGCCGACGAGATCGTGGTGGGCCGCTACGACGACGTGAATGCCGCCCGTCGCCTGGCCGCCATGAGCGACGTGGTGACCTACGAGCTGGAGCACGTGGGCATCGAGGCTGCCGCCGCAGCGGGCGAGATCGCCCCCCTGCGCCCGGGTCTCGCCGCGCTGCGAGCCACGCAGGACCGTCTCGCGGAGCGCCGGTTCATCCGCGAGATCGGCGAGTACACGGCCCCGTGGCGCGAGGTCGCCGGCTTGGACGAGGCCGCGGCCGGAGCCCAGGCACTCGGCTATCCGGTCCGGCTGAAGCTCCCCCTGGGCGGGTACGACGGCCGCAGCCAGGTCCGGGTCACGTCGGGTGACGAGATCGCTGCGGCGGTCGCGGCCCTGGACGGAACGGACGGACGGCCGCTGCTCCTGGAGAAGGAGATCGACTTTCAAGCGGAGCTGTCCGTTGTCTGCGCCCGCGACCGCACCGGGAGGACGCTGGCGTACCCGGTCTCGCGCAACGTGCACGATGCCGGGATCCTGGTCGAGTCGGTGGCTCCCGCACCGATCCATCCACTGGTCGCCAACGACGCTCGGGAGATCGCCGACAGCATCGCGCGCCGCCTGGACCTCGTGGGAGTGTTGACCGTGGAGCTGTTCCAGCTCCGAGGCGGCGGGCTGATGATCAACGAGCTGGCCCCGCGAGTACACAACTCGGGCCACTGGTCCATCGACGGCGCATCCACGTCCCAGTTCGAGCAGCACATGCGGGCCATCCTTGGGTTGCCGCTCGGGTCGGTGATGCCCAGCGGGACGGCGGCCATGGTCAACCTCCTGGGCACCGGCCCGGATCGGCCGGCGAGGCTCGCCGGGATGGCGTCCGCGCTCGCGGACCCGGGAGCCCATGTCCACGTCTACGGCAAGCGCCGGGTGTTCGAGCGGCGCAAGATGGGCCACGTCACGGTGGTCGGCCACGATGGCGACGCTGTGCTCGAGCGAGCCCGTGCCGCGCGGGCGGCATTGAGCTGGGAGGCGTGAGCAGGGTGGGCGAGTCGAAGGCCGGAACGAGAGCCGGTCCGCAGGTCGGGATCGTGGGCGGCAGCCGCTCCGATTTCCCGGTGCTGGAGAAGGCGGTGGCGGTCCTGGAGCGCCTGAGCGTCCCGTGCGAGCTGCGGGTCGTCTCGGCGCATCGCACCCCGGACCACCTGTTCCGCTACGCGGAGACGGCCCGCGACCGCGGGATCAGGGTGATCGTCGCCGGTGCCGGTGGCGCGGCGCACCTGCCCGGGATGCTCGCCGCCAAGACGAGCCTGCCGGTGATCGGCGTGCCGATCCCCACCCAGCACCTGGGCGGTCTCGACTCCCTCCTGTCCATCGTCCAGATGCCGCGCGGGATCCCGGTGGCCACGGTCGCCATCGGCAATGCCGACAACGCCGCCCTCCTCGCCGCCGCCATCCTGGCCCTTTGCGACCCCGCCCTGGCCGAGCGCCTGGACGCCTACCGGGCGGAGCAGACCGAGTCCGTCATGGGCGACCCGTCCAACCAGGATCCGCTGCCCGGCTGAGGTCATCCGGCCGTACCCCGGTTAGACTCGGACTCGATGGATGACGAGCGCTGGGAGCCGGGCATGCCCGTGCTGGACCGCCAGGCGGTACCGGCAGGTCCGGCGATGGCAACCGGTCCAGCGGTGCCGGCGGCCTCGCGCGACGCTCACCTGCCGCCCAGCCTCCGTGGCCTTCCGCCGCGCAGCGTCCCGGAGACCGCGCCAACGCCCCTCCAGAAGCACTTCGTCATGCTCTCGGCGCCGGCCCTGGTCCTCGGCGCGATCGCGATCACGGCGCTCGAGCTCGGCGCCGGGTTCGACAGCCCGCTCGTCAAGGTGTGCGTGCTGATTGCCGCGCCACTCCTGCTGGTGACCACGGCGGACGCCACGTTGCGCATCTGGCGCTCCGCGTGGGCGTGGATGCCCGTGGATCGCGGGCGTGCGCTGTTCCGGCTCGCCTGGCTGATCCCCGCGGCCGTGTTCATGGTGCTGATCGTCGGGGCGACCCTGTTGGTACTGGGGGCCTGACATGATGGAACGGCGCCTCGAGGAGCACGAGCTTCGCCAGCTAGCGGCGATGGGCCGCGGGCGGGATGCCCGGTCCACCGACGTGGAGTCGGGCCGAGGGGCACCACGCTGGGTGCTCAGCTCGCTCAACTTCTGCGCCAACTGCGGGGTCGAGCTGCGGCTCGGCGTGCCGCCCATGGAACACCGCGAGCGGCTCGCCTGTCCCGACTGCGGACACGTGGCCTATGTCAACCCGCGTCTCGTCGTCACCGTCATCCCGGTCACCGACGCGGGCGAGGCCGTGCTGATCCGGCGTGGGATCGAGCCGGGCGCGGGCTTCTGGGCTCAGCCTGGCGGGTTCCTCGAGGTGGACGAGACGCTCGCCGAGGGTGCGGTCCGCGAGACGCTGGAGGAGACGGGCCTGCTGGTCGAACCCGGGGAGATCGTGGGGCTGTACACGAGGCTCGAGGCCGCGGTGGTGACGCTCGTCTTCGAGGGCCGGATTGTTGGCGGCGCGGCGCGGACGACGCCGGAGGCCCTGGAGGTTCGCGCGTTCGCCGCCGCCGCCATCCCGTGGGACGAGGTGGCGTTCAATACGACCTTCTTCGCGCTCCGCGACTGGGTGGAGTCGCGCCATCCGGCCGTGGCTTTGCCGTCAACGTTCGGAGGGCACGAGCTCCCGTAGCCGTCGCGCTCGCGGCCGACTTCCGGTCCGGTCCCCACCCGGTCCCGTGCCGCCCGGTCCGGCCCCCACCCGGTCCCGTGCCGCGCAGCGGTTGAACGGTCGGGTGCCCGCCGGTTTGCGCCGCTGGCCGGCACGTCTGTCGGGCCGGAAGACGATTGCAGCCAACAGATGTGCCGCTGAGCGAGTGGAACCGTCCGCTACCCGATGGTTGAACCGCTGGGAGGCGCAGACAGGGTCATGTGCAGCAGAGGCGCCGCGCCTACCCGCTGAGTTCTCAGCGACCGCCCTCAGGGGGCTCGCCGTAGGCGCGACGCCGCAGGCCCGTGGTGATGGCGGTCTGCTCGGGGCCCGACACCCCCATCCGGGAGAGAGACGCGCGCGCCAGTTCCAGGGCGGCCTCCACCTCCGGGTCGGCCAGGCGCGAGGCCCCAAGCTTCCGCATCCGCGAGATCTCGGTCCGCCCGCGGGCCCGTGCGACCACGGTGAGGCGGGGATTGATCTCGCGGGCACGCTCGAGCGCGAGCTCTGCGGTCATGGGATCGCCGATCGCCATGACGAGCAGGCGGGCCCGATCCAACCCTGCCCGATGGAGGATGGCCCGCCCCGCCGCATCGCCGAAGAGCGTCGCCGCTCCCAGCTCCGCGAGCTCGTCCAGGACTCGCTGGTCCCGGTCCACCACGACGCAGCGGAATCCCCGGGCACGCATCGCGCGCACCACCACGCGGCCGACCCGGCCCCCGCCCAGGATGACCACCGAGGCCCGGCCTTCATCGTCCGCCATGGCAACCTCGCCGCGGATCACCGGTGCGTGCCCCGGGACCGGCGGATCGGTGGCGGCGCGCCGGTGCTCGATGCGGCCGACGAGGCCGGCCGCGCCGCGGACGAGGGCCGGCGTCAGGACGATGCTCGCGACGGCGGTTGCCAGGACGAGGTTGTAGGCCCGCGCATCGAGCAGATCCAGGCTGAGCGCCTCCGCGGCGAGCAGGAAGCTGAACTCGCCGACCTGGCTGATCGTGGCGCCCAGCAGGATCGCGCTGCGCAGCGGCAGGCCGAGGAGCCGCCCGATCACGGCGCTGGCTGCCCCCTTGACCACGGTCGCCACGAGCAGCAGGGCGATCAGGGCGGGCCAGTCCTGGAGCAGCGCCGATGGATCCACGAGCATGCCGATCGACACGAAGAACAGGACGGCGAACAGGTCCCGGAAGGGGGTGATCTCGCCGGCCGCCTGGTGGGCCAGGTCGGACTCAGAGACGATGAGTCCGGCCACGAAGGCGCCCAGTGCCAGCGAGAGCCCGAACACGGCGCTCGAGAGGAACGCCGCCAGCAGCGCGGTGGCGAACACGGACAGCAGGAACAGCTCCGGCGATCCAAGGCGGGTCACGGTCCGGAACAGCCACGGCAGGAGGCGGGTGCCGACGACGTAGGCCAGGGCCAGGAACGCCGCCGTCCGTAGCAACGCGAACAGCAGCGGCGCCGCGAGGTCGCCCCCGGCGAGCGGTTCCAGCATGGCGATCAGGAGGATCGTGGCCAGGTCCTGGACCACCATCCAGCCGATGGCGTTGCGTCCATGGAGGCTGTCCAGCTCGCCGCGCTCCACCAGGATCTTGAGCACGACCAGGGTGGAGGAGATCGCGATGGCCGACCCGATGACCACGGAGGTCACGACCGGGAAGCCGAGCAGGACACTCACGACGGCGCCCACGGCGGCCGTGATCAGGATCTGGAGGATGGCCCCGGGAACCACCACGCGACGGACCCTCGCGAGCTCCCGTAGCGAGAACTCAACGCCGAGGGCGAACAGGAGCAGCACGACGCCCAGCTCGGCAAGATGCCCGATGTCCTCGGCATCGCCGACGAACCCTGGGGTGAAGGGACCGATGACGATCCCGGCCGCCAGGTAGCCGACGATGGGCGGCTGCCCGAGGCGCACCGCGATGACCCCGCCCACGAGCGCGAGCGCGACGGCAACACCGAGATCGAGGATGAACCTCAGCTCGGGTGTGAGCGCCAGGGTGAGTTCAGGAAGATTCAGCACCGCAGCCATTATCCCGTGCCGCCAGGGCGGCCCGTGGCGCGCCCGGACGTGCCCGCGGTCGCGGTCCTCAATCCCGGGCGGACTCCGTCTCGGCAGCGGCCATCGCGGCACCCACGATCCCGGCGTCGTTGCGCAGCTTGGCCGGGACCACCTGGGCACGGACGGTCAGGCGGGGGACGAACAGGTCCGCGCGCTTGGAGACACCACCGCCGATGATGAACAGCCGGGGCGAGAACAGCCGCTCGATCGCGAGCAGGTGCTCGTCGAGGTCCTGTGCCCACGCCTTCCAGGAGATGCCCCGCCGCACGCGGGCCACCGAAGCCGAACGGCGCTCCGCGTCCCGGCCACGGATCTCCATGTGGCCCAGCTCCAGATTCGGGACCAGTATCCCGTTGTAGAACAGGGCGGAACCGGTGCCGGTCCCGAGTGTGATCAGGAAGACGGATCCCCGCTGGTCGATGCCGGCCCCGAAGCGCATCTCCGCCACGCCTGCGGCGTCCGCATCGTTGACCATGTGGACGGGGCGACCGAGGACACGTTCCAGCGCCGCGTCCGCGTTGAAGTCCACCCAGCCGGGATCGACGTTCGCAGCGCTCTTCGTTACGCCATCGATGACGACGGACGGGAACCCGACGCCTACCGGTGTGACCTCGTCGAGCCTCACCTCGTTCACGATCTTGCGGACCATGCGGGCGATGGATGCCACGACCGCCGCCGGTGTCGACGGCTGCGGCGTCGGGACCCGATGGCGGAGCCCGATCAACTCGCCGGTCCCGAGGTCCACCGCGGCGGCCTTGATGCCACTGCCGCCCACGTCCACGCCGATGGCGACGGGCCGGTCCCCCGGGTCGATGGGACCGCCCTCGGCGGCAGGAGCCTTGTCCTGGTCGTCCCCCGTGTGAGCATCGACCAGCGCCTCGGCCTCGGCGGCGATTGCGGCCGTCGGGTCGTCGTGGGGCTGGATGTCGTCGTCCACGGGAAGGCTCCTCGCGCATATGACCGGGCGGATCGGTCGCGATCCGGCCAGCCTGGGTCGCTCACGGTACTACCGCGACATGAACACGGTAGCGTCGTTCACCGAAATCGACCCGCGCCGGATCCTGGGGTCGGCGGCGGGAGGGCGGAACCGGCGCCAGTACATCCGTACTGGAGTCAGGTGACTGGTGCGGGCGTACAACAGGGCAACCACGAGTTCGTGGTCGATACAGGCGGAGAGAGCCTCGCCGGATGCAGACTCCTGCAACCCGCATGGCGCGTCCCATTCGCACCAGTCTGGTGCGCTGGTTTGCCGCGTGCACGCTGCTGTGGCTTGGCACGACGCTGCTGATCGCGGCGCAGGCGATCCCGAGCTCGCAGCTGGTTCCGATGGCCTGGCTGCTGCTCGTGGTGCTCATCTGCCTGCTGTCGTGGGCGTGGCTGCTCCGGATCATGCGCCAGATCGAGGAGCTCGGCCAGGAGCAGGACGGGCTCACGGATGCCTATGACATGGCACTCCTGGAGGCGATGGGCGACGGGCTGACCGGCCTCGGCAACCACCGGGCGTTCCAGGAGGAGCTCGACCGCCAGGTCGTCAAGACCCGCGAGGAGTCCGGATCGATCGCCCTCCTGTTCGTGGACGTGGACGACCTCAAGCAGGTCAATGAGACACAGGGCCACGCCGCGGGTGACGAGCTGCTGCGCGCGACGGCCCGCATCATCCTGGGCAGTGTCCACCGGTCCGAGCGCGGGTTCCGGATCGGCGGCGACGAGTTCGCGGTGGTGCTGCCGGATTCCGGTCCGGACGGGGCCGTCCGCATCGCGCGCCAGATCCTGGCCGGTGCGTTGAGCGGGGGCTCGGGGACGCTCGGCGTGGCCCCGTTCTCGCTGACCGTCGGCGTCTCGGCGCTGCCGATGCTCGCCCGCGACCGCAAGCAGCTCACCCACCAGGCGGACGCCGCGCTGTATTGGGGCAAGCGCCACGGCCGAACGGACGTCCAGCTGTTCGACCCCAACCGGCACGGCATCGTCGACGACGGACGCTCGCTGCCCGAGATCGCGGCCGCCGTGGCCCGGGTCGCCACGGACCGGCTCCTGACGCCCGTGTACCAGCCGATCCACTGCCTGAAGACAGGTCGCGTGCTCGGGTACGAGGGGCTCGTCCGCCCGAGCCCGGCCGCGGGGTTCGCCAACGCGAGCGCCCTGTTCGTGGCCGCCGAGTCGACCGACCATGTCGTTGAGCTCGACCTGGCCAGCCTGGACACCGTGTTGACGGGCGCGCGGGCGCTGGACGCCGACCTCTACCTGTCCGTCAACCTCTCGCCGCGCTCACTGGAGGCCGAGGCCTTCCGGCCCCAGGAGTTCCTCGCCCTGGCCCGGCAGCGCGGGATCGACCCCAGCCGGATCGTCCTGGAGCTGACCGAGCGCGAGGCCGTGGAAGATCTCGAGCGCCTTCGCCACGCCATCGGCGTGCTGCGCCGCTATGGCGTCCGTATCGCCGCCGACGACGTCGGCGCTGGCAACGCCGGCCTCAGGCTGCTGCGGGAGCTCGAGTTCGACATCGTGAAGGTCGACCTCTCCCTGGTGCAGGCCGGGGTCCGCGACGATTCCTCCGAGGCCGTGATGCGGGCCCTGGGCGAGCTCGCCAAGCGGCGGAACCAGAAGACCGTCGCCGAAGGGGTCGAGACGCCGGACCAGCTCCTCGCCGTGATCGAGATGGGGTTCGACGCGGCCCAAGGCTATCTGCTCCACCGCCCCGGGCCCGCGCTCAACGCCGAGCGCCTCGATCTTGCCCGGATCGCATTCCCGCCGGACCTCGCGCCCGCCCCGTTCGCAGCCGACCGATCGCCGAGCGCCTGACCGGACGCGGCGTGCGAGCCGGTCCCAGTCAGTAGATGAAGGTCGTGTCCGAGGGGAACGAGAACTCGAACGCCGACGGCGGCAGCGTGGCGTCCGGCTGGTAGCTCGTCACGCGCGCATCGCGGGTGACCCGGCCGCCGATGGACTCCTCCAAGCGCAGGATCACCCCGTCGCTCTGATCCACCGCGATCCGGATCGCGAAGTCCGGCCGATCCGCGGCGACCTCCACGGTGCGTGGGTGATCGCACTCGAGCACGATCGCCTCGCGCCCGGCCACCTCGGTTGTCCCCGTAACGCGGCAGCTCCCCGTCCCGAGGACGTTCTGACAGTAGCCCGCCGGGTGAATGAACAGCTCGGGCAGCGACTCCATCTGGAGCGGTGTCACGGACAGGTACACCCGCGACGACCCGGGCAGGTCCGGACCGTCCGTCCCGCGGACGACGGGGCGTGCCGGACGCCGGGTCCCGAGCTTGCGACTCGCCACGTAGGTCTGCACGGTCGTCCCGTCGGTCTGCCAGATCTCGTAGCTGCCGGTGATCCCCTGGTCCGGATACGAGGTCAGGATCCTCGCTTCGCCGGGATGGCGAAGCGTGACCTCGACCTGGGCCAGCTCCTCGCCGCGTGACGTCCAGACCCGCTCCTCAATGTGCATCCGGACCGTTGCGAAGCGGAGCTCCGCATCGCGCATGAACGTGAACAGGTCGGCGACCGAGGGAAGGCCGGCGCGCAGCGCCGCGACCTCGGGTCGGGCCGGACCGGTGACTGGGACGGGGAGGGAACCGGCGCGGTCCCATGCTCGGGTGGCGGACATGGCGCGGATTGTAACGGGCGACCGGGCGCCGGGACAGCGGCATCCGCGGGCCGCGGTGCAGGCGACCCCGGCAGGCGCGGTGCGTGCGACCCGGGACTCGCCCGGGGATCAGCCGCCGCCCGCCCCTCCCTCGAGGCCCGGTTCGGTCATCCTGGCCGGGTCCAGCAGCTCGTCGAGCCGGTCCGGTGCGATGCCCTTCTCGAGCGCCAGCTCCCGGATCGTCCGCCCGGTCTTGAACCCCTCCTTGGCGAGCGCTGCGGCCGCGTCGTAGCCGATCTCCGGGGCCAGCGCGGTCGCCAGCATCAGCCCCTGCTGGACGAGCAGCGGGCCACGATCCGTCGCCTTCAGGCCCTCCACCAGCCGGACCTTGAAGTTGCGGGCCGATGCCCCGAGGAGCGTGATGGACTCGAGGAGCGCCAGCGCCGTCACCGGCATCATCACGTTGAGCTCGAGGAATGAGCCGGTCTGGCCGAACGCGACCGTGGCGTCGTTGCCGACGACCCGGGCCACGACCATCGTGAGCGACTCCACGATCACCGGGTTCACCTTGCCCGGCATGATCGACGAACCGGGTTGGGTCTCTGGCAGCGCCAGCTCCGCGAGGCCGGCACGCGGACCCATGCCCATGAACCTGATGTCCGACGCGATCTTCCACAGGCCCAGCGCGACGGCTCGCAGCCCGCCGTGCGCCGCGATCGCCGCGTCCAGCGTCGCCTGTGCATGGAAGTGGTTCGACGCCTCGCGGACGTGGAGGCCGGTGATCTCGGACAGGCGCATGCAGGCGCGGGCCGCGTACTCGGGATGGGCGTTGATCCCCGTCCCGACGGCGGTCCCGCCCAGCGGCACCGTGAGCAGCTCGTCCCGGGCGGCCTGGGCCCGGCGGATCGCCTCCTCGACCTGGCCGGCGTAGCCGGCGAACTCCTGGCCGAGGCGGATCGGGGTGGCGTCCTGGAGGTGGGTTCGACCGGTCTTGACGACGTCCCAGAACTCGTCCGCCTTGGTCGCGAGGGCGGCCTGGAGCTCGATGAGGGCCGGAATCAGCTCCTCCTCGATCGCGACCGCGCCGGCAAGCTGGAGCGCCGTGGGGATCGTGTCGTTGGAGCTCTGGCACTTGTTCACGTCGTCGTTGGGGTGGACCTTCGCACCGCCCAGCCGCGCCGCCGCGAGGTGGCCGATCACCTCGTTCATGTTGGTGTTGGTGCTGGTCCCCGAGCCCGTCTGGTAGACGTCGATGGGGAAGTGGGCGTCATAGCCGCCCTCGGCAACCTCTCCAGCCGCCGCGATGATGGCCGAGGCCTTGGCGGCGTCGAGCAGGCCCAGCTCCGCATTGGTCTCGGCGGCGGCGATCTTCACCAGCGCGAGCGCCCGCAGGAAGCGGCGAGGCATCGGCTGTCCGGAGATCGGGAAGTTGAGGACGGCGCGTTGCGTGGAGGCGCCGTACAGGGCGTCGGCGGGGACCTCCATCTCGCCCATGGAGTCGCGCTCGATCCTGGTGGCCGTGGTGGCGTTCGTCTCGGTGCTCATGCCCGCGATGGTAGTGCCGGTCGCGTCCGCGCGTGAGGTGCCTGTTGGCCCGGTGGCAGGGCCGTATGCTCCGGGGGTGAACGTCTCGACCGCCGAGTTCCGCACCGTGATGGGCCAGTTTGCGACCGGGGTCACCGTCGTGACCACGCTGGACGGGGAGCGGCCCCTCGGGATCACTGTCAACGCCCTGACGTCGGTCAGCCTCGATCCCGCGACGGTGGTGATCGCCCTCGACCGCAGGCGGTTCATCGTCCCGGCGATCGACGCGCTCCGCGGCTACGCCGTGAACGTCCTGGCCGAGGACCAGCAGTGGTTGTCCGACTGCTTCGCCGGGGCCAGCGTCACCCCGGGGCGGGACGCGTTCTGCGGGGCGGCCTGGCACCCGGGCGCCACGGGCCTGCCCCTGCTGGACGGCGCCATCGCGGCGATGGAATGTGAGGTCGTGGACCGTTTCGAGGTCGGCGACCACTACCTCTACGTGGGGCAGGTTGGCGCCCTGGCGCTCGACGAGCCGCATGCGCCGCCGCTGCTCTACCACCGCAAGCGGTACCTGCGGATCGAGCGTGCGATCTCCTCGAACGTGGTTGGCAAGCCCGAGTCGCCGGAGGGCTGAGCATGGCGCACGCGAACGGCGCCGAAGGAGGGACCGATGACGGACCAGGACACGCGGCCCGACGACTCCCCGCTGGTGCAGGTCGCATTCCCGGCCGGTGACGGCCCCCTCGCGCATGTGGCGCTCCTGACCCTCGACCGCCCCGAGGCGATGAACGCCCTGTCCTTCGCGCTCGTCGCGGAGCTGGGCGGGATCCTGGCCGTGCTCGATGGGGACGAGGCCTGCCGGGCCATCGTGATCACCGGCGCCGGCGACCGCGCGTTCGCCGCCGGTGCGGACATCCGCGAGCTCGCCGGTGAGTCGCCGCACTCGCTGCACGATGCAGACCCGTTCGCGGCGCTCGATGGCATCGGTGACCTGCGGACGCCCGTCATCGCCGCCGTCCGCGGCTTCGCGCTCGGCGGAGGCTGCGAGCTGGCCATGGCCTGCGACCTGATCGTCGCCGGCGACAACGCCCAGCTCGGCCAGCCCGAGATCAGGCTCGGCGTGATCCCGGGCGCGGGCGGGACCCAGCGCCTGACACGGGCCATCGGGCGGGCCCGGGCCATGGAGCTCATCCTGACCGGACGCCGGATCGGCGCAGCCGAGGCAGAACGGATGGGCCTCGTGACCAAGGTGGTCCCGGCCGACGAGACCGTGGACCGCGCGCTGGAGCTGGCGGGCCGGATCGCCGAGATGCCGCCGCTTGCCGTCGCCGCGGCCAAGGCGTCCGTGAACGCGACCCAGGGCCTGTCCTTGGCCCGGGGGCTCCGCTTCGAGCGCGACCGTTTCGAAGCCCTGTTTGCCACGGACGACCAGCGCGAGGGCATGGTCGCGTTCCTGGAGAAGCGCCCCGCGGTGTGGACGGGCAGCTGACGTCTCGGATGCCCTCTGGCCGCCCGCAGCCCAGCCCGCCCGACGGGCGGACCAACGCGTCAGGAACGCGACTCTGACCGCAGCACCCGGGCAAGGAATGCGCGGGTGCGTGGCTGCTGCGGATCGTCGAGCACGTCCGTCGGCGCTCCAGCCTCCAGGACGACGCCGTCATCGAGGAAGACCAGCGAGTCGGCGACCTCGCGCGCGAAGCCCATCTCGTGCGTGACGACGACCATGGTCATGCCGCCGTCGGCGAGTTGGCGCATAGCGTCGAGCACCTCGCCGACCAGCTCCGGGTCCAGCGCCGAGGTCGGCTCGTCGAAGAGCATCAACTTGGGGTCCATCGCGAGGGCGCGCGCGATGGCGACGCGCTGCTGCTGACCGCCGGAGAGCTGGGCCGGATAGGCATTCGCCTTGTGCGCGAGGCCGACGCTCGCGAGCAGCTCGCGGGCCCGATCCTCCGCCTCGGACCTCACCACCTTCCGGACAGAGACCATCGCCATCGTCACGTTGCCGAGCGCCGTCACGTGCGGGAAGAGGTTGAACCGCTGGAAGACCATCCCGATCTCGCGGCGCTGGAGCGCGGCCTGCCTGTGCGGCATCTCGTGGAGGGCGCCACCGCGCTCCACGTACCCGATCAGCACGCCATCGACGTAGAGCCGACCCGCGCTGATCTGCTCCAGGTGGTTGACGCACCGCAGGAAGGTGGACTTGCCCGATCCCGACGGCCCGATGAGGCACATCACCTCGCCCGGCATCACGGTCAGGCTGACGCCCTTCAGAACCTCGAGGGCGCCGAAGCTCTTGTACACGCTCCGAGCCTCCACCATGGGGCGGACGGCGGCGCCCGGCGGCGCCGATGTGGTCATGCGCCGGCTCCCGCGGTCGGGCCGGCCTTTTCCTCGGCGTCAGCGAGGGCCTGGAGCTGCCGGTCGGACAGCGTGCGCGAGGCACCTCTCGCAAAGTACCGCTCGAGGTACGACTGGCCGACCATCAGGATCGACGTGAAGAACAGATACCAGGTGGACGCGATGAGGAGCATGGGCACCGGATTGAACGTCTCTACGGCCAGGTCGCGGGTCCGGCTGTAGAGGTCGAAGGTGTAGGGGACCGCCGTGACCAGCGAGGTCGTCTTGAGCATCGAGATCAGCTCGTTGCCCGTCGGCGGGATGATCGCACGCATGGCCTGCGGGAGGACGACGAGCCGGAGCGTCTGCCCGCGTGACATCCCGAGTGCAGTCGCTGCCTCCGTCTGTCCCTCGTCCACCGTCTGGATTCCGGCCCGGACGATCTCCGCCATGTAGGCGGCCTCGTTCAGGCCCAGGCCGATGACGGCGAGCCAGAACACGTCCTCGGCGAAGCTCGAGGTCGGAATGCTGAACAGCGGGTCTAGGGTCGGCAGGCCGATGCCGACCCTCGGGTAGATGGTCGAGAGCAAGCCCCAGAACACCAGCTGAATGTAGACCGGTGTTCCACGGAAGACCCACAGGTAGACCCAGCTGGTGGACCGGGTGACGGGGTTGGGGGTCAGCCGCATGATCGCGAGCACGACCCCCAGCGCCACGCCGATCACCATCGAGAGGAGCGTGAGGATGAGCGTGTTTCCCGCCGCCTGGACGACCCGCGGGTCGAACAGGTACTGGCGGTAGGTGTCCCAGCTGTACGCCTCGTTGGTCGCCGCGCCATGCAGGAACAGGACGATGGCGACCAGGATGAAGGCTGCGGCGAGGTTCCGGGCCCGGTGCGGGAGTGCGATGGCCTTGATGCGGTCCGGGGGTCCGGACGGCGCCATGCCCCGGCCGGCAGGCCCGGTGCTCGTCGCGGCGCTCATCTCAGTAGACGGCGCCGTCGATCGTCGCCGTGTCGATCGCGCCGTCCTGGACGCCCCACCGGGTCAGGATCTTCAGGTACGTGCCGTCGTCCATCAGCGACTGCATCGCAGCCTGAATCGCCTTGGTCATCGATCCGTCCTTCGGCAGCGCGATGCCGAACGGGGCCGCGTCGGACATCTCTCCCGCCGCCACCAGCTTGCCGCCCGTCTGGCTGATCGCGTACTGGGTAACCGGCGAGTCGGCGCTGAAGGCGTCCGCGCGACCAAGGACCACCGCGTTGGTGATGTCGCCCTGGGTATCGAGCTTGAGGATCTCGAGCGGGGGCTTGCCGGCGTCGACGCAGGCCTGGCTCCTCGCCGGGAGCTCGTCGGTCTCCTGCCAGGTGCCGGTCCCGACCGCGATCTTCAGGCCGCAGGCGTTGTCCGGGTCGATGGTCTTGCCGGCCTGCGTCGCCCACAGGATGCCGGCGTTGAAGTAGTCGACGAACTGGACCGACCCTTGGCGTTCCTTCGTGTCGGTGAACGACGCCCAACCGACGTTGTACTTGCCGCCCTTCACGCCCGGGATGATGTTGTCGAACTGCGCGTCGCGGAGGTCTGCCTCGAGGCCGAGGCGAGCCGCCAGCGCCTGGACGAGCTCGATCCCCCACCCGGTCGGGTTGCCGTCTGGGTCCTTGAACTCGTCGGGCGAGTACGTGAGGTTGGTGCCCACGATCAGCTTGCCGCTGTCGCGCACCTCGGCCGGCAGCAGGGCGACCGCAGCGGCGTCCGCCTGGATCGCCGCCGCCGGCGCCGTCGCCTCGGGTGCCGCGGACGCTCCGGCCGAGGGAGTCGAGCTCGCTGCGGAGCAGGCGGCCACGGCCAGCGCGAGGGTTGAGGCGAGCGCGGTCGCCATCCATCGGGTCCGGTCGGGTCGCGTCATGATTCGTTTCATCTGGGCTGCCTTTCGCTGCTGGGGGGCCTGGTGTTGATCGGACCGGGCGCCATGGCGGCGCCATGTCGGGCCGGCAGGGGAAGGGAGAGCCGGATCCCACGCGCCTCGCCGAAGGCGAGGACATCGGCCTCGCTCGCGGCACCGGCCCGGCCTCCGATGACGGTGCACGCCCGCGCCGCAGCGACGTTCGCGAAGCGGGCGGCGAGGACGGCATCACCCGTCCGGTGGAGCGCGTGGATGAACGAGGCGCCGAAGGTGTCGCCGGCGCCGGTGACATCGACCGGATCGACGCTGATCCCCGGGATGACGACCTCGGCCGATCCGTCGAAGACACGGCAGCCGTCCGGCCCGAGAGTCACGACCACAACTTCGGCCGCGCCCGCGAGGAGCGCGGCGACGGTCTCGGCACCACTCCGGCCTCCCCGGAGGCGTTCGAAGCCTCGGCGGTTCATCAACAGGATGTCCACGCTCCTGAGGAGCGCCTCGTCGCCCGGACGCAGCGCCCCGACGTCCAGGTCCAGGACGAGGCATGCTCCCGCCGACCGGAATGCGTCGACCACGGCACCGGCGTCCCGGCCGCCGTGCCGGAGCGACCGCAGGTCGCCGATGGCAGTGTAGACGTGGGTCGCGCCGCACAGCGCGTCGAGCGCCACGTCGCTGAGCTCGATCGCCTCGAGGCCGAGGGCCGGTGTCAGCACGGTATGCTCGCCATCGGCCAGCACGATGATGTTTCGCGAATCCGCGAGCGCCGGGTCGGCAAGCACGAGGCCCGTGTCGATCCCGAGAGCCTCGAGCTCGTCGAGGAGCGCGCGGGACATCGGGCTCTGGTTCATCACCCACAGGAATCGCGTCGGCGCGCCGTAGGCGGCATGGACTGCCGCCGCATTCGCGATCATGCCGCCGGCGAACGAGCCGGCCGGAACGATGTCGACCTTCTCGCCGGAGCCGGGCCAGCGGTCCGCGCGGAAGTACTCGTCGAGCGCGACGTCGCCGAGGAAGACGGCGGCGTTGCGCGCCGGCCCGGCGGTCACGAGGCGGGCTCCGAGCCCGGCGCCGACCGGGGTTCGGCCGCTGGCGCCCCCACTTGGACCGGGCCGCCGAGGATCTCCGCCCAAGGCGACTCGGGCGAGGCGCTGACCCCGGCGAGCCAGTAGTAGTGGCTCGGGCCCCCGATCCCCATGGCCTCGCTGTGCCAGATGCCGGGATCCAGGGAGAGACATTCGCCGGGGCGGACGAGGACCGCGCGAACGCTGTCCACGTCCGGCCGGGTCGCTGGGTCGGCTGACAGGAGGAGGGCGACCGGCTTCCCAAGGCAGAGGAGCCCCTCGCGGGTGGTGGGGTGGCGCTCCATCCGCGCGACGTCACGGGGCAGGGCTGGACCCGAGGTCATACCCACGTGGACGGCGCCGATCACCACCGGCTCGACCGTGTACCGGTCGCGAACGCCCTCGATCGGCTCGGCGACCACGTCGGGGCCGTCGCCGGCGAGGTCGAAGATCCGGCCGAACGGCGCCATCGCGGCTGCATCGGGCGGCGCGGGAACGAGCGATCTCACGAGCGGGCTGCCTCCCGACCCAATCCGACGGTGACCGCGGCGTAGCGTTGCCGGCGCACCACTTGCACGGCTTCCATGAGCTCGGCGACCCGATCGCCCGAGACGTCGCCGGCGGCGGTCTGCGTCGCCTTGAGCGAGGTGCCGACGATCGCGGCATCCGCGATCGCCAAGGCCTCGGCGCAGTTCGCGGGCGTGATTCCCGCCCCGACGACCAGGGGGAACTCGACGCCCATGAGGGTCCGGAAGGTCTCGATCTTCTCGATCGAGGTCTCCATGCCGGTCCCGTCGCCGGTGACGACGACGGCGTCGCAGCGCTCCAGCCCGACGCGCAGGTCAACCGCTAAGTCGTTGCCCGATAGTACGGGCTGGTACTTGAAGCGGACCCCGCCCAGCAGCAGCGCGTCGTTCCGCGCGCGTAGGGCGCGGAGCTCCTCGGCAAAGCGGAGGTCGTCGGCCGGCGATAGATGCCCCGCCACCGAGTCCATCTGGACGAAGGCCGGGCCGTACCGGGCCGCCAGCGCGAACGAGGCGGCTCCGTCGTCGAGCACGTTGACACCGACCGGGACACCGGGCGGGTCCGACGCGAACTGGTCGAGGACCGCCTCGACGTCCTGTGGCGAGCCGAAGTAATCCTCGACCACCAGGCCGTCGATCCCGTTGGCGGCCAGGGTCCGGGCCTCGCGGACCGCGCGGGCCACGATGTCCGCCTGTCCGACCCCACTGAGGTGGAGCATGCCCAGGATCGGGCGATCGATCGGGAATACGCGACGGAACCGCGACCGGGCCAGCGCGGCGCTCACGGGTTGGTCTCGTCGGGGTCGGGGAGCGATGTCGTGAGGTTGAACTGGATCCGCGACGAGTACACGATGGCGATGCGCTCGATCTCCGCCTGGTGCTGGTCGAAGGCACTTCCCTCGGCGCGCAGCAGGGCGCCAACGTCCGACGACTCGCCCAGGACGGCGCGGGTCCGGTCGCTCGGGACCTCCGCCGTGAGGCGGACGCTTGTCCGGCGCGGACGACGGCCGTGAACCGACCTGAAGTACTCGTACAGCGAGCGATTCTCGAAGTCCACGTCCTCGATCCCGGGGAAGAGGTCGAGCGGGACCCACGACGTGTCGAGCGAGAGGTACTCCGTCCCGCGCTCGCTCCGGACCCCGCGCAACCGGACCAGTTCGTGGAACGCGCGGCCGTCGAGCTCGACGCGACGGCCCGAGATCACCTTTGCCACCGCCGTCTCCGAGCGTCCGCGGAGGCTGTCCGTGAAGCCGCCGAGGTTCCAGATGTTGTGCTGGATCGGTTGGAGTTGGACGAAGGTGCCCTTGCCCTGGGCGCGCCGCACGAGGCCATCGGACTCCAGCACGTCGATCGCCGCGCGGACGGTGCCCCGGGTCGTGCCGAACATCTCCACGAGCCTGGCCTCGGAGGGGATCGCATCGCCCATCCGGAGATCGCCATCGAGGATCAGGCCGCGCACGTAGCGGCTGATGTGCACGTAGAGCGGGGTGTAGTCGGCAGGCCCCGGCAGCATGACTACCTCGTTGAGTCATCTACTCGTCTAGACATGTTGGGTGGTGGAGCAGCGCCTGTCAACACGGAATGCGCCCAGGGTGCGGAGCCGCACGTCCCGCTCCTACAATCAACGCCATGACCCGAACACTCGACCGCCCGCTCCGCGAGACCTGGATCATCGATGCCGTCCGGACGCCCATCGGACGCTATGGAGGAGCCCTCGGCGCCGTCCGCCCCGACGACCTGGCCGCGCTCGTGCTCCGGGCGATCGTGGGCCGCACCGGGATCGACCCGGCCCTGGTCGAGGACGTGATCCTCGGCTGTGCCAACCAGGCCGGGGAGGACAATCGGAACGTGGCCCGGATGGCGGCGCTCCTGGCCGGCTTCCCGGTGGAGGTCGCGGGCCAGACCGTCAACCGGCTGTGCGGGTCCGGCCTCCAGGCGGTCAACTCCGCGGCCCACGCGATCGGAGCGGGTGACGGGGACGTGTTCATCGCCGGTGGTGTGGAGTCCATGACCCGCGCGCCATACGTGATGCTCAAGCCCGAGGCCGCGTACGACCGTGGAGCGCGGGCGCTGGAGGACACGACGCTGGGCTGGCGGTTCGTCAACCCGCGGATGCAGGAGCTCTACCCGCCGATCTCCCTGGGCGAGACCGCGGAGCGTGTCGCGGACCAGTGGAGCGTCACGCGGGACCGCCAGGACGCCTTCGCGCTCGAGAGCCAGCGACGGGCGGTGGCGGCCATCGAGGACGGGCGGTTCGCGGACCAGCTGGTGCCGGTCCCGGTCCCGGGCCGGAAGGGTGCCGTGACCGTGGTGGACCGTGACGAGCACCCGCGCGCGGACACCACCCCGGAGGCCCTCGCCAGGCTCCGGCCCGCCTTCCGGGCGGGCGGATCCGTGACCGCCGGCAACAGCTCCGGTATCAACGACGGCGCTGCTGCGCTGCTGCTGGTCGACGCGGGGCTCGCACGGGAGCTGGGGCTCCGGCCCCTGGCACGGATCGTGGCGACCGCTGTGGCAGGAGTTCACCCGGACGTGATGGGCATCGGCCCGGTGCCGGCCGTGCGCAAGGCGCTCGCGCGTGCCGGGCTGGCGGCCGGCGACCTGGACATCGTCGAGCTCAACGAGGCGTTCGCCAGCCAGTCCGTGGCATGCATGGACGAGCTCGGCCTCGATCCCGCGCGGGTGAACCCGAACGGCGGGGCGATCGCCCTCGGCCATCCGCTGGGTGCGTCCGGCGCCCGCCTGGCCACGATGCTGGTCCACGAGCTGGCGCGGACCGGCGGGCGATACGGGATCGCCGCGATGTGCATCGGGGTGGGTCAGGGGATCGCGACGATCGTGGAGCGCGCCGAGGACTAGCGATCTCGCGGCCGGCGGCTCGCGGCCGGCGCCCTGCGGCGGTGTTTTCGGCGGGGTGCTGGACGAAATCCGTTGCGGTGCGTACGATCGGCCGTGCCCGCACCCGTCCCGGCGCGGAGCCAGCGACCCCCGAAGGAGACCGTTCCCATGCTCGACGCCCAGCCGACCGTCGACGTCACGCCCGCCGTCGTCACCCCCGTCGTGTCGCTCACCGACGCAGCCGCCTCGAAGCTGGCCGAGCTGACGAAGGAAGAGACGAATCCCGAGATCGGCCTGCGCGTGTACGTGTACTCCGGCGGCTGCTCCGGGTATCGGTACGGGATGATGCTCGAGGACCAGCCCACCGCGGACGACAAGGTCCTGCATGTCAACGGCGTCCGCGTCTACATCGACGCCAACAGTGTGCCGCTCATCTCCGGCAGCGAGATCGACTACGTGGACACGCTCATGGGCGCGGGCTTCACGGTCAACAACCCGAACGCCGTCTCGGGCTGCGGCTGCGGCTCCTCCTTCCGCACCGCCGAGGAGGCGGGCACGCCCCGCTCCTGCTCCCACTGACCCGCGACGGGACCGGGTCCCGTCTCCCACCCGCGAGCCGCCGGGATCCCGGCGGCTCTGCCATATCCAGGCCCGCCAGCGACCGATGCAGATCCCGCTCTTCCCGCTCCACGCCGTCCTGGCGCCGGGGATCGTCCTGCCCCTGCACGTCTTCGAGGAGCGCTACCGGCTGATGGTCAGCCGGTGCCTGGAGACATCCACCCCGTTCGGGGTCGTCCTCATCCGCGAGGGCAGCGAGGTCGCCCCACGCGACGGCACCACCCAGGAGCTGGCGATCGCCGGCATCGGGACGTTCGCGGAGATCCGGCAGGCGAACCGGTTCGCCGATGGACACTGGTCCGTTCTGGCGGTGGGGACGGGTCGCTTCGTCATCCGCGATGTGCAGGGCGACGCGGAGCCGTACCTGCTTGCCGAGGTGGACCCCTACCCGGACGAGCCCGGGCGGGCCGATCCGGACGACGTCGAGTCCCTGGCAACGAGCGTGAGCCGGCGCTTCGTGGAGTACCTGCGCCTGCTGCAGCCGCGCGAGGGCGAGACGGCGAGCCCCATCGACGTCCAGCTGGAGGTCGGGATCGACGACGATGAGCCCGCGACCGACGGCGAGGCCTGGGACGACGACGACGAGGCCGCTGCGCCAACCGCGCTTACGGGGGCAGACGCCCGCGAGCTCTCGCTGGACGATCCCGAAGGTGTTCGGGTCGCCCTGCGCATCCCGGACGACCCCAGCGCCCTCTCGTTCCTCCTGACCGGCATCGTCCAGGTGGAGCCGGATCGCCGGCAGGCCCTGCTCGAGGCGGCGGGTGCCGAGGAACGCCTGCGGTCCATCGACGCGCTGCTGGACCGGGAGCTGCTGCTGCTCGACCGGCGCCTGGCGCCGTTTGCCGTCGATCGTCTGGGGCTGGCGTCCGAGGTGAACTAGCCGCCAGGATCACGCCCGTCCGGGGCATGGGTCGGCCGGTCCCAACGGCGTGGGGGGAAACGCCATCGGGACCGGCCATGGTGTGAGCGTGCGTTATCGATTGTGCGCGTGCCTGATAGTAGCGTTTGCTACCGTGCCCGCAAGCGCGGATTCGCCATACTGTGTGACGTGGTCCAGGAGTCGTACGCGCGTCGGCGCCGCATTCCCTCGCAGCCGCGCTCGCGGGAGACGGTGGAGGCGATCTGTGCCGCGGCCGCAGCGATCATCGAGGAGCAGGGGCTCACGGCCCTGACCACGAACGGCGTCGCGAGACGGGCGGGCGTGAGCATCACCTCCGTCTACGCCTACTTCCCGGACAAGTGGGCGATCGTCCACGAGCTGTTCGAGCGGTTCGAGCGCCAGCGGCTCGAATTCCTGGAGGAAGTCTTCGCCGGGATCGCGGCTTCGCCGGACTGGCGGTCAATGATCCGTGACACGTGGGATGGGTTGGTCCGTTTCCGCCTCGCGGTGCCCGCAGGCATTGCGCTCCGTCAGGCGATCAACGCGACGCCACACATGCGCAGGGTGGACCTCGCCGGATCGGAGCGCGCGGCGCGTGACTTCGCGGCCGGCATCGTTGCCCGCCGCCCCGATCTTGACCCTGACCAGGCATACCGGGTCGCCTGGACGGCGACGGTCACGGCTGGCGCGATCCTCGACGACGCGAGTCGAACGGGTGAGGCGGACTGGACGAAGATCGAGGAGGGCAAGCGGCTGATCATCGGGTACCTGGCGCCGTACATGGATCCGCCGCAGTGAGGGCCCAGGGGGATCGAGTCCGGGGATGCCCGGAGCGTCGTCGCGGTCAGGCGCGGACCAGGTAGCGGTCCACGCCCTCGGCCGCCGCGCGGCCCTCGCCGATGGCCCACACGACCAGGGACTGGCCGCGGACGCAGTCGCCTGCCGCGAACACGCCCGGCACGCTCGTCATCCTGTCCGGCCCGGTGCGCACGTTGCCACGCGGGTCGAGGTCGCAATCGAACGCCCGCGGCAGGATCGGCTCGGGTCCGGTGAAGCCCAATGCGAGCAGCACGAGGTCGGCGGGGATTACCTGGGCCGTGCCCGGCACCTCGCGCATCGCCACGCGCCCGTCAGGGCCGGGCTGCCAGGAGACGTCCGCGATCTCCACCCCGGCGACGTGCTCGCTGTGGCCGATGAAGCGCCGGGTCGTGGTCGAGTACCGGCGGGGGTCCTCGCCCCAGAGCGCCGCGGCCTCCTCCTGGCCGTAGTCGAGCCTGTAGACACGGGGCCACTCGGGCCACGGGTTGTCGGAGGCGCGGGCGAGGGGCGGGCGGGCGAGCAGTTCCAGCTGGCGGACGCTGCGGGCCCCCTGCCGGATCGCCGTCCCGACGCAGTCGGTGCCGGTATCGCCGCCGCCGATCACGACCACGTCCCGGTCCTGGGCGTCGATCGGGGCATCGGCGTCCGCGCCCCCGTCGAGCAGGCGTCGCGTGTTGCCACGCAGGAAGCTCATCGCGAGGTGGATGCCACCCAGCTCCCGGCCCGGGACGGCCAGGTCGCGCGCGACGGTGGACCCCGTCGCGAGCACGACGGCGTCGAAGGTCGCCGCGAGCTCCTCGGCCGTGACGTCCGCACCGACGGTGACCCCCGTCCGGAACGTGACGCCCTCCTCGGCCATGAGCGCCGTCCGGCGGCCCACGACGTCCTTGTCCAGCTTCATGTTGGGGATGCCGTACATCAGCAGCCCGCCGATGCGACCGGCCCGCTCGAAGACGGTCACGAGGTGCCCGGCCCGGTTGAGCTGGTCGGCCGCGGCGAGGCCGGCAGGGCCGGATCCCACGACCGCAACCGAGCGCCCGGTCCGGGCGAGTGGCGGCGAGGCCGTGATCCAGCCTTCCTCCCATGCCCGGTCGGCGATCTCCTGCTCGATCGTCTTGATCGCCACGGGGTCTCCGTTGAGGCCGACCGTGCAGGACCCCTCGCACGGCGCCGGACATACGCGGCCCGTGAACTCGGGGAAGTTGTTCGTCCGGTGGAGACGGATGGACGCCTCCCGCCACTGGCCGCGGTAGACGAGGTCGTTCCACTCCGGGACGAGGTTGTTGATCGGGCACCCCGAGGCCATGCCGCCGATGAGCGCCCCGGTGTGGCAGTACGGCACCCCGCAGTCCATGCACCGGGCGCCCTGCTCGGCCAGCTCGTCGCCGGACAGGCGAGGATGGTCCTCGCTCCAGTCCCGGATGCGTTCGAGGGGCGGTCGAGAGGGCTGGGAGCGGCGCGTGATCTCGATGAACCCCGTGGGCCTGCCCATCAGACGAGCCCGCCCATCAGGAGCCGCCCACGCGGGCCAGGCTGCGTGCGTTCTCCTCGAAGGCGGCCATCTCGGCCTCGTCGGGATCGAGGCCCGAGGCACGCATCCGTGCCTGTGCCTCCAGCACGCGCCGGTAGTCGTGGGGGATCACGCGGACGAAGGCGGCGACCGCCACATCCCAGGTGGCGAGCAGGTCGGCCGCGCGCTCCGAGCCGGTCAGGGCCTGGTGCCGGGCCAGGAGAGCGCGGACCTCGGCCGCCTCTCCCGCGTCGGCCGCCAGGTCCTCGAGGCCCACCAGCTCCGTGTTGCAGCGGTCGGCGAAGTGCCCGTCCTCGTCATAGACCCACGCGGTCCCGCCGGACATGCCGGCCGCGAAGTTGCGCCCGGTGCGTCCGAGGACCAGGACGCGGCCGCCGGTCATGTACTCGCAGCCGTGATCGCCGACACCCTCGACGACCGCCGTCGCACCGGAGTTGCGGACCGCGAACCGCTCGCCGGCGGTGCCCCGGATGAGGGCCTCGCCCGCGGTGGCTCCATACAGGGCGACGTTGCCCGCGATCACGTTCTCGTGCGCCCTGAACGGGGAGACTTCGGGCGGGCGGATGACCAGGCGGCCGCCCGACAGTCCCTTGCCGAGGTAGTCGTTCGCGTCGCCCGTCAGGGTCAGCGTCAGGCCACGCGGGATGAACGCGCCGAAGCTCTGGCCCGCCGAGCCGGTGAACTCGAGGCTGATCGTGTCGTCCGGGAGCCCGTCGCGACCCCAGTGGCGCGTGATCTCCGAGCCCAGCATGGTCCCCGTGGCGCGGTTCACGTTCCGGATCGGGAGCGAGGCCCGGACCGGCAGGCCCTCGGTGAGAGCGGGCGCGCACAGCCCGAGTAGCGTCGTCGCGTCCAGCGACTCCTCCACGCGGTGCAGCTGGACCTTCGTCTGGCGGCCCTCGTAGGTGCCCGGCACGTCCGGCAGCGCGAGGATCCTCGAGAAGTCCAGGCCGCGCGCCTTCCAGTGGTCGAGCGCCGGGCGCATCTCCAGGCGGTCGGTCCGGCCGATCATCTCGTCCATCGTTCGGAAGCCAAGGCGCGCCATGTGCTCGCGCGCCTCCTGGGCGATGAACCGCATGAAGTTGACGACGTGCTCCGGCTCGCCGGCGAACCGCTTGCGGAGCTCCGGGTCCTGGGTGGCGACGCCCACCGGGCAGGTGTTGAGGTGGCAGGCGCGCATCATCACGCAGCCCAGCGAGACCAGCGGGGCGGTGGCGAAGCCGAACTCCTCGGCGCCCAGGAGCGCCCCCACGACGACGTCCCGGCCGGTCTTGAGCTGGCCATCCACCTCGACCACGATCCGAGAACGCAGGTCGTTCATCAGCAGCACCTGGTGGGCCTCGGCCAGGCCCAGCTCCCACGGAACGCCGGCGTGCTTGATGGACGTGAGCGGCGAGGCGCCCGTCCCGCCGTCGTGACCCGAGATCAGCACGACGTCCGCGTGGGCCTTGGCCACACCCGCGGCGACCGTGCCCACGCCGACCTCCGCCACCAGCTTGACGCTGATCCGGGCGTGGTGGTTCGCGTTCTTCAGGTCGTGGATGAGCTGCTTGAGATCCTCGATGGAGTAGATGTCGTGGTGCGGCGGCGGGCTGATGAGCCCCACCCCGGGCGTGGAGTGGCGCGTCCTGGCGATCCACGGGTAGACCTTGGACCCGGGCAGCTGGCCACCCTCGCCGGGCTTGGCGCCCTGGGCCATCTTGATCTGGATCTCGCGGGCGTTGACCAGGTACTCGCTGGTCACGCCGAACCGCCCGGAGGCGACCTGCTTGATCGCGCTGCTCCTCGAGTCGCCGTTGGGCAGGGGCTCGTAGCGGGCCGGGTCCTCGCCACCCTCGCCGGTGTTGGACTTGCCGCCGATGCGGTTCATGGCGATCGCCAGGGCCTCGTGGGCCTCGGAGGAGATGGACCCGTAGCTCATGGCGCCCGTCTTGAACCGCCGCACGATGTCCTCGACCGGCTCCACCTCGTCGATGGGAATGGGGCGGAGGGCCGGCCGCAGCTCCAGGAGCCCGCGCAGGGTCGCCAGCCGGGTGCTCTGGTCGTCGACCAGGGACGAGTAGTCCTTGAAAGTCCCGTAGTCGCCGGTCCGGACGGCCTTCTGGAGCGTGCTGATGGTGAGCGGGTTGAACAGGTGGTTCTCCCCGTCCACGCGGTACTGGTACTGGCCACCCGACGGGAGCGACGTGTGGACGACCGGCCGCCTCGGCGGATAGGCGCGGTCCTGGCGGAGCTTGACCTCCCGTGACACCAGCTCGATGCCGATGCCGCCGATGCGGGTGGGCGTCCAGGTGAAGTACTCGTCGACGAAGTCGCGGTTGAGCCCGATGGCCTCGAACACCTGGGCACCGTGGTAGCTGTGGACCGTGGAGATCCCCATCCGCGAGATCGCCTTGATCACGCCCTTGGTCGCGGCCTTGCGGTAGCGGTGCTCGGCTGCCTCGGTGGGGCCCGGCACGGCACCCAGGCGCACCTGGTCGTCGATAGTCTCGAACGCGAGATAGGGATTGATGGCGCTGGCCCCGTAGCCGATCAGCAGGCAGAAGTGGTGGGCCTCGCGCGGCTCCCCAGACTCGAGGAGCAGGCCCACCCGGCCGCGCGTCCCTGCCCGCACCAGGTGGTGGTGGACGGCGGACACGGCGAGGAGCGCGGGGATCGGCGCGTCCGTCTCGCTGTGCCCGCGGTCGGAGAGGATGACCTGGTTGTAGCCCTCCGCGATGGCCTCGGACGCCTGGCGCCGGAGATCCTCGATGGCGCGCCGCAGGCCCGACCCGTTGTCGGCGATCCTGAACAGGATCGGCAGGGTGATCGACCGGAATCCCCGGCTCGCGGCGCCGCCGTCCAGCGCCCTGATCTTCTCCAGCTCCGCGTTCGAGATCACGGGCGAGGGCAGCGCGACCTGGTGGGCGGCATCGGGCCCGGGTTCGAGAAGGTTCGCCTCCGGACCGATCGAGCGGTCCGTGGCCATGATGATCTCCTCGCGGATCGCGTCGACCGGCGGGTTGGTGACCTGGGCGAAGAGCTGCTTGAAGTAGCTGTACAGGAGCTGCGGGCGCTCCGAGAGGACGGCCAGGGGGGCGTCGTTGCCCATGGAGCCGATAGGATCGGCGCCGGTCGTCGCCATCTCGTTGATGATCATCCGGACGTCCTCGGACGTGTACCCGAAGACCTCCTGGCGGAGCAGGACCGTCTCGTGGTCGGGTCCGATGACGTGCCCGGGCGCGGGCAGGTCGGCCAGATTGACGAGGGACTCCTGCACCCACTGCTCGTAGGGGGCCGCACCCGTGATCGCGGCCTTCAGCTCGTCGTCGGGGACGATCCGTCCCGCGGCCGTGTCGACCAGGAACATCCGGCCCGGCTGCAGGCGCCCCTTCGCGATCACGTCCTCCGCCGGGATGTCCAGGACGCCGGCCTCGCTGGCCATGACCACGCGCCCGTCCCGGGTCACGTAGTAGCGGCCGGGACGAAGCCCGTTGCGGTCCAGGGTCGCGCCGACGTGCACGCCGTCCGTGAAGGCGAGGGAGGCCGGACCGTCCCACGGCTCCATCAGGCACGAGTGGTACTCGTAGAAGGCCCGGCGCTCGGGCGACATGGATGGGTCCCGGCTCCAGGGCTCCGGCACCATCATCATCATCGCGTGGGCGAGGCTCCGTCCGGAGAGGTGGAGCAGCTCCAGCACGTTGTCGAAGATCGTCGTGTCCGAGCCGTCCACGTCGACCGCGGGCAGGATCTTGTTGAGGTCGTCGCCGAACACCTCCGACCGGAACGTCGACTGGCGCGCGAACATCCAGTTCACGTTGCCGCGGAGCGTGTTGATCTCGCCGTTATGGCTGATGTAACGGTACGGGTGGGCTCGTGACCAGGACGGGAAGGTGTTGGTCGAGAACCGGGAATGGACCAGGCCGATCGCGCTCTCGAGCCGCGCGTCGCTGAGATCCGGGTAGAACGTCAGCAGCTGTGACGCGTTGAGCATCCCCTTGTAGACGATTGTCCGGCAGGACATCGAGGGGACGTAGAACTCGCCCCGTCCCGGAAGCGCGCAGCGCCCCACGGCCTTCTCGACCAGCCGGCGCGCGACGTAGAGCCGCCGCTCGAAGGCCAGGTCGCCGTCGTCGGTCCGGGGGAGATCGGACGGGCGGGCGATGAACGCCTGCTCGATGACCGGCTGGCTGGCCCGTGCCGATGCACCCACGCCGATGGGATCGGTGGGGACGAGGCGCCAGCCGAGGAGCTCCAGGCCCTCGTCGGCGAGGACCCGCTCGAACCGCTCGCGGGTGCCGGTCCGGCTCTCCTCATCCCGCGGCAGGAACACCATCGCCACGCCGTAGCCTGCGTCCTGGACCCGGATGCCGGCCTGCACCGCCGCGGCGCCCAGGAACCGGTGCGGCAGCGCCAGCAGGATGCCTGCACCGTCGCCGGTGTCGGCCTCGGAGCCGCTCGCGCCGCGGTGCTCCAGGTTGACCAGCACCGTCAGTGCGTCACGGACGATGGCGTGGGAGGGCCGGCCGGCGATGTCCACCACGAAGCCGAAACCGCACGCATCGTGCTCGGTGGTCGGCTCGTACAGGGTACGGGTCTGGGCCACGGCAGGTCTCCACCTTCGCCCCTCCTTGGGGGCCCGCAACCGTACGAAATCGGCCGGCCCGGGGCAGCCGCGCAGGGGTGATCGTTGGGTTGCGGTTCGGGGTCCGCGCGGTGTCGCGCCACGCACCACGGTCCGCAACCGAACCTAGCGGGGCCTGTGGCCTTGGCTACCATGCCGACGAACAGGGCCCGTGCTCCGCCCGTAGCCAGAGCGCGCCGCCCGTTGCAGCGCAGGCAGGAGGCGTCCCCCAATGCCCGACAACGTTGCCCCGACCGCGGGCCGGCATGATCTGCGCGGCCTGGCCGCGCTCGTGTCGTCTGTCGCCTTCCCGGACGATCCGCGGTACGAACGGCTCACGGTCCCCTGGAACGTCGCGGTTCCCAGTCGGCCCCTTGCCGTTATCGAGGCCGCTGACGCGGGGGAGATATCCCGGACCCTCGCGTTCGCCTCCGCGAACGGGGTCCCGGTTGCCGTCCAGTGCACCGGCCACGGAGCCATGGACGATCTCGACGGTGCGGTGCTCGTGCTTACCGGCGGCCTGACCGAGTGCGTCGTGCATGCCGAGGCGCGGTCGGCGCGCGTCGGCGCGGGCCTGACCTGGCAGCCCGTGGTGGATGCCGCCGGGGCCCATGGCCTGGCGGCCCTGGCGGGATCCTCGCCCGGTGTGGGTGTCGTCGGATACACCACGGGCGGCGGCGTCGGTCCGCTCGCCCGGACCCTGGGCATCGCCTCCGACCGGGTGCGGGCGTTCGATGTCGTCACGGGTGACGGCGAGCTGCGACGCGTGTTGGCGGACGAGTATCCGGATCTGTTCTGGGGCCTGCGCGGGGGCAAGGGCGCGCTGGGCGTGGTCACCGCGGTGGAGTTCGACCTGCTGCCGATCCGCGAGATCTACGGCGGGGCCGTGTACTTCGAGGGGAGCTACGCGGCCGACCTGCTCGGGCGCTGGGCGGACTGGTGCGCCACCCTGCCACCAGAGGCGACCACGTCGATCGCACTGATGCAGCTGCCGTCGATGCCCGGGGTGCCGGAGCCGCTGGCGGACCGCCTCACCGTCGCCGTCCGGTTCGCGTGGACCGGCGACCCGGACGCCGGTCGCGACGTCCTCGCCCCAATTCGGGGGATCGCTCCGCCGCTGCTCGACGGCGTCGGGCAGATCCCGTATCCCGCGCTCGGGTCGATCCATGCCGATCCCATCGACCCGATGCCCTCCCAGGAGCATGGCGCCCTTCTCGCCTCGCTTCCGCCCGCCGCGATCGAAGCGATCCTCGCGCTCGCCGGGCCGGGATCCGGATCGCCCCAGCTGATGGTGGAGATCCGGCAGCTCGGCGGGGCGATCGCCGTCGCCGACGGGCCACCCAGCGCATTTCCCAGCCGTGACGCCGCGTTCTCGCTGTTCCTCGTCGGGCTCGCCGTACCACCGCTCATCGATGCCTTGAAGGGGCATGCCGCCACAATGGCCGACGCCCTGGAGCCATGGCTCACGGGCTGGGTCCACCCCAACTTCGCGCCGGGCAGCAGCGCTGAGCGGTTCCGCCGGGTGTACGACCCCGCCACGCTGCAACGGCTGGCGTCGCTCTCTGAGACCTATGACCCGGCCGGGATCCTGGTGGCGGGTCGCGGCCTGCGGGGCTGAGACGCGATCCCGTCACCGACGTCGTTCCGCATCGCTCGGGCAGGCCGTCCCCCGGGCCGGTGGCGCCGTGAGGATGTGCTCGGGCCACGGGACACGCATCATGGACGCATGCGTATCGAGGACTTCGGCGTCGAGATCTGGATGAACCGCTGGGAGACCAGCTGCCGCTACAACCTGGCCGAGACCTGCGTGGACTCGGTCACGGTGGAGGAGCTGCTCGAGCTTGCCGGCATGGACCCGGACTCCCTGGTCGACGAGCTGCTGCCGATGCGGCTCTCATATGGCGAGATTGCGGGATCCGAGCGACTCCGCACGGCGATCGCCTGCCTGTACGACTCCGCCCAGGCCGACGACGTCCTGGTGACCCACGGCGCCATCGGGGCCAACTCGCTCGTGTACCAGGCGCTGATCGAGCCGGGCGACGTGGTGGTATCCATCGTCCCCACCTACCAGCAGCACACGGCGATCCCCCGGAGCCTGGGCGCGGAGGTCCGCACGCTCGCGCTCCGCGAGGAGGATGGCTGGCTCCCGGACACGGACGAGCTGCGCCGCCTTGTTGCGGGCGACGCCAAGGTGATCGCGCTCGTCAATCCCAACAACCCGACGGGCTCGCTGCTGGATGGGGGGCGCATCACGGAGATCGTCGCGATCGCACGCGATGCCGGCGCCTGGATCCTCGCCGACGAGGTCTACCGGGGCACGGACCAGGTGGGCGACGGCACCTCACCCTCGTTCGTGGAACGCTACGACCGCGCGATCGGGATCGGGAGCATGTCCAAGGCGTTCTCGGCGGCGGGCCTGCGCCTGGGCTGGGTCGTGGCGCCCGCCGAGGTCCTGGGCGCCGTGAGTCGCCACCGCGACTACTCCGTGATCAGCGTGAGCATGGTGGACGATCTCCTCGCCGCCATCGCGCTGGAGGGCGAGGACGAGCTGCTAGCGCGAAGCCGGAGGATCGTCCGCGAGAACCTGGCCATCCTGGACGATTGGGTCGCCGGCGAGGCTCGGATCGACTACGTGAAGCCGCGGTCGGGGACCACCGCCCTGCTCCGGTACGCGGCGGCCATCCCCTCCGAAGACCTGTGCACCCGCCTGCTCGAGGCCGAGGGCGTGATGCTCACGCCGGGCAGCGCCATGGGCATGGAGGGCTACCTCCGCATCGGGTACGCGAACGAGGCCTCCGTCCTGCGGGAGGGCCTGGAGCGCTTCTCCGCGTTCCTTACCACGCTCGGCTGAGCGGGCGCCGCCCAGGCCCCTCTGCAGGCCCCAGCTTCAGGCCACCACCCTTGCGTCCGCGCTCGTCCGCTCGCGGCGGAGCGCCGGTCCTGCCGCCGCCGCCAGCGTGATCGTCAGCGCGACCACGAGGAAGGCAGACAGGACCAGCGCATCGATGGCCGGGAGCGAGCCGCCGCCGGTCATCGCCCCGAGCAGCGCGTCGACCGCATAGGTCATCGGCAGGAACGGGTTGATCGCCGCGATCGGGCCCGGTGCCACCGACGCCGCGTACGGGATGCCGACGGCTGCCACCTGGACCACGAGGAGCAGGAGGGCCAGCAGCCACCCGCGGGACCCGAACATCGCCACCAGCGCCTGGACGATGGCGGTGAAGGCGAGCGTGGCCAGGACCGCGAAGCCCACGAGCTGGAGCATGTCCGCGACCTGGAGGCCCAGCAGGATCCACATGCCGCCGACCATCAGCAGCGACCCGGCGACGCCCACGAGGGCCGCGAGCCCGAAGGCGACGAGGACGCCGCGGACCCATCGCCGACGGCCGGTCGCCCAGATGGCGGGCAGGATCAGGAAGGCGCCCATCACGCCCAGCCACGCGGCAAGGGCCATCAGGAACGGCGCGAGGCCATCCTGGGACCCGCCGACCGCGTTGACCCGGGTCGCCGCCACGGCGACCGGGTTGGCCGCGAGGGTGCTCAGCCGGGTGCGGGTGTCGCTGCCGTAGCTGCCGATCCCGGCGGCGGAGGACTCGAGATCGTTGGACAGGGCCTGCGCGTCGTCGGAGATCGCCGTGCCGCTGCCCGCGAGGTCGTCGGACTGCGCCTCGACGAGCGCGCCCGCCTCCAGCGCAAGGGTCGCCGCCTCGGTCAGCTGGTCCATGCCGCCGGTAGCGCTGGCGGTGCCGTCGGCCAGGGCCTGGGACCCCCTGGCGGCCGCTGTGGCTCCGGCGGCGAGCGCGGTTGACCCCTTGGCGAGCTCGTCCAGGCCGTCCGACAGATCGCTCGCGCCGGATGCGACGCCCGCGGCGCCGGTGGCCAGCTGGGCAACGCCGTCGGCGAGCCGCGGCACGCCGGCGGCGAACTGCTGCATGCCCTGGGCGTAGGCGTCCATGCCCGAGGACAGGTCCTGTGTGCCCGCAAGGAGCTGCTGGGCCCCGGCATACAGGTCGTCGATGCCCTGCTCCAGCGCCGGCAGCTGGGTGGCAAGGGCGGCCGTCCCCTGCATCACGCCCTTGGCATACGCCTCGACGGTCGCCGTGTCGACCACGACGTCCCCGGCGGCCTGCGCGGCTGCACCTGCGTCCTGTGCGGCACCGGCCGCCTCGTTCGCGAGTGCGCCGGCGTCCGCCTGCAGGCCTGCGAGGGCCTGGCAGACCGGGTCGGCGTCGGTGTGGAGGCCATCGCACTGGCTGGACAGCGCCGCGACCGCAGCCGCGAGGGCCCCGGCGTCGGTGGCGACGGAACCCGTTGCCTGCGCTGCGACGCCGGCCTTGTTCGCCGCCTCGAGCGCGTTGTTGTTGGCCTTCGTGGCGCTGGTCACCAGCTGGCCGGCGGCGTCGTTGAGCTGCTGGGCGCCGACGCCCATGCCGTTCGTGGAGGACGCGAGGTCCTTGAGGCCGGGCGTGGGCGGGTTCGTGGACGGGTTGCCGTTGGTGAACAGGTTCCAGCCGCCGGCGACCTGGGCCGCTCCGGTCGCGAGGTCGGACGCGCCGTCGGCCAGCTGGTCCACCTGTGCCGGGAGGGCGTCGGTGCTCGTGGCGAGCGCGGCAGCGCCATCGGAGACCTGGCTTGCCCCACCGGCCAGCTCGCCGGCCCCGGACGCCGCGGCCCCGGTGCCCTTGGCGAGGTCCCTCTGTCCGCGGGCCACCTTGGCCATACCGTCTGCCACGGCCTGGGTACCGTCCACGAGTTGCGTGATCTGGCTGGTGTCCGAGGTGCCGTCCACCAGCTGCTGGAGGCCGCTGACGAGCTGCCCTGCAACCACGGACACGCCGGAGGCGTTGTCGGCGAGATCGGACGAGGAGCCCGCCAGGTCACTCGCCGTGCCGGCGGCCCTGTCGACGATCGCCCGGGCGTCGGTGACCGCGAGCAGCACGTCGTCGACGTAGCTCGCGGTAACGCCCTGGGCCGTCGAGGTGGCGATCGCGGCCGCCACGGACCGTGCGACCGTCCCCAGGGCGTAGCCGGACCCGTCGTCCGTCACAAGCTCGAGGGTCGCCTGGGGCACCGTGCCGATCGTGTCGGAGCGGATGGCAGCCACGGTCCGGGAGAAGCCGTTGGGGATCCGGAGCACGGCCGCGTACGTGCCGTCGGCGAGGCCGGTGTCGGCGTCCGCCTCGCTCGCCTCGACCCACTCGAATCCCTCGCCGGTGCCGGGCCTCACCAGCGTCGCGGCCAGGTCGTCACCGAGCACGAGGTCCCTGACCATGCCGTCGGGGCCGGTCATGGTCCCGCCGTCGTCCAGGTTGACGACTGCCGCTCGCAGCGAGCCGACGTTGTCCATCGCGCCGCCAAACGACCAGGTCAGGATGCTCGCGATCACGAGCGGGACCATCACGACGATCGCAAGCCCCACCGCCAGCCGCCGGCGATTGGCGCCGCGCGGCGGCCCGGTCGGCACGAGACCGTCATCCACGCCCGCCGCCATGCTCACGCCCGCCGCCGCACCCGCCGCGGCGCCAACAGGCACCGGGACCGGGACCGGAGCGGCGCCCCCGCCGAACCGGAAGCGGGACGGCCACCAGGCCCAGTCTCCCGCGATCGTGGTGATGGCCGGGACCAGGATGGAGCGGACCAGGAAGGTGTCGATCAGCACGCCGATGGCGACCGCGACGCCGACCTGGAACAGGATCGTGAGCGGTGCCGTGGCCATGGATCCGAACGTGCCCGCGAGGATCAGACCTGCCGACGTGATGACAGCGCCGGTGTGCCCGGACGCCTTGCGCACCGCGTCCTTCATGCCCGCACTCTCCGCCTCCTCCCGGATGCGGTGCATCAGGAAGATGTTGTAGTCGGACCCGAGGGCCACGAGGAGCACAAACACGATCAGGGGCAGGTAGGGGCTCACGCCCTGTTGCCCCAGGACCTCCTGGAACAGGAAGCCGGACACGCCCAGCGTGGACCCGTACGAGACGAGGACGGTGGCCACCAGGTAGAGCGGCGCGACGACCGCTCGCAGCAGGAGCATCAGCACGATCAGGATGCCCAGGACCGTGATCGCACCGACCTTGAGGAAGTCGCTCGCCAGGGTCTCCTGGACGTCGGCGAACTGCGCCGTCGGTCCGCCGATGTACCCGGCCGCGGCCGGGCCGAAGGTGGCCGCACCGTCCGTTATCGTCGTGCGGGCGTCCCTCAGGCTCTGGAATGCCCCACCGGTGTACGCCGCGTTGGACGACGTGAGGTAGAACCGGGTCGCCGTGTGGTCCGTGGAGACGAACGCGTCGATCGCGTCCTGGAGCTTCGCGGCGTCGTCGCCGGTCAGGCTCGTGGGCAGGTAGAAGTCGTCCGGGCGGGTCGCGTAGACAGCCGCCAGCGCCGCGAACCGGTCCGGCAGCGCGTTGAAGGTGTCCTCGGCCTCCCGCTTGAACTCCTTCGCGCTCGCCGTGCCGGCGAGGCTCTCCGGCGACAGGGTGGCGTCCGGCGTGGCGTCGAAGTGGTCGGCCAGCGCGTCGAACGCCGTGGACAGGTTGAGCGCGTCGGTGATGGTGGCCTTGTTCTCGAGCGCCGCCGCGGCCCTGACCGCGTCCTTGTAGGGATCGAGCGTCTTCACCTCCGGGAATGCCGCCGCAAGCTCCACGAGGTAGTCGCTCATGAGCGTGGACTGCGGTTCGTCCCCGGAACCCGAGCCCGCGGTGGCAGCGTTGCCCGGGTCGGTGATCGACGCCGACAGCGTGCGCAGCTGGGTGGAGACCACGCTCTGCTTCGCGACGCGGTCCACGATGTCGATCGCGTGCTCGAGGCCGTCGCGAGCGTCCCGCCATTCGACGCCCGCCGCCACGTCCGGGAACGCCACGGCGAGGCCGTTCACGTAGTCGAGCGCCTGGTTGAGCCCGTCCCTGACCTCGGGGTCGAGGAGGCTGGAGTTGTCGGTCTTCGCTGATGCGCCGCTGTCGCCCTCGAAGCCGTCGCCGATCTCCCCGAGGGTCTTCGACGGCCTGAAGCCGTCGGGCACGACCGTGTCGCCCTCGGGGGTGACGAGGCTGGTGGTGGTGGCGACGCCGCCGCCCGCCTGCAGGGTCTCCATCAACGCGTGCAGCTTGGCGAGCTGGGCCGGAGCCAGGATGTCGCCGCCACCGAGGTCGATGAGCGCGGTGGACTGGACGAGCTTGTCTTCGCCCAGGTGGTCGCCGATCTGCTGGTAGCCGATGGAGGAGTCGGCATCCTTGGGCAGGTCCGCCAGGACATCGAAGTTGGAGTCGACCTGCGGCAGGTAGAGAATCGGGACCAGCAGCAGGGCGGTGAGGCCGACGGTGGTGACGACCGGGCGTCGCGACACGATGTTGGCGAGGCTGGCGAAGAAGCCGCGCGGCTCGCCCTCGTGCTTCTGCCTGGTGTGGAGCGGCCAGAACAGGTAGTGGCCGAAGATCGACAGCAGGGCCGGCGACAGCGTGAGGGCGGCGAACAGGGTCACGGCGACCGCGATCGCGATCCCCGGCCCCATCGACGTGATCATCTTGAAGTCGCCGACGCCCATCGCCATCATGCCCACGATCACCGTGCCCGCGGACGCGGTGATGACCGCGCCGATGCGCCGGACCGTGACCTTGGCCGCGTCGTGCCAGTCGCCGTCGTGCGAGACCTCCTCGCGGTAGCGGCTGATCAGGAAGATGGCGTAGTCGGTCCCGACACCGAACACCATGACCACGAGGAACGTCTCCAGGGTGGAGGAGACCTGCCAGCCGGCGGCGGCCAGGAACCCCAGCACGCCCTTCGACACGACGAACGCGGCACCGATGGTCGCCAGCGGGATCAGCGCGGCGAGCGGTGCCCGGTAGATGGCTAGGAGGACGAGGATGACGAGGATGATCGTCACCGTGGTCGTGCTGTCGGTGCCGACCTGGACGGCCTCGAGGTAGTCGGAGCTGATCGCGGCGGCCCCGGTGACATGCACCTCCAGGCCGGCCGGTGCCGACTCCTGGACGTGCGTGCGCAGGTCCTCTACGACGACCTTGGCGTCGTCGCCGGCGTCGGCCACGTTGAGGTTCACGACGAACAGCTCGAAGGTGCCGTCGTCCGCCCGGAACAGGTCCGCCAGCTCGGGGCGGGAGTCCGCCGTCTCCGTGTCCGTCACGGCGACACGGAGCTCCTCCGGCGCCTGCTCGCTCCCCGCCCACGCCGCAAAGGCATCCCGCCACTCGCGATCCGCGTCGGTCAGGCCCCCGGGGCGGTCCATCGTGATCGTCGCGGACGAAGCCGACGTGCTGCCGGGAAAGGCCCGTTCGATGGCGTCCTTGGCAAGGCGCGACGGCGAGTTCGCGGGCAGGAACGTGGTCTGGTCCGTGGAGCCCTGGCCGGAGAGGCTGGGGGCGGCGAGGGCGAAGAAGGCCGCGCCGGCGATCCACGCGAACAGGATCAGGAAGCGGAACCGGTAGGTCCAGGAGCCCAGGCGCTCGAACATGTGGTGGGGTGCCTCCCCGGGACGAGCGCGACGCGCGAACCCGGTCATGACGTTGCGGATGTGGGTTGCGGCACTTGACCGCGCCCGTTAGGATACGAGGACGTATTGGATACGTCAACGTATCGGATACAAATATGTATCGAACAACACAGGGGTTCGGCACGATGGACCGTGAGCGAGAGCCGGGGGACTGGGCGGCCTGGATGCAGCCGCAGCCGGGTACCCACGCGCCGCACGCCGGGCGCCCCCCGGTGACCGGGGAGGCTCAGCTGGCGACGGGCACCCTCGCTCCAGGCCGGGACCCGGTCAATGGTCCCGAGATCGAGCACGAGCGCGATCCCGTGGATACCCCCCGCACCGCGCGACGGGAGGCCACCCGGCAGCGCATCCTCGACGCGGCCCGGGAGGTGTTCGCGGAGCGCGGCGTGTTCGGCGGATCCGTGGAGGACATCTGTGAGCGAGCGGGCTTCACTCGCGGAGCGTTCTACTCCAACTTCGCCGACAAGGACGACGTGGTGGGCGCCGTCATCGAGCGCGAGCACGACCGCCTGCTGGACCACCTCGATGTCAGCGTCGCGGAGCTGAGCCCGCAGGTCGCGGCGTCGTTCGACCTGCCGGAGCTGCTCGGCGGCCTGATAGGCGGGGTGCTGGCGTCGATCCCGATGGGTCGCGAGGTGACCCTCATCCAGACCGAGCTCGAGATCTTCGCGATCCGCCGTCCGGACCAGGCCGCCCGCTTCCTGGAGGTCAACACCCGGTTCCGCGAGCGCGTGGGCGCATTTCTGGACGATGCCCTGCGGCAACACGGGCGCGAGCTTGTGGTGGATCCCGTCGTGATCACCGACGCCATCGTCGCGATTGCCGAGCGCAGCGTCCGGCGGGCCCTGCTGGCAGGCGACGACGACCCGGACGCGCTGTCCCGCGCGGTGCTTCCGGGGCTCCTCCTCGCGTTCTCGAGGCCCGTCGAGGCCTGACCCGCCGGCGGCGCTACGCCATCACGAGTCGGCCGATGATCACGCCGGCCAGGGCGGCTGCCCCGGCGATTCCCATCGTCTGCAGCGCGGTCCGGTACACGCTCTCCTTGCCGATGAGCGCGCGTGCCACGCCCAGCGCGGCCATCAGCGCGCCCGTGACCACCAGCGAGACGATCCGCGCGGTGTCGATCGGAAACAGCAGGAACGGCACCACCGGGACACCGGCGGCGAAGAGGTCGGCCACGAACATCCACAACGCGTGCGCGCGCGGCGAGGAGGACTCGGTCCGCATCGGCACGCCCAGCTCGAACGCCGCGACGTAGCGCAGGAGGGCCTCGGGGTTGCGGCGCAGCCCTGCCACCACCGCCTCCGTCTCGTCCTGCGTGAACCCGGCCGTGTGCACCTGCCCGGCGACGCGCGCGAGCGCCGCCTCCGGGTCGGCCGCGAGCGCCACGCGGGCGTCGGCAACCTGGGCCGTGGCCAGGCTCCGTTCGGAGTGCACGTCCAGGTAGGTGCCGGCCATCATCGACACGGCGCCTGCGACGGCGCCCGTGGCCCCGGCGAGCACGACGATCTGCGCGTCGTTGGTGCTGGCCGCCACGCCGAAGACCAGACCGGCGATCGAGACCGCCCCGTCCTCCATCCCGAAGGTGACGTCGCCGATGGAGTTGAGCAGCGACGCACGCAGGCGCGCGAGGACGTCGCTCGGAGATCGCATGCGGCTGCTGGTTCCTCTGACCCGGGGGTTGCCGCGCCAGTCTACCGAGGCGACGCGTGCCGGCAAGGTGAGGGCGACCGGACACGCGTACGGAGGCTGATCTCCACGGCGTGGACGGCGGACCCAAGTCGATATCGACTCAGATCCGACCCGTTCACGCCGGACCGGTCGCCGAAACCCGGGTTTTGGCCCGCGACCCCTGAGTGATCGCCCCGGAACCCAACCGATAGCGGATCAGGGCTCCAGCGAAAGCCTCGGCGACATCGGCCCGCAACCGTGACGCAGGCGGTAGGGTTCCTCCCTGTATGCAGGCCCTCCGCGCCCTCCCGTGGCAGCTCTGGTTCCTCGTCCTCGGGGCGATCTGGGGCTGCTCGTTCCTGTTCATCAAGCTTGGGCTCGAGTCGTTCACGCCCGTCCAGGTGGCGTTCGGGCGGGTCGCGATCGGGGCGCTCGTCCTGCTGGTGATCGCGCGCGCAACCGGGACGCGCCTCCCGCGCGGGCGCGCGACCTGGATGCACCTCTCGGTGGTGGGGCTGCTCTTCTGCAGCATCCCGTTCACGCTGTTCGCCTACGGCGAGACCCAGGTCTCCTCGATCCTCGCCGGGATCATCAACGCAGGCACGCCGCTGATGGCGCTGCTCGTGATCCTGGTCGCGTTCTCCGAGGAGCGGCCGGGGCGCGACGGCATCGCGGGACTTGGCGTCGGCTTCGTCGGCGTCCTCGTGGTCGTGGGGGCGTGGAACGGCCTCGGCGGCGGCGAGCTCCTGGGCGTGCTCGCGTGCATCGGGGCCATCCTCTGCTATGGGATCGCGTATCCGTACATCCGGCGCCACCTGACCCACACGGGCGATGGGCCGATCGCGATCGCCACGGGCCAGGTCACCATGGGTGCGGTCTTCCTGCTGCCGGTCGTCGTCGGCACCTCGCTCGCCGGCACCGGGCAGGTCACGACGCCCATCGCCGTGTCCACCGTGGTCGGCATGCTCGCGCTCGGTGCGCTTGGGTCCGGGATCGCATATGTGCTCAGCACGCACATCGTCATCGAGGCGGGACCCTCGGTGGCCAGCTCCGTGACCTACATCACGCCGTTGTTCGCCGTCGCCGTGGGCAGCGTGATCCTCTCCGAGCCGCTTGCCTGGTACCAGCCGGTGGGCGGGGCGATCGTGCTCGTCGGCGTCGCCATCTCGCAGGGACGTATCCGGATCCCGCACCGTGCACGGGTGGGCGCCGCAGGGTAGTTTCGCGCTCAGCCGCTGGGCGCCGGCGTTCATTTGCGATCGTCCGCACGGGCCTCAAGCCCGCTGTTCCTCTCCGTCCGGGCATGCGGGGCCTCCGAGGCCCGCTATCGACCCCGAACCGGGCCGCCGACGGCTCTCCGTATGGCCCTCGACCCGAAGTGTGGGCCTCAGGGGCCCGGCGACGCAGCGAGTCGGCCTGGCGGGGGTAACGCACCCGCCCCCGGCTTCGCCCAGTGCCGGAAGTGGTCCGGCCAGGCCCGCCCAGACGTTGGGACGCCTACCCCCGAAGGTGGTCCCCAGTGAGAGGGTTGTGGGCCGGTGGTACGCTACTGTCCCGCCACGCCTCGTGGCGAAGCGCCGCGTGGTCACTCCCACTCTTCGAACGGACCGTGCGATCTGCTAGCCCTCGTTCGGGGAGCAGGAGGTCCAACGTGGCCACCGGGACAATCAAGCGAGTCGTGGCCGATCGCGGCTTCGGATTCATCGCGGCCGAGGACGACAAGGAATACTTCTTCCACCGGTCCGCCCTCGACCCCTCCCTCGACTTCGACCGCCTCGCCGGCGGGGAGAAGGTCGAGTTCACGATCGAGCAGAGCCCCAAGGGCCCGCGCGCCAACACGGTGCGGCCGGCCTGACCGGCGGGGGCCGGCCATCAGGCCGGCCCCGTCCTCTCGCAGGATTTGCGGGCGTCGGCCACGTAGCCGGCCCCATTCTTTCGCTCGGCTTGCGGGCGCCGCATGGCCCACGCCTTCCGATTCGAGCGAGCCTCCCAAGGGCGTCGTTGCGCCCTTCGCTCGATCGGAGCCCACACATCGCACGCATTGGATTCGTTTCCACCTACCCTCCCCGCCGCTGCGGCATCGCCGCGTTCACCGCGGATCTCCGTCGGGCGACGGGCGGCCACGAGGTGGTCGCGATCGACGCGGACGGCCCCGCGCTCCCGTACCCGATCGAGGTCCATCACCGGATCCGCCGCGATGTGCGAGCGGACTATCCCCGCGTCGCGCGCCAGCTCAGCGCGTCCGTGGACGTGGTGTCCGTGCAGCACGAGTACGGCATCTGGGGTGGAGATGATGGCGACACCGTCCTGGACTTCGTCAGCAACCTGACGGTGCCCGCCGTGGCCACCCTGCACACCGTCCTCCGGAGGCCCTCGTTCCGGCAGCGCTCCATCCTCTCCGAGCTCGTGCGGTCGGCTGCGGCGACGGTCGTCATGTCCAAGGCGGCCGCGACCCTGCTGACCCGCCTGTACGGCGTCGATCCAACGCGGCTCGACGTCATCAGCCACGGGGTGCCGGATCTCCCACTCGTGGATGCCGACAGTGTCAAGCCGGCCCTTGGCCTGGCTGGGCGCGAGGTGATCCTGAGCTTCGGCCTGCTCGGACCCGGGAAGGGCTACGAGCTCGCCCTCGAGGCCCTGCCGGAGGTCGTGGCGGCCCGTCCCGACGTCCTGTACGTGATCCTGGGCGCCACGCACCCGGAGCTCGTCCGGCGCGACGGGGAGCAGTACCGCGCCTCCCTAGTGCGCCGTGCCGAGGAGCTTGGCGTGTCCGGCCATGTCCGCTTCGTCGACCGCTTCGTCGGGATGGCCGAGCTGACCCGGTGGCTGGAGTCGGCCGACATCTTCGTGACGCCATACCCGAACCTCGACCAGATCGTCTCGGGCACGCTCTCGTACGCGATGGGGGCAGGACGCGCGATCGTGTCGACGCCCTATGCCTACGCGGCCGAGCTGCTTGCCGACGGGCGCGGCGTGCTGGTACCCCTGGATTCACCGGACACGCTTGCGGCGGCCTTCCGCGGGCTCCTCGCCGACGGTGGAGCCCGGGCGGCCCTGGGCCGGCGTGCGTACGAGCACAGCCGGGGCATGATCTGGCCCGCCGTGGGAAGCGCGTACCGACGGGTGTTCGAGCGCGCGGTGATGGGCCACGTCAGCGCCGAGCCGCAGGATCTGCTGATGGCGAGTGTCTGACCGCCGGCCCATCCACCCCCCGGTTCGAACGCACCTTGACGCCATCAGCGATGCGACCGGGATCTTCCAGCACGCCCTCGGAGCCTGGCCGGACCCAGCGCACGGGTATTGCACGGACGACGTGGCCCGTGCCCTGCAGGTCGACTTGCTGCAGGCCGGACGGCTCGGGTGGGCTGCGGTTGCCGCCAGCGCCCGGCGGAACCTGGAGTTCCTCGAGGCCGCGTTCGACGCGGACGCCGGTCGGTTCCGGAACTTCCGGGCCGCGGACGGGACCTGGCTCGATGCGCCGGGCTCCGACGACTGCCAGGGCCGCGCGATCCATGCCCTCGGCGACGCCACGGCGGCGCGCCATGACCGTGACCACGCCGCGCGCGCCAGGACCCTCTTTCGTGCCGCCGTCCCTGCTGCGCTCCGGATGACATCCCCGCGTGCCAGCGCGTCGGTGATCCTGGGCTGCTCGGCCGTGGTGGGCGCGGGCGGTGCCGCCTGGCTCGAAGCCCGGTATCGGAAGCTCGCGCTGTGTCTCGGGGAGATCTTGGAGCTGGGCGTCGTCGAGTACGGCTCGGCTGCCTGGCCGTGGCCGGAGCAGCGCCTCACGTACGAGAACGCACTGCTCCCACGGGCGCTGATCGTTGCGGGCGCCGACCTTGGGGTCATTCGCCTGGAGCAGCAGGGGATCGCCATGCTTGACTGGCTGAGCGCGATCCAGGTGGCGCCAGCGGGCCACCTCGCGCCGGTCGGCAACTGCTGGTGGGCCGCGGATGGCCCGAGGGGCAGGTTCGACCAGCAGCCGATCGAGGCCGCATCGCTCCTCCTCGCCGCCGGGGCCGCGCTGCGCGTGACAGGCCGGCCTGCCTATCGGGAGACCATGGAGCGGGCCTACGCCTGGTTCCTGGGCACGAACGACCTCGGCGTCTCCGTTGCGGTCGCGGCACGGGGCGCCTGCCATGACGGCCTGACACCGACCGGAGTCAACGGCAACCAGGGCGCAGAGTCGACGCTGATGTGGCTGACCGCGGTCGAGCGGATCGCGGCCATCCGTGCGGCGGATCTGGCGACCGTCCCTGACCGAGATCGACTTGTGGTCCCGCTGCGGCTTCTCCCGGCCCCGCCGGCATGAGCGACGCGATGGCACCCCTCCTGTTCAGGCGTTCGTCGGCGAACCCGATCCTGACTGCCGCCGACCTTCCCTACCCGGCCAACAGCGTCTTCAACCCGGGTGCCGCCCGTGTGGGCGACGAGACGGTGCTCCTCGTCCGAGTCGAGGATATGCGCGGCATCTCGCACCTGCACGTGGCGCGCAGCGCCGACGGGGAGACCGGCTGGCGCTGGGACCCCGACATCCTGCTACGTTCGGACGTCACGCGGTACCCGGAGGAGATCTGGGGGTGCGAGGATCCGAGGCTGACATGGCTGCCGGAGCGCGAGGAGTGGGCGATCGCCTACACGGCGTTCAGCCGGCGCGGCCCGCTCGTGTCCGTGGCCATGACCCGCGATTTCCGCACCGTGGACCGCATGGGGCCCGTCATGCCGCCTGAGGACAAGGACGCGGCGCTGTTTCCCCGTCGGATCGGCGGTCGCTGGGCGATGATCCATCGCCCGTCACCGCTGCAGGGCAACGCCAACATGTGGATCTCCTACTCGCCCGACCTGCGCCACTGGGGCGACCACTCGCTCCTGCTCGAGGCCCGCGAGGGCGCCTGGTGGGACGCCGGCAAGATCGGCCTTGGCCCCCCGCCGATGGAGACCCCAGAAGGCTGGCTGATCATGTACCACGGCGTTCGCCAGACGTCGGACGGCCCCATCTACCGGGTCGGGCTGGCCCTGGTGGACCTCGAGGACCCGCGGATCGTCCTCCACCGGACCGACGAGTGGGTCTTTGGTCCGTCAGAGCCCTACGAGGTGCACGGCGACGTGGGGAGGGTGGTCTTTCCCTGTGGCTGGACGGTCGATCCGGACCGGGACCGGCTCACGCTGTACTACGGCGCCGCCGACACGGCCATCGGCATGGCCGTCGCCTCATACCGCGATGTCATGGAACGCATCCGGAGCGCGCCCTTGCCCGCTTGAGCCCGGGGTCGCCAACGGTGGCTATGCGTGGCAGGATCTTGCTCGGCTTGGCTCCATTCGACACCGCGGATCGAGCCGGGATCGCCCGTACGTCCCGCCTGGAGACTCCATGTCAGAGTTGCCGCCGTTCGAGGGCTTCCGGCCCGACGCGATCGGCTTCCTCGTCGACCTGGCCGCCAACAACGACCGGGCCTGGTTCACGCCCCGCAAGGCCGAGTACGAGCGGCTGCTCAAGCGCCCGCTCGAGGCGCTGTGCGTCGCCCTCGCGGAGCGCTTCGAGGCGCGCGGGATCCCGCTGACCGCCGATCCTGCGCGCTCGCCGTTTCGCATCTACCGCGACGTCCGATTCGCCCGCGACAAGTCCCCCTACAAGACGGCCGCCAGCGCCTGGTTCCGTGCCCCGGGGGGCGGGCCCGGCGGCTACTTCCATCTCGAGCCCGGCGAGATCTTCGCGGGCGGTGGCCTGTATCACCCGGAGCCAGCGGTCCTGGTCTCCTGGCGGCGCCTCGTGGACACGGATCCCGGCACGATCCGGCAGGCGATCTCCGACCCCGGGTTCACCGCGGCGTACGGGGAGCTCTCCGGCGAGCGGCTCAAGCGGCTGCCCCGGGGATTTGCGCAGGACCACCCGGACGCGGACCTGCTCGTGCTCAAGGACCTGGTCTTCTCCCGGCGCCTCTCGGACGCCGATGTGCTCTCGCCTGCCCTGCCGGACCTGCTCACGGACCTCTACGCAGCCGCCGGACCCGTGTGGGAGCTCCTGGCGCGTGTCGCAAACGGTGCCTCTGCCGAGGCCGGGTAGTGCGTCCGGCTTGACCCAGGGCAATACATCGGCAAAATCCCTGCCAGGCCACCTCGTCGACGTGACCGGTACGTGACCTGCCAGGGAGCCGGGCCGCACCTGGATGACGGATGCCGCCCGGTCTGCCCGATCGGGCAACCAGATCGCCCGAGGAACTGCGCCACCTGCCGTTCCCGGATCCCAGCCGACAGAACACGATCCTGAGATGGCACGGGCGCATGCGACCCATGGGCACGACTCCCGTGACGGGCGTTCCGGCGCGCGACCCGGGGGTCAGGGAACCGGTGGACGCTCGATCGTCGAGCGGGGTGCCATCTCGGCCCGCCACGTCAGCCCCTCGGCGATGACGCAGCTCCAGCGGCTCGCCGGCAACACGGCTGCCCGGGCGATGATCCAACGCCTGGTTGAGGACGAGGCAGCGCCGTACGGCGCCACCGAGCGCGAGGCCGGGGAGATCCAGCTGCCGCCGCCCACCGTGAGCGCGGGAGCCGGCGCATCGGCCGACGCCGGGGTCCCGGGCGCCGGGAACGCGCCACCAGGCCCGGAGGCGATGCACCGGACGATGCGTCGCGGGTCGCGCGGCGATGACGTCTCCGACCTTCAGACGCGCCTCAACGCGGCGGGTGCCGCGGAACCGGCTCTGGTCACCGACGGCATCTTCGGGCGGCTCACGCAGGCCTCGGCCCGGCAGTACCAATCGAGTCACGACCTCGAGCCGGATGGCATCGTGGGTCCGCTGACCTGGGCCTCGCTCGATCCCGGGGGTGGTGGCGGCGGACCCCGGCCCGCTGTCGACCCGCTGGCTGGCATCGTCAGGATCGTTGGTCATGGCGCGGATGCCGCCGCGATTGCCCGTGCGCGTGCCCAGGCGATTGAGCTGTACGGTTCGATGGCCGCCGCCAACCGCGCCCGCATGGTCGCCGACCCGATCTCCATCGACGTCATCCCACACGCCAGAAAGCTGACCGAGCTGCCTGAATACGCCCACCTGGCCGGCACCCAGACCTTCGACGGCAGACTCTGGGACAACGTGCGCGGCATCCAGACGACCGTCAACGGCGTCCGACGGGTCGCCGTGGCCGAGGAGGACCTGATCACGGTTGCCGGGACGGCCGCCTCATACGGATCCGGCTTCCTCGAGGCCCACGAGGGCGGTCACGGCCTGCAGTTCTCCGGACTCACGGCGACACAGCAGGCGACCCTCCAGACGATCTACACGGCGCGTCTGGCCGCGAGCGGCCCGATCACCCAGGCGACGCCGGCAAGTGCCGCGACGGCGATGTGGCTCAACCCGTCGTGGTACTCCGCCGCCAACAAGGAGGAGTACTTCGCGAACTCCGTCGCGGCCTACCATGGTCACCCATACACGAACGGTGCGGCCGACGTCGCCATCTACACGCGGGCGTGGCTCGCCACCAACGACCCGGCGATGCACCGGCTGCTCCGGGCCGTCTACCAGCAGGGGGGCTCACCATGACCGGAAATCCGGCCCCGCGCCACATCCGTCTCTGGCGCGAGGGTCGCCTGGCGCTGGACCTGATCGAGGTGCCGGGGATCCTCGTCAGCACCTCCGCTCCGCCACCGCTACCGGGCCAGGGGCCGGACGTCCATCCGTTTGCCACCGCCACAGCGTATGTCGCCGAGTGGGAGGGCGAACTAGGATCGCTGCTGCGTACGGCGGCCGATCTGGACGCGTTCCTCGCCGCCGCCGTCCCCTTGGGCTATGTGATCGAGGAGCCGATCGAATCGGCCTGATCCGGGTCGTGACTGGCGGGCGTCCGCCCGACACCTCCGCCGTCAAGCAGGTTGTCGCCGGGGTGGCGGAGTCCGTGAGTCGCATACGTGGTGGCGCGCGACCCGGGGTCGCCAACGCCGCGCCCCGCTATGCCCTGAGGCGGTACACCCGACCCTGGGTCTGCGCCATGTCCTCGAGCGCCGTGCTGGACCGGACGTCGTAGGCAGCGATCTCGTCGAGCTCGCCGACCGGCAGATAGCGGCGGCCGGGGTCACCCACGAGGATATCGATCCCCGCTGCGTGCGCACGCCGCAGCCAGGGCAGCACGCGTTCGGCGAGCCCGCCCTCGTAGCTGAAGTCACCGGCGAGGATGACGTCGGCGTCCGGCGGGTCCTCGTCGAGCACATCGCGCCGGACTACGGCAACCCGATGGCCGTTGGCGCGTGCGTTGAGCTTGATCGAGGCCGCAGCGAACGCGTCGACATCCGCGGCCGTCGCGGCCGTCGCGCCCGCGCACATGGCAGCGATCGCGCACAGCCCGGAACCGGACGCTAGATCGAACACCCGGCGACCGGTCACGACCGACGGCTGCTCACGCAGGTAGCGCCCGATGGCGAGACCCCCTGCCCAGGCGACAGCCCAGTAGGGGACCGGGGCGTCGCGATCGCCGGTCTCGACCTGGGTGGCATGCCAGAGAGGCTCCAGCTCGTCGGCCAAGTGGAGCCGGATCTCCTCGAGGCCGGGGACCGGCCGCAGGCGCGTATGGCGGAGGACGAAGGCCCCGGGCGAGGCCGTCACCGCTGGCCTGCCAGCCAGGCGTGTTCCCCGGCAAGCACGAGTATCACGGTCCGGACGCCGGCGAGCGGCGACCGGGGGTCAGCATCATCGCTTGCTCCCGTCCAGGCGTCGTTCATCGGTGGCTGCCACTCGGCCGGCGGCCGGGGTTGGGCCATGCGGTGCGCCTCCGTCCTGCTGCGGTTGATGTGGCGGCTCTGGTCGGCCGAGGCACTCTCACACGCGCGCGGCTCGGCGGCAAGGGCCCAGGGTTTGGCGCACGTGGCGCCCCGGCACCGAGACGTGTTGGTGAAGCCCTCCCGCGCGGCTCTTGACGGTCTCGGACCCGCCTCCGAACATTGGCCGGACCGATCATTGACGGAAGGGGGCCGCCAAGGATGTCGTCATCGATGCCACCGTGAGCCCGGATGCGCCGATCGTCGTCCGTCACGCTCGGTACGCGGTCGTGGACCCGCCGGGCCCGATGCAGGTCCAGCTCCGCGTCGAGGCGGTGACGCGGGCCGGCGATGACGTCCTGATTGCCGAACCGGCCGTGAGCGTCTCGGTTCGGCCGGATGATCCCAGCGTGATCGCAAGCCAGGGCATCGGCTACAGCGGCACGCAGGGGGCCCAGTTCGACCTCACCGGTACCTGCCGCCTGGGGTGCAGCGGCGGTGTCACGATCGTGGTGCGCGCCGGGCCCGGGCTCGACCCGACCGACGTCGGCCTCCGCACCTCGCTCGTCCTCACCGACTCGTCCTACAAGACACCACCGACGGACGCGATGATCGAGGTGGGCGAAGACGACCCGCCGGCCGGCCGGATTCCGACCGTGTCGACTGCCGCCATCAGCCCGGTGATCCGCGTCTCCTCGGCACAGGAGATCGCCTCCATCCAACTGGTGCTTCACGCGGATGAGCGATTGCTCGCTGCTCCCCTCGAGCTTCCGCGCGTGGGGTCGCTCAGCATCCGGCTCGTGGGACAGGGCGAGGCTCACCAGCTCCTGTGGAGGCCGTCGGCCGGTGGGTCGACCGGGTTCGCGACGGTCGGGGGTGCCCAGTACTTCCTCGCGGGCGAGAGCTGGCCCTTCGAGGTTGACTGGCTGCGGCTGTGCCAGCCGCACGCGCCGTGCGACATCCCGTTCACGGTCACCGCGGACTATCGGCACATCGCGAGCGAGGCGAGGGTTACGTCGGCCCTTCAGAACCAGACGAGCCCGCCGATCCCCAATTCCTTCAGCTTCACGGTCGAGGTGACGGCCGCATACGAGGCGTTCGATGGCGCCGCGATCCCTGCCAATTCCCTGGAGCTGACCGTCCGGCCCTGATCACGGCCCGCACCCGCCCCGAGACGTTTGGCCGCGCCCGCGACGCGGCGCCAACGCCGTCAGCCGGCGCTGAACCGCTCCTCGCCCCAGGGGTCGGCGTCGTTGTGGTAGCCGTAGCGTTCCCAGAAACCCGGTGAGTCGTGGTCCAGCAGCTCCAGGCCCCGGATCCACTTGGGGCCCTTCCAGAAGTACCGCTTGGGGACGATCAGCCGCAGCGGGTACCCGTGGTCCGGCTCGAGGGGCTCGCCCTCGAAGGTGTCGGCCAGCAGCACGTCGTCGTCGTCCAGCACCGATAGCGGCACGTTGGCCGTATAGCCCTGTTCCGCGTGGCCGACCGCGTGGGTGGCCGCTGGCCGGACCTGCGCCAGCTCCAGGATCGTCTGGATCGCCACGCCCTCCCAGTGCGTGTCCAGCTTCGACCACCGCGTCACGCAGTGGATGTCCGTGGTGACCTGCTTGCGTGGCAGCGCCTGGAGCTCGGCCCAGGTGAGCCGGAGGGGGCTGTCCACCTCGCCGTAGACGCGGAAGTCCCAGGTCGCGAGGTCCACCGGCGGCACGGACCCGTAGTGCAGCACCGGGAACTTCTCGGTGAGGTACTGGCCGGGGGGAACCCGGTCCGCCGTGGCCGGATCGCCGCGCCGGTCGCCGAAGAGTCGCTCGAACATCATTGGTCTCCTGCGCCCGGGTGCTCCCGCCAGGGTGCTGGTCGCCCGGGCACCAGCCTGTTCGGTTGAACGATACCCGTGGATCGTGACAGGCCCGTGACCGGGGTAGAGTGGCGGCATGCCCCACGCCCCGAAGGTGGTCATCGTCATGCCGGCGTACAACGCCGCCCTTACGCTGGAGCGGACGTACGCGGACATCCCGCACGATCTCGTCGACCACGTGATCCTGGTGGACGATGTGTCGGCGGACCAGACCGTGGAGATCGCCCGGAGGCTCGGCCTGGAGGTGATCACCCACCGCCAGAACCTGGGCTACGGCGGCAACCAGAAGACCTGCTACGAACGGGCGCTCGAGTGGGGCGCGGACGTCGTCGTGATGCTCCATCCCGACTACCAGTACGACGCGACGCGGATCCCGGACCTGGTCGCCCCGATCCTTGCCGGCACGGCTGACCTGGTGCTGGGCAGCCGCTTCCTGGGCGACCCGATCGCGGGCGGCATGCCGAGGTGGAAGTTCATCTCCAACCGGTTCCTGACCGGTGTGGAGAACCGAGCCTTCGGGCTCCACCTCTCCGAGTATCACACGGGCCTCCGCGCGTACAGCCGCAGGCTGCTGGAGACGATCCCGTACAGCCTCAATTCCGATGACTTCGTGTTCGACCAGGACCTGATCGCGCAGGTCGTCGCGGCTCGCAACCTGGCGATCGGCGAGATCGCGGTCCCCACGCGGTACTTCTCTGAGGCAAGCTCCGTCGGCTTCAGGCGGAGCGTTGTCTACGGGCTCTCCACGCTGCGGGTCGTGGGGCGCTACCTCCTGCACCGGACCGGGCTGCGCCGGTCGGCGAAGCTCCGCCCTCGCGTCTCCGCGAGCGAGACCGGCGCCGCCTGACCATGCGTTTCCGCGGCGGCGTCGCGAGGGCGACCCTGGGGCTCCTCATCTCCCTCGTGGCGCTGGCGCTCGTCGCCCGCTCGGTGGATCTCGAGGCCGCATGGCAGATCCTGCGTGGTGCCGATCCCCGGTGGATCCTCGTGCTCATGGGGTTCGTCGCCATCGACGTCGTCCTGCGGGCGATCCGCTGGCGGGTGCTGCTGTCGCCCCTGGCGGTGGTGCCGTTCGGGGCGACGCTCTCGTCGCTGCTCGTCGGGTACCTCGCCAACAACATCCTGCCGATGCGCCTCGGCGAGATCGTCAGGAGCCACGACCTGGGTGGGCGCACCGGGTTGAGCCGGCCGTCGATCCTGGGCACGATCGTGGTCGAGCGCATCGTGGACACGTTCGTCGTCGTGTCCATCGCCGCGGTGGCGATCCTGGTCCTGTCCGTGCGGGGGATCGTGGCCTCGGCGGTCCTGGTGGGGTTCGCCGTCACGGCGCTGCTGGTGGTGGCCGTGGGCCTGGGGATCTACGCGCACCGCCTCCCGGGGGCGGACCGGATCGCGGCGTTCCTGGAACGCTGGCCCCGGATCCGGGAGGCCCTCACGCGGCTGCGGGCCGGCCTCTCGGTGGCGAGCGATGCCAGGGTGATGATCGTCGCGGTCCTGCTCTCGATAGGGTCGTGGTCGTTTACCGTGCTCGCCTTCGCGGCGGCGGCGCAGGCGGTCGGCGTGGAGCCGACGATCGGTCAGGCCGCGCTGCTCGCGGCCGGCACCAACCTGGCCACGGCCATCCCCGCGGCCCCCGGGTACGTGGGCACGTTCGAGCTGGCGGTGGTGACGATCGGGGCGTCGGTGGGGATCGCGAAGGAGGACGCGCTGGCTTTCGGCATCCTGGTGCACACGGTGCTGCTGCTCATGACGTCGGTCGGCGGGGCGATAGCCCTCGTGCTCGGCGGCCGGCGCCAGCGACACCTGGTCCGCGAGGCGATGGTGACTGAAGCGAGCTCACCCGTCGTGGGTGAGCCATGATGACGGGAGGCGCTCGATGACGGAAGCGCGTGCGCAGCGGGCGTGGCCGGGTGCGCTGGACTGGGGCGGCGACTGGCTCGGCGACACCCGTCAGGAGTTGCAGCACCTGGGGTTCGAGCTCCGGGACGGCTCCCTGGCGGGCTCCATGCCCGGTCCCCGGCTGCTGATCGCGATCCGCGACCGGCCCACGCTGGCGCATTTCGACCCCGAGCTGGTCACGTTCTGGGAGGCGCGCGGTGGACGCGGCCACGTCGCGTCGATCGGTCGCTCCGTGCCCGTTCCCGTGGCGCGCCCCTGGTCGTGGGGCCCGGTGCGCGTGGAAGACCGGGTGCCCGTCAGCAACCAGTTCCTGGGGTTCGGCGGGACGCTGCTGGTCGACGCCGTAGACGGCACCTGCACGTACCTCGCCTTCACCTCGCGTGCGCCGATCGTGCGCTGGGCAGGGCATTCCCAGGGCGTGGACCCGCTCGTGGACGAGATCGGGGCCTTCTTCGCGCGCCTTATGGTGCCCGTGGACTACCAGGACGGAGCGGAGGGTCGCATCGCCGAGGCGGACCCGGAGGCGTTGTACGGCGTATTCGTGCGGCACTCGCTCGAGCGCGTGCACCACAGCCACCGGCTGCGCGATGCCGACCCGCAGCTCGCAGGCTGGCTGGAGCACGAGGGCCACCGGCTCGCCCAGGACTCGCCCGCGCACTGGCAGGAGGCCGGCGTGCTGCGGGACTGGCTGGACCTGCGCTAGCAGCCGGCCGGCCGCGCCGCTCCCGGGAATCGAACGGGCCCCGGCGGAGCCGGGGCCCTGGATCGGCGGCGAGCCCTGCGGGGCCCGGCGAGCGTTTCGCGGGACCTACTCCGCGAGCCCCTGCGCCTTGAGCCACGTGGCGACCACGTCGTTGATGTCCTTCTTGTCGACGCTGACCTGCTTGTAGAGGTCGGCGAGCGTCGCCGTGTCGACCTTGGCCGACAGGTCGTTGAGGAGCTTCGAGAACGCGGCCTCGTCGGTCTTCGCGAGGAAGTCGTTCCTCACCAGCGGGGCGATGTTGTCGGCCGGCTGGGTGAGCTTGTCGTCCTCGAGCAGCACGAAGTCGTTGATGATGATGTCGGGCTGCGTGGAGCACAGCTCGCCGAGGTCGATGGTCCCGGCCGCTAGGGCCTGCGCCATCGGCGTGGAGCACGCATCGAGGAGCGTGGCTCCCGAGACGTCAAGCCCATACGCCTCCTTGAGCGCCGCGGCGCACAGGGGGTTCGTAGGGCAGTCCTTGGCCAGGCCGAGCTTCAGCTCGTCCTGGACGGCCGCGACGTCGCTCATCTTCGTCAGCGAGTACTGGTCGGCGGTCTCCCTGCGGACGACGAACGCGTTCTGGTCCTGGGCCGGCGTGTAGTCGAGGGCGGTGATCCCGCCCCCCTTGCCGTCGAGGATCGCCTGGAGCGCGGCGCTGTTGGCCGCCGCATCGCCGGTTGGCGTGCCACCGTAGCCGGCCGCGAGCCCGGAGCCGATGTACTCGGGCTGGAGGTCGATCTGGCCGCTCTCCAGGGCGGGGAGCAGCACCTTCCGGTCGCCCAGCCCGATGCCGTCCCGGTTGACGCTGTAGCCGGCGCCTTCAAGGACCTGGGCGTAGGCCTCGGCCATGATCCGCGCCTCGTCGAACCCCACCGAGCCGACCTTGATCTCTGGCTTGCTGCCCCCACCCGTCGAGCAGGCGCCGACCAGCACCAGCATCGACGCCCCGAGGGCGAGCGCGCGGGACAACCGCATTGGGTCTCCTCTCCGTGTCGCTGCGCGGCCGGCGGGCACCGGCCTCGCTGAACCATATATCAGGTGACGGGGCCCCCGGTTCTGGCGACTTCGGCCAGGCCACGTCGCCCGCCGCGGCCGTCGACAGCCGGGACGCCGGGCGGCGCTAGCCTCCGGGACAGCACGGTGAAGATCGCCTCGGCCGTGAGGGCGAGCAGCGCGATCAGCACCACGCCCCCGTAGACCATGCCGTCGTCGTTCTGCGAGATGCCCTCGGTCAGGTAGGTGCCGAGCCCTCCGAAGCCGAAGATCGCCCCCAGCGTCGCGGTGGCGATGACCTGGACCGATGCCGAGCCGACGCCGCCCAGGATGACCGGCAGCGCCAGGGGCACCTCCAGGAAGCGCAGGACGTGGCCCTCCGTGAGGCCCATGCCGCGCGCCGCCTCGGTCAGGTCACCGTCGACCTCCGACACGCCGGTGTAGGTGTTGACCAGGATCGGCGGGATCGCGAGCGCGATCATCGCGATCAGCGTGGGCAGCACGCGGAACCCGAACTGCGGGTCGATCAGGGCGGTGAACGGCACCAGGATCCCGATCAATGCCAGGGACGGCACCGCGCGGAAGAGGTTCGCTCCGTTGACGGCGACGCGCGTGCCCCGGCCCGTGTGCCCGACCCAGAGCCCGAGCGGGACGGCGATCACGAGCGCGACCATGAGCGCCGTCATCGAGATCGCCAGGTGCTCCATCACGCGCACCGGGATCCCGGACGGGCCCGTCCAGTTGGCTGGGTCCGTGAGCCAGGCGGCGGTCTCCTCGATGATGGTCATCCGCCCGCCTCGCCGGGGAGGGGCAGCGACGGCACGTCGAGGGTGTCCGGGTCGCGACGGCTGCCGGCAGAGGACCACGGCGTGGCGCGCCGCTGGACCGCGACCAGGGCCAGGTCCACGACCACGGCGAGCGCCATCGAGGGCACCGCCCCGAACAGCATCTCGGTCGGGAAGTAGTGACGCCAGCCCTCGAAGATGAAGAACCCGAGCCCGCCGAACCGGTCGCCGATCGCCCCCGTGATGGTCACCAGCCCGATGGTCGAGACGCTGGCGACGCGCAGGCCGGCGATCACCAGCGGCAGCGACAGTGGCAGCTCGACCCGACGCAGCCGCTGCGAGCTCCGGTAGCCCATCCCGTCGGCGGCCTCGAGCACATCCGGCGGGACCGCGTCGAAGCCGGCCACGATGTTGCGCACGAAGATGAGCAACGTGTAGAGGACCAGCGGAACCTCGGCCGTCACCAGCGACAGGCCCGTGATGGGCACGAGCGCGGCGAACAGCGCGAGGCTCGGGATGGTGTACAGGATCCCGGCCGCCGCCGTGATCGGCGCGTAGACGCGCCGGCGGCGGACCGACCAGATGGCCAGGCAGAACGAGATCGCGAAGCCGATCAGGAGCGCGATGCCGGCCAGGTAGATGTGCTGGACGAGCCGGAAGGCGAGCTCGTCCAGGTGATCCGCCATCCAGACCCAGTCGATCATCCGGGGTCCCCGTCCGGTGCCCGGTCCTCGTCCGACCCGGGTGGTCCGGCCGGGGCGTCGCCGGCCGTGTCCCGCATGTAGGCCGCGATCTGCTCGACCCGCACGAGGCCCCGGAACGTCCCGAGACGGTCCACCACCAGTCCCGCCTGCACGTCGGCGTCAAGCAGCATCGACAGGGCGTCCTTGAGGGTGGTCCGGCGATCGAGGAGCGGCGAGCTGGATTCGACCTGGTCGACGGCGATCGCGCCGGGCCCGAGGCGGTCCCGGTGCACCCAACCGATCGGCCGCTGGCCCTCGTCGACGATCAGGACGTACTCGAAGGGCTGCCCGGCCGCGACCCGGCGGACGATCGCGCCATCGTCCCCGAGCCCGGCGGTCACGACCTGCGACAGCGGCAGCTCGCTCACGCGGACGAGGCTGAGCCGCTTGAGCCCGCGGTCCGTGCCCACGAAGCGGGCGACGAACTCGGAGGCGGGGCTGGCGAGGATCTCCGTCGGGGACGCGAACTGCTCCAGCCTCCCGCCGGCGCGGAGGACGGCCACCACGTCGCCCATCTTGATGGCCTCGTCGATGTCGTGGGTCACGAACAGGATGGTCTTGGCCAGCTGCTCCTGCAGGCGGAGGAACTCGTTCTGGAGGTGCTCTCGGACGATGGGATCAACGGCGCCGAACGGCTCGTCCATGAGCATGACCGGAGGGTCCGCCGCAAGGGCCCGGGCGACCCCGACACGCTGGCGCTCGCCGCCCGACAGTTGGGCCGGGTAGCGGCCGGCGTACGTCGTGGGGTCCAGGCCGACCATCGCGAGGAGCTCCTGGGCCCGGGCGTCCTGCCTCCCCTTCGGCCAGCCGAGGAGACGGGGGACCGTGGCCACGTTGTCCAGGATGGTCTGGTGCGGGAACAGGCCGGTCTGCTGGATCACATAGCCGATGCCACGCCGCAGCTCCGTCCGGTCCCGGGTCGCTACGTCCACGCCATCGAGCAGGATCCGGCCGGCGGTCGGCTCGATCAGGCGGTTGACCATCTTGAGCGACGTGGTCTTGCCACACCCGGAGGGGCCCACCAGGACGCAGATCTTCCCGGCCGGGACCGTGAGCGTGAGGTCGTTCACGGCACCGGGGGTGCCGCGGCGCGCGCTGCCGGCGTCGTAGGACTTGGTGGCGTGGTCGAACTCGACCGTCGCGGCGCGGTGGGACGTGGCGGGAGCGGTCATGCGGGCCCTCTTCCGGTTCCTCGAAGGCTACGTGATCATGGCGTCGCTGCCCACCGAGAGCACGGGTGCCCCTCGGTCACCCCCGGTCCACGAGGGGTTTCACCTCGCCGATCAGCCGTTCGATGGTCTCGATGTCGAAGGTTGCCGGCATCTCCGCCAGCACCTCCGGGAAGCCGGCGTCCACGTACTCGAGGATCCGTTCGGCCACCTGTTCTGGCGTTCCAAGGACTGGTCGCGATGGCTGCAGCGATGCCTCGTACGTCACGCCGTTGTTGGCCATGATCCCAGTCCAGGCCCGCTCGGCAGCCGGCACGTCGTCGCGGATCACGAACCACAGGTTCATCGTCCTGCGGATCTCGCGCTCGTCGCGCCCCACCGCCGCGCAGTGCTCGTGCAGCACGCCATCGAGCTCGAACCAGGCGCCGCCCAGGCCCAGGACCGCCCGCCCGAGGCGTGGTCGAGGGTCGTTGCCATCTGGGCCGCGAGGGCGGGGTTCCGGAAGGTGTTGGCACCGACCATCAGCCCGAGGTCGACGTTCCGCGTTGTGGTGGCCCAGGCGCCAAGCGTCACGTATCCCTCGAAGATGTCCTGGTGCGGGTCGCCGAACGGGGCGTAGAGATGGTCGAACGTCCACAGACTCCGGTAGCCGAGACGATCGACGCGCCGGGCCGCGTCGAGGTACGCGGTCCACGAGGTGGCCTGACTCCAGAGGTTGATCCCGAGGGCGAGGTCCGTCATGGGGTGCGTCTCCGGGTGGGGCGGCGGGTCAGGCGCTGTCAAGCTCGCGATTGATGGCCCGCATGATGAAGCGCGCCGCCTCGGCGCTCTTGCCGCCCAGCTTCTGGCCCTCGTCCTGCTCGAGGACGAGGGCAAGGTCGGCCAGCATCGCGCCCAGGATGGGCGTCTCCTGGAGCGCCCCGGCGGCGAAGGCCGTCTCCAGCCCGGCGACAGCCAGCCGGGCGTTGTCGACGGTGTGGCCCGGCGCGTCCATTCGCGTCCGGAATGCCTCGCGCGCGGCCTCGGCCGCCGGTCCGTCGCTGGCCATGGTCACTCGCTCCCGGAGGCGTGACCGGCCTGCTCTGCCTGCCCGGCCTGCCCTGCTCGACCCGCGACCGCTGCCCGCCCGTCCGCCTCGGCGCGGGCCTGCCACCGGGCGGCCCGCCACTCGGGCTCCAGCACGCTCATGTGGATCTCGTCCCACCAGCGCCCGTCTCGCCAGATCGCCTCTCGGGAGCGACCCTCGGCCGTGAATCCGACCCTGGTATAGGCACGGATCGCGCGTTCATTGAAGGCGAACACGGATAGCGCCACGCGATGGAGGCCAAGCGAGCCGAGGGCGTGATCCACCATCAGGCTGGTCGCCTCGCCCCCGTAGCCGTGGCCCCAGGCGTCGTGCGCGCCGATGGTGATGTGGAACAGCACGGAACTGTTGTCGGCGTCGAGCTGGCTGAACGCGCAGGTCCCGATCAGGCGATTGGTCTCGCGAACATGGATCCCCATCGCGAGGGTGTCCGGGCCCATGGCCCGCATCATGAAGAACCGCTCGATCTCGTCGGCACGCATGGGGCCCGGCTGGTAGCGGGTCAGACGCGCCACGTCCGGATCCTGGTACCAGCGCTGGAAGTCCGGCAGGTTGTCCCGCGTGTGCCGGCGCAGGACGACCAACGTGCCGTCCATATGGTCGGGAAACCAACGCCGGGGGAGCATCGCGGACACCCTATACCATCGGGATCATGCGCCGCTGGGGCGAGATCGCCGAACGTGTCGCCGGGACGACGAAGACGTCCGACAAGACGGCCATCCTCGCCAGCTACCTCGCCTCGCTCGCGCCGGACGAGCTGCCGGTGGCGGCCGTGTTCCTCACCGGCCGGCCGTTCGCCGCGGCAGACCAGCGCTCCGTGGGTGTCGGCTGGGCCGGCCTGACCGGGGCGGTGCTGCGTGTGGCCGAGGCCGACGGCGATGCCCTCCGTCGTGCCTACGACCGGTCCTCGGACATCGCAACTGCCGTGACCGAGGTGCTCACCGCGGCCGGCCATGCACCCGACCCGGCGGGGGAGCCCACCCTGTCCGAGGTACGCGCCGCCTTCGAGGCTGCGCAGGCGGCCTCGGGCAGCGCCGCCAAGGTTGCGGTCCTGGGGGCCCTGCTGGGGCGCTCGTCGCCAGGGACGGCGGGCGCGATCGTCAGGGTCCTGGGCGGTGAGCTGCGCATCGGGCTCCGCGAGGGACTGCTCGAGGCTGCGATCGCGAAGGCGTTCGGACGGCCCCTGGACGCCGTGAAGCGGGCCGGCATGCTCACCGGCGACGTGGGCCGGACCGCCGTGCTGGCCCGCGATGACCGCCTCGACGAGGCCGTCATGGCCCTGTTCCATCCCTTGAAGTTCATGCTGGCCTCGCCGGCGGAGGACGCGGCCGAGATCATGACCCGCCTGGGACCCACGGTCTGGGTGGAGGACAAGTACGACGGGATCCGCACCCAGCTCCACCGTGCCGGCGACCGGGTCCGCCTGTACTCACGCGACCTGCATGACATCAGCGGCCAGTTCCCGGAGGTGATCGAGGGTGCCCGCGGCCAGGCGTGGGCCGGGATCCTGGACGGGGAGCTGCTCGCGTGGAAGGACGGCACGGTGCTGCCGTTCCTCCAGCTGCAGACGCGCCTGGGGCGGAAGGACCCGTCGGCGGCCATCCTGGCGGAGGTCCCGGTGATCTACGTCGCCTGGGACCTGCTCGGCCTGGGCCGTGACGAGGACGCCGTGGTTGACCCGTTCCTCGAGCTGCCACTGGAGGAGCGGCGCCGGCGGCTGGAGGCGCTGGGCCTCCCGATGGCCTCGGACGGCGGGCGCTTCGCGCTGAGCCACCTCATGACCGTCGGGTCCGTGGACGAGCTGGAGGCGGCCTTCGCAGGGGCCCGTGCCCGGCGGAACGAGGGCCTGATGGTCAAGGACCCGCAGAGCGGATACTCGCCCGGCCGCCGGGGTCTGGGCTGGCTCAAGATGAAGAAGGCCCTGGCGACGCTGGACTGCGTGGTTGTTGGCGTGGAGCTGGGTCACGGCAAGCGTCATGGCGTCCTCTCCGACTACACCTTCGCCGTGCGGGACGAGGACACCGGCGAGCTGGTGACGATCGGGAAGGCGTACAGCGGGCTCACCGATGCCGAAATCGCGGAGATGACGCGGTGGTTCGAGGCGCACACGATCAGCACGCACGGTCGCTATCGGGTCGTGGAGCCGACGGTGGTGGTCGAGATCGCCTTCGACGTGATCATGCGCAGCACCCGCCACCGGTCCGGCTACGCCCTGCGCTTTCCCAGGATCGCCAACCTGCGTCCCGACAAGCCACCGTCCGAGATCGACACCCTGGCCACCGTCGGCCGCCTCTACGACGGGCTGCAGCTTGGTGCCGAGTACCTGGTGACGTCCGCCGCCCGCCGATAGGGTCACACCGCGCCGCGACGAACGGGCGAGGTTCTCCGTCGGCCGCGGACGTCTATGCTGCGCGCAGTGCCGGTGCGTAACCGCGCGCGCCATCGGGAGACCAGCAGCATGTATCCCGCGTTCTCCGATCTTGACCGGGTGGAGCTGACGCTCTACACGGACGCGCTGATCACCAGGGGCTGGGTTCGTACCCGCCAGCACCGCGTGACGGACATCCTCAACATGGCCGAGGAGCCCTTCCTCATCCTGGAGGATGTCACCGTCGAGGAGCTGGGTGACCGTGGCCAGCCGATCCGCGCCGACGTCGCCCAGATCAATCTCGCGTCGGTGCTGTTCGCCGTGGCGGACGTCGAGGCGGAGACGTCGGCGGAGCTCCGGACCCCCAAGACCCCGGCCGAGGCGGTCGTCTCGGTTCCGCCGTTCCGGATCACCGGCACGATCCACCTGCTGCCGGGCGAGCCGAGCCTTCGCGAGGCCCTGGGCGAGCTCTCCGGGCGCTTCATCCCTGTCACCGACGCGACGTTCTGGTCGGACCGGCTCGGCGAGGGTCGCCGTTCCGCGTTGCTCGTGGCCGTCAACCACCAGCGCACGCAGATCATGGCGCAGCACAAGGAGCTGGACCCGTGGGCAGGGCTCGACTCGTCCAGCGAGAATCGAGGGACCAGGGGCCGCTGACCGCCGCTACTGGTTGACGGGGAGATCCAGGCGGGCACCCCAATCGGCCCAACCGCCGTCATAGACGGCGACGTCCTCGTGGCCCAGGATCGTGAGCACGTAGGCGAGCTTGGCCGCTGCGACGCCCGACTGGTCGTAGCAGACGAGGCGCCGGCCACGCGTGATGTTGGCCTTGAGCAGCAATCCCCGCAGCTCGCCCGGATCCCGCAGCCGCTGGCTGCCGGGCACGTGGACCACCCCGACCGGGAGGTTGACGGCGCCGGGGATATGGCCGAGCCGCCGCACGTTGCCTTCGAAGCCCAGGTACTCGGCGGGACCACGGGCGTCGACGAGCAGGACGTCCGGTGCTCCCAGCAGGCCACGCACATCGGCTGTGGTCACGTGACGCCGTGCCTCCAGCCTCGGGGTGAACTGCCCGGCTGCCGCGGTGACGGGCGCCGCTTCGACGGGGAATCCGCCATCCGCCCAGGCCGGGTATCCGCCCTCAAGGATCCGGGCGGAATCGAACCCGTAGGCGCGGAGGCTCCACCACACCCGAGCGGCGTGGTAGGCAAGCGTGTCGTCGTAGAGGACCACGGTGGTGCCGTCCGTGATCCCGGCCGCCGCCATGGCCTCCGCCATGCGCTCCGGCGAGGCCAGGAGGAGCATCTCCGCGTCCGCGGTCGCCTCGACCGCCGAGGTCTGCCAGTCGAGGTGCACGGCGCCGGGCACATGCCCTGAGGCGTGCAGCGCCGCTGCCGTCCCGTCCGGGCGCCAGCGCACGTCCACCACCCGCAGGTCGGGCTGGGCGAGGTTCTCGGCCAGCCAGGCAGGTGTGGCGACCAGTTCGGGTTGGGCGAAATCGGCCACGCGGTCTCCGGTGAACAGGAGCGACGGCCCCCACGGATATCATACGAGCGTGGTATCCCCTTTCATGCCCGACTCCGAGAAGGTCGCCGCCGTCCGGCGCCTGCTGCCGGCCACGGGCTCCGGCATCTACCTCAACGCCGGCACCTGCGGTCCCCTCCCCGCGGAAACGCAGCGGGCGATGGACGAGCAGGCCGCGAGCGAGCTCGCGGTTGGACGTGCCGCCGCAGACCAGTGGCTGGCCTTCAGGGAGCGGATGGCCGAGGCCCGTGCCTCGGTCGCGGCCACCCTCGTGGCTGACCCCGACGACATCGCCCTGACGCACTCCACGACCGACGGCATCAACCTCGTCCTCTCGTCCCTGCCGTGGGCTGCCGGCGACCGGGTCGTCACCACGAACCACGAGCACCCCGGCGTGCTCGGACCGCTGCAGGCGCTCCGCGACCGGATCGGGGTGGAGGTCCAGACCATCGACATCGGTGACGGTGGGGATGCGGACCGGACCCTGGCCGGCTTCCGCGCAGCCCTCGAGCGACCGGCCCGTGCCGTCGTGGCCAGCCACGTCCTGTGGACGACCGGCGCCGTGCTTCCCGTCGGCCGCCTCGGGTCGCTGGCGCGCGAGGCCGGCGCGGTCTCGATCGTGGATGGGGCGCAGTCGGCCGGCGCGATCCCGGTGACCCTCGACGACCTGGACGTGGACGCCTACGCGGTGCCCGGCCAGAAGTGGCTCCTGGGCCCGGAGGGCACCGGCGCGCTGTGGGTGCGCCGCTCGTTCGCGGATGCGACGGTCCCCTCGACTGCCGGCTACCTGGCCTACTCGACGTTCGACATGGTGAAGGGCGGCACGCTCCATGCCGGCGCACGCCGGTTCGAGGCGACCGGGTTCCACCGGCCGTCGGTGATCGGCCTCGCTCGCAGCTGCGGCTGGCTGACGATGTACGTGGGGCTGCCGTGGGCGCTGGAGCGGGCCGGCCACCTCGCCTCCACTGCTTGGGAGCGGCTGGCTGCGATCCCGGGCGTGCGCCTCGTGACGCCCCGGGGGTCCGGTGGCACGCTCGTGACGTTCCGCATCGAGGGCTGGACGGCCGCTGAGGCCGTCGGAGAGCTGGGACCCCGCGTGTTCGCGATCATCCGGGACCTGCCGCCGATCAACGCGATCCGGATCTCGGTGGGGTTCTGGAACACGGAGGAGGAGCTCGAGCGCTTCGCGCAGGCTGTGGAGCTGCTGGCCCGCCACACGCCCGACACCCTCCCGCCGCGCAAGACGCTGACCGTCCTGGGGAGCGATGGGCAGCCCGTCTCCTGAGGGTGCGGCCGGCGGCCCGGCCCGGCGAGAGGTCAGGCAGCGCGGCTTCTTCGAGGTCCGATGGCGCCAGTTCCGGCGCGCCCCGCGCCCTGTCGTCCGTGCGGTTGCGAGCAGCCTGATCGTCGCGCTCGTGCTGGGCGTGCTGTTTCTCGTCTACGACCTCGCGCTGGACGGGGGAGCGGACCTTCCCGGCGGCGACCTGCGGCTCGGCTTCCTCGCCCTGTACGTGGTCCTCGTCCTCGTCGTTGGCGCGGTCGTGACCTGGCTGGTAGTGCCCCTTCCGGGTGGCGCCGGGCCAGGTGCGGCCCGGCGGACGCGCACCCCCTGGAGTCTCGCCCTGGGCCTGTTCGCGGCCGTCCCGATCGCCTATCTTGTGCTCGTCGCGCTGCACGAGATCGTGAAGCCGCTGCTCGCCCGGTGACCCGCACGACGTGCCGTCCTTGGCTATGATCGAACCGGTCGCTCGACCGAACCACTGCCGAGGATGACCGGGTGAACGAAGATCGCGGGATCGGCGCGATGCCGAAGCTGTACGGGGCGCCGGCGTATGCCAGGCCCCCGGCGTTGCCCGTCAATCCCGTCGACCGGCCCTTCGACCCGGACGACCTGCCCCTCGAGGCGCACCTGACCAGCGAGGAGCGGGAGGTCGCCGGCGTTCTCGAACCCCGGTCATACGAGACCACGGCCTCGACGGAGGCCGCCCCTGCCGATTCGACGGGCACGATGACGATTCTCGGACGCCCGTTCCGGCTCCGGCTTCCCGGCCGGTAGGATGGACACCGGCGAAGGCCGGGATCGTCGCTCCGTGGGGGAGTAGCTCAATCGGTTAGAGCGGCGGGCTTATATCCCGCTGGTTCCAGGTTCGAGTCCTGGCTCCCCTACCACCGCCCGGCGTCACGGGGAACGCCCGCGGGCGTCAGCGCGCCGCGGCTGTGGCTCGCACGAGCTCCGCGATGAGCTCCCGCCGCTCGGGCGTGAGTCCACGCTGTGTCGGCAGGGCCTCGAGCCAGCCGGCCAGGTCCCCGGGCGCGATGACGGCGCAGGTGGCTGAGCGTTCCACGCGTTGATCGTCGGTGACCAGGGCGGCATACACGCGAACCAGGAAGTCGCGGTCGTCGGCCGCCAGCCAGCTGCGAACTCGTTCGGCGTCCCGGGTGGCGCGCTGGACCGGGTCCTCGATGGGGACCCAGCGGTCCCGGTCGCCGCGGATCTCCCAGCGCGGCCCGACGTGGCGGGTGACCGTGGGCGGCGGCATATCCCCGAGCACCACGATCCCGAACGGCCCGAGCACCAGCTCGTGGATCCGCCGACCGCCGGGCATGATGAGATCGGTTGCCGCCAGGTGGTCGGCGCCCAGCGCCGAGGCGAGGTGCGGGGTCACCCGGCGGGGACCGGAGGCGCCCAGGCGCTCGAAGATCGAGATGAACCGGGCCACGCCCATGATGAGGAAGGCCGCGGGCACCACGATCGCGAAGCCCCACACGAGGATCCCGACCGCGGTCTCCATTGCGCTCGGCCGGCCCGTTGGGATGAAGCTTCTGACGAGGGGGGTCGCCAGGCACAGCCAGGCAAGCGCCACACCTGCAAGGAGCAGGAGCACCGCGCTCAGAAGGGAGCGCGCGACAGCGACGCGAACGGCAAGGCTGCCGGACCCGGGGACGGCGATGACCTGCATGCCCGCATCGTCGCGGACCGGCGAGTCTGAGGGTCATGGCCAAATTCGGCTACGTAGGATGGGGCGTCCGTCTCCGCCACCGCTCCGCAGCCGACCAGACCCCACTGCAGGCGGTGCTCGAGCGCACCGGAATCGATGGAGACGATGCCCGTCGGCGCGTCGGGCGAGCGTCGGGCACCCGGCGGTCCCTCCCCGGGCGAGGACCCCCGTACCATAGCGTCGCGCCCGCGCGATCGGGATGCTCGCCCCTGACCCCTCCTGCGTAGGGGGACCCAGGAGGCGCAAGCCCCCGTGATGCACATGGCGCGGCAAACACAGCGTCCCTGGACATTCCAGGCCAAGCGCCCGTTCGGGGCGCTCCTCGCCGCGCTCGTTCTGGTCTCCCTGACGGTGCTTCCGGCGACTGCCGCGACCAGCGTGATCCTCCTGTCCCGGCAGGACGCGAGCCCCAGCTCGGGAACACCGACCACGCCCGTCACGTTCACGGTCATGTACAGGAATTCGTTGGGCCTGGCACCTACCTACGTGCGCGTCGCAGTTGCCGGCGACACGCTCCAGATGTCGCCCGAAAGCCAGGACTGGACGCAACGGGTCCGTTTCACGGTCACGGCCAAGCTTCCTGTCGGCACGTGGACGCCGGAGTTCTCAGCGGCCGACGGCAATGGAGCCTCCCGGAGCGTGACCGGTCCCAAGGTCACCATCGCGGCTGCTCCCACCCCGACACCCAAGCCGACACCCACCCCGACACCCAAGCCGACGCCCACCCCGACACCCAAGCCGACACCCACCCCCACCGCGAAGCCGACACCCACCCCCACCGCGAAGCCGACACCCAAGCCGACGCCAGCACCCACAGCGAAGCCGACACCCAAGCCGACCGCGAAGCCGACGCCCAAGCCAACCGCAAAGGCCACGGCTGCGCCCACCGCGAAACCTCGAGGGGCCGCAACGCCTGCGCCCGCAGCGACCAGGAAGCCGACCTCGACGGCAACCCCGACGCCCACCGCGACGACGTCGGGCGCGGCGCCGTCGCCGGCGACCACCAACCCGGCGCCCAGCCCCGAGCCTACTGCCTCCGCCGAGCCCGGCGTCGCCCTGGTCGTGCCGGGTGACGGGTCGGGTGGCAGCGGCACGGGGGGCTCCGGTGGCACCGGCTCCGTCGAGCATGCTCGTGGGACCGGCCCCGTCAACGATGGCGGGACGCCTGCGAGCGGCTCGCTGGGCGGCGACGGCTCGCCGCTCGGTGCGGTCCTCGGCTTCATGCCGGTGATCGTGATCACGGTCGGAGGCGTTGCGATGCTGATGGCCTTCCTCCTGTTCGGGAAGCGCCGGCGTGACGGTGAGCCCACCGGGTCCGACGATGTCCTCGCGGCTTCGGCGGCACTCGGCATGAGCGTCGTTCCAGTGAACGCCGCCGGCCCCGCGCTGCCGGCCCCGTCTCCTGCCGCTCCCGTGATCGGCGCTGCCGCAGCTGCCTCGGCCGTCCAGGCCGCGGTCGCGATCGGCCCGGCTCCCCAGATCGACGGCCACCTCCCGCGCTGGCGCCGGCCATCGCTCATGGAGGCCCGCAAGGCCGATCCGCTCCGGAGCGTGACGATCGATCCGCGGCTCACGTTCGACGGCGCTGTCGGAGACGCGGTGGGCGGTCTCGAGCGCCGGCGCATCCGTTACCGACTGGTCAGCCTGCTCGACCTCCCCGACGAGGTCCGGGGCGTGGAGATCGGCAACCTGGACCAGGGCGACGAGGTCGTGCTCATGGAGAAGCGCGGCACGTACTGGCGTGTCCTGTGTCCGGACGGCCGCGAAGGCTGGCTGCACAAGATGACGCTCGGCGCCGTCGTGTCCGACGCCGCCGAGACTGCCGGTGGCGCCGACGACGGTCCGCCGACGGGCGGCTTCGAGGACATGCTGCGTGCGTACACGGAGGGCCGGCACCAGTTCGGCGAGGCCTGACAGGCGCTCGCAGGCAGGCACGGGGAGCCCGGCTACCCCCGGCGGCCGGTCGGGGGCTTCCGCAGGACCACGATGTGCTGGTGCGCGATGTTCGGCACGAAGCTGTGCGGATACCCGTACGGGCGAAGCCTGGTCCCGGCCTGGTACCAGGCGATGTCTCCCTTGGGCACGAGACCAGCCGCTGACGCTCGCGAGGCCAGGTCCGCCGCCGTGAACAGGTAGCGTCCCTCCTGGTAGGCGTCCCGGACGATCAAGACCGCATAGCGGCCCGGACGCAGCACCCGGTGGACCTCGCCCAGCACCTCGCCCATCGCGTCCAGGAACGCCGGGTAGTCCGGCAGGTTGGCGAGGTCGCCCGCCTCGTCGGAGACCATCGCGTAGTCCGTCCGGCGGTTCGCGTGGGTCTCGGCCAGTCGTCCGCCGGCCATCGTCATGCGCAGCTGGACGTTGTACGGCGGGTCCGTGGCCACGAGATCCACCGAGTCGGTGGCGATCCCGGGGAGGAGCAGCCGTGCATCACCGATGCGCATCTCGAGGCCCGACGGGTCGAAGCCCCGCTCACCGCCGGGATCGCTGGTGCCCAGGTCCGCAATGACGGGTCCCCGGCCATCGCGCTCCGCCTGCAGCGCCCCGACCGTCTCCCCGAACACGGCCGCCCACCGCGCGTCCAGCTCGATACCGACGGCCCGGCGTGGGCCGCGGGCGATCGCAGCGCCCAGTAGCGTCCCACCGACACCCGCGAACGGATCGAGGACCACCTCCCCGGACTTCGTGAAGAACTCGATCAGACGGGCCATCAGCCTCGGTGGCTTGTTCGCGCCGTGCGCCTTGCGCAGGTCGTGACCAAGCTCGGACGGGTAGGCCGTGGTCCAGATGGACTTCGTGAAGTAGAGCCACTCCTCACCGGAGAGCTCGTTGAGGTCGTTTGCGGGGTGGGGAGGACGGCGGGGCTGCACCGGGAACAGGGTAGCGGGGCGGGGGCCCGACGGGCGTCACTACAATGCGTTGATGCCGGGAACAGTGACCAGTCACCGCTTCGTCGGGCGCGAGCCCGAGCTTGCGCGTATCCGCGATGCCCTCGCCTCGGCCGATGCGGGCGCCGCCACCACGGTGATCGTCGCAGGCAGTGCCGGCATCGGCGTAACCCGCCTCCTCGACGAGGCGATGGAGCGCGCGGCAGCCGCACCCTCCTCGCCGCTGATCCTGCGCGGCCGGTGTCACGGTCCGGCGGATCCGCCGTGGGCCGCCGTCCTGGAAGCCCTCGAGCCCGCCCTGGCCTCACGTCCGCCGGCGGAGGTTCGAGCGCTGCTGCGGCGCGACGCCGGCCCCATTCTCCGGCAGCTACCGTGGGTCGCGGCGCTGGGCGATGACCACCCGGGACCGCGCGAGAGCGCCCTCGCCGACCCGGAGCGCCGCCAGCCGCGCGCCATGGCCGTCCTCCTTCGATGGCTTGACCGGCTTGCGCTGGAACGGCCCGTGGTCCTCGTGCTCGAGGACCTGCACGTCGCGGATGCGTCGACCCGGGCATTCGCGACGTTCGTCGCCCGGATCGCGCGCGAGGAGCGGATTGCGCTCGTGCTGTCCTACCAGCCCGATCGCCTGACCCGGGATCACCCGTTGCGCGACAGCCTGGCGGTCATCGAGGGTGGCTTGCGGCGCCCGGTTCTCGTGGAGCTTGCGCCATTCGCGCGCCGAGAGGTCGCCGGGCTGATCGAGGCGATCGAGGGCGAACGCCCGTCGGCCTCCATCGTGGTGCTCGTGGCCGAGCGCTCGGCAGGGTCACCGCTCGTGATGGAGGAGCTGATCGCCGCGCGGCGCGAGCTCCGGACCGCGACGCTGACCGGGACGCTGGCGGATATCGTCGCCGCCCGCCTGGCCCGCCGATCGCCGGAGTGCCGCCGGCTGCTGCGGCTGCTGGCGCCTGCGGAGCGGCCGATCAGCGACGAGGAGCTGGCCGTTGCCGCGATGGCGCTCCGCGAGGAGGGCAATGCGCGTGGCCGGGCAGGCCTGGCGCCGCTGCCGCGGCGTGGGACGTACGGGCTGGAGCCGGCGCTGGCCGCCGGCCTTGCGGAGGCCATCGAGCATGGCTTCGTACGGCGAGAGGCCAACGACCGCCTGGTGATCCGCCACGAGCTGGTCGGCCGCGCGATCGTGGCGGACCTCCTGCCGTCGCAGACGCCCTGCTATCGAGCCGCCCTCGCGCGCGCCTTCGCCGATGTCCCTGCGGTGGCAGCCGCCTGCTGGTACAGCGCCCACCGGATGGACGAGGCCCGCGAGGCCGCGATCGCCGCTGCCCGCCTGGCGATGCGCCTGGAGGCACCCCAGGACGCCCTCTCGGTGCTGGAGCTTGGGCTCGAGCTGCCTGATCCCGCAGCATCCGCCGAGGACGACACGGACGGTCGGGGCGCAGCCGATCCTGCGGAGCTCGCGCGCCTGGCGGCCGAGGCTGCCTATGCCGCGATGCGCCCGACGCGGGCGATCGCCTATGCGGAGAGTGCGCTCGAGATGCTCGGTGGACGCGGCGACCGGATGCAGCAGGCGGTGCTGGAGGCCCGCCTCGGCCGGTACCGGATGGTCTCGGGCGACCCCACGGGCGCGACGGCGGCCCTGCGTCGGGCGGCGGACCTGGCGCCCCGCGAGCCGTCCGTCGAACGGGCAAGGATCCTGGCCCTGCTGGCCCAGGAGCGGATGATCGCCGCCGCGTTCCGGGATGCGGAGCACGCCGCTGATGAGGCGCTGCTGGTGACCACCGAGGTTGGCGTGGAGGCGGAGCCCGAGGCCATCCACGCGATGACGACGCTGGCCGTTGTCCGCGGCTGGGGCGACGATCCGGAATCCGCGCTGCCGATCCTCCGCGACGCCGTGGCCCGCGCCCGTGCGGCCGGGCTGGTGGAGGAATGGTGGCGTGCGATCGCCAATATGGCCGTGATCCTGGAGCTGCTCGGCCGGCCCGGCGAGGCCGTGGACGTGACGTTCGAGGGAATGGCCGAGGCCCGCGAGCTCGACCTCGACGCGGTCTACGGGAACCTCCTCGGGGGCAACGTGGCGGGCATCCTCGTGGACGTCGGGCGCTGGACGGAGGCCCGTGAGCTGAGCCTGCGGGCATTGGACTGGAGTCCCGCCGGAATCCCGTTCGTGAACGCGATCCTCAACCTGGTGATCGTCGAGATCGAGTCGGAGGCGGGCGAGGAGGCAGGCAGGCTCCTGGGCCAGATCCTGGTGGAGCTGGAGACCGGCGGCGACATCCAGTTCGCGATCCCCGCCTACCAGGCGACGGCGTCATACGCCATGTGGAGCGGCGATCTCGCGGATGCGCGCCGGGCGGTGGACCGGGGCTGGACCCGGCTGCGCGGCACCGAGGACTGGGTGACGGTCGCAAGGATGGCCGCCACGGCGATGGAGGTCGAGGCGGCAATCGTGGCCGATGCCCTTGAGCGCCGCCGGATCGGAGATGTCGCGGCTTCGCGGGAGCGCGCCGGGCGCATCCTGGGGGAGGCGGAGGCGGCGGTCGCCCGGGCCCGGTCCGAGGACGGTACCGGGACGGGCGAGCCCGAGGCGAGCCTGGCGACGGCACGCGCCTTCCACAGCCGCCTGACCGGGCGCGACGATCCAGCGCGCTGGGCCGACGTGGCCGATCGCTGGCATGTCATCGGCGACCCGTACCGTGAGGCTCGCGCCCGCTGGCGGCAGGCGGAATCGATCATGGGCGGTGCCATCGCGGGGCGCGGTGGCGCCCGGGATCGGACCGATGCCCGGCTGGTCCGTGCGGATGCCCGCGAGCCCCTCCTGGCGGCCGTGGCGCTGGCGATGGGCCTTGGTGCGAGACCGCTGCTCCGCCGCCTGCGCGAGCTGGCCGGCCGCGCTCTCATCCCCCTCCCTCCCGAGGTTGACGTCGTCCTGGAGCGCCCTGCAGTCGTTGCGGTCGACCCGCGGTCCCAGGTCATGCATGGACCGGTGCCGGACGCAGGCCCGGTCGCGGGACCGGTGCCGACCCCCAGGACCGCCGGCGGCATGAACACGTTCGGGCTCTCGAAGCGCGAGCTCGAGGTGCTGGGGCTCATCGCCCAGGGCCGGACCAACCGGGAGATCGGGGACCGCCTGTTCATCAGCCAGAAGACAGTGGGCGTGCACGTCGGCAACATCCTCGCCAAGCTCGGCGTGTCCGGCCGGGTCGAGGCGGCGGCCGTCGCGATCAGGCTGGGTCTCGAGACGGGCGCTGCTCCGCCCCGTGGCCGCTGAGCGGGACGCCAGTCCACGTCGACGGCAGCACCAGCGCGCATTGGGTACAGTCCCTCCGTTCCGCTGCCCTAACACCCGAGGACTTCATGCGCCGCCTTCTGCTCGCGCTCGCCATCGCATCGACCGCCCTGCTCGCCGCCTGCTCGGCGGCAACCGGTCCCGAATGGACGTATGCCCCGCCCACGGCGCCGCCCGCCGTCACGCCCGCGCCGTCGGCAGATGCGTCGGCCGCACCTTCCGAGGCTCCGTCGGCCGCACCGTCTGACGGCGGCGGGGACGGAGGCGCCTCCGGCGGCACGGTCGTCGACATCTCGGCCCTCAACATCGCCTTCGAGCAGACGGAGGTCAGCGCGCCCGCAGGCGTTCCCTTCGTCATCCGCTTCGACAACAAGGACGCCGGGATCCCCCACAACGTGGAGATCAAGGACCCGATGGGCATGGTCGTGTTCAAGGGCGACATCGTGAATGGCGTGACGCAGGTGGAGTACCCGATCCCGGCCTTGGCCGCAGGGACCTACCCCTTCATCTGCACAGTGCACCCCAACATGATCGGCACCCTCACGGTCGGCGGTTGAACGCGGCGGCGCCACGGTGACCGCCCGGGTCGACGAGGTCTGCTACCGCGACGCCTATGCGCGCCGGAGCGAGGCACGCGTCCTGGATGTCACCGCGCTCGACGGGTCGCCGCTGGTCGTGCTGGACACGACGCAGTTCTACCCCGGGGGCGGCGGCCAGCCGTCGGATCGAGGGCTGATCCTGCGTGCGGCCGACGGGCGCTCCTGGACCGTGCGCGCTGCGCGGCGGCTGGGCGGTGAGATCGTCCACGAGCTCGAGGCCCCGTCGGATGGCGAACTGCCGGCTGCGGGCGACCGTGTGCAGGTGGACGTGGAGTGGGCCCGCCGGTATGCGCTCATGCGCACCCACACGGCCCTCCACGCGCTGTGCGGCGTGGTCTGGCGCGACTACGCGGCCCTCGTCACGGGTGGCAACATGGAACCCGGGTCGGGACGCATGGACTTCGAGTTCGAGACGATGTCCGGCGACCTCGTGGACGAGATCGAGGCCAAGGTCAACGAGGAGCTGCGATCCGCCCGCGATGTCCTGGTCAACGTGCTCCCGCGTGACGAGGCCTTCGCCATCCCGGACCTGATCCGGACAAAGGTCAACCTCCTGCCGCCCGGGATCGAGCAGATCCGGACCATCGAGATCGTCGGGCTTGACCTCCAGGCGGACGGGGGCACGCACGTCGCGAACACGCGGGAGGTCGGTGGCATCCGGGTCACGGGCTACGAGTCCAAGGGTCGGATCAACAAGCGGATCCGCCTGGGGTTGGTCGACCCCGTCTGAAGTGGCCGGGGGGTTGCTGTCCTTCGATTCGGCCGGTGCAGCGGTCGGATCGGCCCTTGGCGTGGCGCCTCGGACCGTGGAGACTGGCCGTCGGGTGTCCCGGGAGGCAGATGATGACCGGAGACGGTGCGGGCTCGGGCGGGACCGGCGACATGGACCGCGAGGTCGAACGGCTGAGCAGCGACCTGCTGGACCGCCGCGTGCCGAGCGCGGACGCGCCGACGTCGCCCGCCGCACCCGCCACACCACCCCCCGCCACACCTGCGGCACCGCCGGTTGACGTGGTCCTCGAGGGGCTCGAAGACATCTCCGCGGACCTGGAGGGACTGGCCGCGGTCACGCGACCCACTTCGACGGCGGCGTCCGCCGCGGGAGCGTCCACCCAGCGGGCCGTGGACAGCGTGGTGGCGAGCATCACCGGGACGCAGCCTGGACCAGGCACGGTGGGGCCCGCCGGAAACGTTTCGGCAGACGGCCTCCGGACCGTGGCGGCGATGACCGCCAACGCGCCTGCCGTTCTCGCCGAACCCCTCGATGCAGACGCCTCCTTCTGGCAACGCCACGACCGCAACGTCGCCATGGCCGGTATCGCCATCGTCGCCATGGCCGTGTTCATCGCCGCGCTGCTGGCGCTCCAGGGGGATGGTGGGGCGCCCGGGAACCCTGCCGACCCGGCAGCGCTTGCGCAAGCATCGGCTGTATTGCCCGCTGATCCGTCTGTCGTGGACACGTCGCCGGTCGACCCGTCGCCCGTGGGCCCATCGCCCGTCGCGCCGTCGGACGAGCCGACCCTCGAGCCTATCCCCACCCCCGAGCCGACCCCCATACCCTCGCCAGCACCGGGCAACGTCACAATCCGTGGGCCGATCGACGCCTCCGAGGTGTCGTGGGTCGACCTGAGGGTTGGTACCCACGAGGTGCTCCTGTCCTTCGACTCGAAGGGAGGTCCTGTGTCGGGTACGTTCACCATCGAGATCAAGGAATTCCCGATCGGCTCGCTCCTCACCGCCACCTTCGATGGCGAGAAGGACCCGGACTACGACGCGTTCAAGAAGTGCACCGTCACGATGGCCCTGGTGGGGCAGGCGAACGGCACGTATGACGCCGCCACGGGCAAGATGTCCGGCAAAGCCGCCTTCAAGGCTGCCGCGGACGACGTGGACGATTGCCTCAAGACCCGGCCGTCCAACATCTCGATCGACCCGGACAAGGTCGCCAAGCCGACGAGCGTCAAGTGGCGGGCGAAGTTCAACGGCACCCGGGCCACCGGCAGCCTTGACATGGAGCCCGTGATGGACTTCAGCGCAACGATCGAGGACTGAAGCGGGGCTACGACCGTCCACCCCGCGTGCCACCCCGGAGCCCGGACGCGGCATCATGTCGCGATGCCGACCTTCGACGACGCCCTCCACTCCATCGACGTCCGCTTTGTCCGTCTCCGGGACGAGTCTCAGATCCCCGGCGTGGCCTGGGGCGTGATCCGCGGCAGCGTGCTGGTCCACGCCGGTGGGTCGGGGGTCACCCGTCTCGGCGACGACCGTGCGCCGGACGCCGACACCGTGTTCCGGATCGCGTCGATGACCAAGTCCTTCACGGCCGCGACGATCCTGCTCCTGCGCGACGAGGGCCGTCTCGGCTTGGACGAGCCCGTGGCGACGTACGTCCCCGAGCTCGGGACGTGGCGCCCACCGACGACGGACGGCGCACCCGTGACCGTGCGCCAGCTGCTCACGATGTCGGCGGGCCTGGCCACCGACGATCCGTGGGGCGACCGCCAGCAGGGACTGCCGCTGGATGCCTTCGCGGAGCTGCTCGGGTCTGGCCCGGCATTCGCCTGGCCACCCGGAACCACATTCGACTACTCCAACCTTGGCTACGGAATCCTCGGGAGGGTGATCACCAACGTGGCCGGCCGGGAGTACCGGGAGGTCGTGCAGGACCGGATCCTCGCGCCATTGGGCATGACCGCGACGGCCTACCTGGCCGAGGATGTCCCGGAGGCCCGGCTGGCACACGGATATGTCCGCCGCGATGCGACCCTCGTGCGCGAGGGAACGGACGGCTACGGTGCCCTGGCATCCATGGGCGGGATCTTCTCGTCCGTGGAGGATCTCGCGCGGTGGGTCGCCGGACTTGCCGATGCGTTTCCCGCCCGTGACGACCCGGAGGGCGGCCACCCGCTCAGTCGCGCCACGCGGCGCGAGATGCAGCAGGTGCAGCGCGCGTTCGGCACCGTCGTGGCAGCCCACGCTCCCGATACAGAGCCGGCAGTGGAGACCGGCGGCTACGGGTTCGGCCTCTTTGTCCACCGGGACCTGGACCTCGGGACCGTGGTGAGCCATTCCGGCGGCTACCCGGGCTTTGGCTCCCACATGGCGTGGCATCCCGGAACCGGGCTCGGCGTCATCGCCCTCGGGAACCTGAGGTATGCCCCCGTCCGCCCGGTCGCGACCGAGATGCTGGCGATGCTCGTCAGATCAGACGCCGTTCCGCGCCGCGCGGTGGTGACCACGCCGGCGGTCGAGGCGCTTCGCCCACTTGTCGAAGGGCTGCTCCGGCACTGGGACGACGGGATCGCGGACGCCACCTTCGCCATGAACATGGATCTCGACGAGCCGCGCGATCTGCGGCGAGCGGAGGTTGAGAAGATCGCCGCCGAGCTGGGCCCGTTCCACCCGGACCCGGGGCGGTCGTCACGATCAGCGTCGCCCGCGGACCTCACCTGGTGGCTGCGCGGCGAGCGCGGCTGGGTGCGTGCATCGATCCTCGTGACACCGGAGCCGGTGTCGCGCCTCCAGCGGCTGGCCCTCCGGGCGGTGGGCGATCCGTCGCCGGCCATGCTTGGTACGGCGGAGCGAGTCATTGCGCTGGCTGCCGATCCTGCACCGGTGTGGCCATCCGACCTGATCGTCAGCGAGACGGTGGACCCGGCGGCCGTGGTGTCGTCCCTCCGGGCCGCCGGTGCCCGCTTTGGGGTGTTGCGGCTCGGCCTGCCGATCGACGGCGACGGATCGGGATCGTCCACGTTCGAGATCGAGGGCGAGCGGGGACGCCTCGAGCTCAAGGTCGTGATCGACCCGGCGTCGGGCGTCCTGACGTTGCTGACGCTCCTCGTGCCCGCCCGGGAGACTCCTGCCGAGGCCTGGTGAGTCGCCGTCAGGCGACAGGCGTCCCCGGCGGGAGATCGAACAGCGCCGGGTCGGCCTGGTGGGCCCGGAGCAGGGTGAAGATGAACCCCATCCGCTCCTGGTACGACTCCCAGTCGGGCGCGTCGCTGTCGATGGCGGACGTCAGGTCCTGCCCGAAACGCACGGCCAGTGCCAGTGCCTCTTCGTCCGCCAGGGTCATGAGGTCGGGCGGGAACGGCAGGCCGCCCAGGTAGGCGGGCGGCGGAACATCCCGATCCAGCTCCAGGACGCCCTCCGGGATGTGGATCCCCATGTGACTCGTGGCGGCGATGGCGACGATCCACCGGCCGGGGATTGCTGCCCGCACATAGGGGTCTGCAATCACCTGTTCGTGGGCTCCGATCGACACGTTGGCCACGAAGATGCGCTGGGCGCGGCGCCCTGAGGCGTCAGGTGAGGCCCGGCCCGGTCCCCGCTCCAGCACCAGGGCGTCCGCGTACGCTGTGAACGCCCGGATGAGGTCCGGGCTCGAGGCGAGCTGGGGATGGGCGCACAGTGTCGCCAGGGCGTCGCGGACGGCATCCGGATCCAGAGGGATCGCCGCCAATGGCGCCATGGCACGCACGAACCGGACGAACGGCGGCGCGACGTCGCGGAAGATCGCGGCGTTGCCGTCGGCAACGGCCCGGGTCACGCCGTCGCCCAAGAGGCGCCGCAGGGGTGCGGGCACCGCCTCCGCCGAGATCGACCGGCGTGCCTCCGCGCTCGCCCATTGCCCGAACGTGAGCCAGTTGGCCTGGTCCCGGCCAAGGATCGTCGCCATCGCCTCGGACAGGGCGTGGTACCCGCGGGTGATCGCGGCGTTCCGTTCGAGCGGGTCCGCGATCCCCACCGCCCACTCGACCGTACCGGCCTCCAGGTAGGACGTGGCGAGCGGGTCGCCGTCGGGCTCCGGTGCGACGCCCATCCCTACCGCCACAGATCGGGTGCGGTGACGGTCGCTCCGGTGACCTCAGCAAGCCGCTCCAGAACCCCGAACCAGTCGAAGCGGCTCGTGATCCCTGAGGCCCGGAGCGTGACCAGCCGCCCGTCGGGCACCAAGTCGGGCAGGACGCGGTCGAGGATGGCCTCGATCTCGTCGCGGAAGGCGTCGCTCGTGGACCTGACGCCGTCGGCCTGGAGGGCCACGTCCGGGAGCAGGCGGACGACCAGGTCGTAGGTCTGTGACCAGCGGCGGACGAGGGGCCCGGCGTCGAAGGCATCGGTGCCGCCGCACGACCGCAGGTAGTAGGCGTAGTTGTCCATCACGCCGCGATCCGTGACCAGGACATCCGCCTTGCGGGCCAGCTCCAGCTCCTGGCGGATCTGCGTGACCAGCACCCACAGCTGCGCCTCGCCGGTGGCGCCCTCGTTGATCCCCAGGGGGTTGTCGCGCACGACCTCACGGCCCAGCTCCACCGATCGGCCGGCTCTCTGGACCTCTGCGGCGAACGCGAGCAGCGCGCTCGTCTTGCGGATTCCATGGGAGCCGATGAACGAGATCTTGACCGGACGCGGCCAAGGGGCGGGCGCGAACGGTGCGGCTGGGGGCAGCTTGGGCTTCCGGGGCATGAGACCAGCGTATGCCCGAAGTCGACGCCGCGTGGGCGATGCCGGCGGTCCGCTACCCCGCCCAGGCGCCCCGACCCACGTGCGCGGGACGCACGGATTCTGGTGCCTGATGCCGCGGCCGTGCGCGCTCTGCACGGCGAAGATGCTCTCGGAGGTCATCCGGGACCAGCGTCGGTCGTCGTCGTGCGCGACACGCACGCTGAGGTCAGCCGCGGACGAATGGGTGCTTCGCGCCCACGGCGTCGGGCAGCTTCGCGCCCACGGCGTCGGGCAGCGCCGACACGCACGGCGTCAGACCCACGGAATCCAGCGGCCCCGGCGTCGCCGCCGGGGCCGCTGTGAATGTGCGAGGAACCAGGCGCTAGAGCGCCTTCACCGCGCTGATCAGCTCGGTCAGGCCCGCCTTCGCATCCGCGAACAGCATCCCGGTCTTGGGGTTCGTGTAGAGCTCGTTGTCGATGCCCGCGTACCCGCGCCCCATCGAGCGCTTCATCACGATGATGTTCCTGGCGTGGTCCACGTCCAGGATCGGCATGCCCGACACGGGCGAGCCCGGGCGGCGGGCCGCCGGGTTCGTGACGTCGTTGGCACCGATGACCAGGGCCACGTCACAGCGGTCGAACTCCGGGTTGACGTCCTCCATCTCCTTGAGCTGGGGATAGGGGACGTTGGCCTCCGCCAGGAGTACGTTCATGTGCCCCGGCATGCGGCCGGCCACCGGGTGGATCGCATAGCTGACGCTGACGCCCCGCGACTCCAGGAGCTCCGCAAGCTCGCGCACGCCGTGCTGGGCCTGGGCGACCGCAAGGCCGTAGCCCGGGACCACGATGACGGAGGACGCGTAGGCCAGCTGGATCGCCGCGTCGTCCATGGACACCTCGCGGACGGAGCCGCCGGGTCCATCGACGGCTGCCTCGGAGCTGTCGCCACCGCCGAACCCACCGAGCATGATGTTCATGACGGAGCGATTCATGGCGTCGGCCATAAGCTTGGTCAGGATCGCGCCGGAGGCGCCAACGAGGGCACCGGCGATGATCAGCAGCGGGTTGTTCAGGACGAAGCCTGCCATCGCGACTGCGGTGCCCGTGAACGAGTTGAGCAGGCTGATCACGACCGGCATGTCGGCGCCGCCGATGGGCAGCGTCATCGTGACCCCGAAGACCAGGGCCGCGGCGAGGATCGCGATCATCACGGCCAGGCTGTAGTTGCCGGCGAACAGGTACAGGGCACCTGCCACCACGACGAAGGCCAGGGCTGCCGTCACCAGTCGCCCGCCCGGGATCATCACCGGCCGTGACGGGGTGATCTTGAGGCCCATCAGCTTCCCGGACGCGATCAGCGAACCGGTGAAGGTGACCGAGCCGATCACGATGTCGAGCACGGTGGCAACGTTGTACTGGAGCCCTGGGGTGCCTGCGTGGCGCAGGTACTCGTCGATGGCGATGAGGGCGGCCGCGCCGCCACCGACCGCGTTGAACAGCGATACCAACTGTGGCATCGCGGTCATCTTCACTGTGCGGGCGGAGTAGAGGCCGTAGCCACCACCCACGGCGATGCCGAGGAGGATGAGCACCCACCCGATGGGGTTGAACGAACCTGTCGGCGGCAGCACCAGCAGCCAGAACGCGGTGGCGGCGATGGCGAGGGCCATGCCGCCCGCGGAGATGAGGTTGCCCTGGCGGGCCGTGGCGGGTGAGTTCATGCGGCTGAGGCCGATCACGAACGCTACGGCGCTGGCGAGCCAGACGAGGCGGACGATGGGATCGATGACGGCGGCGTCCATGGTCACGGCTAGCCCTCCGCCTCGTCGGCCTTGGGTGTCGCCGGCTTGCGCCGGAACATCTGGAGCATCCGGTCGGTGACGACGTAGCCGCCGACGACGTTGAGGGACGCGAACGCGACGGCCAGGAACGACAGGACGTAGGCCACCGGGTTGTCGGCCGTGACCGCGATGATCATGGCGCCCACGAGCACGATCCCGTGGATCGAGTTGGCGCCCGACATCAGCGGCGTGTGGAGGGTCGCCGGGACCTTGGAGATGACCGCGATCCCGCACAGGATCGCGAGCACGAAGATCGTGAATGCGAGGTCGATGTTCATGCGCTGCCTCCGGCCGGGGCCAGGAGCTTCTGGACGGGCTCAGACACGACCGCACCGGCGTGGGTGATCACGGTCGCCTTGGTGACCTCCTCCTCGAAATCGAGGTTGAGGCTTCCGTCCTTGACCATGTTCAGGAGCAGGGACGAGATGTTGCGGGCGTAGAACTGGCTTGCCGACAGCGGCATCGAGGCGGGCAGGTTCTCCGGGGCGACGATCGTGACGCCGTTGGCGCTGGCCACCGTCTCGCCGGCCACCGACAGCTCGCAGTTGCCGCCCAGGTCGCTGGCTGCCATGTCCACGATCACGGACCCGGGGCGCATCGCGCCGACCGCATCCGCGGTCACGAGGACCGGCGGCTTCCGTCCGGGCACCTGGGCCGTGGTGATCACCACGTCCTGGCTGGCGATGACCTCGTTGAGCTCGGCCTGCTGTGCCGCTCGCTCATCCGCGGTCAGCTCGCGGGCATAGCCGCCGGCTCCCGTGGCGTCGATCGAGGTCTTGAGCTTGACGAACTTGGCGCCGAGGCTCTGGGCCTGCTCGGCGGTCTCGGGGCGCACGTCGTAGGCGGCGACGACGGCACCCAGCCGGCGCGCGGTGCCGATGGCCTGGAGGCCGGCGACGCCGATGCCCAGGATCAGGACATTCGCGGGCTTCGCCGTCCCGGCGGCCGTCGTCAGCATCGGGAAATAGCGCCCGTACGTGTTCGCGGCGATCAGGACGGCCTTGTAGCCGGCCGTGTTTGCCTGCGAGGACAGGGCGTCCATCGTCTGGGCCCGGGACAGCGTCCGCGGGATGGCATCCAGGCTGATCGCGGTGACGCCGGCGGAGGCCAGCGTCTGCATCAGGACCGGGTCGAGAAGCGGCGTGAGGAGCCCCACGACAGCCTGACCCGGTCGCAGCCGGGCAGCCTCAGCAGCATCCGGCTTCTGGACGCGGAGGATGACGTCGCAGGCGGCATACAGGTCCGGGGCGCTCACGATCGTCGCACCGGCGTCGACAAACGCCTGGTCCGGGATCATGGCGCCGGCGCCGGCACCGACCTCGACGAGGATCTCGAGCCCGGCCGCTGTCAGCTTGCCGAGCCCCTCGGGCACCAGGGCGACGCGCCGCTCTCCGTGCGCGGTCTCCCCGGCGACGCCGACCTTCATGGGCATCACCATTCGTAAGGGACACAGGGGGTGGATCGGGGAAGTCTACCGGAGCAACCGATCCGGGACCGTTGCGAGCGGGTTTCGGGCCCGGTGCGGGCGCGGGTCAGCCGCAACCGCCGCGCGACGCGGCACGATGGTGGCCTCGGGACCGAGCCTTCGTCAGGCTGCGGCGGGCCCCCGCCAGGTGCAGATGCCGCCGCCCCGCGCCTTTGCCTGGTACATGGCGGCGTCCGCATGCTGGCGGACATCGGGCTCGAAGTCCCGTTGGCCGGGCACAACCAGCGCCACGCCGATCGATACCCCGACCACCTTCTCGCCATCGTCGGTGGCATACGGCGCCGTGACGACATCGTGGATGCGCTGCGCCAGGTGCTCCGCTGCGGCCGTGTCCCGGACACCGGTGAACAGGACCGTGAACTCGTCGCCTCCATGGCGGCCAACGGCGTCCGTCACCCGCACGGAGCGCCGGAGTCGCTCGCCGACCGCCTGAAGGACCTGATCGCCGATGAGGTGGCTGCGGGGTCCGTCGTTGATGGCCTTGAAGCCGTCCAGGTCCAGGAACAGGTAGGCGGCCCCGTCGACGCCGCGTCGGGCCCGCTCCGCAGCCTGCGCGGCCCGGATCGCGAACGCACGGCGGTTGAGCAGCCCCGTGAGCTCATCGCGGCCCAGCTGGCCAGCATCCGCGGCGGCGTGCCATAGCGTGAGGACGACCACCGTCAGCAGGGCCGGCGCCCACCAGCCGGCGGACACCCAGACCACCACGAACAGCCAGCCGAGGAGCGTCTCGGCGACGGCGGTGCGGCGGAAGGCGCCATCGAGGAGAGCCATGGAGTCGCGGGGGCCGATGCCGTCACGCAGCACGACCACGCCCGCGGCGATCGCGGCAGATGTGACGGCAAGCACGGCCGTCCCGGCGATCCCTGCCAGAAGCCAGCTGACCGGCCCGACGGCCAGCCCCATCGTCCCCGCCAGTTCGAGCACGGCCTCCAGCACGAGGCCGCCGGCAAGGGCGGCCAGGACAAGGCCGGCGTGGTTCGCGAGAACCCCATACCAGGGTGCCTCCCGCAGCTCGCGCCGGTCGACCGTGCCGATGGCGGCCACCCAGATGCCGGCCACCGGACCACCGAGCACCAGGGCGGCGGCGATGAACGGGAGATGGAACGAGAGGGTCGCGTGGCCGCCAGGATCCCGCAGGATGCGCGCGCCGCCTGCCAGCGCGAACAGGATCCACACGGTGACGCCCGCCGCACCGGCGATGGAGGCATCGAGGCCGGGGATCTCGACCGGCTGGCGGAGCACCGGTGCCTCCGATGCCAGCGCGAGCGCAACGGACGCGGCGAGCAACGCGAAGCCGGCGATGATCGTCACCGCCGTGTACGCGCCCAGGACGGCCGTGCGTCGCGGGACCGTCAGGTGAAGCCGGTCGGCGCTGGGCGCGCCCCGGGCGAGGGTCAGGCGCATGTGACCCTCCGTCGGAGGGCCATCACCCGGGCCGGCACGAGCGTGGGCGCGCACATCCGCGCCGTCGCGCGCGACGCGTCGGCCGCCACGGGCTCTCCGGTCGAGATCGGCATGTCCTTGGTTCCTGCCATCGTGGTCCACCGGCATGCAATGCCGTAGGTAAGGAATACCTGCCGCTCTGGCCCGAAACACCTACCCGGTGGTCCTGCGGGAACGGAGAATGTGCGCCGGCGCACCAGGGATCGTGTCCTCGAGCCGCCGATGGTCCTATCGGTCGGCAGGTGGGTACTACCGCCGGCCGGACAGGGGGTCATGCCGCACGACAGGAGCCGGCCAGTGAGGGCGTGGACGGGCCGGCGATCGCCCGTCCGTCACCGTTCTGGCCCCGCCCACGGCCCCACGATGCCTCGCGGGCACATGCGGCGGGCATGCCCGGCCGGTCTTTGCGGCGAATGGCCACATACCCCACCATGGCTGGGTGAACGAGCCCCCCTTCGACCCCAACGCCGCGTCCGCCACCGCGGACGGCTCCATCGAGTCGACTCTCGCGGAAGAGCCCGCCTTCGACGACTTCACCGAGCCAGCCCCGGTTGAGCCCGCCCCGGCCCCTCCGGGTGGCAGCGCTCGACGCTCGAACCGGGTCGCCGTCGGTGGGCTCATGGCCCTGATCGTGGCCCTCGCGTTCGGTGGAGGACTCGCAGTGGGTCGCGCGACGGCGCCCGCAGGCGATGGCACTGCCGCCGTCCCCGTGGCGACGGTGGACCCCTCCGCCCTGGTGCCCACGCCGATCGCATCGGCTCCGCCGGCACTCGAGTCCGAGGGCAATCGCCTGGGCAGCGCGAACGCCAAGGTGGTCATCGACTACTGGGCCGACTACCAGTGCCCGTTCTGTGCCAAGTTCGTGCAGGAGACCATTCCCCAGCTGGAGCCGCTGATCGCGGACGGCACCGTGGCCCTGGTCCACCACGACTACGCCTTCCTCGGCCCGGAATCCACGGCGGCGGCCATCGCGGTGCGCTGCGCCGGGCGTGAGGGCAAGTACTGGCCGATGCACGACGCCGTCAACGCCGCCCAGGGCGGCGAGAACCAGGGTGCGTTTGCCCGGGCGCGGCTGCTGGAGGTGGGTGCGTCGATCGGGCTCGACCCCGAGACGCTCAATGCCTGCATGGACGACCGGTCCGTGATGGTCGAGGTTCTCGACGATATGGCTGCCGGGTTCAGGACGGGCATCGAGTCGACACCGACCATCGACGTCAACGGCAACCGCTTCACGGGCGTGCCGGACATGTCCAGGCTGACGGCCGCCATCGATGCTGCGGTCGCAGGCGCCACACCGGCCCCGCTGCCGACGGCGAAGCCGGCGACCGATCCCTGGTCGGGAACCGCCACCAGCGGGCGCGAGGCCGGCGATGCGGCCGCACCAGTCACGGTGCAGTTGTGGATGGACTACCAGTCCACCGACTCCGCCGCGGTCGCCGAGGATCTCGGGCCCGAGCTGCGAACGCGTGTGGCGGAGGGAAAGGTTCGACTGGAGCTGCGCGATCTCGCCCAGCTGGGGGACCAGTCGGTCATCGCCGGGCAGGCCGTCCGCTGTACGGCCGCCCAGGGTGGTCCGGCCTGGTTCGTCAACGACATCCTCTCGGTGTCGGCGCAGGGCGCGGATGCTGGGATCTACACGGCCGACAACATCGTGCGCCTCGCCTCCCAGCTGGGCCTCGACGTCAAGGCCATGGATGCCTGCCTGGTCGACACCGCGCTGGCGCGGGCGGTGACGGACGAGACGGCGACAGGCCAGACCATCGGCCTGGAGGCCGGGCCCTCGATCGTCGTCCTCAAGGGCGGGAAGGAGGTCGCCCGCTTCAGCGGCGTGCTGGACGTGGCGAAGGTGCTCGCGGCCATCGACGGAGGCGGCTGAGCCCCGGATCGAGCCAGCGAACGTGCCCTGGGCCGAACCGCGTTCCCCGTCCCGCGGATGCTCCGGGAGGTCGGTGACTAGAGGTCGGCGACCGAGATGATCCCGCGGCGGATCGCGAACTTGAGCAGCTCCACGCGATCGTGGAAGCCCAGCTTCTCCATGACGTTCGCGCGGTAGTTGTGCACCGTCTGCTCCGACAGGTGGAACACCTTCGCGATCTCGCGGTTCGTGTGGCCGACCGCGGCGAGGAGCAGGACCTCCCTCTCGCGTTCCGTGAGGCTCGCGTAGACGTCCTCCACGGGCGCGTCCGGCGTGCGCAGCACGTACGTGTTGACCATGCGGGTCACGATCGCCGGAGACACATACGTCTGGCCACGACTGACGGCGCGGATCGCCGCGACCAGGTCTGACGGTTCGGCCTCACGGCTGAGGAACCCGTCCGCACCGGCCTTGAGGGCGAGGCTGAACTGCTCCGTTCCGCCACGGCATTCGAGGGCCAGGATCCGCTTGTCGGGGGAGGCTGCCCGGATGTCCTCGATGGCCTGGAACGTGCCACAGCCCGGTGCGCCGAAAGGGAGGCATTCCGCGACGACCACGTCGGCCGGCGTGCTCGCAATGGCTGCCGGGATCTCGTCATTGCTCTCGACGATCCCGGCCACGCGCATGTCCAGCTCGGAGTCGATGACGGCTCGGTACCCGGCGACGAGCATGGGGAAGTCGAAGATGGCGAGCAGCACCTCGAGCTTGCTCCCGGCCCCGGCCGGTCCGTTGTTCCTCACCAGTCCCTCGTGTCCGTTGCAGGCTTGCACCTCCCGCACGCTGGGAGGCCATGACACTGTGGCGCCTCGCCCCCCCACGGAGGAAGGGGCCATCAGTCGCGTTGCAGCACCCGCGGGACCCTCTGGAAGCCGGGACCGGTGGCCCGTGGACGTGGGCCGACCGGTCGGCCCGACCCCTCGCCGTGCGCCCGGCACCAGGTCCGCGGATCCACCCCTGGCCCGCCTGCGTCACGGGCGCTCGATCATCCGGTCGACGGTCTCGTCCCATGTGGTCGGTTCCGCGAGGGGGGCCATGCGGGCAACCGCCATCTCGATCTGGTGCATGCAGCCTTGCCGCCATGTGCCGCCCTCGATGAACGCCCGGTGGCCGGCCTCCGTCCGGAGGTCCGCGCCGGTGAGCAGCCGGCACGACGACGAGCCGAACTCCGTCTCGAACGCCGCCAGCAGATCGGCCGTCAGCACCCTGGCAACGCGCTTGGCATCGCTATGACCCTCGACCCTCGATCCCGCGAGCCGGCCCACCGCGAGGGCGGCGCCGGTGACGGCGCCGCACATGGACCCGCTGTACGCCACGCCGCCGTTGAGCGCCATCGCGGCTGATGTGTCGTCGGGCTCCGGCAGTCCGAACGCTTCGGCGAGGACGAGGAACGTCGTCTCCGCGCAACCGTAGGTGTTGGCGTCGTCGAGGAACAGGTCGCGGGCTCGCTCCCGGGCGGTCGCCGCCGTCTCGCGGGTCGTCATCGCTTGTACAGGAACCGGTCCTGGACGTCCGACTCGCCGAGCGCGAGGCGCTGGAGGCGGTAGAGGTGCGAGCCCAGGGCGTAGGCGTCGTCCGCATCGAGGTCCTCGGAGCGGCGAAGGGCCTCGATCTCCGTGCGGACGCCAAGCGGCGGGTGGCGCGCGATGAGCCCCGCCAGGCGGTTCGCCTCGGCCATGAGGTCGACGGCGAGGACCACGCGGTTGACGAGGTGCACCCGGAGTGCCTCGTCCGCATCGATCGGCTCCCCGGTGAGGGCCATCTCCCAGGCGATGACCGGCGGCAGGTGGTGGGACAGGCGCATCGCTCCGCCCAGTCCGCCCATCCCGTAGGCGATCTCAGGGAGGCCGAAGCGGGCATCCGGCGCGGCGACGCGGATGTCGGTCAGGCGCAGCAGGTAGAACAGGGCGCGGCCCAGGCACCAGCCCCGCACGGCACCGATCATCGGCTTGGTCCGCTCCATGCGCAGGACGGCATCGGCCGGATCCCAGCCGGGGGGCTCGTCCTGGCCGGGCCGCCCCGGGCCAGAGCTCATCGCCCCCAGCAGGTCTGTGACCGTGTCGCCGGAACCCTCCACCTCGGCCTTGATGTCGTCGCCGGCCGAGAAGGCCCGTTCCCCGGCGCCGGTCAGGATGCCCACGCGCAGGTCGGGGTCGGCCAGGAAGTCGGACATGGCCGCATGCAGCTCGCGGTGCATGGCTGGCGTGATCGGGTTCACCGAGCCGTTCGCGAGCGTGATGGTGACGACGTGCCCTTCCTTGGCGACCTCGATGCCCATGCTGTCTCCCGCTCCGAGCCGGCGCTTGGGTTCAGGCCGCCGGCTGGATATCCATCATGCGCGCTGCAACCACGCTGCGCTGGACCTTGCGCGTATGCGTCCTGGGAAAGTCGGGTTCCGGGAACGGCGCCTGTGAGACGACCCGCTGGTGCTGGGCGAGGTTCTTGTTGGCCGCACGGACCGCCGTGGCAACCGCAGCAGCCTCATCGTCCACCGGATCCGCGAAGGTGACATCGGTCCGGTAGGCGAGCGCGATGCGTCCGTCTCCCGAGTCGTACACCACCGGCTCCACGATACCCTCGGCCATCAGCGCCGCCTCCACGTCTTCGGGATGCACGTTCATGCCGTTGGGGAGGGCAATGAGCGAGCGGGTCCTGCCGACGAGGCGCAGGGAGCCGGTGGCGTCGACCTCCCCGTAGTCGCCGGTCCGGTACCAGCCGTCGGCCGTGAACGCGGCGGCCGTCGAGACCGGGTCCTCCCAGTAGCCTGCGAAGACGGACGGTCCACGGACGACGACCTCGCCGTCCGGCTCCACGCGGAGCTCGAGCGGCGGCTCGGTCCAGCCCACCCGGTCGGCCGGTGCGCGGTCACGGTAGTTGGTGGCAACCAGGCCAGCCTCGGTGGAGCCGTAGCCCTGGATCACGGCGATGCCGAGCGCCTCCCAGCTCCGCTGCAGGGCCGGCGACAGGTACGCGGCGGAGCACAGCACGAGCCTCAGCTCGCCGCCCAGCGCCGCGTGCACCTTCTTGAACAGGCGCCGCCTGAGCGGGATGGGCAGGTATGGAGCGACCTTGAGCGCTCGCCGGAAGGTCGCCCCGCTGCCGGCCCGGTCCGCCTCGCGCCGGATCGCCCCGAACAGGAGCTCCAGAACCTGCGGCACGACGACCAGGGCGGTCGCCCGGTGCCCCTGGATCGATGCGGCGATGACATCCGGCCGGAGAGTGGTGATGTACTCGGTCTCCGCCTCGGCAGCCACCGCGTAGATGAGGCCGGCCACCTGCTCCATGATGTGCGACAGCGGCAGGATCGAGACGAAGCGGTTGCCCCCGGCCGGGATCGTCGCCAGGCAGCGCTCCGTCGAGGCCAGCAGCATCGACTGGGTGACGGTCACGCCCTTGGGGTTGCCGGTCGAGCCCGAGGTGCACAGGATCTCGATGGGCTGGGCGGGGTCCGCGGGCTGCCGCGCCGCCAGAGCGGCCACCGCCTCCGGTGGGGCCGGGCTCGCCACGTCGTCCAGGTCGATGACGGGAAGCGCCGCCAGCCGCGGCAGGGTGATCGGCTCCAGCGTCGAGCCCGTGCCCAGCAGGATCGCGGAGGGCTTGGTCAGCGCGGCGATGCGGTCGATGGTCTCCGCCGTCATCCGCACGTCCAGTGGGACGAGGACCACGTCCGCCCGGCCCGCGGCGAACAGCGCGGCCGCGAACCCGGGTCCCGGCGCCCCCTGCACAAGGACGCGCTCGCGCGGCGCGACTGCGGCGGCAAGACGTGCGGCTGCGTTCGACACGGCCCGCCCGAACTCGGCCATCGTCAGCGAGACCTCGCGCGTGCTGGAGGATCGGACGCCCAGGAAGGGTGCATCGCCAGCTCTCGCTACGGCGCGTTCGAGCAAGCCGGTCAGGGTGTCGGGCCGGGGGGTTGCCACGGGCGGAGTGGTCACGGGGGCCTCTCAGGCGGATTGGCCGCCGCCCTGGGGGAGCGGGTACGACCGGGCGCAGGAGCTCCGCGCCGGAGCGGAGAGGATAGCCCGATAGCGGCAGGCACGTACACGACGTGTTCCGAGTAGCCGGCGGTTTGCCGGGCACCGCGCCGCGAGGCGGGGGGCCTGGATCGCCGGTCCCGGGCCGGAGCGTGGCGCCGGGTCCTCGTGCCGGGCCCCTCGTGCTGTGCCGGACACCCGGCGATCACGGGCAGTGCTGGACGCCAGCTGAACGCGCCGCACACGGGCCCTTGGGCACGCCGGCATAACCGGTGGTGATCATCGGGGCCCTTGGACGGCCGTGCAGGGGTTGGATCGGCCGATCAGGGCGGTGATAGCACCAGGAGTGATCACAGGGCAGCGGCACCGGCAGCGGACAGCGGGCGGGCAGCGGGACCGGGAGCGGCACCGGGCGCGGCCGAGGCCCGCGCGTCGGACGCGCACGGATGCGCCGTGCCCGAGGTGGTCCACGACCCGGGGAGGAGCACCCGGGCTCGCGTCATGGCGGCATCGCGCGTACCATCACACGCCCGGGCCGATGCACGGTACAGAGCGGAATTCCACGGTAGAGCGAGATCGAGGCCAGATGACCAAGCATTCGAGGGCTGAGCGCGAGCGCCGCGCCGCCGAGTCCGTGCGCATGAGCGAGATCCAGCGCGCCTGGGAGGCCAGCATCCCGGCCCCGGTCGCCGCCGAGTTCGCAGCCGCAGTCGCCGCTGCGCGTGCCCGTGGCCCGCTTCCGCCGCAACCGGACATGGCTCCCGGAACGGCACCCCGACCGCCCCGCCCGGGTCGTGAGCCGAAGCCCAGCAAGGAAGAGACCGGGCCCCGGCGCCGCTACTAGGCGTCCGTCGCGTCTGCCGACCACGACGGCACGCCCTCGCGGGTGACGGACGGCCCGGCCTGAGGGTGGCGGAATCGCCCTAGGCACGCATCGGCCTGCGCCCCGACCATGACCTCGGCAGGCAACGTCGAGGGGTGGTCCGATGGCCCATGCGACATCACGCGGCGCGTACGGTGCGCTCACCGACCGTCTGAACCGGATGCCCCAGGGGGCACCGCCCTCCGACCTCCTGTACCGGATCCTGGCCCTCCTGTTCACGGAACGCGAGGCCGGCCTGGTTGCACGGCTGCCCGTCCGTCCGGTCACCGTTCGCCGGGCGGCACGGATCTGGGGCGTCCGCGAGGCCGAGGCGCGCAGGGTGCTCGAGGACCTGGCGTCGCGCGCGATCCTGCTCGACGTCGAAGGTCCGCGCGGGACCCTCTACATGCTCCCCCCGCCGATGGCCGGCTTCTTCGAGTTCTCGATGATGCGGGTGCGGGACGACATCGACCAGCACCTGCTGGCGGAGCTGTTCCAGCAGTACATCACCGTCGAGGATGACTTCATCCTTGCCCTCTTCACCCGCGGGCAGACGCAGCTGGGCCGCGTGTTCGTCAACGAACGGGCCCTTGCGGACGCCGGGCCGCGAGACGGCAGCGCCACTCCAGGTGGCGGCCCGGCCCGCGACGGCGTCATGCAGGTCCTGGACTACGAGCGGGCGAGCGAGGTCATCGGGACCGCGGAGCACATGGGCGTCGGCGTCTGCTACTGCCGGCACAAGGCGGAGCACGTGGGCAAGGCGTGCAAGGCACCCATGAACATCTGCATGACCTTCGGCGGTACGGCCGACGCCCTGATCCGGCACGGCTACGCCCGTCGCGTGGACAGGGCCGAGGGCATGGACCTTCTGGCCGAGGCCTACGACAACCGTCTCGTCCAGTTCGGCGAGAACGTCCAGCGCGACGTCGCCTTCATCTGCAACTGCTGCGGATGCTGCTGCGAGGCGATGATCGCGCAACGCCGGTTCGGGCGTCTCGACCCCGTCCACACCACGAACTACCTGCCGCGCGTCGACGCGGCCACCTGCAACGGCTGCGGCAAGTGCGTGGACGCCTGCCCCGTGGTGGCCATGACCCTCGTCTCCGCGAACGACCCCCACAAGCCACGCAAGCGCCGGGCGGAGCTGGACGCCGACATCTGCCTCGGCTGTGGTATGTGCGCCCGTGTCTGCCTCAGCGGCGGCCTGTGGCTGGAGGCACGGCCGGAGCGCGTGGTCACGCCCGTCGACTCGCTCCACCGGACGATCCTGATGGCCATCGAGCGCGGGAAGCTCCAGGACTGCATCTTCGACAACCAGGCGCTGGCAAGCCACCGGGCGATGGCGGCGATCCTGGGCGTGATCCTGAAGTTGCCGCCGACCAAGCAGGTGCTCGCCACACGGCAGTTCCGTTCGCGCTACCTCGCCACGCTGCTGGACCGCGTCAAGGTCTGACCACCCGAGGCAGGGCCCGGGAGGTATCGACCTTGACCGAGCGCCCCATCAGCGTCCTGTTCGCGTGCACCCACAACTCGGCCGCAGCCAGCATGCCGAGCCTGCTGCTGGCCCGCGAGGGTGGCCCCGATTTCGAGGTCCGCACCGCCGGAACGGTGGCGAAGAGGGTCAACCCGTACGCGATTCGGGCTCGCGCCGAGGTCGGCATCGACTGGTCTGCCGCCCGCAGCGAGTCGATCGCGGAGTTCCTGGACCCGCGCTTCGACGACGTGATCACCGTCTTCGAGCACGCTCGCGAGACGTGCCCGGTGTTCCCCGGGCTCAACGAACGCCCCCCACTGGGGCCCCGACGACCCCAATGACGTGGACGGCACCGACGAGGGGCGGCTGGCCGCGTTCCGGCAGACCCGCCTCGAGATCACGTCCAGGCTCGGCCCGTTTGTCGAGGAGGCCATAGCGGTCGTCCTCGCAGCCGAGGAGATCGGGGCCGAGGCGGAAGCCGAGATCTGAGTCTGGCCTGGCAGGCCGTCTCCTGATCGTCGGACCCAGCGCCCGGGCGGGTGCTGGTCAGCCCAGGGCGAGGATGTGCACCGCGATCGGGGGCGTGTCGGTGTACGTCTCCTCGGCCGCGACCATCTCGCCTGTCGGAACCCCGAGGGCCCTCGCGGCGGCGTCCGTCACGAGGGCGTACGGCCGTTGCCCGATGACCTCGCGCGCGTGGTTCTTGAGCAACCGGTGGACGATGTTGATGTCCGGCCCCAGCAGCTCCTCGCGGCCGGCGATCGATTGGGCCACGTAGTCCCCGTGGTGGAGGACGAACTTGAGATCCAGGCGCTCGATGCGCGCGCAGGCCGTGCACGTGCACGTCCACTCTGCGCCCGTAGCGGCCAACCGCTCGCGGAAGGACGCGTAGCAGGCCCTGAGACAGTCGAGCACCTCGGCCCCCTCCGGCAGGGCTTCGCTGGCGACCGCGAAGATCGCGTCGCCCTCGAACTTGGCGAGCCGGAAGGTGGGCGCGATCGCCACCACCATCGTGTCGAGGAGGTGCGACAGCACCGCGTACGCGTTGGGTGGCTCATCGGCGTCGACGATCAGCGCTCGGTGCGCCTCCGCCACGCCCTGCAGGAAGGCCGTGTAGCCGGTGATGTCGACAAGGAGCAGGGCGCCCCGCTGGCGGGACCCACCGGTGACGGGGCTGAGCATCGCGGCATTGTCACACGGGGCGGCCTGGTGCGCGGAGCCCTGGTCTGGTGGCGGCTGCCGGGCCGGCTGACCAACGCCCGCGGGCGTCCATTGCGAGGATCGCCCACTTCGGGCGACGAACGACTGCACCAATGGCCTACCATGGCCGCTCTCATTCAAGCGTCCGATCAGGGGAGGGTGGCGAGGCATGGCAGCGGCGACGACACGGGCGAAGCGGCGTCCATCGATGTTCCTGGGCGGCCTGCTGCCGTTCGATTCGGCGCGACTGCCGACCGATGTGATCGCCGGTGCCACCCTTGCCGCCTTGGCGATCCCCGAGGTGATGGGCTACACCAAGATCGCCGGCACGCCAGTGATCACCGGCCTGTACACCCTGCTCCTGCCGGTCCTGTTCTTCGCCCTCTTCGGCTCGTCGCGCCACCTGGTGGTGGGTGCGGATTCGGCGTCGGCCGCGATCCTCGCCACCGGGCTCGTGGCAATGGGCCAGGTCTCCGGGTCCACCGAGTACGTCGACATGACCTCGCTGGCCGCGCTCATGTGCGCGGTGCTGCTCATTGCCGCGCGACTGCTGAGGCTCGGGTTCATTGCAAACTTCCTCTCGCGGAGCGTGCTGATCGGGTTCCTCACCGGTGTGGGCATCCAGGTCGCCATGGGTCAGGTCGGCGGCATGTTCGGGATCGGCAGCCAGAGTGGCGGGACGATCCAGAAGTTCATCGAGACGATCCAGCTGATCCCCACCGAGACCAACGTCCCGACGCTCATCGTCTCCGTCTCCGTCCTCGCGGTCATCATCGGACTGGGCAAGGTCAACAAGGCCATCCCCGGGGCGCTGATCGCGGTGGTCGGCGCCATTGTCGCCAGCTACGCGCTCGACCTCCAGGCCGACGGCGTGACCGTGCTCGGCACGGTGCCCGGCGGACTGCCTTCGCTCAGCCTGCCGACCGAGGTCATCACCCAGGCGAACATCGTGGCCCTGCTGCCGACGGTCGTCTCGCTGGTGATCGTCATCCTGGCCCAGAGCGCGGCCACGTCGCGTGCCTACGCCATGAAGTACGGCGACAGCTTCAACGAGAACGTCGACCTCGTCGGCCTCGGCATGGCCAACATCGGGGCCGGCATCACCGGCACCTTCGTGGTCAACGGCAGCCCCACCAAGACCGAGATGGTCGATAGCGGCGGCGGACGCAGCCAGATCTCGCAGCTCACCGCGGGCGCGGTCGTGGCGTTCGTCCTGCTGTTCCTCACCGGTCCCCTTGCCTACATGCCCAACGCGGTCCTCGCGGCCGTGGTGTTCCTGATCGGCCTGCGGCTGATCGACTACCGCGGGATGGCCGCGATCCTGCACGTCCGACCGGGCGAGTTCGCCGTCGCGTTCGCGACCGCGGCGATCGTCGTCGTCATCGGCGTGGAGCAGGGGATCATCATCGCGATCGGGCTGTCGATCCTGGAGCACATCTACCACAGCTACCACCCGTACGACACGCTCCTGGCCCTGGCGGCGGACGGTTCCCCGGGCCCCGTGGCTCTCGCGGACCGGACCGAGGCACTGCCGGGCCTGGTCATGTACCGGTTCGGGGCCAGCCTCTACTACGCGAACGGTTCCCGCTTCACCGAGGAGATCATGGACGTGGTCGAGGGCGCCGAGACGCCACTCCGCTGGCTGGGCGTCTCCGGCACGGTGATCGGCGACGTGGACTTCTCGGGCGCCGACACGATCCGCCAGGTCCAAGAGGAGCTCGCCCGGACCGGGGTCACGTTCGCCATGTGCGATCTCGACCCGAAGGTCCGCGGGCAGCTCGACGCCTACGGCCTGACCGAGGTGATCGGGGCCGACCGGATCTTCCTCACCGCGGCCGACATGGTCGCGGCCTACCGTGCTTCCGGCGATGCGGCTGCCGCTCCGGCCCCGAGCCCGGCACCGGCCGACGGCTGAGCGAACTCGTGTCTCCGCTGCCGTCGCAGGACGAGCGCCGGGCAGCCGGTGAGGCTGCCCGGGCCCGGGTTCCGCTCGCCCTGCACGCGGCGTGGAAGCCGGGTCTGGATCGTCCAGACCCGGTCGCACTCCTCATCGAGCAGGCCACGACCCGAATCCCGGCCCTTGTCCCGGTTCGCCACGGTCGCATGGCGGTCTCGCCCCTCACGTACTACCGGGGGGCGGCCCTGTCGATGGCCGCGGATCTCGCCGGCACGCCCGCCAGCGGCGTCGTCGTCCAGCTCTGCGGCGACGCCCACCTCTCGAACTTCGGCCTGTTCGCGTCGCCGGAGCGGAACCTCGTCTTCGACATCAACGACTTCGACGAGACCCTGCACGGTCCCTTCGAATGGGACGTCAAGCGCCTGGCCGCGAGCCTGGTCGTCGCCTGCCGGTCGCGCGGCTTCGACGAGCATGCCGCCCGGCACACCGTCCACCGCACGGTTCGTGCCTATTGCGACCGGATGACTGCCTACGCGGGGATGCGGGCGATCGACGTCTACTACGACCGGGTCGATGTCGACGGGATCCTCGCCTACGTCGACAGGCGCGCCAGGCCCTTCCTTCAGGAGACGGTGAGGTCGGCCCGCCACCACGACGCCCTCCACGAGCTGCCGAAGCTCACGGCGGTTGACGCTGATGGACATCGCAGCATCGTCGACCACCCGCCGGTGGTCACGCATCCCGCCGAGGCTACCCAGGAGCTGATCGGTGGCGCGCTGGCCAGCTATCACGACACCGTGACCGAGGACCGGCGGGTGCTCCTCGATCGCTATGAGCTGGTCGACGCCGCGCTCAAGGTCGTGGGGGTCGGCAGCGTGGGGCTGGGTGCCTTCATCGGCCTCCTCATGGCGGACGACACCGACCCGCTGTTCCTGCAGGTCAAGCAGGCCGAGGCGTCGGTGCTCGAGCGGTTCCTGACGCCGAGCCCCCTGCCGTCGCACGGAGCACGCGTCGTTGCCGGGCAGCGCCGGCTCCAGGCGGCCAGCGACATCCTGCTGGGCTGGACCGTGGGCGGGCAGGGCCGGCACTGGTATGTCCGCCAGCTCCAGGACCAGAAGGGTGGAGCCGTCGTCGACGTCATGACCCTGGAGGACCTGGTGGCATGGGGCGAGCTGTGCGCCTGGGCTCTGGCACGCGGCCACGCCCGATCCGGTCAGCCCGCCGAGATCGCTGGCTACCTGGGCGGTGACGATGCCTTCGACCGCGCCATCGGCGACTTCGCGGCCGCCTACGCGGACCAGAACGAGCGTGATTACACGGCCTTCACGGCCGCGATCGTGGCCGGGCGCGTGGAGGCCGAGCCCGGCGTCTGATCGGCACTGGGCGCCGGCGAGCGCCTAGTCCAGGTCCACGCTCGAGAGCGTGCGCAGGCCGTGCTCGGCGATGGCCCGGTTCACCGCGTCGGGGACGGCCTGGTAGCCCTGCGTGAAGGCGCCGGGATCCTGGGCCAGGATGCGCATCGCGTGCGCCTGGAGGGCGAATCCCAGGTCCATGACCTCGATCTGGTGACCGGTCGCGGCCGTGAGGTTGAGCATTTCGCCCCGGGCGAGGAGGTGGACGCGACGGCCATTGGGCAGGTCGAACTCCTCCACGTGCGTGTTCACGTGGCGAGATCCGGTCGCGATGTCCCGCAGTGCGTCGACATCGATCTCGGTGGCGAAGTGCCCCATGTTCCCGAGCATCGCGCCGTCCTTGAGTCGCAGGAGCTGCTCCCGGCGGATGACACCAGGGTGGCCGGTCACGGTGATCAGCGTGTCGGCACGCTCGGCGGCCCGGTCGATCGTGGTGACCTGCATGCCCTCGAACGCCGCCTCGAGGGCGCGCACCGGGTCTGTCTCCACCACGATGACGATCGCGCCCAGGGCGCGAAGCGTGCGCGCGAGGCTGCGGCCGCACCAGCCGAACCCGATCACCGCGAACGTCTTGCCGGCGATGAGCGCATTCGTGGCCCGCATGAACCCGTCCACCGCGGCCGGTCCGATGCCGCGCTCGCTCTCGAAGCTGAGCTTGATCGGGCTGTCGTTGATGACGATCACCGGGAACGGCACCCGCCCGGCCAGCTCGCCAACGATGCGGTTGCGGCCGGAGGTCGTCTCCTCGGTCGCCGCGGTGACCAACGAAGCGGGGTCGTTCACGCTCCCGGCGATGAGGTCCGCGCCGTTGTCCAGGAGGAGGTCGGGGGCGGCGCGCAGCACGCGTGCGATGTGCTCGCGATGGGCCGGCATGTCGTCGGCCTCGGCCGCGTAGACGCGAATGCCGTCACGCGACGCCATCGCCGCAGCCACGCCGTCGTCGGTTGTTGCGGGGCTGCCGGTCCAGGCGATCTCGGCGCCACCGGCGAGCAGCGTCTCCGCGAGCACCGCGGTCTTCGCCTCGACGTGGAGGCACATCCCGATGCGCCGACCCGCGAGCGGCCGGTCACGCTCGAACTCGAGGCGCAGCCGTCCCAGCACCGGCATGTGCGAGCGAGCCCACGCAATTCGTGCGGCACCTCCGGCGGCCTGTCCGGGATCGGCAACGAAGCTGGCCTCGAGGCTGGAGAACGGGATCGGCGACGTTGATTCCATGGCACCCCTTCCGGGCGAGTATAGGAGAGCGTCGGATGTCGCTTCCGTATCGGCGCCGGGTCAGGAGAACAGCGTCGGGTCTGGGCGTCGGGTGTCGTTCGGCCCCCGTTCACCGTGTCCGGCCATTGAAGGCTTGCGTCATGACCGGTCGCGAGCGGGTCCTGGCGGCCTTCGATGGGCAGGAGCCGGATCGGGTCCCCCTGGCCCTCTCGTTCTTCCACGTCGACGGGGCGGAGCTGGCGCCGCCCGGTGCCGCGGGACGATCTCCTCGTCGACCTCGTCGAGCGCAAGGACATTGGCGCACTTCCTGCTGGACCGGCTGGCCGCCCTTGCACGGGACAACGCGGCGACCCTTGCGGCGGCGGGTGTCGATGTCGTGACCCTCGACGAAGATGTGGGCATGCTGGTCACGATGGTGTCAGCGACCATCGCAGCATTCCTGGAGGTGGGCGCGGCCGGATAGGCCATAGCGCCGGTCTGGACTGCCTGAGGGCCTCAGGACTGTCGGAACGTCCGCATGGCGCCCGACACGGCGAGCAGCGTCCACCCGAGGAGGCCAGCTGCCGCCGCCACGGCTGCCACCGGGGCCAGGTTCGCACTCCACGCCCAGAGCGCGACCGCGATCGGGAGGGTCAGGATCCACACGATCACCGCCGCGACGGGCTCGAGGCTCGTGAGCCAGGTCCAGGTGTCCGCGAACAGGGCGCCGCCCGTGGCCAGGCCGACGGCGAGACCGACCCACATGGCCGCGAACACCGCCGCGCCGTAGGCGCTGAGCGCGACCACGAACCCGCGCCCGCCGGTGCGCGGCGTCACCGGGCGCTCGGGCCCGTAGCTGGTGCGGCCGCCGCCGGCAGCTCGCCCGCGATCTCGTCGGCCCAGGCGTCGATCGACGCCCAGTCGCGGAAGTCGCCGGAGGGCATTGACCCCTTCGATGCGGGCATCAGGGCGACGATGCGCTCGGTGAACCCGATCGGTTTCGCGGCCGGATCCCACGCCCCGAAGAACACCCTCTCTCCGCGTGGGTGGATGGCCTCTCTGAGCGCCGGGAACTCCCTGGGGATGGTCGTCTCGAGGACGTCGCGGCCGTCCTTGTCCACGGTGTCCGTCCCGACCGGGCCGCTGCTGAACAGCCACGTGGGCTTCTCGGCAAGCACGGCCCGGTTGCGTTGCACGAAGTGCGTCGCGTCCTTGAGCCAGTGGAACATATAGGCGGCGCCGCCAACCACGAACGCCTCGTAGCGCGACGGATCCCTGACCTCGGCGACCGGGAGCAGGTCGGCCTCCAGCCCGTCGGCCCTGAGGCGCTCGGCGAGGCGTTCGGCGATCCCGCGGGTCGCCCCGTGACGAGTTGCATAGGCGACGAGGATGGGCATCTTGATCCTCCGGGCATCAGCCTGATCGGCACCGCCAAGGGTGCCAGCGTGGACGGTGACTTCTAAGAGCCGGATGGTTGCTCCTTGAGGTCGCGTTGGTGTGCCGCGGGCCCGAACAGGAGCCCCCGGCGGTGCCGGGGGCTCCTGTTGGACGGGCTCAGGCCGCGCCGGCTGCCGGCAGCGCGGGACCACTCGCGGTCGCCGGTGATCCCTCGCGCCGCAGCATCCGCCATGCCGCGAGGAGCAGCGCCCCGAACCCGAACAGGGTGGCGATCGCGGACACGAAGGGCACGATCCCCACGACGGCCAATACGATCACGCCCAGCACGGCGGCGAGGTAGGGCCGACCCGCCTCCGGGGCTCCCCGCAGCTTCGCGACCATCCAGTCGCCGATCCAGATCGCGGCCACGATCCACGCCAGGAAGGCGATGGCCGGCAGCACGATGAACAGCAGGCCGAGACCGATCGGCGCACCGACCACGGTGGCGATCAGGACGAAGGACAGCACCGGCAGCACCACCGACCCCAGGATCCCGGCGATGATCACCGGCCCGGGCTCCCGGCGGATGAGGGCGCCGGTCTCACGCACCTGGCGCGAGGCGAACGCGGCGACCAGGAGGGCGGCGGCGACGGTCGCCAGGCCCATGCCGATGAACAGCAGGAAGAACAGCGGGACCAGCAGCACGCCCAGCGCCCCGAAGAGCGCAGCGACGTTGCCGTCCATCGCACGCACGGAGCCGGTGACCTTGGCGCCGGGCTGCTGGGTCACGGTCCCGTTGAGTGTGCTGACGTCACCGGTCACCGTCGTCCCGTTCTGCAGGTCGGCCGTGCCGTTCACCACGACGAGGCGCTGCGTCGTGGCGCCGGCGAGGGTCGCGGTGCCCCGGACGACGACGATCGTCCGGACGTCGCCGCTGACCTGGGCGTCACCGCCCACGACCACGAGGGTGTCCAGCCGGTCCCCGGCCGGGATGGTGATGGGGCCGTTCACCGACACCAGGACCCTGCCCGCGTCGGGCAGGGGCTCGGCGGCGAGCGCGGCCGGGGCGGCGATGCCCAGAAGGCATGCCACCGTGGCGAGGATGATGATGAGGCGTTGCATCGGAGTCCTTTCGAGGATCGTGTCCCGACCCGTCCGTCCGCGCCCTCGACGGCCCTCGGTGGCCGATTGGGCGGAGCGCGGTGTCTGGTTCACCCTACCGACGGGCATCGCGGGGTCCAAGCCGGGCACCCGGCATCTTGGGAGTGGGGGAATCCCCAATGTCCGGCGCGGCTCGTCCGAAGCCCGCTTCGCTCCGCACCCGGGGGTCTCCCGTTCGGTATCGTTGACCCCATACCGGCCTCGGCCGGCCACAAGCCGGCCCGGGAGCATCGCCCGCATCCGGGGCTCCGTGGGACCCCAAGGAGAACCACATGCCGAAGGCGGAACGAGTCGTCGACATCCTCTCGGGCTCGCCGGCCGTCGGTGAAACGGCGACGATCCAGGGCTGGATCCGGACACGCCGCGATTCGAAGGCCGGGCTCTCCTTCCTGGCCGTCCACGACGGATCCTGCTTCGACGCCCTGCAGGTCGTGGCGCCCGCGACGCTCGCGAACTACCACGACGAGGTCCTGCACCTGACCGCCGGTTGCGCCGTGACCGTCAGCGGCACGGTCGCGGAGTCCCAGGGCAAGGGCCAGGCCGTCGAGATCCTCGCCGAGTCTGTCGTGGTGGTGGGCTGGGTGGATGACCCCGACACCTACCCCATCTCACCCAAGCGGCACTCGTTCGAGTACCTCCGCGAGGTCGCCCACCTGCGGGTGCGGACGAACACGTTCGGCGCCGTCGCCCGGGTCCGGCACCGACTCGCCATGGCGATCCATCGCTACTTCGACGAGAACGGCTTCGCCTGGGTGCACACGCCGATCCTGACCGCCAGCGATGCCGAGGGCGCCGGCGAGCTGTTCCGGGTATCGACGCTCGACCTGGCCAACCTGCCGCGCACGCCGGAGGGCGGGATCGACTACGCGCAGGACTTCTTCGGCAAGCCGGCCTTCCTCACCGTGTCGGGCCAGCTCAACATCGAGGCCTACTGCCTGGCGCTCACCAACGTCTACACCTTCGGGCCCACCTTCCGGGCCGAGAACTCGAACACCAGCCGCCACCTCTCCGAGTTCTGGATGGTGGAGCCGGAGATCGCCTTCGCCGACATCTCCGACAACGCCGACCTTGCCGAGAACCTGCTGCGCTACAGCTATCGCGCGATCCTGGACGAGTGCGCCGACGACATGGCCTTCTTTGCCGACCGCATCGACAAGGAGGCGGTCTCGAGGCTGGAGGCGTTCGTCACGTCGGACTTCGCGCGCATGGAGTACACGGAGGCCATCGACGTGCTCATGCGGGCTGGCCGGGCGTGGGAGTTCCCGGTGGAGTGGGGGGTTGCCCTCCAGGCCGAGCACGAGCGCTACCTGTGCGAGGAATACGCGAAGCGGCCGGTGGTGGTCGTCAACTACCCCAAGGGGATCAAGGCGTTCTACATGCGCCTCAACGACGACGAGCGCACCGTCGCCGCGATGGACGTGCTTGCCCCCGGGATCGGCGAGATCGTCGGCGGCAGCCAGCGCGAGGAGCGGCTCGACGTCCTCGACGCCCGGATCATCGAGACTGGCCTCGACCCCTCCGTGTACTGGTGGTACCGCGACCTGCGCCGCTACGGCACGGTGCCGCATGCCGGGTTCGGTCTCGGGTTCGACCGGGCCCTGGCCTACGCGACCGGGATGGCCAACATCCGCGACGTCATCCCGTTCCCGCGCACGCCGGGAAGCGCCGACTTCTAGGGGACTCGGGCGCGCAGGAACCACCCGAGAGCCGTGGCATCTGGCCGGTTGCCGGCGGTCGGGATTGGCCCGAGGTGTCCTCGAGACCGACGAACCGCCCTTGCGGTCGCGGCCGAGCCGAGTCTAGAAGCGGTTGTCGACGATCGGTGTGACGTCGGGAGGAGGGTCCGCCGCGAGATCCACGCCGTGGACCTCCTTCACGAATTGGCGGAACTGTGTGTTGAACGGGTCCTGGCCCGCGATCATCGCGCCCATCGCGGCGCCGATGTCGTCGCCCTCCATGAGCACGATCGCGAACGTGCCCATGGGCGTCCGCTGGTGCCAGACGGCCTCGCGCGTGATCCTCTGCGCGCGGCGCGCCGCGGCGTAGGCGTCGTAGCCAGGCCCGGGCGCTGCCATCTGCTGGAGGCCTTCCCGGTCGAAGTCCTCCTTGCCGGGAACGATCGGGAGGACGAACACGAACGTGGCCACGGGACGCTCCTTCCATATCGGCGGTCCGCCCCACCATGGAGCGGTCTCAGTTGGGAACGATAGGCGACCGGACACGGTTTGGGGCGTTGCAGGGCGCAGGGTCTCTCGGGGTGGGCCTTGGCGCGCCCGGAGGGCGTCGGGATCGCCAACGTCCCTGGCACGCCCGGGCCGCGTCCCGGCTTGCGGGAGGACCGATCACCCACGCGGGGCCGTGCCCTACGCTGTCGCCCATGGAGGGCAGCACGGGCACGCCGGGCGGTGAGCCCGGGTCCACGGTCGAAGCAGGAGCGGCCGGTACGCCCGTCTTCGGTCGGACGGCGGAGCTGGCGGCGATCGAGCGTCTTCTCGACGCGGATCGGCTCGGAGCCCGGGCACTCGTCCTCGAGGGCGAGGCCGGGATCGGCAAGACGACGCTTGTGCGTGCCGCGCTCGGGTCGGCCGACCGTCGTGGCGCACGCATCATGCGCGCGGCACCGGGCGAGCGGGAGCACCTGATCGCGTTCGCCGGTCTCGCGGACCTGCTGGCCAGGCTGGACGAGGACCTCCTGGCAGCGCTGCCGGTGCCCCAGTCGGTGGCGCTCGCGACCGCGACGAGGAGGCTGGACGGCGAGACCGTCGCGGACGAGCTGGCCGTCTCGCTGGGCTTCACCGCAATCCTCCGGGATATAGCAGCCTCGGGGCTCGTCCTGCTCGTGGTGGACGATCTCCAGTGGCTCGATCCACAGACGCTTCGGGTCCTCGAGTTCGCGGCGCGTCGCATTGCAGACCAGCGGGTCGCGTTCCTGTGCTCCACGCGGACGTCGCGGCCCGGCTCCATCCCGCTGGGTCTTGACCGAAGCCTGTGGCCGGATGCGGTCGAAGTTGCACGACTGGGTCCGCTCGATGCAGTTGCACTCGACCGCCTCCTCCGGGCACGTCTCGGGATCCGGCTGCCGCGCCCGACCCTTTTGCGGCTGCTCCGCACGACCCGCGGCAATCCGTTCTATGCGCTGGAGGTCGCGGCATCCGTCGTCGACGGCGGGGAGCTGCGCATCCCTCCCACCCTTGCGGATGCGCTGGCCGGTCGTCTCGAGCGGCTTCCGAGTCGGGGACGCCGCGCCCTCCTCCTTGCCGCGGCCAGCCTGCAACCGGTCATCGAGGTCGTGGAGGCGGCCACGGCAGACGAAGCGGGCCTGGGGCTCACGATCGCGGAGGGACTGCTCGAGGCGGACGGGCCGCGTCTGCGGTTCACGCATCCGCTCCTCGCATCCGTCGCCTACGAGCGAGCACTCCCCGGTGAGCGGCGCGCGGCCCACCGTCGGCTATCGGAGGTCGTCACCGAGCCGGTCGAGCGAGCCCTCCACCTGGCTCGTGGCCTCGAGACACCTGACGCGGATGCGGCCGCGATCCTCGAGGCCACGGCGGCGGCCGCCGCCGCACGGGGCAGTGAGGTGGCCCCTGAGCTGGCCGAGGCCGCGGCCCGACTCACCCCGCCGAGCGACACCACCGGGCGTGACCGGCGACTCGCGGCGGCCGCCGACCACCACACGGCCCAGGGGCATCCGGCTCGCGGACGAGAGCTCCTCGAGCAGGTGATCGCCGGGCAGGCTCCCGGGCCGGAGCGCGCCGCACTCCTGTGGCGGCTTGCCGACACCATAGGGGACTCCATCACCGGGCCCATCCAGCTGTGTGAGCAGGCCCTTGCCGAAGCCGGAGACGACCCTGGCCTGCGCAGCGAGATTCACACGGCCCTGGGGTCGTTCACCTGGATTGCCGGGGATCTCAATGGGTCACTTGCGCACTGCCTGGAAGCGGTCCGCTATGCCGACCGCTCAGGGGACTCTGCGCAGCTCGCGATCGCGATCGGCGAGGCGTGTCATGCGAACGTTATCCTCGGGCTGCCGTGGGATCGGGCCGCGATGGACCGCGCTCTCGCGATCGAGGCCGCCGGAACCGAGATCCCCGCCGCGCTCCGTCCCTCGATGCAGCTCGGGATCATCGCCCTCATCACCGACGATCCCGGGACGGCCGAGCCCGTGTTCCGCGAGGAAGTCCGCCGGACGCAGGCGATCGGCGACGAGCCGGGTGCATTCCACGCGCTGATGCGCCTGAGCGAGCTCGGCCTTCGAACCGGGCAGTGGGCCGCAGCGCTCGCCACCGCCCGTGAGGCGCACGCCCTGGTCATACAGGCGGGGATCGAGCAGGAGGAGGCTGCGATCGCGGTGGCCCTCGCGGCCGTGCTTGCCCATGTCGGAGCCATTCCGGAGGCCGAGGACCTCGCCGGGGAGGCCTACCGCACCGCCGACGCCGGGGGGGACCGGGGCGTCGCCCTCCGGGCTGCCGGCGTGCTCGGGTTCATCGAGCTGTCGCGGGGTCGGCCCGATCTCGCCGTGACCTGGCTCTCGCCCGCCCGCCGTGAGCTGATCGCGATGGGAACGGGGGAGCTGTCGATCTCCAGCGTTGTCCAGAACGAGATCGAGGCGCTCGTCAGCACGGGCGCCCTGGACGAGGCAGATGCCGTGATCGAGCATGTCGAGCGGATCGGCACGCGAACGGGTCGGACCTGGCACCGCGTGGTTGCCGCCCGCGGGCGGGCCCTGGCCGCATCTTCCAGGAGTGATGAGCAGGGCGCCGCGACGGCCATCGACGAGGCGCTTCGCTTGGGCGAGGAGCTCCCGCAGCCGTTCGAGCGGGCGAGGACGCTGCTTGCGGCGGGGGTGGTGGAGCGTCGGGCACAGCACTGGGCCGTCGCACGGACGAGGCTGGTGGCGGCGCTCGAGGCGTTCGACGGACTCGGGGCATCCGCGTGGGCGGAGCGGGCGGCTGACGACCTGCGCCGGCTGCCCGGTCGTCGGCCGGGCGGCAACCAGCTGTCCGACACCGAGCGCCAGGTCGCGGCCCTCGTGGCGGATGGACTCTCGAACAAGGAGGTGGCTGGACGCATGTTCCTGTCCGTGCGCGCGGTCGAGGCTAACCTCACGCGGATCTACGCAAAGCTCGGCGTTCACTCCCGGGTGGAGCTCGCGCGCCGCGGAGACCAGCTCGCCGACCCCCGGCCCTGACCGGCGATTTCGTGTGGTCCTCCGCACTTCCTCCGGGCGTTCCGGTGGGTCAGCATGTCGTCCATGGGCTTCACCCGGTTCCTGTTCGAGCTGTCTGCGGCGACCGACGACCGATCGCCACTCGAGCTCGTGGCGTTTGCTCGCAGCCAGGCCCAGCGGATGCGGGTAGCCGGCACACCCGTTCGCGTGATCCGTTCCCTCTATGTGCCCGAGGATGACGCCTGGTTCCTGCTCGTCGAGGGGAGATCTGCGGCCGCCGTGGAGGAGCTGGCCCGGGCATGCGGCGGCGCCCGCGACTCGATCCGCGCCTCCATCCCCATCGGGCCCGAGGCGGCGGCCGTTCCGAAGGCCCACCGGCCCCTCGGCCCAGCGAGGCGCGACTGAGGCACGAGCCGTCCGTCCCTTGACGCCGCGCCCGCACGGGGGAAGTGTTCGTGCCATCGTGGCCCTCGCGCGCTGCACAGGGTGGCCGCGCCAAAAGCCGGCTCACAGGGACAGGACATGACCGCCGACCGCCAATTCACCTTCGGCTTCCCGCGGATGTACAACGAGCCCGGCGAGCGGCGCGCCTTCCTGCCGCCACTCATCGGACTGCTGGCGGGGCTGGATCATGACGTGTACGTGGAGGCGGGGAGCGGCACTGGCATGGGCATCCCGGACGATGCCTACGGCAGCCTGTCCCCAAGAGTCCACATCGTCGACGAGGCCACCGCGTACGGTCAGGACGTGGTGGTGGTCCTCCGGGCGCCGGAGGGGCGTTACGGGCTGATCCGGCGCGGTGCGATCCTCTTGTCGATGCTCCACTTCAACACCCGGCCGGAGCGGGTCGAGCTGCTGCGCGACCGCGGGATCGAGGCGATCGCGCTGGACATGGTGGCCGGTGACGACGGGCGGCGCCTGGTGCAGAACCTGCGCGACGTGGCCCGCAACGGCCTGGCGACGGCGTTCGATGCCCTCGAGCGACGTTGGCCGCCCCTGCTCTCGCCGACGCGCCCTGCCGTCAGCGTCACCATCCTCGGAGCCGGCGGCGTGGGCAAGCACGCCATCGAATGGGCGGCGAAGTGCGGCAGCGACGAGCGCAATGCGCGGTTCATCCGCGACGGCCTGCCCGGCGTGGAGGTCGTGGTCGTCGAGCAGGGTCTTGCGGGCAACGAGGCCTACTTCCGGCACCGCCTGGCCCTGACCGACATCCTCGTGGACGCGACGGCGCGTCGCGACACGTCGCGACCCCTGTTCCCCAACACATGGCTCGGCTTCCTGCCCGCGCACGCGGTCGTCTGCGACCTGGCGGTGGATCCCTACCTGCTTGATGATGATCCGCCGGTCGTGCGCGGGATCGAGGGCATCCCGCAAGGCAACCTGGACCAGTGGGAGTTCGGCCCGGACGATCCTGCCTGGGACCGGCTGCCGCCCGGGATCCCGACCGCTCACCGGCGGACGGTGGTCTCCTGCTACTCGTGGCCGGGTGTCCAGCCCGAGGCGTGCATGGAGGCGTACGGCTCGCAGGTGACGCCGCTCCTCAAGACATTCATCTGGTATGGCGGGGTAGCGGCGATCGCCCCGGACGTCTCCTTCCATGGGCGGGCCCTGTGGCGCGCCAGCCTGCGGCACTGGCTGGAGGCGCACCCCGACGCGTGACGGGCGAACGGGGCGGCGATGATAGGGTCCGAGGGATCATCCGCCGATGACAAGCAAGGTGATGCAGCGTTGAGATCGAGCCGGGACCCCCGAGCTCCGGTGATGGACGAACGGTTGACGGCGGTCCTGAGCCGGATCTTCGGACCCGATGACGGCGCCCGCGGCCTCCCGATCCTCGACCTCTCGCCCTGGCTCCAAGCCGGTGTCGATCCGCTCGCGCAGGTGACGGCTGCGTTCATCGTGGTCGCCACCGGTACGGCCCATCCGGACCACGACCGGGCCTCGGACGTGCTGGCGAGGCCGCCGAAGGGACCGGTCGCCAGACTCGCCGCCTTCTATCGCGTGGGGCTGGACCGGATGTCCGCCGAGCTCGAGCCCCTCACCGTCGACCACCCGGAGGCCGCCGCGCGGCTGCATGCAGCGGTCGCCGCGCTCGATGGCGCGACCAACGTCGAGGAGGCCCGGGAGGCCATCTGGACCGCGTTCTTCCCGCAGGCCGCGGGTATCCGGGGCAACGAGGAGGGACGCACCCGCGACCTGCGGGCGGCGCGGACGGTCACCGTGACCCGTCCTGCCCCGGACCCGATGACAGACCCTGCGCGTGACGTCCTGTTCACCTCTAACGTCCTGCTCACGGTCCCCGCCGGGACCACCGATATCGGGGCCCTGCCGTACCCGCAGCCAATGCGGGAGGCGATCGCGGCCGCGGCCGACGGCCCGCAGGGCTACTGGTTCGACCACCCGATCCAGCTTGGTGTGGAGCCGGCCGCCAACGAGCTGGCGTACGGGTTACGCGGCCTGGACGCGGCCGTGGATGTCGAGCCGGGGGCGGGACGTGTCACCTGCGTGCTCTCAGTGAGCGTCACGCACGATGGCCTGGGCCTGGTCGCCCGCCCGTACGTGGAGGCGGAGCTTGCGCGCGCAGGCGGGCTGCGCCACGTGGATGTCGTCGCGGTGGTGGAGGACGACGCCCGTCGGCTCGTGGACGAGGTGATCGTCCCTGCCCTTGCGCTCAGCCTGGGTGAGCCAGCCGCGCTGGCCGCCGCTCCCGGATTGCACAGCGTTCTTGGGGTGGACGGTGAGTACGGCCGCCACTACAGCTTCCTGAAGGCCATCGCCGCGCTCTGGCACGTCGCCGTCGACCCGTCCGTCCGGGCGACGTTCAAGATCGACCTGGACCAGGTCTTCCCGCAGGAGGTGCTCGTCGCGGAGACCGGCCTGACCGCGTTCGGCCATCTCGCCACCCCGTTGTGGGGTGCAGCCGGCCTCGACGCCGAGGGTCGCGACATCGAGCTCGGCATGCTCGCCGGCGCGTTGGTCAACGAGCGCGACATCCGGCGCGGCCTGTTCACGCCGGACGTGGACCTCCCAAGCCGCGACCCAAGCCTCGACGAGCATCTCGTATTCAGCACCCTGCCGCAGGCCATCTCCACCCGCGCCGAGATGATGGAGCGCTATGACGGATCGGGTGTCGACGGGGTGGATCGGGCCCTCGAGCGGATCCACGTCACCGGTGGCACGACCGGCATCCGGGTGGATGCCCTTCGTCGCCATCGACCGTTCAGCCCCACCTTCGTCGGCCGCGCCGAGGACCAGGCGTACGTCCTCTCGACCCTGGGCCAACCGGGCCCACGGCTGGCCTACGCCCACGCGGCCGGCCTGATCATGCGCCATGACAAGGATGCCTTCGCCGGCGAGGCCATGGCCGCGGCCCACGTCGGCAAGCTCGTCGGCGACGACGTCCGGATCCTCACGTTCTCCGCGTACGCCGCGGCCGTGGCCGGGGATGGCCGTGCCGGCGCCCTTGACCGCGCCGCCCTCGCGCGCCTCCTGGATCCCTTCACCGGCGGGTTCGTCTCGGCCATTCCGGAGACGCTCGTGCTCCTGCGCGTGGCCCTGCGGACGCTCCGCATGTTTGCCACCGGCGAGGCGAAGGACGCACGCGAGTACGCGATCGCCGCCGCGCGCCGTGTCGAGGAGGCGCTCCGGGAGCTGGGGGATGCCCCGGTGGTCGCCAGGCGTGTGCAGCAGGAGCGGATCGCCTGGGATCACTACTATGACGCGCTCGATGCCCTCGAGGCCGGGATCCAGGCTGGAGACGAACGTGCCCTGGAGCTGCGGGCGCGCGCCGTCGGGATCATCGACGGGTGCCGGGTCATGGGCGTGGTCCCCGAGCCGGCCTCCACGGAGGCCCGATCCGCGTGATCCGCACCGCCCGCCGAGCGCCGCGCTACGTGCCCGGCGGCTCACCCGTGCCCGACGGAGCGCTACTCGCTGCGGTTCCGCTTGGCCTCGATCAGGGCGGCGTCAGCGGTCGCGGTGAGCTCGTCAAGGCTCTCGTTCGCGGTGAGCGCGGCCAGCCCCGCCGTGATCCCGACCCCGGTGGCATGGCGCATGGACTGGTCGATCACGGAAATGCGGTGCTGCACCTCGTCCGTGTCGATCGATGAGATCCCGCAGATGAACTCGTCACCACCAAACCTCACGATCGGGTCATACGACCGGAGGTTGGCGCGCATGGTCGCTGCGAGCGTCCGGAGGATCCGGTCGCCGGCCGCGTGACCCTCCCGGTCGTTGACGCCCTTGAGCCCATCGACGTCGATGAAGGCGATGACGAATTTGCCGTCGGCGCGTCGCGCCCGCTCGATCTCGTTCCTGAGCGCAAGCCGGCCGATCTCGCGTCGGAAGACGCCGGTCAGGGCATCGAGGTGGGCACGCTGGAGCTCGGCCTCCAGGCGGGCACGTTCGAGCGCGGCGTCATCGGGGACGTCAGATCCGGTCTCCCGCCCAGGGCTGAGGCGAGCGACCGCGATCGAATCCCGCTCCACGGCCGCCTTGTCCCTGGAGTTCGCGATCGAGTCCCGCTCTACGGCCGCCTTGTCCCTGGTGTTCGCGATCGCGTCCCGCTCCGCGGCCGCCTTCTCGCGTGCCTCGACCGCGGCGGCCCGCTCCGCGGCTGCGAGCTCCTTCGACTCCACGGCGGCGGCGCGTGCCAGCGCGGCGCTGTGCATCGTCTCGGCGATCTCCACCCGTTCCGCGGCGGCCTTCTCCTTGGCCTCGACGATCTCGGCGCGCTCCGCGGCGGCCCGGTACATCGTCTCGGCGATCTCCGCCCGATCCGCGGCCTCGCGCTCCCGCACCTCAGCGATCTCCGCTCGCTCCGCGGCAGCGCGGTACATGGCCTCGGCGATCTCCACCCGCTCGTCGGCCTCGCGCTCCCGCGCCTCGGCATCAACTTCCATCTCCGCGCCGGGGGTCCCGGATGTGTCGACGCTGGAGGCACTCGCATCCTCCGTGACGACCTGTTCCGCCGCGGCAGGTGTGATGGCGATCGAGGCGAGGAGGGACTCCTGCAGCTCCCGCGCCTTTCGCTTCTTCATCTTGCGCAGTTTCACAGGAGACCTCGTTCGTCCGGAGGGCAGCCGAGCCGCGTTTGAGGTTGATGTCGCCGCGGCGCCTGAAGTACCAGGCCGCGCCGCCAGAGGTCCCGATTATCGCGTGACACGCAGGGCGATATCTGCACCAAACTGCCCCTTCTTCCGCGATTCCGGTGCGAGAACGCGCCAAGCGGGGTCGCGGTATCAGTCCTGGCGATGGCGCCCGATGGGCGTGCCGGCGGTTGATAGCCTTCAGGCATGACCAAACCGACGTCACCTGCGTACGCGATCGCCGACGAGCTGCGGGACTTCCTCCTGGGCCTCCACCAGCCTGGATCTCGACGCCGGACAGGTCCACGAGATCGGGCTCGAACAGGTTGCCCGGCTCGAGGCCGAGTACCTGGCGATCGCCGCGCCGCTCCTGGGGACCACGAGCCTCGCGGGGATCTACGGGCGACTCCGTGACGACCCGGCGCTGCACTACCACGACGCCGACACGCTCGTCGCGGATGCCACCGACGCCCTCGCCCGCGCGACTGCCGCGGCTCCGGCATGGTTCGGCACGCAACCGCGGGCGACGTGCACGGCGAATCCCAGCCAGCAGGGCGGGCTCGCGTTCTACTCGCCGCCCACGCGGGAGGGCACCAAGAACGGCGAGTTCTTCTTCAACACCGCGGACCCGACGGTCTGGGGCACCTACCAGCTCCAGTCGGTGACGTTCCACGAGGGCGTTCCCGGCCACCACTTCCAGTTCGCCGTCGCCCAGGAGCTCCCCGGCCTGCACCCGATCCTGGCCGAGTACCTGGTCTTCTCGTACAACGAGGGATGGGGCCTGTACACCGAGCGCCTCGCCGACGAGATGGGCCTGTACACGACGGAGCTCGACCGGATCGGCATGCTCGCCGCCGACTCGATGCGGGCCTGCCGGCTGGTGGTGGACACGGGGATGCATGCTCTCGGCTGGACCCGCGACCAGGCCATCGCGTACTTCCTGGATCACTCGCCGATGACCCACGGGCAGGTGGTCGGCGAGGTCGACCGGTACATCGGCTGGCCCGGCCAGGCCTGCAGCTACATGCTGGGCCGGATCGCGATCGATGACATCCGGGCCAGGGCCGAGACCCGTCTCGGCGACCGCTTCGACATCCGCGCGTTCCATGACGAGGTCCTCGCCGCCGGCTCGATCCCGCTCGAGTCGCTCCGCCGGACTATCGATGCCTGGGCTGAGGCGCTGGCGACGCGGCCCTGATCCCGACCTGGGTCAGCCACGCTCGGAGCCGGCAGGCGATGCGGCTGTGGATCGGACCGATGGTCAGCGAGCGTTGCCTGGACGCCAACCGTGACGCTCGGCACTCCGCCACGCTACAGCGTCACGCCGCCGACTCCCACGTGACTCACGCACAGAGGTACCGGGCTCGCCGCCCGCGCCGCCCGTGATCCCGGGGCGTGCGAAGACGCGCACCCTCGGGGCGCAGCGCACTGGTCATGGCAGGTCGGGACCACGTGGGCCGTATCCTCGTTCCGTGGAATCTGCACGCCTGGCGGCCGTTGGCGGCCCGAGCTCCGGACGCGCCGCACGCACTGGGCCAATCGGGATCGCACTCGGCCCGGACACCGGCCGACTGACAGCCGAGCTCGTTGAGGCGGCGATGGCGGGCGCATCGGACCTTGGGCGCGATGCGCATCTCGTCCGCCGCGGCGACGACCAGTCCGAGCTCGGTGTGCTGCTCGGCATCGGCAACCCGAGCAGCTTCCTGCCGATCCTCGTGGCCTCGCCGGTCTGCCCAAGGGTCATCTGGTCGGGCGAGCCGATCCCCGTGCGCGGTGAGCCGCCGGCCGGGCTCGTGGGCCGCATCGCCCGTTCGCCGCGCCTGGACGATCTTCGCCATCGATTGCAGCCGATCAAGGACCTGCCGCTTCCGGGCCCGCTTGCGCGAATGAGGGCTTCGGCGACGCTCGACCACCATCGGGCACGCTACGTGCGCGAGCTCGCGACGGTTGCCAGGACCGCGGACCGCGTGGTGGTCACGAGCCGTGATCGCAGGTCCGCCCTTCTCGAGCACGGGCTGACCGCAGTGGCGGTGCCGTTCGGGTACGTGGCCGCGACCGCCGGCCCGATCACGTCGCCGGGGGAGTGCGACCGGGACCTCGCCATCGTCTCGCTGGGGGTGCACGCCCCCCGGCTCGCGGGGCGGCGGTCACTGGTGGCCCGATGGCAGGCCGATGAGCCGCGCATCACCGTCCTCGACGGCGTCTGGGGAGAGGAGCGCGGCAGCCTCCTCCGGCGCTCCCGTGTGGTCTTGAACGTGGGTCGGACGCCCGGCAATTTTGTCGGCGTGCGACTCGTCCTGGCCCTCGCCGCGGGAGCGGTGGTGGTCTCCGAGCCCATGGCCGACCCGTTCCCGTTCGTCGCCGGCGTCCACTTCGTGGAGGCGCCGCTCGATGGGCTCCTGGATGCGGCCCGGGAGCTCCACGCGGACGAACCGCGACGCCGGCGCATTGCCGAGGCAGGCCAGGCACTCCTGGTCGGTGAGCTGTCGATGTCCCGCTGCCTGCGCGCGGCCTTGGGTCCCTGGGCCGGCTGACCTCAGGCGGCTCCGTCGAATGCAAGGACGCCTTCGATGACCCGCTCGACCTCGCCGTCCGTGAGGCCCGGGAAGAGCGGGATGGTGACCAGCTGTCGCCAGGCCGCCTCGGTCACCGGCAGCGCCCGTGAGTACGGGGCGTACAGCTCGTAGAGGTGCGTGGGCTTGTAGTGGACGCTCGTGGCGACTCCACGTCCGGCCATGTGATCGATGAACCTGTCGCGCTCGGGAACCCGGATGGCGTAGAGGTGCCACGCGGACCGGACATGGTCGAGCTCGACGGGGCGGGTCACCCAGTCCAGCCCGGCGAATGCATCCGAGTAGCGCCGCGCGATGGTCCGCCGCCGTTCGTTCGCCTCGGGCAGCCGCCGAAGCTGGACGAGGCCGATGGCGGCCGGGATGTCGCTGAGATGGCCCTTGAAGCCGATCTCCTCGAGGTCGTAGTCCCAGCGATAGCGGGTCCCGTCGGTTCGTTCCCACGTGCTCGCGCTCAGGCCCAGCCAGCGCGTGCGGCGCAGCCTCGCGGCGATGCCCGGGTCGGCCACGGTGATCCCGCCGCCCTCGCCCATCGCCAGGTTCTTGACCGCGTGGAAGCTGAAGCAGGTCAGGTCGGCGATCGAACCGACCGGCTGGCCGCGGTAGGTCGCCCCGCACGCATGCGCCGCATCCTCGATCACCGTAAGGCCGTGCGCCCGGGCCAGGCCGCCGATCGTCCGGAGGTCCGCGGGATGGCCGCCGTAGTCCACCACCATGATCGCGGCGGTGCGAGTCGTGATCAGCCGCTCGACGTCGGCCGGGTCGATGGTGAGCGTGTCGCGGTCCACGTCGGCGAAGACCGGAGTTCCGCCGGCCTGGAGGATGGCGTGGTTGGTGGACACGAACGTCAGGGCGGGCGTGATCACCTCCCGCCCCGCCAGGTCGAGGGCCGCAAGCGAGAGGAGGAGCGCCATGCTCGCCGAGCTCGTGCCGACGCAGTGCGCCGCGCCGACCGCCTCCGCGAACCGGGCTTCGAACTCGGCGGTCTTCGGCCCGAGCCCCCACCAGCCAGATCGGAGGACCTCGGCAACGGCGGCCTCTTCCTCTGGGCCGGCAGAGGGGCGGAACACGGGGATCACTGGACGATCTTATGTCGAGGGGCCGGACGCGACCGTCGCGGCTGGTAGATTGGACCCCGTGCTGGTACCACGCGTGATCCTGGTCGGGGCCGCCTCGTTCGCCGAGGAGGTCTCGGACCTCGCCGCGATGGCCGGCGTCGAGGTGGCGGCCTGGGTCGAGGGGCTGGACCGGTCCGTGGTTGACGCGGCGCACGACCCGCCGATCCTGTGGGTTGACGACCAGGCGGCGTTCGAGCCTGACCTGCCGATCCTGCCCGCCATCGGTTCGGTGCTGCGCATGGGCATCGTCCGCCGGCTCGTCGGCGAGGGCCGCCGGCTCGCCACGCTGGTCCACCCGTCCGCCGTGGTGTCGCCATCGGCCGTGATCGAGCCCGGCTGCGTCATCTTCCCGCTCGTGGTCGTCGGCGCCCGCTCCCGCATCGGCGAAGGGACGGTCGTGAACCGCGGCACGCTCGTGGGCCACCACACGGAGGTCGGCAGGTACTCCTTCCTCGGGCCGGGCGCAAACGTCGCCGGCAAGGTCACTCTCGGGGAGCAGGTGCACGTGGGCGTCGGCGCGGTCGTGCGCGACCGTCTCCACGTCGGGGACCGATCCGTCATCGGGATGGGTGCGGTGGCGGTCAAGGACGTCCCGCCCGACGTGACGGTCGTCGGCATCCCGGCGGCGCAGAAGCGGCGCTCAGGAGAGGACGGCCAGTGAACGACGAGCTCGTCATCAACCTCTGCCCGACCGGCATGGTGCCCACGAGAGCCGACACGCCACATGTGCCGTTGACGGCCCAGGAGGTTGCCGCCGACGTTCGCCGCTGCGCCGACGCGGGCGCCTCCATCGTCCATATCCACCCCCGGGATGCCGAGGGTCGCCCGTCGCAGGATCCCGCACTGGCGGCCGAGTTCATCCGCGCCGTCCGCGTGGCCGCCCCGGGCATCGTTGTCTGCATCACGACGAGCGGCCGCATCCGGCACGAGCTCGAAGGCCGTGTTCAGGTCCTGGACCTCGAGGGCGATGCCAGGCCGGAGATGGCGAGCCTCACCCTCGGATCGCTGAACTTCCCGAAGGCCGCCTCGATCAACGCCCCCGAGACGATCCAGGGCCTGGCCACCCGGATGCGGGAACGGGGGATCGTGCCGGAGCTGGAGATCTTCGATGCCGGCATGCTCGACTACGCGCAGTACCTGCGGGATCGGGGCGTGCTCGGCGGCCCGGTCTACGCGAACATCCTCCTCGGTTCCCTGGGAACGCTCGCCGCGACCCCGTTCAACCTGGCCCTGCTGGTCGAGCGCCTGCCGCCGGGCTCGGTGTGGGCCGCAGCTGGCATCGGCCGGTACCAGTTCCTGATGAACCGGATCGCCATCGCGATGGGCGGCGGCGTTCGGGTCGGACTGGAGGACAACATCTGGTTCGATGACGACCGCACGGAGCTCGCGACGAACCCCCGCCTCGTGGAACGCCTGGTCGCGATCGCGAGGGCGATGGGCCGCGAGCCGGCGACTCCCGACCAGGTGCGGGAGCGGCTGGCCATCACCGCACCCGTCGCTGCCCCCGCGGCGCGGCCGGGATGACGCCCGCGCCGTCCGGCCCGGTACCCTGCGCGCCATGACCCTGATCCACCGCCTGCTCCTGTCCATGACCCTGGTCGGCCTGCTGCTCGGGCTCCTGGCGCCCGCTGCCTCCGCAGCGTCGCCGGCCTTCCCGGTCCAGAGCCTGGGAAACCGGGGCACGGACGTGGAGGCCATCCAGTGGCTCCTCGCCGGTCGTGGATCCCCGGTTGCCGCGGACGGGGTGTTCGGCACGACGACCGCCGCTGCCGTGAAGGCCTTCCAGACCAGCGCCGGGCTCACCGCCAACGGGATCGTCGGCGACGGCACCTGGAAGGCGCTGATCCGGCCCCTTCGGACGGGCGACTCCGGCCCTGCCGTCAAGGCCCTCCAGGGAGAGCTCCGCGCCAAGCGTCGCCTCGACGTCCCCGTTGATGGGGTGTTCGGGCCGTCCACCCGTGCCGCGGTCCGCACGTTCCAGGCGCACGCGGGACGACCGGTGACAGGCGAGGTGACCCGTTCGACATGGCGCAGGCTGATCGCGCACTTCGAACTGCCGACGTTCAACGGCAAGTCATTGTGCGACTACAGCGTCGGCAACGCGGCGGCGAACTGGGGAACGGCGTCGACCATCGGCCAGGTGGAGGCCGCTGCCCGGATCGTGGCCGCGAAGGGCTACGGTCGCGTGGTGGTCGGCGACGTGAGCCGTGAGCACGGCGGCGACATCTCCCTCCACCAGACCCACGAGGTCGGCCTGGACGTCGACCTCCGGTTGATGCGCAAGGCGGACGACCAGTGCCGCTGGGGTGTCAACTGGCGCTGGTCCACCTACGACCGAAAGGCCACCAGGGCGCTCGTGAAGGCAATCCGGGCCACGGCCCCCGGCCACGTCAAACTGATCTACTTCAACGATCCGGTCCTGATCCGTGATGGCCTGACCCGCCCGTACCCGGGTCATGACGACCACCTCCACGTGCGCTACTGCGAGAAGAGCCACCCGCTCGCCAAGTACGACTGCTGATCTCCCGACACAGGTATCCGATGGCGCTGCTCGCAAGACGGGGCCTGGGACCGCTCGTGTCGGCCCGCGAGGTCGGCGGCGTGGGCCCGGTCACAGCCGGACGTCGGACTCCATCCATTCGCGGCTGGCGCCCACTTCCACCGTGGCGATCGCCACCCGCCTGGCCCGGCCCCAACGATCGAGCTCACCATCGGGCGCCAGCGACACACAGACCACCATCGATCGGATTTCTTCCGAATCGATTCCTCGGGGCCGCGATCCCGACGTGGACGAGGACCTCGGCCGAGATGGTCACACGTCGGTCAGGGCGTGGAGTCCCGATCCGGTCCGACCCGCACGGCGAGGAACGCGAGGCGGGTCTCGGCCTCGAAACCGCGCGTTGAACCCTCCGGGGCGATCACCGTCACACCCGCACTCAACGGGTAGCGCGCCGCGTCGACGGTCATGAACCCGGAGCCATCGAGGACGTGGTACAGGCCGAGACGCTCCGGGTGCGGTGGGATCCGACCTCCTGCCTCGAGCCCGGCCACAAGCGCCTTGTGCCCCGGCCCCGCGCGGAGGGTCGTCATCTCAGGGCCGGCCATCGAGTAGCGGACGAGCCCACGCCAGTCGGGGAAGAAGATCGAGTCGTCCATCATCTGGTTTCCTTGTTCTGGGCCCCCGGGGGGGCGCCCGCCCGGGGGCCAGGTGCCGACGGGGCGTGTCGGGGTGCCGTCTACCTCAGCCGCGGTTGCGGCTAGCGCAGACGCGTCGCTTGACCGCCAGGATCGGGCAGTGGTCGCTGTGGAACTGGACCAGCTTGTGTCGCATGGGACTCCCTCTTCGATGGACCGCCGCACATGAGGCGTTGGCGGTCACCGTTGCACGGAGTGCGCGGGGAGGACGTGGAACTGGTTCCACCCGATGGGAGGAGTTCCTCCCCTCGCACCGGGGCCCAGTCACGCCGGGCCCAGTCACGCCGGACCCAGACGTCATGGCCCGACGCATCCGCCCGACCCGCCGTTCAGCCGATCGAGGTGACCCGCTACACCCGTGCCTCGCCGTGGACGTCAACTTGCGACACCGGGCCTTCAGGAGTGTGGCCCTCACCCTCGATGTCCACGCTCGGCAGGATCCGGTCGAGCCACCGCGGCAGCCACCAGGCTCGCTCGTCGAGCAGGCTCATGATGGCGGGCCCGAGCGTCATCCGGACCAGGAACGCGTCGATGACGACGCCGACCGCGAGCGCGAAGCCGAACTGCTTGATCATCGGGTCCTCGCTGAGGATGAAGCTGGCGAAGACCGAGGTCATGATGACTGCCGCCGCGACGACGACCCGGTTCGTGTGGTCGAAGCCATGGATGATGGCTTGCCGTGCGGGCTTGCCGTGGACCCGGGCCTCGCGCATCGAGCTGACGAGGAAGACCTCGTAGTCCATCGCCAATCCGTAGAGGATGCCGGTGACCATGATCGGCAGGAAGCTGAGCAGCGGCCCGCTCGTGTCGATACCGACGAGATCCGTCAGCCAGCCCCACTGGAACACCGCCGTCGTCAGCCCGAAGGTCGCCGCGATGCTGAGCAGGAACCCGGCCGTCGCCTTGATCGGGATGACGGCCGATCGGAAGACGAGCAGCAGCAGGATCAGTGACAGCCCGACGATGATCGCGACGTACTCGGGCAGCACACCGCCAAGTCGTTCCGAGATGTCGATGTTGACCGCAGTCAGGCCGGTGACGCCGAGCGTGACATCCGCCCTGGTGGCGACGGCCGAGTCCGGACTGCGGAGCGTCTCGACGAGCTGAGCCGTGCTCTCGGCGTCCGGGCCGTGTTCCGGAATGACCGAGAAGATCGCCAGGGAGCGGTCGGGGCTGGCACCCACGAGGGAGACCGCGGCCACGTCGCCGATCCCCTTGAGCCCGGTGGTGATCGCGCCGATGTCCTGCTGGTCGAGCGTGGCACCGTCGCCCGGGTTGGCGACGACGATGAGCGGTGCGTTGAAGCCCTCGCCGAAGCCACGGGTGATCGCGTCGTAGCTCTGCCGTGAGGTGCTGGCGAGGCTGTCCGTGGCGCCGGTCGGCATCCCGAGGTACATGCTCAGGGCCGGGACGGCGGCAAGCGTGAGGACCACGAGGACACCAGCGATCGCGACCCACGGGCGCCGGACGAGGAAGCCGACCCACCGGTTGGCGAGGTGCCGCTCCTCTTCCGAGGCCATGGCACGGCCGGCGGCTCTCGCCCTGGTCGAGCAGATTCGCTCGCCGACGAGCCCGAGCAGGGCGGGCAGCAGGGTGAGCGCGATTAGGACGGCGAGCGCGACTGTCGTGGCCGCGACGAGGGCCATCGTCGTGAGGAACCCGATGCCGATGATCGTCAGGCCGGCGAGCGCGATGATGACGGTGGATCCCGCGAAGACAACAGCAGTACCGGCCGTGGCGACGGCCCGGGCGGTCGCATCGGCGGCGCTCAGGCCGTCGATGAGGATGAGGCGCCGCTGCCGGTTGACGATGAACAGGGCGTAGTCGATCCCGACCGCGAGCCCGATCATGAGGGCGAGCGCCGGCGTCGCGGTCGTCAGGGTGATGCTCCCGGAGAGGGCGAACGCCCCACCCACGCCGATGGCCACACCGGTCAGTGCGGTGATGATGGGCAGACCAGCGGCCCAGAGCGAGCCGAGGGTCATGAGCAGGACGAGCAGGGCGATCCCCAGGCCGATGGCCTCGTGCCCACTGATCGGCGGGTGCAGCGCCTCGAGTGACTTGCTCGGCAGCGCGGTGATCCCGGAAGCCGTCGTGTTGTGCTCAGCGATGGCGACGATGTCGTCGGTCGTGCCCTCGGGCAGCGCGTCGACCTGGGTGGTGAACTGCAGCTGGAGCATCGCGACACTGCCGTCAGTGGAGACGAGGACTCCCGGGACGGGCGAGCCGTCAGCCATGAGCGGGCGGTAGGGGAGGGCCGCGTCCATGGCGCCCGCAGCGTTCGGTGCCGTGTTGTTCGTGGCAGCTGCGCCTGCGGTCGCAGTCGGCGGACGCTTGACGACGACCGGCAACGCTCCAATTTCTCTGGCGGCGCCGCCAATTGCCGTGGCGCGCTCACCCTGGTCGAGCCGCTCGCCCTCGGGGACGGTGAAGACGATGGTGCCCTGCCCACCGCTGGCTGCCGGCAGTTGCTCACGCAGCTGGTCGAGGACCTGCTGGCTCGGCGTGCCGTCGATCGTCAGGCTCGAGGAGATGCGTCCGCCGCCCGTGGCGGCGAACCCGATGACGCTGCCGAGGATGAGCAGCCAGGCGATCACGAAGACCCGGGGTCGCCGAACGGCGAGCTCGCCGAGCCGATACAGGAACTTGGACATGGGCGGAGTGACCCCTTTCCGGGATGGGCGCGGCGAGGCGGGGGGCGAGTGGCCGCCACGTGGCGCGGGATGGGTGGTGCCGGTCGGATACCCGGTTAGAACCCGGTGCGCAGGTAGGTGAAGGTCTGGTCGAGGAACTCGTCGAGCGTCATTTCGGCCTCGTCAATTCCTGGCGCGGAAGTCCGGGATGGCGCGTCGTCGGGCCGGATCGAGATGTGACCCTCGAGCACGCAGGTCAGGGCCCCGTAGGCCGCTCCGACGAGCAGTTGCGCGGAGACGCGACGAGCGCGGTCGTCCAGTCGGGCGATGACGGTCTCGCGCGCAGTCTCGCGGATCTGGCGATGGACCTCGAGCAGGTGGGGCAGCAGTGACGGGTGGTCAGCGGCAAGAATCCGCAGCTCGCACAGGACGGTGAGCAGCCCGCCGGTCAGCTGCCGCCGGGCTACCTCGTGGAGCCAGTCGACGAGGGGCAGGTCATCATCCGGGATGGTGTCAAGGGCGTGGCGCACCCGCTCGGTGGCGACCGCAACGATGGCCTCGTTCTTGCCGGCGTAGTGGTTGGCGAAGGTTCGCCGCGAGTAGCCGGCACGCGCGGACACCTCGTCGATCGTGAAGCCGTCGACGCCTCGATCGCGGGCGAGCTCGAAGGCGGCCAGGGCCAGCGCTTGGGCGGTCGCTTCCCGCTTGGATTCTCGCAGTCCGATCTCAGTCACGCCTGGAGTATTGCACGGTAATTGCCCAATGTGCAATCTTGCCCAATGTGCAGTCACGTTGTCTTTCGTCAGGCAACGTGCGCAGCATGGGAGTGCTCTCCGGATCGGTCCCCTCGAAGTGAGGCGCGGGGATCACCGTCTCACGGAGCGCTCCGCGGGCACTTGGACTTGTTCCTCCCATGGGAGAAGTCCGTCCCTAGCGCCCGCTGCCGTGGACATCGTCCACATCGATGCCCGCTGCCGCGCGCAGGCCACTCGGGTCGTGGAGGACGAGCCCGGTGCCGCCGACCCGAGAGATCAGACCGCGCTGCTCGAAGTCACGGATCACGCGTCCCGCCATCTCCCGGGACGTGCCGGCGAGGTCGGCAAGCTGCGGACGCGAGAGGAGAGGCCTCCGGGCGTCGAACAGCAGCTCCCGACGCATCCAGAGGATCGCGGCGAGACGCCGCGAGACGCTGTCGAAGCTCACGTGCTCCAGGCGGTTCAGGAGCCGCACAGCGCTTCGCAGGGCATTGTCGAGAAGTCCTACCGCGAGACCGGCATCCACCCGGGCAAGGGCCATGACGACATCGCCCGGCCAGAGCGCTGCAGTACCGCGGTTGAGCCCGACGAGGTCCACGGATGGCGCGTCTCGCCGCAGCGAGATGACCCCGACCAGCTCTCCCGGGCCGGCGATCGTGATCATCTGCCGGCGGCCGTTGGCGTCGGATCGAACCGCACCGAGATGACCTTCCACCACCAGGGTGAGCAAGGGGTCACGACTCTGGGACAGGACCTGCTCATGTCGCCGGAACGGCCGGATCTGCGCATGGCGGACGAGCGCCACGAGCGAGTGCTCGGCTGCCTCGGGCAGCACGGTCGGCAGTGCCGTCTCGAGCGCCGCAAGCGCAGCCCGCCGGTCGTGGGCGATGCCGTGGGGCGATGGAGCCTCGAGAGATCTCACGGTGGCGTCCATCGTGCCACAGGGGGCCGCGCCCGAGTGCTCCGTCGCGGGGCGGCCGCCCGTGCCGAAGTGGGCCTGGGGAGTTCCCCGGCTGCTGCACGTGTCGGCGTACATCAAGCCCGAGGAGAACCTGAGCGCGAGGGACGAGCTGGGTCCGCTGCTTGGCCGGCCGCCAACGCAGCCGGACAGAGATGCACGTTCCGCGGCAGGAGTGGAACCCGTTCCTCTCGGACGGCCCCACGGCGCCCTGATGCTCGACGAGCACTTCGCGGTTCCGGCCTGACCCAGTCAGGGTTGTGGATGCAACTGGCTCCGCAGCCAAGCGGGGCTTTCGATATACAGCCAGGAGATACGTAATGGACAAGGATGTTGGCAAGTTCCTCCGCAAATACCTGCGCAAGACCCACCGCTGGCTGGCGCTCCCATTCGCCGCATTGATCGTGGCGGTGCTCCTGACTCGCGGCTCGTCGCTCGGCCTGGCGGTCCAGCAGACGCAACAGGTACTCCTGTTGGTCATGGCCCTGACCGGCCTGTACCTCTTCCTACTGCCGTGGTGGACGAGGTGGAAGAGGGGCCGAGGTGGTGTCGAGGGATCGCAAGCGCGACGAGCGCACGCCCGGGGGGAAGAGTCGGCCGGCAGCTGATCCAGCGTGGATCCCGCACGCGGGTGAGGGCGTCGGGGATCGCCCCCCAGCTCCTCGCGGGCTGGATTGGATCGTCCAGCACACGCCTTCGCTTCGTGCGTGAGACGAAGCCCGAGGAACCGCTGCCTGAGAGCCTCTACGCGGCCCGCGAGGTCGTCGCTGATCACGAGACGCCCGCCGTGCGGCCCACGCCCGACGAGGCGGATGCCCCCAGGAAGGATGTCGAAGTCCCCGTCACCGGTCATCTTGGGAGGGGCTTGAGCGGGCTCATGCTGTCGTCGGCCGTCGTGGTGTTCTCCGTGTCGTCGGTTTCTGACCTCCAGCGACGCGAGGATTATGCGGCGGCCGATCCCGTCAACCGCCGTCCCGCCGTGACACCAGCCTGAGAACGCGACCCGCTGCAGGGGCACCCGGTGCCGGCCCATCGGACGGGTCCAACAGGTGCTCGGACCGCCCCCCCTCGTCCGAAAGCTCGACCACCTGGCATGCCCCCGCCCTCGAGGGCTGGCCGTCACGAGTGTGCCAGCCTGTCGCGGGCGAGATCCTCGGCGCGCCCGGGGAGCCTCGACCTGCGTTGGGTTTGAGACGCAACGATGAAGGCGAAGCACGACTCTGGAGTGGCCTGAAGGCCGGCGGGACCCGGCCTCCTCATCCGTTCTGTGTGGGCGGCCTACCATTCCTCGCCATATGTGGAACTAGCAGCACGAAGGCGTCCCGAATGCAGGATCGAACGAACCACCTGGAACCCGCGGCGCTGAGCCCGGAGCGGACGCGCGCCGTCCTCGCGGTGGTGGCCCTGAGCCTGATGGCCGTCATCTCAGCCGTGAGCGGGCTCAACGTCGCCCTCCCGGACATGGCCCGCGAGACAGGTGCCACCCAGACGCAGCTGACGTGGATCGTCGACGCCTACACGGTCGTGTTCGCGGGCCTGCTATTCCTCGCCGGTGCCCTGGGAGACCGGTACGGACGACGCCTGCTGCTGCAGGTTGGCCTCGTGGTGTTCGGGGTTGCTGCGGCGTTCGGCCTGTTCACGACGGACCCGACCCACCTCGTCGTCGTGCGGGCGGTGATGGGCATCGGTGCCGCGGCGATCATGCCCACGACGCTGTCGATCATCACGACGTCCTTCCCCGAGGCGGAGCGGCCGCGGGCCATCGGTCTGTGGGTCGGCATCTCCGGTGGAGGCGCCGTCCTCGGCATGTTCGTCTCGGCGTTGCTCCTCGAGTGGTTCTCGTGGCACTCGTTCTTCGCGTTCAACGTGGTGCTGTCGCTGATCGCGCTCGTCGGCGTGTTCGCCGTCGTGCCGGGCTCGGTCGATGATGACGCGCCTGCGTTGGACATCGTGGGCGGCGTGCTCTCGCTCGTCACGGTCGCGGCGCTCGTGTTCGGGATCATCGAGGCCCCCGACCGTGGCTGGACCGATCCGATCACGGTCGGTGCGCTGGCCCTGGGTCTTGCTGCCGGTGCGCTCTTCGTGTGGTGGGAGCTCCGTCAGCAGCATCCGCTGCTGGATCCGCGGCTGTTCCGCCTCCGGGGGTTCAGTTCCGGCTCCCTGTCGATCTCCATCCAGTTCTTCGCGGCCTTCGGCTTCTTCTTCATCGTGCTCCAGTACCTGCAGTACGTGACCGGCCGGTCGGCGCTGGAGGCGGCCGCGGCGCTGCTCCCGCTGCCGTTCGTGCTCATCCCGACCGCCCGCACCGCGCCGCGTCTGGCCCAGCGCATCGGATTCCGGTGGGTCGGACCCGCGGGCCTCCTTGCCATGGCCCTCGCGTTCGCGCTGCTCAGTCGCCTCGAGGTGGACACGCCGTACTGGTTCTTCGTGATCGGGCTGCTGCTCTTCGGCCTCGGCATGGGCCTGGCCGGGACGCCCGCCACCACGGCGATCACGAGCTCGCTGTCGATGGCCAAGCAGGGCGTGGCTTCGGCCATGAACGACACCGCCCGGGAGGTCGGGAGTGCGTTCGGGATCGCGATCCTGGGAGCGGCCCTCCACCAGTCCTATCGCGACGCGCTCGCGCCGGCCGTTGCCAACCTGCCTCCGCAGATCGCGGAGCGGGTCCTGGGCTCGGTGGCCTTCACCACGTCGCCTGCCGTCGCCCAGCTGGGTGCCGCCGGTCAGGGGCTCGTCGATGCGGGACGCGCGGCATTCGTGCAGGGCGTGGGCGATGCGGTCCTCATCGGGTCCGTGGTGCTCGCCGTCGCGGCCGTCGTGGTGTTTGTGGCCTCGGGTCCCAAGCCCCAGACCGGGATCATCGCGGACGAGATCGCGGCCGCCGCGTAGATCTGCTGGAGCCAGCGGCTGGTCCCGGGCCGGTGCCCGACTTGGCGGGTGGGCGAACTGCCGGCCCACGCCAGGGGTAGGCCGCTGGGCGGTCCTACCGTCGGGTGCCGTGCCGTCTGCGCCGGCCTGCGGCACGTCTGTCGGCGGAACGACGCCCCGGAGACGACGAACGTGCCAGCCAGCGACTGAAGCGTGGGTCGACCCGACCGTTCAACCGCTCGCCGGCACAGGCTGCATAGGTGGGGACGGCGCCCCGGCCCCGGCCGGCCCACCTGCGCCGCGGCCTCAGTCCCAGAGGTCGATCTGTGGCAGGCCCGCGGCTCCGAGCGCCTCGTTCAGCTCGGCACAGTGGTACACGTCATGGCGGTAGACCCGCTGGATCACGGACCCACGCGTGTGGACCCATGTCTCGTCCCACTCCGCGCGGCGGAGCACCTCGGACAGTGAGCCCAGCGACCAGCCGTCCAGGCAGCGCTCGATGATCCCGAACGACGTCTCGAGCGCCTCGACGAGCGCTTCGGGACCGAGTACGTGCGCGAGGTCATCGTCGCCCGGGCAGTCATTGCCGGCGTCCGTGAAGGGCGTGGTCTCGGCCCCCGGCTCGCCCGCGAAGTCGCACAGCCAGAACACCCGCTGGCAGGCGAGGTGGCCGATCGTTGCCCAGATGGGCCAACGATCGGGTGTCGGGCGGATCGCGAGCTGCTCGCTGGTCATCGCGGCGACGAGGTCGCGGAGGCGCTCGTTGACCACGGGCCACGAGCTGTAGGCGGGGCGGATCGTCTCGTTGCGCATGGCGGCCACGATACCCGCGTCGCTCGAGGGTCGGCTGATCGCGGTCGCGGTCGACCTCGTTGCGGACAGCAAGTGCGCCCTCACTTGGGGTGACGAACGCGGACGTCGATGCGCTAGTGTGTGCACGCGGCCGGATTCGCCCAGAATCCCCGCTCAGAAGGAGGAGCGTCCCATGCGACTTCGACATCCCCATCGCCGGCTAGGAGCGCGCCTGTCGGTGGGCCTGGCAGCCGCTTCGCTGGCGGTCGGTGCCTGCGGTGGAGCCTCTGCGACGCAGAGCCCGGCAGCGGCGACGCCGGACGCGGGAGGTTCAACGGTTGACGTACTGCTCCAGGAATGGGCTGTCGTCCCGGCCGTCCCGACGGCGAAGGCAGGATCCGTGACGTTCAAGGTCACCAACAAGGGCCCGGATGACACACACGAGTTCGTGGTGTTCCGGACGGACCTTGAACCGCGGGCGTTGCCGACGGGGGCCGACGGCTCGGTCGATGAGGAGGGCGAAGGCGTCGAGGCGATCGGCGAGATCGAGGACGTCACGGTCGGCTCGACCCAGGAGGTCACGTTCGACCTTGAGCCAGGCAAGTACGTGTTGATCTGCAATCTCGTCGAGGAGAGCGGCGGCACCGCCGAGGTGCACTACAAGCTCGGCATGAGCACCGGATTCACCGTCGAGTAGCAACCTGTCCCCCGGGTGCGCACGCCAGCCGCCGTGTGCGCACCCACGCCACTCGTCGGAGGGAAGTGGCTGGACGGGCGCGGCCGGGTGGGAGCAATCGCCAGTGGCTGCTGACACGAACGCTCACGGCACCAATGAGTTCCGCCGCGCCTTTCAGGGCCAGGTGATCGTTCCGGGTGACGATGCCTACGACCGCGCCCGCCGGGTCCAGAATGCGGCCGCGGACCGGCGCCCGGCCCTTGTCGTCAGGCCCCTGGACGCGGCGGACGTCGCGCTCGCCGTGACGCACGCCCAGCGGGCGAACCTGCCGCTTGTCGTGCGGGCCGGCGGTCATAGCATGGCCGGCCACGGGACCGGTGACGGGGCACTCGTCGTGGACCTGTCCGCGATGCGCGGGATCGATATCGACGTCGCTGGCCGGACGGCCTGGGCCGACGGGGGCATCCTTGCCGGCGAGTACACGAGCGCGACCCACGCCCACGGCCTCGTGACGCCGTTCGGGGACTTCGGTTCGGTGGGCGTCGCCGGGATCACCCTGGGCGGCGGCGTCGGCTGGCTGGTGCGCAAGTACGGGATGACGATCGACAGCCTGCTCGCGGTGGAGATCGTCACCGCCGACGGCCGCCGTCGAATGGCCAGCCCCGACCAGGATGCGGACCTGTTCTGGGCCGTGTGTGGTGCGGGGGCCAACTTCGGCGTGGCCACGCGCCTGCAGTTCCGGCTCCACCCGCTCGGGAACGTCCTCGCCGGCGACCTCGTGCTGCCGGCCACGCGCCCGGTCCTGCGGAGCCTGGTCCCGGTCCTGCGTGCCGCGCCCGACGAGCTGACCGCGATCGTGAACATCATGCTCGCGCCGCCGGACCCGTCGATCCCCGACGAGCACCGCGGGCACCCGGTCGTGTACCTCTCGGTCATCTGGTCCGGTGCGGCGGACGACGGGGAGCGGGCGCTGGCGCCATTGCGGGCGCTCGGGCAGGCCTTCGCCGACACCGTCACGGAGAAGCCCTATCCGGACGTGTTCCTCCCGGTGGACCGGGACCACGTGTCGACCTGGGGGGCCTCGGCCCGCGCGCTGTTCCTCGAGTCACTCGAGGACCCGATGATCGACATCATCGAACATCGCCTGGGGGAGCCCGGCGCGCCGCACGCGGTCGTCCAACTGCGAGTGCTCGGCGGCGCCATGGCACGGGTTGCCAACGATGCCGCGGCATACGGATGGCGGGATCGGTCCGCCGTGATGTGGATCATCACGCCCTACGAGGACCTGGAGCGCGCGGCCGAGCACGACGCCTGGACGGCGGCGTTCCGCTCCGAGCCGGCGACCGGTGATGACGCAACCTACCTGAACTTCATGGGCGCCGAGACCGCGGACGCCGTGCGCGCCGCCTACCCCGCGGCAACGTACGCGCGGCTGCGCGAGCTCAAGCGGCGGTACGACCCGGACAACGTCTTCCGCACGAACCACAACATCCCACCTGGGTGACCGCCCGACGCCTCCTCGACCGTGCGCGGATTCTCGCGGTGAGGCGGCGGGTCGGCGCGCTCGACGAGCGGCTGCCCTGGGGACCCGGGGCGCTCCGTCGGGCAGCGTTGGCGGGCCTGCAGGACAGCATGCCCAGGGCAGCGCTGCTCTCGATCCACGCCCGGGTGCATGGGACCGTTCCCGACGCATGGGAGGACCCCGCGCTCGTCCAGGTGTGGGGACCGCGGTTCAGCGCGTACGCCGTCGCGGCGGAGGACCGCGCGGTGTTCACGCTCGGGCGCATGTCTGTCGATGCGACCGGACTCCGACGCGCGCAGGAGACGGCCGATGGGCTCGATGCCTTCCTGGCAGGTCGCCGGATGCCTTTCGGCGAGGCGGGGCGGGGCATGGGCGTCTCCCACAACTCGCTGCGCTACGGCACGACGACCGGCCGCCTCCTGATCCGCTGGGACGGGGCTCGCCAGCCCACCGTCTGGACGGTCCCGGCGCCGGGGGTGGACGCAGGTGAGGCGAGACTCGAGCTCGCGCGCCGGTACCTGCGCGTCTTCGGCGTGGGCACGCCGGCCGGGTTCAGCACCTGGGCGGGCGTCAAGTCGGTCCATGCGCAGGCGGTCTTCACGACGCTCGCGACATCGCTCCTGCCCGTGCTGACACCCGTCGGCGAGGCATGGATCCTGGCGGAGGACGAACCGGCCTTCGGTGAGCCGCTCGCGCCCCCGGCACCGGCGCGTCTCCTGCCCAGCGGCGACGTCTACTCCCTGCTCCAGGGCGACGACCGCGCGCTCCTCGTGCCTGACGAGGCTCGTCGGCGCGAGCTCTGGACGCCCCGCGTCTGGCCCGGCGCGGTGCTCGTGGGCGGTGAGGTCGCCGGCGCCTGGCGACGCGCGGGCGCGAGGGTGACCGTCGACGCGTGGCGACGCCTGACGCCGGCCGAGCGTGAGGCGGTCGAGGCCGAGGCGGCGTCGCTGCCACTCCCCGGCGCGGCGGGTCGGATCACGGTGACCTGGGCCGGCTGATCTGCAGGGGCGCGACGGGGGCCCGGGCCCTCGAGGCGCACGCATCCGCAGTCGCCGGCTACGCCTCGCCGGCCACGCCTCTCCAGCGCGCCTCACGGCCGCCGGCCGCGCATGCGATTGCCTATCCCATCGACAGGATGCCCAGCAATCGAGCCCGGGCGACGGCCTCGGTGCGGCTGCTCACGTCCAGCTTGGCGTAGATACTGCGGACGTGGGCCTTCACGGTATGCGGTGAGAGGAACAGCCGCTCGGCGATGCCCTGGTTGGACAGCCCCTCGGCGATGAGCCCGAGCAGCTCGAGCTCCCGCTTGCTCAACGGCTCTGCGAGGCCGAACGTGCTGGGTGGATGACCTCCATACGAAGCCGGAGTGCCCAGCCAGCCGCCGGTCTTGTCCGTGGCGAAGACGGCCAGCAGCCGCAGGCAGTACTCGGGATGCAGCCCCTCGGCCGCCGCCTCCCGCAGCAGGCGGGCCATCAGCGGTCCTTCGTCCACGAAGAGCCGGACGAAGCCCTCCGGCTCGCCGATCTCCATGGCTTCGCCGAGCAGCAACAGCGCCTCGCCGGTATCGCCCGCCGCACGATGGGCGAGCGCCTGCAGGACCAGTGCCCTCAGCCGCCCGTCCAGCAAGGCCTGTGACTCGGCCTGGCGGCGATATGGCTCGAGCGCGGACAACGCGCCCTCCGCGTCTCCCCGCGCCAGGGACACTCGAGCATGGGTCAGTGGGAGGGCGAACTCATCGGAGAGCCGCGCCGCCCCGTCCAGATCGCCTCTTCGGAGACGGATCATCGCCTGGGCGGCCGCGACCCTGGGTGCCTCGTGGACGTATTCGCCCTCGCGCACCGAAGATTCGGCCTCGGCCAGGATGCGGGCCGCCTCGTCCAGATCACCCTGTGCCAACTTGACGCGAGCGAGCAGCACCTGGCAGGCCACCGGTCGATCGGTGTCCTGAATCTGACGCGCAAGCCCAAGGCCCGCCTGGCCCCGCTCCCAAGCGGCATCCAGGTCGTTCCACTCGTAGCGGATGCGGCCCAGGCCGAGGTGGGCGTCGGAGATCCACAGGTAGGGCAGATCGGCCGCCAGCCGGATCGTCTCCTCGTACGTTTCGGCGGCCAGCCGGAGCTCGTTGTCGAGTTCCTCGATCCCGGCGAGCCCGATCGAGGCCGCCATCTCCCCGAACCGGTAGCCCGACGCCCGGCTCATCGACAGTGCCCCGCCGTACGTCTTCCGCGCCTCCGCTCGATCGCCGCGAACCTCGTGGGCGTAGCCCGACGCCCAGGCGGCGAGCGCTCGAGTCACCTCGTCCGAGGAGAGAAGCTCCAGCGCCTCCTTCGACGCGATGATCATGTCGTCCGCCCGGTGCTGGAGGAACGCAAGCAGAGCCCGAAGGCGGCCGATCCAGCCCAGGAGGCCGCGAGTCGTCCCGTCGTCCGCCCACGTCTGCAGCGTCGCCTCCGCGGCGGCGAGCATCTCCTCGATACCCACCGTCCGGCCGGATCCGAGCAACAACACGTCCGCGTAGCTGATGCGCAGGGACGGCCGCGCGTCCAGGGCCTCCACTGGGAGCGAGGAGAGCCAGGCGACAGCAGGCGCCACCGCGCCGCGGACCTGCAGCGACGGACCCCTGCCCCTGATCAGGTGCTCGGCACGTTCGATGTCGTGGCCGGCCGCGGCGTGCCGGAAGGCCTCGAGGTCGAAGCCGTTGTCCTCGCACCACCGGCTCGCTCGCCCGTGGAGCTCGTCCACGATCGCGTCGGGCTCGGACTGCCCGAGCCGCTGCCGGAGCAGGTCGCCGAAGAGGTGGTGGTAGCGGTACCAGCGGCGCTCGCCGTCCAGGGGAACGACGAACAGGTTCGCCCGCTCGAGATGCTCGAGCGTCTGCCGGCCCGGCGTTGAGGGGTCCAAGGTCACGGCATCGCACAGGGGTCCGCACAGTCGATCCAGGATCGAGGTGCGGAGCAGGAACTCGCCGATGGCCGGCGGCTGGCGCGCAAGGACCTCCTCGACCAGGTAGTCGAGCACGAAGCGGTGGCTCCCCGAGAACGACCGGATGAACTCGGCGGGATCCTCGTGTCCCTGGAGAGAGATGGCGGCGAGCTGGAGGCCGGCGATCCAGCCCTCCGTGGTCGTGTCGAGCGCGTGGACGTCCGCCGTCGAAAGACCGAGGTCCATCACCTGGTTCAGGAACGCGGCGCTCTCCTCGGGAGTGAAACGCAGGTCCGCGGCGCGAACCTCGTTCAGCTCGGCCCTGGCGCGCATTCGCGCGAGCGGCAGGGCGGGATCCTCACGAGTGGCGATGACCACGTGCATCCGCGACGGAAGGTGTTCGACGAGGAAGGCCACGGCTTGATCGACCGGCTTCGCCTCCAGGCAGTGGTAGTCGTCAAGCACCAGCACGATATCCGCGGAGGCGGTGGCGAGCTCATTCAGGAGCGGCGTCAGCGTCTCCTCGACCGGCGGCGACTGACGCGAGCCGAGGGTGGCGAGCACACTCTCACCGATGCCCGGCACGACGTTCCGCAGCGCTGCCACGAGGTGCGCAAGGAACCGGTCTGGATCGCTGTCCCCTTCGTCCAGGGAAAGCCACGCGACCGGCAGGTCGCACGCGCCGACCCACTCTGCGACCAGGGTGCTCTTGCCGAAGCCCGCCGGCGCCGCGACGAGCGTCAGCCTGCGCCGGAGGCCCTCATCGAGCCGCTGCTCGAGACGCGGTCGCAGGACCATCCGGGACCGGCGCGGCGGCACGTAGAGCTTGGTCGCCAGGATCGCCGTCGACACGACCGGATCATAGGCGTCGGGACGGTGCGTAGTCGGGGTTCGACGCGCCTACCCGGGCCCCGTGAATACCTCTCCGATTACCTCTCGGGAGGTATGACACCCGGACGCTGCCAACCGATGCTGGCCCTGCCCAGCCGATGGGCACCGCCACCAGAGGCATCGAGGCCAGGAACGCAATGTCCGATGACATCGAGCCCCGTCCGGAGACGAGTCAAACGGCGGCATATGAGATCCGGGTCGGGGGCCACCTCGGATCTGCGTGGTCCGACTGGTTCACGGGTCTCCGCGTCACGCCCGAGGACAACGGCGACACCCTCCTTGCGGGCCCCCTCGACCAGGCGGCGCTGCACGGCGTCCTGCGACGGGTTCGCGATCTCGGCATGCCGCTGATCGCCGTGACTCGGATCGAGTCGGGACGACGCGTGCCTCAAGCCTCGCTCTCGTCAACGTCAACCACGGAAGGGAGACAGGACAGTGAACACGAACCGAACTAACGCCGCAGCTGCGGGGAAGCCCGGCATGAGCGCGGATCGGAAGGCCGCCGTCTGGATCGGCGTGCTGTACATCATCGGGACGGTGGGCCTCGTGCTCAGCGCGGTCGTAACAGGACCGATCTTCGAGGGCCCGGACGTCCTGGCCCAGGTCGCCGCGCAGCCCAGCCAGGTGGCGATCGGAGCGCTGCTCGTCCTGGTGGCGGGCTTCTCGCTCGCGATGGTCCCGGTCGTGTTCTGGTCGATCGGCAAGCGGTACAACGAGACGCTGGCGATGGGGTATGTGGTGTTTCGTGGCGGGCAGGAGATGGTCATGTACCTCGCCACCGCCCTGGGGTGGCTGATCCTGATCGCGCTCAGCACGGAGCCGGATGTTGCGCCGCTCGCCGGCTTCCTGCGCACCGCCGAAGCCGTGGCCTGGGACCAGCTGCTCGCCATCCCGTTCGCTCTCGGCGCGCTCATGTTCTATGTCGTGCTGTATCAATCTCGGCTCGTGCCCAGGTGGTTGTCCGTCTGGGGGCTCGCGGGGGCCGTGCTCTACATCGGCGCGCCGCTAGGGAGCATGTTCGGGCTCTCGCTCGGCGTCCTCATGGTCCCACTTGCCTTGCAGGAGATGACCATGGCGGTGTGGCTGATCGCCAGGGGCTTCAACGCTCCTGCCGCCGCCGCCGAGTCTGCCATCGCTGCAGCACCTGCGATCGAGACCTCGCTGGCCGGCTCGGGTGCCCTGTGACGCCCCGGTGATGATCCCGGAGACACGGCCCCTTGCCCAGTCTCAAGGAACCCGTTCCGTGCGCTCCGTCGTCTCTGCCACGCCACGACAACAGATCGACCAAGGTATCGCCCTAGCCGCTGGTCAACCACGGGAGAAACCGGAACCATGACTCGCATCACCACGACGAAAGCGCTTCTAGCACTGCTCGGACTGCTCGTCATCGGGCTGGTTGCCGTCGGCGTTGTCGGCACGTGGCCCACTGCCAGGGCCGCCGTGACGATGAGCGCCAGCTGCGACCAGTTCGACGCCCAGAAGGGCATCACCCAGACGGCCGAGGTGTTCGTCGGCGACGAGGTCACGGTGACGCTCTGCTCGAACCCGACGACCGGCTTTGCCTGGCAGGAGCCGGAGATCTCGGACGTTGGGACGGTGAGCCTCGCAGACAAGACCTTCGGCGCACCGGTCGCCGGCGAGTCGACGGCCGTCGGCGCGGCGGGCACCGACTACGTCACCCTCAAGGCGACCGCCAAGGGCACGAGCACGATCGTCCTGCACTACAGCCAGCCGTGGGCCGGCGACACGTCCAATGCGTGGACCTACACACTGACGGTGACGGTCCGGTAGCCCCGGCGGCCGCAGCCCGGCGGCTGCCCCGTTGCGAGCGCCCGCCAGGCGGGCGCTCGTGACGATTCAGTTCAGCACGTGGGGCGACGTGCCTCCGATGACCCAGGACACGCCATCGCGTCCGCGGTGGCCGTCGCATGTCTGCACGGGAGACGATCATCCCCGGGACCAGCGTCTCTATAGTTGCTCGGTGCCCGCGCCGATCCTGGCCACCAAGCTGCACATCCCACCTTCGCGGCGAAGGATGGTCCTCCGTCCGCGACTGATCGAGCGGCTGGACGAGGGCCTCGCTGCCGGCCACAGGCTGACCCTCGTCTCCGCTCCCGCCGGCTTCGGGAAGACCACCCTGGTGAGCGAATGGGTCGCGGGCTGCGGACGACCGGCGGCGTGGGTGTCGCTCGACGCCGGTGACAGCGACCCCAGCCGCCTTCTGACCTACCTGATCGCGGCCCTGCAGACGGTTGCACCAGGGATTGGAGACGGCGTGCTGGCCGGGCTCCAATCGCCGCAGCCCTCGCCATCCGAGTTGATCCTGACGACCCTGCTCAACGAGCTCACCGCGATCCCGAGCACCGTCGTGCTGGTTCTCGACGACTGCCATGTCCTCGATGCCCGGCCGGTGGACGATGCGCTGGCCTTCCTGGTCGCACATCTCCCGCCAAATGTGCACCTGGTCATCGCGACCCGGGAGGATCCCGCCCTGCCCATGGCCCGGCTGCGCGCCCGGGGGCAGATGACCGAGCTGCGCGCCGCCGATCTCCGCTTCACCCCGTCCGAAGCCGCCGAGTTTCTCAACCAGGTGATGGGTCTGGATCTCGCCGCCGACGACATCGCCGCCCTGGAATCTCGCACCGAAGGCTGGATTGCAGGCCTGCAGCTGGCCGCGATCTCACTGCAGGGCCGTGACGATGCCGCGGGCTTCATCGCCTCGTTCGCCGGCAGCCACCACTTCGTGCTCGACTACCTGGTCGAAGAGGTCCTCCATCGGCAGCCCGAACCCATCCAGACCTTCCTGCTCTGCACGTCCATCCTCGATCGGCTCTGCGGCCCCCTGTGCGACGCCGTCCTGCATGGGGATGGCGACCCGCAACCCATCCGCTCCGCATCCGGACAGGAGATCCTGGGATATCTCGAACACGCAAACCTGTTCGTCGTCCCCCTTGACAACGAGCGGCGCTGGTACCGCTATCACCATCTGTTCGCCGATCTGCTGCGGCAGCGGTTGCACGAGGGTGCCGAGCCGTTCGAGGGAGATGGTGGATTGGGCGTGGCCCAGCTGCACAGCCGCGCCAGCCAATGGTATGAAGATCAGGGCCTGGATGTTGAAGCCTTTCACCACGCGGCAGCCGCCAACGATGTCGATCGCGCCGAGCACCTGATCGATATCAAGGGGCTGCATCTGCATTTGCGTGGAGTGACCGCCACACGAGACTGGCTGGCGTCGCTGCCGAACTCGGTACTGGATGCCAGGCCCTCGCTGCGGGTGAGGTCAGCCATGCTCTCGCTCGTTGCCGGACGGTCGACCGGTGTGGAGGAGAATCTGCAGGCCGCTGAAACAGCCCTTGCAGGTGCGGAGCTGGACGACAGGACCCGGGACCTTGTCGGACAGATTGCCGCCGCCAGGGCTACCTTGGCGGGCGTCCGCCACGAGCCGGAAGTCGCGATCACCCAGGCGCGCCGTGCGCTGGAGTACCTGCATCCCGACAACCGGTCTTCCCGTTGCAGGGCGAACTGGACCGCGGGGATGGCCTTCATGGCCCGGGGAGAACGCGATGCGGCCGATCAGGCCTTCGCGGAAGCCCTGGCGATCGCCCAGGTGTCCAGGAGTCCTGTCGACATCACGCTGGCCGCAACCTGCCTGGGAGAGATACAGGAACTGGGAAACCAGCTGTATCCGGCGGCCGAGACCTATCGGCAGGTTCTGCAATTGCTCGGTGATCAGCTGCGGCCGGTTGACTACCGCACCCACCTTGGCCTGGCCCGCGTCCTCTACGAGTGGAACGACCTTGAGGCCGCCGAACAGCACGCGCTGCAGGCCTTCGAATTGGCGCGGCAGTATGACCGCGCGATTGACAGGTTCATTCTGAGCGAGCTGTTCCTGGCCCGCCTGAAGCTGGCCCGGGGAGATGTGGCCGGCGCGGCCGCCATGTTGGCGGAGACCGAGCAGTGTGTACGCCAGAACAGCTTCGTACATCGGATGCCTGAGGTTGCCGCTGCCCGCGTGCTGGCGTTGCTGCAGCAGGGCGATCTGGCGGGCGCCGCGCACCTGGCCCACGCGCATGACCTCCCCCTCAGTCAGGCTCGGGTACACCTCGCTCAGGGAGATCCCGCCGCAGCGCTGGCGGTGCTGGAGCCGTATCGCCGGCGGGTGGAGGAACGGGCCTGGGCGGATGAGCAGCTCAAGACCATGATCCTGCGGGCCATCGCCTTCCAGGCCCTTGGCGAGCGGACCAGGGCCGTGGAGCTCCTGGACGAAGCGCTGGCAGTGGCCGAGCCGGGGGGCTTCATCCGCATCTTCGTCGATGAAGGTCCACCGATGACTCGCCTGCTCTGCGAGGCGCTGTCCCAGGGGGTTCAGCCGGGCTACGTTCGGAGGTTGCTGGCGGCGTTTCCCGTCGATGAACCCGATGCAGGCGCCCCACCGATGACGCCGGGCGCTGGAGCCCGCCTGGCCGAACCGCTGAGCAAGCGCGAGCTCGAAGTGCTCCCTCTCCTTGCCGAAGGGCTGTCCAACCAGGAGATCGCCGCCAGGTTGTACCTGTCCCTGCACACGGTGAAGGCGCATGCCCGCAGCATCTACGCCAAGCTCGGTGTGAACAGCCGCACGCAGGCAGCCGCCAGGGCGCGAGCCCTGGGATACCTGTCCCATGGCGGCCGACCGGACGCGTGAGCTGAGGGTCTCCGCGAGCGAGACCCGGGCGGGCCGGGGGCCGATCGCCGTGTCCGCATTCCCGCACGCCCGGGATTAGTCCCCCGAATACCTCCCGGGAGGTATGACACGCATCCCGCGCCGGGACATGCTGCCCGTGCAGTCCACCGATGGGTGGCTGGCACTGATCAGCCGCAACAGGCACGGAGCGATGTCCCAGGCACTCGACCCACAATCCGACCCACGCCAGCCGATGGCCTACCAGATCCGCATCACGGGCCAGCTCGGTCGTGGGTGGGCGGACTGGTTCGAGGGCCTGACGATCATGCTCGAAGGCGGCGACACGCTGATCACCGGCCTCGTGGCGGACCAGGCCGCGCTGCACGGGTTGCTCAAGAGCGTGCGTGACCTGGGAATGCCCCTGGTGTCGGTCACACCTATCGATCCCGAACCAAGAGACGGAGATGGAGCATGAACACGGAAACCGTTCACCTCGCACCGGCCCGGATGGCCAGGATCACGGGTGGCTTCTACCTCGCCTACATCGTGGCGTCCGTCCTTGCCACGATGCTCGGGCAGATCGGGCTTGGTACGGCGCCGCAGGTGTACCAGGCGATGGTGACGAACGAGGCGTCGTTCCGCCTCGGCCTTGTGATCGCATTGACATCGGGGTTCCTCTTCCTGATGGTCGCCTGGGGTCTGTACGTCCTGCTGCGACCGGTCAACAGGAATCTGGCACTGCTGTTCCTGCTGCTCAACGCCGTGGGTGTCGCCATCACGGGCGCGAGCCTGTTGTCGCTGATCTCCGCGATGCTGCAGGGCGACGGGGCGAGCCACATGCAGGCCTTCTCGGCGGCACAGCTCGAGGGGCTGGCGTACCTGTCGATCAACGTCTACAAGCTGGGCTTCGTCACGGCGCAGCTGTTCTTCGCCACGTGGCTGTTCCCGCTCGGCTACCTCGTCTACCGGTCCGGGATCCTTCCCCGGTTCCTGGGCGTCCTCCTGGTGCTCGACGGAGTCGCCGTCCTGGTCTGGTTCCTCCAGGCCCTGCTACTGCCGGACTACCCCGCGATCCACACCCCTGGGCTCGCGCTGAGCTTCGTCGCCGAGGTCGGGCTGGCGTTGTGGCTCCTCGTCATGGGCGTCAAGGTCGCTGGGCAGGAAGGCGCGTTCGGCCCGGCTCAGGCGCACCTCGCATGAGACTGTTACGCAACCTCGCCCGACGGCGGCTTCGGACCGCCCTGACCGTCAGCGGGATCACGATCGGCATCTGGGCCCTCGTGGTGTTCGGCTCGATGGCCGACAAGATCAGCTCGATCGTCGCCATGGGCAGCGACTACTACGCGGGCAAGATCGTCGTCACCGACAAGTCCGGTGGCACGTTCGCCGACGGCCCGATGGAGATCGCCCTGGTCGACGCCATCGCCGCGATCGACGGGGTGGCCGCGGCCGTTCCGGGCGTCAGCACCCTCCTCGATCCCGAGTCGGCCGGCGGGCCGAGCATTCCGGACATGATCGTCGGCGTCCTGCCCGGTGCCGACCAGGGTCACCGGTCGTTCGATTTCCACTACGCGCAGGGTCGGGCGCTCAGCGCCGCAGACGCCGGCTCCCTCGTGGCCGTTCTCGGCTCCGACCTCGCCCGCAAGACGGGCAAGGGTGTCGGCGACACGCTCGAGATCCGGGGCATGGCGTTCGACATCGTCGGGATCCTCGAGCCGACCCTGACCGCCCCGGATACCACCGTCCTGGTGCCGCTCGCGGCCGCCCAGGAGATCTTCCTCGGGGACCTGCCGCCGGTCCTCCGCCAGGACCTTGCGGCGGACCGGCTCGCGACCGATATCACGGTCTACCCCGACGAGGGGGCCGACGTCGATGCCCTTGCCTCGCGGATCGAGGCTGACATCCCGAACGCGTCGGCGATGACTGCCACGGAGTTCGACGACGTCGTGGGTTCATCCGTCGCGATCTTCAACGCGATCATCGTCGGCGTGGCCCTCATCAGCCTGATCGTCGGCGGCCTGTCGGTGATCAACACCATGGCCATGTCGGTCGCCGAGCGGACCCGGGAGATCGGGATCAAGCGCGCGATCGGCGGTTCGCGGGCGCGTGTCATCCGCGAGCTCGTGAGCGAGGCCGGCCTGATCGGCCTGCTCGGGGGCCTGCTGGGGCTGGCCCTCGGCTCGGTGGTCGTCGTCCTCGCCAACGAGGCCGGACGGGGCTCGGGAACGATCCTCTTCCTGCTCACCCCGAAGACGGCGATCTTCGCGGTCGGCTTCTCGACCATCCTCGGCGTCGTCGCCGGGATCGTCCCCGCCTGGAACGCGGCGCGCCTCGATCCGGTCGCGGCCCTCCGCTACGAATAGGAGTCACAACATGGCGCTTCTCGAAGGGCGCGACCTGCGCAAGACGTACAAGCTCAGCCGCCGCAACGAGGTCCAGGCGCTGCGCGGCGTCGATGTCTCGATCGAGGCCGGCGAGCTGGTCGCGATCATGGGCCCGTCCGGATCCGGCAAGAGCACCCTGATGCACCTGCTCGGGCTGCTCCACAGCCCGGACCAGGACCACAGCCCGGCGCCGGAGCTGTCGTTCGACGGTCGCGACGCGACACGCATGACGGACGCCGAGCGGACCCGGATCCGGGCCCGCGAGATGGGCTTCGTGTTCCAGCAGTTCAACCTGGTTCCGACGCTGACCGCAGTCGAGAACGTCATGCTCGCCGGCGAATACGCCGGTCTCGGCCGGCGCGAGGCACGCGAGCGGGCGATGGCGCGCCTGGACATGGTCGGCCTGGCCGAGCGTGCGACTCACCACCCGTCCGAGCTGTCGGGCGGCGAGCAGCAGCGCGTGGCGATCGCCAGGGCGCTCGTCAACGACCCGGCGCTCGTTCTCGCCGACGAGCCGACCGGCAACCTCGACTCGCACCGGTCCGCGGAGCTCCTGGGCCTGATCCGGAGGCTCAACCGCGAGCACGGCCAGACGTTCGTGCTCGTCACCCATGACGCGGAGGTCGGAGCTGCGTGCGACCGGATCATCCGGATGCGTGACGGCCTCGTCCAGGCCGTTGAGCTGGTCACCGAACCCACACCGGGCGACGCCTGGGATGCCGCCGCATGACGACTCGAAGGGAGCACACGATGTCAGAACCGTCGAAGCAGTCCACGTCCCTGCCGCCGCGCTGGTTCATCCGCTCGTTCTGGGCGGGCCAGCGGGCCGTCTATTCCGTCACGGGCGGCCGGCTCGGCCTCCGCCGGGCGACCGCCACGCAGTGGGGCATGCTGCGCCTGCGGACGGTCGGGCGCCGCAGCGGCGAGGAGCGGGTGGCCATCCTCGGCTACTTCGAAGACGGGACCGACCTGGTCACGATGGCCATGAACGGCTGGGCCGATGCCGAGCCCGCCTGGTGGCTCAACCTGCAGGCGCAACCCGACGTCTTCGTCGACCTGCCCGGTGGGTCGCGCGCCGTCCACGGACGTGCCGCGAACCCGGACGAGCGGCCGCGCCTGTGGGCCATTCAGGCCACCTACGACAAGGGCCTCGACGCCTATGCCGCGCGGCGATCGCGGGAGACCGCGGTCGTCATCCTGTCGCCCCGACCCGATCGCGGCCCCGCGAGCGGAGGGCGATCCTCGGGCGAACGCCGTCCGACGCCGTGAGTCGCGATGGGCAGTTGGGACAGGAGCATCGCAGCTCCAATCATCATGCTCCAGCTCAACCCCGACCTGGCGGCCGGGCACCAGGGCCGCTGACATGATCGAGCCGCGCAAGCGCCGACGGCTTGCGATCGTTGTCGGGGTGCTGTTCCTGGTCGCGGTCGTCGCGGGCCAGGCCACCGCCTTCCTGTCCCAGTCCCTGCGCGACAGCTCCGATCGCATCGACCTGCTCCCGGGCCACGCGACGGAGTTGGCCTGGGCCGCGCTCTTCATCTGCGTGATGGGTGCCGCTGGCGTCGGAACCTCCGTCGCGTTCTATCCCATCCTCCGCCAGCGGAACGCGAACCTGGCCATCGGGTCCATCGCGTTCAGGGCGGCCGAAGCGGTCATGTGTATCGCCTGCGCCGCGACCCTGTTGTTGATCGGCGACCTAAGCCAAGTGCCCGTGGGCGCCGCCGCCCCCGACTGGGACGGCAACGGGGCAGGGCCGCTCATCGACCTCTTCAACCAGCTCTACCTCTTCGGCCTGCTGGCCTTCGGCATCGGCGCCGTGTGCTACTCCTGCGCCCTCTTCCGGTCGCGGATCCTTCCCCGCTGGCTGTCCGGCCAGGGACTCTTCGCATCGGTTCTGTGGACCGGCGGCATCTCGTGGGCCATCGTTGCCCACGGCCAGGAGGTCACCTTGTCCCAGATGCCGCTCCTCCTGAACGAGCTGGTCCTGGCGGCCTGGCTCATCTCCCGGGGCTTCGGCTCGCCCCGGCCGGCATTGGCCTCGTCACCGGCCCTTGCGGTCCCTTCGCCGGCCCACGCGGCTGGACGCCTGGAGCCGGGACCATCGCCCGTGGGGGACATGGCATGACGGCCGTGATCGAAGTCGACCGGCTCGTGAAGCGCTACGGTGATTTCACGGCCGTCCGTGACGTCTCGTTCAGGGTCGAGGATGGGGAGATCTTCGGCATCCTCGGGTCGAACGGATCGGGAAAGACCACCACGGTCGAGAGCCTGCAGGGTCTGCGGAGCATCGAGGGCGGCTCGGTGTCCGTGCTGGGGTTGGACCCTTCGACCCACGCCCAGGAGATCCGGCGGCGGGTCGGCTCCCAGCTGCAGCAGTCCGCGCTCCCCGACCGCATCAAGGTCTGGGAGGCCCTCGAGCTCTTCAGCTCGATATCGAGTCGAGGGCCCTCATGGCGCTCGGTTCTGGCTGACTGGGGACTGGACGAGAAGAGGAATGCCAGGTTCGGCAGCCTCTCGGGAGGCCAGCAGCAGCGGCTGTTCATCGCCCTGGCCCTGGTGAATGACCCGCAGGTCGTGTTCCTCGATGAGATGACCACCGGGCTCGACCCGGCGTCGCGTCGCGTGGCCTGGGACCTCATCCGCAGGGTGAGGGATCGCGGCACGACGGTCGTGCTCGTGACCCATTTCATGGACGAGGCCGAGGTCCTGTGCGACCGGCTCGTGGTCATCAACCAGGGCGTCGTCGTGGCCGGCGGGACACCGGGGGAGCTGATCGACCGGCTTGGCGGCGGGGTTCGCGTCAAGTTCACCCTGGACGGTGAGGAGCCGAGATGGCTCGCCCAGGTGCCCCATGTGCGTGGCTGGACAAGGGATCGGAACCGCTACGAGGTCATCGGCAGCGGGCCGGTCCTTGCCCATGTCGCGGCTGCCCTGGTCGCGCATGGTGATCCTCCCGCCGATCTCCGCCAGGAGCGGGCAACGCTCGAGGACGTCTTCCTGCAGCTCGCCCAGGGAGCCGTGTCGTGAAGCTGCTGCTGCGACTGACCTGGCTCGAGCTCAAGCTGTTCCTGCGCGAGCCGCTGACCGTGCTCTTTGCCCTGGTGCTCCCGCTCATGATCCTGTTCGTGATGGGCGGGGTGTTTGGCAACCAGGCGAACCCGGGCCTCTACCGGGGGGTCGGCGCAATGAACTACTACGTGCCCGCCTACATCGCGCTGGTGACCGCATCCGTGGGGTTGATCAGCCTCCCGACGCAGCTCGCCGGCTACCGTGAGCGCGGCGTGCTCAAGCGGTATCGCGCCTCCTCGATGCCGGCAGGCGTGATCCTCGGCGCCCAGGTGGCCGTGACGCTCGTGATCTCGATCCTGAGCGCGGTGACCCTCGTCCTGGCGGCGCTGCCCGCCTACGACGCCGTGACCCCTCGGTCGGTCCCCGTGGTGCTCGCGGGCTTCGTGCTGGTCGCCTTGTGCTTCTCGGGGATCGGCGTGGTGCTCGCCGCGCTGGTTCCCTCGTCCCGGGCAGCGCAGGCGCTCGGGGTGATGGTGTGGTTTGTGCTGCTCATGGTCGGAGGTGCCGGTCCTCCGCCGGAGGTGCTGAGCGGTGCGATGGGGACGGTCGGCGACCTGACGCCGCTCCGGCATGCGGTGTGGGTGATGCAGGACGGCTGGTTGGGTCTGGATCCGGGCTACTCATGGGCAGTCCTCGCGCTCCTGACCCTGGTCTGCGCCGTGGTCGCGGTCAGGTACTTCCGCTGGGAGTAGTCAGGGCGCGTGTAGGCCAGACGGGCGCTGGCCGGCGGGAACGAGCTGACCTCGGGCGAACGCGCCCTTGATCGCGTGGTCGTCCTAGCTCGTGGTGGCGACGGTCGGGCCCGGCTCGCGCCGGGGGAAGAAGGCGAACAGGTTCACGGCCGCGATCGCGACGACCAATCCGACCTGGACAGCCGCCGGCCAGTCCGTGCCCAGGATCCAGAGTCCGGCCATGAGCGGCAGGAACAGCAGCCATGCCAGCAGCTGGACCGGAAGCGGGAGGGCCGTGATGGTGGTCCACGTGGCGTCCAGCACGCCTGGATCGGCGACCAGGGCCACGAAGAAGCCGAGCCACAGGATGGCGAAGGCCAGCCACAGGAGCCCGGTCTCCACGAGCACGGGAATGATCCCCGTGACCGGGACGATCACGAAGTTGACGAAGTGGTCGATGCTGCCGACCACGACCTTGTCGAAGATGCCTGCCATGTCTCCTGATCCTTCGACCCTGCCCGAGGACGCGATGGCCGGGTGCTCCACGGACCGCGGTTGCGGTCACTGCATGTACGCTGTAGTATAGACATACATCGTATATGGTTGTAAAGAGGGATCGCCATATGACCTCGGATCGACGTCACGCGCCGGGTCCCGCTCCCGACCCGGGACTACCGGTGCCGCCGTGGGGGACACCGGTCCGTCGCCGGCCGAGACGTGGTCCGCGCCAGCCGCTCGACCGGGAGCGCATCGTCACGCGGGCGCTCGAGATCATCGACGCGGACGGGATCGGTGCCCTCTCGCTGCGCCGGCTCGCCGACGACCTGGGCGTGACCCCGATGTCCCTCTACTGGCACGTGGCTGACAAGGCGGAGCTGCTCGAGCTTGTGGGTCACGCCGTCCTGGCCGAGATCGTGATCCCGGAGCGGATCGGCGGGTGGAAGGACCAGCTGCGCGACGTCCACCGGGCGATGTTCGCGACCTTCCTCAAGCACCGGAACACCGTGGACATCCTCGTGGGTCGCGCCCGCTTCGGCGCGGGCGGCCTGGCGGCGTTCGAGCGGATCCTCGCCATCCTGCTCGACGCGGGCTTTACGCCGGATGCCGCCTTCGACGCCTACCAGTCCCTGTACATGTTCACGCTGGGCTACATGACCATGGCGAACCGGACGCCCGAGTTCATCGAGGGCCAGCGCCAGGGCGCCCTGTACATGGCGACCCTGCCGGTCGCGGTCTATCCCTCGATCCGTGCCGTGGGGCCGGTGATCGGTCGGCGACCCTCCGCGGAGGGGCTCGAGATCGGCCTCGATGTGGTCATCGAGGGCATCGCCGCCCGCCTCGCCCCATCGAGCCGCGACGCCTGATCCATCCCGCAGGCCCGGGTCAGGGGACGATCACCGCCTTGTGGCAGCGCTCATCGCGCTGGACCGCGTCCAGCGCATCCCCGAACCGGTCGAGCGGGAACCGGTGGGTGATGATCCCCTCGGTCCGGACGCGCCCGCTCCGCAGCATCGCGATGGCCTGCGGGAACGAGCTCACCTGGGCAAACGAGCCCTTGATCGAGAGCTCGCGGCGGTAGATCTCGTAGGGGCTGACGGAGATCCGGTCGTCCTGGTTCGTGACCCCGTACACAAGGACCGTTCCGCGATCCCTGGCCAGCCCGATGCACTGCTGCGTGACGGCAGCCGCGCCGGTCGCATCGACGACGACGTCGAAGCCATCCGGCGCCAGGCGCCGGACCGCCTCGGCGCCGGCCGACGGGTCCTCGCGGTCGACGAGGACCGTGTTGTCCACGCCGAACGATCGCGCCAGCTCGAGCTTGTAGGCGGTCGGGGCCGCCACGGTGAGCCGGCTCGCACCGCCATGGAGCATGAGCTGGGCGAGGATCAGCCCGGTCGGCCCGGCACCGAACAGCAGCACGTCGGATCCGGGACGGAGCTCGAGCTGGTCCATGCCGTGCATGGCACACGCGGTCGGCTCGGTCATGACCGCGACCTCGACCGGCAGGTCATCGACGGGAAACACGTTCGCCGCGGGTGCCAGCATGAGCTCGGCGAAGCCACCCGGCGCGTTGACCCCCAGGCAGTGGAGGTTCCGGCACAGCAGCGGGTAACCTCGCCGGCAGGAGTCGCAGGTTCCGCAGCCCCAGTTGCCGTTGACGGCGACCCGCGTGCCGACCTCGATCCCCTCGACGTCCGGCCCGATCGCATCGACGACGCCCGTGGGCTCGTGACCGGGCGTCAGCGGGTAGGACGAGAAGAACCGCCCGTAGTGGATGTGGACGTCGGTCCCGCAGACGCCGGTCATCTCCAACCGGACCCGCACCTCGCCTGGTCCGGGCTCCGGTGTCGGGACGTCAGCGACCTCGAACTCCGCCGGGCGGCGGTAGACCACGGCCTTCACCGGCGGCCTCCGAGGATGGTCGGGTCGATACGGCGTGGGAGCCACTGGCCGAGCGCCGGGCTCCCGACGAGCCGGCCGTCCTCCACCACGACCTGGCCGCGGAGGATCGTCATCGTGGGCCACCCGCGCACATGCCAACCCTCCCAGATGCTGTAGTCGCCGTCGTGGTGGAGATCGTCGAGGCGGATGTCCCGCTCCACGTCCGGATCCCAGATCGCCAGGTCGGCATCGCTGCCGGGTGCGATCACGCCCTTCCGCGGGTAGAGGCCCAGGAGCCGGGCCGGATTGGTCGCGAAGACATCGACGAAGCGGCGCAGGGACAGCCGGTTCGCGGCGACGCCCTCCGAGTACGCGATCATCCCCCGGGTCTCGATGCCGGCATGGCCGCCACACGCGGTCTCGACCGTCCGGCCCGCGGTCTTCACCGCGTAGCTCGTGGTGTACTCATCCGTGGCCACCACGTCGATCGGGCCTGCCGCCAGGCCGTCCCATAGCGCCTGGCGGTCGTCGGCGGTCTTGAGCGCGGGGTAGGTCTGCACCTTGCCCCCGTCGGGACTGCGATAGTCGTCCGCCGTGAAGCACAGGTAGTTGTGGAGCACCTCCCCGTAGGCGGGCACGCCGGCGATCCTGGCATCCTCGATGGCCCGCACCCCCGCCCGACCGGTCACGTGCACGAAGTAGACGGCGGCGCCGGCCTCCTGCGCGAGCCGCGTGACCCGCCGGAACGCGAGCTCCTCGGACAGGCTGCTGTGGACGAGATGGAGGTTGAACCACTCGTCGCGCCGTTCGGCGCGGAGCCGGGCCTCCATGTAGGTCACGAGCTCGTCCTCCTCCGCATGGACGAGGAGCATCCCCCCACGCTCCGCCAGGGCGGTGAAGACCTCGAGCATCGGCCCTGCGTCCATCTTGACGCCGGCCTGGGCGCTCGTGACACACGTGGTGAACGCCTTGAACGTGGGGATGCCCTGCTCGATCGCCTCGCCCAGGGCGCCGATCACGTTCGCGCCGACATTGCCCACCAATGCCGGGTGGAACGTGAAATCGACATACGAGTGCCCGCTGAACACGTTCGTCCGGTCCTCGACCGCGAGGACCGGGTGGAACTCCTCGCGCGCATGGACCCCCATGAAGGCAAACGATGCGACAGTGGTCGTGCCACCGAACGCGGCCGCACGCGTGGCCGCATCCGGGGACTGCAGCCAGACCTCCTCGCCGCGTGTCCAGCCGCGGTGCGCGGGCTCCGCGATGTGCGCGTGCGCCTCCACTCCCCCGGGCAGCACCAGCTTCCCGGTCGCATCGATGGTGCGGCGGGCCTCGACGGCCACGGCACCTGGCTCCGCCAGGAAGGCGATCCGGCCGCGGTCGATCCCGACGTCGAGACTCGCCACATGGTCCGCCGCCACGACGAGCCCGCCACGAACCAGCAGGTCGATCACGTTCCGCCTCCCCGCTTGGCACGAACATGCCGTCCGGCCGTCATCCTTCGAACCTCCGCAGGACGAGGTTCGCCCACGTGGTGATGCGCTCCTGGTGTTCGGGCAGGTCGGCGTCGATCGCCCCGTCGAACCGGCTGGCGCCGGCCGCCATCGCGAGGCGGATCTGCGCCTCCACCTCCTCGGCTGTCCCGGCGAACACGAACCGGCGCTGCACGTACTCGGCAACCCCCAGTCGCTGGGCGAGGGCCGCGTACTCGTCCTTCTGGCGATCGGGCACGGCGCCGTGACTGACGTAGTCGTACCGGCGGCCAAGCTCCATGATCCCCTCCTGGAGCTCGGGAGGGATGAACTTGCCTTCCACGCCGGTCCGTGCGACGTGCGCCGCGAACGACGTCGCCGCCCATGCCCCCTGCCGCCGGGCCACGCCCGGGTCCGGGTCGACGAACCAGAAGCACGTGAACCACACGTCGAGGTCCTCGACCCGCCGACCTGCCTCTCGTGCGCCGGCGTCGATCAACTCGAGTGAGCCCTCGACGACCTCGGGCGTCACGCCAAGACCGACGATCACGCCGTCGCCGATGCGTCCGGCCAGCCGCAGCGCCCTTGGTCCATGTGCGGACACGATGATGGGGACGTGCCGCCGCGCCCACGGCAGGATGACCCTGGCGCCCGCGTACTCCGCTTCGCCATCCTCGAGCAGCCGGCGGACGGTCAGCACGTATGACTCGAGCTCCTCGAGCAGGCTTGCGCCATGGCCCGCGTGCATCACGCCGGTGCCGCCGGACCCGATCCCGATGTAGGTGCGATCGGGCGCCAGGTCGGCGACGCTCGCAGCGGCGCTGGCCGTCACCAGCGGGTGCCTCGTCCGCGGGTTGGTGACCCACGTGCCGATACGCGCGCTGTGCGTGTCACGCGCCACGGCGCCCAGCACCACCCAGGGTTCACGGAACAGGGCGGGGGAGTCCCAGATCCCGATCCGGCGATACCCGAGGCCCTCGGCGAGGGCCGCCTCCCGGGCAACGCCATCGGCCGGGCCTGGTGTCACGCTGAAGCCGAACTCGGGCCTGAGCATCCGGCGCCCCGCTAGCGATGAATCATTTCAACGGATCGTCGCGCCATCGTAGACCAAGCCCTGGGCACGTTTGACGTCGCGTTCTGATCGGGGCCGCCTTGAGGTGCACAGATCAGGGCAGACGCCGCCAACGGTTCCGCTGCCGTCCTCAGGGGCCGATGACCAGATCCGGCGGTCCGACGAGACCCAGCCCGTGTGCCTTGTCGGTCACACGTGCCGTCCACCGCCCGGACTCCACGTACCAGGGACGGGACGCGCCAGCGGGACAGGCCCGCTCCGACTCAGGTATGACGAACCGGATCGTGACGTCCGCTGTTCCCTGCGTGTCGGCAGTGGGCGTGGCCGACGCCTTCACCTTCCCCTTGGCGGCCTCGGAGTACTCGGGCTCGCACAGTCGGACCTCCTGGTCCGTCGTGCCCGATCCCCACGTGCAGGGACTGGGCTGGGGCGGTGGGCTCTCGGAGCTGTCGACGATGGCCAGGCGCGTCGGCGCGGCAACCGGGGCGGATGTCGAGGTCTCCGTGGACACGGGGAGTGTCGGTGGCGCCGCGGGCGGCGGCGGCGGCGCGCTCGTCCCTGCGGTCGAACAGGCAGCCACGAGGACCGCCGGGAGGATCAAGAACCCGCGGCGCATGGCCCAGTACCTCTCGTCTGGGACACCGGCACTGTGACGCTGGTTGGCCCGCAGTTGTGACCGCCGGACGAACCCCTGTGGTGTGGGTCGGGCAGCGTCGAGGAGGCATCCGGGCAGGGACACATCCTGGGCTCCCAGAGGTTCGGGTCGATCGCTACGCTTGGACGATGCCGTCGGGAGAGATCGCGGATCGCGAGGCGTCCTCGTCCTCGGTCCCCACCGCGCCCGCCGGCGACACGATCGCGGTCCCTCACCCGGCGCGTCGCGCCGACCTCGAGCTGTTGCGCGTGATCGCGATGGTGATGGTCGTGACGATCCATGCGACATCGGGGTCGATCCTGATCGGCGAACGGACCGGCGCCGGGGTCACCTACTGGATCGCCCTGGCTGCGAACGAGGCATCTCGGTGTGCGGTGCCGGTGTTCTTCGCGGTCTCCGGGTGGGCGCTGCTCCGTCGCGATGGCCCGTGGGACGATGCGTGGCTATGGCGAAGGGTCACCCGGCTCGGCGTCCCACTGCTGGTCTGGTCTGGCGTGTACCTGCTCGAGGAGGCGGTTCGAGGCATCGTGGTTGGGGCGACTCCATGGGCGGCTGCGGGGAGCCCGGGCGCCTGGTTGACGGCCAGGTTCGTCCAGTTCGTCGACGGCCACGGTGATCGCGCTCACCTCTGGTACCTGTATGCCGCCATTGCGATCGCCGTTGTGGTCTGGCTGATCGGCGCCGCCAGAGGCAGGCAGGGCCGCGCGGCCCCGTACTTGATTGCCTGCCTTGCCCTGATCGTGCCCGTTGGCCTTGCCGAGGCACTTGGGAGCACCGCGCGCTGGGCCGATGTCGCGTGGAGCCTCGGCTATACAGCGCTCGGCTTCTGGCTGATCGAGCAACGCCCACGGCGCTGGGTAGGCGCTGCCCTCTACCTGGTCGGCGTCATCGTGATGATCGGCCTCACCGCGCTGTTCGGCTACGACACGTGGCCGACAGCCTATGCGTCGCCTTTCGTCGTCACGGCCACCGTAGGGTTGATCTGGCTGGTGCAGGGCGTCACCGTCCCCGAGCGGTGGGTGGCGATGGTCATCTCGCTCGGGTCCTTGAGCCTCGGTGTCTACCTCGTCCACCCGTTGATGCTCGACGTGGTGAGGACGCTGATGCTCACGGGCTGGCCCCTTGCCGTGCTCTCGCCGCTGCCTCGGTTGGCCTTGCTCTGGGGCTTCGGCGTGGCGTCCTCCGTGGCCGTGACATTCCTTTGGCATCGGTCCCAGCGCCTGACCCGTCTGCTCGGTTGACGCGACGAGCACGCGGAGAGTCAGAGGTCCTGGCCCGTTCGGGTCGGTGACGTGGCGCACCGCGGCACGTACGCTCGTGCCAGATGCAGGAGCACGTCCTGCTGGCCGGCGTCCCAAAGCCCGCACGGCACCCCAGCCAGGATGGGCCGCACATCGAAGGGATGCCCAGAAACCATGCCTGCCACCCTCGCACGACGGAGCACACTGAAGCGATCGGCGAGCATCGGGATCACCTCGGCCCTGCTCCTGCTCACCGTGGGCATGGTGCCCGCGGCCTCCGCGGCCACACTGGACCGGTTCCCGTCCTCGTACACTGAGGTCACGGGAACGATGACGGATGCGGGCAACGCCTACGCCGACGACGGGGTGTACGCGACCGCGGTGACGTCCAACGATTCGATCTACCGGTTCGGCAACTTTGGGCTCGACGCGGTTCCAGAAGGCGTCACGATCAGCTCGACCACCATCGAGGTCAAGTTCCACTACAGCGATGGCGAACGCGGCGACAGCGTAAGCGCCCACGCGTACGTCGACGGCGACTCCTACGGACCATGGATCACCAGCGAACCGGGACCGACCGTCGACACGGTCATCCGCACGGCGGACGTCGGGATCACCGACCGTGACCAGCTGCGGGACGGCACCTTCGAAGTCGACGTCGAGTCCAATCGAGGCGGAACCACCGACCCCGAGCCGGTCATCACCCTGTTCCTCGACTACGTCAAGGTCACGGTCGAGTGGGACACTACCGGACCGGACGTTGTCGTCCCGGACGACATGACCGTCCCGGCGACGGAAGCTGCCGGCGCCCAGGTGGACTACTTTGCCTACGCCAACGACGTGCTTGAAGGTGGCAAGGACCTGACCTGCACCCCACCCTCGGGGAGCATGTTCGAGGTCGGCACCACGACCGTTACCTGCGAGGCGGCCGACAACGCCGGCAACGTGACCAGGGAGCGTTTCACCATCACGGTCCTCGCGTTCGCTGGGGAAGGGACGGACCCGCCGCCGCCGCCCGCCACCGCACCGTCCCCCCTTCCGGAGACTTCGACCGAGGGCTCGACCGGCTCGGCAGCATGGCTCGCGGGGCTGGCGGGCATCCTGACGTTCATCCTGGTCCTTGTGATCCCGCGTGGGCGCCGGCTTCCCGTGAGGTAGGCTCGCGGCCGAGCGACGGCACCGGGGACCCCAACTGCGGCATCTATGCAGACTGCGTCGGGTCAGCCGGCAAAGGGACGCCCGCGACACCCGTCGCAGAACAAGCGGCGCGGCTACTCCTCCGGCTGACCCCGAACGCGGCGGTAGACCTGCCGGACCGCGAGGTATCGCTCGCGATCGATCGCCTCAGGAATGGCGCCTCCGTCCATGAACACGAAGCGGCCCCGCCGACCGGCGATCTCGACGGACTGCCGCAGCCCGGCCTCGATCTCATCGAGCGGCCGCTCGGCCAGGACCTTGTCGATCCCGCCGCCGGCGATCGTGAGCCGTGGGTACCGCTCCCGGATCGCGCCCAGGTCCATGCCATCGGTCGGGTCAACCGGGTTCAGCATGTCGATCCCCGTCCCGACGATATCGTCCAGGATCGCGTTGATGTTGCCGTGACAGTGCATGTGGACCACGCCGCCGGCTGCGTGGACCTCCTCGGTGAGTGCCCGGTGCCAGGGCAGGAAGTACCGGCGATAGAGCGCCGGGCTGAGGAGCAGCCCTGCGCTGGCCCCGAGGTCGTCGCAGAACCCGATGCAGTCGACACCCGCTGCCAGCATGCGGCGGGCTGCCCGCAGGTTCCAGTCGCCGAGCAGCGCGAGCAGTCGCTGGACGAGCTCCGGTTCGAGCAGCAGGTCCGCGAGCCAGTCCTGGTAGTCGCAGAAGAAGTAGTGGCCCCCGGAGAAGAACCCGTTGACCCAGCCGACCGTGTATTCGCCCGCGGACTTGAGGTAGGCGACGTCCCGGGCGAAGCCGTCCCAGCGCGCTGGATCGTCTGGGTCGGGCAGCACCAGCCGGTCCAGGTCGTCCATGGTCTCCACCGGGCGGACGAGCTGGTGCTTGTACTGGGGTGAGACGTTGTGGCGGTCGCGAGCCCCCGTCTCGTACTCGACCACGTAGCCGCCCTCGGACCGCTCGACGACGCGGCTGTTGAACTCGCCCGGTCCCGCGTGACCGAAGCAGAAGTTCGCGCCCCAGCCCACGCCGGTGGCGACCTGGTCGGTGAACCGGTTGTAGCCGATCGCCGTATCCAGCTCGGCGCGCTCGTGAGCCGCGAAGCCGTATGCGCCATCCGTGGGGACGTAGTACAGGTCCGGCGGCACCAGCTCGGGCGGAACCAGGCGACGGGCGTCTGCCTCGGTGTTGAAGCCCATGTTCCAGAACGGGACGTAGTCGGGGCGTTCCCCGGCGAGGGTCGCTTCCATCCGCTCGCGATTGCTCGCCATCGCCTTGTCTCCCTTGGTCGAGGTTCGGAACGGTCGGCAGCGCGGCTGGGGGCGCCTCGAGAGTCTATGCGGGTCCAGGTGGGCCAGGGGTATCGGCCGGGGCGTGGTTGCGTGCCGGCCCTCGGTCGGACTGAGTGCGACCGCGGCCAATGGACTATCGTCCGGGCCACCAGGCCCTGTCCTCGCGGCAGGGTGACCCGGGGAGGAGCGGACATGCGCGTCTCGACCATCGCCCCCATCGTGCTGATCGGACTGGTTCTCTCGATCGGCGGATGCGGCGGATCAGGCGGGGGAGGTGGATCCGCCGGCGAAGGCTCGGCGACGCCGGCCGGCGGGGCGGCGACCGACGCGCCGCCTTCCGGGCCAGTCGACGGCGGGGATGGTGGCTCGACCACCGGCGCTTCGGATCTCGACGTGTGCTCGTTGCTCAGCGCCTCCGACGTCGAGGCGATCCTGGGCGAGCCCGCCGAAGTCGGCATCGACGACAGCAGCGTCGATCTCCGGGCCTGCCACTGGACTGGCGCGGTGAGCCCCACCGAGACCGTGGCCGTCTCGATCTACGTCCACCCGGATGCGGCCACGGCCCGCGAGCAGTACCTGTATCGGAACGACGGACTCGACGGCGTCGAGATCCTGGGTCTTGCCGATGAGGCCCTGTACGTGGAGGGGTACGGGTTGCAGGTCCTGTCGGGTCGCTACGACCTCGGGATCGACAACACCGGGGACGACCGAAAGGGGTCGAGCCTCAAGCTCGCCCAGCAGATCCTGCCGCAGCTGCCCTGAACCGGGCGGACGGGCTCGCTCGGCGGATGTCGCACCTCGGCTGGCCCGATGGGGGCTTGGACGGCGCGATCTGCGGCCGCGGCCGGACTCCGGGCCCCGAAAACCATGCGTGGAACAGGCGCAACCGGACTCCGGGTCCGGAAATGACGTTGTTTCCGGGCTCCGAACGGTTGCAAACAGGACTGCGGGGCGCGCGGCGGCGTGCCGGGGCAGGGTTTTCGAGACCCGGAGTCCAGGTGCTCCTGCCGAACGCGTGCTCCCGGACAGCCGCTCCGCCCGTTCGACGTCGCCGACCTTCTGGTTGCGTGTCCCTGGATGACGCGTCACGCGCCGGGCCTCAGGTGATGGGTCTGCCGAGTGCGGGCAGGGTCAGGCGGTCACGACGGTCAGGCCGAGAGCGCGAGCAGCCTGCGCCTGGCGCAGATCGAAGGTCACGGAGGGTTGCGCATGGACAGGACTGAACCGGGGACGCCGCTGCTGCGCGAGACGCGCTGGCTGGCCATCCTGATCATCCCATTCCTCGCCATCGCGTTCCTGATCCTGTACGGCTTCCCGACCGAGACCGCGCGCCTGTTCGCGTGGAAGATCCAGCTGCCGATCACCGCGATGATGCTCGGCGCGGCGTACGCGGGCGGCGTCTGGTTCTTTGCCCGGGCCGCCCGTGCCCCTCGCTGGGATCGGGTCGCGGTCGGCTTCCCGGCCGTCGGCGCCTTCGCCACCATCCTCGGTGTCGCGACGTTCCTGCATTGGGACAAGTTCATCCACGACAGCCTGGCGTTCATCCTCTGGACGATCCTCTATGTCGTAACGCCGTTCCTCGTGTTCGGAAGCTGGTGGCGTCAGGTGCGTCGCGAGGCGGGCCACCCCCGCACCACCTCGGTTGAGCTGCCGCGCATCGTCCGATCGCTGTTCGTCGGCATCGGCGTCGCGATGGTCATCGTGAGCGCGGGATTGTTCCTGGCGCCAGAGACTGTCGGCGAAGCGTGGCCCTGGGCGCTGACGCCGCTCACGACCCGGGTCATGAGCGCGATGTTCGTCCTGCCCGGGATCGTCGGCATCGGGCTGGGCCTCGACGGCAGGTGGTCGTCCGGGCGGATCGTCATCGAGGCGCAGCTCCTGTCGATCGGCCTGATCGTCGTCGCCCCGGTCCTGCATGCCGACGGCATCACGTTCGACCAGCCACTCGCCTGGGTCTTCTTCGGCGGGCTCATCGCGTTCGAGGCCCTGCTGGTCGCGCTGTTCGTGCTGATGGAGCGCGCCACGAGGTCCGCGAGAGGCTAGGGTCCCGTGCCGCCAGCACCACGATCGTCTTCGCTCGATGCGCCGGGCAGCACAAGCCGACGCGTTTCGTTCCACCGGTCGCGCCAGGCCAGCCACGCGGAGCCCGCATCGACGTTCCAGTCGGGACCGTTGAACCCGAGTGTGAACTGGGTGAAGCCCATCTCCACCAGTCGGTCCGCATCCACGCGCAGGAAGCGATCCAGGTCATCCGGCTCGACGCCGAGGCCCCATTCGATCTCGGCCGGGTCTCGACCGACCGTGGCGCACCATCGCCTCAGGGCCGCAACCTTCGGCTCGAGCTCCTCGGGGTGCTCCGGGAAGGCTGCGTGCCACGAGTCCGCGTGCTCGGCCACGAGGCGGAGCGTGCGCTGCTCGCCCGTGCCGGCGATCAGGAGCGGCATCCGCCGCACGGGCGGCGGATTGAGTGCCGAGAGCCGCCCGCGGATGACCGGCAGGTCGCGCCCGAGATCGACCAGGCGACTGCCGCGGGTGCCGAACGGATAGCCGTACTCGACGAAGTCCTTCTCGAACCAGCCCGACCCGATCCCGAGGATCACCCGGCCGCCGCTGACGTGGTCCACGGTCCGGGCCATGTCCGCCAGCAGGTTCGGATTGCGGTAGGCGTTGCAGGCGACCAGCGGCCCGAGCTCGATGTGATCCGTCGCTTCGGCCCATGCGGCGAGGAGTGTCCAGCACTCGAGATGACTGCCGCCCCGATCGCCATACAGGGGAAAGAAGTGGTCCCAGGTGTAGGCGATGTCGTAGCCAAGCTCTTCCGCGCGCACCACGGCACGCCGGAGGCCCGCGTTAGTCGCCGTGCTGGGGATGGAGCTGGACGGCGATCCGGATGTGGTGCATCGGTCCTCCTGCTGACATCGTGTAACGGCCATCCTGGACCTTCACCGCGTGTGAGTGTCAGGACAACGGTGCCCACATGATCCACGAACTCCTGCGGATCGGCACGCGCCAGGCCCGCGAAACAAGGCGTTGATAGGGCGACCCGCGGGTCGGCTTCGGGACCATCACCCGATGGACGGTGACTGGTGGATGCACGGCGGCGGGATCCCTGGAATCGTCTCGGTCTACTTCCGTGACCCGGCGACGGACGCGACCGTCATCGTCCTGGGCAGCTGCTTCCGGTGCCTGGATCCCGATGGCGCGGAGTTCGATGCCACCGCATTCGGGACGCGGCTCATGGAGCTCGCCCTGGCCGAGCTGGGCGACGCGCCCTGAGCCCTTGGCGTGTTCGCCCCGGCCAGGACTAGCCGCCGCTCAAAGCCTCCTAGTCCCGGTCCGCGGCGCGGGCCCCGTAGGTCGCCGGGAGGACTTCCTCGGCGAGCAAGCGGCGCAAGGCGTCGACCTGCTCGAAGGCGACGGCGTGCCCGGCGTCCGCATAGGTCACGAGCTGCTTGGACGGCGCCTCGAGCCCGTCCAGCCACTCGTGGGCCAGCTCGCGCCGGCCGCGCAGCTCGTGCTCGCCATCGAGCAGGTACACCGGGACGTCGAGGCTCGGGACGTCGGTCCGGAAGTCGATGTCCTGGAGCTGGGGATACATCAGCGTGAACATGTCGACCAGCCCGCGGAGCAGGTTCGCGTTCTCCAGGAAGCCGTACTCGCGGCCCCCCAGCCCGAACATCCCAACGCCGCTGGCCCCGCCGCGCACGAGGTAGCTCGCGGGCGGCGTGTAGGGCGTCTCGAGCAGCTCGTACCAGGCCAGCGCCCGGCTGTTGGACCACGGCAGGTCCGCGTACGGCGGCTCGCCCATGGTGATGAGCTCGTCGAAGAGAGCCCCGTCGCCCCGCGCTCGGGCATGGGCGAGCAGGTCGCGCCAGATGATCTGGTCGGTCACGCGCTGGCTGACCATCTGGCCAGAGCCGATGTACGCATGGAACAGGTCTGGGCGCGCCTGGACGGCGAGCACCCCGAGGGTCGCCCCCCACGATTCGCCCAGCAGGTACACCTTGTCCTCGTCGAACCGCGACCGCAGGTGCTCGACGAGCGCGACGGTATCGTCGACGGCCGAGTCGAGCGTGAAGGTGGACACGGGCTCCAGGGCGGGGTACGACTTGCCGCTGCCGCGCTGGTCCCACACGACGAGGACGAAGTCCTGGGCCAGGGGGTCCAGGAGCGCCCGCGCGAACGCGATGTCACTCTGCCCCGGACCGCCGGAGAGGTACAGGAGCACCGGCCTGTCGGGGTTCGCGGCACGGACCGAGATGGCCTGCTCGCGCCCGTTGAGGGTGACCGCGGAGAGCTCGGCGATGCTGCCCGGGATCACGGTGCCGTCGGGCGCCAGGACGGGCGGGGTGGAGCCGGGGATGGCGACGACGAAGGCCAGCGCGACCGTGGCGGCGCCGAGGAGCCCGCCCGGGACGAGCCCGCGGGCACGGTGCGGACCGGCGAGCCAGCGCCCGACGAGGACGCCCGCCACCATCGGGAGCAGCGCGACGAGGCCGTGCACACCGCGACCGGCGACGAAGGCCACGATCCCGTACGTGACGTCGAGACGGATCGGGCCGAAGGCCGCGCCGCCAAGGCCGCCCAGCCGTGCGAGCTCGTACCCCAGCATGTAGCCGGCGGGTAGCAGGACGAGCGTCCAGCGGGTGCGAAGCAGCCGGCCGGCCACCAGCCCGAGCATGACGGACGTCGCGATCACGACGAGTCCCTGCCCGGCGGCGACCGGCCCACGGGGCATTGGCACGCTGGAGAGGAGCGCCGCAGCCGCACCGAGCGCGAGCGCGATGGTGCCGCCGGCGAGGCGGCTGGCACGGACGCCGGCCACGAGGTGCGCGACGCGCGCCCCGAAGGGCGCCTGGGCGAAAGCGGTCATGACGGTCGATCTCCTGGAGTGAGGTCCTCCACGGGAGCCTCTACGCCGTCGAGTGAAGCCCGGCCAGGGTAGGCGCGTCGCCTACCCGCGGGTAGGTTCGGTCCGATCGGCACTCACCACGCCGCCCCGCTTCGGGCGACAGTCGATGTCCGCCGGCGGCCCCGAGGTTTCACGCACGTGCCCACCACCACCCTCCTCGCCACGAAGTACGCGATGCCACAGCCCATGCCGGGGCTCGTCGCGCGTGCGCATCTCACCCAGGCCCTCGACGCCACGCGTGGCGTGGTGCTCGTCTCGGCACCGCCCGGATACGGCAAGACGACCCTCGTGGCGGGGTGGCTCGAGCAGGCGGGCCTGCCCACCGCCTGGGTGACGCTCGACGAGACCGACAACGATCCGGCGGTCTTCGCCGCGTACCTCGCGGCTGCGGTCCGGCAGGCGGTGCCGACGATCCCGGAGGCCGTGGAGCGGGCCGTGATTGGCGAGGTGTCGACCGCCGCCCTGGCGCCGCTGATCAACGCGCTCGCGGCCATCGGGGAACCGGTCGCCATCGTCCTCGACGACTGCCACACCGTCACCAGCGACCGCGGCCACGCGCTCCTCGCGAACCTCGTGCGGCACCTTCCCGGGAACGTGCGCCTCGTCATCGTCACGAGGCAGGACCCGCCGATCGCCCTGGCGAGGCTGCGCGTCCGCGGGCTGCTCACCGAGGTCCGCGCCGCCGACCTCCGGTTCAGCAGCGAGGATGCGGCACGCTTCCTGGGCAACACGCTCGGCCTCGCCCTGTCGCCCGAGACGGTCGGCCGGCTGGCAGATCGCACGGAAGGCTGGGTCGCGGGCCTCCAGCTGGCCGGCGTGTCCCTGCGCAGCCGTCCGGATGCCGACTCGTTCGTCGAGGCCGTCGGATCGACCGACCGCTACATCTTCGACTTCCTGACCGATGAGGCGCTCGCCCACCAGCCCCCGGCCATCCGGTCCTTCCTCGAGGCCACCTGCATCCTCGGCCGCCTCTCGGCACCGCTGTGCGATGCCGTCACCGGGAACGCGGACGGTGCCGCGATGCTCGCGGCGATCGGGGACGCGAACCTGTTCCTGACACCGATGGACGACCGTCGCGCGTGGTTCCGCTACCACCGCCTGTTCGCGGACCTCATCTCGTCGGGCCTGACGGCCGGGCGCCGGACCGACCTGCATCGCCGTGCAGGCGCCTGGTTCGCGGCCAACGGCCTCCGGGTCGAGGCCATCCGCCACTCGCTCGCCGCCGGCGATGCCGAGGACGCGGCAGGCCTGATGGAGGCCGCGGCCGACCGGACGCTGGCGAGGGGCGAGACGCGCACCGTCGTCGCCTGGAGCCGGGCGCTTCCGCCCGGGGTCCTCGCGGCCCACCCGGCGCTCGGGGTGATGCAGGCGTGGGCGACCTTCATCCTGGGCGACATCCCCGCCGCGGAGACGCTCCTCGGCGGCCTCGACGACACCCGCCTGACCGACCCGGCGGCCGGCGGCCGCCGCGACTGCCTCGCCGCCTGGTTCGCCAACCGTCGCGACGACCCGGATGCCGAGGACCTCGCCAGACGGGCGATCGACGGGATCCCCGAGACCGACCCGGTCTTCCGCAGCCTCGCGTTCACCACCCTGGGCGAGGCGACAGTGTCGCGGGACGTGGGGGTCGCGGTCGAGGCCTTCACCGAGGCATACCGTCTCGCCCGGCCCACGGGACGCGGCGTGCTGTACGGCGGCGCGGTCTACTCGCTCGCGAACACCGGGGTGATCCAAGGCCGGCGCCGGGAGGCCGAGGCACTGTGCCGTCGGACCATCGAGGAGGCCACCCGGGACGAGAGCGCCCAGCCCTGGCTCGGAATGGTGTACCTCCCGCTCGGGACGTCGCTGTTCGAGGCGAACGAGCTGGACCAGGCCCACCAGCACATCACCACGGGGCAGGAGCTGTGCGATCGGGCCGGGCTGCGGATCACGATGCTGGGCGCGTCGGAGTGGTACGAGGTCCTCGGGCTGCACGTGCGGGGCCAGGCCGACCAGGCATGGCGACGCGTTGAGGCCATCGCGCGCGAGGCACGGGCCGCCGGCATCGAGCGGGTCGCCAAGGCCATGACGCTCGTCGGCTGCGAGCTGCTGCTGCTGGAAGGCGACGTCGCCGGCGCCAGGAGGCGCATGGACCTGCTGCCGACGACCGACGACCACGTGCTGGGGACGATGCGGGACCGCAGCCGCCAGACGCCCGCCCGGCTCCTGGTCGTGGAGCGCAGGGAGCGCGAGGCGATCGCGATCCTCGAGTCGCTCGCGCGCGAGCAGCGGGCGCGTGGCCGGCTCGGGAGGCTCGTGCTCACGCTCACAACGCTCGCGGTCGCGCACGAGCGGGTCCGCGAGCGCGGCGCGGCGCTCGAGGCGCTGCGGGAGGCCGTCGCGCTGGCCGCGCCGGAGGGCTACCGGCGCGCCTTCGTCGATCCGGTGCTGCCGCTCGGCGAGCTGCTGTCCCTCGTACGTCCCGAGTCGCCCACGTTCATCGATGCCGTGTCCAACCGGGAGGCGCCCGCGCCGCGGTCCCCGTCCGGGGTCGCAGAGGCGGCGGGCACCGGCGGCGACGTCCTCCTCGAACCGCTGAGCGTTCGCGAGCTCGAGGTGTTGCGCCTCGTGGCCGCCGGCCTCTCGAACGAGGAGATCGGGCGCGCACTGTTCGTGTCGCAGGGCACCGCCAAGTGGCACGTCCACAACGTCATCGGGAAGCTCGGGGCGCGGAACCGCGTGACGCTCGTCGCGAGGGCTCGCCGGCTCCAGCTCGTCTGACCGCGTTACGGAGCGCGGGAGCCGGGCGGGTGCGACTCGACCAGGGTGACGGCGACGAGCGGGATCCCGAGGTCGCGAATCCTCGCCAGCACGCCGTGGAGCGCGGCCTGGTCCGCGATGTCGCCCCGGAGCAGCATCCCGTCACCCGGGATCTCCACCAGCTCGAAGCCCTCGAACCCGGATGCCGAGCGGGCACCCAGCCGCTTTCCCAGGATGATCTCGACCCGGCCTCCTCCCTGCGTTCGCCCGCTGCCCACCGTGGTCTCCTCGCCTGCTGGTGGACCCAGTAGATCTCCCGCCGGAACCCCTGTCGCCTACCCGCGGATAGGTTCCGGGGCCGCATTGTCCGCGCCCGCCTCCGTCAGCCAGCGGTTGCCGCAGAAGCTGCAGAACGCCTTGCCGGGCGCCTGTGGCAGGCCGCAGTGGGCACAGGCGAGCCAGCCCTCGGGCGACCCGGGCAGGCAGCTGCAGGCCTGTCCGACCGGCGCCTCTGGAGTCTGTCCTGGTTCGAGTGTCATGATCTCGCCAGCATAGCGACCGAGGCGGGGCGCTCCGCCGCGGACCGGCGATCAGTTGCCCATGAGTGCGGGGCCAGGCTCGCCGAGCGCGGCGTCGAGCACCGGGTCGCGGCCCTCGTCCACAACTCGCCTCTCGCGCCCCGGATCGTCCGGTCCTACGGCATAGATGCAGCCGCGGTTCGAAGCTTTCGACCTTCGCGATCGCCGTGGTTTCTCGGGTCCCGGTGGCCGTGGTTCGCGCGATGCGGGGTGGCGGCGATCCCGTGCCACCAGCCGATCCCCGTCAATGCCCGGCGGCCCCGAAAGCATCCCAACGTCTGTGCTGGCCCGACCGGGATGAGGTGAGCCCCATCGGTCAAGCTGTTGGTTCTGACAACACCAGCAGTGACGAGGGGCTCGAGCCCCGGACCGCGCACACCATGGGCGTCCGTGAGCGGGGTCTGTGGCTGGTGACGGAGATGAGCTATGCCAAGGCCGCCGATGGTCCGCTGGCGTTTCACACCAGCCACCTAGAGGCGCATCGACGTCGTTCCTGCCGCTTCCTCCTCCGCCTCTGCCATCCCGAGCGACTGCCAGAACTCGGGGTTGCTGGACATTGCCGTGCGCGTCGTGACCGGGAATACCGCCTTTCCGGCCTCGCGGATCGCGGCGATCGTCTGGCGCATCAGCCTGACCCGCTCCTCGAGGACCTGGGCGAGAGAGGTGAGCGCAGCCACGCGCGCGGCCCGCTGGTCCGCTGCCGTCCATGCTTCGCGGAGCTCCGCGATCCTGGGGTCGAGCGCCGCCTGGCTCTTGTCGGCGGCCGTCGCCTGCCTGATCCAGCTCTTCGCCAGGGCGATCTGGACCTGGGCCACCTGCGAGTCCACGCCGACCTTGAGTGCGGTCGAGCCCTTGCTGCCGATTGCGTCACCGAGCCCCCGTGAGGACGCGCGGATCTCCGCTCGCAACGCCCCGGTCGAGACCTCCGCCGCGTGGATCCGACCCTGGAGCTTCGCTGACTCGCGATCCGCCTTCTGCGACGCCACGGCGCCGTTCGCGCCGGTCCCGCCGGTGGCGCCCTCGGGCTGGCTTCGCATGGCGATCGCCTGGGCGTTTCGCCGGACGCCCTGGAACTCCTCGACGTGCCGGTCGATCAGCGCCAGCTGCTGGTTCCGCAGCCCGTCGGGGAGGTCCGTGTAGCGCTCCCGGTCGGCAACCGCGGCCCGCCGCTGCTGCAGCCGGCCGAGTGCCTCGCCGGTCTCGCGGATGACGTCATCGGCCCGGGGAGGCCTCGCGGTCAGGGCCTCGCCCAAGGCCTTGCGCCGGTCTCGGAGCCTCTGGCGACCCGACGGGCCCGGAAAGTTCTCGTCCCCCTTGAGCTCGAGATCCCAGGCCTTGCCCGAGATCCCGACCTGACCGCCGAGCATCTGGGCGCCGTTCTGCTTCACGAGCTCGGCGTAGACCGTCATCTTCTCGTCCAGTGTCCTGGCGGCGCGGAGCGGAGGGCTCACCGCCTCGAGCTCGCGGATCGCAGCCATCGGCACCGGCGCACTGAGCGTCCATTGGCCGGACGCCCTGGCGTCGCCGCCCCCTGAGTCCTGGAAGATCTTGCGGAACTCGTCGCGGTTGAACGATCCGGATTCGCCGGAGATCGAGAACACCGCCCGAGCGGCGGCCTCCTTGTCATTCTTCTGGCTTCGGACGATCTGGGCGTTCGAGTGCAGCTCCTTGTCGCCGAGGAACTTCCATAGCCTCCCCGGGTCCTGGTCGCGCGACTGCTTGCCGCCATACTGCTCGTGCGTCCCTCCGTCGTCTTCAACCCGGTCCTGCCAGGTCGTGCCTGTCCAATCGGACGAGCCGCCAAGCGTCGAGTACCTGTCGTGGTCCTCCTGCGTGTTCAGCGTGCGGATACTGACCCGCCGTGATCCCGTCGCGGGTGGCAGCGGGAACGCCACGAACTGCTGGAAGGCGTTGGCCCCCTCCTTCGACGCCAGGTCGAAGGAGTAGGTGACCGCGAGCAGTGAGCCCTCGGAGGAGCCCTTCTGGTTCGTCAGTCCGCCGCTGATGCCCCAGTCGCTGCCCTCGGACGCGGTGATCGTGTAGGTGACGTGGACGGTGCTGGTGGCGGCACGGAAGACCGACAGCTCGTGCGCGGACGTGGTCTGGCCGCTCTTGGAGATGGTGGCGCCGAACGTGCCCGAGACGCTGCCTGACTTCGTGCGAGACGACCCGATCCCGCGCGACTCGCCGATCGGGATTGCCAGGGCGCCGGGTATCGTCGTCACGGGGAAGAAGCCCAGGCTGCCGTCCTTGGCGATCTGCTGCGCGGCGTGCTCCTTGAACGCCTTCGCCTCCGCCTCGCTCGCGAACCGTCGCGACCCGGTCCGGTTGTCGGCGTCCGTCACGCTTCCGCTGGCACCGAACCCGACCCCACCCGCCTGCCCGCTGACGCCGCCGCCGACCGAGCTGGTGTCGGCCACGACGAAGCGGACCTCCCAGACGCCCGGCGCCACCTCCTCGGGGTCCTCGGCGGTGACGCTGTGACCGCCGCCCACGGTGACCGACGCGCCGTAGCCGCCCTTGGTCTTCACGCCGCCCGTCAGCGACGCCGACGAGTTGCCCTTGTCGTCAGCGGAGAAGGCGGCGCTCCCTGTGACCTCGCGACCGCTGCGCGTCGTGTAGCTCTTGCCGACCTCGCCGCCGATGCTGTGGGCGTCGACGGTCAGCGAGCCGGTCGTCGAGGACGACGTCTTGATCGGGGTCCCGTCCGGCCTCGTGCCGTGCAGGACCTCACGCTTCCGCTCGCCTCCTACCTGGAGCTTGCCCTCCCCGGTGATGCCGCCCGTGACGTTCCTTGAATCGGTCACCCCGAGCGTGTCACCGATCGCGGTCGCCTCGGAGCGGCCGTACTGCGCGCCGACGACGTTCCCGCCGACCCCGAACCCGGCCCCGGCCACACGCTCGCGCCGGTGGGTGAGCTCGCCGTCGGTTGTCTCCTCGCCGGTCGTGACCATGCCGAGCTCGCGCTTGCGATCGCGCGTCATCGTCTGGTCGCCCTTCTGGGTCACGGTCGAGGCGTAGCTGCGGCCGGCGGACGACTCGCCGTACCCGGTGCCGGGCAGCCCGACGGCCTTCGCCGGCGAGCCGTCCGCAGCCCCCTGACCGGCTCCCGGCGCGCGGCCCGCGTTGCCATCCGCCGAGTAGTTCGGGAGGTCCGTGGCCGGGCCCGCGTAGTCGGGCGAAACGGCGATCTGGTTGCCGACCCGGAAGGCCTTCGGGTACGTATCGCCCGTGCCCTCGTCGAGGTCGTACATCTCCTCGTGCCATTCGTGGCTCGGGCTCCGGATCACCGAGCCGGGACCGGCACGAAACGCTGCCTCGACCTCGGTGTCGGTGACGGGTGTCGCGGTGTCCCAGCGCTCGGGCCGGCCCACGCGCGGGCCACCTCGTCCGCCGCCACCGCGAGCCGACGGCGCCACGGAGCCGACCGTCACCGAGCCGGGCTGCTGGTCCTTGGGCACGATCTGCGGTGGCGGCACGGTGGCCTGCCCGCCCGTTCCCCCCAGGCCGACGTCGCCATTGGCGGCGTACTGGGGGAGCGTCGTGGCGGCCCCAGGGTAGTCGGGGTGAACGGCGATCTGATCTCCGACGCGGTACGCCTGCGGGATGCCGCCCGTGCCCTTGTCGAGGACGTAGATCTCGTTGTGCCAGGTCGCGGTCGGGCTGCGGATCACGCTGCCCGGATTGCTCTCGAACGCTGCCGCCACGTCGGTGTCGGTCACCGGAACGGCCTTGCCCCGTAGGGGGGCGTTCCGGGCGAGCGGTGGAGGCGGGCTCCCCGTTCCCGGGACCGTGGATGCAAGGGCATCGGGCGTGGCGACGGTGGGCGCGGGACCCGAAGTGGCCGGCGCCTGCCCTGCAAGCGTGTCGCCAAAGGCCGCCGCCGACCGGTCCTTCGGGCGCTCGTCTGGGGCCCGCTGCACGGCTCCCGAGATCGGCGCGGACGCTCGGGGCCGCGGCGCCATGCCGGGATGACCCGATCCCGGTCGCCGCGTGCCGTTTCGCGTCAACACTGGCATTGGCCAGTCGATCGAGCGACCCGGCTCATCGCCGGCAGCCAGGATGAGGCTCGCCACCGCCCGATTCCCGGCTGTGCGCTGGAGATCCAGGGCTGCCTGGAGCTCAGGAGAGCCTGAACTGTCGGCGGCCGCTGCGGTGTGGGTCGCGCGCAACCCGACCCCGCCCTGGGCCGTGTCCGGTTTCGAGCCCTGCGATCGCGCAGGGGGGGACGCTCGGTCGCGCACGATGGGACCGTCACACGGCGGCCGCCCATCGCGCAGCGCCTATGGGACAGACGCAGGTGCAGCAGCGATTGCCCGAACGGGATCACGCGATTGCCCGATCGGGCAGCCGACCGCTGGAGACCGGCGCCGGGCCGCGCTGAGGGCTCCGCATGCGCTCGCATGACAAGGGCTACTGGCGCAACACGCGACGAGACCCCGTCCGATGGCCGGGGTCCCAAGCGACCGGCTGATCAGATGTGTCGCCTATGTCGCGACTCATGTGTCGCCTATGTCGCGACTCAGGACGATGGCGCGCCCGGAGGGATTCGGACGCGCGAGAACAACACGGTCCAGGTGCCTGGTAACCAGCAGTCCCGAGGGTCGAGGTCAGGCGTCCGACGGCGCGCAAGCGCGGATGAGACCGGCGGCCGCGTCGGGCTGGTAGTAGACGAGGTGACCGACGCCGTCGACGGCGATTGCACTGGCGCCTCGAACGGCGGCGAGGTGGCTCGCAATCCGGCGGAACACCGGCATCGATTCGGTGCCATGCAGGAACCGGATGTCGGCCGCCGCTCGCGCCAGCTGACCCTCATCGACCACCTCGTGCGTGAGGATGAGGAGGTCGTCACGCACGAGCGCCTCGGCGTTCATCTCCTCTCTGGCGGCGTACCAGTCCTTGCCCGCCGGAGGGACGACGACCTGATCGCCTCCCGGTACCGACGCCACGGCGCGCCTGAAGCCGGCAAGGGCTGCCAGCCAGTCGCCCGGGCGTAGCGCGAGCTGCTCGTCGATGGCCCGGCGGACCGGCTCCTGGATCGCCGCGCCGTCCGGGACATGTCCGAAGAGCCCGGGCTCGAACACGAGCGCCCTCCGGACGAGTCCTGGGTGGCGGAGCGCGAACTGCAGCGCGACGATGCCGGCCGAGCTGGCGCCGAAGACGACGACGTCGTTGAGCGCGAGGGCGTAGAGCAGGGCCGCCGCGTCATCGGCATGCTGTGCCGCGCCGTCGCCCGGCCAGCCGTCGCGGCCGCTCCGCAGGGTTCCGCGCCGATCGTAGGTCACGACCGTGAAGTCAGGCAGGCGCTCGGCGATCGGCCGCCACACCTCGGCATCCTCGCCGCCACCGTGGATCAGGAGCACTGCGGGCCCGGCCCCGCGGACCTCGACATGCAGCGTCGTGCCGTGCACGCGGCGCACGCTGATGCGAGGGGGGAGGGCGCCCGACAGGGCATCGGGGTTCCCGTTCAGTCGAGGCTGGGACATCGTGGCTTGCACCCCGCAAGGACGCGCGTCCGGATTGGGCCTAGCGCTCGGACTCGATGAGCTCCGTGATTCGGCGGATGCTGTTCTCGAGCGGCATCGGGTCCAGCGGGCTGGGCGCGCCGGGGATGTCCACGCTGATGGGGAGCCTGCTGCTGCCATCGCCCGCCGGCTCGATCGACTGCCGTCCGCGCATCCATTTCTGCGGTTCGCTTGACCGTGTTGTTGTTCTGGCGCGCCCGGAGGGATTCGGACGCGCGCCAACAGCCTTTCGAGTGCCGATCGAGGGCCGCGATGAGTGGCTGGCCGCGGCGCGGCGGCTGGCGTGAGAGCACGCCGACCCTCGGGACGCGCGACAGACCGTGAGGTCGGCGTGGTCGCCGCGGTCCTGGTGGCCGGGTCGGAGAAGGCCGCCGCCCATCCCCTCGGCCTGTCGCACTCGACGGTGAAGCACCACCTGGCGAACGCGCGATCGAAGGTCGGCGCGGCGACGACAGCGCAGCTCGTGTGGATCTTGGCTCCGCGCCTGTCGGGGCCGGACGGCATACCCCGAACGGACGAATAGCGGTCGGCCGTGCGCCTCTCGCCCCGACCATCCGGACGGACAGCCTCATCTGGACCGCGCCTTGAGCAACCCTCGCTCGTAGGCCACGGCGACCGCTGCGGCGCGGTCGCTGACGTCGAGCTTCGCATAGATGTGGAGCAGATGCGTCTTGACCGTCGCCTCCGAGATGAAGAGGCGGGCCGCCGCGCCGCGATTGGTTTCGCCCTGTGCGACCTGGGTCAGGACCTCGAGCTCCCGTTCGCTCAACGTGTCCTGGGCGGGCGCTCGGAGCTGGGTGACGAGTCGCGTCGCCACCGATGGCGCGAGGACGGCCTCGCCGCGGGCCGCCGCATGGATCGCCCGGACGAGCTCCTCGCGCGGCGTGTCCTTGAGTAGGTAACCCGTCGCGCCGGCCTCGAGCGCTGGCACCACGTCGATGTCCGTGTCGTAGGTTGTGAGGACGAGCACCCTCGCCTGAACGTTCCGCTCCGCCAGTGCCCGGATGGCCGCCGCACCGCCGAGGCCGGGCATGCGGAGGTCCATGAGGATCACATCGGGCTGGTTTGACTCCGCCATCGCCAGAGCTTCCACGCCGTCCGACGCCTCACCCACGACCTCGAGATCCGGATCGTTGGCGAGCATCCCACGGAGGCCGTCCCGTACGACCGGATGGTCATCGACAATGAGCAGCCGGATCGAGCTCACGTCGCGCTGGCCGATGAGCCCGCGGCGATCGCGGGGACGCGCGCGGAGACCGCCGTCCCGGCGCCAGGCTCCGATTCGATGGCTAGCGAGCCGGCGACTCTGGCAGCCCGCTGACGCATCCCGCTGAGGCCGAACCTTGATCCGTCCGCGGCCGCACGTTCGGGGATGGTGAACCCGACACCGTCGTCGCGGACGTCGAGGGTGACGACATCCCCCATGAACGACACCGTCAGCCAGGCCCGGGTGGCACCAGCGTGCTTCGCGACGTTGGCCAGGGCCTCCTGGGCGATCCGCAGGAGGGTAACCTCGATGTCCGGATGGAGGGCGATGACCTCGCCGGTCACCGTCACGTCGACCGGGATGGCGTTGATCTCGGACCACTCGCGCGCGACATTGGTCAGCGCCTCGGGCAATGTCCCGGATTCCAGCGCCTCGGGCACGGATGCCTCGAGCGAGCGGCGGGCCTCGGTCAGGCTCTCGCGGGCCAGCCGCTGGGCAGTCTCGAGGTGGCGATCCCGATCGGCCAGTCGGTCACGCGACTGATCGGCCGCCTGGAGCTGGGTGATGATCCCGGTCAGGCCCTGGGCGATGGTGTCGTGGATCTCACGGGCCATCCGCTGCCGCTCGTCGAGCACGCCGGCCTCGCGCGCCTGAGTCAGCAGCTGGGCATGCAGACCGGCGTTCTCCACCATCGCCGCCTCGAGCCGAGCGAGCGCCTGTCGGCGCTCCTCGGTCTGCTCGGCCACCCTCTCGCTGACGATGACGCCGCCACCGAGCACGATCGTCTGGATGACGATGATCGCGAGGTAGAACGTCCACCCCTCGGGCGTGATCGGGAGGCCGAAGATGAGGGTGTTCACGAGGATCGATGTCGCGCCGACACCGACGACCGCGAGCGGGATCGGCCGCAGGATCGAGGCGTAGAAGAAGCCGCTGATCATGAAGATGAAGAACACCGGCTGCCGGAGCATCAGGATCGACGCGAAGACGAGCACCCCGACGAAGAACAGGTCGATCCGGAGCCGCGGATCCCGCCGGGGCGGCGGCAGCCGGCTGTACAGGACGTAGATCCAGCCGGCAGCCGCGGCCGCGATCGCTAGGGTCGTCACTCTCCAGGCCGGATCCGGGTCGCTGCCGATCAGGGCGAGGACGGTCGCAAGCGCGAGGAACGCGTAGCCGCATCGGGCCACCAGGGCGTCTTCCAAGCGCTCCCAGGCCGGCTTCGTGGATTTGTTCATCCCGGAACGCTACCCCAGACCATCGGCGGCCGGATCGGCGGCGTGGCCGTCACTCCCATCGAAAGACGCGGACGGCGAGCGCGCCGAGCACGACGCTGATGATCGCCATGCCGACGAGCGGCCCCAGTTGTGGCGCCGTTCCCAGCCATGCGTCCTGGAGACCCTGCACGCCTGGAGGCGTGAACTCGCCGATCCGGACCAGGATGTCGGGCAGGAATACTCGTGGCAGGTAGACACCACCCAGGAACATCACGACGAAGAACAGCGGGATGGTCAGCGCCGTCGCCGTGCGGTTCGACGGCACGACCGCCGCGATGAGGAGCCCGATCGCGAACAGCGACGTCGTCCCGAGCAGGAACGCGGCGATGTAGCCGATGGGGTGCCCCGGCAGCGGGACGTCGAAGCCGACGCGGGCGACGACGACGAGCAGCAGCAGGGAGATGACCGCGGTGACCAGATAGATGACGAGCTGCGCCCCCAGCAGCCGGAGCGGGTGGGCTGGCGTTGTCGAGAGCCTGCGCAGGACCCCCTTCTCGCGATACGTTGCCAGGCGGATCGGCAAGGTCTGGATGCCGAGCGTCCCCACGGAGATGACGACCAGCGACGGCACGAACACGTCGATGAAGCGCAGGCCACCGAGTGCGGGATCGGGCTCGGCCGGCCCGAAGATGGAACCGAAGATCAGCAGGATGACCGTCGGCAGAGCGATCGCCGCGAGCCACGAGATGGGATCGCGGAACAGCAGCTTCGCCTCGGTCACGAAGAGCGACCGGAACTCGTTCATGACACCTCCTTCGCGGTGCGCGCTGACAGGCGGCCCGCGAGGGCGAGGAACGCGTCGTCGAGATTCGGCTGTTCGATCCTGAGGTCGTTGGCCACGATCCGGTGCCGGGCCAGGACCGATGTGACGGCCCCGATGAGGTTGCCGGTGCCGGTCACGACGACGACCGGGCCCGTCCGCTCGACGCTCCGAACCTCCGAAAGGTCAGTGAGCAATCGGTCGGCGATCGGCGCCGACGGTCGGAACCGCAGCCGCTGCTCCGGGCTGACCATGGAGACGATGCCAGCCGGCGTATTGAGCGCGATCAGCCGGCCATCGCCGAAGACCGCGACGCGATCTGCAAGGCGCTCCGCTTCTTCCATCAGGTGGGTCACGAGGAGGACGGTGACGCCGCGGTCGCGGATCGACTCGATGAGCTGCCAGGTCTCGCGGCGAGCCTGCGGATCCAGCCCGGTCGACAGCTCGTCCAGGATGGCGATCCTCGGCCGGCCGACGAGGGCGAGGGCGATCGACAGGCGCTGCTTCTGGCCGCCGGACAGATCCCGATAGGCCGAATCGCGCTTGTCGCCGAGACCGAGTCGGTCGATCAGCTCGCGCCGATCGGCCGGCTCCGCGTAGAACGACGCAAAGAGGTCGAGGGCCTCGCTGACGGTCATGCGATCGGGCAGCTCGCTTTCCTGGAGCTGGACGCCGACGAGGGTCCGGAGCCGCTCGCGATCTCGCCAGGGATCGAGCCCGAGGACCGTGATCGTGCCGCTATCGGCCGTTCTGAGACCCGCGATCAACTCGATCGTGGTCGTCTTGCCGGCGCCGTTCGGTCCGAGGATGCCGAAGATCTCGCCCTCCGCGATGGAGAACGACACGTTGTCGACGGCCGCGCGGTCGCCGTAGTGCTTCCGGAGGTTGGAGACCTCGATGACATTCATGAGACAAGGCTCGCCGACTGGACCCAGCGAGCGCATCGGCCGCTTGGCCACAACCGCGTTGTCGAACCGGTGGACGGGGAGTCCACCATTCGGTGGATGCGCGACCTCGAACGCGTTGCCGACCTCGTACGTCGTTGCGATGCGCTGGACGGCGCATTGCACGGGTCAAGCGCTGCCGCTTCAGCGAGCGGTGGGCAAGGCAGCGCAACCTCGGCCACGACGCCCATGGCCGCGACGGGCGTGATCCAGGAGCGGACCGCGGGAGCACGGACGACGGTCTCGGTGGGTGGGGCCTACCTTGGCCCGAGGGTCTCTACATAGGTCCAGCTCCGTACGAACCAGGGTCGGAACTCGTCCGGACGCTGCAGCAGGCTGACGGGCACGACCACGAACTCCTTCATCTGCCGGCCGTACTGCATCGAGAGGCGGGACTCGTATCGCTCGATGAAACGCTCCCGATCGGCGGCATCGAGTCGGATAGCGACGTCGCCTTCCTTGTCGATGAAGCTCGTCATGTGTCCGTTCCGTGAGGTGTACGGGTTCCCGGCGCCTTTGCGCTCGACGCCGGGCACGGAGGCGACGATTGCCTCGTACAGGACGAGGCGATCGGCGGGTCCCTGGTACGTGGCTCTGGCCACTGTCCTCTCCCCGTCCTCCTCGATCCCAAGCATGGCTTGATAATCGTAACGTGACCGTCGGATCGCCAACTACCGACGACCGGGGGACCGCGGATGAATGTCGCGACCCTGTCGCCGATGTCGTGACTCAAGACATTGGCGCGCCCGGAGGGAAGTGAGCGCGCTTTGCCAACCTTCGTGGTTGAGGGCGTCGAGCGCCTCGTCTCAGCCTTGCGAGCGGCGTGACTTCAGCAGCTGCTTCGCGATGACAACCCGGAGGTTGACGCACTGCCAGGCCCGCAGCGGGTCGCAATCGGTCCATTGACAATGCATTGTAAATTGATATAGTGACGCGGATGACGACGACCTCCCAGCCTCCGGCGCTTCCCCCGCTCTCCCGGGCCGCGATGCACGTCCTGCTCGCCATCGGGCCTGAGGAACGCCACGGCTACGCGATCATGGGGGAGGTCAGCCGAATCACCGGTGGCTCGATCCGCCTCGGACCCGGCGCGATCTACACGACGATCCGGCGCCTGCTCGATGACGGCCTGATCGAGGAGTCCGACGAGCGGCCCGAACCCGAGATGGATGACCAACGGCGGCGCTACTACCGGCTGACCGCGGTCGGGCGGTCGGTGGCGACGGCCGAGGTCCGTCGCCTCGACGCCCTCGTGCGGGCGGCCAGCCCGTGGGCCCTCGAGTCGGGCTGATGGACCCGCTCGGCGCGTCCCACGAGCGCCTCTACCGCCGGCTCCTCCGCTGCTACCCGGCCACGTTCCGGGCGCGCTTCGGCGAGGAGATGGTCCAGCTGTTTGGCGACCAGCTGCGGGATGCGCGAATGGCCCGGCATGGGACGGGCGCGACCGAGGTCTGGCTGCGGGCCATCGGCGACATCGTCGTCAGCGCAGCGTTCGAGCATGCACGCGGGGATCGGACGATCGGGCACTCGCTCTCGGTCGCGCCGTCCAGGTGGACCCGGCTCCTCGGGTTGGTGGGGATCGTGGGTGGGGCCTGGATCGTCGCGTGGCTCCTCCCGTTCATCCCGTGGGGTCCCGAGGGCGTGAACCTCAGGCTGATGGCGTTCAATCTCGGTGCGATCGCGATTGTCATCGCCCTCGCGCGGCGGCTGCCGTCGTCGGCACGTCTCGCCGCGGCGATCGCCTCCCTCGCGGTGCTCGCGAACGCCGCGTACCTGCTCATGGCCGTCCTGTCGCTCGGCAGACCCGTGCCACCGCAGCCGGATCCCGCCTTCCGGCTCACCTGGTTCTGGGTCGGCGTCGCAATGTGGTGGGCGGACGCGGCGTTCGGGTTCGTCGCGTTGCGGTTCGGCGGGATCGCCCGGCTGGGTGCCGCCGCGCTCGCCGTTGGGTCTGTCCTCGCATTCCTGGGCATGGACCGACTGGAGCTCGTCATCGGCCCGTACAAGGACCTCATCGTGCCGCTCGCGCTGCTCGGGATCACGCTCAACGGCGTCGGCTGGATCCTGCTCGGGCTCGACGTGGCCACCCGTCGGCGCCCGGTCCCGGCTTCGTAGATGCCGCCGACGCGCAGTTTCGGTTCGAGGCCGCCGTCCCCAACGAGATATGGCAGTCCGACCTCACCTACTGGCACCTCGCCGACGGCACCGGGGTTGAGATCATCAGCTGGCTCGACGACCACTCCCGCTACCTGCTCGCGGGCGCCGGGCGCGGCGCACCCGGCCACTTCCGCCTCCGCTACGACAGCGCTGACAAGAAGGGGGCGATCACCCTGCGCCGCGCCGGTCGCCTGCACCACCTCAAGATCGGGGCAGCCCACGCTCGCCGGCGCGTCCTCGCCATCGTCGACGAGCAGGAGGTCACGGTCGTCGCGCTCGACACGGGCGAGATCCTCTCGACCCACCGGATCGATCCCGCCAAGGGCTACTGGCGCAACCTACGACGAGACCCCGGCCGATGGCCGGGGTCTCCAGCGACTGACTGACTCACATGTCCCGACTCATGTGACTCATATGTCGCGACTCATGACAAATGGCGCGCCCGGAGGGCGTCGGGCGCGCAGGAACAACACGAGTCAGCGGCTCATCACGCGATCGAGCCCAGCGATCGAGACGCCGCGTCGATTCGGTGGAGCGTACGCTGAGGTTGCTGCCGCGGCCGCACAGCGGATGTTCGGCTGCCGGCTGGTGCTGAGGAGGGCCTGGATGGACCGCACACCGATCCTGTTCGTCCGGCTGGCACCCTGGACGGACGACGAAGACAACGACCTGCCCCGTCGGGGCTACGGGTTCCGCGCAGGCATGACCGAGCAGGCACTGCGGGACAGCACCCGGGCGTGGTGGGTCCTGAGCGCGGAGCGCGCGGCGAAGATGCACTACATCGCCGCGGTCGCCGAGGGCTACGTGGTGGGGATCTGGCGGATCGTGGATGGATCCTGGCGCACGATCGACGGGCGTCGGCTGGGCAAGAGCCCGCGCCGCTGGGCTTGCCAGGTCGCCGACGCCCCGGACGACATGTGGGGCCGCATTGTCGGCCAGCGCACACCCGATCGCCCAGACGGCGGTCCGCTCTTCGGCTCGGGCTCCGTGGTCGCGTACTGGCCGGAGCCGCCGCAATGAGCGCCGCATCGCATGGCCCGCTGTGGGACCGGATGGACGCGCAGCCGCGGTTCCGGTCGGCGGACCTCACCCGTGCCGACTTGCCGGCCGATCCCGGCGTGTACGCCTGGTACCGGCGCGGGCGAGCGGTCTACGTCGGCAAGGCGGACAGCCTGCGCGACCGGGCGTGGAAGAACCACATGGGCCAGAGCGCCACGATGGGCACCTCCGCCTTCCGGCGCAACGTCGCCGAGTCCCTCGGGTGTGGCTCGTCCGCCGACATCAAGGCGAAGCGGGTGCTCCTCACGCCTGACGAGCTCGCCGCGGTCCGGGCCTGGATCATTGGCTGCAGCGTGACCTGGATCGTCTGCCCCTCGACCACGGCAGCGCTGACCCTCGAGAGCCGGATGAAGGGGGAGTGGATGCCGCCGCTGACCAAGCAGTGACCAGCCTCACCGTCTCCTTCAATTGGCAGCCGGCCGGACGCGTGACCGTCGATGTGGCGGGCGGTCTGGTGTTTCCCCTGCTCCCGGCGGCGCCGGGCCTGTACCGCTTCTGGATCGAGTCGTCCGACCCTAGGCCCGGGGTATACGTGGGCGAGGCCTCCATCCTCCACCGGCGGATGCAGCACTACCGCACGCCTGGCCCGAGCCAGTCCACGAACATCAGGCTCAACGCCATGCTCAGGGATGCCCTCCGTGGCGGTGCGACAGTGACCGTCTCGACTGTCACGGCGGCGTCCCTGCGGCTCGACGATGGCCCTGTCGCCTCGCTCGACCTCGCGCGCCGAACGGGCCGACTCATCGTCGAGCAGGCGGCTATCACGGCCGCATCGGCCAGCAACCTCGCCGGTCCCGGGCAGCCGCCGCTGTACCCGCGCATCCTCGACAGGCCGGGCGTCGGCGAGACCGAGTACGAGTAATGTGGGGTCGCAGCCCCGTGCCTGATGCTGGCCGCGGCATGGCGCGCCCGGACGGTGTCGCCCGGTCGTCTTCGGGCTCGCACGAACAGGGCCACCCGATTTGGTGCCCGGCTCCCGCACCGTGCGGCATAAGAGCCGCAGCCCGGTGCTCGAGGACGCTGGCAATCGGTTCGCGTACGTCAGTTGCGGCGGGGCCCGGCCGGCCCTTGCACTAGACGGCGAGGCGCTCGATCGGGTGAAGCAGACCCTCATAGGGTGAGAGCCCGTCATAGCCGAGCGAGAGGTCCGCCGAGAGATCCTCGAGCGAGAATGCTCGTTTCGACTCGAGAAGGCCCATCGCGCGGCCGAGCAATTCCGGCTGCTCCGGCTCTCCGAGGTTCACTGGCTCCTCGCGTCGCCATCCGCGGCGGCCCATCTCCATCATCGCCCGCCGATACGCCGTGTCGGACACGACGCCGAGGTCGCGCGCACGGAGGAGCAGCATCGACATCGAGACGCCCCAGCGGAGTTTGAGGGCCGCGTATGCATGCCAGTCGACGCGTCGGGGGAGCTCGTGCAGGATTGTCGACGCTGGGACGAGCAGCTCCGCTGCGAAACGGTGCGCCTCTCTCTCGACCGCCCGATCTCCCGGTTTCGCATCAGGATGCAGCAACAGGTGGCCGAGCTCATGGGCCGCGTCAAAGCGTGACCTGTCGGTGGCGCCCTTGTTGGACACGAGGACCACGTACGGCCGAGCCCCCACCCAGCAGGAGAACGCATCGACCTCGTCGGAGGCCGCGGGTAGGCGTGCGACGATCACGCCCTTGCGTTCCAAGGCGCCGACCACGTTCGCGATCGGGCCGTCGCCCAGGCCCCAGGCACGGCGGATGATGCCCGCCGCTTCCTCGGGCGCGATCCCGGGAGGGATGTCCGGCAGGGACACTTCCGGAAAGCGGACGCGCCTCTCGATAGCGGCTACAACCTCCGCGAGCCGCTCTGCCTGCGCAAGCGCCTGGCTGCGGTCGCGCTTCGAGGCCGATCGCAAGCTGCGGAAATGGGCGTCGCCCTCGCGGACCTCGAAGAGGGGCCGGCCGCGTGTGAAGAACCCTACGGGCACACCCAGCGCCAGGGCGAGCTTCGACAACGTCGCGCTGCTCGGGCGCGCGACCTCCGACTCGAATTGACCGATAGCTGCCGGTGTCACGCCGATCTCGCTCGCCAGCTCGCCCTTGAGTGCGCCTCGGAACTGGCGGGCCTGCGTGAGCCGACGACCATCAAAGAGGAGACGTGCCGCCTCCAGGTCCGGGTTCACCGTCAGGCCTCAGCGGCCGGGGCGCCCTCGTCGCGAAGTGCGATCTCGAAATCGCCCAACTCGATCGGCTCGGGCAGACCCGGGCGCGGCGCCGCCGGGAACTCCACCTCTGGATCGGCGACGCTCCAGACGGGGATGATCTCCCGCCAGCCTGTCACGCGGTCGCCGTTGGTTTCGATGGGTGAGGCGAGGTAGACGGCAACGAGGTGATCACGAGGGTTGCCCAGGTGGGCAATGATCCAGTTCGTCGCGAAGCCATCGTGCTCGAATTCCGCCTCGTCGAATAGCTGGAGCTGGTTCTCGCGTGCCATGAATGCAGCGGCGCGGGAGCTGCGCGGGAACGATCCCCGGATGGACTCCCCGTCGTTGCCCCGGCCAACCTTGTTCCACCGAAGGCGATAAGGGCCGAGCACGAGCTCCGGCCCCCTGCCGCGAGACTCGAATCGCGCGCCGGGGAATCCCTCGAACTCGTTTCGCATGTTGAATGACGCGACGTGGTACACCGCGAGGCCATGAAGGTGATCACCGCGACCGCGGTCGGGCGCGTAGACCTCCTCGGCCTCGTCGTACGCCGCCCGGATTGCCCGGACGATCCCGGCTCGCACGGGCCCTCGGAACTCCTCGGGGCAACGGGTGTATTCCATGTTCAGACGTTAGCAGAATGGCGCACAAATGGTCAACAGGTAAAGTGAACTCGTCGAATCGGTCTAGCTGCTGATAGTTGTCCTGCCGGGCGGCGGGGACATTGGGCAGCCGCGTCCGGGGGCACCTCTGTACTACGCCTCGGCGCCGAGGATCCAGCCGGGAGTGAGCCCGGCGCCGCGGAGGATCTCCTTGGCGCGCTGGGCGTTGTCGTACTTGAGGTCACCGAGCCCGGGATCGGCGTCGACCCAGACCTTGTGGGCCAGGAGCCGGGAGAACAGATTCTCGATCATCTGCCAGTCCCTGTCGTCGAGCGCCCGGTAGAACACGCGACGGCGCTCTTCATCAGTGTAGAGCCGCAAGGACGGCGCGATCGCGTCCCGAAGGGTTGGCACCCAACCTCGAAGCGAGCCCGCCGAGAACAACCGGACGGCCTTCTGGTGCTCGCCGTCATTCCGTTCGGGCGCCCACTTGTCCGCGAGGACGTGGTCCACGACCAGGTTCAGCAGGCGGACGACGTGCTCGCGCTCCTCGTCCCGATGGTAGGACTCGGACTCGAACTCGTCGTTGAGGGGTGGAGACGCGATGAACTCCGCGAAGAAGGTCTTCTCGAGGCGCCCGATCGTGATCGGGTTCTTCCGGCCGCGATTCTCCTCTTCAATGAAATCGCGGAACCGATTGCTCGGGTGCTCGATGATGTCGCGGTAGATCAGAGACCGAACACGACGGCCAGCCTCAGCGCCCGTCAAGTTCGCGCGCGCCCGCATGAAGTCAATGAACGCTGCCTCCGTCTTCGGGCCGGAGCCGAGCAGGAAGGCCTCCCAGTCCTCGTGCGCCATGTCGGCGTATTTCTCGAGCAGCGTCGACGTGTAGAAGGGCATCTGGCGCAGTCGGTCGTGCGCGGACAGATTCGTTTCCTTGAGCCGACGGACCTCGGGCGTGATGTAGACCTTGCAGTCGAGCGTGTTGCGCCCTGCCCAGATCTGCGCCGCCGCCTTGTGCTGACCGTCAAATAGCAGAACGTGACCGTCGACTAGGCGACACACCGCCGGGGCCAGCTGGGTGTGGCTTCGGAGGTGCTTGTACAGCTCCCATACGCGGTCGGGCTCGAGCGCTCGCGGCTGCAGCTCCACATCGTTGTGCAGGTGCTTGACGGGGAGGGTGGCGAAGAAGTACCCCTCGCCGGTTGCCGGGCACCGGGCGAGCGGTGCGCGGACCGTGCCGCCGTCGAGGTACAACAGGACCTCGCCGTCAGTAACCTCGGTCTGCAGCGTCAAGCCGTACGCCTTGGGGCCAAGCCGGGACGCGAGCAGATCGTCAAGCCGTCGCTTCTTCACGCCCTCGAAGAATTGCCGCAGGGCAAGACGATCGCGGTACTCGCTCAGCGAGAGGGTGCTCTTCTCTCGGTTGTGCTTCCGGCACACGGCGCCGATGTTGGCGATCTCCGAAGAACCGCCCTCGGCAAACGGATTGACGTGGTCGAACTCCACATCAGCGTCATCTCCCAGCGGGGCGTTGTCGATGAAGCAGCGGTTCCCCTGTCGCTTGAGGACCTCCTGCTTCTCAGCTTCACTGATCTGTCGCTTCGCCATCGTGATCCTTCCAGTGGCGGACGAGGACTTGCAGTTGTCTGCGCCTGCTCCGCGATCCCTGCTCGCCGCGGGCCGGGATCACATCCCGTCGGAGGGCTCGTACCCGTGCTCCCGCAGCCTCTCGCGCGCCCTCGCGAGCTCATTGGAGGCGAACAACGGCCCGAACACAGGCTTCAGGATCAGCGCCTCCATCGAGAGGTCGAGCCTGCCCTCTGCCTTCAGACGTTCGAAGCCCGCCGACACGCCGTTCTTCCACAGAAGCTGACGAGCGACGACAAGGCCGCCGTTCTTGCGGACGCTTCGAAGGAAGTAGCTGGCCCAATACCCCGTCGCCTTCCCGGCGAGCCAGTAGATCTCCTGCATCGCGGCATCGAACTGCAGCTCGAGCTTCTCGTCTTCGATGGGGGCGTCGGCGCCGGGATCGTTCATGTGCGCAGGTTAGCGCTTGCCGCGCCCGCGATGCCGGGTCACGGGTGTCCCGTGCGGCGCCGTTCGACGTAGTCCGCCTGCGCTCGCCGATGGGATCGTCCCTGTTGCCGGCACGGGTCGCACCATGGTCGCCGTCCCGTGGACGGCCGACGTGACGGCACGAAAGGACGTCCGCAGCCCGTGCACCTCACGAAGCCAGCGCCGGCCACGGCTGCTGCAAGTTCCAGCCCGATCGCACCGAGCAGCCCGTTCGCGTTGTCCACGAGGCTGGGCTCGCCGAGGTCCCATTGAAGCTGAGGGCTAACGCGTGTGAGCGCGAGCCACGCGCTCACCGCCCCGGCGATCCATTGCCGACCCTGCAGGACCACACCCTCTGGGCTCAGTCGCCGTCTCCACTCGAGCGCGTCGGTTGCCTGACACTCGCGGCGCGCTCGCCAGGCAGCCCAGGCTGGGCGCTCGGTCCACGGCTCACTCTCGAGCAGGAGGACCGCCCAGTCATCGTCAGCCCCCGGCAGGTCGAGGCGCAGATCGGCCGCCAGCCGGCCGATCGCGACCGAGCGCCGAGCCCAGTACCTCCACGTCGCGAACGGTTCGCGCTCCTCGAGGTACCGGCCACACGCGGCTGACGGGAGGTGCTCAGGTATGGCCCGTGGATCGTGCGTCGCGGGCAAACCGTGGATGCAGAGCCCCAGCCGACCCCAACGCGACGCGTAGTTAAGGATCGCCGGCCCGTCCGCTCCGGCGACCTTGTAGAAGCCGGTGAGCAGTCCCGGCCCTGGCGCTACCACCGTGGCCGGTGGATCTGGGCGCATGTCATCCAATCGCCACACGAGGGCATCGTCGGCGAGCTCGGGGTACCCGACGACGATCCAGGCGGCGGGTCCGACTGGTTGTTCGTGTCGGCCTTCTGCGTCGGTGAGGAGGTCGGCGGGTTCGCGTGACATTGAAATGATTTTAGAGCGCAAGACGTGGCTCCACACGCTGACGTCATGTCCGACCTCGAGGTTCTCCTCCGCCGCCTGAGCGCGTGGCTTGTCGACGTCGCGCTCTCGGGCCCCGAGGACCACACGCCGGACTCGTCGGTGCCGCCGCCGCAGAGCGCCCCCGACGCGAACGCCTGCGGGACCGAGGAGGCCAAAGATGGCGACCCCGATTGCTTCCGTGCTCTCGAAGCTGGAGGCCGTCCGCCGCGAGGGCCACGGCTGGAGCGCGCGCTGCCCGGCGCACGAGGACGACGACCCCAGCCTGTCCGTGTCGGAGGGCGAGGAGGGGCGCGTCCTGATGTACTGCCACGCCGGCTGCCGGACCGACGACGTCGTGGCGGAGCTCGGCCTTGAGCTCCGCGACCTGTTCCCGGAGGGAGGGGAGGGAGGACAGGCCCCGAGCTCCGGCGCCACTGCACCACTGGGTGGCTGCTCGCTCGCCGACTACGCGGACGCCAAGGGGCTGCCGATCGAGTTCCTCCGTGAGCTCGGGCTGACAGACCTGTTCATCAGCAGCGCTCCGGCCGTGAACATCCCGTACCGCGACGAGTCCGGCCAGGAGATCGCGGTGCGGTTCCGCACAAGCCTCGATGGCGGCGACCGCTTCCGGTGGCGCAAGGGCTCCAAGGCGCTGCCCTACGGCCTCTGGCGGCTCGACGAGGCGCGGTCGGCCGGCGCGATCACGATCGTTGAGGGCGAATCCGACGCGCAGACCCTGTGGCTGCACGACATCCCTGCGCTCGGCGTCCCGGGAGCGTCGACCTGGCGGTCTGAGTGGGCAGCCTGCCTCGACGGGATCCAGCGGATCGACGTCGTGATCGAGCCCGATGCCGGCGGCGCAGCGGTGCTCGACTGGCTCGGGCGGAGCTCGTTCCGCGACCGGGTGCGGCTCATTCGGCTCGAGGGCGTCAAGGACCCGAGCGAGCTGTACCTGGGGGCGGTGTCCGACTTCACGGAGCGCTGGGCGAGGGCCGTGGCAGCCGCACAGCCCTGGACCGACGAGGCTGCCGCCGCGGCGGCGCGGACTGGCGCCGAGGCGCTCGTCCAGGCGGCTGGCCTCGAGGTGACGAGCGACATCCTCTCAGCGTTCGCCGCCGACATCCGGGCATCGCGCCTGGTTGCGGGCGAGGAGCGGGCGCTCAAGCTCGTCTACCTGGCCGTCACGAGCCGCCTGCTCGATCACCCGGTTTCGCTTGCGCTCAAGGGCCCGTCAGCGGGCGGCAAGTCGTACATCGTCGAGCGGGTGCTCGACTACTTCCCGGATCGGGCCTACTACGCCATGACCGGCATGTCCGAGCGCGCGCTCGCATACGACGACGAGCCGCTGGAGCATCGGGTGCTCGTGATCTACGAGGCCGCCGGGTTGTCGGGCGAGATGGCCTCGTACCTCGTCCGCTCGCTGCTGTCCGAGGGTCACCTCCGGTACGTGACCGTCGAGAAGACCGCCGACGGGCTCCGCCCGCGGACGATCGACCGCCCAGGCCCGACGGGCCTGATCGTCACGACCACCGCGATCGCGCTCCACCCCGAGAACGAGACGCGGCTCCTCTCGCTCCCGGTCACGGACACCCCGGCCCAGACCAAGTCGGTCATGCTGTCGCTCGCCGAAGGCGCCCAGGAGGGCCGCGACCTCACTCGCTGGCAGGCCCTCCAGACGTGGCTCAGCACCGCGGAACCGCGCGTCGTGCTCCCGTTCGCCACCGCGCTCGCCCACCTCGTGCCGCCGGTCAGCGTTCGGATGCGCCGGGACTTCCGTGCGGTGCTCGAGCTGGTCCGCGCCCACACGCTGCTTCACCAGGCAACGCGGACGCGGAACGAGGCCGGTGCGGTGATCGGAACGATCGAGGACTACGGCGCGGTCCGGGAGCTCGTCGTCGACCTCATCGCGGAGGCGGCCGACGCCGCGGTCCCCGAGGCCGTCCGCGAAGCCGTGGCTGCCGTCGAGCGCCTCGGCGGGCACCGGCCGGCGGGCGACCGGGCCGACGACGCCGGGGTGACGGCCGTCGCGCTCGGCCGCGAGCTGGGCCTCGACAAGTCGGCCGCGCGGCGCCGGGCACTGGGCGCCATCGAGCGCGGGTTCCTCACCAACCTCGAGGCGCGCCGCGGCCGGCCGATGCGGCTCGTCGTCGGCGAGCCGCTCCCCGACGAGGTCGAGATCCTCCCCGCGGCGGCCGAGCTCACGGCAGCCGTCGGTGGCACGGTGGCAGGGGAGCAGCCGGAGCCTGACCTCTCCCTCCCCCCGGACACTGGGTCTGACGACATCGTTGCGATCGCCCGCGAGATCTTCGGCGACGACCTCGTCGAGCCGGATCTGGCGTGACGCGACCCGATTTCGCCGGACATATCACGCGCGAGTTGATGAGAGCCATGACGCGCTCGGCGCGCGCGTCCCTCGTTGTTGTTTCGTGCGTGCCGCGCGCCCGAAGCACCTCAGACCCCCGATGGGATTGCCGTGAGGGAATTCCCAGAGGGGTATTGACAGTGTTTTCCTTCTCTTGATGATCGCGCCGCGGTGCTCCTTCTCGCGCACCGGCCCGACCCCAGGGCCGAGCCACGCCGCTGTTCCCGTCGCCCTCCGGTGCCCCTTCCTTAACCGCGAGGCTGCGGATCGGCCGGCGTGCCCGCCGGAGCCAAGAACGGCCGTCCTCGTGGCTCCGTTGAGCTCCCGGAGCCACACGGGCTCGTGTCCATGACCTCCAGGCTGCACGTCGTCTACATCCGCCGCTCGATGAAGCGCGAAGGCGACGCCGACGTGTCCGACGAGACGCAGGAGGCCGTGGCCCGGTCCCGGCTGCCCGCCGATGCCATGGCCGAGGTCATCCGCGATTCGGGTGGCCACTGCTCCGGGTACACCGACCAGCGGCCCGGGTACCAGCGCCTGCTGGAGCTGGTGCGGTCGGGGGCTGTCGCCGGGATAGCCGCTTACGACGACAGCCGGCTCAACCGCAACGCCGAGAACGCCCTCGGCCTCCACCGCGAGTGCCTGCTCCGCGGCGTGAGCCTGTACACCAGCTCCACCCCTGCCGGAGCGCTCTTCGAGTCGGGCGGCAAGCTCAACTACAGCATCCAAGCGGTGGTCGCCGAGTTCTACCGCAACCAGCAGAGCGAGCGGATGAAGGCGATGTTCGCCCAGACGTTCGCCGTCGGCGGGCATCGCGGTCAGGATCCCTTCGGGTACGCGACGGCCCGTGACCACCTCCGTCGCGTGGTCCACCCGCGCCGCCTCGAGATCGTGCCCGAGGAGGCTGACGTCGTCCGCCAGGTCTTCGCGGAGCTCGCCGAGATGCCGTTCTCGGAGATCAGCGATCGTTTCAACGCCGGGGGCGTCCTCCGGCCAAGGAGCGGCCCGTGGACCGCGGACGCGGTCAAGGCGATCTGGGACCGACGATGGGTGTACCTCGGCTTCGTTGTTCGTGGCCGTGGTCACGACGATCGTCACGCCGGGCAGCACGAGCCGATCATCACTGAAGAGGAGTTCCGGGCCGCACTCGCGGCCGTCGAGGCGCGCAAGCGTGGTCGAGGCAAGGCGCCGCGCTCGAGCCGGCGGGTCTACCTGCTTCGTGGTCTCGCGTTCTGTTCCTGCGGCAGCCGGATGCGCGGCGACGCCCGTGTCCGGAACGGACGGGAGTACCGCTACTACGCCTGCCCGGTCTCCGACGGCCGCGGTAGATGGCTCGGGCCGACCGGGGAGGAGCTCAGCTGCCAGGAGCGCCGCATCCGAGCTGAGGTCGCAGAGGCCGACGTCCTGTACGCAGTGCGCGCGCTGGTCCTTCCGGCGGCCGTCATCGACCTCGCCCGCGAGGAGCTGGCCAGGCGCCTCGCTCTCGCGCCGCCGGATCTCACCGAAAGCCAGCGCCGCACGCTCAAGGTCCGGCTCGAGAACCTGCGAAAGCAGCACGAGTGGGGCGACATCGACGACCCCGAGTACCGGGCGGCCCGCGAAGCGCTCGAACGACAGCTGATGCTCCTGCCCGACCCCGACAAGGTCGTCGGCCTCGATCAGCGCCGCAAGGTCCTGGTTTCGATGGCCGAGAACCTCGAGCGCGCGACCCCGTTGCAGCGGCGTGCGATCGTCGAGCTGCTGGTCGAGCGGGTCACGATCGCCGACCGCTCGGTCCGCGCCACCCTTTGGGCTGAGGCGGCGCGCGCGTTCCTCCCGGGTGCGCCAGCGCACCAGGAGTCGCCGGCGGATCACCGGCCGAGCGCGGGATAGCCCATCGAGACCTCCGGGGTGCCTGGGCGCGTCGTCCGGCGCGGCCCCGCGCCGCGCCGGCGGTCGCGGACGCGCCTCGCGCCATGGGGTCAGGCGGCGACAGCCGTCGCGCGGACTCTCTTGAGCGTCGCGATGAGCTGGTCGACATCCGCCCCGGCGAAGAGCCCGTCCGGCCCGAACGGGGCGATGTCCGTGAAGGGCGACTCGTAGAGCAGCTCGGCCCTCATGAAGCCGTGCTCGGTCAGGTGGTCGACGATCAGGTTGACGAACTCGATCTGGTTCGCGGTCAGGGTCCGCCCGGCCAGGAAGTCGCCGAACGCCTCCTTCGCCGCGGCTCGGTCGAGCCCGACGAGGGTCCTGACGAACAGCCCGAGCCCCTCGGACTCCGCCTTGGCGCGCTCGAGCGCGCCCTTGTCGCCGACGCCGCTCTCGAGGAGCATCCGTTCGAGCTCGGCCAGATCGGTCGGCGTCAGTGGTCGGTTCATGCGCAGCTTGCGTATGGCCGCGTGGTCCTGGTGCTCTCGCAGGAACGCTTGGGCCTTGGCGCGGAACTTCTCGAAGTCGATCCCGGCCACAAGGCCCGGCAGGCCGATCTCGACCTCGGCGCCCATCAGGTCCTCGAAGTCGACGTAAAGGACACGACGCCGCGCCTTCTCGATGAACGGGACTAGGTCGCGCAGGTGCCGCCGCGCGCGCTCCAACATCGGGAGCGTGACGTGGATCCACCAGTCGTCGGTCTGGACCTCCTCGATGAGCGCAAGCTGGGCTCTGACCATCGGGATGGCGGCCTTCTCCTCGAGGATCGACGCGATCGCCTTCACCTGGTCGCGCAGCCCCTCGAACGCGGGAAGCGACCGGAGGAAGGCGAGCTCGAGGTTGAGCACGAGCAGGTCGAACCGCCTGGTCTCCTCGGCCTCGGCGTCGAGTCTCGGCCGGCAGCCCGGCGACGTGGGTCGCCAACTCCGCCCGGTCCTCGGCCGACAGCGGCCCCCACGCCTCCGGCTGCCGGAACCGCTCGACGAGGCGCCGCTGCGGGCGGACCAGGAAGTTGTCCAGGTTCATCGCCGCGACCTCGCCGTGCAGCGACGCCGCAAAGGCTCGCCGGACCTCCTCGTCGGTGCTCGGGTCGCCGTAGACGGGGGCCGCCGGCGCCGCTGCCCTCGTCGCATCGCCGCCTGGGCGTTGGTCAAGCGCCGCGACGAGCTCCATGCGCCGGATGAAGAGCTTCTTGCTGAGCGGCTCGGCGACCGAGCCCTCGGTCATCGGCGCGTCCTGGCTGAAGTACTCGAGGTTCCCGCAGTAGTCGAAGAGCCGGAACTTGCTCTTGTCGTCCCCGGGACCGAAGAGGTCGGGGCACAAGCGCGTCCCCCGGCCCAGCATCTGCCAGAACTTGGTCTTCGAGCGGACGAGCTTGAAGAGGACGAGGTTCACGACCTCGGGGATATCGATCCCGGTGTCGAGCATGTCGACCGAGATCGCGATGTGCGGGGCCTTGTCCTTGGCGGAGAACCAGTCGATGAGGCTTTGCGCGTACTCGGTCTTGAAGGTGATGGTGCGCGCGAATTCGCCGCGGTAGTGCGGGTAGTTGGCGTTGAACCGCTCGGCGATAAAGTCCGCGTGCGCCTGGTTCTTGGCGAAGACGATCGTCTTGCCAAGCCGGTCGCCGCCCGCGACCTTAATGCCGCGCTCCATAAGGTGCGCGAGCACCTTGTCGACTGTGTCGACGTTGAACAGCCAGCGGTTGACAGCCTCGGCAGTGACGGTGTCCGGCGGGTCGTCTCTCCCACTCGAGCGCGTCGTACGCGTCCTTCTCGTCCTCGGAAAGCTCGTCGTACTTGATGCCCTCACGCTGGAACTTCAGCGGGACCGACACCGCCTCGGGCGGGACCAGGAAGCCGTCACGGACGGCCTCCTCGAGCGAGTAGGCGTCCGTCGGGACGCCGGTCTCGAGGTCGAACAGGCCGTAGGTGTTGCGGTCGACCTCGTCCTTAGGTGTCGCCGTCAGCCCGACCAGGAGAGAATCGAAGTAGTCGAAGATCGCACGATACTTTGCGAAGACCGAGCGATGGGCTTCGTCGATAACCACGAGGTCGAAGTGTCCGGCTCCGAACCGGCGCTGCCCGTCGGTCGCCTCATCGATCAGGCCCATCATGGTCGGGTAGGTCGAGACGAAGACGCGGCCCTCACCCGCCGGGTCGTCGAGGAGGTTCACGGGCGATGCCTCGGGGAGGAACGCCTTGAAGGCGTTCGTCGCCTGCCGAACGAGCGCGACCCGGTCCGCCAGGAAGAGGATGCGCTTGGCCCAGTTGGCGCGCATCAGCAGGTCGGCGAGCGCGATGATGGTGCGGGTCTTGCCCGCACCAGTTGCCATGACCAGGAGCGCCTTGCGCTGGCGGTCGCTCTCGAAAGACTCGGCTATCCGGCGGATGGCGCGGGTCTGGTAGTAGCGCTCGACGATCGTCGGACTGATCGACGCTGTCGCCAAGGGCCTTGCGGCTCGTGCGGCGCTGGACCAGCAGCTCAAGCTCAGCCCTCTTGTAGAAGCCCGATACCCGGCGCGGCGGGTAATGCGCGTCGTCCCAGAGCCAGTGCTCGTAGCCGTTCGAGTAGAAGATGACCGGGCGTCGGCCGAACCGCGCCTCCAGGCAGTCGGCGTACAGGCTCGCCTGCTGCTGGCCGGCCCGCGGGTCGCGGCGGGTCCGCTTGGCCTCGACCAGGCCGAGCGGGAGTCCGTCGTCTCCCCAGAGGACGTAGTCGACGAAGCCGCGGCCGTCGCCGTTCGGCATGCCGGCGACCTCGAACTCGCGGTCGCGAACCTCGGCGAGTGGCCAGCCGGCCTCCTTGAGCAGGAGGTCGATGAAGTAGTCGCGTGTATCGGCCTCGGAGTAGTCGTGGAGGTCAGGCTGCGTCGCGGCGGCCTTCCTGGCGGCCGCGACCTCGGCACGCAGCCGCCTCAGTTCCTCGTCGAGCACGCCTTTGTCCGAGAGTAGTGCCGCGAGCTTCTCGTCCCGTTCGCGCAGACTCGCCTCCAGACGCCGCAACTGATCCGCAGTCTGCGGCTCGGCCGTCCCTGACTTGGGAAGCGCCCCGGCATCGAACGTTAAGCCGGGCGCCGGTCTTCCCATGCGCCCGTAAGTGCGGGCGAACCAGTAGGTGACGTGGAAGAGCTCGCGCACAGCGGCCAGGGCATCGACGGCCGGCACGGCGCCGTGGCTGTGCACCGCCCGGTTCCCGAGAGTGTTGATCACGCGGGCCTTGCTGAACACGGCTTCGCCGGCAGACTGCTTGAAGCTCGGCTCATGGATCAGCGCAGATAGGTTGTCCTGATACGGCAGCCTGAGCCCGACATCGTGTTTGTAGGCCCAGCTCACCGCCAGCTCCAGCGCGCGACGAGCATAGAAGCATGCCGCGCGCGGGTCGCTGTGCACGGCGGCTTCCGCCTTCGAGGCAGCCTCGAAGACCGACGCCCATTCAGGCTGGAGGAAAGCGAACTGGCTCACCTCGTGCGCCTCCAGAATGCGAGGCGGCCCAGCAGGCTCCCTGACTTGTTCTCCTCGGCGGGCGATGCGACGAGGGCTGCCAGGGCCGCGGCAGCGGGAATCGCCTGACGGCCGCTGGCCCCGAAGATCGCATCGGCGCTGAGGCGATCCTCAAGGTATGGGGTGAATCCGGTGAGAAGGATGGACATTGCCACCATGTCTCGCATGTCCATCGGGCGCAGCGCGTTAGCGGGAGTACCGCCATGACGAATGCCCGGGTAGTCGGAAGCGAACCCATAGAGGTCCTTCATCGCCGCCTTGAGCTTCTCGTGCGGCCAGGTGCCGACCTGATCGCATATCGCCCCCAAGGTCTTGCCCGTGACGCCCGGATACCCGCGCCCGATCGCCTCCACCAGGTTCACCTGCTTCTGGATGCAGGTCTTGATGCGCCCGTCGGAGCTGTCGTGCCCGAGATCCCGCACTGCGTTCTCGAATTCCTTTGTCAGGGCGTCGAGATGGGGGTCCTGACTCGTCAATGCCCGCAGGTCGCGCACGAGGCTCGCGAACAGGCCAGGAAGCGTCGGACAGAAGATGCACGGTCGTCGTAGGTCGTAGCGGAGGTTGAACTTGTCGATGAAGGCCGCAAGCACGTTGAAATAGCGGTTGGACAGCTCGTCGCCGCCCAGGTCATCGAGCGCCGGGTGCGCGGCCTCCAAGAAGGTGAGCACTGCTCGCTCGCCTGCGAGGTCTGTCGCCCTCGTCCCCTCGAAGGCAGCCCGGCTCTGAACCGGGTTGTCGATTATGTCGGCGAGGGCTTCGATCGAGGGCTGTTCCTTGAGCGCCTTGGCAAGCTCTCGATATAGCTCACAGAAGATGTCCTCCGGAACGTCCTCGTTCTCACCTAGCGGTTCGTCAATCAGTCGGAGCCAGATCTCCTGCCACGTCTCCGCCCAGACACTGATGAACTCGCCATGCATTGCTACAGCCCTGCGCTGAAGGCGTGCTGCTGAAGTGAGGCGAAGAGGGATTCCAGCTCTGCCAGACCCGCGAGCTGCTGGTTCCTAATCGCGTCGCTGACCGACAACCGCCTGGCAAATTCGAGCTGAAGAGCGAGCGGCGGGCTCAGGAGGGGGAATGCTCGAAGCTGCGTCATGTTGATCGACGCAATGCCAGTCGTCTGTTTCGCCGATCGGAGGAAATATCTCTTTCCGCGCTGGCTCCCCACTAGCCAGTTCAAGAACAAGGGCGTCACCTCCTCGGATCGGAGGCGTACACGAAACACGTGATTCTGGTGAATGCACTCAGGCAGCTCCTTGCTCCACAGGGTGCCGCGACCCAGCTTGTCCGGATCACCTCCCTCTGTCAGCAGCAAGTCATTCTGCTCCAGGCGGTAGCGCTGAATCTCCTGCTCTGTCGCCTCGGTGGTCTTCGTCAGCGTGAGATCGAGGCGCCGGTCTTGTACGTTCACGACTGCCAGATAGGGAACCGTTCGCGTAGCCTTACCAGCGAGATTCCGCCCGATCGTTACCCCGGAGACAATTTCGGCCACGTCGCAGAGCTGAGTGGAGTCCGGCCATCCCTTCGGGTTCGTGGCGGGGTCGCCGAACATATCGAGGAAGATGGCTAGGTTGAGAGCATCGAGCTGCATAAGGGACGAGCGGCGCTTGGCGCGCAGCGTGTCTGCCTTCTCCAGGACAGCCGCAATCCGTTCTCGATCGGCTGGCGATCTGGGCGCTCGGATTCTCATGCTCTCGATATCGCCAAGCCTTATCGAAGGATACGCAGCATCTTTGATTAGGACGGTCGGCGAGAATCGCCGAAGAGCCTGGGCAAGAAAGGCACTGTCGCTCGTCTCGTGTGGCACCAAAGCCGCTAGGTGATTCACAACGTATGCCGGTTTCCTGAGGCGATAGACAAGCCCTTTGGTCGCCGACATTCCACTCTTGGCAAACAACACGGTGCCCGCCGGGTAGAGCCTGAGGCCGTACTGCTTCGCGACTGCTGGCTCGATCCGCTCAAGGCTGTCTTCCCCTGCGCCGTCCAGGAGCTTGGACAGACTGCCAGCGCGGATGAACGGGGAGCCGGCCCTCGAGAAGGCCGCCGAGTCCTGAGGTGCACCCCCTCCCGCGTGGACTGTCGCCAGCTCGGATAGCGGCATGGACGCGAGGGTCATCCCAACATCCCCTCCAGCTGTGTCATCTCCCGCTGGATCTCCTCCTCTAGCGTCGCCAGGTCCGCGAGGATTTCCTTCGGCGGTCGGTGCTCCATCTCCTCGTGCACGATTTCCTGGTAGCGGTTGAGAGAGAGGTCGTAGCCATGCGCGGCGATGTCGGCCTTCGGTACGCAGAAGCTTTGCGCGGTGCGAGGTTGCTGGCGCTCGGCACCATTCCGCTCCGTCCAGCGCGCGAGCACATCGGGTAGGTTGTTCCTCTGGTGCTCGCCAGCAGCCAGCGCTGTCCGCGGTACGGCGCCAAGCTTGTCCTCGCTCAGCAGGGGCGTCCGCCTGTCGTCGAGGCTCCGGCCATCGGCCGCGACATCGTAGAACCAGACCTGGTCTGTGCCCCCTGAGTTGGTCTTCGTGAAGAACAGGATGGCCGTCGAGACGCCCGCATACGGCCGAAAGGCGCCGCTCGGGAGCGACACGACGGCATCCAACTTCTGCTCTTCAACCAGCATCTGCCGGAGGGCCTTGTGTGCCTTGCTCGAGCCGAAGAGGACACCGTCGGGGACGATGACGGCGGCCCGGCCGCCCGGCTTGAGGAGTCGCAGGAAGAGCGCGAGGAAGAGCAGCTCGGTCTTCCTGGTCTTGACAATCGCGAGCAGGTCCTTCGCCGTGCCCTCGTCGTCGAGGCTGCCGGCGAACGGAGGATTGGCGAGAACGAGCGTGTAAGCCTCCGCATCCGCTGCATGGTCCTGGGCGAGCGAGTCGCGATACCGGATGTCCGGGTTTTCGATGCCGTGGAGCAACATGTTCATGCTTCCGATCCGGAGCATGGTGTTGTCGAAGTCAAAGCCGTGGAACATCCCCTCATGGAAGTGCTTCCGCAACTTCGCGTCGTGCAGTAGGTTCGGATACTGGCGCCGGAGGTACTCGCCCGCGGCGACCAGGAAGCCGGCGGTGCCGCAGGCCGGGTCGCAAATCGTGTCCGTCGGCTGCGGGGCCGTCATCTCGACCATGAGGGCGATGATGTCCCGTGGCGTTCGGAACTGTCCGTTCTGGCCCGCGGTGGCGATCTTGCCGAGCATGTACTCGTAGAGGTCGCCCTTGGTATCGCGGTCCGCCATCGGCACTTCGTCGATTAGGTCGACGACCTTCGCTAGCAGTGCCGGTGTCGGGATCGTGAACCGAGCGTCCTTCATGTGGTGCGCATACGTGGAGTCGTCCGCGCCCAGCGTCCGCAGGAAGGGAAAGACGCTGTCGCGGACTATCGCGAACATCTCGGCCGGGGCTTCGTTCTTGAAGCGAGACCACCGGAGCTGCTCGTACCGGCGCCCGAGCGCATCCTGCCCGTCGGGGTAGAACCGCCGCGTCATCGGTTCGCCGAGACGAGCGGCCTTGTTCTCCTCAAGCGTCTCGAGGTCATCGAGCCGGCGGAGGAAGAGCAGGTAGGTGATCTGCTCGATTACCTCGAGGGGGTTGGAAATGCCGCCGGACCAGAAGGCGTCCCAGATCCGGTCGATTTGGGACCGCAGTTGGCCGGTCAGCATGAGGAGACCCCCGATATGCGATGGCGCATGATGGCTGCGCTCTACTGTAGCGATCGACTCACTGGATCGGTGCTCGCTGAGCTCAGCAACGGTGGAAGTGGCATCCAGGACTGACGCGTCCGATGGCCGCGCGCTCGCCGCCCGAGGGAATGCCGCGACAACAGTCTGGACGGGAACGCGAAGGGGATTGCCTTCACACACACCCGCAGTTGCACGTCGGCCGCGTGGCGCCGGGGGGCGGCGGGTCATCGACGTGTGTTGTTCTGGCGCGCCCGGAGGTGTCTGAGTTCACGACATAGGTGACACCTGATAGGGCACACATGAGTCGGGACATGCGTGACAGTCCGCCGCATGTCGAAGCACCGCGTGTCCGTCCTCAAGGTCGTCTCTGGGCAGCTGTCCGTCACCGCCGCCGCAGCGGAGTGCCACCTCTCCCGGGGCCATCTACAGCGGCTCCTCGCCAGGTACCGGGAGGCCGGCCTCGACGGCCTGGAGCCCCGGTCCCGTCGGCCGCGGACGAGCCCCCATGCGGTGCCCGACGGCGTCCGTGCCCGGATCACCGCGCTGCGGACGGAGCTTGCCGGGCGGGGTCTCGACGCCGGTCCTGCCACCATCGCCTGGCACCTGGAGCGCGAGGGCCTGACGGTGCCCTCGACCTCCACGATCCGCCGGGTCCTCCACGCCGCGGGCCTCGTCGTGCCCGAGCCGCACAAGCGGCCCCGGAGCTCCTGGATCCGCTTCGAGGCGGCCGCGCCCAACGGGGTCTGGCAGGCGGACTTCACCCACTGGCGGCTCGCCGACGGGAGCGGGGTCGAGATCGCGAGCTGGCTCGACGACCACTCCCGCTTCCTGCTCGGGTGCACGGTGTTCCGCCGGGTCAGCGGCGACGACGTGGTCGCGACCTTCACCGCCGCCGGCGACGAGCACGGCTGGCCCGCCGCCACGCTCACCGACAACGGGACCGTGTACACCGCCCGGCTGGTCGGAGGTCGCAACGGCCTCGAGCACCTGCTCGCGTACCTCGGCATCCGCCAGAAGAACGGGGCTCCTGGCCACCCCCAGACCCAGGGGAAGGTCGAGCGCTTCCACCAGACCCTCAAGCGCTGGCTGGCACGGCAGCCACGCGCGCGGACCCTCGCGGCGCTCCAGGCCCAGCTCGACGCCTTCCGCGACGTCTACAACGAGCAGCGGCCCCACCGGGCGATCGGCCGGCGGACACCCGGCGAGGCGTACCGGGCGATCCCGAAGGACCGGCCATCGGCCCCCGCCGGCCGCGGCCACTTCCGCCTGCGCTACGACACCACCGATGCCAAGGGTGCCATGACCCTGCGCCGGGCAGGGCGCCTTCACCACCTCAAGGTCGGCCAGGCCCACGCCCGCACCAAGGTGCTCGCGATCGTGGACGAGCAGGCGGTCACGGTCGTCGCCCTCCACACGGGCGAGATCCTGTCGGCCCATCGCATCGAGCCCGACAAGGGCTACTGGCGCAACACGCGGAGAGACCCCGGCCGATGGCCGGGGTCTCAGGCGACCGGGTGACTCCATGTGTCGCATATGTCGCGACTCATGTGTCGCACATGTCGCGACTCATGACACTGGCGCGCCCGGAGGGATTCGAACCCCCGACACTCGGTTCCGAAGACCGATGCTCTGGTCCACTGAGCTACGGGCGCGCGGCTGCCGAATGATACCGCCGGAGGTCCATCGCACCAACGGGCCCCCGGATGCCCCGGCCTGAGGCACAATCCGCCGGTGGCCAGCAACCAGCGTTTCCCCCATGCGCGTCGGCGCCGGCGCCCGACCCTCCGCCTGGCCCTGGTCGGCGCGGCTGCGGCCCTGGCCGCGCTGGTGATCGTCCCCGCGGTGATCTCGGGCAGCGGCGCGGCGGTCCCCGACTCTGGTGCGACGAACGCGGACCAGGCGCCCACACCGACTGGCCAGGCGGTTGCAGGCGTCACGGCGACCCCCGCCCCCGCGACCGCACCGCCCCCCGCCCAGGTCGCCCAGTCGCCGTCGCCGGCCGCCGGGGCCGCCATCGCGCTGCGTCCCCAGGCGCTGGGTGCCGGCATCCCGCCGACTCGGCTCGCACCCGAGATCACCGGGACCACCGCCCCGGCGCTGGGCCTGTTGACCGGCTACCGGTGGCCGCTGGCCCACCCCCGGCTCACGTTGCCGTTCGGTCCCACGGTCTGGGGCTCGCGCCTGGTCGACGGTGAGCGGTTTCACGACGGGGTGGATCTCGCGACGTTCTGTGGCGACCGCGTGATGGCCACTCACGCCGGAACGGTCCTCGCGGCGGGCCGCAGGTACGACGCGGTGATGGGTTGGGTCGGGGACCTGGCCCCCTACCTCCGGCGGCTCGAGAAGAAGAACCTCTGGACGACTCTGCCGATCGTGGTCGTGGTCGATGACGGCAACGGGTACCGGAGCATGTACGCCCACTTCGGCAGGATCGTGGTGAAGAAGGGACAGCAGGTACGTGCCGGGCAGCTCCTGGGCTACGAGGGCATGACCGGCCGAGCGTCGGGCTGTCACCTGCACTACGGGCTGTTCTCGCCGTGGGAGACGTCGACCTTCCGTATCCGCCCGGACGTGGTGGCCCGCATGAAGCTTCCCAAGGCCGAGATCGCGCGCGTGGATCCGCTGCAGGTGCTGCCGCCCAAGCCCGGCATCAATGCGCCGGCCAAGCCGGATGCGTCGCCCGGGTCGCCGGACGCGTCGCCCGGGTCGCCGGACGCGAGCCCCTGACCCGCGTCCCGATTCCGGCTCAGCCTGCCCGCCGGTAGCGACGGCCCACCAGCGACCACGCCGGCAGGCGCGCCAGTGCCGTGTCCAGGTCTGGTCCGGGCCCGCCGTCGCGACGCTCGATCGCCAGCGATGGAGCCCGGCCCGCACCGGGTCGCGCGTCCACGCCCACCAGGTCCACCACGACGCGTCCCGGCTCCGGCTCGCCCAGCTCCGCGAGCAGCGCGGCCGGCCAGTCGGGCGTGTCCGACTCGGTGCCGACTTCGCGCTCCGTCCGCCAGCGCGGACGGCGCAGGAGGATCGCCCGCCAGCCATCGGCCACTTCGGGGGTCACCGTCCCGTCGCCGGGGACCGGAGCGGTGGAGATGTGCTCGCCGCGGGCCCACAGGGCGGCCTGGTGGAGGAGCGCGTACTCGTCCAGGTCGGCGAAGGCGCCAAGGCGCTCGGCCGGTGACCCAGCGCCGAACACGGCCCGGATGGCCGGGGCGAAGACCTCTGCGAGATCGAGGTCGATGGCCCGCACGGTCCGGTGCAGGTAGACGTGCCGGTACATGAACAGCCGGGCGGTGAGGAACATCTCCAGGGCGCCAAGACCGGACTCGTAGAGGGTGAGACCACGCTCGGAGATGAAGCAGTAGCGGCGCAGGCGCTCGGCGTCCACGGGGCCCATCGAGACCCCGGTGAGGTAGGCGTCCCGCCGGACGTAATCCAGGTTGTCGACGGTGAACACGCCGGACAGCAGCGGCTGGAGAACCCGGACCCAGGCCGGCATCGACGGGTCCGCGATTGGTGGCTTGGAGATCAGGAGCGATACCCAGCGGGGGTCGATGGCCTCGCCGTCGGCGAAGCGGTCCCGCTCCGCCACGGAACCGGGGGCGCGCCGCAGGCCGGCGATGAGCGGCCCCAGCTCGCGCTCGATGATGAGCTGGGAGAGGTCCTCGTGGCTCAGGGTCTTCGCACCCGGCCGGCGGGGGTCCGGAGGTGCCGGGAACGAGGCCAGGAACCGCTCGTCGAAGAAGTGCGCGAAGGGCCCGTGTCCCACGTCGTGGAGCAGGCCGGCAATCCGCAGCGTCTCGACGACGAGACCCTCGGAGGGGATGGGCTGGCCCGGCGCGATGGCGGGGAGCGCGGCGCGCAGCGACGGATACAGGGATCGCGCCCACAGCCCGGCTTCGTGCATGACGCCAAGGCCGTGGGTGAAGCGGGAGTGCTCGGCCGTGGGGAAGACCCAGCGGGCGCTCTGGAGCTGGCTGATCCGGCGGAGGCGCTGGACCCAGGCGGTGTCCAGCAGGTCGTCCTCGGCGACATCCTCGCGGGGGAGACCGGCATCGCGGGCCTGGTCGGGCGCGAGCCGCTTGGTGAGCTCCACGTAGCCGTGGATCGGGTCGCTGATCAGGTTGACTGCCGCGAACAGGAGTCGCCGTCCGCCACGCCCGCCCGGCCCGTCCTCGAGCGTCATGCGCCTTCCCCGTAGCGGGCGGCGGCCTGGCGCAGCGTGGCGGCCACATCATCACGCAGGGCGGGGGGCGCCACGACCTCCACGTCGCTGCCCCACGAGAGGATCCACAGGCGGATCTCGATGGTCCCGGACACGGTCCCGCGCCATTCGAGCGACCCGTCGGCAAGCTCGGTGACCCGCTGGCTGGGGTGCCACGACGCCTCCATGACCCGCCCGGCCACCTCGGGTTGGAACCGCAGGACCACGTCGACGGCCGGCTGGTCAGCGATGATGTCCCACGCCAGCCGGAGTTGGGCGACGACGTCGGCTTCCGGAGCCTCGAAGGTCCGGGGCAGCACGGCAAGCTCCCGGATCCGCTCCACCTTGAAGGTGCGCATGGCTCCCCGGTCCTCGTCCCAGCCGATCAGGTACAGGGCGTGGGTCTGGAGCGACGGTTCCAGCAGGTAGGGGCGGACGGTGGCCTGGCGCGGGCCACGGGCCGCGCCGTACGGGGCGGGCAGGTACACGAACTGGACGACCCGCCGGTCCGCCCAGGCCGTCGTCAGGTCCCCGACCCGGCGGTTGAACGCCGGATCCACGTCCCGCCGGGCGAGGTCCTGCACCGTGCGCTCCACGTGATCGCGGAGCGTGGGGGGCAGGCCCTCCTCCAGCTTGGTGAACGCGGACGCCAGCGCGGGATCGTGCTTGTCCGTGTAGCGGGCGAGCAGGCGCGCCGAGAGGAAGATCGCCATCGCCTCCTGCAGCGTGAGGCGCAGCGGCGGGAGGAATGCGTCCCCCTCCACGCCCCACCTGCCGCCCTCGCTCCAGACCGGCATGCCCAGCTCCGTCTGGATGGCCTCGAGGTCCCGGTACACGGTGCGCTTGGCCATGCCGGTGCGCCTGGCGATCTCCGCCGGCGTGACGCCCCGCGTGCCGTTGGCCCGCAGGATCTGGACCACCATCAGCAGGCGCGCGGTCCGGTCGCGCTTCGCGCGATCGTCGCCCGGAAGGTCATCGATCATGGAGCACTCCTCGGAGTCATTGGCGTGGCGGCAGGACCGTGATCGGGAGGCCGCGATCAAAGGCAAGCATGCGGAACCGTACCTCCGCCCGGAGGGCGTCGTCGTCGATTCCCAGCGCCGTGCCGGTGATCCGGCCGTCGGCCTGGCCGAGCTGGCCGTCGGTGAACACCCAGAAGTCCAGGTCGCCACGCCAGCGATCGATGTCCGTCTGCCCCACGATCATCCCGATCTGCGGCAGCGCCCCACGGAGCGTGGTTCCGTCCAGGGTGATCCGGCAGTGACGGGCGCGGGCGCCCTCGATGAAGTCCAGCCCGTGGTCCTCGGCGACGCTCCGGATCTCCGGCGTGAGGGCCACGGCCACCAGCTGGCGATCCAGGTCCTGGCCGTCCCCGCTGGACGCGGCCGCATCCGTCCATGGGCGTCCCGGCAGAAGCTCCCAGACCCGTCCTCCTATTCGCGTGAGGCCACGCTGACCCAGCATCAGCCGCGTGGCCGCGAAGCCGGTCCAGCTGACGTCAGTGCCATCGCGGATCCCCTCGATGGTCACCTGGCCGGCGTATCGGTCGTCGAAGGAGGCGTCCATGTGCAGCTCGAGCCGGGCGGTGGTGCCCGCCGCGAGCGGTTGGCTGCAGGCCGGCGGCTCAACATCCGGGTCTGTCGGCCCGAACCGGGAACCGAGGGACGGCCGGTCACCGAGGGCAAGCTCATTGACCACTGCGGCACTCGCGAATGCGGTCCCGGTGACAAGGACGACGGCCAGCCCGACCAGGGAGCCCGACACGAGGCGCCGGCGACGCAGGGCCGTCTCGCCGAGGCGCCGCCGCGAGACCCCCAGGCCGGCATAGAGGCTGGTGGCGACGAGCGCCAGGAGCCACGGGTAGACGGCCTCGAAGGAGGGCAGCAGCGTCTGGGGACCCTGCCCGGTCAGCTGGGTCACGAGGCCGCGGATCGATGGGACCAGCAGGAGGATGGCGCCCAGACCGAGCCAGGCGATCCCCACGAACGCCCGGCCCGAGCGGGCGACCGGCGGCCAGGCGACGGCCAGGGCGGCGACGATCACGGGGCCGATCGCCGCGATCCCCACGAGGAAGTCGATTGGTCCCCCGGGACGGTAGCCGGCCGCGACCAGCCCGAAGGCCACGAACCACAGGCCCGTCAGGATCATCCCCAGGATCCGAAGCTCGATCGTCCGTACCCGCACGCTCGGAGTCTACCCACCCGGCCGGAGACGACCGCAAGTACCCCGGGCCACCCGGACCTGTGGGTGGTCGCCGTTCCGGGCCGCGCCCTCGACCATGACCTCACCGCACCACGGTGCAGTGCCCACAACCGAACACCTCGCCGGCACGGGGCCTCCTTCCTCCGGAGCCGGTCAACCCTCCGAAGCGACGCCGACCCTCCTCCCGGCGTCGCTTCGGTGTTTCAGGGTTCCACGAGCGACCTTCCGGCCTCACGTCGGCCGGTCGCCGAGGCCGCTCTGGTAGATTCGCGAGCGTCACGGTCCTGGGCAGGCACGCACGCGACCACCCCCGTGCCGATGAGTGAGGAGCCCCAAATGAGCGAGCAGACGCCCGGAATCCCGGGCGAGCAGGGTTCGACACCCCCCACCCCGCCCCCGGTGCCCGACGAGGCTCCGACCGAGGCAATGCCAACCCCGGAGCCGGCCCCCGCGGCATCGGCACCCACCCCGCCATCCACGCCTCCCCCGACCTCTCCCCCGGCCAAGGACGGCGGCGGAAGCCGTACACCCGTGATCGTCGGGGCGGTGGTCCTGGTGCTGGTGATCATCGTCGCCGCGTTCCTGCTGAGCCAGGGCAACGCCGCGTCACCGGGTGCAACGGCAAGTGCCGGCGCCGCATCCACCGAGCCCGCGACCGAGGCACCGAGCCAGGAGCCTGCGACCGAGGCCCCGACCGAGGCCCCGACCGAGGCCCCGACGCCGACGCCCGATGCATGCGCCCCCGAGAACCTGGCCCTGCTGACCCCCGGCGCCATCGTCATCGGCGCCGACAACCCGGCCTACCCGCCGTACTTCGCGCGTCGTGAGGGCGGCAACACCCCGCCCTGGGAGGACTCGGACTTCACGGGCGACCCGACCACCGGCGAGGGATTCGAGAGTGCCGTCGCCTACGCGATCGCGGACAAGCTCGGCATCGCCAAGGACGGCGTGAGCTGGATCGTCGTTCCGTTCACGAACTCGTTCGCCCCGGGCGCCAAGGACTTCGACTTCTACATCACGCAGGTCTCGTACAAGCCCGAGCGCGCCGAGGCGGCCGACCTGTCCGACGGCTACTACACGGTGCTCCAGTCCGTCGTGGCACTCAAGGACAGCCCGATCGCGGGCGCCACGACCGTCGCCGAGCTCGCGGGCTACAAGTTCGGTGCCCAGGTGGGCACGACCAGCTACGACACGATCGTCAACACGATCAAGCCGACGGAGGAGCCGCAGGTCTTCGACACCAACGACCTTGCGATCGAGGCGCTCAAGTCGGGCCAGATCGACGGGATCGTCGTCGACCTGCCGACGGCGGACTTCATCACCAACGTGCAGGTGGAGAACGCGGTCGCGGTCGGCAAGTTCGATACCGGCACGGACGAGTACTTCTCCCTGGTCCTCGCGAAGGACAACGCGCTGACGCCGTGCGTCAATGCCGCGATCGGCGCCCTCAACGAGGACGGCACGTTCGCTGGGCTCGTCACCGAGTGGCTCCCGTTCCAGGACGGGGTCCCGGCGTTCCAGCCCTAGCCGCCTTCCTGGGCCCGGCCCTGTGGCCGTGAGCGGCGGCCCGCCCGATCGAGGCACCCGCACCCGGGTGCCTCGGAGGGCCGGGCTCGCACGTGCCCGTGACGACGGGGCGCTCCGGTCGCTGACGATCACGATCGTCAGCACGGTCGTCTTCTTCGGCGTCCTCGGCTGGGTCATCGTCAACGCCCCCGGCTGGGAGCAGGTGCGCGAGAAGTTCTTCTCGCCCCGCTACTTCGCGGAGGCGTTCGGCTTCTACAACGGCCAGTTCGAGTGGGACCGCTCGATCCTCAAGTACTTCGTCGTCAACATCCAGCTGTTCCTCATCGCCGAGGGCCTGATCCTCGTCTTCGGCCTGATGCTGGCCGTGCTGCGCAGCCTGAACGGCCCGGTCTTCGCCCCGATCAGGTTCCTGTCAACCGCCTATGTCGACGTGTTCAGGGCCGTCCCGGGGATCCTCGTCATCTACATCCTGGGGTTCGGTATCCCCGGTCTCGGGATCAAGGGCATGCCGACGGGGTTCCCGTGGGCGGTCGTGGCGCTGACGCTGATCTACTCCGCCTACGTGTCCGAGGTCTATCGCGCCGGCATCGACTCCATCCACCCCAGCCAGGAGGCGGCGGCCCGGTCCCTGGGCCTGTCGCGCTACCGGACGATGCGGCACGTGATCATCCCGCAGGCCGTGCGGCGCGTGGTCCCGCCGCTGCTCAACGACTTCATCGGGCTCCAGAAGGACACGGTCCTCGTGTCCTACATCGGCGTGGTCGAGATCTTCCGCGCCTCGCAGATCAAGGCGGCCGCGACGTTCAACTTCACGCCGTACGTTGCGACCGCGCTCGTGTTCATCGTGGTGACCATCCCGCTGGCGCGTCTCACGGACCGGCTGGTCCAGCGTGACCGCCAACGTGGCGCGGCGAGCGCCCGGTGACCGCCCTGCCCGCGCGGCCCGCGCTCTCGATCCAGGGGCTGCACAAGTCGTTCGGCGAGCTGGAGGTGCTCCGGGGCATCGACCTCGATGTCGCCGAGCACGAGGTCATCGCGCTGATCGGGGCGTCGGGAAGCGGGAAGTCCACGCTCCTGCGCTGCATCAACCTGATCGAGCCGATCGACGAGGGCCGGATCCTGATCGAGGGCGACGAGATCACGGCCCGGGGCGTCAAGGTGGACCAGATCCGCCGGCGGATAGGGATCGTGTTCCAGGCGTTCAACCTCTTCCCGCACATGACGGTCCTGGACAACGTGACCCTCGCGCCGCGCAGGGTGCTCAGGCGGGGGACCGCCGACGCGGACCGGGACGCGCTGGCGCTGCTCGAGCGCTTCGGGCTGGCCGACAAGGCGCGGGACTTCCCGGACCGGCTCTCGGGCGGCCAGCAGCAGCGGGTGGCGATCGTGCGGGCGCTGGCGATGGAACCAGACATCCTGCTGCTCGACGAGGTCACATCCGCCCTGGACCCGGAGCTCGTGGCAGAGGTGCTCAACGTCGTGCGCGAACTGGCCGCCGGCGGCATGACGATGCTGATCGCCACCCACGAGATGGGATTCGCTCGGGACATCGCGAGCCGCGTCTGCTTCCTGGACGCCGGCCAGATCCTGGAGCAGGGACCGCCGCAGCAGATCTTCTCGGAGCCACGGGAGGCGCGGACCCGCCAGTTCCTCAACCGGATCATCGAGGCGGGGCGGCTCTAGCGGGCAGCGTCCCCTGCCGGGGCGCCCCTGGCCGTCAGCGTCCCGCCAGGGGCCCTCGGCAGGCATCCACGAAGAACGCGAACAGCCGCTCGAAGGCCCGCGGCGTGGACTCCGTGCGTTCCGGATGGCACTGGACGGCGATCCTGAACGGACCGTCGGGGGCCTCGAACGCCTCGACCAGGTCGCCGGCCGGGCTGGGCGACCACGCGGCCGGCACGTACGCCGCGGCGAGGTTCTGCTTCCGAACCGCCTGGTGGTGGTAGCTGTTGACCGTGAGGACCGCGCCGCCGGGGTTGACGGGGCCCAGGATCCGGGCGAGTCGCGATCCGGGCACCAGCCGCAGCGGGTGGGTCAGGGCGGGCCCGTGCCCCCAGCTTGCTCCGGCGTGGCCGTCCACGTGCTGGAGCAGCGTCCCGCCGCTGAACACGTTCATCGCCTGGAGCCCGCGGCAGATGCCCAGGACGGGCACGCCGCGCGACGTCGCCACGGCGAATGCCGCCGCCTCGAGGGCATCGCGGTCCGTCTCCACGTCCTCGGATCCCGCATCGGGCGACCCGTAGCGCGCCGGGTCGATGTCCGCTCCGCCGGTCAGCAGCAGGCCGTCCATGGACGCGAAGGCCGCGGCTCGCTCCGACGGCGACGACGTGGCGTCCAGCGGCAGCGCGGTCGCGCCGTGGCGCAGGACGGAGTCCACGTACAGGGCGTTCTTGCGGGCCGCCGTCGCGGGCTCCGACTGGCGGGCCGCGACCGCGAGGGTGACGAGGATCCGCGGCGAGCGTCCGGTGCTGGATGGCATGGTGCCAAAGCATACCCGCAGGTTCCGGCGGGTCCACCACCAGAGCCTGCGCCCGCGGCTACCCGTCCCGCGGCTACCCGCCGGGGGACGCGGACTCGTCCGGGGGCAGCGTCTCGTAGTCCTCGGAGTCGTCCGGGGTGGGGGTGGACCGCTCGCCGGTCTCGCCGTCGTCCGGCGGTGGCACGTACTCCTGGCCGGGCAGGACCTGGAGCACCCAGCCCCGCATCAGGTTGTCGGGCCGGTAGTCGGCCGACTCGGGGTCCAGGGTCGGGTACTGCTCACGGTTCCAGTACGCGATGCTGCGCCCGCTGGTGCGGTACTTGCGCGCGAGCGACGTGAGGGTGTCCCCGCGGACGACGGTGTGGAGCAGGAAGGTCGGGGCCGGGGTCGGTGTCGGCGGGCCCGGCGTGGGCGTTGGCGTGGGCGAGGCCGAAGGCGTCGGTATCGCCGTTGGCGCCGGCGGTGGCGTTGGTCGAACCGACGACGGCAGGCACGCCCCCAGGGCGAGCACGATCCCTATCAGGGCGAGCAGGCCGCGGACCCGGGGATCGGCCATCACGCGCCGGCCATCATCCGCGCACCGTCGGTGGGTCGACCGGCGTGGGCTCGGACAGCGCGAGCTCCGAGGCGAGCTCCAGCCCCTCGACGGCCGTGGCGATCCGACCCGGGCCGGACCGCTTGGCAACGAGGCAGGCACGGTCCGCGGCCAGGAGGACCTCCTCGTCGCTGCTCCCGTCGGCCGGGAAGGACGCGGTCCCGATGGACGCCGACACCCGGACCTGCTCGGCGGCCCACACCGAGCCGTCCCTGCCCACGTTTGCGATCGAGCCCTGGATGCGCGCGGCGACCGCCTCGACGCCGACCGCGGTGCTCCTGGGCAGGAGCACTGTGAACTCGTCGCCGCCGTACCTGAACACCTCGTCGGTGTCACGGGCGGCCCCCCGGATCGCGGACGCGATCTCGCGCAGCATGCGGTCCCCCGCCTGGTGGCCCAGTCGGTCGTTGATCGCCTTGAAGCCGTCGAGATCGATCATCACCACGCCGCATGGCTCCCCGGCCGTCACGGCCTGCGCCAGCCGGTCCTTGAACGTGCCGTGGTTGAGGAGGCCGGTGAGGTCGTCCGTGCGGGCTCGCCGCTCTGCGGCCTGGAAGGTGTCGGCATTGCGCAGCGCGATCGAGACCTGTGCCGCGAACAGCTGCACGAGCTCGAAGTCCTGCTCGTCGAACGGTGACGTCTCGCCCAGCCGCTCGAGGGTGAGCACGCCCACGGCGCCCACGGGTCCGAGCAGGGGCACGACGATCAGGCTGCCCTCGATGGCACCCGTCGACCGGAAGTGGTTGACGCGAGGGTCGCTCCGCTCGTCCGTCACGAGCACCGGCTCATTGTGCTCGACGACCCAGGTGGCGACGCCGGTCTCGCCAGGCTCCCACGGTGCGAGGAAGTACTCGGCGTGGACGCCGCGGGCCGTGAGCGGGCGAAGCAGGCCCGTCGGGCGCTCCACCACCTCGATGGCGATGTTGTCGCACCTGACGAGCGAGCCCAGCCGCTCGGTGATCTGCTCCAGCACCAACCCCTGGTCCAGGGTCGTGAGGATCGACTCAGTGATCCGGAGCAGCTCCCGCTGGGCCCGGATCTGGCGTTCGAGGGCGCCGGACTGATCGCGCAGGCGCGCCGTGGCGTCGGCGTTGGCCATCGCCTGCGCGGCGAACGAGGCGTAGATGACGAGCAGCCGCAGATCGTCCTCGGTGAACTGGCGGAGGCCGTGCTTGACCAGGACGACCACCCCCAGGCAGGCCCCTTCGTGCACCATCGGTGCCAGGAGCATGGACTCATCCTGGTCTGGGTCCGAACCGGGGATCGTGACCCCGCGGCGGTCTCGGGCGGTGTCGTCCACCAGCTGGGCGACGCGGAACCGGGCAACCCAACCGGTGATCCCCTCGCCGACCGCCACGGTGAGGGACTCCGGGCTCTCAGCGCCATAGGTGCTGCCGTGGCCCTCGAACGCCACGGGCACGAGCCCGGTGTCGACCACGCGGTAGACGCGGGCGTTGTCGTAGGTGATCAGCTGGCGCAGCTCGGTGGCGATGGTGTTGCCGATCTCGTGCACGCTGGACATGCCGGACAGGCGTGAACCGAGATGCTGGATCGACTGGAGCTGCGTCGCCCATGCGGCCATCCGTCCGAAGGTCCGCGCCGACCGGATCGCGATCGCGGCGTCGCCGGCCAGGGCCTCCGCGGCGTCGAGGTCGGCGTCGCGCCAGCGTCGCGGCCCGTCATGGGCGAGGTAGAGCACGCCGTGCAGCTCGTGGCCGTCGACCAGGGGCACCACAAGGAGGCTGACCACGCCCTCCTGGACGGCCGCCGCCCGGACCGGGTTGGATGCGCGCCTCGCATCGGTCCCCAGGAGGGTGACCGGGCGACGCGCGGGAATCTCCTGCGGGTTCGGCCTCGCCCCCTCCAGGTCGCGCGCCATCTCGAGGAACGTCTCGGAGAAGCCGGACCCGCCCGGCGACGAGATCCGGCCATCCGCATCGCGCAGGATGACGGCGACGCGGTCCGCCCCGAACAGGACGCGGGCATGGTCGCTCAGGTCGCGCACCACGTCGGCAAGGTCCAGCCTGGACGTGAGGTCCGTGGCCACGCGCCGCAGAGCCTCCGACAGCCTCAGTCGTCCCACCGCCTGCTCGGCTGCGCCGGCTCCACGGACCAGCACGCTCAGGGTTCGGGCAATCGCCCGGGCGAGCCGACGGCCATCGTCAGGGCCCAGCTCCACCGCCCCAGCCAGGACCAGCACCCCCCACGGCACCTCGCCACCCGGGATCTGCACCACCAGCTCGTCCGTGCCCATGCCCAGCATCGGGGCGGCGGACGGGTCGCCCGGTCGGGCATGGACCGGCTCCTCGGTCTCGAGGGCCCTGGCGAACACCCCGCGACCCGGAGGGATGTTGCGGGTGGAGGTGATGCCCGCGCCCTCCACGTCTGCAGCCCTGGACACGAGACCGGCCGGCCGGCGTTCCCAGATCCCCACCAGCGCCGCTCCCGTGGCCAGCCGGATCCTCCGACACGCCTCGTCGAGGGCTGGATCGAGCCCGCTCGGGAAGGAGGCCAGCTCGGCGAGGTCCGCGAGGAGGTCGAAGCCGGCCGGTGTCTCGGTCAGGGTCGGCGGGTCGGCATCCCGCCTGCTCGCCCGGGGGCCGGCAGGCTCGGTCTGCGTGCCACGGCTTGGTGCCTCCGCCGCCGCCAGGAAGCGCTCGAGGTCGCCCAGGCGGTAGCGTCGGTCGCCCCGGTCGTTGATGCGGTAGAAGCGGAGCCGGCCCGCCTCGCTCCACGCGCGCACGGTGTTCGGGTGGACGCCGAGCACCCTCGCCGCCCTGGTGACGGTGAGGGTGGCATCCCCGGGTCGGGGCGCCATGGCGCTGGTCGACGGACTGTGGGATTTGGTAGGCATCGGCGTTGGCCGGAACTGTCCCAGAGTTCACAGTTGTTGCCAATAGGACCAACGGCCCATCCGACCGGACTGGGTTGGTGCGCACACGCTCCGGCCGGAGGTCCGAGTGCCTCAGGTCTCGCGCGATCCGCCCGTTGCCCGCACGTACAGCAGCGCGGCACCCAGCGCGACGACCCCGATCAGGACGACCACGCCGATCGCGAACAGGGGATCGCCCACGAGCCCGGGACCCTGCCCGGAGCTGCGCGGGTCGCCGCCGGGCGCAGCGGACGGGGTTGGGGACGCCGCAAGCACCGTGGCCGTTGTCGCGAGCCAGGCGACGACGAGCCCGAGGGTGGTCGCCACGATCCTGGTACGCCTAGACCAGGGCATCGACCACCGCCCATGCGACGCCCGCCATGATGGCGGCGGTGCCGCCGCCGAGCAGCACCGAGATCGCACGCGTCGTGCCCCTGCGGCCGGCACCGAGCAGGCGCATCGCCTCCGCCGGCTCCAGGTTGGTGACCACCAGCGGCCGCCCCATGCCCGGCCGCATGATGGTGCCGCGCTCGGGGTCGACGGTCGGGACGCCGAGCACGCGCGCATGATCGACGCTGGTCAGCAGCTCGATGCGCACTCGGGCTGGTGTTTCCGGCCGCGTGCCGGGAGGCACCCGGTCTGCGATCCCCTCGAGATCGGCCGCTGTCCCCACGGACTCCCGGCTGACCACGACCAGGCCATCGGCCAGGGCGTCCCCGTCCACGGCGATCCGGTCCAGTCCCTCGCTGATCCCGAACGGCGCGACCTTCCGCACGTCCTCGAACGACGTCCAGCGTCGGCCCGCGCGCAGCTCCAGGCGCGTGCGCCGGTAGACCAGTGGGCGCTGGTTCTCGTCCTCGAACTCCTCGGCGGAGTCCACGCGACCGGCGACCGCGACATATCGGATGTCACCCCGATCCGCGAGCTCCTTGGCACGGGAGACCGGGACCAGTGGCGTTGCGGCCAGGATCTGCCCGATGCGCGCACCCGGGCCCATCCGCCGCAGGAGGACCCAGCCCGCCGCGAGCGCAACGAACCCGGCGACGACGAGGGCGAGGGGGATCACGGGGCGATGATCGCACACACGGGCGACCCGCCCGCTCGTCGGCCAGGCCGGGAATCAACGGCGCCGGCCGGGAATCAATTGCCCGAAGGAACCTACTCGACGCATGGACCTTGATGTCATCGCGGCCGTTAGCATCGCTCAGCCCCTTCGGGCTCGATCAACGCTACGGGGTCGACGGGACGAGGTCAACGCACTTATCCACCCCGCACCGGGCAATCGGTCGCGAGTTGTGCACCATCCGTCCACGGGCGCCGTGCGCGACGTCTCCGGACCCGGTCAGCCCACCCCGCGACCGGTCGCCGGATCCAGGGCCCTGACCTCGCCCGAGAAGCTCGTCAGCACCAGGCTGCCGCCCACCAGCTCAGCGTCGGTGACGACATCGGACTGGGCGACCCGCCAGGCGACCTCGCCGTCGGGCCGCACGGCGAAGGTCTCGATCTCGGCCTGGACGAGCACGTGGGGCAGGCGAGAGGAGCCCAGGATCACCGCGATGGGGGAAGCCGACCGATGGGTCCAGCGGAGCTCGCCCGAGCGGGCCTCGAAGGCGTAGGCGTGGAAGCCGTACTTGAGGACCAGGAGCCCCTCCGTGTCCCACAGGAGGCCCGCCGGCGCATCGTGGATGAGCGACGCCAGCCGCACCGTCCACGGTCCCGACGGGGTTTCCACCCGGACCTCAGCGCGACAGCGGCGGTCCGGCTCGGAGCCGGTCAGCTCGCCCAGGTCCACGAGCGGGCCGCCGGCCTCGGTCAGCGCGAACACGGCATCGGCCTCACCACTGCCCGCCCAGCGGATGGCAGCGCGGATGCCGCCGGGGAACGCGATGACGGCGTGGCGAGGCTCTGCCGGCACGTCGCGGGCCCTAGGAGGCGGGGTCGGACGGCGGGACCGGCGATGCGCTGAGGCCAGCGTCCTCCGCCAGCACGTCGGCCTGGCGGCGCTCCTCGCAGATCGGCGCGACATGTGCGTTGGACAGCATCCGCAGGGTCGCCGGCGGTACCGGGAACACCGCCGTCGGGGTTCCGGCGGCGGCCCAGACCACCTGGAACCGGCCGAGGTCGGGGTCCATGACCACGCGGACCGGACGCCCGTGGCCGATGGGCGGGATCCCGCCGATGGTGAACCCCGTGAGCTCGCGGGCCTCGGTCGCCGTGGCTCTCCGCACGTCAGGCTCGCCGGTCACGGCGGCAAGCCGGGCGAGATCCACCCGATTGGGACCGGACACCAGGCACAGGACCGGCTCGAGGGCGCCTTCGCCCGCCGGCGCCACGAAGACCAGCGACTTCACGATCTGGCCCAGCTCCGCACCGACGGCCGCCGCGGCCTCCTCGGCGGTGTGCGTGGACTCGGAGAAGACGTGGACATCGAGCTCGACGCCCTTGCGCGCCGCCGCGTCGATGACCCGCTGGGTCGGGGAGGGGGAGAGCGTCTCGGACACGGCGAAGAGGATACCTTGCGGGCGCCGCCCGCCGGACCGTGGAGGCGGGTACGATCGCGGCGATGCCAGATCCCCGCGACCACCACTCGGAGCCTCCCGCGGCATCCCGGCACATCGTCGTCGTGGCCGACGGCGACGTGCCTTCGCGCGTGGCGCTCGATGCGGCGTGGCCGGGCTGGGCGGACGGCATCGCGCTCGTCATCGCCGCCGACGGCGGGCTCCCACGGGCCCGGCGCCTGGGCCTTGTCCCCGAGGTCTTGGTGGGCGACCTGGACTCGCTCGACCCCGTCCTTGCCGCCGAGGCGGCCGCCGCCGGGATCGCCGTGGTCCGGGCACCCGCGGACAAGGACGAGTCGGACACAGAGCTCGCGCTGCTGGAGGCGGTCCGCCGAGGGGCGACCCGGGTCACGCTGCTGGGCGCCTTCGGGGGGTCGCGCGTGGATCACGCGCTGGCGAACCTCTGGCTCCTGGCGCACCCGGGCCTCGTGGGGGTGGACCTTGTCCTGCTCGACGATCGGACGCGGGCGTGGCTGATCACGGCCCCCGCGCCGGGCGGTGGGCCTGCCGTCCATCCGCTGCCCGGACCCATCGGGGCCACGGTCTCCCTGCTGCCCCATGGCGGCGACGTGAGCGGGATCACGACCACTGGCCTGCGCTACCCGCTGCGTGACGAGCCCCTTGTCGTGGGGCCCGCTCGAGGGTTGTCCAACGTGCGCATCGCGCCGGACGCGGGCATCACCGTGCGGGCCGGGCGCCTCCTGGTCGTCGAGACGGCCTTCGCCCCGGCGGGGCTATCCTCCGGGGCATGAGCATGCCGCAGGCCGGCGACCAGGCCCCCGAGGTCGCGCTACCCGACGAGCAGGGCCGAACCCACACGCTCTCGGACCGCCGGGGCTCGTGGACGGTCGTCTACTTCTATCCCAAGGACGACACGCCGGGCTGCACCACCGAGGCCTGCGGGTTCCGGGACGTGGATGCCGAGATCGCCGGCCTCGACGCGGAGGTCTGGGGCATCAGCCCGGACGGTGCCGGCAGCCACGCCGCGTTCCGGGCCCGGTACGGCCTCCCGTTCACGCTGCTGTCCGACGAGGACCACGCGGTCGCCGAGGCGTTCGGGGCCTGGGGCGAGAAGGTGAACTACGGCAGGACCTACATGGGGATCATCCGGTCGAGCTTCCTGATCGACCCGGAGGGACGTATCGTGCGAGCCTGGCCGCGAGTCCAGGCAGACGGCCACGCGGGTCAGGTCCTCGACGCGCTGCGTGCTGCCCGGGAGGCCGGCGGCGCCTGATCGCGGGCACGAAAAGACCTCGCCCGTGGGGGGAGACGAGCGAGGTCTCGACGGGCAATCTAGCACAACGCATCGACCGGCAGCGTGCGACGCGGGCCCCCGTGGGAGCGCGACACGACACCAGTCCAGCGCAGAGGTAGCAGAGCATGGCGGACACGGCGCCCAGGACGGCAGACTCATGGCGGCCGCAGCGGTTCATGGTCATCGTCGCGCACCCGGACGACGCCGACTTCGGACCCGCGGCGACGGCGGCGCGCTGGATCGACCAGGGCTCCGAGGGGTGGCTGGTGTGCTGCACCAGCGGCGATGCGGGCGCCGACGACTGGCAGACCGACCCGATCGAGCTGGCCACCGTCCGTGAGGCCGAGCAGCGGGTCGCCGCGGCGGTCGTCGGCTACGCAGGCATCTCGTTCCTGCACCAGCCGGATGGGGCCCTGGCCAATGACCTGGCGCTCCGGGAGCACCTCGTACGCGAGATCCGGACCTTCCGCCCGGACGCGGTGCTTGCCGTGGATCCGGAGACCCTGTTCTACTCGGACGGCGGGGTGAACCATGCGGACCACCGCGAGGCAGGCATGGCGGCCGTGGACGCCGTCTACCCCGCCGCACGCAACGCGATGGCCTTCCCGTGGCTGGCCCGCGACGGACTGGCACCCCACATCGTGCGGCGGTTGTACCTGTTCTGGTCGAACCATCCGTCGGCATGGATCGACGTCACGGCCACCATCGGGCGCAAACTCGACGCCCTGCGTGCCCATCCAAGCCAGATCCGTGAGCCCGAGGCGCTGGAGCCACGCATCCGGGAGTGGGCCCGGGACGAGGGCGCGTCGATCGGCACGGAGGCCGCCGAGGCGTTCCGCGTGATCGTGATCGAGGAGGACGCCGAGGAGGAGGAGGCCCGACCGGCGTGAGGCCGCCCGGCGGTGGCCGGGGGTTGGTCAGGGTGCCAGCAGCGCCGGTCGCATCCGGCCCCAGGCGTTCCAGACGTCCGCGAGGTCCGTCGCCCGTCCGCCGAGCGCGTCCACCATCCGCCCGAGCGACAGGTCGCCCGCCTGGTCGGCGAGCCACTCGTCGGCGGCCACGACGGCTCCCGCATAGAGGGCGGCGATATCCGAGTCCCGCGGCCAGGTCCGGATGCGCATCCGGTCCAGGCCCGCGTAGCCCACGGCGAGCGACAGATCGCGAGGTGCGGGCACCCTCTCGTCCGCGAATCCGCCCAGGCCGTCGAAGCGGAACCCGAGCGCGGACAGGGCCTTCACGATGTCGCGGCTCTCGGTGTGGCCGAACAGGTGCCAGAAGGGGTCGTCATCCGGGAGGTCCAGGTAGCCGTCCTCGATGGCCCGGGCGACGATGGCGTCCACGAGACGTGCAAGGTGCATCTGCCACTCGTGCTCGGCCCCTGGGTCGCCGGCGGCAAGGACCGCGACCACCTGGTCACGCGCAGCGCGGTCACCGCCAAGGATGCGCACGATGACCGGCAGCCCGGTGAGGCGGTCCCAGGGCGATCCCTCGTCGGCAGGTCCAGGCATCTCGGGCTGCTCGAGTGGCCAGGCCTTCTCGAACGGGTGGGGGTCCTCGGGCGGCGGGGGGATCGGCATCCGTGCGCGAGCCTGCTCCTCATCGCAGCCCGCCAGCCCTTCACGCGCCGCGTGGCATCGCTCCTCGGAGTTCTCGGCCGAGATCCGGGCCGCATTCGCCTCCGCTTCGAGACGGTCAAGGGCAGGGAGCTGGGACCGCATCTCGGCGTTGCCCGCATCAAGGATCCGGAGCGCCTCGCGGACCGCCGCGTTGAGCTTGTTGATCTCCGCCAGCCAGGCGCGCGCCGCGGCCTCGGTCTCCTCCGAGGTTCCGGCATGGTCGCTCGCGGCCCGGAACTCCGCGTGGAGTCGCTCCTTGGCTGTCGCGACCTGGCGGGGATCGGCCTGGGCACCGGCCCGTTCCACCTTCTCCCGCAGGACGTCGTAGGCGCGCTGCGCATCGCGCAGGGTGTCGGCAGCGCGCCGTGCCTGCTCGCGGGCCAGCTGTGCGAGCGCACAGCGCTCATCGACGATCCGTCGGGCGCCGGCGCAGGGATCGGTCTGGCCCTCCGCCACGGGCTGGGTGGCGGACGGTTCAGGGATCACCGCCGCAGGTTGCGGGTCGCCCGCCGGATCGGACGCCGCACGGGGCTCGACCCCACGTGGAGCCCCTGGCCCGACCGCGACCACCTCGGCAGCGAGCACCGTACGGGCCATGGCCACCGGCGGACGGGGGCGTGCGAGGGTCGTGAAGCCGTCGTCACACCCGGGTGGCGGAAGCCCGACCAGTACAGCCGGCCGTGGGGCCACGATCGTTGCGGCTAGAACGCGCGTTCCAGCCAGGTGGACCGTGGACAGTTCTCCGGCGGGGGGCATGGGGGCGTTCGGCGCCGCTGTTGGTCGCATCCCTTGGGGGGCTTCGTCGAGGCCTACCGCGACCGGGGAACCCGGGATCGGTCCCGGATACGCGGCCCCGACGGGAACGGCGAGCGTGTGGGCGCGCCGGGGAGGTATCGCGTTCGGGGTGATCGTGACGCGGACCTCACTGCGCTGGGGTGACCGGTGACGCGCGAACAGCGCGAGCGCGGCACCTACCGCCGTGCCCAGCACGATGCCCAGGGCCAGTAGCGGGATCTCGGAGGGGCTCACGACTCTCCTGTGCCTGGCCCGCGCTCGGTTCGTCGGGCCGACGCCAGCGTCAGCTGCGCCCCCCGGCGACGTCAACCTCGCGCGCGCACGTTGGCGCGCGCTTCGTTCGTACCCGCCTGATGGGCCTGGCCTGGCCCACTGGACGGTCCGAAACGTGCCCAATGGCCCCCCACGCTATGCACGGCTCCTCCCGGCTTGGTAATCTCCCCCGGACCGGCGGCGTTCCCGCCGTGGTTTCCGTCGCCCTGCCTCGCTCACCGCAGGAAAGGCACGACTGCTTCGTGACCCTCGATCAGTCCCAGGAGTTCCTCGTCCAGCCCGTGGACGCGTCCTGGCTCCAGTGCAACATCGAGTGCCAGGAGGCCTGTCCCGTCGGCACCAACTGCCGGGGCTACCTCAACCTCGCCGCCGAAGGGCGGTTCGAGGAGGGCTATCTGCTCGCGCGCGAACCCAACCCGGTCGCGGCGATGTGCTCCTATGTCTGCTCGGCCCCCTGCGAGCGGGCGTGCCGTCGTGGCGACATCGATCGCCCGCTGGCCATCCGTGCGATGAAGCGCTTCCTGGTCGAGTGGCATGAGGCCTCCGGGATCCCCGACGTGATGCCGCAGATCACGCCGCGCGAGGAGCGCGTGGCCGTCATCGGCGCGGGACCCGCGGGCCTCGCGGTGTCGCGTGAGCTCGCCACCCGCGGCTACCAGGTGACCGTCTACGACAGCCTGCCGTTCGGCGGGGGGACGATGCTCATCGGCGTCCCCGCCTTCCGCCTGCCGCGGGAAGCCATCGAGATGGACGTCCGGCTCGTCGAGCGGCTCGGCGTCCGCTTCGTCTTCGACACGACGATCGGGATCGACATCCCGTTCGAGGACCTGCAGCGGGACTACGACGCGATCGCGATCACGGCGGGTGCCATGAACCCGGTCTACCTGGACGTGCCCGGGGCCGACCTCGATGGCGTGAAGTACGGCATCGACTTCATGAAGCTCGCCAACCTCGGCCAGGAGCTGACGGTCGGCCGCAGCGTGGTCGTCATCGGCGGCGGCTACACGGCCATGGACTGCTCGCGCACGAGCCTGCGCTACGGGGCCGAGAACGTCACGATCGCCTATCGCCGGACCCGCTCGGAGCTCGTCGTGGACGAGGAGGAGCTGGGCGAGACGGAGCGGGAGGGCGTCAACCTCGAGTTCCTGGTGAGCCCCATGGAGCTGGTGGGCGAGGACGGCAGGCTGACCGGCGTGCGGTTCATCCGCAACAAGCTGGGCGAGCCGGACGCATCGGGGCGCCGCTCCCCGATCCCGATCCAGGGATCGGAGTTCATCGTCCCCGCCGACACCGTCATCCCCGCGGTCTCCCAGGCCGCCGACCTCTCGTTCCTGCCCGTGGACGGCAGCTTCGAGGTCAACCGCGGACGCCTCAAGGTGGACCCGGCGACGTACGCGACCAACGTCCGCGGCGTCTTTGCCTGTGGTGACTTCGTGACCGGCCCGACCACCCTGATCGAGTCCGCCGGCCACGGCAAGAAGGCCGCCTACGCGATCGACCGCTACCTCGCGGGCCGGACCGATGTCACCGTCACACCCAACGTCCGGATCACGAGCTCCTGGCGCCACGACATGCCGGAGTTCTACGACGTGCTCCCGCGCCAGCACATCCCGATGGTGGACCTGCCGGCCCGGATGCCGTCCGTGGAGCCGTCGGTCAACTTCTCCACCCCGGTGGAGCTCGGCTACGACACGACGGCGGCGGTGGCCGAGTCCACGCGCTGTCTCATGTGCAACTACAACATCTGGTTCGACCCGTTCCGGTGCGTGCTGTGCGGCGCCTGTGCCGACGTGTGCCCGGAGGGGGTCATCCACATGGTGGACGTGAACCAGCTCAAGACGGAGGGTCTCCTGCCCGAGGTCGAGGAGGCCTACGGCTGGTCGCAGGGGGCGGCCATGATCCTCGACGAGGAGCGGTGCATCCGCTGCGCCCTGTGCGTCAAGCGGTGTCCCTTCGATGCCATCACCATGGAGCGGTTCGAGCTCCAGGAGATCTCGAGCGACGGCCGGCTCTACAAGGAGTCGTACCGTGATGCCCAACTCGCCGGAACCGCCGGCGTGGCAGGAGGAGCCAGGTGAGCTTCCTAGAGCGGGTCGACCAGAGCATCCGGCGGAGCCCGGTGTGGCGGTCGATCTTCCGCAACCCGTACCCGGACGACGAGCGGTCGCGCGCGTACGCGGTGATGAACAACGTGTTCCTGCACCTGCACCCGGTGCGGGTGCGGCAGCACGCGGTCAAGTTCGCCTACACGTTCTGCCTGGGCGGACTGTCCTTCTTCCTGTTCCTCGTGCTCACGGTCACCGGCGTGTACCTGATGTTCTTCTACATCCCGTCGGAGACCCAGGCCTACTCGAACATCCTGGAGATCCAGTCACGGGTGGTGTTCGGCCTGCTCACGCGGAACGTCCACCGGTGGGCGGCCCACCTGATGGTGTTCTTCGTGTTCCTGCACATGATGCGGGTCTTCTACCACGGCGCCTACAAGCCGCCGCGCGAGTTCAACTGGGTCGTCGGGGTCGTGCTCCTGTTCCTGACGATCATGCTCAGCTTCACCGGCTACTTGCTGCCCTGGGACCAGATCGCCTACTGGGCCATCACCATCGGCACCAACATGGCCGGCTACGCGCCGCTGTTCAACACCCCGTCCAAGCTGCTGCTCCTGGGCGGCATCGAGGTGGGCCAGAACACGCTGTTGCGCTTCTATGTGCTCCACATCATGGTCTTCCCGCTTGTTGCGGCCATCTTCCTCGCGGTCCACTTCTGGCGGATCCGCAAGGACGGTGGCATCAGCGGCCCGCTCTGAGCCGAGGCTGACGAGATGACCGACACCAAGTCGCCGAACGAGACGCGGGTGGTCCTGCCCGTCGACCCGGCGCGGCGGACGGAGATCGACAAGCAGCGCGTGCCCATGTCGGCGCGCCCCTACCGCCTGCTGGCCCTGGTCAAGCAGGACGCGGTCGTCCGGGTCCAGAAGGAGCCCGACGACACGGTCATGACCTGGCCGCACCTGCTCACCATCGAGTTCATGGCGGCCGCGGTCATGAGCGTGTTCCTGCTGCTCATGGGCCTGTTCGTCAACGCCCCCCTCGAGGACCTGGCCAACGGCAACGTCACGCCGGCCGTGGCCAAGGCCCCGTGGTACTTCCTGGGCCTCCAGGAGCTGCTCGCCTACTTCCACCCGACCGTCGCGGGCGTCCTCGTCCCGACCTTCGTCCTGGTGGGCGCCGCCCTCATCCCGTTCATCGACCGTGGCAACATCCACGCCCACCGGCCGTCGGACCGCAAGACCGCCGTCGTGCTGTTCTCGCTGTTCTGCGTGCTCGGCCTGTTCGTCACCTTCGTCGCGATCTTCTTCCGGGGTCCCGGCTACTCGTTCGTCATCCCGTACCTCGAGTTCTTCTCGATCGGGACGCCGGGCCTCCACTTCGCCCTCTGATCCGAAGGAACGAGGCATGAGCAACTACCAGGTCGAGCCCGTCGACAAGTCCCAGGCCCTCACCACGGAGGCCATGAAGGCGCTCCGTCACGAGCAGGTCCAGGGCATCTCGCGCCGCGAGCTCCTGCGCGGCTCCCTGGCCGCCGGCCTCGGGCTTTGGCTGCTGGAGCTGACGGCGGGCACCATCGGCTTCCTGTGGCCCAACCTCGAGGGCAAGTTCGGCGGAGAGGTCGTCGTCGGGACGCTCGATGATGTCCTGGCCGCCAACTCCGCACTTCCGATCGACGAGGGCTTCCCCGCCTACTACTCGTCCGCCAAGGCATTCGTGATGCTCGTGGATCCGTCACAGCAGCAGTTCATCCCGGGCACCGATCCCACGGGCGACGGCAGCAGCGTCAATGTCCGGGCCCTGTACCAGCGCTGCCCGCACCTCGGGTGCAAGCCCAACCCGTGCGAGAAGAACTTCTGGCTGGAATGCCCCTGCCACGGCTCCCGCTACGACCGTCTTGGCGTCAAGGCCGCCGGTGCGCAGTACGGACCGGCACCGCGCGGCATGGACCGCTTCGGCGTCCGCGTGGAACCAGACGGAACGCTCGTCGTCGACACCGGCAAGATCACCCTTGGCCCGCTGCCCGTAGCGGTCGGCCAGCCGGGGATCATCCCGCCGCGCACCCCCACCGGTTGCATCTGATTCTGCCCGTCGCCCGCCCGACCGCCCACCGAGGAGACCGATGACCGACCAGCCCGGCCGCCCGCCCGAGGACCGTCTGCCCGCCCCGCGGCCGTCGTCGCCCTCTCCCGTGCCGGCCGACCGCTTCTCGGCGCCGGCGTCGGCCCACCGCAGCGACCTGACACCGGAGCGGGCGGGCAAGATCGTCCGCCAGTCCGCGAGCGCGCGCTGGGTGGGCTTCCTGGCCGTGACGATTGTCGCCCTGTTCGTGATGGGCTACTACTTCTACGAGCTGGGCCTGCCCGGCGGGCTGACCGAGGCGCGGCTGGAGGCCGCGTCCGCGGAGCTCCAGGTGGTCGCCGTGGAGCGTGGCTACAACCTCTACCAGGCCAACTGCGCCCAATGCCACGGCGTGGACGGCGAGGGCGGCAAGGGCCCGGCGCTCCATCGCCAGGACAAGCTGTACGCGCACCTGAACCCGGAGTACCTGCGCAACATCCTCAACTCGGGCGGGCGCTACGCCTGCGGGGATCCGCAGACCATCATGCCCGTGTGGTCGAACACCGGGTCCCCTCCCGGGCCGCTCAACTACAAGGAGATCGACAACCTGATCGCCTTCATCCGGGCCGAGAAGGGGACGCCGTACCGCATTCTCGACCCGAGCCACTTCGAGCCGGTCATTGACCCCGTGACCGGGGAGGAGATGACGTTCGAGGGCTGGGTGGATCCCGCGTACGAGCCCGCCCCGGGCGCCACGCCGTTCCCTGCCTGCTGGAAGGACGAGTTCTCCACGCCGGCATCGTCGGCTGCGCCCACCCCGCCGGCCGCGTCGGGCGAGCCCGGCGCATCGCAGGCGCCTGCGGGTACCGTGGTCAAGGAGGCAGCGCTCAACATCGCCTTCGTCAACGGTGAGCTGCAAGCGCCTGCGGATGTCCCGTTCCAGATCGAGTTCGACAACCAGGACGCCGGCATCCCGCACAACATCGAGATCAAGGACGCCAGCGGCGGAGTCGTGTACATGGGCGACATCATCTCGGGACCGGCCAAGATCACCTACGACATCCCCGCCCTGCCGGCGGGCACGTATCCGTTCATCTGCACGGTGCATCCGAACATGACCGGCACCCTGAAGGTCGGGGGCTGACGCGATGGCCACCCCCGCCCTGCCCGCCCCGCAGCCCGTCACGGCCCGCCGCCGCGTCGTCTTCGGCCTGTTCAACGCCGACGGCTGGATCTGGGCGACCGTCAAGGCGCTGTTCTGGTTCGTCGTGATCATCGTCATGCTGGGCTACATCCCGGACCGCGCGTACTACTTCACCGTCCAGCGGACCGTCGACATCGGCCTCCTTGCCTGGTCCCCGGTCAACCTCTGCCCGCCGGAGAACGAGACGCTGCCGTGCCCCGTCCCGGCCGGTGCGACGCTGCCCTGGCACCCTGCCCCGGGCGAGGTTGCCCTGCCCGCGCCGAGGACCGACGGCGCCGCCGCGGTGATCGGTCAGACCTACCTCTTCGTCGGTGGCTCGGACGGGTCCGTGGCCAAGGCCGACACGTACGTGTCGCATCCGGTGGGCATCGGCAACCTTGACAAGTGGACGGCGGGGCCCGCGTTGCCCGAGGCTCGCTCCGACGCCGCGTCCGTGGTCGTCGGCAACACGCTGTACATCATGGGTGGCTACGGCATCGATGGCTCGCCCACCACCACCGTCTTCAGCCTGACCCTGGCGAACGACGGCACGATCGGCGAGTGGAAGGTCGAGGACGTGCTGGCGCTGCCGTCACCGCGGGCCGGCGCGACGGCGGTTTCCGTGTCGGACGGCATCGTCCTCATGGGTGGCAGGGACCGCACGGCCCCGACGAGGACCGTGTGGAAGAGCCAGCAGGCACTGACCACGGGCAACCCCCTTCAGGCGTGGACGGACCAGCAGCCCCTGGTCGAGGAGAACATGGACGGGTTCGCCGCCCATGTGGGCGACATCATCTTCCTGGTCGGCGGGACCAACGCCCAGGGTGACGCGGTGGCGAGCGTCCAGCAGGGCCTCGTCGGCGGACCCAGGGCCACGACCGAGGACCCCAATGCGATCGTGGAGCCGTGGGCGGTGAGCGCGCAGACGAACCTGCCGAGCCCGCGGACCAACGAATCCGGCTTCACCGCCAACGGCGTGATCTACGTTCAGGGCGGCTCGGACGGCACCAGCCTGCTCACCGAGACGCTATGGACGACGCCGGACGCGAACGGGATCATCCCCGAGTGGCACCACCTCGCCCAGCAGGACCTCGGCGAGGGCATCGAGGGGGCGGCTGCGGTCATCTCCGGCGCACACGCGTTCATGTTCGGAGGCACCACGGCGTCAGGGCCGACGAGCGGTGTCGCCCGCACCAACCTTGCCCCGCAGGAGCCATTCTTCCAGCTGGGTCTCGCTGGTGTGACGGTCCCGGCCCTCAAGCTGGATGGCGAGATCGGGCAGCAGATCGGCTACCTCAACGCCGCCACCGTGGGCGCGGTCAACTTCATCATCCTGATCCTGATCGGCTACCTGTACGCGCACCCGGACAAGGTCCGCGCCTTCATCGCCAAGCGGAGGCGGAAGAAGGGCTGATCGCCCGGGCGCATCGTCGCGCTCCCGGGTCAGGCGGGGAGCTGGCCCTCACCGGGCTCCACTGGCCCGCGCCTGACCGGCAGGCCCAGCCGCTGCCAGCCGTCGATGCCGCCGGCCACGTTGCCCACGTCCTCCCAGCCCTGCTGCAGCAGGTAGGAGGTGACACTCGTCGAGCGGCTGCCCGACTGGCACATCACCAGGACCGGCCGGTCCTTCGGCACGTCCTGGAGGCGCACGCCGAGCTGGGACATCGGGACGAAGAGGCTGCCCTCGACCCGGACCTGCCGGAACTCGTCCAGCTCGCGGATGTCGAGCAGCACGGCCGGCCGCAGGGGATCGCGGCGCCGGATGTCGGCATACAGAGGATCGAGGGCAGGGATGGCCTGGGGTCGGTTCATGCGCGCGGGATCCTCCGGATGACGGGTGCAGGTGCGGTCGCGGCGATGGCGGGGTCGCCCAGCCGGGCGTCGATCTCGGCCAGGAGCGCGGGGACATCCACGCCCCACGAAGGGCCGATCCCGGCTCCGGCAGCGGTGGCCAGATGGGTGCGGGCGCCGGTGAGGTTCTTCGTGATCCCGGTTGGATTCCCGCGGACCGCGTGCACGTAGGCGGCCGCCACCTTGATCAGCCCCTGGTGCAGGCCGCGCTCGGCCAGGTCGTCGGTGCCCATCCAGGCAGGCTCCAGGGCCTCGTGGGCCGCGAAGAAGTCGCCCTGCCCATAGGCGGAGAGGCCGGCCTCGAAGGCATCTCGGCGGGCCGGCTCCGGGAGCGGGCGGTAGGCCTTGTTGCGATCACCCTGGCGGACGAGGCCGGGAGTCGGGTCTGGCTGGGGGACGGGCATCAATCGAGTGTACCGGCGAGGGCCGGCGCGCCCGCGGTTCGCGGCCGAGCCGGGCGTCCCACCGGCTGGAAGCTCTGCCGACCCGCTCGCCGGGTGGCCCCGCCGACAACCGCGATCCCTGATTCGCCCGCTGATGGCGAGCAGCAGGGTGACGGAAGCCGCGTATCGCCCTCGACTGCTCGCTTACGTGAGCAGGACGTCGTCCACCAGCGCCGGTTGGGCCTCCTGGCGGCCGGCGGAGAAACCAGCCACCGCGCACCCGCTGGTTGCGCCATCTGGGCGGCATAGATGCGGCGGCTCGAACCAGACCGCCTGACGGGGACGACGCGAGGAACCACGAGCCATGGCGATCTGCGGTCAGGCCCGCGCCACGCCGTCCGGCAGGGCGGAGAGCGGCTTGCGCCTCGAGAAACCCTCCGTAGTGTCGTGCCAGAAGGCGACCCGGTCCTCGCCCAGGCGCCAGCAGAGCCACACGGGCCGGCCGGCCACGAGCGCCGGGAGGTCGAGCAGCCCGGTCGCGATGTCGCGCAGCACGATGTCCCGCTCGTCCAGCCAGGCGACATCCGCCTGCATCTGGTCCACGATCCCGCGCATCCGGAGGTGGATCCGTCGAAGCTCCGGGTCGGCATCCGGGTCGGCACCCGGGTCGGCATCCGGGCCGCGATCCGGCCCGCGGTCATCGGCATCTGGCCCGCTTGGCGGCGAGCTCTCGAGCGCCCGGGCCGCATCTCGGAGGACGAGCAGGTCCTTCCGCTGGCTGCGCAGGCGGCCGATCATGATGGCGAGCTCCGGGACCAGCTCGTCGGCGTCGTTGGGGCCGTAGTAACGGGACACACACGGATTGTAGCGACGTGCGGCGCAGGGTAGGCTGGGGCGAGCCGGACTGGGGCACCTCGCCCATCCGGTGGGCGGCACTGGTCCCATGGGGCCCGTCCCGCTGGCCCCAAGGAACCATAGATCGCCGGCGGCAGGGCGGCGACGCTTGGGGCACCGCAAGGGAGGTCACGTGTCAGCCATCGCCCAGCCCTCGAAGCCCCGGCCCGTGGTCGCCGGACGACGGCGCCACCTGCTGCCGCTCATCGCCGCCGGCCTGGCGCTGCTGATGGTGCTCACGGCGATGACCGCAGCCATGCCCCGCAGCGCCCTCGCGGCCACGACGCTTGCGGCCCGCTGCGACGGTGTCCGGCTGCGGACGCAGCCCAAGCTGTCGGCTCGCGCGTTGCGAACGTTGTCGGCCGGCGCGAAGGTGGTTGCGGTGGCGAAGGTGTCCGGCACGCGCTGGAGCGTCAAGTGCGGCGGAAGCACGACGTCAGGGTCCACCTGGTGGCGGATCACGTCGATCAACGGCAAGAGCGTGAGCAAGCTCTACGGTGTGAAGTACGTGTACGGGGCGACCGCCTTGTTCAAGACGACCACCAAGTCCGTGACCCTTGCAACCGCGTGCGGCGGCGTGGTCCTGCGAAGCGGTCCCCGGATCACCGCAACCCGCAAGGCAAAGCTGGCGTCCGGGGCGAAGGTGACGACATACGGTTCCGTCGCCGGTGGCTCCTGGAGCACGACCTGCACCGGTCCGCGGATCGGGGGTGCCTCGTGGTACCGGATCACGGCGGTGAACGGCAAGTCGGTCAAGGCGCTCTACGGCGTGACCTACCTGTACGCCGCCAAGGCCCTGTTCAAGCCGGCTGCCGCCGGATCGGCGACGCCCGCCCCGACGCCCAAACCAACGCCAACCCCGACGCCAACCCCCACCCCGGCGCCGACGCCGTCGCCCAGCCCGCAGACGTCCTACATCGAAGGCATCGACATCAGCCACTGGCAGGGAACCATCAATTGGTCCAAGGTCGCGGCGGCCGGCAAGCGCTTCGCGTTCATGAAGGCGTCGCAGAACACGGACTACGTGGATCCCACGTACGCCACGAACCGAGCCCAGGCCAAGGCCAACGGCCTCTACGTCGGTGCCTATCACTTCGCCGGCCCCGAGCTGACCCTCGGCGACGCCGAGGCCGAGGCAGACCATTTCGTGGACACCGCGGCCCCCAAGTCGGGCGAGCTCCTCCCGGTCCTCGATCTCGAGGTCACGGGCGGACTGGGCGTCGAGGAGCTCCAGGCATGGACCCGCGCGTTCCTGGAGCGGGTCTACGATCGGCTCGGGGTTCGGGCGGCGATCTACGTCTCGCCCAGCTTCTGGTCGAGCAAGATGGGCAACACGACCTGGTTCGCGACCAACGGCTACACGACGCTCTGGGTGGCGCACTGGACCACAGCCTCTGCGCCGACGCTTCCTGCCGGCAACTGGGGCGGCCGAGGCTGGACGTTCTGGCAGTACACGTCGAGCGGCACGGTGCCCGGGATCAGCGGTCGCGTTGACCTGGACCGCTATCGCAGCGGGAACTTCACCCCCGTCCTGATCCCGTAGCCGACCACGGGGCCCGCGAGCCACGGGGCCCGTGAGCCGCGCGGCCACGACCCGCGACCAGCCGCTACCCGCGATCCACCCCGTAGACTGCTCGCCACATGGTTACGCGCGCCCCCAACCCCGGCCCGGCCCACGACGTGGACGCTGCCCGCCACCCGGCCCCGACCGCGAACGCGCTGGTCGACCTCGTCCGTGCCTCGGTCATCGGCGACGACGAGGCGGTTGCCGGTCCCTACGGCGTCCGGCGCGTCACGTACGCCGACTACACGGCGTCGGGCCGAAGCCTCTCGTTCGTCGAGGACTACATCCGCGACGCCGTCCTGCCGCTGTACGCCAACACGCACACCGAGAGCTCGGGCACGGGGCTCCAGACGACGCGCTTCCGCGAGGAGGCCCGGCGCCTGGTCCTCGAGGGCGTGGGCGGGGATCCCGAACGCCATGCCGTGATCTTCACGGGCTCGGGCTCCACGGCGGCGATCAACCGCATGGTCGATGTCCTCCAGCTGCGCATCCCCGCCGACCTCGACGATGCGTGGGATCTTCGCTCCCGGATCCCGGCCGACCAGCGGCCGGTCGTGTTCATCGGGCCCTTCGAGCACCACAGCAACGAGCTGCCGTGGCGAGAGTCGATTGCGGACGTGGTGATGATCCGCGAGGACCGCGAGGGCCACATCGACCTGGTCCAGCTGGGCCAGGAGCTGGAGCGGTACGCGGGACGGCCGCTCAAGATCGGGTCGTTCTCCGCGGCGTCCAACGTGACCGGGATCGTGTCCGACACCGCGGCCATCTCCCGCCTGCTCCACGCCCACGGCGCCCTGTCGTTCTTCGACTTCGCGGCGGCCGCACCCTACGTCTCGATCGAGATGGACCCACCGGGCGACGCCTTGGCCGCCAAGGACGCCGTGTTCATCAGCCCCCACAAGTTCATCGGGGGCCCGGGGACGCCGGGCGTGCTCGTCGCGCGCCGGGACCTCTTCCGCAACCGCGTCCCGTCGATGCCCGGCGGCGGCACCGTGGCCTACGTCAACCCGGTCGAGCACCGGTACCTGGCCAACGTCGAGCACCGCGAGGAGGGGGGTACGCCCGCCATCGTGGAGTCGATCCGCGCCGGCCTGGTGTTCGGGCTCAAGGCCGCGGTGGGGACCGAGGCCATCCGCGAACGGGAGGAGGCCTTCATCGGTCGTGCCCTGCACCGCTGGGGGGCCAACCCGTCGATCGAGATCCTGGGCAGCCGCGAGGCGGAGCGTCTCTCGATCGTGTCCTTCGTCGTCCGCCACAAGGGCCGCTACCTGCACCACAACTTCGTGGTCGCCGTGCTCAACGACCTGTTCGGGATCCAGTCCCGGGGCGGCTGCTCCTGCGCCGGGCCCTACGGCCACCGGCTGCTGGGCATCGACATCGAGACCAGTCACGGGTTCGAGCGCGAGATCGCCCTCGGCTGCGAGGGGATCAAGCCCGGCTGGGTGCGGGTCAACTTCAACTACTTCATCAGCGAGGCCGTGTTCGAGTTCATCCTCGACGCCGTGGACCTGGTGGCAACCGACGGCTGGCGCCTGCTCGCCGACTACGCGTTCGAGCCCGCCAGTGGACTCTGGCGCCACCGGGCCGGCCGCCCGGAGCCGCCGCTCTCGCTGCGCGACATCGCCTACGAGCAGGGGGTCGTGACCTGGCCGTCGCACCGGCACCGCGAGCCGGAGACACGGCTGGCCGCCTACCTCGCCGAGGCGCGCGAGCTCCTCGCCCGGCCGCCCCGCGCGTTGACGGGCCCGACGATCCCGTCCGGTACCGTTGGGCCGGACTTCGAGGACCTGCGCTGGTTCCTGCTGCCCGAGGACGTCGCGGCCGATGCCTGAGGGGCGCGGGGACGGCGTCAGCCCGGCGGTCCTTGGCCTGGATCTCGGGACCAGCGAGGCGAAGGCGGCCCTGGTGGGCCTGGACGGACGGCTGTTGGGTCTTGGGCGGGGGTCATATCCCACTGACACGGGCGCCGACGGGCGGGCCGAGCAGGATCCGCGCGACTGGTGGGTGGCGATCACGACGGCCGTGCGGGCGATCGGTCCGGCGCTGGCGGGTGTCGACCTCCTCGCGATCTGCGCCGTCGGCCAGGGCCCAACGCTCGTGGCCGTGACCGAGGACGCGGACCCGGTCCGCCCGGCGGTGACCTGGCAGGACCGGAGGGCGGGGAGCGGGGGCTACGGGCTGCTCCCCCGGATGGCCTGGCTTGCCCGGGAGGATCCCGAGGGGGCCGCTCGAGCACGATGGCTGATGGCATCGTGGGATGCCGCGGGCCTGTGGCTGACCGGCGAGGCGGCCACGTCCGTCCAGGCACACGAGTCGCCGCTACCCGTCCAGGCGCTGGACGGAGCCGGGGTCCGGCCGGACGCCATCCCTCCGCCGCTGGCGTATGGCGCCAGGCTCGGTGGGTTGCGCGCGGATGTTGCGGCGGCGCTCGGGCTGGCGGCAGGCACGCCGGTGATCGCGGGCGTAAACGACGGCACGGCGTCGATGCTCGGCGCCGGGCTCCGGGCCCCGGGCGATGCGGTGGACACCGGCGGCACCTCCGGTGGGATCGGCGTCTACGCCGACCGGCCGGTGGACCTGCCCGGCGTCTTCGTCGCACCGGCTCCGCTCCCGGGCCGCTGGGTGGTGGGCGGGGCGATGGCTGCGCTGGGCGCGTCCGTGGACTGGATGCGCAGCGTGGTGCTGGGCGACCGCTGGACACAGGATGGCCTGTTCGAGGCGGCCTCGCGAGTGGCGCCGGGCGCCGATGGGCTGGTCTTCCTGCCCTATCTCGCCGGGGAACGGGCGCCGGTGTTCGACGAGCGGGCGCGCGGCGCTCTCATCGGGCTGGCGCTGGCGCATGGACCTGAGCATCTGGCTCGGGCGACCCTGGAGGGCGCCGCGTTCGCCCTGCGGCACGTGGTGGAGCCGCTGGCGGCCGCCGGGGCACCGGTACGGGAGCTCCACCTGGCGGGCCGGCCGTCGTGGGGCGACACGTGGGCCAGGGTCAAGGCCGACGTGCTGGGCGTGCCGGTTGCGATCCCGGCGATCGGGGAGGCGGCCGTGCTGGGGGCGGCGATCCTGGCCGCGGTCGGGGTCGGTGCATTCGGGTCCGTCGGGTCGCGCAGGTCCCTCGAGGACGGCGTGGCCGCGATGACGTCCGTGGCACGCCGCCTGGAGCCCGATCCTGCCTCGCATGACCGCTACGACGCGGCATTCGCCGTGTACCGGGACCTGTATCCCGCCCTGCGGCCCCTGTTCCACGGCTCCGTGTCCGCCACGTAGTCGAAGGACGAGTACTCGTCACCTCGTCGGGCGCCCTGAGCGGGATTCGCGTGACAGGTCGTCACGAGCCCGATGTTCTGTCACGCCGATGTCCCGCTGTGGCCGTCCAGCCCTGGCGAGCACTCGAGTGGTGACTATCCGACCAGGACCGGCCTCGGCCTGGCTGCCGGAACACGGCCGCCCATCACCGGATCACGCGCGGGGAGTGATAGAGTCCCGCTAGAGCCTTCGGGGCAGGGTGTGATTCCCGACCGGTGGTAGGGTCCCGCGACGCGGGACGAGCCCACGAGCGGCACGGCGGCGGCGGAGCCCGCGGCCAGGCTGCAGATCCGAGGTCCGGTGCAAGCCGGGCCGACCGGAGCCGACGGTACAGTCCGGATGAGAGAAGGCCGGGCCCAGGCACGGGCCGATGACGTCCGTGCTCGCGCGCCGTCCGCCCCGTTGTGCCAGGCATGGACGACGGAGGTGTGCGATGACGATGGCGAGGCAGCCCGTGACGGCCGCCCCGTCCTCCGCCGCGCCTGCCACCGGCCACGTCGCCCCATCACGACCGGGCGCCGGTGTCCGCATCGATGATGTGTCGCTCACGTTCCGCGGGGCCCGCACGGTCCACGTCCTCGACGGCATCAGCCTGGACATCCGGCCGGGCGAGGTCGTTGCGCTGATCGGGCCCAACGGCTGTGGCAAGAGCACGTTGCTGCGCGTCGTCGCCGGCCTGATCCCGCCGGGTGCCGGTGGCGTGGCCATCGACGGTGACCCGGTGACCGGGCCGGATGAGCGCGTCGGCCTCGTGTTCCAGGAGTCGCGGCTGCTGGCGTGGCGGGACGCGGACGCCAACGTGCGCTTCCCGATGGAGCTGGCGGGGTGGTCCAAGGAACGCCAGCGGGCCAGGACCGACGATCTCCTCGGTCTCGTCGGGTTGCGCGAGTTTGCCGCCGCCAAGCCCTCGACGCTGTCCGGCGGCACCCGCCAGCGGGTGTCGATCGCCCGGGCGCTGGCGCTCGAGCCGCGCGTCCTCCTGCTCGACGAGCCGTTCAGCGCCCTCGACGCCCTTACCCGCGAGCGGTTCAACGGGGAGCTGCTGCGCCTATGGGAGCGCACGGGGACGACGATCATCGTGGTCACGCATTCGATCCCGGAGGCCGTCTTCCTGGCCGACCGGGTGGTGGTGATGTCGCCCAGGCCCGGTCGTGTGGCGGCCGAGATCCCCGTCGACCTGCCCCGCCCGCGTCGCGTCGCGGACCTCGACTCCGCCTTCGTGTCGTCGATCGCGGCCGAGATCCGCGCCAAGCTCGTGGACACCACCGACGACAGCATCGCGATGGAGGAGGCGAGAACGGCCGTGACCGCCGGCACCCAACCCGGTGACCGGCCACGCCACGCCGAGACCGAGCCCGGAACGCCCGCCTGGTTCGATCCGTTCCGGCCGGAGGACGAGGCGTGAGCGAGGTCCGGCCCGTCGCCGTGCCGGCCACGCCAGCTTCCGGCGCGTCGGTCCCGACCCCGACCGCCGTCCCCGTTGCCGAGCACGAAGGGGCGCTCTCGCCCGTGGCAGCTTCGCACCGACGCCGAGCCCTCGGACTCGTCTGGCCGGTCGCGGTCAGCCTGGCGGTGTTCGTCCTTGCCTGGCAGGCCGTGGTCTACGTGTCGGGCTTCCAGTCCTTCGTCCTGCCCGGTCCGTGGACCGTGGCCGAGCGATTCGCACGGGCATGGATGGACGGCACCATGTGGCCGCACGTCGAGGCGACCCTCGTCGAGGTGCTGCTGGGCTTCGCGCTGGGCGCCTCGATCGCCCTCGTCGTCGGGGTCCTGCTCGCCCGCTCGCGCCTGGCCGAACGACTGCTCAGTCCCTACCTCGTGGCCGCCCAGGCAACGCCCGTTCTCGCACTGGCCCCGTTGATCGTCCTTTGGTTCGGCAATGGGCTGTCGTCCAAGCTGGTCATCACGACGCTGATCGTCTTCTTCCCGGTGGCGGTCGCCACGATGGTGGGCATCCGGTCCGTGGACCCGCGCCTGCTCGAGATGGCCCGCAGCTTCCGTGCCACCAGCTGGCAGACGATCTCCGGCGTCGAGATCCCCGCCGCGCTGCCGGCCATCCTCGGCGGCATGCGCGTCGGGGTGACGCTCGCGGTCATCGGCGCGATCGTCGGCGAGTGGGCGGGTGCGGACAAGGGCCTGGGCGTGCTGATCAACGTGGCGCGCGGCTCGCTGTTCGACACGCCGCTCATGTTCGCCGCCCTGACCATGCTCGCGATCCTGGGCGTGACCCTCTACCTCGTGATGATCCTCATCGAGCGCCGCCTGGTTGGCGACCGGTGATCCCCGCCCCTGAGCTCCCGGAGGTCCATCAGCCCGTGCTCCCTCGCCGTCTCCGTCTCGCCACCGCCATCGCTGCCATCGCCCTCCTTGCGGTTGCGTGCGGCGGCTCGTCCGCGACCACCCCACCAGCATCGGAGGCCGCGACCGCCACGCCGGCCGTCGAGCCCGTGCCCCTCACGGTCGGCCTGGGCTACATCCCCAGCGTCCAGTTTGCGCAGTTCTACCTCGCCGACCAGGCCGGCTACTACGCCGACGCCGGTCTCGAGGTCACGCTCCAGAACAAGATCGATCCCGACCTGATCACGCTCCTCGGGCAGGGCGCCGTGGACATCGGGTCCGGCGACGGCACCTCGGTGATCCCCGCGGTGAGCCAGGGGATCCCGGTCGTGTACACGTCCACCATCTACGGCCGTTTCCCGGCGGTGGTGATCGCGAAGGCCGGATCCGGCATCGCGACCGCGTCGGACCTCAAGGGCAAGCGGATCGGGACGCCTGGCAAGTACGGGACCAACTGGCTGATGCTCAAGGCGCTGCTGGGATCCGCGGGCTTGACGACCGAGGACGTGACGATCGTGGAGTACCCGACGTTTGGCCAGGCAGCAGCGCTCCAGCAAGGACAGGTGGACGCGATCACGGGCTTCGCCAACAACGAGCCGATCCAGCTCGCCAATGCCGGGATCGATCCGGTCGTGCTCACGATCGATGAGGTTGTGCCCCTGCCGGGGCCGGGACTCGTCACCGGGAGGGCGACCCTCGAGGCCAAGCGGGAGGCCCTGGCTGCGTTCACGGCAGCCACCCTCCGCGCCATGGAGACGATCACCGCCGATCCGCAGGCCGGCCTGGACGCCACCTTCGCCGCGGTGCCCGACCTGGCCACGGACCCTGCCCTCCAGCGCCAGATCCTGGATGCCACCATCGCGACGTGGGCCAGCCCGCGCGCCGGGGCGCCGCTCGGATCGATCGACCGGCCCGGCTGGCAGCAGTCGCTGGACTTCATGAGTTCGCTGGGGCTGGTCCCCAACCCGGTCACGATGGACCAGCTGGTGGACGAGTCGCTGCTGCCCTGACAGGCCGGCCGCGCGTCGTACTGAAGAAGCCGGGCCCCCGCGGTGGAGGGCCCGGCTTCGGTGGTGTCGTCCTGGCGTTGAACCCAGGATTCGCCGGGGTCAGGCGCCGCTGTCGGTGTAGACGAGCGTTCCCTGGTCGGTCGTGGTGATCGTCAGCTGGTCGCCCGCGACGGCGTAGCTCGCAGCCTTGCTGATCCCGATGATGTACAGGTCCGAGTACGAGCCCTCGGCGCAGGCGACCGTCGTCGTCGGCCCGGGCGTGATCGTCAGGCCACCGGACGAGGTCGTGGCGTAGCCGCCGTTGACCGTGTTGCAGTCGGCCCTGGCCGAGAACGTCCCGTCGGTCGCGAAGCTGATGGTGTAGTTCGACTGCTGATCGGCAGGCACGACGCCCTGGAAGGCGGGATCCTTCAGGGTGACCGCCGTCAACTGCCACGCCTTGCCCGTCAGGTCTCCGCCGGGCGTCGGCGGTGCTGTCGGGGCCGGCGTCGGCTTCGGGGTCGGCTTGGGGGTGGGCGCGACCGTCGGCTTCGCGGTGGGCTCACCGGTCGGCGCGGCGGTCGGCTTCGCGGTGGGCGTCGGTGACGGGGTCGGCTTGGGGGTCGGGCTCGCAGTCGGCTTTGGCGTGGGGCTGGCCGTCGGAGCCTCGGTCGGCTGGTCGGTGGCCGCCGGCGCGGAGCTTCCCGGAAGGCCGACGACGAAGACCATCGTGCCTCTGTCGCTCAGGGTGATCGTCAGGATGACGTCCTTGATCTCATAGCTCCGCGCCTGCGTGATGCCGTGGACGAACAGGTCCGCGTACGAGCCCTCCGGGCACAGGGCGAGCGTCGAGATCCCGGGGTTGATCGTCAGGCTGTCCCGGCGGTTGGTCTCGTAGGTGCCCGCGATCTGGTTGCAGTCAGCCGTGCCAACGTACGTTCCGTCGTCGTTGAACCTGATGACGTACTTGCCCTGGTCCTCGGCAGGGATGACGCCCTGGAATGCCGGCACCTTCTCGGTGATCGCGGTCAGCCGCCAGTCCCGGCCGGTGAGCTGGTCCGAGCCCGACCCGCAGGCCGCGAGGATGGCGGTTGCCGCGATGGCAAGCGCGATGATCGTGAGCGTTCGCATGCAGTGACTCCCCGTGCGGATGCTGGTCCCTTGCGTTCCTGGATTGGCGCCGTCGGCTCCCGCTCAGCCGGATTCAGCGAAGCGAAGGATAGGGGATCGATGCCGATGGTGGCGGTCGCCCGCGCCCGGCTCGCGCCGCACCACGGGGTAGAGTTGCGCCGGGGCCCGTAGCTCAGCGGTAGAGCAGGGGACTTTTAATCCCTTGGTCCTGGGTTCGAATCCCAGCGGGCTCACCAGCCAACCCGTGCGCGTGATCCCTTCAGCGCGCCTCGAACGACCGCTTGGAGAGCCCCAGGAAGAACCCTTCGATAGCGGTACGTGGCGCGTGGTCCGGCATCGCCGCGGCGCCCAGGGTCACGAACAACGGCGCGAGGTGTTCGACCGTCGGGTGGGCGAACGGCATCCCGGGCGCCTTCTCGCGGAACGCGAACAGGGTGTCGAGGTCGCCACGCTCGAGGGCTTCCGCGGCCCACCGGTCGAACTCCGCGGACCACTGCGGCGCCCCCGGCCGCCCGTCCCAGTACTCGCCGATGTACGGCAGCCCGTGCGTCATGAACCCGGAGCCGATGACCAGCACGCCCTCGTCGCGCAGCGGTGCCAGCCGCCGGCCCACGTCGAACAGGTGCTCCGGGTCCAGGTCCGGCATCGACATCTGCAGCACCGGGACGTCCGCGCCCGGGTACATCGCCATGAGGGGCACCCAGGCACCGTGGTCGAGGCCTCTGTCGGGGCGGTCCAGGACGGGCTCGCTCGCCGGCATCAGCGCCTTGATGGTGGCCGCCAGGTCGGGTGCGCCCGGGGCCCGGTACTGGAGGTCGTAGTACCGCTGCGGGAAGCCATGGAAGTCGTAGACGAGCGGGACCGTCGTCGTGGCTCCGATCGCCATCGGCGCTGTCTGCCAGTGGGCGCTCACGATCAGGATGGCCCGCGGGCGAGGGAGTGCCGCCGACCAGCCGGCGAGCTGCCCCATCCACATAGGATCGTCGAGGAGCGGCGGCGCGCCGTGGCCCAGGTACAGGGCGGGGAGTGGTCGGGTGGCCTGGTTCATGGTCGTGGGACGCCTCTTGGTGATTGCTCACGCAACCATATATCCGACACCGTCGTGTCCGCAAGGCACCCTGCCACCTGGGCTACTGTTCAGACATGACCAACGACTCTCTCGTCGTCCTCATCACCGGTGCCACGGGCCCGGCCGGCCGCGCCGCCTCCCGCCGGTTCGCCGCCGATGGGGCCTGTCTCGCGCTGAACGGGTCGAACCCGGGTCGCCTCGCGGCGCTCGTGAGCGACCTCGCCCTGCCGTCCCACCGGGTCCTGCCCGTGCCCGGCGACCTCCGGGTCCAAGCGACCGCAGGCGAGGTCGTCGCGGCCACCGAGGCCACCTTCGGGCGGGTGGACGTCCTGCTCCACCTCGTGGGTGGCTGGACAGGCGGAACGGCCGTGGCGGACCTGGACCACCGCGAGGTCCGGCGGATGCTGGACCAGCACCTATGGACGACGCTGCACATGATCCAGGCCGTTGTGCCCGGGATGCGGGAGCGAGGTTTCGGGCGCGTGATCGCGGTCTCGTCGCCGTTTGCCGCGACACCCGGGCCGAAGGGCGCGAGCTACGCGATGGCCAAGGCCGCCGAGGAGGTTCTCGTCAAGTCACTGGCCCGCGAGGTGGCCGCCGACGGGATCACCGCGAACATCGTCGTGGTCCGCGCGATCGAGGTGGCCCCGTCCTCCGGGACCGTGGATCTGCCGCCCGGGACGCCAGCGCCACCGGGGAAGCTGACTTCGACGACGCCCGAGGAGCTCGCGGAGACCCTCGCCTGGCTGGCATCACCCGCCGCCGGGTCCGTCACGGGGGAGCGGATCAGCCTCGCCGGACGAGGCTGACGGGCGTCAACGCGCTCTCAGCCCCCGGTTACTCAGCCCCGGCGCAGCCGGCCCAGCAGCGACCTCGGCGACCTCGCGCTGCGGACCCTGGTCGCCAGCCTCTCCGCGAGCCGCTCGTATTCCTCGGGCCGGTTGTAGCGCTGGGCGGAGATGCGGACGAGGATCTGCGACGGGCCCCCGCCGGGTGGGATCGCGGCGCGCACCGGGAACGCCAGCACCGGCACCTCGATGCGGTCCTCATCGACTAGGGTGGCCTGGAGCCGGCGGGCGGCCGCCTCGGTGGGCGCGACGTCCGGGAGTGGGATTGCAGCCATCGCGCCGAGCATGGTGTCCGGGGCGGGCGCCGCAACCTCCAGCGCGGCGCAGATCCTGTCGCGGCCCTCGCGTGCCATCGTCGAGTTCGCCGCCATCAGCCCGGACCAGCCGTCCTCGTGCAGACCGCCCACGAAGCGGATCGCCGCCGGCATCGACAGGTACGGCGTCGGGTCCCCGGTGCCCATCCAGTCGAAGCCCAGCCTGAAGCGGGTCCGGTCCGTGCGCTCGTCGTTGGCGCCGTGCGAGACCACCAGCGGCCGGATCCGCTTCCGTGCATCCTTGCGGACGTGGAGCACCGCTGAGCCCTTCGGCGCGCACAGCCACTTGTGGCCGTTGCCAGTCCAGTACGCGGCCTGCAGCGCGTCCAGGTCAATGGGCAGCATGCCGGGGGCGTGGGCTCCATCCACGAGCGTGTCCACGCCGCGCCGGTCCAGCTCGCGCACGAGCGCCGCGATCGGCAGCACGAGCGCCGTCGGCGAGGTCACGTGGCTGACCAGCGCCAGCCTGGTGCGAGCGGTGACCGCCTCCAGGTACGCCTCCACGACCTGGGACGGGTCCGACACCGGGAACGGCACCCGGACCATGACCACCCGGGCCCCGTCGCGTTCCGCTGCCGCCCGGAGCGCGTTCAGGGTTGCGTTGTACTCGTGGTCGCCGGCGAGGAGCTCGTCGCCCGGGGCGAACCGGAGCGAGGCGAGCACCGTGGCCACGCCGGTCGTCGCGTTGGGGACGAAGGCGACGCCCTCCGGGTCTGCGTGCAGGAACTCGGCGACCTCCATGCGGGCGAGGTCGAGGTGCCCCTCCAACTCACGGTCGAGGAACCGGACCGGCTGCCGCTCGAGGCGGTCGCGCCACGCACGCTGGGCCTCCAGCACGGGCTCCGGACACGCCCCGAACGACCCGTGGTTGAGAAACGAGACGTCCGGCTCCAGGAGCCACGGCGAGCGGTCGAAGGTGCGTCCGGTCACGCGCGGACTCTAGCCGACGCGGGACCCGCTCCGCCTGCCTCGCGCGTCGGTGGCGGTGCCGGACTGCACCAGTCCGGGATCAGGCCCGCGGGTCGTCGCGCCGACCGTCGTCTGACGCTTGCCCGTCTTCGCCTTCGCCGTCGCCCGTCCCACCCCCCGGAGGCGTGACATCCTTCGGCGGTTCTGGCAGCCCGGGTGCCGGTCTCGGCGTCACGTCGATGATCGTGGGAGGCTTCGGCCGTCGGCCGCCCAGTACTCGTGAGAGTCGCTCCGGCCCGGCCACGAACGGAGCCAGGAACCCGAGCACCAGGATCGGCAGCAGGAAGCGGGATGCCGCGGCGAAGCGCAGGGCCATCAGGATCCCGATGCCGTAGACCAGCCACGCCGCGAACAGGGCGCCCGCGGACCAGCCGGCGACCCGCAACCGCCAGACGGGGAGCAGCGCCAGCAGCCCGGCGACGAGCAGGGTCAGGAGGAGGGCCGGCAGCATGCCCTGATCATAGGTGCTGGTCCCGAGTGAGGGTGGTCGACCTCAGGCTGCAACCCTTCAATGTCGCCGCGGGAATGAAGGGGATGGGTCTGGGGGCTCAGGGTGACCCTGGCTCACCGAGACACCGTGGTATCGTGACGCCACCGCACCACGAACGGAGGCCGCCATGACGATCAAGTCCCGGACCCTGCGCCTGCCTGCCGACCAAGCCGAAGCCCTCGAGGCGATCGCCGGCGTCGACGAAGTGTCGGTCAACGAGGAGATCCAGCGGGCGATCGCCGCCCACATCGAGGCTCGTCGGTCCGATCCCGATTTCCGGCGGCGCCTGAAGACCAGCATCGAGCGCAACCGCGAGATCCTTGAGCGCCTCGCCCGTTGACCCTCTACCTCAGCGTTACTGAAGCCAGAGGTGAGAACGAACCCCCTCGACCGACGCACCCTTGGTCGAGTTGCACGACCGGCACAGCACCGCGGTGTTCGCGATGCCGAACGGCGCACCGCCAGCTGTCAGCAACACGACGTGGTCGACGGTCAGGTCCCGTGCTGCGTGCGCGGCACGCTGGTAGCCGGGACACGAGTCGCCGTGCTCACCACGCCAGGCGCGCAGCACCCGAGCGCTGAGCCGCTGCCAGGCGGGGGTGCTGTAGAGGGCGTTGTGTCGGCTGCGGTTGGACTGGCGGGCGTGCGTCGCGCACCGACTGCCAGCGCGGCTGGTGACGACACCGCAGACCGTGCACAGCTTCACCCGCGAATCATCGATGGTGTGGGCGGTCGGGTCTAGTCGCCTGCGGTGCTTGGCGTGGAGGTGAGTGCCAGCCATGTCGAGCGGCCACCGCTCGGATGCGATCGTCACCTACGCTTGTCGCGGCGCGTCACGTCGGCCGGCGGAAGCCTTCCGCAGCCGACGGCAGGAGTGGGGAAGTTGATGCGACGGATCGCAGCATTGGCCGGTGTCGGCGCGCTCGCAGCGATCCTCGTCTGCGCGACCCCTGCGCCCGTCAGCGCCTGCACGTCTAGCCAGCCCTCATTCGCGGAGGCCGTCCGCGGCGCCCGGGCAATCGCGCGAGTCACGGTCGTCGAGGGCTGGGACGGCTACCAGGACGATCCGACCCACAGTGAGACCTACCGGGTCAACCGCGTCCTGAAGGGTTCGCTCCCGGAGCTCGTCACGGTGGCACCCGCGTGGACCACGCTCTGTCACGACAGCGTCGTCGGCTACTTTGGCGGCGCCGAGGGAGCGGTGATCATCATCGCATTCGATGTGCCCTACTACGACCAGACCATCCACCCCATGTGGGCCTTCGACCGCAAGCAGGGCGTGCTGGGCAGCGCTGGCGTGCCATCGGGGGTGTCGACCCTGGCGGACCTCGAGGCGGCCATCCGCTCCAAGCTCGGCATGCCGGACACGGCGACGGCCGAGCCCGCGGCGGACCACGTGCCGCCACTCCTGCCGTCCGTCCTGGCCGCGGCTGGCGGCTTCGTGCTGGCCTTGCGGCGGGTATCGCGTCGATCGCGTCGCTCCGCCGCAAAGCGCCCGTAGTCGGCGGCGAGAGGTCACCTGGGGCATTGAGCGTGTGCGGCTCGTCGCACGGGATCAAGTCACTTGAGGGGAGGAGGATGGGCAGTCGTGCTCGACCGCGAACGATCGTCGTCGCAATCCTCGGTGTCGTGATCGTTGCCGCGGCCACCTGGCTGGTTGTGGTGCCTCGCGTCCGCAACTCGCTCGCCGGTGCGGATGGCATCCATGACGCGGGCGCACTCCCGGCGCGCATCCAGTTGTGCGGGCGCTCCTGGCGCAAGGACGAGCTCGCTCGCAGCTTCACCGCCGCCCGCATCCGCGAGGAGTTCGGAGTCGAACCGATCGTCGTGGATCCGGCTCCGTTTGCCCCCTGTCCTCCTGGGCCATGCACGGACGTTGCGCAGGCCGAGTCGTGTCACGTCGTGATCTGGGTGAGGGTCGCCGAGGACGGCTACATGGACTACTCGCTCCAGGGCGGCCCGTAGGAGCCTGGGAAGGCCAGGCACAATCTGACGGTGCTTAGCGTCTGCTGGTGCGGAGGCCTCCGATGAAGATCCTGGGACTCGCGGCTGCGCTGATCCTCGCGGCCTGTTCGGGCAGCGTGCCGACGGCGACGAGCGGCCCCAGCATGGCCGGGCCAGATGCGTCGCCGTCACCGGCGACCGAGACGGTGCCAGCGGCCTCCGCGTCGCCGACTCCAGTCACGGACCTTCCGTCATGGCCGCCGCAGCCGAACCGCGACTTCCGATTCGTCTCGATCGACCAGTTGACGCTGAGTGAGGACGGACGCCACCTGTCGCTGGACTTCGTGGGCTCGCGAGAGTACGCGGCCGACGACCCGTGCTCGGCCGAGTACAAGGCGACCGTCACGGTGGTCGACGGTGTGCTTGAGGTCGGCGTCGAGGAGTCGCGCCGACCGGACGCGACCGAGGGAACGGAGTGTGACGCGATGGGCCATGCCCGAAGCCTCGAGGTCGCCCTCCAGCAGCCGTTCACCGGCTCGGTCTGGCGCGATCTCAACGGGTATCTGCACTTCCTGGCCCCACCTGACGGGCTTGTCGAACTTGCGGGCCTGCCCGATGGCTGGGAGCTGCGGTCCCAGCGCGACGTGGAGCTGAGCCAGACAGGTCGTTGGGAACGGACCTACTCGCCCGATCCCTCGCTGACCGACCAGACCAGGAGCGTCGTCCTGTACCAGTCCTTCGACGGTCCGGTGAACGTCACCGGGGGCACCGAAGAACGCGGCGTGGTCGTCAGCGGCCAGCCGGCGACCTTGCACCGCTGGCCGCCGAACGGCGAGCTCGTGCTCGTCTGGCAACTCGGCAACGATGGCCTAGCGCTCGTGGCCTACGAGCAGCAGTTCTCGGTCGACGAGCTCATCGCCCTCGCCGAGTCGGCGACGCCAGCAGCGCCCACAAGCGGGTCAGGTGCCACGTGGGGACCACTGGCGGTGGTGCCGCCTCAGGATGGCGCGGACACTGCTCGCACCGAGGGAACGCTCAGGATCACTGACGCCTGCGTTTTCCTGGATGGACTCGGCGAGCGTGTCCTGCTCGTGTGGCCAGCCGATCGGACGACGTGGAACGCAAAGACGCGAGCGATCACTTTCGCGAACTTCGACGGGAGCACAGTGAGTGCTGGAGACGGCACGGAGGTCGCGCTCGGTGGAAGCGGCGACAGCAGCGAGGAGAGCGGCACGACCTCCGAAGAATGGCTGGCGCGGACGCCCTGGGTGGCTCCGCCCGCCGAAGGGTGTCCGGCCGAGTCGTGGTGGTGGGTCGGCGCGATGACGCGCTGACGCAGTCAGCTTGGCTCCAGCGTGGGCACGACGAGCCACCCCTCCGCCCGCCCCCGGTAGTTCAGCTGCTCGGTCGTGAGCCCGGACCGCGCCCGGAGGTCGGCACAGTGGCGCTTCGCGGTGCTCGGCCGGATACCGACGCGGGCTGCCGCGTCCGCGACGGAGCCGCCGGCGGCGACGAACGCGGCAAGGACGTCGACCTGGCGGGCAGTCGGCGTCCGCGGGAGCGTGCCGCGAAGGTAGCCGTCTCTCACCGCGGGCTCACGCGGCTGCGGGTGATGAGCCCGAGGACGACCGCGGTTACGGCGAGGATCGCGCCGATCTGGTCCGGTGCGAGGGAGAGGCCGAACGCCACGACCAGGGCGATGACCGCCTGAACCAGGGCGAGGACCATGGCTGGCTCCCGGCCCCAGATCGTGCCGGGTTGGCTGTCCATCGTCACGCTCCGTACGTCGCGGCCGCGACGCCCGCGGCCTTGACCGCCGCTGCAGCGGCCTTGGCGGCAGCGTCGAGCTGCGCCTGGCTGAACGGCGTGGGGTCGGGCGCGGGGCGGACGGCGGTGACCTCGGACGCCTTCGCGAACATCGCGCGTCCCTGGTGGACGCCCTTCGCGTCGACGTACTCGACGATGCGATAGGCACTCGTGGGCTGGCCGAGGTACGGCATGTCACGCCCCGGGTCCACCTGCACGTTGTCGGGGGAGGCTTCGAGCGAGGAGGTCGCGTACAGCCAGGTGCCAGCGGGCACGGTGGCGATGCTCTGGACCTTCGGTACGGGGTAGCTGTTCACGGTCTCCTCGGGTGCGGACGGCGCTGGTGCCAGGGCTGCGAGGTAGCGGGCCTGCGGGAACCCCACGGGATCGTCCGCCCAGGGCCGCCAGCAGGAGGGCTTGGGGCGCCCGGCGATGTAGTGGTGGTCGATGAGGTGGTGGCGGTCGATCGGGATCGCCCGGAGCTCCCGGGTGATTGCCGTCTCGGTGCCGGCGCGGAACCGGGTCCCGGCGCCCTTGAGCTCGGCGACGTCGCCACGCAGCAGCAGGGCGTCGAGCGCGATCGAGGCCGCGATGACGCCCTCGGGCACGACGCCCTTGCCCGAACCTGCCGTGCGGCCGCCGTTGTCGTGGTGCTCGATGCTCACCGTGCGGCTGTTGACGAGGCGCGTCGGGTAGCGGTCGTCCCAGGCGCCCGAGGGGTCCCAGTTGCCGTTGCCCCAGGCCTGGTCGCCGAGCCTGACGTACTGGTGGACGTGGGCGGTCGTCGGGTGGCCGGCGCGGCCGCAGCCGGAGCCGATGCCGGAGTGGGTCGAGGCCTCGCGACCGTCGGGCGAGGTGAACGCGGCGTCGGTCGAGCGCAGGGTGCCGACCATGCGGTGATGGACGAGCGCGATCAGCGGTGCCGGGTGGCCGGCCGTGAACTTGGGTGAGCCGACCCAATAGATCGTCACCTCACACCCCGCCAGAGCGCGGAAGCCTCGAGTCCCAGGAGCGCGAGGATCGCGCCGAGGAGTAGACATCGGCCCGGCGGCGGTCGGCCGCGTCGTCGCCCCGTTCATCGCCCATGCTGGCGCAGCCGGTCGATCCAGGCATCGACGAGGAGCGGGAGCACGAAGCGGTCGAGGGCGCCGCCCATCAGGACGCCGGCGAGGAACGCCAGGACGAGCTCGACCCCGCTCATCGCGCCGCCGAGAGACAGGTGACGGCGCGGACGTACCCGGTGGGGGGAACCGGGAGTCGACCTGGATCGGACCAGCGCGCCGTCATGCGGTTAGCGTGCGGGCGGCGGGCTCCAGTTTCTAGTTGGCCGATTGGGCCATGTCCTTGGACTGCGAGACGCGTCCTCAGACCGCCGCACCGTCGGTGAAGCTTCCCGGACCTGGCTTTGTGCGTCCAGACGGGACCGATAGGTTGCGACCTTGCGCTCGGCACGCGACGATGGCACCAACGGAACACCCACTCTCTCCGTCGAACCGCACGAGGGGATCCAGCCGTGGACGCAGGCCCGGTCGAGCCCGCCCCAGACGACTCGGGGCAATTCGCCTCGCCCGTTGCGCCTGCCATCCACCGAGTCACCGTTCGCGGGCTGCGGGTCCACTGGTACGACGGGGGCGAGGAGCCGGTGACCGCCACGCTCCGGTTCCGCGTCGGACCCGTGGACGAGACGGTGGCCTCGGCGGGGCTCACGGCCATGGCGGCGAACGCGATCGTCGCCGAGGCGATCGACGCGCTCGGTCTGCGCCCCCACATGGATCCGATGCCCTCGGCCGCCGCCGACGGTGACCGTGGCCTCGGTGGCTCGCCGGAGCCCGACGACGAGAACGGCGAGGAGGTGCCCACTGCAGAGAAGGATGCGACGGACGTCGGCGACGATGATGTCGCGACGGACGGCGCAGCCGACGACTGGGAGGACGAGGAGGCGTGGGGCGCAGAGGACGCCACGAAGGCGGGCATCTACCCCGCACTCGGGTGGGCCCTCGACGGGACCAGCGTCGCCTTCACCTGCACGGGGACCGCGGCGGAGGTGGGCGAGCGACTCGCCTGCCTCGTCGTGCCGGACGCGCCCTGGACCACGGTCGCGCCGGGGTCCGGTGCGGCACGGTGGTGTCAGGCAGGCGTCGAACGCACGACGATCGAGGAGCTTCTTGCGCCGTGGTTCGGCGCACGCGGGTACGGGCTCGGCTATGTCCTCGGGCGATTCGCGGGCGCGGAGCCGACCCCTGCGGAGTTGCATGCGTGGGCGCGATCCCGGTTCGTCCGAGAGAATGCCGTGCTCGTCCTCAACCGCGACCCCGAGCAGATCGAACTGCCGGACCTGCCCGCGGGTCGGCCATATCCGCCGCCACTCCCGCAGCCCGTCGCGACCGTGCCCACCTTCATCCCGATCGGCGACGGCGTGCTGGCCTGGGGTGGCATCGGGCCGCGAGTCCCCGCCCTGTCGACGGCGGTTCACGCATTTGCGGACCGCCTGCGCCGCCAAGTTGAGGGTCCGCACCGCCTCGTGTTCGAGGTCGAGGTGTCGATCCTGCCGCTCGATGCGGCCAGCGCGCTCGTGGTGATCGCTGTCGAGGGTGCCGACCTCGATGCCGCGGTCCTCCTCGCGCCAGATCTCGAGGAGATCCTCGACGACCTCTGTGCCGAGGGTCCCACACCCACCGAACTCACCCGCGATCGCAGCCGTCGGCAGAGCCTCGCGTTGGACCGCCCGGGGCTCGCTGACCAGCTCGCGGAGAACGATCTTGCAGGGGCGACGCCTGTCACGTTCGACGAGCTCATCGGCGCCTGGGACGCCATCGGGGCCGACGACGTGAAGGCGGCGTTGGCCGCCACCCGTTCGCAGTCGCTGCTTCTCGCCCCGCTGCCGGAGGCACCCGTGGGCTATGAGCCGTCCGCGGGCGCCCAACGGCGCCGGCCGACCGGGATCTTCCGGAAGTCGATTTCGGGACGGCAAGCGCAGCCGCCTTCTCGTCGATGACAAAGGCCTCGCCGAGGAACGCGACGGCGAGATCGCGTGGAGCGTGGACTGGCCGGATGTCGAGCTGGTCCACAGCGCCCCGCACCGGCTGCGCCTTGTCACCCGCGACTGGGGGGAGATCGAGCTCACTGCCGGGGACTGGGCGTACGGGACGCAGCTGCTCGCGGTCGTGGCGCGCGCGATCCCCCCGGAGCGGATCGCGTTCGCTATCCCGGATCCGGCGGTGCCGGCGCTGGCTCGACGGCCGGGGTGGTGGTGGGCGGGATCGTCACCCCGAGGTCGAGCGGTCCCGGCCAGCGACCTCGTCGAACCTCGCGCATGATCGCCCAGGTGATCGTGACCAGGAGGGCCGCCGCGAACGCGACCGACGCCGCCTCGAGTCGCTCGCCTCCCTCGAGCGTGACCGCCGAAGCGAAGAGCAGGCCGATGACAACGAAGGCGAACACGCCGATCATCGCGCCGGCGGCGACGTCCCAGCGAAGCCGCGTTCGTCGCGTCCAGCTCTGCGTGTAGAGCCTTCGGGCGTCCGGGGACAACCGGGTTACGACGCGAAGGAGGAACACAGCCGCGACGAGGGCGAGTCCAGCGAGGATGGCGATCACTCCGGTCATCGATGAGGTCGCAGGCACGACGGCGACGAGGAGCGCGGCGAGCGCGGCGCCCACGCCCAGCCGGCGGAGCGGCTGTCGCTCCATGTCGATGATGGCGGCGCCCCGGTAGTCGACGGAGGCGAGAGAGCGCCGTTGCGCTTCAACGACGAGCGCATGCGCCTCCCGGTGCCGCCCGCGGGCGGCGAGCAGGATCGCGGCGTTCCACCTCGCGACGGCATGGCCATCGTCGTTCGCCGCGGCTTCGAGGTACGCGGCCTCCGCCTCACGCCACCGGTGCTCGACGACGGCGGCGTGGCCGCGAAGCGCCTCAGCCTCGGCGGGCAGCCACGGGGCAAGGTCGGCTGCTGCCTCGCGGATCGCCGCGGCGTCTCGCTCGTCCACCGCCGCGATCGCAGCGCGGATCGCGGCCTGCCGATCCCGGCGGGCACGGGCGAGCCCGCGTTCCGCCACGGCCGGCGCATCGCGACCGAGCAGCGCTGCCTCGAGCCACGCTGCCACCGCGAGCGCCTCCGCGTCCTCGGGCCACGTGGCCCGGAGCCACCGCGCGAGGTGCATCGCCGCGCCGGCCCGTCCTCGGTTCCAGGTGGCGAGGGCGTAGGCGACGCCGATGCCAGGCCCGGCCAGACCCTCGCGCAGCCCGGGCTCGAGGAGGGCGATTGCGTCCTCGCTCCTCGACGCCGCGAGCAGGCCGAGCGCCTCGGCGTGCCTGGCCCCATGGTCGTCCCACTCACCCCGTGCGGGCTGGGGTCGCTGCCACTCGCCCGTCGGATCCGGCTCCAGGCGCTCGCGGACGAGCGTGCCGAGCGTCTGGTACCAGCCCCACGATTCGAAGGGCTCCGGATCCTCGTGCTTCGCCGCGTCGCCGGTCCGGCGACTGAACACGATCTGGATCTCGTCCTCTGCGGTCGCGCCCGAGACCAAGATCCGGTCGCCGAGCTCGCCCGGAACGTACCGCACGGACTCAATCGACCCGAGGGGCACTTCGGTGATCCGGCGCCACAGGAAGCGCGTCTCTGCCAGCACGAGTCGACGGAGCGTCAGCCGGGCCGCGCCGTGCACCGCCCCGAGTCGGGGGAAGCCCCACGCCAGGCACTGCGCGACGACCGGCTCGTCCGGCGCGAGCGGGGTGGCTCGTTCCAGGTCCCCGGCCAACGTCACGGAGCGGCGCGCCACCCGCCAGCGCTGAACCGTCGACGCAGTCGCCACACGATCTCCTCGGCCTGTTCTCTCGCACCCCATTGTGCGCTGTGAGGGGCTCCGGTACGTGGGCGATGACGACGCCTTGGGCCGCCCGCTTGCCGGATCGTCAGGGCGCGGAACGCCGCCGCCGCTCACCCTGGGCTCGGCCATCGGGTTCCGGGAGCCGCTCCGCGAGAATCCACACGAGCTGCGCGGTGGCCGTCGCGCCGACCTTCGATCTCGCATTCGCAAGGTGGTGCTTGACGGTCGAGTGGGACAGGCCGAGCCGGTGAGCAGCCTCCTTCTCGGAGCCCGCCGCGATGACCGCGGCGACAACTGCGAGCTCGTGGTCCGTGGCGCGCTGAACGGCATGGGGCGACCGGCGCGTCATGCGCTCTGGAGCCATTCGGAAGGCTCCGGCGGCTCGGCGAGGCGCATGACGATAGGAAGGTCGTTCGTGGCGGGGCTATCCCTCTCGCCCCGACCAGTCTCACGCACGTCCACCTGTAGGCCTCCTGGGTCTGGCTGCCCGCCCGCAGCACGTCAGGGATGGGGCTCACTCCAATCCCGTGGAAGTGCGGTGGTCACGACTCGACCGTCCGCGCCCTTGACGCACGCCCCCATCTCCTTGACGGTCGCCGTGCCGCCCGTTGGAGTGAACTCGACCCACCCCAGGGTGGCCAGCAGGTAGACCTCCTCCTGAGGGTCGCCGTTTCCGAGAGACGCCGGGAGGTTGAACATGTCGAAGTCCGCCTTCTGCGCGACGAGGATCGGCGTGTTCGCAGGCCACCCGCATTCAGCCATCGTCATCGGCACATCGGCCGGCAGGGCAATAGGAGTCGTGCCCGGCGGGCCGGAACACGCGGCAACGATCATCGCGGCCACCACGGTGGCCGCAGGCAAGGTCCTCATGGGCCACCGAAGCTTGACGACTGGTCGCCGTGAGGTCACCGCACGTCGCCTCCATGCTGGTGGGGCAGCCGCCACGCCTCGCTCGCCTTGGTTGTGGAGCGATCCGAGCGCGTCCGCCACTCACCCCTAGGCTACACGGCTGCGCGGTCAGATCCGATCGGCGTACCGCCACGGATCCGCCGACCACCGTGCGGAGCTTGACCATCGGGCGGGCTACTATGCGAACGCGCCCCTGTCGGTTGACCCGAGGGAGTGATCGTGGCCGCCACAGAAGCCCGCATCGTGCGCAGATCCGTCAATCCCCTCCTGCCGTCGAACGAGTTCATTCGGGATGTGGACCGGCTGCTCGACCCCACCCGCGCGCCTCGGGCCGGGCCAGGCGGCTTCTCGAGCCGTGCGATGCTAGAACGCGTGACCGGCCCCGCTGCTACCGACGAGACCCGTATCGATCGCTGGCTGTGCGCGGTGCGTCTCGTGAAGACCCGCCCGCTTGCGACCCGGCTGTGCGAGGGCAGCCACGTCCTCGTGAACGGATCGCCGGCGAAGCCGTCGACGAAGGTTCGCACGGGCGATCGCGTGGAGGCGCTCATCGCCGATCGCGAGCGCGTCGTCGAGGTCGTGAGGCCGATCGAGTCGCGTGTCGGGGCCCCTGTCGCCGCGACCTGCTACGTGGACCACAGCCCGCCCGTCGTGCCGAAGGGCGGGCCCGCGATCGTGCTCGTCCGCGGGGAGGGCCGGCCGAGCAAGCGCCTGCGGCGCGAGCTCGAGCGCCTGCGCAGGGCCACCGACGCCTGAGCCCGGGTCGAGCCGGCAACCCGCGCCATCGGTGCGGCAGCCGCGGTGCTTGAGGCGGACCGCAGCATCACGACGGACGCCAACTGGCCGGCGATGGTAGTTAGGGTCGAGGCGCTCGCGAAGGACGCGTAGGGCCTCGGCCGGATCGGGTCGGCTCAGGCGGGACAACGCCTCTCTTGCGAGCGGGCTGGACGTCCCCGGGCCCTGAAGGCCGCATCGCATCTGCGTTTCGTGACCGTCCGACAGCGATGGCGACAGTCCGTGCGGCTGAAGGTCGACGCCGGCGACTACGCGACGGCGAGGTCCAGAGCCCCAGGAGGTGGCGGCGTCGCCTGGGAGGGTCGTGTCGTCGAGGCCCTCGATCGGCGTGTGGGCCCACCAAGCACCCGGCAGCGCGCACCGATCGGGAGGGTGACCCCCAAGTCGACGGATGCTTCTCAGGGTTGTCTCAGCAGCGACTAGCACTGTTGGACCTGCGCCTTGACGAGGTTGCCGAGGCGCGATGCTGACCCGAAAGGTCGTGCGCCATGGACCTCTGGCTCGTCACCCTCGTCGCGATCGTCGCCATGGTCGCGATCGGCACCGTGGGCGCCGGCTCGATCTTCCCGGCCCGGTGACCCCATGTGCACCCGCGGCGGCCGTCCGTTCCCGACGAGACTCTGGCTCAGCTCCCTTGCGGCGATCATCGCCATCGTGGCGGTCGGCATCGTCATCAACCGTTCCGAGGGTCACGGCGCCTCGCCGATCGTCGATCGGCTGGGCGCGGCGGTGATCGTCACGGCTGCGGTCGCCGTCGCCAAGCTGGTCGCCGGGACGCGAGCCGCGGCCGTGACCGGCGTCGTGGGGACCGCGATCGCGGTGGTGCTGCTGGTCCACCTCGCGTAGGCGCCTGGGGACGGCCTCAAGAGGCGGTGACCTTGGATCCCCGGACAGGCACGCCAGCAACGCTTCGAGAGCGCTCGGGCGACCGTGATCCCCTGATCGCGATCTTGAACAGCCAGACGATCAGGAGTGCCTCTCCGACGAACGTGAACACGCTGATGGTCAGGGAGTAGTCAGGCACGAGGATCGCTCCGAGCGAATCGGCCAGGTATCCGGCTCCGGCCAGGAGCACGAGGGCCCCGAGGAGCCTCGGGAACGCGACGGATCGGATGAGCAGCACACCAAGCCCGACGAGATGCAGGCCGAAGATCGCGAGGGCCAGGTCCCAGCCGTTGCCGAACGAGGCGATCGACGAAGCGACCTGGGCTTGGACCTGGGCAGGCGTCAGGGCCGTCGCTTCGGTGCCCTGGAGCAGCTGCGCGACATCGAGCAGGTTGACGAGCGCGTACGCAAAGACGGCGGCGTAGGCCACCCGCAACCAGGCGACAAGGAGCGCAAGGCTCTCACTCGTCGGCCGAAGGAGCAGGTACAGGCCCCACGCGACCACGATGTCGAGGATGGCGACGACGAGGAACGCGGCGATTGCGAACCGGAACGATCCCATCGATGCCACGATGTTCGCGACTGTCGCCGCAGCGTCGGACGGGATGACCAGCGTCTGGAGCACGCCGAAGTTCGCGAAGGGTGCCAGGAGTGCCATGAGCAGCAGGCTCACGGCGGTGGCCAGCGCAGCGGTGCGGTGGGTGTGATCGGCGGTGGACGGGCTGGTGGTCGTCGGGATGCTCACGAGGCATCCTCGTCCTTCTTGTCGCCCTTGATGAGATGGGAGATCCCCCAGAAGAACACCCCCGTGCCGATACCCGACAGAAAGAACAGCAGCCCGAGGCCGACGGGAGAACCCCAGGCGGCGGGTGCGATCAGGAATTCCATGAGTAGCTCCTTCCATTCGTACGCTGTAAGGTTTACGCCGTACAGATTACGGTGTAAAGTCGGGGCTGTCAACCCCGTCGGGCGAACGGGACGGATCCCAGGAGCGAGTCAATGCCTGCGAAGTCACCCACGAAGGCCGAGCAGCGGATCCCGCTGACGCGAGAGCGCGTGCTCCTGGCAGCCATGGAGCTCGCCGACCAGGGCGGGCTCCAGTCGCTGAGCATGCGCCGCCTGGGCGCGGCGCTCGGCGTCGAGGCGATGGCCCTCTACTACCACGTCGCCAATCGCGAGGCGATCATCGACGGTCTCGTGGACCTCGTCTTTGGCGAGATCGAGCTGCCACCGGTCGAGGCGGACTGGCGGGCTGCGATGCGCCGGCGGGCGATCTCGGTGCGGGAGGTCCTGGGTCGCCATCCGTGGGCCATCGGTCTCATGGAGTCGCGCCCCAACGCAGGTTCCATGAGCCTGCGCCACCATGACGCCGTGCTCGGAAGCCTCCGCTCCAGTGGGTTCACGATCGAGCTGGCCGCGCACGCCTATTCCCTGCTCGACAGCTACATCTACGGGTTCGCGATGAGCCATACGAGCATGCCGTTCGACACGGCGGAAGAGGCGGCCGCGGTTGCGGAGAGCATGCTCGCGGCCCTCGACCGCGATGCCTACCCGTACCTGGCCGAGATCACCACCGAGGTCGTCATGCAGCCCGGCTACGACTACGGCAACGAGTTCGAGTACGGGCTGGATCTCATCCTGGACGGCCTGGAGCGTCGTCGGAACGCGGCCTGATCTCGTTCCGCGGCTTCTACCCGGCCCGGATCCCACCGGAGATTCCGCCGGCGGCAGCGCTCGAGAGGGCGGGCCCCTCTCGTTCCGGGATGCCCTGATCCTCCAGCCGTGACACGCGGCATCGAGACCCAGGGGATCTAGCGACCGAGGATCTCGACCAGCATCTCGACGAAACGCGGCCCATTGGCATCGAAGGCGAACTCGACGTTCGGGAGCCCGGCGGGCGTCGGGCGGACATCGCTGATCGTGCGTCCCGCAGCCAGCGTCGACGTCGTCTCGACATCCACCCGGATGTGCCGGGTCGAGAGCACGGCAGGTTCGATCACGGCGCAGACGGATAGGGCGTCATGTACTGGTGCGGTGGTCGCGCCGGCCATCGGCTGAGTCGCGTTGTACCCGGCGATCCGCTGCTCGACGATCGCCGCCGACGCGTTCGCCGCCGCGGTTCCCAGCGCCCGAAGGCGCGCGCAGTCGTCAAGGGAGACGGGGGCGCGATGGGTCGCGTCGAGCGGCACCATGCGGATGGGACGTCCGCACTCGACGACGATCCGTGCGGCCTCGGGATCCACCCAGCAGTTGTACTCCGCCGAGGCCGTCCTGTTCCCGCTCTCGTGGAGTGCCACCGGCACGTTCGTCAGGGGCCCGACCGCGACGAGGGTGATGTCGCCCTCGGAGGCCATGTACGTGTCGCACACCCAGTCCACCGCATGCTGTGCGCGAGGAGGCGTCCGGGCGGCCGGCAGATCCAGCAGGTCGCGGTGGATGACCGCGGCCATCCCCCGGTCGCCCTGGGGTCGCAGCTTCGGCGCCGCCATCCCGCCGAAGACGGGGATATCTCCTCGCCCGATGAGGTCGAGCACACGGAGCGTGTTCTCGGTCGTGTAGTCCACTCCGGTGTTGCCGTTGACGGCGGTCGCCCCGACCAGCTCGATGTCGGGCGACAGCGCGGCCACCATCAGTGCGACCGCATCGTCCGTCCCGGTATCGACGTCAGGATGATCTTGGTGGGCATGACGCCAGTCCATTGGTGAGGGCTGGCCCCCGCTGAGGGCGGTCCAGGCGTAGGGGCCACGCCGATCAGCCGGCTGTCCGGCGCTCGCCGGGCTCTGGGCGTGCGGTCAGCTCGGGGTGATCGCCAGCGTGGGGTCGCGTGGGGCTCCAGCCGCCCGCTCGCCGGCCTGTGCCAGCTGGACCCGGCGGATCCGGAGCGCCTGGTCGGTGGCCAGCCAGCGGAAGAAGCGTCGATCGGAGGCCGGGAAGTGCGACTGGACGAGCTCCATCGGGACAAGCTCCGGCTGGTCGACCATGTATGTGGTCCCTTCGTGCACGATGGTGGCGGACCCCGCCGCCAGGACGTTCTGGAGCCAGTTGGTGCGCGACCCGTAGACGAGCGCGATCACGAACCCGCCGTCGACGGCCAGCGCATCGACGGGCGTCTCGTACGGCCGGCCGGAGATCCGGCCGCGGTGCCGGATCACGGCCGCATACGCTCCGTGCGAGCCCGCCGATCGCATCTGGCGCGGATTGATGATCGAGCGCTGGAGGCGGATGAAGGGCTTGAGCACGAGCGGGGACTTCGCCCGCCAGCCCACGATGAACGCGAGCGCGATCGCCACGAGCCCGAGGATCAGGATGCCCACGAGGGTTGCCAGTTGCATGGCCCGAGAAGCTCCTTTGGTCTGTCACACTGAGGCTTACGATGTAAGCCTGTCGGGTATGCTATGACTACACTGTAAGCTTGTCAAGGGGCGAGGAGGAGCCGTGTTGGAGGAGGAGCCGGGATGACGAAGCCGCCCACCCGGGTTCCAAGGCGCCGGACACCGCTCAACCGGGACCGGGTCCTGCGGGCTGCCGTCCGCCTGGCGGACGAGGGCGGCCTCGAGTCGGTGTCGATGCGCAAGCTCGGGCAGGTGCTCGGGGTGGAGGCGATGTCCCTGTACAAGCATGTGGCCAACAAGGACGATCTCCTCGATGGCATCGCCGACCTCGTCGTGAGCGACTTCGAGGTGCCGGCGGCGGGCCTCGGCTGGAAACCGGCCATGCGGCGGAGCGCGATCTCCACCCACCAGGCCCTCCTGCGTCATCCATGGGCGAGCGGCCTGATCGAATCGCGCCTGAGCGCGGGTCCCGCGAGGCTGCGCTACCTGGATGCCGTGATCGGCACGCTCTCGGCCGCGGGGTTCACGATGCCGATGGCCATTCGGGTCATCATGGCGCTGGACAGTTATACCTACGGCTTCGTGCTCCAGGAGCTGGCCTGGCCGTTCGATGCGGAGAATGCTCCGGAGCTCGCCGCGAGCTTCGGGCGGAGCCTGCCAGCGGGCGAATACCCCAACCTCACGGCGATGGCCGAGATGGCGGCGACGGGCCCGGGCGGTGCCTCGGTCGACTTCGAGTTCGGGCTGGACCTGATCCTCGACGGCTTCGAGCGCCTGCGGGACAACGTCCGGGATGTCGGCGCCCACCCGATAGGATGACGGCCCGCACAGCAGGTCATCCGTGAACCGTCGCGCCCGAGCGTGGCTGGCCCAGTGGGGGCCGGTCCTGCCGCTGCTCCTCGCCGAGGCCACCATCTGGCTCGGCTTCGGTGCGCTGCTGCCGATCCTCCCGATCTACTTCACCGAGCACGGCGTTGACCTGCCGACGCTGGGGGTGGTGGTCGCGGCGTGGCCGGCGGCCCGCCTGATCGGCGAGCCCTACTTCGGCTGGCTTGCGGATCGCGTCGCGCGCCGGCCGATGATGATCGCGGGGCTCCTGCTCGCGTCAGTGTTCGCGGTGCTGCCGCTGTTCCTGGTCGGACCGATCGCGTTCATCATCCTGCGGGCGATGTCCGGGATGGCGGCGGCGATGTACGACCCGGCTGCCCGCGCATATATCGTCGATTCCAACCCGCCCGAGCGACAGGGCGAGGCCTTTGGCCTGTACGGGGCCGTCCAGACGGGCGGCTTCATGCTGGGCCCGGCGATCGGCGGGGTCGCAGCCGCGATCACGGGCCAGCCGACGGTCGTGTTCTGGATCGCGGGCATCACGCTGCTGGTGTCCGCCGTGCTGGTCGCCCTGCTCGTCCCGGAGCTCGAGCACATCACGCCCGAGGACGCGGCGAAGCTGGCCGTCGCGGCCGAGACCGGCCAGGACGAGGTCGTCGACGCCGCTGGCTGGGCCCGGCCGGTCCGCCTGGTCAACGTCCTGCTCGTCGCCGCGATCGCATTCAACGTCGGCAGCTTCTTCGCGGGCGGCAGCTACGAGGTCATCTGGAGCCTGTACCTGACCTCGCTCGGGGCGGACCTCGCCGCGATCGGCCTCACCTTCTTCTCCTTCGGCCTGCCGCCACTGGTCCTGTCGCCGTTCACGGGCCGCTTCATCGACCGCCAGGGTGGCTTCTGGGCGCTGGTCATCGGCGTCGCCGGGATCGGCCTGTGTGGGCTCCTGTATCCCCTCGTCCCCGCCATCTGGTGGATGGTGGTGCTCGGTCTCTTCGAGGGAACGGCGTTCGCCCTGGCCTCGCCGGCGATCTACCTCCTCGCGGCCCGCGCCGCGCCCGCGGGACGGTCCTCCACGGCCCAGGGCCTGCTGGGCGGGGCGGGCACCGTGGGCACGATCATCGCGTCGCTGGCGGCTGGCTCTCTGGCGGCGATCGACCTGCGCTATCCGTTCTGGGTCACCGGCCTGGTGACCCTGCTCGCGCTCGCGGTGGGGCTGGTACTCGGGCGACGGCACCTGTACGACGCGATGCAGCCCCGCCGCACGCCACAGCGCCCGGACACCGAGCCCAGGCCCGCCCTGGAAGACGTCGCATGACGGGCGCGCTGTCGGCCCCCTGGATCCAGGCTGTGCTCGAGGACCGGTTCCCGCAACCGGTTGTGCTGGTGTTGGGCGGCTTCATCACGTCGCCGCCCGTCTACCGGCCCTTCGTGCACCGGCTGCTGGAGCACGGGGCCGCCGACGTGGTCGTGGGCAACGTCTGGACGATGGACTGGCTGCTGGCGGCGCGCCGCGGACTCGGTCCGATCCTCACCCGTTCGGGGCGGGCGCTGCTGACGGCCTCCAATCGTTCGGACGAGCTATCTGGAGGGGCGCCCGTACTCGTCATCGGGCACTCCGCGGGCGGGATGTCCGCACGGCTGCTCACATCGCCGACGCCGTTCGCCGGGCGGCCGCTCAACGCGGTGACCCGGATCGGGGCCATCGTGACCCTTGGGACCCCAAACGTGGTCGCACGCACCCCGGGGCTGCGGAACCGCGTCGGCTCGGAGGCGGCTACCTTCGCGAACCGCGTCGTGCCCGGTCCGTGCTTCGCCCCAACCACGGGGTACCTGGCCGTGACGTCGCGACGGGTCGTCGGGCGTCGCGAGGGGACCGCGGGGGAGCAGTGGATCTGGTCGCGCTATCGGAGCCTCGCTCCGGGGCCCGAGCTGGCGGAGATCGAGGGCGATGGCCTGATCCCCGTGCCCTCGGCGCTCCTGCCGGGGGCACCGTCGCTCGTGCTGGACGACGCCGCACACGGCCAGTGGATCGGTCGCGACTGGTACGGCTCGGAGCGATTCCTCGCGCGCTGGTGGCCGCTCGCGCTTGCCGCCTGGCAGGGAGCGCTTCGCGCAAGGGCAGAGCGGGTCTTTGACGGTTCGGCACATCCCCGGTAACGTAGGCCGTCGCGGGGTGGAGCAGCGGTAGCTCGTCGGGCTCATAACCCGAAGGTCAAGGGTTCGAATCCCTTCCCCGCAACCAATATCGCTTCACCTGAAACCCCGGGATCCGACCACCCCGGGGTTTCTCCTTTCCAGGCAATGAAGAAGCCCGCCGGAACCATGCGGTCCCGGCGGGCTTTGTGCTGCCTCGATCAGCCCGGAGGCGTGAAGGTGGAGGCCAGGGTGATCTGGTTGACGACGGCCGCCTCAAGGAGGAAGACCTCGTCATCCGGTGCCCCGATGGCCCAGATGCCGACGGTTCCCGCGGTCTGGACGTTGGCGAGGCAGGCGTAGCGCGCCTGGCCCGCGGGGATCCCGGCCGTGTCGGACGCAGCGATGGCCCCGATGCACGTCACCGCCGCCCCGCGGACGTTGAACTCCGACGCGGTTGCCACCGTCCACGCCGCAGGATCCTTGGCCGAGGCGATCGCGTCCTGGTAGGAGGCGGTGAAGACGTTGGCCATGACCGGGGTGTCGAGCGTGGCCGGATCGTCCGGGACCGTGATCGGCTCCGGGGCGAAGTACCGGCACGCAAGATCGGCCGGCTCGGTCACCGTGGACCAGCCGCCCGGGTAGACGATCGTCGCGACGACCGGCCCGTCGGCTGGCAGCAGCTTGCACTTCGCCGTCGGCGGAAGCGAGGCGGGAGGCGATGCCGTGGGCGCGGCGGTCGGTGCCGGCGTCGCCGTTGGCTTGGGGGTGGGCTTGGGGGTCGGCTCCGGCGTTGGCGAAGCTGTTGGTGCCGGCGTCGCCGTTGGCGTTGCGGTCGGGGTGGGGCTTGGCTTCTCCGTCGGCTCGGCTGTCGCGCTCGGCGCCGGGCTCGCGCCCGCCTCGACATCCGGCTGCGACCGGGCGAGGGCCACGAGGAGGCCACCGCTGCGATCCGTCAGGCTGAGCGTGGTGCCTCGGGATTCGATCATGGCCGCCCCCTGGAGCGCGGCCAGGAATGCTGTCTCCTGCTCCATCAGGGCCTCGTCGCATGCCATGCGGGTCGTGGCCAGCCGGGAGATCCAGACGACGTTGCCGTTGGTGCCGTAGGTGCCGCTGAAGGAGTTGCAGCCGGCGAACCCGCCGACGGTGCCGATGCCGAACACGACATCGACCTCGGACCCCTCGACCATGCCGACCACGGTGCTGGGCGGGACGCCGTAAGAGTCCACGCGCCAGCGGCCCAGGAGCGGGTTCCGGGGCGCGGCGTCGAAGCGCAGGATCTCGTTGCGGTCCGCGTCGAAGACGGTCAGCGTGTCCCGGCGCGCGGTGTAGAACCGGCTCGCCTGGAGCAGCTCGAGGTAGCGGGCCTCGAAGGCCATCGTGGCCTCGTCACAGGCCATCAGGGTCGTGGACGGCGCGGAGACCAGGAGGGTGCGTCCGCCGGCCCGGTAGAGGGCGTTGAAGGTGTTGCAACCGCCGAAGCCCGTCACGCGGTTCGCGTCGAACTCGGCATCGGCATACAGGGTCTCAGGGATGATCGTGAGGGCGCCGTCCTGGTCGTACGAGCCCAGCACCCAGTGGGTGCCCTTGAGCTCCCCTCCGGTTCCTGGGCCCGGCGAGCAGGCGGCGATTGTGAAGGCGAGGAGGGCGACGAGCGCCCCGAGCCGCCGGATGGACATGATGCTGCCGGCGCTACTGGCTCTTCGACGCGACGTAGAGCGCGAACAGGCGCATCGCGTAGCCGACCCCTGCGACCAGGAAGGCCATGAAGATCGGCAGCCCCACGGCGCTGGCGGAGATGGCCAGGGCCTCGAACATGTTGAACGCATCACGCTGCGCGAGGTCGATCCACCAGATCACGCCCGCGATGACCGCGTAGGCCGTGAAGACCCAACCCACGATGATGAAGAAGGTGCCGATCGAGGCGAGCCTGCGGGCATCCTTGACGAGCTGGTCCATGAGGTCCTCCGTGATGGCGAGCGTGCGGAAACGGCTTCAACGATGACCCGAGCCTACCGCAGGGTCGGTGGCCATGGATCACCCGATCGGAGGGCGTGAACGCAGCTGATGCTGTGTGTCTTGTCATAGTGTGTGACACACACTATAGTGCGGGCGATGGACTTCACCGAGATCCTCTCTGGCGGACAGCAGGAGCTGCGTCGCGGCACCGTCGTGCTGGCCTGCCTGCTGCTGCTGCGCAAGCCGGACTACGGCTATGCCCTCCTGGAGGAGCTGCGCGAGCTCGGGTTCAGCGTGGACGCCAACACGCTCTACCCGCTGCTTCGCCGCCTCGAGGGCCAGGGGATGCTCGTCAGCGAGTGGAACATCCAGGAGGCGAGGCCGCGCAAGTTCTACCGGATCAGCGCGGACGGCGAACGACTCGCTGCGGAGCTTGTCGCCGACTGGGGAAGGATCGACGCCTCGATTCGCCGACTTGGCCAGGGAGGTCGCGGATGAGCACACTTGGCGACCGCTATGTCTGGGCCGTCCTGCGGGCAGTCCCGGAGGCCCGGCGAGACGACCTGGAGCCGGAGATCCGGGCCCTGGTTGCCGACTCCGTGGATGCCCGCGGGGCCGCAGGCGTCGAGCCCGCCGAAGCCGAGCGCGCCGCCATCATGGATCTGGGCGATCCCGAGCGGCTGGCCGCGCGCTACACGGACACGTCGCTGTTTCTCATCGGCCCGAGGTACTTCACGGAGTGGAAGCGCCTGCTGAGCCTGCTGCTGACGACCGTCGTACCGATCGTCGCCATCGCCGTCGCGGGCGCCACCCTCCTCGGCCACATGGATGATCCGGGCGGCGCGGGCATTGCGGAGGCGGTGTGGAGCGCCATCGGCACGGGCCTGACGACCGGGATCATGGTGACCTTCTGGGTGACCGTGGGGTTCGCGATCGCCGAGCGCAAGTCGGCCCCCGACCTCGACGAGGGACTCGCCTGGTCCCCGGACAGGCTGCCCCACGTCCCGGAAGGCCGCTCGACCGAGAGCCTCGTGGGCATCGGCTTCTCGATCGCCGCGCTGGCCCTGGCTGTTGCCGCGCTCGTCTGGCAGCAGGCCACGGCGCCGATCGCGATCGACGATGCCTCGTACATGCTGTTCAACCCGGACCTGTGGTCGTTCTGGCTGCCGTATTTCGTGGGCCTCCTTGGCCTGGAGATCCTGTTCCACGTCGTGCTCTACGCGCGGGGCGGCTGGACGTGGGCGTTCGCCGTCCTCAACGCGGCCCTCAACCTGGCCTTCCTGGTCCCGGCGCTCTGGCTCTGGTCGGAGGGGCGGCTGTTGGACGCCGGCCTGGTCGCGGCACTTGACGGTATGGGGTTGACCGAGGTCCTTCGTTCGACAGGCGTCGTAATCGCGATCCTGATCGTCGTAACCGCCGGCTGGGATGTCGTGGATGGCTTCCGCAAGGCCGCCCGGGCAGGCCGCTCGAGGCGCCACGACGCAGCCGGCTAGGGGCGGGACTCCTCGCAGGGGGCGGGCCGCGGCCGGGTCGGGTCGCCGCCGGGTCGGGTCGCCGCGTGGCGCCCGACCGGCCGGACGGGCGGGCTATCCCTCGCGGACCTCGGCGGTGACCTTGACGTCGCCCGCCTTCTCGAAGGTCAGCGTGATCTCGATCTTCTGGCCGGCCTCCAGCGGTTGGGTCAACCCGATCAGCATGATGTGGTAGCTGCCGGGCTTGAGCTCCACGGAGCCGCCCGCCGGGATCTCCAGGCGGTCGATCTTCTGCATGCCCATCATCGTGGAGCCCGTGCCCATGCCGTCGTCGGAGGCCATCGGGGACTCCATGGCGCCCATGCCGTCGTCGGACGCCATCGGCATCTCGGACGCCGCAGGCATCTCGACCGTCTCGTGGACCTCCACGGCCTTGGCGACCGGGCTGGAGCCGCCGACGAGCGCGTCGGCCTCGGAGCCTGTGTTCTCGATGACCATGTAGGCGGCCCCGGCGCCCGACACCATCGGCGAGGTGCGCGCCCACGGGTCGGAGACCTTGATGCCGCCGGACCCGCCACCCGAGCAGGCCGCGAGGAGCAGCGCGATGACGACGACGGGTGCGAGACGCACGAGCGCGCGGCGGGTCCGGGACGGGGTGTGCATGACGGGTTCTCCCTCGTGGTTGACGGTGGGTCTGATTAGGGACCGGCGACCTCGCGCAGCCGGTCTGCGATGAGATCGGTGCCGGCGCCAAAGAAGATGTGATGGCGGAGCTGCCCTTGCGCATCGATGAGATAGGCGTCCGTGGAGTGGGCCATGGCGTAGCCGCTGGCCGAGTCGGAAGGCAGATGCCGGTAGGTCACGCCCCAGTCGGCAGCGGTTTCGGCGATCTGGTCCGCCGTGCCGGTGAGACCGACGTAGTCGGCCCCGTAGTAGTCCACGTACTGCTTCATCGCAGCCGCGTCGTCGCGCTCCGGATCGATCGTGACGAAGACCACCCGCGCGTCAATGCCAGCCTCCTTGATCCCGGCGCGGAGGTCAGCAAGGGTGGTCGGACAGACGTCTGGACAGTGGGTATAGCCGAAGTAAAGGAAGACGGGGCTGCCACGAAGACCGGCCAGGTCGAATGGCCTGCCGTCCTGATCGGTGAGTTGGAGGGCGGGTGCGGGACGCGGCGGGTCGTAGGCGGTATCCCGGTTGCCCAGCGGCATCTGGGTGATGGCCTCGACCATCACGGGGCTCGGTGCCGCGCCTTCACCGGGACCGACGCAGGCAGCCGCGATGAAGACCATGGCGAACGCCACGGCAAGGGACCGGGGAAGGTGTCCGGCCACGCGGCCGGGGGTGGACATCGTGATATGGCTCCGGGGCTGGGGAGAGGCGCGGGGCCCGTGCGCGGGCCGGGCGTGCCGGGCGGGACCGCTGTCGGGACCCGGTCGGGTCGGGCGGTCTGGGTCAGGCGGCCACGGCGATGGGTGGTGCCCGCTCAACGTCCCGGCGCAGGAGAATCCAGCGGTGTGCGATCAGGGCCGCCACCAGGGACCAGCGACCATGCGGGACCTGGGCGCCCGAAGGACGGTGGCGGATGGCGGCGCGTGCGGCCAGCAGACGCCCGACGAGGACGTCGCGGTGCCACTGCAGCCAGCCTCCCGCCGCAGCCAGGAGGCCGGTGACGACCACCAGCACGGGGATCGCGAGCGGGTACCCGGGGCCCGTGAGCGCCCATAGGCCGGGCGCGGCGCTGCCGGCCAGGAGGTGTTCGGCGTTCTCCTGCAGGACGAAGGCTCCAGCGACCGCGAACAGCAGGCGCGGCCAGAGCCGGAAGACCTCGGCCACGTAGCGCGGTTGCCCGGGGGCCGTTGGGGCCGCAGGCAGCCCGCGAACGCGGCCGCGGAGGCGCACCAGAGCGGTGGCGGCGGCACCCAGCGCGACGCCCGCCACGAGCAGGGCCAACACGATGAACGCGGGCCAGTAGCCGTGAGCCGTCCCGGCAAGGGCGGTGTCGCGGTCGGGCCCCAGGCCGTACTGGACACCGAAGACGGCATCGTGCGCAACCAGCACGCCCACGATGGCGAGCGCGGGGAACCGGAGCCGCTCCAGGCGAGACTGCATCACCCGGTCAGCGTACGTGATGCGGTTCGATGACGCCCCGTTGAGCGGACCTGCCGACGAGTCGCGCAGGGATCAGGGGCGGAACCTCACAGCGAGCCTCAGGCCGCGACGGGTGCCATCGGCTGCCGCCCTCCCTCGCCGGTCCGGCCTCGCACGAACGCCCTGATCACGAGGGCACCGACGACCACGACCCCCAGCAGCGCGGCCCCCGCGACGACCGGCGTTCCGGCCTCCTTGATGACCACGCCGGCGTACGCCCACGCGATCACGAGGCCGTAGGCGACGTCACGAAAGCGGACCACGAAGGTTGCCGCGATGGCCACGCCCACCAGCAGCACGGCGGCGCCGATGAGCGCGGGATCGATGCCGAACCCCGTGAAGCCAAGTGCCGAGCCCGCCTGCGCGATGTTCGCGATCGTCGCGACCGTGATCCAGCCCAGGTACACGGACCACGGAGCACGGACCGTCCAGTAGCGAGTCCCGTGGAGGGCGTCCCGGTGGGCCCACAACCGGAGATGGATGGCGATCAGGGTCAGGAGGAGGCCCACCATGACGGGGACCGTGAGCGCGAAGGCCTCGTACTGGAACAGCAGGAGCCAGACGGTGTTGAGCACGCCGGACAGCGCGGGCAGCCAGCCCAACGTTCGTGCCGTCCTGTCCTCGCGATTGCGCGGCAGCGACTGCCACACGGTGAACACGCCAAGCAGCACGTAGATCAGGCCCCAGATCGCGAACACGTAGCCTGCTGGGATCACGTAGACGGAGAAGCGGTCACTGATCTCGGCCGTGCGCAGGCCGTTGATCGGCAGGGCGTTGGCCGCGATGTTGGAGACCATGACGGCCAGGAAGGCCAAAACGGTCGCGACCTGGCGAAGGATGTCGGGGCGCATCGGGTACCTCTCGGGAAGGGTGATGTACCCATCATTCGTGCGAGGCCACCTGGCGGATGGCTGCCGGCGTCAGTCCCAGCGGAACCGGCGCGCCGCGAGGCCCGCGAACAGCACCGCCCAGGCGGCGAGGAGGACCAGCGATTCCGTCGCGTCGCCGCCAGCATCCCCACCGAGCCCGACGGTCAGCACGTTGGTCAGGAGCGCCGGCGGCAGGACTGCCGCGATGGCGGCCACGGGACCCGGCAGCCGGTCCAGCGGCACCACGATCCCGCCCAGGACGAGCGACAGCAGGAAGAGCAGGTTGGCGAGCGCCAGGGTCGCCTCCGCCCGGAGCGTGCCCGCCATCAAAAGCCCGAGGCCGGCAAAGCAGATGGTGCCCACGAGCAGCCCGGCGACGACCAGCGGCCCGGACGCGCCCGGACTGGCGGCCCAACCGAGGGGCAGGACCGCGAGCGCGAGCAGCAGCATCACCTGCACGAGCTCGACCGCGATCACCGAGCCTGTCTTGGCCGCGACCAGCACGGACGAGCCGGCGGGACTGCCCCCGAGACGCTTGATGACGCCATAAGCCCGCTCGTATCCCGTGGAGATCGCCAGCGACACGAGCGATGCCGCGATGACCGCGAGGGCCATCGAGCCCGGCAGGACGGTGTCGACCGAACGGCCGCTGCCACCCGCGCTGCCCATGTCGAAGGCGCTGAACACGAGCAGCACGCCCGCAGGGATCACGAAGGTGATCAGGAGGCCCTCGCCGCGGCGCAGGACCAGGCGCAATTCGTAGAGCGTGAGCGCGATCGCCATCTGTGGCCACGATGCGCGCCGAGCGGGCGTGCCCGCGCCCAGGGGCAGCGTGCCGTTGCTCATGCCACTCCCTCAGCCTCGGCGGCGACGTCGGTCCCCACGAGCTCGAGGTATCGCTCCTCGAGGCTCGCCGCACCGAGGCGGAGCTCGGTGATCAGCAGGCCCCGCTCCGCACACCAGGCTGCCAGCGCGGCCACGAGCCGCGGGTCAGGGGCTGCCGACAGTCCCGTGAGCTCGTAGTGGGCCCCGGGCCCCGCCGCTACGACGGCCGCGCTCGAGCCGGGCCCCGCGCCCGTGAGGGCCGCGCCGCCCGCCGCTCGGCCGCCCGTCGTGACCGCTACCACCAGCGATGCCCCGTCCTCGCCGGCCAGCGGTGCCGAGAGCCGGAAGCGGACGCGGGGCGATCCGGCGCCGGTGAGCTCCGCCGGGGTCCCGTAGGCCACGACCCGGCCCCGGTCCAGCACCGCGACGTGGTCCGCCAGCCGCTCCACGTCGCCCAGCTCGTGCGTCGTGAGCAGGATCGTGGTCCCGGCGGCGCGAAGGGCCGCGATCCGCTCCCGCGTCGCCTGCTTGGCAGCTGGATCCATGCCTGCCGTGGGCTCGTCGAGGACGAGGAGCTCCGGCCGCCCGATGAGCGCCATGGCCAGCGCCAGACGCTGCTTCTCGCCACCGGACAGGCGCCGGTAGCGGGTCGTCGCCGCCTGCCCCAGGTCCACCATCTCGAGCAGCCGGTCCGGGTCTTCCGGGTCGCGATAGAAGCGCGCGTAGAGCCGCAGGGCCTCACGGGGGGTCGTGCGCGAATCGACGCCGCCCTCCTGGAGCATCAGGCCGATCCGTGGCCGCAACTGCCTGCCGTCCTTCGCAGGATCGAGGCCCAGCACCCGCACCGTGCCGCCGTCCACGTGGCGGTAGCCCTCGAGGATCTCCACCGTGGTCGTCTTGCCCGCTCCGTTCGGGCCCAGGAGCGCGAACAGCTCGCCGCGCTGGACCTCGAAGCTGACCCCTGACAGGATCTCGCGCCGGCCGTACCGCTTCCGGATGTCCGTGGCGACGACGGCCGCCCCGGAGCCCGGTGCCCCCCCGGACCGGGATGACCTGTCCGTCCCGATCGCGTCCTCGGCGATCGAGGTCGTCACGGCTTGATCTTGGCGTACTGGGCGGCGAAGTCCTCCGGCCGCACCTGGCCGATCTGGATGCCGCGCACGATCCCGTCCTTGTCGATGAAGTACGTCTGCGGTGGCGCCGCCACTCGCCACGCGGCCGCACTCGCACCGTCGGGATCGGTGATCGTGGGCCACGCTGCCCCGGCGTCCGAGACGAACTGCTGGGCCATGGCCGCCTCGTCCTTGTAGAGCACTCCGATCATCGCCAGGTCGTCGGTTGGGCCAAGCGCTGCCAGCTGCTCATTGAACAGCGGGAACTCCTCGCGACAGGGCGTGCACCAGGAGGCCCAGAAGTTGACGACCACGGGCCGGCCGCGATAGGTGGACAGGTCCACCGTGGAGCCGTCGAGCGCTGTCCCGACGAGCGGGGGAGCGGGCTGCCCGACCCGTGCTTCCGTGGAACTGCCGCCGCAGCCGGCGACGACGAGCATGAGCAGGGCGAACACGGCGAGGGCCAGGGACCGGGTGCGGACGGCGCGGCTGATGGACGTGCCTCGTGGGGCCGTCAGCAGCTACTGGGCCGTGATGGTCCCCGTCATGTTGGGATGCACCGAGCAGACGAAGGGGTACTGCCCGGCGGGAAGGGCCGGCACATCGTAGACCACAACCGCGACGCCCGTGAGCAGCTCGCCCCTGAACAGCTCGGCGCCGCCGGCGTCCTTGATCACCACATCGTGCGGGATGCCCTGGTCGCGGTTGTCGAGCGCCAGGGTGAACGGGACACCGGCCGGCACGGTGATCGAGCTCTCCACCCACGTGATGTTCTCGGCGACCACGACCGCGTCCGCCGCGATGGCGGCCGTTGGGGCGGCGGACGGTGCACCGGCGGCTCCACCCGGCGCGGCGCTGGAGCCCGGCGCGGCGCTGGCCGTGGCCGTGTCGTCACCGGTGCCGGACAGGAGCCCGGATCCGACCAGCACGGCACCGACGACGATCAGCCCCAGCGCGAAGAACGTCGCCTTGGGCCAGGCGGGCGGGCCGCCGAGGTCCAGGTGTCCCGTCCGGTCGGCCTCGACGGTGGCCGAGTACTCGCGGCGGGAGTCCCACAGCCAGCCCAGCCCGGTGATCACGATGGCGAGGAACCCAAGGATCAGGGCGACGCCGCCGATGACCATGCCCGCGACCATGGCGAACATCGCGACGGAGACCAGCAGCGGCCGGAACGACGGCGGCGGGATGTGGACGCCCGCAGGCGGCGTGCCCATCGGCGCCGGCAGGGCGCCGATCGCGACCTGCCCGCCTCCCGCGTCCGTGATGTGGTCGTAGTCGCGCAGCGCCTCGCGGCCCCAGAAGAGCAGCGTGATCATCAGGATCAGCGCCCCGACGGCGAGCCAGATGCCACCCGCGACCATGCCGAACACCATGAAGAAGGCGCCGATGGCGCCCAGCACCGGCGCGAACGACGGCCCGGGCATGTGGATCCCGGACGGGGTCCTGGGAGCGATTCGTCCCTTGCCGCGTCGCTTGGGCCCGGCCGTGGCGAACCGGTAGGCCAGCCACGCGATGTAGCCGAAGACGAGCAGGGCAAGGCCGATCGGGATGAGCAGGATCAGCGCACCCCAGTCGGGGACGACGAACGGTTCGGTCAGCGCGATGAGACCCGACCAGAGCTCCTCGATCATCGTGGCTGCATCAGCTCTGCTGCTTGAGACCCACGACCAGGACGTAGGCCATCAGCGCCGTGGCACCCCCGAGGGCGAGGAGCAGGGTGACCCCCGTCAGGTCCACGAGATACGGGTCCACGAGCTGTGTGAACGCCCAGTAGAAGACCGCGATCACCACGAAGATGATGCCGATCAGGGCGGCGCGCCGGGGCTTCATCGGGAGGCTCATCTCGCGCTACAGCAGGTAGAGGATCGAGAACAACAGGATCCAGACGACGTCCACGAAGTGCCAGTAGAGCGACGTCGCCTCGACCATGTCGTGGTGGCGGGCAGAGAACTGGCCTGCCATGCCCCGGTATACCACCACCCCCAGCATCAGCACACCCCCGAAGACGTGCGCCCCGTGGAAGCCCGTCAGGGTGAAGTAGGTCGTGCCGAAGGTCGTGGCCCCCATCGTGAGGCCCTCGTGCATCAGGACGCTGTAGTCGAAGGCCTGGAGCAGGAGGAAGATGACGCCCAGGACGAATGTCACGATGAACGCGCGGGTGAACCCCGTCCGGTCGTCCCTGCGGATCGCCCACACGCCCATCTGGCAGGTGACCGAGGACAGGACCAGGATGATCGTGGCCGGCAGGATCAGGTTGAGGCTGCCGGACTCGGTGGTGAGCTGGAAGGGATTGAGCAGGCCCTCGTAGGCCGACGGCGGCCACACGTGCGCCGCCACGCCGTTGACGACCTCCGTGTAGCCGGCCCGGATGCTGAAGTACGCGGCGAACAGGCCCGCGAAGAACATCACCTCGCTGGCAATGAACAGCAGCATTCCCAGGACGGGGTTGCCCATCCCGCCGCCATGCGTGTCGACGGCGTGGTGCTCTGCGGTGGCCGCGGTCAGGGTCGTGGCGTCGGAAGTCATCGTCGTCCCCTCAGTGCGCGGCCGTCCGGCCGTACCGGGCGTCGAAGACCGGGCGCTCCGAGCGGATCTCGGGCAGGTGGTCGAAGTTGTAGGCGGGCGGCGGCGAGGATGTCGCCCACTCGAGCGTGTTGGCCTCCCACGGATCGGGGCCGGCGACCTTGCCGTTACGCAGCGAGATCAGCACGTTCCAGAAGAACGGCAGCATGGAGAACGCGATGACGAAGCCGCCGATCGTGGCGGCCAGATTGAGCTCGCTCCAGCCGGCCGTGCTGGCGTAGTCGGCGATGCGGCGCGGCATGCCTGCCAGGCCCAGCTGGTGCATCGGGAAGAAGGTGAGGTTGAACCCGATGAACATGAGCACGAACTGGAGCTTGCCGAGGCCCTCGTTGAGCATCCGGCCGGTCATCTTGGGGAACCAGTAGTAGATGCCAGCGAAGACCCCGAACACGGAGCCGCCGAACAGGACGTAGTGGAGATGCGCGACCACCCAGTAGGTGTCGTGGAGCGCGAAGTCCACCGGGACCGCCGCGGAGAACGCGCCGTTGAGGCCGCCGATCAGGAACAGCGTCAGGAAGCCCACCGCGTACAGCATCGGCGTAGCGAACGTCAGCTGGCCGCGCCACATCGTGGCGATCCAGTTGAACATCTTGACGCCCGTCGGCACCGCGATCAGGAACGTCATCAGGCTGAAGAACGGCAGGAACACCGCGCCGGTCGTGAACATGTGGTGGGCCCAGACGGAGAACCCGAGGGCGCCGATCGCCGCCGTCGCGAACACGAATGCCTTGTAGCCGAACAGAGGCTTGCGCGAGAAGACCGGCAGGATCTCGCTGATGATCCCCATCGCCGGCAGGATCATGATGTAGACCGCGGGATGCGAGTAGAACCAGAACACGTTCTGGTAGAGCACCGCGCTGCCGCCGTTGGCCGGGTCGAAGAAGTGCCCGCCGTAGTTGCGGTCGATGAACAGCATGATCAGGGCACTGGTGAGGACCGGGGTCGCCATGAGGATGAGCACGCTCGTGACCAGCACGGTCCAGACCAGAATCGGCATCCGGAACAGCGTCATGCCCGGGGCGCGCATCTTGAAGATCGTGACCAGGAAGTTCACGGCGCCCAGGATGGAGCTCGTCCCGATGAGGGTCAGGCCCATGATCCAAAGGTCCGTGCCGGTGCCCGCGTATTGGGCGCCCGAGAGTGGTGGGTACTCCGTCCAGCCCGCGGCCGCCGCGCCACCCGAGGTCAGGAAGCCCGAGGCCATGAGGAGACCGCCGAGCGGCAGCAGCCAGAACGACAGGGCGTTGATCCGGGGGAACGCCATGTCCGGTGCCCCGATCTGGAGCGGCACGACGTAGTTCCCGAAGCCCGCAAGGATCGGGATGATGAACAGGAACAGCATGAACGAGGCGTGCATCGTGAACGCCTGGTTGTAGAACGCCTCGTCCACGGCCTGGAGCCCCGGCTGGGCGAGCTCCACGCGGACGAGGAGGGCGAGGAGGCCGCCGGCCACGAAGAACAGCATCGAGTTGATCAGGTACAGGATCCCGATCTTCTTGTGGTCCGTGGTCGTGAGCCACTCGTAGAGTCCGCTCCGGGCGGCGGGAGCGGCGGGGTTCAGGGTCGTTGTGGCCATCCCGTGCTCCCTTACTGGACCGTCAGGGTGCCGGTCATGTTCGGATGGACCGTGCACACGAACGGGTAGGTGCCAGCCGCGAGGGCCGACACGCTGTAGTTGATCTCGGACACGCCGGTGATGATCTCGCCGGTGTAGAGCGGTGCACCCGACGCGTCCTTGATCTCCACGTTGTGGGGCACGCCGTCGTCATCGTTCTTGAAATGGATCACGAACGGCTGGTCGGCCGGTGCCTGGAGGGTGTCCGTCGAGAACTCGATGTTCAGGGCGCTGAGCTCGGCGACGGGACCCGCGGCCTCGCCGGATGGCAGGGGCGCCGGTGTGGCGTTCGCCTTGGCGATCTTCGCGGCCATCCACGCATCGAAGTCCGCCTTCGGCCTGGCGTTGACCTCGAAGATCATCGAGCCGTGGAACGGGCCGCACAGCTCGGCGCACTGGCCGCGGTAGGTGCCGGGCTCCTCCACGGTGAAGTCGAAGGTGTTCTCCTTGCCCGGGATGACGTCCCGCTTGAACAGGAACTTGGGGACGTAGAAGGCGTGGATCACGTCGGGGCTGCGAAGCGAGATGTGGACGGGCTCCCCAACCGGTAGCACCAGCCCGCCGTCCTCGCCCACGGGCAGTGCCTGCGTGAACAGCACCTCCCCGTTGGCGTCGAGGTAGTCGAACTGCCATTGGAAGCGTGCCGCGACGGCCCGCACGTGCACGTCGCTCCTGGTCACAGCGTCGACGGTGTTGAGGGTCTGCCAGGACATGAAGAACAGGACCAGGACGATCACGGTGGGGATCGCCGTCCAGATGACCTCGACCAGGTTGTTGCCGTGGGTCTGCGGCGGCAGGGTGTCGTCCCCGGGCTTCCGGCGGAAGCGGAAGACCGAGTACACGATGAGCCCCTCGACCAGGACGAAGATGGCGACCGCGATGTAGAAGACGATGTTGTACAGCTCTCGCGTGGCAACACCGCGGTCCGTGACGGGTGTGGAGCCGTCCACGGGGAAGAAGCTGTCCCACGCCTGCTGGGGCGTGACGCCCGCGGTCATGAGCACAGCGATCGTGATCGCGATGACCACGACGATGATCAGTCCGGCGACGATAGGGCCTGACCCCGTCCTGGACCGGGAGGGCATCGACATCGGGTTCCTCGAGCGGTGTCGGCCGGGCCATGGACGAGCCCGGATAAGGAAGGTTCCGGTTGTCCGGGGACGCGCGCCTCCAGGGGCCGGGGGCGCCGGACGCGCGCATCATACCCGAAGGTCCCGACAGCGGGGGGCCATTTGCCAGCCCTACCCCTGCCAGACGTCACATCGTCGCATCTGGTGCGATTCGGGCGAGAATGCGCACGTGACCCCCGAACCCTCGCGACCCCTCGCGCGACCCCGGTGCGCGACGCTGCTGGCCGCCCCGCCGATCCTCGCGGGCACGCTCGCCCTCGCGGGCACGCTCGCCTTCGCTCCCGGTGCGCTGGCACACGGCGGCTCGACGCCCGACGTGCCGCCGGACGCGCTGAACCTCGCCCTGGAATGGTCCGGCGATCCGCTGGTCTGGCTGCCCGCGATCGTGGCCCTGCTGCTGTGGCGGGCCGGCGTGCGCAAGGTCAATCGCGAGCACCCGGCCAACCCCGTGGCCGGGAAGCGGACGTGGGGATGGGTCCTCGGCGTGCTGGCCGTCCTGGTGGCGCTGGATTCCGGGATCGAGCGCTATGACACGACGCTGTTCTGGATCCACATGGTCCAGCACATGCTGCTGACCCTGGTGGCGCCGGTCCTGCTCCTGTACGCGGGACCGATCACGCTCCTGCTCCGGGCCTCCGCGCCCGCGACGCGCAACCGCTGGATCTTCCCGTTGCTCCACTCGAGGGTGGTCCGGTTCCTCTCCTTCCCAGTCGTGTCCTGGCTGGTGTTCGCCATGGTGATGTGGGGGGCCCACTTCTCGCCCCTGTTCGACGTCTCGCTCGAGAACGAGCTCGTGCACCGGCTCGAGCACGCCCTGTTCCTCTCGGCGGCGCTGCTGTTCTGGTGGCCGATCGTCGGCCCGGACCCCTCGCCGTGGCGGATGCGACCCGCGGCCAAGGTGCTCTACGTGGGCCTGCAGATGCCGCAGAACACGTTCCTCGCCCTCGCGATCTACATGTCCACGATCCCGCTCTACAACCACTACGTGACGACGATCCGCGCGTGGGGGCCAACGCCGCTCGAGGACCAGCAGATCGCCGGAGGGGTCATGTGGTTGGGCGGGGACTTCGTGTTCATCGGCGCCGTGATCCTGCTGATGCTGGTCTGGGCGCGGGATGAGGAGCGGCGATCGGTGGGCGAGGACCGGCGGCTCGAGGGAGCGCGCGCCGCCATCCGGGAGCGTGAGGCGCGCCTGGCGGAGCGACGTGCCGCGGAGGCGGCCGCGGCGTCAGGGGACGGCGGGCCCGGCGTCCCCTGACGACCCGTCAGGTCTAGCCCTCGGGCGGGACGGGTGCCTCGAGATAGGCCAGGTAGCGGTCCGGGTCCACGTTCCCACCCGAGACCACGCCCACGATCGGCCCATCCAGTTGGTCCAGGCCCGCCTCCGCGGCGTGGAACCGCATGGCCGCCACCACCAGGGCTCCCGACGGCTCGACCACCAGGCGCGCCTCTTCGGCCGCGAGGCGCACGGCGGCCGCGATCTCCGCCTCGGACACGGTGACTACGGCGTCCAGCTGTGTCGAGAGGTGGGCGAAGTTCAGGAGCCCGATGGACTGGGTGCGCGTCCCGTCCGCGATCGTCCTGCTCACCTCCTCGGCCGGCCAGGCGACGATCCGCCCTGCCGCGAGCGAGTCCCGGGCGTCGGCGGCCAGCTCCGGCTCCACCCCGATGACGCGGGTGCCGGGCAGCAGCCCCTTGATAGCGGCCGCGACCCCGCTCGCAAGTCCTCCGCCGCCGATAGGAACCAGCACGGCGGCCACGTCCGGCATGTCCTCGGCGATCTCGAGGCCCGCCGTGCCCTGGCCGGCGACGATGCGCGGGTCGTCGTACGGCGGGATCATCGCCAGGCCACGGGCAGTGGCAAGCTCCTCGGCGACGCGCTGGCGCTCCTCGGACGCCGTGCCCACGACCACGACCTGGGCGCCGTCGGCCTGGACCCGCGCGCTCTTGAGCGCCGGTGCATCGGACGGCATCACGATCACCGCCGGTACCCCGAACAGGAGGGCCGCTCGCGCAACGCCCTGGGCGTGGTTTCCGGAGGAGTACGTGATCAGTCCGCGCGCCCGCTCGTCGGGTGTCAGCGATGCAGCGGCGACATAGGCCCCGCGCAGCTTGAATGCGCCGATGGGTTGCAGGGACTCTGCCTTGAGCCACTGTCGCCGCTCTGGCCGTCCGAACGGGACCAGCGGAGTGCGAACGGTGACCCTGCGCAGGATTGCGGCAGCCGCGCGGATCTCGGACAGTCCGACGAGGGCCGGCAGGGGACGCGGCTCGGTCATCGGCGCCGGGCGGCCCGCGAGCAATCGATGCACAGCGCGGTCCACGGCAGGGCGTCCAGACGTTCCTGCGGGATAGGCTGCCGACACGACGTGCAGAAGCCGTAGGACCCGGCGTCGAGCCGCTCGAGGGCGGCGTCGATGGCGGCCAGGTGCTGGCGGTTGTGATCGAGGAGCGCCAGGTCCCGCTGCTGCTCGAAGACGTGCGTCGCGGCGGCGGCCTGGGAGCCGTAGGTCATCTGACCCGGAGCCTCGACCGTGTTGTCGGCAACCTCCTCGAGCACGCGGGCTCGCTCGGCAAGCAGGGCGTCACGCGGGTCGGTGGGGGTCGGCAGCGCATCCATGTCCGGCGATGCTACTCCTGTGCGACGTCGCCGCGGGAAGGGCCGTTCGGCCGATCCGTCGTACCTGCGCTAGCCTCGGGGCCGACCACCCAACCCCCAAGCTGGCGAGGAGCACCAGATGGCGATCGCGAAGGACCCGGTCTGCGGCATGGATGTCGACACGGAGACGTCGAAGCTGTCGCTGGAGCACGAGGGCGAGACGTACTGGTTCTGTGGCAAGGGATGCCTGCTCGAGTTCAAGGACGACCCCGACACGTACCTCGACCCCGCCTACGAACCCCAGGGGATGTGACCGCGGCTGATATAGCCTGGGCGCGCGAGCGTGGCATCGGTTCGATCCCCACAGGTGTCGGGCCGCGCTCGGACCCGCCACGCTGATGCATCTATAGATCGGATCGGCATTCGGCGAGCGTGGCAGGGACCGCCAAGGGGCACTTCGGGGCACTTCGCCACGCTGTATGGGTCTGGTTTCGATCCTCAGGTGACTCGCGGGCAGCATTGAGCGGCCCGATGGCGGCTCGGGTCCGCCAATGCCGCCGCCCGTTCCGTGGTTCGGGATACGAGGGGGCGCTGACACCCGGCGGAGCGTGCGGGTCAGCGACCATCGACGGGGCGCCGACCTGCCACGGCGGGCAGGGCCAGCGCAAAGGTGGCGATCACCAGCACCGTCATCACCATCGGCAGCGTGTAGAGGATCGTCCTCACGTCAAATTCCGTGCCGCCCGTCGTCGGAAGGCCGAAGGTGAGAACGAAGGCCCAGAAGCCTCCGACGAGCAGGGCCGGCGGCAGCGCGAGGAGGCGCCACCACCCGATCGGCTCGATGGCGTCGAGCAGGAGGCCAAAGCACGCCGCGCCCGCCAGACCAACAACGATCAAGGTCATCCCGATTCCGATCCAGGGTTGGGGCGCAAGATCCCAATCCCCGACAGCCAATGCGGATCCCGCGGCCATCAGCAACCCGAGGCCAGTGGCCACGCCCGAGATCGCCAGCCCGGCCCATCCGATCCGACCCACCTGACGCATCGACGTCTCCCTGTCTGCCATCGACCTCTTCGAGCGCTGGCGGTCGGACGCTCGATGTCCCTCGCTGGGTGCGATCAACAGTGTGGGGCAACGCCGCGTCAAGACCCACGATCGCGGCATGCCCGACGCCACGAGGGATTCGCGCGGGCGACTGGCACGCCTCGCCTCACCTTGCTGCCGAACTGGCAATGAGATAAGTCGCGCGTAAGTGGCGTGCGCGAGACTCCGTCTCCCAGTCTTCGGCCGAGGGCACCCGGCAGGGTCGACGGCGATGGGATCGGAGTGCCCGCCCGGCGGGCCAGGAGGATCAGGTGCTCTCGCGTGCCCGGCGTGCCCTCGGGGTCGCCATCACCGTCACGGGCCCGACGCTGGCCGCATTCGCCCTTCTGGTCGTCGGAGCCAAGCGATGGTGACGCCGGAGACGGCAGGCCCGTGCCCTCACGGCCGCCGCTGGTAGGAACGATCGGCGCAGACCCGGTGCGCCGCAGATCGAACCGAACGGGGATGCAGGCCCGCCCGGGATCGCACTGATCGGGGCCCGATTCGGGCATCCTCCCGCATCATTGGCGCATGCAGTGCAGGTCACGCTCGTCCTGGACGTCCCGCCTCCTGGTTGCCGTGTTCGCGGTGGCCGTGGCGTCCTGTGCGGAATCCGCGCCCGTCGCCACGCCGCCGATCGCCCCGGGCACGAGCGGCGCCCCGCGTGAGGTCAACATCGTGGCCCGCGATTACACCTACGTTCCGCAGGCGGTCGACCTCGTGCCGGGCGAGACCGTGCTCCTGCATGTGATCAACGGCGGCCTCGCGATCCACGAGGCCGTGCTCGGCAGCATGGACGACCAGCTGGCGTGGGAGACGGCAGAGGCGGCGACCGCCGGCCATCCGCCCGGCGCGACACCGTTGGTGTCGGACCCCGAGGGCTTCGACGGCGTCCGGATCGTTGTCGGGTCGGGCCAGCGGCTGGACGTGACCTGGACCGTGCCCGCGGACGCGGCGACGGCACCCGGCGGCTGGTTCGTGGGCTGCCACATTCCCGGCCACTGGGCCAAGGGCATGGTCGTGCCGGTTCAATTCGTGGACGATGCCGGCGCGCCGCTCGCGGCCAACCGGCCCCTGCCGACGGGCTCACCGGGCGGCTGACACCGGCCGGTGGTCACGCGGCGTCCGTGACGCACGCCCGCGTCGGGCTCGGGACGCCCGGTGGTAGGCTAGCCAGCGGTGCGTGGATTGCTGCGCGCCCTCGCCGCGGACCAGATATCAGGAGACCCCAATACCGTGACGTACGTCATCGCCGAGCCTTGTGTCGACGTCATGGACACCGCATGCGTGTCCGTGTGCCCGGTGGATTGCATCCACTATGACGAAGGCGTCGATCGCAAGCTGTTCATCGACCCCAACGAGTGCATCGACTGCGGTGCCTGCGAGCCCGAGTGCCCGGTCAACGCCATCTTCCCGGAGGAGAGCCTGCCCCCGGAGTGGGCCGGCTACACCCCGATCGAGGCACTGTGGTTCACGGACAAGGCCGCGGCCCGGGTCGCGCTCGACGAGCTCAAGCCTGCCTGAGGCCTCCGTACCCACCAGATCGCGGCACGGGCTGCGATCCAGGGGGACTCGATCGACGTCACGGCCCCGCACTGTTGCGGGGCCGTTTCATGTCCGCGGATCCCCGAACGGACCGGGTGACCCGCGGCCCGTAGACTGGCCGGGTGCGTATCGTCTCCCTGCTGCCTGCCGCCACCGAGATCGTCCTTGCCCTGGGCCTGGGTGAGGAGCTGGCCGGCGTGACCCACCGCTGCGAGCTTCCCGCGAATGTCGGCGACCCGCCCGTGTTGACGCGCGCTGGCGGCGATGGAGGCGGCGATCGGCTCGATCGCGATGCACTCCGGCTGAGTGAGCCCGAGCTCGTGCTCGTGGGGCGCAGCGAGGATGGCGTGATTGGTGGGCGGCAGGTCGAGGATGTGCTTGCGACGGGCGAGAGCCCGCCGTCCGTGCTCACGATCGCGCCGGTGTCGGTCGAGGGTGTCCTCAACGGGATCTCGGCCGTCGGCGCCATGACCGAGGCCGAGGACGAGGCGATGGGGGTCGTCGAGGGCCTGCGGGAACGGCTGCAGGCCCTGCAGGAGGTCGTCGTTGGACGTCGCGACCACGGCTTTCTGCCGCCACGCGTCGTGGTGCTCGAGTCCGTCGTCCCGCCGACTGCCGCGGGCCGCTGGATCCCCGACCAGGTCCGGCTCGCCGGTGGCTGGGAGCTGCTTGGCCGGGCCGGCGAGCGGTCGCTGCCCACCACGTGGGAGGCCGTCCGCGAGGTCGACCCCGAGGTCCTGGTGCTCGTGCCCGGGGGCCGGAACCTGCACGCCGCGCTCGAGGCATGGGAAGCGCTCCCGCGACCGGCCGCGTGGTCGGAGCTGCGTGCCGTGCGGGAGGATCGCGCGTTCGTCGTTGACGGCGGTGCATTCACCGGTCCCGGGCCACGGGTGATCGACGGCATCGAGGTCCTGGCCGAGCTCATCGATCCGGCGGCGTTCGACGGGATGGCGCTGCCCGACAGCTGGGCCCGGGCCCGCTGATCCCGAAGGTCGATCAGGACACGATGACCTTCCGCGCTCGCTTCGACTGCCTGTGGTGCGGTGACGCATGGACGACCAGTGGCCCCGAGGATCTCGAGGGGTGGGCCCGACTCTGCCCTGCGTGCCTGGGCCGGGCCGGACAGAACCCGTTCCTGCGGGGCAGGCTCAGGGCTGGCATGGCGGCTCGCGCGGCTCGCGCGGCGACGGCCGCGTCAGCGCCGCCCGAAGCCACGACCGCACCGGCGCTGCCACTCCCGGCCGCGGGTCTGGGCGACACGGTGCATACGCCCCCACCGGCCCCGGCGCCGGCCTTCCCGGACGACTGGTTCCTGCGTCGCGGGGCCTTCGAGCGAGGCTCAGTCCACGACGTCGCCTGGGCGGCCGAGCTGGACATGGTCACCCGCTGGCTCGACGGCCTGGGGCTGACGGGAGCGATCGTCGAGCCGGCGGCCGGGGTCGGCTTCTTCTCGCCGCTGCTGGCGGAGCGCGGGGACCTCCACGCGTTCGATGCCGACGGTGAGGCGCTCGACCGGGCCCGCGACCGGCTCGTCGCCCACCGGCTGCGTGCCCACCTGCATGTCGCGGATCCGTGGGCCATCCCGCCCGGCGGGGTCGCGCCGCTCAGCGCGGACGCCGTCGTGGCGGCGTTCCTGCTTGGCCGCGTCCGGGGTGCGGGCCTGGATCCCGCGGCCGCCTCACTCCATTCGCGCCTGCGGCCCGGGGGAAGGCTGGCCGTCATCGACCTCCGGCCCGATCCTGCAGGCGGCCCGCCCGCCGGGACCTCGTGGTCGTGGCATGCACCCGACCTGATCGAGGCCGCGCTGCGCCGTGCGGGCTTCCGCGACGTGGACATCACCACGACCGGGCGCTTCTTCCTGACGGCCGTCGCGACCGCTCGCTGAGCACGCGGGCCGCGGGACCCGCAGATCCGCGGTGGTATCCTCCGCCGCGATGTCGCCCCTCGCTGATCGGACCATTGCAACCGTCGGCTCCGGCGTCATGGCCGAGGCCATGATCGCAGGCCTGCTGCGTGGCAACCTCGTCGCGCCGGACCAGGTGGTTGCCAGCCATCCACGTGCCGACCGGCGCGCCGCGCTGGCCAGCACACACGGGATCCGCGTCGCTGCCTCCAACGTGGAGGCAGTCGAGCACGCCGACGTGATCATCCTGGCGGTGAAGCCCCAGATGCTGGCACGGGTGGGTCGCGAGATCGGGCCCAAGCTGCGCCGTGGCCAGCTGGTGCTGTCGGTGCTGGCGGGGCCCACGACCAGCGTGCTGGTGACGACGCTCGGCCATGACCAGGTCGTCCGTGCGATGCCCAACACCCCGGCCCGGATCGGCAGCGGCATGACCGTCTGGTACGCGACGCCGGCCACGACCGGTGACCAGCGCTCCCAGGCGAGGACGCTGTTGGGGGCCCTCGGTGCAGAGCTCGAGGTCGAGGACGAGAAGTGGGTTGCGATGGCGACCGCCGTCTCGGGCACCGGCCCGGCGTACGTCTTCCTCGTCATGGAGGCACTGATCGACGCGGCGGTGCACCTCGGCTTCCCGCGTCACATCGCGCACGACCTCGTGATCGAGACGCTCGAGGGCAGCACCCGCTTCGCCAAGCAGTCGGGCGACCATCCGGCGGTGCTTCGCAACATGGTCACCTCGCCCGCCGGCACCAGCGCCGCCGCGATCCACGAGCTGGAGTCCGGCCGCCTCCGCACCGTCCTGTCCGAGGCGGTCTGGGCCGCGTTCCGGCGCACCGTGGAGTTGGGCGACCAGATGGAGGCCCAGCTCGCGACCGGCGACAAGCCGAAGAGGAAGCCAGGCGGCGAGACCGGCGCCTGAAGTCAGGCGCAGCTGGTCTGGCAGTCGACCCGAAGGCCCGGACCGCATGGCCCGGAATCTACGGCCGAGCCTCCCTTCCGGCACGCGGCGCTGACGCTATCCTCGCCGGGATGGATACCCACGCGGCCGACGCCGGCCGTCCCTCGGCGCCCGACAAGGAGGAGCTGCGACTCCTCGTCGACCAGCTCGCCCGCATGCGCGGCATGCTGTTCGGCTACTCGGAACGGTTTTTCGAGCGGATCCGGACCTACCTGCTGCTGACGCTGGCGCTGCTCGTCATCGCCGGGGCCCAGGTCTTCCCGGCAGCCGTGATCGCGGTCCCGTTCCTGGTGCCGTTCGCGTTCCTGGAGACCGGGTACCTCTTCTACTACACGGTGTTCGCGCGTCGACACGCCGAGTACCTCGAGCGGACCATCAACGCCAGCATGGGGCGTGACGTGCTCGTGGCCCACCGGCTGGAGGCCGCGTACTTCTACCCGCCGGACGCGCCACGGATCGCCGCCATCTCCTTCGGCCGCCCGCTGGGGATGATGTCCGTGATGACCCTCGGCTACGCCGCCGGTGCGTTCCTGCTGTGGCTGGCGGGCATGCTGGGCGTCATCGACCTGGTGGATGGCGGCGGGGTCGGCCCGCCGATCGTTGCCAGCTTCCTCGTGCCGGCCGCGCTGCTGTGGACCCTGGCCATCGCCGGGCACCTCGTCTACGCGTCCCTGAGCCGTCGCGACGAAGCCCCGCTCATCGCGGAGCTGGACGCCTCCTATGGCGGCCAGCCCGCCGACCCCGCCGACTGACCCCCCGAGGGACCAATGCCCGCCAAGTCCACCGTAAGCGATGCTGCCGAGCGTGCGATGCGCTCGACGCTCCTGACCCTGTCACATCGCAAGTCGCTGGGGAGGCTGGCCACGCAGGTGCCAATCACCCGGCCGATGGTTCGCCGCTTTATCTGCGGCGAGACCCTCGACGAGGCACTGCCGGCGATCCGTCGCCTGTACGAGTTGGGCATGGGCACCACGGTGGACGTCCTGGGCGAATCCGTGACGGCCGAGGCCGACGCCCGCGCCGCCGCGGCCCGCTACGTCGCCGTCCTGGACGCCCTCGCTGCAACGGACCTCGACAGGAACGTGTCGCTCAAGCCCACCCAGATGGGCCTGGCGATCGACCCGGGGCTCGCCAGAGAGACCATCGGCTCGATCGTGGCCAAGGCCGTCGAGGTCGGGGCGTTCGTGCGCATCGACATGGAGGACCACACGGCCACGGATCGCACCATCGACCTGTGGCGTGACGTGCGGCCGGCCGACACCAGCGGTGCCGACGTGGGCCTCGTGATCCAGTCGGCGTTGCGTCGCAGCGACCGGGACGTCGAGGCGATCATCGAGGCCGGTGGCCGCGTGCGCCTGTGCAAGGGTGCGTACAAGGAGCCGGCATCGGTCGCCTACCAGGAGAAGGCCGAGGTCGACGAGGCGTACGAGCGCCAGATGCTGCGGCTCATGCGCGCCGGCAGCTACCCGGCGCTGGCGACCCATGACGTGCGCCTGATCAAGCGCGCCGTCGAGGTCGCGACAGCCGAGGGGATCGCCCGCGACGCCTTCGAGTTCCAGATGCTCTACGGGGTCCGTCGCGACATCCAGGAGCAGCTGGCAGGTGCGGGCTGGCGGGTCCGCACCTACGTGCCGTTCGGCTCGCAGTGGTATCCGTACTTCATGCGCCGCCTGGCCGAGCGGCCCGCCAACGTCTCGTTCCTGCTCCGGAACCTGTGGCGGGAGCGCGGCCGGGGCTGAGGCGGCGGATCAGCGCGTCCGGGGCCTCCCGGGAATCCAAGAGCCGCCGGGTGGGCCCCCGGCGGCTCAGGCCTCGGCCGTGTGCGAGGTCGATCTGACTACCAGCGCTTGGCCCCGCCGATGACGAACGCGAACGCGGCCATCGTGCCGAGGAACATGATCGCGCGCTGCGCGGCGTACTTCATGGTCGTCATGTCCGGGTTCCTTCACCTTGCGTTCCGGGGTCGGCATGGGCGCGCCCCTGAGTCGGAACCCGACGGTAGTCCGCCTTAAGGCGCTCTGGGCATGGCCCCAAGGTACTGGTGCACCCCGGACCCTCGTGGCAGTTGCCACGATGCACCGCCGCCCTTGGTGCGGCGGTTCAGGGCTCCCGGGCCGGGATCCTGAACGAGAACGCACTGCCCTCGCCGGGCATGGACCGGACCTCCAGCTCGCCGCCGTGGGCGCGCACGATCTGACGAGCGATCGGAAGGCCCAGCCCCGTGCCCCGGGGACCATCCGGCAGCGTGTCCGAAGACTGACGGAACGGCTCGAAGATCCGCTCCAGGTCTGATGCAGGGATGCCCCGCCCGGTGTCCGCCACGACGACCTGGACGGCGCCGGGGTCCGCTGCCGGGTCCGCGCCGGTGTCCACGGTCACGGTGACGGTCCCGCCAGGGGCGAACTTGACCGCGTTGGAGACGAGGTTGACGACCACCTGGACGAGGCGGTCGGCGTCCCCGACCACCTCCGGCAGGCCGTCCTCGATGTGGATCGCGAGCGTGACGCCGCTCACCTCGAACAGTGCGGAGGTCGTGGCGAGCGCCCGCCTGACGACCTCCTCGAGCCGGAGCGCGGCCATCCGCCATTCGAGACGGCCGGCCTCGATCTTGGCGAGGTCGAGCAGATCGTTGATCAGTCCCGTGAGCCGCTCGCCCTCCTCCACGATGATCGCGAGGTTGTCGCCCACCTGTCGGGTCGCCCGGTCGACCTTCGGGTCGTCGCGTGGCACGACCGGGATGATCACCTCGTCCAGCCGTCGCCGGTTGAGCTTCGCGAACCCGACCACCGAGGTTAGCGGCGTCCGGAGCTCGTGGGAGACGTTGGCGAGGAAGCGGCTCTTGGCCTCGTTGGCCAGCTCGGCGGCCGCCCTCGCCCCCTGGGCCTCCGTCATCGCCGCCAGGAGGTCCTTCGTGCGCTCGGCGACCCGGGCCTCAAGGGCCCGGTTCTGGGCCTCGAGCTCCACCTTGAGCCGAGCCGATTCCAGCGCCCCCGCGAGCAGCGATCCCACGGTGTACAGCAACGGGCCGTCGGCGGGCTCCAGGGCCCGGCCATCGCGCGTGTCGTTGACGATGAGGACGCCCACCACCCGGCCCTGGGTCACCATCGGCGTGCCCACGAAGGCAGACGAGCCCAGGACGGCCGCGAGACGCCGGTTTGCCTCCCCTCCCTCGCCAGCCGCATCGTGGAACAGCAGGGGTCCGTCCGCCCGGGCGAGCCGCGCCGGCGCTGCCTGTTCGTCACCCAGGTCAACGACGAGGTCCGCGACCAGCAGCCCCAGGCCCGGCGGCCCTCCGGCCACTCGACAGCCCCAGATCACGCCCGCCGCCGGATCGACCAGTGCGATGACGCCCCGCTCGAACCCCAGGCCCGCGACGATCTCCGCCAGGCCCTGCTCTATGAGGCGATCAGGGTCGTGGGTGGAGGCCAGGACGATTCCGATCGCGTTGATGCCCGACAGCTCCGCGAGGCGGCGACGCAGGCGCTCCTCCAGCACCGCCGATCGCCCCGCCCGGGCCTCGCGTCGGTCGGTGCGCGCCCCCGCGTCGGACCGGTCCGGCCGGAAGCTCAGGGCTCCGCCCCGTCGCCGGCACCGGCCGCGCTCCCGCCGATGCCCATCGCCCTGCCGATCGCCGGGCCGGCGAGCGCGGCGATCGCCGTCACGACCTTCAGGTCCGCGGAGCGGAATGGCCCGCCGGTGGCGGTGGCGCCCACGACGCCCAACGTGATCCCGCCGGCCCGCAGCGGCGCCACCACGATGCTCCCGCCGGCACGCTCGGCGTCCGTCGCCCGCGCGTCCGTGGCGGCGTCCTCGACCAGCTCCGCGCCACCGGTGGCCGCCGCGGTGCCCACGATGCCCACGCCCACGCGGGCGGTTGCCAGCGGTCCACCCTCGCCGTCCGAGCCGGCCGCCGCGCGCAGTGTCTCGCCGTCGGCCAGGAGCAGGAACCCGCGCGCGTCGTGGGGGAGGCGCGAGAGCTCGGCGACCGCGGTCTGGACCACAGGATCCACGGTGTCGGACCCGCCGATCGTCGCGGCGAGGTCATAGATCAGGGACAGCTCCCGGTAGCGTTCGAGGGCCTCGTTGGCCAGCGCCCGCTTGTCGCGCTCTCGGGCGGCCGCGTATGCCAGCACGGCAGCGACCCCGCGCGCAGGACGACCACCCTCAACCCAGCCCAGCACCTCGCCGTCCACGGTGACGTCCTGCCGGACGTCGGGATCCGTGGGTCCCGTACCGGCCGGGCCGCCCCGTTCGAGGATCACGCCACCGGTCGCGTCGCGGATCGTCACGGCCGCGTCGATCCCGGCGAGCAGGGCCGACACCATCGGCCCAACGTGACGGTGGCGGACGATGAGCCTGCGCAGCTCGCTCATGCCGACCCCAGCACGCGCCTGGCGAGCGCCAGCAGGGCATCGGGGTCGAAGGGCTTGGTCAGGTAGTCGTCGGCGCCTGCGGCGAGCCCCTCCTCCCGGTCGTGGGCCTGGCCTTTGGCCGTCAGGAGGACGATGTGCGTGCGTGCGGTCCCGGGGTCGGCCCGGACCGCCCGGCACACTTCGAGGCCGTTGCGCCCCGGCATCATCAGGTCCAGGAACACCAGGTCCGGGTGCTGGGCGCGGATTGCGGTGAGCGCCTCGTCACCGTTCGCGGCCGTGTACAGCTCGACGCCCTCGTCGAGCAGCTCCTCGAGCGTCTGCTCGATCAGCAGCCGGATGTGCTGCTCGTCGTCCACGATCAGGATCGTCCGCCCCATTGAGCCTCCCTCGTCGCCGCGTGGCCGCCCACGATGCCCGAAGGGTGGCGTGCGCGCAAGGCAGCGACCCGGTCGGGCATCATCTGCGCATGACGACCGCACCCGTTCCCCCCGCCACGTCCGCTCCTCCCCGCGCCAGCCTCCGCCGCCGCGTGCTCGCGGGTGAGCCCACGATCGGCCTGTTCGTGAACCTCGGTTCCATCGTGTCCGCGGAGATCGTGGCCCGGGCCGGGTACGACTGGGCCCTGGTCGATCTCGAGCACGGTATGGCCACTCAGGCCGAGCTCCTGGCGCAGCTGGTCGCAATCCAGGCGACGCCGACGGCAGCGGTCGTGCGCGTGGTCTCGAGCGAGCGGATGCGCGTGGGCCGGATCCTCGACCTGGGTGCCGACGGGCTGATGATCCCGCGCCTGGAGACGGCTGCCGACATGCGCGAGACGGTGTCCTGGATGCGCTATCCGCCGGCGGGGATCCGCGGCGTGGCGGCAGGGACGCGCGGTGCGGGGTATGCGACCGTGGCCCATCCGGACATCGCCTCCATCAGCGAGCGGGTGCTGGGCGTGTTCCAGGTGGAGTCGAGGGCGGCGGTGGCCGCAGCCGATGAGCTGGCCGCCATCGACGGCGTGGACGTGCTGTTCGTCGGCCCTGCAGACCTCAGCCACGAGATGGGCATCCCCGGCGAGTTCGGGCACCCTGCCTTCATCCAGGTGCTGGACCACGTGGCGGCCGTCGCGAAGGCCCACGGCAAGGCGGCGGGGATGCTGGTCCGCGACGCATCCGAGGTACCTGCCTATCACGCCCGTGGCTTCGGATTCCTCGGGATCGGATCCGACTCCGGGCTGGTCATGAGCGGCGCCCGCAGCCAGCTCGCCCTGGCCCGCACGGCCCTCCGCTGAGCCGGCCTTCGGCATTCGGTGCCGCCAGCAAGTCGAAGGACGATTGCTCGTCACATCTGGATGCCCGGGAGGTGCCGATGCGGTGGCAGAACCGGCGCCCGGTGCATGGATGTCGTCGGGATTTCCTGTTCGCCACCCAGTGGGGTGACGAGCAGCTGTCCTTTGGTTAAGCGTCAGGAAGGAGGGCCCGGCCGTCCGCGGGCCCGGCCGCTACTCCTCGCCCAGGTGGACGGCCGGCTGGGGCAGGGGCGGCTCGTCAGGGTCCGCGGCGGCTGCCGCGGCACGTCCGCGGGTCTGCGAGAGCAGCACCCCGGCGAGGATCAGGGCGCCGCCGACCCACTGGACCGGCGCCAGGTGCTCGTCCAGGAGGATCGAGGCGGCCAGGATGGTCCACAGCGGCTCGACTGTGGAGACAAGGGATGCCTGCGCCGCGCCCACACGCTGGGCCCCGGCGTAGAACGCCTGCACGGCCAGGAACCCGGCCACGACGGCGACGCCCAGGATCCCCGGCCACGCGGCGGGGGGGATGGCATCGGGCAGCACCGGGTGTCCAGTGCCGAGGTTGACCGTCCAGTAGACGACCGCCGTGGCACTGAGCATCACGGCGCCCACTACGGAGGCGTTCGCCCCGTTGCTCGACTCGTGCCCCGTGCGGTCCCGGCGCTCGCCCGAATGGCGGGCGGCCAGGATGATCCAGACCGAGTACAGGAGCGGCGAGGCGATGATCAGGAGGAGGCCGTCGAGCGGCGGTGCGCTGTCGGCGCTGATGCCGCCCACCGCCAGGACGACGCCGGCGACGGCGATCGCGAGGGCCGTCCATGCGCGACGCCCCTCGAGGGGCCGGCCCAGGCGCAGGGCAAGCACGGCGACGACGGGCGGGTAGATGTAGACGATGAGAGCGGCCAGGGAGAGGTCCACCGTGGTGATGCCCGCGTAGTACGTGGCGGTGTTGCTGACGTACAGCACGCCAAGGCCGATGGTCGCCAGCAGGGCCTTGCGCGGGATCGAGCGCAGCGCGCGGCGTGCCTCGGGCCGTGCGAGCAGCACCACCCACGCCAGGGCCCCGGCGATGCCGAACCGCCACGCCATGAGCGTCAGCCAGTCGATGCCCGCGTCGTACGCCGGGCGGGCGAACAGGCCGCCGGAGCCGAAGGCGATGGCGGAGACGACGACGAGGATGATGCCGGTCAGGCGGGCTCTGTCCACCCGATCGAGGGTAGCGAACGTGGACGGCGGAGCGGGGTCCGCTCGGCCCACCGCGGCCGTGACCGGGGCGGGCGTGCTCGCCACCGCCAAAGGGCCGCCCGTCCCCCTTGTGGGAGCCCTATGGCCGGTCGCAACCGTGCCGCAACAGACGGCTCGATCCGCCCGCGACGCGTACACTTGGTCCGTGGCTAATCTCACTGAGCGCGCCGTAGCAGCGCGCGTTCCCGCCCTCGTCTCCCAACCCCTCATGGTGCTCAGCCGCCGGCAGCCCGTCTCCGTCGCGCCGGGAACCACGATCGCCGAGTGCCTGCTGGCCATCCAGCGCACCGGGACCGGGGACTCCGTGTTCGTGGCGGACGAGAACGGGCGTCTCGCCGGCGTGCTCACGGAGCGCGACGTCTTCAGCCGCCTGGTGGGCCCGGACGTGGGCCAGGGTGTGGACGTCGACTCGCCGGTCGAGATGTTCATGACCGTGAACCCGAACACGCTGCGCCTCGATCAGACCGTGCTGGATGCGCTGGTGCTGATGCAGTCGAGCCGCTATCGGAATGTCCCCGTCGTGGACGAGGATGGACTCCTCGTCGGGGTGGTGCGCCAGGTCGACATCCTCAAGTACCTCGCGGAATCGTTCCCCGAGGAACTGCTAAATCTGCCGCCCCGACCACATCAGCGAATGGAGCAGGCCGAAGGCGGATGACGACGACACCTGAAGGGATCGAGCGCGAAGTCCAGCTGCTCGATCGGGTCACGATCCGGTTCGCGGGCGACTCCGGCGACGGCATGCAGCTCACCGGGACCCAGTTCACCAGGACGGCCGCCGTCTTTGGCAACGACGTCAGCACCTACCCGGACTACCCGGCCGAGATCCGCGCACCCGCCGGCTCCCTGCCCGGCGTGTCCGGGTTCCAGATCAGCTTCTCCGCGTCGGACATCCATACCCCCGGTGACGCTCCGGACGTGCTGGTCGCCATGAACCCCGCCGCCCTCAAGACCAACGTCGTGGACGTGCCTCCCGGCGGTGCGGTGATCGTCAACGCGGACGCCTTCACGCCATCGAACCTGTCGAAGGCCGCCTACGCGTCGAACCCGCTTACGGACGACTCGCTCAAGGCCTACAAGGTCTTCGAGGTCCCCATCAGCACCCTCAACGCGCGTGCGCTGGAGGGGCTGGAGATGACCAGCAAGCAGGTCGACCTGACGAAGAACTTCTTCGCCCTGGGCCTGATGTTCTGGCTCTACGAGCGGTCGATGGAGCCCACCCTCGAGTGGATCGACCAGAAGTTCGCCAGCCGGGCGGTGGTCGCGGAGGCCAACCGGCTTGCGCTGAACGCCGGCTACGCCTTCGGCGAGACCACCGAGATGTTCCACACCACCTACCGGGTTCCCAAGGCAAAGCTGGCTCCGGGGACGTACCGCAACATCACGGGCAACGAGGCCACCGCACTCGGGTTCCTCACGGCGGCCAGCCTCGCGAAGCGGGACCTGTTCTACGGGTCCTACCCGATCACGCCCGCCTCGGACATCCTCCACCAGCTGGCAGGCTACAAGTCGTTCGGCGTCCGCACCTTCCAGGCGGAGGACGAGATCGCGGCCATGGGCGCCACGATCGGCGCCGCGTATGGCGGTGCACTCGCGCTGACGGGAACGTCCGGTCCAGGTGTCGCCCTCAAGGCGGAGGCGATGGGCCTCGCGGTCATGACCGAGCTCCCGATGGTGATCGTCAACGTCCAGCGTGCCGGTCCGTCCACGGGGTTGCCCACCAAGGTCGAGCAGGCGGACCTGCTCCAGGTGCTCTACGGCCGCAACGGCGAATCGCCGATGCCCGTCCTGGCGCCGGCGACGCCTGCCGACTGCTTCGAGTTGGCCATCGAGGCCTCGCGCATCGCCCTCAAGTACATGACCCCGGTCGCGTACCTATCGGATGCGTTCGTGGGCAACGGGGCGGAGCCATGGCGGATCCCGGATCTCGCGGAGCTGCCGGACATCTCCATCCCCAACGCCGTGAAGGACGAGGGTACGTTCCTGCCGTACGGCCGGGACCCGGAGACGCTGTCGCGGCCGTGGGCCGTTCCCGGCACGGCCGGCCTCGAGCACCGGATCGGCGGCCTGGAGAAGCTTGACGGCCTGGGCACCGTCAGCTACGACTCGGACAACCACCACCGGATGACGCAGCTGCGGGCCGCCAAGATCGCAGGGATCGCGCAGGACATCCCGCCGCTCGAGACGTTCGGCGTCGACGAGGGCGAGCTCCTGATCCTCGGCTGGGGCTCCACCTATGGTGCGCTCCGGAGCGCGACCGAGATCCTGGTGGACCAAGGCAGGTCCGTGGCACATGCCCACCTGCGCTACCTCAACCCGTTCCCGGCCAACACCGGCGAGGTCCTGCAGCGTTTCCGCACCGTGCTGGTGCCCGAGCTCAACCTCGGCCAGCTGTCATTCGTGATCCGGGGCACCTACCTCGTGGATGCCATCAGCTACGGCAGGGTCCGAGGCAAGCCGTTCCGGATCGCCGAGATCGTGGCCGAGGCGGAGCGCCTGCTGGCCGAGCGGGAGGTCTCTCGATGACCGAGACGACGGCCGGCCCGGCCCCGGTCGAGGGTGGCCTGATCAAGCTCACGCGCAAGGACTTCGTGGCGCCGCAGGAGGTCCGCTGGTGCCCGGGCTGCGGGGACTACTCCATCCTCGCCCAGACCCAGAAGGTGATGCCGGACTTCGGCGTGCCGCGGGAGAACATCGTCTTCATCTCCGGCATCGGCTGCTCCGGGCGCCTGCCGTACTACATGAACACCTACGGGTTCCACTCGATCCACGGCAGGGCACCAACGCTCGCCACGGGTCTGCGGATCTCGCGGCCGGACCTGATGGTCTGGGTGATCACGGGTGACGGGGACGCCTTGTCGATCGGCGGGAACCACTTCCTGCACTCGATGCGCCGGAACCTTGACTTCACGATGGTGATGCACAACAACCGCATCTACGGCCTCACCAAGGGCCAGGCATCGCCCACGTCGGAGTTCGGCAAGCGGACCAAGTCCACACCGATGGGCTCCACGGACCGGCCGATCATGCCGCTGACGATCGCCCTCGCGGCGGAGGCGACGTTCGTGGCGCGCACGGTCGACACCCACACCGAGCACCTTCACGCCACGCTCGAGGCGGCCGGGCGCCACCGTGGTGCCTCGTTCATCGAGGTCCTGCAGAACTGCAACATCTTCAACGACGGCGCATGGCGCGACTTCACCGAGCGCGACGTCCGCGATGACCGGATGCTATTCCTGGAGCACGGCAAGCCGCTCATCTACGGCAAGGACCGCAACATGGGCATCCGCCTGCGCGGCCTGCACCCCGAGGTCGTGACGATCGGGGAGGACGGCGTGACCGAGGAGGACCTGGTCGTTCACGACCAGCACGCCGAAGACCCCTATCTCGCCCTCATCCTGTCGCGCATGTTCTGGCCCGAGTTCCCGGTGCCGGTCGGCGTCCTGCGCGAGGTGGAGCGGCCCACGCAATCAGATCTCATCGAAGCCCAGATCGAGCAGGCCATCGCGAAGTCCGGACCAGGCGACCTGGTGCAGGCGCTCCGAGCCGGCGAGACCTGGACAGTGGAGTAGACGATGCTCTGTCCGAACTGCCACACCGACAATTTTGAGGGCGAGGACACCTGCGCCAACTGCTCTGCCGACCTGTCAACCGCGGACACGCCGCAGGCGGTGGGCGACTATCAGGACACGATCCTGGGCGATCACCTGGATGCGCTCGGCCTCGGCTCGCCGACAGTGGTCGACCCCGGCATGCCGGTGGCTGCCGCGATCCGGCTGATGCACGAGAGCGGCGGCGATTGCCTCGTGGTCTGCGACCAGGGGCGCGTGGTCGGGGTGTTCACGGACCGCGACGCGGCGGTCAAGGCGGTCGACAAGCGGCTCGGCCTGTTCCGGATCCGCGACTTCATGACCCCCGACCCGGTGATCCTGAGGCGGGAGGACACGATCGCCGTGGCCATCCACAAGATGGCGGTTGGTGGCTTCCGCCACATCCCACTCGTCGACGATGGCGAGCTCATCGGCGTGGTGTCCGCCGCAGACGTCTTCCGTCACCTCGTCGCCTCGCTCGCGTGACGGGCGGCCCGGCCGCGGCCCGGCCGCGGATCGCGGTCCTCGCCGACGACTTGATCTGGTCCACGCGCCTTGCCGACGGTGTCCGGCGCGTTGGGGGTGAGGAGGTGCCCGTGCGCTCGGCGGCAGGGCTGGCGGGCGTCCTGGCGATGGTCGATGGCTGTATCGTCGACCTGACCGCCCGCGCCTACGACGGCCTCGCCTGTGTCGCGACGGCCACCGCCGCGGGAGTGCCGGTGGTCGCCCTCGGCCAGCACGATGACGCAGATGCCAGAAGCGCGGCCCGGAACGCCGGTGCAACCCGAGTGTTCGCCTACCGGTCCCTGTTCGATCACGGTGATCGCGAGCTCGGAACCTGGATCGCCAGCCTGTCGCACGGCCCAAAGGAGCAGTCATGAGCACGGCAATCAGCCCGGAACGGTACGCGGAGCGGCTGGCAGTCGCCCGCAGCGCGGTGGCAGCGGCGGGGCTGGATGCGATGCTCGTGGGGGTCGGAGCGGACTTGCGGTACCTCGCGGGGTACGAGGCGCTGCCACTCGAGCGATTGACGCTGCTGGTGATCCCCGCGGCCGGGGACGCGCCGATGACCCTGGTCGCACCGCGCCTGGAGGCCATGCCCGCCCGGAGCTGCCCTGCGGCGGTGTCCGGGACCGTCTCCGTTGCCACCTGGGAGGAGACGGAGGACCCCATGGAGCTGGTCGCGGCGTCGCTGGCGGCCGCCGTGGGCCGGCCCGCGGGCGAGGTCGCAGCCGTAGCGGTCTCGGACGGGTTGCGGGCCGCGTTCGTGCTCGGACTCCAGCGGGTGCTCCCGGGGGCACGGTTCTCGGTCGCCTCGTCCGTGCTTCGGGCGCTGCGGATGCGCAAGGATCCCGAGGAGGTGACGCTGCTGCGCGCCGCTGCACAGGCTGCCGATCGCGTGGTGTGGGCGGTCGCACACGGGCCGCTGGTCGGACGTAAGGAGGCTGACGTGGCTCGCGAGATCCGCGAGCGCCTCGTGGCCGAAGGTCACGAGCACGCCGAGTTCTCCATCGTCGCCTCGGGTCCCAACAGCGCTTCGCCGCACCACGAGCCCGGCGATCGCGTCATCGCCGCAGGCGAGCCGATCGTGATCGACATCGGCGGCACCGTGCGCGGCTACGGCTCCGACATCACGCGCACGGTGTGGGTCACCGGAGGCGACCCGTCGAAGGGACCGCACCCGGACTTCGTCGCGCTGTACGTCGTGCTCCAGCACGCGCAGGCCGCGGCCACGGCCGTGGTCCGCCCGGGGATCACCTGCGAGCGCGTCGACATGGTCGCCCGGTCCATGATCACCGACTCCGGCTACGGTCCGCAGTTCTTCCACCGGACTGGTCACGGCATCGGTCTCGAGGGCCATGAGGAGCCGTACCTCGTCGACGGCAACCGCGAGCGCATGGCCGAGGGCATGGCGTTCAGCGTGGAGCCCGGCATCTATCTCGAGGGCCGGTTCGGCGCCCGCATCGAGGACATCGTCGTGTGCGGCGACGACGGGCCGATCGTGCTCAACGAGCTGGTCCGGGACCTGCTCGTCGTGTCCGGGTGAGCGGAGTAGACGCCCGTTGCGACGGGCGCCACGACGCCGGTCCGGACGGGCGTCGTGGGGCGGTCCCGGGCGAGCGGAGGTATCATCCGCCGACCGGTCGGGCCCCGACCGTCCCGAGAGCCCAACGATGACGAACCTTCCCGCGGTGGCCTCGCCGCCCCGCATCGACGGCCGATGAGCCGTCACGGCCGTCACGGCCGTCACCAGACTCAGGGTAGTCCCGGGCGTCCGCGCCCCGCGCCTCAGGCGTCGGAGCGCCCTGCGTCGCCGGTGGACACGCGACCCGCCGATGGCCCCGCGGGCGCGCCGGAGGCATCGACCGCTCCGCGTTCCGTGCCCCGGCCTGCCGGGTCCGCGCCGGTCGAGGCCCCGGGCGCGTCCGCACCAATCGTGGTCGCCGCGCCCGCCCGGCGCCCAGATCCCGTGCCAGCCCCGGGTCCCTTGCCAGCCCTCGACGGCGGGCTCAGGGTCGACCTCCAGCCTTCCGGTCCCACGTGCACCGTCGCCCAGCTGCGCCGCTTCATCAAGAGCCGGCCCTGGATACCGATGCACGAGCTGCGCCGCCGGTTCGGCATCTACGGCGGGGACGACGATGTCTCGCCCATCCGCGTCGGCGAGCACACGCTGTTCGTCGGGCTGCCGCCCGCGGAGAGCCGCCTGATGGCCGAGCTCCTGTCCGGCGGCGACGTCGGCTACGAGCTGTCGCTTGACCCGCGCACGCCCGTGGTGGTGGGCGTATACCCCATGCGGCCCGTCCCCCGGGGCTGACCCCGGCGCCCGGCCGGAGTGGAGCCCTCCGCGCTCCCTGGACTAGATCCCGGCGTCGTACGCCTTGGGCAGTGCCTCCACGACCGGCGCCTTCGTGCGCAGATCCCGCAACGCGGCCTGGTCCATCGAGGCAAGGCGCGGCAGGTCCGCCTGGTTGCTGCGCAGGAGCCGCTCGGTGAGCGTGGACAGCAGCAGCTTGTTGACTTCGGGGACCTCCATCACCGCGCGCAGAGATTCGGCCGGAACCTCCATCAGTGTGCTGGCCTGCGTGGCCACGACGTCCGCCGTGCGCGGGCTGCCCGTGAGCGCGGCGATCTCCCCGAAGAAGTCGCCGGCGCTCATCGTGGACAGGCCGCGGTAGCCGCCGTCCGGCTCGGGAACACCTGCTGCGGCCTCGCCGTGGAGGATGAAGTAGGCGGCGGTCGCCTTGTCACCGTGCGTAACCAGCCGGGCGCCCTCGGGCACCTCGCGGAGCAGCGCGTTCCTGATGAAGGCGGCACGCTGCGGGTCGGAGAGACGGGAGAAGGTGGCCAGGTGGCCGACGAGGTGGTCGAAGTCGCCCATCGTGGCCGGTCGGACCTCGCCGGCGCCAGTCGGAGTGGTGGCGCGCAGGGCAACCAGGCCACGTCGCCACTCCGCGGCCGGGCGACCGACACCCGGTGCCACCAGGGACACGAGGGCCACGACCACCAGGATCAACGACGCCGCGATGATCATCGCCCGGATATCGAGGACGTCGGCCAGGCCGGCGGCGGCCATGCCCGCGAGGAAGATCACGTCGCGCATCACGAACAGCGCCGAGAACACCCGGCCACGGAGCTCGCGCGGCGTGTGGCGCTGGAGGAGCGTCTGGCGGGCGACGGCGGGGGGCGAGTTGAAGAACCCGCTGACCGTCACCCACACGATGGCGATGGTGATGGTCGGCGACAGGCCGTACAGGATTCCGGAGATGCCCATCCCCATCATGCCCACGAAGATCCACAGCCCGATCTGTAGTCGGTCGGCGTAGCGGACCATGAACAGGCTGCCGAGCACGAACCCGACGGACGTCAGGCCCTCCTGGATCCCGTACTCGAACTCCGTGCCACCGAGGACCGTGATCGCCATCGGCAGGAGGAGGACGTTCCACAGGCCGAACGCGAAGAACGCCGGTGCGCCCAGCAGGAACAGGGAGCGCAGCATCGGGGTGTCCCAGATGGTGCGCACGCCGGTCTTGAGGTTGGCGATCACGACGCCGACCGTGGCCTCTTCGTCCGGGGCCTCCATCTTGACCCGCGTCCTCATGAAGTAGATGCAGCCCGCCGAGAACACGAACGTGAGCGCGTCGATCCAGAACGCCAGCCGGATGTCGATCGAGGCCAGCAGGCCGGCACCCGCAAAACCGATGGCCGTGGAGCCGAAGGACGCGATCTGCAGGAAGGCGTTGGCCGCCGTGAGCTCGTCGTCGCTCGCGATCTCCGGGATCAATGCCTCGTAGGCGGGATCGAAGAACTGCTTGACGCCGGCGTTGACGAGGATGGCCACGAACAGGAGCGCGGCGTTGACACCCAGCAGGAACGGGATGGTCGCCACCACCACGCCCTGAGCGAGGTTGCTGGCCATCATGACCTTGCGCCGGTCCCAGCGATCCACGAAGACGCCGGCGATGAGGCCGACGACGAGGCTCGGGATGGCCGTGGCCATCAGCGTGACGCCGACGAGGAACGCCGATCCGGTGACGCTGTAGACGTAGATCCCTGCCGCGAGGTCCGTGAGCGCCGAGCCGGCCGTGGAGACGAGCTGGGCCAGCCACATCAGGACGAAGTCGGGCTTCTTGAACACGGCGGTCGACGAGACGTGTGCGTTCACGACGCCGGCTTCACTCATCGCCTGACGCCCGCCATCCCCGGCTCATCCGCCGCCGCATCGATCCTCCCGGTCCGGGTCACGCCCTCCGGCGGCACGGGTCGACCCTGGGCAGGATCCCGGACGCGAGGACAGGCGCGCAGTGTACGACGCCCGACCGCTAGGATTCGCCCGTGTCCCGCACGAGTCGGGAGCCCGGCATGGAGGCACGGCGATGAGCGATCCGCGCGACGCGGTCATCCTGCACGCGCTCGAGGAGGTCGCCGTGCGGGCGGCCGCCGCTGGCCGCCTGGAGCCCGCCGGCGGCGACGCCGTCCTGCGTTCCGTGGTCGAGGTGGCCGTCGCGGTGTTTGACGCGGCCGCCGCCTCCATCGCGCTTCACGATCCCGCGACGGACAGGCTGGTCATCCGGGTCGCGGCGGGGCCGGCAGGGGCCGGCGCGATCGGGCTCACGCTGGCGAGCAGCGAGGGCATCGCCGGCTACGTGTTCACCACGGGCCAGCCGCTCGTCGTCAGCGACGTGACCGCGGACCCGCGCTTCGACCGTGCGACGGCCGAGAGCACGGGCTATGTGCCCCGCTCGATCCTCGCCGTCCCCGTGCTCGCCGATGACGGCAGCATCGGGGTGCTCGAGGTGCTCGACGGCCGGGGGGATGCGGGTTTCGGGCTCCGGGACCTGGACCTGGCCTCCGTGTTCGCGCGGCAGGCCTCCGTCGTTGTCGGGGCGGGGCGCGTCGAGCGGGACACCACCGAGCTGGTCCGACGCACGCTCGTGCACCTGGTCGAGGACCCAGATGCCGACGGACTGGCCATCGACGCGGCGGTGGCAGCGATCGCGGCCGGCCTGGATGGCGACGAGGGTGCCCAGCTCTGGGCACTGGCCGATGCCGTCGCCCGCGCACGACGTGCCGCGCCGGACCAGGTGGCGCTCGTCGTGGAGATCCTCGACGCGCTGGCCCGTCGCGCCCCGAGGTCCGGAGCGAGGACCCTGCGCCGGTGACGACCGACCTTCCCGCCTGGAGCGAGCCCTTCCTGATCGACAGGCGCGACGAGCTCGTCCGCCGCGGGCCCTGGGGCAGGGTGGACCGGACCTGGGCCTTCGGCGACGGCCTCGGGCGGGGACTGCGGGTCGCCGTCGTGGATTCCGGCGTGGAGGGATCCCACCCGGCACTGGGCGGCTCGCTCGTCCGGAGCGTGGCCGTGGAGCGGGACGGCGACGACTGGGAGGTCGTCGAGGTCGATGGCATCGATGTCGTCGGTCATGGGACGGCCAGCGCGGGGATCATCCACGCCCTGGTCCCCGAGGCGGAGCTGGTGTCGGTTCGCGTCCTCGGGCCGGACAACCGCGGCAACGGGGGCGCGTTCGCCCGGGGCCTCCAGTGGGCCGTGGAGGCGTCGGGCGCCTCGGTCGTCAACCTCTCGCTGTCGTCCCGGAGCGATGCCTTCTTCGGGCAGCTCCACGAGCAGGCGGACCTCGCCTACTTCCGGAACGTGCTGCTCGTGTGTGCCGCCAACAACGCGTCCGTCGCCAGCTACCCGTCCCTGTTCGCGTCCGTCGTCTCCGTCGCGGCCCATGACGTGCCGAGCGCCGAGACCTGGTTCTACAACCCGGCCCCGCCCGTGGAGTTCGGGGCGTATGGGCTGAACGTGGACGTCGCGTGGCGCGGCGGGACGCGGATGGTGGTCACGGGCAACAGCTTCGCGGCGCCGCACATCGCCGGGTACGCGGCGCGGATCAGGAGCGCCCATCCCGGTCTCACGCCGTTCGAGACGAAGTCGATCCTGGCGGCCACCGCGGACAACGCGCGGTAGGCGGGCTGGAATCGAAACGGCCGGCCCAATGGGCCGGCCGCATGGTGGAGAACGAGTGCGGTTCAGCGCTCCCCGTGCGGGTTGTCGCCGGGCCCGCGGCGGATGACCTCGCCCTGGGTGGTGGGTCCGCCTCGGTAGAGCTCCTCGGGGCCCGTGTCATCACCGGCGAACGGCGCCTTGAGGCGATGACCCTCGACGTCGTCATCGCGGCGGGCGGCCCCCTCGACGTCGTCATCGCGGCGGGCGGCCCCCTCGCCCTCGTCGCGAGTCGCGCGGTGGCCCTCGACGTCGTCATCGCGGCGGGCGTCACCGCCCGTGCCCGGCATCGGCTGGCCGAGGAAGCCGTCCTGTCCCTGCTCGTCGCGCCTCATGGGTTGTCTCCCCGTGCACCTGGTGTCGTCGTATGTGACGTTAGGCCCACTCTAGACGGGCCGGATGTCATTCGTCGATAGCCTGGTTCACACCGCAGGTGTCGGCTTGACGACACCCTCGAGGGCGAGCAGCTCGCGCTTGACGGCCAGCGCCGCCTCGCGCCCGCCGAACGCGGCCACGCCGTACCCGCCCAGCGAGCCGTCACCCGCGATCACGCGATGGCACGGGATGAGCAGCCCGACCGGGTTGCGCCCCACGGCCCCACCGACCGCACGGGCCGCACCGGTTCTGCCGATCCGCCGCGCCACCTCGCCGTACGAGACGGTCTCGCCGCGGGGGATCGCGCGCACGGCGCCCAGGACCAGGCGGTCCCATGCGGGCCGGTCGTCGATGTCGATCGGCAGGCTGCCCATGTCGACCGGCAGCCCATCGAGCATCCGGCGGATTGCCTCGGCCGCCCCGGCCGCGAGCTCCGCAGCCGGCGGCCCGGCGCGCTCCGGCGCGACCACGATCCCCCGTCGCGAGAGCCCGGCCAGGAACCCCTCTGCCGTTGAGAGCAGTCCGACGGCCGTCACGCCTCGGGGGGTGGCCGCCACGTGCACCGGCCCCCAGCCGGAAGCGACGTCGATCAGCGCAGCGTATGCATAGAACGTATTCACGTTGGAATAGTTGCACAGGCCGCGATGCCACGGCATACTGCCGGCGTCATGTCGCACCACACCCTCGTCACGTTCGACGCCAGGAAGAAGCCTTGGCGGCCCAGCCGGAAGGCTCGGGCCCAGGGGCTCTGACGGCGCGCGAGCGACGAGCACGGAGCCTCCGGGACCGGAGGCGCCGAAGGGGCCGCGATCACCACGAGCGGTGATGCGGCCTTTGTGATTCCCAGGCCTCCGCAACCGCGGCTCCCGACCAAGGAAGGGACGCCCGGATCATGCGCATCCTGATCTACGGACCCGGCCGCCTGGGTGGCGCGATCGCCCATGCCGCCACCGGTGCGGGCTGGGCGGTCGACGTCATCGGCCGACCTGCGGCGGGCGGGGCCAGGACCCGGCCCCCCGTCGCGGACGTGGTCGTGGAGGCGTCCAGCGGCCCGTCGGTCGCCGCGAACCTCGAGCACGCTCTCGAGGCCGGCAACCGGTCGTTCGTTCTGGCCACCAGCGCCTGGGATGCGGACCTGCCGCGGGTGCGGGCGCTGCTGCTGGGCCATGGCGCCGCGGCGGTCATTGCGCCGAACCTGGCGCTGGGCGCTGCACTGTTCCTGCGCGTCGTCGAGACCGCCGCGGCCATGTATGGACGGGCCGGTGGGTTCGAGCCCTCGGTGGTCGAGTGGCACCGCCGCGGCAAGGCGGACCGGCCGTCCGGCACGGCCCGCACGATCGCGCGTCGGATCTCGGAGGCGGATCCGCGCTGGGCGGTGGCGGACGTCGCGGACGACCCCCGCCCGGCGCTCGAGATCGCGGGGATCCGTGCCGGAGCGGCTCCGGGGACCCACCTCGTGACCTTCGACGGCCCCGGTGAATCAGTGGAGCTGCGGCTGACGGCACGTGACCGCGCCGCCTATGCCGACGGGGCTCTCGCAGCAGTGCGCTGGCTCGCCCGGGAGCCCCGTGGTCCCGGTTTCCACCCGTTCGACGCCGTCGTGGACGACCTCCTCGCGGCATCGCCGATAGCCATTCCGGCCTGACGACCGGTCACCACCAGCAGAGGAGCTCCCGATGACCCGCCTGACCCCCGCCATCGCCCCCGAGCCTGACCGGCCCACGCCACGGCTGCGTGGCGCCTTCACGGCCCTGGTCACCCCCTTCACCGCCGCCGGCGACGTCGACGAGGCCGCCTACCGCCGCCTCGTCACGTGGCAGCTGCTGGCGGGCATCGACGGCCTCGTCCCGGTCGGGACCACGGGTGAGTCACCCACGCTGTCCGCCGCGGAACGGGACCGGTGCATCGAGATCGCGGTGACGGCCGCTGCAGAACACGGTGGCCGCATCCCCGTCATCGCCGGTACCGGCTCCAACGACACGCGGTCCTCGATCGAAGCGACCCGGCGCGCTGCGGCCCTCGGCGCAGACGCCGCGCTGATCGTGACGCCGTACTACAACAAGCCCGACCAGCGGATGCTCGACGCCCACTTCCGGGCGATCGCCGATGACGGTGACCTGCCGATCGTGGTCTACAACGTGCCGGGCCGGACTGGCGCCAACGTGGAGGCCGAGACGTTCCTGCGGCTCGCGGAGCACCCGCGCGTGATCGCGGTCAAGGAGGCGAGCGCCAACATCGAGCAGATCGCTGTCATCTGCCGGGATCGACCACGGGACGTGGCCGTGCTCTCGGGCGACGACGCCGCGACGCTGGCCGTCCTGGCGATGGGCGGCGACGGCGTCATCTCCGTGGCGGGTAACCAGGTGCCGGGCGAGGTTGCGGCGATGGTCGCGGCCGCGCTCGCCGGCCGCTGGAAGGAGGCACGGACGCTCCACGAGCGCTACCTGCAGCTGTTCCGAGCCAACTTCCAGGGTGCCCCGAACCCCGTGCCCGCGAAGGCGGCGATGCTGGCGATGGGCCTGCTCGAGGACGACACGCTGCGCGCTCCACTGCTGCCCCTTGCGCCGCCGCCGCGGGAGTGCCTCACGGCTCTCCTGCGGGGGCTTGGGCTCGTCGACGGCGGCGGGCGCGAGCCGGTCGCGGCCCAGGCAGAGGCGGCCGCATGAGCGAGGACGCGACCGCGGCCGCCCCGATCCTGGGCGACCTCGACGCGGGGCAACGCCGGGCGGCCGTCCCGGATCCCGACGTGCCGGGCGGCTGGAGGACCGACCCGGAGGTCAAAGCCGAGATCCTGGCCTGCTTCCGGGACCGTGAGACGGCCACCTGGGACCTGGGCGGCGTGCTGCGGTTTCGGGACCGCGTCGGGCTCCCCGTCAAGGACCTGACCGAAGGCCCGTGGCGCATTGTCCCCGGCGGGACCTCTGTTCGGGCCGGCGTCTACCTGGGCCCGGGCGTCGTGGTCATGCCGCCGTCGTTCGTCAACGTCGGTGCGTGGATCGGCGAGGACACCATGGTGGACTCGCACGTGCTCGTGGGTTCGTGCGCCCAGATCGGTGCCAGGGTCCACCTCTCTGCGGGCGTCACCATCGGTGGGGTCCTGGAGCCGGCCGGCGCGCGCCCCGTGATCGTGGAGGACGATGCGTTCGTGGGCGCCGGCAGCTCGCTCCTCGAAGGCGTGCTGGTGGGCGGGGGAGCCGTCATCGGGGCGGGCGTGTTCCTGACCGGAACCTCGCGCCTGTACGACCTGGTTCGCGGACGCGTGCTGACGGGCACGCCCGGGGAACCCCTCGCCGTTCCGCCGGGTGCCGTGGTGGTTCCCGGGTCGCGTACCCTCGGCGGGGAGTTTGCCGCGGCCAACGGCCTGGCCGTCTCCGTGGCGCTCCTGGTCAAGGACCGCGACGCCGGGACGGACGCCCGGGTCGCCCTGGAGGATGCGCTGCGATGAACCAGGTCCTGCGCGACGGACGGCTCGGCGGGCACGACCCGTTCGAGCTTGCCGGCCGCTTCGGGACGCCGTTCTATGCCTACGATCTCGACGTCGTCACGGGCAAGGCCGACGCCCTCCGCGCGATCCTGCCCGGGACCTTCGATCTCGCCTACGCGGCCAAGGCCAATCCCAACCTCGCCGTCCTGCGCCATCTCCAGGGGCTTGGCCTCGGAGCCGACGTCGCGTCCGGCGGCGAGTTGCGCCACGTCCTGCGAGCCGGGTTCGCTCCGGATCGGGTCGTGTTCACCGGACCCGGCAAGCGCGACGAGGAGCTCGAGGCGGCCGTCCGGACGGGCGTCGGGATCATCACGGTGGAGTCGCGCGGGGAGCTGCGGCGGCTCATGGCCATCGCCGAATCGCTAGGCCGCCGCCAACCGATCCTGCTGCGGGCCGCCCTGTCCGAGCCCGCCGCAACCGAGCGCGCCGGGCTCGGGCGGGCGAGCGCCCCCGGCGTGGGCATCACGGGCAAGTTCGGGATGGACGCGGAGGATCTCGTCGGGGCCGCTGCAGAGGCGGTCGCGTCGCCCTGGCTGGAGCCGCTGGGCATCCACGCGTTCGGCGCGTCCAACGTGACCGACGCGGCGGCCCTGGCGAAGCACGTGGAATCCACCGTCGAGACCGCGATCGCCGTCGCGGAGACGGCAGGTTTCGAGCTGCGCCTTGTCGATGTGGGCGGGGGACTTGGGATCCCCTACGCGGACGGCGACCCGGAGCTCGATCTCCGGTCGCTGGGCGTGTGCCTCGCCCGCCTCGCCGACCGGCTGGCGGCCTCTCCAGCCACGCGCTCCGTGCGTGTGCTGTTCGAACCGGGACGGTTCCTCGTCGGCGCATCAGGGGTGTTCGTCGCCCGGGTCGTCGATCGCAAGATGATCGATGGCCACCCGGTCGCGATCCTGGACGGCGGCATCAACCACGTGCTTCGCCCGGTCCTGGTCGGCCGGGAGCAGCGCGTTGTCATGCTCACGGGGGCCGGCTCAGAGGCGGCACCCGGCTCGGTATCGGCATCCCCGGTCATGATCGCGGGCCCTCTGTGCACCGGGCTTGACGTGTTCGCCCAGGCCGCCGCCATCGTCCCGCCCGATCCCGGCGACCTCGTCGCGGTCCTCGATGTCGGGGCCTACGGAGCAAGCGAATCGATGCCGTTCTTCCTCTCCCACCCGCTGCCGCCCGAGATCGTGCTCCAGGGCGGCGAGGCCTGGGTGGCGCGCCGGCGGATCGATCCGGACACGTGGCTCGAGTGGCAGGAGGGCGAGCCACCCGGGGCATAATCACCCGAGGGGCCGGGGCACCCCCGATGGTGGCTCGACCCGGACCGCCCGGTCCTCCCGGGAGCACTGAAGGGCGAGGGTTGATGGGGCGCCGCTACGCGATGCGACTGCGCAGGCCGCGGTTCCGTGGCCTCCGGACGCCCGTGGACCTGCCCGAGCACAGCGTGCGTCGACTGGTGCTCCTCGGGGTCGCGGCGGCCGTGCTCCTGGTCCCGATCTGGGCCTGGACGACCCAGACGGCCCTGGGCCAGCGGGTCGGCGACCTGATCCTGTTCGGGCGACTCTATGCCGATCCGGAGGCGGTGGGCCTCGCGGGCGGGGCGCTGGCATCGGTCAGCCTCCCCGCGGCGGCCCTGGCGACCATCGGGCTCGCCGCCCTGGGGCTCGTCCGTGGTGGCTTCGGGCTCGCGGTCGCCGTCGCGATCGTCATCGTGGGGCCCAACCTCACGTCGCAGGTCCTCGATGGCCTGCTCGAGCGGCCCAACCTCCTCGGGACCGCGGCCTACGCGACCGGCAACAGCTTCCCCAGCGGGCACGTCACGCTTGCGGCCTCCCTCGGCCTGGCCTGCGTCCTGGTGGTTCCACGCCGCCTGCGGACCCCACTAGCCCTCCTCGCCGCTGCGCTGGTGGCGGCGGTCGGCGTGAGCACCGTCACCGCCGGCTGGCATCGCCTGGGCGACGTCGTGGGGGCGATCCTCATTGCCCTTGCCTGGGCGTGCATCGTCACCGCGGTCCTCGTTCGTGTCCAGGGATGGATGCCGCGCAGGTCGTGGGGACGCGGGCGGGGTGGCGGCGTCGTGACGGTGGCGTGGCTGCTGGGCGGTGCGGCGGTGTTGGCCGGGATCGCCGGGATGACCCTGTCCGCCATCGACCCCGCCCCGATCGGCGATGCCATCGCCGCGAGCGCAACCGAGCCCCGCAGGTTGTTCGACGCCATCGTCGTCTCGCTCGGATCCGCGCTGATCGCCTGTTTCGCGTATGTCTGGGGCATGCGGGGGGTTGCGCTCGAGAGCCCGCGCTGAGACCGGCAGGTTGCCTGGTGGCGCCGTGCTGGTATACTCCCCCCTAGTATGACGTCCCTACCCGATGCGCCCCAACCCATCGAGATCATCCTGCCCATCGAGGGCATGACCTGCGCGTCGTGCGTCAACCGCATCGAGCGCTTCCTCAAGAAGACGCCGGGGGTCGCGGACGCCGCGGTGAACCTGGCGACCGAGAAGGCGACGATCACGGTCGATCCGGCGCTCGCCGGTCGCGACGAGCTGGTGAAGGCCGTGGAGTCCGCCGGCTACGAGGTCAAGGCGGAGGCCGTCCCTGTCGAGGGTGCCGTCGCAGCCTCCCTCGGGGACGAGATCACGGCCGAGGACATCGAGCGCGAGCGAGCCCAGCGCCAGACGCTCCTCCAGGCCCTGGTCGCCATCGGGGCGTCGCTGCTGTTCATGGTCCTGATGTTCACGCCCCAGACCCTGGTGGCGATGACGGACCTCAACAAGCTGATCCTGTGGCCCGCGACCTTCATCCAGTTCTGGGCGGGCGGCCGCTTCTACCGGGCGGCATGGCGGGCCGGTCGCCATGGCGGTGCCACGATGGACACCCTGGTCGCCGTCGGCACGAGCGCCGCCTGGGGCTACTCCGTGTTCGTGACGATGTGGCCAGGGGTGATCCACCAGGCCGGCCTGCACCCGGAGACGTACTTCGACTCGGCGTCGATCATCCTGGGGCTGATCCTGCTGGGCAAGTGGCTGGAGACGCGTGCCAAGGGCCGTACGACCGGGGCGATCCGGCGGCTCGTCGGGCTGCAGGCGACGACCGCGCGCCGGATCCGCGACGGGGTGGACGAGGACGTGGAGCTCGCCCTGGTCATGGTGGGCGACCTGCTCCGCGTGCGCCCCGGCGACAAGGTCCCGGTCGACGGCGTGGTCGTCGATGGCATGTCCGCCGTGGACGAGTCGATGCTCACCGGCGAGCCGATCCCTGCCACGAAGTCCACGGGCGACGAGGTGATCGGCGCCACCCTCAACACGACCGGCTCGTTCGTGATGCGGGCGACGCGCGTCGGCCGGGACACGGCTCTCGCGCGGATCGTGGAGCTGGTCCAGCGGGCCCAGGGGTCGAAGGCCCCGATCCAGCGCCTCGCGGACCAGATCAGCGCCGTGTTCGTGCCGGTCGTCCTCATCATCGCGGCCGCGACATTCGCCATCTGGTTCGTGTTCGGGCCGGAGCCCCGCTTCACCCTGGCGCTCACGGCCTTCATCGGCGTCGTGATCATCGCCTGCCCGTGCGCGATGGGCCTGGCCACCCCGACGGCCATCATGGTCGGGACGGGCAAGGGGGCCGAGGCCGGGATCCTGGTCCGTGGCGGCGAGGCGCTCGAGGCCGCGGGCCGGATCGACACGGTCGTGCTCGACAAGACCGGCACCCTCACCCTCGGGCGGCCCGCAGTCACGGCGATCATCGCGGCGGCGGGCTTCGACGAGGCACGGGTCCTGGACATGGCTGCCGCGCTGGAGACCGGCTCGGAGCATCCGCTGGGCGAGGCGATCGTGCGCAAGGCGCGCGAGGCGGAGCTCGGCTTCGGCAAGGTCGACGGGTTCGAGGCGGTCGTGGGCCGCGGCGTGCGTGGGTCCATCGACGGCGCAGACATCATCGTGGGTAGCCGCCGCATGCTGGAGGAGCTAGGCGTTGACCTCGCCGCGCTCCTTGACCCCGCGGACGGGATCGCTGCCGACGGTGGGACCGTGGTCTTCGTCGCGATTGACGGCCTGGTGGCCGGCATGGTCGCCATCACGGACCCGGTCAAGGCCGAATCCGCGGAGGCAGTGCGTGACCTGCGGGCATCGGGCCTCGATGTCTGGCTGCTGACCGGCGACGCGCGCGCGACCGCCGAGGCCGTCGCCCGCCAGGTCGGCATCGCGCTTGACCATGTCATCGCCGAGGTCCTGCCGGGCGACAAGGACGCCACCGTCGAGCGCCTCCAGGCCGAGGGACATCGGGTGGCCATGGTGGGCGACGGCATCAACGACGCGCCGGCGCTCGCCCGGGCGGACCTGGGGGTCGCGATCGGAACCGGCGCGGACGTTGCGATCGAGGCGTCCGACATCACGCTCGTGGGCGGTGACCCGCGGCTCGTCGGCTCGGCCATCGCGCTGTCCCAGGCCACGATCCGGGTGATCCGGCAGAACCTGTTCTGGGCGTTCGCCTACAACGTGCTCCTGATTCCTATCGCGATGGGGGTGCTGTACCCGGCATTCGGCGTCACGATCAATCCCGCCCTGGCCGCGGCAGCGATGGCGCTGTCCTCGGTGAGCGTGGTCACCAACTCGCTCCGGCTGCGCGGCGTCGATGTCCGACCGGGCCATGTCACCCAGCTCCGGCGCGGTCCCTTGGGGTTCGCCAGGGACGCGACGTTCCTGCTGATCATCGCCGTTATCGGCCTGGCGCTGGCCGGCGGCGTGCTGGCGGCGGACCGGGCCGTGAACTCGAGCCTTCCCAAGGTCGTGGTTGTGGCGGGCGCCGATGGCACCAGCCCGGCCGACCTGACGGTTCGTGCGGGCGAGTGGACGCTCGTCCAGTTCGTCAACGAGGACAGCGTGGTGCGGGAGTGGATGATCGACGGGGTGCCGAACCTGGACGTTGTGGCCCGGCCCGGGCAGACCGCGGACCTGCGCTTCGTCCTGGACAGGCCCGGGACCTTCATGATCATGAGCGGCCCTGCCGGAGAGGGCGAGATGGCCGGTACCCTGGTCGTCACGCCATGACCGCACCCGGCCGACAGCCCCCCGTTCGCACTCGTGTCGAGGTCCCCGCGGACCCGCGGGACCTGCCGGGCGACTTCCCGCACCGGTTCGAGGTCACCATCAGGTTCGGCGACACGGACGCCATGGGCCACACCAACAACTCGCGCTTCCTGACCTTCTGCGAGTCGTCCCGGATCGACTACTGGGAGGCGGCAACCGGCGAGCCCTTTGCGCTCGTGACGCACGGGGCGGAGGAATCGCTGATCCTCGCCGAGATCCGGGTCACGTACCGCTCGCCGTCGTACTTCGGAGAGCTGCTCACCGTGGAGTCGCGCCTGGGCCGGCTGGGGAGCACCTCGTTCACGCTCGAGCACCGGGTCACGGCGTCGGAGTCGCTACGGGGTCGCGCGCGGCTCGTCGCCACGGCCGAGGACGTCCTGGTGCTGTACGACTACGCCACGGAGCGCCCCCGGGTCATGCCGGACGAGCTGGTCGCGCGCCTCGAGGCCTACGAGCGGCGGACACTCCGCGGCTGACACGCACCAGGTCTCGGCCGGTCCGGCCCGTGCGTCGCACCCACATCGACGACGGCAGGCGCGAGAATCCGTGCGTGGCATGCACGCCGAGGGTTCATGGACGTCCCAATGGCGTGGGCAACGCGGAGCGCCGGCCGTGCCACTTGGCCTGGTTAGGGCCGCCGGCTACGCCTCGAAGCGGCGGAAGATCGCGACCGCGTTCTGGCCGCCGAAGCCGAACCCGTTGACCGCGACCGTGTCCACCTTCGCCTCTCGGGCGACGAGCGGCACGTAGTCGAGGTCGCACTCGGGATCTGGCGTGTGGAGGTTCGCGGTGGGGGAGATGACCCCGTCGCGGATCCCGCCCAGCGCCGCCAGGGCGGAGGCGATGCCCGCCGCGCCCACCAGGTGTCCGATCATGGACTTGGGCGAGGAGACCGCGCGGGTGGCCGCCGCGGACCCGTAGGCCAGCTTGATCGCGCGGGTCTCGGTCGAGTCGTTGAGCGACGTGGAGGTCCCGTGCGCCACGATCCAGTCGACCTCGTCCGGTGCCACGCCCGCATTGCGCATGGCGTTGGTCATCGCCCGCGCCTGGCCGCGACCCGTGGGATCCGGCGCGGAGACGTGGAAGGCGTCGGCGGTCAGCGCGCCGCCCAGGATCTCCGCGATCGGCGTGGCGCCGCGGGCCAGCGCGTGCTCCGCCGACTCCACCACCACGGCGCCCGCCCCCTCGCCCAGGACGAACCCGTCGCGGGTGGCGTCGAACGGCCGCGAGGCCGTCTCCGGGGAGTCGTTGCGCTTGGACAGGGCCGTCATGTTCGACAGCGCGGCGATGCCCATCGGCCAGATGGGCGCCTCCGAGCCGCCGGTCAGGACGACATCGCATTCACCGGTCTGGATCAGCCGGAGTGCGTCGTGGAAGGCGATGACGGACGACGCGCACGCGGCGACCTGGGCGTGGACCGGCCCCGTGAGGCCGAACGTCATCGACAGCATGCAGGCCGCCATCGACGGCGACAGCGCCGGAACCGCGAACGCGGACACGAAGCGCGGGCCTTTGGAGTCGTGGACGTGGGTGCCATCGATGATCGACTCGATACCGCCACCGCCCGTGTTGATCACGACGCCGACACGGTCGCGCTCCTCGGGGGTCATAGCGGCGAAGTCGATCCTCGAGGCCGCCACCGCCTCCCGGCCCGCCCCCATGGCGAGGTGGATGTAGCGGGTCATCCGGCGGGCCATCTTGGGGTCCATCACCGTGCCCGGGTCGAAATCCAGGACCTCGGCGGCCATGCGGACCTCGAACGCGCTTGCGTCGAAGCTCCGGATCAGCCGCGTGCCGGTGACCCCGTTCCGGAGGTTCGTCCAGTAGGTCTCGAAATCGTTGCCGATCGGCATGACCGCCCCGAGACCGGTGACAACGGCGCGGCGCGCTAGGTCGGACGAGGGCACAGTCAGGGCCTCAACCAGCGAGGGGATGGATGGCGGGGATTGTAGCGCCGCTCAGCGGCCGTCCCAGCGCTTGAAGATGATCGCGCCGTTGTGCCCGCCCAGGCCGATGTTGTTGGACATGGCGTAGCGCACCGGCATCCGGGCCGTCTCGTTCAGCACCCAGAGGTCCGCCTCCGGGTCGAACTCGCGGTAGTTGATCGTTCCGGGGACGGTCTGCTCGGCCAGGCTCATGACCGTCGAGAACGCCTCGAACGCACCGCCGGCGCCCATCATGTGGCCGGTCATCGACTTGGTGCCGCTGATGGCCAGCGACTGTCGCGTCGCGGCCGAACGATCCCCGAAGACCGTCCAGATCGCCTCGGCCTCACGCTTGTCGCCGACCGGCGTGGAGGTGCCGTGCGGGTTGATGACGTCGATCTCGTCCGCCGGGACACCGCGTCGCTGGAGCGCGGTGCGCATCGCCCGGGCAGACCCGGCGCCGAACTCGATGGGCTGGATCATGTCGAACCCGTCGGCCGCGGAGCCGTATCCGACGACCTCCGCGTAGATGCGGGCTCCGCGGGCCGTCGCCATCTCAAGGTCCTCGAGGATGAGCGCACCTGCCCCCTCGCCCAGGATGAAGCCGTTCCGCGAGCGATCGAACGGGCGGCTCGCGTCGGCCATCGGCATGCCCTCGCGAGGCGTTCCGAGCCCGCGCATGTTGCCGAACCCGGCGTGGGCCACCTCGAGCAGCGGCATCTCCGCCGAGCCGGCGATCACCGTGTGGGCGTCGCCGCGGCGGATCAGCTCCGCACCCTCGCCGACGCAGTTGGTGCCGGTGGAGCACGCGGTCACGACGCACAGGTTGTGGCCGATGGCGCCGGTCTCGATAGCGATCATCCCGGACGTGGAGTCCACGAGCCCGTTGGCGATGAACGTGGGCGCGACCCGGTCCGGCCCCTTCTCCTGGAGGACCATCCAGTTGTCGAGCATCAGGGTCTGACCGCCGGCACCGGTGCCGAAGATCACCCCGACGTCCTCGCGGTTCTCGTCGGTGATCTCCAGCCCGGCGTCCGCGACCGCCTGCTTCGCGGCGGCGACGCCATACCACATGGCGGGCTCGCTGCGGCGGACGGCCTTGGGATCCATCCAGGCCTTGGGGTCGAAGTCGCGCACCTCGCCGGCCGTCTTGTTCGTGTAGCGACTGGGGTCGAACTTCGTGATCTCCCGCAGTCCTGACACCCCGTTGAGCAGGCTTGCCCAGGCGGTGTCCTTGTCGTTGCCCACGGGGCTGATGACGCCGAGGCCGGTGACGACGACGCGGCGGGTGTAATCGGGTTGGCGCACGGGTTCCTCTCGAAGGTGGCGGCGGCAGCTGCCGTCAGGCGGGGTCGGCCGAACCGTCGACGGCGGCGGTGTCGGCGAAGGGGATGCTGAGGCGGTCTGCGGCGGCGGGATCGTCCAGCGCGATCGCCAGCGCATCGGGGGCGATGCGCTTGATCAGCCCGGTGAGGACGCGACCGGGGCCGACTTCGATGAAGGTGGTGACGCCGGCTGCCTCCATCGCACGGATGGCGCCGATCCAGTCGACGCCCGTGGTGAGATGGTCGACCAGCTCGGCGCGGCAGCCATCGGCGGTCGTGATGACACGGGCGTCCGCATTGGCCAGGAGCGGGGGCTCCGGGTCACGGAAGGTGATGCCCGCGAGCACCCCGCGCATGCCATCCGCCGCTTCGGCCATGAGCGGGGAGTGGGCCGCGACCGACACCGGCAGCTCGATGGCACGCTTTGCTCCCAGGGCCCTTGCGATGCCCAGGGCGGCCTCCACGGCGGGGCGCTCCCCGGAGACCACGACCTGGCCCGGCGAGTTGCGATTGGCGATCCCGAAGATCCCATGCATGGACGCCTCCGCGACGAGGTCGGGGAGTCGCGCGTCGTCGAGGCCGATGATGGCGGCCATGCGGCCTTCGCGTCCCGTGCCCGACGCCTGCATCTGCTGGCCGCGGATGCGGACGAGGCGGACGGCATCGGCCAGGTCAAGCGCGCCTGTGGCGACGAGGGCCGTGTACTGGCCCATCGAGTGACCGGCCGCGAAGGCGGGCTCCGGGATGTCCACCTTCAGCTCATACCAGCGCTCACGGACGGCCTCCAGGTAGGCGATCGAGGCGGCCAGGAGGGCCGGCTGGGAGTTCTCGGTCCGGTTGAGGTCCTCCTCGGGCCCCTCCCAGGCGAGACGGCTGATCGGCTCGCCGAGGGCGTCGTCCGCGGCCGCGAACACGGCGGCGGCGGCGGGGGAGGAATTGGCAAGGGCCCGGCCCATGCCCACGGACTGGCTTCCCTGGCCGGGGAAGACGAAGGCGATCTTGCTGCTCATCGCCACACAGCGTACGGCGCGCAGGGTGCCATCCCCGGAAAGTCGATGCAGATTTGCAGGAATACCCGGCCCGTCCTACGCTCCGCCGGTGAATCCACGCGTGAATGGCACCTCGGACCCCAGTTCGCCGGTCGATACGACGCCCGCTGCGAGCCCCGGCCCTCGCCGTCGGCGCGTGCCCGCTTCCGATCCTGCGGCAGGGCCCCCGCTGCCTGCCGTGCTCGTGCGCTCTCGTCGCAAGCGGGCCCCCAGCCGGGTGATCGCACGAGTGTTCGAGGCCGACCTGTCGGCGCCCGTGGTTGCCGCTGGAACCCAGATCCAGAACGTGCGCCAGATCTCCGAGCGCGTCGCGATGGGCCGCGCCCTGTGGCGGGAGCTGGTCGTGGGCTTCGCGTCCCAGCTCGGCGAGCTGAAGCTCGGCTTCACCCAGCTGGCGGCGCTCTACGTCCTGGCGGAGGGCGCCACCACCACGGTGGCGGACCTGGCGGATGCCATCGGGCGGTCCCCGTCCGCGACGTCCCGGCTGGTGGACGGCCTCGTCAAGCGGCGTCTCGTCGAGCGACGTCGGGAGGAGGACGATGCCCGCCAGCGCTCGGTCTGGCTGACGTCCCGCGGCCAGGCCGTGCTGCGGATCGTCGACCGCTCACGGGCCGAGCAGTTCCTGACCGCGGTCCGGCCGCTGCCGCGCGGCGAGCGGGCCCTGATCGCGATGGGCGTGGCTGCCCTGGCGACAGGTGCGATCAGCCGGCGCGGACGCCTGGTGCGCGGCGAGGGCTGACGACCCCGGGGGCGGGTTGAGACCCCGCGAGGGGGGACGGCCGCGGGCTATCCGCAGTACGTCGCGACGACGTCGTACATGACCGGCAGGCCCCACCGCAGGGCCTCGAGTCCGACCCGCTCGTCAACCCCGTGGAACCGCTCCAGGAACCGCTCCTCGGGATCCAGGCGCAGGGGCGTGAACCCGTAGGTCGGGACGCCAAGCAGCACGGACGAGGACTTCGCGTCCGTCGCGAAGGGCGCCATGACCGGGATCGGGATGCCGTCGGGGTCGTGGGCCCGAATCGTCGCCACCAGCAGCTCGTACAGCTCGCCCGAGGCGGGGGCCTCCACGGGCGGCGCGCTCTTCGCGTGCTCGATCGTGCAGCTCGGGGCCAGGTCGCCGAGCCGGGCGGTGACCTCCTCGAGCATGTCGTCGCTCGTGGTGCCGGGCAGGGTGCGACAGTCGATCTCGATCACCGCCTCGCCCGGGATGATGTTGTACTTCACGCCCGCGTGGAGGACGCCCGGGCTGATCGAATCGCGCAGGAGCGCCCGGATGGCCCGGGCGTACATCGGGTCGCACAGGGAGCGAATCGCGGCCTCGCTGCGGCGCGGGTCGTCGCCGCCGATCGCAGCGACGAGCTCGGCCTGCTCGGGCGGCAGCGATGCGCGAACGCCGTCCAGGAACTGGCGCATGACCGGCGTCAGGCGCGGCTCCCCGGGGGCGGCGAGCCGGCGCACCGCCTCAGCGGCCATGACCGCCGCGTTGTCCTCGCGTGGCATGGAACCGTGACCCCAGGTCCCATGGACGTGGATCCGGAAGACCTCGTAGCCCTTCTCCGCGACCTGGATGGGGTAGAAGCGGCGCCCGGCCAGCTCGACCGATACGCCTCCCGCCTCGTTGAGGGCGCCCGCTGCACGCAGCGTCTCCGGCCGGCGCTCGGCCAGCCAGCGGGCGCCGTCCCGTCCCCCGGCCTCCTCGTCGGCCGTGCACGCGTACAGGACATCCCGGCGGAGCCCGGGGATCGGATCGCGGGCGGGATCCAGTCCGACTGCACGCGCCCGACGGGCGAGCAGCACGATCGCCATCGTCTCGAGGGCGACCGCCTGCTTCATGTCGACCGCGCCGCGGCCCCAGACGTACCCGTCCGCGACGTCGGCATCGAACGGGCCGTGGGTCCAGCCGTCCGCAGCGGCCGCCGGGACCACGTCCAGGTGGGAGAACAGCAGCAGGGGATCCCCGCCGGTGCCGTCCGAACGGAGGCGCAGGACGACGTTGCCGCGCCCGGGCACGGATTCGATGACCTCGGGATCCAGGCCCTCGGCGCGCAGGAAGCCTGCGATGAGCTGGGCGGCGTCGAGCTCGGGGCCGGGCGGATCCGGGGGGTTGACGGACGGGATGCGGATCAGGTCGCGCAGGAACGCCAGCAGTTCCGCATTGGCCGCATCCCAGGCAGCCGCCCCCAGGGCGCTGGAGGGCAGCGCGGTGGGCACTCGCTACACCGCGGGCGAGGTGATGATCGCGCCGATGAACCCCAGCACGAACCCCAGGGCCACGATCAGCACCACCATCAGGACCAGGAACTGCACGTACGGCCGTTCGCGGCGCAGCGTCTCGTCCAGCTGCGGGTCATCGCCGCCCGCGATGTACGGCTGCTCGAGGCCGCGACTGCGGGCCGCGACGTTGCGGACGGAGTCGTAGGCCTCGGGGTCGGGCGGGAGGGGAGCGGGGCTCGCGGTGGTCGCGGGGGTCTCGTCTGTCACGGGACCATGATGCCCCAGACGCGGGCCGCGGGTCGCGCTGACTCAGGCCTCGTCGAAGATGGGTTGCAGCGCGGCCGAGTCCTCGATGCCGGTGGCCAGGGCCAGGCGGAGCAGGATGCGGGCCTTCCACGGCTGGAGATCGGAGGCGGCGATCCAGCCGCGGGCGACCAGCGAGCCCACCGCAGGCACGCGCCCCGCACCGACCCGCGTCGTCTGGCAGACCACCACCCCGCCGTCACGCGCGTGCTCGAGCGCCTCGACCTCGCCCGGGGTCGGGTAGCCGGCGCCCGTGCCGGCGCTCACGATCCCGCGGGCCCCGGCGGCCACGGCGGCATCGATCAGCACGCCGTCCGCACCCTGGTAGCTCACTACCACGTCAACACGCTGAAGCGCTCGCAGATCCACGCCAGCGAACCGGCCCCGGAGCGTGGCTCCCCGGCGGGGAACGTGGTTGATGGTCACGCGGTCGTCCCCGTCCACCCAGCCGAGCGGTCCCGAGGCGCCGTCGCGGAACGCCGAGACCCGCAGCGTGTTCGACTTCGTCACGTCGCGGGCACCGTGGATCGTGTCGTCCAGCAGCACCAGCGTTCCGAGACCGCGTGCCCCTGGGTCGGCGGCCAGGCGTACGGCATTGGCCAGGTTCAGGGGTCCGTCGCCCGAGAGCGCGGAGGCAGGGCGCATCGCCCCCGTGATGACGAGCGCGGCATCGCCGGGCACCACGAGGTGAAGCAGCCAGGCGGTCTCCTCCAGGGTGTTGGTGCCGTGGGTGATCACGATCCCGTCGGCTTCGTCGCGATCCAGCACGCCCCGCACGAGGTCAACGAGGTCCGCCAGGTCATCGTCCGTGATCGCGTGGGCGCGGAGCCGTCGGAACGGGACCTCGGCGACGTCGGCAATCCCGGCCAGCTCCGGCGCGATCCCGGCCAGCAGCTCGCCCGGCTCCAGGCGAACGCCGGTCTCGAGGTACGCGGCGAGGTCCAGGCGGTCCACGCCGACGGAGTCGATCGTGCCGCCGGTCGTGATGACGGCGACCCGCGGGCGTGTCACCGGCCTGGCTCCCAGTGTGGTGCGCTCTCGGGCGGCGAGTACCGCGCCACCCGCGAGATCAGCCGCCGGATCCGCAGCCCCTCGATCGGCCCGAGCGCGTACAGCGGCATCGGCCGCAGCCACACCGCGGACCCCAGCGAGACTGCGTCTGCGCCCGCCCAGAAGTACTCGCGGCAGTCGTCGAAGTCGCGGATCCCTCCGTTGGCGATGATCGGGAGCCGGAAGCCCGCGTCGCGCAGCTCCGCGACGACCCTCAGGCCGATCGGCTTGATCGCCCGCCCGGAGATCGCCCCGTAGCGGTTCTTGAGGTACGGCTCGCCCGTCTCGGGTCGCAGACGCAGGCCCTTGACCGTGTTGATCGCCGTGATCGACGCGCAGCCGTGGGCGGCGGCCAGGTTCGCCTGCCAGAGGTAGTCCTCGTCCGGGCTGACCTTGAGGATCACCGGGTGGCGGCTCTTCGGGACGGCCCGCCGGAGCGCCTCCTCGAGGATCGTGCCGAACGGGAAGTTGACGTTGTGGCACGACGCGTTGAGCTCGACGGCCGCGATCTCGCCCGGCTTCGCCCGCTCGTTACACGTCTCGATCAGCTGCTCGATCTCGTCGGCGCTGAAGCCGCCCACGCTCACGATCCGGTTCAGGTTCGCCGTGCGGACGAAGTACTCCTCGAAGTAGCGCTCGATGCCGATGTTCGACCAGCCGAACGCGTTGAGCCATCCGCCGTCCACCTTGTGCAGCGCCCGTCCGTAGAGGCGGAGCATCTCGGGGAGCTCGCGCAGGCCCCAATCCTCCTTGAGCGTGAAGTGGCCCTCGCGCGGCTGGAGCGACACCGTTCGGGTGGTGACGGCGCCGAACCGCTCTAGGGGCACCCACTGGGCGATCGGGGACAGGCCGTACAGGATCAGCCGGCTCTTGGATGCGCCGTACCCCAGGAGGCTGGCGCTGGTCAGCAGGCGGTTCCGGAGCCGGATCCCGTTGAGGTCGATGGTGGGCACGGGCCAAGTATGCCGGGCGCCGGTCAGCGCATCGGGGCGAGCGGCCCCTGGAGCCCGATCCAGTCCGGTTGCGGCCGGTAGCCCAGCGCGGCATTCACGGCGCGCATCGGGGCGTTGTCATCGTCATTGCCGGTGTCGAGCGCATCCAGCCCATGCTCGATCGCCCAGGCGATGGTCGCGCGCTTGAGCGCCGTGGCGATCCCCCGGCCGCGGTACGCGCGCCGGACCGCCGTCATGTCGTGGTAGGCGACGGTGGTGCTGGCGGCGTCGTAGATCAGGCTGGCGTACCCGGCGACCGCGCCGGTGACCTCATCGACGGCCACGTAGAAGGCGTCCTTCGGGATGCCGACCCGGTCGACATCGCGCGCGATGAACGCGTCCAGTGTCCCAACGTCCATCGGCTCGTCGGCCGAGGGGATGTCCGGGAAGGCCTCAAGAGCCGTCGCGTGGACGCCGGTCACGAGCTCGGGTCGCTCCGCCAGGGTGGTGAGGAGGATCCCGACCGGCGGCGGTGCCGCGGGCGGGGTCATGCCAGCCAGCTCCAGCCGGACCATCTTGTTGCGTTCCGTCTCCACGAACCCGCGGTTGGCGAGGAAGCTGTGCCCTTCCTCGTGTACCTCGGACAACTCTGTCTGGAAGCCGGTCTTGCCGGCGGCGCGGGTTACGTCGCTCGCGGCCACGAACAGGGCCGACCCAAGGCCCCTCCGGCGCACGGCCGGCAGCACCCAGATCCCCAGCCAGTACCGCTCGTGCTCCGGGCCGTACATCCAGATGCGCCCCGCGGTGGCGGTCCCGACGGCGGTCCCGTCCGTGTCCAGAGCGAGGAAGCGAGCGCCGTCACCCGGATAGGTGGCCGCCTGCCAGGCGATCTGCTCAAGGGAGTCCGTGTTCTCGGGTGCGACCGTGTTGCGGATCCGGACGTAGTCGGCCAGGGCCGTGTCGTCGTCGGGGTCGATGCGGCGGATGGTCGTCATCGGGACGCCCTACCCGAACTCTGCCCGCAGCGGGCCCAGCACGTCGCGGTGCGCTTCCTCGAGCGCCCGGGGCCCCAACGCCGCCGGCACGCCGATGACCATCTCCGTGGCCCCGGCAGCCACCAGCGCACGAGCCTGGACCAGCGCCCGTGCCCGCGACGGCGCGTCTGGCCCGGTGTGGACCTGGCCCACGAGCTCGAACGTCGCCGGGTCACGCCCCTCCGTGTCGAGCGCTCGCAGGATGGCCTTGCGCTTGTCCGCGAAGTACTCGACGTTGCCCGCCTCCACCCCGGTCAGCAGCCACCCGGCCGCCCGCCGCGCCGCGAGCGCGATCCCGCGCGGCTTCTGGCCGCCCAGGAAGATGGGCGGACCGCCCGGCGTGAGGGGCGGCGGGGCGTTGACCGCCCCGGCCAGGGGGTAGAAGGGATCGGCCCGGGTCACGCCAGGTGCCGCCGCGGCCTCTGGCGAGCACAGCGCCTGCAGCACCTCCACCGCGGAGACCAGGCGGTCGATGCGCTCGCCGATGGGCGGCAGCGGGATCCCGAACGGCTCGTGCTCACCCTCGAACCAGCCCGCACCGAGGCCCAGCACGAACCGGCCTCGGGTCGCGTGGTCCATGACGACCGCCGCCTTTGCCAGCAGCACCGGGTGACGGAAGGTGTTGCTGAGCACCGCATGGCCGACGCGCACCCCCGGCACGTGGTGGACCAGCGTCGCGAGCAGCGTGACTGCCTCGAGCGACGGGCCCGGCACCAGCGGGTCCATGTCCGTGAGATGGTCGTTGAGCCACGCACCGTCGAACCCGCCGAGCTCCCCGGCGAGCCGCCACGTGGCGTCGAGCGTTGCCCAGTCGACCCGTTGCGGCGACGTCTTGAACGAGATCCGCAGCGGCATCGGGTCCTCCGTCAGGCGCGGTCGCCGGCCCGGGCATCGAGCGCCCGCCGGAGTGGGGCCCCGCTCGTGATCGCGCCCTCGGACGCCGACGACACGAGTGCCGCGTACTTGGCGAACGCGCCGCTGGTGTAGCGCGGGGCCGGAGGGGTCCACCGGGTCCGGCGCTCGGCCAGGACCGCCTGATCCACCTCGAGGTTGAGCTCCCTTGCCTCCACGTCGACGACGATCATGTCGCCCTCCTCGACGAGGGCGATCGGCCCGCCGACGGCGGCCTCGGGGGCCACGTGCCCCAGCATCAGCCCGTGCGTGCCGCCGGAGAAGCGGCCGTCGGTCAGCAGCGCCACGTGCTCGCCCAGGCCCTCGCCCACGAGCGCGCCGGTGACGCTCAGCATCTCCTGCATGCCGGGTCCGCCGACCGGTCCCTCGTACCGGATGACCACGACGTCGCCCTCGTGGATCCTTCGTTCCCGGACAGCCGCGAAGCACTCGACCTCGGAATCGAACACCCGGGCGGGCCCGCGGTGGAACCGGCGCTCGTGGCCGGCCAGCTTCACGATCGACCCGTCGGGGGCGAGGCTGCCCCGCAGGATGGCGTGCCCGCCGGTCTCCTTGATCGGCGTCTCGATCGGGTGGACGACCTGCTGGCCCGGTGTCTCGACCACGTCGGCGGCGATCCTGGCAATCGTCCGCCCGTCCACGGTCTTCTCGGCGCCGTGGAGCAGGTCGCGCTTGAGCAGCTCGCGCATCACGAGGGCCACGCCGCCCGCCTCGTACATGTCCGACGCGGCGTATCGGCCGCCCGGGCGCATGTCGGCGATGAGCGGGGTTCGGTCGATCACGGCAGCGAAGTCGTCGAGCGTGAGGGAGATGCCGAAGTCGGCGGCGATCGCCGGCATGTGGAGGGCGGCGTTGGTGCTGCCGCCGGTGGCCGACACGGAGGCGATCGCGTTCTCGAGCGCCTGCCTGGTGACGATGTGCGAGGGACGGATGTCGTGGTGGACGAGGGTCATCACCAGCTCGCCCGCCTTGCGCGCGGCCTCGTCCTTCTCAGGATCCTCGGCCGGGATGCCGTTCATGCCCGCGGGCGAGATGCCCATGAACTCCATCACGGTGGACATCGTGTTGGCGGTGAACTGGCCGCCACAGGCGCCGGCACCGGGGCAGGCCCCGTTCTCCGCGTCGTACAGCTCGTCCAGCGTGATCTTGCCGGCGCGATAGGCGCCGATCGCCTCGAACACCGTGACCACGTCTGCGGGCTTGCCCTTGTAGGTGCCCGGCATGATCGTGCCGTTGTAGAGGACGAGGCCCGGGATGTCGAGGCGCCCCAGCGCCATGGCCCCGGCCGGGATCGTCTTGTCGCAGCCGACGAGGCAGACGAGGCCGTCGAACAGGTGGCCCCGCGCCACGAGCTCGATCGAGTCCGCGATGACCTCCCGGCTGATCAGCGACGCCTTCATCCCCTCGGTGCCCATCGACACGCCGTCGCTGATCGAGATCGTGCCGAACTCCATGGGCGTGCCGCCCGCCGCCCGGATGCCCTCCTTGACGAACTCGGCCAGCCGTCGCTGGTTGAGGTTGCAGGGCATGGTCTCGATCCAGGTCGTGGCCACGCCGATGATCGGCCGCGCCAGGTCGTCGTCCGTGAAGCCGACTGCCTTGAGCATGGCGCGGGCCGCCGCCCGGTCCGGGCCGTCGGTCAGCGCGTGGCTGTGCCGCTTGCCGGGATCGGTGGGGCGGGAGTAGGGGAGCTGGCGATCGGCGGACATGCGTTCCTCGGGGCTGGGCGGCGGGGTGTTCCCGGCCAGTATCGCCCGCGGGCCGGGGGAGCCGCTACGCCACCTGTGCCGGACCGGCCGACGCGGCCTCGACACGGGTTATCCAGGACTCCACGGTTCCGCGCAGGGTGGGGAGCGCGATGGCCCCGCTGCCGAGGACCACGTCGTGGAAGCCGCGAATGTCGAACGCCGCCCCGAGTCGCTCTCGCGCTTCGGCGCGGAGCGAGAGGATCTCGAGCTGGCCGGTCTTGTAGGCGAGGGCCTGGCCGGGCATGACGATGTAGCGATCCACCTCATTGGCGATGTTGTTGGGCGCGAGGGCCGTGTGCTCGAGCATGAAGTCGATGGCCCGCTGGCGTGGCCATCCCATCGCGTGCAGCCCGGTGTCCACCACGAGCCGCGATGCCCGCCAGGCGTCGAAGGAGAGCACGCCGATACGGTCGAGGTCGCCGCTGTAGAGGCCCATCTCGTCGGCCAGGCGCTCGGTGTAGAGCCCCCAGCCCTCGAAGAAGGCCGTCGGGCCGAGATGACGCCGGAACGCGGGGAGTTCCGGCAGCTCCTGCCCGATGGCGATCTGCAGGTGGTGGCCCGGGACCGACTCGTGGTAGGCGAGGACCTCCGCCTCGTACCGGGGGCGCGTGTCCGGATGGCCGGTGTTGATGTAGTACTGGCCGGCCCGCGAGCCATCCTCGGCCGGATGGCGGTAGTACGCGATGGTCTGGTGCTCCTCCTCGTGAGGTCCGATGCGGACCACCTCGCACGGGGCTTGCGGCAGGCGGCCGAACCAGTCCGGGATCGCCTCGATCGCACGGGCCAGGGAGGAGGCGGCCTTGTCGAACACCTCGTCCCGTGTCGTGAACCGCAGGGCCGGGTCGGCTCGGAGTGCGGCCAGGGCACCCGGCAGGTCCCGGGCGCCGAGGGTGCGACCGGCGAGCTCCGCGAGCTCGGCGTCGATGCGTCGGATCTCGGCCAGGCCCGTGGCGTGCAGCTCCTCGGGGGTCGTGTCCAGTGACGTGTGCGCCCGGGCGAGCCGCCGGTAGGTCACGTCGCCGCCGGGCAGGTGGCACAGGCCCGCACGCTCCGGCGGCCTGGAGGCCGGGCGGATCTCCGCGACCAGCGTCTCATGGAGCCGCGCGAAGGCGGGCCTGATGCCATCGGCGACGGCGGCTCGAACATCGCTCGTGAAGCGCTCCCGATCGTGCGCGGTCCAGCCGGGGGCATCCGCCGACACGCCGGCGAGCGGGGCAAGGAGCGGCCAGTCGTGGTCGGGGGATGCCAGCAGCGCGGCGAGGATGTCCACCACCCGGTCCACGGGCGCGGAGCACGCGACGAGGCCGTCTGCCAGCGATCGGCGGAGCGTGGCAGTGTGCGCGTCCGTGTAGCCGGGGATCGCCCGCCAGCGCTCGAGCAACGCCTCCGCCTGGGCACGCGTGGCGGCCGGCTGGTACTCGCTTGCCTGGAGGAGGTGGACGGGGAGCCCGTCGAGCGGGTCCACGTTCCACGCGCGCAGCCCGCCGTCGATGACGGTCAGGTCCGCTCCGATCGACTCCCGCAGCGCGGAGAGGGTGATCCGGTCGCCGGGTCCCTCGCCGCCGGGCTGGCCGGGGCCGTCCAGCGCATCCGCCTCTGCCAGGAGACCGGCAAGCCTCGCGCGTTCGGCGGACGCGCCGTCGGGTGTTGGGTCCGGGAGCCTGCCGTCGAAGCGTGGGTCGCCGACCGTCGTCGCGAACAGCGGGTTCGTCTCGAGGAAGGCGTCCCAGTACGCGGCTGCGAGCTCGTCCAGGGATCGCGCAGGGATGGGGTCGCTCATGGCAGCAATGCTAGCGGCCGGACAGCCCGAGACGCCGGGTCAGCGGATGCAGGACCCGACGGACACGCTGCCGGTCCGGCCGATGGCCGGCGCGATCCGGGCCGCGACCGTCGCCGGCGTCAGCGCGTAGCCCACGGCGGGATCTGTCCTGGACTCGGCGAAGATCAGCCCGCCGACCGTGCCGTTCTCCAGCACCACCGGGCCCCCGGAGTCGCCGGGATCCACGGCGGCGCGCAGCTCGATGATGTCGCGGGTGATCCGGTGCTTGCCGTAGATGTCGCGACCGGTGGCCTCGTAGGAGCCGGCGACCGCGGCCGGCATCACGACGAGCGGACCGCCGCCCGCGAAGCCCAGGGCCGCTCCCAGCGCACCGCGCTTCGGCGTCCGTGTCGCGAACCGGAGCACCGGGCCGTCGATGCGAGGGGCGTGCAGGAGGGCCACGTCCAGGTCCGGGTCGAACAGCACGACGTCGGCATCGGCGACGTCCTCGCCGCTCGTGATGCGGATGGTGGACGCCCCGGCCACGACGTGGGCGTTGGTGACGAGGTAGCCCGGCGCCACGAGGAACGAGGTCCCTGCGACCTGTGACTCACACGCACGCGCGATGACGCGGAACGTCGCGTCCATCGCCGCGCCGGCGATGCCCTGCGCCTCGGGGCTGGTCGGCGTGTCGACCGCCTGCAGCGGGATCGGCTCGAGGCCCACGAACACATCGGGAAGGCCAGAGGCGTCCAGCGCGCCCGCGATGCCGCCGATGAACTCCGCGGGTGGCGGCAGGTACTGGTCCACCGTGCGCACCGCCGTGGATTGGGACGCGGTCTGGGCGAGCCTCGGGAACGGCCCCGCGGCCATCAGGCCACCGGCGAGCCAGATGATCAGGAGGGCCTGGGCCGCTCCAACCAGGCCGCCGATCGCCCGGTCCACGCCCGACAGGACGCCGGTCCCGAGATGCTCGGCGATCGCCCGCCCGATCGCAGAACCACCCGCCTCGCCGAGAATCACCGCTCCCAGCACCGCCCCGAGGACAAGGAGGGCGCGTGGGATCGGCTCCAGGCCGTCGGTGATGTCGACGAGCCACGGGGCCGCATAGAGCATCACGAGCAGCCCGGTCAGCGCCCCGCCGATGCCGCCGATCTGCGGCAGCGCCCCGGTGCGGACGCCGGCCAGCACGGCGAGCACCAGGATCACGAGCGCGATGAGGTCGAACAGGTTCGCGTCCACGCGCCGAGTATCGGTGAGGTTCCGATGTCCCGCCGGGAACGGGCACCCGACGCGGCCCGGGCTATCCCGCTTGGGTGGTCTCGAGGCGCGTGTCCACGCGCGGCGGATGAACCGCCTCCCAGGCCGCGATGTCGGCATCCCTGCCCATCACGAAGCCGATCTCGTCCGTGCCGGCCATGAGCATCGCCTTGGAGAACGGGTCGATCTCGAAGTCCAGGGTGGAGCCGTCCGGCAGCAGGATCCCCTGTTCGGCCAGGTCCACGCGCAGCTCCGCATCCGGGTTCGCGTCGACCATCTCGAACAGCGCCGTGTGGGTCGCCGGGTCGACCACGATCGGGAGGACACCGTTCTTGAGGGCGTTGTTCTGGAAGATGTCGGCGAACGAGGTCGACAGGATGGCCTGGATGCCCCACGAGCGGAGGGCCCATGGTGCGTGCTCGCGCGAGCTGCCCGTCCCGAAGTTGTCCCCGACGAGCAGGACCTTGCGCCCCTGCATCTCATCCCGATCGAGGATCCAGGGCGGGTCCTTCTTCGTGCCGTCCTCGTTGAACCGGTAGTCGCGGAACAGGGCGTCCGCGAGGCCCTCCTTGTCGGTGACCTTGAGATAGCGGGCCGGGACGATCTGGTCCGTGTCCACGTTCTCCGTCTGGAGGGGCACGATCCGGGACGTGAAGGAGCGAAACGGCTCGGCCATGGTCAGTACCCTCCGCCGACGGTGACCAGGTCCTCGACGCCGGGCAGCGTGCGGGGATCGGTCACGACGCCGGTGATCGCCGATGCGGCCGCGGTCAGCGGCGAGGCGAGGAACGTGCGGCCGCCCTTGCCCTGGCGGCCTTCGAAGTTGCGGTTGGACGTGCTCACCGCGTACTGGCCGGGCGAGAGCTGGTCCCCGTTCATCGCAATGCACATCGAGCAGCCGGCCTCGCGCCACTCGGCCCCGGCGGCGCGGAAGATCTCGTGGAGACCCTCGCGCTCGGCCTGGGCCTTCACCTGCTGCGAGCCGGGCACGACCATCAGGCGCACGCCGTCCGCCGCCTTGCGTCCCTTGAGCACGCTCGCGGCCAGCCGCAGGTCGCTGATCCGGCTGTTGGTGCAGGAGCCGATGAACACCACGTCGACGGGCTGGCCCGCGATCGGCTGTCCGGGTCGGAGGTCCATGTACTCGAGGGCTCGTTCCAGGCCCCGCCGTGCGCCGTCGTCGACGGCGTCCTCGGGCCGCGGCACGAGGCCGCTCACCGGGATGCCCATGCCGGGGTTGTTGCCGTAGGTGACCATCGGTTCGAGGGCGCCCGCGTCGATCACGATCGACTTGTCGAAGGTGGCGCCGTCGTCCGTGGGCAGGGTCCGCCACGTCGCGACGGCCTCGTCCCAGGCGGCGCCCTGTGGCGCGTGGCGCCGGCCCCGGATGTACTCGAACGTCGTCTCGTCCGGGGCGATGAGCCCGGCCCTGGCGCCGCCCTCGATGCTCATGTTGCAGATCGTCATCCGCTGTTCCATGTTCAGGGCACGGATCGCCTCGCCGCGGAACTCGAACACGTGGCCGGTGCCGCCGCCGATGCCGATCCGGGCGATGAGGGCGAGGATGATGTCCTTCGCGCTGACGCCGGGGTTCAGCCGGCCGTCGACGCGGACCTCGTAGGTCTTCGGCTTGCGTTGGAGGAGCGTCTGGGTCGCGAGGACCATCTCGACCTCGCTCGTCCCGATGCCGAACGCCAGGGCCCCGAACGCCCCGTGCGTGGCCGTGTGCGAGTCGCCGCAGACGATGGTCATGCCAGGCTGCGTCAGGCCGAGCTCCGGGCCGATGACGTGGACGATCCCCTGGGTATCGCTGCCGAAGGCGTGGATGGGGATGCCGAAGTCCGCGCAGTTGGTCTCGAGCTGCTTGATCTGCGCGGCCGCCTGCATGTCGACCATCGGCAGGCCCCGCGGGGTGGTCGGGGTGCCGTGGTCCGCCGTGGCCACCGTCTTGTCCGGGCGCCGGACCGGCGTGCCCCGGGCGCGGAGCCCGGTGAAGGCCTGGGGGCTGGTGACCTCGTGGACGAGGTGCAGGTCTATGGCGAGGATCGCCGGGGCGCCCGGGTCCTGCGAGACGACGTGCTCGTCCCAGATCTTCTCGACGAGGGTGCGCGGTCTGGTCATGCCTTGGGTCTGCTCTGCTGCGGCTGCGGGGGACTCGAAGGGTACCAGCGCGTGGCGGACGGACGCCCAGCGGGCGCCGCGCGGCCGATCGACAACTCAGCGTCCCGGCACGAGTCGGCTGCGTCTGCCCTCGAGCACAGCCCAGACGAGGGTGGGACCCGGTCATGGCCCGGCGCCCGAGAGCGCCCGAAGCGCGTCGTCCGGATGTCCCGGGTAGGCGACCCGCAGCTGGCGTTCGAAGTCGGTAGCCACGGTGCGCGTGGCCCGGGTGTGCCGGACGACCAGCAGCATCGAGATCTGCGGCTCCGGATCGAACAGCGGCCAGCCGTCCCAGCTGGGCAGCGCAGCTGCCTTCTCCGCCGACAACCGGATCAGCTGCTCGAGGCGCCGCAACTCGGACTGGAGCTCGCTCGCGACCAGCAGGTGGGCCGCGGCGTCATGTAGCGCTGCATCGATCCATCCGCGCGACGGGCGTCGCACCGCGACCTCGGTGAACGGCCGCCATCGAGGATGGAGGACGCTGAGCAGCAACTCGAGCATGCGGGCCTGGTGCCTGTGCCGGATCGCGGGCCCGGTGTTCGGGTAGATCCGCGCGCTGAGGTCCGCACCGAGCGCCGCGGCTAGACGCTGGTACGTCTCGATTGGCGGGTGCCCGTTATCTTCCTCGATCCGCCCGAGGTAGGCGGGGTCCACGCCGGCATGTGCAGCCAGGAGCGAGCGAGTGGCGCCAGCGTCCTCGCGGAGCCTCATGAGGTCGTCCCGAAGGGCCTGATGGCGACTCGTCGTCGCCCTGTGGATCGCCCGCTCGAACGCCGGAGTGGTGGCCATGGGGACAGTGTGGGCGGGCCCGCTCATCTCCGGCTTTGACGCCTCGCCACCTTGCGCGGGCTCGACGTCGGCGCTGGACTCCCAGTCCACGAAGCCATGGGATCATGCGACCCGGCTGGACTCCGGGTCCAGTGGTGGCGTTCTGGAAGCCCCGGAGATCCCGCGCATGCCGCTCTCGCTGGACTGGGGGGCCAGTCGCGCCGTGGCACCGCGGCAGATGCTGGACTGGCAGTCCGGCCGGGGTTGTGGTCGAGGGGGCGCGCGGGAGCCATGAGGGCCCGGGTGTTGCGCCTCGACCCCGACTACCGCTATCCTTCGCGCACCCGTCAGCACGGACGGGCCCAATGGAGTCGGGTCGCTTGGACTTCTTCCAGGGTCGCAACCGCAGCCGCGTCGCCGTCATCGTGACGTCCGATGGTCGCCGCGTCACCGTGCCCCTGCGCGACCTCGAGCCCCAGGGCGTATCCCCCCTCGACCTTATTCGCTCGCTCCTGGCCGGCCTTGAGAGCCTTCTTGGCCTCCTCATTACCGGCTCCCGGCGGGAGAACGGAGGAACGCGGAGGGACGGACGCCACTGAGGCGCCGCCACCGAGAACCAAAGGGACCCTCGCCGGGTGGCGAGGGTCTTTGTATGTCCGGCGGTCGCGGGACCGGCGGACGGAGGGATCTGAGCGGACATGACCATCACGAGAGGTGAGCCACCGGCCGGTGCGGCCACCGATGCGCCACAGGCCCCACCCACGCCGCAGCGTCGCAGCCATGTGCCCGGCGACGGCACCGCGGCCGCGGCGGCCATCGAGCAGGCGCGCAAGGACATGCTCCACGACGTCCGCGGCAAGAAGCGGACGCGGATCGGCGCAGACGCGCTCATGGAGGCGCTCATCCTCCAGGGTGCCGACACGCTGTTCAGCTACCCGGGCGGCGTGATCCTGCCGATCTACGACATCCTCGGCGACTACCCGCAGATCCGGCACATCCTCGTCCGCCACGAGCAGGGCGGCGGTCATGCGGCCGATGGCTACGCTCGCGCCAGCGGCAAGGTCGGCGTGTGCATGGGCACCAGCGGCCCGGGCGCCACCAACCTCGTGACGGCGATCGGCACCGCGCAGCTGGACTCCGTCCCGATGGTCGCGCTGACCGGCAACGTGCCCGGCTCGCTGATCGGCAAGGACGCCTTCCAGGAGATCGACATCACCGGCATCACCCTGCCGATGACCAAGCACAACTACCTGGTTCGCAACGCCGACGACATCCCGCGGGTCGTCGCGGAGGCCTTCTACATCGCGAAGACCGGCCGCCCGGGTCCCGTTCACATCGACTTCACCAAGGACGCCCTGCAGCAGGAGACACGCGCCGAGCACCCCTCCCTCGACGACGTGATCGCCGGCCTGCCAGGCTTTCGCCCCAACCTCGCGGGGCATCCGAAGCAGCTCAAGACCGCCGCCCGGGAGATCGCAGAGGCCAAGCGCCCGCTGATCCTCGCCGGCCACGGGGTCCTGATCGCGGAGGCGTGGGACGAGCTCAAGGCGTTCGCCGAGAAGACCCAGATCCCCATCGCGTGGTCGCTCCTGGGCATCGGCTGTATCGACGAGCGGCACCCCCTCGCCTACGGCTACATGGGCATGCACGGCTGGAAGCACGTCAACCGCGCGATCCAGTCGGCGGACCTGCTGATCGCCATCGGCATGCGCTTCGACGACCGCGTCACGGGCAGCGTCAAGACGTATGCCCCGTACGCCCGGATCATCCACGCGGACATCGACCCGGCCGAGATCGGCAAGAACGTCGCCGTCGAGGTCCCGATCGTGGGCGATGCGAAGAACGTCCTCGAGGGCCTGACCAGGCTCGTCCATGCGGTCGACCCGGCGGCACGCGCCGACTACCTCGCCGAGCTCGCCCAGTGGCGGGTTGAGTCCGAGGGCGCGTCCTGGCACGGCTCCGGCGCGTGGCAGGGCGGCGTGCTCTCGGCCGACTTCGTGGTCGAGCGGATCGGCGAGCTGACCGATCACGTCGCGACCTACGTCGCGGACGTGGGCCAGAACCAGATGTGGCTCGCGCGCTATGCGGGGTTCCGCCGGCCGCACAGCCACATCAGCTCGGGCGGGCTGGGCACGATGGGCTTCGCGGTCCCGGCCGCCATGGGCGCGGCGCTCGGCAACCCGGACGCCGAGACCTGGGCCGTGTGCGGGGACGGCGGCTTCCAGATGACGAGCCAGGAGCTGATGACGCTCGCCGCGGATCGGATCCCGGTGAAGATCGCGCTCCTCGACAACAAGAAGCTGGGCATGATCCGGCAGTGGCAGGAGATCTTCTACGCGGAGAACTACCACTCGTCGCACCTGCCCGGACCCGACTTCGTCAAGCTCGCCGACGCCTACGGCATCCCCGCCTTCAAGGCCACCACCCCTGAGGAGGTGGACACGGCGATCAGGGCGGCCCAGGCCGTTGACGGCCCGGCGCTGATCTGGTTCGAGATCGAGCAGGAGCAGAACGTGTTCCCGATCATGCCGGCGGGCAAGGGCCTGTCCGACCTGATCGAGACATGGGGGGGTCCCGAGGAATGAGCACGGACCAGTTCGCCGCTCCCGCGGCTCCGGACGCACCTGCCACGACGGCCCCGGCCGTCGCCCACATCGCGCCGCCGTCACGGATCCTGCCCGGCTCGGGCGAGGCCCAGCGCCACGTCCTGGTCGTGCTCGTCATGGACCGGCCCGGCGTGCTCAACCGCGTCGCGAGCCTGATGCGGGCGCGCAACTTCAACATCGACTCGCTGGCGGTCTCCCGGACGGACCGGGACCACATCAGCCGGATGACGATCACCCTGCACGGGGATGCCGTGGCCGTCGAGCAGGCGGCCAAGCAGCTCTACCGGCTGATCGACGTCCTCAAGGTCCAGGACGTCACCCGGGACCAGCTCGTGGAGCACGAGCTTGCCCTGGTGAAGGTCCGCGCGACGGAGGCCAATCGGGCCGAGGTCATCAAGGTCGTGGAGCTGTCCAAGGGCGCCATCGTCGACATCTCGGCCGAGTCCGTGATCGTCGAGGCGCACGGTTCGGAGGCGGAGATCGACGCGCTCGTCGCGCTGCTCCGCTCCTACGGCATCAAGGAGCTGGTCCGCACGGGCGCAACCGTCATGCTGCGCGGCGCGGGCTCCATCGAGGAGGCACTCAAGCTGTGACCGCGAAGATGTACTACGACGCCGATGCCGATCCGTCGGCGCTCGAAGGCCAGACCATCGCGGTCATCGGCTACGGGTCCCAGGGCCACGCCCACGCGCTGAACCTGCGTGACAGCGGCCAGACGGTGGTCATCGGCCTTGCGCCCGGGTCGAAGAGCCGTCCGCTCGCCGAGGCCGCCGGCTTTGAGGTCATGGACGTGGCCGGGGCCACCAAGGCAGCCGACGTGATCATGATCGCCGTCCCGGACACGATCCAGAAGGCCGTCTACGACACGGACATCGAACCCAACCTCCGGCCCGGCCAGCTGCTGATGTTCGCCCACGGCTTCAACATCCGGTTCGCCCGGATCCAGCCCCCGGCGACGGTGGACGTGGGGATGGTCGCGCCCAAGGGACCGGGCCACCTCGTGCGCAGCGTGTACGAGCAGGGTGGCGGGGTGCCGGCGCTGTTCGCCGTGGACCAGGATGCGACCGGGACGGCCCGGGCGCGCACGCTCGCCTATGCCCGCGGCCTGGGCAATACCCGCGCCGGCGTCCTCGAGACGACGTTCACCGAGGAGACCGAGACCGACCTGTTCGGCGAGCAGGCGCTGCTGTGCGGTGGCGTGTCCGCCCTCGTGAAGGCCGCGTTCGAGACGCTCGTCGAGGCGGGCTACCAGCCGGAGCTCGCGTACTTCGAGACCATGCACGAGCTCAAGCTGATCGTGGACCTCATGTACCGCGGCGGCCTCAACTTCATGCGCTTCAGCGTCAGCGACACCGCGGAGTACGGCGACTATGTGTCCGGCCCGCGCGTGACGGAAGGCGCCAAGGCGGCGATGAAGGACGTGCTCACCGACATCCAGAGCGGTGCCTTCGCGGCGAAGTGGATCGCCGTTCAGGACGCCGGCGGCGAGGATTTCCGGCGCCTGCGCGAGCAGGACCGCCACCACCAGATCGAGCAGGTCGGCGCCGACCTGCGGGCGAAGATGCCGTTCCTCAAGCCGGTCGTGGTCGAGGCCGGCCAGGCGCAGGCCGTGGCCAGTGCGGTACCCGGCGGGGAGAAGTAGCCATGACGTTCGAGGCCATCACCCCGCGCTACGGCGGTGGGGTCCCGGCCGGGTCGATCCGGATCTTCGACACGACCTTGCGGGACGGCGAGCAGGCGCCCGGCGCCGGTCTCACCGCCGCGGAGAAGCTGGAGGTCGCGCGCCAGCTCGCGCGCCTCAAGGTGGACGTGATCGAGGCGGGGTTCCCGTCCGCCTCGCCGGGTGACTTCGATGCGGTCCGCCGGATCGCCGAGGAGACCAGGGGCGGCATCGCGGTCGCCGCGCTGGCCCGCTGCAAGGATGGCGATCCGCAGCGCGCCGTGGAGGCCATCGGTGTCGCCGAGCGACCCCACCTGCACCTGTTCATCGCCACCAGTGACATCCACCTCAAGCACAAGCTGCGCATCTCGCGCGAGCAGGCGCTGTCGGAGGCCGTGCACTGGGTGAAGTGGGCCCGCGAGACCCTGGGCCGCGATGCCGAGATCGAGTTCTCGGCCGAGGATGCGTCGCGCACCGAGGACGCGTTCCTGCTCGACGTGTACGAGGCGGTCACCGAGGCCGGCGCTTCCACGCTCAACATCCCCGACACCGTGGGCTACGCCATCCCGTCCGAGTTCGGCGCCCTGGTGGGCCGGGTGAAGGAGCGGATCGGCGACGCGGCCGTCATCAGCGTCCATTGCCACAACGACCTGGGCCTCGCCACCGCGAACACGCTCGCCGCCGTCCAGGCGGGCGCGCGCCAGGTCGAGGTGACGATCAACGGCCTCGGGGAGCGCGCCGGCAACGCGAGCCTGGAGGAGGTCGTGATGGCCCTCCGGACACGCCCCGGCCAGTTCCCGGAGCTGGCGGCAGGCGTCCAGACCGAGCAGATCACACCGGCCTCGCGCCTTGTCTCGTACCTCACCGGGTTCGCGATCCAGCCCAACAAGGCGATCGTGGGCTCCAACGCGTTCGCCCACGAGTCCGGGATCCACCAGGACGGGTTCCTCAAGAACCCCCTGACCTACGAGATCATGACCCCGCAGTCCGTGGGCCTGTCGGGAAGCACGCTGTCGATCGGCAAGCTGTCGGGCCGCCGCGGGCTGCAGGGCAAGCTCCGGGAGCTTGGCTACGAACTCGAGGGTGCGGAGCTGGACACGATCTACCGCGCGGCGATCGCCCTGGCCGACACGAAGAAGGAGGTCACCGACTCCGACCTGCTCGCGCTCGTCGAGCAGGAGAAGGCCGAGGTGCCGAACTCCATCGAGCTGCTGGGCTGGAGCATCAGCTCCTCGTCCGGCGGGCACTCCGTGGGTTCCGTGTCCGTCGTCGTGGCCGGCGAGGCGAAGGCTGCCGACGCCACCGGCAACGGCCCCGTCAACGCCCTGTTCCTGGCCGTCGACGAGGCCATCCGGCCCGTCCTCCACTGGAACCCGGTTCTCACCGAATACGAGATCAAGGCCGTCTCGGCCGACGGCGACGCCCAGGGCCAGGTCCTGGTCCGAGCACGCCGCTCGTCCGACGAGGGCCCCGGGGCGCTGGTGGTCACGGGCCACGGCCTGTCGACCAACATCATCGAGGCCTCGCTCGACGCGTACCTCGTGGCGGCCAACAAGCTCCACGGCGCCGAGATCAACGGCATCGAGGCGGCCTACGCCGGCGCCCGTACGACGGAGGACCTCCCGTGACGGATGGCGCCGGATCCGAGGGCGGCGACCCGGCGCTCACCTACCGCATCGCCCTGATCGGTGGTGACGGGGTCGGTCCGGAGGTCATCGCCGGAACCGTATCCGTCCTCGAGACCGTGGGTCGCCGGTTCGGCTTCGGCTTCGCGTGGCAGGACCTGATCGTGGGTGGGGCGGGGATCGATGCCTACGGTGTCGCCATCCGGCCCGAGGATGTCGAGGCGTGCCGTGATGCCGATGCCGTGCTCCTGGGCGCCGTGGGCGGGCCCAGGTGGGACGACCCGGACGCCTCGGTCCGCCCGGAGCAGGCCCTGTTCGCCCTTCGTGGGGGCCTCGGCCTGTTCGCCAACCTGCGCCCCATCACGGTCCAGCCCCAGCTGATCGCGGCCTCGCCGCTCAAGCCGGAGCTGCTCGAGGGCGTGGACTGCCTCATCGTCCGCGAGCTCACCAGCGGCCTCTACTTCGGCAGGCCGTCCGAGCCGCGCGAGACACCCGAAGGCCGGGCCGCCATCGACACCCTGTGGTACACGGAGGGCGAGATCCGGCGGATCGTCACGCTCGCCTTCGAGCTGGCCCGCGGGCGCCGGAGCAAGGTGACCCAGGTGGACAAGGCGAATGTCCTGGCCACGTCGCGCCTGTGGCGCAAGGTGACCGATGAGGTCCATGCGGACTTCCCGGACGTCGAGCTCGAGCACCGCCTGGTGGACTCCGCGGCGATGATGCTGGCCAAGTGGCCGGCAGGCTTCGACGTGCTGGTCACCGAGAACCTGTTCGGCGACATCCTGTCCGACGAGGCGGCGGTCATCGCGGGTTCGCTGGGCCTGCTGCCGTCCGCCTCGCTGGGGACCCGGATGACCACGCACGGCCGGCACGGGCTGTACGAGCCGATCCACGGCTCCGCCCCGGACATCGCGGGCAAAGACCTGGCCAACCCGCTGGGGACGATTCTCTCGGCCGCAATGATGCTGCGCTCGTCGCTGGGCCAGCCCGAGGCCGCCACGGCGGTGGAGACGGCGGTGAGCGATGTGCTCGATGCCGGCTACCGGACGAAGGACCTGCTGCCCGCCGACTCCGGTGACGGCGTTGCGGCGATGCTGGTCGGAACGAAGGAGATGGCCCGGATCATCGGAGAGCGGATCGCGATTTGACGGCCGGCGCCCGCCGAGCGCGGGTGGCCGGCCGGAGCCGCTTCGTCGACCCTCTCCCGAACCGCACGAGATTGAGACCATGACAGACCAACCGGTCATCCTCTACGACACGACCCTCCGCGACGGCACCCAGGGCGAGAACATCACCCTGTCGCTGGCGGACAAGCTGCGCGTCGCGCGCATGCTGGACGAGTACGGCTTCCCGTTCATCGAGGGCGGCTGGCCCGGCTCCAACCCCAAGGACATCGAGTTCTTCGCGGCGGCCCGCAAGCTGACCTGGCAGACGGCGAAGCTGGCCGCATTCGGCAGCACCCGCCACCGGTCGAACCGGCCGGAGGCGGACCCCAACCTGCGAGAGCTGGTCGCCGCCGAGACCCCCGTGATCACGATCTTCGGCAAGAGCTGGCTGCTCCACGTGACCGAGGTCCTGGGCGCCACGCCGGCCCAGAACCTGGACATGATCGCGGACTCCGTCGGGTTCATCGCCGACCACGGTCGCGAGGCGATCTACGACGCAGAGCACTTCTTCGACGGCTACAAGGCGGATCGCGACTACGCCCTCGCCACCCTGCGTGCGGCCCGCGACGCGGGCGCCAGGACGCTGGTCCTGTGCGACACCAACGGCGGCACCCTGACCGACGAGCTCACCCGGATCCTGGGTGACGTCTGCGGTTCCCTGGCCGAGGATGCCGGCGCCCACCCCGTGACCTGGGGCATCCACACCCACAACGATGCCGAGCTGGCGGTCGCGAACTCGATCGCGGCCGTCCAGGCGGGGGTGCGCCACGTCCAGGCCACCATCAACGGCTACGGCGAGCGCTGTGGCAACGCCAACATGGTCTCGATCCTCGCCAACCTGGCCCTCAAGACCCAGAACGTGCTGACGCCGCCCGGCGGAGGCGACCTGGTGGCGCTCACAGAGCTGTCGCGGTCCGTCGCCGAGATCGCCAACCAGAACCCCTACGACTATCAGCCGTATGTCGGCAGGTCCGCCTTCGCCCACAAGGGCGGCGTCCACGGGGCCGCCGTCGCCAAGGTCGAGCGCAGCTACCAGCATGTCGATCCCACCGCCGTCGGCAACGCCAGCCGCCTCGTGGTGTCCGAGCTGGGCGGCAAGGCCAACACCTCGATCCGCGCACGGCAGCTGGGCCACGAGCTCGACGGCGTGCTGGACGCGAAGGAGCTCAGCAGGCTGATCAAGCGGCTCGAGAACGAGGGCCTGGCCTTCGAGGGCGCCGAGGCCTCCTTCGAGCTCCTGATCCGGCGCAACACGCCGGGCTACGAGGCACCGTTCCGGGTCGTGGACTACACGTGCCTCGTGGAGCAGCGGTCGGGCCGCGAACTCCTCGCGGAGGCGACCGTCAAGGTCGAGGTTGCGGGTGAGATCCTGCACACGGCCGCCGACGGCAACGGGCCGGTCAACGCGCTCGACGGTGCGCTGCGCAAGGCCCTCGGCGCGTTCTATCCGGTACTGGACAGCGTCCACCTGGTGGACTACAAGGTGCGCATCCTGGACGGTGCGACCGCGACGGCGGCCCGCACGCGCGTCATCATCGACTCCCAGGAAGGCTCGCAGACCTGGAGCACGATGGGCAGCGACACCAACATCATCGCCGCGTCCGCACAGGCGCTGGCGGATTCGCTCGAGTACGCGATCTGGAAGTCCGGGGCCCTGGTGGAGCGCCGCGACGAGCGGCACTTCACGACGCTCAATGGGCAGGCGGCCGTGGTGGATGAGCCCGCGCCGTGAGCGAGGCCGCCGCGCCCGTTCCCATCCGGCTCGATCGCTGGACGGTCACGTCCGGCTCCAACGTGATCAGCCGGGCCGCCGTGGTCCTCCACGCCGGCAACCACGACTGGAAGGCGTCCGCGGAGGGGACCGGCGCGGTGGACGCGCTGTTCCGGGCGGTGGACACGGCCCTCGCCGACGTGCTCGGCGGTTCCCCGCTCCTCCTCGCCTACGACGTGCACGCCCTGGCCGAGGGCCCCGACGCCGAGGGCAGGGTGACTGTCCGGATCGCGCCGCCCGACGCGGTGACGGGGGAACGGTCCGGTGGCCGGTTCAGCGGCGAGGTCTCCTCCTCGAACACCATCGCCGCCTCCGTGGAGGCGTATGTCGAGGCGCTGAACGCGATGCTGGGCGACGGGGCGTGGGCGGGGGTCGCCGACGAGGCTGCCGCGGCCCGTATCCGTCGACGTGGGAAGGGTGCGGATCCTGGCGCCGGCGGGGTCGAGTTCGACGACGAGGCCAAGCCCATCGACACGACCGAGTGGTTCAACCGCTAGCCGGGGGACGTCCGGGCGACCCGGCGACCCCGGCGCCCGACCCCGTTCCGGCGCCCGACCCGGTCATCGACGCCGAGGCGTTCAACCGTTTCGAGGCCGCGGGCTGGGAGGCGCGAGCGGGCTCGTACGGCTTCCTCTCCCCGATGACCCGTCGCGTGGGCGGCACCGTGCTCGCGGCCGCGGAGGTCTCGGCCGGCTGCCAGGTGCTGGATGTGGGCTGTGGCCCGGGGGAGCTCGCCGCCGCCGCGGCCGCCCTCGGTGCGGACACCGTCGGGATCGACGTCGCGCCGTCCATGGTGCGGCGCGCGGCCATCGCCAACCCGTCCATCCCGTTCCGGATCGGCACCTTCGAGGCGATCCCGGCGGGCGCCGGGGCGTTCGACGCGGTCGTGGGCAACTTCGTCCTGAACCACGTGGGACGCCCCGAGGTCGCCCTGGCCGAGGCGCGACGGGTGCTGCGGCCGGGTGGCTGGCTGGCGCTGTCGTCGTGGGACGCGCCGGGGCGGAACCGGGTGCTGGGCCTGGTCATCGATGCCGTCGCCGCGGCCGGTGCGCCGCCCCCGCCGGGTCTGCCACCGGGCCCCACCAACTTCCGTTCGGACGCGGAGCTGCGAGCCCTGCTCGAGGCCGCAGGCTTCACCGGTGTCGGCGTCAGCCACATCATGTTCGAGGCCGCCGTGCCCGACGCAGACACCCTGTGGCGCGGCGTCCTGGGCTCCGCGGTCCGCATCCCGCCCCTGGTGATCCACCAGCCACGGGAGATTCAGGCGCAGATCCGCGACGCGTTCGACCGGCTGGTGGACGTGCACCGGCGGCCCGACGGAACGCTGGCGATCCCCGTCGCCGTCCAGGTCACCAGAGGGAGGCATCCATGAGCCGGGTCGTGGCCACGGGCGGGCGCGAGCGCGCGGTGGCACCCATGCGGGTCGCGTACACGGGGGAGCCCGGCGCCTTTGCCGAGGAGGCCGTGCTCCGCTTCTTCGCGGACCCGGTGGCCGTGCCCCTGTCCTCGTTCCGTGCGGTGTTCGAGGCCGTTCGCGACGGGTCCGTCGAGGCGGGGGTCGTCCCGATCGAATCGTCCTTGCTGGGGACCATCCGGGAGAACCTGGACCTGCTCTGGGAGTTCGACCTGCCGATCGTGGGCGAGGTCTCGGTGCCGGTGCGACTCGCGCTGCTGGCGCTGCCGGGGGAGCGGCTCGAGTCCATCGCCCGCGTCTACTCGATCTCCGCGGCGCTCGCCCAGGCCGATGAGTTCCTGCGGTCACGGCCGTGGACGGTCCAGACGACCTACAACACCGCCGGGGCCGCGAAGCAGGTTGCCGAGAGCCGGGAGGCGGGTGCGGCCGCGGTGGCATCCGCAAGGGTTGCCCCGATCTATGGCCTGGTGGTGCTGGCGGACGACATCCAGTCCGGGACCGACAACCGGACGCGGTTCGCGGTGATCACGCGATCAGGCAAGGGCGGCGGGCCTGACTCCACCGTCGGCGGGCCGGACACGACCGCCGCCGGTCCCGTCCTGGCCGCCGCGCGACACGAGGCCGTCGCGGGACCACCCCGCACGTCGCTGGTGCTGGCCGTCCGCAACACCCCGGGGTCGCTGTACCGCTCCCTCGGCGCCTTTGCCACCCGCGGGCTGAACCTGTCGCGGCTCGAGAGCCGGCCATGGACCGCCAGCGTGTCCCGCTGGGAGTACCTGTTCTGGGTGGATCTCGACGCGGACCCGGCCGATCCCGACTGCGCCGCGGCCCTCGACGAGCTGCGCGGCGAGACGGAGGTCGTGCGCATCCTGGGCACCTACCCGAGGGCTCCCGAGGATTGATCTGCCCGGTGACGGTCGCGAGAGGTGCGATCATGGGCACGACGACCGCTGGACAGGGGGCGACAGGCCGGAGCCAGGAGGGACAACGAGGTGGACGAGGCGTTCCGCAAGGACATGACCGCGGGCTACGCGTTCAACGAGCCGGTCATCGTGCTGGGGTCGCCGATCGTTGGTGACGAGATCCTGCCCGACGTCCGGGTCGCCCTCCCGCTCTCGCGGGTGAACCGCCACGGGCTCATCGCCGGTGCCACCGGGACCGGCAAGACCAAGACGCTCCAGATCTTCGCCGGTCAGCTGTCCGCGCTGGGTGTGCCGGTCTTCGCGGTGGACGTCAAGGGGGATCTCTCCGGCGTGGGGGCGCCGGGCGATGCGACGAACGCGAAGATCGCCGAGCGCTGTGCCTCGATGAACTGGGCGTTCGAGCCCGCTGGCCATCCCACCGAGTTCCTGTCCCTGTCGGGCAGGACTGGCGCCCATGTCCGCGCCAGCGTCAGCTCCTTCGGGCCGCTGTTGCTGGGCAAGGTCCTCGATCTCAACGACACCCAGACCAGCATCCTGTCGATGGTCTTCCGCTACTGCGACGACGAGAACCTGCCGCTGCTGGATCTCGCGGACCTCCGGACCACCCTCAAGTACCTCGGGTCCGACGAGGGCAAGCCGGTCCTCGAGGACCTCGGCGGCATCAGCTCTGCGTCGATGGGCGTCATCCTGCGCTCGATCGTGACCCTCGAGCAGGAGGGGGCCGACGTCTTCTTCGGCGAGCCCGAGTTCGACGTCGACGATCTCCTGCGCACCACCGCGGACGGCCAGGGGATCATCACCCTGCTCGAGGTCGCGGACGTGATGGACAAGCCGCGGCTGTACTCCACCTTCGTGCTCTGGATGCTCGCCCAGCTGTACGAACAGCTCCCCGAGCTCGGCGACGTCGACAAGCCCAAGCTCGCGTTCTTCTTCGACGAGGCCCACCTGCTGTTCGACGACGCCTCCGATGCCCTGATGGACCAGATCGAGCGGACGGCGCGACTCATCCGGTCCAAGGGCGTGGGCGTCTACTTCGTGACCCAGGCGCCGACCGATGTGCCGTCGTCGGTGCTGAGCCAGCTGGGCAACCGGGTCCAGCACGCGCTCCGCGCGTTCACGCCCGATGACGCGGACGCGCTGCGCAAGACCGCCCGCACCTTCCCCATGACCGACCACTACGACGTGGAGCGGACGATCACCTCGCTGGGCATCGGTGAGGCGCTGGTCACCGTGCTGTCGCCCAAGGGCGTGCCGACGCCGCTGGCCGCCACCCGGCTGGTGCCGCCGGATTCGCGCATGTCCCCGCTGACGCCCCCGGAGCTGGCCGCGATCGTGGCCGCATCGCCGCTGGCCACGCGGTACAACGCGGGCCTGGACCGCGAGAGCGCCCACGAGATCATCTCCGCCCGACTGGCCACCGCCATGGCTGCGGCGGCGACCGCCGCGGGCGCCGGGAGCCCCGGGACGGATGCGTCCGCCCCCGACGCCGGCCCCGGCCTGATGACGCCGGCCCAGCAGCAGCGCGAGATCGCGCGACGGGCTCGCGAGCTCGAGGCGGCGCGCAAGGCCGCGGAACGGGACCGGCGGGCGCGGGAGAAGGAGGCGGCAGCCGCCGAGCGGGAACGCCAGCGGACGATGCGCGCGACGATGACCACGGTGGGAAAGGTGATCGGCTCAAGGGAGACACAGTCGCTCCTGCGTGGTGTATTCGGCACTATCTTCGGGGGCGGCAAGCGCTGACGATGACCCCGCTGCGAACCGCCACGCATCCAGCCGCGACCGGGAGGGTCCTCTCGTGAGGTGGCCCAGCGGAGCCACCAAGCCCGTCGTCGGGTTCATCGGCCTGGGGCGCATGGGGGCACCCATGGCGCTCAACCTCCGGCGCGCTGGGTTCGCCGTGGTCGCGTTCGACGCGCGGGCGGAGGCCGTGGAGCCGCTCGTGGCCGCGGGGGCGTCGGCAGCCGAATCCGCACCCGGCACCGCCGCCTCGTGCGATGTCCTGGTGACCGTGCTCCCAGGCCCGACCCAGGTCGAGGCGGCGATGATGGGGGGATCCGGTGCCTTCCAGGCGCTCCGTGAGGGTGCCGTCTGGATCGACTCCAGCACGTCCACGCCCGAGGTGGGCAGGCTCGCGGCCCTGGAGGGCGGGCCACGCGGGGTGGCCGTCGTCGACGCTCCGGTCGTCGGCATGGTCAGGGACGCCATCGCCGGCACCCTCCAGGTCTTCGCCGGCGGCACGGCGGCGGACGTCCGTCGCATCCGGCCGATCCTGGAGGCGATGGGTGACCCGGAGCGGATCATCCACGTTGGTCCGCGCGGCACCGGGTACGTGGTCAGGCTGTGCCTCACGCTGATGTGGTTCATCCACGCGGCCGGCAGTGCCGAGGTGCTCGTCCTGGGCGCCAAGGCCGGCGTGGATGCCGGGACCCTGCTCCGCGCCCTGGTCGAGGGGCCCGCGGGATCCGTGCTCCTGGAGCGCGACATTGACGGCGTCTTCGAGGGCGACTACGGCGCGAGCTTCACGCTCGACCAGGTAACCAGGAACCTGGGCCTTGCCGTGGACCTCGCCCGTGAGGTGGGCGTGCCGCTGGAGCTCGGCGCGCTGGTGGAGCAGCTGCACCGGCGGGGTCGGGCCCTGTACGGCGACGACGCCGGCGAGCTCTCGAGCGTGCGGATGCTCGAGGACACGGCCGGGATCAAGCTGCGGCTGAGTGATGCCGGCCGGCCAGGTGCTGCCGATCGGCGCGGCGGCCACGCCACCTGACATCAGGCCCATCCTCCGGTCCGTCATCGGTCCGATCCGGCACCCGGCCGTAGAATCACCGCCCCGGTCCATTCCGACAGCGCCCCAGGAGCCACCCGATGGCCTCGCACCCCGGTCCCGCCCCGCACCCGATCTACCTCGCAGGCAGGTGGGTGGAGTCGCCCGATGTCCTCGCCGTCCTCAACCCGGCGCGCCCCGACGAGCCGGCGGGCGCCACCTACCTGGCGACGCCCGAGCAGTACGAGGAGGCGGTACAGGCGGCCGTCCGCGCGTTTGCGGTCACGCGCAAGCTCCCGGCCTTCGAGCGCGGCCGCATCCTGCGTGAGGTCAGCGCGGGGATCGCGGCCCGCCGAGCGGAGCTGGGCTCGCTCATCGCCGCCGAGGCCGGCAAGCCGATCCGAGATTCCCTCGTCGAGGTGGACCGCGCGGTCCTCACCTTCCGGCTCGCCGCAGAGGAGGCGGAGCGGATGCACGGCGAGACGATCCCCCTGGACCTCATGCCGGCATCCAGGGACCGGTTCGGCATCACCCGCCGCTTCCCGATCGGTCCGGTCGCGGCGATCAGCCCGTTCAACTTCCCGCTCAACCTCGCCGCGCACAAGGTGGCCCCGGCCATCGCGTCGGGCAACCCGATCATCCTCAAGCCCCCGTCCGCGGATCCGCTGATCATGCTCGCCGTGGCCGAGATCATCCATGCCGCCGGCGTGCCCGAGGGGGCGGTCAGCGTCCTGCCGATGAGCCGGGAGTTGGGCAACCGGATGGTCGAGGACGACCGGTTCAAGCTCCTGACCTTCACCGGCAGCCCCGCCGTGGGGTGGGGGATGAAGCTGCGGGCCGGCAAGAAGCGGGTCGTGCTGGAGCTCGGCGGCAACGCTGGCGTCATCGTCGACAAGTCGGCGGACATCGACTGGGCGGTGCGGCGCTCGGTCATCGGCGCCTTTGCCTACAGCGGCCAGGTCTGCATCAGCGTCCAGCGCATGTTCGTCCACGAGGACGTGTGGGACGAGTTCATGCCCAGGTTCGTCGAGGCGGCCGCGGCGCTCAAGGTGGGTGACCCCGCGGATCCGAGCACGGATGTCGGCCCCATGGTGGACGAGGCCAATGCCCTGCGGACCCAGTCCTGGGTGGACGAGGCGAAGGAGCTCGGTGGCACCGTCCTGCTCGGCGGCACGGCCTCGGGCAACTTCTTCGCGCCCACGATCCTCACGGACGTCCCACTGCATGCCAAGGTCTGCTCCGGCGAGGCCTTCGCACCGCTGGTCGTCGCGTTCAAGGTCCGCGACCTTGCCGAGGCAATCGAGGAGGTCAACGACAGCGCCTTCGGCCTGCAGACCGGCGTCTTCACCAACGACCTCGCCGGCGCCTGGGCGAGCTTCAACGAGCTCGAGGTGGGGGGCGTGATCCTCAACGACGTCCCGACCTACCGGATCGACCACATGCCCTATGGCGGGGTCAAGGACTCGGGATTGGGGCGCGAGGGCCTGCGCTGGGCGATGGAGGACATGACGGAGCTCCGGATCATGGTGCTCGCCTGGCCCCAGTAGACGACCGCCGCGGCGCCGCGCGGGATATCGCCGGGTCGCCGCGCGGGGCATCGCCGTCGCCGCGATCCGGGTGTCGCTGTCCCGGGCACCGCGACTCCGGGTCCCGTGACGCTCCCGCGTCCGCGAGACTGCGCGCCATGGACCTCACCCTGACCCCTGCCCAGGCAGACCTGCGCGCCCGTGCCCGCACCTACGTCGTGGATCACCTCCAGCCGCTCGAGGCGGAGTTCGAGCGGGCGCACGGCCTCCCGGACACGACCATCGCGGACCTCAAGCGGGTGGCGATCGAGCTTCGCCTGCAGGGCGGCAGCCTGCCCCGGGCCGTCGGCGGTCAGGGCTGGTCCTCGCTCGAGCAGATTCTGGTCCACGAGCAGCTGGGCCAGGCGACGGGCGGCCTGTGGTCGTACATCCCCGGCGCCTACAACGCGCTCATGTACTGCTCGCCCGAGCAGCGGGCCCGCTACCTGGATCCGTGCCTGCGCGGCGAGCGCAGCGGTTCCTACGCCATCACGGAGGCCGGCCAGGGCTCGGACGCGAGGACGCTGGACGCCACGGCAGTCCTGGATCCGGCCACCGGCGAGTACGTCCTCAACGGCGAGAAGTGGTTCGTGACCGGACCATCGGACACGGACTTCATGATCTTCCACTGCCACCTGCTCGAGGGCGAGGAGCGCAGGCCCACGCTGTTCCTCGTGGACTACGACACGCCCGGCGTGGTCATGAGCCACGACCCGGACTACACCCACACCTTCGCGGACCGCCACCCGCAGTTCATCCTGACCGACGTCCGCGTCCGGCCGGCCGCGATCCTGGGTGGCATCGGCGAGGCGGACGAGATGACCAACGAGTGGTTCATCGAGGAGCGGCTGCACATCGGGGCTCGCTGCACCGGGGCGATGGAGCGGCTGCTCACCCTCGCGGTCGCGTGGGCGACCGGCAGGATCCAGTTCGGCGAGCGGATCTACGACTTCCAGGGGGTCAGCTTCCCGCTCGCCGATTCGGCCGCCGACGCATCCGCTGCCCGCCTGCTCACCCGTGAGGCGGCGACGCTGCTCGACGCGGGTGCCAGCCCCAAGGTCGTCCACGCCAAGGCCTCGGTCGCGAAGCTGTTCGCGTCGGAGGCCGCGTACCGCTGCGCAGACCGCGTGGTCCAGGTGTTCGGCGGCCGCGGCTACATGCGCGAGTACCCGGCCGAGCGATACCTGCGCGAGCTGCGCGTGGACCGCCTGTGGGAGGGGACCAGCGAGATCCAGCGGATGGTCATCGCCCGTGCGCTCGAGAAGCGCGGCGTCGACGCCGTGGTCGGCTGACCGGCCACCAACGCGTCCCCATGTCCAGTCCCGAGCCCCTGCCGGCCGGCGCGCCCGCCATCGACCTCCGGCCTCTGTTCGCCCCGCGGTCCATCGCCGTCATCGGCGCCAGCCCCCGTGGCTGGGTGGGCTCCACGCTGCGCGACAACCTCCGCGTGATGGGCAGCGAGACCCGCTGCCACTTCGTCAACCCCAAGTACACCGAGATCGGCGGCTCGCCCTGCTGGCCGTCCCTGGAGGCGTTGCCGGAGCGGCCGGACACGGTGGTCCTGGCGGTCAACCCGCTGAGGGCCGCACGCTTTGCACAAGAGGCCGCCGACGCAGGCGTGCCGTCGCTGGTCATCCCCGGCGGTGGCGTCGTGGAGGGCGGCGAGGCCGCGGCCGAGATGCAGCGGTCCGTCCGGGACATCGCGATCCGCCACGGGATCGCGCTCCTTGGACCCAACTGCATGGGCATGGTGGACTGGACCACCAACAGCACCAACTACATCGGTGACGTCAACCCCTGGCTGCCGCGGGGGCACGTCGCCGGGCTGGCGCAGTCGGGGAGCGTGACCGATGCGTTCCTCCATTCACCCGGGACGCGCATCGGGTACAGCCGGATCGTGTCCATCGGCGCCGAGGTGGTGCTGGACCTGTGCGACTACCTCTCCTACTGCCTCGACGACCCCGAGACCCACGCCGTCATGCTGTTCGTTGAGGGGTTCAAGCGGCCCGAGCGGTTCCTGGCCCTGGCGGACCGGGCGCTGGCGATGGGCAAGCCGATCCTCGCGGTCAAGGTGGGCCGCTCGCCGCAGGCGCAGGAGGCCGCCGTGGCCCACAGCGGGAGCCTGGCCGGCGAGGACCGCGTGACCGATGCCGCGCTCGAGGCGACGGGCGTCATCCGCTGCGGGGACCTGGACGAGCTGCTGGAGCAGGCCGAGCTCATCGCGGGGACCGGCCGCCTGCATCGGGGCGTGGGTCTGGGCCGGACGGGCGTGGTCACGGTGTCGACGGGCGAGGCCTCGCTGGTGGCGGACCTTGCAGACCGGACGGGCCTGCTCCTGCCGCCCGTCCCGGATGCCGCGCGCGAGGCGATCCTCGCGGGCCTGCCCACCATGGGCTACATCGGCAACCCGCTGGATCCCTGGGGCGCCGACGACGAGCGCCATGGCTACAAGGTGGCATTCGATGCCCTCGCCGCCTCGGGCGCCTACGACGTCCTGGTGGTCGTTCACGACACCCCCTTCCGTGACCTGCCCGGCGAGGTGGAGGTCGCACGGACCGTGAGCACGGCGCTGATCGATGCCACCGCCGACCGGGCTGACCTGCTGCCGGTGTACGTGTCCCTCACCGCGGGCGACGTCAGCGAGCAGGTCAAGGCCACGCTCGACGCCGCGGGCGGCATGCCGATGCTGCGCGGGGCCGTGGAGTCCTTCCTGGCGATCGCGCGCCTGGCCCGGTGGGAGGGCGTGCGACGTGACCGCCTGGTCGCGGGGCCTCGCCGGGCGGGCTGGCCGGCGCTTGCGGCCGACCACGTGCCGTGGGGCGCGGACGGGACGCCGGATCCACTCGCACGAGAGGCCGCAGGCAGGCCCCGGCGGCATGCCCTGTCAGAGCGCGAGAGCCTGGATCGCCTGGCCGCTATCGGCCTGCCGGTGACGCCGTGGCGCTGGTCGGCGCATGCCGACGGTGTCGTCGATGCCTGGCGGGAGCTCGGCGGTGGACCGGTTGCGATCAAGCTGGACGCGGAGGGCGTGGCCCACAAGACGGACGTGGGTGGCGTCATCCTGGGCCTGGCCGACGAGGCGGCCGTCCGCGCTGCCGTGGCGGACCTCGGAGCGGCCGCCGACCGGGCCGGCGCGCGACGGCGCGGGTACCTCGTGGAACCGATGGCGCCGGCCGGCGTGGAGGTGATCGTCGGCGGGCGCCGGGACGCCGTCTTCGGACCCGCCGTCCTGGTGGGCCTCGGCGGGATCCTGGCCGAGGTCCTCGACGACGTCGCCGTGATGCTGGCACCGGTGGGGGAGGCGGAGGTCCGGCGCCGTCTCGAGGGGCTGCGAGGCGGCGCCATCCTCCGCGGTGTGCGCGGACGACCAGAGGTGGACCTGGACGCCCTTGCCGGGCTGGTGGGTGCCGTGGCGAGGGCCCTCGCGGAGGACGACTCGATCGTCGAGATCGATCTCAACCCGGTGATCGCCTCGCCCGCGGGCGCGGTGGTCGTCGATGCGCTGGTCGTTGTCGAGGCGCCCTCGCAGCGCCGTTGAGTATCGTATGGACTGCGGGCACGAGCAGCGTCGCGCGGGGGCACGCCCGGCCCCGAGGAGGTCCGTGGAACGATCGGCAGTGGAGGTCACGGTCACCAGGGGTGACGCCGCCCTCGCCCGCCTGGGCAGCTCGGAGCTCCGGGTGGACTGGGGGCGGCTCCACGCTACCTGCCCGTGGTCCACGTCCTTCCAGTCGGCGGCCTTCGTCGAGTGCTGGTACCGGCTCCACGATCACCTCTACGAGCCCGTGGTCGTCGAGGGCCGAGACCCGACGGGACGCCTGGTGGGCCTACTGACGCTTGCCCGCCGCCGTTCGGGGCAACACCTGGTTGGCGCCGGGGACATCCACGCGGAGTACCAGGGCTGGATCGCCGAGCCGGCGGCCTCGGAGACGTTCGTGCGGTCGGCGCTGACGGCGCTCGAGCGTGCATTCCCGCGCGGACGCCTGCGGTTCAACTACCTCGCTCCCGGTACCCCGGTGGACTGGATCGGACGGGACAACGCGGTCCCGAGGCGCATCCACGTCGTGACGCGCCAGCGCGGGCTGATCGACCTGTCGGACGGCTCCGACATCGAGGCTTCGCTGCGCAAAGGGCACAACCGCAGCCGCCTCAACCACCTCCGGAGGTCCGGCGAGGTCGTCCTCGAGACCATCGACACGCCCGACGCCCTGAACGCGGTGATCGACGAGATCGCGGTCCTGTGCGATCTGCGCCAGGGTGCCGTCAACAACTCCCTCCCGTTTACCAGCAACCCGCTCAAGCGTCCGCTCCACCTCGCGCTGATGGAGCAGGGGTTGCTGCTGGTGACGGTTCTCCGCGTCGGAGGCGCGATCGCGTCGGCGCATCTCGACATGCGCAACGGGGACGAGGTCCTGGTCTACCTGATCGCGCACGCGCCGAGGTTCGCGCGGGACTCGCCGGGGAGCCTCCACATCCTGATGCTGGCGCGCGACCTCGCGCAGCACGGGGTGACGCGCTACGACCTCTCGCCCGGCACCGGCTACAAGGACCGCTATGCGACGGAGCGCCAGCCGATCCATCGCCTGATCGTCCGGTTCGGGATGGGTGGCCGGGTTGCGGGCGACATCTCGGCACGCGCCGTGTCGATTGCCACGAAGGCTCTTGCCGCGACCGGGCGGACTCCCGTCGCGGCCCGGAACGATGCCCTGGCCGCGCGTGCCCGCATCCGGCAAGCGCTCGTCCCCGGGTCGCGCCCGAAGCCTGCCGATGACAAGGCGCTGATCCTGCGTGTTCCAGGTGCAGCCGGCGGGGCTCCCGTGGACCAGCTTGCCCTCGACCGTCTCGGCGACCTCCTGGCCTACGACGAGTCGCGTTCCGGCGGCGTCGATCGCCAGGCGTTCCTGCAGCTTGCCCTCCTGCGGCTCGAGCTCGGCCACCGGGCCCTGACGCGGACCCGGGACGGATGTCTCATCGAGTGCTGGTGGGCTCGTTCCCTCGCCGTCGGCGCTGCCGCTCCTGGTCGCAGGAATCCATCGTCGCCGCCACCGGGTGCGCTGCTGCTGTATGACCCGCTGGGTGTGGATGCGGACGGGACGGATGCGGCGGCCGGGGTGATGGGCCGCGTGGAGCTGGCCGCCCAGTTGATCGCGCCCGGGGCCACCACCTACGTCGCCCTACCGGCGCGCCATCAGGCACTTGGTCGTGCCCTTGGCACGGCAGGGGCCGTCGTCGTCGGCGAGGTCGCCCCAGCGTCCGATGACGGCTCGCCGGACGTGACGCCTGCCGAAGGGGCGCAACCGGTCACCGCCACGCTGCTCGAGGAGATCTCGGCGGTCCTGAGCGCCGCCGCGCACGGGAGTCGTCGCTCGGGATGACGTCTTCGGCATCCGTGCCGCCACGGCCGCTGCGGGTCGCTATCGGGGCCCGCGCTGCGTCTTCGGTGACGGACCCCTACCAGCCACGCATCTTGAACAGGACCGTGGGGATGGTCAGCGCCATGACCTTGACGTCGAGCCACAGGCTCTGGCGCTGGATGTAGCGCAGGTCCCAGGCCACCTTCGCCCGCACGTCCTCCAGGCTGGCGTCATAGGACTGGTTGATCTGCGCGAGCCCCGTGATGCCGGGCTTCACTCGATGCCGGAACTGGTACTCCGGAATGTCCTGGCGGAGCTCGGCCACGATGGTCGGACGCTCTGGACGCGGGCCGACGATGTTCATGTCGCCGCGAATGACGTTCCACAGCTGGGGGATCTCGTCAAGGCGGTACTTGCGCAGGAACCTTCCCACGCGGGTGACGCGCGGATCAGCCTGGCTGGCCCAGACCGCGCCGGTCTCACGTTCGGCGTTCTCGCGCATCGTCCGGAGCTTGTAGATGGTGAACGCGCGGCCACCGAGGTCCTCGCGCCGGGCTTCGTGCACCGCCCGCAGGCTGCGCCACCGTCGATCGAGCCCCACCCGCACCTGTGTGTGCAGGATCGAGCCAGGTGAGTCGAGCCTGATCAGCACCGCGATGACGATGAGCAGCGGGAGCGTCAGAACCAGCCCCAGGACCGCGAACGCGATGTTGATCGCGCGGCTGAGCCACTCGGCCCGATCCCGGGGGGCGACAGCAGCCGGCGCATCCGCAGCAAGGGGTTGGGGCAGCTTGACCAGCCGCCCGTCGATGTAGTGTGCGCCACGGTCCTCGAGCCCGTGGCCGGTCCGACTGTCGGCCTCGAGGCGGATGACTGCCGCCATCATTGAGTCCTGACGCGCCGTGCCGCGGTCGTGGTCAACTAAGGTCGACATCCAATAACGGACCCCCGATTCCCCGATTTCCCCGAACGCCCGTCGCCCATACGAGCATGACGGTCGATAATTGCTCCCCGTTGCCGGGGGATACAACCATAGTCCGATTGGGGGGGTCTGACTAGTACCAGCGGGGTAAGAATGCGGTTATCTGTTGCCCCCGGGCAACGCGCGCCCGGCGTCCGGGGGACGCCTCCGAGAGCCCTAATCGCAGCTCGCCTGGCCTGCCAATTCGGGCGCCGGCTACCGCCTGCCGATCCGGATGTTGTCGCTGAAGACGACGTCGCCGGAGTCGAAGAAGTCTGCCGTCGTCTGGGTGTCGGAGACGTTGCCCCGCACGATCAGCCGGCCCGTGTTGTAGATGCCCATGTCGAGCTCATCGCCGGTCAGGTCCTCGATCACCAGCGACGGCTTCGTGGCGGTCGAGTAGCCGGCGGCAGCCACCGCATAGCCGTGAAGCCCGAAGACATCGAGCCCTTCCGCCCGCCGGATGTCGACGCCCCTCACGATGCCCTGGATGCTCATGGCGCCTTCGTCGTTGTTGGGCTCGAAATCGACCGCGTGGAGCCCGCTGTCGTGGATCCTGCCACCAAGGATGGTCACCTCCCCCGCCACGGGCGCGATCCCGTTGCGTGAGGAGCGAACCAGGTCCGGGTTGTTGATCACCACCCCGGTCGCCGGCACGTTCTTGCCCTCGACGAAGCCGACGTAGATCCCGTCGCCGCGGACATCACGCGTGACGGGGTTGTTGATGACGATCCCCGAGCCCCCATCGATCTCGATCCCGTGCTCCCACTGGTCCGGATTGTCGTCGCCGCCGTTCCACTCGTACCCGGTGCCCGTGACGGACGGGTCGTTGAGGACGATGTCGGAGCCCGAGTTGATGACAAGGATCCCGTACGCGCCGCGGAGGGCACCCGTCAACCGGGACCCGCGGAAATCGACGGTCAGGTCCGTGGCCTTGAACTTGACGTGCGTGACCTTGTACACCCCGTCGATTGCGAGCGCGACGTGCTGGCCGTCGTGGGACCCGAGGAACGCCGCGAGCTCCTTGGAGACGTCCGTCGCGCCCGTCGGGTCACCGGCGAACACGGCGTCGTACCCGCCGTCCGCTGGTGCGCTGGCAGGCGGTTGCAGGGTCGCCGCCCCGGGCGCCGGGCTCGAGGGCTGCGCGGGCGCGGCGGCGGGTCCGGCCATGCCAAGACCCATGCCGACAAGGGCGAGACCGGCGACGATCCCGACCCCGAACACGACCTTGCGCACGGTCAGTCGGTCACGCCACGACGGGCGCTCCCCCGGGGTCCCGAGCTGGTTCATCAAACCCCGGCGCGCCTGCCGGTCGATCGGCGCCGTACTCGCCGGTAGGCATCCAGAGCTTCGACCGAACCGTCGAACGTGTAGGTGTGCGTCCGTGAGACTCCCGGGACGCCCCGTGGGTCGATGGTGCCGACCGGGTGCTCCGCATACGCGTCGGGCGTGAGCATCGTGATCTCGGACAGGACGATGCGCCCGCCATACTCCTCGGAACAGTCCTGTCCGGGTCGGATCATCGCCTCACCAAGCCTGAAGATGCGTCCCGCGGGTCGCGCGCGCCGGACGTCCGCCACCACGGGGTTGAGTGGATGAGGGTGCCACAGGTCGGTGATCGTCGCCGCGAAGTAGGCATGAAGCTCGTCCCACGGGTTCATGCCCTTCCCCGTCACCGCGACGAACAGCCAGTACCGGCCTTCGTGAAACAGGAGCGTCGGGTCGGACGCAGGAATGCCGTCGAGACACCGTGCCAGGCGCTCCGGAGCGGTGCCCGGGCCGGTATCCCTGAACACGTCCACGCCGCCAGCCCTGCCGCTGTCGGGCGTGAGGAGCAGCCCGACGTCAGTATGGAGAACGTGCGGGTAGGCCCGGTGCTCCAGGTCCTCGAGCACGATCCGCTCCATGGCCCACTCGCCCCCGGAGCTCCTTCCCAGGACCGTGATCCGGCCCCGATGGGCGGCATCGGGAGAATCCTCGACGAAGATCCGCGGCCCCTGGGGGGTGTCCACCACGAACGGGTCGGCATAGAAGCGACCCGCGGGCGGCTCGATCGCACGGAACCCGGCAAGGTCCACCGGCGGCACGCCGTCAGGATCCCGCTCTCGCGCCAGGACGCACCACTCAGCGCGATACAGGAGGCGGTCAAGCGCCTTGAGCAGCACCGTGGCCGCGAGTCCCGTGAAGGGTGCACCGGAGCGAACGAACGCGTCGGGCTTGTCGGCGCTCGCGGCGACCTGTGTGTCGACCACCGCCGACGGCACCGCGTGGCCGGCCGCCAGCAGGGCAAGCCGTCGGGCCGGCAGGAGCGACGATCGCCAGTACAAGGCGTCGCGATCGCGTGCGAAGCCGATGCGATGGAGTGACCCGATCCCGGTTCCGGTCTCGACCCACTCCCCGCTGGGGAGGCGGATCGACAGCAGTGACTCGACAAGCCCGACACGGGAGGCGGGTCGGACCAGCCGGGTTCCCCGAGGGCCCCCGATGCTCGAACCGAACCGCAGCCGCCACCAGCCCTGCGGGGGGATCGCCCTCGGCACGCCGATCGCAGCCGGGGCGAGGTCGATGAGGATGTCCGCCGCAGCGTCACGGATGGCGTCGGCCTCCGCCGCGATACTGGCATTTCGGATGGTCCGGATTCCCGGCGCCGCGATGTCAACGGAGCGAGCCGCGAGCGCCGACGGACCGCCGCGGAGGGCCCGACGCTCGAGCGACGTGTAGGTCGATTCGAGGATGTGCCGTGGACCGCCCCCCTCCGGGCGTCGTCGCCCCACCGGTCCCGTGGCATGGACGAGGACCACCGCTGCCCCCGCGACCTTGAGGATCTCCTCCACGGCGGCTGCCACGAACGCGGGAACCGGGCCCCCTGGGATCCGCAGGGCGACCCGGACCGGTGGTCGAGCGACGTGGTGGTCCGTCATTGGACGGAAAGCGTATCGCGCCGTCCGCTGAGGATCGGCGCGATACGTCCGGGTTGCCGAGGTCGGAGGCTAGAGGCGGGTGATGCGGACGTTGCCTGAGAACGTGATGCCCTTGGAGTCGATGATCTCGCAGACGGCAGAGGCGTCCGAGGTGTTGTTGACGATGCGGACGCTGCTGGTGTTCATCACCACGATCCCCAGTTTGTCACCGGTCGTGTTCTGGATCACCAGCGACGGCTTCATCGTGCCGAGGTAGCCCCAGCCGGCAGAGATCGCATAGCCGTACCCGGCTGCCGCAATCTGGGACGGGGACCGGATGTCGACCCCGTCGATGATCGTCCTGCTGCTGCCAGCCTCGGTGGCGTCGTTTGGCTCGATGTCGATGCCGTGGAGACCCGTGTAGGCGATCTTGCCGCCCCTGATGGTGACCTCGCCACCGACCGGCGCGATGCCGTTGCGGCCGGCCCGCTGGACGTCCGGGTTGTTGATCACGACGCCCGTCGGCGGCACGGTCCGGCCAGCCTGGTAGCCCGTGAAGATGCCGTCACCTCGCGTGTTGCGCGTGACCGGGTTGTTGAGCGTGATGTTCGAGCCACCCTCGATGTCGATGCCATGCTCCCACTGGGTCGAGTTGGCGAAGGTGTAGCCCGTGCCATAGACGGTCGGGGAGTTGAGGACGACGTTGCTCGATCCCACGAGCTTCAGGATGCCGAAGGCACCGACCTGGCTCCCCTGGATTCGTGCCCCACGGAAGTCGACGGTGAGGTTCGAGGCCGTGAAGGAGAGCTGGGTCACCTTGTAGACGCCGTTGGCTGCGAGGGCGACCTTCTGGCCGTTATGCGACTGGAGGAACGACCGGAGGGCGCTCGTGACATCGGTGGCGCCCGTGGCGTCGCCCGTGAAGATGGCGGCGTAGGTGCTCGCCGGGGCCAGGGTGGGCGTTGGCGCCGGAGTGGCAGTCGGCGCAGCCGTCGGGGCCGCGGTCGGCTTGGCCGTCGGGGCCGCTGTCGGCTTGGCCGTCGGGGCCGCGGTCGGCGCAGCCGTTGGTGCAGCGGTCGGCGCAGCCGGCGGAGCGCTCGTGGGCGCAGCCGTGGGTGCAGCCGTCGGATCCGGCGCCGGTGCGCTGCCATCCGACTCCGTGACCTCGAACACGCGACGCATGAGGTGCTCACCGCCCGGCCCAAAGGTGTTGATCTCGTGGGGGCCGACCGTCGCGCCGGCCGGAATGGTGACGGTGACCTTGGCGGTGCCATTGGGTGCCGTCTTGTAGGTGGGCATGCCGTCGGCGGAGTCATCGAACCTGATCGCGCCGCTGGTGCTCCCCGCGAACCCGGAGAGCGAGAGGACCGTCCTGCTTCCTGCAGGACCGATGTCGGACGACAGGAGCACCTTGGGCGTGCCCTGCGCGACGTCCTTGACGGGTGCCTTCCTGTCGCTCTGGGTCGCCAGCGATCCGGAGCGGACCACGAAGGCGTCGACGGCCACCGTCGGGTGCGCCGGCGTTCCGAGGACCCGGATCTTGATGCGGTGCGTGCCGGCCTTTGTCCATGCCATCCGGAACAGGACGCGAGCGGCCTTGAATGACCCGGCGTACGTGTTGACCGTCTTGACCAGCTTCCCGTCGATGTACACCTTCGCCTTGCCCCGGGTGGGTCCCATCGGACCGATCCAGGCAATCCCGGAGCCGGTGAAGGTCATGGCGGCCGTGGACCCGCGCGTCGTGGCGAAGCGGACATGGCCGCCCATGTGGCGGCTTGAATCGGCCCGGCGCCAGCCGCCGGCGTAGCGGATCCTGGCACTGGCCTCGCTGTAGGTCCTCGTCGTCGAGGACCCGCCCCAGTTGGCGACCAGGCTGCTCGCCGACGCGGTGGCGGCATTCGCGTCGACCACGGGGACGGCCACGGCACCAAGGGCAAGGATCATGACCCCCGTCGCCAGCCAGTGCTTGATCCTGCTCCCGGACCGCTGCGGAGTGATTCCTCGGGGCTTGGCGCCTTCATCAATCCAGCGCTCGCCATCCCAGAACATGGTGACTCCCTTTCGGCAACCCGGCTGACTCGGAGAGTCCCGTGGCTTTGCGGCCCCGCCTCGCGACGGGTGTGCCATTTCGTGGGCCGACCGCCAGGGCATGCGGCCAACCAGAGGAGTGTGTCCCGGGCGGTCGGAAACCGCCATGGTGAGATGGTCCGGGCCCGGCGTCGCATTCCCCGACCGAAGGTCCCGCCCGCGCACCGCCTGTGGGCTGTGCGGTGCGGTCCGGGGAACAACGACCGATCGGATCGCCGTGGATCGCGCGTGTAGACTACGGCGCGATGTCGAGAACTCCGGGCCAGTGGTGGACGGAGCTCACGGGGGACGGGCGCCCATGGTCGCTCCGTCATCCCGTCGAGCAGGTCCACCACATCACGCACCTCCTCCGCGGGCGCCGCTCGGCGAGCCGCGGGAACGCCCTGACCGGCCGGGTGCTCGCGACGTGGGACCAGGCGGCGTTCGTGGAGCGCTTCCGTTCGTTCTGGGACCCCTTTCCGACGAAGAGGGCGCCGAAGTACCTCGACCTCGAGTACTTCCTGCACGACTCCGCGACGCGCTGCTTCTCCCTCGGGATGTTCGACGACGGCCGGCCGAAGCGCGTGCTCGACCTGGGCTGCGGTCCCGGCTACTTCCTGAGCCTGTGCAGGGAGCTCGGTCACGAGGTGGTGGGGATCGACCTTGACGATGAGCCGCTCTACAACGAGCTGATCGAATTTCAGGAGCTGCGACGGATCGTGCACCCGGTGACACCCGCAGCGCCGTTGCCGCCGCTCGACGAGGCGTTCGACATCGTGTCCGCGTTCGGGGTGACCTTCAACTTCGCGCCCGGTCCTGAGGGACGACCGTGGGCCGCGAGCGACTGGATGCTGGCGATCGATGGCTTCCTGGGTGTCGTGGCACCCGGTGGCAAGATCGTGATCCACTTCAACCGGGAGCCGCTCACGGGACGCCTGTTCCCGCCCGGCCTGCGCCGCCGGTTGGGCCGACGCGACGACATCCGCGCCCGGTTCTTCGGCGAGCACCTGGTGATCGAGCGCCTGAACCTGACCTGATCGCTATCGCGTACTGAGGGGATACCCGATGCCGGACGAGATCTCGAAGCCGACGTACACGTTCACCGTCTACACGGGCACGAGGAACCGCGCTCGGACCCTCCATCGTCCCTACGAGAGCCTCAGATCCCAGACGTTCCGGGACTTCGAATGGCTCGTCGTGGACAACGAGTCCACGGACGGCACCGCGGAGATGATCGCGAAGTGGCAGGAGGAGGCGGACTTCCCGATCCGGTACATCCGTCACGCGAACCGCGGCCATCATGGTTCGTCGAACGTGGCGGTCCGGGAGGCGCGCGGCGAGCTGTTCCTGACGCTGGATTCCGACGACGGCGCGGTGCCGGAGGCGATGGAGCGGTTCAAGGCGATCTGGGACGCGATCCCGGCCGATCGTCGCCAGCGCTACGCGGGTGTCACCGCCCTTGCCGTGGATGAGAACGGGGCGCCGACCGGCGACCAGTACCCGGCTGACATCTTCGATTCGAACGCGACGGAGGTGTACTACCGCTACCGGGTCCTGGGCGAGAAGTGGGGCTTCGAGCGCACCGACGTCATGCGTGAGTTCCCGTATCCCACTGTGCCCGGCTACACGGGGATGATGTCCAGCCATCTCGTGTGGGGCGCCATCGGTCGCCGGTACCTCACCCGCTGCGTGAACGAGTACCTCGGCGTCGTGTACTTCGACCAGCCGGACACACTCACGAAAGGGGTCCGTGACCTGACCCGGAACGCACTGGGCGAGCGGATGGAGGCCGGCGCGGTCATCAACGACCACCTGCGCTACCTCCAGTACGCGCCTCTGAAGTACTACCTGAAGGCGGCGAAGTACTCGCGCAGCGGTCTCTGGGCAGGCGAGGGGTTCGCGACCCAGGTGCGCCTGCTCGAGCGGCCGGAGGCGAAGCTGCTGTGGCTCGCGGCCCTGCCCGTTGGCGTGGCCGTCTACCTGCTTGAGCGCTCGGGCCTGTCGCGCTACATTCCGGGTCGCGACCGCCGCGGCATCGCTCGCTAGACGGCCATGGCCCCGGCACCCGCGCAGCCTGCCCCGCGAGGCCCGCAGCCATGACGTTCTCGGAATACGCCTACCTCGTCTGGTCCGACCTGTACCGGATCAGGGGCGATGTCCTGGTCCTGGCCCTGCTCCATCAGCTCCTGCTTGGGGAGACCTTCAAGTTCACCTTCTGGCTCCGCACCTGCTCGTGGATGCGCACGCATGCTGCCCTCCGCTTCACGACGCTGCCCTTCGCGGTGTGGATGCTGAACCGGCAGCGCTACAAGCTCCTCATTTCGATCAGCCCCCGCACCGAGATCGGCAGTGGCCTCTACATCGGCCACTTCTCCGGCATCTTCGTGAATGCCGACTGCCGGATCGGCAAGAACTGCAACCTCTCCCAGGGCGTGACCCTGGGGCCGGCCAATCGCGGCGAGCGGAAGGGCTGTCCGGTCATCGGCGACAACGTCTACATCGGCCCGGGTGCCAAGATCGTGGGCAAGGTCGTCATCGGCAACAACGTGGCCGTCGGCGCGAACTGCGTGGTCACCAAGGACGTGCCCGACAATGCCGTGGTCGTCGGGGTGCCCGGGAGGGTGATCTCGTTCAAAGGCTCGGAAGGCTACATCGACCGCACCGACTACGACACGAGACTGCGCCGTCGGTCCGGCCTCGCGGCCTGAGCGGGCACGTCGCGCCGGGAGGCAGGGCCACCCGAGGCCGGGCGACCCGGTCGAGCTGGCTCCGTCAGGCGCGGCGCCCGGCCAGAAGGTCCCAGTAGATCCGCTCCAGGTCGTCCACGAGCCGCTCCACGCCGAACCGCTCGGCCGACGCCGGGGCGGCCCCTCCCAGTCGCAGGCGCAGCTCCTCATCGTCGACGAGGCGGAGCAGGGCGTCGGTGAATGCGGCCTCGTCGTCCACGGGCGCGAGCAATCCCGTCCTCTCGTCGGCGACGACATCGGCGACACCACCGACGGCCGTCGCCACGGCCGGCCGGCCGGCTGCGGCCGCCTCGATGATCGCCAGCGGCGTGCCCTCATTGTCCGAGGAGAGTGCCACGAAGTCCGCTGCCGAGACCCAGGCGGGAATGTCCGACTGCCAGCCGCAGAAGACGACGCTGTCGCCCAGCCCTGCCTCGGCGGCCTGGGCCTCGGCGGCCTGGCGCTCGGAGCCGTCCCCGATGATGTAGAGGCGTGTCGCCGGCCGCTGCGCGTGCACGGACGCGAAGGCGCGGATCATGCGATCGACACGCTTGATCGGGACCAGCCGCCCCACGAGCACGATGACGACGCCGTCGGCCGGAATTCCGAGCCGGGTCCGTGCCTCGCTGCGATCGGTTGCCCGAAAGCGCTCCAGGTCCAGGCCGAGAGGGACCGTCTCGAAGCGGTCCGGCCGGCCGATGCCGCGGGCCAGCAGGTCGGCACGCTGGAGCGGTGAGATCGCGATGAGGCGCGAGGTCCGCATCGCCAGCAGCCGCTCGGCCATCACGATGCCGGCGGAGACCCGAGGGCTGAAGTAGCCTTCGAAGACGTGGCCATGGAACGTGTGGACACAGGGGATGCCGGCGAGATTCGCGACCGCGCGGCCCAGCAGCCCGGCCTTGGAGTGGTGGGTGTGGATGATGTCCGGCCGGTAGCGCCGGATGACCGCCAGCAGGTCGGCGGCCGCCCGCAGGTCGGCGACGGGGTCGATGGGGCGCGCAAGCGACTCCACCCGTTGCGTCGCTACGTCGTCCACCGGCAGCTCGATCTCGAGCTCGTCGGGCTGGATACGCCCATGGACCAGGAGCGTGTCCCAGCCGCGCCTGGTCAGAACCTGGTTGGCCAGGGTGACGTGGGTCGATACCCCGCTCACAGCAACACGGGTGATGACACGCATGACGCGAGGGCGTCTGCCCGGCCGTCTGCGGGTCTCGTCAACGGCCATGGCGCACGCTCATCTCCTCGTACAGGGCCGCCGTCTCCGCGACGAACCGGTCGACCCCGAAGGTCCGTTCCACATGCACCCGTGCGTCATGCCCCAGGCGGCGGGCGAGATCAGGGTCAGCCAGGAGCCGCGTCAACGCCACTCCGAGCCCATGTGTGTCGCCGCGTGGGACGAGCAGTCCCGTGTGTTCGTGGATCACGATCTCGACCGTGCCGCCCGCTGCGGTCGCGGCGATCGGGAGGCCCGCGGCGGAGGCCTCGAGCAGGACGTTCGGCAGCCCTTCCGCCTCGGACGCGGAGACGACCACGTCGAAGCCGTCGTAGAGCGGCCGAGCGTCGGGGACGGACCCGAGGAACCGGGCCCGTGCGAGACCGGCCACCGTGGCGGCGCGCTCGACGGCGGCGCGCTCCGGCCCGTCGCCGACGAAGACGAGCCAGGCGTCGGGCAGCAGGTGATCGATCGATGCCATCACGTCCACGACCATGGCCTGGCCCTTGCCCGGCTTGAACGTGCCCACGCATCCGACCACGGGCCCATCTCCCGTGACGCCCATCGCCGCCCGTGATGCCCGGCGGTGCGTCTCGTCGGCCAGGGGCGGGATCACCACGCCGTTGTGGATCACCCTGATCCGCGAGGCGTCGACCCGCTCCCGGCCGGCGGTGTCCGCCGCCACCGCCTGGGAGTTCGCGACGATGACGTCCGCGGAACGACGGGCGAGCGCATCCACCGCACGCTCGACCGGGCCGAAGCGCGCCTTGAAGCCGCCGAGGCTCCGCCGTCCCGCAATCAGGACCGGCACCCGGGAGACGGGGCGCGTCAGCGCGGCCAGGCCGTAGCCGAGATACAGCCACGCGTCGACGATGTCGAACCGCTCGCGGCGGCACACGGCGGCGTACGCGGCCGCGTGCCGAGCCACCCTGGTGGCATACAGCGGCATCGGCAACCCGCCCCGATGGGGGGCGTCGAGCACGTGGATCCTCGCTCCCAGGTCCGCTGCCGTGTGGGCCATGGGCGTCGTGCCCAGGAGCAGCACGAACGACACCTCGAACCGATCGCGTGGCAGGTGCTCAGCCAGGAGCATCATCTGGCGCTCGGCGCCACCGGGCAGCAGCGTCGTCGGGTACATCACCTTCAGACGGTGCTCCACGCTCACCGCAGGCCTCCGCGAAGCCGCATGGGGGCCCGGAGCAGCGTCAGGGCGACGATCGCCGGCTCCCGGAGTCCGATCAACCGCGAGATAGCGATGTAGCCGACCATTCCGGCCGTGGTCATGACCACGAGCACCGCCAGGCTGACCAGGACCCCCAGCTCGATCGGGAGATTCCACGCGACCAGGGCGATCGGGACGGCGACGAGGCCGCTCGCCACCAGTGCCTTGGTACACACGACCATCATCCCGCCCAGGCGGAAGGTCAATTCGATGGTGCCCAGCCGCCACGCCTTGATGAACTCGATGATCCCCATGGTGAGCGAGGTCGACAGGGCCACGCCGGCGACCCCCACCAGCAATCCCAGGCTCACGTTGAAGACGAGGTTGAGGACCGCGTTGAGGATGCCCATCGCCAGCAGGAACATGCCCCGCTGGCGGGCGTTGTGGGCACCGGTGAGCACGGCCTGCATCATGGTGAGCACGAGCAGCGGGGCAAAGCCGACGAGGGCTGCCGAGGTGAGCATGGCGGCGTGCTGGTCGAAGGCTCCCCGGACGTACGCGAGGTCGACGATGACCGGCGCCATCGCCGCCGTCGCCACCGACAGGGGTACGAAGATCGCCAGGATGTACCGGAGCGCCCCGGCCGCCGCGTCGGCGAACGACTGCGAATCGGTGAGCAGCGATGCGCGCACGAGGGCCGGGTAGATGGCCGCGTTCCAGGCGGGAACGATCGCGTTCATCGGGATGCGGATCACCCCTTCCGCGTAACGCAGCGCGCTCACGGCGCCCGGCGCGATGAGCGTCGCCACGGCGCGGTCGGTCAGCAGGTTGAACTGCAGGACGGACGCGCTGACGGTGAGCGGCGCGGCATGTCCGAGGAACCTGCGGGACTCCGCTCGATCCGCTCGCAGGCCGAGGCGCGGGATGAGCCCGAACCTGGCCCCCGTGACGACCAGGACGAGGACGATGACCAGCTGCTGGATCGTCATGCCCCAGGCCAGCGCGGAGAGGTCCATCTGGTCCCAGAGGAGGACCGTGACCACGACCGACGCGATGGGTCCGGCCATCCACGCCAGCGCGATGTAGCGCATGCGGTCGTGGATCTGGAAGGTGGCGGCGAGCAGGCTGCCCAGCGCGTAGAGCAGGAGCGTCGGCGCGAGGATCGGGACATAGCCGATCCCTGCCTCGCGGGCAGCCGGGTCGAGGCCGGGTCCGGCGATGGCCACGGCGACGCCCGCGCCCGCCACCAGCAGGACGGTCAACGCTGCGCCGATGATGATCGTCCAGGCGATGGTGGCGCCGAGCAGCCGGTCCGCCGGTCCTCGCCCGTCGCGGGCAACCGTGCCCAGGTAGCTTGGGACGAGCGCCGCCGACGTCCCGCTGGCAAGCAGGCCGGCGAGCATGACCGGCCCGACCGCGGCTACGAGCAGCGCGTCCAGGTCTGGCGAGACCCCCACCTTGTCCGCGACGAACAGCTCCCGCACGAGCGTGAAGACCTGGCCGGCCAGCCCGGCGACGGTCAGGAGGACGGCGGCCCTTGCTGCACCACGCAGGACGGACGACGATCCGTCATCGCCGGGCGACCCACCGTCCGGTGGCGCGGCGGGGACCTCCAGGGGCAGGGGCTCCTCGACCCACCCGTCAGCGTCCTGCATCCGCCCGCTCGACCGGCTCCTGTGGGCCGGTGGCCTGCCGGTACCAGTCCACCGTGCGGCGCACCCCCTCGTCGAACGTCACCAGCACCTCGTAACCCAGCTGCTCCCGTGCGACGGTGATGTCGGCCTCCGAGTCGCGGACGTCACCCGCGCGCGTGGGCTCGAACACCGGCGGCAGCATGGTGCCGATGGCCGCCTCGATCCGGGCGAGGAGATCCAGGAGGTTGAACCGTCCCCCGCACCCGACATTCGCCGTGATGCCCGTGATGCCCGGGACCGTCGCGGCAAGGATGTTGGCGGCGACGACGTTGTCGACGTAGGTGAAGTCCCTCGACTGCCGGCCGTCGCCGTGCACGACGGGCGGCTCGCCGGCGAGCGCGGCCGTGATGAACTTCGGGACGACCGCGGCGTACTGGGAGAGAGGATCCTGGCCGGGTCCGTAAACGTTGAAGTACCGCAACACCACCGTCTGGATCCCGTGGAGCTCGCCCATCGCGTGGACGTAGTGCTCCGTCGCCAGCTTGCTCACGGCGTACGGGGACCGCGGATCGGGCCGCTGGGTCTCGCGCCGGGGCAGCTCGGGACTGGCCCCATACACGGAGGATGAGCCGGCCGCCACCACCCGCCGGACGCCTGCAGCGGCGCAAGCGAGCATCAGCTGGATCGTGCCATCGACATTGACCGAGTTCGACCGCAGCGGGTCGGCCACCGATCGCGCGACCGAGGGGATCGCTGCCTCGTGGAGCACGACCTCCACCCCGGCGGTCGCCCTGGCGACGGCGTCGGGATCGCGCAGGTCACCCTCGACGAGCGTGATCCGATCTCCGAACGGCAGGAGCCGGCCCGCCATGCCGGTGCTGTAGTCGTCGAGCACCACGACGTCGTCCCCACGCGCCAGCAGGGCGCCGACCAGATGATGTCCGATAAACCCCGCGCCACCGGTGACGAGCACTCGCATGATCAGGAGACCTCACGCTCTGCGGCCCGCGGCCGCCCTGTCGCCAGCGTCACCGCCAGCACGAGCCACAGCAGGCTCGCGCTCTGGAAGACCGAGGCTGAGTGGAGAAAGATGGACGCCGCGAGGAACGAGGCGCCTGCGGCCAGGGCCGCGCTTGCGATCGGGCTGCGGGAGCGGATGATGGCGACGCTGGCGAGCACCAGCAGGGAGCCCGACGAGAGCGGCACCAACGATCCCCTGCTCCGCGAGCACGTTCAGGTACTGGTTGTGGGAGAACGACGTGTCGGGCGCGGCACCCACGATGAAGGACGGGCTGACGAACTGGAAGACGCCGAAGCCGACGCCGAAGATCGGGAACGCCGCGAACATGGCGAGCGCCGTATTGACCATCGCCGCCCTGGACGCCTGGCTGCGATTCCGCCTGGAAGATGTCGATCGGGAGCAGCGGCCCTCCCTGGCGGACCTCGAGGAACACGGGGTAGACGGTCACGGCGGCAACCCCGATGACGATGGCGAGGACCAATGCCGCCCGCAGGTCCCAGCGGGCTGCGAGGACCAGCAGGCCCACCGCCAGCCCGATGTAGGCGCCCCGCGAGAAGGTCAGGACGACGCAGATCAGGAGCAGCGCCACGACCGGGACGAGGAGGAGCTTGTAGGCCCTCGGCGCGACCATGAGGACGCCGAGGGCGAACACGGCGGCCGTCGCCGCGTACAGGCCGAGGAAGTTCGGATCCGCAAACGCGCCGCTGGCGCGTGCACTCCCCGTGTTCTCGACCAGACCCCTGGTGACGGCCTCGAACGGCAGGAAGTTGAGGATATCGCCGAGCGCGAGAAGCGCGGCCAGCGTCGATCCCACGAGCGCCAGGGCGAGGATGGGCCACGGGGACATGAAGCGGAACAGGTAGGCGGCGGACAGGAACAGGACCACGCCGGTCGTCAGCCGGAGCAGGGCATTGAGCGCGGAGGGCACCCAGGCCGCAGGATGGCCGCTCACCACCGGCAGGATGCTCACCGCGGAGAAGATGAGGTACCCGACGAGGAGGGCGACGCCGGGATGCACCCGCAGGCGCGGCCGGTCGACCGGCAGGCGGAGGATGCAACCGAAGGCGATCGCCCCGGCGAGGATGGCGTTGAACCGTATCGGCACCAGGACCTCCGGCTCGCGCATCGGCATGATGACCGCGAACATGGCGAGCCCGGAAGCGGGCCACGCCGCCGAGATGCCGGCTCCCGCCAGCACGACCAGGGTGGCGGCCTGGTCGAGCCCGGCGCCCAGGGCGAGGAGGTAGACCGCCGCCAGGCCGGCACCCACCGCGACCTGGAAGGGGGATCCAACATGCGACCAGGACGCGCGGACGGCCCACATCGCCGACCCGGCCCCGGACCCCGACGACGCCGCGAGAGCGCTCATGATCGGCCGACCGCCTGTCGGAAGAGGGCCTCCCACTTCGCCGAGACGGTCTCGATCGAGAACCGCTCCCGGACCTCGACGGCCCGCTCGGCCAGGCCCTCCCTCCTCGCCTCGTCACCGAGCAGGGAGTCCATTGCGTCCGCAAGCGCATCAACGTCCCCAGGCGTCACCAGGAGACCGTCGATGCCATCGCGGATGATGTCCCGCGGACCATGCTCGCAGTCGCTGGCGATCACGGCCCGGCCCAGGGCCATCGCCTCGATCAGGGCCATCGGCAGGCCCTCCTTGTAGGACGAGAGCACGAACAGCGTTGCCGCCAGCAGCTCCTGTTCCGGCGTCCGCGTGGTCCCGGGGAGCGCCACCCGGTCGGCGACCCCCTCGTCGCGGCACAGTGTCTCGAGGGCGGCACGCTCGTCTCCCTCGCCCCAGATCACGAGCCGGGCCCTGGGCCATCGTGGCGAGATCCGGGCGAAGGCGCGGATCAGGACGTCGAATCCCTTCTCCGGCCCAAGGCGCCCCAGGCCCATGATGACCGGCGCCCCGGAGGGAGCCCCGGGCGCCGGGCTCGATCCCACGGGGCCGGCGAGGAAGGCGCCCGGCAGCGGGTTCGGGATGACGCGTCCGCGGCGCTGCAGGGCGGGAGAGAGGTGGGCCAGCGCGCTGTTCGTCAGCATGACCACGAACGCGGCCCGACGGTACGTCAGCTCCCTGAGGATGCTCCAGGCCAGGTTGAGCTCGCCGCGCGGACCACGGTGCTCGCTGACGATGACCGGGACCCCAAGACGTGCCGCGGCGAGGAGCGTCTCGCTGTTGGCCATGAACGACATCGCGACCTGTGGATGCGAGGCCGCAATCGCCGCACGGAGCGCCCGGATCCGGCGCCAGTTGTTGCCGATCGCCGAGAACGGGGAGGCCGAGGGCCGATGCAGGTCGAGCCCGACGACGGTCACCGCCGGGTCGAGCGGGTAGGCCGGGGGCCGGTCGGAGGGGAAGTTGAGGTTGACGAGGGTGATGGCCCAGCCCAGTCCTGCCCAATGATTGGCCAGCTCGGTCATGACCCGCTCCGCTCCACCCATCTCGAGCGAGGAGATGACGAGCGTCAGACGTAGCGACGCCGGACTCGCGTGGCCGTCCGGCGAGTCGGACACCCCCTGCCCGTCCGTGCCGCCCATGGTCAGATGCCTGCCGCCGACGGCGTCGCCGCAGCGTCTTGGTACCAGGAGAGGGTCTGGCGGATTCCCTCGGCCAGCGTGACCGAGGGCCGGTAGCCGAGCCGCTCGCCGGCGAGGGCGATGTCGGCCTGCGAGTCGCGCACATCGCCCGGCCGCGGGGCCTCGAATCGCGGCGTGAGCGTGCCGCCCGTCGCCGCGCCGACAGCGGCCAGCAGGTCGAGGAGCGAGCTCCGCTCGCCCGACCCGACGTTGGCGGTGAGCCCCGAGACCCCCGGTGTCGTGGCCGCGGCGAGGTTCGCCGCCACGACGTCCTGCACGGAGGCGAAGTCCCGGGACTGGCGCCCGTCCCCATAGATCACGGGCCGGCGGCCGTCGATGGCCGCCATGACGAACCTCGGGATCACCGCTGCGTACTCGGCCTGTGGATCCTGTCCCGGTCCATACACGTTGAAGTACCGGAGGGCGACGGTCTCGATTCCGCTCGATGCGCCGACGTTGTGGACGTAGTGCTCCATCGCCAGCTTGCTCGTGGCGTAGGGCGACTGGGGATCCGGGAGATCCACCTCACGGCTCGGCAGCCTGGGATCGCCGCCGTACACGGCGGCCGAGCTTGCGACGACGACCCGCCTGACGCCGGCGGCAGACGCCTCGACCATGAGCCGGACCGAGCCGTCCGTGTTGACGCGATTCGTGGCGACGGGATCGGCGACCGACCTGGCGACGGAGGCGATCGCCGCGAGATGGAACACGATCTCACGGTCCGCCAGCGCCTCGATCAGCGCGTCACCCGCGCACAGGTCGCCCTCGATGACGTTCACGGACCCAGCTGGGAGCCGCCCCGGGCGTCCGGTGCTGAAGTCGTCGAGCACGGTGACCTCGTCCCCGCGGGCGACGAGTGCAGCCACCAGGTGATGCCCGATGAAGCCGGCACCTCCGGTGACCAGCACCCTCATCCGCTGGACGCCTTGGAGCCGGCCGGTGGACCTGCGCGGAGATAGGCGATCGCGGCGATCACGGTGACTGCCACGACGAACGCCGCCGCCGCCGCCAGGACCGTGTTGAACGCGACCCGCGGCCCGGACGGCTCGTCCGGGAGGTCGGCTCGCTCGATGATCTCGAGGATGACCTGCTCCGGGGCCGTGCCGTCAGCGGGAGTCGTCGAGCGTTCGACCAGGATGTCGGCAAGCAGGTTCGCGATCTGCTGCGCCGTGGCCGGACGCTCGTCCGTGGCCGCGATCGTGATGAACGGCGTGCTCGCATCCGTGGTGATCCGAAGTCGCGCTTCGAGCGCCACCTGGTCGTTGGGCAGGTCCAGGATCCGGATCACGTCGGACAGGACCGGGCGGGTCCGGGCCAGGGAACCATACGCCTGGGCGATTCGCGGTGATGTGAGGACGTCACCCGTGTTGTCCAGCCCGAGACCCGCCGTCACGACGAGCTGTGACTCGGCCGTGTAGATCTTCGTGCCCGCGCTGCTGATCAGGTACGTCGAGAGCGACACCACGGCGACAATCCCGAGCACCGCGCCGATGGCGATCAGCACGGCAGGCAGGCGCGAGGATCGCGACATCAGGGTTGCCGTCCGGCGAGCATGCGCAGGGTGCCTGTCTTCACTCGGTCGAGATTGCCGGTTCGCCGGTGTCGTCTCAAGACTCTTGTCCCCCCGGATCACAGCACGATCTTGCGACAGTGGAACGCCTCGGCGAGGGATGTCGCCGACTCGATGCCGCGCAACCGGGCAATCGCACGGGCCGTGTCGTCACCCCACCACGTCCGACCATGCTGTGATCGGAAGTGCTCGTGCAGCAGCTCGATCTTGCGGGCAAGCGTGCTCTCCTCGATGGCGACGTACACGTTTGGCCGGCCGAGGTCGCCATCGTACTTGGGGATCTCGTACTCCGCCACGAGATGGTGGCGGAAGGTCTGCCACACCGTCTCGGCGACGATCCGGTGATCCTGGTGGGCATCATGAACGTGCGGCGCGATGATCAGCTCCGGACTGAACGGCTTCGCGGACTCGAGCAGGTCCTTGAGGGCCGGGGCATGGGCGGGGAGCCGCCCATCGGGCAGATCGTGGACGATCACCTCGCAGTCCGCCGCATCAGAACAGAACGCCGCCGCACTGTCGCGCGCCTCCGCGGCACGCTCCGGCGTGGCCGAGGCAACGACCCACAGGACGCGGCTGCCGGGGTGCTCGGCTAGCAGCCGCAGGATCGTCGCGCCAGCGCCGATCTCGATGTCGTCGGCATGGGCGCCCACGGCCAGGATGGCGAGCGGACCCGGTGTCGAGAACGTGAGGCGGTGCATCGCTCAGCCATTGCCGTTGGGCTGCCAGGGGGCCCACGGCGGGCGCCCCTTGTCGTATGCCGCCTGCAGCCGCTGCACGTCCTTGAGCGTGTCCATCGGGGCCCAGTAGCCATCATAGGTGTCGCCTTGCAGCCTGCCAGCAGCGATGAGCCTCGAGAACGGCTCTTCGATCAACTCCTCACCCGGCCCGATGAAGTCGAAGATCTCCGGGCGGAAGATGAAGTAGCCACCGTTGATCCAGAGATCCGAGGTGCCGACATCGTCGATGCGGGAGACGAGGTTCTGGTCGCCCATCCGGACGATGTGGAACGAGTAGGAGGCAGGGCGGACGCACATGAACGACGCGATGGCGTCGCCTGCCATGAAGCGCGTGATCCGCTCGTCCAGCGGCGCATCCGTGAGGACGTCGCCGTAGTTCGCGAGGAACGGCTCGTCGCCGACGTGCTCGCGCACCGCTACCAACCGCTGCCCCACGTTCGCGGACAGGCCCGTGTCGATGAAGGTGATCTTCCAGTCCGAGATGTCGCGCGCGAGCAGCTCGACCTTGCCGGTCTCGCCCGAAAGCACGAAGTCGTTCGAGAGGGCCTCCTGGTACCGGAGGAAGTAGTCCTTGATGACGTCGGCCTTGTAGCCGAGGCACAGGATGAACTCGCGGTGCCCGAAGTGCGCGTAGTACCGCATCACGTGCCACAGCATGGGTCGGTATCCGATGGCGACCATCGGCTTCGGAAGCTGCTCCGAGTGGTCACGCAGCCGGAGCCCCTGGCCCCCACAGAACAACACGACCTTCAAGCTTCCTGCGTCCCTTCGCGGATGAGGGCACGCCCGCCCGGCCGACCGCTGCGGCTCCGACGGGTGCCCCGATCGGGGCGGGTGCATGGTGCGACGCCGCACCGGGCAATGCACATCCTGTGGCCACTCAACGTTGGCGACCACCTGCCAGAGGTACCATCGGGCAGAGTACCGGCGTCCATCGTGCCCGACCTGAACGGCGCCCGTACCGGGAGACGCGACACACGTGCGAACTGTGATCCTGGCTGGTGGAGTGGGCAGCCGTTTGTCCGAGGAGACGACATCCAGGCCCAAGCCGATGGTCGAGATCGGCGGCAATCCGATCCTCTGGCACATCCTCAAGCACTACGCCCACTTCGGGTACGACGAGTTCATCGTCGCGCTCGGCTACCGGGGAGACATGGTCAAGCAGTACTTCGCGCAGTACGCGTCCCTGGCCGGCGAGATCACGGTCAACACGGGCCGGGGGACCATCGACCGTGTCGGCGGACACCTCGAGGACTGGACGCTCCACCTCGTGGACACCGGTCTCGAGACCGCGACCGGAGGCCGGATGCGCAGGGTCGCACACCTCCTGGATGGAACGTTCATGATGACATTCGGGGACGGGGTCTCGGACGTGGACCTTCACCGCCTCGTCGCCTTCCACCGGTCTCACGGGCGTCTTGCAACGATCACCGCCGTGCGCCCTCCTGCGCGCTTTGGGCACGTTGACATCAAGGGCGACGCCGTCGTGGAGTTCTCCGAGAAGCCGCAGACCGGTGAAGGCTGGATCAACGGTGGCTTCATGGTCCTGGAGCCGGGAGTCCTGGACTACATCGACGATGACGACGTCTACTTCCAGAAGGAGCCGATGGAGCGTCTCGCTGCGGATGGCCAGCTGATGGCCTACCGCCACGAGTCGTTCTGGCAATGCATGGACACGATGCGCGACCGGGTCATGCTCGAGCGCCTCTGGAGCACGGGTCGCGCACCATGGAGGGTCTGGAACTGATGCGGGTCCTGGTCACCGGCAGCGAGGGCTACATCGGGACGGTCCTGTGCGCCTACCTGCTTGATCGCGGTCACGACGTGACGGGGCTCGACACCGGCTTCCACCGCGTTGGATGGCTGTACCACGGCGTCGACCGCTCGCCGGGCTGGCTGGCCAGGGACATCCGCCAGGTCGAGGCCGCGGACCTGGCCGGGTTCGACGCCATCGTGCACCTCGCGGAGCTGTCGAACGATCCAGTGGGGCAGCTCAACCCGGACATCACCTTCGAGATCAACCACCGCGGCAGCGTGCGCCTGGCAACGCTCGCCCGGGAAGCAGGCGTGGAACGCTTCATCTACATGTCCTCGTGCAGCGTGTACGGGGCCGCCGGGGATACGGACAGCACCGAGACCTCGGACGTGCACCCCCTGACGGCATACGCCAAGTGCAAGGTGCTGGTGGAGCGCGACCTGCCCTCCCTCGCGAACGACGACTTCTCGCCGACCTTCCTGCGCAACGCAACGGCGTTCGGCGCGTCGCCGCGGATGCGGTTCGATCTCGTCGTCAACGACCTGGCCGGCCACGCCTGGACGGAGCAGGTGATCCGGATGGACAGCGACGGTCGCCCATGGCGCCCGTTCGTCCACATCCTCGACATCAGCCAGGCGATCGACCGGGTGCTCAGAGCCCCCCGTGACGCCGTCCACTGCGAGATCTTCAATGTCGGCAGCAACCTCCAGAACCACCAGGTGAGGGAGGTCGCCGAGATGATCGCCGACACGTTCCCGGGTTGCCGGACGCAGTTCGGCGACAGCTCCGGCGACCACCGCAACTACCGCGCGAACTTCGACAAGATCCACGAGCGCCTCGGGTTCGAGACCCGGTACGACGTCGCGAGCGGCGCTCGCCAGCTGCTCGAGGTGTTCCAGGCCGTCAGCATGACGACGGACCTGTTCGAGTCGCGCGCCCACACCCGGATCAAGCAGATCCGGCACCTGCTGGAGACCGGGCAGATCGACCAGCGGTTCTTCTGGGTCCGGGAGCCGGGCTCGCAGACCGGGAAGGCGGCCTCGTGAACCTGAGCCCGGCGGGCCTTGCCGGGTCGTTCCTGATCGACCTGAGCAGGATCGGCGACGAGCGGGGGTTCTTTGCGCGGACCTGGGACGACGAGTGGTCCGAGCAGCTCGGCGTGGCGACCCGCGCGGTGCAGGTCAACCTGTCCACGAATCGCAGACGGGGGACGATCAGGGGCCTGCACTGGCAGGTGCCCCCGTACGGCGAGTCCAAGCTGCTGCGATGCACCCGGGGGGCCGTGTTCGACGTCGCCGTAGACCTGCGACCCGATTCGCCCACGTACCGCCAGTGGCAGGGGCACCGTCTCGACACGGACAACCGCACCATGGTGTTCGTGCCCGTGGGCTGTGCGCACGGCTACCAGGCGCTCGAGGACGACTCGGAGGTCTCCTACCAGGTCTCGCACCCGTACGTGCCCGGCTCCGAGCTCGGCATCCGCTGGAACGACCCGGCCCTGCAGATCGCATGGCCGATCACGGAGGACGTGATCGTGTCCGACAAGGACATGGCCTGGCCCGATCTCACCCCGGAGACACACGTATGAGCACCCTGCTTCGAGCGCTCGAGGAACGAGCTTCTGCCGGCGATCCCATCCGCGTCGGCCTGGTCGGTGCCGGTTACGCGGCTCGCGGGTTCGCGGCACGGATCATCCGCCGGTCGCCCGGCATCGAGATCGTCGCCATCGCCAACCGGACCGTGTCGCAGGCTGCCCGAGCCTACCGCGAGGCCGGCGTGGACGAACCGGGTCAGGTCGGGTCGGTGGCGGAGCTGGATGCCGCCATCCGTGGCCGCCGGCCGGTTGTCACCGACGACCCCACCCTGCTGACCGGCGCCGGGGACATCGAGGTCATCGTGGAGGCGACAGGCGAGGTCGAGTTCGGCGCCCATGTCGCGACCCGGGCGATCGACGCCGGCAAGCACCTGGTCCTGATCAACGCGGAGCTCGACTCCTGTCTCGGCCCGATCCTCAAGACCCGGGCAGACGCTGTCGGCGTCGTCCTCACGGACATGGCAGGCGACCAGCCCGCCGTGATCATGGATCTCGTCGACGAGGTCCGGCTCCTCGGCTTCCGGCCGATCCTCGCGGGCAACATCAAGAGCCTGCTGGACCACAAGCGCACGCCGGAGACGCAGAAGGGGTTCGCGGAGGCCCACGGGCAGCGGCCGAAGATGATCACCTCGTTCGCAGACGGCACGAAGATCGCAGCAGAGATGGGGGTCGTCGCCAATGCGACGGGCTTCGGCGTCGCCGAGCGCGGCATGCGTGGGCCACGCGCCGAGCGCGTGGAGCAGGCCCCGGAGCGGTTCGACATCGAGGCCCTGCTGGAGCGCCCGATCGTCGACTATCTCCTCGGCGCCGAGCCGAGCTTCGGTGTCTTCGTCCTGGGCTACGAGGAAGACGCCCTGACCCGCGACTACATGAAGTTCTACAAGATGGGCGACGGGCCGGTCTACACCTTCTATCGGCCGCTCCACCTCGGGCCGCTGGAGACCGTGCAGTCGGTCGCCCGCGCGGTCCTGCTGAACGACGCCGCGGCCGCGCCGCTCGGGGGACCGGTGACCGAGGTCGTCGCCCAGGCGAAGCGGGACCTGGCGGTCGGCGACACGCTCGATGGGATCGGCGGCTTCACCGTCTACGGCATGCTCGAGAACGTGGGCACCGCGCGCGGTGAGAGCCTGCTGCCGATGGGCCTGACGGACGGCGCTGTCGTCGTGCGCGCCGTGAGGGAGGACGCGCCACTGACCTTCGACGACGTCGAGCTGCCGCCGGACCGCCTGGCGACTACGCTCTGGCGCGACCAGGCGGCACATTTCGGCGTTCCCCGCTGACCTCGATCCTCGCATCTGCGGCCTGACCCCGCGGACACGAACGGGCCTCAGCGCCTGCCTGTCGGGGCCTTCGGGTAGCCGCCGATCCCACGCCTGCGGGCCATTTCCTCGTACAGGCTGGCCGTCTCGCCGACGAAGCGGTCGACCCCGAAGGCGCCGGCGACGTACGCGCGGCCCGCGGCGCCCAGGAACCGGCGCCGGTCGCCGTCCGGGGCCAGCCCGATGAGCGCGGCACGCAGGGCATCATCGTCGCCCACCGGGACGACCACCCCCGTCTGCCCGTCCTCGACGATCTCGATGGTGCCGCCAGCCGCCGTGGCCACGATCGGAACCCCGGCTGCGGCTGCCTCGAGCACCGAGTTCGGGAGGCCCTCAGCCTCCGACGCCGAGACGAAGAGATCCATGGCGCCGAACAGCGGCCGCGCATCGAGAACGTCGCCCGTCAGGGTCACCCGCCCTTCCAGCCCGAGCGAGGCGACCTGGTGTTCGATCGCCTCGCGGCATGGCCCGCCCCCCACGAGCACGAGCCGGCAGTCCGGAACCGCCGCGAGCAGCGAGGGCATCGCGGCGACGATCCGCTCATGCCCCTTGCCGGGACGCATCGAACCGACGTAGCCAACCAGGATGTCGGACGGCGCCACCCCCCATCCGGCCCGGATGGCCCTGCGCTCGTCCTCCGGCATGGGATCGGGAATGAGCACGCCGTTGCGGATCACACGGATCGAGTCGCGGGCCACGCCCTCGCGACCTGCCACGTCGTCCGCCACCACCGAGGAGTTGGCGAAGATCACGTCCGACGAGCGGAGTGCGACCGAGTCCACTAAGCGTTCGAGGCGGTTGAACCGCTCCTTGTAGCCGCTGAGGCTGACGCGACCGCTGATCAGCACGGGGGTACGCGTGATCCGGCGCGTCACGGCTGCCAGCCCGTACCCCTGGTAGAGCCAGGCATCGACGATGTCGAATCGCTCCCGCCTGCACAGGCGGACGTAGTCGAGGACCACCTTCGCCGTCCTGAGGGCGAGGAGGGGCCTGGCGGCCGTGCGGCGGCCATGGGCACCGAGCGAGTGCACCCTTGCTCCGGCGGCAACCGCCAGGTCGGCGTTCGGCGTCCAGCGTCCGAGCATGATGAACGTCACGTCGAACCGGTCGCGTGGGAGGCGCTCGGCCAGCAGGATCATCTGTCGCTCGGCGCCACCAACCGTCAGGGAGGCCGGGTAGAGGATCCGGAGCGGCGTTCGTCCGGCCGGTCCGGTTGGTGAAGCGGGCATGGGTGGGAGCATACGACGGAGTGGGGACCGCCCCGCCCGCGTCCCGGCAGCCCGCCCCGCCGTCCGTCAGTTGATCGTGTCGCCCGGCTCCCAATCGATGATCTTGGCGGCCAGCCCACGCGCGGCCACCGCGTCCCGCAGCTGGGCCGGCGTTCCTGCGAGCGCCGGGAACGTGCCCCAGTGGATCGGAAGGACGTGGCTCACACCCAGCAGCTCCGTAGCCAGCGCGGCGCCCACCGGGTCCATCGTGTAGTGGCCGCCGATGGGGAGCATCGCGAGGTCCGGCCGGAACAGCTCGCGAATGAGCGCCATGTCACCGAAGACGGCCGTGTCGCCCGCGTGGTAGATCCGGAACCCGTTCTCCAGCTCCACGACGAAGCCGGCGGGCTCGCCGAGGTAGAGCGTGGTCTCGCCGCCGGCGTTCCAGTCGCCGGCCGAGTGCTCCGCGCCGGTCATGGACACCCGGAGGCCGGCCGCCTCGACCGTGCCACCCTTGTTCATGCCGGTGAGCTGGTCGGCTCCGCCCGGCAGGCGGCGGGCGAGCCACAGGCTCATCTCGTGGATGCACGGCCAGGCCGGCCGGAGGCGGGCGGCCAGGGCGATCGCGTCGCCCAGGTGGTCGCCGTGGCCATGGGTCACCAGGAGCAGGTCGCAGCGGTCCACCGTGTCGGCGGAGCGCGGACTCTTCGGGTTTCCCAGCCAGGGGTCGAACAGGATCACCTTGCCGCCCGGGGTGCGGACCTCCACGGCGGCATGACCCAGCCAGGTGAACGCGGTATCCCGCCCGATCGTCATGTCGTGCCTCCCGCCGGCACCGGGCCGGCCGCTGCTGCTGTGGATGACCGCAACCGATTATCCGCCTCGCGTCCCGGCGAGGCACGGCGGCTACACTCCGCTGCGTGCCCGCCGAGCAGATCGCATCGAACCTCGCGCTGATCAACTGGACCGTCCTGGCGGGGCTCGCCGTCGGGTCGTTCGTTCTGGTCGCGTTCGCGCGCCTGCGCACGGCGGCCACGAAGGGGTACCTGGCATTCACGGCGCTGTGCGCGACCGGGTTCGGCGTGCTGGCGTATCTCTCGGACACGGCCCTGCCGGTCATCGTGGCCGGGTCGCCGGTGACGGCCGACCCGGCCTGGGATGCCCCTCGTCGCGCCCTCCTCGTCGCGTTCGTGGTCCTGGCCCTGGTCACGGCGATCGCGATCTCGCGCGGCGGACGTGCAGTCCTGCCGGGTCTGGCCGGGGCGGCCGCGGGCGTGGCGGTCCTGGTGCTGGGCGCCCTGACATGGGGTGGCGGTCCGTTGGGCGTGGCCCAGCTCACCGTCCAGCTGGTGGTGCTCGCCCTGGCCGCGGGTGGCGTTTTCGCCGCCATGATCCTGGGGCACTGGTACCTCGTGACGCCCAAGCTGCCGGAGGCGCCGCTGGTCCGGGTCTCGCTGGGCCTGCTCTGGGTGGTGGCGCTGCAGGTGGTGCTGTTCGTGGTCTGGGTGGGCACCGGTGCCGGACCGGGCGCAACAGGTGGGCCCTTCGCGGCGCTCTTCGGGCCATGGGCGCTGTTCGTCTGGCTGCGGCTGCTGGTGGGCCTCGTGTTCCCGCTCGTGGTGTCGTGGGCGGCCCTGCAGACCGCGAAGACCCGCTCGATGGAGTCGGCCACGGGCCTGCACTACATCAACGTGGGGACGATCCTCGCGGGCACGATCCTGGCGGCCGGCCTCTACTTCGGCGCCGGGCTGCTGGTCTGATGGAGGTCTGCCGATGACGGCCCTGCCGCCCCTGCGCATCCGGGTCCGGCTGTTCGCGATGCAGCGCGAGACGGCGGGCATGAAGGAGCTGCGGCTGGAGGTGCCGCTGGGCGCGACCGTGGATGATGCGTGGTCCGCGGTGGTCGAGGTGGTGCCCGCGCTTGCGCCCGGCCGTCCATCGCTGCGATTTGCCGTCAACGGCGACTACGCGGACCCGGACCGGCCCCTGGCGGACGGTGACGAGATCGCCTGCATCCCGCCGGTGAGCGGCGGCTCCGGAGAGGACGAGACGGCACCCGCGGGCGACGAGGGCCCGAACGTCCGTCGCCGCATCCTCGAGATTCGCGAGGTGGCGTTGGGCAGCGAGCTGGCTGCTGAGCTCGCCGACCGCCTGGCGACGAACGAGGATGGCGGCGTGGTGGTCTTCCTGGGCCGCACGCGAGTCACGCCCGGAACGCCGGCCCCAGGGCAGGAGGCGGAGGCCGCCCGTCATGCGGGCCGCGCGGTCACGGGCCTGGACTACGAGGTCTTTGAGCCGATGGCCGTATCCGTCCTGGACGCGATCGCCGACGAGATCGAGGCACGGTTCGGCGTCCGGCGGCTGGCGATCGTCCACCGGGCCGGTCCCGTGCCGCTGGGTGACACGTCCGTCCTGGTCGTGGCCGTCGCGCCGCACCGTGACGCGGCCTTCGCGGCTGCCCGGTACGCCATCGACGAGACCAAGGCCCGGGCCCCGATCTGGAAGGCCGAGCAGTTCGCGGACGGCCAGGTGTGGATCGGTGACGTGGTCCGGACCGGTCCCCCAGGGGAGCCTGCCCCGTCCCGGGATCCGGGCAACACGACGGCGTAGCCCGATCGTCTCACCGTCTGTCGCCCGGTTGACCGGTCGCGGCACGGGCACCGGGCGCCATACTGCGCACATGCAGCTGCTCGGGGACGCGTCGGCCCTGGAGGATCTCCGGTCGCGTGCGACCGCGGTGGCCTCCGCGTGGGGTGCCACCGCCGCCACCTTCACCACCATCGGCCAGGAGCGCGCGATCCTCCGGCTGTTCGGCGTCGGGGGGCTGGATCGGGCCGGTCGGCCGCTGGCCGCCGAGGTCGTGGACCGCTACCTTGCCCCGGATCCACGCCGGCTTGCCGGGGGCGTGGCGCTGCCGTTCGCAATGGCCCTGGCCGAGTACGACCTTGCGCCCCAGGAGCTGGCCCTGGAGATCACGGCCGGCAACGTCGACCTGGGCCTGGAGGCCGAGCTCCTGACGGAGCCGGACCGGCGGGCGATCGCTGTCGCCAATGCCGTCGCGCTCGCGCGCTCCGCGATGGAGCGGGTCGATGCCAACCGCACGGCACGCAGGGAGCTTCTCGGGCTCCTCGGCGATCCGCCCAGGCCGTGGGTCGGGATGTCGCTCGCGGCACCGGCCATCGTCGATGCGCTGGACGAGGCCCGCCGCGCCATTGATGCCGGCGTGGAGCTGATCTGGATCGACGTGCCGCCGAGCCGTGAGCTGTCGGAGCTGCGTGCCCGCGGCGGGGGCCCGATTGATGGCTGGCACGCCGCGCCGTCCTCGCGCGGCGGCCTCGAGGGCCACGATCCACAGGCGCAGCCCATCCCGACGGGCGCCCAGCGCGCCATCTCTGTCCTGCGGAGGTTCGTGGACGAGGCAGGCGCACGTCGCCGCGGGTACGTGCGGCTCATGACCGCGTCCCAGCACCTCGCGGCGCCGGACCAGGCGGTGGTGGCAGCGTTCGAGCGGATAGACCTCGTGGTTGCGGATCCGATCCGGGAGATCGTGACCGGGCGGGTCGACCCCGACCGGGCACTTGCGGACCACGCCTTCGCTCACCGCCTGCTGGCTCGTGCGGGCTCCCGGGTGCTCGTGCCCGCGGGACCGCTGCTCGTGGCCCCGGACCTCGCCAGCGGGGTGCCGTCCGACTCGGCCACCCGGTCGGGCCGGGCGCTCGCGATGCAGCTGCTGACCGTCGCACTCGCGCGGCGGGACGGACTGCCCCCGATTCGATCGTGGTGGGTGCGCTGCCGGACTGGCTCGTGGACGAGCCCGGGGCGCCTGTGCATGCCGCAACCGAGGTGGCATTGCGGCGGGCGCTTCTGCCCGGCCACCCGCTGGCCTTCCTCGAGCCGCCACTGGCGGCGGATGCCGCGACCACCTGGAACGCCCTGGTGGCGGCGATCCTGCCGGATGCCGGTGACGTGGACCTTGTCCTGCGGCAGGCGACCGATACGCCCGGGCCGGCCGCGGCCACGACCAGAGCGGCCGCCGCCGTCGCGTCGAGCCTGCGCCGGGTCCGAACCGCACCTGCCCTGGAGGGCGAGGCCCTCGACCACGCCGCGCGCGTGGTTGCTGCCGCGGCCGGCACGCTCGCGTTGCTCGGGGACTCGGGCTGGCGATCGTTGGTCGACCAGCCGCTCGGCGTCGAGGCGGGTGGCCTGGGGGCGGATGCCGTGGCCGAGCGGACGGAGGCATTCGACCCACTGGCGGTCGAGGTGACGACAGCCGCCTGAGTCGGACCGCGTGCTGCCGGGGACTGCACGACCCCCCGACCGGCGAGTACGCTCCCCGCAACAACCCGGGCGGCCGGGCGCCATGCAGCGCGCGATCCCCGAGCGTCGGCGAGCGCCCGCACCCCGCCCCCTGCGTCTCGTCGCGCCCGCGACGCTCACGAGGTGACCGATGTCCGGCCAGTCGCTCCACACCATGGGCCAGCAGCACGGCCGCCGCTCCTGGGCAGAGCCCTGGAAGATCAAGATGGTCGAGCCGCTCAAGATGACCACCCGCGAGGAGCGGGTGACGGCGCTCGAGGAGTCCGGTTACAACACGTTCCTCCTGCGCTCGGACGACGTCTACATCGACCTGCTGACGGACTCCGGCACGTCCGCGATGAGCGACCGGCAGTGGGCCGGGATGATGCTCGGCGACGAGGCCTACGCGGGGAGCCGCAACTTCTACCACCTCGAGTCCGCCATCCAGCGGTTCTACGGCTACCGCCACATCCTCCCCACCCACCAGGGTCGCGGGGCGGAGCACCTGATCAGCCAGACGCTGATCAAGGCGGGTGACCACGTCCCCGGCAACATGTACTTCACGACCACCCGCCTCCATCAGGAGCTGGCGGGCGCGACGTTCCACGACGTCATCATCGACGAGGCCCACGACCCGCAGCTCCAGCACCCGTTCAAGGGCAACGTGGACCTGGCCAAGGTCCAACGGCTCCTCGACGAGGTGGGCGCCGACCGGATTCCGTACGTGTCGCTCGCCGGGACGGTGAACATGGCCGGCGGGCAGCCGGTCTCGATGGCGAACGTGCGCGAGCTGCGGGCGCTGTGCGACGCGAACGGCATCAAGCTCATGCTCGACGCGACCCGCATGGTGGAGAACGCACTGTTCATCCAGGAGCGCGAGGAGGGCTACGCGGACAGGTCCATCGCCGAGATCCTGCTCGAGTTCTGCTCGTACACGGACGGCGCATGGATGTCCGCCAAGAAGGACAACCTGGTGAACATCGGCGGCTGGCTGGCCGTCAACGACCAGGAGGTGTTCGAGGAGCTGCGCAACCTGATCGTCGTGTACGAGGGCCTCCACACCTATGGCGGCCTCGCCGGGCGCGACATGGAGGCGCTTGCCATCGGCATCGAGGAGGCGGTCTCCGACGAGCACGTCCGATCGCGCGTGGGCCAGGTGCGCTATCTCGGCGAGCTGCTCGGCGAGTGGGACATCCCGATCGTGGAGCCGATCGGCGGCCACGCGATCTTCCTCGATGCGCGCCGGTTCTACCCGCACCTGGATCAGGACCTGTTCCCAGCCCAGACCCTCGCCGCGGAGCTGTACCTGGACTCCGGCATCCGCTCGATGGAGCGGGGGATCGCCTCCGCCGGCCGCAACGCCGAGACGGGCGACCACAACCGCCCCAAGCTGGAGCTGACCCGGCTCACGATCCCGAGGCGCGTGTACACGCAGGCTCACATGGACGTCGTGGCCGAGTCCGTGAAGGCCTGCTATGACGCCCGTGACGAGGCCCGCGGCCTCGAGATGGTCTACGAGCCCAGGTACCTGCGGTTCTTCCAGGCCCGCTTCCAGCCCCTCTGATCGAAGGGCGGCGCTGGCAGCATCGCCACCATGCGCCGCCCGCCGCTGCCGTCGTTAATCGGCGACCTCGTCGCGGACCGTCGCGCTGTCAACGCGCTTCTCGCCGGCATGGCCGCGCTGTTCGCTGCGGGCATGGACCCCAAGGTGATGGCGCCGATGGCGACCTCCACCCAGGCAGCGATCCGCGCGCGACCGGACATCGAGGGCCTGCTGCTCGTCGTCTCGGTCACCACGGCGGTCCTGATCCTCGTCGGCGGGGCGATCGGTGACATCTCGCGCGCCCGGCCGATCATCCTGGGAGGGCTGTCGGCATCCCTGGTCTTCGGGATCCTGGCGTTCCTGCTGACGGACCCGAGCCACCCGATGTTCGTGGTGGTCCGGTTCTGCGGCCTCGCCGCGGCCGCCTTGGTGCTGCCGGTCGCGCTGGCGATGGCCGCCACCTCCTATTCAGGCATTCCCCGTGCGACGGCCATCGGCATCGCCTATGCCGCGTACGGCGCCGGCCAGGGGCTGTCACCGATCCTCGTCGCGCTGATCCCGGGCAGCTATTGGCCGGCCTTCGCCGGGTCCATCGCAGCGTCGTTGCTGGCCCTCCTGATCGTCCGCTCGAGGATCCCGGACCTCGTCCGCGCCAACCGTGCGGAGCGCCCCTACGTGTTCGGCACCGCGCTGTGGGCGGCCGGTGTGGTGCTCATCTCGGCGGGCGTCCTGTGGCTGGGAGGAGGGCTGGAGAACCCGTTGCGCATCGGGCTGATCCTGGGCGGGCTCGCCCTGGTCGCCATCTTCTTCGTGTGGGAGCGGCGGCGCTGGGCCGAGCATGCCGATGCCGTGCGCATCGAGCGCCGCCCCGTGACCATCGCGCTGTTCGTGGGTCTCGTCATCGCGCTCGCCCAGATCGTGCCGATGTCCCAGCTGCCGCTCTACTTCGGGGTCGGGATGCGGTACGGCCCGATCCTCGGGATGGTGGCCCTGGCACCGCTTTTCGTCGCCATGGTGCTGGCCGGTCCGATCGCGGGCTTCCTGCTCGCCCGCTTCCAGCCCCGGCATCTGATTGGGGGTGGCGTCCTGGCCGTCGGGATCGGCGACCTCCTGGTGGCCGCCGCGATCGGGCCGACGACCACGTACCTGGCGTTCATCGTCCCCCTGTTCCTGGTCGGCGCCGGGTTCGTCGTGGCGACCACCGTGCGGACGGCGATCATCTTCTCCAGCGTTCCCCGCGGGCTGCCGGCGACCGCGGCGGCGCTCAACGGGGCCTCGATCGAGGTTGGCACCCGCGCCGGCATCGTGATCATCACCGGCCTCCTCGCGGAGGTGGCCGTCAGCGCCTACGCGGGCTCGCTCGCCGGCCAGCCCCCGGCGCAGGTCGCGGGGCTCGTGGCCACGTTCCGGGACGTGCTGATCGCGCTGGGGACGCCCGCGTTCCACGCCATTGCCGGTGCCGTGCAACCGGCCGAGCTCGTCGAGTACCGCGAGGCGTATCTCGCCGGCGTCCAGGTCGCGATGCTGGCCGGCGGCGCGGTGGGCGTGATCGGCGGGATCATCGCGTGGATCACGCTGGGCCGGCGGAACCCGCTCCAGACCGTGTACGAGCACCGCGACGAGCGGCAGGTCGCCCCGGTCTGAAGCGGCCCGTCGGGCCGAGCCCGCGATGTCCACCGACGCTCAGGAGCGATCCGCGGGAACGCGATCGCCGCCAGCGGTGTACAACGATCGTCGACCCGTCCCCTGAGGTGTCCCCGATGCGCTCCCAGGCACTCGCCCTGCTCGCTGCCGGCCTCCTGCTCGCCACCGCCGCCGTCCCCGTCCTGGCCAAGGAGGGCGTGGAGGCGCGTCTCGACGCCCCGATCGGCATGGATACGCCGGGGGGCACCGAGCTCCTCGTCGGGATGACGGTCACCGCGCCCGACGGTGACACGACGGTTCCCGTCGTGGGGACGCCCATGTACCTCCGGCTCACTGGTCGCGACGGATCCTCGACCCGTGCCGCTGGGGCCGTCGAGGGGAAGCCGGGCCACTACGTGATGCGGATCGAGGTCCCCGCAGGCGGAGCACGGGCGGTCGAGATCGGCATCCATGGCACCAGCGACCTGCCCGTCATCGTTGCTGGCGAGGTGCTGGTCTTCGGTGGGGTCACGGCGTCCACGGCGCAGGTCGCCCCGGCGCCCGTTCCGGCCCTCACGCCGTTCCCGAGAGCCTCGGCCGTCGCTCCCGCCGTCATCGCCCCGGTTGTGGCCGGCGAAGCCCCTGTCTCGTCCGTGGTCGAGCCCACCGCACCGGGGCCCCTCGTTGCGGGGTTGCTCGCGCTGGCCGTCGTGCTCGGGCTGGGCCTCCTGGTCCTGGCGCGCCGTTCCCGTCGCCCGCCGCCGACCATCCTCCCGGACCAGGCTCCTGGCGGCTGACGGGCCGCCCTGCGCGTGACGATCGACGGGGCGGACGAGACCGGTGGCCGCGAGGCACGCCTGGTCCGCCGGGCTCAGGACGGTGACCACAGTGCCTACGGTGAGCTGGTGACGATCCACCAGACGGCAGCCTTCCGGGTCGCGTTCCTGCTGCTCGGCTCCGCCCCCGATGCGGAGGACGCGGCCCAGGACGGGTTCGTGCGTGCTCACGCCGCAATCGCGCGCTTCCGTGAAGGCGAGCCGTTCCGGCCGTGGCTGCTCGCCATCGTGGGCAACGAGGCGCGCAACCGGCGTCGCGCCCGTGGCCGCCGCGAGGGGATGCTCGGACGGGCAATGTCCGCGTTCCGGGCCGGCGAGGTGGCGGCGACCGGCGGACCGGAACGGCTCGTGCTCGCTGGTGAGACCCACGCCGAAGTCCGGGATGCGGTGGCGTCGCTCGACGACGGCGAGCGACATGTGGTCGCGTGCCGCTATCTCCTCGGGCTGTCCGAGGCCGAGACGGCCGCTGCGCTCGGGATCCCGGTCGGGACGGTGAAGTCGCGGCTCCACCGGGGCCTGCGCCGCCTGCGAGATCGGCTCGGGCCAGCGATGCGCCCGGCGGGAGACGTCCGATGACAGACCGTGCGCTGACCCCCGACCCTGGCCTCGAGGCCCTGCTGCGCGCCGCGGCCACCGGCGTCATGTGGCCGGCGACCCCCGACCTGCGTCCGGCCGTGCTCGCCGCGATCGACGCGCAACCGGTGGGGACCACAGCGCCCCCGTCGCGGCGCCGGACCATCGTCCGCGCGCTCGTCCTCGCGCTGCTCGGGCTCCTGGTCCTGGCCGGCGTGGCCACGGCGCTCGGCTACCGGCTGCCCGGCCTCGACATCGTATTTGTGGAGCACCTGCCGCCTGCTGGTGCGGGACTGGAGCTGGGCTCGGAGATCACGCTGGCCGAGGCACGGGCCGTAGAGCTGCCGCGCGTCCTCGTCCCCGGCGGGCTGCCGGAGCCCGAGACGGCCTTCGTGCTCGGAACCGGTGACCGGCGCATCGTGACGCTGGCCTGGCGCGCTGCGGCGGGGGAGCCCGTGCTGGCCGGGACCGACCTCTCGCTGGCGATCATGGCGGTGCCGGGTCGGACCGACGAAGGCTTCCTGACCAAGCTACTCGGGCCGGGGACCGGCATCGATCCGGTCGACGTGGACGGCGACCCAGGCTGGTGGATCTCCGGTCTGCCCCACGATCTGCTCGTCCAGCGCCCCGACGGCACGGTCGGCATGGTCACCTCGCGCCTCGCGGGCGACACGCTCGTGTTCACCCGCGACGGCACGCTCTACCGTCTCGAATCCGCCCTTGGCCGCGACGCGACGCTGGCGATCGCCCGGTCGCTTGGCTGACCGGCGTGCCAGCCCAACCGACCTATGCGATCCCGGCCGGAGTCCCCGGCAGCGCCTCCCCGAGGCCGTACGGCGCCCCGGCCGCGCGGACGCGGGCGACCATGCCGGAGGCCACGGCCGGGTCCAGGTCCGGGACGACGTGCGCCGCCATGATCTCCTCGACCCGCACGCGGGCCCGTCCGTAGGCGTCGAGCCCGCCTGCGTCCAGCCAGGCCCGGCGCGAGCTGCGGTCGATGACCTTCGAGGGCAGGAACTGCTCGGAGCGGAACAGCTTGCGGGTCTCCTGGAGCTCCAGGAACCGGCCCTCGGGCCCGGCGGCCTCGAAGAAGCCCGTGGCGAGGGTCTCGGTCGGCGTGGCCACGCCCCGCAGGAGCCGCTGGACCATCCCGATCATGTCGGCGTCGATGACCAGCTTCTCCGCGCTCTGGGCGAGCAGGAAGTCCAGCATCCCGGGACCGGAGATCATGTCGATCCCCGCCAGGCCGCCGATGAGCGCGGTCATGCCGCTCTCGAGGCCTGCCTGCGCATCGATGACCTTGGCGTCGGTCGCGCCAAGGTAGGCGTGGCAGGGCATCCCCAGCGACTTGCCGACCGCCGCGTAGCCCGCGTCAATCATGGCCGTCTCCACGGCGCCCATGGGTGTCGATCCCGAGCGCATGTCCACGATGGTCGGCGCCCCACCCCAGACGATGGGGGAGCCGGGCTCGGCGAGCTGGTGGAGCACGATCCCGGCCAGCGTCTCCGCCGCATGCTGGACGATCGACCCGATGAGCGTGACCGGTGCCGCGACGCCCGCCAGCGGCATCGAGATCAGCTCGGTCGGGACGTGGGCCCGTGCCAGGTCCATCACGTTGCGGCATGCGAACTCGGACCAGGTGAGGGGCGGTGACGGGCAGACGTCGAAGACGGCGCGCGGCTTCTCGGCCAGGGCATCCCGGCCACCGGCGTCGAGCGCCAGCAGGTCGATCATCACGGACGAGCCGCGCGGGGTGAAGGCGCCGGTGACGACGGGCTTGCCGGAGTTGACCAGGCACACGAACAGGCGGTACAGGTCGCCGATCTCGGTCGGGACGTCGTGGGCCACGATGGAGGTCGAGACGGCGTCGTACGCAGGCAGCGCGTCCGCGACACGCACGATCCGGGCCAGGTCGGCGGCCCGTGACTGGCGGGTGTCGAGCGTCTCCGGGTCCAGGACCTGGACGCCGGAGGAACCGGGATCGAAGTGCACGACGCCCTGGCCGTAGCGCACGGCGGGGGCGCCGGCCCGGTCGTACAGGTTGAACGCCGCGGGCGCGGAGTCCAGGGCGCGGCGGACCATCGCCTCGCCGATGGCGACCCGGTCACCGTCGGCAGTGGCGCCGTGGGCCACGAGGAGGTCGATCGCCTCGGGCTCCTCGACCTTGATGCCGGGGCGCTGCAGCAGCTGCAGCGCCTCGTCGACGACGCGGTCGATCAGCGAGGGATCGAGGAGCTCGAAACGGGGTCGCATCGGGTTGTCTCCGGGATGGGGCGAAGAGGTTGCTTCCCGCCGGTCCAGCCGACGCCGGCGGGCGGTTCAGGCCGCGCCGACGCCGGCCCTGGCCGCATGGGTGGCGATCAACCGGCGGAGCTCGGCATCGAGCGCCTCGTCCAGCGGTTCCGGGCGGTGGTCGCGGAGCAGGGTCCGGGCTCGTTCCAGGGCCTCGCGGTGGTACTTGTCCGGGTCCGCCTCCCACTGCCCATACGGGCGGCGGTCGAGATAGCGCGGCTTCCACAGGCCGCGCATCGCCGTGCGCGTGTGGGGCGAGGTGAGGTAGTCGCCGCCGGGACCGACCTCGGCGATCGCCTCGAGCGCCAGGGACGCGTCGTCCACGGTCACCCCCTCGATCATCTGCGCGACGATCGACGCGATCTCCGTGTCGAGGATGAGTTGCTCGTAGGACCAGATCCGGGATCCGTGGAGAAGCCCGGCGCCCAACAGCATGTCCGAGCCCACGACGGAGGCCATGAACGCGGACAGCCCGTTCTCCAGGCCGGCCTGCCAGTCGGAGCGCTTGGCGCCGGTGGCGTAGGCGCCCATCGACAACGGCACCTTGTAGAAGTCGGCCAGCTGGTTCGTGACCGCCCCGAACAGGAAGTCCTCGGGACCACCACCGGTGTAGGCGCCGGACCGGAGGTCCATCGCCGTCTGGGCAGCGGCGTAGTAGACGGGTGAGCCCGGGTACGCGAGCTGCAGCAGCGCCAGCGCCGCGATCACCTCGGCGTTGCCGACGACCAGCGACCCGGCGACGGTGGCCGGACCGCTGAAGGCGCACGACGCCATCGTCATGTAGCCCACCGGGATGCCGGCCTCGGCCGCGACCAGCCCGGCGTCGATGGCCCCGCCGTCATGGGCAAGCGGGCTGATGGTGCACTGCATGAGGGACAGGACGGGATGGGCGCGCAAGGCGTCGCGGCCGCCGGCGATGGCCGCGGCCATCTCGATCGCGACCGCGGCCTCCTCGGCCGTGACGATGCTCTCGGTCTGGACGTGCTTGGTGGAGTTGCGCCAGACGGCCGTGACCTCCTCGAGGGAGCGGCTCTCCGGGTGCACGTCCTGGGCGGACACCGCCACCCAGTGGAAGGCGATCTCGGGGAGCGCGTCGGCGACGCGCGCGATGTCCCCGACGTCCGCCAGTGCCGACCGGCGGACCTCCAGGGTCCACGGATCCAGGACCTCGATCCCGCAGCCGTCGGTGGCGAGGTGGACGTGCTCCCCGTCGAGTGGCAGGTCGAGCTTCGGGTCCCGGGCGCCAAGGGTGTAGGCCGGGGGCGCGGTCTGCAGCGCGCGCTCGATCATGGCGCCGGGTGCCTTCACGATCCCGGTCGCGCGGTCGACGGTGGCGCCGTGCTCGGCCCAGATGGCCTGGGCCCGCTCCGATGGGAAGCGGACGCCGACACGCTCGATGATGTCCAGGGTGGCGGTATGGATGCGGCCGATCGCTGCCGGTGACAGGACCTCGAAGCGTGGCCGGTTGCTGCCGGCCACGCTGTCCTCTGCGCTGCTCATGTGTGCCTCCAGCCGGGCACCTGGTGCCCGGCCACGCGTGTGCTCCGGCTCGAGCCCGGGAGCCGGTACCGTGCGGCGATCGGCGGGACGCCGGCCGCGGTCGTCTGGTCAGGCCCCGGCGGCCGCCCCGGAACCCATCAGCCTGCGGGCCAGCGCCACGGCGCCGATGGCGTCCTCGCTGTACCCGTCGGCGCCGATCTCGGTCGCCCAGCTCTCGCTTGCCGGTGCGCCGCCGACGATCACCTTGACCTTCTGGCTCAGTCCGGCGGCCGCGAGGGCTTCGACGACGGTCCGCTGCCCGGCCATCGTCGTGGTCAGCAGGGCCGAGACGCCGATGATGTCCGCGTTGTGCTCCCTGGCGGCCTCGACGAACCGGTCCGGCGCCACGTCTACGCCCAGGTCATGGACCTCGAAGCCGCTGGTCGAGAGCATCATCCCCACGAGGTTCTTGCCGATCTCGTGGATGTCGCCCTTGACCGTGCCGATGACGACCCGGCCGACCACGCTGCGCTGGGTGGCCATCTGCTGGAGCACGGGCTCGAGGACGTCCATCGCCTTCTGCATGGCGCGGGCGGCGAGCATCATGTCAGGCAGGAACAGCTCGCCCTCGGCGAACTGCTCGCCGACGAACGAGAGGCCCGGGACCAGGCCGTTGTCGATCGCGTCGAGCGGCGGGACGCCGTCGTCCAGGGCCTGCTGGGCAAGGGTGGCGGCCGCCGGCGCGTCCCCGTCGATGACCGCCTGTCGCAGCGCCGCGAACAGCTCGTCGCTCATGTCGTCCACTCCTTCGCCCGGGTCAGCGGGCCTGGTGCTCGTCAGGGCTGGGTAGCGGGCCGCGGGCTCGCGGCCGCCCGTTCGAGGATTGCCGTGATCTCCTGCTCGACCGCCTCGGGGAGCGGGGGAGCCTGGTGAGAGTCAAGGATCTTGTTCACGCGGGCGGCGGCGCGCTCCCCGAGCGAGGTGCTGCCGTGGGCCAGCCACGCGCCGTGGCTCGCCCGGTCGATCAGCGTTGGATACCAGCGTTCGCGGTAGTGGTCGAGGGTGTGTTGCGCCTCCAGAAACGATCCGTCCGGGCCGAGCGCGTCGATCACGTCCAGCGCGAGCGTCTCGGCGTCGATGGCGACCGGCCCGATGGCGGCCCGGATCCAGGCCGCGATCTCGTCGCAGATGGCCAGCTGGACGAGCGAGCCCGTCAGCCCGGACTCGAGGTACCCGCTGTCGTGGAGCAGGTGGCCGCCCGCAAGCGCATCGACGAGCATCGTCAGCGCGGCCTCCGCGGCCGCCTGCTGGTCGACCGCCTTGCTGTCGCTGCCGCCGGCGAGGCTGAACATCGGCAGGTCGTAGTGGTGCGCCAGCGAGGGCACCGTGCCGCGGTGATCCGGCTCCGCGTAGGGGTCGACCATGGTCCGCAGGTCGAGCGCATCGCCGCCAAAGCCGGGGATCACCACCGGCGTGCCTTCGCGCACGAGGTTGGCGAGGACCAGCCCCACCAGGACCCCTGCGTTGGTGAGCGCGATGTTGCCGGCCGTCGTGACCGGACCCGTGGTGCTGCCGGACGTCACCGGGATCCACAGCGCCGGCAGCCCGCGCTCGGCGAGCGTCAGAAGCTTGCGCAGCGAGTCGCCGTTGTGGACGAGCCCACGGGTGACGTTGATGTACAGCGCGATCATCGGCCGCTCGCGCAGCGCGTCCGCGCCGCCGGCCACGGCCTCGGCCATCGCGATCGCGTCGACCATCGCGTCCACGTCGTAGGTCACCACCACGAGCGGCTTCGTGGTGTGGCGCAGCATGACCGCCATCTGCTCGCGATCGGCCATGTCCGGCGACACGTCCGACGGCAGGAACATCGACATCCCGAAGTCCATGTTCGGGAGCGCGTCCACCAGCGTCAGGCCATCGCGCGTGTCCTGGATCGTCGCCTTGCGCCGCTCCCCGGTGCGGTGGTCGATCGCGTTGAGGCAGTCCGAGCCGGGCCCGAAGTAGACGTTGTCGCCTTCGAGCACGATGCGTGGCATGCCGCCCCGGTCGAACAGCGTGATCGAGCGCTTCGCCACGGACAGCGCCCACTCGACCAGTGATCGCGGGACATGGACGCGGCCGTCGTCGGCCACCTGTGCGCCGGCACCGTGCAGCCGCTCGACCGCCTCGGGATCGTGCAGCACCACGCCGGTCCGCTCCAGGATCGAGATGCTCGCCTCGTGCACGAGCCGGCAGTCGTCCGCTGTCAGGCGGTCGTAGCGCGGCGACCGCCGGGCGCGCGCAGCCTCGGATGCATTCGGGGCAAACGAAACCACGGACACCTCCCTGCGATGGAGTCGGCCGATCAAGCGTCCTGCCCGGGAGTCCGGGGGCGACAGGGCGGAAGGTCCCGTCGAAATGGGCCGAGGGACTGTCCGGTCGCTTGCACGGGCACCCGAGACTGGAGAGGATGCCCCATGTGATCCACGGGTCCGAGCGGCGCCCGCTCGTCCCCGGACGCCTCCTGTACGACGAAGCAGACCAGCTCTCGGTGATCGTGCCCGCCTCGTGCAAGCGCACGGGTCGCTGTCACGAGTGCGTGGTCGAGGTGCGGACCGGGGCCGACCAGCTGTCGCCACGGACGCCGGAGGAATCCTTCCTGGGTGCCGGGTTCCGGCTCGCCTGCCAGGCGTGGGTCGAGCGCGCAGAACGGGACCTGGAGTTCGCAGTCCTGCGCCGACGGCTGCGGATCCTCCTGGCGCCCGAGGACCGCGGCGGCTCGCGGGACCTGGACCCGGTCGTCACGATCGAAGACGGCCGATACCGCACGGACGATGGCGCGGATCTCGGCGTGGCGATGGGGGCGGCGATCGGGGTCGCGCTCGACGTCGGCACCACCACCGTGGTCCTCGAGCTGGTCGATCTCGCGACCGGCGGCGTCCTTGCGGTCGCCGCCCTGGAGAACCCGCAGCGCTTCGGCGGCTCCGACGTGATGACCCGGATCTCCTACGACGCCGAGCTCCCCGGCGAGCTGCGCCAGGCGCTCCGCCGCGCCGTCAACCACGAGCTCAAGCGGCTGTGCGCGGAGCTCGGGCTGGACCGACGTCAGCTGGTGGACGCCTACGTCGTGGGCAACTCCACGATGCGAGACATGTTCTTCGGCCTGGACGTCGGCCCCATCGGCCGTCTCCCGTACCGGTCCGTGACGGAGACCGACGTGCGGACGGGCCGGGCGGAGACGACCTCGATCGTGCGGCGGGCCCACGAGATCGGCCTGCTGGTCAATCCCCAGGCCCGTGTCACCGGCGGCCCGCTGATCGCAAGCCACGTCGGCGCGGATGCGGCCGCGGACCTCGTGGCCGTGGAGGCGGTGGGGCGCGGCGGGTCGTTCCTCCTGGTCGACATCGGGACCAACAGCGAGATCGTCGTGTCCGACGGGTCCCGGCTGCTGGCCGCGTCGAGCCCGGCCGGTCCTGCGTTCGAGGGTGGCGGGGTGCGCTACGGGATGCCGGGCGCCGACGGGGCCATCGAATCGGTTCGCATCACGGACGGGCGGTTCCAGGTCAGCATCATCGGCGATCTCCCGCCCGAGGGGATCTGCGGGTCCGGGCTGGTCGACCTGCTGGCCGAGCTCCGCCGTGCGGGCTGGATGACCAACCGCGGCACGTTCGCGGACAAGGCCCACGAGATCACGGTCGAGCCGGAACGCCCCATCACGCTATCGCGGTCCGATGTCGGACACCTCTCCATCGCGAAGGCCGCCACGGCCGTCGGCCAGCGCGTTCTCCTGCGTCGGCTCGGCATGGAGCCCTCGGACCTCGACCGGGTCTACCTTGCCGGGGGCTTCGCGAACGCCATCGACGTCTCGTCCGCGATCGACATCGGACTGCTGGTGCCCGTGGCGCCCGAGCGGGTGGTCCGCGTGGGCAACGCGTCGATCGGTGGTGCCCGTACCCTTCTGGTGAGCCGGCGCCGCCGCGCCGAGCTCGAGTCCCTCGTGCGCCGGATCGAGCACGTGGAGCTCGAGTCGGAGTCCGACTTCTTCGATCTGTTCACCGACGGCTGCCTGTTCGAGCCGATCACCGTCTGAGGTAGCGATGAGCCCGTCCTCGAGGTCCCGCACCCGAGCCCACGATGCCGCAGCCGCAGAGGCCGCAGCCGCAGGGGCCGCAGCCGCAGAGGCAGACGCCGCACCGTCCGCCGACCTGCCCACCACCGGCCCGGGCGCCCTGCGCCGCGTGCTGGGCTCCGAGGCCGGCTTCGCCACGATCGTGGAGCTCGTGCCCTGGGCGGGCGAGCTGGGCGATGCCCGCGGCCAGAAGCCCCTGCGCATGGCCGCGGAGCTGGCGGGCAACCCGCGGGTCACCGCCCTCTCGGTCACCGACAACGCGGGCGGCCACGCGAGGCTCTCCCCCGACGCCCCGGGCGAGGCGCTGCGGGGCCTCGGCCACGACGTCATCGTCCACATCGCCTGCCGCGACCGCAACCGCAACGGCATGCAGTCCCTGGGCTGGGACCTCCTCTCGCGCGGGCTCACCAGCGTCCTCGCTATCAGCGGCGACTACCCGGTGGCTGGCTACGAAGGCCTGCCCAAGCCCGTGTTCGACATCGACTCGGTGGCCCTGCTCGAGCTGCTCCACAGGCTGGGCATGGAGGCCGTGGCCAAGGCCGCCAGCGACGGCGCCCCCGACCCCGAGCAGCACTGCTTCTTTCTCGGCTGCGCGATCGACCCCTTCAAGCGCCTCGAGCGGGACCTCGTCCCCCAGTTCCTCAAGCTCGCTCTGAAACAGCGCTCGGGCGCCGACTACGCGATCACCCAGGTCGGCTATGACGCGCACCGCCAGGACGTGCTGCTGCGCTGGATGCGCCGCGAGTCGATCTCGATGCCCGTGGTCGGCAACGCCTACATCCTGTCAGGCCCCGTCGCCCGTGCCTTCAACGCAGGGAGGGTGCCCGGCTGCGTGGTCACGGACGACCTGCTGCGGGTGGTCGAGCGCGAGGCAGCGTCCTCCGACAAGGGGCGAGCCTTCTTCCTCGAGCTTGCCGCCAAGCAGCTGGTCGTGTCCCGGGGCCTGGGCATGCGGGGCATCTACATCTCCGGGCACCGGGATGCCGCCGAGGTGGGCCGCGTGCTCGAGATGGCCGACGCCCACGACCCTGCCGACTGGCGCTCGCTGGTGAAGGACGTCTCCTTCGGCCTGCCCGGCGCCTTCGAGCCGTTCGAGCCCGACGGTGCGGGGCTGTCCACCGACGAGCTCAACCGCACCTGGGCCCGCAGCCTCACGCCGCAGGCTCGCACGCGTGCCCGCCGCGACGTCGACCCCTTCTACAAGCTCAACCGCACTGTCCACGGGCGCGTCTTCGAACCCGGGACCCCGGGCTTCCGCGCCTGGGCGGCCGTGTACGGGAGGATCGAGGCGCTCCACGTGGGCAAGCCGCTCCACGTGTTCGAGCAGGCGGTCAAGGTCCCGCTCTACGACTGCCGCGACTGCGGCGACTGCAGCCTGCCCGACCTCGCCTACCTGTGTCCCGAGAGCCACTGCCAGAAGAACCAGCGCAACGGCCCCTGCGGCGGTGCAAAGGACGGCATGTGCGAGGTCCCTGGGCACACCTGCGTCTGGGCCGATGCCTATCGCCGGCTCAAGCCCTATGGCGAGGAGCGCACGATGCTCGAGCGCCCGGTCGTGGTCCAGGACAACGACCTGCGCCGGACCAGCGCCTGGGGCAACACCTTCCTCGGCCGCGACCACTACGCCCGGCGGGCCGAGGTCCAGGCGACCCTGGCCGTCGCGTCCGCACCACCGACCACCCCCGCCACGGCCGCCACCCCAGTGTCCACTCCCGAGAAAGGACCCCGCTCGTGAAGCTCGACCGCGCCGGATCGCCGTTCCAGATCGTCGGCGAGAACATCCATGCCACCCGGGTCCTGAAGCGGGCCGGCAAGCACGCGGTGGAGCTGGATGACGGCACGACCGGGATCGCGTTCGTGACCGGCGACGGGACGGCGCTCGTCCTGCCCGTCCACCCTGACCTCGCCGCCGCCCGCGACTTCGCAGCGGGCAAGATCAAGCACGTCCAGAGCGCCGTACGCTGGGGACTTGACGGCGGCGAGCAGGCGGACACTGCAGCCGCCTACGTGCGCGCCCTTGCCGCCCGTCAGGAGGCCACCGGCGCCGACTGGCTGGACCTCAATGCGGACGAGGTCTCGGCCGACGCCGGGCTGCGCGCCGCGGCCATGGCCTGGCTGGTCACCATCGTCGAGGCGACCGCAGTGGTGCCCGTCTCGATCGACTCATCCGACGTGGGCGTGCTCGCCGCCGGTGTCGCGGCATCCACCCAGCCGCGGGGCCGGCTGCTGCTCAACTCCGCGTCGCTCGAGCGGCCCGACGTCCTCGACCTCGCCGCGGAGACCGGCTGTGCCGCGATCCTCGCCGCGAGCGGCCTGGGCAGCATGCCCGCCGACGCGGAGGAGCGCGTCGCCAATGCGGTCCGCCTGATCGAGCTGGCCATGGCCCGCCAGATCGCACCGGACCTGCTCTACGTGGACCCGCTGGTCCTGCCCGTCGCCGTGACGGGGGAGGCCCCGGCGCATGTGCTCGAGGCGGCCCGCCAGCTTCGCGCGGAATACGGCGACACGATCCACCTGACAGGCGGCCTGTCCAACGTCTCGTTCGGCATGCCGGCCCGCAAGCTGCTCAACGACACGTTCATTGACCTCGCGGCCGAGGCCGGCATCGACAGCGGGATCATCGATCCAGTGGCGTCGGACCTCGTGCGGGTGTTCGCCGCGGACCGCGACACCGAGGCGTACCGGCTGGCCGCGGACATGCTCCTTGGGCGTGACCCGTTCGGGGGCGAGTACGTGCGCGCCTTCCGCGAGGGGCGGCTCGGAGCCGAGTAGCTCCGGCGCTCAGCCGGCGGGGACGGCCTTGACCACCCCGTCGTCGTAGCTCATCGCCAGCCGCTCGCCCGGCTGGAGCACGAGCACGTCCTCGTTCCAGTCGCCGTCGATCAGGCGTCGGAGCAGCACCAGGTTGCCCTCGATGCGCTCGAACGCCCAGCCGCGACGGTCCGCCTCGTCGCGCGCCGCACCCTCGGACGTGGCTTCGTCTGTCACGCCCATTGCGACGAACGCGGCGCGGCCGTAGTGCGTGCGCCAGCCGCCCATGACCTCCATCAGGTAGTCCGCGTTGTCCTCGCCGTACTTCGCGACGTACTCGGCGCGGACCTCCTCGATCCCGGCGTCCGTGTCCGAGCCGACGGCAAGGCCACCCACGCTGGGCCGGTAGCCGTCGTTGCGCTCGAGCTGGTCCGCCACGTACCAGTAGGTGGCGACCTTCCCGTGTTCCTCGAGGTACCGCTCGCGTGCTCCAAGGAACAGCGTGATGCAGTCGTGGGCCCGGGGGAGGATCACGGGCACGCCCCGCGCCTCGATCCCGGCCGTGGCGCCACCGCACAGCCCGTAGCCCAGCACGATGGCCTCGGCGCTGGCCGGTGCGTCGTCGATCGCCTCCTGGAGCTGGTCCCGCAACGACTTCGGCTCGTTGTGCAGGCCGCGCTCGAACAGCCGGATGTCCACGACATGCGGGGAGCGGGCGGCGCACAGGTAGACCGGACGCGCGAGGACGTCACAGGCAATGGCGTAGAGACGCATCAGGCGGATCGAAGCTTGGACATGGTGGCGATCCTACCGCCTCGGGAGCGGCCCGAGGCGCGGTGCGTGCAGGTTCGCGGGACCTCCTCCGACGCGCCGGCGTGGTAGCGTCCGCCGATCGGGCGCCGCTGTCCATGGCGCCCACCCCGTGGAGGGTTCACCGATGGCAGGCAGCGGCACGCGTGAGGATCCGTGGGACCTCGTGACGGCGAACGGGGGATCGGGGTACCAGATGTGGCGTGACGAGGAGGCAGACCCGCCTGCCCTCGTGTGCCAGGTGGGCAGCACACAGCTCCGCTACCAGCTGCGTGCGATCGAGGACCTCGCGGCCTGGCTTCGAGAGCAGGGAGACTGGGTGCCTCTTGGCGGGGCGGACGAGCAGAAGCCCGCCGCGGACGGGACGGTCGAGGCATGGGGCCGGTCCGGGGACAACCCGGTGGGCGGCTGGTACGGCACCCGCAAGGGCTATCGCGGGCGGTTCGGCGTCTACCTGCCGCCCCTCCTGGAGCTCCTGGGGCTGGCGGAGCTCGAGCACAACCCGAAGAACAACCGCGTCCGGGCCGTCTGAGGACCCGCCGGAGCACGCTCGGCCCGGACAGGGCATGCTTGCCCGGTGACTTCCCCCAGGACTCCCCGCCCGGAGCCGGCATCGAGCCGCTCCCCAGCTGCCGGGACCAGCCACGGCCCCGGCGCCTCTCGGACGACCAGCACCCTCGCCGTGGTCGCCATCGTGGTGGCCATGGCCGCCCTCGCGCTGGTCGCATGGCGCGTCGTGGCTCCGGGCGACACCGGCTGCCAGGCCGCGGCCTGGGACGTGAAGCCCGCGACCGATGACCTCCCTGCCGACTGGACGCTGAGCGCCACCCAGTACGACCTCAACCGGCAGACCCTGTCGTTCCTGGGGTCGTTGCCCCTCGACGAGGTGTCAGGGCAGGCCGTGGTGTATGTGACGGTCACCTGCTTCGAGCAGGGGGCTGCCGACGCCGTTTCGCGCTCCGCCGCTGCCGCCGAGGCGGCTGGCCAGTCGGTCACGAGCCGGGATGACCTGGGAGACCAGGGGTTCAGCGCGGCCGATGACACGGGGTCGATCTTCCAGCAGTTCCGCACCGGGAGCCTCGTGGTGTACCTGGCGGCCTCCGGCGACGCCACCGAAACGGAGGTGGACCAGCTCGCTTCCGCGTTCGACAAGGCGCTCGGTGGCGACGGCGGCACCATCGCATCGATCGGGCCGGTGCCGGTCGGTGTCGACCCGACTGACGAGCTCCTGCCTGATGAATCGGTCGTGGCAGAGAGCCCGGCTGCCCCGGATCTCGTCGCCGCCCTGCCGACGACGGTGGGCGGCGTCACCCTGTTCGCCGATTCGGCGACCGGCTCGACCATCCTCGGCGAGGACCAGGGCAGTCGCGCCATCCAGGCGGCGTTGCGGGCGGCGGGCAGACAGCCGGACGACCTGCGCGTCGCACAGGCCTACGATGAGCTGGGAGAGTCGGACCTGTCCATCCTCGGGGTGGCGGTGGACGGGATGCCCCTCGATGCTGTCCGGGCCCTGGTGATGAGCTCCTGGCTGGCGGCATCGGGCGAGGGCGTGACGATCGACACCGTGCCGCTGGACGGCAAGACGTGGACCAGGATCGACTACGGCGACGGCGGCACCATCGACTACGTGCTCGCCGCGAACGACCGCGTGATCGTCGTCACCACCGCGGATCCGGACCTGGCCGCCGAGGCGGCCGCCGCCCTGCCCTGACGGGCGTCCGCGCGTCCTTGGGTCCGTCACGGAGCCGTCACCGTTGCCGCGCACGATCTGCGGGGCGATGATGTCCCAGATGCCCACCCCGCCTCCCGGTCCCATCCTGGTGGTCGACGACGACCCGAAGATCGTCGCTCTCGTCCGAACCTACCTCGAGCGCGAGCGCTATCCGGTGGTCACGGCGGCCGATGGTCGTGAGGCGCTCGATGCCATCGATCGCCTGGCCCCACGTCTCGTCGTGCTGGACCTGATGATCCCGGAGATTGACGGGCTCACCGTCATGCGCCGCGCCCGCGAGACGGGCGACGTGCCGATCCTCGTCCTGTCGGCGCGGAGCTCGGTGGGTGACCGCATCATCGGCCTGTCCGAGGGTGCGGACGACTACCTGCCCAAGCCGTTCTCGCCCGCCGAGCTGGTGGTGCGGGTGCGCACGATCCTGCGCCGGACCGAGCGGACCGCGGCCTCCGGTGTGGTCCTCGTGCTCGGCGACCTGGAGGTCGACGCGGACCGGCACGAGGTGCTGATCGACGGGCGGCCCGTCGCCCTGTCGGCGCTGGAGCTGCGGCTTCTGGCGACGCTGCTGGATGCCGGCGGTCGGGTCCTCGGACGTGACCGCCTGCTGGACGCGATCCACGGTGAGGGTGAGGGCGACGTCCTGGATCGCGCCATCGACCAGTACATCAAGCGTCTCCGGGAGAAGCTCGGCGACGACCCGGCTGTGCCCCGCTACGTCGCGACTGTCCGTGGCGTCGGCTACCGGGCGGCGGGCCCGGTGGAACGGCGGGTGGCTGTGCGGTGAGGCGCCCGCGGAGCGGGATCTCGGCACGCTTCCTGGTCGCCGCACTGGCGGTCGCCGGGGTCGCGCTCGGGATCGTCGCGGTCGGTGTGCTGCGGGTCGGCGGCGAGGCCTTCGAGGCGCTGATGATGGCCGCGGGCGACAGTGCCGACCATGCCCGCGAGATGTTCGACGCGAGCGTCACCGTCGTGTTCGCGATCGCCGCCGTGGTCGCCGCCGTGGTCGCCCTGGGACTGGCCGTGGTCCTGGCGCGCCGCCTCGCCCGTCCCATCGAGCGCCTGGCGGCGGCGGCCGCGAGGATCGCAGACGGCGATCTAGAGGCACGGGTCCCCGAGGACGGCCCCACGGAGCTGCGAGCCCTGGCCGCCGCCTACAACCGGATGGCGGCCCGCCTCGCGGAGCAGGAATCGCTTCGCCGGGAGTTCATCGTGAATGCCTCGCACGAGCTGCGCACCCCGCTCACGAACCTGCAGGGCTATCTGGAGGCGCTCCGGGACGGGGTCATCCCGCCGGACCCGGAGACGTTCGACTCCCTGCGCGAGGAGGTCGACAGGCTCACCCGTCTCGCCGCCTCGCTGGACGTGCTGGCGGGCGCGGACGGTCACCGCGGCCGGGTCCAGGAAGTTGACCTCGGCGGCATCGTCCGTGGCTCCGTGGACCTCGTGGCGCCCGCGCTCGCCCGGCGGTCCATCGACCTGGAGCTCGTGGCGCCGGAGGGCGTCCTCGTCCGGGGGCGGTCGGACGAGGTAGCCCAGGTGCTGGCCAACCTGCTCCAGAACGCGGTCAGGTACACGCCGCCGGGGGGACGGGTCAGGGTGACGGTGGATCACGATGGCGACCTGGCCCGGGTGCGTGTCGCCAACACCGGCCCGGCCATCCCGCCCGAGGACCTGCCACGGATCTGGGAGCGCTTCTACCGGGTGGAGAAGTCGCGGGCCCGTGAACGTGGTGGGGCGGGCATCGGGCTGGCCATCGTGAAGCAGCTGGTCGAGGGAGGGGGAGGGCGCGTCGGGGTCGTGTCGCAAGGCGGCTGGACCGAGTTCACCGTGCTGCTGCCCGCCTGACCGACGGAAGACCGCTCGCGACGGAGGACACCCCCGTCGGCCGGCTGACCTTCCGTCCGCAAGGTTGGGCGGCGTATGCTCAGCGGGCCGGAGTCGCCGGCAGGTGCCGTCGGGGCCGTGCCAGGGAGGCAAGAGGTGCGCGAGCAGGTCGTCGCGTGGGCGGGGGACTGCATCGTTCGCGGGGACGTGGAGCTCGGCGAGGGACGCCTGAGCGACCAGGTCAACGACCTGGACATCGTAACCTTCTATGACGTCACGCTGCAGGCGCTCGATGACGGGCGCGAGGTGCGGCAGGACGAGCTCGAGGTGGGTCGCGGCGAGTTGCATGTGATCGAGGTGCGCGGCCGGCGCGGCGACCCGGAGCGGCGCCTCCGGACGGTGGAGGAGCACGTGGCGCTGGAGCTCGGGCCGTTCGTGGTCACGGGCAACCTGCATCGGCCGCCGCACACCCAGCCGCTGGCCGCGCTCTCCCGCTGGGCGCGCTTCGTACCGCTGACGGACGCCGTGGTGAGCATGCGGGATCGGGAGGGGGACCGGGTGGCCGAGGAGGTCGTGCTGGTCAACCGCGATCGGATCAGCCGCACGGATCACCTGATGGCACCGCCCTTCCACGCCCCGGTCCCGGAGCCGCCCGCCACGGGTCAACCCGGCTGACCCACCCTCCGCTCGCCGGGCATGCCGTACCATTTGTCCCGATCAGGTCGCCTTGATCAGGGGCGGCGATCGAATTCGTGGGACAGCGGATTGGACGACTGGGGACACAATCTCGGGATCGATGGCGTCGCCGCGACGATGGGCGGCCCCGAGGTGGACATCGAGCTGGTCGGACCGCACCTGCGGGTGGGCGGGCGCATCGCCCTGGGGCGCTTCCACCGCCTCAGTGACCGCATCAACCACGGACGGGGCTTCCTCCTGCTCCACGATGCCCGGCTGCTCAAGCGCAACGGGGATCCCACGCCCCTCGTGGTGAAGGAGCTGTACGTCAACCAGGACGAGGTCACCTTCGTCGCGATGCCCCACATCGCGGACGTCGGCCTCCACCTGTCCGCTGATATGGACCGGCCGATGATCCAGAAGCAGACCCGGCGCCACATCGTGTTCACGCCGGGCCACGTGATCTCCGGCCTGGTCCACGTCCACTCGGAGATGTCCATCGCGGGGTTCGTGGACTCCACCGATCCCCGCTTCATCCCGATGACGCACGTCTCGGCCCGGTCGCTCGCCGACCGCCGGGTCGTGAGCCACTTCGACCTCCTGCTCGTGAACCGCACCCAGATGACCGCGGTGGCCGAGGCAGCACCCGCCGACGCCGAGGCTCCCGCCGTGGAGACGAGCTGACGGCGATGGCCGTTCAGGGCGGACGCCCCAGCCGACTGCCATGAGCTTCCTGCTCCGCCTCCTGCGACCGCGACCGGCCGACGACGAGTGGGCTGTCGAGGACGTCGTCGACGAGGTCCCGGCGGCCACGCCCGAACCCCTGGAGCCCGTCCCGGAGCCACCGGCCGCGATCGCCTGCCCATCGTGTGCAACGCTGGTCGACCCGCCGCCCACCCGCAATCGGCGCTGCCCCCGGTGCCGGCAGACCATCGTCGTGCGTCGCGTCGGCGGCCGCGCCGTCTACCTTACCGAGGCGGCCGTGGAGGTCTTCGAGGCCGAGCGCCGGCGCGAGGCCAACGTTGCCACCTGGACGCAGGCCCGCGTCCAGTGGCTGCGCCGGGCCCGCCTCGTCGGAGCTCCCGAGGACCGGCGCCAGCGCATCGCCGCCCACGCCGTGTCGGCCGAGGCGGTGGAGGAGGCCCGGGCGCTCTACCTCGCACACGCATCGAAGGCAGCCAAGGCCGCGAGGCGGACGCACACCTGGGACGAGGTCGCCCGGATCGAGCGCGAGCAGGCGGCCGCGCTGTACCAGGACGCCGGATCGCCGGTGCCACCACCGGAGGAGATCGCGGGGCTCCACACCGACGCGATGACGGCGCTGCTGCGGTCCCTGCGGCCGCTGGGGACCCACGCGGAGATCGTCGGAGGAAGCTGCTGCTCCGCCTGTCGCGGCGACGACGGCCGGGCCTTCCCGATCGCCGAGGAGCTGCGCACGCCCCGGCTGCCGCATGCCGGCTGCCCCCGCGGCCTGTGCCCCTGTGAGTGGTGGGTCGGCGGAACCCCCAAGAAGAAGCGGACGCGGCGCCGGCGATCCACGCCCGCCTGAGCCGGGCAGGACGGCGCGGCGTCGGCACGACCCCACCCCGGGGCCTCTAGAATCCTGCGAACCGAATCACAGGGAGCCAGCGCACATGCAGAGCCATGCCATCACGATGCTCGGCACAGGTCTCATCGGGGACTTCTACACGATGACCCTCCACGGCCAACGCGGCCGCGACCGCGTCCGGGTCGTCTACTCGCGGAGCGAGGGCCGCGGCCGCGCGTTCAGCGAGCGCTGGGGCATCCCCGAGTTCACGACCGACATGGCGGCGGCGGTTCGCCATCCTGAGACCGATGTCGTGGTGGTCGCGCTTCCCAACCACCTCCACGAGGAGGCCGTGAAGGCCATTGCCGCCGCGGGCAAGGCGGTCCTGTGCACCAAGCCGCTCGGCCGGACGGCAGCGGAGGCGCGCCGGATGCTCGACGCGGTCGAGCGCGCCGGCGTGTTCGGCGGCTACCTCGAGGACCTGTGCTACACGCCCAAGACCCTCAAGGCGATCAAGTCCGTCCGTGACGGCGCGCTGGGCGACGTGACCTGGGTCCGCTCTCGCGAGACGCATCCCGGGCCGCATAGCGCCTGGTTCTGGGACGGCCGGCTGACCGGTGGCGGCGCGATCATCGACCTCGGCTGCCACTGCATCGAGATCATCCGGAACTTCGTGGGCAAGGGCAATCGGCCCGTGTCGGTCATGTGCACCACGGACACCCTCGTCCACCCGATCGACGACGAGGACAACGCGATCGCGCTCATCCGGTTCGAGTCCGGTGCCATCGGCCAGTTCGAGGTCAGCTGGACGTTCCGCGGCGGCATGGACCTGCGGGACGAGGTGGCCGGCACCCACGGCACCATCTGGCTCGATCACTTCCTGCGCACGGGGTTCGAGATGTTCACCGCGGGCGGATCCAGCGGCTATGTCGCCGAGAAGGCCGAGACGGCAGCGGGATGGCTGTTCCCGGTGGGCGACGAGGTGGCCGAGCTGGGCTATGTCGACATGTTCACGGACATGTTCAACGCCATCGACACCGGCGGCACGCCGCAGGAGTCGTTCTACGACGGCTACGTGGTCAACGCGGTCATGGACGCCGCCTACCGCTCCGCGAAGAACGGCGCCTGGGAGCCCGTGGACCTGTTCGAGTGGCGTGGCGGCTCGACGCAGCGGATCACGGCGACCGGCGAGCGGTACGAGGGCTTCGTGGTCATCAAGCGGGAGATCCTGCCGGACGGCCGCGTCAAGATGATCCTCAAGGACCCCGCCACCGGGGACTATCTCGATCGGATCGTCGAAGGGGCGTGAGCGCACCCGGGTTCCGGCTCGAGGTCCTGCCCGCCGCGGGCTGGGCCGCCACGGTGGCCGAGGCGATGCGTGACCGGCTCCAGGACCGGCCGGGGCTGTGTGTCTGCCTGCCGACTGGCGACACCCCGACCCCGGTCTACGCCGAGCTGGTTGCCGCGGAACGACGTGGCGAGGTCTCCCTGGCGGCGGCGACGGTCGTCCTGCTCGACGAATGGGTGGACCTTCCGCGTCACGATCCGGCCCGCTGTGACGCCCGATTGCGGGCCGAGCTCGTCGGCCGGCTCCTGGCGCCTCCGGCGTTCGTGCCGATCGACGTCGACGGGCCGGATGTCGAGGCCGCCGCCGTCGCCCACGACCGTGTGATCGCCCGGGGGCTCGATCTCGCCGTCCTGGGCCTGGGCATGAACGGGCATGTCGGCTTCAACGAGCCCGGGTCGCGGCCCGACGACCCGACCCGGCTCGTGCGCCTGGCGCGCTCGTCGCGAGAGGCCGCGATCACGCGCTACGGCGCCGGCGTCACGCCGACGGCCGGGATCACCGTCGGCCTGTCACGCCTGCTCGAGGCGGGGGAGTGCTGGCTCCTCGTCACCGGCGAGCGCAAGGCATCGATCCTCCGTCGAGCGCTGGACGAGCCGGAGGGCCCGGACTGTCCCGCGTCCTACCTGCGCAGGCACCCGCGCCTGACGGTCTTCGCCGACGATGCTGCGGGGTCCTTGCTGCGGCGGTAGCGGGGCAGGGGGCCCCTGAGCGTCAGCGAGCCACGGAGCGTCAGCGCTCACCCCGTGACCGCCGCGAGATCGCCGGGGCGTTGTCGAGTGGCCATGGGGTGACCCTGGCAGTGGTCACCTACGTGGGCTCAATGCACCCTCCGTTCCCCACGGGAGCGAACGGTGAACCGGGGGGCGATGCTGTTCCACCGGTGAGTGGGATCGGGGCTCGAGGCGCGTGGCCAGCGCCGGACCGCCGCGCCCGGACCGAGGCCGCGCCCGGTCTGATCACGCCCCCGGCGTCACACCCGCCGCCATCGAGGCCGCCAGGCCGCTGGGCTCGCCCGCCTCTACCCAACGAGCCAGCGACTCCCGGCTGAACAGCTGGTCCACCACCATGGCGGAGGCGCCGATCACGCCGGCCAGGGAGCCCAGTGATGAGCGCTGGACCAGGAGGTCCCGCGTTGCCAGCGGCAGGCCCCTGCCATAGACGACCTCGCGGATCGACGCCAGCAGGACGTCCCCGCTCTGGGCCACCCCACCCCCGATGACGACCAGGGACGGGTTGAAGAAGTTGACGACGCCGGCCAGCATCAGGCCCACGCGGCGACCGGCGGCCTGGAGGAGCTCGGTGGCCACGGGGTCGCCGAAGGAGGCCGCCCGCGCGACGTCCTCGGCCGTGACCGGCCGGTGGGCATCGAGGATCGCCCGCAGCCTTGGGCTCCGACCTTCCCGGGCCGCAGCCTCGCCGTCGCGGGCGAGGGCCCCGCCTCCCGCGAGCGCCTCGAGGCACCCGGTGTTCCCGCACCGGCACACCACCGATGGGTCGTCGGAGACGTGGCTGTGGCCCACATCCCCGGCGGAGCCTTGGGCGCCCCGATGCAGGCGGCCATCCGAGATGATGCCGGCGCCGATTCCCGTCCCGATCTTGACCACGATCACGTTCTCGTGTCCGGCGGCAACACCCGATCGCCACTCGCCGAGCGCCAGGACGTTGACGTCGTTGTCGACCCAGACCGGCACGCCGTAGCGTGCGGCGAAGCGCTCCCGGGGCGGGTAGTGATCCCAGCCCGGCATGATCGGCGGGGAGACCGGCCGCCCGGTCCGGAACTCGACTGGGCCCGGCACGCCGATCCCGATCCCCCACAGCCGGCCGGGGAGCCGCCGTCGCGGCGCCTGCAGCTCCTGGAACAGCTCGTCCACGCGGGCCAGCACGACCTCGGGTCCGGACGAGATGTCGGCCGGCTCGTCCATATGGCCGAGGATCCGTCCGTCCAGCGTCGTGACCGCGACGTCGACGCTTGTCGCCCCGAGGTCGGCGACCAGGATGTGCCCGGCGTCGCCCTGGAACGCAAGCTGCCTCGGCGGCCGGCCCCCCGTGCTGGGTCCCGGTGGCCCCTCGGTGACCAACCCGCGATCCAGGAGCTCGGAGACGCGCCGGGCGACCACGGTCCGCGACAAACCCGTCTCGGCGACCAGGTCCGCCCTGGACCGGGTGTGGCCCAGCCGGATGCCATCGAGCACGGTGGCCAGGGTGTCCAGGGTCTCGTCGGGAGGTACGGAAGGGTCCCCGGCACGCGGCCACCCGACCGCGCCTGCGGTGGCCCGGCCAAAGTTGCCGCCAGGGACCGAGTGGTCACCCACGAGGGGATCGTACACGGGCCATCCTCGGACCGGCACTCCACTTTTGCATTTGACCGGCAGAAGTAGCATCATGAGCGGAGGAACATCGCGCGTCCCCCGGATCGGCGCGACGGCCCCGTCGGATGCCGTGACCGGGACCCCGTCGACCGATGATCGCTCTAGCTGTATAGACTGGTTGCCGGCTCGTACCGGACGTCCAGGGGAGGTCAGCCGCAAGCCATGCCGCGCCGCAGCGAGATCTCAGCCGCCGTCATCGGCAGCGGGTTCATCGGCACCGTTCACGTCGAGGCGCTTCGGCGGATCGGTGTGCGGGTCGCCGGCCTGCTTGAGTCCTCGCCTGAGCTGGGCGAGCAGCGGGCGGGAGAGCTGGGTCTGCCGCGGGCATACGTGAGCATCGAGGATCTCCTCGCCGACGACGTGCAGGTGGTCCACGTCACGTCGCCCAACGAGCTGCATCACGCGCAGGCCAGGCGGATCCTCGCCGCCGGGAAGCACATCGTGTGCGAGAAGCCGCTGGCGATGACGTCGACGGAGTCCGCGGAGCTGGTCGCCCTGGCCGCGGCTTCGGGTCTCGTGAACGCGGTCAACTTCAACATCCGCTTCTACCCGCTCAACCAGCACGTCTCGGCTCTGGTCGCCGACGGGGGCCTGGGCGACGTGCGCCTGGTCACCGGGCGCTACTTCCAGGACTGGCTGCTGTATGACACGGACTGGAATTGGCGGCTGGAGAAGGACCAGGGCGGCGTGCTCCGCGCCGTGGGTGACATCGGCTCCCACTGGCTGGACCTGACGAGCTTCCTCAGCGGTCGCAGGGTCGAGGCCGTCATGGCCGATCTCACGACGTTCATCCCGATCCGCCGAAAGCCCGCCGGCCCGGTGCTCACGTTCTCCTCGGAGCGCGCGGCCGAGACGGTGCCGGTGGCGATCCACACCGAGGACACCGCGACCATCCTCCTGCGCTACGAGGGCGGCGCGCGCGGCAGCGTGGCGATCAGCCAGCTCAGCCCCGGGCGCAAGAACAGCATCGCCTACCAGATCGACGGCTCCTCCTCCGCCGTCGCGTGGGATTCGGAGCAGCCGGAGCAGTTGTGGATCGGTCATCGTGACCGGCCCAACGAGCTCCTGCTCCGGAACCCCGCGTTGATGAACGCGGCCGGTGCCGCCGCGGCCCGGTTGCCCGGTGGCCACGTGGAGGGCTTCGCCGACACCTTCGGCGCCGTGTTCACGGCCATCTACGACGATGTCCTCGCAGGGCGGCCGTCCGCTGCGCCCCGCTACGCAACGTTCCGTGATGGGCACGAGGAGATGCTCGTGGGTGATGCGGTGCTCGAGAGCTCCCGGACCGGCACCTGGGTCACCGTCGAGCACCAGGCATGACCGGCACGTGCCCCACCATCACCCGTCACGCCGCGGAGGGTCTGCAACCGTGAAGCTCGGCTTCCTCACCGCCCCCTTCCCCGAGACTCCGCTCATGGACGTGGCCGACTGGGCTGTCGGGGCGGGCTTCGAGGTGCTCGAGATCGCCTGCTGGCCGCACAGCTCCGGGCCCACCCGCCGGTACGCCGGGACCAGCCACATCGACGTCGCGAACCTGTCCGCGTCGCAGGCGGTCGAGATCCGGGGCGAGCTCGAAGCGAAGGGCCTGGCCATCTCCGGCCTCGGCTTCTATCCCAACCCGCTCCACCCGGATCCGGAGCACCGGGCATCGGTCATCGGCCACCTCAAGCGGGTCATCGAGGCCGCCGAGAAGATGAACGTGCCGCTGGTCAACACGTTCATGGGCGGTGACGCGGCCCTCAACCAGGACCAGAACTGGGAGCGGGCCCTCGAGATCTGGCCCGACATCGTCCGGTTCGCGGATGATCACGGGCGGAAGATCACCCTCGAGAACTGCCCGATGCTGTTCAGCCACGACGAGTGGCCGGGCGGGCACAACATCGCCACCACGCCCCGCATCTGGCGCCGCATCCTCGAACAGTGGGGCGACACCATCGGCCTCAACTTCGATCCGTCGCACCTGGTCCTGCAGATGATCGACATGCGCCGGTTCCTCAAGGAGTTCGGCGCGCACGTGCTCCATTTCCAGGCAAAGGACCTGATGATCGACGTCGACGGGCTCTACGAGCGCGGCGTGTTCTCGATGGGGATGGGCTGGCAGATCCCGCGCATCCCGGGGCTTGGCGAGACCGACTGGAGCGTCGTCTTCAGCGAGCTGTATCGCCAGGGCTACGAGGGCGACTGCATCATCGAGCACGAGGATCGGCGGTTCGAGGGGACCGACGAGAAGGTCAAGCAGGGCTTCCTCATCGCGCGGGACGTCCTGCGCCCGTACTGCAAGTAGCACCACCCACCCAGGAGCTCCATGGCACTCAGCATCGACCAACTCACCGAGCGCGACATCGCCAAGACGATCGACCACTCGCTCCTGCGGCCGGAGCTCGACGACGCGTTCGTCGAGGATGGCTGCCGCCTCGCGGCGAAGTACGACGTGGCCTCGGTCTGCGTCCGCCCGACCGACGTCAGGCGCGCCAGGGCCATCCTGGGCGGCACGGATGTGGCGGTCGGCACGACGATCGGCTTCCCCCATGGCAACCACGTCACCGAGACGAAGGTCTTCGAGGCCCGGCGTGCCCTCGCCGACGGCGCGACCGAGCTCGACATGGTTCTCCTCATCGGCGCCCTCAGGAGCGGTCGTGACGAGGACGTCCTGGCCGACATCAGGGCGGTCGTGGACGTCGCCCATGCCGGCGGCGGGATCGTCAAGGTGATCTTTGAGAACGCCTATCTCACGGACGACGAGAAAGTGCGGGCCTGTCGCCTGACCGAGGCCGCCGGAGGCGACTTCGTCAAGACCAGCACCGGCTTCGCCCCGTCCGGCGCCACGCACCATGATCTGCGCCTGATGCGCGCCAGCACATCGCCCCACGTCCGGGTCAAGGCGGCCGGCGGGGTGCGGACGCTGGACGCGCTGCTGGCCGTGATGGAGCTTGGGGTGACCCGCATCGGCGCCACGGCGACCGAGGCAATCATCCTGGACTTCCGGGCCCGCAAGACGGGCGAGGGCCTGGCGCTCGTGAACCCGGTCGAGGCAGGAGGCTACTGATGACGTCCGTACGGATCGGGATGCTGGGCTGTGGCTTCATCGGCGAGTTCCACGCCCTGGGGCTCCGCTATGTGCGGGATGCCCGGATCGTCGCCAGCTGCGACGCGAGCGCCGAGCGGCGCGAGGCGTATGCCGCGCGCTTTGGCGGTACCGCGTATGCGACCGTCGAGGAGCTGTGCGCCGACCCGGACGTCGACCTCGCGGTCGTGTCGCTGCCCAACCACCTGCACCGTGAGGCCGTGCTGGCGCTGGCGGCAGCCGGCAAGGGGGTCGCGTGCACGAAGCCGCTCGGCCGCAATGCGGACGAGGCGGCGGACATGCTGCGCGCCGTGACCGAGGCCGGCGTGTTCAACGCCTACCTCGAGAACGTGATCTTCAACCCGGACCTGCTGCGGATGCGGGACATGGTCGTGGCGGGCGCCATCGGGCGGCTGACCACGGTGCGTGCTCGCGAGGGCCACTCCGGGCCGCATGCCCAGCACTTCTGGGATGCCGGGCTGGCCGGTGGCGGGGCGCTCCTGGACATGGCGTCACACGGCGCCGAGTACGCGCGGTTCCTGTTCGGCAAGGACGTCGCCGTGACTGACGTGTTCGCCTGGGGCGCCACGCTGGTCCATGGGGAGCGCACGACCGGCGAGGACAACGCGATGATGATCATGCGCTTCGCCGATGGGCGGGCGGCGACCATCGACGTGTCCTGGTCCTCCAAGGGAGGGCTCGAGGGCCGCTTTGAGGCCTACGGCGACGCCGGGCGCCTGATCACCGACATCAGCGTGGGCTCCCTCAAGGCCTTCGTCGAGCGCCCGGCCGGGTATCTCGTGGAGAAGGCGGACGTCGAGACGGGCTGGGTCTTCCCGGTGCCCGACGAGGTGCGCGTTCACGGCCACGACCTCATGATGGCGGACGTGATCGACGCCTTCCGGACCGGCCGCGCCCCCTCGGAGACCTTCGAGGACGGCTACGCCGTGAACGGCATCCTCGACGCCGCCTACCGGTCCATCCGCAGTGGTACCTGGGAGCCCGTGACGCTGGACTCGACCCTGCTTGGTGCCGGCGCTTGATCACCGCTCCCGCCACGGCGGCCGACACCTGGCTCCAGCGGGCGGCCGATGTCATCGCGCGCGTCGCGGAGACGCAGTCCGAGGGGATCGAGACGGCCAGCCGATGGTGCGCGGAGGCCATCGCGTGCGATGGCCTCGTGCATCTCTTCGGCACCGGTCACTCGCGGATCCCGGTGGAGGAGATGTTCCCGCGCTACGGGTCCTACCCGGGCTTCAACCCCATCGTCGAGCTGTCCATGACGTTCCATACCCAGGTGGTCGGGGCGAACGGGCAGCGCCAGGCGATGTTCATCGAGCGCCTGCCCGGGCTCGCCGAGGTCATCCTGTCCAACTTCCGCTTTGGCCCGCACGACGTGATGATGGTCTTCTCGGCCGGCGGTCTGACCGCGGCCCCGGTGGAGATGGCACGTGGCGCGCGGGCCCGGGGCATGCGCGTGATCGCCGTCACGTCGATCGCGCAGTCCATGTCCGCCGAACCGGATGCCGCCGCTGGCGCGCGGCTTCTGGACGAAGCAGATATCGTGCTGGACGTGTGCACTCCCGCTGCAGACGCCATGGTGACGATCGACGGTCTCGAGAGCCCGGTTGGTCCCGGATCCACCATCGGCGCCGTCGCCATCGTCAACGCCATCAAGGTCCGGACCGCCGAGCTCCTCGTGGAGCAGGGGGCGATGCCCCCGGTCCTCACGCGCGCGAGCGCCGTTGGGGCCGAGCGGTCGAGGACGCTCTTCGACGAAGCCTATCGAGAGCATGCGCGGCGGCTCGCCCGTGCGATCGACCAGCAAGGAGGTGGGTGACGCTCCAACGAGCTCGACGCAACACACTGGGATACCGGCGGACCTCTGCTCGATCCTGAGCAACCGGCCGCCACAAGGAGGAGACGCAGTACATGAAGCAACTAGGCAAGACCCGGGCCCTGGTCGCCCTGGCGGCGATCGCGGTCATCGCGGGCGCCTGCGGCAGCAGTGCCGCGACCGAGGCTCCGGCCACGGCCGCCCCTGCCACCGAGGCTCCGGCCACCGAGGCCCCGGCCACCGAGGCCCCGGCCACCGAGGCCCCGGCCGCAATGTTCAAGATCGGTTACTCGAACGGCGGCGGCGTCGGCAACGGCTTCCGCGAGGAGCAGGTCTGCACCGCCAAGGCGCAGGCGCTGGCCTCCGGGCAAGTTTCCGAGCTGATCACGATCCACCGCAACACGGACGCCGCCGGCCAGCTCCAGGACATCCGCGACCTGATCGCGGCGGGCGTTGACGCCATCGTCTTCAACCCGAACGACCCCGCGGCCCTCAACCCGGCGCTCGAGGAGGCCAAGGCGGCCGGCATCCTGACCGTCGCGGTCGATGCCTACACCACCAACCCCGACACCTACAACCTCTACAACAACCAGATCGACTACGCCTACCTCGGCGCCAAGTGGCTGTTCGAGCAGATGGGCGGCGCGGGCAACGTCTACTACATGCGCGGCTTCGCCGGCCACCCGGCCGACAACGATCGCGACATCGGGTTCAAGAAGGCGCTTGCCGAGTACCCGGACATCAAGGTCCTCCCGAACGCCGACGGCGTGCACACGGGCTGGGATCCGGCGACCACGACCCAGCTGATCAACGACTACATCGCCAGCGGCCAGTACGACGACACCCAGGGCATCTGGACGTCGGGCATGGACTCGCAGGTCGTTGACGCGATCAAGGCCGCCAACAAGAGCTTCGTGCCGATCGTCGGCGCGGACCTCGGCGCATTCGTCGCCCAGCTCCTCAACCCCACCGACTACCCGGCCCTCGAGGGCGTCGCCGTCACCAACACCGCCGCCGTCGGCGGAGCGGGCGTTGGCCTCGCGCTCAAGCTGCTCCAGAACGAGTCGGTCACGACCGACCCGAGCGCAACCCAGCCGAACACCGTCCTCCTGACTCCCGTCGCGGCCGACAACGTGACCGACGCCGGCAAGGCGCTCCTCGCGTCCTGGCAGGTCGACGGCCTCGATCCCAACTGGCCGCTTGGCCTCCAGATCGACGGCTTCACCACGTACACCCCCGAGCAGGCCGTCGCCTGCAAGGGCCCGGGCGAGTAGCACTCCCCGAGTCAACTCGGATCACCTGGGAGATGCCGGCTCGTCCGGCATCTCCCGTCTATACCGGGGAACCATGACCCTCACCGCCACAGACCTCCTGCTGGAGGCGACGGGAATCACCAAGACCTACGGCGCGGTCGTCGCGCTCAAGGCCGCGTCCCTCGCCGTCCACCCGGGCGAGGTCCATGCGCTCATGGGCGCCAACGGCGCCGGCAAGAGCACGTTCGTCAAGATCCTGACCGGTGCCGTCCACCCCGATGGCGGCACGATCGCCGTGCGCGGGCGGACGCGTGTCGTCCATTCTCCGGGCGAGGCACGCCGCGGCGGCCTCGTGCCCGTCTACCAGGAGCCGGCGCTGATCCGGGACCTGGACATCCGTGACAACCTCCGTCTCACCGAGACACCGATCGAGCCGTTCCTGCACTGGGCGCAGGAGCTCGGCCTAGGTGACCTTGACCTGTCGGTCATGGCGCGGCGTGTGCCGCTCGCATCCCTCCGGATCATCGACCTCGCGCGCGCTCTCGCCATCGAGCCCGACGTCCTGATGCTCGACGAGATGACCGCGGCGCTGCCCGCGAATCTCACCGAGCGCGTGCTCGAGGTGGTCGGTCGTCTCCGCGGCGGCGACAGGTCCGTCATCTTCATCTCCCACCGCATGATCGAGATCGCGGAGGTCTGCGACCGGGCGACCGTGCTCCGCGAGGGAGAGACGGTGGGCGTGGTGGACGTCGCCGCGGGCTCCGAGGATCAGATCGTCGAGCTCATGCTCGGCGAGAGTGCCGAGGAGCTGTCCGCGGTCGCGCACCGGACGGCTGCCAGGGTACGGGCGCCGGGGGCAGCGCCGCGCATCACCGCGCGCGACCTCACCGCCCGCAAGATCCTCCACGACGTGTCCTTCGACCTCTATCCGGGTGAGGTGCTCGGGGTGGTCGCGCTCGAGGGCCAGGGCCAGGACGAGCTGTTCGAGATCCTCTCCGGCTCGGAGCGCCCCAAGCGTGGTGAGCTGCTCGTGGACGGCGAGGCTGTCAACTTCCACCACCCGGCCGACGCGATCCGGGCCGGCCTCGTGTACGTGCCGGCTGATCGTGCCGAGGCCCTGCTGATGCAGCGGTCGGTCCGCGAGAACATCGCCCTCCCCTTCACAACCGCGATGCGCCGGTGGGGCCTGATCCGAAGCCTTGAAGAGAACCGGAAGGTCGAGGACGCCATCGAGACCCTCCAGATCGACACGCGGGCCCAGGGCGAGGTCCGGCGGCTATCTGGCGGCAACCAGCAGAAGGTCACGATCGCCCGCTGGGTCGCCGGTGGCGTGCGGACCCTGCTCTGCTTCGACCCAACGCGCGGCATCGACATCCGGACCAAGAACCAGATCTACGGCCTGCTGCGCGACCTCGCCGAGGGAGGCGCGGCCGTGCTGTTCTACACGTCGGAGCTCAAGGAGGTCCAGCTGGTCTGCGACCGGGCGATCGTCATCTTCGGCGGCCAGCTGGTCGCGGAGATCGGGGTCGCCGACGCGGACGAGCCGGCGCTGCTCCGTGCGGCCTACAACCTGAGGGCGGACGGTGCCCCGGCCCAGCCGGCTGCCGTCGAGCCGCTCGTGCCCCCGACCAACGACGGGGTTGATGCCGAATGAGCGCCGCCGCCGCTCCCGTCCAGCGTTCCGTGCCCGTCGGATCGTTCCTGCATCGCAACGGGTGGACGCTCGGGCTGGTCGGGTTCCTCGCCCTGCTCCTCCTGTTCACCAAGTACATCCAGCCCGACTACGGCGTGGCCGGGGTCCAGGGGCTCGCCATCTCCGTGCTGCCGCTGGCCCTGGCCGCGGTCGCCCAGGCCATCGTGGTGATCTCGGGAGGGATCGATCTCTCGGTCGGGTCAATGATGGCCCTGACCAGCGTGGTCGCGGCCTCGCAGATGAAGGGCCAGTCCGAGGAGTTCGGCGTCCTCGTGGTGATCGGCGTGCTCATGCTGGGCCTCGCTCTGGGCGCCATCAACGGCGGCGTCGTCGTCGCCACCCGGGTGCCGGACATCGTGGTCACGCTCGCCATGTCCTTCGTGTGGGCCGGCTTCGCGCTGCTGGTGCTCAAGACCCCCGGCGGCGGTTCGGTCGCCTGGCTGAAGGACCTCGTCCTGGGCTCCCTCGGCAACGAGTGGATCCCGAAGGCCGCCGTCGTCCTTATCTTCATCGTGGCCATCATCTGGATCCCGTTCCGCCGATCGAGGCTCGGCCTCTCGATCTACGCGATCGGCAGCAATCGCCTCGCCGCCTTCCGCAGCGGGGTGGAGGTCGGCCGGACCAAGATCCTGGCCTACGCCCTGACGGGCCTGTTCGCGGCGCTGGGCGGTCTGTCGCTCACCGCGAGCACCGGGATCGGGACGCCGGTTCCCGGGCCGTACACGCTCATGAGCGTGGCCGCCGTCGTGCTTGGTGGCGTCAGCCTGGCCGGTGGCCGGGGCGGCGTGTTCGGGCCGATCGTGGCGGTCATGATCCTGCAGCTCATCCGTACCGACATCACGTTCCTCAGGATCAACCCGAACGTCGCGGTGGTCGTACAGGGGGCGATCCTCATCGGAGTGGTCATGATCGGCAGTCTCGTACAGATCCGGAGGGCGCGAGCATGACCGGTCTCGCCGGAACGCCCAGTGCAAGCAGCCCCTGGCGCAGCGCCGCTGGCTGGCGCGCCCTGTTCCGCGACCGTCCGCTCGTCCCGCTGCTCGGCTTGCTCGCCCTGCTCGTCATCGTCCTGGGGCTGGTCAAGCCCGACATCATCAATCCCGGCTGGGTGGGCTTCACGCTGCGAGCCGCCATCCCCCTGGCGATCCTCGGCGCCTGCCAGACGCTCACGTTCCTGACCGGTGGCATCGACCTGTCGGTCGGCGCGGTCGCCTCCATGTCCGGGTTCGTCGTGGCGACGCTCGTCGGCCCCCAGGGCCTCCTGATCGCGGTCCTTGTTGCCCTGCTCATCGCGGCCTTCGTCGGCCTCATCACCGGCGTCGGTGTCGGGGTGTTCAGGGTGCACCCGCTGATCATGACGCTGGGCATGAGCCTGGTCGTCCTGGGCATGGCCAACGTCTGGCAGCTGATCATGGTCAAGACGGGCTCGGGCGTCCCCGACCTGGAGCGCTGGCTTGGGTCGGGCCTGACCTTCGAGGTGCTGCCCAACAGCCTGCTGATCTTCGTGCCCCTCGCCGCGGCGATCCTGCTCCTGCTGCGCCGCACCGGCTACGGACGGCTCCTGTACGCGATCGGCGACAACCCGGTCGCCTCGCGCCTGTCGGGCGCCCGGTCGTGGCAGGTCCTGATCGTCCTGTACATGCTCTCCGCCTGCATCGCCGCCCTCGCCGGCTTCCTCTACTCGGGTCTCAGCAACGTCGCCAGCGTGACCCTGGTCGACACCGCGGTCCTGCCGTCAGTGGCCGCCGCGGTCATCGGCGGCACGGCGATCATGGGCGGCCGCGGCGGCTACTCGGGCACCATCGTCGGTGCGCTGATCCTGACCGTCCTGACCTCGCTGCTGACGGTCCTCGGGTTCCCGGAGGCCGTGCGCCAGATCCTGTTCGGCTCGATCATCGTGGCGGTCGCGGCGGCCTACACCCGGGTCACGGCGGAGTCCTGAGCGGGCTTCGACGGAGGAGATACGCGATGACGGCGGGGACAGCGACGCGCCACCTGGGCCTGGATCTCGGCGCGACCAACCTCAAGTGGGCCGTCGTGGAGCATGAGGCCGGCACTTGGACCATCGTCGCGCGTGACCAGGTGCCGACGGAGGTGAGCGCCGCCCCTGCTGACGTTCCGGCCACGGTGGTCGGCCAGCTGGCGAGCATCGCCACGACGGCCATCGCTGCATGGGGACCCGTCACCACCGTCGGGATCGGGGTGCCGGGCCTTTATGACCCGGTCGCGGGCACGACCCGCTTCCTGCCCAACATCCCGGGACCGTGGGCGGGCCAGCCCGTGGGCGGGCCGGTGGCGGAGGCGACTGGGCTGCCCGCGTTCCTGATCAACGATGCGCGCGCCTTCGGCCTTGCGGAGCTGCGTCTCGGTGCCGGGCGCGGTGCCGGCGCGATGGTCGGGCTGACGCTGGGTACCGGTGTCGGTGGGGTGTTCGCGGTCGACGGGCACGTCAACCTTGGCCATGACGGGACGGCGGGCGAGCTCGGTCACCAGACCATCGACCCGGACGGCCCGTGGTGCACCTGCGGGAACCGGGGCTGCATGGAGGCCTACGCGCGCGCCGACCAGATCGCGGCGGCCTGTGGCACCGCGACCGCGGAGGAGGCTGTCGCAAGGGCCCGTGCGGGTGACCCACGAGCCTGTGATGGGATGGCGCAGGTGGGACGGTACCTGGGGATCGGGATCAGCAACCTCGTGGTCATCATCTCGCCTGACCGGATCGTGATCGGCGGCGGGATCGCCGCGGCCGGGGACCTCCTGTTCGAGCCGATCCGCGCCGAGCTCCAGCGCCGCGTCCACATCACCTCCCTCGACGATGTCGTGCTGGTCCAGGCGGAGCTTGGGACGTGGGCAGGCTCGATCGGGGCGGCCGTCCACGGCGCGGAGCAGGCGGCGGCGACATGATGCCCCAGCCCGCGTGGCTTCCCCACTACCGCCAGATCGAGCTGGCGCTGCGTGACCGGCTGCCGACGCTGCGTCCGGGCGAACGACTGCCATCGGACAGCGACCTGTGCCGCGAGTTCGGGGTCAGCAGGATGACGGCGCGCAACGCGATGCAGCGCCTGGCGGACGATGGTCTCGTGCAGCGGATCCCCGGGCGCGGCACGTTCGTCATCGAGCCGCCGTCTCACCGGCACGCGGACCGCCTGATGGCGTTCTCGCACGAGATGGAGCGACGGGGGCTCACGCCAGGGTCGCGGCTGCTCGCTCGCGAGATCCGCCCCGCGACGCCCCACGACGCGCAGTCGCTCGGTGTCCACCTCGGCGACCCGGTGGTCCTCGTCCGTCGCCTGCGGATGGCCGACGGCGTGCCGATGGCGATCGAGACGGCGGTCCTCGTCCGCCGCACCGCGGATGCGGTGATGCTCTCAGACCTTGAATCCGGGTCAATGCACGAGGCGCTCGACAGGGCAGGCCTGCAGCTCCGGCGTGGCATGGCGACGATCACGTCCGAGGCGGCCACGTCAGAGGATGCGGGTCTCCTGGCCGTGCAAATCGGCGATCCGCTCCTCGTGGAGCGTCGCGTCATCGAGGATGCCGCCGGTCGGCGCGTGGAGGCCACCGAGTCCCGCTATCCGGGTGACCGCTACGCGCTCGATGTCCGCTTCGATGTGGACGACCGGCCCCAGGACGCAGCGTCGTGAGCGGCCCGTCCCGGGAGCGCGTTCGCATGGCGCTGAGCCACCGCGAGCCGGACCGCATTCCTTTCGACCTTGGCGGCTCGCGCATGACCGGCATCCACATCCGCGCCTACGCCCGACTCCGGACGGCCCTCGGCCTGCCCGCCATCGATGTCCGCGTGAGCGACGTGACCCAGCAGCTCGCCGACGTCGACACGGACGTCATGGACCTGCTGGGCTGTGACGTCCGCCTCGTCGGGCCCCGCTCGGCTTCCGGGTACCGCCACGAGGTGGTACAGGAGGGCGGCTACCTGTCCTTCCGCGACGAGTGGGGAGTCGGGCGCCGGATGCCGAGCGTCGACGGCCTGTACTACGACGCGTTCGACGAGCCGCTCGGAGGCGAGGTGGACGCCGCGACGATCGACGCGTTCCCGTGGCCCGACCCCACCGATCCAGGCCGCTACGCGGGCATGGTCGAGGCGGCCAGGCACATCGCCGAGGTCGAGGGGCGCGCCGTGTTCGTCGGGTCGATCTGCAGCGGTCTCTCCGAGGGCCTGTTCAAGGTACGCGGCTTCGAGGACGGCTACATGGACCTCGCGGCGGACCCCGATCGCGCCCGGCATGTCATGGAGAAGGTCCTTGAGGTCAAGCTCGCCTACTGGGACCGGGTCCTGCGTGACCTGGGCGACCTGGTCGATATCGTGGGCGAGGCCGATGACCTCGGAGGGCAGGACCGGCCCCTGTTCTCACCGTCGACCTACCGGGCCCTGGTGAAGCCCCTCCAGCGGGAGCTCTTCTCGTTCATCCGGGCCCGGACGTCCGCCCGGATCTTCCTCCACAGCTGTGGTGCCATCCGCGAGCTCATCCCGGACTTGATCGAGATCGGCGTCGACGTTCTCAACCCGGTCCAGGTCTCGGCGACCGGCATGGACAGCGCGGAGCTCAAGCGCGAGTTCGGGCGCGACCTCGTCTTCTGGGGCGGGGGCGTCGACACCCAGCGTGTCCTGGGGGCCGGTACCCCGGAAGAGGTGTACGCCGAGGTCCGGCGGCGCGTGGACGACCTGCGGCCCGGCGGAGGCTTCGTGTTTGCCGCGGTCCACAACATCCAGCCCAATGTGCCCGCCGCGAACATCCTCGCGATGCGGGCCGCACTGCGGGAGGCAGATGATGCATGAGGTGATCGAGGGCCGGCTGGTCCTCGCGGATGAGGTCCTGCCCGGCCGGGTGGTCGTCGAGGACGGCTGGATCACGGACCTGGCAACGGACCCGGGGAACGAGGCGTGGGGGGCCGGGCCGCTGTTCGCGCCGGGCCTGATCGACGTCCATGTCCACGGGTGGGGCGGCCACGACGGCACCGGCGATGCTGCTGCGCTGTCGGGCATGGCCCGAGCCCTGTACCGGCGGGGGATCACCTCCTTCCTGCCGACGGCCCCCTCGCTGCCCGAGCCCGAGATCCCGCGCTTCGCGGCTCGGGTCCGCGAGTGGATGCCCGAAGCGCCGGTGGACGGGGCCGAACCGTTGGGCTTCAACCTCGAGGGTCCGTTCATCGCCCCGGCGCGCAAGGGTGCGCATGACCCCGCGCTCCTGCGGACCCCGGCGAACATCGACCCGGCCGTCATCGAGGCATCCCTGGACGGCCTGAGGATCATGACCATCGCCCCTGAGCTGCCGGGCGCCCTGGCGCTCATAAAGCGACTGGCCGGCCTTGGGATCGTGCCGTCCATCGGCCACTCCGCCGCGACCCTGGACGAGGCGCGGGCAGGCTACCGCGCCGGTGGGACGACGGCCGCGAAGACGACTACGCACCTGTTCAACGCGATGACCGGCGTGGACCACCGTCTCCCGGGGCTGGCCGTCGCGGCCCTCACCGAGGACGACGCCTACGTCGAGCTGGTCGCGGACGGGTTCCACGTCCACCCCGGGCTGTGGCCGATCATCCTGCGCTCGAAGCCTGCGGGCCGTCTCGTGCTCATCAGCGACGCGATGTCCCTCGCAGGGACGGGTGATGGTCCAGGGAGCATCGGGGGGCTGGACGTGGTGGTGCGCGGAGGCCGCGTGACGCTGACGGGCACCGAGACGCTGGCCGGGTCAGTCATCGCCATCGACATGGCGGTCCGCAACATGGTCCGCGAGGGCGTCCCGATGCCGGTGGTGATCGCCGCCGCGTCGGCCAACCCGGCGGCCCTCCTGGGCGAGACGGACCGAGGACGCATCGAGGTCGGCCGACGCGCCCACCTGATCGAGCTGGACGACGACCTGTACGTGCAACGGGTCACGCGAGGTGCGGGCTGGACGATGGCGGCAGGGAGATCATGACCGCCGAGCCCCGGCTGGTGCCACCGCTCGACCCCCACTTCCGCCCGTTGGCCCTGGCCCAGGCCGGTCTCCGCGAGGACATCCTGGCCGCCGGCGGCGGGATCCGCGTCGCGCTGGCGATCGAGCAGCCGGCCGGTTCGGTCTGGCACCGGGAGACGCTGGTGCACGCGCCCGGCCATCCCGACGAGACCGCCTCCCACAAGGCGGTCGAGCGGCTGTGCAAGTTCCTCCTCTGGTCCCGGGGCGGGGCGAGGCTGTACGTCGACGGACCCGGCAGCCTGGTCTCGTACCTCGAGCGGCACTACGTCGCCGACCCGGCGGGCACGTTCGACGCGGCCTTCATGGGCCCCCGGCTGTTCAACGTTCCGTTCGAGGTGATCGGCGCGCCCGAATCGGCGTTTCCTGCCGAGCGCGAGGCTGCGGCCGTACTTGGCCGCCATCTCGATGGCTGCCGGATCGGCTTCGACCTTGGTGCGAGCGACCGCAAGGCGGCCGCCGTCATCGGCGGCGAGGTCGTGTTCAGCGAGGAGATCCTGTGGGACCCGGCGAACCAGACGGATCCCCAGTGGCACGTCGACCAGATCATGGACTCGCTACGGCGTGCGGCCGCCCACCTCCCACGCGTGGATGCCATCGGCGGCAGTTCGGCCGGCGCGTACGTGGACAACGAGGTGCGCGCGGCGTCACTGTTCCGGTCCGTGCCGCCGGAAGCCTTTGAGGCGCGGGTTCGCGGCCTGTTCAGGGAGCTGCAGGCCGCCTGGGGCGGGATCCCGTTCGTCGTCGTGAACGATGGCGAGGTGACAGCCCTGGCGGGTTCGATGATGACCGGATCGGGAGCCCTGCTGGGGGTCGCGATGGGCTCCAGCCAGGCCGCGGGCTATGTCGACCGCGAGGGCCGCCTGACGTCACGCATCGACGAGCTCGCGTTCGCGCCCGTCGATGCATCCCCGGACGCGGCACTCGACGAGTGGTCCGGGGATCGCGGCTGCGGTGTCCAGTACTTCTCGCAGCAAGCGACGTCGCGCCTCATGGGCCGGGCCGACATCCGTGTCGATGCCTCGGCGCCGCTGCCCGAGCGCCTGGTCCACCTGCAGGAGCTCATGGCGGCGGGCGACCCGCGCGCGGACCGCGTGTACCGGACCGTCGGCACGTACCTGGGCTACGCGCTCCTGACGTACCGCGAGCACTACGACCTGGAGCACCTCCTCCTGCTCGGCCGGGTGATGACGGGCACGGGCGGAGACGTGATCATCGAGACGGCGCGGGATGTCCTCGCGGCCGAGGACGCGGCCGCGACGGAATCCATCACCATCCACCTGGCCGACGAGCGGCAGAAGCGCCACGGCCAGGCCGTCGCGGCGGCGAGCCTGCCCGAGATCGCCTGAACGGGGACGCCGGCGGCCGATCCAGCCGGAGGGCAACCCCGCACGACCGGGCAATCCCGCAGCAGGGGATCGTCCGGGCGGCCGGTGGGGGGATACCGACCGCCCGGACCGGGAGAGTCAGCTAGCTCGCGTTGATGCCGGCGATCTCCAGCATGCGCTGGGCCGTATACGACGGCCCCTCGTCACGGGTCAACTGGGCCAGGACGTCGATCGGGAGGTCGTCCACGATGGCGCCGTTGGGGTTGAACAGCAGGTTCTCGTCCACGGCGAGCCCGAAGGCGGATCCCTCCTTGACCGCGTGGTACAGGTTCCTCGGCGCTACCGAATCCCCCACGTTGAGGACGTGGACGCCGGCCGCCTTGAGCTCCCCGAACAGGTCCAGGTCCGGCCGGGTGTGGCACGTCACCACATCGTCGACCTCGAGGTTGGTGCGGTTGAAGTCCTTGTCCTGGAGGACCACCTCGCCCTCGCGGATCTCCGCGACGGTCGTGCTGGTGATGACCGTGACCTTGTGCTTGTACGGCCGTGAGCTGAGGGCCTCCGCATCGCCTAGCGCAAAGCGCTTGCGCAGGACGTACATGTGGATAACCTCGCAGTCCGCCGCGAACTCCCGGTTCTCGGTCACGATCGTGACCTGCTTGCCGATGTCCGCGAGCCAGGCTGCGGTGTCCGTCGCGGCGTAGCTGTCGCCCCAGAGCAGGACGCGGGCGCCGAGCTTGCGCATCCTGCGGCCGCCCGGATGGCACTCGCAGGCTACCTTGGGGCAGGCCATCGCCTCCTCGAACGGCACGACGCGGTCCGCGTCGCCGGCCACCGGCGGCACGAACGTGCGGGCGCCCGTCGCGTTGAGCACGATGTCGAAGTCGCGCAGCTCGTCCACCGTCGGTGCGTGGTTGAGCCGGATGTCAACGTTGAGGTCGAGCAACTGGTCCCGGATCCAGTCCAGGTACCAGCGCATCTTCTCCTTGCCCGGGACGAGGCACACGTAGAGCATCGCGCCGCCCAGCTCCGCGTGCTTCTCGAACAGGGTCACGACGTGGCCCCGCTCGGTGGCGATACGGGCCGCTTCCATGCCGGCGGGACCGCCGCCGACGACCGCCACCCGCACGGGTCGCGGCGAGCGCTTCATGTCCGCGTAGGCGGGGTTCCCGCAGGCCGCGTTGATGGAGCACGCGATCTCGTGCTTGGCCATCAGCGACTCCTGCCAGCAGCCGCCGAGGCAGGAGATGCACTTGCGGATCGACTTGACCTTGCCGTACTTCGCCTTGACCGGCCAGTACGGATCCGCGAGGAGCTGCCGGGCGAGGCCGACCAGGTCCGTCTTGCCCTCGGCCAGGATCTGCTCGCAGTACTCGGGATCGCGCAGCGAGTGGCTGGTGATGACCGGGATCCTGACGACCTTCTTGGTCGCCTCGGCGGCGTACGTCGCCCAGCCCTGCGGGTACTGCATCGGGTCGAAGCCGGCGCCCGGGCTCTCCTGCATGCCCTGGGAGAGGTCGAGCGCTGCAACCCCGGCGCGCTCGAGCACGCGTGCCGTCTCGAGGCCCTCCTCGAGGTCGCGACCGCCGGGGCACCACTCCTCGAACGAGTAGCGGACGAGGACCGGATAGCCCTTGCCGCACTTCTTCTGGATGGAATCGATGACCGCGAGCGGGAACCGCATCCGGTTCTCGAAGCTGCCGCCGAAGCGGTCCGTCCGCATGTTGAGATACGGGCTCATGAACTCCGAGAGCAGGTAGCCGTGGGCGGCATGCAGCTCCACCGCGTCGAAGCCCGCCTGCTTGACCCGCCAGGCGGCCTCGCTGAACAGGTCCACGAGCTCGAGGATCTCCGCGATGGAGGCTTCGCGGATCTCCTTGCCCTTCTCCTCGGCGTTCTCGTAGATGATCTCGTGCCCCGCCGACCACGGCAGCTTCAGCACGCGGTCGGTGGCGCCCAGGGTGTTGTAGCGGGGGATGGCGCACTGCCGGCCCGGGTGCTGGAGCTGGACGGCGCACTTCGCGCCGTAGCGGTGCATCGACTCGGCCAGGCGGGCGAGCCCAGGGACGTAGTTGTCACCGTCGGCCACCAGGCAGGTCACCGTCGGCCGGCCGGTCTTCATGTCGGGCGTGGTGGCGCCCACGATGACGAACCCGGATCCGCCCCGCGCGATCGACTCGTGGTGGTGGATGTCCCGCTCGCTCACCTCGCCGTCGGCGTTCGAGGAGCTGATGTCCGTGGGGACGTGGACGATGCGGTTGGGAAGCTCGATGGGTCCCAGCTGGAGGGGGCTGAACAGGTGCGGGAAGGCCATGACGGGTTTTCTCCTGCGAGTGGCGGGCACGCGTCGCCACGTCCCGATGCTGGCGGTCCGGGGCCGTGGCCGCAATGCCAGAGCGGGTCGATGAAGTGGCAGAAGCGGCCACGGGTACCCGGTCGGGGTACCGGAAACGCTCCAAGTGGCCCTGTCCGATACGGCTGGACGGCTGGCATCGTCGAGCCATGGCCGTTCACGTCTGGCAACAGGACATGGAGCCCGAGTTCCCGCTCGCGGTGGTCGAGTACGGCGCGCGTGGCGACGGCGATCCGATGCACTGGCACGATCATCTCGAGATCGCGCTGGTCCTCGAGGGGCGGGGCGTCTTCATGTTCGGCCGGCGCGCCCTCGCCGCGGAGCCCGGCGACATCTTCTTCATCGACAACTCGCAGCCCCATGTTGCCCTTGCCGATTCGGGCTCGGCGCTGCGCCTGTTGCTGGTGCTGTTCCGCCCGGAGCTGCTCGCAGGCCCCGGCTGCCGAGGCCTGGACCTGGGCTATCTCGCGCCGTTCCGCGTGGACGAGCGTGTCTCGTCGCCACGGATCCGGGGCACCTCGGTGCTGGCCGGGGAGGTCGCCCCGGTGCTGCGCCAGCTGCGGTCGATCTGTGAGCGGCACGATCCGGCCGAGCGTCACCTCGCCGACGCGACCCTGCGCATGGCCCTGGCGCTCGTCAACCGTCACCCGGGTACCGGCGCCAGCCCCGGAGCGGCGCGTGCTGCCGCCGATCGCCGCGAGCAGATCCGGCCGGTGCTCGCCTACGTGGACGGCCACTGCCGGGACAGCATCACGCTCGATGACGTGGCCGAGCTGGTGCACGTGAGCCCGTCCCGCGTTCGCCACGTGTTCAAGGACGTGACCGGCGTCAGCTTCAAGGAGTACGTCACCCAGGTCCGCGTGGCGGAGGCAAAGCGGCTGCTGTTGTCCACGGACCTGTCGGTCGCGGAGATCGCCCGCGCCGTCAGCTACACCAACCTCAACCAGTTCTACAAGGTGTTCTACCGCTCGTGCGCGATGTCGCCCGGTGAGTACCGGCGCTACTACACGCTCGCGGGCAGTGAGGCGGGGCCGGCGCTGGTCCGCTAACCAAAGCCCGGCGGAACCCCTGCGGCACCGCCACCGACGATCGAGAGGAAGCCAGGATGGACGCGGCGGTACGCGACGAGGTGGCAGTGCGGGTGCGCGAGGCCGTCGACGCCGACTGGGTGGACGCGGGGCGCATCTGCTACGAGGCCTTTTCGAGCCTCGCGGACCAGCACGGGTTCCCGCATGACTTCCCGACCGTCGAGGCGGCGTCGGCCCCGATCCGGTGGCTCATCAACCACCCCCACATCTACGGCGTGGTGGCCGACAAGGGCGGGCGCGTCATAGGCTCGAACTTCCTCGACGAGCGCGGCACGATCTCGGCGATCGGCCCGATCAGCGTGGACCCCGGCACCCAGGACCGGCACGTCGGCCGGCTGCTGATGGACGCGGTCCTGGAACGCGCCCATGCCCAGAACGCGCCGGGTGTCAGGCTGCTCCAGATCGCCTACCACAACCGGTCGCTGAGCCTGTACGCCAAGCTGGGGATGGAGGTCCGTGGGTCCTTCGCAGCCATGCACGGCCAGCCCATCCGCCAGGCAATGCCGGGTTACGACGTGCGGCCGGCGACGCAGGATGACGAGTACGCCTGCAACTCCCTGTGCCTGCGGGTCCACGGCCACGCCCGCGCCGGCGAGGTGCACGAGGCGATCGAGGCGGGCGACGCACGCGTGGTGGAGCGCCTCGGCCGGATCACGGGCTACACGACGAAGATCAACTACTTCGCCCACTCCGTCGCGGAGACCAACGACGACCTGCGGGCGCTCATCTGCGAGGCGAAGGACTTCGGGACGCCGGGCTTCCTGGTCCCGCTGTCCAACAACGATCTCTTCCGCTGGTGCCTGGACAAAGGCCTGCGGATCTTCTTCGTGACCAACATGATGACGATCGGGCTGTACCAGGAGCCCGAGGGCCCCTACATGCCGTCGGTCGGGTACTGACCCCGAGCCTCACGCAGCGCGATCGGCCTATCCGGGGCCAGGGGAGGCCCGTGGCTCGCTGACGCCCCAGCCGCCGTCCACGGCCACGATCTGTCCCGTCACCATCGCCGCGTCCGGGGAGAGGAGGTGGAGGGCCGTCCTGGTCACGGCCTCGGCGTCGATCGGCCCGCCCGCGAGCGGCTGCTTCGCTGCCAGGTAGGAGAGGATCTCGGGGTCCTCCTGGGCCCGCAGGCTCATCGGCGTGGCGATGAGCGACGGAGCGACGGCGTTGACGCGGATCCCGTGTGGCGCGTAGTACGCGGCGAGTGAGCGGGTGAGACTGACGATCGCGCCCTTCGAGGCGGCATAGGCGTGGGTGGCGAAGAGGGCCGCAACCGGGTGCGTTGCAAGCGTGCTCGCCATGAGCAGCAGGGCACCCCGGCCCCCATTCGCGTCCGGTGACTGGGCCAGCATCCGGCGGATGGCGGACCGGGCAACCAGGAACTGGGTCGTGGCGTTGGCCTCTATCACCGTCTCCCAGCCCTCGAGCGTGGCCTCGTGGATCGGGCCGTCGCCAAACCGGCGGCCGGAGATGCCGGCGACGCTGTAGACGGCGTCGAGGCGCCCGATCTCGGTCCCAAAGGCCTCGAACACGGCCTCCACGTCCGCCTCCAGTCGAAGGTCCGCCGCTTGCCACAGGCAGCGTCCGCCCGCCGCCGTGATCTCGCCGGCGAGGCGCTCCAGGTGGGCCGCCGTGCGCGACACGGCGAACACCGCCCCACCTTCCGCGGCGATCGCCCGCGCGGCGGATGCCGCCATGCCCGTGGATCCGGTGACCAGCACCGACCGACCCTCGAAGCGCCCGGGGCGCGTCATGTCCCGGCTTCAGGCGCGGTGCCCAGGCCCGAGATCATGGCGCGGCGGGCCGCTCCGTCCCCGCCCGTCAGGGCGCTGCCGATCCCGACCGCCGTCGCACCCGCCTCGAGGAACAGCCCTGCGTTGGCCGCGTTCAGGCCTCCCGCGGGGATCAGCGCCGCGTCCGGCATCTGGCGACTGAGCTCGCGCACGAATGACGGCCCCACGGCCGACGCCGGGAACAGCTTGACGAACGTGGCTCCGGCCGCCCATGCGACCGCGATCTCGGTCGGCGTGAAGGCCCCGGGGATGAAGGGCAGGCCCTCCTCGACCGCTGTGGCCACGAGCAGGGTGTCCAGCACCGACGCCACGCCGAAGTCGGCGCCGGCCCGCCGCGCGGCCTCCAGCTCGCCCCGGCGAAGCACGGTGCCGGCACCGACGAGGAACGGACCGTCTGCCCGGTCGGCGAGCCGCTCGCGGACCGCGACCAGGTCCCCCTCGGCGTTGGTCGCGTCGAAGGTGATCTCGAACGCCCGGGCACCCGCGTCAGCGAGCTCGGCGACGAGGCCCAGGAGCGCGGTCCGGTCCGGCACCCCCCTGAGCACGGCGATCAGCCGATGGTGGCGGATGGCTGTCGCGACAGGTCCGTGGCGGAGCGCGTCGGCCGTCATCGGACCAGCGCCGCGACGGACGGGGCGTCCACGGGATCCAGCAGCGCACCGTCGAGGGCCAGCCGCTCCCGGAGTGCGGAGGCGAGGACGCCGCGCGGGAACGCGCCGTCATCGGCCGCGATGGCGGCCGCGGTCCCGGCGGCCTGGCCCATCGCCATGCAGGTGGCCATGGAGCGCGCCGACGCGTGTGCATCGTGCGTCGCGGAGAAGCAGCGCCCGGCGACGAGCAGGCCCTCGATCCCGGCCGGCAGGAGCGAGCGGTAGGGGATGCCGTACACGCCGGACTCACCGACATAGCGCCACGCGGTGTCGCCGCCGGTCCCGTGGTCCTCGATCGGGGCTCCGCACAGGGCGATCTCGTCCTCGAAGCGGCGTCCGCCGAGCACGTCCTCCCGGGTAAGCCGGTAGTCGCCGTGCACCCGGCGGCTCTCGCGCACGCCGATCGCGGGGCTGGTCGCCACGATCACCGACCGCGCGAACCCCGGGACCAGGTCGCGCAGGAAGCGGTGGTACTCCTGCACCTGGCGCCGGCCATCGACCTCGGCCGCCGTGAGCTGCTCCGGGTCCGTGGGGTCCACGTTCGGGATGCGGGTCATGTGGATCAGGGCAACCCCCTCGTACGGTGTGCGGTGCCAGGAGCCCTCGATCCGCGGCAGCCGGTAGCGGCCGGTGCCGGCGGCCTCCCGCATCCGGCTCCAGAGCTCGGCCTTGGGCACGGCCGCCGCCGCGGCGATGTCGACGTTGGCCAGCTTGAACAGGGTCGACAGTGATTGAACCACGAGCCCGTCGCCGGGTGCGTCGTGGGGCACGCCGGCGAGCGCGCAGACGTCCGCGTCACCCGACGCGTCCACGAACGCAGAGGCCCCAACCCAGCGCTCGCCGCCCTTGTTCCAGAGCCGGATGGCGCTCAGGCGGCCGTCCTCGACCCGTATGCCCGTCGCCCAGGTGTGCAGCAGCAGGTCCACCCCGGCGTCCTCGGTGAGCTGCTCCCAGAGGACCTTGAGCGCCTCCGAGTCGTAGGTGACGCCGGTCCCGGCCCCATAGGTGTTCGGCCGCTCGAAGGCCACGCCGTCCGCGGTCAGCCGCTGCGCGATCTCCCAGCCAAGGCCGCCGACCACCCGTCGCGGCCGCTCGCCCGGCGTGTAGAAGGCGTAGAACGTGTCCAGGACGGCCGTCGATGTGCCGCCCATGAAGGCCAGCCGGTCCACGAGCAGGGTCGAGGCGCCCCGCCGCGCGGCCGAGATGGCGGCCGCCGCCCCCGCGGACCCCGCCCCCACGACAACGACGTCGTAACGGTCCCTCATGCGGGGCCTGCCCCGGGCATCGCGTAGAAGCGGGCCGGGTTGGCGGTCAGGATCCTCTTGGTCGCCTCGTCGTCCATGCGCTGCCGGAGCCTGGGCGCGAAGGTGCGCATCAGGTACCGGAGCCCAGGACCACCCTCGTAGGAGCGGAGGTAGTCGCGCGAGCCGAGATCGAGGCCGAGCATGATCCGGTCCAGGTGGCCGGCGTGGGCGACGGCCTCGATCAGGTCCAGGACCACCGAATCGGGGTGGTACTTGGTCCGCCCGATCGTGTCGTACTCCAGGGTCACGCCACGGGCAGCGACCTCCGCGTGCAGCTCGGCATCGGGGTTCCGGTCAAGGTGCGCCAGCGCGATCCGCTCGGGCCGGGCCCCGGCCTCCTCGAGGAGATCCACGATCTCGTGGGCCGCCGTGCCGACCTCGCTGTGAACCAGGATGGCGGCGCCCGTGGCGGCGGAGGCTCCGGCGATGGCCTCGAGGCGTCGGCGCTCGCCGTGTGAGATCCGGTGGTATGAGGCCCCGCCCTTGATGGCGCCGGCCCGCGCCCTGTCGAGCGGCAGGGCCGGATCGGTCCAGTCGGCCGGGTGCATGCCGTCGGTGAGGTCCGCGTACAGTCGGGCGGCCAGCGTCTCGACGCTCGCCCGGTACACCCAATGCCCATCCGGGTAGTGCGCATCTCGGTGGTAGCCCGTCGCCGCGATGACCGGGACGCCCGTCGCCTCGGAGACCGCCCGCAGGCCGGCCGGGTCCCGTCCAAGGCCGATCGGCGTCATCTCCACGATCGTGCCGATCCCGGAATCCCGACCCTCGATGACCTCGGCGACGGCTCGCTCGACGTCCGTGAAGCCCTGTCCGGGGAGGCCCGGCGAGTCCAGCAGCAGGTGGTCGTGCGCGTCTACCACGCCCAGCGTGGCGGCGGCCCGTGGCCCCGTGACCGTGATGACGTGGTCCTCGGTCACCATGCCTCCGTGGATCGACGCCGGCGAGTGCCGGGCCCACGGGGAGTGTACCGGCGGGCAGCCCGCGGAGCGCCCGCGCACCACCTGCAGGGGGTGTGGTGTCCAATCACTCGTACTCTTGACGGCGGACATTGTGGGAAGGCATGGTCGGAGCAACGCTCCTCGAGCGGGTGGTGCCACGCCTCCCGCCGGAGCGAGAGCCGACGAGGCGTCATGCCGACCGCCAGGGGGACCGGGGACCGACGACCGACCGCGGCTGGTCGAGCCCGCCCCGCTTCCCCTGTCCGGTTCCGTCTCCCTGCCCTCGCCGCGGCCCTGCTCGCGGTGGTCGTCACGGCCGGCTCGCTCGGGGCCGGAGCCACCACTGCGGCGACCACGTGGTCGAGGAACCTGTGGGTGCCGTCGGCGGCCGTCTACCAGGACCCGTACTTCTCCGCCTGCACGGCCGCAGCGGTCATGACCATGCTCAACACGATCGCCGGCCGGAGCACGGGCGGCGACGGGTTCGCCTGGACGGCCTACCGCGTGCGCAACAACGAGACGGATCGCGAGGACGTTCGGGACATGATGTCGATCTTCGCGTTCGAGCGGGCGAACGACACGTTGCGGGCGAAGGGGAAGGGATCGGATGCCCACGGGTGGCGGAATGCGCTCAACGCCTACGGGTGGGGCGCCGACACCATGGCCGACCCGGCGAGACGTGTCTACGAGGACCGCGCCTACCGGACGTTCGGCGGCGCGGTCAAGGCGGCGGTGCGTGCCATCGCACGGTACGGGATGCCGGTCGGGATCCTCGGCTGGGCGGGCGGGCATGCCCAGGTGATGACCGGGTACGTCGTGACCGGTGCAGACCCGCGCGTGTCGAGTGACTTCTCCGTGGTCGCGGTCTACCTGTTCGATCCGCTGCGGTCGAACCGGACAGTCAACAGGCGCCTGAGCCTGGCCACCCTCCGCGACGGCCCGCTGCGCACCAGGTTCCAGCGCTACCGGGCGACGGACAGTCCGTATGACGACCCGCTGACGAGTGGGGCGATCCGCAGTTCCGTGTCGCCCTCGGTCGCCCGTTCCGAGTGGTTCCACCGTTGGGTGCTGGTCGCTCCCGTTCGGATGTCCGGGTCAGCCCCGATTCCGACTCCGACGCCGACGCCGACACCACCGCCGACGGCGACCTCGGCACCCACGCCGGAACCACCGCCGCCGCCCGCGCCGACACCACCGCCCATGCCGACCCCGGAGCCGACGCCGGAGCCGACGCCGGTTCCGACCCCGGAAGCCCCGCAGGGCTCACCGGCCGACTGACCGTCGGCACCTGTCAGTACGGCCGGTTGCCGCCCGGCCGCCGTCCTTCCGACGCCGGATTGCGTGCCGTTCGGCACGGGAGCCTGCTTGACCGCGTAGTGGACGCTATGACCATGGCTGCACCTGTTCGACCGGACAGCCGCGTCCCGGCCGCCAGCGATCCGTCCACCGCCCGCACGCTCCACGTGGAGGGCGTGGTCCAGGGCGTTGGATTCCGGCCGTTCGTCTGGAGGCTGGCGACGGAGCTGGGTCTCGCGGGTCGGGTCCGCAATGCCGCCGGCAGGGTCGAGATCGTGGCCGCCGGTTCGACCGCCGGGCTGGACGACATGGCCCGCCGCCTCCGGACGGACGCCCCGCCCCGTGCGAGGGTCGAGCGGGTGACCGTGGGCCCGTACACCGGGGACGCCGCCGCACTGCCCATGCCGTTCGCCATCGACGAGAGCGTGGCGGCCGTGGGTGCCGATCGCCTGTTCCCTCCCGACATCGCCACCTGTGACGACTGCCTGCGCGAGCTGCACGACCCCGCGGATCGCCGGTACCGCTACCCGTTCACCAACTGCACGAACTGTGGACCGCGGGCCACGATCATCGACGAGCTCCCGTACGACCGGGCTCAGACGACGATGCGGGCGTTCCCGCTGTGCGCCGCCTGCGAGGCCGAGTACCGCGACCCGGCGGACCGGCGGTTCCACGCCGAGCCCGTCGCCTGTCCCGCGTGCGGTCCCCGGCTGGCCTGGTGGCCCACAGGTGCCCCGGCCCCGATCGCCGCCTCCGAGGCCGCGCTCGCCGCGGCCGTCCGGGAGCTTCGCCACGGGGCCGTGGTCGCGGTCAAGGGCCTGGGTGGGTATCACCTTGCCTGCGATGCCACCGACGTGGAGGCCGTGGGCAGGCTCCGGGACCGCAAGCGCCGATGGGCGAAGCCGTTCGCGATCATGGTCCGGGACCTCGCCGCGGCCCGGGACCTGTGCCGGGTGGGCGTCCTCGAGCGCCGCATCCTGGAGAGCCCCGCCCGCCCCATCGTCCTGCTCGAGGCGCGGCGAGACGGACGTCCAGGTCTGGCGCCCGCCGTGGCCGCCGGGAATCGCCGGTTGGGCGTGCTGCTCCCGTACACCCCGCTCCACCACCTCCTGCTCGAGGCCGTCGACCGGCCCCTCGTCCTGACGTCGGGCAACCTGACGGACGAGCCTCTTGCCACGGACGACGCGGACGCCTCCATCCGGCTGGCGGGCCTCGCCGACGGGTTCCTCGCCCACGACCGCGAGATCAGGGCCCGCTACGACGACTCGGTGACGCGGGTGGTCGCGCGCCGCGAGTCGGTGGTGCGGCGCGCTCGCGGGTATGCCCCGGACCCCATGCCGCTCCCGGTGGCGACGCCCGTTCCGCTGCTGGCCGTCGGCGCCGAGCTCAAGCACACGTTCACGCTCGCTCGCGGGGGGCGCGCCCACGTCGCCCCCCACAACGGGGACCTCGAGGACCTGGCAACCCACCGTGCGTTCACGGACGGACTGGCCCACCTGTCGCGGCTGCTCGCGCTCGAGCCGGAGATCGTCGTCCACGACCTGCATCCGGAGTACCTCTCGACCAAGTACGCGCTGGAGCGGTTCCCGGCCGCGAAGCGGATCGTCGTCCAGCACCACCACGCGCACGTCGCCTCGTGCGCGGCCGAGCACGGCATCACCTCCCCGTTCCTGGGCGTGGCCTACGACGGGCTTGGCATGGGCGACGACGGCACGTTCTGGGGCGGTGAGCTGTTCCTCGCGGATCTCCGCGGCTACCGGCGGCTCGGCAGGTTCGGGCGGGCGCCGATGCCCGGTGGAGCGCTCGCGGTGCGCAAGCCCTACCGGATGGCCCTCGGCTATCTCCTTGGCGCGGAGGCCACCGGCGACAATGAGACCGGGATGGAGTTCAACTCCCTGTCGCAAGGCGTCGCAGGGCCGTTCCTCGCCCGCCTCGATCCCCGGGAGGTGTCGCTGGTCGGGACGCAGGTCGCCCGCCGCCTCAACGCCCCGCTCGCCTCCTCGGCGGGACGGCTGTTCGATGCCGCGGCCGCCCTCCTCGGCATCCGCGACGTGGCGGAGTACGAGGCCCAGGCGGCGATCGACCTGGAGCTGGCCGCGGGCGATCGACGGCCCGGCGCACTCCCCTGGCGCCTGGCCTGGGCCGACGGCCTGCTGGTGTACGACCCGCGGCCCACGCTACTCGCGCTGCTCGACGGACTCGGTGGCGGACGTTCGCCGGGCTCCCTGGCCGCGGGCTTCCAGGAGACGATCTCGGACGTTACGGCCGCGATGCTCGATGATGTGCGGAAGCGGACCGGCGTCCGGACCGTCTGCCTGTCCGGCGGCGTGTTCCAGAACCGGCGGCTGGCGTCCGACCTGGTGCGCCGCCTTGCCGCCGACGGGTTCGAGGTGTTCATCAATCGCCAGGTTCCCGTCAACGACGGGGGCGTGAGCTACGGACAGGCCGCGGTGGCGGCGGCGAGACTGGGTGCCGGTGACGCGCCCATCGAGGAGGGCTGAGCAATGTGTCTGGGGATCCCGGGCAAGGTCACGGAGATCCGCGACGAGGCCGGCCTCGCCATGGGCAAGGTGGACTTCGGCGGCGTGCGCAAGGATGCCTGCCTCGCGTACCTGCCCGAGGTCGAGCTGGGCGACTACGTCATCGTCCACGTCGGCTTTGCCATCAGCCGGGTGGATGAGGAGGAGGCTCTCAAGACGCTTGAGATCCTCGGTGAGATGGGCGTCATGGAGCCCGAGCTCATGACGATGGGGCCGGGCATGGACGAGCCCGCTATCGAGTCCGATGACGCCCCGGACGCCCTGACCTTCGACCCGGCGCTCCGGAGCTCGGCCATGGGGGGCCCAGCCTCGTGAAATACCTCGACGAGTACCGCGACCCCGTGCTCGCGAGGAAGCTGCTTGCGGAGATCCACCGGATCACGACCCGGCCGTGGACCCTGATGGAGGTCTGCGGAGGCCAGACGCACACGATCGTCAAGCAGGGGATCGACGAGGCGCTGCCCGAGGGTGTGCGCATGATCCACGGCCCCGGCTGCCCGGTGTGCGTGACGCCCCTCGAGCAGGTGGACAAGGCGCTAGCCATCGCCGCCCGCCCCGACGTGATCTTCACCAGCTACGGTGACATGCTGCGCGTCCCCGGCTCCTCGACGGACCTGCTCGCCCTCAAGGCCCGTGGTGCCGACGTCCGCATCGTCTACAGCCCGCTGGACGCCCTCAAGATCGCGCTCGCGAACCCGGACCGACAGGTCGTCTTCTTCGCCGTCGGCTTCGAGACGACCGCGCCCGCGAACGCCATGGCGGTGGCGGAGGCGGCCCGCCGCGGCATCGACAACTTCAGCGTCCTGGTGTCGCACGTCCTGGTGCCGCCGGCCATGACCGCGCTCCTGGACTCGCCCACGAACAAGGTCCAGTCGTTCCTGGCCGCGGGTCACGTGTGCGCCATCATGGGCTGGACCGAGTACGAGCCGATCGCCGCGAAGTACAAGGTCCCGATCGTGGTGACCGGCTTCGAGCCGCTCGACCTGCTGGAGGGGATCCTCATGGCGATCCGCCAGCTGGAGGAGGGTCGCTTCGAGGTCGAGAACCAGTACACCCGCGCCGTAACCCGCGAGGGTGTGCCCCTCGCCCAGCAGCAGGTTTTGGCCGTGTTCGAGGTGGGGCCGCGCAAGTGGCGGGGCGTGGGCGAGATCCCGATGTCCGGGTACCGTCTCCGCGCTGGGTACGCGCGGTTCGACGCCGAGCAGAAGTTCGACGTCGGGGACATCCACACGAGCGAGCACCCGGCCTGTATCGCTGGCGCCATCCTGACCGGCGACAAGACGCCGCTCGATTGCGCCGCCTATGGGACCCTGTGCAATCCGCAGAGGCCGCTCGGTGCCCCGATGGTCAGCTCCGAGGGCACCTGCGCCGCGTTCTTCTCGGCCGGCCGCGGCCTCAACACCGCCGGCGGCTTCTCGCCCGCCCTGCCTCTGGTGCAGGTCAGCCCATCGATGGAGACGCCGCGATGACCGCTTCCGATCGGCCGCTGGTCACGATCGACGCGGACGGCGTCGCGTGCCCGGCGCCCATCCCCGAGGACCAGCGCGTGATCCTGGGGCACGGGTCCGGCGGACTGCTGTCGGCGGCGCTGTACCGGGACCTGCTTGGTCCGGCCCTGGCTCCTGCCGCGCCGGGCGGTGTGCTCAACGACGCGGCCGTGGTGGACATCGGCGGGGAGCGCGTCGCGTTCACCACGGATTCGTTCGTCGTGTCCCCGATCCGGTTCCCTGGCGGGGACATCGGCGAGCTGGCGGTCAACGGCACCATCAATGACCTGGCCATGATGGGAGCGATGCCGACCGCGATCAGCCTCGCCTTCGTGATCGAGGAGGGGCTCCCGCTCGAGGAGCTGCGCCTGATCACGATGTCGGCAGCGGCAGCGGCCACGAAGGCCGGGGCGCGGATCGTCACAGGCGACACCAAGGTGGTCGGCCGGGGCGCAGCCGACAGGCTGTTCGTCAACACCGCGGGCATCGGGCTGATCCCGGACGGCGTCGTCCCGTCCGCGGACCGGGCCCGGCCCGGTGACGTGGTCATCGTGTCCGGCGAGATCGGACTCCACGGAGTGGCCATCATGAGCGTCCGCGAGGGGCTGGAGTTCGAGGTCGAGATCGCCTCCGACACCCAGGCGCTCAACGGGCTCGTGGCGGCGATCACGGCCGTGGAGCCCGACGTCCACGTCCTCCGCGACCCGACCCGCGGCGGTCTGTCGTCGGCGCTCAACGAGATCGCGGCGTCATCGCACGTGGGCATGGTCCTTGACGAGCCGGCCATCCCGATCCCGGGCGCGGTTCGTGCCGCCTGCGAGTTCCTGGGCCTGGACCCGCTCCACGTCGCCAACGAGGGCAAGCTCGTCGCGATCGTGCCGGCGGCGTCGTCGGCAGCCGTCCTCGCGGCCATGCGGGCCGTCCCGGAGGGTGCCAGCGCCGCCGTGATCGGCGAGGTCGTCGCGGATCACCCAGGGATGGTGACCATCCGCACGATCGTGGGCAGCGAGCGGATCGTGGACATGCTCGTCGGAGAGCAGCTGCCGCGGATCTGCTGAGGTGCGGATCTGCTGAGGCTCAGGCCTCCGGACGGTCGTCCGTCCTGCGGCGCTCCACGATCCGCGAAGCGAGGCGCGCCAGCCCATAGCCGAGGGCGATCGGGACGCCGAACCAGATCGTGGCGATCGCGCCCGAGAACAGGTCGATCGGCACCGGCCGGCCGTCGAGATACGACATGGCCAGGACGATGATCTGTCCGGCGATCTGGCCGAGCCCGACCACGAACAGCCCAGTCCAGCCCCGCGTGACGAGGCCCGCGACAGCGCCCGCGATGGCCAGCAGGAGCGGCGAGATCAGGACGGCCTGCGGCTCGCACACCTTGGACACGCCCTGGCCGACGCAGCCGATGTTCGTGCCCCCGAACACGGACAGCGGGACCACGACCAGGATGATGACGAGGGCGATCCAGTCGCGCAGCATGCTGTGGCGGGATGTGTCCAATCCGGCTCCTCCGTGCCCCACGATGATGCCGCCCCGGGCGGCGTCGCGCCAGCCCGTTGCGCAGGGTCCGGCGACCTTGAGCGCACCCATCGCCGATGGCTGGGATGGTGCCGCACTGCCGTTGGCCGCTGCGGGATCGGTGCCGAAGCGGTAGCATCAGGACCATGCACAAGGTCCCCGAGACCCGCGACGTCATCGTTGTCGCCCCCACAACCCACGCCCCCAGGCCCTTCCCGGCCCCCGCGCCTCTCGCGCTCGCGGTGGCGTGATGGAATTGGAGGCGCTGCTCGAGGCCGCCAAGGCCGCCCCGCCCGAGCGGCGCATCGAGTTCCGCGATCAGATCGCCGCCCACGGCACCCTCGCGATCGAGGGTGTGAAGCCGTGGCTCGTTGACGACGTTCTCGCAGCGTTTGCTGTTCGGGTGATCGAACAGGTCGGGATCCACGGCGAGCCCGAGATGGCCACGAAGGTGCTCCGGGCTGCACGCACGAAGGTGCCGCCCAGCGTGACGGACGACGTGACGTGGGCGCTCCAGCGCATCAAGCTGGCAGCTCAGCCCGAGCCGCCTCCCGCGCCCGAGCCCGTCGCCGTGGTCCGGCGAGCGCCGGTGCAGTCCGCTTCGTCCACCCGCCGCCGGACACGCTGACCTAGGGGGTCTGGCTCCGTCCGCCCGGCGGACGCACACGAACCCCGGTCCCGACCATCATGCCGGCGTGCGCGAGCACCCGCCCCAACCTCGCCCAACCAGGTCCAGATGTCCCGTAGCGTCCGTCTCCGACCCTGGCAGCACGCAGCCCTCGCCCGCTACACGGCCACTCGGAATCGGGACTTCCTTGCCGTCGCGACGCCCGGTGCCGGCAAGACGACCTTTGCCCTGACGGCTCTGCGCACGGCGCTCGCGACGCAGCCGGCACGCGTGGTGATCGTCGCGCCGACCGCGCATCTCAAGCTCCAGTGGGCGGCGGCGGCAACTCGCCTGCATCTCCACCTGGATCCTGCGTGGTCGCCGTCGGATGGGGCGATGCCACCCGACATGCACGGCGTGGTCACCAGCTACCAGCAGGTTGCCATGAGCGCCCGAGACCTGCGGACGCTCGCACGTGGCGCGTTCGTCGTGCTCGACGAGGTCCACCACGCCGGCGAGGACCAGGCCTGGGGCGACGCCCTGCGCGTAGCGTTCGCCGACAGCGGACCTCGCCTGTCCCTTTCCGGAACGCCGTTCCGCAGCGACACCCGGGCGATCCCGTTCGTGCGCTACGAGGCTGACGAGGCCGTCCCTGACTTCGAGTACGGCTACGGCGATGCCCTCCGCGACGGCCGCGTGGTGCGCCCCGTCTACTTCCCACGCGTCGGCGGGGATATGGAGTGGAGCGCCCCCGACGGAACCCTCCACCAGGCAACCTTCGACGACCCCCTGGCGACGCAGCTGGCCAACCAGCGGCTTCGGACGGCGCTCGCCCTCGACGGCGATTGGCTGCCGGCGGTGCTGCGCGACGCGGTCGCGCGCCTTGCAGACGTCCGGCGCCACCAGGCGGACGCGGGCGGCCTGGTCATCGCCATGGATCAGGACCATGCCCGCGGCATCGCAGCCTTGCTCAGGCGCGAGATCGGGGAACCGGCCGTCGTCGTGACCTCGGACGATCCGGCGGCCTCCGCGCGGATCGTCCAGTTCGCGGCCGGTCGCGACCCGTGGTTGGTGGCCGTGCGGATGGTTTCCGAGGGCGTCGACATCCCGCGCCTGCGTGTGGGCGTGTACGCGACGACCATCACGACCGACCTCTACTTCCGCCAGGCGGTGGGCCGGTTCGTTCGCTGGGTGCCCGGTGTCCGCGACCAGCGGGCGTGGCTGTTCCTCCCTGACGACCCGCGACTGCGGGTCCGAGCTTCGGAGATCGCGGAGCAGCGGCGTCACTCGCTGCGGCGCTCGCACCAGGACGACGAGGGCGGCCTGCAACCGGTACTGCGGCCGGACGCGCCGATGCTCGGCGACCAGCTGTCCCTGTTCACGGCCCTGTCGGCGGTCGTGGCCGGCGACGGGTCCACGCAATCGCCGTGGCACGAGCCACTCCCGGACGACTGGGGGGATGGGGCCGATGCCTCGATCGAGGTCGAGCTGGGTCCGCCGCCCGCGCTCATGGCTCCGCCCGGCGGTGGGAGCGGCCCGACCCGGCGGGAGCTCAAGGACCGCCTGCGGTCGGCCAACGCCGACGCCGCGAGGGACATTGCGAGGGTGTCGGGGCTCTCGTTTGCGGCCGTCAACCTGGAGCTCAACCGGCAGGCCGGGATCCGTCGCGTGACCGAGGCCACGGAGGACCAGCTCCAGGCACGTCTCCACGCGGGCCGACGCTGGCAGTGGCGCCTGGGCCGGTAGCCCGGCGGTCCGCCGCCCCGGGATGCGGCGAGGCCCCTCCGGTGGAGGGGCCTCGGGTTGCCGCGCGAGTGATATCGGCCGGCGGGGCCGGCCGTGCTGTCAGCTTGTCTGTGCCTCGACGTGCTTCCTGCCTACGGTGAGCGTCAGCGCACCGTAGATCACGAAGGCCACCGCCAGGCCAACGGCCCAGCTGTAGTCGTAGAACGGCTTGAGGAACGGGATGAGCCCGTCCGCGGGGAACGGCTTCATGTCCGTCTGCGAGTACGCCCCGCCGATGGCGATGAAGATGCCGATGAGCAGCGACGCGACGGCGATCCAGTTCCAGCCCTTGGCGTACCCGTAGACGCCGTCGGTCCGATACAGGTCGGCGAGCTTGAGCTGCTTGCGGCGGACCCACCAGTAGTCGGCGATCAGCACGCCGGCGATGGGGCCGGTGGCGCCACCGTAGGTGCCCAGCCAGGTCCAGATGTACTGGTTGGGATCGGCCAGCAGCTGCCAGGGCATGATCAGGACGCCGATGATGCCCGTGATGATGCCGCCGGTCCGGAAGGAGATCTTGCGCGGCCAGGCGTTCGAGAAGTCGTACGACGGGCTCACGACGTTGGCGGCGACGTTGGTCGTCAGCGTGGCGAGCGCGAGCGCCGCCAGCATGACGATCAGGGCGATCGGGTTGTCGAGCTTGCCGGTCAGCTGGACCGGATCCCAGATCGCCTCGCCGAACACGATCACGGTGGCCGACGTCGTGAGGACGCCCACCAGCGGGAACAGCGTCATGGTCGTGGGCAGGCCAAGGGTCTGGCCGATGGCCTGCTCACGCTGGCTGCGGCCGAACCGGGTGAAGTCCGGCATGTTCAGGGAGAGCGTGGACCAGAACGCGATCATGCCCATCAGGGAGATCGGGAAGATCTTCCAGAAGTCGGGGCCCCAGCCAAGCTTGCCGGAATCCTCGACGACCGGTCCGAGGCCGCCGGCCTGGGCGACCATCCAGACCATGAGGCCCAGGAAGACCACGATCAGGAACGGGGCCGCCCAGCCCTCGAAGCGCTTGATCGCCTCCATGCCCCACATGATGATCATGATGTTGAGCGCCCAGAAGATGGCGAAGCACAGCCACAGCGTCCACGGATGAGCGGGCGCATCCCCGAAGCCGAGGGCGATCCCCGACGCTCCGGTCCAGCCCGCGGCGTCACCCGTCAGGGTCAGGAGCAGCGCCCCGACCACGGCGAACAGCGCGGTGCCGCCGATCCAGGTCTGGATACCGAACCAGCCGCAGGCCACGAAGGCGCGCATCAGGGCCGGCAGGTTGGCGCCGTAGGTGCCGAACGACGCTCGTGCGATGACCGGGTAGGGGATGCCGTACTTGGTGCCCGCGTGGCTGATCGCCAGCATGGGGATCAGGACCAGCACGTTGGCGAGGAAGATCGTGAACAGGGCCTGGTACCAGGCCATCCCGAGCAGCATCAGGCCGGAGGCCAGCAGCCAGGTCGGGATGTTGATCGCCATGCCGATCCACAGCGACAGGTAGTTGTACGTGGTCCAGGTCCGCTTCGCGACCGGGACCGGGGCCAGGTCCTCGTTGTGGAGCGCGCCACCCAGGCCGGCATCGACCTCTGGGCTCAGCTCCACTCGTCCATCGGGAAGGACCGTTTGCTCCATCGACGCCAGTGCCATGGGCCTCCTCACCTCCCAGGCAGGACCGGAGTCCCGCCTCGTGACTATGCGACGCCGGCCGGTCTCGCGACCCCACCGTGCGCCGGGCGACGCACGGCCCCACGGGAACGGCGCATCAGCGCCGGACCCACAGGGAGCAGGGAACGGGAGTCGCGAGGCTCGAGCCGCATCTTGGCGGCACTATCCCATACCGGGCAAGCCCCGCGTGCGGCCAGTCCGACGTGTCGTCAGGATGGGTCCGCAGGCGTGGCCAAACCAACGATGAGCGTGCACCGTCAAGGGCTCGGGCCTCCTCGGGTGGTCGGGACGTCGCAATCGATGGCCCATTGGAGCATCGTGACGCCGGACGGCAGAGGGCCTGAGGTCCCGAAAAGGAGCGCCGTTCGGGCCTCGCGGACGACGGCCAGAACCGGGTCGGCAGCCGCGGGCTCGCTCGGCGCCCGTGCGCCTGCTCGTCCAGCGCCCGCGCGTAGCCTTCGGCGTCCTCGTCGAGGTAGCCGCCGCGGCAGGCGTCCGCGTCGGCCCGGCGGATCGATGGCGGTTCGGCCACCCGCACCCGCGCTAGGCTTGGGCCGTACGCAGCGACCTCTTCAGCGACCACAGGAGCAGCCACGCATGGAGTACCGAAGGCTCGGCAGGACAGGGCGCCAGGTCAGCGTCATCGGGTTCGGGGCCTGGGCCATCGGCGGCGACTGGGGAGCGGTGGACGATGCCGACAGCCTGCGGGCGCTGCATGCCGCCGCGGACGCCGGGGTGGACCTCATCGACACCGCGGATGTCTACGGGGACGGCCGCAGCGAGCGGGTCATCCGCCGGTTCCTTGCCGAGAGGTCCGGCGAGACCTTCTTCGTCGCCACCAAGATGGGCCGTCGCGTGCCCCTGGACATGGCCGAGTACACACCGGAGGCCTTCCGGGGCTGGCTGGACCGCAGCCGCGAGAACCTGGGCGTGGAGACGCTGGACCTGGTCCAGCTGCACTGCCTCCATCCGTCCATCTACTACCACCCAGAGAGCTTTGCGGCACTCGACGAGCTGGTGGCCGGAGGCGTGATCGCGGCCTACGGGGTCAGCGTGGAGAAGGTGGAGGAGGGGCTCAAGGCCATCGAGTTCCCCGGCGTTGCCACCGTCCAGATCATCTTCAACATGTTCCGCCAGCGGCCCGCAGACCGCTTCCTGGCCGAGGCGGCGCGACGCGACGTCGGGGTGCTGGCCCGGGTGCCGCTCGCGTCCGGCCTCCTGACGGGCAAGCTCTCCAGCTCGACTCGCTTCGGGCCGGACGACCATCGACTGTTCAACCGCCACGGGGAGTCCTTCGACGTTGGGGAGACGTTCGCCGGCGTGGACTACGAGACCGGCCTGGCCGTGGCCCAGGATCTCCGGTCGATCGTGCCCGAAGGGGCGACCCTTGCCCAGGCCGCCCTCCGCTGGATCCTCCAGCACGAGGGGATCACGGCGACGATCCCGGGTGCGAAGACGCCGGAGCAGGCACGTGCGAATGCGGCCGCGGCGGACCTTGCACCACTGCCGCCGGCAGCCATGGCTCGCGTGGCCGAGCTCTACGAGGCGAGCATCAAGCCGCTCGTCCACCAGCGCTGGTAGGAGATGCCGCTCATGCCATCCGAGGCCACCTACCGCGTCCCCGGGGCCGTCCTCACCGAACGTGAGCACGCCATCCCGCTGGACCACGCCCGTCCCGACGGGCAGTCCATCACCGTCTTCAGCCGCGAGGTCGCGGACCCCGACGGCCTGGACCGGCCATACCTGGTGTTCCTGCAGGGCGGCCCAGGCTTCGAGGCGACGCGACCCACGAGCCCGCCGTCGGGCTGGATGCGGCGCGCACTCGCGGAGTACCGGGTCCTGCTGGTCGACCAGCGGGGGACCGGCCGCTCGACGCCGGTGGGGGAGCGCATTCCCGGGGCGACGCCCGAGGACCAGGCGGCCTACCTCGCCCACTTCCGCGCCGATGCGATCGTCCGCGACTGCGAGTGGATCCGGCGCGAGCTCGGGGTGGAGCGCTGGACGTTGCTGGGCCAGAGCTTCGGCGGATTCACCTCGCTCACCTACCTGTCGTTCGCACCCGAGGGGCTGGCCGCCGCGCTGATCACCGGCGGGCTGTCCCCGGTTGGCCGGCCCGTGGACGATATCTACCGCGCGACCTACGTCCGCGTGCTGGAGGCGAATCGACGCTACTTCGGACGCTACCCGGACGATCGAGCACGGGTCCGGGAGATCCAGCGGCGGCTGGAGAGCGAGGATCGCCGCCTGCCCTCCGGGGATCGGCTGACCGTGCGCCGCTTCCGCCAACTGGGCATGTGGCTGGGTGACAGCGCGGGCTTCGAGCGCCTCCACAACGTCCTGGAGCTGTCCCCGGGGTCACCTGCATTCCTGCACGACGTCGAGGGCGCCGTTGGCTGGGCTCGCAACCCGATCTACGCGACCCTCCACGAATCCTCATACGCGGACGGCGTGACCACCCGCTGGTCGGCATCGCGCCTGCTCCCCGACGAGGTCGAGGCCACGGAGGCGTTCACTTCCGAGCACGTGTTCCCGTGGATGTGGGACGAGTGCAGCGGCCTCCAGGGCCATCGTGATGCGGCCCACCTGCTCGCGGAGCACCCGTGGCCCCGCCTGTACGACGCGGCGGCGCTGGCCGTGAACGAGGTCCCGGTGGCGGCCACGATCTACGTCGATGACGTCTACGTCGAGCGGTCGTTCGCGGATGAGACTGCGGCGCTCGTCCGGGGGTTGCGACCCTGGATCACGAACGAGTACGCCCACAACGGCCTGCGCGCCGATGGCGAGCGCGTCGTCGGCCGGCTGATCGACATGGTCAAGGGCCGGGCCTGACGCCGCGTCAGGGCAGGGGCGTCTCGAGCACGTAGCCCACGTCGCCCGCCGCGGGGCTGGAAGGGGCCGGGCTGGCAGGATCCGGCGAGGAGTTCTCGAACAGGTACGTGAACTCCGGGCCGTTGTGGCAGATCCAGCAGTTGTCGCCGCGGCCCCGCATCGACTCGGGCAACGGCGCGTGATCGTCCACGCCGTGGCAGGTCGTGCATGCCTGGCTGCCGCCCATGTGCTCGGGCCGCGGCGCGGGCGCGCTGTTCTCGCCGGCCTCGACGCGGGTCTGGTGGCAGATCAGGCAATCGTCCTTGTGCAGGCTCGTGTGGCCCGGGGCCGTCTTGACCAGGCTGCCCTCGGTATGGCACGCGGTGCAGTTGCGCCACCCGGTGAGCGGATGTGCCATCACGGGGATCGGCCGGGTGCCGACCGTGCCCGAGGTCGTCATGTGGCATGCGTTGCAGTTCGCATCGGCGGGCATCTCGATTCCGACGGGCGCGAGGGCCATCGCCGATCTCGGGCTCGCCGACGGGCGGGGCGCCGGTGTGGGCGACGGTACCGTCGCCGTGGTCTCGGCCAGATCGGGGACGGCAACCAGGACCAGGAATGTCCCGACGATCAGGATGCCCAGCGTCAGGGTCGCGGCGGCGATGCGGAACGCGTACTTCGCGACGCTGCGGATCACGACTCCACCCCCCGCGGGGCCGTGCCCGAGGCGGCCGCCACCCCGAGCTCTCCATCGGCGGCGACCGGTGCCTCATCGTGGTCGTGGTGCTGCTTGATCCAGGGGAAGGCGAAGAAGACGTGGACGTCACCCTCACCCATGTCCAGGTACCGCTCGGCGAGCGTATAGCCCAGGGCCATGACGGCTCCGGCGCCGGCCATGATGGCCATCTCCACCGGGGTCGGGACGTAGACCGCGTAGGGGTACGAGACCGTCCCCGCCCCCGCCGTGATCGGCGCGATCTGGCCCGCCGCGACGAACAGGAATCGGTCGAGCAAGATCCCCACGAGCACGAGCACGCTTGCGGCGAACACCGGTTGAGGCCGGCGGGCGAGCGGCAGGGCGATGAGGACGGCCGGGATCACCAGGCCCCCGATCACGCGCAGCCAGAACATGGGAGCGAGCGGCCCGCCGACCAGCGCCACGGTGGCCTCGCGCAGCCCTCGGACCTCGCCACCGAGCCCGACCGCCATCTGGCGGACGAGCAGCGCCCCGACGGCGGCCAGGCCGACCGCCAGCAGGACGCGGACCGAGGGCAGGGCCACGGACGCCGCGTGCTCGAAGTCCGCCAGCCGCAGCCGGTGGACGAAGTAGAAGACGATGCCCAGGAGCGCCGTCCCCGCGAGGAAGGCCGAGGCAACCATGGTGATCGGGGTGAACGGGCCGTCCCAGAACGCCTTCGCGCCGAGGACCCCGAACACGGCGCCCAGCGTCGCGGGGGCGAGGATCGCCACGCAGGCGGCCGCGGTACAGGCGTACTGGTGGATCTTGGGGTGATCGGTGAACATGCTCCACACCTCGACCAGGAGCACCACCAGGTACAGGCCGTAGAACACGCCCATCCACCACATCGGCGAGCTGGGCGACGGAACGAGCATGGCCCCGAAGACCATCCGCACCGGGTAGTGGAGATCGAGGGCGATGATCAGGAACGCGGTCGACAGCGAGAGGACCGCCAGGATCGCGTGACGCTTCTCGAACGGTCGGAATCGCTCGATCCCGAACACCGTGCCCAGCGACGAGGCCAGGCACAGGCCGCTGGTCATGATCGCGAAGAACACGTAGCCGATGATCATCAGCCCCCACTCGAAGGCGGGCGTGGTCCCGAAGACCTCCCAGCCGGGCGGGATGGCGACCACGGCGGCGACGGCGCCGACCGTGATGATCGCGAGCAGGAAGCCGAGCCACGCCTGGAGGGCGACCGGCATGCTCGAGATCTCGTGGACCAGCGCTCGAGCGGCCGGTCTCGGGGCCAGCGGCACCTGGTAGTCCAGGACGTGGAGCTCCAGCGGGTGCGTGGTGGCGTGCATCGCGTCAGGCCTCCTCGGTGACCGGGCCGAGGTAGTACACGCGGGGATCAGTGCCGTGCTCAGGGCGATACTGCTGCGGCTGCTGCTCGCGCATGATGGTCGCGATCTCGCTGTCGGGGTCCGCCGCGTCGCCGAACTTGCGGGCTCCCACCGGGCAGACCTCGACGCACGCCGGCTGCTGGCCGCGGGTGATGCGGTGATAGCACCAGGTGCACTTGTCGGCGACGCCCGGCGTGTCGTTGGGGGCAAGCTCGCCGGCCGGGACGATATAGCGGGCGCCGTAGGGGCAGGCGACGACGCAGTAGCCGCACCCGATGCACCGTCGCGCGTCCACCAGGATCACGCCGTCCTCGGTCTTGTACGTGGCGCCGACCGGGCAGACGACGGTGCACGGCGAGTTGGCGCACTGCATGCACAGGCGTGGCATGAAGAACGAGGACTCCACCGGCTGGCCGGCGGCGCCGGGCGCCGTGGAGTCGGCCGGGAAGCCGTCGATGCCCCCGTCGGGCGAGTCCACGTAGACGGTGCCGTCGGCCGTGGTCGTGTGGCGTTCGATCCAGGTACGGGTGTACTCGGGCTCCTTGGGGACGTGGTTCTCTTCCTTGCACGCGGCGACGCACAGCCCGCAGCCGATGCACGATGCCGTGTCGACGACGTAGACCCACTGCTTGCCCGTCGGGTCATACGTGATCGGAGCGATCGCGGGTGCCTCGTCGGCGAACACCGGGAAGTAGCTGCCAAGGGCAGCCGCACCGACGATGCCGCCCGTCACCGCCAGGCCGAAGCCGAGGAACGCGCGGCGGCTGACGGAGGCCTCGCTGATGGCGGGCGCGAGCTCGGCGAGCGGGACGAGGTCCGCATCGCCTGGCGCCGCGGCCACCGGCTGGGGCACGGCCACCGGCTGGGGCGCGGGCGCCTCCACGGGCGCGCTATCGGAGACGCTCTCGGGTACGTCCCGGGGCGTGGGTGCGTCGGTCATCCGGACACCTGGCTGTCTTCGGGCGCCAGGACAGGCCCGCGACCGGCGGCGTGGCACTCGAGGCATCGCTGATCGTCCTCGGAGCCGGCCGGGTGGCGCTGGTTGCGAGCCTTGAACCCCTCGGGACCGTGGCAGGTCAGGCAGGGCGGCAGGTCCTCGAGCGGGTGCAGCACCACGGGCGGCCGGTTGGCCGTGCCGGCATGCGGCTCGTGGCACTCGAGACAGGAGGACACGTAGTGCTGGGCCGGCACGATCTGCCGGATCGCCTCGGGCCTGCCCGTCGCCTGGGTGTGGCAGCGGACGCAGACCTCATCAGTCGGAACGCGCACCTTGACCGACTCGGCGGTGGTGCCCTCGCCGGCCTCCACGTGCTCGGCCAGCGCACCGTGACAGCTCTGGCAGCCGATGCCCTCGTGGGCGGTCGAGACCAGGCGGATCTGCTCCGTACCGTGGCAGGCGCCGCAAACGGACGAGCTCGCGTAGGACAGCGGCTGGGCTGCCCACTGCCTGGCGTTGGTGTCGGTGTTGACCGAGTAGTCGAGGTAGGGGTTCCACGCGATCGCCGCCCCCGCGAACAGCGCGAGCGAGATGGCGGCGCCGCCGGCCACGATGGCAGCGGCAGCCAGGTACCCCCCCCGCCGGGTGCGCGGCCTGACGGAGTCCCAGATGCGGCGGAGACGCATGGTGATGCTCACAGCGTCGATGGGTTCAGGAGGCCGCGCCGGACGGTGTAGCGCAGGAGCTCGACGCGATCGTGCAGGCCGAGCTTCTCCATGACGTTGGCGCGGTTGTAGTGGACGGTCTGCTCGGACAGCTGCAGCGTCCGCGCGATGTCGCGCGTCGTGTGGCCGAGTGCGGCCATCAGGAGGACCTGGCGCTCGCGCTCGCTCAGCGCCTCGTAGGGGTCGTCGAGCGCCGCGTCGGGGCTGCGACGGACGTACGTGTCCACCATGCGGGTGACGATGGCGGGACTCACCCAGGTGTGACCGGCGGCCACGCTCCGCACGGCACCCACGAGGTCGTCCTGCTGGGCCTCGCGGGTGAGGAAGCCGTTGGCGCCGGCCTTGAGCGCGATCGAGAACTGCTCCGTTGCGCAGCGGCAGTCAAGGGCGATGATCTTGGTGTCGGGACAGGCGGCGTGGATCGCCTCGATCACGTCGTAGGTGCCGCACGCGAAGCCGCCCGCGCTCTCGCACTCCAGGACGATCACGTCGGGGCTGACTGCCCGGGCCTCTTCAGCGATCGCCTCGCGATCCCGAACCTCGCCGATGACGCGCATGTCGGGCTCGCGGTCGATGACCGACCGGAGGGCCGAGCTCAGCATCGGGAAGTCGACGACCGCGAGCATCACGCCCAGGCGGGTGGCATCGGTGGCGCCATCGGACTTCGGCTCGCGCATGGTGGCCATCGGATGCAGCGTCAGTGGGCCTGGGGCCCGGCGTCGGTGTCCTGATGCCGGTTGCGGACGACGTATGCCCACCCGAACGGCATCGCGATCATGAACACCGCCACCGCGCCGGCGGCCAGGATCGTGGCCTGCGACCCGAAGGTGAAGTAGACGAGGTTGAGGACCACGAACGCCACCGCGGACCCGCACCACAGCGTCAGGGTGACAAGACCCAGCCAGGCCGCGATCCGCGCGCCACGGCCGCCCTTCGAGCCCAGGGCAAACCACACGACGAGGGCGACGATCCCCTCAACCAGGAACAACATCGGCACGATGAGCGCAATGCTCTCCGTGAGTTCGTTGATCTGCATTTTCGAGTGCTCCCGCCGTCCATCGGCTGCCACTTGCAGTCGATGAGGCCATCGTCGGTGACTTGTCCGGCATTCGGCAGATCGCCTCGGCGAGCAGATTCGCCTCCGGGTGTGCCCAACTGACCCCACGACCATCAGGTGGGATACCAACGCAGGTCGGAATCGGCAACGGCCGTTGCCTGTACCCCTGACGCGCGTTGCCTATGCTTGCGTCCGGACGGGAACCTCGCCGTGGTCGGTCCGGATCACTCGACTGTCGGTGACGATCGCGGTGATCAGGCCGGCCGGCGTCACGTCGAAGGCGGGGTTCAGCGTGCGGGTCCCGCCCGGCGCGATGCGGACTCCGCGGACCGAGGTGACCTCCTCGGGCGCTCGCTCCTCGATCTCGATACCGGCCCCATCCGATGTCGCGGGGTCGATGGTGGTCTCCGGTGCCACCACGATGAACGGGACTCCGGCGTGGTTGGCCGCGAGCGCGAGGGCGAGGCTGCCGACCTTGTTCGCCGTGTCGCCGTTCGCGGTGATCCGATCCGCTCCGATGAGCACGGCGTCGGCGAAGCCGCGCGCCAGGACGGACGCGGCCGCACCGTCGACGAGCAGGCGGAACGGGGCGCCCATCCGGACCAGCTCCCACGCGGTCAGCCGGGCGCCCTGGAGTAGTGGCCGCGTCTCCAGCGCGAGCACCTCCTCCAGGATTCCGCGTGCGTGCAGCTCGCCGACCACGCCCAGGGCCGTGCCGCGCTCGACCGCGGCCAGCGCCCCGGTGTTGCAGATCGTCATCACGCGCGCGTGCGGGCGCGCCACCAGCGACCGGACGAGATCGGCACCGCGAGTCGCCATGGCCGTGCAGGCTGCGATGTCCTCGTCCCGGATCGCCAGGGCTTCGGCAAGCACGGCGCCCCGCCCCTCGTCCAGTCGGGCAAGGACGCGGTCGGTGCCCCAGGCCAGGTTGACGGCGGTCGGTCGGGCGGCACGCAGCCGGGCAGCTCCCTCGCGCACGGCCGCCGGATCGGTCGGGTGGAGGCCTGCCAGGAGGGCGACGCCCATGCCGCCAGCGACGCCGAGCGCGGGAGCGCCCCGGACGGCAAGGCTGGCAATGGCGGCGACCAGGTCGTCCAGCGTGGCGATCCGGAGCACGACGAACTCGTCCGGGAGGCGCGTCTGGTCGATGAGGTGGATCTCGCCGGCCACCCAGTCGATGGTGCGGTTCACTCGGCCATCTTCGCAGGTGCGACACAGGGCTGAGCCCTTCGGCCCCCATGCGTCGGTCGCTTTGGCCGTCGGGTGATGGGGCAATCGCGCGAAGAATGGCGGGGAGCGTCCATCCCTTCGCCGTCCGCCGGCGATCCGACCGAGGGTCCAGCAGCCATGTCCGTCGATGCGTCCACCGGGCGTGCGCCCGAACCGTTCCGTCCGCTGCCCCCGATGACTGCGAGCGCCGCCCGGACCGAGGCGGAGCGATGTCTCTACTGCCACGATGCGGCGTGCACGCGCGCGTGCCCGACGTCCATCGACGTCGCCTCCTTCATCCGCAAGATCGCGACCGACAACCTCGAGGGCAGCGCCCGGACGATCCTGGCCGCCAACCCGCTCGGCGCCACCTGCGGGGCCGCGTGTCCCGTGGAGCGCCTGTGCGAGGGCGCATGCGTGCGCAACGAGATGGATCACCCGATCGCCATCGGACGCCTGCAGCGCCACGCCGTGGAGTCGTACGCGGCGGCGGGGCACGCGTTCTTCGTGCCCGGCGATGAGGCCGGTGTGAGTGCCGCGATCATCGGCGCCGGGCCGGCGGGCCTGGCCTGTGCGGCGGAGCTCCGCAAGGCCGGGGTCGGGGTGACGCTCTACGACGCGAAGCCGCGAGCGGGTGGCCTCGGCGACCATGGCATCGTGCCCTGGCGCCTGCCGCGGGAACTGGTCGAGCTCGAGGTCGCCGAGATCGAGCGCGCCGGCGCACAGCTCGTGCTGGGCACGACCGTTGGGCGGGACGTGGAGGCCGAGGCGCTGGTCGCCGGGAACGACGCGGTCGTGCTGGCGGTGGGCCTGGGTCACGGGCGGCGCCTGGGGATCCCCGGCGAGGACCAGGATGGTGTCGTCGACGCGCTGACGCTCATCGGGCAGGCCATCGATGGTGAGGCGCCGGACACCCTGTCCGGCCGGCGTGTGGGCGTGATCGGCGGTGGCAGCACGGCGTTCGATGCCGCGGCCGCGGCGGTGCGGCTGGGTGCGTCCGAGGTGACCCTGTTCTACCGGCGGAGCGCCGCCGAGAGCCCGGCCTATCCGCACGCCATCGCCCTGGCTCGATCGCTGGGCGTCGTGGTTCGCTGGCTGGCCTCACCCGTGGAGATCCTGGGTGACGGCCGCGTCTGCGGGGCGACGTTCGAGACGATGACGCTTGGCGAGCCGGATGCGTCGGGCCGCCGCCGGCCCATTCCGGTCGAGGGATCCAGGCTCGAGGTCGCGCTGGACGTCGTCGTCCGGGCGGTCGGCCAGGATGGTCCCGCGGCGATGAGCGGCCTGCTCGCGTCGCTCGACGTGGTCGTCCGCGACGGGGTCGCGGCCGCCGATCCGGCCACCGGCCGGACCTCGAACGCCAAGATCTGGGCGATCGGCGACATCACCAGCGGTGGCGCGGAGGTCGTCAACGCGGTCCAGGCCGGCAAGCTGGCCGCCCGCTCGATCGTGGACGCGCTCGGCCTCGGCGGGTCGCGCATCGTTCCGGTCAACCCGGCCAACGCCACCGTCCCGGGCGTGGACCTGTTCACGGACATGGCCGGCATCCGCAGCCCGAACCCTTTCTGGCTGGCCAGCTGCCCGATCAGCAACAACGCCGAGATGGTCATGCGGGCATTCGACGAGGGCTGGGGCGGCGCCGTCTGGAAGACCGTCGGCGAGCCGATCCGCAACGTCACGGCCCGGCTCGGCACCTTCGACTACCACGGCCGCAGGGTGGTCGGCATCAACAATATCGAGCTCATCAGCGACCGCCCGACCGACGTCAACATCGCGGAGATCCGGGAGGTCAAGAAGCGCTATCCCAACAACGCCGTCGTGATCAGCCTCATGGTCGAGGCGAAGCGTGAGGCGTGGCACGAGATCCTGGCCAAGTGCAACGACACGGGCGCCGATGGCTACGAGCTCAACTTCGGCTGTCCCCACGGGATGAGCGAGCGCGGCATGGGCGCGGCCGTCGGGCAGGTTCCCGACTACGTCCAGATGATCACCGAGTGGGTGATGGAGAAGGCCGAGATGCCCGTCTTGGTCAAGCTCACGCCCAACGTCACCGACATCCGCTTCCCGGCGAGGGCGGCTCGAGCGGCCAACGCCGACGGAGTGGCCCTGATCAACACGATCAGCTCGCTGGTGGGCATCAACCTCGACAGCTGGGCGCCGCTGCCCGACGTCCGGGGCAAGGGATCGCACGGCGGCTACGCCGGTCCGGCGGTCAAGCCCATCGCGCTCAACATGGTCTCCCAGGTGGCAGCCGACCCCGAGGTCCGGCTCCCGGTCTCGGGGATCGGTGGCATCGAGACCTGGCGTGATGCCGTGGACTTCCTCCTGGTGGGTGCGACGACCGTGCAAGTCGGCACCAGCGTCATGCACTACGGGTTCCGGTTGATCGACGACCTGGTGGACGGCCTCTCGACGTACCTCCGCGCGAAGGGCCTCCACAGCCCGTCGGAGCTCGTTGGCAAGGCGCTGCCGACGATCACCGACTGGGGGCACCTGGACCAGGAGTTCCGGCTGCTCGCGAAGATCGACCAGGATCTCTGCGTCCACTGCAACCTGTGCTACACGGCCTGCAACGACGGTGCCCACCAGGCGATCCGCTTCGAGGATGCCGGCGGGACGACGCGGCTGATGGTCGAGGACGACTACTGCGTCGGCTGCAAGCTCTGCCAGTACGTGTGCCCGGTCGAGGACTGCATCACGTTCGAGGAGCTGGAGGGCGCCGCCTCCATCCACTGAGCGGGCGATGGGGGGCGCCCCGGGTCACGGCTTGCCGCAACGTTGCAGGCGATTGCGATGCGTCCTGCACGGTCCGGACCTTGGTCCGGCGGGCCGCGGATGACATTCTCAGCACGCCATCCCAACCGGTTGGCGCGGGCCGGCTGCCGTTACCCCGAGCGGCGGCCGGCCTTCTGCGTTGCATTGTCGATGCAGGGCGTGGGTCCGATGGACTAGCGGCGCGTCAGCTCGCGGATGTTGTCCAGGAGGATAAACACACCCAGGGCGCCCAGGCTCAGGAGCACCAGCTCCCGCGCGTAGTAGGAGCCGAGCAGCACCGCCGACACGACCGCGAGCCCCACCGTGACCCGGAGCAGGAGCGTCTCGACGTTGCGCTGGGCGAACGACTCGATCGCCAGGTAGCCGACCACCAGCAGCGCCACGGTGGGTCCGACCTTCAACACCTGGAGCCGGCCGCCGCGGCCGAGTCACCGGCCGTGGGGGCGGGACGCGGGCCGGATGACGGCCAGTGCGCCGGGGAGGAGCGTCGCATCGAGCGTCGCGGGCGGGAACGCGTCGCCGTCGACCTGGATCGGGCCTGCGGGGGCCACCTCGACCTGCACGGAGGTTCCTGCAAGGCGGATCGCCGCCCCCGAGGGTGAGATACCCGCGGCCTCGGCCGTCATCAGCTCCAGCACCCCCCGGATGCCGCCGACGATCCCGCCCCTGGGCAGCACGAAGACATGGAGCCTGCCGTCGTCCGGCTCGATGGGCAGGCGGGGGCGCAGGACTCCCGGGATCGGCTCGCCGCAGTTGGCGACCAGGACGACCACGGATTCGAGCTCGGTGCGCACGCCGTCGACGGTGAGGATGGTCGGCTGCGGCGCGAGGTGTCCGAGCAGGCGGCTGGCCGACAGGAAGTAGGCCGCGACCCCGTAGCGGCGCTTCGACTCCCGCGACGTCGCCGCGATGAGCCTCGCGTCAAGCCCGGTGCCGCAGGCGGCCACGAACGCCATCGGCTCCTCCGCCGAAGCCGTCGCGCCAGCGAGTGCCGACGACGCTGCGAGCCGGACCACGCCCAGGTCGTGTGGAGCGGGCCTGCCGGTCCGGATCGCGGCCACCGCGTCGTCGAGGCCCCGGGGTATCCCGATCGCGGTGGCGTACAGGTTGCCCGTGCCGCACGGGACGATCCCGATTGCGATCCCCGTGCTGGCGAGCGGCGCCGAGGCGTCGCGCACCGTCCCGTCACCGCCGGCCAGCACCACGAGCCCGCAGCCGGCCCGGACCGCCGCCTCGCTCGCGGCCCGGATCGTTGCCGGATCGCCCGCCTCCATGACCTCGACCTCGCTGGCGCCACGGTCCCTCATGGCGGCGACGGCGGCGCTCGTGACCCGGGCACGGACCCGTGCGTCCCGGACCCGTGAGGCGAAGGGGCTGACGATCAGGGTGGCGAGCATGGCGCCGTCAGCGGCCCCCGCCCTGCAGGCGTCGGACGAGCAGCGCCACCGCCAGCCGGCGCCGTGATGCGTCGTCCAGCGGCCCGCCCAGCAGGGTCTCGACCTTCTCCAGCCGGTAGGCGACCGTCCGGTTGGCGAGATGGAGGCGGCGCGCGGTCTCGCGCATGTTCTCGCCGGCGTCGAAGTACACCTGCAGCGTCTCCACCAGCTCCGGGCCCAGGCGCTCGTCCGCGAGGAGCGGCCCCAGCTCATGCTCGATGGCGGCCTCGCCCAGGTCCCGCTGGGCCAGCAGCAGGCGCTCGACGGCCAGGTGCCCGGGATCCGGGACCCATCCCCGCAGGCCCACGTCCTCCGCCGTCCGCGTGGCATCGATGAGGTCGGCGAGGGTGTCGGCCAGCTGCTCGACGGCATCGATGACCGGGGATCCGACGGCGACCCACGCCGAGGGACCGGTCTCCGTGGCGCCGCCACCGGCGGCCCTGACCGCCGAACGGCCACCAAGGACGTTGTCCAGGGCACGGGTGATCCGGCCCGGGCTGGGATGGTCGGCCCGGGCCAGGATCACGATCCGGCCGCGCATCGGCAGGACGACCGGCAGCCGGATGCCCGCCCCGGCCCCCTCCGCGCCTGCCGCGGCGGAACCGAGCAGGTGGCCGATCCGCCCGGCGAGGATCTCCAGGTCGTCCTGGTCGATCCCCGTGCGATCCGGCGTCGGATCCGCCTCGGGGCGGGGAGCGACGACCACCAGGTGCAGCGAGGAGTCGGGATCCAGGCCGAACCGGACGGCGACCCGCCGCAGCCTGGCGGTCGTGAGGGCGTCCGCGGGGATGACGCCCAGGATCTCCTGGAGCGCACCGCGACGGGCCTGCGCGTCGCGGGCGAGGATGTCGCGCTCCTCGGTGCGATAGCCGTCGGTCACGACGAGCGTCGTCACCTCGGTCCACATGAAGATCCAGCGGCCGAGCTCGCCGAGGTCGGCGCCGCCGAGCCGGCCCGCCCGCGCCGCATCAACGCAGTGGCCCCAGATGAGACGGCGGGTCGCCGCGAGGCGCGCGAGGTACAGGGCGAGACGCCTGCCGGACCGCGCGGCGACGGCGCCGGCCGCGCGCTGGATCGCGATCGCCGCCGCGACATCCAGCGCGTCGCGATCAGCCAGACGCGTCGCCTCGGCGAGCAGGCCATCGAGGGATGATGCGTTCCCCCTCCGTTCACGGCGGCGCAGGTCCGCCGGCCGCCCGGCCTGGGTGCGCTCGACGTCGAGCACGGCCCGGAGGTCGTCGAGCGACGCCGACACCGATCCGACCAGCAGCGTGATCATCACGCTCGGCCGCACCTCGTCCACGGCCTCGTCCAGCTCGGCCGCGACGGTCACCGCGAGGATGTCGCCTTCGGGCAGCACCTCACGCAACGTGGCCCACCACGAGCGGGCGTCGGACTCCATGTCCGGTTCCTCCGTCGCCGCTCCACATGCGCCGGCTGTCCCAGCCCGGGTGCCGGGAGGTCGCGCCGGCCGATCACGGTCGAGTTGCAACTATCGAACAGCCATTGCTGGATGGCAAGCGTCAGCCGCGGTTCCAGCCGCCGGCGTCTGTGTGCTTCGACTGCCGCGGTGCCGCAACCGGCCCAACGGGCTCAGGCGTTCGCGACCTCGTCCCGGAATGCACGAACGTCCTCGAGGCGACGGCGGAGCGCGTTGAGGAACCGGGCGCCCATCTCTCCATCGACGATGCGGTGGTCGGCCGACAGGGTCAGCTTCATGACCTGCCGGATTCCGATGCCGCCATCGACGGCGACCGGGGTCGCCACGGCCGACGAGACCGCGAGGATCGCGGCCTCACCGGGATTGATGATCGCGCTGAACTCATCGACGCCGAACATGCCCAGGTTGCTCACCGTGAAGGTGGAACCGACGAGGTCGTCCACCGCGACGGTGCCCTCGCGGGCAGCGGCGGCCAGCGCCCCGACGCGGTCGTGCAGCTCGACGATCGTCATCCGATCGGCGTCGCGGACGACCGGCACGACGAGGCCAGCGGGAACGGAGACCGCGACGCCCAGGTGGACGCGGCGTCGGGGGAAGACCTGCTCGCCATCGGTCCGGGAGTTGACGTCCGGGAACTCCGCGAGGGTCTGGGCGGTGGCGGCGAGCACGAAGTCCGTGACGGTGAGGGCGTGACCCTCCGCCTTGAGCTCCGCGCGCAGGGCCATCACCCTGGTGACGTCCACGGCGACGGTCACCGTGAAATGGGGGGTCGTCTGCCAGCTGTTGGTCAGCCGCGCAGCGATGGTGCGGCGCATGCGGCTCAGCGGCCTGGGTTCCTCCTCGCCCTCGGCGGGGGGCACGGCGATCGGGGCGACGGGCGCCGCGACCGATCCGGCCGAAGGGGATGCCGTCGGCGCCGGGGCAGGTGCCGTGGCGGCGGCGTCCACCGCCGCCTGCACATCCCGCTCCACGATCCGACCGCCGGGACCGGTCCCGGTCAGGGTTCGGGGATCGAGTCCGGCCGTGGCCGCGAGCCGGCTGGCCCTGGGGCTGATCCTGAGCTTCTGGCCGTCCGCGACGGGAGCAGCCGGGGTGGACGATGCCGCCGCCGCAGGCGCTGCGGCGGTCGGCGTGGCGCCTGCGGCCACCGGAGTCGGCCGGGCCGCTGCAGCCTCGGCCGCCGGGACGAGCGCTGGCGCCGGTTCTGGCGCCTCGGGGACGGCCTCGCCGGCCTCGCCGATCCAGCCGCACACGGCGTTCACGGGTGCCGTCTCGCCGTCGGCAACGAGCTTGGCGAGGAGGACGCCCTCTTCGAAGGTCTCGACCTCCATCGCGCTCTTGTCGGTCTCGATCTCGAACAGGACGTCGCCGCGGTGGACCGGGTCGCCCACCTCAATGCGCCAGAGGGTGAGGACGCACTCCTCGGTCATCTGGCCGGGTTTCGGCATCAGGATCGGATGGGCCATCGGTCTTGTTCCTCGGCGCTCGATGCTGCTTGACGGAGTCGGATCAGATCAGGGCGGCCACGGCGGCGACGATGTCGCCGGTGTTCGGCAGGAAGGCCTGCTCGAGGCCCTCGGCCTGGGGGCTGATGCCCGCTGCCGCGCCGATCCGCCCCACGGGTCCATCGAGGTCGTCGAAGGCCTCGATCTGGATGCGGGCGACGATCTCGTTGACGAAGCTGCCGGTCAGGACGGCCTGGGCGGCGACAACGGCCCGGCCCGTCTTGCGGACGGAGGCGAGGATGGTGTCCATGTCCAGCGGGACCAGGCTGCGCAGGTCGATGACCTCGGTCGAAACACCGTGCTCGGTGGCCAGCACGTCCGCCGCGGCGAGCGCGTCCGGCACGGCCGGGCCCCAGGCGACGATCGTGGCGTCCGTGCCCTCGCGCGCGACGCGAGCCTTGCCGATCTCGACCGTGTACTCCTCCTCGGGCACCTCGCCCTTGGTTGCGTAGAGGCCCTGGCTCTCGACGAACACGACCGGGTTGTTGGTCCGGATCGCGCTCTTGAGCAGGCCCTTGGCGTCCGCGGCCGTGGCCGGGTAGACGACCCACAGTCCCGGGATGTGGGTGAACAGGGATTCCAGGCTCTGCGAGTGCTGGCCGCCGTAGCCCTTGCCGGCGCCGACGGAGCAGCGGATGACGACCGGGACCTCCACCTGGCCGCCCGACATGTAGTGCCACTTGGCGGCCTGGTTCGCGATCTGGTCGGAGGACATCAGCGCGAAGTCCATGTACATCAGCTCGACCACCGGCCGCAGGCCGGCGATGCCCGCCCCGACGGCGGTTCCGCAGATGCACGCCTCGGAGATCGGGGTGTTGAACACCCGGTCCCGCCCGAAGGCCTCGACCAGGCCCTTGGTGAGCTTGAAGGCACCGCCGTAGTCGGCAACGTCCTCGCCGTAGAAGATGACCCGCTTGTCACGGCGCATCTCCTCCACGAGTGCCTCGCGCAGCGCATCGCGGTACAGGATCCGGCCCTCGGCGTCGCGCTTGGCGACGGGCGGCTCCGCAGCCAGGACGACGTCGCCCGCGCCCTCGGGGAGCGTCTCGGACGTGCCGTCGGTGTAGAGCAGGTCGAGCAGCGTGGCGGGATCCGGGTCGGTCGCTGCGGCGGCGCGGACGGCAGCGCGGGCGTTGCGGTCGGCGACGCCGGCGACGACGGCAGCGACCTCCTCGGCCGTGGCGACGCCGGTCTCGACCAGCTGGCCCTTGAGCCGCTCGATCGGGTCCGCCGCCTTCCAGGCAGCCTCTTCGTCGCGGGTGCGGTACTCGTTCCGCGGGTCCGAGAGCGAGTGGCCGTAGTAGCGGTAGGTGGACGCCTCGATGAGGACCGGGCCCTCGCCGGCCCGGCAGAGCTCCGCGGCCCGGGTGACGGCGTCGCGGACCGCGAGGACGTCCATGCCGTTCACCACCTCGGCATGCATGTTGTTCGTGGCGAACCCGGCGGCTCGACGCGCGAGATGGGCGATGCCCATCACCTCGTCGTCGGTGCGATGGGTCATGCCGTAGTGGTTGTTCTGGATGAAGAAGATGATCGGCAGGCCGTAGGGGATGTCCCCGGCCAGGTGGTTGGTCCACTGGTGCTGGGCTGCCCAGTTGAGCGACTCGAGCACCACGCCGTTGGCGTAAGCCCCGTCGCCCGCGAAGCAGCACACCACCGCGTCGGAGCGTTCGTAGCGGCGGGCCATGGCCGCGCCCGTCGCGATCGGGACCGAGCCGCCGACGATGGCGTTGGCACCCAGGTTGCCGGTCGAGAAGTCGCCGATGTGCATGCCGCCGCCCCGCCCGCGGCTGTAACCCTCGTCCTTGCCGAAGAGCTCCGCGATCACCCGGTAGACGTGCTCCTCGAGCGCGGTCTCGAGCAGGACGTCGCGGGTCGCATCGGCGGCCGACCCGGTCCGCGAGCGCAGCTCCTCATCGGTCATCTGGCGCAGGGCAGAGAAGCCCTTCGCGATCGCGTCGCCGTGGCCGCGATGGGAGCTGGTCACGTTGTCCGTCACCCGCAGGACGGACGACGCGCCGACGGCCGATGCCTCCTGTCCGATCGAGACATGCGTCGGGCCCCGGTAGTCGTAGCCGGGGAGGGGCTCGTAGCCGCCTCCGGAGCGCAGCCGGACGATCATCTCCTCCATCTCGCGGATGGCCAGCATGTCGTCCAGCAGGCCCAGGGCCTGCACCTTGTCGAGCGCCCCCGACGCCACCTCGCCGGCCAGGTCGCCGGCATAGGTGAAGCCACGGATCACGCCCAGCGACTCCTCGAACGGCGCGAAGTCGGGGCGGGTGTCGCTGCGGTAGACGGTCTCGGTAGTCATCGGCTGGGCTCCTGGAACTGGTCAGCCTGCAAGCAGCAGGCGGGCGGTGTCCTCGGTGGTGACGAGGCGATGGATGAGGCCGCTCCGGAGCGCTGCCCGGATGGCGGGGACCTTGCCGGCCCCGTCGGCGACGGCGATGACGTCGGGGACCCTGCGCAGCTGGTCCTCGCGGATGGCGATACAGCGGTCCGGCAGGCCGGCGGCCGCGACCGGGCTGCCGTTCGCATCGAGCACGATCGAGCACAGGTCAGCGACGCCGCCCGCGCCATCCACGGCCCTGGCATCGTCCGGGGAGAGGGCCGCGCGGATCGTCGACCCGCCCGGGAGCCATGCCCCGATGCCTACGGCCGCACGAGTGAGGGAGTCGAACATGCCCACGCTCTTGGACGCCATCGCGTCCTGCATCAAGGCCTGGGCCATATCCGGGTCCTGCACGAGCAGGGGAACATGAAGTGGGAAGACCGGCCCCGTCGCCCGCTCCGCGATGCGACGCACGAGCTCCAGGGAGTTCACGTCCAGCTCGAGGGTCGGGACGCTGCCAACGAGCTGGACGACCGAGCAGGCGGGCAGGCGTGGCAGCTGCTCAACCATCGCGTGCAGCGTTCGACCCCACGAGATCCCCAGGACATCCGAGGCCTCGAGCGTGTCGGCGAGGACGGCTGCTGCGGCACGGCCCAACTGGGCCGCGCGGAGCTCGTCAGGGCCCGCAATAGTGCGGACGACGACGGCGCCGCGGATCCCGTGCCTCCGGGCGACCTCGTCCGCGAGCGCGAGGTCCAGCTCCGGGAGCGGGTCGATGTCGATCCGGACGATCCCGTCGCGGCGGGCCTGCTCCAGCAGCCGGGCGACCCTGAAGCGCGAGATGCCGAGCTCGGCCGCGATCTCGCTCTTGCTGGCGCCGTCGAGGTAGTAGCGCCGGCAGGCCAGCACCGTGTTGACGAGGTGCAGGCGCGATGCCGGGGCGTGGGTCTCGGAGACCATGCGTTGATCCTACGACTCAATCAAATGAGCGTCAAGTGCTCAAACGAGCGATTCAGGTATCGCAACGTCCGCGCTGGTCCGGTCGGGCGAGGTCAGTGGCGTCGGTCACGCAAGACGACCGCGGAGCCCGGTTGCCAGGTCCCGGCCGCCGAGCGTCCGCAACTGCTCGTGACCAGTCTCATGGTCACAAGCGTGGCGCTCAACGCCCCGCAGGCAGGTCGTCGAGCACGACAGCATTCCCTACGGCGTGGGCGCCTTAGTGTCCCGGTTCGCAAGTCGTTCGCGGGCTGGCAAGAGCCTGAGCCCGTCGTATCACGGCTGGTGATCTGGAGCCGTTGAGCCTGACCGCCAGCGCCATCTCACCAGCGATCAGCGGTGCGGGACCCTAGCTCGCTGCGCGGATCAGCTGCGCCAGTGCGTCCCGGTCGGCCGCCAGGAGCTCGGCGATCCGCGCCGGGTTCACGTCCGCCACGATGATCTGGCCGACCTCCGTGCTGACGTCGCCGTAGATCCCCTGCGCCTGCATCCGTTCGGTCTGGATCTGGTTGTCCGCCGTGGGGCTCACGTAGTGGACCGTGTCCGCCCGGTAGCGGTGGATCAGGTACAGGTGGATCAGTGTCATGAGGCGCTTGCGGCGCAGAGACGGGTCGAAGGTGTCCTGGTCGCGCACCGACAGGATGGAGCGGCCGCGCCGGTCGTGGATGGGCGCGAAGACCACGGCCGCCAGCTTCTCGTCGCGGCCGTCGACCAGGCACAGCTCCAGCAGCTCGGAGCCGGCGCGGTGCGGGAGCAGCCGGACCCGGAGCCGGCCATCGACCCCGTTGTGGTCCGCCCACAGGGCGAGCCACTCCTCGAGGAGCTTCTTGGGCACCTCGGTCGTGATGGCGTGCTGATGCTGCGTGGATCCCTTGCCCATCGCCATCGTCGTGGCCGTCCGGCCCGACGAGGCGAGGAGCGCCGCGTCCAGTCGCGGGCCGCCGACCAGCGTCTGGGGCGTCCGGTATGGCGACTCGACGAGGCGGATCTTCCGCTGGAGCCGGGCCAGGGCGAGCATCCCCTCTTCGCGCAGCGAGGTGGCGAACTCCTCGGATGCAACGCCGTCGAGCTGGTGTCCACCGTACGTGATGAAGTTGAAGACGAAGCCCATCTTCCCGAGCTCCTCGGGGAAGCGGCGCATGTCGTCGTCACTCATGCCCGTCGAGTCCCAGTTGAAGGACGGCGAGAGGTTGTACGCGAGCATCTGGTCAGGGAATACCGCATGGATGGCGTCTGCGAACTGTCGCGCGTCCTCGAGGTCCGCCGTCTTCGTCTCCATCCACAGCAGGTCCGCGAACGGCGCCGCGGCCAGCGACTTGGCGATGGCGTACGGGATCCCGCCCTGGACCTGGTAGTAGCCCTCGGGCGTCGTGGCGAGCTCCGGGTCCCAGGCCACCTCGAGGCCTATCGACCGGACCCGCTCACGTGCGACCGCGTGCGACGCGTTCCGCGCGAACGCGAGCCACGCATCCGCGGTGAGCCCGTGCGCCGCGCCTTCGGCCTCGGTCTCGCGCTGGCGGAGGTGGTCAGCGACGGCATCGGCGTAGGTCGCGAGGCCTGCCTCGCCCTCCCAGACCCCGAGGAACGCTTCGGCCGTGCGCTCGAAGACCAGGTCCACGTCTGCTCCGGCGAGGATCTCGGTTGTGGCGGCCGCCGACACCGTGGCCGCGAGGCCGGTCCGTGCCAGCCACGCATCTGCGGCCCTGTACTCGCCCTCGGTGATTGCGTAGGACAGGTGTCCGTTGAGCTCGTCGACGCCGGCTGCGTGGAAGGCGCGCAGGACCGCGAGGTACGCGATCCTGTAGGAGGGGACATCGAGGTTGGTCACGCCCAGGATGAACGGCTGGTCGCGCTCGTCGGCACGGCTCTCGAGGAGGTTCGCGGCCTCGGCGTCCGTGCGGGCCACGATGATCCCCGGCACGCGCATGACGTCGAGCTGGAAGCGCGCGGCGTTTAGGCGCTTGATCTGCTCGTTGGAGCTCACCAGCACCTTGCCGCCCTGGTGGCCGCACTTCTTGGTGCCGGGCCGCTGGTCCTCGATGTGGTAGCCGGGGACGCCGGCCTCCACGAACCGCCGCACGAGATTGCGTACATGGGGGTCGCCGCCATGCCCAGTGTCCGCGTCCGCGATGATGAACGGCCGGTAGTCCACGGCCGGCGTCAAGGCGCGCTGGGCCTCGGTCATTCGCGAGCGCAGGTACTGCTGGTTGCGGTCCGCGGTCAGGAGGGCGCGCACGAGAGCCGCGGCCTCGTCCGGGACCTGGGAGAGGGGGTAGGACGCCAGGTCGGGGCCGGGATCCTCGGTCGCGGAGCCCTTGGCGGAGGTGGCCCAGCCGCCGAGGTAGATCCCCTCGATGCCCAATCGCTTGATCACCACGGCCTGCCCGGGCGAGTACGGCCCGAACGTCGTGATGCTCCGGCGCTGCGCGAAGAGCTCGCGCAGGCGAGCGTGGAACGCCGACGCGGCCTCGCGGGCCACGGAGTGGTCCGTGGCGATGGTGCCCCGCTGCTCCACGACCTGGCGTGCGGCGTGGAGGCGAGTGATGCCTGCGAACCTCGTGTCCGCGAACCAGGCACGGGTCGCGGCGACGTCCTCGTCGAAGGGCGTGGGCCCGGACGTGGCCGGGCCGGGCACGCCGGTGGCGTCGGTCGGTGGGAGGGCGGGGGCGGTCATGGTGGGCGACTCCAGCTCAGGCGGGGATGGGTTCGACGTCGAAGTCGGGGTTTGCGGTCAGGCGGGCGCCCGCTCGCTCGAGTGCGGTCATGTACGCCGCAATCCGCTCGCGCGCGACCGCGATGTCGTTCGAGCCGAGCTCCAGGTTGAGCAGGTCGACGTACCAGGGCGGCTTGGTGTCGGTGAGGACGTACGCCTCCACGATCTCCCGCGCGACCGGCAGCGTGGCCACCTTGGAGTCGTCGTGGACGTCGCGGTTGTCGGCCGCCAGCAGCTTGGCGTGCTCCTCGTCGAGCAGCCGGGAGAACAGCGCCGTCGTCAGCGGGTCGCCGGCGCGGATGCCGGTGCCGGGGTCGGGCTCGGTGAATGGCGCGGCCTTGTGGAGCCACTCCCAGAGGATCGAGAGCCGGATCTCGCCTGTCGCCATGTCCTCCATCAGATAGAGGACATCGTCGTCGCCGAAGAAGTCGGCGGGCTTGAGCGCCGCCGCCTGGAAGCCTCGCAGGAACGCGTTCCCGTATTGCAGCCCGACAGAGAGCAGATCCCGGGCACCGCGCACGGATCGCGGGGCGGGCTCGAGGGCGGTGAGCGCAGCGGCGTCCTCAGGCGTGTGGGTGAGGGCTGGGAACACGCGTCCCAGCTGGTTGTCCTCGCCGGCGCGCTCCCAGACGGGGCGGACGATGTGGACCATCTTCCAGTGGGCGACCCACTTGCCCGATGCTCCCTCGCGCTGTTCCCGCTGGGCGCCGGCAAGGGCCTTGCGCATGGCCGCCTCCACGCCCACCGCGGAGCCGACGGGGATCTGGGCCTCCATGCCGCCCTGCCACAGCGCGAACCTGCCGTCGCGGTCCGGCGTGTTCACGGCGCGCCGAACGCGGTCCTCGTACGCGCGCATGTACGAGTAGGTCATGCCGACCGCGTCGATATTCGGGTTGGCGAACGACGGGTCGCCGTGGCGGGCATCCGCGACCGAGTTGATGTAGTCCCAGCGCCCGGTGTTGTACCCGACGAAATGGACCCCGAGCGCGGCCCGGATCTCGAGCAGTTGAAACGAGGCCTCCAGCTGCTCCACGAGGACGTAGACGCGGATCGTCCCGGCCGGCAGACCCAGCTGCACCTCGAGGGCGTCGAGGATCTCGGCCCACAACGCGGCCTCCCCGGCGGTCTGGATCTTGGGCAGGTAGAGGACGATCGAGCGCCCCTCTTCGCACAGGGTCGCGCCGTTCGCCGTCAGGTAGAGAACGGTGTCCACGATGGACGCCGAGAGCCCGGTCCCATCGGACCAGCGGACGTGGCGGTCGTCCAGGTGCAGGCCTCGGGCCCGGAAGATCCGCGTCGTGACGGCGAGCTGGGCCCGCGGGTCGTCGACGATCCGGCGCCCCAGGAATCCCTCCGCCCAGGTGTTCATCTCGCCGGCGACCTCCTCGGCTACGCGGAGGAACCGCGGGTCCATCGCGAACGCGAGCCGCAGGTTGCGCTGGTTGTCGAGCGACATCGTGTCGATCTGGCCCAAGGCGTCCTCGCCGTCGAACATCCAGCCGTCGGCGCCCGAGAGCAGCGCGTAGGCGACGTTGCGCAGCCCCTGCTCGACCGTGGCGCGCGGGCGGGCCGCGGGCCCGGTGCCCTGGATCCACTGACGGCGCAGGTCGCCCGGGATCGGCCCGCCGGTGAAGCGCCCGGCGCGGGCATCGGCGACACGGATGGACGTGCGTGGGATCAGCGTCTCCCCGCCGAGGAAGGCCAGGGGTTCGCCGGTCGCCGCGCGGTGCTGCCGACGCACCATGCGGGCCGCCATGAGATCGCGCCGGGCCTCGTCAAGCGGGGCGAGGGCATCGAGCACGTCCAGCGCGGCCGGCGTCAGGACGTCGGCGTACGCGGGCAGGACGCCGGATCGGATCTCGAGGGTGGCTCGCATCGGGTGGTCTACTCGTTCTCGTGGTCGCGCAGGCAGTCGGCGGGACAGCCGCACTCGGCGGCAAGCGCGAGCGAGACGACCGGATTGAAGCGCTGGGCGGCAATGGTCCAACCCCAGGGCGCGATCGTCAGGCCGGGGGCGGGCCAGGCGGTGGCGGCGGGTTCGGGCTGGGCGCGGCGGGGTTCGGGCTGCTTCGGCATCGTGGGGGCTCCTTCCGTCGGGTTCGCGGGAGCCGTATCCTGCACGGAGTCCGGTACATCAGTCCAATCGAATGATACGATCAGGTACATCAACTCCATTGATGAAGCGGACCACGAACCGTGCTTGTCGCCCAGTTGGAGGGTTTCCTCGAGACCGCCCGCCAACGCAACCTCAGCCGTGCGGCGGACGCGCTCCACGTGACCCAGCCGGCGCTCACCGCTCGCCTCAAGGGTCTCGAGGAGGAACTCGGCTCGCTGCTGTTCGAGCGGTCCCACCGCGGCATGCGCCTGACCGCGGTCGGTGCTGCCTTCCTCCCGTTCGTGGAGCGCGCGCTCGCCGCGATGGACGAGGGCCGGACCACCGTTGCCGAGCACGCGAGCGGGTCCGCCGGGCAACTCACCATCGGCACGGTGCCCGCCGTGGGCACATACGTGCTGCCGGGGCTCCTCGCCCGGTACGTGGAGCGATTGCCCGCCGTCCGCCTCACGGTCCGCACCGGCCATTCTGAGGAGATCGTCGAGGCGACGGCACGAGGCGAGCTGGACATCGGTCTCATCCGGGAGCTCAAGCACCCGGGCGTCGAGGCGAGCGTGCTCTACGAGGACGAGCTCATTCTTGTCGTGCCGCCGGCTCACGACTTCGCCCACCAGGAAGTCCTGGACCTCGCGCGCCTCGCCGAGGCGACGCTGATCCTGTTCGACCGGACCTCCTCCTACTACGACCTCACGAACGCCGCCTTCCGTGCTGCCGGGGTCGCGCCGCGCGGCACGATCTCACTCGACAACATCGAGGCCGCCAAGCAGATGGTCCGCCAGGGCCTGGGGGTCGCCCTCCTGCCGCACACCGCCATCGCCGGTGATGTCGCTCGCGGCACGCTCAAGGCCGTGGGCCTGCGCGGCGTCCGGCCGATGCGCCGCCGGATCATCGCGGTCCGGCGGTCGGGATCCGTGCCGACGGCTGCGCTCGATGCGTTCCTCGAGGTATTGGGCCATATCCCCGAGATCCTCCCCAGCCGCGGGACAATCCTCGCGTAGCGGGCCGTCGGCGCCCGCGCCACTGGGCGCCGGTCGCGGGCGCCGTGAATCCGGCCCGGGCGGGCTTCCGCGTCGCCTACGCAGCCGCGAGCGACCGGTGGCGGATCGGCCATGTGCTCGACGCCCCAGGCGAGAGGCAACGGTCTCTTGCACTTGACCCTCAACCCGCGCATACTGGCAAGCAATCGCAAACATCCGTAAGTACTGTGCTCCAGCCGGCTGCACGAACCCGGCGGGCCTGACCAGAAGGATCGGACGAGCAGATGTACCACGGCGACCCGGCGCCCGGCGGCCACCAGGGGTCGACGGTCCACCCCATCGTCAACACGCACGTGCACCTGCCGCCCAACTTCTCGGCGTTCACCACGGCCGAGGACGCCGTCGCCGCGGCCGCTGCCGAAGGTGTCCGCGTGCTTGGCGCATCGAACTTCCACGACCACCGGGTCTACGCCAGGTTCGACGTCGCCGCCCGTGCCGCGGGGATCCTCCCGCTGTTCGGCCTGGAGTTCATCAGCGTCCTGCCGGAGCTGGTGGATGCGGCGGTCAGGGTGAACGACCCGGGCAATCCCGGCCGCGTCTACCTCTGCGGCAAGGGGATCAGCCCGTTCGCGGAACCCACGCCGGTGGCCCGCGAGATCGCCGGTGCGGCGCGGGTCGCCGACGAGGTGCGGGCGCGCGAGATCACCCAGCGTCTGCGCGACCACTTCGCGGACCATGGACTGCGGACGGCGATCGACGACCAGGTGATCATCGATGACGTTGCCGAGCGCGCCGGGGTCCCGAGGGAGTGGGTCGTACTCCAGGAGCGCCACATCGCCATGGCCTTCCAGGAGGCGCTGTTCCTCCAGGTCGCTCCCGAGCGGCGTGCCGAGGTGCTGGCACATGCCTATGGCGCTCCCGCGACCGCCCCGGCGGAGGACACGACCGCCGTTCAGGGCGAGATCCGCTCGCGGCTCATGAAGGCAGGCCGGATCGCGTTCGTGCCCGAGTCACCGCTCACCTTCGACCGCGCATATCGCCTCGTCCTCGAGCAGGACGGCATTCCCTGCTATCCGACCCTAGCGGACGGCGCCGACCCGGTGTGCCCCTGGGAGGAGCCGCCCTCGGCGCTCGCCGGGCGCCTCGCGGAGCGAGGGATCCACATGGCCGAGCTCATCCCCGGACGCAATGACCGCGCCGTCGTGGATGCCTACGTGACCGCGTTCCGCGACGCGGGGATCCTGGTGCTGGCGGGGACCGAGCACAACACGCCGGACCGGATCCCCGTGGAGCCGCGCTGTCGTGACGGGGCACCGCCGTCGGGGATGGCGCGAGCCCTGTTCTGGGAGGCCACCTGCGTCGTCGTGGCACACCAGCACGAGCGGGCCGCCGGCCGTCCCGGCTATGTCGATGGTGACGGCAGTCCCGCAGCGGGCTACCCGGACACGGAGAGCCGGATCCGCCGGTTCCGCGAGCTGGGGGCGACCCTCATCGAAGCCGGGGAGGCACGCTGATGCATGATCCCGAGGCGCCCTCCGGGCTCGAGCCTCCGACCGCGATCATCGATGAGCTGATCGGACTCGCACGGCACTTCGGGGCGGACCCCGACTTCTCGCGCGGCGGTGGGGGCAACGCATCCGCGAAGGCCGACGGCGTGCTCTGGATCAAGCCCAGCGGCGTCTCCCTCGCCACGCTGGCCGCGGAGGCGCTGGTGCCGCTCGACATGGCCCAGCTGCTCGCCCTGCTCGACGTGGATCCGGCGAGCCTGGAGCCCGGCGAGGATCCGGTGATGCGTGTCGCCGCCGAGGCCCGGCTCGCCCATGCGCACGGGCGACGGCCCTCGGTGGAGCTGCTGTTCCACGCCCTGTTCCCGCAGCGGTTCGTCCTCCACACCCACCCGATCCTCATCAACGCCGTGAGCTGCAACCGCGATGGCCAGGAGCTGGCCGCCCGGCTGTTCGGCGACGCGGTCGTGTGGGTGCCGTACACGGACCCGGGGCTCCAGCTCGCGGCGGCGATCGCGGCCGCCCGCCGGGCACACGAGGAGCGCACCGGGGCGCCGGCGCCGCAGATGACCCTGCTCGGGAACCACGGCCTGGTCGTCACCGGTGAGACCGCGCGGGAGATCGAGGACGCCACGGCATGGCTCGTGGCCCGGATCGCGGAGGCCGTCGCGGCGACCCCCGAGCCGTATTCCACCCTCGAGCAGGATCCCGATCGCGTCCGGCAGCTGGTCGATGCGCTCGCCCCAGCGCTGCGTGCCTCCCTCTCAAGCGACGACGAACGGCGCATCCTCGTGTTCGACGACGATCCCGTCGCCGCCGGGTTCACGACGACCGCCGAGGGCAGGGCGTTCGTGGCCGGTGCGCCGCTCACGCCGGACCAGATCGTGTACGCGGGCTCGTGGCCCCTGTTGCTCGACATCGCCGAGGACGCGGATCCCTCCGCCATCCCCGTACTGGCGGCCGAGGGGGTGGCGGCGCACGCCGCCCGAACTGGCGCAGCCCCCATCGTCACGGTCGTCCCGGGGCTCGGCCTGTTCGCCGTCGGCGACACCTGGGCCCAGGCCGACACCGCCCGCCACATCTACCTCGACGCGTTGCGCGTGGGGGCCGGGGCGGTCCGCCTGGGTGCGGTCCGCCACCTCAGTGCATCGGAGCTGCAGTTCATCGAGGCCTGGGAGGCTGAGGCCTACCGCAAGCAGATCTCGGCCGGCGACCGGTCGCGCGGGCGACTCGCGGGTCGGGTCGCGCTGGTCACGGGCGCCGCCCAGGGTTTCGGTCTCGCGATCGCCGAGGGGCTGATCCGCGAGGGGGCCCACGTCGTCCTCGCGGACATCAACGTCGCCCTCGCCGAGCAGAACGCCGCGCGGCTCGCGGAGCTGCTGGGCCCCGGGGCCGCCGCCGCCGTGCCGATGAACGTGACCGACGAGGCGTCGGTCGCCGACGGGATCCACGCGGCCGTCCGATGCTACGGCGGTCTCGACCTCCTGGTCTCGAACGCCGGCGTGTTGCGGGCCGGCAGCGTCACGGGCCAGCCGCTGGCCGACTTCGACCTGGTCACGCGCGTCAACTACCGCGGCTACTTCCTGTGCGTGCGGTTCGCGGCGCCCGTGATGACCACCCAGCATGCGGTCCGCCCCGCCTGGCTGGGCGACATCATCGAGATCAACTCCAAGTCCGGCCTCGCCGGGTCCAGCCGCAACAGCGCCTACGCCGGCAGCAAGTTCGGCGGCATCGGCTTGACGCAGTCGTTCGCCCTCGAGCTCGTCGGTGACGGCATCAAGGTCAACGCCATCTGCCCCGGCAACTTCTTCGAGGGCCCGTTGTGGTCCGATCCCGTGAACGGGCTGTTCGTGCAGTACCTGCGCGAGGGCAAGGTGCCGGGCGCCACGACCGTCGAGGACGTCCGCCGATCCTACGAATCCAAGGTGCCCATGGGTCGCGGCTGCTCGCCGGCCGACATCCTCGAGGCCATCAACTACCTGGTTGCCCAGCAGTACGAGACTGGTCAGGCGCTGCCCGTCACTGGCGGCCAGGTCATGCTCAGCTGACCCAACGCCGAGGAGCCTTCGAAGTGACCGAGCCCACCGCCACCGGTACCGCCGTCCCGGTCACCCAGCACGCGATCCAGATCGTGGCGCCGGGCGAGATCGTCCACAACCGGACCAAGCCGGTTCCGGCACCCGGGCCCACCCAGGTCCTGCTGCGCATCGAGGCCGTCGGCATCTGCTTCTCGGACACCAAGCTGCTGCACGCGTTCACGGCCCACCCCCGCAAGGGCGAGGTGACCGGCGGCCTTGCTCCCGACGAGCTCGCGGAGATCCCGAGCTACGTCCCCGGCGAGGCGCCCACCGTTCCGGGACACGAGGTCGTCGCCCGGATCGTCGCGATCGGTGATTCCGTCCAGCGCCACCGGGTGGGCGAGCGGGTCCTGGTCCAGACCGACTACCGCCACCTGGCGACTGCGCGCTCCAACGCGGCCTTCGGCTACAACTTCGAGGGCGGGCTGCAGGAGTTCGTCATCGTCGACGAGCGGGTCGTGATCGAGCCCGGCACCGGGGAGCGGTTCTTGATCCCGGTCGACGAGGAGCCGTCCGCCTCGGCGGTTGCGCTGCTCGAGCCGTGGGCATGTGTCGAGGCCTCGTACACGGTGCGCGAGCGGGGGACGCTCCTCCCCTCCGGTCGCCTCCTCGTGGTTGCCGATGGCGGGGCCACGGTGCGGGGCCTCGACACACTGCTCTCGGCCGCGACGCCTGCCGCCGCGACCGTCGTGGCGCCCGACGACGCGCCGGCAGAAGCGGTCGAGGCGGCGCTCTCACGGGCTGGAGTCGCCGTGGTCCGCGCCGGCACGCCCGACGGGCTGCCGCCGGCGTCGTTCGATGACATCGTCTACTTCGGGGCCGACGCGAACCGGATCGAGACGCTGGGGGCGCTCCTGGCCCCCCGCGGCGTGATCGACATCGTGCTCGGTGGCGGTCGTATTGGCCGCCCGGTGGCCGTCGACGTCGGACGTGTCCACTACGAACTGACCCGATGGGTGGGCACCCCGGGCAATTCGGCGGCCGACGGCTACGCCTGGATCCCGGCAGATGGCGAGCTCCGGGCCGGCGACCGGGAGGCGGTCATCGGCGCCGCGGGCCCGATGGGCTTCATGCATGCGGTTCGCGCCGTCACCGCGGGCCTCACGGGGCTGGACCTGACGGCCATCGACATCGACGACGCCCGCCTGGCCCACCTCGCGGAGGTTGCCGGGCCGCTCGCGGCGGAGCGCGGGGTCGCCGCCTCGTTCCTCAACAGCCGCACCACCGCGCCGGAGCCCGGCTTCAGCTACGTGGCCGTGATGGTCCCCGCGCCGGCCCTCGTCGTCCAGGCGCTGGACCTGGCGGGCGAGGACGCGCGCGTCAACCTGTTCGCGGGCTTCGCGGTCGGAACCCTGGCGGAGCTGGATCTCGACTCGCTGGTCACCAAGCGTGCCTACCTGTTCGGCACGAGTGGCTCCGAGATCGCCGACATGAAGGCCGTGCTCGCCAAGCTGGAGCGCGGCGACCTGGACACGAACCTCTCGCTGGACGCGGTGACCGGCATGGAGGGGGTCCGTGACGCGCTCGCCGCGGTCGAGGCCCGCACGTCGGGCGGCAAGATCGTCGTCTACCCGTCGCTGCCCGAGATGGGCCTGGTCCGGCTCGCGGATCTGCCGCAACGCCTGCCCGGGGTCGCCGGCCGGATGCGGGACGGCCGCTGGACCCGCGACGCGGAGGCCGAGCTGCTCGCGGTGGCCGGGGGCGAACCGCGGCCATGAGGGTCCTCCGCCTCCACGGTGCTCGGGACGCTCGGCTGGCCGACGAACCGGTGCCGGTGCCCGCCCCGGGCGAGGCGCTGGTGCAGGTCACGGCGGTCGGCATCTGCGGCTCTGACCTCCACTGGTTCACCGAGAGCTCGATCGGTGGCGTGGGTCTCACCACGCCGCTGGTGCTGGGCCATGAGGCCGCCGGGGTGATCGCCGATGGCCCCAGGGCGGGGGAGCGGGTGGCCATCGACCCGTCCGTCCCCTGCGGGCGCTGTGCGACCTGCGACCGTGGCCTCGGACACCTCTGCCCGAGCGTCCGGTTCCTGGGCTACGGCACGAGCGACGGCGCGCTGCGGGACTACATGGCGTGGCCGGAGGCGAGCCTCGTGCCCATCCCGGACGAGATCGACGACGTGGGTGGCGCGATGCTCGAGCCGCTGGGGGTCGCCATCCACGCGCTGCGGCTGGCTCGGCTCCGGCCCGGCGACCGCATCGGGATCTTCGGTGCGGGCCCCATCGGGCTCCTGCTGATCCAGCTGGCCCGCGCTTCAGGTGCCACGCAGGTCGTGGTCACGGACCGCCTGCCCCATCGGGTGGCCGCCGCCCGGGAGCTGGGCGCCGTCGCTGAGCTCGTGACCGACGGGTCGGAGCGTGCCGCGCTGGCCGACGCCACGGGTGGCCGGGGCGTGGACACCGCGATCGAGATCGCCGGCGAGGACGATGCCATCGGCGCCGCGATCGAGCTGGTCAAGCCGGCAGGCATCGTCGTGGTCGCCGGCATCCCCGACGGACCAACCCTCACGATCACGGGTGCGACGGCGCGACGCAAGGGCGTGGACCTGCGCTTCTCCCGGCGGATGAACCGCGTCTATCCCCAGGCCATCGACCTCGTGACCCGCGGGCTCGTGGATCTCGACGCGGTCGTATCCGACCGCTACGCCCTGGACGACGCACCCGCCGCGCTGGCATCCGCGTCCCGCCGCGAGGGCCACAAGGTCATGGTGCTGACCAGCGCTTGACGCCGGGTCGGCGAAGGGCTGGCGAGGGATCGACCAGCGCTGCGATCAATTGCGGAATGGTCGAAGTCCGTCTTGACATCGCAACCAGATCCGATGCAAAGTGTATGCATTCGCAAGCAAGCGAAGGTCCATTGACCCGTCAGCGGAGTCGCCCGTGACCGCGAAGGCTGCCGATCTGCCCGATGCCGTGTTTGCCCGCGAGCGCCAGGAGCAGATTGCCCAGATCGTCGTCGAGTCCGGGCGCGCCCGGGTGACGGAGCTGGCGCGCCGGTTCGGGGTGTCGGCCGTCACCATCCGCAAGGATCTCCTCGTCCTCGAGGGCGAGCAGCGTCTCGTGCGCACCCACGGTGGCGCGATCGCTCCGCGGAGCACGGGCCGACCCGAGCTCGCCTTCGACCTCCGCGAGCGGCTGCACCGGTCGGAGAAGTCCCGGATCGGCGCCGCCGCCGCCACCCTTGTCCGGGACGGCGACAGCATCGTGTTCGACGCCTCGACGACGGCCCTGTACGTGGCGCGCCAGCTCAAGGCACGTGAGGACTGGCACCAGCTGACGGTCGTCACCAACAGCATCCGGATCGCGATGGAGCTTGCCGGCCACCCGGGGATCACCGTCCTCCTGATCGGTGGCCGGGTCCGCTGGGAGGCGTTGTCGGTCGTCGGGCCGCTCGGTGACGGAGTGTTCCGGCGGGTCAACATCCAGAAGGCGTTCGTGGGAGCCGTCGGCCTCAACCTCGAGACCGGCCTGAGCGACGCGATGGAGGAGGAGGCGCAGATCAAGCGCTCCATGGTCGCGGCCGCCCACGAGGTCTACGCCCTGGTGGACCACACCAAGTGGGGTCGTGTGGCCTCGGCATCGTTCTGCCGCACCGACCGCATCACCGGTGTCATCACCGACAGCGAGGCGCCCCCCGAGTTGGTCGAGCAGCTGGTCGCGATGGGCATCGACGTCACCCAGGTTGCCGCAGGCACGCGGCAGGACGCCGCGCACCAGGTGAGCGGAGCCGCCGGATGACGAGCCCGGTCGCGGTCCCGAGCGCCGGGTCCGCGGGCGATTCCCAGTCGCCTCGCCTCGAGCTGCGCGGCATCTCCAAGCGATTCGGCGCCACGGCCGCCCTGACCGACGTGTCGATGGACCTGCGCTCCGGCGAGATCCACGCACTTGTCGGCGAGAACGGCGCGGGCAAGAGCACGCTGGTCAAGATCCTGGCGGGCGTCCATCAGCCCGACAGCGGCACCATCCTGCTTGACGGAGCGCCGACCCAGATCCACGGCCCCGCCCAGTCGCGGGCGCTTGGCATCGCCGTGGTCCACCAGGAGCCGCGCCTGTTCCCGGACCTGAGCGTCGCAGAGAATGTGTTCATCGGTCATGCCCCGTCCGGGCTGGCTGGCTCCATCGACTGGCGCGGAATGCGCCGGGCGGCGCAGGCTCTGTTCGATGAGCTCGACGTGCAGTTCGACGTCGGCGCGCCCGTCCGGGGCCTGTCGATGGCAGACCAGCAGCTGATCGAGATCGCCAAGGCGCTGTCGGTGGACGCGGGCGCCCTGATCCTCGACGAGCCGACCGCGTCGCTGTCTGCCCACGAGGTCGAGCGGCTGTTCACGATCGTCCGCCGCCTCCGCGATCGGGGCGTCGCGATCCTGTTCGTCAGCCACCGGCTGGACGAGGTGTTCGCCCTCTGCGATCGCGCGACCGTGTTCCGCGACGGGCGGCACGTCGTCACGATGGCGACTGCCGAGCTGACCACCGCTGACCTGATCCGCCACATGGTCGGCCGGACGGTGTCGCTCTTCCCCAAGGTCGAGAACCCGATCGGCGAGGTCCTGCTCGAGGTGACCGGCCTGACCCGCGTGGGCGTGTTCCGCGACGTCGCGTTCACGGTGCGCACGGGCGAGATCCTGGGCCTCGCCGGCCTCGTGGGCGCCGGCCGGTCCGAGGTCGCCCGGGTCCTGTTCGGGATCGACCGACGCGACAGCGGCGAGGTGCGGCTCGGCGGCAGGCTCGTGGACTTCTCCGCCCCGTCCGCCGCGATGAGCGAGGGTGTCGCCTACCTGCCGGAGGACCGCCACCAGGAGGGCCTGGTGCTCGACTTCTCGATCGCCCAGAACGTGACCCTGCCGATCCTGCCCCGCCTGTTCCCCCGCCTCCTCGTCTCTGCGGCGACAGAACGCCGCGTCGCCACGGAGCACACGGAGCAGTTCAACGTCCGGATGACCGGCGTCGACCAGGAGGTGGGCGCGCTGTCGGGCGGCAACCAGCAGAAGGTCGTCCTGGCCAAGTGGCTGGCCTCCGGTCCCCGCCTCCTCATCCTCGACGAGCCCACACGGGGCATCGACATCGGCGCCAAGGTGGAGGTCCACCGGCTCATCGCAGAGCTCGCGGCGTCGGGCCTCGCGATCATCCTCATCTCGAGCGACCTGCCCGAGGTCCTGGCCATGTCCGACCGGATCGTGGTCCTCCACGAGGGCCGGGTCACGGCCGAGATCGCCCGTGAGGATGCGACGCAGGAGAACGTGATGTTCGCCGCGACCGGCAGCGTCACCGCCGCCGGTGCGCCGCAGGACCCGGGGAGCGCCCCGCACGGCGAGGGTGAGGCGCCCCGTGGCTGAGTCCGACATGGCAGCAGCGCCCGAAGCAGGGCCGGCCAGGCGCAACTGGCTCCTGGCGATCGGTCGCCAGCGGGAGCTGAGCCTGCTCGCGATCATGTTCGTGCTGGGCGCCGGCGTGTCGATGATGGCACCCCAATTCCTGTCGGTGGAGAACTTCAGCCAGGTCGCGGTGCTGGCCTCGGTGGTCGCGATCGCCGCGGTCGGCGAGGCGATCGTCATCATCACGCGGGGGATCGACCTCTCGGTCGAGGCCATGATCGGGCTGGTCGCCTACAGCGTGGCCCGGAGCCTCGAGCTCCACATCGTGGATCCCGTCGGGGCGCTCGCCATGGGGCTCGCGATCGGCCTCGGGCTGGGCATGATCAACGGCTTCATCGTCGCGGTGCTCAAGGTGCCCGCGATCGTCGCCACCCTCGGGACGCTGAGCATCTTCCGCGGCATCGACTACGTGATCGCCGGTCCCGACCAGGTCCCCCTGGCGGGCCTGCCCGACGGGTTCACCGACCTGAGCCGCGCGGACATCTTCGGGATCCCGGTGTTCGTGCTGGTCGTGGTCGGGGTGGTCGCCGTCGGCTCCATCCTCCTGCGCTCGACGAGGTTCGGGCGCCAGGTCTACGCCGTGGGCAGCAACCCCGAGGCCGCCGCCATCCTGGGCATCCCCTCGCGGCTCGTCGTGTTCGTCGCATTCTCGCTGTGCGGGCTCATGGCGGGCCTGGCGGGCGTGATGTGGGTCATGCAGTTCGGGACGATCAACGGCACGGCCGCGACCGGGGCGACGCTGGCCATCATCGCCGCCGTGGTGGTCGGCGGCGTGAACACGCTGGGCGGGTCCGGGACGCTTGCCGGCGCGGCGATCGGTGCCCTGTTCCTGGGGTTCATCGCCAACGCGCTGATCCTCGTCGGCCTCTCGCAGTTCTGGCTCCAGGCCATCTACGGCGTCGTGATCCTGGTCGCGATCGCCAGTGACCAGCTGATCCGTCGCAGCGTCCAGCGGGCGAACACCCGGAGCGGTGCCCGATGAGCGTCACGACCCAGTCCGGCACGGGCCTCGGCCGCTGGACGCGGCTGCTTGCCCGCTGGGAGATGCTGCTGCTGGTCGCGCTCCTGGGCCTGATCGTCCTCGGCAACGCCCTGTCGCCGTTCTTCCTGACCGCGGACAACTTCTCGAACCTCGCCGCCGCCCTCATGGAAGTGGCGATCATGGCCCTGCCACTGACCCTGGTCATCATCCTGGGCGAGATCGACCTGTCCGTCGAGTCGATGGCAGGGCTCGCCAGCGCCGTTCTCGGCTTCCTGTGGGCGGCCGGTGTCCCGCTCGAGATCGCGATCCCGGCCGTCCTCCTGATCGGCGCCGCGGGAGGCGTGCTGAACGGGACGCTCGTCGCGCGCGGCGGCCTGCCGTCGCTCGTCGTCACCCTGGGCACGCTCGCGCTGTTCCGGGGCCTGGCGCTGATCGTCCTCGGGCCGCGGGGCATCAGCAACTTCCCGCCCGCGTTCACGGAGCTCGGGTTCGGGGATGTGCCGGGCACGGCGATCCCCTGGTCGTTCGTGGTCTTCATCGGGCTCGCGCTGGTGATCGGCATCGTGCTCCACAGGACGTGGATCGGCCGCCAGACCTACGCGATCGGCAGGAACGCGGGAACGGCCCTCTACTCCGGGGTCAGGGTCGCCCGCATGCGCATCAGCCTGTTTGTCCTGTCGGGGATGGTCGCGGCGCTCGCGGGCGTGATCCTCACCTCGCGCCTGTCGAGCGCCCGGGCCGATGCCGGCAGCGGGATGACCATCACCGCCGTCACGGTGGTCCTGCTTGGCGGCGCCAACATCTTCGGGGGATCCGGGACGATCCCCGGCACGGTGCTCGCCGTGCTCACCGTGGCGGTGATGCAGAACGCACTCCGCCTCGCCAACGTGTCGGTCGAGGTCCAGAGCATCGCCCTCGGGCTGCTCCTGATCCTGTCCGTCCTCATTCCCACCTTTGCTCGCCTGGCCAGGTCGGTCATCGATCGCGTCCGTGGACGCCGGCGCCAGCCGGCCGACGGGATCAAGGGAGAGCAGGCGCAACAAACCACAGGCACAGAGGAGGAACGGTCTTGAAGCTCAACTCTACAGGACGGTGGGTCGCCATCGTCGGCACCGCGGCGATCGTGCTCGCGGCATGCGGCAGCAGCGCCGCCACCACGGCCCCGGCCACCGAGGCCCCGGCCGCCACCGAGGCCCCGGCCGCCACCGAGGCGCCGGCCGAGTCGATGGCCGCAGGCCCGATGACCGTCGGCTACCTGCCCAAGGACATCGTCAACCAGTACTTCGCCGCCGCCAAGACCGGCGTCGACAAGGCAGCCGCCGAGCTTGGTGGCACGGTCACCCAGGTCGGCCCGAACGAGGCGAAGGCGGACCTCCAGATCCCGTTCATCACGGACCTCACCACGCAGGGCGTGTCCGCGATCATCATCTCTGCCGACGGCAAGGATGAGGTCGCCCCGGCCCTCAAGGAGGCCATGGGCAAGGGCATCAAGGTCGTCGGCTTCGACTCCAGCCCGGCCGTCGGCGCGTACGACGTGTTCGTCAACCAGGTCGACTTCTCCGGCGTCGGCGTGAACCTCGCCGACTGGGCCTGCGAGCTCGCCCCGGACTGCACCGGTGAGATCGCCATCCTCTCCGCGGCAGCCACGGCCACCAACCAGAACGAGTGGATCGAGCTCATGAAGTCGACCCTCGCCGGCGATCCCAAGTACGCGGGCCTCACGCTCGTCGACACCGTCTACGGCGACGACGACGCGACCAAGAGCACCCAGCAGGCGCAGGCGCTGCTGACCAAGTTCCCCAACCTCAAGGTCATCGTCGCCCCGACCACCGTCGGCATCCTCGCGGGGGCGCAGGTCGTCTCCCAGGCCGGCAAGTCGGACGCCGTCAAGGTGACCGGCCTCGGCTTCCCCAACGACATGAAGCCATTCGTCGCGGACGGAACCTCCCCGGTCTTCGGCCTGTGGAGCGTTCCCGACCTCGGCTACCTCTCCTACGTGATCGCGGACAAGCTGGTCAAGGGCGAGATCACCGGCGCTCCGGGTGAGACCTTCACCGTGCCCGGTCTCAACGGCGACCAGCCGTACACGATCGGCGCCGACAGCGTCGTCATCCTCGGGCCGGCGTTCCGGTTCGACGCGACGAACGTCGACCAGTTCGACTTCTAGCTCCTCCTGCAGGGAGTCCCGGCGGTCCCCGTCGGGACTCCCTCATCCAGCACCGGAGGCATTGCGATGGAACGGGTCGCGTTCACCATGCGCCTGCTGCCCGGGGCCGAGCCGGAATACCGGCGCCGCCACGCCGACGTGTGGCCCGAGATGCTCCAGACCCTGAGGGACGGCGGCGTCAGCGACTACTCCATCTACCTGCTCGATCATCAGCTCATCGGCGTGTTCGACGTCGAGGACTTCGCCCGCTTCCGGGCCCATATGGCCGCCCAGCCCGTCAACGACCGCTGGCAGGCCGACATGGCGAAGCTCATCGATCCGTGCACGGACCCGGCAACGGGGTTCCACCGCCGGCTCGAGGAGGTGTTCCACCTTGACTGACCAACGCACCCTGCGCCTGGCCGCCGTCGACCTCGGCGCCGAGAGCGGCCGGGTCCTGATCGGCACCTTCGACGGCGGTCGGATCGCCATCGAGGAGGTCCAACGGTTCCCCAACGTCCCGGTCCGTGTGGGCGGGACGCTGCACTGGGACGCGCTGCGCCTGTTCGGTGATATCGCGACCGGCCTGCGCAAGGCGGGGGCCGCAGGCGACGTGGCCTCGGTCGCCGTCGATACCTGGGGCGTGGACTTCGGGCTGCTCGACGAGCGCGGGCGGCTGCTCGCGAACCCCGTCCACTACCGCGACGCGCGGACAGACGGCATGGTGGAGCGGGCGTTCGGCCTGGTTCCGCGCGACGAGATCTACGGCACCACCGGCATCCAGTTCATGGCCATCAACACCGTGTACCAGCTGCTGGCGATGGCAAGCACGGACGACCCCCTCCTGCGGCACGCCGACCGGCTGCTGATGATGGCCGACCTGTTCGCCCACTTCCTGTCGGGCGCCAGCGTCGCCGAGTACACGCTTGCCTCCACGAGCCAGGCGCTCGACGCGCGCGCCCGGGACTGGGCACGGCCGATGCTCGAGCGGCTTGGCATCCCGACCGGCCTGCTGCCGGAGATCGTGGCGCCGGGGACGAATGTGGGCAGGCTCACCGGAGACCTCGCCGCCGCCTCCGGGCTCGCCGCCACCCGCGTGGTCCTGCCCGGCTCGCACGACACCGCCTCCGCCGTGGTCGGGACTCCGATCGCCTCCCCGTCGACCGCGTACCTGTCGTCGGGCACGTGGTCCCTGGTCGGTCTCGAGGTGCCGGAGCCCGTCATCTCGGACGTGTCCCTCGCGGCCAACCTCACCAACGAGGGCGGCGTCGCCGGCACGATCCGGCTGCTGCGCAACGTCGTGGGCCTGTGGCTCGTCCAGGAGAGCCGTCGCGCGCTGTGGCCCGATCGCGAGGCGCCGACGTACGAGGAGCTGGCAGGCCTGGCCGACACGGCGCGCCCCTTCACCGCGTTCATCGATCCGGACGACGAACGGTTCCTGCGACCCGGCGACCTCCCGGCGCGGGTGCGGGAGTTCTGCGCTGAGACGGGCCAGCCGGTGCCGCAGGACACGGCGACGCTCATCCGCGTGCTGCTCGAGAGCCTGGCGCTGCGCTATGCGGCCGCGATCGACCAGCTCGCAGCCGCCGCGGGTCACCCGGTCGATGCCCTCCACGTCGTGGGCGGCGGCTCCAACCACCGCCTCCTCTGCCGGCTCACCGCGGGTGCCACCGGCCTCCCGGTGCGGGCCGGTCCCGTCGAGGCCACCGCCATCGGCAACCTGGCCGTCCAGGCGATCGCCGCTGGGGAGCTCGCCTCCGTCGCGGAGGCACGCGAGCTGGCCGCCCGTTCCTTCCCCACGACCACCTTCGAGCCGTCCGGCGACTGGACCGGGGCGCGTGAGCGCTTTGCCGAGGTCTGCGCCCGCCGGACCACCCCCGCCTGAGCACCAGGGAGACCGTCATGGCCACCATCGCCGCCGTCGCAGCACCCGTGTCCGCACCCGCCGTCGAACGTGTCGACTGGGCCATGAACGGGGTCAACGTCGAGATCCCGTCGTGGGGCTTCGTGAACACGGGCACGCGGTTCCGCGTCTTCCCCCAGCAGGGCGTGCCGCGCACGGTGTTCGAGAAGATCGACGATGCCGCGACCGTCAACCGGTACACCGGGATCGCCGGCTCGGTCTCGCTCCACATCCCGTGGGACAAGGTGGACGACTACGCCGCGCTCGCGGCCTACGCGGCGGACCACGGCCTGGTCATCGGCGGCATCAACAGCAACACCTTCCAGGACGAGGATTACAAGCTCGGCTCGATCTGCAACCCGGATCCCCGGGTCCGCGCCAAGGCGGTGGCCGCGATCATCGAGTGCTGCGAGATCGCGGGCGCCATGAACGCCCAGGCGGTCAAGGTGTGGCTGGGCGATGGCACCAACTACCCGGGTCAGGACGACCTCCGCTGGCGCCACCGCCGGCTGGTCGAGGGCCTGCGCGAGGCGTATGGCCACCTGCCCGCCGGCGTCCGCCTCTATCTCGAGTACAAGCTCTACGAGCCCGCGCTGTACGCCACCGACGTCCAGGACTGGGGCCAGAGCCTCAACGTCGTCCGCCAGCTGGGCGACCAGGCCGGGGTGTGCGTCGACACGGGCCACCACGCGATGGGCGTGAACATCGAGCAGATCGTGGCCCTGCTCCTGGCCGAGGGCCGCCTCGCCGCTTTCGACCTCAACGACAAGAAGTACGGCGACGACGACCTGATGGTCGGCTCCATCGACCCCTACCAGCTGTTCCGGATCGCCCACGAGCTGGTCAACGCCATGCGTGATGACACGGACCCCGTTGCCCAGGACTGCGCGAACCACACCACCTACATGCTCGACCAGTGCCACAACATCGAGCCCAAGGTCCCGGCCATGATCCGCAGCGTGATGAACCTCCAGGAGACGATCGCGAAGGCACTCCTGGTGGACCGGGACGCACTGCTCGCCGCGCAGGCTGCGGGCGACGTCCTCGAGGCGAACCGGTGCCTGCAGGACGCGTTCTCGACAGACGTTCGGCCGCTGCTCGCCGAGCTGCGGGTCGCGCGCGGCTTGCCCGCAGATCCCTACCGGGCCTACCTCGACTCCGGCGAGGAGCAGGCGAAGTACGCGGCCCGCGTGGGAGGAATCGCGGCGAGCTGGTGACCCGCTGACGCTCGCCATCCCGGGGTGCCATCGCCCGCACTCCGGTATCGCCCTCGCCCGCCATCCCGGGGCGCCCTCGCCCCCCATCCGGCATCGGATGAACGGCGCGCCATCCACGAGGGACCAGCGACCTCAAACTCGGCCTTCGCCGAGCGGTCCCGCACGATCCAGTCGGATCCCATTCGATAGCAGATGAACCGCTGGTCCTGCCCGGTCCCGGGCCCGATCCGCCCCCGCTTCGGGCACGGGCCCCGCGCTTCGGGCACCTGGCCGGGTCGCGGTGCGGTCGCGAAGGAGTTGCGCCAGGGGTTGCGGCAGGGTCGCGAAATCGTCGTGCGCGGACCTTGACAGGTGCGGTATCGTGTCGTGTGTTACCGATAACACCTCGCTCCCGAACGACTCACGGTCCCACCCTATGAGGAGCCCGATGGTCGATCTCCTGGTCGAGATGGACGACATCTCCAAGAGCTTCCCGGGCGTGCACGCGCTCGACGGGGCGCGGTTCGAGCTCCGGCCGGGCGAGGTCCACGCCCTGGTCGGGGAGAACGGCGCCGGCAAGTCCACCCTGATGAAGATCCTGTCCGGGATCTACCACCGTGACGGCGGGACGATCCGGGTCAAGGGCGCCGCGGTGGAGATCAACAGCCCGCGAGCCGCGCAGGACATGGGGATCAGCATCATCCACCAGGAGCTGAACCTGATGGGCCACCTCACGGTCGCCCAGAACATCTTCATCGGGCGCGAGCCTCGGAAGCGGGTCGGCTTCTGGCTGGACGAGAAGGCCCTCAATCGCAACGCGGCGGCCCTGTTCGAGGAGCTCCACATCCGGCTCGATCCGCGGGTGCGGGTCTCGGGTCTCGCGGTCGCGCAGCAGCAGATGGTCGAGATCGCGAAGGCGCTCTCGTTCAAGTCGGACGTCCTGATCATGGACGAGCCCACCGCGGCCCTGACCGACACCGAGATCGACGAGCTGTTCCGGATTATCCGCCACCTGCGTGAGGGTGGTGTCGGCGTCGTCCACATCTCGCACCGGCTCGAGGAGCTCAAGCAGATCTCGGACCGCGTGACGGTGATGCGCGATGGCCGCTACATCGACACCGTCAACACGGCCGACGTCGGCATCCAGGAGATCATCAGCATGATGGTCGGCCGGACGATCTTCGAAGAGGCACCCGAGCTGCCGGAGGTGCCCAACGATGAGGTCGTGCTCGAGGTCCGCAACCTGACTCGGGGCCGGGACATCCGCGACGTCAGCTTCCAGCTCCACCGGGGTGAGATCCTGGGCGTGGCGGGCCTCGTCGGCGCGGGCCGGACCGAGGTGATGCGGGCCGTGTTCGGGGCCGACCCGCGGGACTCGGGCGAGATCCTGGTCCACGGCGAGCCCGTGCCGATCAAGTCGCCCGACGACGCCGTGCGCCACGGGATCGGCTACCTGTCCGAGGACCGCAAGCGCTATGGCCTGGCGCTGAAGATGGACGTCGAGGCCAACGTCGTCATGGCCAGCCTGGCGAAGTTCACCGGCAGGCTCGGCCGGATCCAGTTCGGTAGGACTCGCGCCACGGCCCTCGAGCACGTCGAAAGCCTGGCGATCAAGACCCCGAGCGTGGGCCAGCGGACGAAGAACCTGTCCGGCGGCAACCAGCAGAAGGTGGTCATCGCCAAGTGGCTGACCGCCGACACGGAGATCCTGATCTTCGACGAGCCCACCCGCGGCATCGACGTCGGCGCCAAGAGCGAGATCTACAGGCTCCTCAACGACCTCGCCGCCCAGGGACGGGCGATCATCATGATCAGCTCCGAGCTCCCGGAGATCCTGCGGATGAGCCACCGGATCCTGGTGATGTGCGAGGGTCGGATCACCGGCGAGCTCACGGCCGCCGAGGCCACCCAGGAACGGATCATGACCTTCGCGACCCAGCGCGACGCGGTGGCCGCCGCATGAGCACCATCGACCCCCAACGGCCCACCACCCCGCACGAGGCAATCCGATGACAGTGACAACCGGGCCGACCAGGTCGCGGCTGGGATCGATGGCAACCGGGGACTCGGTCCAGCGCGTGCTCGCGCTCGGGGCGCTGGTCATCCTGCTCGCCTTCTTCTCGGTGATCTCGACGCCGTTCCGGACCCCGGACAACTACATCTCGATCCTCGTCGCGACGGCCGTCAACGGTGTCCTCGCGATGGGCGTGACGTTCGTGATCATCACGGGCGGCATCGACCTGTCGGTGGGCACCACCATGACCTTCTGCTCGGTGGTCCTGGGCCTGGTCGTCACGCAGGCAGGCTTGCCGCTGTTCATCGGCCTTCCGGCCGCGCTCCTCGCCGGAGCCCTCGTCGGCTCCGTCAACGGCATCCTGATCGCCAAGGCGAAGATCCCGCCGTTCATCGCGACCCTGGGCATGATGAGCATCACGCGCGGCCTCGCGCAGGTCCTGTCCGACGTGAAGCCCATCTACTTCGAGGGCACGCCCGCGTTCTACGACCTGTTCATGGGCAAGTACGTGTTCGGCATCCCCAATGTCGTGTTCATCATGTTCGGTGCGGCCGTCGTCGCATCGCTCGTCCTCACCAAGACCTCCCTCGGCCGGTACACGTTCGCCCTGGGCTCCAACGAGGAGGCCACGCGCCTGTCGGGCGTGAACGTGGACCGCTGGAAGATCGCCGTGTACGCCGTCGGCGGCCTGTACGCGGGCCTCGCGGGCACCCTGATCGCCGCCCGCATGAACTCGGCCCAGCCGTCCGTCGGCATGGGCTACGAGCTCGACGCCATCGCCGCAGCCGTCATCGGCGGCACGTCCCTGTCAGGCGGCGAGGGCAGCATCTTCGGCACGGTTATCGGTGCGTTCATCATCAGCACGCTGACGATCGGCCTGTCCATCACCGGCGTTCCCGACCAGTGGAAGCTGGTGATCACGGGTCTCGTGGTCATCGGCGCCGTCTGGCTCGACATCCTGCGCCGCAATCGGCGCGGCTAGCACCAGGCCCTCGGGCCCCAACCATCCGGACCAAGCGCCGGTCGGCCGACCTCCTTGGCGGCCCCGGCACCAAGGTCAAGCACCCTTCACGGAGGAGGAGCATGAAGCTCACAGGGATCATCCGCCCGGCGGCGGCACTCATGGCAGTCGGCATCCTCGTTGCGGCCTGCGGCGGCAGCAGCAGCTCGCCCGCGGCATCCGCCGAAGCCAGCGCTGCGACCGGCGAGGCACCCTACATCGCGATCGTGTCCAAGGGCTCGCAGCACCAGTTCTGGCAGGCTGTCCAGAAGGGCGCTGTCGACGAGGCCGCGAAGCTTGGCGCGACCGTCACGTACGAGGGCCCGGCATCGGAGTCAGAGGTCGACAAGCAGCTCACCATGCTGCAGACGGCACTCGACAAGAAGCCGGCCGCGATCTGCTTCGCCGCGCTCGACAGCAAGGCCGCGACGCCGCTGCTCGAGAAGGCCAAGGCTGCCGGCATCCCGGTCGTCGGGTTCGACTCCGGCGTTGACAGCGAAATCCCGGTCACAACCGTGACCACCGACAACGCCAAGGCTGCCGGCGAGGCCGCCGACCAGATGGCGAAGCTCATCGGCGATAGCGGCAAGGTGGCGGTCATCGTTCATGACCAGACCTCCAAGACCGGCCAGGACCGCCGCGACGGCTTCGTCAACCAGATCGAGGCCGCGCACCCCAACATCGAGGTCGTGGCGATCGAGTACGGCGCCGGCGACCCGGTGAAGTCGGCTGACTTCGCCAAGGCCATCATGACCGCCAACCCGGACCTCAAGGGCTTCTTCGGCGCCAACGAGGGCTCCATCAAGGGCGTGCTGAACGCGCTGAAGGAGACCGGCAAGGAGGGCGAGATCGTGGCCATCGGCTACGACTCCGGCCAGCAGCAGATCGACGCCATCAACGACGGCACCGAGGCCGGCGCCATCACCCAGAACCCCGTCGGCATCGGCGCCAAGTGCGTCTCGGCGGCGTTGGACGCCATCGCGGGCAAGTCGATGGACAAGATCATCGATACCGGCTTCTACTGGTACGACAAGACCAACATCAACAATCCTGAGATCCAGGCGGTCCTCTACCAGTAGGCCACCCGGCTCCCTGAGCACGGTCGTACCCGCCGGGGGCTGTCCGCACCGCGGACAGCCCCCGGCCTCCATCAGGCCCAGCCAGTCGCCCACCTGGACTCCCCAACAATGAGCAACATCAACGACGTTGCGAAGCGCGCCGGTTTGTCCGCCATGACCGTCTCGAGGGTCGTCAACGGCACCGGGTACACCAGCTCCGATGCCCGTGCCCGCGTGGAGGCGGCCATCGAGGAGCTGGGCTACGTGCCCAATGCCCTGGCCCGCCAGCTCCGGTCCAAGCGCACCAAGACCATCGCGCTCGTCGTCTCCGACATCTCGAACCCCTTCTTCACCACCATCGCCCGCGGCGTCGAGGACGTGGCAGCGGCGCATGGCTTCTCGGTGATGTACTGCAACACCGACGAGTCCGAGGCAGAGGAGGAGCAGTACCTCCTCATGCTGATCGAGCGCCAGGTGGACGGCGTCCTGCTGGTCCCCGCGCGCAGCTCCGGCGCCTCGTTCCGTCTCCTCCAGGCCCACCGCATGCCGGTCGTCGTCCTGGACCGCCGCGTGGCGGCCCGCGACGTGGACAGCGTCCGCTGCGACTCCGAGGCCGGCGCCCACGCGCTGACCCGCCACCTCATCGGGCTCGGCCACCGGCGGATCGCCGTGCTGACCGGTCGCCGCAACGTCTCGACGTCGGTCGACCGTGTCGCCGGGTGCCGGCGAGCCCTCCAGGAGACGGGGCTGGTGCTGGACGACGCACTGGTCCACTGGGGCGGCTTCAACTTCGGCAAGCTCAACCAGGCCGACGGGCACCGCATGGCCCAGGAGGTGCTGGCCACGGATGGCGATTGCCCGACCGCGCTGTTCTGCGCCAACAACTTCATCGCCTTCGGGGCGATCCGGGCGTTGCGCGAGGCCGGTCTGCGGGTTCCCGACGACATGTCCGTGGTCGCGTTTGACGACCTGCCGGAGGAGTGGGTGAGCGAGCCGTTCCTGACGGTCGCGGCCCAGCCGGCGTACGAGATCGGGCACCGCGCGGCCACCATCCTGCTCGGACAGCTCTCCGGCGACCTCCAGCCCGCGGGCGAGAACGTGATGCTGCCATTCGAGCTGATCATCCGGCGGTCGAGTGGGCCGCCCCGCGTCGTGCCCGCGAGCGCCATGACTGCGGCAATCGCGTGAAGGAGAACCCATGCTGAAGACCCGCCTGCTCCACCCGGAGATCCTGCAAGCCCTGGGCGAGGCGGGTCACGGCGCGCAGGTCCTCATCGCGGATGGCAACTACCCGCTGGCGACGCGATCCAACCCCGATGCCCGCCGGGTGTTCCTCAACCTCGCGCCGGGGCAGCTCAGCGTTACCGACGTCCTCGACGTCATCGCGGATGCGATCCCTGTCGAGGCGGCCTATGTCATGGGCCCGGATGACGGCACGGAGCCCTCCATCTACGCCGGCTTCCGCGAGCTGCTCCCGGACAACGAGCTCGAGCGCCTCGGTCGCTTCGAGTTCTACGACATGGCCCGCGGACCGGACACGGCGCTGGCGATCGCCACGGGCGAGCAGCGCATCTACGCCAACATCCTGCTCACGATCGGCGTGGTGATGCCCGAGTAGGGCGGCCACAGGAAGCAATCGAACCCGTCAAAGCATCGACTGGCGTCCCAGGAATCGAGGCAACCGACATGACCACCGTCAATACCACCGGACGTTTCGTGGGCGACTGGCCGCGGATCGGCATCCGTCCCGCCGTGGACGGCCGGATGCACGGCGTGCGCGAGTCGCTCGAGGAGCAGACACGGGCGATGGCCCTCCGGACCGCGGACCTGCTCCGGGCAAGCCTGCGGTACCCGGATGGGACGCCCGTGGAGGTCGTCGTCCCGGACCACAACATCGGTGGCGTGTACGAGGCGGCCAAGGTCGCCGAGCTGTTCCGCAAGGAGGGCGTGGGCGTCTCGATCACCATCACGCCCTGCTGGTGCTACGGCTCCGAGACGATGGACATGGACCCCCTGACGCCCAAGGCGGTCTGGGGCTTCAACGGCACCGAGCGCCCGGGCGCCGTGTACCTCGCCGCGGTGCTCGCCGCACACACCCAGAAGGGCCTCCCCGCGTTCGGGATCTACGGGCGCGACGTCCAGGACGCCAGCGATGGCACGATCCCGGACGACGTCGCGGTCAAGCTCCTGCGGTTCGCGAAGGCGGGGATGGCCGCCGCGATCCTGCGCGGCAAGTCGTACCTGTCCCTGGGCGGCGTGTCGATGGGCATCGCCGGGTCGATCGTGGACCAGCCGTTCTTCGAGAAGTACCTCGGCATGCGTGTCGAAGCCGTCGACATGTCCGAGATCTACCGCCGGCTCGAGGAGGAGATCTACGACCCGGTCGAGTTCGAGAAGGGCCTTGCCTGGGCCAAGACGAACTGCACCGAGGGTCGGGACATCAATGTCCCCGCGAAGCAGAAGACCCGCGAGGGGCTCGACGCCGACTGGGCCACGGTCGTCAAGATGTTCCTCATCGCGCGCGACCTGCTGGTGGGCAATCCGAGGCTTGCCGAGCTCGGGTTCCCCGAGGAGGCCCTGGGTCGCAACGCCATCCTGGGTGGCTTCCAGGGCCAGCGTCACTGGACCGACCACAGCCCCAACGGCGACTTCATGGAGGCCATCCTCAACTCGTCGTTCGACTGGAACGGCATCCGGGCGCCGCACATGTTCGCCACCGAGAACGACTCGCTCAACGGCACGACGATGCTGCTGATGTACCTGCTGACCAATCGGGCCCAGATCTTCGCGGACGTCCGGACGTTCTGGAGCGCGGACGCGGTGGAGCGGGTCACGGGCTACAAGCCCGACGGCCTGGCCTCCGACGGCTTCATCCACCTGATCAACTCCGGCGCGGCCACCCTCGATGCCACGGGCGCGATGACCGACGCGGACGGCAAGCCTGCGATGAAGCCGTTCTGGGAGATCACCGAGGGCGATGTCGGGGCCGCGCTCGCGGCGACGACCTGGTACCCGGCGGACCGGGGCTACTTCCGGGGTGGCGGGTACTCCAGCCAGTTTGTGTCCAAGGGCGGTATGCCCGTGACCATGGCTCGCGTGAACCTCGTCAGCGGCGTTGGCCCCGTCCTCCAGATCGCCGAGGGCTGGACCGTGGAGCTCCCCACAGAGGTCCACGACATCCTCGACCAGCGGACCAACCCCACCTGGCCGACCCACTGGTTCGTGCCGCGGACCACGGGCATGGGCCCCTTCCGCGACGTCTACACCGTGATGGCCAACTGGGCCGCCAACCACGGCGCCATCAGCTACGGCCACATCGGTGCGGACCTGATCAGCCTCGCCTCGGTCCTGCGGATCCCGGTCCACATGCACAACGTGCCGGAGGAGGACGTCTTCCGACCGTCCGCGTGGGCGAACCTGGGCACCGCCGATCCCGAGGGCGCGGACTTCCGCGCCTGTGCCAACTTCGGTCCGCTGTACGGCCGCAAGTAGCGCTCGCTCCGCTCCTCCTCCAGCCGAGGCCCCCACCCGCTCCGCGGGTGGGGGCTTCGGCGCGTCCGGCCGGGCTACGTGCCCGGAGACCCATCCGTGCCGAGCCGGCCCCCGCTCGATCGGCGCACCACGAGCTCCGTTGGCAGCACCTCGTCGCGGGTCGGTCCATCCGGGTCCGCCTGGCGCTCCAGGAGTACCGAGACGGCCCGTCGCCCGATCTCCGCGGCCGGCTGTGCGATCACGGTCAGGAACGGGAAGGTGACCATCGCCCGGGGCAGGTCGTCGAAGCCCACGACAGCCACGTCGTCGGGGACCCGGAGCCCGAGCTCGTCGAGGGCGTGCAGGACGCCGATGGCGATGAAGTTGTTGGTTGCGAACAGCGCCGTCGGTGCCGGCTCACGCTGCATCGCGGCCAGGGCCATGTCGTGGCCGCTCTCGATCGAGAAGGCGCCGTGGATGACGACGGGTTCGCCGAGCCCGGCCTCGTCCACCACGGCGCGGCGGAAGCCGGCGACCCGGTCGACCGCGGTGGGGACCGACGCAGGTCCCGAGAGCACGGCGAGGTGCTGATGTCCGAGCCCGACGAGCAGTTGGCCGAGCTCGCGCGCCCCGCCCTCGGAGTCTGCCCGGACCACGTCCACGTCCGCAGCCTGCGGTCGCCGGTCCACGACCACCAGCGGGACGCCACGGTCACGACACAGGCGCACGGTCCCTGCGCCGGTAGCGGCCGGCACGAGCAGCAGGCCGTCGACCTGTCGTTGCAGCAGCAGGGCGGCCAACCGCGCCTCCTCGTCCTCGCGTTCGTCACTGTTGGCCAGCAGCATCGAGATCCCCGCTTCTCGGGCCGCGGTCTCGACGCCCTGGGCGAGCGTGGTGAAGAACGGGTTCGTCATGTCCGGCAGGAGCAGCGCGATCGTGTCGGTCCGGTTCGTCCGCAGGTTTCGGGCCACGGTGTTCGGCATGTAGCCCGTCTCCGTGAGCGCCGCCTCCACCCGGGCCCGGAGCTTCGGGCTCACCGATCCGGACCCGTTGACCACCCGGGACACCGTCATGGGCGAGACGCCGGCCCGCCGTGCGACATCGGTCAGGTTCGCCATGACCCTAGAACCCCCGGAGCTTCGTGCTCGATCTTGCCGGCAGTCCCGCGTGCGGCAGGCGCTGGAGCACCACGTACTCGATACCGTGCTCGCGGCAGAAGTCGGCCTTCTCCGGCTGGTCGCCGTCCTCGTTGACGACATAGCGGGCGGGCCGGATCCTGGCGATCTCGGGCTCCGCGTCCATCCAGCCAGAGCCCGACGAGACGACACACTGGTGGACGCTGCGCACGGCGCCGACCATGTACTGCCGCTCCTGCTCGCGCTGCAGCGGATGCCCCGGACCCTTGAGGAGCTCCACGTTCCGGTCACTGCCGACGACCGCGTACAGCGCGCCGTAGGCCGCGGCGTCCATGAAGAACCGGATGTGGCCCGAGTGCAGCCAGTCGTAGCAGCCGGTGATCACGACGCGTGGAATGTCGGCAGCTGGCGGCGTGGGATCGGGGATCGGGAAGCCTGCGCGGTCCGATGGCGAGATCGTCCGATACGCGACGCCGCGCTCGCCAGCCGCGGCCCGGAGCCCCGCATCGTCGTCCTCGGTGCGGACCACGAGCGTGGCCGCCCGGGCGGCAAGCATGTCCATGTCCTCGGCCACGGGCCGGTCGACGACCTCGACGCGCTCGACCCAGCGGATGGACTCCGCGAGGAACCGACGCTCGGCGACGGGGAAGGCGGGCGGCGAGCCCGTGACGGCGGCCAGGAGCGCATCGGACGGGACGCGGACATGGAGCGGACCCAGCGCGGCGGCCTCCTGGAGGAAGCGGACGTCACCGGAACGGAGGTTGTCCAGGCTCGCCTCGACGACCACGGGCGCGCGCTCAGGCGCGACCACGGGCGCGCGCTCAGGCGCGACCACGGGCGCGCGCTCAGGCGCGACCACGGGCGCGCGCTCAGGCGCGGGATCCGTCGTCACGCGCGGCGCACCGCGATCCGCGCCGAACCTGCGGGCGGCTCCTCGGACGCCACGATCACGTAGCCGCCACCGCAGCCGGACAGCATCGCGCCGGCGTGCTCGGCGGCATAGGCGCCCACCAGGCCGAGGAGGTCGATGGTGATCGTGGGGTGCGCGTAGACCTGCGGCAGGAGGGCGTCCCAGGACCGGGTGCACTCGTTGAGCGACTCGCCGAGCGCCGGGAGGTCCATGGCCACGATCGCGTCGTAGCAGGCCTTCCCACTGGCGCTGAGGCGGGCCACCCACGCGGGATCAAGGCGCTTGTCCCCGAGCGGGCCGTAGCCCGGTGGGCGCTGCCCGATCGGGACCAGGTGGATGACCCGTTCCAGCCACGCTGCCACCGCGGGGTCCACGGTGGACTCAACGTGGGCCGGGAACCAGCCGCCATCCACGGTGGCGTCGTAGTCCAGCCGGCTGACGCCGGGGTAGATGAGCCCGCACATGTCCTGTGACCCGGAGGGCTCGATGAGATTGGCGTTCTCGGCCACGTAGAGCTCGCGGACCAGGCCGGCCGGCGCCCGGTTGGCCGGGAGGTAGTCACCCCACAGCGCCCTGGCGGCGGCCCTCGTGCCGGTCGCCATCCCGCAGCGGTCCATGTAGCGGACCGTGGGCTCCAGCGAGACGACCACCATCGATCCCGGTGGCTCCGGGTTGATCGAGGACAGGAACGGCTGGTCGATCCAGCCCCCGGCCATCTGCAGCCGGTAGGGCAGGGGACCGATCGCCCCCTCGAGAGCGGAGGGCATGCCGGTGGTCGGGGAGGTGGCGTTGGTCGGGGAGACTCCGCTCGTGGCCGACCCGGTCATCGTCGTCAGCCCTCGACGACGCGCTTGCCGGCCTTGCGGTCGGCGTACTGGTCGGCGATCCAGGCATAGGTCTCGGCCATGCCGTCGCGGAGCGGCGTGTTGGGCTCCCAGCCCAGGACCTGCTGGATGAAGGTGTTGTCGCTGTTGCGGCCCGCGACGCCCTTGGGTGCATCCAGCTTGTAGGTGCGCTCCAGCTTCACGTCCGCGATCTCCTCGACCATCGAGACCAGCTCGTTGATCGAGACGAGCTCGCTGGAGCCCAGGTTGATCGGCGTGGCGATCAGGTCCGGGCTGTGCATGATCCGGTCGATGCCGTGGACGCAGTCGTCGATGTAGCAGAAGCTGCGGGTCTGGGTGCCGTCGCCCCAGATCTCGATCCGCATGTCGCCGCTGTCCTGGGCCTCGATCACCTTGCGGCACATGGCCGCCGGCGCCTTCTCGCGGCCACCGAACCAGGTGCCGTTGGGGCCGTAGATGTTGTGGAAGCGCGCGATGTGGGTCTCGAGACCGCGCTCCGCCCAGTACTCCTCGCAGAACATCTCGGAGATCAGCTTCTCCCAGCCGTAGCCGCGCTCGGCCATCGCCGGGTAGGCGTCGGACTCCTTGAGCGCGATCACCTCGGGCGTCTTCTGGAGGTCCGTGTTGTAGGCGCAGGCCGACGAGGAGAAGAAGTAGCGCGAGGCGCCGGCCCGGTAGGAGGCCTCGGTCAGGTGGGTGTTGACGAGGATGCTGCGCAGGCATTCGACGCGGAAGTTCTCGATGAAGCCCATGCCGCCCATGTCGGCCGCCAGGTTGTAGACCTCCACGGCACCCTTGACGGCGTCGATGGCGTTCTGCTCGTGGCTCAGGTCCATCGAGATGGACTCGACGCCCGGCACCCGCAGGTACCAGTCCGGGAGGGGCTTGCGATCGATGGCCCGGATGTTGGTGTAGCCCTGCTCCGCGAAGTAGCGCGTCAGCGAGCCTGCGATGAAGCCGCCGGCGCCTGCGATGACGATCAGGTCGTCCTTGGCGAGGCCGCGGCTGACCGTCGTGCCGGGGATGGTGTCGTTGAACTCGGTCGTCATCGAGGTTCCTCTGGTCGGGTGCCAGGGGTCGAGCCCCGGGCGTCACTTCTGGTTTGTTTTCTCCTGTGGTAACGTTACCAAGCATTGCTCCAGTTGTCCATGCCTCAATTCCACCGGCTGCAGACCGACAGCCGGCCATCCACCAGGAACAGGCGGTGCACCGATGTACGCAGTGATCCTCGCCGGCGGTGGAGGCACTCGCCTGTGGCCGCTCTCGCGCCCGGAACGACCGAAGCCGTTCCTGCCGCTGATCGGTGACCGGACGCTCCTCCAGCGGACGTGGGACCGGATCGTTCCGGAGCTGGTGGACGCGGGCGATGTGGCCGTGGTCACCGACCGCCGGTACGTGGGCATCGTCCGGGACCAGCTCCCGGACCTCCTCTCCGACATGCTCCTCGCGGAGCCCGTGGGGCGGAACACCGCGGCGGCGGTCGCGTTCGCGGCGGCTGCCCTCGAGCGCCCGGACGACGAGGTGATGCTCGTCCTGCCGGCCGACCACCTCGTCGCGGACGAGCCGGGGTTCCGGGACATCCTCCGGCGTGCGGCCACGCTCGCCGGACGGGCGGGTGCCGACGGCGGGCCCGGTCGTCTGGTCACCCTCGGCATCGCACCGGACGGTCCGGAGACCGGATACGGGTACATCGTGGCCGGCGACGAGATCCCCGGATCCGGGGCCGCGGTCGTCGTCTCCCGGTTCGTGGAGAAGCCGTCGGGCGCGAACGCAGAGGCGATGCTCGCCGGCCCCGTCCCGGTCGCCTGGAACGCGGGCATCTTCCTGTGGCGGCGTGACGCGCTCCGGGCCGCGTTCGAGGCGGGCTCGCCCGACATCCTCGCGGACATAGGGGTCGGCGTCGCCGGTGGGGAAGCGGGGGGAGCAGCCGGCCTGGACGCCGCGTACGCCCGCGTCCGCCCGACCTCGATCGACTACGCGGTTCTCGAGCCGGCTGCCGCGATGGGCGGCGTGGCGATGCTCAGCGCCGATGTCGGGTGGAGCGATCTCGGCAGCTGGAGCGCTCTCCGGGACGCCCTGCTTGCGCTCGCCGCGGACGGTGCCGGCGAGAGCGCGGCCCAGGGCGTCGTGGGCCGTGGCCCGCGCCGCGACATGGGTTCGCAGCGGACGCTGGTCCTGGCAGGCGATCGCCCGATCGTAACGATCGGGCTGCGGGACGTGATCGTGGTCGACGCCGGGGACGTGGTGCTGGTCGCCGCCGCCGACGCCTCGCAGCAGGTCAAGGTCGCGGCGGAGGCGTGGTCCGCGGCGGGCGGCGGCATCCGGGAGGCAGGCGGCGCGGCCGCGGAGGCGCGAAGATAGCGGGAGCGTCGCGATCAGGGACATGACGCGGCCAGCCACGGGACTCGCGGGAGGGGACATGCAGCTAAGCGACCGCAAGGTCTTCGCCCTCCTGGGCGAGGTGGTGGACGGGAACCCCACCGAGGAGATGATCCAGGCCGCCTTCGGGGCGGTGGGGCTGCCGTGGAAATACGTCTCGATCCCGGTTCCGGCGGGGTCGTTCGAGGCGGCCTGGGCGGCCGCTCGCCGGCTGGGCTTCGCAGGCCTGAACGTCACCAAGCCGTACAAGATCGAGGCCGCCCGCCTCGCGGACCGCCTGACCCCCGCGGCGGCAGCGATGGGTGCCGTCAACTGCGTCTACCGCGAGGGCGCCGACCTCGTGGGCGACAACACGGATGGACGGGGGCTGGCCCGGGCCGTCGCCGATGTCCTCCGGATCGAAGGCACCTCCGTCATCGTGCTCGGCGCCGGCGGTGCGGCGCGGGCGGTCGCCGTGGAGCTGGCGTTCGCCGGCGCTCGCGAGATCGTGGTCGTGGCCCGTTCCGAGGCCGCCGGCCGCTCGCTGGTCGAGGCGATCACAGCCACCGGCACCGCGGCCCGGTTCGAGCCCTGGTCCGGGGTGGTGGCGGTTCCGGCGGGCTGTGACCTCCTCGTCAACGCGACGTCGGTCGGCATGTTCGACCCGGAGGAGCGACCGGCGGTGGACCTGTCGTCGGCGGGCACCGCGACGGTCGTCGCCGACGTGGTCATCGCCCCGAGGCCCACGTCCCTCCTCGCCGAGGCAGCCGGGCGGGGGCTCACGACCGTGCACGGGAACGAGATGCTGGTGCGCCAGGCGGCCATCGGGTTCGAGCTGTGGACCGGTCGCGAGGCGCCGCTGCCGGTTCTGCGGGCCACGCTGGCAGCCGCCCTGGACGGGTAGGTTCCGCCGTCGGCGGCTGGTGGACCGCGTCCGCATGACCCAATGGCGTGGGGTGCGCCGCTGGGAGGTTCAACCGTCGGGTCCGGTCCGGTTTGCGCCGCCTAGCGGCACGTCTGTCGGCTGGACCGGGCACGGGGAGCAACGAATGTGCCGCCTAGCGACTGAAACCTCGGTCCACCCAACAGTTGAACCTCTGGGCGGCATGGACCCCGGCCGCCCGGCGGGAGGTGCGTGCAGCGCAGGACCGCTAGGTCCCGGATGCCTCTCGCCGCAGCCGGCCGCCCACGTGGAACAGCAGCCAGTGGAGGAACGCGAAGTACAGGAACAACAGGAACAGCAGGATCGACCCGATGCTGATGAACAGGTTCATCGTGTTCGCCGTGTCTGCGACCTGCGTGCGCAGCTCCGCGAGCCGCGTCTGCGCTTCGCTGAGGACCGAGGTCACGTTCGTCAGGCCCGCCTGCACTGTCGCGGTCTTCTCGGCGACTACGGTGGCCACCTGCTGGACGGGTCCGTCGGTGATCGCATTGCTGACGTCGGTGATCTTGCCGTCGATCTCCTGGACCTTCGCATCCACGGCGGTCAGCGCATCGATGGGGCCCTGCGGCACCGTGAATCCCGGGATGAGCCGGTCGAGGACCTGGAGCCGGTCGAGGGCCGCCATCGCCGTGTCCCGGACCCCGCTGTACGACGTACGGAAGTCCTGGTAGCGGCTCTGCAGGTTCGAGAACTGGTCGCGGAGGCCACTCAGCAGCCCGGGCCCGGCGCTGGCGTCTGCGGCACGGGCGGCCAGGGAGTTGGCGGTGTCCGTCAGGACGCCGACGCGACCGTTGATCTCGGACACCTTCGCCGACGCGTTGTCGATCAGGGGCACCGCCTGGGCCATCTTGGCGTCGATCGTGCCCGACACGTCGTCAACGGTTGATACTGCCCAGCCTCGGCCGAGCAGCACCACCACAGCCAGCGCCAGGAACAGGACGATCCCGACGATCCCGGCGGTCTGCGCGCCGATGCCGAGGGCCTTGTTGCGCCTGCTCCGGGACGGGGCCGCTACGGGGTCGGTGGCGTCGGCGGCGACCAACTCAGCGGTGGGCGCGGCCGACTGCACTGGTTCCGGCACAGGATCAGGCAGGGGTGACGTTTCCGTCTCGTCGGTCATCGCTGATCTCCTCGTCAGAGTCGTGGGCCGCGCGGCGGCCTGCATGACGGCTGGGCCCCGATGCCGTCCACGGCGAGCCTACCGCACGATGCTGTCGCCGCATGCGCCGCACGGCGCTCGACGATGCGCCGCACGTGCAAGGATGAGGGCGCCCGGCAACCCTAGGCAGGAGGCAACCGATGACGCAGACCAGCCTCGGCGTGCTGCTCTGGAGCCAGGCCACGGACTGGCCCGCGTTCGAAGCGGCCGCAACGCGAGCCGACGACCTCGGCTACGACCACCTGTGGGCCTGGGACCACCTGTATGCCATCTTCGGCGACCCGTACCAGCCGATCTTCGAGGGCTACACGACGCTCGCGGCCTGGGCGAAGGTCACGCGGCGCGCCCGCCTCGGCCTGCTCGTCGGGGCCAACACGTTCCGCAACCCGGCCCTGGTCGCCAAGACGCTGGTGACCATCGACCACCTGAGCGACGGACGAGCGATCGCGGGCCTGGGTGGTGCCTGGTTCGATCTCGAGCACACCGCAACCGGCATCGATTTCGGAAGCGGGTTTGGCGAGCGGCTCGACTGGCTGGACGAGGCGGCCGGCTGCATGCGCGCCCTGTTCGAAGGCGCGGAGGTGACCTCGGCCCCAGGTGGCCACTACGCCCTGGATGCCTTCCGGCTGCTCCCGCCGCCGGTCCAGCCCCGTCTCCCGATCATGATCGGCGGGGCCGGGGAGCGCAAGACGCTGCGCACGGTGGCCCGCTATGCCGACATGTGGAACGCGATGGGCCCGGTCGACTTCCTGCGCCACAAGGTGGAGGTGCTCCGCCGCCACTGTGACGAGGTTGGGCGCGATTTCGGGGAGATCGAGCTCACGGCGGGCTGCAAGCCGGTCATCCGTGACACGGAGGCAGAGGCGGTCCGGGTCTGGGAAGCGCAGATGGCACACAACCGGACTCCGATGTCCGAGGTCCTCGACGACGACACCTTCTGGGTGGGCACGCCCGAGCTGGTCGCCGGGCGGATGCTGGACCGCAAGGCCCTCGGCTTCCACACCTTCCTTGCCGAGATGGCGGCACCCTTCGACGCCGAGACCATGGAGCGCTGGATCAACGAGGTCCGTCCGATGGTGGACGGGGACTGAGGTCGACGACGGGCGCCGGTGCCTCGCTGCACTCGTCAGCCAGGCCGTGAGATCGCGGGCCTCCAGCCGGCGCGGGCGGATGTCATCCTTGCCGGCGCCTGCGTCATCCGGGCCGTCATGGAACGCCTGTGCAGGTCATCATTGGTGGTGAGCGATCAGGGCCTGCGGCACGGGGTGCTCGTGGACCGGTTCGGAGCTGACCCGACCCACGAGTCGAGGATAGGAAGAGGTAGCTGATGCGGCGCTTCGCGGTCGAGACGGTGGTCGACGGGCTGATCATCCTGGTGATCTTCCTGGTCATGGGCCTGTTCTCCGTCGCCCAGCCGTTCCCGTTCGGGCCGGAATTGCCCCCTTGATCGAGCTCAAGGGCGTCGGTGTCGCAGCCTTCCTCGTTGCGGCGGCCATCCTGGTCCTGGGCCAGCGCTACGTGCGGCCGATGATCGTGGCGTTCACCGGCCGGCTCCTGCTGTCGACGATGGGCCTGTTCCTTGTCATCGTGAACTACCTCGTCCTGTGGGTCGCCTCGCTGCTTGCGCCCGACCTTGCGATCGTCGCCCAGCCTGCGAGCCTGTGGCTCCTTGTGATTGCCATCCTGTACACGGTCCTCGGCACGGTGGCGGACGCCCTCCTAGGCCTGAACCGCCCCCACGTCCCGACAGCGGACAGCGACAAGCTGTGGCGCTTCCTCGAATCGCTGCCCACCCCGCGCCGGAACGTGATCATCGAGAACCTCCGGCTCCAGCAGATCTACGACATGGTGTATGCGGTGGCCCTCGATTCGTCGCTGGCCAAGACGCCGATCGGGCCGTTCCGCATCTGGTTCGCCAGCCGCGTCCTCGGCGAGACCGACATCGTTGCCGATGCCACCGGACCGGAGCGGTTCCGGATGCTCCTCCAGCAGCTGGGCCCGACCTACGTGAAGATCGGCCAGATGATCGCCAGTCGTGGCGATGCGCTCCCGCCGGACCTGATCGAGGAGCTGTCCAAGCTCCAGAGTGACGCCGCGCCATTCCCGTGGGAAGACGCCCGCCAGATGATCCAGGACGAGCTGGGCAAGCCCCCCGAGGAGCTGTTCGCGACGATCGAGCACGAGCCGTTCGCGGCGGCGTCCACGGCCCAGGTCCACCGTGCCACCCTGCACGACGGGACGGTCGTCGCGGTGAAGGTCCAGCGGCCGCGCATCGTCGCCAAGACCAAGGCCGACCTGGGCGTGATCACCCAGCTCGCGCTGATCTCGGAGCGCCGTCTCGCCCTCGCGCGCAAGGTGGGCGTGGTGGGGATGGTCAACGAGTTCGCCGGGGGTGTCCTCAAGGAGCTGGACTACCGCAACGAGGCGTACCACGCGAAGCGCCTCGCGGACAACATGGCGAAGTTCCCGGAGATCACGGTCCCACGCATCTACGATGACCTCTCGGCAGCGCGCGTCCTGACCATGGAGTTCATCGACGGGATCAAGATCTCCAAGACGGAGAAACTCCACGAGGCCGGCTTCGACACCGATGCGCTCGGCACGACGTTCATCCGCGCGGTCATCAAGCAGGTCCTCATCGACGGCTTCTTCCACGGCGACCCGCACCCCGGCAACCTGCTCGCGGATCCCGCTGACAAGCGCCTCGTGTTCCTGGATATGGGGCTTGTCGGCCAGCTCGACTCATCGCAGCGGATGAACCTGCTCGGCCTCATCTATGCGCTCAAGGCGATCGATATCCCTGGGATCGCCGATGGCTTCATCGCCCTCGGCACGCCTGGCAGGCACTTCGACGAGGCGCAATTCCGCAGCGACGTTGACCGGCTTGCCCGCCAGTACCTCGTGTACGGGGCGGTGACGTCGGTCGGCGGGGCGATCTCGGGCTTCATGGGAGCGGTGTTCAACAACGGGCTGAGGCTTCACAGCAGCCTGACGCTGGCCATCAAGGCGACGGTCCAGGCCGAGGAGACGGCGATCGCGCTCTCGCCCAAGGTGGACCTGGCAGATGCCGCCATGACCGAGGCGCGGGCCGCCCTGCTGGAGTCCCTGGAACCGGACCGGGTCGCCCAGCAGGTGCAGCGCACGGCCGTCCGGGTGGGCAAGGAGCTCGCCCAGCGCGCCCCGTCACTGGAGAGCGCCGCCCTCAAGTGGCTGGACCTGTTCAACAAGGGCAAGATCGTCGTGGAGGTCGACACGTCGCAGCTGACCGTCGCCATCGAGAAGGTGGGCGGTCTCGGCAAGCAGGCGACGACGGGCCTGATCGTGGTCGGCCAGCTCATCGGCACGGCAATCGCGATGATCATCCTGCTCCAGCCGGCGCTGAGCGACTTCGTCGGCCTGGCCTACGTGGCGATGATCGCCTTCGGCGTGACGCTGGTCGTGAGCTTCGTCGTCCTGTTCCGGATGCTGTTCGGCTCGGACGCCGAACCATCGGACTGAGGGCGGCTACACGACCGCCGGCGACGCAGGACCGCCGGGCCGGCAAGGTGCCGGCCCGGCGGTCGGGCGCTTGGTCGGGGATGTGCCCCGGCAGGGGCCGGGGTCGACGGGTCAGCTCGCCGCGGGTGCGGTCAGGCCGAAGGCGTCCTTCACGTCACGGGAGTTGAGGTACAGGATGATGATGCCCGGGAGGATCATCATGCCCAGACCGAGGCCACTGCCCGGGTACTGGATCATCCACAGGAATGCCTCGAAGACGGCCAGGCCGGCGACGACCATGGCCAGCATCCAGGCCCACGGCTGCATCGACCACAGGCCGAACGCCGCGGCGAGCCACAGCACGCCGCCGATGATGGCGAGCCAGCCCCAGAGGCCGACGGACTCGAACGCGGGGACGTCACCAAGGATTCCGAACCAGTCGAAGCCGAGGAGCCGGAGGCCCAGGAACAGCCAGGCAAAGCCGGCCATTGCGGCAAAGAAGCCGATGACGGAGATCAGGACGGGCGGGTTCTTCACGGTAGTTGCTCCCTCAGGTTGTTGGAACGGATCCGCCGGCCTGGGCAGGCCGGCGGGGTTGGATCAGAGCCCGAGGACCTTGGCCTTGGCGGCCGCGAACTCCTCGTCGCTCAGGACCCCGGACGTGTGCAGGGCGGCCAACTGGTTCAGCTGCGCCGTGTCGATCCCGGCCGCTGCCGGGGCTTCGGCGGGCGGTGCCTCGACGTAGACCACCTCGGGCTCGGCCGCGGCCTGCTCGGCCTGCTGCTGGGCGGCCTGGTTGGCGTACTTCTGGTCCTGGTGGTGGCGCACCGCCCCGGCGGTGCCTGCAACCACGGCAGTCGTGGCCGCCGCCCGCATGAGGGGCCGGCCGCGTCGTCGCATCATCGTTCGCTCTCCTTGTGTGTTGCTGGCCGGTCAGGCACTGAGGGCGGCCACGGCCGCCATGTGGGCTTCGAGCTCCTCGCTGACCTCCTCGAGGATCTCCGGCGGGACGACCGCACGGGTCACGAGGAAGCCGCCGGCCGCCGTGAGGGCGTCCTTGATGTCCACGGCCCAGTGGTGCTCGAACAGCATGACCAGCCCCGAGGTGTTGGTCGGCAGCGCGTCCGCGATGCTCTCGAGATCCTCGGGGGTGAACAGGGCCATGCTGTCGCCGAGCAGCGTGGCGAACGATGCGAACCTCGGGTCATCCTTGGCGTCGAGCTCGAGGATGACCTCCTCGCCGTCTGCGGACTTGCCGACGAACACGAGGTCGACGAGGCGGATGGTCTTGTTCTCGACCACCTTCTCGATCTCGCGGGCGATGCTGCCGTCGAAGTTGTTGCCATCAAAGCCGATGACGATGTACTCGAGCGGTCCGAGTGTCACTGGTGTCCTCCGTCTTGCGGTTGTCGAGCCTGGGTGTCTGCGTCCATCCCGCCGCCTGCGCGCTCGGGCTCGCCGGGTTCGTGTCTAGTATCGCCGATCCGGAGCCACCTCCCCCACGTAATTGGCGACCACTTCCTGGCGGGCTACCCGCCCGCGCCCGCGCCGATGCCGGCCTCGGCGGCGGCCTGGTGGAGTGCGGTCTCGTCGGCCAGCTTGGCGGGCTTCAGGTCGAAGATCACCTTCCGGACGGTGCCGGTGAACGCGTACGGGGCCTTGCTCTTGTAGACGGAGTCCACCACGAGGCCGTTGTCCCGTCCCACGTCCATGCCCGCGTACGAGGAGAACGCGATCGGCACCGTCCGATCGATCCGTCCCTCGCCGATCCGCGTCCCGTTGGCGTAGAGGCCGACGGTGCCGCCCGTTCCGGGCCTGGGCTCGTCGGCGTCGAACTGCATCCGGACCGTGACGTCGCCGATCGGAAGCTTCTCCGTCGCGACCTGCCTGTACTGCTCCACGCCCAGCATCGAGTACGAGTGGTGGAGGAGGCCGTCGCCGTCGACCCACAGCGCGAATCCGCCGATCTCATCGGCGTTGGCGACGATCACGCCCTCCGCGCCACCTTCCGGCACGTGGAGGTCTCCCTCGATGGCGTACGAGCGGCCGTAGATGCGCGGAACCATCCCGCGCTGCACGTTCTGCACGTCGCCGTAGAAGGTGAACCGCGTGGTGGTGGGGAGCGGCGGCAGGATCCCGAAGAAGATCGACATCCCACCGAGGAGTGGGAGGACCCTGTTCCGTTCCGCCTCCGTCCAGAAGAGCTCCCTGAGCTCGGCCAGCTTCTCCGGCTTCTCCGCGGCGAGATCGTGTGCCTGCGTGAAGTCGTCCGGGAGGTAGTACAGCTCCCAGGTGTCCTTCTCGGGGTCGTAGATGCCCGGTGCGAGCGTGCGGATGGTGGCCGGCGAGAAGTCCCAGGGGATCCGGTCGAGCCTCGCGCAGGCCCACCAGCCATCCTTGTAGATGGCCCGGGAGCCCATGGATTCGAAGTACTGGACGGTGTGGCGCTCCTCGGCCGCGGCGTCGTCGAAGGTGTGGAGGAAGCTGGTGCCGTCCATCGGCTCCTGGGCGATTCCATCGACGAAGGTCGCCTGCGGCAGGCCGATCGCCTCGAGGATGGTCGGACCGATGTCCGTGCAATGGGTGAACTGCGGGCGCAGACTGCCCGCGTCCTGGATGCGCTTGGGCCACGCGACGACCATCGGGTTGCGCGTGCCGCCGAGGTGGCTGCCGGTCTGCTTGCCCCACTGGAAGGGCGTGTTGCCAGCCCAGCCCCAGGCGGCAGCATAGTGGGGCGCGGTCTCGACGCCGCCCAGCGCTTCAATCCCGCCGTACTGCTCGATGAGCGCGAGCTGCTGCTCCGGGGTGAGCGGGATCCCGTTGAGGAAGGTGAGCTCGTTGAACGAGCCCGTGATCGTTCCCTCCATGCTGGCGCCGTTGTCGCCCCAGATGTACACGATCAGAGTGTTGTCGAGGTCGCCCATCTCCTCGATCGAGTCGAGCAGGCGCCCGACGTTCCAGTCGGCGTTCTCCGAGTAGCCGGCGAATACCTCCATCTGGCGGACGTAGAGCTTCTTCTCGGTCTCGGACAGCGAGTCCCAGGCGGGGAACAGGTCCGGCCGCTGCGTGAGCTCGGCGTCCTGCGGGACGACGCCCAGCTCCTTCTGGCGTGCGAAGACCTGCTCGCGGTAGACGTCCCAGCCGGCGTCGAACCGGCCCTTGTACTTGTCGGCCCACGTGCTGTCCACGTGGTGCGGGGCATGCGCGCAGCCGGTCGAGTAGTACAGGAACCACGGCTTCACGGCGTCCTGGGCGCGGACGGCGTGGAGCCATTCGACGGCCTTGTCCGTGATGTCATCCGGGAAGTAGTACTGCGCGCCATCCTTGCCCTGTGGCACGCCGATCGTCCCGTTGTCCTGGGTGATGATCGGGTCGTACTGGCCCGCGGCCCCGGACAGGAAGCCCCACCAGTGGTCGAAGCCCCAGCCGCTCGGCCAGCGGTCGAACGGTCCGGCCGCGCCCTGCACGTTGTCCGGGGTCAGGTGCCACTTGCCGAACCCGCCCGTGACGTAGCCGTTGTCCCTCAGGATCCGCGGGAAGGGCGCGCAGGACTTGGGCACCGCCGCCGTGTAGCCCGGGAACGGCCCCGGGTATTCCGCGATCGAGCCAAACCCGACGCGGTGCTGGTTCCGACCCGTCAGCGTGGCGGCGCGGGTCGGCGAGCAGATCGCGGTCACGTGGAAGCGGTTGTAGGTCAGGCCCATGTCGCGAACGCGGCTCATGGCCGGCGTGGCGATCGGACCGCCGAAGGTGTCGGGGTTCCCGAAGCCGGCGTCGTCGATCAGCACCAGGAGGACGTTCGGTGCGCCCTTGGGCGGTTGGGGCTGCATCACCACCGTCCAGTCGGCGACAGACTCGCCCAGCGTGCGACCGGCCGTTCCGGCAAACCGGGGATCGGGCAGCGGCAGGACCGTCCGGTCCGGCGCGAACTTGCCCATCGCCTCGGCCAGGGAGTCCTTCAGCGCGGCCGTCCCCTTCTTGTCGGACTGCGCGATCGAACGGGCGAGGGCACCGGGGAGAGCCCGCTCGACGGCGAGGCGGTCCTCGTCGTCGAACATCGCGATGACGGCGGCCCGGCCCGGTGGCAGCGCCTCGCCGATCTTGTCGTGGATGCCTGACTGGACCTTGTGTCCGGCGAGCTTGCCAATTACCGCACCCGCAGCGGCGCCGACCACCGTCGCCGCGAGAAGCGGCGGCGCCGCAAGACCGACAAGGAACCCGACACCTCCACCCCATGCCAGGCCCTTGCGGCCGAGCTCGTCGCCGGTCTGCTGGACCGTCACCTCGCCGTCCATGTCGTGGGTGACGAGGATGGCGCCCTCGATCCGGACGGCCTTTGCCTTGACCTGCACGATCAGCGCGTCGAAGTCCTTCGTCGCCGTTTCAATGTCGCGGTACCCCGCGACGAGCACGTCCGTGAGCGCCTGGGTCATCCGAGCTCCGTCCTCCGTCTGTCCTGCTCGCAGCTCCCGCGAGCGGGCCTGTGCCGACATCCTAGTAGTCAAGCGCTGATCATGCGCTCGTGCGTCACCCGCACGAGGTGATTGTCTCAACCGTGCCTTGCCCTGCGACCCCGCCTGCCCGGTGCCTGGAGCTCGGCGGCCTCCGGGATGGCCGGGTTGACGGCGGCGGCCCTCGAGAACCAGGTTGCGTAGCGCCGTGCTCCCCAGGCCGCCGACGCGCCGTGCGCAACGAGGCTGAGAACCACGGTCAGCAGGACGACGTCCGCGATGGCCGTCGCGCCGGGCACGGCCGCCTGTACGACGACGCTGGCAAACACGATCGATGCGAGCCCACGCGGGCCGAACCAGCCGATGTAGGCCACCGTGGGCACCGCGAGGCCGGTGCGCAGGGTCGCGATTGCCACCGGGATCATCCGCACCACCGTGAGGCTGAGCGCCGCGTACAGCACGGTCTCCGGTGTCGCCCGCACGAGCACGGGTATCAGCAACCCGGCCCCAAGGAGCAGGAACCCGACGGCGGCCAGCACATCGGCCAGCTGCTCGGGCAGGTGGAACGCGTCATCGTCCAGGTGGCCCCGGGCGACGGTGCCCGCACACAGGCCGGCCACCCAGACCGCGAGGAACCCGCTTGCCTCGAACCCGTCCGCGATCGAGAAGGTCGCGATCGCCAGCGAGGTCAGGGCGACGGACAGCCAGCGCTCGTCGATGAGTCCGCGCGCCGCGGCCGCCCGGATCGCCATGCCGCCGGCGAGTCCGGCCACGAGGCCGATCACCGTCGAGCCCCCGAGCGCCACGACCAGCGTCTCGACGGCGTGGAGATCGGTCTCCATGCCGGAGCTCACCTGGCCGATGGCCAGCAGGATCGTGACGAACGGCAGCGCGAGCCCGTCGTTGAGGCCGCTCTCCACGTTCAGTGCGTTGCGCACGACGGCCGGCACCCTTGGATTGGCTACGACGGCCTGGCCCAGGGCCGCATCGGTCGGGGCGAGGATGACCCCGACGAGGGCGGCCTGCCAGAGTTGGATCCCGGGCACCAGCACGAGCGCCACGATCGTCCCGGCGACGATGGTGAGCGGCATGCCGATTCCCAGCAGGCGGCCCGAGAGGCTCGGCTCCCGCGTCCACCGCCGGATGTTCAGGCTCGAAGCGTCCGCGAACAGGACCATGACGAGGGCGGCCGTCAGCAGCGCGATGAACAGGTCATCCCACTCGGTGAACTCCACCAGTCCCAGCACGGGCCCGGCCAGGAGGCCGACCACCACGAAGAAGATCGGCGCGGTGACCATCGTGGTCCCGAGCCGCCGCGACAGCACGGCGTAGCCCAGCACCGCCAGGGCGCCAAGCGTCAGGGGCGCGATCACCTGGGACGCCCCACGCTCGGATCAGGTTCCATGGCAGTGCTTGACCTTCCGCCCGCTCCCGCACGGGCACGGGTCGTTGCGACCGCACGTCGCCACGGCGGCGCGGATGCGCTCGTCCTTGGCGCGGTACCGGCCCATCAGCTGTGACGGCGGCAGGTCCCGCCGCAGCAGCTCGGACATCATGCGCATCGGCCGGTCCACGTGGCCGAAGAACGCCTTGTAGCCCGCGCACAGGTAGTTGAGTCCCGGCTCGCCGTCCGGCGTCCGGATGAAGCGGTCCTTGGGGCAACCGCCGTGGCACGCGAACCGGACGTCGCATGCCCGGCAGTACTCCGGCAGGGTGTCGAGCTTGTCCTGCCCGAAGCGGCGCTGCTGCTCTGACCCCACCAGCTCCGCCATCGGGGTCTCGTTGATGTTGCCCAGCCGGTAGGCCTCCTCCACGAAGTGGTCGCATGAGTAGAGGTCCCCGTTGTGCTCCAGGGCCAACGCGGTGCCGCAGGTCTCCGAGTGGATGCACAGCGTCGGCGGCTCCTCGTGCCAGCTCGCCAGCGCCACGTCGAACATCTGGACGAAGACGTCGCCGATGTCGCGTCGTACCCACTCCTCGAACACGCCGACCAGGAACGACCCGTACTGCTCCGGGGTCACCGACCGGTGCGTGACGAGGTCCCCGGCCTGGCGGTAGAGGGGACGATCCCGCCACGAGGTCCACGGGGCCGGCCGGGACAGCCCGGGCGTCCGGGCGCGGCCCAGGTCCTCGAGTGGCACGTCGATGGCCGGACCCGGGAGGCGCTCGATGATCGGGATGAACTGCATGAAGCGCGAGCCGCACTCGTCACGCAGGAAGCGGTACACCTCGACGGGATGGTCCGCATTGGCACGGTGCAGCGTGGTGAGCGTGTTGTACTCGACCCCGTGCGCTCGGAGCCGGTCCAGGCCCTGGCGGACGCGCTCGAACGTGGGCTTGCCGCCGCGGTCCACGCGGTAGGCGTCGTGCATCGCCGGCGGCCCGTCGATGCTGATGCCCACCAGGTAGTCGTGCTCCTTGAAGAACGCGGCCAGCTCGTCGTCGATCAGGGTCCCGTTCGTCTGGATCGTGTACTCGACGGTCATCCCTGGGCGCCGGTGCTTCTCCACGTAGCCGGTCGCCCGGCGGAAGAAGTCCACGCCCATCAGGGTGGGCTCGCCGCCCTGCCACGCGATGTTCACGTGCGGCACGCGGTGCGCCTCGATCAGCTGGCGGATGTACTGCTCCAGCTGCTCGTCCGCCATCCGGAAGCGGCTGCCCGGGTAGAGCATCTCCTTGGACAGGAAGAAGCAGTACTCGCAGTCCAGGTTGCAGGTGGCGCCCGTGGGCTTCGCCAGGAGGTGGAATGCAGGCGGTCCGGCGGTCTGCGCCGCGCCCTCCGGTTCCCGGGTGCCGATCATGCCCGCGCCCGGCCGGTCGACGCAGCGCGGGTCGTTGGCAGGTCTCGTGTCGCCAGGGCGTGGAGGGGACGTCCGGCTTCGTGCATCATCCAACTGTACGATGGCCTCGATGTCGCCCGGAGGAAGCAGGATCGTGAACCAGCCCGCCGCCGAGCGTGGCACGCCACCTGCTCCCAGCCATCCGGATTCCACTTCGACCCCGGTGGTCGACGAGGCCGCCCAGCAGCTGCGGGCCCCGTGGGCCGCCAGCGTCGCCGGGATCCTGTTCGCGGTCCTCTACGGCGTGGCCATGGTGCTGATGCGAAGCTCCCCCCTGTCGACGGCCGACGACCAGGAGATCGTGCGCCTGTTTGCGGTGGGCGCCGACCAGTCGCTCCTGGTCGCGGGGCTCTACCTGGTGCCGTTCGCCGGCATCACGTTCCTGTGGTTCGTGGCCGTGATCCGGGACCAGCTCGGCGATCGCGAGGACCGCTTCTTCGCGACCGTCTTCTTCGGCAGCGGCCTGCTGTTCATGGCCATGCTGTTCGCCGCCGGCGCCATCGCGAGCGCCCCGGCGGTAGGAGTCCGGTACCTTCGGCTGGACGTGCCGGCAGCCGCGGAGATGGACGTGGTGCGGTCGGTGTCGTACACGCTGCTGTTCGTGTTCTCCACGCGCATGGCGGCCGTGTGCCTCATGTCCATCGCGACCCTCGGCCTGCGCAGCCGGACGTTCCCGCGCTGGTTCGCCTTGACGGGCTACCTGATCGCCGCGGTGCTGCTGCTCGTGGTGAGCTTCTTTGACTGGGTCGTCCTGCTCTTCCCGGCCTGGGTCGCCGTTGTCAGCGTGTTCATCCTCCGCCGGGAGCGGGCCCGGGCGCGGTCGTCATCCTGACCGGGGCGTGACGTGCCGGGCCCTCGGGAACGGCTGATCGTGCCGATCCGGTGAAGCACGTCGACCGGCGTTCGGTACGATCAATCCCCCTCAATGGCCGGTTGGGACGTTCCCGACCGCAGAGGGATCCGAATCAACCTGAAGGGGTGAACCGCACATGACCTTGATCGAACTGCTCTGGTACATGTTCGTGCTGTACCTGTGGGTGATGGTGATCTGGATCTTCATCTCCTGCTTCATGGACATCTTCCGCCGCGACGACATCCACGGCGGCATGAAGGCGGTGTGGATCTTCGTGCTGTTCGTCATCCCGCTGTTCGGCTGCCTGATCTACATCATCGCCCGGCCCAAGGTCACGGCCCAGGACGTGCAGATGATGACCCAGGCCCAGGCCGCAACGACCGCGGCGTCGCAGGTGTCCACGGCGGACGAGCTCGCCAAGCTCGCCCAGCTGCGCGACGCCGGCGCGATCACGATCCCCGAGTACGACTCCCTCAAGGCCAAGCTGCTGGCCTGATCGCGAGCCCATCGCGATCCGCGAGGCCGGCCCCCGACCGGGGGCCGGCCTTTCTCGTGCCTGCGGTCACACGGCCTGGCGGACGCCCCGCCCGAGACGCCGCGGTGAGAGCCGAAGGCAGGCGCCGGTGAGCAGCACGGCCACGAGCACCAGCAGCCACAGGCTCGCGGTGAAGTTGCCGGTGACGTCGCGCGCGGCCCCCAGGACGAACGGTCCGACGGATGCGATCCCGTAGCCGCCGAGGAACATGAGCGCGGCCACGGAGCCCACGCTCGCCGGACCCTCGGCGACATCGAGCGGCAGCGTGAGCACGAGCGGGAAGATGATATTGAGCGCCAGTCCCAGCACGATCACGGCCGGATAGGCCAGCGCCGGCGCGAGGATGAGCACAGCCAGTGCGGTGGCGGCCACGATCGACGCCGTGGCGAGGATCGGCCGGCGATTGGGGAAGCGGTCCGCGACGAGCGGCACCGTCAGCACCGTGACCAGGCCGGCTGCATTGAGCAGTGCCACCAGGGCCCCTGCCGCCGCGGGTGTCCAGCCCTGTTCCACGAACGCGCTCGGGAGCCACGACACGACACCGTAGAACAGGACCGACTGGAGGCCGAAGATGATGGCCAGCAGCCATGCGGTCCGGCTGCGCCACGGCAAGGGCCGCCGTCCGCCCGCGGCACGCACCTCGTGGTGGTCCCGGGGAACGAGGAGCAGCCAGGCAACGATCGTCAGGGACGATGCCAGCGACAGGATCAGGAGGCTGACCCGCCAGTCGCCGCCGAACGCCAGCGGAACCGCGAGCGCGGCCGCGATCGTCGATCCGGCAGCTAGCCCGGCCGCGTAGGCGCCCGTCCCGAGGGCGGGCCGGGACGGCAGGCGCTGGGCCACGACCATCGACGGGATGGCGCCGGCGATCCCGATCGCGACGCCGATCCCGAACGTGGCGAGCAGGATCAGCGGGTACACGGGCGCCGCTGCCCGCAGGACGCCGAAGGCGGCGACGCCCGCCAGGCAGGCTGCGAGCGCCCAGCGCGGTCCGATCCGGGCGGCGACGCGCGGCCCGAACGGCGCGAAGATGCCCATGCACAGGATCGGAATGGTGGCCATCAGCCCCGCGACGCTTCCGGGCAGCCCGAGGTCCTCGCGGATGAACGGGAGTAGCGGTCCGATGCCGATCAGCTGCGGCCGCAGTGCCAGCGAGGCGATGAACAGCGCGGCGACAACGGCCAGCGAGACGTTGCCGGCGACGGGCGGGGTGGCGATGGACGCGCCGGTGCTGGGAGGACGGGGCTGGGTCATGTGCCGAGAGTAGGGGAGGAGTGGGCGCCCCGCGGGGCTCTCGCGTGCAGCTCAGCCCCCCGGCTCGACGAAGGTCGTGCGGCCGTCGAGGTACCTGACACCCACCGGCGTGGCGCCTTCCATGTAGACCCGGCCCAGGCGCGGCGTGAAGGCGTCGAGTACCTCCCACGAGATGGAGCCCCGCAGCTCCGCCAGGTCGTGGACGGTCATCGCCCCCCCGTCGCCGCTGAGCATGACGATCTCGTCCCAGGAATCGAACCCGGGGACGTCCGTCACGTCGAGCGCGAGGGCGTCGCTGCTGATCCGGCCGATCACGGGGACCCGGTGGCCCCGGACCACGCCCCAGCTGCCGGCGGCGTAGGCCCGGGCCCAGCCGTCGGCGTAGCCGAGCGCGACAGTCACGATCACGCTGGGCCGGGTCGCGGTCCACGTGCCCCCGTAGCCCACCGAGGCGCCGGCGGGGATCGCCGAAAGCGTCGTGGCCCGCACGCGGATTGCCAGCGCCGGCCGGAGGTCCGCGACGTGTTCTTCGTGACCCGCGGGCAGCATGACCTCGGGCGGCACCACGCCGTAGAACCCGAGGCCGATGCGCACCAGGTCATACGACGGGGCCGTGCCGCCCAGCAGTCCGCCCGTGGCGTCGAGATGCCGGAGCCCGGGCTCGATGCCGGCGCCACGCAAGGCGGCGAGCGCCGCCTCGAAGTGCTCCACCTGGGCGGCGGTCGCGACCGGATCCTCCGGCGTGGCGAGGTGGGACCAGGTGCCCGCCAGCCCGTCGAGCCCCGCGTCCAGCAGGGCCCTCGCAGCGTCCGCGACGCGATCGACAGCGAGGCCTCCCCGGCCCATGCCGGTGTCGACCCCGAGGTGGATCCTCGGGCCGGGCCCTCCGGATCGCGCCAGTGAACCGGCGGGGTCTGCCGTGCCGCGCACGTGGGCGGCCAGAGCGGTGACCGACCCATCATCGGCCGCGACCAGGTCGAGATCGGCGTCCACCGCCGCGTCGAGCATGGCCGGGGGCACGCTGTAGAGGACCAGGATCCGGCTGCGGACCCCGGCATCCCGAAGCGCGAGGGCCTCGTCCAGGGTTGCTACCAGGAGCATGTCCGCCCCGCCCCGGACCGCAGCCAGGGCGGCCGCGAGGAGGCCGTGGCCATACCCGTCCGCCTTGACCACGACACCCATGAGCGTCCCGGGCGGTAGCAGCGTCCGGAGCCGACGAGCGTTCGCGGCCAGGACCGCGGTGTCCACCTCCATCCAGGCGAGCCGTGGAAGCCCCGGCAGGCCCGCCCCGGCCAGGCGCGTCTCCATGGCGGCGGATGGCATCGCGGTCGGCTCGAGCTCGGTGGACATCGACGACGTGAACCTCCGGGGCGGCGGCTGGGGTCCGATAGAGAAGGTTTACTTTCGCGGTAGATAACGTTTACTATGCGGCATCGCACGCCGAATTGGAAGGAGTCAGCCTTGGCCATCGAACCCGCGGATGTCCTGATCGTCGGCGCCGGCGCCTCGGGTGGCGTGGTGGCGCTGCGGCTCGCCCAGGCGGGGTTCCGCGTGGTCTGCCTGGAGCAGGGTGACTGGCACGACAAGGCGGACTACCGGGGCGCGGAGCTGGACTGGGAGCTGACCATGCGCAAGCAGTGGTCCACGAGCCCCAACGTCCGCGGCCTGCCCGAGGACTACCCGATCGACGAGCGCAATGCGGAGGTGTCGCCGTTGATGTTCTCGGGTGTCGGCGGCTCCATGCTCATCTTCGCGGGCGCCTGGCCGCGCCTGCTGCCGTCCGACTTCCGGGTCCGCTCGCTGGATGGGGTCGCGGACGACTGGCCGCTGGACTACGAGGAGTTGCGCCCGTACTACGAGCGGACGGACCGGCAGATGGGCGTCTCGGGCATGGGGGGCGACCCCGCCTACCCCGCCGGTGGCGAGGATCCGCCCCTGCCGCCCCTGCCCCTGGGGGCCGGCGGCCTCAAGGTCGCCCGTGCCCATACCCGCCTGGGCTGGCACTGGTGGCCGGAGCCCAACTCCATCCTCTCGGTCCCGTACGACGACCGGCGCCCGTGTGTCCAGCGGGGAACCTGCCAGCAGGGCTGTAACGAGGGCGCGAAGGCCTCCACCGACCTGACCCACTGGCCCAAGGCCATCGCGCTCGGGGCACGCCTCGTGACCGGTGCCCGGGTCCGACGCCTGGAGACGGATGCCGCCGGCCTCGTGACCGGCGCCACCTGGCTGGACCGCGACGGCGCCGAGCACTTCGAGCCCGCCAGGGTCACCGTGCTCGCGGCGAATGCCATCGGGACGGCCCGGCTCCTGCTGCTGTCCGACGCGGCGGCCCACCGGGGCGGCCTCGCCAATTCGTCCGGCCTCGTCGGCAAGCGTCTGATGATGCATCCGTTCGCGAACGTCGGCGGCCTGTTCGACGAGGACCTCGAGAGCTGGCAGGGCCAGTTCGGGTGCTCGATCGAATCGTTCGAGTTCTACGAGACGGACGAGCGGCGAGGCTTCGTCCGCGGCGCGAAGTGGGGGCTCGCACCGACGTTCGGGCCGATCAACGCTGCCCTGCCCAGCCGGGCCGGGACGCAGGTCTGGGGACCCGACCACCACCTCCACGTCCGCTCCCACCTCGGGCGGGGCGCCAATTGGGGCCTGTTCGGCGAGGACCTCCCCGACGAGGCGAACCGCGTCACGCTGTCCAGGACGCTCACGGACTCCTCGGGCATCCCGGCCCCGGAGGTCACCTACCGGGTCTCCGAGAACTCGCGGCGGCTGCTGGACTTCCACATCGAGAAGGCCACCGAGTCGCTGCTCGCGGCCGGCGCCTATACCGTCGAGGTGGACCGGCTGATGCGCTATTCCGGCTGGCACCTGTTGGGCACCGCTCGCATGGGCGACGACCCGGAGACTTCCGTCCTCGATCGCTGGAACCGCGCCCACGATGTCCCGAACCTCTACGTCGTGGACGGAAGCTCGTTCGTAACCTCGGGTGGCGTCAACCCGACCTCGTCGATCTCCGCGCTCGCCCTGCGCGCGGCGGACCACATGGTGGAGACGCGCTTCAACCAGCGGATGCCGTCATGAGCACGCCCCCGCTGGACGCCGACCGGATCGCAGTGCTGGGCTCCATCGCCGGACGGCTGATCCCCGAGGCCCACGGCATGCCGTCCGCGGGCGAGGTCGTGGGCGAGGCGCGCCTGCGGTTCGTGCTCGGATCCCGCCCGGACCTGGCCGCCCCGCTGCGCGAGGCGCTCCGGCCGGAGCTCGGCCCCGATCCTGCCGCCCGGCTGACCGTCCTCGAGCGCGACGAGCCTGACCATCACGCCGCGCTGGTGTCCGTCATCGTGTTCGGCTACTACACCGACAAGCGTGTCCGGGAGCTGCTGGGCTACCCCGGACAGGAGGCCAGGACCCTGTACTCGTGGAAGGTCCCGGACTTCATCGAGGAGGGCCTCACAGACCAGGTGCTGGCCCGCGGACCCGTGTGGCGGGACCCCGCCACGGGCCGGCGCGCCACCACGGACACCGGCACCGCGTTCGCGGCCGGCGAGGAGACGACATGACCGCAACCCCCATCGCAGCCGACTGGCTGGCGCGCTTCCTGGCCGACTGGGTCCCCGGCACCGGCGAGGATCGCGAGATCCGCGAGCCCGCCACCGGGCTGCCATTGTTGACGGTCCCCCAGGCCACGCCGCAGGACGTCGCCCGTGCGGCCGCCGCGGCGGCCGCCGCCCAGCCGGCCTGGGCGGCCACCAGCTACGTGGAGCGGGCGAGGATCCTGCGACGCGCGGCGGACATCTACGAGGCGCACCGCGAGGAGTTCGGCACCTGGACCCAGCGGGAGACCGGCGCGGTCCACGGCAAGATGCACCACGAGCAGAACTTCACCATCGCCGAGCTCCTCAACGCCTCGACCATGCCGTCCCAGCCCTACGGCTCCCTGGTGCCGTCCGTGCAGCCGGGACGGCTGTCGATGGTGCGACGCGTGCCCGTCGGCGTCGTCGGCGCCATCACGCCCTGGAACTCGCCCAGCGTGCTAGCGATGCGCGTGATCGCCCCCGCGCTTGCCCTCGGCAACGCCGTCGTCATCAAGCCCGACCCCCAGACGCCCGTGTGTGGTGGCGCGGTGTTCGCCGCGGTGTTTGCAGAGGCGGGCCTGCCGGAGGGGCTGCTCCAGGTCGTCGTCGGCGGCGCCGAGACCGGGGAGGCGATCGTCACCGACCCCAACGTAAACGTGGTCTCCTTCACCGGCTCCACTGCCGCGGGTCGCCGGGTTGGGGAGCTGGCGGGACGCCTGCTCAAGAAGGTCTCGCTTGAGCTCGGCGGCAACAACGCGTTCGTCGTGCTCGAGGACGCCGATCTGGACGCGGCCGCGTCCGCCGGCGCCTACGCCTCGTTCCAGTTCCAGGGCCAGGTCTGCTTTGCCGCCGGTCGCCACATCGTCCACCGCAGCGTGGCCGCGGACTACGTGGCGGCGCTGGCCGAGAAGGCGCGGCGTCTCCGGACGGGCGACCCATACCGTCAGGACGTGGACCTAGGCCCGATCGTCAACGAGAAGCAGCTCGCCCGCGTGGATGACATCGTGCGCCGGTCCATCGAGGGCGGCGCCAGGCTGGTCGAGGGCGGCACCCATGACGGCCTGTTCTACCGCCCGACCGTCCTCGCCGACGTGACGACCGATCTCGCGGCCTGGACCGACGAGGTCTTCGGGCCGGTGGCCCCGGTCGTCACCTTCGGGACCGACGAGGAGGCGCTTGCCCTGGCCAACGACAGCGAGTACGGGCTCGCCGGGGCGGTCTACACACGGTCGATCTCGCGAGGCCTCGCGCTCGCCCAGCAGATCCGCAGCGGCATGGTCCACGTCAACGACCAGACCGTGAACGACGAGGCGGTCATCCCGTTCGGCGGGATGGGGGCCTCGGGCAACGGCAGCCGGTTCGGCGGGGCGGCGAACTGGGACGAGTTCACGCAGTGGCAGTGGGTCACGGTGCGGGACGAGCCCAAGTCGTTCCCGTTCCCGTACTGAGCGCAACGGCGTGTCGTCCATCACCGAGGTGGCCAGGCTGGCCGGCGTGTCCACGGCCACCGCGTCCCGTGTCGTGTCGGAGTCTGACTATCCGGTCAGCGCCCGGACGCGGGAGCGCGTGCTCGAGGCGGCCCGGATCCTGGACTATGTGCCCAACGCCCTCGCCCGGGGGCTGCTCACCCGCCGCGTTCCCGTGGTCGGCGTGATCGTCCACGACATCACCGACCCGTACTTCGCGGAGGTGGTCCGGGGCGTGGAGGACGCGGCGTCGCCGGCCGGCTACCTCGTGATCACCTGCAGCTCGGATCGGGACCCGGGACGAGAGCGCTCGTATGTCCGTTTGCTGCGCTCGATGCGCGCCGCGGCCGTCATCTTCGCGGGCAGCGGCCTGGACGACCCGGACCTCAACGAGGAGATGGGCAGGCACATCGCCGCGATGACGGCGGACGGAGCGGCCGTGATCCACCTCTCGCCCCATGCCCACGGCGAGCCCGAGGTGAGCGTGGACAACGCGGCCGGGATCGCCTCGATGGTGGCGGCGCTGGTCGCCCTCGGCCATCGACGGATCGCGTTCCTCGAGGGTCCGTCGACCCTGTTCGTCGCCCGTCGTCGCCTCGAGGGGTACCGGCGCGGCCTTGCCGACGCGGGGATCGGCTTCGACGAGCGGCTGGTCGTGAGCACGGGCTTCGACCGCGAGGCCGGTGCCGCCGGCGTGGACGCGCTCCTCGCAGGGGACGCGTCGTTCACCGCAATCTGCTGCGCCAACGACCTGCTGGCGCTCGGCGCGCTGGGACGCCTCGGCGAACTGGAGGTCGAGGTCCCGCGTGACATCTCGGTGGCCGGCTTCGACGACATCTCGACCGCGGCCCTGACCGCGCCCAGCCTCTCCACGGTCCACCTGCCCCTGCGCGAGATGGGCCGGCGCGGGTTCGAACAGGCCGACCGCCTGCTGAGCGGCGGACAGGCAGAACAGGAGCTGATGACGACCGAGCTCGTGATGCGGGACTCGACGGGAGCCCCGCCCGCGATCGCCCTGCCCGACCAGTTGCGGGCCGCCGCAGCACCCACCACCACGATCGACACGGGAGGACCCGCATGAGCCTCAACCTCCGGGGAATCGTCCCGGCCTGCGTCGTCACGTTCGATGCCGACGGCAAGTTCGACGAGCCCGCCTACCGGCGCTACCTCCAATGGCTCCTGCCGCAGGGCCCGGTCGCGCTCGCCATCAACGCCGACACCGGCGAGGGCCCGCACCTGTGGCCCGAGGAGCGAGAGCGCGTCCTGCGGGTCGCCGTGGACGAGGCCGGGGACGTGCCCGTGGTCGCGGGCCTGTCGGCCTCGTTCACCGCCCAGGCCGTGGACGAGGCGAAACGGGCCGAGGCGGCGGGCGCCGCGGGGCTACTCGTGTTCCCGATCCCGGCCTACCAGGGCACGCCGCTCGACCCGGCGCTGCCGGTGGCCTACCACGAGGCGATCGCGCGCGGCTGCGGCCTGCCGCTGATCGCGTTCCAGCTCCAGCCCGCGCTGGGCGGCGTGATCTTCAGCGAGGAGACACTGACCCGGATCGCCGCCATCGACAGCGTCGTGGCGCTCAAGGAGGCGTCCTTCGACGCCCGGCTCTATCTCGCCACGCGGCGCATGATCGAGCGCCTGGAGCGGCCGATCGACCTGCTCACGGGCGACGACAACTTCATCTACGAGTCGTTCCTGATGGGCGCCGAGGGAGCCCTCATCGGCTTCGGGACGCTGGCCACGGATCTCCAGGTGGAGATGTACGGGCTCACCCGAGAGGGCCGCTGGGACGAGGCGCGGGCCATCTGGGAGCGGATCCTGCCGCTCGAGGAGGCCGTCTACGGGCAGCCGGTACGCGACTATCGCGCCCGGACCAAGGTCGCGCTCCGGCACCTGGGCGTGATCGAGAGCACCGTCATGCGGCCGCCGCTCCTGCCGGTCTCAGCGGCGGCCGAGGACGCGGTCGTCGCGGCGCTGGTCGCGGCGGGCCTCGCCTGATGGGACAGGATCCGGCGCGCGGGAGCGGGGCACGGGCCGGTGGCGTGGTCCCTGCCGGTGGTGCGGCCCTCGCCGGACGGGTCGTGCTCGTCACCGGCAGCAGCCGCGGCATCGGTGCGGAGGTCGCCGTCAAGGCCGCCTCCGAGGGCGCGACCGTCGCCGTGCACTACCTGACCTCGGCTTCCGGTGCCGAGCGCACCCTGGAGCGGGTTCGGGCAGCCGGGACGGACGGCGGGACCTTCCTCGCGGACCTCGGCGACGGCACACAGGCCGAGGAGCTGGTCGCGCGGGTGATCGAGCGCTTCGGGCGCTTGGACGCCCTGGTCAACAACGCCGGGCGGACCCTCGTCGGGCCGTTCCTCGAGATGGAGGCCGCCGCCTGGGACGAGGTCATCCGGACCGACCTGACGGCCGCCTTCCATACCTGCCGCGCCGTGCTGCCCTCGATGGTCGAGCGCGGGGACGGGACGATCGTCAACATCGCGTCCCGGCTCGGCCAGGTCGGCGTTGCCGAGACGGCCGCCTACAGCGCGGCCAAGGCGGGGCTGATCGGCCTGACCCGGGCCCTCGCCCGGGAGTTCGGACCGCGGGGGATCCGCGTCAACGCGGTCGCGCCGGGCATGACGCTCACGGAGATGACCACCGACCTCGCCGACAGCGAGGAGGGGAGCCGCCGCCTGCGGGACATGCCGCTGGGCAGGTTCGGGCGGGCGGAGGAGGTGGCCGACGCCGTCGTCTTCCTGCTCACCGACGCGTCGAGCCTGTTCCTGGGCCAGACGCTCAATCCCAACGGCGGGGGGTACATGGCGTGAGCAAGGTGATCGACGTCCGCGAGGCCGTGGACCTCGTGCGCGACGGGGCGACGGTGGTCGTCGGCGGCTCCGGAGCGGGGCACGCGCTGCCGCAGCGGTTCATCGACGAGCTGGAAGCCGTGTTCACGGCCGAGGGCCGGCCGCGCGACCTGACCACGGTTCGCGTGGTGGGCATCGGCGACTTCGCCGATCGCGGGTTCTCGCAGCTGGGCCTGCCCGGGCTCATGCGCCGGACCATCGGCAGCAACATCGGCAACGAGCCGCGGCTGGGTGCCCTGGTCGAGGCGAACCAGCTGGAGTCGTACTCGTTCCCACAGGGGGTCCTCTCCCAGCTGATGCGCGAGATCGCGGCGGGGAGGCCCGGTCTCGTGACGTCGGTCGGCCTCGGGACCTACGTGGATCCTCGCCAGACCGGGGGCAAACAGAACGCCGTCACCACCGAGGACCTCGTGGAGGTCGTGACCCTGCGGGACCGCGAGTGGCTGCTGTTCCATGCCTTTCCCATCGACGTCGCCGTCATCCGGGGGACCACCGCGGACGAGGACGGCAACATCACGATGGAGGGCGAGGCCGTCCAGGGCGAGATGCTGGCGATGGCGATGGCGGCTCGCAACAGCGGCGGGATCGTGATCGCCCAGGTCAAGCGGCTGGCCCGCCGGGGCAGCCTGTCGCTGCGCGACGTCAAGGTGCCGGCGGCGCTCGTGGACCACGTCTACGTGGACCCGGACCAGTGGCAGACGTACATCACGCAGGACTCGCCCTACTACTCGGGCGCCGTTCGCCGGCCGGTGACGAGCGAGCCGCCGCTACCGCTCGACGTGCGCAAGATCATCGCGCGGCGCTCGCTCCTGGAGTTCCGGCCGGGGGCCATCTGCAACCTGGGCTTCGGCATCAGCCAGCTGATCGGGCGCGTGGCCTGGGAGGAGGGGATCACCGATGCGCTGGTCCTCACCGTGGAGCAGGGCATCTTCGGCGGCGTCCCCGTGGCCGGCAACGAGGGCGGGGCCGGCTTCAACTACCAGGCGATGATCGACCAGCCCGACATGTTCGGGTTCTACGACGGCGGCGGGCTGGACGTGGCCAGCCTGTCCTTCGCCGAGGTGGACGCCGAGGGCAACGTCAACGTCCATGCGTTTGAGGGTCGCGTCCGCGGCCCGGGCGGCTTCCCGAACATCAGCGCCCGGACGGGCAAGATCAACTTCGTCGGGACCCTGACGGCGCAGGGCCTGGAGCTCGCGATCGACGGCGACGGCGTGCGGGTCGTGCGGGAGGGGAGCCTGCCCAAGTTCGTCCCGGCCGTGCGTGAGGTCTCGTTCAGCGGGCACCTTGCGCGCCAGCGCGGCCAGGAGGTGCGCTACATCACCGACCGCGCCGTGTTCGCCCTGGCCGACGACGGCCTGGTCCTGACCGAGGTCGCGCCCGGCATCGACGTGGATCGCGACGTGCTGGGGCAGATGGCCTTCCGGCCCCGGGTCGCCGGCGACCTCCGGCTGATGGACCGGCGGCTGTACGTGACGGGGCCGATGGGCCTGGCGGCCGACTTTGCCGCGGGCGGGTCCGGCTCGTGAGCGGCCCCGGCAGCCCGGAGCCCGCCCGATGAGCGGCCTCGTCGCCCTGACCTTGGGTCCCGTCGCGCACCTCGAGCTGGTCAACCCGCCGCTCAACCTGGTCACGCGCGAGCTCCTCGAGGAGCTCGGGGAGGCACTGTCCGTGCTGGAGGCCGCGCCTGCCGGTGACATCCGTGCCGTCGTGGTCTCCGGACGTGGCGACCGGGCGTTCTCCGCCGGGTCCCACGTCGGCGAGTTCGCCGGGCAGCGCGGAAGCGCGGGCCGCGAGCGTCTCGCGCTGGAGGCGGACACCGTGCGGCGTCTCGCGGACCTGCCGATGCCCACGGTCGCCGCCATCGAGGGCAACGCGCTGGGCGGCGGCCTGGAGATCGCCCTGGCGTGCGACATCCGGGTCGCGTCCGAGCGGGCGAGGCTGGGCCTGCCGGAGGTCCGGCTCGCAGTGATCCCGGGCGCGGGGGGCACGCAGCGTCTGCCGCGCGTGGTCGGGGTCGCCCGCGCCAAGGAGCTGATCCTCACCGGCGCCGTCCTGGATGGCCTGGAGGCGGAACGGATCGGCCTCGTCAGCCGGGCAGTGCCGGCGGGCACGGCCAGGGCCGCGGCCCTCGAGATCGCCCGGGGGATCGCCGAGCACGGCCCCCTCGCGGTCCGCGAGGCCAAGCAGCTGGTCGACGCTGCCTGGGCGTCCGACCCCGGGACGGGCCTCGCCGCCGAGCTCGAGGCATCCGTCCGAATCTTCGCGAGCGAGGACATGGTCGAGGGGGCGGACGCCTTCCTCGCCAAGCGCTCACCCACCTATCGCGGCCGATGATCACGACCGCCCGCACGAGGAGCCATCGCCCATGAGCAATGTCGGCCGGTTCGGCGTCTTCCTGCCCTCGTACATCTGGGAGGGCGACGGGCGCGAGCGCGCCCTGGGCATCAAGGCCTTCGCGCGGCGGGTCGAGGAGCTGGGCTTCGACAGCCTGTTCATCACCGACCACCTGCTGGCCGCCCGCCGGTTCTACTCGGTCAACTGGCTGGAGCCGCTGATGGCCCTGGGGGTCGCGGCCGGGGTAACCGAGCGAGTGCGCCTCGGGACGTCGATCCTGATCATGCCCCTGCGCAACCCGGTCATCCTGGCCAAGGAGCTGGCGACCCTCCAGTTCCTGTCCGACAACCGGGTCATCCTCGGCGCGGGCGTCGGCTGGAACGATGCCGAGTACGAGGCGGTGGGCGTCCACAAGTCGGAGCGCGGCAAGCGGACCGACGAGATGCTCGACATCATGATGCCGCTGCTCGAGGGGGAGACGGTCACCCACCACGGCCAGTTCTACTCGATGGACGACGTGTTCATCGAGCCGCGGACGGCGCAGCGGCCGCTCCTCTGGATCGGCGGCGGGTCGCAGCTCGCCGACCCGAAGTCGCCGGACGTGCCGAAGTTCGTCCAGTCCGTGAAGGACCGGACGGTCAAGGCCGACGGCTGGATCCCGCGCCCCACCTGCCCCCCGCAAGACATCGCCCGCGACTGGCAGGAGCTCCAGCTCGCGATGCGCGAGGCGGGTCGGAATCCGGCGGACACCCTCGTCGCCCACGAGAACTTCCTGCACCTCGTCATGACCAACGACCGGGAGCGCGCCCGTGAGGAGCAGCACCGGACGTTCCTCAAGGTCATGAGCGGCGAGCGCGGGCCCGCGTACCTCGAGTCCGTCTACCTGTTCGGGACCCCGGACGAGATCATCGCGTCGCTCCAGGCTCGCGTGGACGCGGGCGTCGAGTACTTCTTCCTGCACACGATGACGCCGGATCCGGACCAGCTCCAGCTGTGGGTCGACAAGATCATCCCGAACGTCGTCTTCCCGCCGACCGCGGGCCCCGTGCGGCGCCCGCCGAGCCCCTGGCGGCGATGACCCGCCGCGTTGGCCTCCTGGGCAAGCCGCTCCGGCGGCGGCACTCGCAGGTCATGCACGACGCAGCCTTTGACGCGGCCGGGATCGATGCCAGGTACGTGCTCCTGGAGCTGGACGAGGCCGCTGTCCCGGAGGCGGTGGCCGCTGCCCGCGGCCCGGACTGGCTGGGCCTGGGGGTCACGGCGCCGTACAAGCGGCTGGTGGCAGGCCTGTGCGACGCGGTGGACGCCGACGCCACCGCGATCGGTGCGGTCAACAACGTCGAGCGGACATCCGATGGACGCCTCGTGGGTTTCAACACCGACGCACCCGGGTTCCGTGCGGGCGCCGAGCTCGCCATGGGCTGGCCACTGACCGGGGCCGAGATCGTGGTCTCGGGGGCCGGGGGGGCGGCACGTGCGGTCGTGTTCGCGTGCCTCCGCGCCGGCGCCAAACGCGTGACGGTCGGCAGCCGGGTGCTGACGTCCGCGGAGGCGCTCGCCGGGCAGTTCCACGGTGTCGGGCACGTGAAGGTCAAGGCCGTGACCCTGGGCGGCGCCGCCCACGCCAAGGCGCTCCGATCGGCGGACCTCGCCGTGAATGCGACCACCGTGGGCATGATCGACCCCGGGATGACGATGGACGTCAACCTGCTGCCGCCCGGCTCCACCGTGTTCGACCTCGTCTACGTCCCGGCCGAGACGCCGCTGCTCCGTGCCGCGCGCGCCCGCGGCCTCAAGGCGGCCAACGGATCCGAGATGCTGATCGCGCAGGCCGCCGCCGCCTTCGAGCGCTGGACCGGCGTCTCCGGCATGGCGGGCGTCATGCGCTCGGCCGTCGCACCGTTGCTCGCAGACGCCGGCTCGCCGGCCTGACCGATGCGCTTCGCGACGATCCTGGACGACGGGCCGCCGGTGGTCGCGGTGGTCCGCGATACCCGCTGCCTGCCTCTGCCACCGGGCGTGGCGGCGTCCGTCCGTGCCGTTGCGGGCGGGGGCGCCGCGGCCCTTGCGGCCATCACGGACTGGGCCGAAGGCCACCACGCAGCCGACTGGCGCGCGCTGGACGGGGTGAGGCTCGGGCCGGTTGTCCCGGACCCGGGGGCCATCTACACCATCGGGCTCAACTACCGTGGGCCGGGAGATGCGCCGGGCGAGACCGAGGCCGCGTCCGCCGGTCCCGGCCGGCCGCTGGTCTACGGCAAGGCGGCGACCTCGGTGGCCGGACACGGCTCGGTGCTGGCCTGGGACCGCTCCCTGACGGCCAACGTCGATGCCGAGGTCGAGTTGGCGGTGGTCATCGGGGAGCCCGTCTTCGCCGTCGCGCCCGCGGACGCCATGCGCCATGTGTTCGGGTACACGTGCATCAACGACGTGTCGTCGCGTGATCCCTGGCTGGATGGCGACCAGTGGCTGCTGGGCAAGTCGATGCCGGGCTTCTGCCCCGTTGGCCCCTGGATCGTGACCAGTGACGAGATCGACCCCGCGGACCTCCGCCTGGGCTGCACGATCAACGGCGATCCCATCCAGGACGATCGCACGGCGCGGATGCGGTTCTCGGTCGCGGAGGTGATCTCGTACCTCAGCCACCACGCGTTGCTGCGCCCGGGCGATCTCATTGCCACCGGCACGCCGGCGCGTCTCGCCGGGCCACCGGGACCTGACCGTCACCTCCGGCCCGGCGATGTCGTCACGACCTGGATCGAGCAGATCGGCGAGTTGACCATCACCATCGGCGATGGCGAGGAGGGACCGCGATGAAGCCCGCAACCGTGTTCCTGGGCGAGATGACCACCCTCGAGGTCGAGGCGTTCCTGCGGGAACATCGGACCGTGATCGTGCCGGTGGGCTCCACCGAGCAGCACGGCCCGCATGCGCCACTCCTGACGGACGTCCTGATCCCGGTCGAGGTCGCGAGACGTGTTGCACCGCGAGTGGGCGCGGTCGTGGCGCCGCCCGTCAACTACGCCCTGTCCTACCCCCATGCGGGCTTCACGGGCGTCGTCCACATCCGGATCCCGACCTTCATGGCGTTGATCGAGGACCTGGCCGTCTCGCTCGCGGCCGTCGGCTTCACCCGGATCGTGTTCCTCAACGGCCACTACGACAACACGTATGCCATCGCGTATGCCTGCGCGACCGCGGCCGAGCGCATGCCCAGCGGTGTGCGTGCCTTCCCCGTCAACTACTGGGACGGCATGACGCCGGCCGAGGCGGCGGAGTTCTTCGATCCGACGAACGGCCTCCACGCCAACAAGGGCGAGACCTCGGCGGTCCTCGCCATCCGCCCGGATCTCGTGGACATGGACCTCGCGAACGTGGAGTTCCCGCCGTTCCCCGATGTCGCCAGCCCGGCGTCGGTGCACACGGCGTTCTTCTTCTCGGCCCCGGGATCCGTTCACCGCGCCACCGAGTCCGGCACCTGGGGCGATGCCCGCGAGTCCACGGCCGAGTTCGGCGAGCGCTACCTGGACGTCGTCGTGGCGTCCACCACCAGGGTCCTCGGCGACATCGAGCGTACCTTCGAGGCCATGCCGCCGCGGTAGCGCGGATGGGTCCGGGATCCGTCGTTCGACTTCGACCGGGCACGCAACGGACGTGGCCGAGACGCACGAAGGCGGGGCCACGTTGGCCCCGCCTTCGGTTCGTGCGAGCCTCCCCAGAGGCTCGCCGGGTGGGTATCAGCTGGACGGCGGCAGGATCACCGCGTCGATCACGTGGATCACGCCGTTGGAAGCCTCGACATCGGTTGTGACGACCTTGGCGCTGTCGTTGAGGTAGACGGTCCCATCCTTGACCGCGATCGTGATCGCCGGTCCTGCGACGGAGTCGGCGGAGGTCAGGCCGACGACCTGGTCTGCGGTCACCTTGCCCGAGACCACGTGGTACAGCAGGATCTGCTTGAGGGCTTCGGGGTCGGCCAGCAGGCCATCGAGCGTGCCGTCGGGCAGCGCGGCGAAGGCCGCATCGGTGGGTGCGAAGACGGTGAAGGGGCCGTCGCCCTTGAGCGTGTCCACGAGACCGGCGGCCGTCGCGGCCTCGAGCAAGGTGCCGAACGAGCCAGCGGTGGTCGCCGTCTCCACGATGTCGCCCATCTCCGCCGCCATCGAGGGCTCGGGGGTCGCCGGCGCCGGCGTGGGCGCGGCGGTGGAGCAGGCGGAGACGACGATGGCGACGGCGGCCAGCGAGAGCAGGATCGTGCGCTTCATTCAGGTTCCTTTCGGGGAGCGGTTGACATGGCTTGTGGTCGTTGCTCTGGTTCGCACCGGCGAACCGTTCTGCCTCTCCTTCGGTACGAGCCCGCCGGCGGATGGGTCGGGCCGCGCCGCGCGGTCTGCCGGGTCGCCGTGATGTGCGACAGTCTTCCTGCGTCCGGAAGCCGCACAGGAGTCGTCGACGTCATGAGCACACAGGCCACCCCCATCCATCCGCTCCTCGCCGCGGCCGAGGCGATCCTGCCCGACGTGATCGACGTCCGGCGGCGGCTTCACGGACGCCCGGAGATCGGTCTCCACTTGCCCGCGACCCAGGCGATGGTCGTCGAGGCACTGCGGGCGATCGGCCTCGAACCCAGGCTCGGCGAGTCCACCAGCTCGGTCGTGGTCGTCATCGAGGGGGGCCGGCCCGGGCCGACGATCCTGCTGCGCGGCGACATGGACGGGTTGCCGCTCCACGAGGACACCGGGCTCGAGTTCGCCTCCGAGGATCCCGGGACGATGCACGCCTGCGGCCACGACACGCACATGGCGATGCTCCTCGGCGCCGCCCGCCTGCTCGCCGAGCGACGCGATTTGCTTGCCGGCCGCGTCCTGCTCATGTTCCAGCCGGGCGAGGAGGGCTACCACGGCTCCCGGTTCATGCTCGAGGAAGGACTCCTGGAGGATGGTGCGCACGGTTCAGGCGGCGTCGAGCGTGCGTTCGCGATCCACATCGGCACCGAGTACCCGGCGGGCACCATCGCCCTGCGCCCGGGTGCGCTCCTCGCCGCCAATGACGAGATCCGGGCGACGGTCTGGGGTCGGGGCGGCCATGCCTCTGCCCCTCACCTGGCCCTCGACCCGATCCCCACGGCGGCCGAGCTGGTGCTCGCGCTCCAGGTCGCGGTGACGCGCTCGGTCGATGCGTTCGACCCCGCCGTGCTGTCGATCACGCGGATCAGCGGCGGGACGACCAACAACGTCATTCCCGAGACGGTCGAGATGGAGGGCACGATCCGCACCGTTTCGGCAGAGACCCGAGAGCTCATGCGCGGCCTCGTCGCCCGGGTGGCGGCGGGGGTCGCGGCGGCGCACGGGACCCGCGTCGACCTGGAGATCGAGCCCGGCTACCCGGTCACCATGTGCGATCCGGGCGTGACTGCGTGGATCCGGGCGCTGGCCATCGACCTCGCGGGCGAGGCGTCCGTGATCGACCTCGTGCAGCCGATCATGGGTGCCGAGGACTTCTCCTACGTCACGGAGCGGGTTCCCGGCATGATGGCGTTCCTCGGGGCTCGCCCGGCATCCGAGGACCCCGCGACGGCACCCGGCAACCACTCCAACCGCGTCGTGTTCGACGAGCCGTCGATGGCGCTGGGCGTCGCCCTGTACGCCGCGGCGGCGCTCAACTTCCTCGGCAACCCGACATGACATTCCTTGACCTGGCCTGCCGGCGTCACAGCGTGCGCTCCTACCGCTCCCATGCCGTGCCGGACGATGCGCTGGCCACGGTGCTCGAGGCAGGCCGCGTCGCGCCGACCGCCGCCAATCGTCAGCCGATCCGGATCATCGTGATCCACACGGCCGGCCGCGAGGCGGAGCTCCGACGGATCTACGACCGCGACTGGTTCGTGCAGGCGCCGCTGCTGCTGTGCGTGTGCGCGGTGCGCGACGAGGCCTGGAGCCGCACGATGTACGACGGCCGGAGCCACGCCGACGTGGACGCCGCGATCGTCATGGACCACATGGTCCTCGCGGCGGCGGACCTCGGGCTCGGGACCTGCTGGATCGCGGCCTTCGACCCGGCCGCCGCAAGGGAGGTCCTGGCGGTGCCCCCGGAGGGCGAGCCGATGCTGTTCTCGCCGCTGGGCTACCCGGCCGCCGACGGCGAGGCCTCCGCGCGACACCAGCAGCGCCGCCCGCTGGAGGAGCTCGTCCGCTACGAGCGCTGGTAGGCTCAGCGTCGGGGGCTACTCGCCTGCCACGTCTCCCTTGAAGCACGTGGTCAGCACGCCATCGACCGGGTCCGCAGGTACGGACGCCATGTTCGACTCCGGCGGGCAATCCTCGCCTTCACCGACGATGGCGATCACCTTGTGGGTGTGCGGCTCCGCGCAGGACACGACGGTGGAGCCCTCGTCGGACTGCCGGACGCACGTTCCGACGGGAAGCGGCACCTCCGGCTGGCGAAGGCCCCTGCAACCGCCGAGCGGCAGGGCCAGCACGATCACGGTCGCGACCGCCACCCTCCGCCGATCTCTCATGGTCCCTCCACGACCCTGACGGAGCGCCGGGCCGCTCACCCAAGCGCCGCCCGCTCACATGATCCCATGCCGACGCCCGTTCGGACGATCACGAACACGGGTCGGTGACGAAGCGGCCAGGTGCGGAGGACCGGCCCAACGGATCCTCGGTGTGCGACAGTCTCCCTGCGTCCAGGAGCAGCACGGGAGTCGTCGACGGCATGACCACACAGGCCAACCCCACCCATCCGCCCCTCGCTGCGGCGGAATCGATCATGCCCGCGGCGGGGCCGGCGTAGCCGTGTCGATCCCGTTCGCCCGCCGGATGGAGGAGGTCAGGCCGTCCGCCATCCGGGACCTGCTTGTGCACGGCGCCGATCCCGAGGTGATCTCGTTCGGCGGCGGCTACCCGGATCCTGCGCTGTTCCCCCGTGAAGAGCTGGCATCGGTCTTCCAGGGCCTGCTCTCTGGCGGCGATGGTTCCGTGCTCCAGTACACAGTCTCGGACGGGCTGCCGATCCTGAGGGAGCAGATCGCGGCACGGATGACCCGTGACGGTACGGAGACCCGGGCGGGCGAGGTCCTCGTCCTCCATGGCGCACAGCAGGGCCTGGACCTGGCGGCGAAGCTCGTGCTGGATCCGGGGGACGTCGTCGTCACGGAGAACCCGACCTTCCTCGGCGCGCTGATCGCGTTCAACCCGTTCGAGCCCGCCTATGCTCCCGTCCGCACCGACGACGACGGCATGGACATCGACGACCTGGAGCGAGTGCTGGCCCGGACGCCGCGCGCCAGGCTGCTGTACACGATGCCGGACTTCGGCAATCCCACTGGCGTCACCCTCAGCCTCGACCGCCGGCGGCGGCTGATCGAGCTCGCCAACCGGTACAACCTGCTGGTCGTCGAGGACTCGCCGTACCGCGACCTCCGCTACGAGGGCCAATCGCTGCCCACGCTGCGGAGCCTCGACACCGAGGGACGGGTCGTCTACCTCGGAAGCTTCTCCAAGATCCTCGTGCCCGGGATGCGGCTCGGGTGGGCGGTCGCAAGCGGCGACATCGTCTCGAGGCTGGGGCTCCTCAAGCTCGCCGCCGACACCCAGTGCAGCACCCTGAACATGGCGGCCGCATCGGCCTACCTCGAGCGCTACGACATCGACGAGCACATCGGACGCATCCGGGATGCCTACCGGCGCAAGCGGGACCTCATGCTCGGGGTGATCGCGGCATCGTTCCCGGCCGGCGTCGCCTGCACCCGCCCGGACGGCGGGCTGTTCACCTGGCTCACGTTCCCGGACGGGTTCGACGCGACGGCCTTCCTGCGCGACGAGCTGCTGCCGAAGGCGAAGGTCGCATGGGTTCCCGGGGCCACGTTCTACCCGGGGGTGCAGGAGCCCAACCACGCGCGGGTCAACTTCTCGGGCGTGTCCGAGGAGCGGATCGTGGAGGGGATGACACGGATGGGGGACCTGCTCCGGGCGACGCTGGGGTCCTAGCAGGGGTCGGCCCTGCAGATCGCCGTCCGGCGGTCCCACGGCCCCGGGTCTGCGGTCCGGATATCACCAGCAGTGCTATGTGCCCGAATATGTGGCCTTTGCTCGCCTGTATCCACGCGGTCGGGTCACCCCGCGGCACGTCCCGAGCACGGATCGTGCTCGACGGGCGGCCGGTGACCCTGATCCCGGGCAACGAAACGCGAGTCTTGCGGCCCGCTAGCACCAGCGGTGATATCCAGGCCCCAAGGCCGACGGCCGTTCCAGGCGCGGCCCTGGCACGCGCCCCGGCACGCGCCCCGGCCAGCGGCTTCAGGCTGTCTTCGTCCCGGCGGCCGCGAAGGTCATCGCCCGCTGGAGGGCGGCGCCCCTGAGGTCGGCTGCGATCGCCACCGGGCCACCCAGTGCCCGGGCGTTGATCGCCGCCTGGGCCGCCTCCTCCACGATGCCGCCCACCATGATGGCAAGCTCCGGCGTGCGGTGGAACACGAGGACCCCGTGGTTGGCCAGCAGCACGGCGGGCACACCGGGACGCACCGCCAAGCGGATGTTGGCCACGGCCTCGGCCGAGCCCCGAGGCCCATACGCGGCGACGGGGACCCCGTCGGCAAGGCCGAACATGGCGAGCGCCTCGATCCAGCAGTCGATCGGCTGCCGGGCGACGGCGAAGGCGGTGGCATAGGGCGAGTGGGTATGGACGACGCAGCCGACATCGGCGTTGTCCTCGTACATGGCGGCGTGCATCGCCACGACCGCCCCCTGGATCGGGGGCAGGCTGCCCTCGATCAGCGTGCCGTCCAGCCCCACCCTGGCGATACCCACCGGCCCAAGCCCTCTCAGTGAGGAGGCGGAGGTGAAGTACATCTCCTCGGCCCCGGGGACGCGGATGCTCACGTTGCCGTGCCCGTTCGCCGCGATCGCGCCACTGCCGAGGACGCTCGACGCGGCGGCCAACACCTGGTCTACGACCGTCCTGTCCACGACCACGCTCCACACAACGGTCGGCGCCTGCAACTGGATGCTGCGGGACGCAGGCCCAGAGGGTAGTCGAACGGCCTGCTCGCCGCTCGAAACGGGAGTAGGCTCCGCCCATGGATAGCGTCCCCGTCCTGGTCATCGGCGGTGGGTCGGCCGGCCTGGCAATCAGCCACGAGCTCGGCGGTCGCGGGATCGACCACGTCGTCCTGGAGCGCGGCCGGATCGGCCAGGCATGGCGGGATCGATGGGACAGCTTCTGCCTTGTCACGCCGAACTGGTCCATCCGGCTCCCTGGCGGGAGCTACGCGGGGGACGATCCCGACGGTTTCATGCCCAGGGACGAGATCGTCGACCACCTCCGCAGATATGCGGCCGCCTCGGGGTCACCGGTGCGGGAAGGCGTCGACGTCCTGACGATCGACCGGACGTCGGGAGGCTTCATCGCCCGGACGTCGGTCGGAGACCTGCGGTCCCGCCGCGTGGTCCTGTGCACGGGGGCGTTCCAGCAGGCCCACCGCCCCGCAGGGGCGGACTCGTTGCCCTCGGGCCTGCTGCAGATCGACGCCGAGGGCTACCGGAACGCGGACGACCTGCCTCCGGGCCCCGTCCTGATCGTCGGCAGCGGACAGTCGGGCGCACAGCTGGCCGAGGAGCTGACCGACGCCGGCCGCGACGTGGTCCTCTCATGCGGGAGGGCCCCGTGGGCGCCGCGCCGCTTGGGCGACCGCGACCTCTTCTGGTGGCTCACGCAGTCGGGCTTCATGGATCAGCCGGTCGCCACCCTGCCGTCTCCTGCCGCCCGCCTCCTCTCGAACCCTCTGGCGAGCGGCCACGAGGGCGGCCACGACCTGCACCTCCGGACGCTGCGTGCGAAGGGGGTAACGCTCGCCGGTCGCTTCCAGGGGGCCGGTGGCGCCGAGGCCCGCTTCGCGCCGAACCTGTCGGAGTCCGTGGCATGGGGCGACGATCGTTACCGGGAGCTCCGCTCCTTGTTCGGCGATGTCGCCGCGCGGTTGGGCGTGCAGCCGCCGGAAATGCCTGACCCGGAGCCGTTCGACGACCGGGCGCCCGAAACCGTGTCGCTGAAGGGTTTCGGCGCGGTCGTCTTCACCGGGGGCTTCCGGCCCGACTACCGATCATGGCTACCCTGGCCGGACGCGTTCGACGAGGTCGGCTTCCCGATCCAGCAGGACGGTGCAAGCACCACGGTGGACGGGCTCTACTTCGTGGGCGTCCACTTCCTGCGGACGCGCAAGTCGTCGATCCTCCTTGGTGTCGGCGAGGACGCGGCGGTCGTCGCAGGGACCATCGACACCAGCATGGCCGCGGGCTGACGCCGTAGCCTGGACCAGGGCCCCCTCGAGCCGTCAGCGGTGCAGGTTGTGCGCCGCCACGAAGCTCAGGCCGTGCTCGGTCAGCGCCCGGGCCGTGTGGTTCGTGGCGTCCAGCTTGTCGGTGAAGTCGTCTGCGAGGGCATCCCAGTCACCGCTCGCGATCACCTCGTCCTTGTCCCGGAAGTAGTCCAGGATGTCCGACGGATGGGGGTGCGCGGCATCGACCGCGGGATCGCCGCCCTCGTGCTTGGCCGAGATGTTGGCCACGTGGTCCGCAAGCTCGATGAGCTCCTCGCGGCGGTCGTACGGCTGGCGCACGATGCTCTTCTGCGTCTCCGTGATGTGGTGCTCGAAGCGCACCGCGTCCTCGAACCCCAGCGCGCGCCGGATGTCGGCCGCGATCTCCAGGGTCTGGTTGTCCACCGAGTTGCTCCAGTTGAACCCCACCAGCGGTGTGGTGCCGTCCTCGCGGGCGAACAGCTTTGCCCCCACGAGCGTCCACAGCCCGGCGAACGGGTTGTCGTTGCCCATGAACACGGAGATCTTGAACTCGATGTCCACGCCCAGGCGGTACAGCAGGTAGCCCGCGAGGACCGTGCCCGGGTTCAGGTTGAGCACCTGCCGGACGCCGTACTCCGTGTAGTAGTGGAGGAACTCGTCCACCCACATCAGGGGATGGTCGTTTGGCTGGCCGACGCCGCCGAAGTAGCCGGTGATCGTAGCCGCACCGTCGAGATGGACGTTGGAGCCGTCGGTGCCCTTGGTGTCGAGCGTCTCGACGACGCTGGCGCCGATGATCTGCATCGCCGCCGCCACCGCCGCCAGGTCGCCGTCCGCCTCCTGCTCCTTCATCTTGCGAACCCTGATCCAGCGCCCCGGCATGAGCGAGCGGTCCGCCATCGCACGCCGGGCCGCGGCGATGACCCACGGGAAGTACTGGAGGGAGCTGACCTCGAGGGTCACGGCCATGTCGTCGCGGAAGGTCATCGTGGCGGCCCGGTCGCCAAGGACATCGCGCCGGAAGTCCGCCACGCTGACGAACATGCCCCGCTCGCGCTGCTCGGTGAGCCACTCGAGATCCGCCAGGTAGTCCGGCCGCGTGGAGCGCACCCGGTCCAGCAGGGCCGGGAGCTGCCCCGCGTCACGGGCCCGGCGATTGATCTCCTCCGGGGTGCCGTAGCGGGCCACGACCTCCAGCAGGTCGTTGACGATCCGCGAATCCGGGTCCAGCAGGAACGCGTTGAGATCGTCGAGCCGGTTGCCGGGGATTGCCAGCCTGTCGCGCGGGCCCGCGCCGGGCTCGGTGGGCATCGTCGTCATGGTCGTCTCCTCGCCGGGATCGGGGGCGCCTGCGGGCGAAGGGTCAGTCGAGCAGGGTGAGCAGCTCGTCGTATTCGTCGTCCTTCATGCCGAACCAGTTCGCGGGGGCGGGGAAGGTTCGCTCCGTGACCTCGCCCACGTACGCCGCGAGACCCTCCCGGATCACCGCTCCGGCGTCGGCGAAGACCTTGGCCATCCGGGGCGTGAACTTCGGGTACAGCCCGAACGCGTCGTGGTAGATCAGCAGCTGGCCGTGGGCGTCCGGCCCGGATCCCAGGCCCATGACGATGGCCCCCTGGGCGCGATCCTTGATCAGGCCGCACAGGCGGTCCGGCACGAGCTCCAGGAGGATGCAGAAGGCGCCAGCCTCTTCGAGGATCCGCGCGTCGTCCACGATCTTCTTCGCCTTCGCGGCGCTCTTGCCCTGCAGCCGGAACCCGCCGAGGGAGCCCGCGCTCTGGGGGGTGAGCCCCAGGTGGCCGATGACCGGGATCCCCGCCCGCGCGATGCCGGCAATGCGGTCCGCCATCTCGGCGCCGCCCTCCAGCTTGACCGCGTCACACCCGGTCTCGGCCATGAACCGGCCGGCATTGCGGATCGCCGTCTCGACGCTGGGCTGGTAGCTCATGTACGGCATGTCGCCCACGATCCAGGCGTTGGGGGCTCCGCGCCGCACCGCCGCCGTGTGCCGGATCATGTCGTCCATCGTCACCGGCAGCGTGGAGTCGTACCCGAGCATCGTCATGCCCAGGCTGTCGCCCACGAGGATCATGTCGATGCCGGCCTGGTCCTGGAGATAGGCGGTCGGGTAGTCGTAGCAGGTCAGCCAGGTGATCGGCGTCCCCTGCGCCGCCTTCTCGATCAACCCCGGCAGGGTCATCCGCTTCCGTTCGGTCACCGTGGTCTCCCGTGCTTCCAACGCTGTTCAGCCCGATGATCGTTTGCCGATGCCACCGGGCGGGATAGGGCCCTTGGGCCCGACATCTGGTGACCGCTCACGGTCCGGGTTCCGCGCTGCCGAGCAGCGGGCATCAGGCCAGCCCGAGGGCGGCCCGCACCTCGGCCGGGATCGCCGTGAAGTCCGGCGCGACGGCCATGGCGCCCTCCGCCAGCAGCACCTCGCCGGGTTGCGAGGAGGTGATCCCCAGCACTGAACAACCGGCCGCTCGCCCGGCCTGCACACCGTTTCGTGCATCCTCGATCACGAGGCAGCGCGAGGCGGGCAGCCCCAGTCGTTCGACGGCGAGCAGGAACGTCTCTGGGTCCGGCTTCTTGTGCGTCACGTGCTCCGCCGAGATGAGGACATCGAAGGTCGACTCCGGGATGCCGATGGCGTCCAGGTTGCCGTTCAGCTTGGGTCGGTCGGAGCTGGTGGCAAGGGCCAGGCGCAGGCCGGCCGCCCGGGCCTCGGCGATGAAGGCGTGGATGCCCGCGATCGGCTGCAGGGCACCCGGGATCAGCTCCAGGTAGACCTCGTACGTCAGCGGCTTGTCGATGGCGAGGTCCACGGTCACGCCGTGACGCGCCGCCGCCCCGCTGATGAACCGGTCCTCGCCCGTGCCCACGAACGGCAGGAAGTCCTCGCGTGTCGCGCTGATCCCGTAGCGCCGCCGGAGCGCCTCCGCGGCGGCCGCCGCGATGAACGGCTCGGAGTCGCAGAGCACGCCGTCCATGTCGAAGAGCAGGGCGTCGTAGGCTTGGGAGGGCATGCCGCGAACCTAGCACGGGCCTGTGATCCGCGGCACGCCGCAGGCGCACCAGCCCCAAGTCCGAAGGGAGAGCGAGTGGGACGAAGCCGTTCGCTGCTCGCAGCCGCCCTCGCCCTGGCCTTGGCGGCGTGCGGATCAGGCGCGGGATCCGCTGTCCCGTCCGGTCCCGGCGGGACCTCGGCGCCGGGCGCTCCCACGACGCCGCCGGAATCGACCGGCCTCGATGGCCGGCTGGCGGCGATCGATGACGCCATCACCCGCTGGCAGGCTGCGCCCGCCCTGACCGAGGCGCGCGCGGCGGCCGAGGCGGCCCGCAACCTGGTCGTGGGACCGGACGGCCCGTACTACGGCGATGCCGATGGTGATGGCACGGTGGGCGGGGCGAGCGAGATCGGGCTCCTGCCGGGCGCCGGTGGCCTGCGCGGCCTGGCGACCGAGGCCGAAGGAGCGTGCGTGGTGCGGGACGTCCTGGGCGGCAGCTGGTCGGACCCGGCGGCACGATGGGCGACGCTGGACGCGGCGATCGAGGCATGGAGCCCGTCCAACAACACGTTCCCGGCGCTGCCGTCGCACCCCCAGCGCATCGTCGGCTGGTCCACGCTTGCGCTCGGCACGGACGACCTCGCCACGGCCCTGGAGTACAGCGGACACGCCCGGCTGCACATCGACATCTCGACGGCGGCCATCACGAACTGCCGCTGAACGTCGGACCGGCTACGCGGGCAGGGCCGCGCTCGCCCGGGTCAGGCCGGCACGGGGCGGGAGCGCGGGAGCGCACCGACCTGGAGCATCAGGCCGACCTGGTCGGCGATCCCCCAGTGCTCGACCGCGATCCCGTCCTCGAAGCGCAGGATGTCGATCACGTCGACCTCCACGGGCAGGCCGCTCGGGGGATTGCCCATCACGGACCCGGTGTTGATGCCGCGGGCGCGGTTGCGCGTCCAGACGGTGTCCCCGCTGACGGCGAGATCCTGGACCGTGAGCGAGAAGTCGGACATCCAGCGGTGGAGCGTGCGCGATACCTCCTTCGCGCCCTCGCGGCCGCCATGGTTGCCACGCTGGTGCTCGACGACGTCCTCGGCCATGAGATCGTCGAAGACGGACAGGTCGCCCTGCCCGATCCCGATCTCGACCAGGCGGCGGGTGCGGTCGGCGAGGTCGGCGGTCGCGTGGGGAGTCGCTTCGGTGGTCATTGGAACGCTCCTTCGTTAGAGTGGAACTCTATTCAGATAGAGTGATACTCTATCGAGATGGAGGATGTCAAGCGCGGGTCCACACCGAGGCGGACGACCTTGCGCGACGAGCGGGCCCAGGTCACCCGGGAGCGCATCGCGGATGCCGCCCGCCGGCTCTTCGTCCGCGACGGCTACGCCGCGACCACCCTGACCGACATCGCGGCCGAGGCGGGCGTCGCCGTCCAGACCGTCTACGCGGTCTACGGCTCCAAGGCGGGCATCCTGGGGGCGCTCCGCGAGTCAGCGATGGCCCAGCCCGACGCGGAGGCGCTGTACGCCGAGGCCATGGTCGAGCCGTCCGCCCGGCGCCGCATGGAGCTCTTCGCACGATCCATACGGCTGCGCTGGCAGGGTTCGGGCGACGTGGCGGCCATCCACCGGGATGCCGCGACCGCGGACGCCGGGATCCGCGCCGGGGTCGCGGTGACGCTGGAGCGTCGCCGAGGCGGCATCCGGGCGCTCGCAGAACGGTTGGGACCGGACCTGCGACGGGGGATCGATGTCGCGAGCGCGGCGGCGATCCTCGATTCGCTGACCCTGCCGGAGGTGTACTCGGAGCTGGTGGACGTCCACGGCTGGGCACCCGATGCCTTCGAGGCGTGGCTCACCGCCGCCCTCGCGCGCGAGCTGCTGGGCGCGGACTGACTCCAGCACTGGCACCGTCGCCGCGGACGGGTATGCTGCGTCCGTGGGTGATCAGGTGAGGCTATCCGGCGACGATTGGGAGGCCCTCCTCCGCCTGCCGTTCGCCGCGTACTCCGCCGCCTCCCAGGCGGGCGAGGCGGCCGGCGCTGCGCAGTTCCGTCGATTCCACGAGGAGCTCGACGCCGGCCGGGCGGCGTTTGCCGAGGGGACCACGGGCGCTAGCCTCACCGACGCGCTGGCGGCGAACCCCGACACCCTGTGGTCCGCCTACCACGCGGAAGGTAAGTCGCCCGAGGATGCGGCCAAGCGGGGCATGAAGGTGCTGCGCAAGGTTCCCGAAGCCGAGTCGATCGCCATCCGGGACTGGCTGCTGCTGGTGGCCCTCCGCGTGGCCGCCGCCTACCGGGTGGTCGGTGAGGAGCCCGTCTCCCGGGACGAGGCCTACGCGATCCGCGATCTCGCCAAGTGGCTCGACCGCCCGCTCCCGGAGTTCGACCAGGCCTAGGACGGCCCGCTGCCCGGGTCGCGGCCGCTGGCGATCACCGACTGACACGGTCCCGGTCATCGGGCACCAAACTCCCGTGCCATCTGACCTGCGGAGGCGATGGTCGCGTTCCATAGACTCCAACCCTGAGCTGGATCGAGGAAGGTTGGGGGTCCCATGCGCCGTGCAGGCCTGCTGGTCGTGTTCGCCCTGGTTGTGAGCCTGCTGCCCACGGGGATCGGGGGATCGCCCGTGCCGGCCGCGATCGCAGCGGAGCCCACGGCTGAACCCGCGCCAACTGCGCAACCGGAGCCCACCGCGCAACTGGAGCCGACCGCGCGACCGGAGCCGACCGGAGTGCCCGGCCCCACCGTCGAACCGGTCCCGGTCCCCCAGGCCGAAGCTACGCCCGCTGTCGTCCCATCCGAGCCGGCGACGATGCCCACCGCTGCCAGCCCGGCGGTGACCCCGGAGCACTCTGGGCTACCGGAACCCGGCGTGGGTGTCGCGCCCGACGGCAACCTGCGGCTTGAGGCGATCGACGAGCCCACCGTCACGTTCATCTACGCCCCGCCGAGCGAGCTTGTCGTGAATAGGGAAGCGACGATCCAGGCGTGGTTGTACCCGAACGCCACTGGGGGTGACTTCGCACTGGAGATTGACGGCACCGTCGTCGACACCGCGCCCGCCGTGATTGGCTTCGTGGCGCTCCACTGGCGGCCAGCCGTCGTGGGTCCCGTCGTCATGACGGTCAGCTACAGCGGAGCTACCGGGCTTGCTCCATCCACGTCCGACCCGGTCAACGTCGCGATCGTGAGCCCCTATCCAACCAGGGTGGACGTGAGCGTCAGCCCGACCTACACGGTGGTCCGGAACACGCCGGCGCATCTGACCGCAACCGTTGTCCCGGACCCGGGCGCCGGCACCGTCGACTTCTACGTGGACGGTGTCGTCGTGGGTTCGAGCGACCTCACCGACGGCTCGGCGACGTTTGACGTATCGATTGCGGATGTCGGCTACCACTCGATCGCGGCCCGGTTCAACGGCAACAGCAGCTGGTCCGCGAGGTCCGGCAATGCGCCGGCACGGCTGATGGTGATCGGCGATCCGATCACCCTGGGCCTGTCAGTTGCGAGCGATCCCTTGCCGTCCGGGCCGGTAACGGTCAAGGCAGCCCTGGGTGCGGATCCCGGCGGTGGAACCATCTACTGGGAGATCGAGTACTCGGGGCTGTCCGGATCGGCTCCGGTCGGACCGGGCGGCGTGACCGAGCTCAGCCTCGGGACCTTCTCCGGCACCTACCTGCGGGTGCTCGCGAGCTTCGATGGCTATGGCACCTGGGGTCCTGCCAGCAGCACGCTTGCGTTCCAGGTGGGGATCAATACGAGCACGTCGATCACGAGCAATCGCTCCACGGCCGTCGCCGGCGAGCTGCCGGTCACGCTCACGGCAACGGTAGACGAGGCGGGCGACAACACGAGCGTGACCTTCCTCGATGACGTCGGCGGGAGCATCATCGAGCTCGGGCCGGTCCCCATCGACAGCGCCGGGACGGCGAAGCTGACGACCAGCGGCCTGCGGGTGGGCACGCACTCGATCCGGGCGCGCTACAACGGCGACAACTGGCTCATGCCCTCGGTCAGTGAGCCGATCACCGTGACGATCGTTGCTGACACGTCGGTCCATGCAACCTTCAAGGCGTCGCTCGCCAAGCTGTATGCGCACAAGGACGGGTACCGGGACACAGTGTCCCTGGGTGGTGTCCTTGACGAGCGCGCATCCGTCACCGTGAAGGTCTACGCGAGCAGTGGCTCTCTCAAGAGGACGTGGAGCCTGGGCTGGAAGAACGCGGGCGCCTACGGCCTGTCGTGGAACGGCCGGACCTCGGGCGGCAAGGCGCTTCCGGCGGGCAAGTACACCGCCAAGGCGACCTTCAAGGACGTCAAGGGCCACCTCCGGACGATCACCGTCTCGACAGCGTTGAGCTGGCGCCAGGCGAAATGGGTCACGGCCACCACCGTCGTCAGGTACGGCGACCAGCTCAGCTACTTCGGGACCGACGGTAGCGGGCTCTACTACAGCGAGGACTACAGCCGCGGCGCCATCCTGGACGCAGGCTCGATGAGCCGCGACTGCGAGCCGTCATGCAACGAGATCTGGGGCACGGCCACATTCGGGCTGCGAAGCAAGAGCGTCCTCGATTACCGGCGCGTGGACGTCCAGGTCACCGGCCACGGCTTCACGGACCGGGAGCACTCGGGGACGGGCTACATCGTCAACCCGGCGACAGGCGGCTGGATGATGGAGCTGTCCCTGCCGGAGTACATCCAGTCGGGCGTCACCCACCACTACACGGTGTCGAAGTCGCAGATCAGCGCCGCCCGGAAGGTAACGATCATCGTCTACTGCACCGAGATGTGGGGCGACGCGTTCGATCTCCACCACCTCAAGCTGACGTACCAGTACGCGGTCTGGAAGTAGCGTTGGCCCCGGACGTCACGCCCGGATGCGCTCGCCTTTGGGGTCATAGAGCGGCCGCAGTGACGGCGTGGCCGCGAAGCGCTCGTTCGCGATCTCCAGCTCGTAGCTGCCGCCCAGGACCCACTCGGGCGTCGCGGCTCCGGGCTCGCCGGCGCCCACGTAGCCCAGCGTGATCGACCGCCCCAGCGTGTGCCCGTACCAGCCGGAGCTCGTCTTGCCGACCAGCACGCCGTCGCGCCAGATGGGCTCGTTGCCATAGGCGAGGGGCCCCGGCTCGTCGAGCGCGAACACGACCAGGCGCCGCCGCAGTCCCTCGTTACGGAGCCGGAGCAGCGCGTCACGGCCGATGAAGCCGCCCGGCTTGTCCCAGGCGACCGCGAAGCCCAGCCCGCTTTCGAGCGGCGTGTCCTCGTCCGTGATGTCGTAGCCCCAGAAGCGGAACGCCTTCTCGAGCCGCAGCGAGTTGAGGGCGTGGTAGCCCGCGTGCCGCAGCCCGAGGCCGTCCGACGCGGCGATCAGCTCGTCGTAGACGTGCTGGGCCTGGTCCGAGGGCACGTGGAGCTCCCAGCCGAGCTCGCCCATGTAGGTCACCCGGAACGCCCAGGCGACCGTCAGCCCCATCTCGATCCGTCGCGCGGACATGTACGGGAAGGCGTCGTTGGAGAAGTCGGCTGGGGAGATCCGCGTTAGCAGCTCCCGTGATCGCGGCCCCTGCACATTGAGGACCGCCCAGCCCGCGGTCACGTCGGTGGCGGTGCAGCGCGCCTCCTTCGGGATGTGGCGCTCCGCCCACTCGAGGTCGCGCAGCTGGTCGGCCGCCGCGCTGAGGACCATGAACCGGGTCTCGTCGAGGCGGGTGACGGTCACGTCGCCCTCGATCCCGCCGCGCTCGTTGAGCCACTGGGTGTAGACCACGCGGCCCGGCTCCACGGCGATGTCGTTGGCGGAGATCCGATTGAGGACCGCCTCGGCGTCCGGGCCCTGGACCAGCAGCTTGCCAAACGAGCTCTGGTCGAACACGCCCACCGCCTCTCGGACGGCCCGGTGCTCCCCGGCCGACGCCTCGAACCAGTTCTGGCGCCCCCAGCTGTACCGGTACTCGGCTTCCATGCCGGGGGTGGCGAACCAGTTGGCACGTTCCCAGCCGGCCGTCTCCCCGAAGCAGGCCCCGGCCGCGGCGAGCCGGTCGTGCAGGGGGCTCTTGCGCACGCCGCGGGCGGTCTCGACCTGGCGGAAGGGCCAGTGCATGTCGTACAGGAGGCCCAGCGTCTCGGTCGTCCGTTGCGCGAGGTAGCGGCGGTTGACCTGGAAGCCCATGAACCGCCGGATGTCCACCTCGGACAGGTCCATCGGCGGGTGGCCGTCCACGATCCAGTCCGCGACCGCCCGGCCCGCCCCCGGCCCGGACTGGAAGCCCACGGAGTTGAAACCGGCGGCCACGAAGTAGCCGGCCAGGCCCGGCGCCTCGCCCAGGATGTAGCGGTCATCGGGCGTGAAGCTCTCGGGGCCATTGAAGAACAGCTTGATCCCGATGTCGTTGAGCAGCGGCAGGCGGCGGGCGGCCATCTCCACGAACGGACCAAGGTGGTCCCAGTCCTCGGGCAGGGTCCCAAAGGCGAAGTCCTCGGGGATCCCGTCGATCGCCCACGGCTTGGCACCGGGCTCGAAGAACCCGACCATGATCTTGCCCGTCTCCTCGCGGATGTAGGCCGTATCGTCGGGGCAGCGCAGGACCGGCAGGTCGGGCTGGAGGCCGTCCACCGGCTCGGTGACCAGGTAGAAGTGCTCGGCCGCCTGGAGCGGGATGTCCACCCCGTTCTTCGCCCCCAGCTCGCGGGCCCACATCCCGGCGCAGTTGACGACGACCTCGCAGCCGATCTCGCCCGCCTCGGTCCGGACGCCGGTCACGCGGCCGCCCTTGGTCAGGACATCGGTGACCTTGGTGTGCTCGAAGACCTGGCCGCCGCGCAGCCGGAACGCCTTGGCGATGGCGAGCGTGGCGTCGGTCGGGTCGGCGATCCCGTCGGCCGGCAGGTATGCGGCGCCCACGATCTCCGACTCGTCCATCAGCGGCCACATCCGCTTCGCCTCGGCCGCGTCGATCGGCTGCACGTCGAAGCCGCAGACCCGGCCCATGGAGATGCCGCGCTTGACCTCGGTCCAGCGCTCCTCGGTCCGCGCCACCAGGATGGAGCCGGTCGTCCGGAAGCCGGTGGACAGGCCGGTCTCGCGCTCGGCGTCCCGGAAGCACTCCTCCGCATAGGCCGCCAGCCGCGTCATGTTGTAGGTGGCCCGCAGCTTGGTCACCAGCCCGGCAGCGTGCCAGGTGGTGCCGCTGGTGAGCTGCTTGCGCTCGAGCAGGACGGTGTCGGTCCAGCCGCGCTTGGCGAGGTGGTAGGCGACGCTGACGCCGACGATCCCGCCGCCGATGACGACCACGCGAGCATGGGTGGGCAGCTGGGCGGTCATCGGACTCCTCGCATCGGCTGGTCGGTCCCCGGTCGGGTGTGATTGCGCCGAGTCTCCACCCGGGCGGCGGTCCCGGCTACGGCCGTTCCGCCTATCGAGCAGTGGCGACGGGCGGCTCCGTTGCACGCCGGGCCGCAGCTTCGTGGGCGACAGGCCGTCGATCCGCCGTTCGGCACTGGCGGCCCCAGGCACGGTAGGTGTTTGATCGGCGTGCGGGGCGGCCGAACCGCGCCGCAAGGAGGCGGCGATGACGCAGGCGACGCTCACCCCTGGGGCAGCAGCACCAGAGGCTGAGCTCGAGGAGGAGTCCGGTCTGGTGGCCGGGCGGCCGATCGAGGACCGGAGCTTCGAGCTGGTGGAGGTGGCGGCCGGTGCCGCAGCGGGGCTCCTGATCGGGACCGCGGTGGCGGGACCCATTGGAACGGTGGTCGGGGGCGTCGCGGGCGCGGCAGCCGGCCTGTTCACCGGGGAGGCGGTCGAGCGTCACGCCGGGCGGGCAGCGACCACGACCAACGCCGCAGACGACGAGCCGCGTTAGCACCAGGCAGGCGCGGGTGCCGCCGCGCGCCGGCACCACCCATGCCCGACGGAGCATCATTCCGGCCAGTCCCCGGCCAGCCGTCGGACATCGCCGCATGCTCCATCCTCGACCTGCCCACGGACCTGGAGGCCCCCGATCATGCATCCCCTGGTGATCCAGCTACGGTTCGCCCGCAGCGAGTTCGCTCGCGGCCTCGAGGGCCTGAGTGCGGAGGAGGCCGTCCGACGGGTCCCGCCGTTCAACTCCATCTCCTGGATGGTCGGCCACCTCGCGAACCAGGAACATCGCTACTGGGTGCGTCTGGCCCAGGACCGCGAGATCGCGCCGGGCCTCAACGACCTCGTAGGCACTGGCCGGCCCGCGAGCACGCCGCCCCTCAACGAGATGCTGTCGATCTGGCGGTCCGTGACGACCACAGCCGACGACTACCTGGCGGCCCTGGACACCGCGGCGCTCACGACCTTCTTGGCGCGCAATGGACGGCCGGTGGGCGAGAGCGTGGGCACCATGCTCCTCCGCAACATCTACCACTACTGGTTCCATGCGGGCGAGATCGCGGGCGCACGCCAGGCGCTGGGCCACACGGACCTGCCCGAGTTCGTCGGCGACATGACCGACGCCGCGTATCGCCCCGAGCGGGAAGGCTGACGCGGGGCGTCCGCCGGGTGCGGCGCCTCAGCGATCCCCGTACTTGGCGAGCCACTCCTGGTCGCCCTGGACGAGCCACAGGATCCCCTCGATGAAGCCGACGATCCCCGGGATCGCCGTCCAGAAGAAGATCAGGTAGACCACGCCCTTGGTGTTGTCGCCGAGGTAGAACTTGTGGATGCCAAAGGACCCGAGGAAGATCGCGAGCAGCGAGGCCACGAGCTTGCTCTTGCCGGTCCGGGTCGTGGCATCGCCCCCCGTGACCCCACCACCGCCGGGCATGCCCGCCTGCCAGGGCTGGCGAACGCCGCACTTCGGGCAGATCTCGGCCCGCGCATCGATCGAGGCACCGCACGCGAAGCAGAACTTCGTGGCCGGCCCGGATGCGGGCGGGGGAGGGTTGCCCCAGCCGGGCGTTGCGCCGGGTCCCGCCGGGGCCGCGCCGGGTCCCGCCGGGGCCGCGCCGGGTCCCGCCGGGGCGGGTTGGTTCATGGCCGCCTCGAGCTCGCTGATGTCGGGCGCGGGCCTGGTCGCATCGGGCGTTCCTTGGGTCATGCCACGTATCTCCGCGTCGCGCCGCCATGGGCGCGTCTCAGCGACGGACGATAGCCGGAGCCGGTGGCATCGACGCCGTCCCTCCGGCCCATCGCGGCGGGCCGAACCGCATGGCCGGCGACGGGGCGCATCATGACGGGGCGGCCTCGACGTCCGCGGGCGATTTCGCCGACACTCTCCAGCAACGGGTGACGCACGGAGGATCAGCACGACGGTGGACACGAGCCAGGTGGTCCTGATCGCCCTCGTGGTGGCGATGATCGTGGCCACGGTCGTGCCCAGGATCCTGCGAAGCCCCGGGCGGGCGCTCCACAAGCGGTTCGTCGCCCTCGGCACCCTGAAGGGCAAGACCCGCAAGGAGATCGTCAGGGCCGTTGGTGAGCCGAGCTCCGAGGCGACGCTGCCGGACGGTCGCGTGGTGCTCCTGTGGCGTGCGCGTGGCTACCAGATCGCGCTCCTGTTCGAGACGAACGGCCGCTGCTTCGGTGTCACCCACGAGAACGGGCGGCGGGTGACCGCAACCCAGAACCGAGGCATGTAGGGGCAAGAGCGTCTGGCGAGATCGGCGGCGTTCCCCGATACGCCTGCCGATCTCGCCAGTCTGGAAAGCTACTTGAGGGTCTAGCGTCAGCGCTTCTCACACCCTCCACCAGGGTGTGGCCGTGAGACGCGGAGTCGGCCCATGTGTTACAGACCCGTCGATTCCCGGCGAGCGCCGGCTGCCCCGGGGAGCGCCGGCAGCGCGGGGCGTGCCAGACCAAGCCGTCAGCCCGTCGCGCGTTCCAGGATCAGCGTCTGCCAGAAGCGGCCGCGGTGGCCGGTCACGGGCACGAGACCGCCCGCGGTCGCGACGGCGAGCACGTCGGCCGTGCGGTGGACGTGGACCCGGAACGGGTTGCGGCGGAAGGCGCTCCAGCGGTTGCTGACGTCGACTCCGGCCCGGATCCACGCGTCATCGCGGGGCAGGACCATCCCCAGCCGCCGGCGCGTCCGCTCGGCGGCCACGCCGACCAGCGCCTCCATGTGCGGGTAGCAGCAGACCACCCGGTCCAACGCCACCAGGTCTGATGCCGGAAGCTCGGGCGCCAGCGCGACGGCGTCACCCTTGAGATACGTCACGCGGTCCGCATGGCCGCGCCGCTGGGCCTCCGCCTGCGCGGCGGCGAGATACGGGCCGGAGGCGTCCACGTCGACGGCCGAAACGGCACCGGCGTCCAGCAGGGCATGGTGCACCGCCCCGACGCCGGCCCCGATGTCGAGCACCGTCAGCCCATCGATATCGTCCGATGACAACCCGGCGATCAGGCGCGCCGTCCACCCATTGGGCCCGTTCCTGCGGTACTCGCGCAGCCGCTCATCGGCCCGACGCGCGTCGAACTGGTCGTCGTAGATGGTCCGCTCGCAGCAGTCCATCGGGAGATGGTAGTCGTCCGTCGCAACCTGGCTCAGCTGGTGGTGGATCGGCGCCGGCCGCGGCCGGGTCGGACCGGCTAGCCCGGCTCTCCGTCGTGGGCATCGGTCGTGATCGTCTCCGGGATCGCGCTCCCAAAGATCTGGCGCCAGTTCACCTCGCGCCGGTTGGGGTCGTCGAAGCCCAGCATGGTTCGGCCCTGTCGCCTGGCGTAGGCGAGCGCCAGGAGCTCCAGCGGCACGGCGGTCACGATCGGGGAGAGCAGCTCATCGGACGTGGCCCACGCCGGCAGCACCACGTCCGAGGCGGCGCACGTCGCCTCGTCCGTGGGGTCGCAGATCGCCACGGCGGTCCCGCCCACGTCACGGACGGCCCGGAGCTGCTCCCGGGCGCGGTCCACGCTCGCCCCCCCCGGCGCGACGACGATGGTGTGGCTCCCGGGCCCGGTGCAGAAGTACTGCTCGTGGGCCCACTCCTCGAGCTCCTGGCCGACCGCGTTGTGGCGTGCCGACTCGATGAACTTCGCCATCCCGAACACGGCCGTCCCGTGGCTCGGACCGCCGCCGATGACCGTCAGCACCTCGCCCGGGTCGATCCGTTCCGCGATCGACTCGGCCACAGGCCGTGCGGCACCGATCGTCGATGCGACGGCGTCGGCGCAGCCGGAGACCGCTTCGAGACGCCGGTCCACGTCCTCCCCGGTGAGGTGTCCCGCTGCCGCCCCGATCCTGCAGGCCAGGGCGTACAGCGCCACGAGCGAGGCGAGATAGGACAGCGTGCCCGGGCCGAACCCGACGTCCTCGTACGTCCAGGCGAGGGTGCCTGTCGCCGTCCGCCCGAGCTGGCTGTCCGGGAAGAAGGTGAGCCCGATCGACCGGATCCCGCGCTGGCCCGCGAACAGCGCCGCCTCGATCGTCCTGGTAACGCGCCCCGAGTTCGACACGGCGACCACCAGCGCATCGGCCGGCGCCGAGGTGACCGCGTAGCGCGAGAACTCGAGCGATTCCATGGCCTCGGTCGGGATGCCCGTCCAGCGCTCGAACGCGAACCGCGTCGCCATGCCCGCGTAATAGGAGTCGCCACAACCCACGAGGTAGATCCGTGACGGCACCGGCAGGGCCAGGCCCGCGGCCCGCTCATAGAGGTCTCGAACCGCGCCGCCTCGCAGGTAGGCGGGCTGCGCCTCGATTCCCGCCGCCATGTTGTCCCACTTGAGGTCGAGCTCCTCTTCATCCATACGCATGTGGCGTCTCCTCGTTCTCAGGTGGCAGGGTGGCGGATCGAATGGCCGCCAGGCGGCGACCGGCTTCGGCGGGATCCACGTCGGCGAGCGGAAGGGCGCCGCGCCCTTCGACGGCAAACGAGGCCGAGACGGCACCATGGCACGCCGCGACGACGGCATCCGGCCACCCAGAGTACGCCGCCAGGAAGCCGCCGCAGTACGTGTCGCCGGCGCCCGTCGGGTCGATGACCTTGGCCGGTGCGGCCGGGACATGGTGCACGACCTGATCCGGGCCGCACACGAGGCTGCCATCCGGCCCCAGCTTGATGGCGACGGCCCGAGGGCCGGCCGCGACAAACGAGCGGGCGGCCGCCTCCGGATCGTCCCACCCGTAGAGCTGTCGTGCCTCGCCGCGGCTGGGCAGGAACAGGTCCACCTGCCGGAGGAGCGCCATCAGCTCCTCCTCGTGGCCGGCGATGTGCAGGTCGTGGGGATCCAGGGAGACCAGGCGAACCCCGGCGTCCCGGAGGTGTCGCACCAGCTCCACCTGGATCCAGAGCGGCATCGGCGCGACATGACAGGCGTCGAGGTGCTCGAGCCCCCGCGGGAGCTCGGCGGGGCGGATGGACTGGTCCTCGTGTGATCCGGAGTCGTCCCAGATCCCCATGTGACGGATGTCGTCAGGCTCGTAGCGCATCCAGTTGTGGATGCTCGACGCCGCCTGCGGTACGAGGTGCAGATCCAGGCCGGCGGCCTCGAGGCGTCGGACGTGGGCTCGCGGGAAGTCCGGCCCCATGCGCGTGGCCATCCCCACCCGCGATCGCCAGACCGCCGCGCCCAGCGCGCCGTAGACCGCATTGCCGCCGCACTGGCCGGGGGAGTCGATGCCATCGGGCAGGACGACATCGTCGATCGTGAAGTTGCCCAGGACCCAGAGCGCGTCACGCCCCACCGCCGGCCCTGTGGCGAGCATGCCTGGGCCCATATCCGCGCCTCCTCATCCGCAACGGGACCGGGCGATTGTGGGGTCGCGGTCTTCAGATCCGCAAGCGGGAGCCCGCGCGGCGTCCGGGCGCTGCGTCGACCCCTCAGCCCTCCGCCTCGATCACCCGCATCACGGCGTTGATCAGTGCCAGGTGGGTGAACGCCTGTGGGAAGTTGCCGAGGTGCCGCCCCGTCTCGGGGTCGATCTCCTCGCCGTACAGGTGGAGCTGGCTGGCGTGGGCCAGGAGGCTCTCGCACAACCGGCGCGCCCGGGCCTTCTGGCCGATGGTGACGAGCGCCGAGACCAGCCAGAACGAGCAGATGACGAACGCCCCCTCGTCGCCGCCGAGCCCGTCGTCCGTCAGGGCCGGGTCATAGCGCCGGACGAGGCCGTCTACGGCAAGGTCCCGCGCAACCGCCTTCACGGTGGCCCGGACCCGTGGGTCGCTGCCGGGCAGGAACCCCACGAGGGGAATGAGGAGGGTCGACGCGTCCAGCCCCTTCGAGCCGTATGCCTGCGTGAACACGCCGCGCTCGTCGATACCGTTCCGGCACACGTCCGCGTGGATCTCGTCCGCGGCAGCCTGCCAGCGGGCCTCCAGTTCAGGCTCGTCCCGGAGCCGGGCCAGCCGGGCGCCCCGGTCCGCGGCCACCCAGCACATGACCTTGGACGAGGTGAAGTGCTGCAGCTCGCCGCGGACCTCCCAGATCCCGCGATCGGGCTCCCGCCAGTGCTCGATCGCATCCCCCACCTGGCGGACGACGATCCCCCAGATCCGGTCGTCGAGCTGGTCGCGGGACTTCGCGTGCAGGTAGACGGAATCCACGAGCGATCCCCAGACGTCGTGCTGACGCTGGCGGAAGGCACCATTGCCGACGCGGACGGGTCGTGACCCTTCGTAGCCCGAGAGGTGATCGAGGGTGGACTCGGCGAGGTCCCGCTCGCCACCGATCCCGTACATGACCTGGAGGTCGCCGTCCGTGGAGACGGCGTCGGCGAGGAAGTTGAAGAAGTCCGTGGCCTCCCAGTCGAGGCCCAGCGTGTCGAGCGCCCACAGCGCATACGTGGAATCCCGGATCCACGTGTAGCGGTAGTCCCAGTTCCGCTCGCCACCGGGCTGCTCGGGGAGGGAGGTCGTCGGTGCCGCGATGATCGCCCCGGTCGGCGAGTAGGTGAGCCCCTTCAGGGTCAGCGCGGAACGCTCCAGGTAGGGCCGCCAGCGGTGGTCGGGGAGGCGGGCCCTGGCCAGCCAGTGCTGCCAGTGATGCGCCGTCCAGACGAGCTGCCGGTACGCCTCGACCTGGTCGACGGGCGGGGACTCGGTGTCCCAGGACAGCGCGACGAAACGGACCTCGCCTTCCTTGATCAGCGTGTGCCCGATCGCTCGCGGCCCCTCGAAGCCCAGGTTGATGTCCGAGGTCAGGGTCAGCCGCACGTCGCTGCCCTCGGCCGAGTACGTGCCGCGCCGGTAGCCCTCGCCCTCGTACTCCCACGTCCCGTGCAGCCGGCCGTACTCGAGGACGGGCTCGCAGTCGACCGCGAGCTGGACCTCGCCGCCAACGCAGCGGACGATCCGCAGCAGCACGTGCTCCGCGTCGTAGTCCGTGGGCGGGCGCCGGTGGGTCGAGGACCGCTGCTCGTTGTGGTGCCAGGGCCCCATGAGCAGGACGTCACGGACGATGATCCAGCCGGTCGGCGTGCTCCAGCTCGTCTCCACGATCATCGTGCCCGGCAGGTAGCGCCGCGCGACCGGCACCCGGGTGTCGGCGGGACCAAAGCGGAAGCTGCCGGCATCGCGGTCGAGGATCGAGCCGAAGATGCTCGGCGAGTCCATCCGCGGCACGGACATCCACTCGACGTTGCCGCCCGGCGCCACCAGCGCCGTGACCTCGCCGTCGGACAGGAACGCGTAGTCCGAGATGGGCGGGAACGCAGAAGCGCCGTCGGGGCTCGGCATGCGGCGGCCACGCGAGCCGGGGACATCCCCGTGGAGGGCCCGGCCGTGGGCGTGGGACCGGTCCCGGGTCCGATCGTGCCCGGCCCCGGAGTTCTTCTTCCGTGCCTTGGCGTCCGAGCCGGACTTCCTCCGTCCCGCGCGCCCGTTCGACTTCGCCATTCGCTGCCTGTTCCCGTGCGTGGGGTGGCAGTCTCGCACGCGGTTCGCGGATGGTGCCACCCACCGATGGTCCCGATCAGCCGAGGCGAACCCGGAGGCTCGCCAGGGGCGACGGTCAGCCCTCCTCCGCGCCGGCAACGGCGGCGAAGCGCCAGTCGGAACGGCGCGAGATGCCGCGCAGCAGCCGGCCCAGGATGTCTGCCCCGGTGATGATCCGCCGCTGCTCGTCCGTCCAGACCAGGATGATGTCGTGGTCGATCACGTCGCCGCCGCGGCGGACCGGCCGGTGCTCCAGCATCCCCAGGAACTCGCCCAGGCGCGCGGCCGGATTCGTCACGATGATCGGCTGGTGGCAGAAGGGGCGGACATCCACTGCGCCCGGATCCATGACCGCCGCCCGGACGAGGCCATCGGCGTCGAGCGCATAGTGCGGCGTGCCGGCCGGATCGACGAGGACCACCCACGGGTGCCCCGAGGCGTGGACGTCGTGCAGGAACTCGGGCCTGGTGTCGGCATCGAGATAGGGGAGCGCGAGGTCCTCGCCATCCCACGGCAGCGCGATGATGCTGGCCGGATCGATCGGCTCTCCTTCCATCACGACCAGGATGTCGTCCAGGGCAAGGAAGTTCAGGGCGCCCGTGCCCTCGACCTCGTCGAGATCGGTGTCCTCTGCGGCGATGTGGGTGCGAAGGATCCGGCGCAGGTCCCGCTCGCCGAGATAGGTGACGGCCTCGCGACCAAGCCAGCGGTCGAGCATCAGCGCCGTCGGCTTCGCGACCGGGAAGAGGAGGATCTCGTAGGCCCGCAGGACGGGGGACAGCAGGGATGCCATCCGCAGGGCATGGCGGGAGAAGTAGGCCTGGGGCAGGATCTCGCCGCCGAACGTGATCAGGACGGTCGAGAACACGAAGGCGGCGAGCCCGGCCAGGACGGAGCTCGTCAGCAGGGTCAGCAGGACGTTGATGCTGACGTTGCCCCACAGGATGGTCGCGAGCAGGAAGTTCGCGTCGGTCCGCAGGGCCAGCACCTGGCGCGCGGCGCGGCTGCCGTGGGCGACCTCCACCTCGAGCTGCAACCGGCTCAGGCTGAAGAACGCCAGGTTGAGGCCGGAGAACATCGCCGACTGCGAGATGCAGAACAGGATCCCCAGCCAGATGAGCAGGTCGCCGCTCATCGCGACTTCCCCCAGGCGTCGACGGGCGGGATGGACATCCAGCCGAGTATGGAGGTCCGCCGCCCCGCTGGTTGGTCGCGTGCGGAATCTGGCGTGGCCGGCGGCGACCTAGTGCGATGCTCTCCCTGGATTGCGGACCCGGCGCGGGTTCGCTACATGGTGTGGAGGCTGGCTCCGGCAGTGGATCGATCCGCGACTCGGCATCGGGGAGAGCTGTTCGCTGCGCTCGCGGCGATGGGCTTCGGGTCCGCCTATGTCGCGACCTCGTTCGCGCTCCATGGTTTCGGGCCGCTGCCGGTCGCAGTCTGGCGCAGCGTCCTGGCCGCGGGGGCGCTCGGGCTCGTCCTGGTGGTCCGGCACCCCGGGACGGCCCCGTCCCCGTCCGCCGCCGTCGGGGCCGGTCTGGGCGTTCCCCCGCCGCTCACGGCGCGCGCGCTCCGGCTGCTCGTGGTCGCGACCTTCGGCGGGCCGCTGTTCCTGTCGGCCATGAGCCTCGCGATCGATCACGTGGGGGCGACCATCGCCGCCTTCGTGGCCGGCCTGTACGCGGTGCTGGCCGCGGTCATCGCGCCCGCCCTGCTGCCGGAGCGCCTGCCGGTACGGGTGCTGGCCGGATTCGTGCTCGCCCTGGCCGGCACGGCCCTGCTCGCGGAGCTCGACCCCGTCGGGACCGACGTGCCGGGCATGGGGTGGGGGCTCCTCGCCGCCGCCTCGTTCGCCCTGTACCTGGTGCTCGCCCGCCGCTGGTCCAGGCCCTACCGCCTCGATGGGCTGACCGTCGGGCTGGCCAACGTGGTCCTGACGGCGCTCCTCCTGGGTTCGGCCATCCTGGTGCTCGATCCCGGGGCGCTGGTGCCGTCCGACCCGCCGCTCGATTCCATCCTCGCCCTGGCCTGGCTGGCCGCCGTGGCCGCCCTGGGACCGGTCCTCACGGTGGCGAGCGTGCGCCTGATCCCCGCGGCGCGCTCGTCGGCCTTCCTGCTCCTCAACCCGATCACGGCGACGGTGCTGGCGGCCCTGCTGCTCGACGAGCGGGTGTCGCCGACCCAGCTCGCCGGCGCTCTGCTGGTGCTCGTCGGGATGGGCGCGGCGACGATCCCGGCCGGGGCGGGCCTTCGCCGGGCGCGGGCAGCCCGGGCTCGCCGATCGGGCGCCGGCGACTAGGGCGGCGCACGCCCGCCCGGGTCAGGCGGCGACGACGCAGTTCCGCCCTGCCCGCTTGGCCATCGCGAGCGCGGTGTCCGCTCGCCGGATGAGCTCCTCGAGCGACTCTCCGGGACCGTCCGCGGCCGCACACCCGCTCGACACCGTCACCGCCAGCGAGTGTCCGTTGACGTCATGGATCGCGGTCGCGGCAAGCTTCGTCCTGATCTCCTCGGCGATCCGGGCCGCGTCGTCGATCGTCGCCCCGAGAAGAATGGCAACGAACTCCTCGCCGCCGTAGCGGGCAACGATGTCGGAGGCCCGGAGCCGGTACCGGAGGACCTCGCCGAACGCACGCAGTGCCTCGTCGCCGACCTGGTGTCCGTGGCGGTTGTTGAAGTCGCCGAAGAGGTCGAGGTCGAACATGATCACCGCGACAGGCCGGCCCTCGTTCCAGCCGTCCCGCGCGAGCCGGGCCCCGAGCCCGATCAGGGCCTCGTCGAAGTACCGGCGATTGTGCAGGCCGGTGAGCGCATCGCGGACCGCCAGCTCGGCCAGGCGCGCCCGCTCGAAGGCCAGCGCCAGTGCGGTGGCAACCCGGTCGGCGACGACCGTGACGGAGGCCAGGTCCCGCTCGTCGAGCCGACGGCGATGCTCCACGTTGAGGAGGCCGAACAGCTCGCCGTTGGACAGGAGCGGCACCGCGATCTCGCTCGTCACGCTCGGGTCTGCCCGCAGGAACCCTGGATCCGCCGCCACGTCGGGCAGGAATGCCGTCTCGCGGGTGCGCACGACCCTTGCCAGGACGCCGGCGCCGGGGGAGCCGGTGACCTCGAGGACCGGGTGCTCGTAGCCACGCTGGGCGCCCAGGCGCAGCAGCGTCTCGTCACCGGTGTAGATCGAGGGGTGGGTGTAGCCAAACACGTCGGCCAGGGCATCCACGACCGACTGCAGCCCGGTCGCGGTCGGGCCCTCCGCCGCGAGGGTCCGCCCGATCATCTCGATCGCCTGCAGGCGGGTGAGCGCTTCGGCGGCCACGCGGCCGGAATCGGCGAGGGAAGCCCGGTCGGCATCCCGCTCTGCCACGATCGCGGCGCCAGCGTCACCGCTGAGAGAGACCAGGGCCACGAAGACGGCGAGGTAGAGCAGCGTGCTCTCCCGGCTCGTCCCGACGAACGGCCCGATGCCCTGCGCGGTTGCTGCGATGGCGATCGTGGAGAAGATCAGGGCGGCGAGCGCGGTCCCCCGCGGCCCGATCCGGAAGGCGACCCACACGACCAGAGGGATGATCGGGAAGGCGACGGACTGCCCCGATGACGCGAGGTCGAGCAGGTCGAAGAAGAGCACCACCGAGACCCCCGTGACCGCGCCCAGGGCGACGGCCGATTCGATGGGTCTCTGCCGCAGGTTGTCGAACACGGGGGGCGTGAGCCAGGTGAGCAGCACGGCCCCGATGACCAGGATGGAAAGGGCGTCACCGACCCACCAGCCCACCCAGGCGAGGGGGAGGCTGCCGCCGGCAATCGTCCCCGTGATGGCCAGGCCGGCAACGCCGATCGTCGCCCCGACCGCGGCCGGCAGCGCAGCGCCGGCGATCGCCAGCAGCGGGATGTCCACGAGGCGATCCAGTTGGGGCCGGAACGACGAGCGACGAAGCAGCTCGACCGCGAGGACGGCCTCGGCCGTCGCTCCCGTTGCGGCCATGGTGGCGGCCGCCGGCTCGACGTCGCCCGCAAGAGCGGCAAGCGCGGCCCCCAGCGCGATGCCAGGCCACAGGCGGCGACCGCCCAGATACAGCGCGGCCATCGCGATCCCGGCCGGCGGCCAGACCGGTGACGCGTTCGAGCCCACGAGGCCGTACGTGCTCCCGATCCGCGCCGCGAGGAAGTACGCGACGGCAAGCAGCATCGTCGCGGCGAGTGCGGACACCCAGGGCGCCCTGGTCGTCACCCGGTGGAGCCGGTTGCCGAGCCCGCCGCGCTGGAGCCTGCCGATCGATGTCATGACGGCTGCCTGGATGCGGAACCCTCCGCCGTCCATGCTCCGGCAGGGCTCGGCCGTCCGAGGAGGAAGCCCTGGCCGAGGGCAACACCGAGCGAACGCAGCGTCTCCAGCTCGGCCGCGGTCTCGATCCCCTCGGCGATGACCTCCGAGCGGGCGCCGACCGCGAAGTGCGCGAGCCCCCCGACCATCGCCTGTCGGGTCGGGTCGGCGTCGACCTGGCGCACGAGGCTGCAGTCGAGCTTCAGGTACTGAGGCCGGAGCTCCACGACGTGCCGGAGGCTCGCGAACCCGGATCCCGCGTCGTCGACGGCGAGGCTGACCCGTGGCCCGAGACGGCCGATCGCCTCGCGGACCGCCCGGTAGTCGTCGATCTGCGTTCGCTCGGTCAGCTCCAGGACGATCCGGCGTCGCTGGTGTCCGAGCAGCCCCACGAGCGTCTCGGTCGTCTCCAGGAGCACCTTGGGCGAGATGTTCAGGCTGAGCCAGGCCGCTGGCTCGACCCCGGTCTCGCGCCCGTTCACGAGCGTGAGTGACCGTGGCTCCGAGCCAGGACGAAGTTCGATTGCCATCCGTGACCGTGCTTCCAGCTGCGGGTCCCCGTCGAACGACCGGCGTTCGTCCCCTTGCCCCACAGTCGCGACTGGGGTGCCCGAGGGCATGCCGTCGGTGCGCGCGGACACCAATCTGATCGTCGGGGGCCGAGCGCGGCCCGCGCACGACCCGGATAGGCCGATCAGGCCGGGCGATAGTCCTACGTCGCGACCTGGGGACCGCGGTCCGTCGGCGACCCGATAGCATCGGGGCATGGATGCCACGACCGGGCTGCTGTTCGTCGGGGGCCTGGTCCTGCTCGTTGGTGGGGCGGAGGTCATGGTGCGGGGCGCAAGCCGGCTCGCGAGCGCCCTGGGGGTCAGTCCGCTCGTGGTCGGCCTGACCGTCGTCGCGTTCGGGACCAGCGCTCCCGAGCTGGCCGTCAGCGTGTCCTCGGCGGTCGGCGGCAGCGCGGACATCGCCGTGGGCAATGTCGTCGGCAGCAATATCGCCAACGTGCTCCTGGTCCTCGGCCTGGCCGCCATGGTCATGCCGGTCGCGGCCGGGGTTCAGCTCGTCCGCCGCGAGGTGCCGCTCATGATCGCGGCCTCGATCGCGCTGTGGCTCATGGCCATCGGCGGCGAGATCACCCGCCTCGAGGGCGTGCTCCTGTGCGTCGGGATCGTCGTCTACACGGTCTTCCTGGTCCGGGCCAGCCGACGCGAGGCACCGGCCATTCGCGCCGAGTTCTCGGAGGAGTACGGCGCCGGTGCCGGAATGGGGTGGCGCGTCGTGGTCGTGAACCTGGCGCTCGTCGGGATAGGGCTGGCCATGCTCGTCGTCGGTGCCGACTGGATCGTGGATGGTGCCGTGGCGTTCGCGACGAGCCTCGGGATCCCGGAGCTCATCGTCGGCCTCACGATCGTCGCCGTCGGGACGTCTCTGCCCGAGATGGCGACATCGGTGCTCGCCGGCATCCGTGGGCACCGCGACATCGCCGTCGGCAATGTGGTTGGCAGCTGCATCTTCAACGTCCTGATGGTCCTTGGGGCCGCAGCGCTCGTGTCCCCGGAGCCGGTCCCCGTGTCTCCGGCGCTGCTGACCGTGGACCTGCCCCTCATGGTCGCGGCTGCCGTCGGCTGCCTGCCGATCCTGTACACGGGTCAGATCGTCACCCGGCGCGAGGGCGTGCTCCTGGTCGGCGTCTACGTGGCATATCTCGCATACCTGGTCCTGCTCGCGATCGAAGCCCCGCGAGCTGGTTTGTTCGGCCAGGTGCTGATGCTGGCGATCGTTCCGCTCACAGGAGTCGCGCTGGTCTCACTGTCCCTCCGGGAGCGCTCCATGCGCCGGACTGTTTCAGCCGACCCGCAGCCGGGGACCTGATCGGGGCGAGTCCGACGGGCGACCGGCCTCACCCAGGTTCGTCCCCGACCGTCCGTTGCCGGCAGGTCCAGCAGCGCAGAAGAGCCGGCCGTATGCCTGCTGCTCCATGAGCGTGATCGAGCCCTTCCGTGCCGCCTGGACCCGACGGATCACCTCGTCGGCGTCCGAAACGGACGCTGTCCGCCGGGATGCCGGAGTGGTCGATCCCGCCGCGGCAGGCGATGGCGAGCGTCAGCAGACCCCGATCCCCACCTGGATCACCCCACGCTCGGAGGTGCTGCCGCTGATGCCCACGTGACTCAAGGGCAGGTCATGGGCCGGACCCATCGAAGCTCCGCCGACCAGGCCGGTTGACGGCCGATAGGGACGTCGGCCGGCCGTCAGCGCTCCGCCTCCAGCTCCCTCGTCGCGACGATGCACAGCCGGCGCATACCCGCGCAGTCCTGGCGGTTGTGCTCCACCAGGCGATCCCACGCCGCGAGCTGCCGGGGGCTCGGGCGCCCAGCCCGCTCGAGCGTCGCGCGGAGCGAGGTGAGCGTCGCCCCGACATGCCCAGCTTCCGCGTCGGTGGGGACCTCCCAGCCCACGAGCTCGAGCCAGCTGTACAGGGTGCGTTCCTCCGGCTTGGCGCCGCCGTGGAGCCGGTTGCGCCAGTACTGCGCCACGCCATACGCGTTCACGTACCGCCCCTCGAACCGTGCGACGAGGTCGGAATCGGCGGCACAGTCGCGCCGGACGACCTTGAGCTCGTGCTCGGTCCACGCGACGATCGGGACGTCGCGGTGCTCGGCCCGGCGAAGGACGTTGCGGACGGCCTCGAGCAACGGGAAGTAGCGCGGGACCAGGCCGCCGAACACGGGGTCCGTCACGTCCTGCTGGACGTACGGCCGGGCGCCCCGACCACGGCGGTGGACCCCCAGGAGCACGGGCGGCTGGTCCTTGTTGCCCTCGAAGTCGATGTACAACGCCCGAAGGGCATCGGCCGCCGACAGGCGGTCCATCCTGTGAGTGGCGATGAGGTCAGTCAAAGGACACCATCGGGCCGTTGGGATCCACGTCCCAGAGCTCGCTCGTTGACCGGCATTCCGGGCAGCGGGCAGGGGCGTCGTAGCGGAAGGTCCCGCCACACTTGCAGGCCTCCAGCGTCGCCTCCGCAGCGGTGTGGTACTCGCCCCTGGTGAGGGGCTTGCCCGGGTACTCCGCCTGGATCCTGCGGTCCATGTCGCGGCGAGCCACGGCGTACGGGCCCGGCAGGCCCTTCACGAACCCGAGGTGGATGTCACCCAGGTCCTGGTGGCTGACCGACCGCGTCGCGCCGCAGGTGTCGCAGTGGAGCAGGTCGAAGAAGAAGCCGCCGCCATCGCTGGACATGAATCGTGCGCCGCACGGCCGGCAGATGAACCCTGATGCACTTCCCATGTGTTGCCTCCCTTGAAGCAGTCGCTCCGTCCGGACCCGTTCCGGCGGTCTTGCTGCAACTGCCTCCTACCCTGTAGTGCAGGCTGTCAAGGGGGTGGCAACGTAGTTGCCCGCGATCCCGGGCGCCCGCGCACGCGAGGGCGCACACGCGCGAACGCCCTTTGACAGCCTAGGTGGCACGGCCCGGGGCGAGGATGGCCCCGTGACCGAGACCATCGCACCCCCCGACCTGGCGACGCTGCCGCTGCCGGCGCGCGAGAGCCACTCCTCGCTCTCCACCTACGCGGCCTGCCCGCGCCGCTATGCGTTCCGGTATGTGGAGCACCTGCCGGGCGAGGTGCCGCACTGGTGGTTCACCTTCGGGTCCGCCGTCCACCGCGCCTTCGAGGCGTTCGGCCGGGCGACGATGCGTGCCCGGTGTGACGGGACGCCCGATCCAGGCCTGGACGTGCTCGAGCGGACGTTCGGCGAGGCGATCGATGGCGCCGGCCTCGAACCTGACGAGGCCGCCCGCTACCGCGCCCGCAGCGTGCCCGTCCTGGCGGCCTACCTGGAGCGGGCCTCCATGTCGGACGCGGAGCCCGTCGGGGTGGAGCTCGGCTTCGGCATCGACGTCCCGGTGGCCGGTGATGAGCCCACCGTCCGCTTCGTCGGCTATATCGACCGCATCGACCGGCGGCCCGATGGCGCCATCGAGATCATCGACCACAAGACCGGGAAGGAGCGATCCCAGGAGGCCGTGAACCGGGATCGCCAGCTCACCGCCTACGCCTTCGCCTGCGCCCGTGGCGGCCTGCGTGACCCCGGGACCGGGGAGGTCCTGCCGGGAGCCGCGCGCCTCGGGCTCCACTTCGCCGAGACCGGCCACATGGTCTGGACGACCCGGTCGGCGGAGGAGATCGATGCCTTCGGGGTCCGCCTCGTCGGCGACGTCGGCGCCATCCGCCGGCGGGAGTTCGACCCGAAGCCAGGCACGGCGTGCCGGTGGTGCGAGTACCGCGCGACGTGCCCGGATGCCGCACCATTGCCGTCATGAGCCGTGCCGTGGCAGCCCCGACAGATCGACGCACGTTCCCGCGCGTCCTCGTGCTGGCCCTGCTGCTCGCGGCGATCGCGGCGGGCACCTTCCCGGCCGCCCAGGCATCGGCGGCGACCAAGGTGTCCGGCACCGCGCTCGCCCTGCTGGGCCGGCTCGCCACGAAGGCGGAGCACGGCAAGGGCTACGCCCGCAGCAAGTTCCAGCTGTGGATCGATGCGGACCGGGACGGCTGCGACACCCGGGACGAGGTCCTCATCGTGGAGTCGAAGAGGCCCGTGCGGATCGGATCCGGCTGCCGGATCTATGGGGGGAAGTGGTACTCCGCCTACGACGGCAGGTGGACCACCAACCCGTCCACGTTCGACATCGACCACGTCGTCGCGCTCAAGGAGGCCTGGGACTCCGGTGCCTGGAAGTGGACCAAGGCGCGCCGCCGGGCCTATGCCAACGACCTCGGCAGCGGCCGCTCCCTGCGGGCGGTGACCGCCTCCTCCAACCGCTCCAAGTCGGACCGGGACCCGGCGCAGTGGCTCCCGAACCGGGTCTCGTTCCGCTGCACCTACGCCACCCAGTGGGTCGCGACCAAGGTTCGCTGGCACCTGGCCGTGAACGCCGCCGAGCGCCGCGCGCTGCACAGGATCCTGAGCTCGTGTCCGGCGAGGACGATCACGGTCTCGATCGTCTGATCGCGGCGGCCCCGATGGCACGGGAGGGCCCGTGGGTCGCGAGGGTCAGGCGCCCGCAAGGACCTCGCGCAGCTTCGCCGCGAACTCGTCGGGCTTGCCGGCCTGGCCGTATTCGCCGCCCATGAAGCCTCCGTGATCGCCGGGAAACGGCACCGCGGTCGTCCCCAGGCGCTTGGCCACGGCGACCCCGCCCCGGTGTGCGAGCTGGCCCTCGGACTCGCTCCCGACGGCGATCACGATCCGCGTCGTCGATGCGCGCAGGGCCGCGATGTCCGGCTCGTAGTGGGTGCAGGTGATGATGTTCTGGAAGAGGAGGGGGTCGGTCCGCGAGCCATCGTCGGCGGCAGGGAGGCCGAACATCGCCGGATCGGGCGTGGGGGCCGTGGCATCCGCCGGCGTGAGCGGTCCCTGGTGCCCGACGAGGCCGATGAACCGCGCCATGCCCGCGCCGAAGCCGTCCGCCAGGTAGGTGGCGGCGACGGCCTGCGTGGCCGCGAGGGCAGCCTCCCGGTCGGGGACAAGGCCGGCGAGCGGGGGCTCGTGGGCGACGAGCATGCGCACGTCACCCGGATGCGCCGCCACGAGGGCCAACGCATTGACGGCACCGCCGCTGCTCGCGAACAGGTCCACGGGCCCGCCGCCCACGGCACCGATGACCTGGTGGAGGTCGTCCGCGTGCTGCCCAGGGGTGGACTGGGTGGCGGGATCGTCCTTGACGCTCCGGTCCACGCCTCGCGGGTCATAGGTGACCACCGTCCGGTCCGGGAAGTGGCCGGCAAGGGTGGCGAAGCCGCCCGCACCCATCGGCGACCCGATCAGGAGCAGCGGCGGCTCGTCGCGACCGCCTTCACGGACGTCGTAGGCGAGCGTGGCGCCGGGGACCGCGAGGCTCCTGGTGGCGACCACTGCCTGGACCTTCACGCCGCCATGTCCTCGGCCAGGAGCGCGTCGATCTGGCCGACGGCGAGGGTCAGCCCCTCTTCCATGCCCATGTTCATGAGCTGCTCGAGGGCTTCGACGGTCGGGAAGCGGCTCTCGATGGACATCCTGGTGCGGCCGGCGCCGATCGGCTCGATCGTGACCCGACCTTCCGTGCGCGGGAAGCCGTCGTTCGGCGTGCCGTCGGCATCGGCGAACCCGTCGTGGAAGACGAGTCGGCGAGGCGGGTCCACCTCGAGCACATCCCAGTACCCGCGCGGCTGGTCGCCACCTGGGCCCGTCATGTGGTACTCGACCCGGCTGCCCGGGGCGAGGTCGTGGCGCGTGAACGTCGAGGGGTAGGTGGGCGGACCCCACCAGCGCTCGAGCTGGCGCGGGTCTGCCCAGAGCTGCCAGACGCGCTCGGGTGTCGCGTCGAACTCTGCGGTGAGGGTCATCGTCAGGGCGGCGGGGTCCTTGTGGACCGCGGTGACCGTCATCGGGGGGTCTCCTTGCTGGCGGCGATGAGGTCGGTCATCCGGTCGATCCGGCCGCGCCACAACGCCTCGTACTGGTCAAGCAGGCCCCGTGCCAGCCGCAGGGCCTCGATCTCCGTCCGCACCACCTTGCGGCGGCCGGTGCGCTCCTTGCTGACCAGGCCCGCCCGCTCGAGCACCGCGACGTGCTTCTGCACCGCCGCGAAGCTCATGGGGTAGTGGCTGGCCAGCTCGGCGATGCCCTCGGTGCCGTTCAGCGCGCGCAACACGATGTCGCGCCGCGTGGCGTCGGCGAGGGCAGCGAAGATGAGGTCGGGCTGGGACGCTGGCTGCATTGGTACAACCTAACGGTTGTATGGCCGGCCTGTCAAGAGCGACCCAGGCGATGCTTCCGACGACCCGGCGAGGCCCAGCAGTGATGTGGACGCCATCGTTGTGGTGGCCGCAGCGGTAGCACGAAGGACACCCATATCGAGGCAGTTGGCCAGGCGCGGGGCTGGCCCGTGTCGGTCGACACAGCCGAAAACCACCACAAGCAGTGCGTCTCGGTTACGAGCGAGAAACCAGCGACGTTCTGGATCATCTCGCGCGATCGGTCCGACGTGTTCTGGGTGCGCTTCCAGCCATCCGGCGGGTTCGAGCTAGTCTCGATCGGGCTCGATGCGCTGGATCGGTGCTCCGTCGAGCAGCGAGCAGCTGAGTACGACGCAGCACCGGCTTAGTGAGGGCCAACGTCGGCCCGCTTGACAAGGGGCCGCCCGGAGGCCTCCCCGCGCGACTACGTGCCGTTGCTCACGCCCCAGCGAAACCCTTCCTGCTCGACACGGTCGAGGAACTCTGACGTGGGGATGGGTAGGAGGCTGATGAGCGTGGTCGCAAGGTCCACGGCATCGGCGAGTGGGCGCTCGTTACCAGCGGGTCCCGTGTGGAACACGAGCGCATCCAGCCCGGCCATGTCTGCCGCGACGAGCTGCAGAAGCGCCATGAGAACCCGGTTGCCACCGAACGCTCCGCAACCCCAGAAGCCCGTGTGGACCACGGTCGCCCTTCCCGGCCCCGTCCTCCGGGTCTCCAGGACCGCAGCCCGGAGCCCCGTGTAGGCGGTGACCAGCGTCCTCTCGATCTCCTCGCGCCGATAGACGCCCCGCCCGCCCGAGGGCGCCACCATCGCGATGAGGTTGGTGATCGACGGCGGCTCGATCCTCTCGACCGCAGCCCGGATCACGTCGGGATCGGCCCTCGCAAACTGGTTGCCGTAGAGGCCGTGGTGACGGCCGGCGGCCGCATCGGGATCGGTCGCGATCGACACCCGCCGCTCGACACCGGACACCAGGACCGGCGTCGGTCCGGCATCGCCCCCGGTTCGCGAGTCCAACCCGGCCGCGTCGAGCGCCTGCTTCAGCGCGGCCAGCACGGGGTGTTCGGCAACCTGCATCTCATCCTGGGCGAACAGTGAGCCCGCGTAGGCGACGAACAGGTGGCGATCGGCGAAGTTGACGTGCCACTCGGTGGCGTGCTCCTCCACCGGGACCGGCCGGTAGTCGTAGTAGCCGGGGCGGGGAACCAGCAGGTCGCGTCCGATGGGAGCGATCGACGGCGGTGGGTCCATCGCGGACCATCGTGAGAAGCCGACCGTGCCGTGGAACGTGGCGTCGGGTGGACACGCGATCTCGAGGACGAGCTGCTTGTTCGCAGAGTGGAGACGCGGCCGCTGGCCGCGCATCAAGTCCGCCGCGTCGAACTCGCGCCGGAGGATCGGGCTCACGTCGTCGATGGGATCCGGTTGCAGGTCACGGAACAAGTGCCCCGGCATGGTCACTGAGCTGCGACATCTCTCTGGAGGAACGCCACCACTTGCGGGGGGACGTCCTTGCACTCGCTCAAGGGCACCTCGCCCGCCCTGATCGCGTCCACGGCGGTCTGCCAGAAGTTGGAGAACTTCCAGATCACCCCGGAGCGCAGCATCCGTGCCCGCGTGGCGGGGTCATCCAGGCTGACCCGGAGGAACCGTGGGTCACTCACTTCCAGTCCCGCACCATGCCGACGAGCAGAACGAGGCACCAGAGCCCGAGGCCGTAGAAGGTCGCCTGATAGAGCAGTGGTGCTAGCCAATCCTCATTTGGCATCACGACGGTTAGGAGGAAGACGGCTACGCCGATCCCGATGAGGGGGATGGCCGAAAGGGCGCCCAGCCCATAGAGGAGGGTTCTCATGCCTCAACGGTATTCCGTGATGCAAGCCGCGGGTTCCGAAGGACGTGGGACGGAGCCGGGATCACCGGCACAACCACCGGAGCGGGGACCTGAATGGTGTGGCCCGTCAGGGGGGTGGGCTCGTGACAGGTCGCCGAGCCAGGTGCGCAGCGGCGGCCCGATCGTGATCCGCTCGTGCACAGCGAGCCACGCGAGCTCCCACCCCGACACGGCGGCCAGCGCGACCTCGTCGGCGGACTCGATCTCCCGCATGGCCCGGCGCGACAGCCGGTCCGGCGAGACCGACCACCAGAGCAGCGCGTGGGTGTCCACGAGCAGCGTGGTCATGCGAGGTCGTCCGGCTCCCCGCTTGCCCACGCGACGCCGGTCGTGATCAGTCAGACCTTCCCTGGCGCGCACGCTTGGCGGAATGCGCGGAACCAGTCAAGGCGCGTCGCCTTTCCCTCGAGAACGGCCGGGTCCCGGTTGGACCCTGATGGGCTGGGCAGCACGAATACACGTGAGCCGGCGATGCTCCAGCCCTGGAGGCCGAGCGAGACGACACGTCCGTGCCCCAGGTTGCGCGAGACGATGGCCGCGGCACCCTTGCTCGTGAACGCCACCCACGTTGGCTGGTTGCCCTCGACCTTGTCAGCGAACGCGGGGACATCGAAGTCGGACCCCGACAGCACGTTGTCGTTGCCTGAACGGCCCTTGGCGATGTCGGTGAGGCCAAAGCCGTAGTTGAGAATCTCAGCGTCTCGGTCGGAACCGAGGAACTCGGGCAAGAGGCGCGAGTCGAATAGAAGTTCCCAGAACTCGTTGCCCGGACCAGCGTAGTAGTGGCCCCGTCGCGCGGACGCTTCGCCGACGGCCGTGCCCACGAAGATAGCCCTGAGGCCGGGCCCGAGGTAATCGGGCAGGACGTGCGGCTTCACCTCGTCGCCCCCCAAGATTCCAGCCACATCACCCGACCTCCCGTCCCGTTGGGCAATCTCTCGACGCATCGCACGGCATCTGCACAGCTCTTGACATGATGCGTACTATTCTGCACCATGCGTCATGTGCACTATTCTGCACATCACGGATTGAGCAGGAATCTTCCCATGGCGACGACAACGATTGCATCCATCGCGGCGGCGGCACGGGCACGGCGCAGGGAGCTGGGGCTGACGCAGGCTGAGCTCGCGACACGCCTCGGCATGTCGCGACGCTGGATTGCCGAGTTCGAGCACGGGAGCGGTGGCGCCAGCCTTGGGAGCGCGCTGCGCCTCCTCGCCGAGCTCGGGCTCGACCTGGAGCTGGGCGGGCCCGGGTCCGCCGTCACGACGCAGCACGACGATGGCATCGACCTCGACGAGATCATCGAGGAGCATCGCGGATGAGCGAGGTCCTGGCGGTCATCGTCAACGGAGTGCGGGCCGGAACACTGACGCGATTGGCCGGCCGGCGCCTGCGCTTCGCCTACGACGAGGCCTACCGCTCAACGCCAGGGGCGACGCCTCTCTCGGTCTCGCTGCCACTCGTTGAGCCCGAGCACTCCGAGGGGTCTGTCCGACCGTGGATCGCGGGGCTCCTGCCCGACAACCCGCAGGTGGTGCAGCGGTGGGCCCGCGAGTTCGGCCTCACGACGACTGACCCCTTCGTCCTGCTGGGCACCCCCGTTGGAGAGGACTGCGCCGGCGCGGTGCAGTTCGTGCGGCTCGACCGCCTCGACGCCCTCGAGTCGGATCCCGGCTCGGTTGCATGGCTCTCCGAGACGGACGTGGAGGCACGGCTCCGGACCCTGCGAACCGATCCGACCGCATGGCTCGGCGATGACGCGGCGGCACGGCGGGGGACGGCCGGGCAGTTCAGCCTGGCCGGCCGGCAGCGGAAGACCGCCCTGCTGTTCGAAGACGGGCGCTGGGGAGTCCCATTCGGTCGTATCCCCACCACCCACATCCTGAAGCCCCCGATCGAGCGACTCGACGACGTCCGCCTCTACGACCAGGAGATCAACGAGCATCTGTGCCTCGCGGGGGCCCGCCGCGCGGGCCTCGTGGCGGCCGAGTCCAAGGTTGTGGCCTTCGGGGAGGAGCGCGCGATTGTCCTCACGCGGTACGACCGTCGGCGGGTCGGGGGGCGCTGGATTCGCGTCCACCAGGAGGACCTCTGCCAGTCGTTCGGCGTCATGCCGGACAAGAAGTACGAGGCTGACGGAGGGCCCGGCATTCAGCGCATCGCCAAGTTGCTCCGCGTGGTGATGCCCCCGAGGGTGGCCGAAGATTCGGTGTGGAGGTTCGCCGACGCGCTCGCGTGGAACTGGGCCCTGGGCGGCAGCGACGCGCACGCCAAGAACTACTCGTTGCTGCTGGCGGGGGAGAACGTGCGCCTCGCGCCCCTCTACGACATCACGTCGTCCCTCGCCTACTGGCGCGAACACGACGTCTCGATCGCGATGAGGCTCGACGACGGCTACCGCCTCTTCGCCTACCGCGACCCGTGGCCAGCCGCCGCTGCCGCTCTCGCTGTCGATGAGGACCGACTCCACGACCGCGTCGTCTCGCTCCTGGAGCGGGCCCCAGAGGCCCTCTCGGATGCCGCGTCGCAGGAGGGGATCGCAGCGCTACGAAGCAAGCTCCCGGGCCGCCTCATCAAAGCGGTGGCCGTCCGCTCCGAACGGTGTCTCAGGCAGATGGGAGCGCGGTAGGGGGGCGGCGGGGTCCTTCTGGCGCCGATCTGACCTCGGGCTAGATGACAGCGGCGACCCTCCCAGGGCGTCGTGACGCAAGAGGTGAAGCACGGCTCATCGCCGACCGGCAAACTGCAGTTCTGAGTCCACCTAGTGGGGGGAGCAGTGCCTGTGAAGACCATCTACGTTTCTTGACCCGCCCGCTGCATACAGCTATACAGGAAACATGAAAGCAACCATCGATGTCCCCGATGCGCTCTATCGACAGGTGAAGGCCCGCGCCGCCCTGCAAGGCCGTACCGTCCGCGAGGTCACGATCGAGCTCTACGAGAGCTGGCTGGGTGGTCGCGAGGCTCCGGGATCGGACGTGGAGAAGCCACTCTCGGGCCCGGAGTGGCTTGCCCGCTGGGAGGAGCTCGGTGCGGAGACTGCCCGGAAGGCCATCGACCCACGTCCGACGAGCGAGATCATCATCACTGCACGGCGCTAGTGCTGACCATCGACGCGTCGGTGCTCGTCGCAGCCGGCGCCACCGACGAAGGCGCTCACGCGCCGGCTCGAGCGTTCCTTGAGCGAGTGCTAACCGTGGGACAGGCAATCCACGAGCCAGTCCTGGTGATTGTCGAGGTGACCGCGGGGATCGCGCGCCGGACCGGTGACCCTGCTCATGCCCGGGCCATGGGCCTCCAGGTGCTGGAACTGCCCGGGGTCGTCCTCCATGACTTCGACACCGATGCGGCGCTGGTCGCGGCCGGGCTCGCGAGCGATCTGCGCCTCCGGGCTGCCGACGCCGTGTACGCCGCCACCGCGCTGGTGCACGGCACGATGCTGGTCACCCTGGATGTGGAGTTGGCAACGCGCGCCGCCGCCGTCATCCCGACCTGCACGCCGGCCGAGTGGCTGGCGCGCCAGGGCGGATAGCGGCCACCACCTCGACCGGCCGGTCAGCCTGGTCCTACGCGTCGCCCCGGAGCCGCGAGTACGCCACGCAGTCCACGGGCACGCCGTCGTGGTGCAGGTCCCATGCCCGGAGCACGCCTTCACGCTGGAAGCCGGCACGCTCGACCATCCGCTCGGACGGCTCGTTGCCGATCATGATGAACGAGTCGATCCGGATCACCGCGGTCGTGGCGAAGGTCCAGTCGGTCACCAGCCGCAGCGCCCGCGCCCCCACACCACGACCCCGGGCCTCGGGTGCGAGCCACAGGCCGAGGGTCGCCTGGTGACCGTCGGGCCCGAACCGGGTCACGGCGCCCAGGATCCGCTCGCTCGCAGCATCGACGATCGCGAAGGCCGCACCCGTCCCGTTCCCCCACATCGCCAGCGCATGGTCGATGAAGGCGTTGGCATCGGGGGGCAGGAATGGCTGCGGAATGGCCACCCAGCGGGCGATGTCCGGGTCCTGGCAGATGGCGAGGACGGCGGGCGCGTCGGTGCGCCGCCACGGCCGCAGGACGAGCTCGTCCACGGTGAGGGTCGTATCCGGCTCGTCGTCCACCGGACCATTCTCGCCGGTCTGTGACCGCCCGACCACGGCGGACAGCGGGGAGGATATGGCACCACCGGTGGTACCATCCGCACATGGACAAGACCACGGTGTACCTGCCGGTCGAGCTCAAGACCGCGCTCCGCCGCGTGGCGCTGGAGCGCGGCGTGTCCGAGGCGGAGGTCATCCGCGAGTCGATCCGCCAGGCCGTCGCCGGCGTGCGCCCGCGGCCCCGGTCCGGCCTGTTCGCGGGGGCGGAACCCGTCGCCCGTGACGCGGACGCCCACCTGGCGGGCTTCGGCGACCGGTGATCGTCGACACGAGCGCCCTCCTTGCCTTCTTCGACCGCAACGAGCCCGATCACGACGCGGTGGCCCGGGAGCTGCTGGCCGCCGACGAGCCGCTGGTGGTGCCTCCCTACGTGCTCGCCGAGCTGGACTACCTCGTGGCAACGCGCCACGGGACGGCGGCCGAGCTGGACGTGATCGCCGAGCTCGCCGGTGGCGCCTGGGACCTGCCCGGCTTCGATGCGGCGGACCTCGCGGCCGCGCACCGGGTGATCGCGCAATACGCGGACCAGGCCATCGGGCTCGCCGACGCCTCGATCGTCGTGCTGGCAGACCGCCTGGGGACGCGGACCGTGGCCACGCTGGACCACCGCCACTTCGAGGTGCTTCGCCCGCTGTCGGGCGGCAGGTTCACGCTCGTCCCCTGGTCATCGACGACGCGCGGGCCCACGACCTGACCGCCTACGACGCCGCGTACCTGGGGCTCGCCGCATTCCGGGGCCTGCCCCTCGCGACCGTCGACGAGCGGCTCCGGGCAGCGTGTGCCGATGCCGGGGTCGTGCTGCTCGCATGACGTCCCAGCCCCCGACGGGATCGGTGGGCGTGGCCCTCCCACGGGCTTCGTCCCCGCAACGATCGCGACACCCTCGACCCTCAGGCGGACGTCCCCACCGGCACGGGTGAGGCTCCGCCGATCCCGTTCGCCGCGGTGAACCCGGCAAGGCGCTGCGCCCACGCGGCGATCATCGGGGCGGCGAAGTGGGTGGGATCCCAGGCTGCGAAGAGCACGAACCGGAGGTCGCGCCCACCGACGTCGATGGCGAGGCTCCGCAGGCCGTAGCGCGCGTCGTCCGAGACGACCGCCACCCCCAGTCCACCGGCAGCGAGCGTCTGGACGACCTCCGACAGCCCCGCCTCGGCGACCGTCCGGTACGTGAGGCCGGCGCTGTTCACTGCGGTGTCGAACAGCCGTCGCGTGCCCGTGTCGGGGGTCAGCAGCACGAGCGGCTCGGTCACGAGGTCGTCGAGCCCGATCCGCTCGCGGCCGGCGAGCCGATGGCCCGATGGCACCTGTGCCCAGACGCCGAACTCGCCGATCCCGCACGATGCGAGCTCCCCCGGCGCCGGCCCGAACGCGACGCCGAGATCCGCATCGCCGGAGAGGACAGTCTTGAACACGCCGAACGACGGTGACTCGAGCACCGTCACCTTCAGCGCGTCCTCGCCGAGCGTCGCGAGGTACGGCCCGATGACGTCGGCGACGGTCACATGCGGAGCGACGACGGTCAGGCTCACGGACCGCGTGGCGAGCGGCTCGCGCATCGCGGCGACGGCCAGGTCTGAGCGGGCAACGAGGTCGCGGGCATAGGGGAGGAACCGCCGCCCGGCGGGGGACAGCCTCAGGCGGCCGCCAACCCGGTCGAACAGGCGCAGGCCGAGCTCGTCCTCCAGGCCGTGGAGCTGGCGCGACAGCGACGGCTGGGCCACGCTCACGGCGGTGGCAGCGCGGGTGATCGAGCCCTCGTCCACGACGGCGAGGAAGTACCGCACGACCCGAAGCTCCATCGCATCCTCCAACGACACCGCCGCCGCGCCCGATGCCAGGCGCTGCCCTTCGTCAACCCATGCCTCGCAGGCATGTGAATCGGCTGATGCAAGTATTGGACGGCGGGTGGCACATCGGCAAGACTCCGCCCATGTCCGCGTCTCAAGGCGTGGTCTCGCGGCGGCCGCGACCGTCGCGCTCACCGATCAGGAGGAGGATCCGGTGAACCCAGTCACATCCGCGCGTCGGCGGCGTGCCGGGCTGCGCACTGCCGCGGCTCTCGCCGCGATGGCCGTCATGGTCGCAGCGTGCAGCTCGGACGCCAGCCCCAGTCCATCGACAGCCCCCGCCGCGACGAGCGCCGCGACCGCGGCCGCGACGGAAGCCCCCACCCCGAGCGGTCCGCAGGTCCTCAACGTCGCCGCGACCGCCAACGTCACCACCTGGGACCCGGTGAAGTCGTTCTCCACCGAGGCCTTCTACATGGCGAACATGTACGAGCCGCTGCTCTGGATCAACCCGCCCGGATCGGCGGAGACGTACACGCCGGCACTTGCCACCTCGTGGGAGCCGAGCGCCGACGCCATGACGTGGACGTTCCACCTCCGCGACGGCGTGAAGTTCCACGACGGTGAGCCGATGACCGCCGATGCGGTCGTGCAGTCCATCGAGGCCGCCAGGGAGCGCGGCGGCGCGTCCTTCATCTGGGCGCCGCTCGACACGATCACCGCGGTGGACCCGCTGACCGTCGAGATGAAGCTCAAGTGGGCGGCGCCCATGGACCTCGTGGCGTCGTCGCTCTACGGCGCGTGGATCGTCAGCCCCAAGGCGCTCGCAGCGGCCGCGGCCGACGAGAACTACTTCGAGACCGGGATCGACGCCGGCACGGGGCCCTACACGATCGAGTCCTACACCCCGGACAAGGAGGTCCTGCTCACGAAGGCCGACGACTACTGGGGCGGCTGGGACGACCTCAGCCACTACGACAAGGTGCTCGTTTCGATCACCCCGGAGTCGGTCGTCCAGCAGCAGATGCTTGACGGCGGCCAGGTGGACCTCGCGTTCAGCCTCCCCCTCGAGAACATCCGGGCCCAGTACGAGAACAACCCGGACTACACGTTCATCGAGGAGCCGTCGTTCTTCAACTACGTGGGCTTCTTCAACACGGACCGCAAGGAGCTGAGCGATCCCAAGGTGCGCCAGGCGCTCTCGTACGCGATCCCGTACGAGGACATCATCGCGATCGGTGCGCAGGGCTTCGGAACCCAGTCCCGCGGGCCCGTGCCCGCCGGCGTCTTCCCCTGGTCCGACCAGGTCCCGCAGTACACCCAGGACCTCGAGAAGGCGAAGCAGCTGCTCGCCGAGGCGGGCTATGCGGACGGCTTCGCGCTCGAGCTGACCTACGCCTCGGAGAACCAGAACGAGGCGCGGTTCGCGCCGCTCATCAAGGAGGCCTACGCGGAGCTCGGCGTGGACGTCACGCTGACGCCGATGCAGTTCAACCAGCAGTGGGAACGCGGCAAGGGAGACCCGGCCAGCCGCCAGGACATGTTCCTCCTGCTCTACTGGCCGACCTACAGCGACGCGGGATCCGACAACCTGTGGTCGATGTTCCGCTCCAGCGAGAACCCGTTCTTCAACCTCTCGTACTGGAAGAATGACGACTACGACAAGCTGATCGACGATTCGGGCACGAAGACCGCGACCGACCGCGCCGGCGCCGAAGCCGGCTACGTCGAGGCGATGAAGCTCCTCGTCGACCAGGCGCCGGGCCTGTTCTTCTACGACACCAAGTTCGTGACCGCGGTGCCGAACCGGATCGCGGGCTTCAAGTACAACCTCAACTATCCGTTCGCGCAGTTCTTCTATCCGCTCCATCCGGCGAACTGACCCTAGGTGATCGACGTTCTGCCGGGCACGGTCCATCCGGACCGCGCCCGGCACGTCCCCCCTCGCGCGGAGCACCCCCCGGCGTGAAGCGGTTCCTGGCCAGTCGGCTCGCGGGATCCATCGTGGTCATCGTGGGCGTCTCACTGATCACGTTCGTCCTCGCCCGGGTGATCCCCTCGAATGCGGCGGCGATGTACATCGGTCCGAAGGCACGGCCCGCGGACATCGAGCGCGTGACGCAGCTCCTGGGCCTGGATCAGCCCCTGCCGATCCAGTACGTCACGTACATGCGCGACCTGCTCACCGGGGACTGGGGGACGTCGATCGGGACGAAGCGCCCGGTCATCGAGGAGATCGGCGGGCGCCTCCCGGCGACCCTCGAGCTGATCTTCGCGGCCATGCTCATCGCGATCCCGCTGGGGATCGTCCTCGGCGTGCTCTCGGCCCGCTGGCAGGGGAAACCGCCCGACGCCGTCGTCCGCATCGTGTCGATCATCGGCGTCTCGCTTCCCGCGTTCTTCCTCGCGCTGATCCTGCAGATCGTGTTCTTCCGCACGCTGGAGCTGCTGCCTCTCACCGGGCGTGTGGCGTCGGACCTGCGCTTCACGAGCCCGATCGTGCCCGTCACCGGGTTCTATCTCGTGGACTCGATCATCGGGGGCAACTGGACGGCGCTTGCGGATTCCGTGTACCACCTGATCCTGCCGGCGATCACGCTCGCGGCGTATCCACTAGGGCTCGTCGCCCGGATGACGCGCGCGTCGATGCTCGATGCGATGGATCAGGACTACGTTCGCACGGCCCGTGCCTACGGCCTCCATGGTGGGCTCATCACGTACAGGCTCACCCTCCGTAACGCCATCCTGCCGGTGCTCACCGTCATCGGGCTCACGTTCGCGTACGCGCTCTCCGGCACGTTCTTCGTCGAGATCATCTTCAACTGGCCCGGTCTCGGGACGTTCGCAACGCGCTCGCTCCTGAACGTCGACTACCCGGCGATCATGGGGATCGCCCTGTTCGGGGCGATCGCTTACGTCGTCATCAACTTCTTCGTCGACATCGGCCAGGCGTGGCTCGACCCGCGCGTGAGGCTCACCTGATGGCGATCGAGTACGTTCCCGCCGAGGCGCTTGCGCCTGCCGCCCCCGGCTTCCTGCGCCGGCTCCGCCGCGCGGTGCGCCGCGACCCGCTCGCCCTCCTGAGCCTCACGATCATGGGCGTCGTCCTTGTCTGGGCGGTCCTCGGCACGCTCGTCGCCCCGTATCCGTCCCAGGGCGAGGGTGCCAGCGATGTCGCCGCCCGCATGCTCCCGCCGAGCGCGGAGCACTGGTTCGGGACGGACCAGTTGGGCCGTGACGTGCTCAGCCGGGTGATCGTCGGCGCTCGGAGCGCGGTCGTCGTGTCGCTCGTCGTCGTGGGGCTGGCCGTCCTGATCGGCGTGCCGTTGGGCGCCATCGCCGGCTACCGGCGAGGACGGCTGGACGGGATCATCATGCGGGCGACCGACCTGTTCCTCGCATTCCCGCCCCTGCTCCTGGCGATGGCGATCGTCGCGGCCCTGGGCCCGGGACTGGACCACGCCGCCCTCGCCCTGGCGATCTCGTGGTGGCCCTGGTACACCCGGATCGCCCGCGGGACGGCGGTCTCCATCCGCGAGCGGTCGTACATCGAGGCGGCGCGCTCGATCGGGATCAGCGACCGGGCGATCATCGTGCGCCACATCCTCCCGAACTCGATGACCCCGATCCTGGTGCAGGCGACGGTCGACATCGGGACGGTGATCCTCGCCGCCGGCGCGCTCGCCTTCCTCGGGCTGGGTGCAACGCCACCCACGCCCGACTGGGGCCTCATGGTGTCCGAGGGCCGGACCTACATCCTCGACCAGTGGTGGATCGCCACCTTCCCGGGACTCGCGATCTTCGTGACGGTGCTCGCGGTGAACCTGTTCGGGGACCTGCTGCGGGACCTCCTCGACCCGAGGCGGGGCCGATGAGCGCCCCCCTGCTCAGGATCCGCGACCTCTCGCTCGACTTCGTGTCCGAGGACTCGCGGTCAACCGCCCTCGGGGGGATCTCGATCGACGTGGCGCCGGGCGAGGTCGTGGGGCTCGTGGGCGAGACCGGATGTGGCAAGACGGTGACCGGCCTGTCCATCCTGGGGCTCCTCCCGCGCACCGCCCGCGTGACGAATGGGTCGGTGGAGTTCGAGGGCCGTGATCTGCTGGCGCTCGGCGAGCGGGAGATGCGCGCCATCCGGGGCGCGCGGATCTCGATGGTCTTCCAGAACCCCGCGGCGGCCTTCAATCCCGTCTTCTCGATCGGGTCCCAGATCGGCATGGTGCTCAAGGCTCACGAGGCGCTCTCCCGTGCTGATGCGGACGATCGAATCCGATCCACGCTGACGGCTGTCGGCCTGCCCGAGCACGACCGGATCCTGCGCGCCTACCCGCACCAGCTGTCGGGTGGCCTCCTCCAGCGCGCGATGATCGCCATGGCGCTCGTGTGCCGGCCGTCGCTGCTGATCGCCGACGAGCCGACGACCGCCCTCGACGTGACGATCGCCGGCCAGATCCTCCGGCTCCTCCGCCGCCTGCAGGAGGAGCAGGGGTTCAGCGTCCTGTTCATCACGCACGACCTGGGGGTGGTACGCACCGTGAGCGACCGCGTCGCCGTCCTGTACGCGGGGCGGGTCGTCGAGACCGCCCCAACGGCCGAGCTCTTCCGCGGGCCGTCACACCCGTACACCAGGGGGCTCATGGCAGCCGTGCCGCGCCGCTCGACGCGCGGATCGGCGCTGGCGTCGATCCCGGGCAGCGTGCCCGGGGATGCGGCGATCCTGCCCGGCTGCGCGTTTGCCGGTCGCTGTCCGATCGTCGCGGATCGCTGTCGTTCAGAGCGGCCCGACCTGCGTCCGGTCGGTGTCGACCACATGGCCGCATGCCTGTTCGCGGAGCCGGCGCGATGACGGCCGTCACGGCGCTCCCGGTGCAGGCCCCCGCGGGCGGCTCGACGATCCTGCGGGTGCGCGGACTGGTCAAGGAGTTCGAGTCGTCAGGCGGACGCAAGGTGCGCGCCGTCGCGGGTGTCGACCTCGATGTTCACGAGGGCGAGATCCATGCCCTGGTGGGCGAGTCGGGCTCCGGCAAGACGACGCTCGCCCGCTGTGTCGTGGGCCTGCTCAGCGCCACGGAGGGTGAGATCGCCTGCGACGGCATCGACGTCCGTAGAGCCCGCGGTGCAGAGCTGCGTGCGCTGCGGCCGCGGGTGCAGGTCGTCTTCCAGGACCCGATCGGGTCGCTCGACCCGCGCATGAGCGTGCGCGACCTGGTTGCCGAGCCCATCAGGGCACACCTCCGTCCCGCCCGGTCCGAGATCGAGCCCGGCGTGGTGGAGCTCCTCGAGCAGGTCGGCCTCGGACGACAGCACCTGGACCGGCGCCCTCACGAGCTGTCCGGCGGCCAGTGCCAGCGCGTCGCGATCGCCCGGGCCCTCTCCCTGCGGCCACGCCTGCTCGTCCTCGACGAGCCCACGTCGTCGCTCGACGTCTCCGTGCAGGCGCAGATCCTCAACCTGCTCCTCGACCTCCGGGCGAGCCACGGGCTGACCTACCTGCTCATCTCCCACGACCTGGGTGTTGTGCGGCACGTGAGCGACCGGATCGCGGTCATGTACCTGGGCCAGATCGTGGAGGAGGGAACGTCCGAGGAGATCTTCAACACGCCGCGCCACCCGTACACGCGGGCGCTGCTGGCAGCCGTGCCGGACATCGAGGAGGGCGCCACGGCCCCGGGCCTGATCCGTGGTGATCCGCCGAGCCCGGCCAGCCCGCCGCCCGGTTGCCGGTTCCACCCGCGCTGCTGGCTCCGTGAGCGACTCGGATCGCCCGCGGAGTGCGAGTCCGTCGAGCCACCGCGCGTCGGGCCGGACCTCGCCCACGAGGCAGCCTGTCACTTCTCCGACCGAGCGGCGATCGAGCCGATCGGCGGGCCCACCAGCATCGGCGGCGACGTGACACTCGCCAACTGGCATGACGCGCCATGGAACCGGTGGGGCTATCTCCACGCGGCCGAGATCGTCCCCGTCGACCTCATCGGGCGCGGGTCCGGGCCGGTCACACCCCTGGGTTCGGCCCCGCGCGAGCTCGAGGGGCTCGTCTTCCGGCACCGTGACCGCGACCACACCATCGCGCAGATGCTGCGGGCGACCGACAGCGACGGCCTGCTCGTGCTCCACGACGGCGACGTCGCCTTCGAGTGGTACGCGCACGGCATGACAGCCGCGACACCGCACCTGCTCCAGTCGGTGTCCAAGTCGCTCACGGCGACGCTGGTGGGCGTGCTCGTGGACCGCGGCCGGCTGGATCCGCTCGCGCCCATCACGGAGTACGTCACGGAGCTCCGCGGGACGAGCTTCGAGGGCTGCACGTCCCAGCATCTGCTGGACATGCGGGCGGGGACGCGGTTCTCGGAGGCCTACGACGATCCCGACGCCGACGTCCGGGTCTACGAGCAGGTCTGCGGCTGGCGGCCGCGCACGGACGAAGGGCTCCCGGCAGACCTCTACGCGTACATGCCGCGACTGGCCAACGTCCGGCCTCATGGCGGCCCCTTCGACTACCGCTCGATCCTTACGGACGTCCTCGGGTGGGTCGCCGAGCGCGCCGCCGGCACGACCTTCGCCCAGGCCTTCTCGCAGGACGTGTGGTCGCGCCTGGGCGCCGAGCACGATACGAGCGTGACGGTCGACGCGGGTGGCTGCGCGCTCGCCGATGGAGGGTTCTCGGTCACGCTGCGCGACCTCGGTCGGTTCGGGTGGATGCACATGCAGGACGGTGAGGTCCTCGGACGGCAGGTGATCCCGGCGGCCTGGATCGGTCGGCTGTTGCGCCCGGACGCGGAGCTCTCCACGGCCTTCGGCGGTGCGCTCACCGTGGATGGCGTGACGGGCCCGACCACGATGTACCACGACCAGTGGTGGGTGCTGGACCCGGCCGCCGGCATCTACGTGGCGATCGGGATCCACGGCCAGATGCTCCTCGTCCATCGGCCCACGCGGACGGTCATCGTGAAGCTCGCCACGCAGCCGAAGGCCGTGGATCGAGCCGTGTTCGCCTACCAGATGGCGGGCTCGCTCGCGATCTGCCGCGACCTGGTCCGCCAGGCCTGATCGGCGGGGTGGGGGAGCCCGCCACTCCTGGGGGCGCCGCGAGGAGACCGCCGACCACGCGCGCAGCCACGCCGATCGACAGTCAGGAAGGGGGAGTGGAGCGGGAGACGGGGTTCGAACCCGCGACATTCAGCTTGGGAAGCTGACACTCTGCCAACTGAGTTACTCCCGCTCGGGAGGCCCGTATTCTAGCGACTGGCCAGCCCGGCGACAATTGAGACCGAGTCGCCAGCGATAGAGCGGCGGTCATCCGGGCTCCGACCTGGATCGGCCGGCGGTGCCCGCGCCCATTCCGGGTAGTGCAGACGCACTCGCAGAGCCCCGGTTTCGTTATCGTTGCCATGAGCAGGCCCGATGTCGAACGGAAGCCTTCCGACCGGGTCCGACCATCCAATCGGCCCATGGGCAGTGGCCGGTTGGGTCATGTGCCGGCGTCGGATGAGCACCTAGGATCGGGCGAAGCCCGACCCGGGCGGGGGACCGCCGTTCAGCCGAAGGTACCGCTGAACCGTGAAACCTTTTCAGCGCCGAGCGACACAGAGGATCAGGCGGCACCGGGGCTCCGGGAGCGTCCCCGATGGAGACCGGGCCGTCGGCACGCCCTTGATGCGAGGCGCCCCCGATGTCGTGTAAGCGCAGTGGGCCGAGACCCAGCCCGCGCGTGAGCACGCCCACGAACCGGCTGAAGACCGGCGTCGTGGGCGCATGATCGGCATCCGAGGGGCGTGGAGGCAGTCGCAGCCCGACGACGAGGGGCGCGGCGACCTGCCCCGCGGCGACCCGCCCCGTGGCGACCCGCCCCGTGGCGAGGAGCCCGCCGGCACGCCCGTCGCCACCCTCCTCGCACGAGACGTCCTCAAGCGTCGTGCGATGGTCTCCGCCCGCGTGGTCGCCGACCAGGTCCGCTGCGTCGAGTGCGGGACCTGCACGTACAACTGCCCGCTGGGCGTCGACGTCCGTGAGCAGGTCCGTCTTGGCCTGCCGATCTCGGACAGTCGTTGCCTGACCTGCGGCGAGTGCGTGGCCCGCTGCCCGCGCGGCGTCCTGCACTTCGAGGAGTCAACGGTGTTCACGACCGTCCTCCGGGGCGAGGGGGCCTGACATGCCCACCCGCTACGTCATCGTGGGCAACGGGGCGGCCGGCGCGACGGCGGCCGAGACGATCCGCACGCACGACCCCGCCGGTGACATCCAGATCATCGGTGCGGAATCCGTCCCGTTCTACTCCCGTCCCGGGCTGGCCTATCTCCTGACCGGCCAGATCCCGGAGGACCAGCTGTTCTCGCGGCCGGACAAGGACCTCCGCGCCGCCGGCATCGGGCGGACCGTGGCCACCGTGCAGCGCGTGGACCCGCGGGCGCACCGGCTCGAGCTAGGCGGCGGCAGGGTGCTGCGCTACGACCGCCTGTTGCTCGGCGTCGGGGCCGCGGCGGTGCGCCCCGACCTCCCGGGCATCGACCTCCCGGGCGTGGTGACCCTCGCGAGCCTCGAGGATGCGCGCCTGATCCTGAAGCTGGCGAAGCGGGCGAAGCGAGCCTGCGTGGTCGGCGGCGGGATCACGGCGATCGAGGTGGCGGAGGGGCTGGCCGCGAACGGCGTGACGGTGACCTACCTGATGCGAGGCGACCGCTACTGGGCGAGCGTCCTGGACCCGCACGAATCCGCCCTGGTCGAGGGGCGCCTCGCGCATGACGGGATCCTGATCCGCCGCAACACCGGGCTGGGCCGCGTCATCGGGAACCGGGACCGGGTGGCGGCGATCGAGACGACCGAGGGCGGACGGATCGAGTGCGACCTGCTGGCGGTGGCGGTTGGCGTGCAGCCGAGGCTGGGGCTCGCGGCGGAGGCCGGGCTCGAGACGGGACGCGGGATCTTCACCGACGAGTCGCTTGCCACGAGCGAGCCCGACATCTACGCGGCGGGTGACGCGGCGGAGGTGCTGGATCCCACCACGGGACGTCGCGCGATGGACAGCCTGTGGTCGGTTGCCCTCGCCCACGGCCGGATCGCCGGGGCGAACATGGCGGGAGGCTCAGACAGCTACGGCCGCCCGGCGCCGTTCAACGTGACGAGGATCGGCGGGGTGACCGCCACGCTCATCGGAGCCGTGGGCGCAGGGGGCCGCGATGGGGACCTGGTCGCGCTCGCACGCGGCGACAGCCAGGCGTGGCGCGAGCAGCTCGGCGGATTCACGGTGGCGCAGGACCGCGGCGCGGACCGCCTCCGGCTCGTGGTGGGCGAGGACCGGATCCTCGGCGCCCTGGTGATGGGCGACCAGTCCCTGTCCCGCCCGCTTCTCCACCTGGTCCGCCGCCGGGTCGACATCCGCGCAGTCCGCGACCGGCTCCTGCTGGGGTCGGCGGAGATGCGTGCCGCCGTCGTGCAGTTGATGGAACGGACGGCGGTGCATGCGGCATAGCGAATTGCTGATCGCGGCCGCCCTGATCGTCGTGCTCACGACGGCGTACTGGGTGTTCGTGTCGGCGGCGGGCATACCCGCGGCAGGAGGCTTGGTCGGCCACCTGATGGGCGTGGTCGGCTTCACGATGATGCTCCTGACCGAGACCCTGTACTCGCTGCGTAAGCGGGCGATGCGCCGGCCGCGGGGCAGCATGCGCTCGTGGCTCCAGGCCCATATCGTGATGGGGATCGTCGGCCCGTACCTCGTCCTGCTGCACGCGGCCTGGACGTTCAACGGCCTCGCCGGGGCGCTGACCCTGATGACCGCGCTGGTGGTCGCGTCGGGATTTATCGGCCGGTACATCTATACGGCCGTTCCCAGGACGGCGGACGGCGTGATCGTCGAGGCGCATGAGCTCGGTTCGCAGCTGGCGGCCCTGCGGGCACGTGGCGCAACGGCGGCCGCCGGCCACGACCAGCGGGCGATCGAGCACCGCATCCACCACCTGGAGCGGCAGATTGGCGCGCTCCGCTGGGAGCGGCGGGTGCTCGCCACCTGGCACTCGATCCACATCCCTCTGGGCATGGCGATGTTCGTGGTCGCGTTCGTGCACATCGGTGCGGCCCTGTACTACGCCACGTTGCTGCGCTGAGGGAGGGGAGCGATGCGCCGGCCGCTGGGCTGCATGACCTTCTCGGCGTTGCTCGCCGCCATCGTGACGTTGCTGGCGATCGCGGCCGCGCTGATGGTGAACGGCGGCTCGATGTTCAGCCCGGGCGACCTTGCCGCCACATCGCAGGGCGCCGGAACGCTGGTTGCCGCGCACGGCGGGGTCTCCTCGCACGCAGAAATCGAGGGCCGCTGCGAGGCATGCCATGTCGCCGTCTGGTCCGGGCAGACGATGGGCGACCGCTGCCTGGCCTGCCACACGGACGTCGGCCAGCAGGCTGCCACCCGTACCGGTCTGCACGGACGGCTCGACGCGAGCGCGGCAACCTGCCTGCGTTGCCACACCGAGCACAACGGGGCGACAGCATCCACCACCCTCGCCGACCCGGCCGTCTTCCCGCACGACGAGACGCCCTTCGCCCTGACCGCCCACCAGCAGCCGGCCGTCGCCACCACACTGGGTTGCCGCGCGTGCCACCCGGCGTCGCCAAGGACCTATACCGCACCCACCTGCATCGGCTGCCACCAGCAGCTGGACAACGCCGCGATGACGACGCACGTGGACACCTACGGCCAGGCCTGTTTGAACTGCCATGACGGCAAGGAAACCTACGGCCGGTCGTTCAAGCACACGGCGTACCCGCTGGCCGGGAAGCACGAGGGGACGGGCTGCGCGTCCTGCCACCAGGGCTCGACCACGATCGCCGCCCTCCGTTCGACGTCCACGGTGTGCTCCACGTGTCACCAGCAGGACGACATCCACCAGGGCCGCCTCGGCGAACAGTGTGGCTCGTGCCACACCCCCGCGGGCTGGGAGGGGGCGACCCTGGACCACAACGTCCAGACCAGGTTCGCGCTCACCGGCAAGCACGCTGGCGCGACCTGCGAGTCGTGTCACACGGGCCGCCGGTGGACGGGCATCGGCACCACGTGCGCCGCCTGCCACGCGAAGGACGACCCGCACAAGGGACAGTTCAAGGGCGATTGCGCAAGCTGCCACGCTGCCAGTGGCTGGACGGACGTGACGTTCGACCACTCCACCACCTCGTTCCAGCTCGCCAGTGCCCACGCCACCGTTGCCTGCAGTTCGTGCCACAAGGACGACACGTTCGCGGGCACGTCCACCACATGCGTCTCCTGCCACGCGCCGAAGGACACGCACGACGGTGCGCTCGGCCGGAACTGTGAGGCATGCCACAAGGCGACCACCTGGTCGGATGCGTCGTTCAACCACGCCACCACGGCGTTCAAGCTGACTGGCGCCCACGCCGGCGCCACCTGCGGGCAGTGCCACACGAGCGGCCCACCGTCGTCGACCTCTACGGCCTGTGCCTCGTGCCACGGTCGCCCGGCCTCGCACGACAGCCACTTCGGCGGCAGCTGCGGATCGTGCCATACCTCCAAGGCGTGGAGGCCGGCTGCGTTCGACCACGCGAGGACGACCTACAAGCTGACTGGCATGCACCTGAGCGCGACCTGCCAGAAGTGCCACAAGTCACCGTCGACGTTCGCGGGCGCCCCCACCTCGTGCGCGGCCTGCCACACGAAGCCGGCCTCACACACCGCGGCCTTCGGCTCCAGCTGCTCTACCTGCCACTCCACGAAGCGATGGCAGCCGGCCACGTTCGACCACGCCCGGACCGACTTCAAGCTCACCGGCGCGCACATCGGCATCTCGTGCGCGAAGTGCCACAAGGGGTCGAAGTTCACGGGGCTGCCGACGACGTGCGTAAGCTGCCACGCGAAGCCCGGATCGCACCCGAGCTCCTACAGCACCACGTGCACGCAGTGCCACACGACGAAGGCATGGCTGCCGATCGCATACACCGGGCCACACACGTTCCCGATGACCCACCACGGGGCCGACGGGAAGTGCGCGACCTGCCACACGTCGACGCTCGCGTCGTACACCTGCAGCAAGTGCCACTCGAACTCGTCGATGACCTCGCACCACAAGGAGGTCTCCGGGTTCTCGCTGACGACCTGCGCGAAGTGCCACCCGAAGGGCAAGAGCGGCGACTAGAGACCGGTCAGGCGAGCGCGTCGTCGTAGTCGAGCGGGGCGCCGGCGATGAGGTCGCGCAGCCACCAGCCGCTGTCCTTCACGGTCCGGCGTCCGTCCCCGTCGAAGTCCACCCAGGTAATCCCGAAGCGCTGGCTGTAGCCCGCCCCCCATTCGAAGTTGTCGAGCAGGGACCAGGCGAAGTAGCCGCGGACGTCGCAGCCGTCGTCGATGGCGCGGGCGAGCTGGCCGATGTGGCCGGTCATGTAGTCCACCCGACTCGCGTCGTGCACCCGCCCGTCGGCGCCGGGACCGGTGCTGTCGGCGCATCCGTTCTCGGTGATGTACAGGACCGGGTGCCCGTAGTCGTGGTCAACGCGGCGCACCAGCCGGTGCATCGCCGCCGGCCAGATCTCCCAGCCGAACGAGTTCCGGCGGCCGGGCCCCTCGACCCTCCGCAGCCCGAAGCGCTCGTCCGTGGGATCGGCGGCCACGATGGCACGTGAGTACATGTTGAGTGCGATGAAGTCGAGCGTCGTCGCCATCGACTCCATGTCACCGGTGCGGATGTCCATCCGGGCGAGGGCGGCCTCCTGGTCCACGAAGGCGACCGGGTAGCGGCCCTTCAGGAGGGGGTCCAGGAACCAGGCATTGACCCGGGCGTGATGCCGCTCCGCCGCTGCGACATCGAGTGGGTCGTCCGAGGCGGGGTAGGCGATGTCCATGTTGATCGCGGACCCGACCGCGGCCCACGGCGCAGCCGCGCGCACCACGCGGACCGCCTCGGCGTGGGCAAGGTTGACGACGTGGCTGGTACGCAGCGCCAGGTCCGGGTCACGGAACCCCGGGGCGTGGTCGCCCGCGTCGTGGCCCTGGTTGACGAACACCTCGGGCTCGTTGAGCACGGTCCACGTCGCGATCCGGTCGCCCAGCGAACGGACGGTCGCGTCCGCGTACTCGGCAAGCCGGCCGATGACGGAGCGGTCGACCCAGCCACCCGCGTCCTGCATCCACTGCGGTAGGTCCCAGTGGAACAGTGTGGGATAGGGCGTGATGCCGTTGGCGAGCAGCTCGTCCACGAGCCGGTCGTAGTAGTCCAGGCCGGCGCGGTTGATCGCGCCGCCCGCCTCGGGGACGACGCGCGGCCAGGCGATGCTGAAGCGGTACGCTCCCAGGCCGAGCTGTCCCAGGAGCGCGACGTCCTCCGGGTAGCGGTGGTACTGGTCGCAGGCGACGTTGCCCGTGGTCCCACCGACGATCCTGCCCGGGGTGTGCGCGAACCGGTCCCAGATGGATTCGCCCTTGCCGTCCTCCTGCCAGGCACCCTCGACCTGGTAGGCGGAGGTGGCGGCCCCCCACACGAAGCCGTCCGGGAACCTCGCTCGTCTCAGCATGCCGGGGAACCTCCTGTTGTCACGCGAGCACGACCTCCACCCGGACGCGCGGCGCCCCGGGCCCGGGGAGCGGGATCAGCGTGCCCTCGATCGACCGCCCGTCGACCACCACCTCGACCACCACCTCGGCCGACCCCGTGGCTGCTGGGTCGCCAGGCGTGCGGCGGCGAACCTCGATGTCATACCTGGTGCCCCGGAACCGCCGCGTTGCCCGGAACCCGGGCCACGAGCCGGGGATCACGGGCTCCACCCGCAGGCCGCCGTGCTCAGGGCGGATGCCCAGGATCCACTGGCTGATCGCCACCATGTTCCAGGCCGCCGTCCCCGTCAGCCAGGAGTTCTTGGCCTCGCCGGGCGTGGCTGCGTCGCGGCCCGAGATCATCTGCGCGTACACGTACGGCTCGCAGCGGTGCACGTCCGAGATCGACTCGCGGGCCGACGGGTTGATCCGCAGGTAGTAGTCGAGGGCGCCCTCGGCGTTGCCGGTGATGGCCTCGCCGATCATCAGCCACGGGTTGGTGTGGCAGAACACCCCGGCGTTCTCCTTGTACCCGGGCGGGTAGGACGAGATCTCGCCCAGCTCGAGGTGGTAGGTCGCGTACGCGGGCTGCTGGACCATGATCCCGTGGGGCGTGGCCAGCCGCTCACGGACGGATGTGATGGCGGTCCGCGTGCGCCCGTCCTCCAGCCCTACGCCCGCCATCGCCATCATCCCCTGGGGCTCGATGAAGATCTGGCCCTCGTCGTTGGTGGTCGAGCCGACGGGTTGCCCGACGTGATCGTAGGCACGGCGGTACCAGGCCCCGTCCCAGCCGCTCGCCTCGATCGAGGCGGTCATCGCCGCGGCGGCGGCGGCGCAGCGGGCGCCCTCGGCCTCGTCGTCGACAAGGCGGGCGATCGCCTCGGCCTCACGTGCGGCAAGCACGAACAGGCCGGCGATGAACACGGACTCGGCGACGCCGCCGGGCCGGTTGGGCGCCGTCTGGAAGGACTCGCCCGGCTGGTCCGAGAAGACGTTGAGGTTGAGGCAGTCGTTCCAGTCCGCCCGGCCGATGAGGGGCAGGCCGTGGGGCCCGAGCCGTTCGAGGGTGAAGTCGATGCACCGCCGCAGGTGGTCGCGCAGCGGCGTCTCCGAGCCGTCCAGGTTGTCCCATGGCACGGGCTCGTCCAGGATCGACAGGTCGCCCGTCTCCTTGAGATAGGCGGCAACCCCCAGCACGAGCCACGCGGGATCGTCGTTGAACCCGGAGCCGACGTCGTCGTTGCCCCGTCTCGTCAGGGGCTGGTACTGGTGGTAGGCGCCGCCGTCGGGCAGCTGCGTCGCGGCGATGTCCAGGATCCGTGTCCGGGCGCGCTCCGGGACCATGTGGACGAAGCCGAGCAGGTCCTGGTTCGAGTCCCGGAAGCCCATGCCCCGGCCAATCCCCGACTCGAACATGGACGCGGACCGGGACAGGTTGAAGGTGACCATGCACTGGTACGGGTTCCAGGTGTTGACCATGCGGTCCACGTGCGGGTCGGCGGACGCCACCTGGAGCGTCGCGAGCCGCTCCTCCCAGCCCGCACGGAGCGCTTCCACGTCGTCATCGACCTGCCCCTTCCGCCGGTAGCGATCGATCACGGCCCGCGCCCGGGTCGTGTCCGGGCGCCCGGAGCCGGGCGGGTCGAACTTGCGCTCTGCCGGGTTCTCCGTGTAGCCGAGGATGAATGTGACCTCGCACGACGCACCCGGCTCGAGCGACAGCGTCGCCTGGAGGGCGCCGACCGGCTGCCAGCCGTGAGCGACCGAGGCGGACATCGCGCCGCGCTCCACCGCGAGCGGCCGGTCCCAGCCCCGGTACGCCCCGAGGAACGCCTCACGCGAGGTGTCGAACCCCGCCACAGGCGACGAGCACGCGAACCAGGCGAAGTGATCGCGGCGCTCGCGGTACTCGGTCAGGTGGTAGACCACGCCGTCCTCGACGAGGACCTCGCCCGTGGACAGGTTGCGCTGGAAGTTCGTGGCGTCGTCCTGGGCGTCCCACAGGCAGAACTCGACGGCCCCGAACAGCGACACGCGGGCCGCGGTCGGCCGCTGGTTGGTGACCCGCGTCCGCCACACCTCCAGGGTCTCCCCGGGCGGTACCAGGTAGGTCGTCTCCGCTCGGATCCCGTCGCGACCCGCGGCGATCACCGTGTACCCGAGGCCGTGGCGACAGGTGTAGCCGTCGAGCTCGCGCTGGGCCGGCTGCCAGCCGGGGTTCCAGTAGTCGCCGGTGTCGTCGTCGCGGACGTACAGGAAGCGGCCACCCACGTCGAGCGGTGCGTTGTTGTAGCGGTACCGGATCAGCCGGCGCAGGCGGGCGTCGCGGAAGAACGAGTACCCGCCAGCGGTGTTGGACAGGAGGGCGATGTAGTCCTCGCTGCCAAGGTAGTTGATCCACGGCAGCGGCGTGTCCGGGCGGGTGATGACGTACTCCCGCCGCTCATCGTCGAAGTGGCCGTAGCGCAACCTGCGATCTCCTCCGTCCGGGACCCGTGGGCCCGCTTCCTGCTCAGGGCCACTCGGCCGAACCTACTTGTCCACTCCCGTGACCACGACGCCCCGCATGAACGCCCGCTGGGCGAGGAAGAAGATCACCACCGGCACGATCATGGCCAGCACCGCCGAGGCCTGGATCAGCGTCGGCTGGCTCGCATACAGCGCGTTGTACTGCTGGATCCCGATTGACAGCGGCTGCAGCTCCGGCTTGTTGGCCAGGTACAGCAACGGGACGAAGAAGTCGTTCCAGGCCCAGAAGAAGTGGAACAGGGTGACGGCCGTGATCGCGGGGATGGACTGGGGGATGATGATGCTGCGCAGGATCCTGAACGGGCCTGCCCCGTCGATCATCGCCGACTCGTCCATCTCGCGCGGGATCGTCATGAAGTACTGGCGCAGCAGGAACACGTTGAAGGCGTTGGCGAAGAAGTGGGGGACGATCAGCGGCAGCCACGTCCCGTTCCAGCCGAGCCACGAGAAGATCACATAGGTCGGCAGGAGGGTGACCTGGTTGGGCAGGATGATGGTGCCCAGCAGGATGAAGAAGAACAGGTTGCGTCCCGGGAAGCGGAACCGCGCGAACCCGTAGGCCACGAGGATCGACGACAGGACCGCCCCGATCGTGCTGAACAGCGCGATCCCGAACGTGTTGGTCAGGAGCCTCGGGAAGTTCAGCTGGTTCCAGACCGTCGTGTAGTTCTCCGCCAGGGGCGAGAACGTCCAAGACTGCTCGAGCGTCCGCCAGCGCCCCTCCCACTCGATCCTGGTTGCGCTCGGATCGGAGGGGTCCACGAAGTCGCTCGACTCCCGGCCCGGCTCGACGAGCATCAGCTCGCGCGCGGCGCCGTCGATCGTGACCGTGTAGATCGGGTACTCCTCGCCCTCGAAGGTCCCGGTGTTCGGCTTGGCGGGCCACAGCGGCGCCCCGGGCGTCGCGATCTGGGACGGCTGCTGGAACGAGGTGGTGACCATGTACAGCAGCGGGGACAGGAAGGCACTGACGATGATCACGGCGAACATCGTGAGCATTGCCTTGCCCAGGTACCGCCGGTAGGTTCGCGCGACCGGGGAGCGGTCGGACCATCGGAGCTCCGGCCGCGACGTCTGCGTCATCGCTCGCCGCCGGCGTAGTAGACGCGCTTGCGGGAGACGGCGAACAGGGCGACCGTGAGGACCAGGACGATCGCGAACAGGAGCCAGGCGATCGCGGCGCCGTAGCCCATCCGGCTGAACACGAACGCCTCGCGGAACAGCTCGAGGTTGATGAACAGCGTCGCGTTATTGGGATCACCCCGCCCGTTGGTCAGGGTGTAGGCCTGGGTGAAGTACTGGAACGTCGCGATGAGCGTGATCACGAGGTCGTACAACAAGACCGGGGAGATCAGCGGGATCGTGATCCGCCGCAGCTGGGTCCACCAGCCGGCGCCATCGATCCTCGCCGCCTCGTACAGCTCGGTGGGCACGGACTGCAGGCCGGCGATGTTGATGATCATGAAGTTGCCGACGGCCCACAGACCCATCAGCGTCAGCGCCGGATAGACCCAGACCTCGCTCTGGAACCAGTCTGGCCCGGCGAGGCCGATGGTCTCGAGGGCCCGGTTCAACCATCCCGTCTCGGTGTTCAGGAAGCCGGTCCAGACCATCGTGCTGGCCACCAGCGGGATCATCATCGGCATGTAGACGAGGGTTCGCAGCGCCCCCTTGCCCGACAGCTTCGGGTGGTTCATGAGGAGGGCGAAGCCCAGGCTCGCGATCATCGTGGCGGGGATGACGATCAACGCGAACTTGAAGGTCGAGACGAGGGCCTGCCCCACCAGGGGGTCCTTGGTCATCCGGACGTAGTTGTCCAGGCCGATGAACCGCGTCTGGTCCACGTGGAGCAGGTCGAAGTTCGTCATGGACATCACGAGGGACGCGATGATCGGCCCGGCGGTGAACAGGGCCAGGCCCAGCAGCCAGGGGCCGATGAAGATGTAGCCCCAGATCGCCTCGCGGGTCGATGGCCGGAGGACCCGATGCGAGCGGCGGGGCGCAGGCGTCGCGGGCAGCGCCTGGGGCGTATCGGTCATGGTCGGGTCCGGCTCCACAACAGGCGCGAAGGAGTCTGCGGGCAGGTTTCGGCGTCCCGGGCGAGCGGGAGCTCCGCCCAGGACGCCGTTGGAGGAGGGGCTTACGGGTTGGCGGCGTTGTACTCGTCGAAGATGCCCTGGAGGGTCGTCTGGAGGGTGGCGAGCTCGGCATCGATGTCAAGGCCGGGCGTCGTCCGGTACTTGTTGTACACGGCCTTGAGGGCAGACCTGGACTTCTGGTAGTCAGGGATCCAGGACTGGTGGTTGGGCTTGTCGACATAGCCGAGCATCGCGGCGGGCACGGCCCAGTCGATCTTCGAGTTGGGGTAGTTGGCCTGGACGGAGTCGAAGAAGCCCTGCTGGAGGGCCGGATCGGCCGGGAACGCGCCGTAGTTGGTCAGCAGCTCAGGCGACTGGACCAGGGCGGCGACGGCCTTGAAGGCCTCGTCGGGGTTCTTGGTCGAGTTGAGGATGCTGAAGGTGTCGGCATGGACCTTGGCCGTCGTGACACCGTTGTAGGACGGGGTCACCGCGACGCCCCAGTTGAAGCTGGGCTTGGCGGGCGCGGCCGGGTTGATGCAGCACGTGTACCAGGCGTGGGTGTCGACCATCGCGATGTTGCCGGACTGGAAGGGGTTGCCCTTGGCCAGCAGGTCGCTCTGGATCTGCGCCGACGTCGGGATGAAGTGGTCCTTCCAGACGCCGTCGTTGAACCACTTGAGGCCCGTCTTGAACTGGTCCGAGATCTGGGCGGTCTTGCCGTCCGCGGCGACCACGGAGCTGGCGCCGAAGATGGTGGCCTCGGTGTCGGAGCGGTCGTCCGCCCACTGCATGTCGAAGCCCCACTGCACGATGTTCTCGGGGTCGAAGTCGGGGCTCGTGGCGTCGTTGCCGTTCTTGTCGACGGTGAGCTTCATGCCCAGCTCGCGGACGGCCTCCATGTCCCACGGCTTGCCGTTGTACAGCTCGCCGACCTTGGTCGGCGGGTACGGCAGCTTGGCCTCATCGAACAGCTTCTGGTTGTAGTAGATGAAGGACGGATAGGTCGCGTACGGCAGGCCGATGGTGGCGCCGTCCTTGCCCATGTCGAAGAAGTTGACCAGCGCCGGGTCGAACTTGGTCATGTCGAAGTTCTGCGAGGCGATCAGGGACTTCACGTCGAGCAGGTTGTCGCGGAAGATGTTGAGGCCTTCCACGCCGACCGGGCCGATGATGTCCGGCGGGTTGCCGGCCGCGATCTGGATCTGGAGCTGCTGCGCGGCGACGCTGTTGTCGTAGATCTCCGGCGTGAGGTAGATGTCCGCCTGCGCGGCGTTGAAGTCCGCGGCGAACTTCTGCTCGGCGGCGATCTGCTCGGGCTTGCCGCCGCCACCGAGACCGATGAACCAGCGAACAACCTTGCCGCCGTTGGGGCCGACGGACGTGGCGATCGGCTCCGGGGTGATGGCGACCAGGGACGGTGCCTCGGTGGGGGCAGGAGCCTCCGTGGCGACCGGGGCTGCACTCGCGGCCGCGCTTGGGGCGGTGGTCGCGGTCGAGCTCCCGCAGGCTGCCGCCACGATCGCGACGATCCCTGCGGCCACCATCACGGCCCGAGGGCCGGAACGAGAACGGATCATCCTGGAATCTCCTCCTGTACGAGCTCTGGTGAGCTCCTCTTCGTGGGGACGAGAGCAAGGCTGGGGCGCCGAGGCCCGGTGCTGCGGCGTCCGCCGGTTGCCGGCCGACTCAGGGCGACCGCCTCCCGGCACTCGACGCGCGCCGAATGAGCTGGGTGGACAGGATCACGCGCCGGGGCACGGGATCCGTCGCGTCGAGCGACTCGACGAGCAGGCGGGCCATCTCGTGGCCCATCTCCTCGATGGGTTGGCGAACGCTGGTGAGGTGAGGCGTGGTGGACATGGCGATCGCGATGTCGTCGAAGCCGACGACCGCGACGTCGGCCGGGACCCGCCGGCCCGATGCCGTGATCACGGCCATGGCGCTGGCGGCCATCAGGTCCGAAGCCGCGAAGACGGCGTCGATGTCCGGGCGGGTCGCCAGCAGGCGTTCCATGGCCGCGGCGCTGCCCTCCTGGGTGAACCCGCCCAAGGCCTCCAGGGTGCCCTCCAGCGTCAGGCCGCCCTCGGAGAGGGCGTCGCGGTAGCCCTTGAGGCGGTCGAAGCCCGGGGCCGTGTCGAGGGGCCCGGTGATCGTGGCGATGACCCGCCGTCCGGAGGAGATCAGGTGCGCGACGGCCGCCTGGGCGCCCTGCCGGTTGTCGGCATCCACGAAGCTGGCCTGTGACCCATGCGGGGGCCGCCCGACCATCACGATCGGAACGCCCGCGGCCGCCAGGCGGGCCGGGAGGGGGTCGTTCTCGTGGAGGCTGACCAGGAGGGCCCCGTCCACGTGGCCGGCGGTCAGGTAGTCCACGGCGCGGCGCTCATCGGCCGGCGATTCAGGCATCAGCAGGACGAGCTGGCGGTCGCTGGCCGCGAGCGCGGAGCTGATGCCGCGCAGCAGGCGCGGGAAGAACGGGTCCGCGAACACCTGGCCGGTGGGCTGGGTGATGACCACCGCGACCGAGTCGCTGCGCTTGGTCACGAGGCTTCGGGCGGCTCGATTGGGCGTGTAGCCGAGCTGCTCGATGGCGGCCTGGACGCTGAGCCTCACGTCCGGGCTCACCCGCGGGGAGTCGTTCACGACGCGCGAGACGGTCGCGCGGGAGACGCCCGCGACCTGGGCGACCTCCTCCAGCGTGGCATTGCCGGGTCGAGTGCGACCGTTGAGCTGTGGCACCTGCCGCTCCATGCATGGTGAGAGCGCTCTCACGCTTGATGTGCACTCTAACAGCACGTGTCAAGAGAGCGCTCTCACGGTGTGCGGCGGCAATCCGGTCGCGTTCGAGGGCCCTCGCCGCGCTCTGGGAGAGGAGTGCCTCTAGCGGCGGGTCGCCGGATCCTCCCCGGTCATCTCCACCACCGCGTCCCACAGCGCGACCCGGTCGGCGGCGGACAGCCGCGTCGCCGGCACCCGGTCGAACGGGCGCGCCCGACGGTCCAGGAACAGCCGCCCGGTGACGCGACCTGCTCCGGGCGAGGCTGCGAGCCACAGGATCGTGTCCACGCCTTCCGCCGCAGTCCGCAGCTGGCCGCCCACGAGCTTCGCGAAGCCCGGTAGTGACGCCTCGAGCCCGGGCGTGTTCGCCCAGCCGGGGTGCATGGCATTGGCGACGACACCGGCCCCGCGCAGCCGCCGCGCCCACTCGCGGATGAGCGCCACCTGGGCCCGCTTGGCCCGCGCATAGGCCCCGGCCCCGTTGTAGGTGCCACGCTCGTAGGCCAGGTCGTCGAGGGGGAGCGCCTGCGTGTACATCCCACCCGACGTGACGGCGATCAGCCGCCCGTCGGGGCTCTCGGCCAGCCGCGGCATGAGCCGGGATGCCAGCACGAACGGCCCGAGGACCATGATCGCGAAGGTGCGCTCGAACCCCTCGTCGGTGACCTGACGCTCGGGGATCATGGCGCCTGCGTTGTCCACGATCACGTCGATCCGCGGCTCGCGCTCCAGGATCTCGTCGGCGGCGGCCCGGACGGAGGCCAGCGACCCCATGTCGGCCACGACGCTGATCGCGTCGAGCGCGGGCACCTCGGTGAGCAGCTCCGTCCGGGTCCGCTCGAGGCGGCCGGCATCGCGGCCAACCAGGACCAGGCGGGCGCCCATGCGCGCGAGCGAGCCCGCGGCCGCCCGCCCCAAGCCGGACGTTGCGCCCGTGAGCACCACGGTGCGCCCGGTCATCGGGTAGGTCTCCACGTCGGGCCAGCGGTGCAGGCGCTTGCGCAGGCGGAAGCCGATTCGGGTGAAGGAGGGGACGATGAGCACTTCCGCGAGGTCGTCGAGCAGGTAGCGTGTGTTCATAACACCCACATCTTCGTCCGCCGACCCCATCCGGATCGCCTCGGGGCCCGAATTGAGGGCACTGGGTCCCCGAGCAGGACCCGATGGAGAATCCCGAGATGCCCCGACTGCACGAGACCATCGAGACACGCCTGCCCGCCGAGGACGCTTTCGCGTTCATCGCGGACTTCGCCAACTCCCAGCACTGGGACCCGGGGGTTGCCACCTCCGAGCGGATCGACGACGGCCCTGTGGGCCTGGGTGCCCGCTACCAGCTGGGCGTCCGGATGCGCGGCAACGTCGCCCCCATGGAGTACCGGATCACCACCTGGGAGCCGTCCACGCGCGTGGTCCTCACGGGCGAGGGATCGAGCGTCCACGCGGTGGACGAGATCCGCTTCGAGCCGATCCCGGACGGCACGCGCATCGACTACACAGCCGACATTCACCTGACTGGCTGGATGCGCCTCGTGGAGCCGTTCGTGGGAGGCTCCTTCGCCAAGATCGCCAAGGACGCTCTGGGAGGTATGCAGAAAACGCTCGACGAGCGCGCGAAGTCGGCCCCTCGATGAGGGTCGCCGTTGTCGGTTCGGGCGTCAGCGGCCTGTCCGCGACCTGGGCTCTCCAGCAGGGCGGCCACCGGGTCGCCCTGTACGAGCGGGACGCAGATCCCGGTGGGCACGTCGCCACGGTCGCCGTGAACACCCCGGCGGGCGCGTTCAACGTGGACACCGGGTTCATCGTCTACAACGAGCCCACCTACCCCAACCTCGTGCACTTGTTTGAGGAGCTGGGCGTGGAGACGCAGCCCAGCAACATGTCGTTCGCGTCGTCCTGCAAGGCCTGCGACGTGGAGTTCGGGTCCCGAGGCGCGGGCGGGTTCTTCGCCCAGCGCAGTCTCGCGGCCCGCCCTGGCTACCTGCGCATGTTCCCGGACATCCTGCGGTTCTACCGCGATGCCCGGAAGATCCTTGACACCCCGGCGCCCACGGGCATGACGCTGGGCGCGTACCTGGCGGACCGGAGGTTCGGCACCTCGTTCCGGGACCACTTCCTGGTGCCCATCACCGCGGCAGTGTGGTCCACGGCGCCCGGGCTCACTCTGGACTACCCCGTCGACTACCTACTCCGGTTCCTGGACAACCACGGCCTGATCGGCCTGGGCCAGGCACACCCGTGGCGGACCGTGACGGGTGGGTCCCGTGCCTACGTGGAGAAGCTGCTGGCGCAGCTGCCGGACAACGCGATGCGGGCGGGCTCGCCGGTCGTGGGCGTGACGCGGGACCATGCCGGCGTGACGGTGCGGACGCTGGACCGCGGCCCCGAGCGCTTCGACGCCCTGGTCATGGCGGCCCATGCGGACGATGCCCTGGCGGCGCTCGCCGACGCTGACGGCGCGGAGCGGTCCGCCCTGGGCGGCTTCGAGTACAACCGCAACGAGGTGGTGCTCCACACGGACGAGCGTGTCATGCCCCGGCGGCGTGGTGCCTGGTCGTCGTGGAACGTGGACCAGGCGGCGTGCAATCCGCCCGGCGCAGCCGTCACCATGACGTACCACATGAACCGTCTCCAGGCCCTCCCGGGCCCCACCCAGTACTTCACCTCGGTCAATCCGGGCGACGCGGTCCGCGACGACCGGGTCATCCTGGCCCGCGAGTTCACGCACCCGCTGTACACCTTCCGCTCGCTCGAGTCCCAGGCGGCGATCCGCGACCTCCAGGGCCACCGGTCCACCTGGTACGCCGGCGCCCACCTGGGCTACGGGTTCCACGAGGACGGCTGCCGGTCCGGGTTCGAGGCCGCCGCGCTCATCTCCTCGGTCAAGCCCCAGGAGCGTGCGGCATGAGATCCCACCTGCTGGAGGGCAAGCTCCGGCATCGCCGGGCGGCGCCCGTCGAGTACACGCTGGAGCACAACGTCTTCTACACCGCCCTCGACCTCTCGGAGTTGGACGAGGTGTCCCGCTCGATGCGGCTCATCGGGCGCAACCGCCGCAACGTGCTGGAGTTCCGGGACGCGGACCACTGGCCCACGCCCGCCACGGACCTCCGGGAGACCGTCCTCGCGCACCTGCGCGCGGAGGGCGAGGACCCCACAGGCTGGCGGATCATGCTGATCACCAACCTGCGGGTCCTGGGCTACGTCTTCAACCCGGCCAGCTTCTACCTGTGCCGGGACGCCACAGGCGAGTTGCGGGTTGTCATCGTGGAGGTGCACAACACGCACCTGGAGCGACACCTCTACACGCTTCGCCCCGGGGCGCCGGGCCGGCGTTTCGTGGCCTCGATGGACAAGGACTTCTATGTCTCGCCGTTCATCGACATGGAGGGTCGCTACACGGTGCACGTGTTGGACGACCCGAAGAGCGTGCGGATCGCGATCAACGAGCGGCGGGGCGATGCACCCGTCATCGGCACCAGCCTCGTGCTGGAACGCAAGCGGCTGAGCGACCGGATGGTGGTTCGGATGCTGTTCCGGCACCCGCTCATGACCCAGCGGACCATCGCGCTGATCCACGTGCACGCCTGGCGGCTGTGGCGCCGGGGCGTGCGGTTCCAGCGCCACGGCCAGGCAGTCGCCGAGCACGCCGCCGCGAAGGCCCGGGTGTCTTCCGGTCCAGGGGCACGGCCGCTTGCGCCGGGCACGGGAGCCGTCGGCCGTTGAGTCTCGGGATCACCGCCAACCCCATCGCGCGGTTCGCCGATCGCACGATGACCCAGCTGGCGATGCGGGTCGGGCTCAGGGCTGCGTCGCGGATCCGGACGGGCCGCCTCACGGTGGTCATGCCCAACGGGCGCCGGCGGGTGTTCGGCGACCCGGCCTCGCCGCGCCAGGCGGAGCTCCACGTCCACGAACCGTCCGCGGCCATCCGCGTCCTGCTGCACGGCGAGACGGGCATCGGCGAGGCCTACATGGACGGCCAGTGGTCGTCCCCGGATATCGAGGCGCTGATCGAGCTTGCAGCCCTCAACCGGTCCGATCTCGCCCTGGCCAAGGGGTGGTGGCGCCGGCCGTTCGAGATCCCGCGCCGCCTGGCGCACCGCGCCCGCGCCAACACGAAGACGCAGGCCCGCGACAACATCTCCGCCCACTACGACCTCGGCAACGATCTGTACCGCCTGTTCCTCGACGAGACGATGACCTACTCCAGCGCCGTGTTCGACTCGCCGGAGCAATCCCTCGAAGACGCCCAGCGCACCAAGTTCCAGCGGCTCGCGGAGGGTGCAGGCCTGGAAGCCGGGATGCACGTCCTGGAGATCGGGTCGGGCTGGGGCGGATTCGCGCTGTACGCGGCCGGCGAGCTTGGCTGCCGGGTCACGTCCATCACGATCTCGCAGGAGCAGCACGACCTCGCCCGGGAGCGCGTCCGCGAGGCCGGGCTGGAGCACCTCGTCGACATCCAGCTCCTTGACTATCGCGACATCACGGGCGAGTACGACGCCATCGTCTCGATCGAGATGCTTGAGGCGGTCGGCGAGGAGTTCTTCACCACCTACTTCGAGGCCTGCGATCGCGCGCTCAAGCCCGGCGGCCGGTTCAGCCTTCAGGTGATCACCTTCCCGGACGTCGCCTACGGGGCCCAGCGCCGCGGGGCGAACTGGATCCAGACCTACATCTTCCCGGGTGGCCTGTGCCCGTCGCTCGCGGTCATCGAGCAGTCGCTGCACGGCACCCGGCTCCTGATCCGCGAGTCACGCGACATCGGACCGCACTACGCCACGACGCTTCGGGCATGGAGGACGCGCTTTCTCGAGAACGTCGATGCGGTGCGCGCGCTGGGCTTCGACGACCGCTTCATCCGGATGTGGGAGTACTACCTCGCGTTGTCTGAGGCGGGCTTTGCCACCGGCCTGACGCAGGACCTCCAGGTCGTGCTGGAGAAGGGGCGCGGCCTCACCGTCCCGTCGTCGTCCGCCTGATCACCGGCGCCTGCGGGTCGTGGGTGGCGACGTAGGTCGGGACCTGGGCCCGACGCTCGAGCCCCAACTTCGACAGGATCGAGCTGACGTAGTTCTTGACGGTCTTGTCCGAGAGGAAGACCGTCTCGGCGATCTCCCGATTGGTCATGCCCGCGGCGATGAGCGGCAGGATCTCGCGCTCGCGCACCGTCAGGGTGCTCGCCTCGTCCGGGTAGGTGCCGCCCGCGATGCGCCGGACGCGCTCCAGCACCATCCCTGTCACCACGGCATCGAACATCGACTCGCCGCGCCCCACCGCCTCGAGGGTGCGCACCAGCTGGGCGGACCGCGTCTGCTTGAGGACGTAGCCGCGAGCCCCGGCCACGATGGCCGCGAACACGTCAAGCTCGTCGGGTGAGCTCGTCAGGAACACGACCCGCAGGTCCGGGGATCCGTCGAGCAGCAGCCGGCAGGCCTCGATCCCCGACGCATCCGGAAGTTGGATGTCCAGCAGCACGATGTCCGGCTCGAAGCGCCGGGCCTGGGCGACGGCGCCATGACACGTCCCGGCCTCGGCCACGACCTCAAACTGCCCGCGGCGGTCGAGGAAGGCGATCAGCCCGCGTCGGACCACCTCGTGATCGTCCACGACGAGAATCCGCAGGGGCGCAGCGGGGGTGGTCATCCGTCTCCGAGCATGACGGCTTCGCTGCCGGACCGCAATGCCGGCGGCGTCGGCATGGTCAGGGGAGACCGCGGCCTGGGGCCGGCGGTCACGTCTACAGCCTGGATCGGAGGTCCACGCTGAAGTCCACGTGGGCGCGGAGCATGGTCAGTGCCTCGCCCCACCCCTCCAGCGCCTCGGACCAGGCCTCGATGCCCCCCGGCTCGTCCAGCGGGAACGGGCCGTCGTCCAGCTGCATCACGGAGCCGTACCCGGCGGGCTGGATCGTGATCCGTGCGGTGGTGACCAGCTGGTCGTCGGGGAGCCACGGCCAGCGGAATGCGAATGCCGTGGCTGAGCGCGCCTCGATCACCTCCCACCACACCCGGTGGTCCTCCCAGACGAGCGTCGTCCGGGCGCCCACGGTGAGGCCGCCCTCGACGCGGTCGGGGAACCAGCGCGCCAGCTCCTCCGGATCGGCCCAGGCGCGGTACACCCGCTCGGGCGGCGCGTTGAACCGCCGGGTCATCCGGGCGGTGGGTCTGATCTCCGTGCCGACGGGCAGCGTCATGGTGGCATCGCTCCTTCGAGCCAAAGGGTAAGCCCCATCCCGCGACACCGCACATGGCTGGTGCTAGCGTGCCGCCATGGGCACCCGGCTCTCGTTTCCCTCGACCGTCATCGGCGTCCTCGCGTTCGCGATCGCGATGGCCTACCTGGAATCGGCGGTCGTCGTCTACCTCACGCTTGCGCTGGGTGGGGAGGTCGGGGTGCTCTTCCCGCTGCGGCCGGTGATCGAGGCGGGCGACCTGGTCGCGATCGAGGTCGGACGGGAGGCGGCGACGCTGGTCATGATCGCGGCGATCGGCGTGCTCGTCGGCCGGACATGGGTCGAGCGCCTCGCCTGGAGCGCGGTCGTCTTTGGCGCGTGGGACATCGGCTATTACGCGTGGCTGAACGTGTTTCGGGGCTGGCCGCCGACGCTGGGCACGACGGACGTGCTGTTCCTGATCCCGGTGCCATGGGTCGGCCCGGTCTGGTCGCCCGTGGTGGTGAGCATCGCGCTGGTCGGTTTCGGCCTGGTCGCGGCGTGGCGGGAGCGGGCCGAACGGCCGGTCGTGCTGTGTCGCCGGCACTGGGTTGCCGCGGTCGGCGGGGGCATCCTCGTCATCCTCTCGTGGACGATCGATGCTGGGCGCGTGATGGACGGGGCGTTTCCGGGCCCGTACCCGTGGCCGCTGTTCGTGGCCGGGATGCTGCTCGCCGTGGCCGCCGCGGTGGACGCCCTGTGTCGGCCGGGCCGTGCGGTTCCCGACGCGCGGGTGTCAGGAGTCGCCTGACGAGCCCAGCTCCCAGGTGGAGCCCGCGGCGCCGTCACGAACCTCGATGCCGGCCCCGGTGAGCCGGTCCCGGACGAGGTCGGCGGTCGCCCAGTCGCGGGTCTCGCGGGCGCGGGACCGGATCTCGAGGAGGGCGTCGACGTAAGGCTCAACCACTTCCCGCCGGTCCGGACCACCGGTGCCCACGGCCTCGCCGAGCCGGACGATCAGCGCCCGGAACGTTGATTCCGCGTTGTCGAGCTCGGGGCTGTCCTCGCCGCCGCGGATCCTGCCCTCGATCGCCGTGTCGAGATCCAGCAGGGCCGCCACAGCCCCCCGGCCGTCGCCACCATGGAGCGCTGCGAAGAACGCGCCCTCGAGGTCCGCTACCTCGTGGCCGATGGGCTCCGTGGAGCGGGCCGGCCGACCGGTCGCGCGACCGGGGCCCGTGGCGGGTTCTGTGCCCGACTCCACGTCCGGTAGACCCCCTGCGGCCAGGGTCCGTGCCGCCTCGCCCAGCGCCTTGATCGACACCTCGCTGCCGCCCGGGATCACGACGGACCGGCCGTCCACGCGGACGGTGACCCCGCCCAGGCCCGAGACCGTCGCGGTCCCGCACTCGAGGTCCAGCACAAGCGCCGTGTGGCTGTCGACGCCCAGCACGAACGTGTCCGCCGGTAGCTGGCGCTCGAGGATCCGCAACCGCCGCTCGCCCATGTAGCAGAAGCGGGTGTCGTGGTTGCCGCCCTCGGCGTTGTCGTAGTGGGGGACCACGGCGGCCCGCAGGCCGGTGGCCGCGCCGAGGAGATCCAGCCCCGGGAGCCATCGCGGCTCCTCGCCGACCTTGTAGATCTCGTAGACGGGGATCGTGACCGTCCCCAGCGTCAGTGCGGCGGCGCTGGCCATGACCAGGACGCCACCATCGCGCAGCAGGTCCGCGAGGGCCGGCGGGATGGGGCCATCGGTCCACTGGCGGAGGGCGTAGCTTGGGCTGCCGGGCCCGGCCATGACGTAGCGTGCCGGGCGGAGCCGCGCGACGGCCGTGGCCGCCGTGACCGCGTCCACGTCCCGGGACCGGTAGGAGGCGACGTCGACCTCGCGGCCCACGCTCTCCGCGAAGAACTTCGTCGTGCGGGCGCTGAGCTCGTCGGCGTTCTCCTGGAACCCGTACGGGGTGTCGAGGATGACCGCGGGGAAGGGCGCCGGGCCCAGGCGCTCGAACAGCGCGCGATGGACCTTGGCCATCGTCGGCGCGGTCTCACCCGAGCCCATGATCGCGAGGATCCGCGGGCTGCTCATACCGGGGACCATCCGCTCATCCGAAGAACCCGTCGACGTCGAGGTGGTGCATCACACCTGCGAGTTCGGCCGGATGCTGGGCATGGATGTCGTGATCGCCCAAGAACCAGCGGGTCTCCACGGTCGGGATGATCGACGCGGCCGTCTCCACGTCCCGGCGCTTGCGCTCCATGCGGTCGCTCCCGCCGCCATCGGCCGGCGTCAGCAGGACCGGGACCGTCAGGCCCGCGTACAGCTCGGACGGGTGGTGCTCCCACAGCCCGCGCAGGACCTTGATATGGCGGTCGAACGTGAGCCACGGGGCCACCGTGCCGTCCGGGCGGATCTCGAAGTTGGCCAGCACGCCACGGATGCTCGCCTCCGGCCAGTCAGGGTGGGCGGTGCGGATGTAGCCCTCGATCTCCACCACGCGGCGACCGGCGAGGCGCGGCGGGGCGAGGGCCTCCCGGCAGTCGGCCCAGTCGGGGAAGTCGCGAGCCAGCTCCAGCCAGCCGCCGTCCACGCATGCGATGCCCCGAACGAGCTCCGGACGCCGGGCCGCGAGCTCGACGACCACGTTGCCGCCCCAGGACTGCCCGGCCACCACGGGACGCTCGATACCCAGCTGTTCGACCAGCGATGCCAAGTCGGCGGCCACCGTGGCCACGTCGTAGGGACGATCCGGCTTCGAGGACCGGCCGTGGCCCCGCTGGTCAATCGTGACCACCGCGTGACCGGCGGCGAAGAGCGCGGCCGCCACGCCGTCCCAGGTGCGCGCGTTGGACGCCAGGCCGTGGACCAGCACGAACGGCGAGCCGCGGACCTCCTCCGGCCGCCACTCGTCCATGGCGAGGGCGATCCCGGGTGCCACGACGATCTCGCGGGTCGCGCCCGGCCCGGCATCCGACGGGCTCGGCCAGCCGGCCACGACGCGCCCGCTGCGCACAAGGGCGAGCGTCCGGACGGGTGGCAATCCCGCGGTGGCGTCGCTCCCGAGCCGGGGATCTCGGTCGACGACGGCGAGATCGGCCGGACCGCCCAGCTCCAGCACGGCGTCGGTCGGCCAGGCGGCGTCGGCCTCCGGTGAGGCGGCGCCGGCTCCCGGCGCCAGCGGCACGACGAACGCGCCCTGGAGGTCGATGAATCGTGAGTCGCCGCGCGAGATCGAGCGCACCTCGGCGTCGGAGCCCAGGGCGAGGATCGTGTCCTCCGCCCAGGCGATGGCCGTGGCGTCCGGTCCAGGACCGCCGGTGATGACGACCCCGCCGACCAGGAGCGTGTACTCGTGGGTCACCCCGGGAGGCTACCGCACCACGTCGCCCACCGCCCGCTTTGCGACAGCCGGCGCCACCCGCAGCTGGCGTCGCCATCGCCCTATGCTTGGCCGATGAACCCATCCGTGCTCGTCCTCGGCGCCGGCTTCGGTGGCCTCGAGATCGCATCCCGCCTGTCGGAGCAGCTTGACGGCACCGCCGACGTGACCCTGATCGACCGTGCGGACGCCTTCGTCTTTGGCTTCTCCAAGCTGGACATGATGTTCGGGAAGCGCACGCCCGACGCGATCCGGCTGCCCTACGGCGATTACGCCACGCGAGGTGTCCGATTCCGGTGCGAGACGATCACCTCGATCGATCCCGTCGCCCGGAGTGTCGTCACCGACGCCGGCACCTACGAGGCCGACATCCTGGTCGTGGCGCTTGGCGCGGACTTCGATCTCGCAGCCACGCCCGGCCTGGCCGACGCCGGCAACGAGTTCTACACCGTACCCGGTGCGGCGGTCGTCCGCGACCTGCTGCCGTCCTTCCTGTCCGGTCGGGCCGTCATCGGCGTCTGCGGCACCCCGTTCAAGTGCCCTCCGGCGCCCAGCGAGACGGCGCTCCTCCTCGACGACTACCTGCGCGCCCGTGGCCTCCGCGATGCCGTCGACATCAAGGTCGTGATCCCGTTCGGTCTGCCCGTGCCACCGTCGCCCGCCATGTCGGAGGCGATCCTGGCCCGTTTCGCGGAGCGCGCGATCGAGTTCGTCAAGAGTCGCAAGGTGGACGCCCTCGATGCCGCGACCGGCGAGGTCGTGCTGAGCGATGGCACGCGTCTTCCCTACGACCTCTTCCTCGGCATCCCGGTGCATCGCGCCCCCGCGGTGGTCGAGGCGTCCGGGCTGGCCGAGGGCGGCTGGATCCCCGTGGACAAGGGGAGCGGCGCGACGCGTTTTTCCGGGGTCTACGCGGTGGGCGACGTGACCAGTGTCGGCACGCCCAAGGCCGGCGTCTTCGCCGAGCGCGCCGCGCGCGTGGTCGCCGACCAGCTGGTGGCCAGGATCCGTGGCGAGCAGGAGCCGCCGGGCTACGACGGGACCGGTGCCTGCTGGATGGAGTTCGGAGGCGGTGAGGTGGCGCGCGTGGACGTCGACTTCTTCGCGGTCCCGGGGCACCCGCAGGGCACGTTCACCGAGCCATCGGCGCGCCTGGTGGAGGAGAAGGTGGAGTTCGGCAGCAGCAGGCGCGTGCGCTGGTTCGGCCTCTCGGACGCCTGGGCGGCCACTCACACCGCCGACCGTTAGCCCTGGGTGAACGCTTTGGGTCCCAGGCCCTCGGGCCGATGCCCCACGTGACGCATCGTTCACCCGCAGCGAACACCGCGACGGATAGAGCTCCCCGGAGCCCGCCGCGGCCGCTGGAGTGGCCAAAGCGTTAGCGGACAGCCAACGCGACGCGACGCAGCCAACGCGATGCCGACCGCCGCCGAGACGCAGCCAACGCGACGCTGACCGCCGCGGGAGCCGCGGCGCCCGCCACCGGAGCCCCGAGCATCGGGCCCCCGGACCGCGCATCATTGCGCCCGCCATGCCCGCCGCCCAGCCAGCTCCCGCCATCGTGATCCCGCCCGGTCCGTATCCGTACGTGCCGCGACTTCCCGTGCCCGAATCGGACTCGCGCGCGGTCTGCGATGCCGCCGTCGCGGAGCTTCGGGCCCGCGCGGACGAGTGGGTCCGGACCAGCCCGGAGCGCAAGCGGGCGCTCTTGGACGAGGTGATGCGGGCAACGCTGCCGCTGGTCGACCGCTGGACGAGGCTCGGCTCGCTGCACGAGGGCCTGGACCCGGACGGCCGGGACGCGGCCGAGGAGACCATCGTCGGACCGTATGTGTTCCTGCGCGGCGTCCGCCTCCATCGCGACGCACTCGACGGGATCATCCGCACGGGACTGCCCCGCATCCCCGGCGGCATCCGCACGCTCGAGGACGGCCGCGTCGTCGCGCGCGTCATGCCCGCGGACCTGCTGGACCGCCTCGCCTACCTGCGGATGACCGCGGACGTCTGGATGGACCGATCCGTCACGGCGCAGTCCCTGCCCGAAACGATGGCGAGCCCCTACCGCACGCCACCGCCCGGTCGCGTCTCCCTCGTGCTGGGGGCCGGCAACGCCTCGTCCATCGGCCCCCTGGACGCCATCCACAAGCTGTTCGTGGAGCAGCAGGTGGTGATCCTCAAGCTCCACCCCGTGATGGCGCACCTGTTCGAGGTCCAGGCCGCTGCGCTGGCCCCGCTCGTCCGCGCGGGCGTGCTGCGGATCATCCATGGGGACCATGTCCAGGGGGCGCACCTCGCCGCGCACCGGGGCGTGGACTCGCTCCACATCACGGGCTCGGACCGGACGTACGACACGATCGTGTTCGGGGTCGGGCCCGAGGGCATCGAGCGCCGCCACCGCGATGACCCGGTGCTGCACAAGCCGTTCACCGCAGAGCTTGGCAACCTCACGCCGATCATCGTGGTGCCGGGTCGCTGGTCGGGCGCGGAGCTGGACTACGACGCCGAGAACATCGCCACGATGCTCACCAACAACGCCGGCTTCAACTGCACGACGTCCCGGGTCATCGTGACCGCGGCGGGCTGGCCCCAGCGCGGCGCCCTGCTGGACCGGATCCGCCGCCGTCTGGGCGAGCTGCCGACGCGCCTCGCCTACTACCCGGGCGCCGCGGCCCGCTTCGGCGCGTTCGCCGAGGTCCATCCCGAGGCCGAGCTGTTCGGCGACCCATCGGACGGCCACCTGCCGTGGATGCTCATCCCCGACGTGTCACCGGACGCTGCGGGCGACCCCTGCTACCGCGTGGAAGCGTTCTGCAGCGTGACCGCCGAGACACCCATCGACGCGACGGACGCGGCCGCGTTCCTGGATCGGGCAACGGCGTTTGCCAACGACCGGCTGTGGGGCACGCTCAACGCCACCGTGATCGTCGACCCGCGGACCGCGAAGGACCCGGCGGTGAAGCCGGCCCTGGAGCGGGCGATTGCAGACCTTCGCTACGGCACCGTGTCGCTCAACCACTGGTCCGCGGCGGGCTACGGCATCGGGATCACGCCTTGGGGCGCCTACCCGGGCAACCCGCGAACGGCCATCGGATCGGGGGTCGGCTTCGTCCACAACCCGCTGATGTTCGAGCGTGCCGAGAAGACGGTGATCCGCGGTCCGTTCCGGGCCTGGCCGAAACCGCCCTGGTTCACCAGCCACCGTGGTGCCCATCGGCTGATGCCGGAGCTCACCCGGTTCGAGGCCGACCATCACCCCGGCCGGCTCCTTCCGATCCTGTGGCACGCCCTCCGCGGCTGACGCTTGGGTCGCTAACACAGGTCAGCGCAAGATGTAGTGGTGCGCTCGCGAGGGCCGCGGTCGCTTCATGCGCTGGACTGGACCAAAGCGCCCTTGTCGCGACGATTGCTTGAGCCCAAACATGCCGGTGGCCGGGTGCGGTCACGATCGGGGGATGAGGCAACATGCCTGACGAGCAGACGGACGACAGGATCGAGCGACGGTTCGACGGGCGCTCGGCGGCGGCCCACGTCGGCGCAGCGTTCGCGCTGATGTTCGCCGTCCTGCTGGCAAGCGACCTCGGACTCGTCGTCGGGTTCGCGGCGGCGATTGGAGCAGGTCTCGTGCTGGGCCGGAGGTTCCCGGGCAATGTCTTCGTCGTTGGCTGCGGCGTGGTTGGTGCAGTGCTTCTCTACGCCATGATTGGCGGACAAATCGCGGCGGGACCCGGCTACGAGTGGCAGTCCATCGACGAGATGTTCGATGCGATCGCCACGGTGGCGATCCTTGTTTCGGCGCTTGTCGCGTATCTTGTCGCCGCCCGCAGGCGGCCGGCCCGACTGGCAGCCGAGCACGACGATGTCATCTTCGCGACCTCCGGTGCCCTGGTGGGGGTCGGCGCCGGCATGACGTTGCTCATGCTCCTGCTGACGCCAGCCAGCCGATCCTACGAACTGCCGTCAGCCACGGGCTGGGCGGAGGCATCGGATGCCGCTCTGCCTGAGCAAGCACGCCTCTACTTCGCGGGTCGAACAGCGATCTACGTGCCCGACGACCCGAATGACCTTCGACCGGGGCCTGCCGCCATGATTGGCGTGCTCAATGCGATGGGAACGACATACGGCTGCCCGGCCGTATTCGATCCGTGGCCCGGCACGCCGCTGTTGCGTGGCGATGGAGGCGAACGCATCGACGTGACCCTTCCCGCCGGACCCGCCACCCGAATCCACTTGACGCTCACGCCGACGGGCGAGGACGCCTATCTCTACTTCCTGCGACGATCTCGCCTGATTGGCCTCGCGCACGAGGATCTTTGCTACCTGTTGGCGGTTGTGGGCAAGCCGGAGGTTCCGCTCGATCCGATGACCCCCGACGGGCTGGCGGACGCGTTCCGCCTCCGGTGACGGTGACGGTGAGGGCGAGGGCGCTCTGCCGCGACGGTGATCACGTCACGTCACGTGATCGCCGACGCTCGGCGCTTCCATGTACGAGGGTGCGTATCGATCAGGCTGACACCTGGTCAGCGTCCTTGATCTCGTCGCCCTCGTAGTAGTAGGACAAGTCCGCCGCGCGGATGATCGTGGCCCGCCGGACGGGCGGGTGCTGCGAGCCGAGACCAAGCAACGACTGGAAGGCAGCCTCCGGGTTCTGACGACGGTTGAACCGGAACACGAACTCGTCGAGGTAGGCTTGGAGATGGGGCCGGCCGACGCCGTGATGCGTGCCGTTGATCCGCACCTTCATGTTCGAGATCACCCGGTGCGCGAGCGGGACAATTTGGTGGTCACGGGTCGCCTTGCCTTGGGTGCGCATCAGCGACTCGTAGCCGAGCTCGCGGCACGCCGCCCCATAGCCGCCGAGGGCATCCGAGCGGATCGTGGAGCCGGGGCGCACGTGCCGTTCTAGGAAGTCGGCGATCCACGTAGAGTTCTCGGCCTGCACCACCTCCATCCGGCAGCGGCCGGCGTAGTCGCGGGCGTGAATCACCCCGTCCTTGTCGGTCCAGGTCTTGGTCCGGACCTCGATGGCGGCCAGCACCATCGCCGCCTGGCGACCCGTCCGCTGGCGGTTTCACATTCACGGCCGCCCGCCGCATCTTATGGAGCAGGAACCAGGCGGTCTTGTGGTTGCCGAGGTCGAGCTGCGAGTCGAGGTAGATCGCACTGATCCCGCGCTTGTCGATCGCCAGCACGAACGCCGCGTGGAACCTACGTCATGAGCGAGAGCCGGGTGTGGTCCATCACGGTCCCAGAGGTCGCGCTCGTCTGCTTCCGGCAGGCCGGGCATTGCCAGAGGCGCTTGATCGTCCGGGGTGTCCAGGGCTTGGCGTCGGCTGCGCACGACCGGATGCGCGCGTTGATCTCCCAGCCGCCCTCGTGCTGGCAGTGCGGGCACACGAACCCGTCAGGCCAGCGGCTCTTTACCAGGTAGTCGTGGCACGCCCTCCGCGGCTAGCCCAGCTCGGGGGAGAGCTCCTCGAACAGCGTCAGCTGCAGTCCCGCGGGCGCCTGGAGCCGCGAGTTGAGCGACTGCCACGGTGTCGCCACGGGCGCTGCGATCAGCGTGGCCCCGCCCTCCACCAGCCGGTCGGTGGCCGTGGCCGTGTCGGGAACCCGGAAGGCGACCCGGATCTGCCCTGCCACGCGTCGGCCGACCTCGAGGCGGTCGATGTGCTCGGCGTGGGCGATGTCGGAGAGCTCCAGCGTGGCCCGCCCGGCATCGAGGATGGCGACGTGCCCACCGCCGTCGTCGAACGAGCCCAGCTCCCGCAATCCCAGCACGTCGCGGTAGAAGCGCAGGGCCTCGTCGTAGTCGGGGGCCGTCACCACCAGCCGCATCTCGAGCACACCGTCGCTCATCGCCGCCTCCTTGCGCCCATGCACCGCCGGAAAACAGGCGGACCCGGGCGCGGTTCCGTCGCTCCCGGGTCCTCACCCGTCATTCGTGGCTACGAACGGCGGGCTGCCCCGAGGGTACCAGCCCCCTCCTGATCGTCCGCCCGACGCGACGCCCGATCCGCACGGCCCCACAGCGATGATGCAGGTGTGGATCAGATCAGGGGTCGACGAGCGTGGCGGCGCCCGCCGACCGTGACATCCGGCCTTCCGCCACGCTGCAATGGCCCGATTCCGATGCCCACGTGACTCGCGGGCGCGGGCGCGGGCAGGTCCCGTCAGATCGCGACGCCGGCCCGCAGTCCCTCGAGCACCGCCTCCTCGATCGTCCGCGGCGAGAGCACGTCGCCCACGGCCACGACCTCGAACGATCCGGCAAGCGCCCCCGCCTCCAGCTCCGAGAGGAGCCCGTCCGCGGGCACGTGCCCCTGGGCCAGGACGAGCGCCGAGGCGTCCTCGACAACCACCGCGTCCCCGGTCAGGACGTCCTGGAGGAAGACCGCGGTCGAGTCGGCCCCGAACGGCCGCAGCGTGGGCCGGAGGTCCACACGCGCACGCCGGGCCGCGGCGATCATGGCGTCGCGCACGTACTGCTGGATCCGCTGGCCCGCCGTATAGCCCGACGAGGCGAGGGTCACGCGGTGGCCGCTCGTGGCCAGCAGCGTCGCGAGCCCGAGGCCGATCCAGTCGCACCGGAAATCGGCCACCACGACGTGACCGGGCGGCACCCTGGCTCCGCGGAGGACATCCCAGGCGTCGAGCACGACAGGCTCGCCCATGAGCTCGAGCGGCGGGCGGTACGGCACGGCGCCCGTGGCAACCACGACCACGTCGGCGCCCGAGGCCCGCACGTATGCCAGGTCAGCGCGGGTACCGGTGAGGATGGTCGCACCGGCGCGCCGGGCCTCGCCCTCGAGGTTGGTGATGGCGCCGCCCATTTCCTCCCGCCCGGGGAGCAGCTGGGCCAGGCGCACCTGTCCGCCGACCCAGCGATCGGCCTCCACGAGGGTGACCCGGTGGCCACGCTCCGCTGCGACGGCGGCCGCCTTGAGTCCGGCGGGCCCACCGCCGATGACCAGCACCGTGCGTGCCGTCGCCGCCGGGGCGTGGCGGGCATGCCCCGGATCGCCGGCCCGCGGGAACTCCCGCTCCCGCCCGCTCTCCGGGAACTGGATGCACGAGATCGGGAAGCCGGCGTGGAAGTGCCCGATACAGGCCTGGTTGCAGCCGATGCAGGCCCGGATGTCGTCCAGGCGCCCGTCGGCCGTCTTCGCGGGCAGCTCGGGATCACAGATCAGCGCCCGGGTCATGATGCACATGTCCGCCTGCCCGGCAGCCAGGACGGCCTCGGCCTCCTGGGGCTGGTTGATCCGGCCGGCGAGGAACACCGGGACGCGCACCACGGCCTTCGTCCGGGCGGCCAGCGGCGCGTTGTAGGCGTTCGGGATCGGGGACGGTGGCACGATGTGGTCGGAGCCCGCGAGCGTCGCGGACGTGCCCACCATCACGCTCACGTAGTCCATCAGGCCCTCGGCATCGAGCGCCGCAAGGGCCTCGAGCGCCTCCTCGTCCGTGAGCCCTTCGGGCGTGATCTCCCCGATGGACAGCCGGACGCCGACCACGAAGCCAGGCCTGGTCGCGGCGCGGCAGGCAGCCAGCGACTCGCGCAGGAACCGCAGGCGGCGGGCCGGGTCACCGCCCCACTCATCGGTGCGCAGGTTGGTGCGCGGGTTGAGGAACTGCGACGCCAGGTACCCGAACCCCGCGAGGATCTCGCACCCGTCGAGGCCGGCCCGTTCGAGACGTGCCGCCGCGGGGCCGAACCCGGCCACGATCTCTTCGATCAGCGCCGCCGGCATCGAGCGCGGGATGACGTGGAAGCGTTCGGTGGGCACGGCGCTCGGGGCGAGTGCCACGGCGAGCGTCCCGTCGCTCGTGTCCATGATCTCCCGGCCGCCGTGGAACAGCTGCCCGAAGACCGTGGCCCCGTGGCGGTGGATGGCCTCCGCCAGCGCCGCGAAGCCGGGGATCGCATCGTCCGTGTCCGCCGTCAGCTCGCTCGACGTGTAGCGCGCGGTGGGATGGACGCCCGCGACCTGGATCACGATCAGGCCCGCACCGCCGCGCGCCCGGGCCTCCTGGTACGCGATCAGCTGGTCGGTCACGAGGCCATCCACCGCCATGACCGTGTCGTGTCCCGAGGACATGATGCGATTGCGGATCGTGACCCCGCCCACGGTGAGCGGCGAGAAGAGGTGGGGAAAGGCAGGGTTGGCCGACGGCCGCGCGGTCTCCATCCGCGGAGCATGGCGTGTCCGGCGGGCAGCGCGCCGGCCCGTCGCGCGGGGCGGTTGCACGGATGGGAATCTCGGTCACGAATGGTGCCCCGCCGCCGCCCTCCACGGCCCCTGCTATCGTCCCCGCATGGACGCCCACGAGCCCGGACCCGCGGCCGCTCCTCCGATCACGGCACACTGGCTCGGCCGCATCGGTTACCGGGATGCCTGGGGCCTCCAGAAGGGGCTCGCGAGGGCTCGCGCGGACGGCTCGATCGGGGACCAGCTCCTGCTCCTCGAGCACCCCGCCGTCCTCACCCTCGGACGTGGCGCAGACGAGGCCCACGTCCTCGCGCCCACGTCGCTGCTGGAAGCACGCGGCATCGAGCTCCTGCGAGTCGAGCGCGGCGGGGAGGTCACCTACCACGGCCCCGGCCAGCTGGTCGCGTACCCCATCGTGCGGCTCGCGGACCGGGGGCTGCTGCTGCGCCCGTTCGTACGAGCCCTCGAGGCCGCCCTCGCCGAGACGTGTGCCGCGTCCGGCGTCGAGGCGGGCCGACGCGAGGGCCACCCGGGATGCTGGGTCGGCCGGGAGGATCCGCTGCCGCGCAAGATCGGGGCCCTGGGCATCCGCATCGAGCGGGGCACCACGTATCACGGCATCGCGCTCAACGTCGATGTGGACCTCGCCGACTTCAACCTGATCGATCCCTGTGGGATGCCGGGCCTCACCTCCACGTCGATCGCGCGCGAGGCGGGCCGCCCGGATGAGTCGCCGTCTACGGCCCGCGTGGCGGAGGCGGCCGCCGTGTTCGCCCGTGCCTTCGCCGCCCAGATCGGCGCACCCCTCGCAGGCACGCTGCCGTCGGAGGCGGATCCCGTCGCGGAGCGCCTGGAGCTGGAGCGCGTGGCCGCCCTGGTGGCGGCATGAGCGCCGGGGCGGCATGAGCGCCGCGGGAGGACGGCCGTGAGCCAGGGCCTGTTCGAGCTGCGCAAGGACGCCATCACGGGCTGGTGGGTGGCCACGATGGTGGACCGCACCTTCGCCCGCGAGCGGTTCGCGCTCGCCGCGGCCCGGATCGACGACCGCGACGACTGCTTCAACTGCCGAATCCCCGAGGGCGACGGCGTCCGCCTGCGCACACTCAAGGACTTCGCGTTCACGGTCGCCGGCACCGAGGAGGAGGCGCGCGCGCGGGAGGGTTCGGTTGCCCAGGTGACGATCGCGGACGCGCGCGCGGCCGGGGCCTGGCGGACCGTGGTCGCGCCGCCCGGCGAGCACCGCGCGCTCCACGCCGTCGGCAGCGGGATCATCGAGCAGCTCCTGCGCGGCTCGCGCGACGCGATCGTCGCCAGCCGCGCGGCGGACCGCACGCAGTACCTGCAGGTCGTCCAGAACTGGGGAGCCCAGGCCGGCGCCCGGACCAACCACCTGTGCCTCGACCTGTACGACCTGCCCCAGATCCCGCACCGGATCGGGGAGGAGCTGGGCGGTGCGGCGCGGTACCTGATCCGCGAGGGCGAGTGCCCGTACTGCCGGCTCGTCCGCGACGAGGTCCGCCGGGCCGACCGCCTGCTGTATGCCGACGACCACGCCGTGGCGTTCGCGCCCTACGCGAGCCGCTCGCCGTTCGAGATCTGGGTCGTGCCCCGCCGTCACGATGCGGATTTCGGCCGCGCCACGGACGCGGACATCGCCGCCGCCGCCGAGGCGTTGCGCCACGTGCTGGGCCAGCTGGCCTCGAGCCTCGATGGCCCGCCCTACAACCTGGTCCTCCACACCGCGCCGCTGAAGGAACAGGTCGACGCTACCTACCACTGGCACTGGGAGATCCACCCCCGATTGCGCGAGATTGCGGGCCTGGAGCTGGGGACCGGCCTGCCGGTCAACCCGGTGTCGCCGGAGGACGCCGTCGACGAGCTCCGGGCGGGTCCCGGTCCGGACACGCCGCCCGAGCATCCGAGGCGGTGAGCGGGACGGGGGGAGGAGTCCGTCACACGGTGCGCGATCGCTGCGTCACAAGGGCCTGGAGCACACGGCTCCGGATCGGGGGGAGCAACGGATCCCCAGCACCGGAGTACTTGTGGTCGCAGATCCCCTGGAGCTCGAACGGCGGCGGGTCATGCCCGCGGGCTTTGCCGTGAGCGCCGCGTGGGATCGTGACGAGGCCTACCGCTTCGTCGAGGACCTGTTCGCAAAGCACCAGAACGAGATCTACGCGTACCTCGTCCGCATGCTCCGCGACACGGAGCTCGCCGCGGACCTGACCCAGGATGCGTTCGTCAAGGCCTACCGGGCCTACGACTCGCTCCAGAAGCCCGAGAACGCCCGCGCCTGGCTGTACCAGATCGCGCACCGGGTGGCGCTCGACGACCTGCGGCGCAAGCGCATCGTGCGGTTCATCCCGCTCGTCGGCGAGACCCGCAACTCCGCCCCGTCTGCTGAGCACCTGGTGATGGAGGCCCGCCTGTCGGGGGAGCTCCAGCGCGCGCTGGAGAGGATCCCGGAACGCCAGCGGTCCGCCCTCCTGCTCGCCGAGCTCCACGACATGACGGGCCTCGAGCTCGCGGCCGCCCTCGGCGTGTCGCACGTGGCCGCGCGGGCGCTGCTCACCCGGGCCCGTGAGAGCCTCCGCCAGGCGCTGTCCGCCGAGCGCCAGTCAGCTGCCGATGCGGAGTCCGCCGCCGATGCCGGGTCCGCTGCAGGGCGTGATGGGGAGGCGCGGCGATGAGGTCGCTCCACCGCGCCACGGGCGATCACCAGCGCGCTCGCGAGCTCGCCGCCGTGCGCCAGGGCGAGCTCCTCGAGACGGCGGACGCGGCGTGGCTGGACAGCCATCTCGCGGGTTGCGCGGACTGCGCAGGGGTGGCAGCGGCCTACGATGCGGACCATCTTGCCTTCGGGGCGCTGCGTGAAGCGGTACCGATGCCGCCGCGGGACCTGTGGGCGCGCACCGCGGCCAGCCTGGACGCCGAACCTGGCGCCCGTGTCCGCCTCGGTCGTCCGCGCCGCTCCATGGACCGGTCCTCGGCCCTGCTGGCGCCTATCGCCGGTATCGCCGTGGTTGCCATCGTGGTGGGTTCCGGCCTGCTCAACGGGTCCACGTCGACGCCCGGGGCCCTGGCCCCGTCCGCAGCACCTCCCACGCCGATCGCCATGACCGCGCGCGACGTCTCGGTCCTGAGCATGGATTCAGATGGCGGTTTCCAGATCCAGACGCGGCGCGTGGACGAGGTCTGTCCGCTGGCTGCGTCGGAGTGCCAGGTGGAACCCTCCTTCGAGGTGGCCCAGGTCGCCGGGATCGGCGGTTGGGACAGTCTTGACGCGATCATCTCCCCCACGAAGGACAGCCTGGTGCTGGTCCAGCGGGGCACGTCCGGGTCTGATGGCGTGTTCGTGGTCCCGGTCACGCGGCCGACCGCCAGCCCGCCGCCCTCGCCGCCGGTGGCCACCGTTGCGCCGGCGACGCCGAAGCCGACCCCCGACTCCACGCCGGAACCTGCCACCGGGGCGCCGTCCGTCGCGCCCACGGAGGCACCGTCCAGCCCGGACGGCTCGCCGTCCGAGGCGCCGTCCGAGTCTCCCCTCGACACGCCGCCGGCGACCCCGGAGCAGCCAACGACGCCTTCCGAGACGCAGGAGCCGACACCCGAGCCGACACCGGTCGTGGCAGTGACCCCGGTGCCCGGCGGTGCGGTCGAGATCGCCAGCAACGTCATCGTCGTCGGGAGCATCTCCGGTTACAACGCCGACGGCAGCCGGTTTGCCTTCACTGCCCGGCCTGCCGACGGGTCTGCGGGGCCCGACGTCTACGTGTGGAACACCGACGACACCGTCGCACGCGCCGTGACCACCGATCACCGGTCCGTGCTCGCGGGCTGGGACGGGCGCCACCTGCTGGTCAGCCGGGTCGTGGACGGCACCCCACGGACGTTCACCGTGAACGCCAAGACCGGCGAAGTGGTGGCCGAGCAGGGTCGCGCCGCCTGGCTGCCGACGATCGCGCCGTCCGGAGACCGTGCTGCCTGGTGGGACGGGTCGGTCCGTCTCGCGGACGACGGGGTCACCTGGGCTCCCGAGAGCGGACGGCTCGTCGTGGGCTCCTGGCCGGATCCGGTCGGTGGCGGGCAGGTGCTGGTCGAGGGCGGCGTGCCTGACTGGCAGGTCCGCTGGGCGCCCGATGGCTCCGCCCTTGCCGTCTGGATCGCGGGCAAGCGCTCTGCGGATCCCGGGTTGCTTGACCTCTACGCGATTGACCCCGAGACGGGTCGCGTGCTCGTCGATTCGCCGCTGCTCAAGGGCGCGGACGCGTTCGAGGGCTTCTCCCTGCAGGACGGCCACCTGGCGTGGTCGGCCCCCGGCAACGGCGGCGATCGGACCGTGCAGGTGCTGGGCTGGGAGGGTGACGCGGTGCTCGGTGGCCTGCAGCTTCCGGCCGCAGGTGGGGCCACCGTCGTCCGCTGATCGGGCCGCCAGAGCGCCTGTTGCACCCGCGCACCACAACCGGGAACCGGCACCGGAACAGGCAAACGCCGGCTCCCGCCCGCAACCACCGCACTCGGCCGAATAGGGTATGTTCCCTATGTAATGCGACGTAGACCGGTCGTTGCGGTCGCAGCGCTCATCGCTGCGTTCGCACTGGTCGGCTTGCCCGTTCCGGCGGAATTGCGGATGTCGTCCGCGGCCCGGGACCTGCAGCCGGTGTCATTCACTTCGGTGACCATTCCCGCGGATGCCCCCGCTCAGCGAGCCAGGGGCGCGTCCGACACTGCCCTCGATTCCGCGAATCGCCTGTCCGGCGCTGAACGGTTGGCCGAGCTGGGCACGGCGCCCGCGCTCCCGTCGAAGCGGCCCTCCGTAACGCAGCCGCTCGCGGCCGCGGGATCCGACTGGAAGGAGCCCAAGTCCAAGGTCTCGGGGTACGCCACGTTCTACGACAACGGCACGACCGCCATGCGGCTGCCCCGCGGAACCGTCGTCCGGATCTGTGGTGCCGGTGGGTGCATCCAGCGGACCGTCACCGATTACGGGCCCCAGAAGAAGAGCCGGGTCGTGGACCTCTATCGGCCGGACTTCTTCAAGATCTGCGGCTGCGAATTGTGGTCCGGCACCACCAAGGTGACCGTCTCCATCTACTGAGGCGCTAGACTTCACCTCGATTTCCGCGCCGGTCCCGTGAGACCGGGTGGCCCCGTGAGGCCGGGAAGGAGGAGCGAGCCCAGTGCGACGCCGCAGGTCCCAGCGATGACCGGCCGCCGGATCATGGCCGTCGAGGACGTCCGCCGCGCGACGACCCGTATTTCCCACGAGATCGTCGAGAAGCATGCCGGCACCGAGGGCCTCGTCCTGGTCGGCATCCAGCGTCGCGGCGTGCCCTTGGCACACCGCATCGCCGAGAGCATCCGTGAGCACGAGGGCGTGGTCGTTCCGGTCGGTGCCCTGGATATCACCTTCTACCGCGACGACCTCTCGATGGTCGCGCAGCAGCCGGTCGTGAAGGGCACGGCGATCCCGTTCGACCTCAATGGCCGCACCGTCGTGCTGGTTGACGACGTGCTGTACACGGGTCGCACGATCCGGGCCGCCATGGATGCGCTGATCGACTTCGGGCGCCCCCAGGCGATCCGCCTGGCCGTCCTGGTGGACCGTGGACACCGCGAGCTGCCGATCCGCGCTGACCACGTCGGCAAGAACGTCCCGACCTCCCGGGAGGAGATCGTGAAGGTGCTGCTGGAGGAGATCGACGGGGAGGACGCCGTGGAGATCGAGCGGTTGCCCGTCGCGGAACCTGCAGGGAGCAGCCGGCCGTGACCGCCGAGGCCGACCGCCCCGAGGCGGCGTCCTCGGGCCTTCCTTCCACCGATCCCGCCGAGATCCCGGTCGTCGACGCGCCACCCGAGACGCAGCCGGTCGCCTGGCGGCATCGCAACCTGCTGGACGTGGATGCGCTTACCCGCCCCGAACTGGAGCTGGTGATGGGCACCGCGGACGCGATGCGCGAGGTCCTGTCCCGCCCGATCCCCAAGGTGCCGGCCCTGCGTGGCACGAACGTCACGATCCTGTTCTACGAGGCCTCGACGCGGACGCGCGTCTCGTTCGAGATCGCGGCCAAGAACCTCTCCTGCGACGTCGTCAACATCGCGGCCGCGTCGTCGTCGGTGTCCAAGGGCGAGTCGCTGGTGGACACGGTCCGCACGATCGAGGCCCTCGGCGCGGACATGCTCGTGATGCGCCACGGAGTGTCGGGAGCGCCGTACCTTGCCGCCGAGGTCTTTGGCGGCTCCGTGCTCAACGGCGGGGACGGCTGGCACGCCCATCCCTCGCAGGCGCTGCTGGACCTGTACACGCTGCGCTCGCGGCTGCCCGGAGGGTCGCTCGCGGGCCGCAAGGTGGTGATCCTCGGCGACGCGCTCCATTCGCGGGTGGCGAGATCCAACATCTGGACGCTCACGGCGATGGGCGCGGACCTGTGGCTGTGCGGGCCGTCCACGCTGCTGCGCGGGTTCGAGGCGTGGGCGGCGCGTGGCGCCGCCGGTCGGCGGTTCACGGTGACATCGGACGTGGACGCGGCATTGCGCGATGCGGACGTCGTGATGGCACTGCGGATCCAGAAGGAACGCATGGCATCGGGCCTGCTGCCGTCACTGCGCGAGTACGCTGCACGCTACGGGCTCACCAGCGCCCGGCTGCGGGCCGCCTCGCCGGATGTCGTGGTCATGCATCCAGGTCCCATGAACGAGGGTGTCGAGATCGCGCCGGACGTGGCCGTGGACCCGCGGTCCGTGATCACCGCCCAGGTCACCAACGGCGTGGCGGTTCGGATGGCGCTGCTGTACCTGCTCGCGGGCGCGCGGCACGGGGGAGGCAAGGCGTGAGCGAGGTTGCGGATGGCCTGGTCCTGCGGGGCTGGGCAGTGGACCCGGCGAGCGGACACGATGGCGCTGCCGAGGTGTCGGTGCAGAACGGCGTGCTCGAGCGCCTGACCTGGCTCTCCGGATCGGACGCGGACGGCCTCGGCCCGGAGGGGACGCTGATCCTGCCCGGCCTGGTGGACCTGCATGCGCACTTCCGCGAGCCCGGCAACGAGGATGCCGAGACGGTCGCCACGGGCCAGGCGGCGGCGGCGCACGGAGGCTTCACCACGGTTGCCGTGATGCCCAACACGACCCCGGCCGTCGACGAGCCAGGGGTTGTGGCGCGGATCCTCGCGGCCGCCTCGTCCTCCGGCTCCCCCGTGCGGGTGATGGTCCACGGAGCCGTTACCGCAGGTCGCAAGGGGGAGACGCTGGCCGCGTTGGGCGAGCTTGCCGACGCCGGCGTCGCGGGCTTCTCCGATGACGGGGCGCCCGTGCACGCTGCCGCCATCCTGCGCAATGCCCTCGCCTACGCGGGCTCGCTGGGGCTCCCGGTCATCGACCACCCGGAGGACCCGGCCCTCACCGGTGGCGCAGAGGCGTCTGAGGGCTATGTCGCCAGCGTGCTCGGGCTCCGCGGCTGGCCGGTCGCCGGCGAGGCGGGCGCCGTCGCCAGGGCGATCGCGATCCTCGCCGACGTGGTGGCTGACGTGCCGGGCGCCAGGCTCCACCTGACCCACGTCTCCACGGCCGCGTCTCTGGACCACGTCCGGGCGGCAAAGGCCGCGGGCCTGCCCGTGACCTGCGACGTCACGCCGCACCACCTCGCCTTCACGGATGAATGGATCGCCGGTTCGCGGCGCTGGGCGTGGGAGGCGCTGGGCCCGGATGGCTCGGCGCGGGACCCGTGGGTGGACGGGTCGCTGGTCGCCGCGCCGTTCGACACCTCGCTGCGGGTGAATCCCCCGCTGCGGTCCGCACCCGATGCCGCCGCCTGCATGGCGGCGCTCGCCGATGGGACGGCGGACGCGATCGCCACGGACCACGCGCCGCACACCGAGGTGGACAAGCACGTCGAGTTTGGCTGGGCGATCAACGGCATCAGCGGGATCGAGACCGCACTGCCGATCGCGCTGGCGGCGGTTGAGGCGGGGCTGCTGCCCCTCGCGCGGGCCGTGGAGGCCCTGACCACCGGTCCGGCGCGGATCCTCGGGGACCGGATCGCGGTGGAGCCGGGACTTCGTGAAGGCGAGCCGGCCGACCTCGTCGTCGTGGACCGGGGGGCGCGCTGGACCGTGACCCGGGAGACGTTGCGCTCGAAGGGCAAGAACTCACCCCTGCTCGGCCGCGAGATCCGCGGCGTCGTGCGGCTGACCCTCGCCGCCGGCCGCGTCGCCTACGGCGCCGACTGACGCTCGGCCGGCCCCGTCATCCGGCCCGAAACGCCGACCGTGCCACCCGGGGTCAACGGCGCACCGGTGCTGGCACGGCCACCGGACGGCCCGCGCCAAGGACCCGCAGGTCGCGCTCGGCCATGAGCATCCAGCGCACGCTGCGGACCATCCCCGGGCCGCGTGCCCCGTCGAGCACACGCACATACCAGACGGGTTCGGACGGGGATCCCGCGCCGGCGACCAGGGCGGCCGCCGGATCGAGCGCGGCGACTGCGTCCGGCCATAGCAGGACGCCCGACAACGGCAGGTCTGCCGCATCGAGGAAGGCGAACGGGTTTGGTCGTCGCTCACCCGTGTCAAGGCGGCTCGCGATGAGGGGTGTCAGGCCGACACGCGCGCCGTCGGCCCAGGCGAAGCGCTCCACGACGAGCACCTCCTCGCAGGTGTCGGGCCCGATCCCACACCGCGGTCCGGAGGCTCCGAACCGGCCGATCACCAGGACGCGGGGATCTCCGTCGACGGCGGGACGGGTCGCATCGGTGACCGCTGCAGGCAGACGCACGCCGATCGGGATGGACAGGTGGACATGGGGGGCGACTGCGCCGAGAAGCGTGTCGCGCGCGGCCCGGGGCGCATCCGCAAGGGTGGCCGCCCGCTCGCACCACGGGCCGAGCGATCCGCCGGCCTCATCGACGCAGGCGCCATCGACCGGCCCGAGGCCGCGGAGGTAGCCGGTCACCGCAAGTGCCACGGCGGCTCCACCTTCGTCCTGTGCGGCAAGTGCCTCGCCCACGGTCCGGGACGAGAGGTCGCCGAGCTGGCCCGGGGGCTCGGGAGACCCATCCAGGATGACCGCGGGCGATGGGGAGGCAGGGACCGTCGACGGCGACAATGCCGATGGCGCCGTGGTCCCGGCGGGACCGGCCACGGCGGGCGTCGGTGCCGTCCTGTCCTCCGGCCTCGACCCGAGCACGCCGACGGCCACGACCGCGGCCAGCAGTGCCACCGGCACGATGAGGGCGGCCAGGCGCACCGCGCGGCGGACCGGCGATCGCGGGTTGGTGGGAGTCGGCTCGATGATCATCGCTTGCCCGACTCTACGATGCAAGGGCTCCGCTGGATGTGAGGCCTCGGCCGGCTATTCCGGCGGCGGCGTCGGACCCAGGCCGGGCGGGGGCCGGCCGGAGCGGCAGCTGAAGCAGGTGTCGCGATCACCGGCGTTCAGGGCCGAGCACGACGCACATGTCCACCACGCGCTCGGATCGGTCGGGCGCGGCAGCGCGGCAGCCTCGCGGCGCAGGCGCACCGCGACCACGGCGGCCGCGATCATGCCGGCCGTCACCAGCACCAGCATCAGCAGCACCGGGGTCACAAGGTCGCCAGAGGTGTCGACGGGGATCCCGTACTCGTTGACCTTTGGCGAGGGCTCGTCGGCCGACACGGGGGACGCCGCCATCGCGGCGACGCCGAGTGCGGCGAGCCAGACCAGGAGCGACAACGCCCGACGTGTCCAAACCATGTCTCAGGCCTCGATGGCAGGGGCGGCGAGGGTCGTCAAGCGATCCCGCCGCCGTCCACGACGAGGATGGCGCCCGTGACCCAGGCGGCGGCGCCGGACGCCAAGTAGAGCACGGCCTGGGCGATGTCGTCCGGGGTGCCCAGGCGGGCGAGGGGTCGCTCGGCACCCTCCGCCAGGAACGACGCCTCGTCCTGGCCCAACTGGCGCGCCTCGTTGCGCAGCATCGGTGTGTCGGTGTCGCCCGGGCAGACGCAGTTGACGCGAATGCCGGCCGACCCGTGGTCGATGGCCATGGCCTTGGTCATGTTCACCACGGCGCCCTTCGAGGCGCAGTAGCTCACGGCGTTGCCGCCGCCCTTGAGCCCCCAGCCCGACCCGATGTTGACGATGGCACCCCCGCCGCCGGCAGCCATGACCGGGACGGCGTGCTTGCCCATCAGGAAGATCGAGCGGACGTTCACGGCCATGACGGCATCCCACTCCTCCTCGGTCGTGCCCACCACGTCGGCGCGGCGGATGATCCCGGCCGCGTTCACGACGACGTCGAGGCTCCCGAACGCGGAAGTCGCCGTCTCGACCAGGCGGCGGCAGTCGTCGCTCTTCGTCACGTCCGCCACGCCCGTGACCGCCGCGCCTCCGGCTGCAGCGATCTGCGCCACCGTTGCCGCGGCGCCGTCCCCGTCGCGGTCGGCGACGACGACCTTCGCGCCTTCCGCGGCCAGTCGGATCGCCGTCGCCCGGCCGATGCCGGACGCTGCCCCCGTCACGATCGCGGTCCGTCCATTCAGTGCATCCATGCGTCCACCTGTGTCTCTCGGCCAGGCACGCCGGCCGTCATGCGGGGGCCACGGGCACAACCGCGCGCTCCCTGTATCCCGTTACCACGGTCAGATAGCCGGCCAGCTCCCGGTCCAGCTCCGCGTCGCCCGTGTCCACCAGCAGGGGCCGGCTCCCGAGCTCGGCCAGCTTCCGCGATGTTGCCACCACGACCAGGCCCGCTCGACCCACGGCGCGGATGACGTCGGGCGCGATCTGCTGGTTGCCCCGCCCGAAGAGGAACCCCTGTCCTCCGATTGGCGTGACGATGATCGAGGCCTCCCGACCGTTGACCGCCGCGCGGAGCGCCTCGTCGCCGGCGTCCTGGGCGACGACGATCGCCTGGGCTGACGTCCCGTCGGCCCGAGCTGGAGCGGCCGCCTCGATCACGTCGACTCCCACCAGCGTCTTGGGAACGCCAAGCGCCTCGGCGACCGCGCGAACGGTGGTTCCCGGGCCCAGCACGTAGCGGCGTCCCGGCACGACCGAGGCGGCCACGTCCGCTGCGATCGCCGCCATCGAAACCGACTCGCCGGCGGGGGAGGGGGCCTTGCGCGCCTGCACCAGCCGGCCGACCGGGACGCGGAGCGTCCCATGGAGCTCTGCGTACAGGCCGGGCCCGTCGGCCAGGTCCGCAACCTCGCGCTCCGACGTGCGCCGGGCGCCGGACCGGAGCCACGCGGCGGCGAGTCGGCCCGCCGCGGCCGGGCTGGTCGCGAACACGGCGGACTGGACCTTCACTCCGGTCGGGATGCCCAGCACGACCTGCGAGGTGCCCACCGCGGCGGTCACGTCCCGGGCGGTGCCATCGCCGCCGGCGAACAGGAGAAGGTCGACGCCCAGGTCACGCAGCACGACGGCCGCCGCCCGGGTGTCGGCAGCCGTCGTGGGACCCTCGTGCCGCTCGCCGACGACCCGGGCGTCGACCTCGGCCGTCCCGGCCGGGATCTCGCCCATCTGGCCGGATGCGACGAGTAGATCGGGGACCGGCACGCCGGCCGGCCACGCGTCGAGCAGCGCGGTCAGCGCCTCCGCCGCACGCTCGCCTGAGTGGGGCCGGGCCCCGAGCTCTCGGGCCCGTTCGGCCAGCCCCGGATCGTCGGTGCCCTTGAGGCCCACGGGACCGCCGAGCCCGGCGATCGGGTTGACGATGAGGGCCACGCGGGGGTGTCCGCCCCGCTGGTCGTCAGTCATCGGCCCCCGCGGTTGCGGCACCGGGGCGGACGTGCTTGCGCTGGTAGGCGCGCCAGGTGGGCGTCCAGCGGTCCGGGTCATCGAACCAGGAATGGTCGATCTGGTGGATGGTGCTGTTGTGGGGAGCCGTCCGCACGGTCTCCGGGTCCTCGTAGGCCTCGCTCGACACGGTTCGCAGCATCGCCACGTACTCGTCCAGGTCGGCCTGCGAGTAGGACTCCGTGGGCTCGAGCGTCATCGGCTCGGGCACGACGTACGGGTGATGGCTGGTCCAGTAGTGCATCCCGAAGTCCGCCGCCCGGATCCCCAGCTCCTCGCTGTGGATGCCGGTGTCGGACGCCAGCTGCTCCCAGCTGTAGCGGACCTGCTCGATGCGGCGATGGCCCTCGGCGTAGGGCGCAGCAACCCCCCTGACCGCCAGCACCTGCCGCAGCAGGTAGTTGTTGTTGAGGACGGCGACCTCGGCCGTCTCGCGGAGGCCATCGGCGCCCATGCTCATGATCCAGGCGTAGGCGCGGACGAGGTTGGGGGCGATCCCGTACCAGGGTCGGACCTTGCCGATCGAGAGCGGTCGGTCGTGATCGAGCCGGAAGCGGTCGCCGTCGCGCTCGACCGTGGGCCGGGGGAGGAACGGCGCCAGCTCCGAGCTGACGCCGCATGCGCCCGCGCCCGGGCCTCCCGAGCCATGTGGCGTCGAGAACGTCTTGTGCAGGTTGAAGTGGCACAGGTCGAAGCCGGCGTCACGGGCCCGGGTGATGCCCAGGATCCCGTTGGCGTTGGCCTGGTCGTAGGCGGCAAGGCCGCCGACCTCGTGGACCGCCTTCACGAACTCGTCGATCTCGGGGTTGTAGATCCCTGTGTCCTCCGGGTTCGTGACCAGGATCGCCGCCGTGCGCTCGGAGAGGACGCTCTTGAGCGCGGCGAGCGTGGGTCTGCCGAGGAGCGGATCCGGCATCAGCGTGATGACCTTGAACCCGGCGGTCTTGGCGCAGGCCGCGTTGGAGGGGTGGCTGAACATGGTCGTGACGATCTCGTCGCGCTGCCCGGACTCGCCGCGCGCGACGTGGTAGGCGCGGATCATCGACACGTTGGCCCAGATCGCCGCCGAGCCCGAGGCGGGGTGCAGGGTGACCCGGTCCATGCCCGAGATCTCCTTGAGCGCCTGCTCGAGGCGCCACATGATCTCGAGGGTTCCCTGGACGGTGGACTCGTCCTGGGCCGGGTGGACATCGGCCTGCTTGTGGTTCCGGACCAGCTGGTCGTTGACCTTGGGCGAGTACTTCATCGTGCAGGTGCCCTGCCCGATGTCGATGTTGAGGTCGACCCCCAGGTTCTCCTGCGAGAGCCTCGCGTAGTGGCGCATGACGTGCACCTGTGCGAGCTCCGGCAGGGCCGCCGGCATCGCGCGGCGGACGCCGGCCGGCAGGGTGTCGGCAGGGTTGCCGACACGCGCCGTGATGGCGGCCTCGACCTCGGGCACCAGCAGGCCCCGGGCGCCCGGGGTGGACAGCTCGAAGATGACCGGCTCGTCCCAGCTCGCTTGGTGGAAGCGACGGGGCATGGGCTTGGGGGCGATGGCGCCGTCGTTGGGGGCCGATGCCATGCCGGAATGGCTGTCGCTCATCGGATGACCTCCCGGATGGTCTCGACGAGACCATCGATGTCCCGCTGCGTCCGCACCTCCGTGACGGCGATCAGCGCCGCCTGCCCGAGCTCCGGGAGCTCCCGAGAGAGGTCCTTGCCGCCGATGATCCCGTGCCCGAGGAGCGCTCCATTGATCTCCGCGACGGTCCTGCCGGTGGCGCTGAAGTCCACGACGAACTCGTTGACGTGGTGCGACCCGAGGTGGGGGACGGACACGCCAGGCAGCTCCACCAGGCGCTCCATGGCATACCGCGAGCGGGCCATCATCCGCTCGCCCAGGTCCCGCATGCCCTGCGGCCCCATCAGGGACAGGTAGACGCCCGCCGTGATGCCCCACAGGGCCGCGGCCGTGCCGACCCATTCCTTGCCGTCCTCGCGGATCGCGAACGAGGTTCGCTCGTAGGCCACGTCGCCGAACCCGTACTCGCCGGGGACCGTCGTGGGCGCGATGCCGAACAGGCGCGACGGGTACTCCAGCACGATCCTGGGATCGTCATGCGAGGCGATGAAGCCGGCGTGGCCGCCACCGAAATGCTGGTGCATGCCCAGGGGCTGGATGTCGCCGCAGGCGATGTCCGCATCGAAGGTGGCGGGCGGGGCAAGCACCCCGAGGGTGGCCGGATTGACCGCCACGACCGCGAGCGCGCCGATGCCGTGGGCCAGCTCGACGATCGTGCCCGGCTCCGTCTCCACGACGCCGAGGTACGAGGGCTGCTCGAAGTAGACGGCCGCGACCGTGTCGTCCAGCGCCGCGCGCAGGGCGACGAGATCCACGGTCCCCGTCGTCGGGTCGGCCGGAACCAGTTCGAGGTCGAGGTTGGGGCCGCTGTGGTCGCGATACTTGGACAGCTTGTCGCCGTCGATGGAGCCGGCCAGCAGGACCCGTCGCCGGCCGGTCACCCTCGCCGCCATGCCCAGGGCCGTCGCCCCGGCCTGGAAGCCGTCGTAGACCGGGACGTTGACGACGTCCATCTCGAGCAGCTCGCCCATCATCGAGACGTACTCGAACAGGGCCTGGAAGCGGCCGTGGTCCTCGTACGGCTCGCCAGCGTAGGCGGTCAGGAACTCGCCGCGGCCGTTGACCTCGTCGCACACCGCCGGGACGTGGTGGTCGTAGCAGCCGGCGCCGAGGAAGCTGACGGCATCGCGGGTCGACACGTTCCTGTTGAGGAGGCCCTCGACGTGCCGCACGAGCTCCGCCTCGGACGCCAGCGCCGGTGGCAGGTCGAGCGGGCGGCGCAGCCGGAGGCGCTCCGGGATATCTGCGTAGAGCTCCTCCACGCTCGCCGCGTCGACGGCCTCGAGCATCGTTGCCCTGACCCGGGGCTCGGAGTTCGGGATGTACGGGTGCACGACCGGCCCGGGTCGTACCGCAGCTCTGTGGTCGGTCACGGTTCCTCCATGATTGGGTGTCCCAGCGCCCCCGGGGGCCGTGGTCGTTCGGTGGTGGAGCGTCAGGCCGTGCGGATCCAATCACGACTCGCGAGCCCGCCGGCGAGCTCGCCACCGTCGATCGGGATGGCCGTCCCCGTCAGGTAGGCACCCTCGTCGGAGGCGAGCCAGGCGAACAGCCCGGCGATCTCCTCCGGGCGCGCATGCCGGCCAATGGGGATCCTGGCGTCGGTGGCCGTGAGCATCTCGGGCGTGTATTCGGATTGCTGCATCGGGGTCATCACGTAGCCGGGACAGATGGCATTGACGCGCACGACGGGCGCGAGCTCCAGGGCCATCGAGCGGGCGAGCAGGATGACGCCGGCCTTGCTGGCGTTGTAGTCGGCATAGAAGGGGTGCCCCACGACACCGTTGGTCGACGCGGTCATGAGGACCACGCCGGACCCCTGCGCCACCATCCGGCGGGCGGCCTCCTGGGCACAGTTGAAGACACCGTCGAGGTTGACGGCCATGACCCGACGCCACTCCTCGGGTGTGATGTCGAGGAAGTTGTGTCGGATGCTGATCCCGGCGTTGGCGACCAGCACATCGACACCGCCCAGGAGCCGGTCCACGGTCTCGAACGCAGCGTCCACGGAGGCACGGTCGGCGACGTCTGCGTTCACGATGCCCGCCAGACCGGACAGCTCGTCCCCGACCACGTCCAGCCGCGCACCGTCGCGGTCGAGCACGACGACCCGGGCGCCCTCGGCGACGAACCGCGCCGCGGTGGCCAGGCCGATGCCACTCGCGCCTCCGGTGACGACGACGCGGCGTCCTGCCAGGTCCGGGTGGCGGGCGATGGTGCCCGCGGAGCCAGTATTCACGTGGAAGCCTCCTGCGGCTGATCGGGGTCCGTCGAGTCGCCGGCAGTCGGGGCCTTGCCGGCGCGCCGGCGCTCGCGTCGGCGGAGGAGCACCTCGTCCAGCTCGAGAAGGCCCAGGAGCCCGTTCGGGCGGCGGTACATCACGAGAATGATGGTCAATCCCAACGTGACCTCCTGGAGGCCGAAGATACCGTTGAGCGTGAAGTCGCCGATGGTGAGGCCGCTCAGCATGCCCTCCACGCGGCGCGCGATCTCCACGAGGACCGATACGAGAACAGCGCCGCCGACCGCGCCGCTGACGGTTGACCGGCTTCCCACGACGAGCATCGCCAGGAGGGCAAACTGCAGCGTGAAGTAGAACTGCTTGGGTGAGAAGGCGGTTAGCGTGTGGCCGAGGAGGACGCCGGCGACGCCGACGACGAGGGCGCTCAGCAGCCAGGCAATGAGGCGGACGCTCGGGATGTTGATGCCCATCGCGCGGGCGGCCATCTCGTCCTCGCGGGTTGCCCGGATTCGCAGGCCGACTGTTGACTCGCGGAACAAGCGCGCGATGAGGATCGCGAGCAGGGCGACCCCGAGGGCCACCCAGATCGTGACGACGGGCGGCACGCCGTAGAAGGTCTGGCTGCCCCGGGTGATGTCAGCCGCACCCACGAGCACCACGTAGACAATCATCAGCATCGCCAACGTTGCGATTGGCGTGGCGGCCGCCGAGAGGCGGGACAGGGGAATGCCGAAGAGCAGGGCGACGAGCGCGACCACGACGAGCGCGACGAGCGTCGCCAGGACCAGCGGCAGTTGGATGTCCCGCAGGAATGGCAGCAGGTTCGGCAGCGCCTGCGACTTGATGACCGGGTCCATGGTGAGGATGCCCGCGGCGTAGGCGCCTACCCCCATAAAGGCGACATGGCCGAAGGTGAGGATGCCGGTGTTGCCGCTGTAGATCCCGAAGCCCACGACCGCGATCAGCGAAATCAGGAAGTTCTGGGTGACCTGCTGCTCGGTGGGACCCAGGAGCAGGACGACGATCGCCGTGAGCGCCACGAGCGGAGTCCCCAGCGTGGTAACGCCGGCGAGGGCACGGACCACTGGGCGGTCCATGGACAGGTCGCGTCCGGCGACACGGATCACGGCTGCGCTGGTCATACGCGGTCCGTGACCTTCCCAAGGAGCCCCTGCGGCCGCCACAAGAGGATCACGATGACAATCGTCAGCGCGACTGCGTCTTTGAACGGCAGCGCGGATTGGGGGAGCCAAGCTTGGAGCATGACCTGGATGAAGCCGAGGACGAAGCCACCGAGCACGGCACCCGAGAGGCTGCCGAGCCCGCCCAGGACGGCGGCGATGAAGGCGTTGATCACCGGCGCAAGGCCCATCATCGGCTCGACCGAACCGCGCTGGGCAACGTAGAGGAAGGCCGCAACCCCGGCCAGGAGGCCGGAGATCGCGAAGGCAGTCGCGATGACGGCATCGGCGCGGATACCCATGAGGCGGGCGACCGAGAAGTCCTGGGCGGCGGCCCGCATGCTGATTCCGAGCGTCGTCCGGCGAAGGAATAGCGTGATCAGCACCAGCGATACCAGCACGAGAACGATGGCGGTCAACTGGATCAGGCCGATGCCGACACCCAGGATTGGGACCTGCTGGCTCAGCTCGTCCGGCAGCTGGATGCCGCGCGGCCGCGGCGAGATGACGTTCTGGAAGGCGACCTGCAGGATGATGCTCACCGCGAAACTCGTGAGCAGCAGGGTGGCCCCGCTTGCCCCCCGTACCGGCCGGAACGCAATCCGCTCCATGGCGACGGCGGCCACCATCGCCGTGACGATCGCGGCGGCGAACACAAGGGGCAGCGGTGCGCCAAATGAGACCGTCGCGACCCACATGGCGTAGCCGCCGAGGGTCATGATCTCGCCGTGGGCGAAGTTGACCATGCCCATGATCGAGAACACGATGGCGAGCCCAAGGGCGAGCAGGGCGTAGATGCCGCCCAGCGCGATGGCGTTGACGATCTGTTGGACGAAGATGTCCATCAGTCAGCCCCGATGCCCAGATACGCGCGCTCGATGCCGCTCGACGCGCGCAGTTCGGCGGCCGGCCCCTCGAGCTGCAGTTGGCCAGAGGCCAGCACATAGCCACGATCGGCGATCGAGAGCGTCAAGTCCACGTTCTGCTCCACAAGCAGGATCGTCACGCCGTCCTTTCGTAACTCGAGGATCAGGTCGAAGATCAGATCGACGAACTTGGGTGCCAGGCCGAGCGACGGCTCGTCGAGGAGGAGGAGGCGCGGGCTCGACATCAGCGAGCGGGCGATGGCGAGCTGCTGCTGCTCGCCGCCCGAGAGCGTCCCGGCCGCCTGACGACGGCGCTCGGCGAGCACCGGGAACCGGGTGTAGGCCATGTCCCGGAGCTCGCCTGCCCTGGAGCGCTCCTTGAGGGGAATCCCGCCCAGGAGGAGGTTCTCGTCAACTGAGAGAGTGGCGAAGACGCGCCGGCCCTCCGGGGTCAGCGTCATGCCCATGCGCACGATGCGCTCAGGCCGCATGCCGACGATCTCCTGCCCGTCGAAGCGGACGCTGCCCTCAACGTGGGGCACAAGGCCCATGAGCGCGTTGAGCGTGCTCGACTTGCCGGCTCCGTTGGCGCCGAGGACGGCGACGATCTCGCCGGCCTCGACGTGGAAGGAGAGGTCTCGGACGGCCCGGATCGCGTCGTACGCGACGGACAACCGTTCGACGGACAGGACCGCCACGGTGATGGACTCCGGGCTAGGGGGCTGGGATGTCGGCCGCGGCCGGTTCTATGGTCTTGAGCAGTTCGAAGGAGCCGTCCTTGACGGTGACGAGGTAGACCGTCTTGAGCGGGATACGGTTCTCGCCCTTGTACGTGATCGCTCCGGTGGCGCCCTTCACGTTCTCCAGGTTGTTGATCGCGTCGCGGACCTTGGCCGGATCGACCGAGTCGGCGGCAATGACCGCGGCCTCGACGATCTTGACCAGGTCGTAGCCGGTGGCCGCGAAGACGCTGTCCGGCGGTGAGCCGTACTCCTTCTCGTAGGCGGCCCAGAAGTCGGCAGTGGGCGTGCCCGCGGCCGGGAAGCCGTGGGTGGTGAAGACGAGGCCCTCGACGGCGCTGCCGCCCGCGGACAGGGTGTCCTGGGAGTCCACACCATCGATCGAGATCACCGGGGTCGTGACCCCGGCCGCCCGGAGCTGCTTGATAAAGGTCGGAGCATCCGGCGGGTAGGCGGGCGTCATGATGACGTCTGGTGCCGGGGACATGCCCTGGATCTTGGTGACCTCCGCCGTGAAGTCGGCCGCCCCGAGGGTGAATGAGCCACGGCCCGCGATGGTGCCGCCCTTGTCCTCGAACACCGTCGCGAAGTAGTCGCACGACTTGCTGGTGTAGGAGGAGTCGGGGGAGCAAAGCAGGTAGGCGTTCTTGTACCCGGTTTCGGCGGCGTAAGTCGCCAGCGCCGTCGCCTGGGTGTTGTCACCGAACACGCTCATGAACATGAAGTCGCCGACGGACGCCGGCAACGTCGGCGAGGTCGCCGCCGTGGACATCGTGGGGATGCCCGCCGTCTGAGCGATCTGGCCGGCCGCCGTGCACGGATCCGCGTCCGAGGTGCAGATGAGGAAGTTGACGTCCTTTGAGATGAGGTCCTGGGCGACCACGGCACTCTGTGCGGCCTCGGACCGGTTGTCCTGGAGGTTCAGTTCGATCGGCCACTTGCCGGCGATGCCGCCGTTGGCATTGATCTCCTTGATCGCCAGCTGAACACCTTTGGACGCAGGGACGTCCGAGTAGGCAAGGCCGCCCGTCTGCGACGAGTCATAGCCGATCGAATACGTGTCGCCGCCGCCGCTGTCGCTGCCGCCGCAGGCCGCCACGGCCAGCATCACAGCTGCTGCAGCGCCGACCAACTTCCGTCCGTTCATGTTGCCCTCGCCCTCCTTCTTGACCTCTCGCGGCCCTTTCGGACTGCCGTCGGGAGCCGTCCCAGTCGGGGCATGCTCCTCGTGGCTGCTCGACCCGGCCCGTACGTCCGGTTTCCGCCGTCCCTACGCCGGTACCGCCCCCATGGGTGCGCCCGTCTCCGCCCTCCCATCGGTGCCGACCGCGCGGCGGCCGAGATAGGCCTCGCGCACCGCGGGGTCCTCGCCGATCTCGGCGACGCTCCCCATGGCGATGCGGTTGCCCTCGTTGAGGACCACGATCCTGTCCACGAGCCGCATGATCAGCCGCAGGTCGTGCTCGACCACGAGGATGCCAAGGCCATGTTGGTGACGCAGGTCGCCGATGAGCTCGCGCAGGGCGTCCGACTCCGCCTCGTTGGCGCCCGCTGCCGGCTCGTCCAGCAGCAGGTATTGGGGGTTCGTGGCCAAGGCGCGCGCGATCTCAAGGCGACGGCGGACGCCGTACGGGAGTGTGTCGGCCCGGCGGTCCGCGACGTCGGAGAGGCCCATCTCCACGAGCATCGCCCGCGCCGCCCGTCGGAGGGCCGCCCCGCCCGGCCGGTTCGGGTGGAGCGCAGCCCCGACCTCGACGTTCTCGAGGACCGTGAGCTGCTTGAACAGGCGGATGCTCTGGAAGGTGCGGGAGATGCCGAGTACCGCGATCCGGTGGGCCGGCGCGTGGGTGATGTCTTGCCCGTCGAGGTGGATCGTCCCGCCCGTGGGGATGAGCATGCCCGACAACACGTTCAACAGGGTCGTCTTGCCGGAGCCGTTGGGCCCGATCAGGCCGACGATCTCGCCTGGGACGAGGTCGATGTCGATTCCCTTGAGGGCGCGCAGCCCACTGAACTGCATCTCGATGCCGCGGGCGACGAGCGCGCGCGCCGAGCCCAGCTTGATTGGCGGCGAGGTGGACGGATGGCTAGACACGGATCTCCACCACCATGGGCAGGAAACCTCGGGTTGCTTCAAGGGACACCCGGGCGCGTGCTTCGCTTTCGCAAGTCGTCCACCCAGTCCTTAGGCCTTGCTAGACTACACGAACCGGTCAAGACGAAAGCGCTCATTGGCAATCCGCAAGCGAACGGCGCTCGAGAGGAACACACGTGGCCAGCGAATCCAAGCGCATCGCGCCCCTGGTCTCTCCGGAAGGGTTGGTCCTGCCGATGCCCGTCCGGCGAGCCCGTGTGCTAGAGACCGTCCGTCGGGAGCAATTCGCCTCGGTTGCCGACCTGAGCGCCGCGTTCGGTGTGTCGGAGGTCACCATCCGCAACGATCTCGACATCCTCGCCGGAGAGGGCGCGCTGCGCCGCGTTCGCGGCGGTGCGGTGCACCGTACGGGCCGGAACTTCGAGGAGCCATTCGAGGACGCGGAGGTGCGGCAGGTTGCGGCCAAGCTCGCGATCGCCGCGGCCGCCGCCGAACTCGTAGAGAGCGGGCAAACGGTCATCCTCGACGCGGGCGCCACCGCGACCGTCACGGCGCGGGCGATCGCGGCACGCGAGGATCTCCACGACGTGTTGGTCTTCACGAATGGTGTCCCCGTAGCGCTGGCCCTGGAGCCCGCGATACCCCGCATCTCGGTGCTGCTCACTGGCGGAACGCTGCGCCGACTCCAGCACTCGTTGGTGAACCCGTTCGGCACGACGATCCTCGACCAGGTCCATGCGCACCTGGTCATCCTCGAGTGCGACGGGATCGACGCCTCCGCCGGTATCACGCACATCAACGTCGCCGAGGTGGAGATCAAGCGGCTCATGATGCGCGCGGCTCGAAAGCGTGTTCTCGTGGCCGACAGTTCCAAGGTTGGCCAGGTCAGCCTGGTTCACCTCTACCCGCTCGAGGAGATCGACTCGCTCATCACCGATGGGGGTGCTGACCCCGACGTTCTCGAGGCCCTGCGCGAGCAAGGTGTCGACATCCGGATCGCCAACTGATCCCCGAGGAGCCCCATGTCCGCGCTCTCCTATCACCTGCCGCGTCCTGCGCTCAGCCTTGGCTGGAGTCGCGACCACGCTCCGTCGATCATCGTCCCGTCGGGCGCCGAGATCACGGTGGATGCGCCAGACTGCTCCAACGGTCAGGTCGTGCCGGGATCGACGGCGGAGGTCATCGAGCGGATCGACTGGGATCAGGTCGACCTCATCTCCGGTCCGGTCTTTGTCGAGGGGGCTCGCCCCGGTGACGTGCTCCAAGTGGACCTGCTCGACGTCGAGGTCGGCACGATGGGGTACTCGGCCAACTACCCGGGTTCCGGACTGCTGCCGGACGATTTCCCCGATCCTTGGATCTATGTCTGGGAGCTGGGCTCGGACCGCGCCCGCTATGTGAACGACATCTCCGTACCCGTGGAGCCAATGGTCGGGATCGTGGGCTGCACACCTGCGGCGCCCGGGGTCCATTCCGCAATCCCGCCCTTGCGGACCGGCGGCAACATGGACGCCAAGCACATCGGACCGGGCACGACCGTGTACCTGCCGGTGGAGGTGGAAGGGGCACTGTTCGGCACCGGCGATCCCCATGCGGCTCAAGGTGATGGCGAGGTTGGTGGATCGGGCATCGAGGCCGCGATGCAAATCCGGCTGCGCCTCACCGTGCGTCGTGACCTGCGCCTGGATGCTCCCGAGTACGAGGTGCGGCGCCCCTTGGAGCGTGCCTCGGCTGCCGCCGCGGGCTACTACGTGACGACTGGCATCGGGCCGGATCTGTATGCAGCGTCCCAGGCCGCCGTCCGGCGCATGATCGACCGCCTGGTCCGCACGCGCGGGCTCGAGCCGATCGAGGCGTACGAGTTGTGCTCGGTGGCGATGGACCTCAAGATCAGCGAGATTGTCGATCACCCCAACTACGTCGTCTCGGCCTACTTGCCGAACGACCTGTTCGACGAGGTCCTGCGCTCGCTAGGCTGAGTGAGCGCGTTCGAGTGGACAGGACGGGCGCGGTGGTTGTGGCGCGAGCGGCGGCGACGATGCGCCGCCTGGAGGAGATCGGCGCCAACGCACTCTGGGTCGTGTACCGCAGCACGGAGCACTGAGGACGAGAGCGACGAGATGCTGCGGCCGGACGACCCGAGGTACCCCGCAGCCAACCTCGTGCCCCTGAATGTCCTCGAACGGATCCCGCGCGTTTCCTGGGGGGGGGTCGGCCACTTCGTAGGGGTTGCGGACCGTGGCGTCGAGGTCGAGGGTCTGCGATGGACTCGAGCTTGGCCGCCGGCGCTGGACCGCGGCGGTCGGTTCTCAGCCGCCGAGGCGGCGCAGGCCGGCAAGGAGCCGGTCGATGTCGGCCTCGGTCGTCAGGTAGTTCACAATCCCGGCCCGCAGGTACGAGCGGTTGCCAAGGCGGGTGGTGGACAGCCAGCCGTCGCCCGATGCCTCGAGCGCGACGGCCAGGCGGTCCTCGTGCGCGTCCAGCGCCGCCGGGTCCATCGCTCCGGCCGCCGCGGCACCACCCGGGAGATGGCGGAAGCAGACCACCGAGAGCTCCGGTTCGGCAGGGACCGCCTCGAGGTCATCGGCCTCGGCGCAGCAGGCGGCCAGGTACGCGGCGATGTCGTTGTTCATCTCCACCAGCCGTGCCAGGCCGCTGGTGCCAAGGTGCTTCCAGCTCGTCCAAAGCTTGAGGGCCCGGAAGCGGCGACTGCCCTCGAAGCCGAGGCGATAGAAGTCGATGCCCGCAGCATGCCCCGTACCGGAGCCGGCGGTATGGCCATCGGTCGCTGTCCCGTCCGCAACGCCCGTCCCGCCCCGGATCCCGTGGCTGCGGTAGTACTCCGGCGATCGGTCGAAGGTCTGGCGGAGGTGATCACCGTCCCGGACCACGAGCGCGCCGAGGTCATAGGCCTGGAAGAACCACTTGTGGGGGTCCACGGTGACGCTGTCCGCGAGCTCGAGACCGGGGACCCGGCCGGCATCCCGGGCGGACAGTCGGGCGGCGCCGCCGTACGCTGCATCGACGTGGAACCAGAGGCCCTCGCGCTCCGCCAGCGTCGCCAGGTCCGGGAGGAGGTCCACCGAGCCGGTGTTGGTGGAGCCGGCGACCGCGCAGATCGCGACCGGGGTCAGGCCGCGCGCACGGTCCCGGGCGATCGCCCCGGCCACGGGTTCGGCGTGGAGGCGGTAGCGATCGTCCGCGGGCATGACGACGAGCGTCTCGGGCGGGAACCCGAGCTCGTCGAGCGCACGGGCGATGGAGAAGTGGGTCTGGTCGCCGGTGTAGACCCGGACGCCGTCGAGACCGGCTCCCCTGGGGGGCCGCGAGCCGCCCCGCAGCCGCCGGAGGTGGACGTCGCGCACGAGCGCCATCGCGATGAAGTTGGCCATCACCCCACCGGAGGTGCACAGGCCGAAGCTGCCCTCGCCGTAGCCCACGAGGTCGCACAGCCAGTGCACGACCTCCTCCTCCACGAACGCCCCGACCGGTCCGGCGTGCCAGACGTCGATGCCCTGGTTGGTCCACTGGGCGAGCACCTCGCCGGCGATGGACGCGACGAGCGGCGGCGGCGTGAAGTACGAGAGCGCCCTCGGGTGGTAGCTGTTGAGCGTGTGAGGCGCGATCCGGGACGTGAACTCGTCCAGGACCTGCTGCAGGGGCCGTGGATCCTGGGGTGCCTCACCCGGCTCGCCGGCCGGTCCGAAGTACAACTCCCGAAGCACCGCGTACCCGGTCGGCGTTCCCATCGCACGGTCCATCGCCTCGTCGTACAGCCAGTCCAGCGATGCCCGCCAGGTTGCCTCGCCGACGCGTTCCAGCGCCGCTCGGGAGGCGGCGGCGTCGCGGATGCCGATGAGCTCCGGCTCCGGGTGCCAGCGGAATGGCGCGAGGGGATCGTCCATCGTCGTGAATGGTATGGCGTGTGAGGAACGCGATGGGCGGTACAGTTGGAAGCGTGACCTCCCCCGAGCAACCCCCCTCCGTTCGGCCTGTCGACTACAAGGGCGAGCCGCTCGACGCCGAGCGTGGTCCCGGGCTGGGCTGCTTCCGGTTCCAGGTCGTCGTCCTGGCCGTGCTGCTCGTCCTCACGCCGCTGACCGTCGCCTGGAACTGGCCGTCCGCTGTGAGCATCGCGCTGCTGTTCATCTCGCTGCTGCTGCTGCTGTTCACGGGCCAGACGATCATCTTCCTGCTCCGTCTGGTTGCCGCCGACCGCCGCGATGGGCGTCGCGTGCCCCTTGCCGGCGCGACACCGACGGTGGGGGAGCTGGAGGACGCCGAGGCCCCTGTGGACGGCGCGAGCGGGGAGGCCCCGGGCCCGCCGATGGAGGCGCCTGGGGGCGACGCTCCCGACGGGACGCTGCCGAGCGATCCGGGCGTGCGAGAATAGCCGGGATCCGACGCCAGGCTCCAGGGAGACTTCTCGTCACGTGCCCGTTCTAGCAACCTTCTTCTCCGTCCGGCGGGGCCGGGATCCGTTCTTCAAGTTCTTCATGAAGACCATCTTCCCGCGCCAGCTGAAGGAGTACGAGGACAAGTTCGGCATCAAGTTCGTGGGCTGGTACAACGTCGCCCACGGCTGGGACTTCGACAACGTGATCATGCTCGACCTGCCGGACTACGGCACCCTCGACAAGCTCGAGGCGGACGAGGCAACCCGGGCCCTCGGGCACCGGGCGGGCGAGTGGATCTTCGAACGACATCACTCGATGTTTCTCCGGGAACGGCTCGGGCCGGATCTCGAGTACCACGGCTGAAGGAGGCGATCGCATGGACGTGAGCCGCAACTCGATGCTCGGTGAGCTCGCCGGTGACGCCGCGAGCGAGCGCAATGACTTCGTCGTGCAGGCGACGGAGCAGCTGGCGAGGTTCCTGGACCGCAACCGGGACCGGATCAGCCAGCTCGGTGGCCTGACGCTGATCGACGACGATCCCGACTACCTCTCGGTCGCCCCGGACTGCAGCTTCCGTGTTCGCAGCCGGTTCGAGGATCCGGATTCCGGCGAGTGGGTCTCGGAGACGGAGATCGTGGAGACAGCCTCGGAGCTGGTCGAGCTCTACAACCCTGCCGAGGTGTTCGCGGCCTTCGCCGAGGCTGCTCGCGAGGCGGCCGGCCTGGCGGCGGAGCCGACCGCGACGGACGAGCTGCTCGCCACGGCGGGTGTCTCGCCCGAGGAGACGTTCGGGCTCAACGAGGACGAGGCCTACATCGGGGCAGCCGACGAGTGGGCCGCGGGTCAACCGGTGGTGGCCCAGGCCGACGATGACGAGTCGGCCGCTGCGGCGATGTACAACCTTGCCCTTGACTTCCAGGAGCGGAGCCAGGCCAGCGAAGCGCGCCTGATCGACCAGTTCGAGGACGCGGTGGCGCGCCTGTCCGGCACCCTCGGCGACCTGATCATCGTCGACGACGACGACGAGCGGCTCGTGCTGGGTGCGACCGGACGGTTCCGCGCCGAAGTCCTGCCCGACGACGCGGAGAACGGCGAGTGGCGCTCGCTGACCGAGCCCGAGGACATCGTCGAGTTCTACGACCCGACCGACATCTTCGGGGACCTCGCCGACGCGCTGGCCGAGGCCTTCCCCGCGGTTGCCCCGGATGTCGAGGGCGAGGACGACGCGGGCGAGGACGACGCCGACGACGCTGACGACGAGGGCGAGGACGACGAGGACGACGCGGACGAGGTCCAGCCGGACGCCGACCCAGGGATGGACATCCCCGGGGACGGACAGCGCCCCTAGCCACCCGCCGCCCGGCCAGGGCCGTCTGCCTTCATGCGCCTGACCGGAGCCGAGCTCGTCGAGAGCCGGGAGATCCTGGCCGGCACGTGGTTGCAGGCATGGCACGCACCTTCGGTCGTGGCGGGCGCACGCTCCGGGCAGTACGTCCACGTCCGCGTGGTCGAGGCCGGCGGCCTGCCGCTGCGTCGGCCGTTCCCGATCGCCACCGCCGACCCGGTGAGCGGCATCCTGTCGATCCAGGCGGGCTCTGCCTCCACCTCGGGGGCTGGCTGGGCGCGCGGCCTCCGGACCGGTGACCAGGCCGAGATCGCGGGCCCCCTGGGCCGCCCGTTCGAGGTGGACCCGAGATCCCGGCACCTGCTGCTCGTGGCGGAAGGGCCATCGATCGCCTCGCTACGCCTGTTGATGGACGAGGCGATCCGTGGCGCCCGTTCCGTGGTCCTGCTCTTCGGGGCGGCCACCGCCTCCGGCGTCTACCCGTCCAGCCTCCTCCCGGACGAGGTCGAGTACGTCGTCGCCACCCGGGACGGCAGCCTCGGCCACCGCGGATCCGTGAAGGACCTGCTCCTCGACTACGAGGCCTGGGCGGACGAGGCGTTCGCAGCCGGTCCACCGGCGCTGCTCGCGTCGCTGGTACGCCTGGCCGGTGGTCGCCGGCAGCGGATGGGTGTCGCCACCCTCGGCCGCAAGCGGGGTGGGGGCCGGCCGCCGGCCCCGGGCTCACCGGAGGCCAGGCGCAAGGCGTACCTCCAGGTGGCCGTCGACCAGTCCATGGCGTGCGCCGCAGGCACGTGCATGGGATGCGCGGTCATGGGTTCGTCGGGGATGCCGCTGCGGGCCTGTCGCGAGGGCCCCGTGTTTGCCGCGGACGAGCTGGACTGGGGGGAGGATTGAAGCCCAAGCGCAAGGTCGTCCCCGGGGTCAGCACCCGCCGGACGCCCACCGTCCGGCGGGTGAAGCCCGCGATCCGAGCCGTGCCCCCCGGTGGTCCGCGGCCGCCCGCCGGGCGAGCGATGACCAGGGCCGGACAGGACCTCGTCCACCCCGACCGTCGCGCGCTCGACGCCGTCGGCGGGCGGCCGATCAGGCTGGAGGTGGACCTCGGGCGGGGGCTCGTCCTCGCGAACCCCGTGCTGGCGGCCGCGGGGCCGTTCGGGTACGGGGTGGAGGTCGCCGATCTCGTTGACCTGGGCCGCCTGGGCGCGATGATCACCCGCGGCACCAGCCTCAAGGCCCGCCGAGGGCATCCGGCCCCGCGGACGGCCGAGGTCCCGGCCGGCCTGCTGCTGGGCATGGGGCCGCAGAACCCCGGGCTCGACGCGGTGCTGGAGCGCTACCCGCCGATCTGGGTCGGGTGGGCCGTCCCCGTGATCCTGAACCTGTGCGGCGAGTCCGCTTCGGAGCTGTCCGAGGCGGCGCGGCGCCTGGAGGGCGTCCCGGGGATCGCGGGCCTGGAGGTCAACCTGTCGTGCGGCAGTTCCGGCCGTGGGGGCACGGCGTTCGGACTCTCCGCGGACGCCGCCGCCAGCGCGATCGCAGCCGTGCGTCGCGCGTGCGACCTGCCGCTGATCGCCAAGCTCACGGCCGCCGCGTCGGACGTGCGGGCCGTCGCCCGGGCGGTGGAGGACGCGGGAGCAGACGCGATCTCGGCGATCAACACCCTGCCGGGGCTCGCCGTGGCGCCCGATCGGCACGGGCCTGCACTGGGCTCCGGGTACGGCGGGATCTGCGGGCCGGCCATCAAGCCCGTCGCGCTGCGAGTGGTCTACGAGGTGGCCCAGGCGGTGGACGTGCCGGTCATCGGCATCGGCGGCGTCGCCACGCTGGAGGATGTGGTGGACATGCTGGCGGTGGGGGCGGTCGCGGTCGGTGTGGGGGTGGCGGCGCTGGCCGATCCGATGCTGCCCGTCAACCTCGCCGACGAGCTGGCCGATGCCTGCCGGGCACTCGGGATCGACGATGTCGCCGGCCTGGTGGGGACGGCGCTGCCCGCAAAGCCCGGGCCGGCATCCACCCGTGGGGCGGAGTACGCACGCTGATGCAGGTCGGGACGCTGGCGCTCTGGCTGCTGGTGATCAACGTGATCACGGCCGCCGCATACGCATGGGACAAGGAGCAGGCGCGGCGTCACGGCCGACGGGTCCGAGAGCGGACCCTGTGGCTGCTGTGCTTCATGGGGGGCGTCGGCGGAGCGTGGCTCGTGTTCTTCGGCATGCGCCACAAGACCCGGCACCGGTCGTTCTGGATCGCGCAGGGTGCCGCGTCCGTGCTGTGGATCGGGGTCCTGGTGGCGGTGCTGTTCGACTGACGGCGATTGGTGGCGCCCGACGGGCGGCGGGGGCCCCGTGGGATGTCCGGGCTCTTCGCCCGCGTGCGGCTAGAATTCGTGCGCCATGACAACCCTGCGACGCACCCTGGACGAGGCGGCCCGACGCGAGATCAGCCGGCGCACGGAAGTCTTGTTCCGCGCCAGTGGCGCCCTCCGCGAGGGCCACTTCACGCTCAAGAGCGGCCGGCATTCGGATGCCTACCTGGAGAAGTTCCAGGTACTCCAGGATCCGGCTGCCACCAGCGAGCTGTGCGGGTTCTGGGCCGGCGAGCTCCGGCGTCCCGACGGCACGCCTGCCGTTGATCTCGTCGCCGGTCCCACGACCGGGGGCGTGATCCTGGCGTTCGAGACCGGCCGCCAGCTCGGCACCCGCGCGATGTTCGCCGAGGAGGTCGCGACCGGCGGCGCTCCTCGCCGCGAGTTCCGGCGGGGATTCACGATCACGCCCGGGGAGCGGGTCCTGCTGGTCGATGACATCCTGACCACCGGCGGCTCGCTGCTGGCGATGATCCCGGCCGTCGAGGCCGCGGGCGGCGAGATCGTCGAGTGCGCGGTCCTCGTCGACCGCTCGGGTGGCCTCGCCACGCTGACGTCGCCGGCCACGGGTCGCGTGTACCCGCTCCGGGCCCTGTGGCGGCTGGAACTCCCGACCTACGAGCCGGGCGAGGCGACCTGCCCACGCTGCGCGGCCGGGGAGCCCGCGGTCAAGCCGGGGAGCAGCGGCACGGGGATGGCTCCGGCGTGACCACGCCCGGCCGGCGGGGGCTGTCCCGCGGCCAGGTGTGGATCCTGGCGGTCGGCCTGTTGCTCGGGGCATCGTTCCTGGTCGTGTTTGCCTCCGGCGGGTTCGAGCCGGCGTCCACGTCACCCCCGGGTCCGATCGGCAGTGCCTCGCTCGGGCCGGCCATCAGCGGCGCCCCGGCCGGCGGCGAGTTGCCCGCATCGCCGGTGACCGGTGTCGTGACGGACATCGAGGCCACCGGCCTCACCAGTGTCGCGGCGATCACGCTGCGCACCGCCGACGGCGTGCAGACCGTCTTCCGGATCGGGCTCCTGGAGAACGGCGCCGAGTTCCCGCCCGGCCACCTCTCGGAGCACATGGCCACGTCGTCGCCGGTGCGGGTCTTCTTCCGCGAGGAGGGCGGCGAGATGGTCGTGTACCGCCTCGAGGACGGGAGCTGACTAGGTTCCAGCGATCTCCGCGATGGCGTCGCGGAGCTCCGCCTCGCTGACCGCTCCCTCGAATGAGCGGCGGACGATCCCCTCGCCGTCGACCGCGAACAGCCATGGCTCGGACAGGATGCCCCACTCGTCGACGGCCGGGACGGGCTGGAGCTGGCCGTCGGCGTCCAGGATGGGCTGTAGGCGGCCCTCCGTGAAGGACAGCTGGTAGGGCTCGACGTTGATGAACGACACGTCCTGGGGCGAGGACGCCGACACCTGCTTCACGAGATCGAGCGTTGGACCGCACTGGGCGCTCTGGCAGAACGCCGGGGTGGTGAAGGCCAGGACGAAGGGCTTGCCCTGCGCGACCGCGTCCGCCACAGACAGCTCGTAGAACAGTGGATCAGGGTTGGTGTCGGTGCTGAGCTGCTTGAGGTCACCACCGACGTCGGCGGCGGTCGGCGTGTCTGACGGCGGTGCCTTCTCGCCGACGGCGATCACCGGGAGGTCATCCTGGACCTGGAAGGCGACGCCGATCGCCTCCTGAGCCGCCCCCTGAGCCTCGGTGACGAAGATGGCCTTCCAGTCGCCGGCCTGCGGGAACTCCGTGTAGGCCACGTACTCGCCGCGGGAGCCCTCGATGGCCCAGATGAAGTCGGCCTTCACGGCGGTGCCGGGATCGCTGGCGCCGGGTGGGACGAACGCGACCGAGACGGTCCGGTCGGGGCTCGCGGCCGGCAGGTTGGTGGTGGCGTCGAGGAGCGAGAAGACGAACCGGTACGGGCCCTTCACCTGCTGGCCGATGATCACCGGGATGACCGAGGGCGTGGCCCGGGCGGCCGACGCGCCGGGCGAAGGGGGTGCCACGGTCCAGTCGGGACTGGAACCCGGAGCGCCGGTGCCCGACGAGCAGGCCGCGACCAGGACGACCAGGACGGCGAGGACGGCGAGGGCGACGAGCGGTGCGGTGCGGGATCGACGCATGCCGTGAGCGTAGCCCGAGCGCCCGTGATGTGCCGGGATCGGCAGGGCTCGTCACGGCGTCACGGGCTCGTCACGGCGGCCCGCGGGTAGAATGGCGACCTTGCCTTCCGCGCGGCTCCGAGCGCCCCTGCCCCGTGCACCCTCAGAGGACGATCGCACCAGCCGTGACCCGCTTCCAGAAGATCGCCGTCGTGACCGTGGTCGCGACGATCCTGCTCGTCACCGTGGGCGTCATCGTTCGGGCCACGGGATCCGGCATGGGTTGCCCGGACTGGCCGCTGTGCTACGGCCAGATCGTGCCGCCGCTCGACGACTACAAGGCGTGGTGGGAGTGGATCCACCGGACCATCGCCGCCGTCATCGGCTTCCTGATCCTGGGCGTCGCGTTCCTCGCGTGGAAGGATCACCGTGACCGCAGGTCGATCCTGTGGCCCAGCATCGCGGCCGTCCTGCTGGTCGTGTTCCAGGCGTGGCTTGGGCGCGAGACCGTGCGCATGAACAACTCGGGCGAGTCGGTGACTGCCCACCTGGCGGCCGCGATGTCCCTGCTTGGCCTGCTCGTGTACGTGACCGTTCGCGCCTTCTATCCCGCGCGCCTTCCGGCTCGCGGCAGCTCTCAGCGCTTCACCTTGCTCGCCGTCCTGACGGCTGCCGCAATGTTCGTCCTGCTCCTGTTCGGATCCAACGTCACGGCCCAGGACGCCGGGCTCGTGTTCCCTGACTGGCCGCTGATGAATGGCACCCTGTTCCCGATCCAGCAGGGCATGGACCAGCAGGTGCGGGGCCTGTACGAGGCGCATGTTCTCCACCGCTACGTGGCGGGCGTGGTGCTGGTGCTGGTCTGGATCACCACGGCCGCTGCATGGCGGACGCAGCGGTCGAGGCCGGCGGCCGTCCGGCTCGCCGTCGCCATGGGCGTCATCTACACGATCCAGGTGCTCATGGGCGGGCTGCAGGTGTTCACCCGGCTGGCCGACTGGACGCAGACGCTCCACGTCGCCCTGAGCGCCATAGTGTGGGGGCTCGCGGTCGCCCTGGCGGCCACTGCCTACTACGAGGCGCGCACCATGGCGCCGGCGCCAGGTGAGCCGGATGCGGATGCGGCCGAACCGGTTGCGGACCCGCTGCCTGGCAGCGACCCGGGTCCCGGCGCCGTGGCCGTCCCCGTCGCTGCCTCAGCGGTCGACGAGGCGATGATCCCGTACGTCGCCCTGTTCCCGGGGACGCCACCCAGCGTGGTGTCGCCCGCTTCCGACACCGCGGCCACGGGGGGTCGCGGAGCCCGGGTCAAGGCCTACATCGCCCTGACCAAGCCCCGGATCATCGAGCTGTTGCTCATCACCACGATCCCGGCGATGGTCCTGGCCACCCGGGACGTCCCCGGCATGAACCTGCCCGAGTGGCTGCGGCTGGCCTTCTGGACGCTCGTCGCCGGCACCATGGCCGCGGGCTCGGCCAACGCCATCAACCAGTACCTGGATCGCGACATCGACCTGCTGATGACGCGGACCCGACGCCGCCCATTGCCGGCCCACGACGTGACGCCCGAGAACGCGCTCGTGTTCGGGATCGTGCTGGGGATCATCTCGATCGCTCTCATGGCCTTCTTCGTGAACCTCATCTCGGCTTTCCTGACCCTGCTTGCCATCGCCTTCTACGTGGTCGTCTACACGGTCATGCTCAAGCGCACGACGCCCTCGAACATCGTCATCGGCGGCGCCGCTGGCGCGCTGCCGCCGGTCATCGGCTGGGCCGCGGTCACGGGCAGGGTCGAGATCCCGGCGCTGTTCCTGTTCGCGATCGTCTTCTACTGGACGCCGCCCCACTTCTGGGCGCTCGCGCTGCGGATCCGCAAGGACTACGAGGCGGCAAGCGTGCCGATGCTGCCGGTCGTCAAGGGGGTGCCGGAGACGGCCCGGCAGATCGGGCTGTATACGATCCTGCTGGTGGCCATCACCCTCATCTTCTGGCCGGTGGCCGCGATGGGGCCGCTATATCTGATCTCGGCGGTCGTCCTCGGCGGCATCTTCCTGTGGCGGGCCTACGTCCTCTGGCGGCAGGCGACCTCGCCGGAGGGCTCGCTCGCACAGGCGATCCGCCTGTACAGGTTCTCGATCAGCTACCTCACGCTGCTGTTCGTGGCCGTTGCGGTCGACGCGCTGCTGGTGGGCCCGATGGCCTGACGAAATCGCCAGGGGCGCGGGCGGCCCTCGGTCCCTCAGTCCCCGATGTCACCGCGCGCTTCGAGCACCGCACGCCGGCGACGTGAGACGCGCCCCTCGCGGTCGAACAGCCTCAGCGCCCCCTGCACCAGCGGGCCGATCCCCAGCGCGAACACCACGGTGCCCAGGCCGATCGTCCCGCCGGCGAGAAACCCCAGGGCCAGGACGCTCAGCTCGATGCCGGTCCGTGCGTTGCGGATCGACCAGCCGAAGCGCAGGTGCAGGCCGGTCATCAGCCCGTCGCGCGGGCCCGGCCCGAGATCGGACGCGAGATACAGGCCGCTTCCGATCGCGATCGTGACGACGCCGGCCAGCATCATCGCCAGCTGCTGCGGAAGCTCCGCGGCCGCTGGGATGATGCCCAGGGCCACGTTGGTGGAGGTGCCGATCAGGGCGATGTTGAGGATCGTGCCGATGCCGGGCCGCTCGCCAAGCGGCCACCACGCCGCCAGGATGGGGATCCCCAGGAGAATGCTCACCGTGCCCAGTGGCAGCCCGGTCAGCCGGCTGATGCCCTGGTGGAAGACCTCCCAGGGCCCGAGGCCCATGCCGGCCTGGGCCATCGCGGCGATGCCCACCCCAAACATCACGAGTCCCACGAGGAGGCCCGGAAGCCGCGGTAGCACGACGGAGAGGGACCAGCGGGAGTCGGGTTCGGACACCCTGCGCATGGTACCGGTGCACGGGGTGCGCCACGGGCGGCCCCCGGCGATCAGTCCGGTGGTGCGGCGCGTGCGATCTCGGCGAGCAGGGCGTCGGCTGTCGGTGGGTGGCCAAGCATGTGCTCGACCGCATCTCCGGCGGATCGCTCCCGCCCGAACCGCAGGATCCGGCCCCGCAGCCACGCGTACCAGCCCGGATCGCCGCCGGCCCAGTCACCGCGCGCAGCATGGATGGCGGCCCGCATCGCCGCCGCCAGCACGGCCCCAATCGCGTAGTTGGCCATGTAGCCGGGCTCCTGCACCAGCTGGCCACGGATCGCCCACCACGACCACTCGGGATGCGGGGCCATCCCCAGGCACGTGGACGTGAGATCGGTCCAGACCTCGTTCGGCCGGCGGTCCGGGTCCTCGAGCATCCGGATCTCGAACATCGTCCAGGCCGCGTCCATGGCGACGCCGGCGTAGTGGCTGCGGGCGGCCGCAGCCGCTGGAACCTCGGAATGCCCCGGCAGCCAGCGTCGAAGCCACGCGGGATCTGCCACGTTGAAGGCGACGATGTCGGCCAATGCCTCCGTGAGCGCGTCGGCGTCCGGCCAGTCCGCGAAGGCGGGGCGGGTCCGGATGGCGGCGATGTGGATCGCGTGCCCGGTCTCGTGGATGAGCTCGGCAAGCTCACCCAGCCCACCGTCGACATAGGTGGCCATGACGGTGGGCCGACCCGGTGACCAGCTGCCGTCCGAGCGACGGTGCGGCCGGCCGCCGAACGTCGTGAAGGCCACCGGGACTGGGGGCCGTCCGGGCCGGGGCGTGATGTCGAAGCGAACTCCCAGCTCGTCGAGGTCGGCGCCCAGGGAGGCGTACACGGCGCGGTTGACCGCCAGGATGTCCGCCAGCGGTAGCGGTCCGACGGCCCTCTGGACCTCGCCGGCGAGCCACCACCAGTCCCAGGGCTCGAGCGCCGGTTCGCCGGCGGCACGAGCCGGCTCGACGACCGCGATCCGCCACGCCTCCAGCACGCCCTGCGCCCACGCCGCGATGTCGCCAGTGGTCACGCCGAGGGCGTTGGCGTTGGCGTCCAGCCGCGAGCGCCCTCCACGAGCCTCCTCCGCTGCCCCGCGGACCAGTGCCCGATAGGGGGAGCGGCCCGCGTCGTCCCCGTTGACGACGACCCACAGCGGCTCCAGGGCCAGGAACAGGTCCCTCCGCAGCCTCGGATCCGGCTCCGAGCCCAGCCGGGCGAGCACCTGCGGTCGCGACAGCCGTTCTTCGCCCGCCTCGAGCGTTTCTGCGGTCGCCCCGTAGCAGGCTTCCAGGTGCCGGTGGAGCGGCTCGCCGCCATCGGCGATCAGCCGCTGCCACTCGCGATCGTCCTGACACGCGCCCGCCGCTGCCTCCGGGGGGATCGGGAGGCTGTAGCCGTCGGCCTCGGCCATGCCATCGCGCATGCGGCTCAAGGCGCGCTGATCCTCGGCGGCCAGGCGGGCGTCCGCGGCCATGGCGCCGGCGTCGTCGCCGGCATCGGGATCGACGTCGAACGTGGCAAGACCGGCGTGCACGGCACCCGATGTCGCCTTCGCCCGAGCCTCCAGCTCGGCGGTAGCGGCCGGTTCGCCGGTCGCGCGGGCGACGTCGAGCCGGTCGCGCGCGTCTCGGGCCGCGAGGTAGGCGGCCTCGAGGTCGGCGAGGCGGTCGGCGGGAGTCACCGGCTCATCGTCGCACGCACCCGACTCCGGATCGGCCCGTGTGTCACGATCCGCGCATGGAACTCTCATTTCTCGGCGGGGCGCGAACGGTCACCGGATCCCGACACCTGGTGGACACGGGCCACGCCCGGGTCCTGGTGGACTGCGGCATGTTCCAGGGCGGCCCCGACGAGACCGTCCGCAACCGGGTGCCCCTGGGCCTGGACCCGCGCACGCTCGATGCCGTGGTCCTCACCCACGCCCACCTCGATCACTGCGGGCTGCTGCCGGTGCTCGTCCGCGAGGGCTTCCGGGGCTCGATCGTGTGCACGGCCGCCACGGCAGAGCTGGCCCGGCTGGTGCTGTTGGATTCCGCTCGACTCCAGGAGGAGTTCGCGAAGCGCGCCGCCAGGCGCGAGCGTCGTGACCCGGGTCGTGCCGCTGAGCTCGAGGCCCGCGACGAGCACGCATTCGAGGAGGTCGTGGAGCTGGCGGCGGAGGGTGCGGCCAGCCCAGGCGGGCCCGACCCGGAGGACCTGCTGCGGGCGGCCGGCCCCGAGGTGGAGCTCGACTTTGGCGACCCGCTGTACACGGAGGACGACGCAGGGGCGACGCTGCCCCTGATCCGCCCGATCCCGTACGGCGCCGAGCACGAGGTGGCCCAGGGGATCCACGTCACCCTGGTGGACGCCGGCCACATCCTGGGCTCGTCCATCGTCCGTATGCGCCTGTCGCGGCCGGGCGGGGGACGGGACACGGTCGTCGTCTTCTCGGGCGACCTGGGGCGACCCGGGACGCCCATCCTGCGCGATCCGACGACCATGACCGAGGCCGATGTCGTGGTCTGCGAGTCCACCTACGGGGGGCGCGAGCACGAGGCAGCCGAAGTCGCCATCGACAAGCTCGCCGATGTGGTCAACGAGACGGCCCGCAAGCGGGGTGTCCTGCTCATCCCGTCGTTCGCCATCGGACGGACGCAGGAGATCGTGTGGGAGCTCGGCCGGCTCCTGGCGGCGGAGCGGATCCCGCATCTGCCGCTCTATCTCGACTCGCCGATGGCGAAGGCCGCCTCCGACATCTACCGGGCTCATCCCGAGGCGTACGACGAGGAGACCGCGACCCTGCTGCGGGAGCACGACGCGCCACTCGACTACCCGGGACAGCACGTGATCCAGAACTACCACGAGTCGGAGCGGATCGAGCGCGCCCAGCCGCCCTACATGATCGTCGCGTCCAACGGGATGCTCACCGGCGGCCGATCCGTGGGCCACGCGGAGAACATGCTCGACGACCCGAAGGCGACGGTCCTGTTCGTGGGCTACCAGGGCGAGGGCACGCTCGGAGGGCACCTGATGCGGGGCGCCGAACGGGCCCGGATCAACGGCCGGGACATGCCGGTTCGGGCCACGATCCGGTCGCTCGACGGGTTCTCGGCCCACGCTGATGAGCCGGAGCTGCTGGCCTGGCTCGGCGGGTTCATCCGCGGCCGCAAGGCGGGGGACCCGGGCGTGCCGGCACGCGTATACCTGGTCCATGGCGATCCGCCCGCACAGGCCGCGATTGCGCCCAAGGTGGCGGAGCTGGGGCTGCCCGTGGAGGTGCCGGCCTGGCACCAGACGGTGTCGCTGGACTGACATTCGGGCCCGCGGCACTGCGCTGGCGGCACTCTCCGTGCGTGACCCGGCCGTCCTCCGCTACGATCCCCGGAGCCCGCAGGAGATCCGCAGTTGGCCCTCGACGTCCCCGCCGTTCCAGGCGTCCCCGCGACGCCCCGCACGCCGGCCCCCATCGCGCCCGAGGAGATCGCGCGGATTCGCGCGCCGTTCCGCCAGGCGACGCTGCTGCCCGCCCGTGCGTACCACGACCAGGCGGTCTACGACTGGGAGATCGACGAGATCTTCCTCCGAGACTGGATCGCGGTGGCCCGCGCCGAGGAGGTTGCCGAACCGACCTCGTTCATCCTGCGCGACGTGTTCGGTGAGAACGTGATCATCGTGCGCGGCCGGGACGGGGTGGTCCGTGCCTTCTACAACGTGTGCCGCCACCGGGGGACCGCGGTGGAGGAACGGGAGTGCGGCACGGCCGTCCGCTTCCAGTGTCCCTACCACGCCTGGATCTACGACCTCGAGGGCAGGCTCGTCCGGGCCAAGCACACCGAGGACCTCGAGGACTTCAGCCTCGAGACCTTCGGCCTCACCCCGATCCGCGTCGAGACCTGGCAGGGCTTCGTCTTCCTGTGCTTCGCCGACGAGGCCGTGACCCCGCCACTGCACGACTACCTGGGAGACTGGTTCGAGCACCACGAGGGCTTCGGGCGCGACATGAGCACGCTGCGGCGGGCCGCGCGGATGACGTACGACGTCGCCGCCAACTGGAAGATCGTGGCCGAGAACTACAGCGAGTGCTACCACTGCCCGCCGGTCCACAAGATGCTCAACCGGCTCACGCCCTACGACCTGGGTGAGGACTTCCTTGCCGAAGGGCCGTGGAAGGGCGGCTGGATGCCCTTCGCCGAGGGCTGCGAGACGATGTCGATCAGCGGGACCCGCGATGGCCGACCGCTCCTCTACGCCCGCGACGAGGCAGAGGCGCGACGGATCTACTACTACATCCTGTGGCCGAACCTGATCGTCTCGGTCCACCCGGACTACGTGCTCACGCACCAGGCGTGGCCGGACGGTCCCAACCGCACCACCGTCCACTGCGACCTCTACGTCGAGGCCGACAAGGTCGACACCATCGAGATCTCGGGCGTCGTCGAGTTCTGGGACACCACCAACCGCGAGGACTACCACGTGGTGGCGATGCAGCAGCAGGGCACCCGGAGCCGCTCCTGGACCGCCGGCCGCTACTCCAACCAGGAGGCCTCGGTCCACGCGTTCGACATCATGGTCGCGGACCGCTACGCGAACGACGGCACCCGCACCGTCCGTGGCTGGCGCACCGAGACGGCCAGCGACCGGCGACTGGTGACGAGGATCCTCGGGCCGGGACAGCAGCAGGAGGACTGACCCGGCGCGGCGGCGTCGGCTGCCCGGCCGTGGGAAGATGGGCAGGCCAGGCGTGGACGACGCCGGGTTCTGGGAGGCAAACGGGAATGAAGCTGCTGGTGGCGTTCGTACAGGAGAGCGACGCGGACGGCGTTTCGGACGCCCTGCGCAACGAGGGCTACCGGTTTACGCGGATCGCCTCCATGGGCGGGTTCCTGGACACGGCCAACGTGACGCTGATCATGGCCCTCAGCGACGAATCGGTCCCGGCCGTGGTGGACGTGTACAGGGCCAACTGCTCGGGCCGCGAGGTGGACGTGCCGCTCGTCCTGGAGGGCCGGCTTCGTGACTGGCGGGAGCAGGTCGTGAGCTACAGCGGGGCGACCATCCTGGTCTCGGAGCTCCAGGACCTGATCCGCCTGTAGCGGGCCGGGTTCGAGCGGCGGGACCGCGGCCGAAGCGCGCGCCGCCGCCGCGGCCGAGGCGCGCGCCGCCGGGGCCGCTCACTCCGTCGGCGGCTCGCGATCCGCGCTCAGGACGGCCTCGACCGAGTCGTGCGCTCGGGCTGCCGCGATCGGGTGGCCGGTCACCGCGGCAAGGAAGGCTTCGCGGCCTAGCACCAGGAGCGTCGTGGGCTCGTCCGTCGTCACGCTTGCAGTCCGGGGCACATCCCGGAGCAGGGCGATCTCGCCGAAGCTGGCGCCGGGTGCCGCCAGGGTCCGGATCACGGTACCGCCCCGACTGACCGTGACCGAGCCGGACTCGAGGACGTAGAAGCAGTCGCCGGCGTCGCCCTCCCGGATGATCTGGGTGCCCGCCGGCATCGAAACCCATGTCGCGGCACGCCCGAGCGTCTCCATCGCCGGCGGGTCGAGTGCCTCGAACAGGCTGAGGTGGCGTAGCAGTGCGATCTCCCGGCCCGGCACCATGGCCCGCCGGTCCAGGGCCCGCAGACCGGGCCATGCGAGCACGGCGATCACGGGTAGCAGCAACGCGAAGACGATGACCGAGCCGCCCACGCCCGTGATCCCGACGACGATGGGCACCAGGATCGCACCGCCGGCCAGTGCCGCCATCATCAGCCCCTCGAGAATCCCGAACACGCGGGCCAGGACCTCGTCGCGTACGCCGCGCTGGAGGATCGTGCGCCCGGCGACGTCCATGATGGTCAGGCCGACGCCACCGGCGATCAGCAGCAGCGGCGCCGCGACCCCGGATCCCAGGATGCCCATGATCCCGAAGGCAAGGCCCCATGCGACGGCGCACGCGAGCAGGATCGGCGCAATCCGCCGGCGTCCCACGAGCATGAAGGCGGCTGCGCCACCGATGAGCCCGCCGGCACCAAGGGCTGCTGAGAGCAGGGCCGCACCCGACTCGCCGGTTCCGAACACATCGATCGCCAATGACACGAACAGGACGTCGGCGACGCCGATCAACAGCATCCGCGAGGCGAGGATCCATACCACCAGCCGGGCATCGGCATCGGCTTCCAGCGCACGGAAGCCGGCCATCACCGCACGTCCGAGCGGATCGACGGTCCGTGTCACCCCGGCGGCGCCGACCGCAAGGCCATCGGCACCGGGTATTGCCACCCGTCCCCGGTCCGGGCGGAGGCCGATGATCAGCACGCCGCCGACGAGGGCGGCGACGGCCATGAGGGCAAGGACGGCGCCGGGCGTCGCGGTCGTCAGGATGGCGGCCGCCGCAAGCGGCCCCAGGAGCAGCCCTCCGGCCTCCGCGATGCTCGTGACCGCGTTGCCCGCCGTGAGCTCCTCCGGGGTCCGCGCGAGCGAGGGAAGCAGGGCGTTGTGGGAGGGTCGCACGAGCGTCAGGGACATCGAAGCCAGGACGGCCGCGAGGTACACGCCAACCGGTGTCCAGTCCAGCAGCATGCCGGTGGCGGTCAGGCCCGTGAGCACCGCAATGAGGAGGTAGGCGCCGCGCAGCACGCGTTCCCGCGGGTAGCGGTCGCCGAGGGTGGCCGCGAAGGGGGCGACGATCGCGGCCGGGACAAGCTGGATGACCGCGACCACCCCGACCGAGGCCGGCCCGGTGGCCGCGTAGGCATAGATGAGGATGGCCACCCACGATCCGTACTCGACCGCATTGAAGGCCAGGAAGGCAAGCTCGACACGCCGGAGCCTCGGGTTGCGGGCGGCCTCGACCGCGACGCGTCCCGTCGTCCGTATCCGTGCACCGATGCCTGCCATGGCGGCGTAGTGTGCCAGCCGCGACTCGCCGGGTGCACCAGCGTCTTGGCGAGTGGCCGCCGGATCGGCAGAATGCCCCGATGAGCGTCCTGACTCCTGCGGAATTGGCACGTGTCCGCCGCGAATACCGTGCCGCCTCCCTCCTTCCCGCCCGCACCTACCAGGATCCCGCCGTCCTCGAGTGGGAGCGCGAGCACATCGTCCGCCGGGACTGGGTGCTGGTCGCCCGCGAGGAGGACGTGCTCGAGCCCACCAGCTTCAGGCTCGTGGACATCGACGGTGAGAACGTGATCATCGTGCGCGGCCGGGACGGGGTGGTCCGTGCCTTCTACAACGTGTGCCGCCACCGGGGGACCGCGGTGGAGGAACGGGAGTGCGGCACGGCCGTCCGCTTCCAGTGTCCCTACCACGCCTGGATCTACGACCTCGAGGGCAGGCTCGTCCGGGCCAAGCACACCGAGGACCTCGAGGACTTCAGCCTCGAGACCTTCGGCCTCACCCCGATCCGCGTCGAGACCTGGCAGGGCTTCGTCTTCCTGTGCTTCGCCGACGAGGCCGTGACCCCGCCACTCGCGGTGCAGCTCGGGGACCTCCAGGACCAGTTCGAGCGCTTCGATTTCACAACCCTGCGCGTCGCGAAGCGCATCGACTACGACGTCGCCGCCAACTGGAAGTTCATCGCCGAGAACTACAGCGAGTGCTACCACTGCCCCGGCGTCCATCCCCAGCTCAACAAGCTGACGCCGTACGACCTTGGCGCGGACTTCGATCCCGACGGCGCGTGGCAGGGCGGCTACATGGAGCTGGTGGATGGCGCCGAGACGATGGCGCTGGACGGCGGCCACGGGTCGCGCCACGGCCGGCCGCCCATGTGCGGGATCACGACGGAGGACGAGGAGCGCATCTACTACTACGTCCTGTGGCCGCTCACCTTCCTCTCGATCCACCCGGACTACCTGCTCGTCCACCGCCTCGAGCCGCTGGACGCGGACCGCACCAGGGTCGTCTGTGAATGGCTGTTCGAGGCGGACACCATCGCCCGTCCGGACTTCGACCCGTCCGAGCCGATCGAGTTCTGGGACCTCACCAACCGCCAGGACTGGCACGTGTGCGAGCTCCAGCAGCGAGGCACTCGATCGCGGTCGTGGACCGCCGGCCGGTACTCGAACAACGAGCCATCGGTGCAGGCGTTCGACCTCATGGTCGCCGCCCGCTACGCCGGCGATCCGATCACTGGCCGGCCAACGGTCCGTGACCGGTATGACGTGCCGCCGTCCAAACCGTCCGGCGGACGGAGGTCCCGCGCCGCCCGCTAGCATGGCAGCGTGCCGCTTCTGCTCCTCAAGCTCGTCCTCACCCCCCTGATCGTCGGGGGCGCCAGCGTCGCCGCCCGTCACTGGGGTGCGTCGGTGGGGGGCTGGATCGTGGCGCTGCCATTGACCTCGGCACCGGTGATCTTCTTCCTGGCGCTCGGCGAGGGTGCGGCCTTCGCGGCGACCGCGGCCACCGGGACGCTCACAGGGCTGGGGATCCTGGGAGCCTGGAGCCTTGCATTCGTGGCGGCGTGCCGATGGGGTCCGGCGGCCGCCGTGCTGGCGGGGACGGCGGTCTACGTCGCGCTGGGCGTGGCCGTGCAGCCACTCCTGGGGCTGCCGTTTGCGCTCCTCGCGGTCATGTCCGTGGTGGCGGTCGCCCTGGGGCTGCGCCTGTTGCCGTCCGACCGGGGCCTGCGCTCGGAGGCGCCACACCCGTCATGGGACCTGCCGGCTCGCGTCATCGTGGGGACGGCGATCGTGGTCACGCTCACGGCCGTCGCGCCCCTGCTGGGGGCATCGGTCAGCGGGCTGCTGGCGACATACCCGGTCTATGTCACCGTGCTTGCCGTGTTCACCCAGCTGCACGAGGGGCCGGCGGGTGCGGCGGACGTGGTGCGCGGCCTGCTCAAGGGGCTGTTCGGGACGATCGCCTTCTGGGTCGTGGTGCAGCCCGCCCTTACCGCCATCGGTGTCGTTCCTGCGTTTGTGGCGGGCGGCGCGATCGCGCTCGCGATCCAGGCATTCGCGCTGCGGTCGATCCGCGCCGGGATTATGGAATCGACCTGAGCGGGTCCGACCCGCCCGCTCCGAATGGGCCGAATCGACTCTTGCCCCCGGGAGTACCCCGGGCGCACCCTCGGGCTACTTCGACCCGGACGCCGGCACGGCGCGTCCGGGCCCCGACCCGTTGCTGCGCCACCAGACCCGGAGTCCGGCCATGGCTCTCGACGTTGGTGCCGACCTGTTCGGGCGCTCCTTCCTGTCCCTCCGCGACTACACCGCGGACGAGATCGAGCACCTCCTCCAGCTGGCGGCCCGTCTCAAGCAGGAGAAGCGCGACCATCGGGAGGTCAGGCGCCTCGTCGGCCGCTCGATTGCGCTGATCTTCGAGAAGGACAGCACCCGGACCCGGATCGGGTTCGAGGTGGCCGCCTATGACCAGGGTGCGCATGTCACCTACCTGGGGCCGACGGGCAGCCATGTCGGCAAGAAGGAATCGGTCAAGGACACGGCACGCGTCCTGGGACGCGTCTACGACGCCATCGAGTTCCGTGGCTTCCACCAGGTAGACGTGGAGGCGCTGGCCACGTATTCCGGGGTGCCGGTCTACAACGGCCTCACGGACGAGGATCACCCGACCCAGGTCCTGGCCGACCTGCTCACCATCCGGGAGCACCTGGCGAGGCCACTGTCGGAGGTGGCCCTGGCCTACGTCGGTGACGCCCACGGCAACATGGGTGACGAGCTGCTGCTCGGCTGCGCCACGATGGGCATGGACCTGCGGATCGTCGCGCCACGGGCCGTGTGGCCGCGCGACGACTTCCTGGCCCTCGCCCGGGAGCGCGCCCGAGAGAGCGGAGCCCGAATCACGGTCACGGATGCGATCGAGACCGGGGTCGCCGGGGCCGATGTCGTCTACACGGACGTCTGGGTGTCGATGGGCGAGCCCGAGGCCACGTGGGACGAGCGGATCGCTCTCCTGCGCCCGTACCAGGTGGACGCCGCACTGATGGCGATGACGGGCCGCCCCGACGCGCGGTTCATGCACTGCCTGCCGGCGTTCCATGATCTCGAGACGGAGGTTGGCCGCAAGATGTTCGAGCGCCATGGCCTGACGGCCATGGAGGTCACGGACGAGGTCTTCGAGTCGGAGCACTCGATCGTGTTCGACCAGGCCGAGAACCGGATGCACACGATCAAGGCCGTGCTGGTCGCCACGCTCAGCCGGGAAGGGGTGCGCTGATGCGCGTCGTCGCGGCACTGGGCGGCAACGCCCTCCTCCGTCGCGGCCAGCCGATGACGGCCGAGAACCAGCGGGCCAACGTGGCAGTGGCCGCACGGGCCCTCCTGCCCATCGCACTCGAACACGACCTGATCCTCACCCACGGCAACGGGCCGCAGGTGGGGCTGCTCTCGCTCCAGAACGCCGCCTACAAGCCCGACGAGGAGTATCCGCTGGACATCCTCGATGCGGAGACCGAGGGCATGATCGGCTACCTCCTGGAGCAGGAGCTGGGCAACCTGCTGGCGCCCGGCCGGCCGATGGCGACGATTCTCACGCGGATCGCCGTGGATCCAGCGGACCCTGCATTCGACCGCCCGACCAAGCCGATCGGGCCCGTGTACGACCGGGAGGAAGCCGAGCGCCACGCCGCCGAGAAGTCGTGGAAGATCGCCCCGGACGGCAACAAGTGGCGGCGCGTGGTCCCGTCGCCGCAGCCGCAGGAGATCGTGGAGCTGTCGGTCATCGAGCTGCTGGTCCGGGAGCGGGTGATCGTCGTCTGCGCCGGCGGCGGCGGTATCCCGGTCTCCGCCATCCCCGGCGGTGGGTACGAGGGTGTCGAGGCGGTGATCGACAAGGACTTTGCCGGCGCGCTGCTCGCAACCTCGCTCCACGCGGACGCGTTCCTGATGCTGACCGACGTGGACGCCGTCTACGCGGACTGGGGCACGCCGTCGGCCTGGCCGATCCACCGCGCGGCCCCGGACGAGATGGCCGCACGCACGTTTGCCGCGGGGTCGATGGGGCCCAAGGTGGAGGCCGCGTGCCGCTTCGTCCGGGCAAACAGCGGCTTCGCGGCGATCGGGGCGCTCGCGGACGCGGGCGCGATGCTCCGTGGCGAAGCCGGGACCGTGGTCAGCGGCGACGCGGCGCAGCTGGAGTGGGGGACCGCGCCGCTCGCGATGTCGACGGGATAGGACCCGCGGTCAGCGGGGTCCCACCGTGACCCGCCACGTCGGGAACCTCAGGGGCGCGGCTTGGTCCGTGCGGCGATGCGCTCCAGGGCCCCGGTCCAGCCCGGGTCGAACTCGCGCCCTGCCTCGTCCAGATCGATCACGACCGGGGCGTGATCCGACGGGGTCGGCGGGCCCTTGCGCGCCTCGCGGTCGATCTCCGTCCAGACCACCCTCGCGGCAACGGGCGCCGTCGCGTACAGCAGGTCGATCCGCATGCCCTGGTTACGGTGGAACATCCCTGCCCGGTAGTCCCACCACGAGAACCGGCCCGCCTCCGGCCGCTGCGTCCGGTAGGTGTCCACCAGGCCCCAGGCGCGCAGCCGGGCCAGCGCGTCCCGCTCTGGTGCGGACACGTGTGTGCCTCCGTGCGCCTTTGTCGGACTCCAGACATCGATGTCGGCCGGGGTGACGTTGAAGTCGCCGGCCAGGACCAGGGGCTCGTCCGGCGAGCGCGTCTCGGCCAGCCAGCGGGAGAGCCGCTCGAACCAGCGCAACTTGCCCTCGTAGAACGGGGAGCCGACCTCACGCCCGTTGGGGACATAGAGGCTGGCCACGCGGACCCCACCGCAGACCGCGGACACCATCCGCGCCTCGCCGAACGGGTCGAAGTCGTCCTCGGACAGCGCGATGGCCGCACCGGCCGAGGAGTCCCTGACGGGACCGTCGCCGAAGTTGGTCACGATGTCATCGATGCCCACGCGGGACAGGATCGCCACCCCGTTCCAGCGGCCCTCGCCGTGGTGGGCCATCTCGTAGCCGAGCATGCGCATCGGCATGACCGGCGCGTCGGCGTCGGACAGTTTCGTCTCCTGGATCAGCAGGACGTCCGGCTCCGCCTTGGCCAGCCAGCGCTCCACGGCCTCCTGCCGGGCCTTGAGCGAGTTGACGTTCCAGGTGGCGATGCGCATGCAACCCCCTATCTCGGCGCCTTGATCGTGATCTCCTCGCCGACCTTGCTGAAGGCCATCGTCGCCTCGAAGGTCGTCGGGACTCCGGCCCCGGTTGGGCCGTCGCCCTCCATCCGCATCTCGATGGGCGTGCCGTCCGCCGCAAGGACGAGGGACATCGTCCGCATGGTGGCCGTCTGCCCCAGCTGGCGCATGCTCAGCGTCTGGTACGGGTACCCGCGGTCGCATTCGAAGGCGTAGGCGTCGGCATGATCCGCCGGGTGTCCGGTGTAGACAAGGTCGTTGAGCCAGCACAGGTAGAGCCACGGGTTTGTCAGGTCCGAGGCGGTCGTCTGGTTCGCGTTGCCGCGGAGCCACTTCTTGCCCGGGACCTTCACCCAGGCCTTGCCGTTGACCATCCGGAGCTGGAGCGTCTTGCCGGCGACCTTCATGATCGCCGCGAACTCGCCCCCCGCGACGTCCATCGCCAGGTTCGCCGCCACGCCCTGCGCGGCGCCGCCACCGGTGGCGGTCTCATCGAGATGGAAGGTCAGGTCATCGGACGCGGTGAGCTTCGAGAAGGCCGTCAGTGCACTCGAAGCATCCGACGCATCCGGGAGCAGGGTCTCGGCCGCTCCGGCCGGCGCCGAGGTCGCGACATCCGGGGTGCTCGTGGTTGGCCCGGTGCCACATCCCGACGCCGCGAGGAGGACGACGAGGAGGACGACGAGGGAGCCACCGGTGCCCCGAGTCCTGCGCCTGGAGATCTCCATGAGCCCAGCCTGCCTCAGTACCTGCGACCCTTCTGCTTGGCCAGGTCGAACGTCGCGGTATCCGCGACGGCCATCACGGCCATCGTGCCGGCCTGGACCGGGTCGCTGACCACCAGGTCGACGTGCTCGGTGATGGAGCCCACCATGTTGAGGGCGATGATGGGGATCCCAACCGCGCGTAGCTCGTCGGCGGCCGTGCTGATCTGGCCGCCCATGATGGAGCCCGCGAGGACCAGCATCCGGGCGCGCGGCAGGTCTGCCACGGCTCGCACGGCGGACGCGATCGGCTCCTCGCCCACCAGGGGGATCGTGTCCACGGAGATCCGCTCGCCGCGCAGGTTGTGGCGGTCGGCCTCCGTGACGGCGCCCAGGGCCACCTGCGCGACCTGTGCGCCTCCGCCCACGACGATCACGCGCTTGCCGAACACCTTGCCCAACGGCCGGGTCATGTGGATGGTCACGACCCCGGCGAGTGGCTCGAGCGCGGCGACGATGGCCTGCTCGTCGGCGTCCTCGACCTCCAGCTCCACGTCGACGGTCGCGGCGGATTCGGGTTCGGGTCCGGCTCGTCCGGCGCGGCGCACGGTCGATAGGGTCCGGACCCGCCCTCCCGCGCCGGCGACGGCCGCGGCGATGACGCCGATCGTGCCGGGATGGTCGACGACCTCCAGGCGGACGGCGACCGCGGGTGGCAGGGGCTGCGGTCGACGGGGCATCGGGCTAGGACGCGTAGCCGGCAACGATGTCGGCGATGGACAGCCCGGTCGGCTCCTGGCCGCTCGTCGGGTCGTGCTCGTCGAAGGTGATGCCGAGTGCGGTGAACGCCTCCCGGGTCGCGCCGGCGTCGCTTGTGGTGAGCATCAGCGCGCCGTCGGTGTCCTCGGCGACGCCCACGATCCCGGTGATGTTGACGCCGCGATCGGCCAGCGCCTGGGCGACTTGCGCCAGCGCCCCGGGGCGGTCGTCGAGCTGCACGGTGAACCAGATCGTCACGAGGAACCTCCTGACCGCCCATGGTACGCGGGAGGCGCGTTACCCTGCGCTCCCATGACGACCCGTCACTCCGCGCGCTTCTACCTGCTGATCGGCAGGATCGGCACCAGCCGGATCGTCTCCCGGGTCCATGCGCCCCTCTACCGGTTGACCGGAGGGCGCTGGCTGTTCGGCCGCAACCTCGGCGTGCTCAACGTGATCGTCATGACCACCGGCCGCAGGACAGGCAGGGGCCGCGAGATCCCGCTCTATGCGTTCGAGGACGGCACACGCCTGGTGGTGATCGGCTCCAATGCTGGTGACGACCGCGAGCCCGCCTGGGTCGGCAACCTGCGCGCCAACCCTGACGCGACGGTCCGAGTGGGACGCGACGTGCGCCCGGTTCGGGCGCGCGAGACGGACGGTGCCGAGCGTGATCGCCTGTGGTCGCTGGCCGCGCACGGCTATCCGGGCTACGAACTGTACGCACAGTGGACGCAGCGGCGCATCCCGGTGATCGCCCTCGAGCCCGTGGGGGCCTGAGCGATGCCCGCACCGCTGGGCAAGGTGCCCACGAAGAAGATGCCCAACATCCAGGTGTTCGGGCTCGAGGACAATAACGCCACGCGCAACACCCTCCGGTTCTTCCGCGAGCGGCGGATCGTGGTCCATTTCGTGGACCTGCGCAAGAAGTCGATCGCGCCGGGGGAGCTGCGACGTTTCACCGACCGGCTGGGCGCGGCGGCGCTGCTGGACACCGAGAGCCGGCCTTACAAGGAGCAGGGCCTGGCGTATCTCTCGACCGACGCGGCGGGGATCACGAGCCGCCTCCTCGCGGATCCGCGGCTGATCCGCCTGCCCCTGGTCCGCTACGGCGACGAGGTCACCGCCGGCAAGGACGAGACGGCCTGGAAGGCGTGGCTGGCCAAGCCGCGCTAGCGCTGCGTCGGGTCCACGACCCGGCCCATGAACAGGATGGCGCCGGTCTGGACATCCCGGAGCAGGAACAGGAACGGCTTGTGGAGGCGCAGCGTCTTCGTCGTCCGGGCTGACGGGCCGCCGCAACCGCCGGTGGTGTCCATGCCGATCGCCGTTGCCGCGGCTGCCTCGGTGCCGCTCTCGTCGACGTCGATGTTCGCCTGGTGGATCACCATGCCGATGTGGAGCGGGTCGGTGGCCGTGATGCCCGAGAAGTCAGCAGCCACGCCATCGAACGGCACCTCCATCCCCAGCGCCCGCAGCGACGGGATCAGGTTGGCGCGGGTGTCGATCCCGAACTTCGGGAGGTAGAGGTTGACGCTGTACGGGTACGTCCCGCAGCGCATGTCCGCCCAGTCTGCCGCCGTGTACTCGAGCTTGGTGAGCCGCCTGCGCTCGGCGTTGAGCCGCTGCTGAACCTGGGCCAGTGTTGCCGCGTCGAGCAATTCTTCGAACGTCCGGATGTCGTCGGGCAGGATCATCGTCATCGCGAGCTCCGACGAGCCGTTGGGCGCCAGGTACCGGAGCTCGGTGGCGCGCCATCCATCGCCGGTCGCGAGCGGAAGGTCCTGGCCGCCGGCCTGGTACATCGTCGGTACCTGCGCCCGACTCCCGGCCAGGGTCGTGAAGGTGCGGCTCTGCGTCTGGTCTACGTCAAACGGCATCGCCCACTCGGCCTTGAGGTAGATCGCGTTGACGAGGATCAGACGCGTCTGCTCCGACACGTTCGGAGGCGCCAGCAACGACGGGATCCGGCCCAGCGTCTGACGGCTCGCCCAGGCATTGATGGCGTTGCGCGCGCCGTCCGCATCATTGATGTAGTCGACGAGACCGAGCCCGGACCCGAACGTCCTGCCGATCCGGTCGAGGTAGGCAGCCTCGATCGAGTAGTCGCGCTGGCCGAACGCCATGTTCGCGATCCGTAGCGCCAGCTGGTGTGGCTGGTCGGCGTCTGCGTAGTCCTTCCACGTCGCGTCGCGCGAGCCCAGGAGCTGGTTCAACGAGCTCAGGCCGTCGCCGAGTCGGTTCCAGCCGTCCACGCGCAGGACCTTGTCCATCTCGGCAGCCGTGGCGCCCTTCGCGCCTGCGCGGGCCATGGCGAGCGCCGTCACGACGCTTGCGGGCGAGACGACGACCCCCGTGCCGGCCAGGCCGAGGTCCGGATCCTTGAGCATGCGCTTGTAGAGCGCGATGCCGAACTTGTTGTTGGCCGCAGCCTGGGCCTTCGCGGCGGCGACGGACGGCGTTCCGCGCGTCAGGTCGGCCGCGGCCAGCTCGAAGCCCGGGGTCGCGTCCCCGGCGAGCGCGACCCAGGGTGTGCCATCGTGGTCTGCGACGGCTACCCAGCCCTGGTCCACGCCGCCGGCCAGCGTCACCTCGAGCGGCGCCACCCGGAACCACGTGTAGTCGGAGGCCTGGACCGGGCCGGCCGTGACCACCAGCTGCGTTCCGATGGGCAGCACGGGCTGGAGCTTCAGTGAGTCGGCGGCCACGCGGGGTTCAGAACGGACTCGAAGCCGGTCGGACACGGTCACGGCAATGGCCCCGGGGACCAGCGCTCCATCCGAGGTCGCGACCGGCGATGAGGTCGGCGCGGGCGTCGTTGTCGATGCCGTGCCCGGGACCGTGGGCGGAGCGGGCACTGTCGACGCTGGTGGCGTCTGGAACGCCGCCGCGGCGGTCGGTGGCGACGAGGGAGCGGGGCCCGTGTCGCACCCGACGACCAAGAGGGTGGCGAAGAGGACCGTCAGGAGCGTCCATCCGCGGTGGCGGCGTACCGGCTGGCTGACCGAGCGCATGGCGGTGCACCTGCATTGGGGGTCGGCGCCAATACGGCTCGGCGCGGCCCGGCGCCCGGGGCCGCGTGTCGTTGCCGGCGGTTGAGACGTCCGACGGTCGCGTGACGTTGCGCGGGGTGGCATCCTCACCTCATGACGGATCACGACCCCAGCCATCGTCCGTCGACGCGCACCATGCGCCTCGGCCGCGTGTCCATGCGCCCCGAGACCCACGCCCGCCTGCGCCAGGACCAGCGCACCGAGGACGAGAAGCTGCTCGCCGCGGACCGTGGCCGTGCGGCCTTCCTGGAGACGGACACCTGGCGGGCGCTGCGGATCCTGTCCGAGTTCGTCGAAGGATTCGAGGCACTCGCTGGTGTCGGCCGCGCCGTCGCCGTGTTCGGGTCGGCCAGGACCCCCGACGGGAGCCCGGGCTACGAGCAGGCCCGGCAGGTCGGCGCCGAGCTCGCCCAGCGGGGTTTCGCGGTCATCACGGGCGGCGGGCCGGGCTCCATGGAGGCCGCCAACCGGGGTGCCCAGGAGGCCGGCGGCCTGTCGATCGGCTGCAACATCGAGCTGCCCCGGGAGCAGCACTCCAACCCGTATCTCGACCTGTCGATCGAGTTCCACTACTTCTTCGCCCGCAAGACGATGTTCGTCAAGTACTCGGACGCGTTCGTGATCATGCCCGGCGGCTTCGGCACGCTGGACGAGTTGTTCGAGTCGCTGACCCTGATCCAGACGGGCAGGATCCGCAACTTCCCGGTCGTGCTGATGGGCCACGACTACTGGGACGGACTCCTCACCTGGATGCGGGACGTGCAGCTGTCGGCCGGCATGATCGCGCCGGAGGACCTCGACCTGCTCCGGGTGACCGACGACCCGGCCGAGGCCGCCGAGATCATTGCGGCCTATGCGGAGGCCAACGGCCTGCGCGATGAGGACGCCGGCGTCCCCGCACCCTGATCAGGCCGGGACGGCGACCTCGATGACGCCATCCACGATGCGAACCGGGTAGTAGCGGAAGCGGCGGACCCGGGTCAGGCGGCGGGCGTCGGTCTTGCGGCCGGGCGGATCCTCCTTGGGCTCACGACCCGGCGGGGACCAGACCGGCTCGTAGGTCCCGTCCGGCCTGAGCCCGCCGGTCGTCGGCATCTGGACGGGATCGCCCGATGCCAGGTCGAACCTGCCGCTGTGGAGCGGACAGGCCACGACACATCCGTCGAGGTCACCGATCGACAGCGGCGCGGCCATGTGCGGGCACCGGTCGTCCACCGCGCAGACCCCGAGCGAGGTGTGGGCGAGCAGGACGTCGGTCTCGCCGAGGGTCACGCGTCGCATGGCGCCCGGTGGAAGGTCCGCGAGAGACAGCACGGCCCGGAACGGCGCGGCTCCGGCCCCCGGAGCAAGCAGCTGTGCATCGAACGGCAGCAGGTCGGTCACGTGGCGATGGTAGCGCGGGACATGGAGCGGGACCGGCGCCCGTAGGGACGCCGGGCCGGGAGGAGGAGCGCGGAGGAGCGTGGACGAGAGGCTGTGAGCGGCGATGAGCGGCGGAGTTCAGTCCAGCGCAGGCTCCGGCATCACGCCGGGATCGGAGGGGACGCCCGCTCCGGCCGCCTGCAATTCCTCGATCGCCTGGGCCACCAGGTTCTCGCGCCCGCCGGCGGTCTGGCGTAGCGGGATCTGCTTCATGAACAGGGTCACGACGAGCAGGGCGACGATGGTGCTGCCCACGCCGATCAGGAACACCTGGCCGATCGCGAGGCTGAAGGCCTGGTGGATGCCGAACACGATGTTGGGGATGATCGGCCTGACGGCCTCCTGGAACTGCGCAGGCACCGCCGCGAGGATCGACGCCCCCAGGTCCACGCCCACCTGCACGAAGTTGGTGGCAGCGCCGCCATCCTGGCTGACGAACTGGTTCACCATCTGCGCCGGGACGCCGGCCGTCACCATCTGGACCGGGATCTCGTCGGTCAGGCGGGTGGCGAACACCGTGCCCAGCGCCGCGAGGCCAACGGATCCACCGATCTGTCGGAAGAACGTGAGGTTGGAGGTCGCGACGCCAAGGGCTCGCACAGGGACCGCGTTCTGCACGACGATCGTGAACACGCCGAGCGTGGGCCCGATGCCCAGGCCGGTGATGAACATCCAGGCCCAGAGGACCGGCAGCGGCGTGTCCGCCTTGATGCCGGACATCAGGTACAGGCCCACGGCCATGACCGCCAGGCCGGCCACGATCACCGCTTTGTACATGCCGGTCTTCGAGACCAGGATCCCGGACCCCACGGAGCTGATGATGATGCCGGCCAGCAGCGCCAGCGTGTACAGGCCGGAGTTGGTCGGCGTCGCGCCCTGCACAAACTGGAACCATTGCGGCAGGAAGACCGCCGCCCCGAAGAACCCCACGCTCACGAGGAACGTGGCGACGATGGAGGACGCGTAGGTCCGATCCTTCCACAGCCCGAGCGGGACGATGGGCTCCTTGGCCCGCGACTCGATGAACACGAACACGGCGCCGAGCAGCAGGCCGAACACGACGAGCCCGCCGACATCGGGCGTGCCCCAGTCGTTGGTCTGCTTGTTGGTGAGCCCGATCAGGAAGGCCGTGACCGCCACCGTGAACACGGCGCCACCGAGGTAGTCGAAGTTGTGGCTGGCGTCGGGGCGCTTGACCGTGGGCAGCAGGCGGGCGATGACCGCGAGCGCCACGATCCCGATCGGGATGTTGATGAAGAAGATGAGGTGCCACGACCAGTTCTCGGTGAGGAAGCCGCCGAGGAGCGGGCCGAGGATGGCCGCTACGCCGAACACGGCCCCGAACAGGCCCTGGTACTTGCCGCGCTCCTGGGGGGTGAACAGGTCGCCGATCACCGCGAGGCTGATTGGGAAGAGCGCTCCGGCGCCGAGCCCCTGGATGCCCCGGAAGAGGATCAGCTGGGTCATGTTCTGGCTGAGACCCGACAGCGCCGAGCCGATCAGGAAGATCGTGATGCCGATCATCAGCAACGGTTTGCGGCCGTACAGGTCGGACAGCTTGCCGTAGAACGGCACCGTGATCGTGGAGGTCAGCAGGTAGATCGTGATGGTCCAGGTCAGGAGCGACTGGCCGCCGAGGTCGGTGACGATGGTGGGCAGGGCGACCGCGACGATCGTCTGGTCCAGCGCGCCCAGGAAGAGCGCCAGCAGGATCGCGAACAGGATCTCCATCTTCGCCCGATGCGAGAGATCGAGGGCACCGAGACCGTGGCTGGGGGCGTCGTCGTGACCCGTGGGCATGGCTTCCAAGAAGGTTCCTTTCGTCAGGCGCCGACGGGGATGTCGCCGGGGGACGTGGCCTTGGCCGCGGGGCTGTTCGCGCGATCGTGGTCACAGGTGGTCGGGGCGGCATAGCGGTCCGGGTCGCTGGCGATCTCTGCCTCGACGGCGGTCCGCAGCTCCGCCGTTGCGGCTGCAAGTTGTTCCAGCGCCACGGTGGACATCCGCTCCAGGGCGGCCCGGATGATGTCGCTTCGCGTGAATTCGGCCTCGTCCACGAGGGCAAGGCCGGTGGCCGTCGGTCGCACCAGCACGATCCGCCGGTCGTCCGGGACGCGGACCCGCTCGACGAGCCCGCGTTCCTCCATCCGGTCGACGATCCCGGTCGCGCTGGACATCGAGGCGTCCAGGATCTCGGCCAGGCGGCCCATCGGCATCGCGTCGTGGTGACGGAGCAGCGTTAGGACATGGAAATGGGTCATGCTGATCCCGAGCCGCAGAAGGCGCTGGGACCCCACGCAGCGGAGCGACCCGACCGCATGGCCGAGGCCGGCGATCGCGTCCTCCGCGGCCCGGAGGCGGGCGTCCTCCACGCTGGAGGTGATAGTGGTTCGCATGGAGTAAAGTATTTACGCCAAGTGAATAGTCCTGTCAAGCAGGACTGTTTGCCCGATACGGAGGATCGCTGGTGCGCATCGCCCTGATGATCGAGCCCCAGATGGGCCTTACCTACGACGAACAGCTGGCGATCGCCCGACGCGCCGAGGCTGCGGGCTTCGAGACCCTGTTCCGGTCCGACCACTACGAGAGCTTCCCGGGTGAGTCCGGCGGGCACACCACCGATGCCTGGGCGGTGCTGGCCGGCCTGGCCAGGGACACCGCGACGATCGGCCTGGGCGTCCTGGTGTCGCCGGTCACGTTCCGGACACCCGGCAACCTCGCCAAGGTCGTGGCGACAGTCGACGAGATGAGCGGCGGGCGCATCGAGGTGGGCCTCGGGGCCGGCTGGCACGCGGACGAGCACCGGCGTCACGGGTTCCCGTTCCCGGAGATCGGGGAGCGGGCAGAGCAGCTGGAGGAGACGCTCGAGATCCTGCACGGCCTGTGGGACGAGCCCGACGGCTGGTCCTTCACGGGCAGCCACTACGCGGTCGAGGACGCCCTCTTCTACCCCAAGCCGGGTGCATTGCCGGGACGGGATGGGCGACGCCCCAACATCCTCGTGGGCGGACAGGGCACGCCGCGCTCGTTCCGGATCGCCGCCCGGTACGCGGACGAGTTCAACCTCTCCTCCACCAGCCCAGATGGCGCGGCCGCCAAGTTCGCCCAGCTCGACGACGCGGTGCGGACCATCGGGCGTGAGCCCGGATCGCTCGTCCACTCGGTGATGGCGGGCGTCCTCATCGGCCGTGACGCGGACGAGGTCGCGCGCAGGCAGCGCGACCTGATGGCGGTGTTCGGGAGCGACGACGCGGAATCGGAGGCATGGATCGAGACCCGTCGCCCGCGCTGGGTGCTGGGCACGCCCGAGGAGGCGCGCGAGGTGGTCCGCCGGTTCGCCGAGATTGGCGCCGAGCGGATCATGCTGCAGGACTTCCTGCCCCGTGACCTCGACATGATCGACCTCGCGGCCGAGGCGCTGCTCGGTGCCTGATGGCCCGGGATCAGCCCTCGGACGGGCAGGGTGCGGGGATCAGCCCTCGGCTGCGTCCGCCAACTCGGCCGCTCGCAGGTAGACCGGGTCGTCGCGGCGGATCGGGTCGGGGTTCGTGCCGCAGGCTTGTGCGATCGCGAGCGTGACCAGCTGGATCGGGCCCGCGGCCCCCAGGAGCGAGGCTGGAGCGTTGGGCATGGTCGGGTGCTCCGGAACCACGATCCGGCCGGCCGGCGTGAGGTCGGCCGGGATACGGGACGCCGCGTCAGCACCCAGGATCGCCGCGCAGCGGACGCCCGTCGCCGCGGCGGCCGCGAGGGCCTGGCGGGCGCGGCGGGTCCGTGCATCGGGTTCGCCACGCTCCAGCAGGACCAGCACCAGTGCGGTGCCGCTACCGGTCGCCGGCAGGTGCCCGTGCAGGAACGTCTCCAGGTCCCGCATCGCCGATGGCACCCAGGCCGCCTCCTCCACCTTGAGCGTCAACTCCCGGGCGGTGACGCGGTCGGCACCGGACCCCACGACCAGAAGGTTCGCGGCGGAGGACACGACGGCACCGATCTGCTCGCCGGGACGCATGCCGTCCGCTGCGGCCGCATGTGCCGCCTCGATCCCATGCGCCAGCCGGTCTCGGAGCCGATCGGGATTGGGCGTGCCGCCGGCCAGGATGCCGGCCGTGACGGTGGCCGCCGCGAGCGGTGAGGTGTAGCCCACCGTGTGGCACCAGCTGCGGTCCATCTCGACCGTGGCCAGCACGATATCGGCGGCCGCCGCGGCAGGTGCCCCGGCACTGGCCGTGACGAGGGCCGTGCGGGCTCCACGTGCCCGGGCCGCCTCGAGTGCAGCGATCGTCGCGGCCGTGCCGCCCTCGTGGCTGATCCCGATCACGAGGCCGCGGTCCGGCGCGTCCAGCGCCAGCTCGAACGCCTGGACGGACACGGGCCCCCACCCGGGCAGCCCCGCCGCCCGCCATCCGTCACGCAGGATCGCGGCCGTGCCCATCGCGCCGTGCTCGGAGGTGCCGCAGCCCGTGACGATGACCGGGTCGCCGGCCGCAGCAGCCTCGCGTATGGCCGCGGCGAGGGCGGCCGCGGAACCATCGGCGGCCAGCGCCGCGCCGATCCGCGCCGCCAGCGCCGGTTGCGCGGCGATCATCTCGGCCATGGCCCACGGTGGCCCGGCGCGGAGGGCGGGCATCGGGAGGTAGTCCCAGGGTTCGGGTGCCCCGGTCAGGGGCGCGTCGGGGTCGAAGGAGCCGAGGGTCGCGCGCAGATCGTCCATCGGGCGATGGTAGGGGAGGGAGGACGGGTGATCGTCGGCTGTCCCGCCGGGCGGCCGTACCGGTTCTGCCGGGCGCGGCCGTCAGTCCGCGTCGCGACCGCGCGCCAGCAGGTCGGCGGGCGGGGGCCCGATCCGCCCGATGCGCCGGGCCGGCCCGTACCGGAACCAGGCACGGCCCAGCAGGGCATCGATCGGCACGGGACCGTAACGGCGGGAGTCGTTGGCTGCGCCGTGGCCCGCCGCCGCGAGACCCTCGTCGGTGGCGTCGCCCAGGAGCCACGCCTCATCCTCGGCGAGCTGGAGCCAGCCGTCCGCGAACGGCACCCAGTCATCCGGCCGGGCGGCGACACGCTTGATCGCCAGCACGTCCGTGAACGGCTCGCGGAAGACCACCACGCTCCCGCGGCGCGGCCAGCGTGCGACGGTCGGGTCAACCAGGAGCCAGTCGCCGGGCTCGATCGAGGGCCCCATGGAGCCTTCGACGACGGTGACCCGCCACAGGCCCCTGAGCCCACGTGGGCCGCCGCCAGCCCGCGCGCGGCCGCGGGTCACACGCCCGCGATCGCCACCCGCCGGCGTCTGGCCAGGATGCGACGAGGCCCCGTCGTGGGACGGGGCCTCGGGGTCAGGCATGCCGGCAGGATCAGCCGGGGCGTCCGGCCACGCGGGTCTTGCCCTCGCCGCCGGTCACCTTCCAGGCCGCGTCGACCTCGTCGATGAGGTTGAGCAGCAACTTCGCGTCGGCGAGATCGGTCGACGCCTTGACCTTGCTGACCTGCTTGTTCGCGTTCCAGAAGAGCTCGTGCAGGTTCGGCACGGCCTCAAGGTGCTCCGGCTTGAAGTAGTCGTGCCACAGGACGTCGAGGTGGTGCTTCACGAGGTCCGCGCGCTGCTCCTTGATCGCGATCGCGCGAACGCGGAACGCCGGATCCTCGTTGGCCGCGTACTTCTCGACGATTCGGTAGCAGGACTCCGCCTCGATGCGAGCCTGCTCCGGGTCGTAGACGCCGCACGGGAGGTCGCAGTGCGCGTGCACCACGGTCCGCGGGGCGACGATGCGGGTGAGGATGGACATGTGTGGACCTCCGGGCAGTGGTCGACGCGGCGTTCCGTGGTGGTGCGGAGCCCTGGCGCCTCTGCTCGAAGTGTCCGGGTGCGGTACGAGGACTGTCAAACGTCCCCGCTGGCCTTGTGCGTCAAGGACGGTTGGTAAGTCCTGCCCCGTCCGTGCCATAGAACCTGTCGCAGCGGTCGGGCACGCTCCGTGTCGATGGACGTGGCGAGCACAGGACTGGGCAGGACGGGACGACCGAGGCTCGTCGTCGCCAACCGCCCGACGGCGTGCTCGAAGGGACACAAGGGCAGCATCACGCTGTGGGGTAGGCGCGACTGGACGAGCGCGCCCTACCGCCGCCAGCGGTTCCGGTGCGTGCCCGCCGACGGCTCGGGTCCGCACACGTTCTCGCTCGGACGCCGCCGCCCGAGTGACGCGCACGGAGCGGGCGAGGAGTGCCTGACCTGCGACGTGAAGCCGGGCGTCGCCCAGGGGCCGATCTCGCCGCCGGACCACCTCCACACGGCGGTCGAGATCGCGCGCCTGCTCCAGCTTGTCGCGGAGGGGACCTCGCTGCGGAAGGCCAGCCGCACGATCCGGCTCGAAGCACACCGCTACGTCGAGGATGCCCACGGGTTCCGGCACACGAGCCGCCAGCACACGCTCGCCGCCCGCTACCTGGACCTGTTCGGCACCGCGATCGATAAGCATCTCGCGCCGACCCGGTGCCCCCGGATCCTGATCCTCGATTCCAAGCCGCTCAACCTGCGGGCCTACGGCGCGGACGACCTCGACCCGGCGTGGAACCGCGAGGAGCGCGGCGGCGCGGTCCTGATCGCGGTCGGCGGCGACGACCCCAAGCAGGCGATGCTGCCGTGGCGGATCGGACTCGCCCCCGACGAGACAGGGCGCTCGTGGTTCGACTTCCTCGACGAGATCGACCCGGACGGCCCCGGACCCGAGTGGGTGATCGCGGACGGCGCGGGCGCGATCGCCAACGCCGTGCAGCGAAGGTGGCCCAATGCCAACTTCTACTCGTGCGAGTTCCACCTGCGCAGGCTGATCAAGGAGCACGCGCGCAGCGACGGCATCGACCCCGAGCACGCTGGCCACGCTGACCTCTTCCGCAAGGCCCAGTGGTCGAACCACAACTGGGACGCACTCCGGGCGTTCGCCGTCGCACGGCAGGCGGTCGCGCTCGACGGCTGGTGCCGCACCAACGACGCGCTGATCCGCCAGCAGGTCGGGCTCCACCGCCAGTTCTTCGGGTTCCCCCGCAGCAACGCCGCCGCCGAGCGGATCCTCGACTGGATCGACCGCCGGTTCGGGAAGCGCCGGCGCTACTCGCTCCGCAACGCAGGCCGACTCCAGCTCGTGCTCGCGCTCGTCCGCGCCTACCACGCGGGCCAGGCCGACCTCGCCACCTTCGCCGGCATCGTCAAGGCGACGATGCGCGACCTGCGGCCCGACCAGCACTTCGCCTGGACCTCACGGCACGACCCCCGCGGCTCGCTGTGCTCGATCGGCCAGCTCATCGTCGATGCCCACGACCGGGCCGCGAAGGGCAAGGCGACCTACGACGCGGCGGCGAAGGCGCGCTCGGTAATCGCCAATGTCGCCGCTCTCAACGCGTCGCTCGCGGAGATCGGCCTGCCGCCGATGGAGGCGACCGTCGCGCCCGGTCGCGCGACGGCCTCGGTCAAGGTGAAGGGCAAGATGCTGACCGACTTCCCGCTCGTCCTGCGCGACTGGGACAGCGTGGCGAACAACCGACTCGCGTCGTCGGTGAAGGCGGGTTCGGGCTACAAGGCGCACTGGAAGTGCCACAGGTGCGGGCACACCTGGGAGGCCGAGGTCGCCCAGCGCACGGCGCGCCAGACGCGCTGCCAGCGGTGCTCGACCGAGCGGGCCGACGGCCTCAACGCGCTCGCGTCCATCCGGCCAGACCTCGTGCGCGAGTGGGACACGGCGGCGAACGCGCCGCTGCGCCCGGACAGGATCAAGGCGACCTACGATAAGGCGGTGCGCTGGATCTGCCCCGACGACCCCGAGCACCCCGGCTACAAGATGTCGCCCTTCACGCGGGCGAAGCTGCCGGTCGGCTGCCCCCTGTGCCGGCGACTGGCGAGGAATCGGCTCAAACGCGCTGCCTGATCCGGGCGCGCGCACCGAGCCGTGCGAACACCGCTCCGAACGTGACAACGAATGACAGGACGAGGGCGATGGCGGGCTGCGGCCCTCCACTGTCCGGCTGTTGGGGAGTGGTCGCAGTGTCAGGAACCGGACTTCGCTCCACCAGTGCGACGATCTCGGACAGGGCCGTTGCCCTCCGGGCCGCCGCCGGCCAGAACGCCCGGTCGCGGCCCGACTGAAGGGCCTCCGCAGCGAAGGACCAGGCAACCCCTTCCCGACGCCAGATGAGGATCTGCCCGAACAGGCTCGGGTTCTCGACGAGATCAAGCCGGTCGAGCGCGATAAAGACCCGATCGCCCTCTCGCAGGCCCGCAGGCCGGAGGAAGCTACAGCCGACATCCCACCCGTTGAGTCGCAACTCGTCCCGGACGCGGCCACGGTATGTCTTCTCGACGGTGAGTTCGACGTGCCAGTCGAACGGTGCCGAGTCGGCCATCGGCGGATCCACTGTCCGGGAGACCTCGGCGACTGTCGCTATGAAGGCGACCTTGACCGGAATGCGATCGTCGCGGCTCGGCGGAGGGGGCCAGCACTCGGCGCGAACCGGCGTGATGGCGAAGAGCAGGAGCGCGACGGCGCAGCCCCCAGAACCGATGATGCTCCGGCGCGACGGCACCAAGATCCTCCCTGCGATCGATCGCTCGTGAGACGCTACGGGTCTGCGCCGGGTGACGCAAGGACTTACCAACCGTCCTTGACGCACAAGCCGCTGGCGCGATCGTCCGTCCGCTCTCGGTGGACGAGCCGGCTAGCGAGCCACGCGGTAGCGCAGGTAGACGACTCTCGAGCTGAACGTGTGCGTCTCGAGGAGGTCGAGATCGACCCGGCGCTCGTCCCGTGGAAAGTACGGGATGCCACCGCCAAGCAGCACGGGGTGGACCCGCGGCCGGTACTCGTCGATCAGGCCCAACGCCGCCGCCTAGACGGCGAGCGTAGCGCCGCCGATCGCGATGTCGCCATCGCCCGGCTCGGCTCTCAGCCGCTCGATCTCCTCCGCCAGGCCGCCGGTCGCCAGCCGGGCATTGCCCTCGACCGCCGACAACGTCCTGGAGAACACGACCTTTGGGAGGGGGTTCCACAGCGCGGCCCACTCGCGCTCCGCGTCGTCCAGGGATGGGTTGTGGTCGTCTTCCCAGTACAGCATCGTCTCGTACAGCCGACGTCCCATCAGGTGGACGGAGACCTCTCGGAGTTCGTCGATGAAGGAGCGGAAGACTTCACCGTCGGGCACCGTCCAGTCGAAGCCGCCGTCCGGCCCGACGATGTAGCCGTCCAGCGAGACGCCTATCGAATAGGTCACGCTGCGCATCAGGAGTCCTCCTCAGCATCGGGTTCGAGAGTATGACCGCCCGACGCCGCAGGACGCATCGCGGGCTCCCGGTCATGGGCGATGGGCGCCGACTGCGACGGTGATCATCGCCGACCGCACGGCGCCGGGCGGGTATCATCGCCGCGATGAGCGATCGAGGGCTCCCCCCCGAGGGCGCACCGGCCTGTCCGTTCGTCGCGTTCGAGGACGACCGCGACGGCCGGGCCACGGCTCCCGACCATCGGCACCGCTGCTTCGCGGAGGCGAAGCCCGCCCCCCGCGCGCTGGCCCACCAGGAGGCCTACTGCCTCTCGTCGGCGTTTCCGGTGTGCCCCACGTTCCAGGACTGGGCCCGACGCGAGGCAGCCGCCGCGCGGCCCACAGCCGCGGCGCCGGTCGCAGCCGTCGTGGCCGCTCCGCGTGACGAGCCGCGCGACGACTACCCGCCGGTCGACCCGGTGCCGCCGGCGCAGGTCGAGCCGCCCCGTGCCGCTCCCGTGGCGTCATCGGCGATCGTCCCGCCCCGTCGCAACCCGCCACGGGACTGGGCCGCACCGCCGCCATGGGCAGGAGACGAGGCGCCAGCTGCGGACGTGCCGAACGTGGCAGCCTATCCGCCCTCCTACGAGCCCGGCGCCGTGCCGGTGCAGGCCGCCGACCCCGACGACTGGGGCAGTGCCTCGCGCGGCCTCGCGGGCAGTGCCGCCGATCGCCTCGCGGGTCCGGACCCCGATCTGCCGGTCGCCTATCCGGCCGACGACCCGGACGGCGATCCCGACGCCTGGGCCGCCGGGGCCGCGGCGGCCGGCGGGTACGCGGCCTCGAGCTCGGCCACCCGCGACACTCCTCCGCCCCGCCGTGCCCAGCCTTCGCGCCGGGACCAGCGCAGGTCTGCCGGGTCTGCGTCCCGCAGCGAGGACGCGAAGACCCCGTCGCAGGATCCGTCGGAGCTGTTTGGCCCCGCTTGGGAGCGTCCCCAGCGCTACGACGCCTACCCCTCGCTGCGCACCCGCATCGGCCTGCCGCCGATGCGCGGGATCCCGAGGTTGGGGATCTACGCCCTGATCCTGGCCACGGCGGCGCTGTTCCTGTTCTTCGTCGGGCCGTCGCTCCTGGGGATCAGCCAGGGCGACCAGGGTGCTGCAGGCGCATCCCCGACGCCCGCCGCCTCCGCCGACGCGACGGACTCGCCGCTCCCGACGGAGCCCCCGGCGCCCACGGCCCAGGTCTATATCGTCGTCAAGGGCGACACGATGTCGAAGATCGCCAAGAAGAACGGCGTGACGGTCGAGGAGCTCCTGGCCGCCAACAAGCAGATCAAGAACCCGAACAAGATCAAGATCGGGGATGAGATCACGATCCCGGTGCCCGTCCAGGACGACACCGGTGACGGGACGGTGGAGGACTCGCCGGTTCCCTGACGAGCGCGGCCGCGAGCGGGTGTCCCGGTGCCCTCAGCCCGGGGGGATCGTCAGCGCGAGAACGGGGTCAGGTTGATCGAGGTGATCTTGCCCGCCTCGACCCGGAACTGGGCGTCGAGGTGCTGGCTGGGGGCGCCCGGACGGATCACGACCAGGTCCGCCTGGTAGGTGTTCCCCATGTCGCGGACGTCGCCCGGGATCATCTTGAGCCCCTTGTCCGCGCGCAGGAACCAGCCGCCGACCTGCTCGACACCGCGCAGGGTTCGAGCGTTGTCACCGACGTGGATGCGCATCTCCGTGCGCTCGTCCATCAGGGTCACGGCGCCCGCGACGTCACCCGCGTTGAGGCGCTCGAAGAAGATCTCCATGGTGTCGGTGGCTCCCATGGCCTCGAGTGTACCCCGCGGGCCTCAGAAGCCGCCGCCCGAGCCCCCGCCGCCCCCGCCGGACCCGCCACCCGAGAACCCTCCGCCCGACCCGGACGACGAGGGCGAGTTACCGATGGTCCCCAGCGCCGCCATCATCCCGCCGAAGTTGGGGATGGGCGACGAGCTCATCATCCCCGGCGCCCAGCCGCCGCCGGAATCCGACCCACCCCAGGTGCCACTCGAGCTGCTCCAGTACCACATCGGCAGGTAGGCGCCGCCCGAGCGCCCCGACGTGAGGTCCTCGACCGACCGCTGCAGGACGCCCTCGACCTCCTCCTGGAGCCCCAGGGCAACGCCCCAGACGACCGCGTCGTCGGGGTCCTCGATCAACGGGATCGCGGACGCGGTCACGACCTCGCCCATCGAGCGAGACATCGCCATCGTCTTCTCGAGCGTGCGCCGGTAGGCCTCGAGCATCGCGCGGATGACGGCTCCGTCCTTCGTGCGCGCCGGCATCGCGCTCGAGATCACGAACAGCGCCACGGCCGAGACGATCAGCGCCAGGCCCACGAGGACGAAGCCGCTCGACGGCAGGTTGGCACCCGCCACGAGGCTCGCGATTCCTGCCGCCAGCACCAGCACGGCACGGATGACCCAGCGGCCGGTCACCTTTCCGGGAGGCTCCCGGAACCAGCCCTGGGCCACGAGGTGTGCCTCCAGGGCGGAGTTGAACCGGCCCACGTCCGATCCCAGCTCCAGGATCTCCTTGGGGGCGATGTAGCCCGGACCGCCGCCGATGTCCCGGAGACGTTCGAGCAGGAACGTGGTGGCCGGATCCATCAGTCGGCGGCGGACCCGCTCGAGGCGCGCCTGCTCGACCGGATCCGGCGGAGCGGCGTCGATCGTGTGGATCCCGATGTCCGGATCCCCGCCGAACAGCGATTCGTTCGGCTCCGCGCGGAAGCCGATCCGGCCACGGGCCGCGAGGTCCAGGCTCGCTGCGGTCAAGGCGCGCCGGGTGACGCTTCCGTCACGGACCGCAGCGCCGGCGGCCGGGGTGAGGCCGGGCGGTGGGGCAGGCATGTGGATGGATGGGTCGTCGAGGTAGACGGGATCCCGTCCGGATCGGTACCAGCTGTGCAGCGCCAGGCCGACGACGACGAGCAGGATGATCGGCGCCAGGACCAGGCCCAGCACGGCATTGAGGACCCGGGAGCCAGAGACCCCCGAGATCTTGTCCATCGCGGCCAGCAGGGCCCCGTTCATGTCGCAGTCGCGCAGCTTGGGCAGCATGTCGTTCTCGAAGATCCGCTGGCGGTCGTCGTTCGACAGCCAGGTCTCCCGGAAGCCGGGTCCGGCGTAGAGCTGCACCTGGCCATGGCACGGGTCAGCCTGTCCGAGGTCGAACAGGATCACGAGGCCATCGTCGACGCCTGCCCGGCCCACGCCCCACTGGTCCAGGAGAGCCTGGGCGCGCGACTCAGCAGCCGAGGTGCCCTCGCCGTCCGGGACGAGCTGCGTGTACACGACGATCTCGGCGCCGGTGTCCGCCTCGAACGTGTCGATGGCGGCCTCGACGCGGGCGATGGTCTCGGCATCGAGCACCCCGGCCGTGTCGTAGACGGCCTGGTCGTTGACAGGGTCCGGGAATGGCGGGCCGGCCGCGGCGGCGATGGCAGGCAGGAGCCCGATTGCCGCGACGGCGGCGGCGAGCGCGAGACGGAGGGACCGCATCAGCGCATCCTACCCGCCCCGGCGGCTCAGGTTGGGGCCGGGTGGCGGTCGCGGATCCGCCGGACCACGCCGGCCGCCTGCTCGTAGCGCCCGAAGCTGGGCATGAGGTAGGTGCCCGCAACCTCGTCCTCGATGGCCGCCAGGAGGGCGTCGGCCATCTCGATCCCGGCCTCGGTCCCGGCCGCGCCGGCATCCCGCATCCGGTTCCGTGCAGCTTCCGGGATCGTGATCCCCGGGACCTCGTTGTGGAGGAACTCGGCATGGCGGGACGACACCAGGGGCAGGATCCCGAGCAGGACCGGGACGGGGAAGCCCCGCGGACCGAAGCGCCGCCGGGACTCCCCGAGCATGGCCTCCACCTGGGCCACGTCGTACAGCGGCTGGGTCATCACGAGGTGTGCTCCGGCCTCGAGCTTGCGCTCCAGGCGATCCCATTCCGTGGCTGCATCGTGGGCCGTGGGGTCCAGGGCGGCCGCGATCGTGAACGAGGCCGCCTGGCCGACGGGGGAGCCGGCCTGGTCCTCGCCGCGGTTGAGGCGGTTGAGGATCTCGATCAGGCCGATGGAGTCCACGTCCCAGACGCCGGTGCCCGTGGGGTAGTCGCCGACACGCGGCGGATCCCCCGTGAGCGCGAGGATGTTGGTCACGCCCAGGGCGTGGGCGCCCAGCAGCTCGGACTCCAGGGCCATGAGATTCCGGTCCCGGGTCGTGACGTGGACGACACATTCGAGGTCCAACTGCTGCTGGATACCGAACGCGACCGCCATCGCGCCCATGCGCACCCGCGCCATCGCGGAGTCCGAGATGTTGACGGCGTCGGTGCCGGCCTCCTGGAGCAGCCGCGCGGCATCGATCGTGCGCTCGATGCGGATGCTGCGCGGAGGGTCGATCTCCACGGAGATGACGAAGCGACCGTCGGCAAGTGCCCGCGCCAGCCGCGACGCCGGCATCGCGGCGGCGGGCTCCGGCACGGTGCCCAGGGCCGACTCCACGGCGGCCGAGCGCGGCGCGGGGATCACGGTGGCCGGTCCGCTGCCGGTGCCGGCGGTGCTGTCTGCCCTCGCGGCCGTGCGACGGTCGTCGGCCGTGGTCACGGCGTCGAGGGCGGCGCGCATCGCGGCCACGTGCTCCGGCGTGGTTCCGCAGCAGCCTCCGATGATCCGGGCACCCGCGTCGAGCAGGCGCGGGACGATCTGGCCAAAGTAGGCGGGCTCGGCGGCGTAGACGAACCTGCCCTCGAGACGTTGCGGCAGGCCGGCATTGGGCATGATCGAGCGGGCGGGGTCACCGGCGGCCGCGGCACCGAAGTCGTCCAGGGCGTCGATGCAGGCGAGCGGGCCAGAGCCGCAGTTGACGCCGATCGCGTCAACCTGCGCCATCGCGAGCGCGGCGGCGGCCACGGCCGGCGCGGTCCCGTCCGAGAGCGCGAGGTCCTCGCCGAAGGTCATGGACGCGATGATCGGGACGTCGGCCGCCGTGCGCGCCTCGTCGATCGCCAGCAGCAGGTGGTTCAGGTCGAAGAACGTCTCGAGGACCAGCATGTCGGCGCCACCCTCGAGCAAGCCTTCGATCTGCTCCCGGTAGACGGCGCGGACCGTGGCCTCGTCGAGGTGCCGCAGCTCCCGGGTGGGCGGGCCCAGCGGTCCGACGCTGCCACCGACCCAGGCGTCACGCCCGCTCACGTCACGGGCCTCGCGAGCCAGCTGGGCCGCGCGCCGGTTGAGGCGGCCGGCCTCCGCGGCCAGCCCGAAGCCGTCCAGGCGGGTGCGAGTGGCGCCGAAGGTCAGCGTCTCGACGAGGTCCGCACCCGCATCGAGGTACTCGCGGTGGATCGTGCCCACGAGGTCGGGACGCGTGGCTGCCAGCTCGTCCAGGCAGGCGCGCTGCGGGATGCCACGCGAGAACAGGAGCGTGCCCATCCCGCCGTCGGCGAGGAGCGGGCGATCGGCGAGGCGGGCGGCGAAGCGGGCGCGGGGCTGGCTCATGACGCGGACAGCCTAGCGGAGGGAGGGGCGCCCACGCCGTCGTCCGAGGATGAGCCGCCCATCCGGCTCGAGCAGCACCTGCGGCGCAGCGGGGCGACCGTTGTAGGTCGAGGCCATCGACGCGGCATAGGCCCCGGTCCCGGCGATCGCGAGGAGATCGCCCCGGCGCAGCGCCGGGAGGTCGTGGCGGCCGAGCGTGTCGGTGCTCTCGCAGATCGGGCCGTCGACACGGGTCGGTACGAGGGAGAACGTGGGTGCCCCGCCGTTGAAGACGGCCGGCAGCCCGAGCGTGGTCAACGCGACGATCCGGTGCTCCGCCCCGTAGAGGGCCGGCCGGATCAGCTCCGTCATGCCCGCGTCGATCACGACCACCCGCTCGGCGTCGCCGCGCTCCCGCACGTGGAGCACCGAGGCGACGATCCACCCGGCCGATGCAACGAGGAACCGGCCCGGTTCCACGGCCAGGCGCGCGGGCCGGCGCTCGTGCGGGATCGCCTCCAGGAGGCCCGCCGCCTCACGGGCGAACCTGGCGGGCGTGGGGACGGTGCCCGGGTCACCGACCGGGAAGCCGCCGCCGACGTCCAGCGTGTCGAAGGCGGGCTGGCCGGCTCCCAGCAGGGCGCACAGGGCCAACCCGCGCCGGGCGGCGTCACGCCATGCGTCCACGGCGCCGAGCTGGGACCCGACGTGGAGGTGGATGCCGCGCGCCACCACCGCCCCGCCTGGCACCAGCGACGCGGCGGCCGCGGTGAGCTCCGTCTCCGTCATGCCGAACTTGGACGAGCTCCGGCCCACGGCCAGACCCGCCTGGGTCTCCGGGTTCACGTCCGGGTTCAGGCGCAGCAGCACCTCGAGCGCCGGTCGGTCGGGTCGTCCGAGGCCCGCACGGGCCGCCATTGCTCCGAGCGCGTCAAGCTCCTCGGGGCTCTCGACCGCTATCCACCGCAGCGGATCCCCGGAGGCCGCGGCACGCACGGCAGCCCGAAGGTCGGCTGTGGACTTGCCGATCCCCTCCAGCGTGATCCGCTCGTTGGGGATGCCTGCCGCCTTCGCGGCCGCCCACTCGCCGGTGGACACTGCATTGGCGTCCAGCCCCAACGAGCCGAGCCGCCCCACGATCGCCGGCACATCGTTGGCCTTGAGCGAGAACGCGCGCAGCCAGGGGTCCGGGAACGCGGCCTGCAACTCCCGGGCAGCGGCCTCGAGCGCGGCGACTGACGTGACGTGGACCGGCGTCCCGAACCGGCGGGCCGCCCGCAGCAGCGCCTCCCCGTGGACCTCCGTGCCGTCCACGCGAATCAGTCGCGGACTGCCAGCCCGACCACCGCCGTGATCAGCGAGAGCACCGCCGAGGCCACCACGGCCCCGACGAGCGTGTCCGCCGTGAACCCCTCGGCCGGCCAGCCGCCCACCGTGAAGTCCAGCCCCGCGAAGCTCTGGGCCACCCACGCGATCCCCAGGAGCAGGGCGGCATTGATCACGAAGCCGGACAGGCCCATCGTCATCAGCGAGATGGGGAACGAGAGGATCTTGACCAGCGGCTTGATGACGGCGTTCACGACGCCCACCCCGACCGCCAGCAGGACCAGCTGCGGCGTGTCGCCCACGAACTGGATCATCGACTCCGGCAGGATCTGCAGCAGGAGCACGAACGCGATCGCGCCCGCGGCCACCGCGGTGATGAAGCCCTTCACGTCAGTCCTCCGAGCGATGGACGATGCGGCCGCCGATGACGGTCAGGCGCACGCCCGTTCCGATGATGGTAGAGGGACCCGTTGCGAGGAGGTCCCGGTCAAGGACCACCAGGTCTGCGTCCAGCCCCGGGACCACCCGTCCACGCCGGTGCTCGGCGTAGGCCGCGAAGGCGCCCCCGGCCGTGTACGCCTCCAGCGCGTCCGCGAGCGGCAGGCGCTCGGCCGGCAGCCAGCCACCCTCGGGCAGTCCGTCCACGGTCTGGCGGTTGACGGCATTGTTGAGGGCGATGAACGGGTCGTAGGGGACCACGGGCCAGTCCGACCCGAAGGCGAGGTGCCCGCCGGCGCGACGGATCGAGGTCCATGCCCAGGCCCGGCTCGCCCGCTCGGGTCCGATGTTCCCGGCCCAGACCGAGATCTGGTTGGGGCTCGGGTCGCCATGGTAGGGCTGCATGGAGGCCATGACGCCCAGCGAGGCGAAGCGGCCGATATCGGCGGGATCGATGGTCTCGATGTGCTCCACCCGGTGGCGTCGGGCGTGGGTCCCGGGTGCCGCGCCGTCGCCGTGCGGGTCGCCCGTCCAGGGTCCGTTGACCGTCGCGGCATGCTCGAAGGCGTCGAGCGCCAGGCGCACGCCCCTGTCGCCGATCGCATGGAGCTCGACCTGCCAGCCGCGGCGGTCGGCCTCCGTGACGAACGCGTCCAGGACCTCCGGCTCCCACACCGGCAGGCCGCGACTCGTGTCGTCCTCGTAGGGCGCCAGCATCGAGGCGGTCCTGGCCTCGATCACGCCGTCCACGAAGCCCTTGAGGATCCCCGCATCGAGGCGGTCGCCGCCCCGGAGCGGGAACGCGGCGGCCTCGTAGGCGTCCAGCCTGTCGCGCCATTCGGCCAGGGTCTGTCCGGGCTCCATGATCAGGGCGCCGCGAAAGCGCAGGTCGAGCTCTCCGTCGTCGCGAACACGCCCCCAGAACGCGAGCTCGTCGGGCGTCAGCCAGGCGTCCTGGGCCGCCGTCAGGCCCAGCACATGCATCCCGGCCTGGGCGCGACGGACCGAGGCGCGGTCATCGTCCTCGGTGGGGACTGGAATGTGGCGCTCGACGAGGAGCTGGGCGTCCTCCTTGAGGGCGCCGGTCGGCTCGCCGTCCAGGTCCCGGACGATGACGCCGTTGGGCGGGTCGGGGGTGGTCCGGTCGATGCCGGCGATCCGCAGGGCCGCCGAGTTTGCCCACCCGCTGTGGCCGTCATAGCAGCCCATGTAGGCCGGGCGATCCGGGACCGCAGCGTCCAGCTGGGCCGCCGTCGGCAGGCCACCGGGGAACGGGGCGTAGAGCCAGCCACGCCCGAGGACCCACGGCAGGTCCGGGTTGGCGGCCGCGTGCTCCCGGATGCGCTGCCCGATGGCCTCCAGGCTCTGCAGCGGGTAGAGCTGGGCATCGGCCAACTGGCGCGCGCCGCTCCGGACATGGATGTGGGCGTCGTCGAACCCCGGCATGACGAGGCTACCGCGGGCATCGACGATCTCTCCGGCGGTGCCGGTCTCCTCCTGCCGGCCCACGGCCAGGATCCGCCCACCGCGGGCCCTGACGGTGTCCGCCCCTTCGGCGCCGAGGACGCGCCCGTTGATGATCGTCAATTCGGTCGTCATGGCGTGATCGTACGCGACCGGATCGGCGGTGCAGGGGCGCGTCACCGGCGCTGAAGTCTCGCGTCAGTAGGGGTTTACCGAACGCACCACTCGGGACCTTCGTGCCTCCAGGTGTCCCCTGTGGGGACAGCTTCGAGCGGCCGCGTAGCATGACGAGCCGCTGACGCGTCCACCACGACACTGGCGAGCCACACGAAGGGGGCGCACTTGGACACGAACCGCTCCGATCCTTGGCGCCGCTTCATCACCGGCGTCCTCGCAAGTGCCGTCGCCTTTGGCGCGATCGCGGTCAGCCCGCTTCCTGTTGCGGCCGAGTGTGATGGCCCCGTCCCATCGTTCCGAGACGCCCTCGCCACCGCCAAGCGCGTGGTCATCGGAGATGTGATCGCCGTGCGCGACGGCGGCCTCGCCCGGGCTGCGACTAACAATGGATGGTCGAGCCGCTTCACGCTCCGAGTCCGTTACACCCCCGTCGGCGACGCCGGGCGAACGATGGAGATCAACGATCTGCCGACGCAGCCCTGCGCAGGCGTCATCCAGGCTCGCGAAGGCGATCGGATCGCGCTCGCGTTTGACGCCACCGACTTCAGCCCGGCGATCCAGGTCAACACGGTCGCCTGGATCCGAGGCACGCCGTGGGATCCGTCGGCGTTGAGAGGATCACCGTCGCCGAGGTCTTCCGGCTGCTCCGGCTGACGCCGCCCGACACGGCGACGCTCCCGGAGCCACCAGCGCAGGAGCTTCCCGTCGGCCTGATCGTCGCCCTGGCAGGATTGCTCGCCGGAAGCCTTGCCTGGCGTCGGCGCCTACTCGCGAAGTAGTGCGAGGCTCGCCCGGAGCTTCACCGTCCCTCTCGTGTGCGCGGTCAGCAAGGCGCTACGGGCGCGTTGACCCGATGGGCGGTCGTCGCGGGGGTCGCTGAAGTGCCTTCTGCCCAGTGGCGCGCTCCCGAGCTCGGCGCTTGTGCTGTCTGACAAGGGCCGCCGCTCGTATCGGCCCCCGCCTGACGTTGACGGCTCGGATGGCGTCGTAGAGCGACGAGGAACCGTGATCGTCGAGCGAGCGCCGCGGAAGTCGAGGCCGGCCCTTGTTGCGTAGAAGGTCGCGGCGGATGATGTCGCGGACGCTCCGCTCGGTCGCAAGCCCGGCCATCTCGAGGCCCATGAGGTCGAACACGAGCTCGAGCCGGGCTCGGTTGCGGAACACGAGCCTGCGGTCCCCAAGCCGATGGACGACCTCGCGGAGAACGGTCTCGAGCCCGCCGATCGAGAGCGGCCGGTTCGGATCCCGGACCCGCCACTGGCGTTCCATGAGCCGGCGGTTCGAGCTCATCCAGGCGAGCGTCTGCCTCGCACCGGCGGCGTGCATGTCGGCCTCGAGCTGCTCCCACCGCGCCCGGTCGCCGATCGCTCCCGGCATCGCCCGCCAGAGCGCGCTCCTGCGGTCGAAGCCGTCGGCCGCGAGCCGATTCTCGGCGAGCATCCGCAGGTGGGCCTCGCAGACGTAGACCGTCGCCTTCGGCCACGCCGTCTTGATGGCTGACACGACCGCCTTGCCCTGGTCGCACACCACCCACGATGGCGCGTTCGGCCGTGACTTGAGCACCGCGAGCCACTCCACCGCGTCCCCGCCGCCGCGCGGAGAGAGCGCCGCAGCGCGGCCCGAGCCGCGCCCGTTCGGATACCCATACACGCCGAGGACGCTGACCGCGCCACGAAACGAGGTCTTCTCGCCGTCGTCGGCCACGTCCGTTACCACCACATCGAAGGTGGTCTCGTCGAGCGCGACACTGTCGGGCCAGGTCGGCGGGATCAGGGCGTCGCGGACGATCGTCCCGAACATCGCGAGCTGGTCCGAGGCAAGCTGCCCGTGCGGACTCGCGCGAAGCATCCCCCACGAGGTCGGCGTGAGGCGGTCGGCGCTCTCGCGCGCATCACGGCTGGCGCGGCGCATGCTGATCCCCTGCGCGACCTGGACGACGGCGTGCGCGGCTTCCCGAACGGTGAAGGACTGGCGCCGTGTCGTCTGCGGCCCCTCGTGCCGGTCGAGCGTGTGCTCGCACTCCTCGCAGAAGTGCGGCGTGCCCGCGCCCGACGTGCGATGCCGGCGGGCGAGCCGCTCGATGAATGGGTGCGGCTTCTCGCCGTTCGCGTGGAGCGGCGGCCGCTTGCCCGTTCTCGGATCTATCCGGGGCACACAACGAAATCGCGGCCGCTCGTGGTGCTGGGTGCGCCCGTAGAAGCCGTCGAGCCACACGTCGCCCTGGTGCTTCGGGCACTCCGGTCGTCGGGCTGTCTGAAATCCTCGGCTTCGGCATCTCACTGGGGTTGTCGGCCATCCGAGTGTCAGGTCGGATGGCACAGAGGTCCCGAGTGGTGCGTTCGGTAAACCCCTACTGACGCGAGACTTCAACCGGCGCGTCACCGGCGCGCCACCGTGGGTCACCGTGTGGCGTGCGCACGATATCTGGTTGCATGCGCCGGGGACGTGCGGGGGAAGCACGTACATTGCCATTTCGGGGCGGTGCCAGCGTGCTGTGCTGTCGTGACCATGTCCGGGACGCACGGCCGGGACAGATGACCACGGAAACCGTGCGTCGGACGCACGCCTGTCGCGCCGTGGCAGCGGACCCGCGGCCTGAACGACGCCCTACTTCGGCTTCCTGGACTTCGACTTCGCCTTGGCGCCGGACTTCTTCTCGTCGGACTTCGCCTTGGCGGCCTTCTTGCCCTTCGCCTTGTCGGCCTTCTTGCCGCGGTCGGCGTGGGGCACCCCAGGGGTTTCGGGCGCCGCCGGGAGCACGGGCACGGATGCCGTGGCCGGGTCGGGCTCCGGAGCAAGGGGCGGGTCCGTCGCGGGCTGCGGGCTGGCGGGGGCTCCGAGGGCCTCGCGCAACCTGTCCACCCGATAACCGGACGAATCCGCGGCCTCGGTGAGGGTTCGCTCCAGCACCGAGTGTCGGACCGGCCGACGGGACCGGTCCGCGCCGGCCGCCAGGATCCACTCCAGGCGGTCCGTCCAGGCGAGCAGCTCGTCCCACGACTCGCGGTGGAACCACTCCACGCCATCCCAGGCGTTGATCCTGATGAACGGCCGCACTGCCGGGTGCGCCAGCCACGCATCCACGAGCCGCAGCGGCAACGTGGCTGCCGGCCCGCCGAGCGATGACGGCAGGGGCAGGTCGAGCAGGGTGCGCACACGCTCGGCCGCCCACCATGCGGCACCTTCGTCCAGGCCGCGTCCGCGCAGGGCATCGGCCACGACCGGCGCCAGCCGCAGCTCCTCGTACCAGGCCCGGCTCGTCGGCCCGGCGGCCGCACCCTCGGGCAGCGCTCCGAGCGGTGCGAGCAGTGCCCAGACCTGGAGCGCCGCCGCCTGGGAGCGGTCGTCGATCGCCTCGGCAAGGCCGAGCGCCGCCGAGTACCGCGTGACGATCAGGTCCACGACGGCGACCCGGTTGCCCGTGGTGCCCGTCGCCTCCGCGACGGCGTCCACCACCCGGACGGCCGCGTCCCGGTTGGCAATTCCATCGACGGCCGGCTCGTTGATCGCGGCCCGGACGGCGTCATGCGCGGGGCTGAGCTGCTGGTCGCGCAGGGCGTCCTCGAGCGACGGCACGCCCCGCTCGCCGAGCCGTCCGGCCAGGCGCCGCCAGACGCCGGCGGCGTCGTGCAGCTCGCGCAGCTGCCAGAACACCGCGGTCTCGTACGCGTGCAGGTTCACGTGCAGGCCCTGGTCGCGGATCTCCGCGACCGATCGCAGGTACTCCAGCGAAGTCCGCTGGTCGCGGAGCACGAGCCAGCGGTCGTCGGCCGGGCCATCGGCGATCCCCAGGCCGTCCGCGAGCGTGCGGCGCTCGAGCCGCTTGGTGCCGTCCTCGTCCTTGATCGCGAAGGCGGCGGAGTCCCGGATCCGGCCGGACGTCTCGCCGTAGCGGTTGTGGTACACGACCAGTGAGCGCGACGGGCCGTTCCCGTTGGAGTAGGCGAACACGTTCTCGTCGACGCCGCCCGCGTCGTGGGCCAGGTCGTAGAGCAGGAAGTCCCGGGCCTCGGCGAAGTCGCCGCGCCGGTGGAGCAGCGGCACGATCTCGCGTTCGTGGCGGGCGACCAGCCACTCGTCCGGTCCCTCGTCGAGGAACGCCCGCCGGAACTCCATTCCGTACTTCTCGGTGAAGCCCTCGAACTGGCCGTGCCCGAACATGGGCAGGCCCGGCAGCGTCGCCAGCAAGGTCGCGATGCCGACGTATTTGTCGCCCTTGCCGAACTGCTCGACCGCCGTCTTCTCATCCGGGTTGTTCATGAAGTTGACGTAGCGCTTGAGGATCTCCGGGTCGAACTCCAGGGTCTCCTTGAGCACCTTCCGGTACCCGGCGTTGTCCTCGTCGCGGAGCATGTGCATGAAGGCGCTGTTGTAGACGCGGTGCATGCCCAGGGTCCGGACGAAGTAGCCCTCGAGCATCCAGAACGCCTCGGCCAGCAGCAGGGTGTCAGGCACCTCAATGGCAACCCGGTCCACGACCTCGCGCCAGAACTCCGCCGGCATCAGGCGGTCGAAGGCGGCCTGTGTCAGTGCATGCTCCGCCCGCGACGGGATGCCGTCGCCGGCACCCGGGAGCGGCCACCACAGGCGCTGGACATGCCTGCGGGCCAGGACCATGGCGGCGTCGAACCGGATGACCGGGAACCGGCGGGCGACATCGAGGATCGTCCGGATGACCTGCTCGCGGACCTCGGACGAGATGAAGTCGAGCTGGGCCGTGTCGTTCCAGGGGAAGCTCGTGCCGTCGTTACCGTGGTAGATGTAGCGGGTCGTCCCGGTCTGGTGATCGTAGTGTTTGAACACCACCGCGGCGTCGGTCGCGTCCCAGTAGTGGTCCTCGAGGACGATCGAGGTGCGTCCGTCGGGTGACAGGTCGGGCCCGTTGAAGCCGTACGCGGGGTAGGGTGACTCGGGGACGGAGAGGAACCACTCCGGGTGATCGATGACCCAGTGGGAGTCGATCCCCATGTGGTTGGGGACCATGTCGCTGGCGAGGCGGATGCCGCGCTCTCCGGCGCGATCGCGCAGGTTTGTGTACGCCCACTCGCCGCCAAGGTCGTCGGCGATCCGGTAGTCGTCGAGCGAGTAGGCGGAGGCGACGGCGTCCGGGTTCCCGCGCCGGCGCTTGATCGTCTGCGACGCCGGCGAGCGCTGCCACAGGCCGATGAGCCAGAGCCCCGTGATGCCGCGACGCCGGAGGAGGTCCAGCTCCTCGTCGGGGATGGCGTCGAGGGTGCGGATGTCGCGCGCGTAGCGCTTGGACAGCTGGTCCAGCCAGACATAGGTGCTCTTGGCCACGAGGACCAGGCGCGGCATCCAGTCCGCGTCGCTGCTGAAGCGCTCGACCTCACCCTCCATGCCGGTGAACTCCGGGGCCTCGACCGGCCCTGCCCCGCCGCCGCCGAACCGCCGGTGCATCCCACGCTCCTCCTCGGCCAGGACGCCGATGGCCAGGTCGAGGCGGTCCAGGAGGCCGCCGAGGTCGTCTCCGAGGATCGCCGACCAGTGCTCGCGCACGTACCGGAGCTGGCCGGTGAGCGACGTGGGGGCATGCCTCGCGGGTGCCCGCAGCAGGTCGAGGATCCCGGCCCGATTCGCCGCCGCGGCATCCACCGCGGGGATCGGCTCGCTCCCGGCGAAGAAGGATTCGAGCTCGACCAGGGCTGCCGCGTACTCGTCCGTCTGGGCGAGCGGCCGCTCGTCGAACAGCTCGCGGATCGGAGTCGCGGCGGGGTTCTCGTTGGCAAGGTGCGTCAGGAGCATCTCGCTGACGAGGCTGGCCCGGTCCTCGGGACCTGGCAGGCGCGTCGGGAACGCGTCGGCAAACCGCTCGAACGCCCGGTCGGCGTCCGGCCCGAGGCTCGTCCGGATGCTCGCTGCCGCACGCAGGCGGGCATCGCTCGCGACCGTCGCCTCGTAGCGCTCGACGAGCAGGTGGGAGATCTCGTGGAGCAGGGTGAGGGCCGCAACGTCCCCGGCCTGGACCCATGCCGCACCGGTCGGACGGGCCGCATTCATCCTGGCCGCCACGACGCGTGACGTCGGGCCGTCGGCGAGGCCTGTGTCGCCACGCCGGCCGGTGGGCGCGGCATCCATGCCGTAGCGGGTGACTGCCTGGCCCGCGACGCGCAGCGCCGCGGCCTCCGCACGCTCGCTCATCCGCCGAGCAGCTGGAGGATCCCGCGGATCGGGATCGCCACCCAGTCCGGTCTGTTGTTCAGCTCGTAGGTCAACTCGTAGCACGCCTTCTCGAGCAGGAACGCATCGAGCAGCGCCGCCCACTCGCGTTCGTCGGACGGCAGGAACGAGGCTCCGTCCGTGGCCTCCTGGTACCCGGCGAGGAACATGGCACCCACCCAGCGGTTCCAGGTGCGGACCCAGCCGTCGAGCGCCTCGACATCCTGGGGCCGGATTGCCGCGCCCATCTCCGGTCGCAGGAGTGAACCATAGCTCGCATAGTGGAAGGAGCGGAGCATGCCTGCGACGTCCCGCAGGGCGGACCGCTTCAGACGACGCTCGCTGAGCGGCCGGGTCGGCTCTCCCTCGAAGTCGATGATGACCAGGTCCCGCCCCGTGTTGAGGATCTGCTCGGCGTGGAGGTCCCCGTGCGTCCGTATGCGCATGCCCCCGAACTTGTGACCGAGCAGCACCCGGAGCCGGCTGTCGATGGCCGTGCGCCGCTCCAGGACCAGCATGGCATCGGTGGCGGCGCCGGGCGGCAGCTCGCCCTGCCGGCGCTGGAGGAGATCCATGGTCCGGCGCGTCGACCCGCCGATGGACTGGTACAGGGAACGCTGGTACAGCTCGCTGAACGGCTCCGGCGCGAACGCCGGGTCGGCGTCGGCTCCGGCGAGCGTCCTGTGCAGCTCGCCAGTCCGGGTGCCCGCCAGGCGGGCCATCTCGAGGTACGCATTCACCGCACCACGCACGTCGGCCGGGACGGCCTGGCGCGCCGCCACCAGCAGGGCGGCCGGATCCGCGTCACCGCCACCGGCCGGTTGCGGCATCGCTGCCGCGCGCTCGAAGAAGCCGCCGAGCTCGGCGAGGGTGTGCGTGAACAGGTTCCCCTGGTTGGGGACGAAGGCGTTGACCAGCGCGGCCGTCATCGACCGCCCGTCGTCGGCCCGATAGGCCACGGACCCGGCGATCGCCGGTGTCTGCTCGAAGCCGCGCTCGGTGAGGACGCGACCGACCTCGAGGTCGGGGTTGATGCCGGGCTGCATCACCCGGTACAGCTTGAGGATCGCCCTGTCTCCGAAGATGGTCGAGCTGTTGCTCTGCTCGCCGCGGATCGCAGAAGGGACCAGGGATGCGCGATCTGTGCCCACGACGGCCCGGAACGTTTTCTCCGGCTTGCCCGCAAGCTCCCCGCCGCGGCCGCGGAGGCGTCGCCGCTCACCGACCGCGTCCAGCAGCGCCAGCATGAACGCGGGATCGAGGGTCGCGTCGACAAGCAGGCGCTCCGCCTCCCCACGGGCCGGGGGCGGGATCCGGCCGATCGCTGCGTGCGGGCTGGCGGCCACGATCGGCGCGGCCTCCGACGGCGTCATGGTCGTGAGCGGGACGAGGTAGAGCTCCGCGTCGCCCTCCGTGTAGTCGACCTCGAGGAGGGCCACGGCCGCCGTGCGATCGGCGAGCTTCACGGGCACGACGTCGACGATGACGACCGCCTTGATCCGTCGGGTACGGCTCCGGAACCAGCGCCGGTCGCGAATCCAGGTCGTGAGGACCCTGGTGACCGGCGCCACGCGAGCGCCCTCGAGCAGGTCGATGACCGTTTCCGCCGCCGGCAGGACCGGCAGTTGATCGGGCTCGCCCGCATCCGGTGTCGATGCGGCGATGGCCGGTGGCGTCAGCTCGAACCACATGAAGGCATGCGGGCCCAGCGTCAGCGGGTAGGGATCGTCGCCGACAGGCGGCAGGTCAACCCGGCCCATCATCTCCACGGGCACATGCCCGGCGAACTCGGCCAGGTCCAGGGCCACCGGCTGGACGAACCGCGAGAGGTTCGCAACCACGAGGATCGCCTGGTCCTCGTGGCGCCGCACGAACGCGAGGATCCGGTGGTTCTCCGGGGCGAGGAACTCCAGCGAGCCGCGGCTGAACGCAGGGTGGCGCTTGCGCAGGTCGATCAGGCGCTTCGTCCACCACAGGAACGACTGCGGGTTCGCCTGCTGGACCTCGACGTTGACGGCCTCGTAGTGGTACTCGGGATCCACCACCACCGGCAGGTACAGCTGCTGGCGGTTGGCGCTCGAGAACCCCGCATTGCGGTCGCCGTTCCACTGCATCGGGGTGCGGACGCCGTTGCGATCGCCCACGAACACGTTGTCGCCCATCCCGATCTCGTCCCCGTAGTAGAGGACCGGGGTACCGGGCATCGAGAACAGCAGCCCGTTCATGAGCTCGATCCGGCGCCGGTTGTTGCCCAGCAGGGGGCTCAGCCGGCGGCGGATGCCGACGTTGATGCGCATCTGCGGGTCGTGGGCATAGGCGCGGTACATGTAGTCCCGCTCCTCGTCCGTGACCATCTCGAGGGTGAGCTCGTCGTGGTTGCGCAGGAACATGGCCCACTGGGCCCTCTCCGGTATGGCCGGGGTCTGTTCCATGATGTCCACGATCGGCAGTCGGTCTTCCATCCGGAGGGCCATGAACATGCGCGGCATGACCGGGAAGTGGAAGGCCATGTTGCACTCGTCGCCATCGCCGAAGTACTCGACCGAGTCCTCCGGCCACTGGTTCGCCTCGGCCAGCAGCATCCGCCCCGGAAAGGCTTCATCGACGTGCGCGCGCAGCTTTTTGAGGAACGCGTGCGTCTCGGGCAGGTTCTCGCAGTTCGTGCCCTCGCGCTCGTAGAGGTAGGGGATCGCGTCCAGGCGCAGGCCGTCCACGCCCAGCTCCAGCCAGAAGTCCATCGCCTTGAGCACCGAGTCGTGGACGGCCGGGTTGTCGAAGTTGAGGTCGGGCTGGTGGGCGAAGAAGCGGTGCCAGTAGTAGGCGCCCGCGACCGCGTCCCAGGTCCAGTTGGAGGTCTCGGTATCCGTGAAGATGATCCGGGCGTCCGCGTAGCGATCCGGCGTGTCGCTCCAAACGTAGAAGTCCCGGGCGGAGCTGCCCGGCTTCGCGCGACGGGCCCGCTGGAACCATGCGTGCTGGTCCGACGTGTGGTTGCAGACCAGCTCCGTGATGACCCGCAGGCCCCGGGCATGCGCCGCGCGGATGAACGCCCTGACGTCGCGCATCGTGCCGTAGCTGGGGTGCACGGCCGTGAAGTCCGCGATGTCGTAGCCGTCATCACGCAGCGGGGACGGGTAGAACGGCAGGAGCCAGATCGCGGTCACGCCGAGGTCGCGGATGTAGTCCAGCTTCTCGGTCAGGCCACGGAAGTCCCCGATCCCATCGCCGTTGCTGTCGCGGTAGGCGCGGACGGGCACCTCGTAGATGATCGCGTCCTTGTACCACAGCGCCTCGTCGCCGATGGGCAGGCTCCGGGCGGCCCGACCGCCTCGTGGCGCCGGCGGGGGACCGGACGCCTGGCGGCCGGCGGTCGCCATCAGGATTGTCCGCGGATATGCAGGACGCGGGCCGGGAGCACCGCCGGGTCGATCTCGAGCGGGATCCGGTCGCCGGTCCAGCGCTCGACCGTGCCGGTGATGAGATCCTCCACCTCGAAGGGCCGCTGCGGGTCCAGCCATAGCTCGCCCAGGTCCAGCCTCAGCGTTCCGCTTCGGACCGCGTGGGGGTCCAGGCTGACGATCGTGAGGATCCGGTCGGAGCGGTCCTCGGTGAACCGGGACCAGGCAAGGAGCTGCTCGCCCTCGACCGCGTGGACAGCGAGGCCGGTGTTCGCCTGGAGCGCCGGGTGCGCCCGCCGGATCGCGTTGATCCGGCCGATCAGCGGGGCGATGCTGACGGGATCGTCGAGATCCCAGGTCCGCTGCTGGTACTTCTCGGAGTCCAGGTACTCCTCGCTGCCGGGCTCGCGCGGGGTGTTCTCGCACAGCTCGTAGCCCGGTCCGTAGATCCCGATGCTCGGCGAGGACATCGCGGCCAGCACGTAGCGGGCCTGGAACATCGGCCGGCCTCCCTCCTGGAGGGTGGCGTGGAGGATGTCGGGCGTGTTCGGCCAGAAGTTCGGCTTGAAGAAGTCCGACACCGGCGGGCGTGAGAGCTCGCGGAAGTACTCGCCCAGCTCGCGGGCCTGCGTCCGCCAGGTGAAGTAGGTGTAGGACTGGGTGAAGCCCACCTTGGCGAGCCGGTACATCACCTTGGGGCGCGTGAACGCCTCGGCCAGGAACAGCACGTCCGGATGGTCCGCCTTGATCCGCGCGATGGCCCACTCCCAGAACGGGAAGGCCTTCGTGTGGGGGTTGTCGACCCGGAAGACCCGCACGCCCTGCGCGATCCAGTGCCGGAACACTCCCTCGAGCCAGGTCCACAGGCCGCGCCAGTCCTCGGACTCGAAGTCGAACGGGTAAATGTCCTGGTATTTCTTGGGCGGGTTCTCCGCGTACTGCACGGTGCCGTCGGGGCGCTGCCGGAACCAGGTCGGGTGCTCCTCCACGACCGGGTGGTCGGGCGAGGCCTGGAAGGCGATGTCGAGCGCGATCGCGATGCCACGCACGTCCGCAGCCCGGACCAGCGCGCGGAAGTCCTCCAGCGTGCCGAGCTCCGGATGGACCGCGTCGTGGCCGCCCTCAGCGGAGCCGATCGCCCACGGGACGCCGGGATCGTGCGGCGTGCACTCGGTGCTGTTGTTGGGGCCCTTGCGGAACGTCCGGCCGATCGGATGGATCGGGGGCAGGTAGAGCACGTCGAAGCCCAGGTCGGCGACGTACGGCAGGCGCGCGATCACATCCCTGAACGTGCCGTGGCGGCCCGGGTCCGGCGACGCCGATCGCGGGAACAGCTCGTACCAGGTGGAGAACCTGGCGAGGCGCGGCTCGACCAGCAGCTCCAGGACGGGCTCGTGGACGGTCTCGTGGGCGCGGTCCGGGTGGCGCTCGACCAGCCCGTCCAGGTCCTCGTCCAGTGCGCGACCCGCATCGCCGCCCGCCAGCCGGCCCGACCGCAGCTCGTTGGCCCACTCGACCAGTGACCGTGCGTCCGCCGCCTCGCCGCTCGCCTCGGCCCGTGTGGCGGCGGCGTCCACGAGGGCGCCCCCGATCCGCAGGTCGACTGCCACGTCCTGGCCCGCGTCGAGCCGCTTGCGCAGGTCCCGCCGCCAGGTCGCCCAAGCGTCGACCCACGCGGCGACCGTGAACGCCTGGCGCCCGGGCCCGTCCGCCGGGAACGTCGCCCGCCAGCGATCATTGCCCAGCTCATCCATCGGCGTCTCGATCCACGGAGCCCCGGGTTCGGGTCGCCGCCGGAGCCGCACCCGCACGACGTCGTGACCATCGGCGAACGCATCAGCCTCGACCACCACGGTGTCGCCGACGACGCGCTTCGCGGGGAACCTGCCGCCGTCCACCATCGGGCTGATCGCCTCGATCACGGTGCGGCGGCGGCCGTCGACGGGCTTGTCCGGGCCCGGATGAGGAGCGCGTGCCTGATTGAGGATGGGGGTCTCCCTTGGATCGTCCGTGGAACGCACGGGGATGCGGGCCCTCGTCCGGCCCGCCGCGCCCCCTGACCCTAGGCCACGTTCGCGGAGGGTGTCAAACGTGGTCGCGGCAGGGGACGGGAGCAGGCGCTACCCGACGATGACGGCCGCGCTCATGGGCGGCAGGTGGACGCCTCCGGGGCTGACGGCGACCTCGGCAGCGGAGGCTGCGGCCAGGCGCATGTCGCCCCGCCGGGCCGCGTCCGGCCAGGGCACCGTGACGGGATCCGGCCCGAGGTTGGCGATCACCGAAGCGCCGTCCCGGTCGAGGGCGATCCAGCCCTGGCCCGGCTCCCACCGGACTGCCGGTCGACGACCGTCGCGAAGTGCCGGGACCTCGTGGCGGAGCGCGATCAGCCTCCGATACCACTCGAGCATCGCGGCATGCGGTTCGTGCGTGGCCTCGGTCCAGACCAGGCGGGACCTCGCCAGCGTCGCCGGGTCCTGCGGGTCCGGGACCTGGTCGGGGGTCCAGCCGAACGCGGCGAACTCGCGCCGCCGCCCCTCGCTCACGGCCGCGGCAAGCGCCGGGTCCTCGTGGTCGGTGAAGTAGAGGAACGGCGTGGACGCCGCCCACTCCTCGCCCTGGAACAGGAGTGGGACGAATGGTCCGCAGAGCACGATGGCCGCCGCGACCCGCGCGGCATCCTCGCCGGTGATGTGGGCCAGTCGCTCGCCGGCGGCCCGGTTGCCAACCTGGTCGTGGTTCTGGCTGAACGCCACGAACCGCGCCGGGTCCAGCCCGTCTGCCGCGCGCCCGTGGCGGCGGTCGCGGTGTGCGGAGTGGCGGCCCGCGTAGACGTAGACGTCGGTCATGGCGCGCACGATGTCCGGGAGACCGACGAAGTCCTCGTAGTAGCCGCTGCGTTCGCCGGTCAGGGTCACGTGGATCGCGTGGTGGAGGTCGTCGCTCCAGGTCGCGTCCAGCCCGTAGCCGCCGATCGCCGGCGAGCGGACCAGGCGGGGATCGTTGAGGTCGCTCTCGGCGATCAGGACGAGGTCTCGTCCGGTGGCCAGCGAGAGCGAGCGGACCTCGTCCGCCGTCTGCTCCAGGAGGTGCGTGGCGGCGGTGTCGACGAAGGCGTGGACGGCGTCGATCCGCAACCCGTCGACGTGGTAGTCGCGCAGCCAGCCGAGGGCGTTGTCGATGAAGAACCGGCGGACCTCGTCGCTGCCCGGGCCGTCCAGGTTGACCGCGGCCCCCCAGGGCGTGCGGTAGCGGTCTGTCTGGTACGGGCCGAAGGCGCCCGTGTAGTTCCCGTCGGGGCCGAAGTGGTTGTAGACGACGTCGAGCAGCACAGCGAGGCCCCGCCCGTGGCATGCGTCCACGAGCCGCTTCAGCCCATCCGGCCCGCCGTAGGGCTCATGCGGTGCGAACAGCGCGACGCCGTCGTAGCCCCATCCGTGGACACCCGGGAACGCGTTGACCGGCATCAGCTCCACGTGGGTGACGCCGAGGCCGACGAGGTGGCCGAGGCGGGCGACGACGCCGTCGAACGTACCCTCCGGGCTGAACGTGCCCGGGTGCAGCTCGTAGATCACGGCGTCCGCGAGGGGTCCGGGTCGCCATGCGTCATCGGTCCACGGGAACGTTCCGTGGTCCACGATCCGGGACGGGCCGTGGATGCCCTCCGGCTGCCAGGCGGAGCGGGGATCGGGGATTGGTGCCCCGCTGTCGAGGGCGAAGCGGTAGTCCGTCCCGGTGGTGACATCGGGCCACCGGCCGGACCACCAGCCGCCCCCGCTCGCCGTCATCGGGCGCCGGTCGCCCCCACCGGTGTCGGTCCCGACGACGATATTGACGGCGCTCGCCCCGGGCGCCCAGACCCGTACCTCGTGGGCGTTCGTCACGCCGGGTTGTCCGTCGGGCGGACGAGGAGCGCCACGGGGAACCGGTCCAGGAGCATCGCGATCGGGACGTCGCCGCCGCCGGTCAGTGCGCCATCGTCCGCCCGGCCACCCCCCAGAAGGTTCGTCCAGGTCCCGGCCGGGAGGGCCAGGTGCGTCGACCCCCATGTGTCCGCGTGGCCCCAGGCGGGGCCGCCCAGTCCGTGCACGAGGCGCGGCGCAACGACGACGAGGTCGTCGGCCCGCATGAGCGCGACCACGTGCCCGGCTCGGGGACCGGTCGCCTCGAGCGCCCGGTAGGCGGCTCGCCGGTCGAACAGCTCCGGTCGATCCCGACGCAGTCCCAGCGTGCGTGCGATCGTCCACAGCTTCGGCAGCCCCTCCTCCATCTCCTCCAGGACCGACTCCGGGGTGGCACTGCCGGCGCCGTCGAGGAGGCGTGCGCGCCGCTCGAAGTCGACCGGGCGGCGGTTGTCCGGATCCACGAGGCTGAGGTCCCACAGGTCCGTGCCCTGGTAGATGTCGGGAACCCCCGGCACGGTGAGCTTGAGCAGCGTCTGGGCGATCGAGCCCACCCGGCCCGCCGCCACCACGGGCACGAGGAAGGCCTCGAGGTCGGCGATGAACGCCGGGTCGGCGATTGCCGAGGCCGCGAACGAGGTCAGGGCCGTCTCATAGGCCTCGTCCGGCGCCCCCCACGACGTGTGGAGCTTCGCTTCGCGCACGGCCTTTGTGAGGTAGGCCTCGAGGCGCTCGCGATCGATGGGCCATGCCCCGACCAGCGTCTGGTACAGGAGGTACTCAGCATTCCGGTCCGGGAGCTCGCCGGTCCGGTACGTTGCGAGCATCCCGGACCAGCGCCAGACCGCCGCGGCCCACTCGGTCGGCATCTCGGACAGGACGTGGATCCGGGCACGGACGTCCTCCGCGCGCTTGGTGTCGTGGGTGCTGGTGGTGAGCATCGCGTCGGGCCAGGCGGCGTGCCGGCTCGCGTTCGCCGCGTGGAATGCGGCCGGGGACACGCCGAACCGTGCGGGATCTCCACCCACCTCGTTGAGCGAGACCAGCCGGTGGTAGCGGTAGAACGCCGTGTCCTCGACGCCCTTGGCCATGACCGCCCCCGTCAGCTGCTGGAAGCGCATGACCAGCTCGGACTCCTTCGGCCCGCGGACGCGAAGCGCCAGGATGTCCCCAACGAAGCGGAAGAGATCGGGATCGAGGGGCGGGTTCACATCGATCGCGGCGTCCACGACGTCCGCGAGAATCTCCTCATCCCCTGCGTCGATCATCCCCGCGTCCGCTCGCACGTACGTCCGGTAGCGGGGGAACGCCACGGCCAGCTCGCGCAGGACCTCGTGGCAGGCGTGGCGGGTGTGGTCCCGGTGGCGGCGATGCCCCTCGCAGATCTCGAGCAGCAGCCCGGTCAGCCGGTTGAGCTCGCTGCCAAGGTTCTCGCGCAGGACCACCTGCTTCGAGTCGCGGACCACGGCCGCGAGATCGTCGTCCAGCCCCGTGAACTCGCGGTACAGGGCGGTCATCGCGGCCTCGGCCGAGGCGTCCACGAACAGGCCGCCGATGAGGTTGAGGAACCCGTAGCCGGTGGTGCCGTCCACGGGCCAGTCGGCACGAAGCGTCTCGTGGCCCTCGAGGATCTTCTCGGCGACGATCCAGCCTCGCGGGCTCGCTTCCCGCAGCCGGCGGAAGTACGCGGCAGGGTCCCGCAGGCCATCCGGGTGGTCGACCCGGAGGCCGTCGATGACCCCGTCGCGGATCCAGCGCATCGGCACCAGGTGCGTGTCCGCGAAGACCTCCGGGTCCTCGACCCGGATCCCGATCAGCGTGGTCACGTCGAAGAAGCGCCGGTAGCCGAGGTCACGGCCGGCCGCCCGCCAGTGGGCGAGCCGGTAGTTCTGCGCCTCGAGGATCGCGTCGAGCGTGTCCGGGTCGGCGTTGGCGGCGTCCACCTCCGCGTCGAGTGCCCGGGCAAGCTCGGGCTGCTCGTGGGTCAGCCTTGCCAGCTGCGTCCTGAGCACCTCCTTGTCGCGATGACGCCGCTCGACGCTCTCGAGATCGACGGCCGTCGGCGACGGCAGCCTGCCCAGGGCGCCGCCGACGAACATCAGCTCGTCCAATTCGACCCGGCGACCCGCCGCCATCACAAGATCGCCCAGGGCCCTCGGCGCAATCGGCACGCGATGATCGTGGTAGGCGACCGTGAACGATCCGCCGCGACGTTCGAGCCGCAGCTCGCCGGCCTCCAGGACGCGTCCGTAGTGGTCGCCGAGGATCGGCAGCAGGACCACGTCGCGCAGGTATGCCTCGGGTGGATCCCAGTCCACGTCGAAGTACTTCGCATAGCGGCTCGCCGGGCCGTTCTCGAGGACGTCCCACCACCAGGGGTTCTCCGGTCCCGAGATCGCGAGGTGGTTGGGCACGATGTCGATGACCTGGCCGAGATGGTGGCGCTCGAGCGTCCGGCCGAGCTGCCGGTGGTCCAGGTCGTCGCCCAGCTCGGCGTTGATCCGGTGCGGATCGACGACGTCGTACCCGTGCTCGCTGCCGGGCGCCGCCTGGAGCACCGGCGAGCTGTAGAGGTGGCTCACCCCCAGCAGCTCGAGGTAGGGGGCGATCGCCGCCGCGGCGCGGAAGCCGAACGAGGGTCGAAGCTGGACCCGGTAGGTGGCCCTCGGGATGACCCGAGCCGCCTCAACCGCCTGCTCGTCCGGCGCGGGCCCCAGGCCGAAGGCCGTCACCGGCCCACGTCGATGCGCTCGATGGCCCGGCGCAGCAGCTCCAGACCGGCCGGGTCGAACTCGTAGCTCCACTCCCGGATTCGCTCCGGGCGCTCGAACCGTGCCTCCAGCCCGAGCGCGATCGCCTCGCGCGAGAGGAGGATCAAGTCGGCCTCGCGGTCCACCTGGTCGAGCTCCGGCTCCGTGTGGGCGACGGCGGAGACGATCGTGACGCCGGATGCGCCGGCGAGCGCCAGGACCTCGGCGATGTTGTCGACGCCTCGCTGCGAGCCGCACACGACGCCCACGCGCGAGCCGGAAGGCAGCCCGGCGATCTCGTGGACCAGGGACATGTATCCGGGCCCGACGAGCATCGCCACCACCGGCACGCGTCCTGCGACGTACGCCTGCGCCTCGTCGGCATGGAACGTCGTGGTCGCGACCAGGTCGTAGTGGTAGCGGTCCAGGCGTTCCGGCAGCTCGTCCAGCAGCAGCGGGATCACCTCGACCCGCTCCGGGAAGGCCTCGCCGATCCGCTCTGCGTCCGCGTTGGCGTCCGCCGTCGTGCACTCCGCGAACAGGATCCGGACATGGGGTCCGGGCCGCTTGCGGTCCGCCGCGGCGCTGAACGTCGCCTGGGCTACCTCGTCCGGGGTGAACCCGAGCTGGGCTCCCCGACGGATGGTCTCGGCGACGATGCCGGCGAGCGCCTGGGAGCCGCGCCGGACCGGTGGGCGGTCGACGACGCGCGTACCCGCCCCGTGGCGGCCCACCACGTGACCTGCCTCGGCGAGGCGCCGGTAGACGGCACGGATCGTGTTGGGGTTGACCCGCAGCGCGGCGCCAAGCTCGCGCACCGGCGGCAGGCGGGTTCCCGGCTGGAGGCGGCCGGACTCGATCTGGTAGGCGAGCTGCCAGTAGATCTGGGTCGAGATCGGAACGTCGGAGTCACGCTCGATGTCGAGCTCGTGCCCTCCGGCAGGGGATGACGCCGAGGCGGATGGTCCGTCGACGGGCCATTCGGCGGGCTGGAGGGGGCCGTTTCGGCTACTTGACACAGTGGAGTAGTCCAAATATCTTGTTCTTGGCCTAATTGACTATACCAACCAACGGGCTCCGCCCAGAATCGAGCGCTCCATGGAACTGATCCTTGTCACGGTGGTGATGGTGATCCTGGGCATGCTCGCGGTCACCGCAAACGAGCTTGGCGTGGACTCGCGGGACATGTCGGACGACCCGCACCGGCCTGACTATCCCGTAACGATCACCTGATCCGCAACCTCACGCGCAACGGGCGCCGTACCTCCCCTCCATTCCGGCGCCCATTCCTCCGGCCCCCGGCTCACGCCGGGGGCCGTTGGTGTCTATGGGCACTGGAGCGGCAGCGGGACTCAGCGCGCCTCCGGCGCGCCTCAGCGCGCCGCCGCCTCCTCCGCGGCGTGATCCCTGGTCACCGTCACCGCATGGCGCAGCGAGAAGCGGCGCGACTCACCCGGGGCGATCGTGACCGGCCACGACACGAGGAGCGCGCTGCCCTGGTACACACGCTCGAACCCCGACTCCGAGTTGGAGATCGTCTCGATGGGACTCCACCAGGCGTCTGCCGCAGGCGTCGCGTTGGCGGCCACCTGGATCCCGACCCAGTCGTTGCCGAACCCGAAGCCGGCTGCCATCGGGGCCTGGCCTGACCCGTCGTGGGCTGAACGGCTGCCGGCCACGTCGTACCAGGCCGCCGGGTTGCCGCCGCCTCCGAGGAGGTGGAGGGACAGCTCCAGGCCCAGGCGCGTCTCCACGGGCTCGCTGCCCCGGTGCTCGATCACCAGCTCCATGCCCAGCTCCGGGTCCAGCCTGCCGCCGCCCAGCCGCGTGGTCCGCGTCACCGTGATGGGCTGACCCGCCACCATGCCCTCCCGCGTCAGCGTGATCGCCCCAGCCTCGCGGACCCGGACCGTGAACTCGCCGTCGCGGAAGTCGCCCAGCTCGGTGTCGGTCGCCGTGGCAAGCTCGTCGGGCGTCGTCAGCGGGGGCAGGAAGCGGACCAGTCCCGTGCGTCGCTCGTGATCGTCGTAGAACAGCCGTCCGGCAAGACCGGGCTCTCGGGCCGTGGCGATGTCGTGGATGGAGGCGATGCCACCGTGGGGGACGCCCGCGGCCCGATCCGCGCCCGCGGCCGCATCCGCGCCCGCGGCCGCATCCGCGCCCGCGCGCAGGGTCTCGTGGTAGGCCTCCGGGCGCCGTCGCATCACTGCCGCCAGCGCGTGGCGGGCAGCACGGATGTCCCAGCTGCCGATCGCGCCGCCCTCGGTCGGCTTGACCGTCACGATCTGTCCGCGCTCCTCCAGGATCGCCTCGGGCCGGCCGTCCATGTCAAGGTCCCGCATGTCGGCCACGCTCGGCCACCCGCGGAGCCCGTCCGCCGCGTCCTCGGCCGCTACCAGGTGCTCGTAGGTCGCGAGCCGCAAGTGGGAGATGTAGATCCCCCCGAACAGGCCGTGCCAGTAGCAGTCATTCGACTGGCCGCGGTGCAGGTGGTCCTGGGCACGGGTCCGCTCCGGACCGTCCGACATCGCCGCGACCTTCCCGGAGGCTCGCAGCATCTGCTTGTGGAGGTCATTGACCTCGCGGTACCTGACCTGGAAGTTGCGCCAGAACCCACCCCTCAGCCAGCGCGCCTGGGGCTCCTGCCTGGCCCGGGCATCCTGGATCACGTCGTGGAACACGACGGCCTCGGCCGGGGGCAGCGCCCACTCGCCCATCTCGGCGTACGAGGACGTGGGGAGATACACCCGCCCGATCGGCGCCTCCCGGTCCAGCCATTGCGACGGGGTCACGGTGGACAGCCAGGCAGCATTCTCGTCGAGCGCCTCGAAGAAGCGATCAACCCACCGGGCGTCGCCCCAGCAGTGCTCGTGTGTGGTCGGCCAGGCGCCGAACTTCTCGCCGTCGTCGCCCATCGTGCCCACCCGGCGGCCGTCCTCGGTCGCGTGCTCGCGCAGGTAGGCGATCACGTCCTCCACGGCGCCAAACGGGATTCGGTACCGCAGGCCCTGCTCGGTGCCGAAGACGGTGAGCAGGTGGCCCTGGTTCTCGGTGGTGTAGGCGCCCCAGAGGTTCGCCTCAGGGATCGAGGCCGCCCGGAAGTGCTGGTCATCCAGGACGGTCCACCGATACCCCGCCTGTACGAGCGCCGTGGGCAGGTCCGGCTCCCAGACCCGCTCGGCAAGCCAAGCACCCTGGGGCCGTTGGCCCGTGATCCGCTCGAGCGTCGTCGCCATGCGCGTGAGCTGGTCCAGGCGATCCCGATCGGGAAGGGAGGCCAGTACGGGCTCGTACAGCCCGCCGCCGAGGAGCTCCACCTGTCCGCGGGCTGCCAGCGTGGCGAGCCGGGCAAGGAACTCGGGTCGCTCTGCACCCAGCCACTCGAGGAGTGGTCCCGTGTAGTGGAGCGCCAGCCGGACGCCAGGGTGGCGCTCGAGCGCCTCGAGCATCGGGAGGTAGGCGCGATCGTAGACGTCGGCGAACACCCAGCCGAAGTTGCCCACGGGCTGGTGGTTGTGGATGACAAGGGCCAGCGAGATGCGGGGTGCCACGATCCGGTCCTCAGGGTGGGGGGCGGGCGCCGGTTGACTGGCGGGTCCTGGAACCTACTCCGTGCTGGCCTGCGGCGCAGGAGCGCCCACGCCGGCGGCCGGGAGATACAGCTCCTCCACGTACTGGTGGAGCATCCGGGTGGTGGAGAAGCGCCAGATGATGCTCGCGATCGAGCTGCGCATGAGCTCCGCCCAGCGGGCCGGGAGTCCGTCCACATCGCGCTCGTAGTAGGCGGGAACGAGCTCCTGCTCAAGGATGCGGTACAGGTCCTGGGCATCGGACCAGTCCTGGGCACCTTCGTCCGGGTTCGTCTCGCGCCCGCCGATCGCCCAGCCGTTGTCCCCGGTGAAGCCCTCGTCCCACCAGCCGTCGAGGACGCTCACGTTGAGGACGCCGTTGACCCCGGCCTTCATGCCGGACGTGCCGGACGCCTCCAGGGGGCGTCGAGGGTTGTTGAGCCAGACATCCACGCCCTGCACGAGGAACCGCGCGATCCGGATGTCGTAGTCCTCGAGGATGAACACCCGCCCCCGGAGCTTGGGGCTGCGTGACCGGCCGAAGATGTCCTGGATCACGCCCTGGCCCGGGCGATCCGCGGGGTGCGCCTTGCCGGCGAAGATGACCTGGACGGGCCGGTCGGCGTCCCACAGGATCCGGGCGAGCCGGTCGAGGTCGCTGAACAGCAGGGTTGCGCGCTTGTAGGTCGCAAAGCGGCGCGCGAAGCCGATGGTCAGGATGCCCGGATCCAGGACCTCCTCGAGCTCCTCCAGGGTGGACGGTGCCTCGCCGTGCCGGGCGAACTGGCTGCGCAGGCGTCCTCGCGCGAAGATCGCGAGCTCCAGCTTCTGGCGCTGGTGCGCCTCCCACAGCTCGGCGGTGGGGAGCTGGGCCGTGCGCTCCCAGAAGCGGCGTTCGACGGGCTCGTCGTCCATGGTGTCGAGCGTCGCGTTCGCGTAGCGCTCCAGGGTGTCTCGCATCGGCTGGCCGACCCAGGTGGGCACGTGGACGCCGTTCGTGATCCCCAGGATCTCCTGGGGGGTGACGTCGTGCCAGATCTTGTTGGACACCTCGCCGTGGAGGTGGGACACCGCGTTGGCACCGTGGGTGAGGCGAAGCGAGAACGCCGTCATGTCGAACTGCCCTGGATCACCCTCGACTCCGAGCCCGAGCGCAAGCAGCCGGTCGATGGGAACGCCCCCGGTGCCGGGTCGCCCGTCACCGCCGAACAGCGGGCTTGTGACTCGTCGCACGAGCTCCGTGTCGAACCGCTCGTTGCCGGCCGCCACCGGCGTGTGGACCGAGAACACGCTGTTGCGGCGGACTCGCGACCAGGCGTCGTCGAGGGTCGCCCCTTCGGCCACGAGCTCCCGGGCCCGCTCGGCCAGCAGGAACGCCGAGTGCCCCTCGTTGAGATGCCAGACCGCCGGATCCAGGCCGAGCTCACGCAGCGCACGCACGCCGCCGACGCCCAGCACCAGCTCCTGGTGGAGCCGCATCTCCCGGCCGCGCACGTACAGGATGTGCGTGATGTGCCGGTCCGAGTCGTCGTTGTCGGGAAGGTCCGTGTCCAGCAGGAGCACCGGCACCCGGCCCACCTGGGCCAGCCAGACGGCCGCGAACAGGTCCCGGCCGGGCAGCTGGATGCTCACCGTCAGCGGTTGACCCAGCTCGTCCAGGACCCGCAGGATCGGCAGCCGGCCCAGCTCGTAGTCGGGGTAGGCATGCTCCTGGTGGCCGTCGGCGTCGATCGTCTGGCGGAAGAAGCCGCGGCGGTACATGAGGCCGACGCCCACCAGCGGGAGCGCCATGTCCGAGGCGGTCTTCATGTGGTCCCCGGCAAGCACGCCGAGACCCCCGGAGTAGATGCCCAGCGACTCGTGGAACCCGTATTCCGCGCAGAAGTATGCGATCGGCCCGTCCAGCTTCGTGCCGTGATGGCGCTGGAACCACTGGTCTGCGCCGTTGGCCATGTAGGCGTCGAAGTCGCGGAGGATGTCCTCGTACTCGGCCATGAACGCGGTGTTGTCCAGCAGCTGGGACCACGCGACCGGTCCGCTCAGGACGGGGATCGGGTTGCGATAGCGGGCCCACGCCCCCGCGTCAACGCGCGAGAACATGTTGCGGGCCCGGGGATGCCAGCTCCACCACATGTTGTAGGCGAGGCGTCGCAGGCCCTCGAGCTTCGGCGGCAGGGCGAACGGTGCGCCGGGCGCGGTCGGGATGCGGAAATGGGGTTCCATGAGTGGGAGATCATACGGGGCATCCCCCGGGCTCGCGAACCCGCCCGGTCTATGTGGCAGGCCTTGGACGACGGCGGCCCGGAGCATCCGTGCGACGGGCGTGCGAGAATCAGCCCCTCGTCCCGTCCCATCCGCGGCAGTCGCCGCCCGGAGGCCCCGATGCCCAGGCAGTTCGTCGTCCAGGTCACAAACCAGCCCGGCCAGATGGCCAGTCTCGCAGAGCAGATGGCCGCGGCCAACGTGGACCTGCGGGCGATCGGCGGTGGCGGCCTCGGCGAGGTGGGCCACTTCATCATGACCACGGCCGACGACGATGCGGCCCGCAAGGTCCTCGAGGATGGTGGCTGGATGTTTCTGGAGGGGGAGTCGCTGCTGGCCGAGGTGGACGACCGCCCGGGCGGGATGGCCCGCATCGCGCGCGAGCTCGCCGACGCGGATGTGAACGTCCTGGGCCACCTGTTCATCGGTCGCTGGAGCGATCGCGCGACCTTCGCGTTCGTCGTGGACGACCCGGACAAGGCGCGCCCGATCCTGGAACGCCGCTAGGAGTCCGGCGGGCGCAACCCGTCCAGGAGGCGTCGCGATGAAGGTCGGGATCATCGTTCCCCAGGGCTGGACGGGCGAGTACGACGGCTGGGACGCGGCCCGAGCGTGGGCGCGCAGCGTCGCCATCGCCCATGACGCGGAGATCCTGGGCTTCGACTCCCTGTGGATGTTCGACCACGTGCAGACGGAGCCCGTCCCCGTCGACGAGATCACCTTCGAGTCGTTCGTCGGCCTCAGTGCGCTTGCGGCAGAGACGGCCCGGGTGCGTCTCGGCCACCTGGTCATGTGTGCCGGCTACCGGAACCCGGCGCTTGTCGCCAAGATGATCTCGACCCTGGACGTGGTGTCGGGTGGGCGCGCGGAGCTCGGCCTGGGCGCGGGCTGGAAGGAGGACGAGTTCGTCGCCTACGGCTTCGGCTTCCCGCCGCTGCGGACCCGGATGGAGAACCTCGAGGACACGCTCGAGATCGCGACCCGGATGCTTGGTGGGCAGCGCGCCACGTACGAGGGCCCGACCGCGCGCGTCCGCGACGCGATCAACGTCCCGCGTGGCCTCCAGGAGCCGCGGATCCCGATCATGGTCGGCGGCAACGGGCCCAACCGGACCTGGCGCCTGGCCGCGCGCCACGCGGACGAGCTCAACCTCGACTGGTTCTCGCCGGAGGAGGTCATGGAGGCGCGGCCGGTCATCGACTCGCGTTGCGTGGAGATCGGCCGGGACCCGGCGACGCTCCGGCTCTCGGTCAACATCGGGCGGGACGACAGCGCTGTCGAAGGCGCTGCCCGCGTCGACCTGCTCAGGGGGTACGCCGACGCGGGCGTGGACCGGGTCATGACGCTGCTCTCGGCGTCGGCGGACGATGACGGGGCACTGGAGCGGTTCGCCGAGGACTGCGTGGCGGCCGGCTGCGAGCTCGCGGGGGCCTGAGCCCGGCCGCGGTCGGCGCCCGGCAGCCCGGCCTCCGCGTACCGCACTGGCGGGCGCCCCCCGCATCCAGGTCCCCCGCACCCGCGTCCTGAGGACTGCCAGTCCTCTTTGCCCCGACTCGCGACGGCGCTCCGGGATTGGTAGTCCGGTTTCACGCCCCTACCGGCCTCGACGCACCCTGTTTCGGGCCGCCTTATGCGACTCCCAGTCCGTTCCCGGCGTCTCGCAACCGGTTTCCCGGGCCTGGCAGTCCTGCGAGGTCGCGATCGCGCCCCCCGCGACGTTGCGCCAGGGACGCCGGGTCCCTTGACATTCCACGATAGTACGTAATATATTACCTATCGCGATAGACGACCTGATGGACGACCCGATGGACGACGAACACCTCCAGGCTGCGTCGGACGCCTTCGGTGGCGTCTTCGTGGTCGTTGGCCACCTGACCCGGCTCACCGACGAGCGGCTGGCGGACTGGGGGCTGACCACCCGCCAGTGGCTGCTGCTGGCCGTGCTGACGCGGGGCTTCCCGGGCCGGGCGCCGTCCCTCACCCAGGCCGCGGCGGCGTACGGAAGCTCCAGGCAGAACGTGAAGCAGATCGCGATCGGGCTCGAGCGGCGCGGCTTCCTGCGCATGGTCCCCGACGCGCACGACGGACGGACCACGCGGCTCGCCGTGACCGGCAAGGTCGGCATCTTCGACGATCCGGACGGGCGTGCCCGCTCCCTGGACCTGCTCGCGACGGCGTTCGATGGCCTGACCCGCCACGAGGTGATCGCGCTGCAGGGTCTAGTCGGCCGCTGGCTGGCAGCCCTCACCGGTGCGACCGCCACCCGCACCGCCGACACGAATACGCGTCCCGGAAAGGCAGCTCACGCATGATTCGGAGGCTCGGTGCCGTCATCCTGGCGGCCCACGGACTCATCCACCTGATCGGCTTCGTGGTCCCGTGGGGGCTCACGCAGGTCGACGGGTTCCCGTACCGCACCACCGCACTCGGCGGCGCAGTGACCCTGGGCGAGCCCGGGGTTCGGCTGGTTGGCGTGCTCTGGCTGGCGCTCGCGATCGGGTTCGTCGTCGCCGGCATCGGCGCCTGGCGGGGTGATCCGTGGTGGGTGCCCCTCACGGCCGGGCTTGCCCTCGTCTCGATCGTGGTCTGCGCGTTGGGTCTCCCGGAGGCGGCCTTGGGCATGATGGTGAACGTGGGCATCCTCGCCGTGGTTGCCTGGGCCGCGATGGTCCGCCGGGACACGTCCCCGGCGCTCGGTTGAGCGGCATCACGGACGACGGAGGCAACGCGATGGCGCAACGCTCGCTCGACCGGCGCTGGGAGGCCGCGGTGGCCGAAGAGCTCGCGGGCACCCAGCCCGCAACCGGCATGCCCCTGACCGAGGCCGATATCGCGGCCCTGCCGGCGCCTGTTCGACGCTACGTACGGGCATCGGGCGCCATCGGCCGCCCCCGATCGCGCAGCATGCGGCTCGACATGGACGCGGTCATGATCCGCAAGCCCGGCGGGCCGGGGATGGCCGCGACATCGAGTCAGGTCAATGTGTTCGACCGCCCAGCGCGCCTGTTCCTGATGAAGGCGCGGATGTTCGGGCTGCCGGTGCGGGCGCTCCACCTGTACCGCGGCGAGGACGCCACGTTCCAGGTCCGGGTCGCCTCCCTCGTCGACATGGTCAACGTGCGGGGCGAAGAGATCAGCTCGTCGGAGACGGTCACCGTCCTCAACGACATGTGTGCGTTCGCCCCAGGGGTGCTCACGGATCCGCGGCTGGCGTGGACGGGGCTCGACGATCGGTCGGTCGCCGTCACCTTCACCAACGGGAGCCGGCGGGTGACCGCCACGCTGGCGTTCAACGACCGCGACGAGCTGGTGGACTTCTGGTCCGACGATCGTCCGGAGGGCGGCGACGGGAACTTCGTCGCGGCCCGCTGGAACACGCCGCTGTCGGACTACCGCGTGATCGACGGCCTGCGGCTGCCCACCCGCGGGAGCGCCGTGTATGCCCGGCCGGACGGGCCGTTCACGTACGGCGAGTTCACCCTGCGCTCCATCGTCTACGACGTGACGGCGCCCGCTCTCTGGTAGCGGCAGCGGGCCCGACGTTGCTTCTGATGTATATGCCATGGGCAGAGGTATACTCCAGCGATGAAGCGACTGCAGATCTACATCGAGGAAGAGTTGGACGACGCGCTGGCCTCCCGGGCTCGTCGCGCGCACACGTCCAAGGCGGCCCTGATCCGTGATGCCGTCCGCCGCTCGATCGGCGAGCCGGAACCCACGGTCGATCCGTTCCACGACTGGATCGGAGGCAGCGATGCTGAGCCGGGATCCGTCGATGATGTCGTCTACGGCTCGTGAGATTCGTCGACACCTCCTATTGGGTGGCGCTCCGGCTGCGGCGTGATGCCAACCACGAGGCCGCGGACCGCCTGTGGTCGCCCGGCAAGGCGCTCCTGACGACAAACCACGTCGTCGGCGAGACGTGGACGTTCCTGCGCCGTCGTGATGGGCACGCGTCGGCCGTCGCATTCCTCGACGCGGTCGAATCCGCGGACTGGCTCGCCGTTGTGCACGTCGACGAGGGGATCGAGCGTGAGGCGCGGGCCTGGCTCCGACGTCACGACGAGCGGGTCTACTCGTTCGTCGATGCCACGAGCTTCGTCGTCATGCGCCGGGAGCGGCTCGGGGAGGCATTGGCATTCGACGGCGACTTCAGCTCGGCTGGCTTCGTCGAGGTGCGACCCTAGCCCCGAGCGTCGCGCGGACCTGCCGCGGCTAAGGGTCGCCTCGCCCGTACGTCACGGCCGATCGGGCAGAAAGATCGCCCCGTCGTTGGGGTCGAAGACGATGTCCCCGCCCGTGCCACCGCTCCAGGTCAGGTACTCCGAGCCCGTCCAGATGCCGGCCGTGGACTCGCGTCCGCTGGAGTCCTGGAAGGGAGGTGCACGATGGGGTGCCTGGGGCAGTTGGAGACATCGGTCAGTCGCGGGATCGTAGGTCGCGGCGATCCCGAGGACCCGGGTGCCGGTCCACACGCCGTCGTCCGCGACGCGCGGGCAGGCCGTGACCTTGCGCCAGGCCCCGCTCAGCGGGTCGATCGCCCTCCCGGCCTCGAGAAAGTACACCGCGTCCGCCCCATCGACGGCGAGGATCCCCGCCTCCAGTGGCGCCAACGGGATCACGTTGCGATCCATCTCGGTCCATGCGAGCGTGCCGGGGTCGAACACGGCTGCCCGGACCGGGGTCGAACCATCACCGGGCTCCACGACCACCAGCCGATCCCTCGCGACGGCCCAGGTCGGCGAGTGGAGCTCGATCGGCGGAGAGGGCGCCTCAGTCCACCGGTCGGTGGCGGGGTCGTAGGCCGCTGAGCCGGCGTCGGTGACGGCGACCAGCCGGCCGTTGATCATCCGCGCGAACGACACGGCCGAGGCCTGCAACGGCGCGGTGGGCAAGCGGCGCCAGTCGTCGGTCATGGGGTTGTACGCGGCGCCGTCGTGGCGCGCGGCCCCATCTGGTCTCTGTCCGCCCCAGACCAGGACCTCGGAGCCCGACCACTCGACCGAGGGGTTGAGCCGACCCTCGATGGGAGCCGGCGACGTCCGCCGCCAGGCATCGTTCTCCACGCCGTAGGCGAGCCCGTACCGGACCAGGTTGGGTTCGAACACGGTGTGCTGGGCGTCAGACTCGGCACCGCCCCAGACGAACGCCTCGCTGCCGGTCCAGGTCATGCCGTGACCCCTCCGCCCGCCGGTCGGCGCGATCGTCTGCCGCCAGGCCCCGCGGTAGACGAAGTCGGGAGGGTCGACCTCACGGTACGAGGACACGACGAACTGCTCCCGGCACCAGGTGGGGTCAGGAGCGAAGCAGTTGGGCCAATCCTCGTCGAAGCGGCCCGTCACCTCGACCCAGACACCGTCGGGCAAGCGCTGTCCCGCCGATGCGACAGGCAGCGGAAGCGCAGTCAGGAAATCGGGCGACCCGTCGGCCGAGAGCCATCGGGTGAGCCGCGAGACGTGGTACTCGCTGGCGATGACCGGGCCGAACGTCAGCTCGCGGTCACCGAAACAGACGAGCCGCTCGAAGGGCTGGAGCTGCGCGACGTCAAGGATCGACGCAACCCTGTCCGGGCATGTCGGCTGGTACGGCGTGGATGCAGCCGCAAGGCCGTCCGAGGACACGGTCGCGAACGTCGTGTCGGGCGTGAGGCCGTGCTCGAGATTGCCCCAGTGCTGGATGACCACCTGTTCCGTGCCGTCCGGAAGGGTGCGTTCCTCAGCGACGTAGACGAGCTGCCCGGCGAGGCCCGGCGCGAAGTCCTCGGTGAGGCGCCGGATCTCTCCGGCCGTCAGCGGCTGCCCCGCCCACTCACTCGCTGCCGCCGTCCCCCTTGGTTGTGCGAGGGGCGCAGCCGATGGCGCCGTCACATTGTCGAGAGCGAGCGGCGCGCGCCCGACCGTGATCGCCGCGGTCACGATCACGACCGCGGCGGCGGCGGCGGCGAGGAACCGGATGCGCAACGAGGGACGCCGCGCACGATCGGGAAGGGCGATCGACACCGCCAGGTCGGGGGGTACCGGGGGCAGCCGACCGTAGTGCGTGCGGAGGCGTTCCTCGAGGTTCTCGTCTGGCTCGTTGGTCACGGCGCGATCCGTCCTGGGCGCGGCACGCCTGATCCGGGCCCTTCGAGCGCGGTGCGCAGGCGCGCGAGCGCAGATGCGAGACGGGACTTCACCGTGCCGACCGGGATCCCGATGGCGTCCGCGACGGCCTCGTGCGTCAGGTCGGCTCCGTAGTGCAGGGCGAGCACGGTTCGGTGCTCGACCGACAGCCGGGCGAGCGCGGCGGCGAGGTCAACGTCGCGCTCAACCCACGGGCGTGGGTCGAGCGACAGCGGCTCGAACGGCAGGGGCTGGATCTCGTGCACGCGGGCGCCCCGACGGCGCCCGACGTCGCGGCAGCGGTTGACGACGATCCGGCGGAGCCAGGGTTCGAACCGCTCGGGATCGCGGAGCCTGGGCAGCTCGGACCAAGCCCGGACGAAGGCGTCCTGGGTCACGTCGCGGCCGTCCTCGGGACCAACGATCGACGCGGCGAGCCGGTACACCCAACCCTCGTTGTGTTTGACGAGTCGAGCAAAGGCATCCCGATCCCCATTCCGTGCACGGACGACGAGGTCCAGCTGGCCGATCCTCCCTTGCTATCCTTGACGCACGAACTGCTGAGATCGTTCGGCTGCTCAGCAAAGCACACGGGGACGTCTGGGGAGGCTCCTAGCGTGCCGCGCGGTGGCGATGCGGGACTCTGGGGTCGGACGGGCGCGGAGTGCCGGCTTCTCTCTTGCTTCGGGGCATCGCGCCGGACCCAGGTCGCCGTCATCGCGGAACGAGGCCAGCTGCTCGACCTGCCTCAGCACCGCAAGGGCCAGGGTTCTCCCCAATGGCCGCCCGCCGCGCCGACGCGTACGGTTGAGCTCGTGATGGGGAACACGGGACCTCGCCGGCGGGGGGGGCCGGCGAGGCGCTCCTTGGTCACACTGGCAATCGCGTCGGAATCGAGCCATTCGGCCCCTCTCGCGCCCAGCGTGAGCCCGAAACTGTCTGGGTACAGATGAGCCGCGCGTCGGCCATCCAGCAGCAGGGGGTCCGCACTGTGCTCCGTCGCCTTCTGCCGGTCGCCACGGCGGCCTTGCTGATCGCAACGCTCGTGCCCGTCACCGCAGGCCCGGTCGCGGCCACCGACCTGGCGGCCCCCATCCTGCTCCAGCCGGCCCCCGGCGCGTCGGTCAACGACACCGGCGTGCACTTCAGGTGGACTCGGGTTTCGGGCGCCGTCTCGTACCGGCTGCACGTGTGGTCGGTCGCCGAGGGCGAGGGGTTCGACCTCGTCGAGACCACAGCGAACGACGACTTCGTCGCGTTTGCCTCGATCCCGACCGCGCTCCTCAACTGGTCGGTGACGTCCATCGATGCCCAGGGCAACGACGGGCAGACGGCCGCATCGACCTTTGCACCGGCAGATCCTGCCCCTGCCCTTCTGGGTCCGGTTGACGGCACGGTGGTCACGTATCCTGACGCGGGACCACAGTTGCGGGCGTGGTCTCGCCAGGCTCCGCCCTACTACTACTTCTACGACACCGATGTGGCCGGGCAGGGCGATCCGATGCCGGACCTCGGGGGCACCAGCGCCGAGCCGCGTCTCGAGCCCGGCACGTATCGGTGGACCGCGGGATATCCGGATCAGCATCACGACCATCCGGTGGCCGCCCCCGTGCGGACGCTGACCGTCGAGTGGCCCGAAGCGACCCCGCAGCTCCTGGAGCCGGCGGACGGCGCATCGGTCGTGGCGGGCGATACGGCGGTGCTCCGTTGGGGTTCCGTTCCGGGGGCGGTCGCCTACGAGGTCCAGTTCGATCGCGGCTCGGGGTTCGACGGCCAGCCCGTCATCGGGACGCCGATCCCGGCGTTCGTCCTCTCGGACTTGTGGACCGCGCAGACGCTCCGCTGGCGGGTCCGCCCGACGCAGACGCCCGCGGGGTTCCTGTGGCCGGTCCGCGGGCCGTGGTCCGAGGCGCGAACGATCACCGTCTCGGCGCAGGGCGAGATCACGGGGTTGTCGCCCGTCGATGGCGCCGCCGTCGCGAGCTGGCCCGTGTTCCGGTGGGATCCACTGGCGAACGCAAGCGCGTACGAGGTCCAGTTCGCGATCGACCCGGTCACGGGGCCGACCCAGAGCCGCGTGATCAATACCCCGGCGTTCACCCTCAAGGCCAACGGTGATTGGCTGGCACAGCTCGCAGCAGGCGAGACCTGGTGGCGGGTCCGGGCGGTCCCGGTCCTCTCCGTCGGGATCGCGAGCGAGTGGTCCTCGTGGCGCCACGTGACCGTCGAGTCGGCGGACGGCGTGCTGGGAGCGCCGGTTGCCGCAACCGGGATCGGCGCGGCCGCCTGTCCTGAAGGGGACGCGTGCGAGCCCCTGACCGGCTGGCCCATCCTCCGATGGGAGCCCGTTCGCGGCGCCGCCCTCTACCGGGTGTTCCTCCGCCATCCGCTCACGGCATCAGCGTACGGATACGTCGATGTCGCCGGCGCGGAGCTGGTCGCCGGACCCCTCGCAAGCCAGGCGTCCGACCCCGGCACGTCGAGGGCGCTGTGGTCGGTGGTCGCCTGCCCGTCATTGGTCGACTGCCCGACCGAGCCCGTCGGCGCGGTCTATCGCGTGGAGCGCAGCCTGCCCGCTCCGATCCCGGTGAATCCGGGTGACGACGCAACCGTTTACCATGCGGGCCAGGTGCTCACGTGGCTGCCCGTGCCGTCGGACCTTGCGAGTGGGCCCGATGAGGTTCTGCCGGCCCTCACGACGTGCCTGGAGACCGCCCGAACGCGCGATGGCGGCTCCACGACCACGGCCACCAGGTGCTCGACGGCCACGAGCACGATCGTGGACCTCACCGATGATGCCGGCGTCGTCGAGTGGCGCGTCCGCGCCGAGGCCGGCACGACGTTCCTGGCCGAACCCGGTGCCTGGTCGGCGCGCCGCTCGTTCCGCCACGCGCCGCCCACGCCGGTCCTGGATTCGCCCGTCGAGGGTGCGACCGTCACCGGCGCCCCCGTGCTCCGGTGGCACGCGGCACCCTCCGAGGTGCAGTACGGCGTCGACGTCATTCGCGAGGACGTGCATGACGCGTTCGGGTGGAACCTCGCCATGCGGTACGGGCCCGGTGGTGCCACCTCCATCCAGACCACGACGCCGCTCGCGCCAGGCGCCTATCTCTGGCGGGTGACATCCGGGGACAACGTGGCGACGGTCGGGCACTTCACTGTCGAGGGCACGACGGAGCTCCCTCTCATCGAACCGGCCGCCGGCGCCATCGTCCCGGCCGACGACGTCGACCTTTCGTGGACCGAGGTTCCGTGGGCGAGGTTCTATACCGTGGCGATCGGGTCGACGCCCGACTTCTGGGGCATCGACGCCGTCTGGTGGGGCACGAGCCCGCTGCCGTCGCTGGCCGTGCCGGTACGCCTACCGGAGGGGCCGCTCTACTGGCGGGTGTGTCCGATGCTCGATGGGCTGAATGCCTCGGACTGCAGTGCGACCAACCAGCTGGCCGTGGGCGCCTCCGAGGTGCGGGCAATGACGGTCACGTCGGCGCTATCCGCGCGCGATCTCGCCATCCCGACATCGCACGGCCTGCTGGTGCAGCTCCGCCTCAATGCGACGATGTCAAGCACGGGCCGGGTCCCGCTGCGCGTGCGCTGGACGTCGTCCGACGTCGGCTCGGGCGTCGATGCCCAGGAGATCCAGGTCAAGCAGGACGACGGCTCGTGGCAGCCGGCAGCCAGTGGCCGCCTGACGGGAACCGCCTCCTACCTCGACCTCAACCTGGCCGCGGGGCACCGCTACGACCTGCGCGTGCGGGCGACAGACCTCGCCGGCAACATCGGGGACTGGGCGTCCGCCCGCATCAGCCTTCGGCTCCGCCAGGAGACCTCGTCGGCCTGGAGATGGTCCGGCAGCTGGTCCCGGGTTCGCTCGACCGCCGCTTCGGGCGGGGCCTTCCGCCGCTCGACGGATCGAGGGGCGACCGCGAAGATGACCTTCACGGCGAGGTCGGTCGCCCTGATCGCGCCTCGCTCGACCAGTCGGGGCAAGGCCGAGGTGTGGATCGACGGGACGAAGGCCACGACGATCCGACTGAACGCCAACCCAACTGGTGCCCGACGCGTGGTCTTCACCCGGAGTTGGGGCTCCGCTGGGAGCCACCGCATCAAGGTCGTGGTGCTTGGAGCACCCGCCGGCTCTCGCGTCGACCTGGATGCGATTGTCCTGGTGGAATGAACCCGCCGCCGACGGCCCAGCGCTTTGTAGATGCTCAGCCGCTGTCGGGCCTTCCCGGCGCCACCCCCAGAAGGTCGCCCTCCGTCCCGCCGTCGGCGAGCCACATATGGGCGTAGGTGTGGCGGAACTGGTGAGGTGCAGGTTGGTGAGCCCGGCCACGGCGTGAGATAGGTCTTGATCGTGGCCGGGCTGCGGTCTACGGCGCGCAGGCTCAGGCGCCAGCTGTCGATGGCCGACCGGAGGTAGAGGTCCGGCACCCGGCCCCGCGCGTGGTACGGTTCCGGCCACGCGGGAGTAGCTCAGCTGGCAGAGCGGCAGCCTTCCAAGTCTCCCGTTCCCGAGCGCTGTGCTCTGATCTCAGGATTCCCCGTTCGCTGGCCCTGGTTCCGGGCGAATTTGGCGGTCTGGCCCACAGCGTGATAACAGGCCTTCAGCGCATAACGCGTTTTCGTCGCACAAGAGTCTGCGGGCGCCCATGACGATCTGGAGGGCTTGACAGGTCACCCTTGACGGTGCGCCCCGGACGGACCTCCGTTACTGTCCCGTGTTGGGCAGTCGAGGCGTGGGCGGGCGTGCTGTGGATCGGCCAGACCGTCGAAGCACGAGGGCCATGGCACCCAGTGCCCCCGTGATGAGAAACAAGAAGCCCGGCCACGGACCCTCCCGTGAGACGCGCTGGGCGCGCGCCGGAAATGCGTCCGTCGCCGGAAGCTCCGCGAGGGCGCGCACGCGGTTCTCCGACAGCTTCTGAACGCCCGGCATGAAGAACCGGTCCGGGCGACCCTCCACCCAGGCGACAGCGACGACTCGGTCGATCGATGCTCCTGGCTGGCCGGAGAACGCGAACGCCAGGACATCCCCGACCTGCGCGTACAGTTCCGACTCGTCGCAGACCTTCATGACGTCTGCGAAGCGCGTCCCAGTCTCGACCCTGAAGCTCGCCGGGGCGTCACCACGCAGGACGTCGATCACGTCCACGCGGAACGTGGTCGTCTGCCCGTTGATCGGCATCACAAGGCTTTCGGCGACCCGGCCGAGGAGGATGGTCCCGGCCGCGGGCGCCAACCTGGTGAACGCCGGCCAGCGGTCCGTCCTGGTGCACTCCGCATAGACGCCTGCGGTAGCGACCTGCGACGCAAGAGTCGCCAGGAGCATCGCCACGACCCATCGAACCAGCCGACGCGGGTGCGTCATGGATCTCCCTCCAGGGTGGTGCGTGGCCGGATGCCTACAGGCCACAGGTCGAGTCCGTGCACAGGGTGATGGGCTCCCCGTACGAGCTCAACTTGGAGAACACCCACCCCATCGGCGAGTACCAGGCGCTGCCACCCGGCGGATTGGCGCTTGTTGAGTCGCTGTGGATCCCCCATGCCAGGGTCACGCCGCCGCTGGTCGTGAAGTACGGGGCTCCGCTGTCTCCCGGGCTGGCGTCGAAGTTGTCGACCCACTGGTGCTCGATGGCTGTGCCGTCGACGTCCTTGACCCTGTCTTCCAGCGTGAGGTTCCCGCACCAGAACCCGGTCGTCCTCCCCGATCGACAGAGATAGTCGCCCACGTTCTGGCTTGATGTCGTGACATAGCCCCCGACGGTGCGGATGTCATTCTCGCTCACGCCGAAGAGGAGATTGTCAGGGCCACTCGGGGCGGACATCGCGATCAGGCCGGCGTCAGCGTTGGACAAATTCCCATAGGTCTCCGTCCTCCCTGTTCCGATGTCGGTCCCGCTGTGGCGCCACATGCTGTTGAGCCCGCCGGTCGCGAGGGCCAGGCAATGACCGGCGGTCAGCATCCGATAGGTAGAGGTGCCCTGCCTGCGCACGACGAAGCCGGACGTGCAGATCGAGCTCGTATTGACCTGCTCGTAGATCTTGATGCCACCCTTCATGGGCCAGCAGTCGATGCGCGACAGGCACGCATCAAGGTGTGCATCGATTTCCTCCTCGACCGTCCCGACAGGACCGTAGCGGGATTGAAGCTCCGTGTCGGCCACCTCTGTCAGGCCGTTGACCCCCACCAGCACCTGGTTGTTGCGGATATCCAGACCCGCGCTCTGGATGTCGATGCCTGCTCTCGCGAGCTCGCCCCGCTCTCCCCAGATCGTGTGCTTCAACTGTTCCAGCTCGGCTCGAGCGTGACCGACTTCGACAAGGTCGTAGTCGACGCCGGGCGGCATGCGTTCCGCAAGGTCCGCCACCCAAGCTTGACGATCCTGGCCCGCGACCATGAAGACGGGCATTCCTCCGCGTTGCTGGTCCATGTAGACGCCCGCATACCCGTCGAGGTGGCTCGCGTATTCGATCACGGGATCAACCGCCAACTGGATCGCGATGCGTCGACCGATCTCCGCTGCCTCGGCCTCGGAGAGCGGGACGCCGTACTGGAGATCAGGGAAGGTCGAGTGGTCGGCGAAGGTCCCCCGAACAAAGTCCTCGTCCGACCGGAACCCCGCGGTCTCGCGGAACACGATCGCCTGACCGACATCCGCCGCGGAAACTACGGTGTTAGCCAGTGCGCTGGATGGGGTACCGAACGACAGCGCCAAAGCCAGCAGGACGCCCAGCGGGCCCAAACGACCTTTCGGCATGACCTCATCCCTCTTTCCTGGTCCGGACCTTTCGTGACGATGACGATCAGCTCGGCTCGCGTTCGTGTCGGCACGTCGGGTGGTCCCGGCTACCGTACGGCCCCCTGCTGCGCTCGGCCATTGGGGATTCGCCTACTGGGCGAGCCCGCCGGGATGTGCGACGGTCGTGCTCGCGTCGGTCAACGCCGCGGCCGCGGTTCGGGTGGGATGTCGAGCCAGCCCTCCCGCTCAACCCGCAGGGCGAGCTCGGTCCGGCTCAGCGCGCCGGCACGCGTGAAGAGGTGCGACAGGTGCACCTCGACTGTCTTGCGTGAGAGACCGAGGTCGGACGCGATCTCGTCGTTGGTCTGCCCGCGCAGCAGGCCCGCCAGGACCTGCCGCTCGCGGTCGGTCAGCGGCGCCCAGGCCGCGCCGCCGGGGTCCGCCGGGTAGACCCAGCCGCCCGCATGCACCCGGCGGACCGCGTCCACGATGGCGTCGGTGCGGGTCGTCTTCAGCAGGTAGCCGCCCGCCCCGTGCCGCTGGGCCGCCGCCTGGTACAGCGGGTGGTCGTACTGGGACAGCATCAGGAAGCGAGGACCTGCCAGCGTGGCGCGCGCCTCGGCGAGGAGCTCGAGCCCGGAGCCGTCGGGCAGCCGGACGTCGCACACGACGATGTCGAACCGTGTTTCCGCCAGCAGCTTGCGGGCCTCCCCCAGGGTGTGCGCCGCCAGGACCGGACCGAATCCGTGTTCGGCCCGCAGACGCCCCTCCAGCCGCTCGGTCACGAGCGGGTGGTCGTCGACGATGAGGATGGCGATCACGGCCGGCTCCAGTCCAGGGTCACAAGCGTGCCCGTCGGGGATGCGGCCCCGACCGCCAACGCCGCACCGACCGACGTCGCACGCTGGTGCATCGTCGCCATCCCGAGCCTGCCAGCGCGGCGGGCCGCCCACAGGTCGTCCTGCCGGATGCCGCAGCCATCGTCCTCGATCTCCAGACGCAGCCGGTCGGGCCTGACGTCCGCACGGACGGTGATGCGGCTGGCCGAGGCATGGCTGATGACGTTGCCAACGGCCTCCTGCGCGATCCGGAAGGCGGCCAATTCCACGTCGGCGGGCGGACGCTCGTGCCTGGTGAGCCCGGTAGTGTGGGTGATGTCCCCGGCGATCGCGACATCCGCGTCGAGGCGGATCCGCGTCTGATCGACGAGCCAACCGAGCGCGGCATCCAGGCCGAGGTCGTCGAGCACAGGCGGCCGCAGCGCCGCGCTGACCGCACGCAACTCCAGCCCCGCCTCCTCGAGCAGCGTGATCGCGTCGTCGGCCGACCCGCCGTCACGCAGGCCGGCCACGGCGGCCGCCAGGACCTGGACCGGGCCGTCGTGGATCTCGGCCGCGAGCCGCGCCCGCTCCTCCTCGGTGGCGGCCAGCGCGGCCCGGTCCCGTACGCCGTCCGTCACCAGGTGCTCGACAATCGAGGCCAGGCGGGCGCGCACGAGCACATAGGCGGCGCCAGCGACCATAGCCGCCGCAACGGCCATCGGGACCGGCACGGCCGCGAGTGCGACCAGCGTCACCGTCCCGGCGCCGATCATGACCGCAGCCAGGACATCGAGGGCGCGCGGCGGGTTCCGGGTCGCCGTGTCCGCCGCCCAGCGGCGCCACGGAGCGGCCACGGCGAACGCGGTCACCAACGCGGCCACGGTCGTGGCCACGCGTGCGGCATCCGCCACCTGATAGACCGGCAGGGCCGCAAACCTGGCGGCCGTCCAAGCGATCGCCCCGGCAGCGGCCGCAGCCGGGACGACGGGCCAGAACCGGTACCGGGCAGCACCGACCACAAGCCACGCCGCGCCGACGAGCGGGATCGCGGCGAGCAGGGCCGTGGATGCTATCGGGGTGTTCGTCGCCGCTACCGGAACGGCAGCGACGAACGCCGCAGCGAGTGCGGCCGCGACCGCGAGCTCCCGGCGCAGTGGCAGCAGGCCCACGGCAGCAAGACAGAGGAGCAGGGCGGCAAGGGCCACGGGCACGGTCTGGCGCAGGACCTGCCGCTGCCCGGGGCCGCCGGTCGCCAGGATCGTGTCCGGAGCCGGCGTGACCTCCACCCGCCAGAGCAGCGGGGAGTCGCCGTTGAGAAACGCGACGAGCGCCTGGCCCTGGCGGAGACCGGTGTTCCAGGCCTGCCCGCCAGGCAGCACCCAGCCGACCTCGAGGCCCAGCGGCTCCACCTGCACGTCACGGAGCGGGACGCCATCCCCCGCCATCGTGAGCGCCCACAGCGTGCTCACCCCGGCCAGTCCCACCGCCGCTGGCGCCAGCCACCGGCCCGACCGGCGCCCCGTGGTCCCGGGCGGGCGCCCACGAGGCAACTCACCAACCCCAGCATAGGGATTCCCCCAATCGCCTCGCACCTGCCGCTCCCTCATCGTGACCGCACGACCACCACCAGCCAGAGGGACCTACGATGCAGCCTCGTACCAGCATGCTCGCACTTCTGGCCGCAGCCGTGCTGGCCGTCTTCGCGGTCGCGACCGGGACAGCGACCACGCGAGCCACCTCGACGCCGGCGCCGGTCGCCGACCTCGCCGGCGTGCTGATCCCGATCGGCGAGGTCGCGGCCCACTATTGCCACGATCTCGACTACCCCCGCATCCACTGCTTCGCCCAGCCCGAGGAGCTCGAGTCCGCCGTCAGCGCGACCCAGACGTCGCGCACTCTTCAGGTCGCCGCGGGTGCGCAGTACATGAAGCTCTTCGACCTCGCGGGCTACACGGGCACGTACATCATCCTGTCGCTTGACTACAACGACCTCAGCACCATCGGCTGGAACGACCGGGCGAGCTCATACATCGGTGTCAACAACCTCGCCTTCGGCCTGTGGACGGCCTGGTACATGACCGGGAGCGGGATCGTGGGCTGCTGCAACCAGCGGGCGTCCTCGCTCTCGTCCACCTTCGACAACCAGATCAGCTCGACGCAGTTGCGGTAGGTCAGCAGGCGGGCGGCGGCGGCGAGGAGCCCGCCGGGTCGCCGGGCGGTGTCACGAACACGACCGCGAGGCCGGGCTCGAGCACCACATCCACGATGACGCCCTCCGGGACCGCGGTCACGACATCGGCGACCGCCGACCTGTCCTCGAGCGTGCGGACGACCCGCCAGTGCACCGCGAAGCCCGCCGATACCAGTGCCTTCTCGGCATCCCCCGGCGACAGGCGGGCCACGGCCGCGCAGTCCACGGGGGGCGCCGTTGGGGCCGAGGCGGCGCTCGGCGTCAGCATCACCGGGGTTGCGGCTAGCGAGCAGGCTGTCAGAAGCACTGTCGTGGTGAGCATGACGAGGATCCGACCCAATGAGCGCAGTGTGTTGGAAGGGTGACGGAGCCAGCGGGTCATGTGTCCGGAATCTACTCTAGGCGGTTCCTGCCCGGTTCCTTAGCTTATTCACTTCCCTGTCGGGCGCGCCAAACCACCCCGCCTCTTCCCGCGGTCGCCCCTGCTCCATGTCGATCCCCGCCCTATCGGCGGCGGCCTGATGTCGGACACGCTGCCACCGCAGGTGACGGTTGCACAAGCGAGTTGTGTGCAGTCCGCGTCTGGTCGTGCCAGGGCAGACACGCCCTGCAGTCGACGCCTATAGGGTTCTCCCCATCCGGGGATAGGGGACTCCCCAATTGCACACCACGGACGACGCGACGAGACTCGCGATGGCTGTCCTAGGTGGGCACAACCTGATCATCCCAGCCGAGACGGACTCCCTCCCATGACCCCGCCATCGGGCGTCGGCACACAGGAAACGACCGTCTGCAGCCGGCGCGGCCAACAGATACCGAGCCGCCACACGAAGGGAGCGCCAGCATGAGACGTCATCGGTCGGTGTCTGTTCGCCTGCTCGCCGTCGTCGCCTCGGCCGTGCTGGTCTCCCAGAGTGCCGGAGCGACTCTCGCAGCAGGTCCGGCGGTCTCGCCGTCGCCTATCGCGACTGACTACCAATGGGCGTTCTGGGCGGACGGCCTCGCTCCACTCGCCAACGCCAAGCAGTGGGTGCTGCAGGGAACCAAACAGCCGTCTGGCGCGTGCGCCTATGACTATCCGACAGGCCCAACGGAGGTGCCCGCCGCCGGATGGGAGGCACGCAGCGTCGCCATCGACGTCGCGAACTGCGCGAAGCTTATTGAGGAGGGGCAGCCAACGGCATTCGCTGTCACCGAGAGAGGGCCGGGCACGTCCGAAGCTCTGACGGAGGGCAGCAGCGGAGTCGCGAGGACCCAGTCCGACGCCGCCGCAGCGACGAGCACGCGAAGCGCCTGGCAGAAGGTGACCTGGTACGACATCGTCAACCTGTGGCTCAACTACGACGTGACGCAGGTCACTTGGTCCTACAACGGGTCGTCGGTGAGCGCCGGATCCGTCCAAGGGTTCGTCGGCTGGCGCAGCGGCTCAGGCTGGGGCCTCGTCTACGCGCATCACGCCGGGTCCTACGGTGCCGGGAACTCATACTATCTCGGCAACACGTGGAGCAAGATGGGCAACCCGATCTTCTGCCCTACGCCGCCGATCGTCTACACCGTGTATTCCTTCAATAAGGTGTGGGGGCATCCGAACGGGACGGCGACGCGCAGCCAGTCGAGCGACAGCATCGACGAGTGCCTGCCCTTCCACTTCGACATCCAGTCCGCGTACGGCACCTGGCCGGGATGAGGTCGGCGGAGGGCCCGCGCCGGTGAGTCGTGCCCTGGTCCTCGGGCTGGTCGCAGGCGCGGTTGCCCCGCCCTCGTCTTCGTAGTCCTGCCCGTCATTGGGGTCCTGGCTGTCGGAGGGCTGCTCGTGGCCACGGCGCGAGGCCCTCGGCGATGGACGCTGAACGGAGCCCTGACTGGGCTTGGGGGCGTCTGGACCATCCTCGCGGCCAAGGGGTTGGCCGATTGCGCCCCTACGGGTGACTGGTGTGGTCAGACGCCGTTGGTCCCCTTCATGGTGCTCGCGTTCGTCACGCTGGCATGCGGCATCGCCTCGACCGTGGTGTCGCTTCGGCGATCCCGAACTCCGGACGGCCGGTAAGGCCTTCGAGCGCACCGGCAGCCACCGGCGACAATGCGCCTTCCACTGGTGGCGTGGCCCATCGGACAGGCGCATGGGCGCGGCCTCCACGCCTCGAGTCGGAACGTCGTGCCGGCACCACGCCACTTGGTCAGCGTGCGCGCCCGCACGGGAGGCGTGAACAGGGCGCACTACGCGCCCAGGAGCGCGAGCGGGACAACGCCGACGCCGTCCGGTCGCCGGTAGGCCGCCGGGCCGGTCGAGAGGATGACGGTGTGGAGCATCGCGTCGCCGGCGATCTCGCGGAGCCGTCGCAGCTGCCGAGCGTCATCGTCCCCGACCGCTCGGGCCGACTTCACCTCGATCGCCACGAACCGCCCGTCGTCCCGTCCGACGATGAGGTCCACCTCGCGCTCGCCACGCTGGGTGCGGTAGTGGTACACGCTGGCCTCGGCAGCCTGGGCGAAGACGCGAACGCACAGCGTGGCGAGCGACTCGAACAGCGCGCCAAGGAGCAGGTCCGGGTGCCGGATGCCCGGCGTCGCGGGGCCCGCAGCGGCGATCGCGGATGCGCCCACCCCCCAGGAGGCGCGCGGCGAAGGCGGGATCGGCGAGCTGGTGCTTCGGCGCCGCGGTGAGCCGGGCGAGGCCGGGCCGCGACGGGAGCCAGCCGGGCACGGGCTCCACGAGCCAGAGCCGCTCGAGCACGTCGAAGTAGCGCTGGACGGTGGACTTGCCCGGCATCTCGCCCGCCGCCCCAGCGGTGGCGTCCCGGATCTTCTCGAGCGAGGCCGTCGTGGAGACGGCGGCGGCGTGCGCAGCGAGCCAGCGGTGGAGGGCCACGTGGTTCCGCAGGCGCTCCCCGCCAAGCTCGGTGTAGTCGTGGTCGATGACCTGGCCGAGGTGCGAGTCCAGCAGGGCTCTCGCCGTCCGGGCCGGCACGTCGGATGCCCGGGAGACCCGACGCGGCGATCTCGGATGCGTAGTCCGACGCCCGCAGCGCGGTCTCGCCAGCAAGCGGCGGGCGGGACCCGGACAGCAGGGCGGCGAGGCTGACCGTGGGCGGCTGGACGCCGCGCTCAGCGAGGGCCATCGGCCGCATCCGCACCGACACGATCCGGCCCGTCCCGGGATGCGCCGGCCGGGCCCGCGGCACGGCCGAGCCGGTCAGGATGAAGCTGCCGGGCTCCGCGCCACGGTCGACGGCGGTACGCACCGCGTCCCAGACGTCCGGCACCAGCTGCCACTCGTCGATGAGGACCGGCCGAGGGCCAGCCAGGGCGGCGGCCGGGTCCGCCTCCGTGGCGATGCGCGTGGCACGGTCGGCGAGGTCGTGCACGGTGCGGGCTCGCTCGGCCGCGGTCCGCGTCTTGCCGACGGCCCGGGGGCCCTCGAGGGCGACGGCCGCCGCGCCGGCGAGGTGGTCGTCCAGCTCGTCATCGACCAGCTGCCGCAGGTATGGCCGCATGGCGGATCCTCCAGGGCTGCCGAGGCGCGCATGTACGGCACGCGTCTGGCAGCCGTCTACGGGACCGTTACGCGATGTTCAACAGGACCGTCTCGCGCCCATCAGCGGGACCATCCCGCGAGTGCGTGGGGGGTGGTGTGGCAGCAACCGCCGGGTGCAGGAGGCGCTGGCCGATCACCCTGGCCTCGGCGCGATCGGGACCCTCACGATAATGGTGGCATCCGCAGGTTCAGAACCCATTCGGGTTGGCGAATGCGACTTCGACGGCGACCGTACGCAACAGCCGTACACATGCCCCCGCTCCGAGGGTCTTGTCCGCCGTAGTCTCGGGGCAGCGGTGACAGGCGAGGCGCCGGTCGTCGCGGGATCGTCCCCCGTGGGGCCGGCGGCGTGCGCTGCGGCCCGGCGGCACGGGGCCGCGGCTGGAGCCCCTCCGGCAGCCTCTGGGACCGCCCGTGACGCCGGCCACCCGCCCCCAGACCGCCCGCGTCAGGCCCAGGCGTCCGAAACACGGGTGCCCCAGGGCCCACTATGAGGTCGCCCACCATGCTGATGTCGTCCGCTCCCCACCACGCCACGTCATCCCAGCCCATCCGGTCCCGCGTCCCTGACCCTCACCGGGTCCGCGACGGGGGCATCGGGTCCGGATCCCTGCCCCGGGTTCCGTGCGCGGGAACGCCCCCGGAGCCGCGGGACCCCACACCATGATCGGGACGTTCCGTCCGGCTCCCCATCCCGTCAGGCGTCGGGTGCTCGATCCCGGGTTCCTGGGCATCCGCGACCGCGCGGTCCTCGAGCTCCTCCATCGCGCCGACGTCGCCACCACCGGCCAGCTCGTCACCCTCGTCTACCGCCGCCGGCAGACGGCGCAGGAGCATCTCGTCGCGCTGTACCGCGCGGGCTGGATCGAGCGCGCCGTCCTGCCACCGACAACCCGGGGTGGTGCCCCACTCGCGTTCCGGCTCTCCGCCCGAGCCCGTCGCCGCCTGGGTCTCGGTCCCCTCACGCGCGGACGCGCGGGCACGCAACTGCGCCACTCGCTCAACGTCACCGAGACCGTCGCCACCCTGGTCCGCATGGATCCAGCGGGCACGATGTCCCACCCCGTCCGTGCCTGGCTCCCCGAGCGCGCCGCCGCCAAGGTCGGGCTGCGCGACGTGTTCCCCGACAGCATCGTCGCACTCGCCTTGCCCACGGGCTCGGCCGTCCTGTGCCTCGAGATCGACCAGGCCACCGAGCACGCCCCGGTCATCCGCGCCAAGCTCGCTCGCTACGAGCCGGCGCTGCGCAACCGCCATGGCTGGGGCGTCCTGTTCGTCGTCGAGTCGCCGGTCCGCGCCGCCTATCTCGCGCGGGTGGGGCGCGAGACCGAGTGCGCCCATCGCCTCATCGGCAAGGCCTGGGTCACGGTCCTCGGCGACCTCGCGGCCGAGGGTCCTTCCGCCACGCTGCGCCAGATCACCCCGGGCGGCGGACGGACCACCCTCGCCGCGGTCCTGCACGACCCTCGGCCACGCAGATGCTCGACACCCGTCGGGAGCGACGCGTGGATCGAGCTGCTCGCCTTTGGCGGCGCGGAGGACACGGCCGAGGCGCTCGCGTGACGGGGGTTGACCCGGCACCCGCGCCGCCGGAACTGCGAGCCAGGGGTCTCGCCGCAGCCCCGGTCGCCCTCAACCCGAGCGTCGTCCGGACGACCGTTGGCGGCGTCCTCGTGGACCCCGCGACCCGCCCCTGCCCGGTTCCGGTCGGCTCTGACGTCTGGCTGCGGATGCTGGGCACCGGGCGCGTCGAGGTTGACGCGGAGGCCCTGTGGTGAGGCGCGAGTCGCTCACCCCGTCCGAGCGGGTTATGCGCGCCCGGATGGCCGCGTACACGCTCCATGCCCGCCACGACCCGCGCGAGACGACGAAGGCGGCGCGGCGCGCCTTCAACCAGCGCTTCCTCGACGAGGTCGACCCCGAGCGCTGTCTCCCAGGGCCGGAGCGTCTCCGCCGCGCCGACGCCGCGAGGCGGGCATACTTCACGCGGCTGGCCTACCTGTCGGCGCGGAAGCGGCGAAGAGCCAGCGGGTGATCCGCAACTTGATTTACGGTTCGGCGGGGGAGAGACGCCGCAGGAGCTGCTCGACGCGGGCGAAGGCCAACGCCTGGACCCGATCGGCCTCCGGGCTTCCCAGCGGCACCCTCCGGTACATGGCGACACTCGCCGGTCCGATCGCGTCGATCGAGGTGAACTTGTCCGCGAGGATGCGCACGGCCTTCATCACGGGGTCGACGGCTGCCATGGCGGCGATCCCGGCGGCCACCTCGCCGATGCCGATGTGGCTCAAGAGATAGTCGATGTCGTACGCGTCCTTCGGCTTGTCGCGCTGGCCCATCGCGAGCGCCTTCAGGATCACGAGCGCCGACGGTGTCGCGACACGGACGGAGACCCGATTCTGGCGCCCGTCCGGCAGCAGACCTGCGATCTCCTGATCGACGAAGGCGGTGCGGACGAGCTCGGCGCCCTCCGTCCGCCGCGCCAGCGGCTCGCCGCCGATCCGTTCGTGGCGATGGCCAGCCCCGCCCCGGGGCGTGACTGGGGCGAGCAGGTCAACCTCGACATCGATCGTCCGCTCGTCGAAACGGACCGACCGCAGCCACCGGAAGGGCTGGTCAAGCTGGGTGTAGCCGCGATCGCGGAGGAGCTCGGCGATCGTCCGATAGGCATCGTCGGGGACGCCGATCGGGTCGACCACCAGGTCGACATCAAGCGTACCGGCGTAGGGATCGTCCGGCTGGTCTCCGGTGAGCAGTGGGGGAGCGCTGCCGCCGACGATCGTCATCGCGTCGGCGAAGCCCGCCAGGATCGTCCAGAGCTCGAGCAAGACGCGCTGCGCCGCTACGACCGACGCCGGGTCGTCGCGGGGATCTACCGCGGCCACAGCTCGCCTCGTTCGCGCATGAAGGCGGCCGCCTCGGCGGAGGCACCGCCTCGCCGGACGAGATCCACGTACAGCTGCGGCCGACTCGCGAGCATCAGGCCGTCGCGTTCGAAGCTGCCGTCGAGGGCGCCGCCGTCTGTCGGCCGGATCAGGATGACATTCCCGCCGCGCGCGACCGGTGTGAGCTGGAGGGCTTCGTCCCATGGTGCGAAATCGGTGACGTACAGCTCCACGCGGGCGAACCGAGTGAACGGCGCGAGCCGATCCGCGGCGGCCTCAGCCGTGATCGCATAGCGCGGCGGATCGTCCAGCGCGCGGATGGCCCTCAGGATCGCCTCCGGGCCGCCGATGATCGCGACATGCTCCAGGATGGCATCACCGGGCGCGGGAGCCGCCGCCCAGGCCTTCAGCAGGGCGTCGCGATCGCTGAGGCGGCTCGCTCCCCGCGCTCGATCGAGGTACGCGTTGCGCGCCAGCGTCTTGAAGGTCCGGCTCACGAAGCCCTGCGTGAGGCCCGTGCGGGCGGCCATGTCGGCGAGGGTCCATGAGCGATCGGGCTGGATCAGCAGCCAGCGCACGACTCGGAGGGCGGCGCCTGAGAAGGGGTCGGCGACGTACCGCGTGCCCGGCGCATCGGCGTCGCGGCGCGTCGGCCGGCGGCCCAGGCGCTCGATGAACAGGCTCCCGAGCACGATCCGACAGTCGCCGTCGGGCTCGATCCAGCTGATGCCTGCGTCTTGGAGGATCTCGCGAGCGCGCGCGCCGAGGACGGGCGCGACGAGGATGGCCGCACCGCATCGCTGGAGCCAGGGAACGAGCCGCGCGACCACGGCGGGCTCGGCCCGAGCCTGGAACTCCACGCACGCCGTCGACCGTTCACCCGAGGGCGCGGTCAGATCGAGATAGGCGTCGGTCCTGGCGTCCGCAGATCCATCGCCCGATCGCACGGCCATCGCCCAACCCGGCGGAAGGATGGCCCCAACAGCCTGTTCGAAGGCTTGTGCAAGCGCGGGATTGAGTTGCAGTTCTACCATTGCTGGCTACTGTACCACAGCGGTATATATAGGTACTCCAGTAGATGTCCAGTCCTGACGACGCTAGATCCGATCTCCCGGGCTCCGCTTCCGGTATGCCTCACGTGCCCGCTCGTCGGCCGCCGAGGCGCCGTAGCGGCTGAGCATCTGGCGGCTCTTCCAGCCGGCGAGGCGCATGAGGTCGCCCTCCGTGCCGCCGTCGGCGAGCCACATGTGGGCATAGGTGTGGCGGAACTGGTGGGGGTGGAGGCTGGGCAGCCCGGCCACGGCGCCGCGGCGCCTGAGCACCTGGAGGACGCCGCTGTCGGTCAGGACCCCGCGGGCGCCCAGCCATAGCTCGTCGCGGCCGGCCTGCGAGTGCGACGCGCGGGCCCGCAGGTAGCGATCGATCGCCTGGGCGGTCTTGCTCCCGAACGGGCAGGCCCGGGGACGGCGGCCCTTGCCCAGCACGATCGCCACCCCCTCGTCAAGATCGACGTCCGCCAGGCGCAGGCCCGTGATCTCGCCCCGGCGCATGCCGGTGTCGAGCAGCATCCGGACCAGGGCGGTGTCTCGCCGGGCTTCGAAGCCCGTCCCGGCGCAGGCGTCGAGGATGGCCTTGATCTGCTCCGGTCGCAGGATCGGCGGCGGTTCCTCGGGCACGATCGGCGGGGTCATCCTGGCCATCGGTGACTCGCGGACCTCGTCCTCCGAGACGGCCCACTTCCAGAACGCCTGCAGGCAGCGGTAGGCGAGTGAGACGGTCGCGGGTCGTGCCCCGCCGTCCTGGAGGGCAACGAGGAAGGCCTCGATGTGCTCGCGCCGGAGCCCCTCGAGCGAGGCGGGCATGCCGCGCTCGGCGAGGAACGCATCGAACCGGGTGGCCGCGTCGAGATAGGTCTTGATGGTGGCCGGGCTGCGGTTCGCAGCGCGCAGGCTCAGGCGCCAGCTGTCGATGGCGGACCGGAGCCCGAGGCGTGGCGGCCCGGCCGCCTCCGTTATAGTGGTCCTGGTGCTCGTCGGTCTGACCACGGGTTCTGCGTCCTCAGCGTAATATTGCGCTCATCGGGAACTCGAAACTGGTGAGAGTTATACGCTGCGAGAGCGCTGTGGTCAAGCCGGAATACAGTTAGACGCTGTAGTGGAGCACGAAACCGAGCGGGAGTAGCTCAGCTGGCAGAGCGGCAGCCTTCCAAGCTGCATGTCGCGGGTTCGATCCCCGTCTCCCGCTCCAACCCCTTTCCCGATGACGCCCGATGACGCCCGAGCGCGCCCGCGGAGTCGGCGGACCGACTAGCCTTGTGCGAGTCGCAGGGAGGAAGGTCGTCATGCCGCTGCCCGACCGGGTCGCGCTGTTCACGAACGAGTACCCGCCGTACGTCTACGGCGGCGCGGGCGTCCACGTCGAGTACCTGAGCCGCGAGCTCGCGAAGCTGGTGCCGGTCGAGGTCCGCTGCTTTGGTGACCAGAACGTGGACGAGCCCAATCTCCGCGTGAAGGGCTACGGGCCCTGGGACGAGGCGGCCCAAGACACCGACCCGCGCTTCCGCGGCGCCCTTGACGCCTTCCAGCGCAACCTCGCGATGGCCAAGGACACCCTCACCGCGGACGTGGTTCACACCCACACCTGGTACGCCGACATGGCCGGGCTCCTGGCCAAGCGCCTATGGGGCATCCCGCTCGTCGTGACGACGCACTCGCTGGAGCCCCTGCGCCCGTGGAAGGTCGAGCAGCTGGGCAATGCCTACCACCTGTCGAGCTGGATGGAGCACACGACGATCCTCGACGCCGACGCGATCATCGCGGTCTCGCAGGAGACGAGGGCCGATGTCCTGCGCTTCTTCCCGGTGGACCCCGATCGGCTCCACGTCATCCACAACGGGATCGACCTGCACCAGTACCGCCCTGACCCGGGCACGGGCTTCCTCGAGCAGTACGGCGTCGATCCCGACCGTCCGTTCGTGCTGTTCGTCGGCCGGATCACCCGCCAGAAGGGGATCATCCACCTCGTCAACGCGATCCCCGACATCGACCCGTCGCTGCAGGTGGTGCTGTGCGCGGGAGCGCCGGACACGGCCGAGATCGGGGCCGAGATGGCGCAGCGGGTCGCCGAGGTCAGCACGGGCCGCGCCGATGTGATCTGGGTTCGCGAGATGGTCCCGCGGGAGGCGGCGATCCAGCTCTACTCGCACGCGGCGGTGTTCTGCTGCCCGTCCGTGTACGAGCCGTTCGGGATCATCAACCTCGAGGCGATGGCATGCGAGACCGCCGTCGTCGCGTCGGCGGTGGGCGGGATCCCCGAGGTGGTGGTCCCCGAGGAGACGGGCCTCCTGGTCGATCCGCGGATCCTCCCGGGCACGTTCGACCCGACCGATCCGGCGGCGTTCTCGGCCGATCTCGCCACGGCGATCAACCGCGTGGGGCTGGACGAGGCGCTGCGGGAGCGGATGGGCCTCGCCGGCCGACGCCGCGCCGAGGCGCACTTCAGCTGGGCGGCGATCGCACGCCAGACGCTGGAGCTGTACGGCTCGCTGCTGGGCCGTCCGTAGCACGCCGGACCTAGGCCCGGCCGAGGCCCGCGGATCCGTCAGTCCGCCTCGCCGATCTCGTAGACCTGGAGCCGGCGGATGGCGACCGCCAGGGCGACGGCGAGGACGGCGATCGACAGGACGACCGCCGTGGCGCCGCCGATGAGCTCGCCCGAGGCAGCCCCGGCGCCGCCGGCGATGGCGTCGGCGATGGACATGGCGTACTCGTGGATGCTGAACATCCGCGTCCCCTCGAACAGGCCGGCCAGCACGCCCTCCCACACGAGGACGTAGATCAGCCCGATCGCGAGTGCCCGGGACGTGACCAGACTGAGGGCGAGGAACACCGTCGCGTACAGGGCCGCCGCGACCGCAGCGCCGACCCCGAACCCTGCCGCCGTCGCGAGGCCGGAATCGCCGCTCGACAGGATGGCCGCGGCAATGAAGGCGGCCGGCGCCGTGACCGCCACCGCCAGCCCCGCCGCGACCGCCGTCTTGGCGACGACGATCCGCCAGCGCTCGATCGGCTTGGCGATCAGGTAGATGGCTGTGCCGTCGTCGATCTCGGACCCAAGGGCGGCGGTGCCGAACACGAGGGCGACCAGCGGCACGAGGGTCGAGATGGCCAGCCCGTCCATGAGCGTGTCGGTGACCGGCTCGAGGTTGGACACCCGCCCGGACACCCTGACGAGCAGCGCGATCAGGATCGGAAGCGCCGCGAGCAACGCGACCAGCAGGCTCCGCCGGCGACCGGCCAAGGCACGCACGGTGAGCGCCGCGATGACTCGGATCACCGGCGCACCAGGTAGCCGAAGACGCTCTCGAGGTCCTCGTCGGTCGGACGGACCTCGAACAGGGTGAGACCGGCGTCGCGGGCGACAACGGCCAGCGAGCGCGCAAACCCCAGGAAGTCCGACGTGCGGACCGACAGCCGGCCCGCGCTCAGCTCGACGCCGTACACCGCCGGGATCGCGACCAGCACCGCCGCCAGACGGCGATCGTCCGAGGACTGGATCGTGAAGGTGTGCGGCCGGTCGGTCATAAGTCGCCGGATCTCCCGGAAGTCGCCTGACGCGGCGAGACGCCCGGCGACGATGACCAGCACGTCCTGGGCCAGCCGCTCCACCTCCTCCAGGATGTGGGAGCTGAACAGGATCGTGCGGCCCTCGCCGGCCATCCGGCTGAGGAGATCCATCATGTGCAGTCGCTGGCGAGGGTCCATGCCGTTGAACGGCTCATCGAGGAGGAGGATCGAGGGCTCGTGGACCAGCGCCCCGGCGATCTTGATGCGCTGGCGCATGCCCTTGGAATAGGTCCCGATCGCCCGGTCGGCGGCGTCGCCCATGTCGACCGTCGCGATCGCCCGGTCGGCGGCAGCACCAGGGTCGGGGAGTCCCTGGAGCCGTGCGTTGAGCAGGGCGAAGTCGCGCCCGGTGAGGAACGGATAGACGGCCTCGCGCTCAGGGACGAGCCCGATCCGCCGGTAGATCGCGGGATCGCGCCAGGCCGGTTGGCCGGCGATGACGACCCGTCCCGCCGATGGCTTGAGCAGCCCCGACATCAGGTGGAGGAGCGTGGACTTCCCGGCGCCGTTGGGTCCCAGCAGGCCGGTGATCCCGGGCTTGAGGGTGAACGAGATGTCGTTGACCGCCACGACGTTGCCATACCAGCGCGACACGTCCTGGAGCTCCACGGCGGCGTCGGGGTCGAGGGCGCGCGGGGGGCTCCCCCCGGGCGTTCCCCAACCCGCCAGCCGCGGATCGCCGGCCGTCACGCCTCGATCCTCCGATAGCGCCAGACCAGCCCGACCGTGGACAGGATGGCGACGGCCACCGCACCGAGCGCCAGGGCCCAGGCCGGGACATCGGATCCGAGAGCGGCCTCGACGCTCGGCCGGATGCCGAAGAACCACGCGTTGACCCCGTCGAGCAGCGAGCCGATGTCGGCCAGGATGATCCAGTCCGACAACCCGCCGGAATCCAGGGCGATCACGATCGCCGCGACGATCCCGGGGATGATGAACACGCCGAAGATCGCCGCCGTCGCATAGGCCCGGCGCGGCGTGAATGACGCGACCAGCAGGGCCACCGCCGCCAGCGTGAACGCGATCACGACCGATGAGCCGACCGCCGCCGGCAGGACGGCCGCCTCCTCTCCGAGCGCCTTGGCGATGTCGGGGTCGATCAGGATCGTCCCGGCCCCGAGCAGGACGTGGGGCACGATCAGGATCGTCAGGACCCCGATGGTCATGGCGGCGAGCTTGGCGAGGGCATAGTCGGTCCGCCGCAGGGCGCGCGAGAAGTACAGGGTGAGGACCCGGTACCGCTGGTCGCGGCCGAGCAGCTCGGGCGCCTGCGCCGCGACGAACAGCAGCGGGAACACCGAGATGGCCGCGTACAGCCCGTCATGGCCGGGAATGCCCGGGACCTCGCCGACATCGATCTGGGCCCCGATGGCACGGATGGCGACGAGGATGAGGGCGGTCAGCGCAGGGAAGCCGACGCAGACGACGGGCAGGATCTTCGCCCGTCCGCTACGGCCGAGGCCGAAAACGCTCCGGGTCGCGTGACGGACGAGGGTCGAGACGGCGTGACGGCGGCCGAGCCGCGGTCCGTCGTAGCCGCGGTAGCCGATGTCGTAGATGCTGCCGCTCATGACCCCGCTCCCGGGGGAGGGGGCGGCGGGGGCGGCGCCAGCGGCTGGTCCTGCGGAGGCGTCGTCGAGGGGCCCAGTGCGGGCGCCACCGGATGCGCGATCGGGGCCGCGACGGATGGCGCGATCGGGGCCGTTCGGCCTCGGCCGGCCGTGCCTTCGTCGCCCCGGTCCTGGTCGCGGAACAGGTCCTCCAGGCTGTGCCGGCTGCGCGTGATCCGGACGAGCGGGAGTCCCAGGTCTGCCACGACATCGCGGATGGCGTCGTACGGGGCGGTGTCGTCGAGCACGATTCGGACCTCGCGGCCATCTCCGGCACCCGCCGGGGCGAGCACCCGCACGCCGCGTTCCACCAATCGGTCGGCCAGGGCGTCGCGCCCTTCCTCGACCTCCACGCTCAGGACGCCGGTCTCGGTCGTGAACTCGGACAGCGGCGCAGCGCGGAGGAGGCGCCCGGCGTCGATGGCCACGAGATAGTCGCAGACCTCCTCGATCTCGCCGAGCAGGTGGCTGGCCAGGATGATCGCGATCCCGAACTCGTGGCCAGTGCGACTGATGAGCTCGAGCATCTCGTCGCGACCCGCGGGGTCCAGGCCGTTGGTGGGCTCGTCGAGCAGGAGCAGCCGCGGGTCGTGGACGAGCGCCTGGGCAAGCTGGACGCGCTGGCGCATGCCGGTCGAGTAGCCACCGATCGGCCGGTAGCGCTCCTCGTACAGGCCCACGTGCCGCAGGACGTCGGAGGTCCGCTCACGGGCGGCCGCCCGGGGCAGGCCGGACAGCTGGCCCAGGTGGGCGACGAGCTCGGTCGCGCTGATGTCCGGCGGAAGGGCGTTGTGCTCCGGCATGTAACCGACCCAGCGGCGGAGCTCGGTCCCGCGGGTCGTGGGGTCCATGCCCAGGACGGCGACCTCGCCGCTCGTGGGCGGCAGGAGGCCGAGCAGGATCTTGATCAGGGTCGACTTGCCGGCGCCGTTCGCGCCGACCAGGCCCACGATCCCCGGCGCGAGCTCCAGCGTGAGGGCGTCGAGCGCGGTGACGCTGGTGAAGCGCTTCGTGAGCGTATCGGTGCGGACGATCGGAGCACCGTCGTCTGGAGCGATCCGTTGGGCCGTCACGGGTTCATGGTACCCGGCGACGATGCGGTCGCCGCCGTGGCCATCGGTCGGCGGCCGTCGCCTCCAGCGCCGCGGGCAGTCAGCTAACTTCCGGCGGGTGGCTTGGGCTGCGTGGTGCGGCGCCGCTCACTGCGACGGCGCTCCACGCCACCCGGCGCCATGGCGACCGCGTTCGTCCGCCGGTCGACCCGCCGTCGCTCGACGCCGGCCGACAACTGGGGCACGGACGTGGGCGCCGCATCGTCCTGCGGGCCGGTCGTGGCCCCGCGGTCCGGTGCGCTCGCACCGTCAGGTGCGGCCCCGCCCTCCTCGGCGATGATCCCGATCGAGATCCGGAAGCCGGCCCGGCGCTGCTGTGGCGGCATCAGCGTCCCTTGGCCCACGGGTGCATCGCCCGGGAACCACTTGATCCACTCCTCGCTGAACGGCTCGAACTCGGCCGGGTCGCGCAGGCACCAGTTGGCCCAGACGATCCTGTCCAGCGACGACCCCTGCGCCTCAAGGCTGGCCTGCAGGTTCCGGAGGCACTGGACCGCCTGCACCCGGATCGTGTCCCCGGCCAGCCGCCCGGTTGCCGGATCCACCGGACCCACGGACGAGATGTAGATCATGCCGCCGGCTCTGGCCGCCTTGCCCAGGCCGATCGTGAGGCGTGGCGCGTTCCTGGGGTCGCCCTGCTCGATGCCGATCGAGCGACCCTTGCCGATCCGGGTCTTGACGGGGTGCTCGGGATCCTCGGGCGGGATGCCGAACTCGCCGGGAGGCAGCTCAATGCCGTTGGCGGCGAACTTGGGCATGAACGTCGGCCGGACGCCGGTCGGCTCCAGCGTGCCCTGCACCCTGCTGTTCTCGTCGATGCCGGTCTGCTTGAACTCGAAGATGTCGTGGGTGAGGATCTGGTCGTCCTCGATCCCGTAGACCTCGGTGATGTTCATGATCTTGCGCGAGCCGTCCCCCAGGCGCGCGGTGTGGACGATGATGTCCACGGCGGAGGCGATCTGCTCGCGGATGGACCGCAGCGGCATCTCGTAGCCGGCCATCAGGATCATCGTCTCCAGGCGCCGGAGCATGTCCGGCGAGCTGTTCGCGTGGCCCGTTGACAGCGAGCCCTCCTGGCCGACCGTCATCGCCTGGATCATGTCCAGCGCCTCGCCACCTCGGCACTCGCCGACGATGATCCGGTCGGGGCGCATGTGGAGGGCGTTGCGCAGGAGGTCCCGGGTCGTGATCTCGCCGGAGCCCTCCAGGTTGGCCGGGCGCGCCTCCAGCGTGATGACGTGCTCCTGGCGCAGCTGCAGCTCGGCCGCGTCCTCGATCGTGATGATCCGCTCCTCCTCGGGAACGAACGCGGAGATCACGTTGAGGGTGGTCGTCTTGCCCGAGCCGGTGCCCCCGGAGACGAAGAGGTTGAGGCGGGCCTCGACGCACGCGCGCAGGAAATCGAACATCTCCGCTGTGGCCGTACCGAACTGGACGAGGTCATCGACCGTGTACGGCCGGGCGGAGAACTTCCGGATCGTGATGACGGGCCCGATCAGGGACAGTGGCTCGATGATGCAGTTGACTCGCGAGCCGTCCGGGAGGCGGGCGTCGACCCGCGGGCTGGTCTGGTCGATGCGGCGGCCGAGCGGCGTGATGATCCGGTCGATGATCCGCAGGACGTGGTCGTCATTCAGGAAGCCGACGGCCACCCGTACGATCTTGCCCTTCCGCTCGATGTAGATGTGGTCCGGGCCGTTGACCATCACCTCCGTGATCGTGTCGTCGGCGAGCAGCGGCTCCAGAGGTCCGAGGCCCGTTACCTCGGCCATGACCTCCTCGACCAGGCGCATGCGCTCGTCCCGGGTGAGGGCGAGCCCGTTGGTCGTGACAAACCGGTCGACGATCCCCTCGACCTTGGCCCGCAGCTCCGTTCCGGCGGCGGCATCGAACAGGGCGTGCGACGAACCGACGACCTCGCCCTGGAGCCGGCGCCTGACCTCGCGCAGCCATGCTTCGCGGGCCGCGAGCTGGCCGGTCTGGACCGGTGGGGCGATGGGCACCACGGCGGTGGGCGGCGGGACGTCCCAGGCGCCCTCAGGCTCCTCCTCCGCCGGGATTCCCTGCTGGACGCGCCCGATGCGCTCGGTGAGCGACATTTCCTGACTTGACTCCCCGTGCGGGCACAAACGGTCGCCCGATCACCGGATGGTATGCGCCTGCGATGGCGCACGGAACCCCCCACTCGGCCTACGGGGTCCCAGCGGCCCCACGGGTGCTCGAACTTCGTTGACGACGCAAGCAGCGCCCATTACCCTTCGCCCATGGTAGCGGCCGCCCTCACGGGCTGTATGGGTCAGTGGTGCGCCTGTCGACGGCGAGCGTCGGTGGGTGTCAAGCCCGTGGCCGCCCATTGGGGTTGCCGCGCCGGCTGACCTTCCCGGGCCTCGCCACTCCCCGTGGTCCCACGCGCGATCGCGCGTCCGTCCCGCCCCACCCGGAGCCCCAACATGTCCCTGACCCCTGCCCCCGTTCGCCTGATCGATCCGCGCGGCCAGCGCTTTGGCGCCGGCGTGTCGGCCGCCCTCCTGTCAGTCGCCTTCCTCCAGGGCCATCCGTGGCTCGTCGCGCTGGTTGGCCTCAACCTGCTCGTCTCGGCGCTCCTCGGCACCCGCCTGTTCCTGCCGAGCCGCGCTTGGCCACTCGTCCGCTCCGCGTTCCGCCTCGGCCCCGCCGAGCCCGAGCACGAGTATCCGCCACGCTTCGCCCAGGCCCTCGGCGGCACCTTCCTCGCGCTCGCGTCGGTCGCGTTCCTGGTGGGCGTGCCGACTGCCGGCTGGCTCCTGACCGGTGCCGTTGCGGGCCTGCAGATCCTGCTGGCGGCCACCGGTATCTGCCTTGGCTGCAGGCTCTACTTCCTGCGCTGGTGGGTGCCGTCGGTCGTCGCGCGGGTATTCCGCCGGACGGACCGGCTGCGCCCGCTCGAGGTGCCTGTCCTCAACCGGCTCGACTAGCCCCACGCCGGGGGCCGATGCCCGTTCCTGGCCTACGGGGCCTCGAGCCCGTGGGCCTCGAGGAGCGCGGTATCGGAGAGGATCGCGGCGGTCGATCCATCGGCGACCACCCGCCCGTCGTCCATCACGATGACCCTGGGGAAGACCTCGGCGACCAGCCGCATGTCGTGCGTGGACACCAGCATCGTCTGGTCCAGGGAGCGCAGCAGCCCGATGAGCTCCCGGCGCCCCCGCGGGTCCAGGCCCGCAGAGGGCTCGTCGAACACCAGGATGGACGGGTTCATGGACAGGACCGTGGCCAGGGCCACGCGCTTGCGCTGGCCCAGCGACATGCGATGCGGCACCCGGTGGGCGAATGCGGCCATCCCCACCGCCGCCAGGGCGCGCTCGACCCGGCGATGCACCTCGTCGGCCGGGAGGCCCATGTGCAACGGGCCGAACGCCACGTCGTCGAACACGGTGGGGCTGAACAGCTGGTCGTCGGGATCCTGGAACACGAGGCCGACCTCGGAGCGGACGCGCCGGATCGTGCCCTTGGCAACGGCGAGTCCGGCGACGCGCACGGTGCCGTGGGTCGGCCGCAGCGTCCCGTTGAGCTGGAGCATCAGCGTGCTCTTGCCGGCACCGTTAGGCCCGACGAGGGCCACCTTCTCCCCGCTGCCGATGCGCATGTCGACCCCGAGCAATGCCTCGAACCCGTCGGGGTACTGGAAGTGGACATGGTCGAGCTCGATCGTGCCCCGAGCCTGCCCGTCGTCGGGCGCCGGATCGCCCGGCGCGGACGCATCGTGAACGTGCTGGTGGACGTGCGGTGGGACTCCGTCGTGGGCGTGCTCGTGGACGTGCGGTTCGGTGCTCACAGGCGTGGCAGCCACATGATGGCGATGACCTCGTAGGCGGCGAGCAGGGCAAGGACGGCGACCAGCCACGCGATCTCCGACCGGTGGAGCGCGTGAGTCTTCAGGTGTCGGAACTCGCCCTCGAACCCGCGCGCCTGCATGGCGGCGTAGATGCGCTCGCTGCGCTCGTAGGCCCGCAGGAACAGGGACCCGACCATGCGCCCCGTCACCGTCGCCCGCCAGCGGATGGAGCCGCCCGATGAGCCGTCCCCTCCCGCGGACCTTGCGGCGCGGGCGCGCAGCATCCGCGACCCCTCGTCGGTGAGCACGGCGAGGTAGCGGTACATGAAGGAGATGATCGAGATCAGGATGCCCGGCAGGTGCAGCTCCCGCAGGGCGTCGATCAGGTCGTGGAACGGCGTCGTGAACGCGAGCAGCAGCGCCACCTGGACCGACAGCCAGCTCCCGATCATGATCGTCAGGAAGCGCCGCAGGCCCTCGGCCGAGACGGTCAGGTCGATCGGGCCGATGGTCATCGTTGCGATGATCTGCTCCTGGACCGTGAAGATCAGCGGGAACGCGGCCAGCGCGAACGGCAGCGCGATCACGGCCGATCGCGACAGCCGGAATGGGCCCAGGCCGGCCGTTGCCGAACAGGCGACGAGCACGAGCCACACGATCAGCAGGGCCATGAACGACCCGATCGGCAGCAGCGAGATCAGCAGGATCGTCGCGATGGCCAGGATGAACTTGAGGCGCGCGTCCGCCCGGTGGAACGGGCTGTCGCCCTCGACGTAGCGATCGAGCTCCAGGGCGCGGCGCTCCTACCGGCGACGGCGCGCGAGCACGCGGCCGAGCAGGAACACGATCCCCAGCACGATGGCGACCCCGAGCAGGCCGGACAGGATGGTCGACAGGCGCGGGTCACCGATCCCCGGGATCCCGTAGTCGGAGAACAGGCCCGAGAAGAAGTTGGTCGCCCGATCGATGAAGCCCTGGTCCGTGGCGACGCGCTCCAGGCCGTCCGGGTCTGGCGATGCCAGCGGGGCCAGGATGATGACGACGAGTGCGGCGACGCCGACGCCCGCGACCCACCACCACCGGCCGAGGCGGTGTCCGGTGGGCTCTGCCGGATCCTGGGCGGGGGCGGGCGGGGGCTCCATCACGGGTTGCGGGTCTCCTGTCATGTCGATGGGATCAGCCCGCGACCGGGACCGCACCGGCGACCCTCGCGGCCTCCAGCCTCGCGGCACGGTCGGGACGCAGGTCCAGCAGATCCGGGCGGGTGGCGGCGATGAACGCCAGCGCCGCGGCCGTGATCAATGCCTCGCCGACGCCGATGAACACATGGGTTCCGACCATCGCGGGCACCACGAGCTCCGGCGCGATGGTTCCCGACGCGACGAGCATGAGCGCCATTGAGAGCGATCCGGCCACGACGGACGCCCAGCCGGCGATGCCCGACGCCGGGATGCGTCCCCGGTTCTCGCCACCGAACAGGCGGCACAGCACGCGGTACAGCGCGAACCCGCCGAGCGTGCCGATCACCGCCATGTTGAAGATGTTGGCGCCCATCACCACGATGCCGCCATCGGAGAAGACGAGCGCCTGGACCGCGATCACGCAGGTCATCACGAGCGTGGCGGCCCACGGACCCAGCAGGACCGCGGCGAGGACGCCGCCCAGGAGATGTCCCGACGTGCCTCCCGCGACCTGGAAGTTGAACATCTGCGCCGCGAAGATGAACGCTGCCATCACGCCCATCAGCGGCACGGACCGCTCGTCCAGGGTCCGGTTCGTGCGCTTGACCGAGATGCCGACGACGACGGCGATGACGACCCAGAAGAGGATCGAGATCGGCACGCTGAGGAACCGGTCCGGCGCATGCATCGAAGGGTCCAGCGCCCCGGTCGCCGGTGCGGCTGCGGTGATGGCGAAGAGGTCCATGGGATCGGGCTCCCGGCGTGTCAGGGACGGGCTCGTGGTGGGACGGCCTCGAGGTCGGACAGATGCTAGACGCAACGTCCTGTTGTTGCAAGTAGTTGCAACAACCCCAGGTCTCACCCTACTCTTCGTTCGATGGACCCGACCGGATCTACCAGCCACACGGCACCCCCGGACGCCCCGGCACCCTGGCCGGACCTCCGCGAGCGGCTTCATGCGCGAGGGCTGCGCTGGACCCCCCAGCGGCGCGTCCTGGTGGGGGTCCTCGCACGCAGTGACGGCCACGTGACCGCAGCGGAGCTCATCGAGCGCTGCCGGGACCTGGATCCGGCGACCACGCCTTCGACGGTGTACCGGACGCTCGACGTGCTCGAGGAGCTCGGCATCGTGCGCCATGCGCACGGCGTGGACGGGCGCGAGGAGTTTCACGTCCTTCCCGATGCCGAGCACGGCCACCTGCACTGTGGCGGCTGCCGGCAGACGTGGGAGATCGGCGCCGGGGAGGCGTCGGCCCTGGTCACGGCCCTGCGGGCCGAGCGCGGCTTCGTCGTGGACCTGTCGCACCTGTCGGTGGCCGGCCTGTGCCGGGAATGCGCCGCGACCGATGGCTGACTCGCCCTACCGCAACTCCGGCCGCGTGCCGCCGGGGGTGGTGCCCGTGGTGCCGCGTCCGGGACAGGAGTCGGTGTGGGACTACCCCAGGCCCCCGGTCGTGGAGCCTGTGGCGGAGCGGATCCGCGTCATCGTGGATGGCGTCTCGATCGCGGACTCGACCCGCGCCGTTCGCGTCCTCGAGACCGCCGGCGCCCCGGTCTACTACCTGCCAGGCGAAGACGTTCGCAAGGACCTGCTGCGGCCATCGCCGTCGACCAGCCACTGCGAGTGGAAGGGCGCCGCGTCGTACTGGTCTCTGGAGTCGGGCGCACGGCGGATCCAGGATGTGGCGTGGTCCTACGAGCGCCCGAGCTCCGGGTTCGAGGCCATCAGGGGCCACGTTGCCTTCTATGCGGCGAAGGTCGACGAGGCGTGGGTCGGCGTGGAGCGCGCGACGCCGCAGCCGGGTGGGTTCTACGGCGGCTGGATGACGTCGCGGATCGTGGGGCCCGTGAAGGGGACCCCCGGCTCCTCGGGCTGGTAGGCCCGGGCCAAGCCGTCGTCGGCGGAGGGCCGCGGTGCGGAGCGGGTCAGCCGGCCGCGTTGGTCGCCAGCACGGCATCGGACAGCGCCGGCCACGCGGCCGCCGCCCACGGCCCGAACGGCCGGTCCGTCAGGCACGCGATCGCCAGGCCGGCATCCGGGTCCACCCACAGGAACGACCCACTGGCTCCGAAGTGCCCGAACGTCCTGGGCGAGTTCCGCGTTCCGGTCCAATGGGGCGCCTTCGTGCCGCGAACCTCGAACCCGAGACCCCAGTCGTTCGGGTCCTGCAGGCCGAACCCCGGCAGCACACCGCGCAGACCCGGGAACGCGACGGTCGTCGCCTCGACGAGGATGGCCGCCGGGAGGACCCGCGGCCGTAGCAGCTCGCAGGCGAACGCGGCAAGGTCCCGCGCCGGGCCAACCAGCCCCTGGGACGGCGGACCGTCCAGGCGGGTCCCCTCCATTCCGAGCGGGTCGAGGACCCATTCCCGGAGCAGCGCCTCGAACGGCCGACTGGCGGCGCCTGCGAGCACATCCGCCAGGACGTCGTAGCCCGTGTTGGAGTAGATCCGGGTCCGCCCCGGCGGCGACACGACCGCCGGGCCGTCGAAGCCGTACCCGGCCGTGTGGGCCAGGAGATGGCGGACCGTTGCGCCCGGCGGGCCGGCTGGATCGTCCAGCCCCAGGACGCCCCGGTGGACGCCCGCAAGCACCGCGCAGGCCGTCAAGGGCTTGCTCACGGACGCCCACGGCAGGGCCGCGTCCAGGGGCCCGCGGTCGGCCGCCGGGCCATGGCCGTCAACCACCGCCACCGCGGCCGTCACGGCGCCCCAGTCATCGACGGCACGGAGCACGGACGCCTCGAGGTGGCGCCCGGAGTGGGGGATCACCCGCCCCCGGACCGGTAGACGACGACCTCGAGTTTCTCGAGCGTCACCAGGCCACCCCCGATCATCGGCTCCAGCTCCGGCAGGACCGCCCGGATCCGGTCGGCCTCGTCGACGGCCTCGACCAGGATCGGCAGGTCCTCGGACAGGGCCAGGATCCTCGTGGTGTGGACGCGCGAGGACCGCCCGTAGCCCTCGATACCCCGGAACACCGACACGCCGCGGATTCCGCGCTCGCGCATCAGCTGCACGATCGCGTCGTACAGCGGCTTCCCCTCGTGGTGGTCGGACTCGCCGATATAGATCCGGACCAGCAGGGCCTCGCCCTCGATCGTCATGGCACGGACCTCACGGCAGCAGTCGACCGATGGCCAGGCCACCGACGACCGCGATCATCCCGAGCATCACGGACCCACCCAGGTTGAGCAGGGCTACCTGCCACGTCCCGTCCTCCACCAGCCGCCACGACTCCAGCATCCACGTGGAGAACGTGGTGTAGGCGCCCAGAAAGCCGATCATGAGCGGCCCCCGGACCTCGCGCGGCAGGACGTCTCGCTCGATCGCCCAGGCGAACAGCACGCCAACCAGGAACGCCCCGGTCACGTTGACGACGAGCGTGCCGAACGGGAAGACGCCCCCGGCGCGGTCGCTGACCCACAGGTCGAGGGAGCGTCGGGCGATCGCGCCGGCGAACCCGCCGAGCCCGACCAGGACGAGGTCCACCAGCTACTCGGTGGGGGAGGGCACGCCGAGGATGTTGAAGCCCCCGTCCACGTAGACGATCTCGCCGGTCACCGCCGTGGACAGGTCCGAGCCGAGGTAGACGGCGGTCTTGCCCACGTCCTCGATGGAGATGTGGGCCCGCAGCGGAGCGACCTCGTTGAACGGGCCATACAGCTTGCGGAAGCCGGCGATGCCACCCGCGGACAGCGTGCGGATCGGGCCCGCGGAAATGGCGTTCACGCGGATTCCGTCGGGTCCCAGATCCGCGGCGAGGTACCGGACGGACGCCTCGAGCGCGGCCTTGGCCACGCCCATGACGTTGTAGTGGGTGACGACCTTCTCCGCGCCGTAGTAGGTGAGCGTGATCACGCTGCTGCCGCGGTGGAGATAGGGCCGTGCCTCGCGGGCCAGGGCCACGAGCGAGTAGGCCGAGATGTCCATGGCGAGGGCGAAGCCGTCCCGCGAGGTGTCCACGAAGGACCCGTCAAGGTCCTCGCGCTTCCCGTAGGCCACCGCATGGACCAGGATGTCGATGTCGCCCTGCTGCTCGTGCCACTTCGCCATGACCGAGCGGATCTGCTCATCCGACCCCACGTCGCAGGCCTCGACGAACGGACTGCCGATGGAGTCGGCGAGCGGCCGGACGCGGCGCTCGATGAGGCTCTCCACCGACGAGAAGCCGACGACGGCACCCTCGTCGTGGAAGGCCTTCGCGATCCCCCAGGCGATGGAGTGGTCGTTCGCTACCCCGAACACGAGCGCCTTGCGCCCCTCGAGCAGACCCATGCGTGGCTCCTCCCTTCCGATACCCTGCGCATCATGCCGCACCCGGTCGATCCCGACTCCGCCCTGCGTGCAGCCTTGCACGGGGTCCGCGCGCTGCTGCTTGACCTCGATGGCGTGCTGGTCGCCAAGGGGGCGGCCGTGCCCGGCGCGGTCGAGGCGCTGGCCGAGCTGGACCGGCGGCGGTTCCCATACCTGGTGGTGACCAACACCTCGCTCGTCTCGCGGGCGACGCTGGCCCGGTGGGGGAGGGGCGTCGGCTTCAACATCCCCGCGGACCGGTTCCAGTCGGCGCTCTCGGCGTCGGCCGCCATGGTGCGGCGGGAGTATGGCGACCGGCCGGTCTACGTGATCACGTCGGACGATGCACGGGTGGAGTTCGAGGGCGTCAACCTGGTGGATGCGGCGATGGCGGACGCGTCGCCGGCCGACGTCGCGGCGGTCGTCATCGGCGATTCACCGGACCAGCTGACGAAGGCCAACCTGGACCGCGCCTTCCGGCTGGTCCGCGGCGGCGTGGCGCTCATCGGCATGCACCGCAATGCCTGGTGGCTGACCGAGCAGGGACCCACCCTGGATGCCGGCGCCTTCCTCGTCGGCCTCGAGTACGCGACCGGCAAGCGCGCGAGGACTGTCGGCAAGCCCTCCGCCGAGAGCTTCAGGCTGGGCTTCGGGCGGCTGGCCGCGGAGGCCCGCGAGCTCGGCGAGCCCCGGCTGCTCCGGCGCGAGGTGGCGATGGTTGGCGACGACGTCACCAACGACATCGGCGGCGCGCAGCGGGCGAGCCTGCTCGGGATCTTCGTCCGCACCGGCAAGCACGGCGACGCGGAGCTGGCTGCGGCAGCGAGCCGCGGGCGGGGCGCGGTCCACCCGGCTGGGATCGCCCCATCGATCGCGGAGGTCGTCGCAGCGCTGCCGTAGCCGACTGGCCATCCGCTTCAGCTCGACGGGCGCGTCACCCGCACGTCGTCGATCCCGGCCTCCACGAGGGACGACCGGCCGGCGTCTTCCGCTTCGAACAGGATCCGGATCCGCTGCCCCGCCCAGGCGTCCAGGTTCACGGACGCCGAGCCCCACCGCCCGGCGACAACGGCCGCCGACCCGGTCCGCTGCCAGACCGTGCTCCGCGTCCCGTCCTCCGCCTCCACCACGACCCGCAGGTGGTCCGCCGCGGAGGATCTGGCGTTGTGGGCGAACAGCCATCGGAACGCCAGGCGCTGGCCGGCGGAGGCCGGCATGGCGATCGGCGCCGAGCGGACGGTCGTTCGCCCGTCCAGGTCGTTGGTGGACGGCCCGTTCCCGGCCGGCGCGCCCGTGACGAGGGCCATCCGTCCGGACGGCACGGCGCCGCGCTGCATCACGACAGCGGCCGCCTTCGTCGTCATCGGATCTCCTCGCGTCCAGCGGCCCGACGCCGGCGCCGTGTCGGTCCCGTCCGGGTTCACCGTCCAGCCCCCGGCCACCTCGAGGTCGTCGTCGAACGCCCCGCAGCGGGCATCGCGCACGGCCGCCCCGAGCACCCCGAGCGGGCACCATGCCCGCTCCGCGAGGTACAGGACGGCCTCCTTGTTGCGCGCGGTCTCGGACGCGATCCTCGTGTCCTTCGGGTAGTCGACCCTGGACAGCTCGAACGTGTAGGAGAAGATCCGGTACGTGCCGTACTCGTAGTCGCGCGTCGTGCCCGAGGTGACGTACAGGTCACTCGCCTGCTCGGGGTGATAGCCGTTGGTGGCGGCCATGTGCCGGCCGATGGCGGCCAGCGCCGCGCGGTCCTGCGCCGTCATGTCGGCCGGCACGTCCTTCTTCGTGTAGCCGTAGGGCCACATGACGAGGCGGCCGTACTCGTGGAAGGTGATCGCCGCGCGGATCTGCTGGCGCCCGCCCACGACCCGGCTGGCGAGGAAGCTGCGGAAGGCGCGGGTCTCGGGCGCGGAGAAGGCGGAGCGACCGCGATACGTGATCGCCAGCGGGTTCTTGCTGGTCTTGCCGCCCCCGCCCCAGCGGTAGCCGTAGTTGCGGTTGAGGTCCGTGCCGACCGTCCCGTTCGCGTTCGGCTGGCGGTTCTTGCGCCAGTGGTGGAAGCGGCCGTCCCGGATGTCGAACTCGGCGCCGTCCGGGTTCGCCGCGAACACGATCCAGATCTCGCGGGTGTTGACGATGCTCGTGATCCGCTGGTCCGTCCCGTACCCGTCCGCCAGCCAGTGAAGGATCCGGAGTGTCATCTCGAGGCTCATGTGCTCGTCGCCGTGGTGGAGTCCGTCGAACAGGACCTCGGGCTCGGCCTCGTCCGTGGCGACGTTGTCGCTGATCTTGGCCGCCCACAGCTGGCGGCCCTTGTGGCTGGTTCCGATCGAGAGCCGCTGGACGATGCCGGGGTGTGCGGCGGCCACGGCGGCGACCTCGGCGCTCATCTCCGCGTAGGTGTGGAACCCCTCGTAGCCCGGCGGGAACTCGCTGGCCGCCAGGGCGGGGGACGCGGGCGCTCCCAGGCCTGCCAGGATGCCGGCGACGATCGCGACGACTGCGGTGGCTAACCGGGCTCGACGGATGGGGGGCATGCCGCCCAGTGTGGCGCCTCCCGGCAAGCGCGTGTATGGCACGGGAGTCCCGGTCCCGGCACTAGACTCTTGGGCAACGAACCCGTCGACCCCGCGCGTCCGTCCGTGACACCGGCGCGCCCCAAGGGAGCCAACTCCAATGGCCGAGCGGATCAAGATCACCTACGCGACCCTGCGCAACGACAACGAGGAGCTCCACGCGCTCTACGAGGCCGGGCTGGAGAAGGCCAAGGCCCGCCTGGGCGTCTACCACCGGAACTTCATCGACGGCGCGGAGCGCGACGGTGACGGCGCCTTCGAGGTCCGGTCGCCGATCGACCGGGACATCCTCGTGGGGACGTTTGCCCGCGGCACCCGGACCGACGTGCAGGACGCCGTCGCCGCCGCCCGCCGTGCGCAACCCGCCTGGTTCCGCCTGGGCTGGGAGAAGCGGCTCGAGATCCTCAAGGCCGCCGCGGAGCTCATCTCCGAGCGCCAGATGGAGTACGGCGGCCTGATGGCGATCGAGGTCGGCAAGACCCGTCTGGAGGCCCTGGGCGAGGTCGAGGAAGCAGCGGACCTGATCCGCTACTACGCGAAGACCGCCGAGGACAACCTGCTCTACGACCACCCGATGGACAACCTGGGCGACGCGGCGGTGCACACCCGCTCGATCCTCCGGCCGCACGGCGTGTTCGCGGTCATCAGCCCGTTCAACTTCCCGATGGCGCTCTCGGTGGGGCCGTCCTCCGCTGCCCTGATGGCCGGCAACGCCGTCGTGTTCAAGCCGGCGTCCGTCGCGGCCATGTCGGCCATCGCGCTGATGGAGGTCTATCGCGACGCCGGTGTCCCCGACGGCGTGTTCAACCTCGTCATGGGCCCCGGCGACACGGTCGGCGCGGAGCTCCAGGAAAACCAGGGCATCGACGGCATCGTGTTCACCGGGTCGTACGAGGTGGGCTTCGAGCTGTTCCGCAACTTCAGCAAGCGCTATCCGCGCCCGTGCATCGTGGAGATGGGCGGGAAGAACCCGGCGATCGTGCTGCGCAGCGCGGACCTCGAGGAGGCCGCCGAGGGCATCATGCGGGCCGCGTTCGGCTACGGTGGCCAGAAGTGCTCGGCCAACAGCCGCGTCTACGTGGAGCGCCCGGTCCACGACGAGCTGGTCCGGATCCTGGTCGAGAAGACGGAGAAGCTGGTCGTCGGCGACCCGCTGCCGCGGACCGCGTTCCTCGGCCCCGTGATCGACGAGCGCGCCGTCGCCCGCCACCAGCAGGCCGTGGCCGAGGCCCGCCGTGACGGCACCGTGTTCACCGGTGGCGAGCACCTCACCGACGGCGACTTCGCCCGGGGCTTCTACGTGGAGCCGACGGTCGTCGGCCTGCCGCCCCAGCATCGCCTGTTCCAGGACGAGCTGTTCGCGCCGTTCACGGCGGTCGCCGCCGTGAACTCGCTGGACGAGGCACTCGCCTTCGCCAACGACAACGTCTACGGCCTCACTGCCGGCGTGTACTCGGAGGACCCGGCCGAGGTCCAGCAGTTCCTGGAGGAGATTCAGGCGGGCGTGCTGTACGTCAACCGGCGGGCCGGTGCCACGACCGGCGCCTGGCCGGGCGTGCAGGCGTTCGGCGGCTGGAAGGGCTCCGGTTCCACCGGCAAGTCCGGCCTGTCGATGTACTACGTGGCGCAGTTCCTGCGCGAGCAGAGCCACACCGTCGTCGACTGACGGTGGAACCAGGCGGGACCCGGCAGCCGGGTCCCGCTCGATGCCGGAGCCTGCCGTGACCCTCGCCGATTTTCCCCGTGTACCCCTCCTGTTCGGCCCGTCGCCGATCCATCGCCTCGATCGCCTGACGAAGCATCTCGCTGGCGCCACCATCTGGGCCAAGCGGGAGGACTGCAACAGCGGCCTCGCTTTCGGCGGCAACAAGGTGCGCAAGCTGGAGTACCTGCTCGCCGATGCGCTCGCGCAGGGATGCGACACGCTCGTGTCCATCGGCGGTGTCCAGTCCAACCACACCCGGCAGGTTGCGGCGGTCGCCGCCCACGCGGGCCTCGGCTGCGTGCTTGTCCAGGAGCACTGGGTGGACTGGCCGGATGTGACCTACGACCGGGTCGGGAACATCCTCATGTCCCGGCTCATGGGTGCGGACGTGCGCCTGCATCCGGCGGGCTTCGGGATCGGGTTCAAGGAGAGCTGGGAGCAGGCGCTCGCCGATGTCGAGGCGGCCGGCGGCAAGCCGTACGCGATCCCGGCCGGTGCCTCCGACCACCCGCTCGGCGGGCATGGGTTCGCGGGCTGGGCGATGGAGGTGGCCCGCCAGGAGGAGGAGCTGGGCGTCTTCTTCGACACGATCGTCGTCTGCTCGGTCACCGGGTCCACGCAGGCCGGGATGATCGCCGGGTTCGCGGTCCTGGAGGATGCCGGCGGACGGCCTCGGCGCGTCGTGGGTGTCGATGGGTCTGCCACGCCGCTCGAGACGCGGGAGCAGGTCGCCCGCATCGCGCGGAGGACGGCGACCGCCATCGGCCTGGGACGGGAGCTGCGCCCGGACGAGGTGATCCTTGACGACCGCTACCACGCCGGCGTGTACGGCATCCCGGACGAGGTGACCCTCGAGGCCATGCGGCTTGTCGCGCGGCTCGAGGGGATGATCACGGACCCCGTCTACGAGGGGAAGTCGATGGCCGGCCTGGTCGACATGGTGGCCCGTGGGGAGATCGGGAAGGGGAGCAACGTCCTCTACGCGCACCTCGGAGGACAGCCGGCGATCAACGCCTACGCCTCGCTGTTCGGCTGACGATCCGCGGGCCGGTCGTCCCCGGTGAGGCCCAGGTCGCCCGGACGCGCTCTGCTATGCTCGTATGCACTCTGCATAGGATCTATGCGCTCGGGTCGTGGTTGGCCCGCCCGCCCAATGCCCTCGAGGAGGCCCCGTGACCACCCCGCTCCAGGAGCGTCCGCTGCCGGACATCGTGACCGACCTGCCGGGCCCTAAGGCCCGTGCCCACATCGAGTTCGACCACGCCTGGACGAGCCCCAGCCTCCCCCGCGCCTACCCGATCGTTCCCGTCCGTGGCATCGGCTGCGCCATCGAGGACATCGACGGCAACGTGTTCCTGGACTTCGCCGCCGGAATCGCGGTGAACTCCACCGGCCACAGCCACCCCGATGTCGTCGCGGCGATCAAGCGCCAGGCCGACGAGCTCCAGCACTTCTCCGCGAGCGACTTCTACCTGCCGATCTACGCCCAGGCGGCCGCCGAGCTTGCCCGCATCGCGCCCATGGCCGGACCCGCCAGGGTGTTCATCGGCAACTCCGGCGCCGAGGCGGTTGAGGCAGCCCTCAAGCTCGCCCGGTACCACACCCGCCGCCCCAACTTGATCGCCTTCCTGGGGGCGTTCCACGGCAGGACGATGGGCGCGGTCAGCCTGACGGCGTCCAAGGCCAAGTACCACGCGCACTTCGGGCCCTTGATGCAGGGCGTCTACCACGTTCCGTACGGGCTCGAGGGCCTGGACGAGCTCGAGAGCCGGGTCTTCAAGCGCCTGATGCCCGCCGATGAGTTCGCAGCCGTGATCGTGGAGCCGATCCAGGGGGAGGGCGGCTACGTCGTTCCCGAGGACGACTTCCTGCCGCGGCTCCGCGAGCTGTGCGATCGGCACGGCATGCTGCTGATCGCGGACGAGATCCAGTCGGGCGCGGGTCGCACCGGCAAGATGTGGGCGATCCAGCACTGGGACGTGGAGCCCGACATCCTGCTGACCGCCAAGGGCATCGGCTCGGGCATGCCGGTGGGCGCCATGATCGCACGCTCCGACGTGATGAGCTGGGGTCCGGGGGCCCACGGCAGCACCTACGGTGGCAACCCCATCTCCCTGGCCGCGCTGATGGAAACGGTCCGGCTGCTCGAGGGCGGCCTGATCGCCAACGCCGGCCTGCGGGGCCGCCAGATCCAGGACGGCCTCCGACCGCTGCTGGACGAGTTCCCGGCAATCGTGAAGGACGTCCGTGGCAAGGGGTTGATGATCGGCATCCAGTTCGACTCGGGCGACACGGCCGAGGCTGTGCAGATGCAGGCGTTCGATCGTGGCCTGCTGGTGCTCGAGGCCGGCGACGACTGCGTACGGATGTCGCCACCGCTGGTGGTCACCGACGCCGAGGCCACAACCGCCGTGCGGATCTTCGCGGAGGCGGTCGCCCATGTCGCCGCCCATCGCTCGGAGGACATGCGGGAGGTCGATCTCGAGGTCAGCCAGGGGTTGTCGACACGCGGGATCGAGTCGGCCGGCTGAGCCTGGCGGATGACGGGGACGAGCTGACGACCGGAGGAGGATCGCCATGCCGGGCAAGGTCGCATCGATGCGCGATGCCGTCGCCGGGCTCGTGCGCGACGGCGACACCGTGGCGATCGAGGGGTTCACCCACCTCATCGGCTTCTCGGCCGGCCACGAGATCATCCGCCAGCGCAAGCGTGACCTGACCCTCGCCCGCATGACCCCGGACGTCATCTACGACCAGATGATCGCCGGCGGCGTCGCCCGCAAGCTGATCTTCTCCTGGCTGGGCAACCCGGGCGTTGGCGGCCTGAACGCCATCCGGCGCCGCATCGAGCCGGCCTCGGTGGGGGAGGGGACGGCGCTCGAGGTCGAGGAGTACAGCCACTTCGGCATGGTCGCCCGGTACACCGCCGGTGCCTCCAACCTGCCGTTCATGCCGCTGCGCTCGTACTTCGAGACGGACCTGCCGAAGGCGAACCCGCTCATCCGCGAGATCCGGTCCCCGTACTCGGACGAGGTCGTCTACGCGGTGCCGCCGCTCACCCCGGACGTGACGGTGATCCACGCCCAGCGGGCAGATGCGAACGGCAACACCCAGATCTGGGGCCTGCTGGGCTGCCAGAAGGAAGCCGCGTTCGCCGCCGATCGCGTCATCGTCGTGGTCGAGGAGCTGGTCGAGGAGGCGGTCATCCGGGCGGACCCCAACCGCACGGTGATCCCGGGGCTGATCGTCGACGCCGTGGTGGTGGACCCGTTCGGTGCGCACCCGAGCTACGTCCAGGGCGCCTACGACCGTGACAACCGCTTCTATCTCGACTGGGATCCGATCAGCCGGGACGAGGAGAGGACCCAGGCCTGGCTCCGCGAGTGGGTCTACGACCTGTCGGACCGGTCCGCCTATGTCCAGAAGATGGGTGCCGAGCGCTGGGCCGGCCTCAAGCCCGGCAGCGCCCCGTCGGGCTCCGTCGACTACGGTGCCTACCGATGACGGGCACGTCGGCCCCCAGCCTCGGCTTCTCGAAGTCCGAGATGATGATCGTCGCCGCCGCGCGCGAGCTCGAGGGACAGCACGTCTGCTTCGTCGGGGTAGGGCTGCCCAACATCGCGGTCAACCTCGCCAAGCGCACGGTTGCCCTCGACATGGAGCTGGTGTACGAGGCGGGCGTCTTCGGCGCCCGTCCGGCCCGGCTGCCGCTCTCCATCGGAGATCCCACCATCGTGACCGGCGCCACCGCGGTGGTCTCCATGTTCGAGCTGTTCTCGTTCTACCTGCAGCGGGGCCTGATCGACGTGGGCTTCCTGGGGGCCGCCCAGATCGACAGGTTCGGCAACATCAACACCACGGTGATCGGGGACTACGAGCACCCGAAGACGCGGTTGCCGGGGTCCGGCGGTGCCTGCGAGATCGCGATCAACGCCCGGCAGGTGTTCGTGATCATGCGCCAATCGTCCCGGTCGTTCGTCGAGCAGATCGACTTCCGCACCTCGCCCGGCAATCTCGGCGGCGCCGAGCAGGCGGAGCGGATCCGCAAGGCCGGCGGCTGGAAGGGGCGAGGCCCGTCGGTCGTCGTCACGGACCTCGGGATCTGGCACTTCGACGAGACCGGCGAGATGCGCCTGGACTTCCTCCACCCCGGCGCCACCCTGGAAGAGGTCCGCGCCACGATCGCGTGGGAGCCGAAGATCAGCCCGGAGCTGCGGGCGACGCCCGCCCCGACGGCGGAGGAGCTGCGCCTCGTCCGCGAGGAGCTGGATCCCGAGGGCGTCTACACCAAGTAGCGTGGGGAATGGCCTCCCGGCTACGCGGCGCGACGGGTCGTGAGCGCGGCGGCCTCCCAGCGCGTGATCGGCCTGGTCCGACGCCCCGACGCCGGCAGCAGGTGCTCGAGGACGTACTCGACCGTGTCCGCGAAGATGATCTCGGCGTGGGTCATCGGCAGCCGGAGGACCCCGCACGCCATGCTGGCTGCGCGCCGGTAGCGCCGGAGGGTTGTCCGATCGGGGGCCAGTTCCGATGTGCCGGTCCGGTCGGCATCGACGGTCATGAGGTCGACGGCAAGGTTCCGGGCTGCAGCCTCGCGATCCCCCTCGTGCAGCGCCAGGTAGCGTCGTTCGAGCTCATCGACCACGGGGCTCCGACGGGCGAACGGCGTCGTGGGCTGGGCGAACACGGGTGGATCCTCCGTTGACTGGACGTCGGCCGCAGCGAAGGCCGCCGGGCCGCCGGGCCGGCGGGACACGTCCGCGGTCGGCCATCCCGAGCATGGCCGCCAACGGACAGCGGGTCATCCGGCCAAGCGTGCAGTCCGATGGTCAGTCGATTGCCGCAACGACACGATCCGTCGCCGCCCGACGGAACGGGCCGGGCGGGGTCCGGGCGGAGTCCGGGCGGAGTCAGACCCCGACGTTCTGGGGCAGGCTGGCGATGACCACGAGGCCGATCATGAACACCACGGCGGCCATCGAGATCATCGTCCGGCGCGTGATCGTGCCCTTGAACTTCGTCCCGACGCCGGCGAAGAACAGCACCGATGCCATGAGCACGGCGACCAGGATGAAGTTGTCGCCGGTCTGGTTCGCCGCGCGAGCCTCGGCGGCGAGGTCCTCGGCCTGGGTCAACAGCTGATCAGACTCCTGCTGCGCGGCGAGCTGGTACTCCGGCATCGAGAAGGGCGAGCCGTCGGGGACGGAGCCCGCCGGGACCGAGCCGAGCCAGGCCTGGAAGGCGGGCTTGAACTCCGCCCGGAACCGGTCCTCGTAGAAGGCCTTGAGGACGGGTCGTTCGGCGGCGTAGGCGTCCAGCCAGCCAATGAACGTGGCGACATCGACCTGCCGTTCGGCAAGCGCCGTGTTGGACGCCCGCACCGACTCGGACCGGGTCGCGCCCGCCGCACTGTAGGCGTTTGCCTGGACGCCGCCCCAGCGCGTCGCCTGGTAGGCCGACCAGGCCGAGGCGATCGTTGCCAGCGCCAGCAGCAGGGTGGCGGCAAGCTCGATCCAGTCGCTCTTGCCAAACCGCTCGGCCATCAGGTCGGCTCGATCCGCGAGGCTCCGGCTCCCATCCTCGTCGGGCTCGGCCGCCACCTCGCCGACGGGCTCCGGCGCGGGTTCGGCCGCCACCTCGCCGACGGGCTCCGGCGCAGGTTCGGTTCTGTCGTCAACAGGCGGCATCGACCGGGGTCCTCTGGCGTGGTGGGGGGGTTGGCCGGATCATAGCGTGAGCGTTCGGCTACAGCGCGACGATCGGTTGTGGGCCCGGAGGCGTGGCGCCGGCCTACTGGGCGTCCGACTCCCGGGGCCGGACCACAAGGACGGGACACGAGGCGTTGCGGACCACGTGCTCCGACACCGAACCGAGGAAGAGCCGTCCCACGGCACCGCGACCATGGCTGCCGACCAGCACCATGTCCACGCGCTCCGCCTCGGCGGCCTCCACGATCTGGTCACCCGGATCGCCGGTCCAGATCAGGAACGACACGTCGATGCCAAGCCGGCGGCCGCGCTCGACGAGCTCTTGCGCCTGCTGCTCGCGTCGCTCGCGGACCTGGTCCACGCGGGCTCGGAAGCGGCCCCCGGGCATCAGGAGTGAGCCCGGGTCGATGACCGAGACGATCAGCAGCGCCGCACCCAGCCGGGACGCCAGCTCGAATGCGTGCTCCGTTGCCGAGGACGAGGCCTCGCTCAGATCGGTCGCCAGGAGCAGCTTCTGCGGGCCGGTCGGCGGCGCGTCATCGCGCGAGGGCTCCAGCCGGGGAGCTGTCTCGCGTTGTGATCGCGTCGCCATGACCGTCATCCGTCCGATCCAGACTAGGCGAGGAGCGACTGGATGATCGCGTCCACGTGGGCCTTCTCGGGCACCACCACCAGCGCGGTCACCATGCCGAACATGCCGTCGAGGCCCTCGACGTGGGAGAGGATGTGGCAGTGGAATGCCCACAGGCCGACGCGGTCGGCGGTGATGTTCACGTCGTAGCGCTCGCCCGGGTTCACGCCCAGCGTGTCGCAGTAGAACGAGGCGCCCTCGAGCGGGTACCCGTCTCGAGCGACGACCTTCATCCGATACCCGTGGCTGTGCCAGGGATGCATCATGAACCCCTCGTTCATGAACCGGATGCGCACCGTCTCACCCTGCGCCGCCAGCACCGGGACCACCGCCGGAAAGCCGTGCCCGTTGATGGTGAAGCCGCCAAGGGCGTCGTTGGAGATCCAGACGTACTCGCGGTCGTACTTGTCGTCGGCCGTGGGCTTCTTGGGGTCCACGATCAATGCCCCCAGGAGTCCTCGCCCAACCTGGTCCGTGGCGTTGTGGTGGGAGTGGTACATCAGCGACCCCGGCCGGGAGGCCACGAAGTTGTAGGCGAACTCCTCGCCGTTGGCGAACGGCTTCTGGTTGAGGAAGGCGACCCCGTCCTCGAAGGAGTCGACGAACTCCTGCCCGTGGAAGTGGACGGCCGTGGTCTCGTTGAGGTTGTTCCTGAAGATCACGCGGACCTTGTCGCCCTCGGTCACGCGGATCGTGGGTCCCGGCCACTGGGCGTTGAAGCCAAGCGCGGCCACTGTCGGCAGCTTCTCGTCGATGGGCCACTCCATCTCATCGACGGTCAGGTTGAAGACCTTGACGTCCCCGTCCATCTGGTAGGCAAGCGGGGTGACCGTGTCCGTGATGACGAGGTTGGAGACCTGCGCGAACGCAGGCTTCATCTCGAGCTCCGGGTAGCCTTCGGCGACATCCAGGATGTCGGCGACCTTCGCGTATGTGGTCTCGCCGAAGACGTCCTTGAAGGCCGGCACGAGGTTGCCCAGGTAGCGACGCACGACCTGGCGGGCGGCGATGTCATGCTCCGACCAGCCAGGCGGGATGGCCGCGCCTGCCGGCGCAGAGGCGGACGGCGCAACAGACGGCGCTGCGGTCGGAGCGGCGGTGGCCGGGGCGGCCGTTGGTGCGGCGGGAGCCTGGGTGGCTGCGGCCGATGCCGCCGGAGCGCCGAAGCTCCATGCGGGGGCGGCGGCGGCGCTGCAGGCGGCGACGCTGGCTGCGACGCCGGTGAGGCCGGCCACGCCGGCGACGCGCAGGAAGCCACGGCGGCTCAGTGCATTGGCGGCGACGCCGTTCTGATCGGGCTCGACCGGGGACGGGGCGGGCGGGTTGGGAACGGTGGGCTCCACAGGCACGGGCTCTCCGCTGTTGGGGGGATGAAGGATCGAGCCATGGTGGCTGGGCCGCAATGGTAAACGTAGTGGCCAATGGCCTGATCACCGTGGGCCCGGTGTCCCCGTGGCCGTGCGCGGGCTGGTAGGCTCGCGCCGATGACGCTGCCCGCCCGACCAGTGCAAGCTCGCCCGGATCCCTTTCCGCTCGTGACGACCCTCGACGCGCTCGAAGGGTGGCGACGCGACCCCTCCGCGGCCGCGCGTGATGCCATCGAGGCGTCGCTGGCCGGTGTGCTCCTGGTGGCGGGAGCGCGGGGCGCGATCCTCGAGCTCAGCGCCCCTCCCCTCGCTCCGCTCGAGGTTGGGGCAGGCACGCTGGCCAGGATCCCGCCGCCAGACGAGCGTTCCGCGCTTACCAGCGTTCCGCTCGGGTCCCACGAGGGCCACGAGATGCTCGGGCGCCTGTACCTGGATGCGCCGGAGGGAGCACTCGAGCCAGTCGTTCGCGGTCTCGAGCTCGTGGTCGACGCCGCCTGGTCCCGTGCCGAGGTCCACGGCCGGGCGGAGCGCCTCGCCGCCCTCGAGGCCGCCACACGTGCCGTGGCCGCCGAGCTCGACGTCGACCGGGTCTTGGGCGTCATCGTGGACCGGGTCCGCCACCTGGTGGGTGCCCGCTACGCCGCCATGGGCGTCGCCGACAGCCAGGGTCGCATCGAGCGGTTCATCGCCAGCGGCCTCTCACCCGAGAGTCGGGCGGCCATCGGGTCGGTCCCGCGGGGGCACGGGCTCCTCGGGGTCATCATCCGCGAAGGCCAGGTCGTGCGGGCCGACGACATCGCCCGCCATCCGACCAGCTATGGCTTCCCGCCGCACCACCCCCCGATGACCTCGTTCCTGGGCGCGCCCGTCCTCGTCAAGGGTCGATCGGTCGGCAACCTCTACCTCACCGACAAGCCCGATGGGGAGCCGTTCACCGACGACGACGAGCACCTCGTGGAGATGTTCGCCGTCCACGCCGGGATCGCCATCGAGAACGCACGTCTCCACGACCAGGTGCAGCGCATGGCGGTGGTGGAGGAGCGGGAGCGGATCGGCAAGGACCTCCACGACGGGATCATCCAGGCGATCTATGCCGTGGGACTGTCGCTGGAGGACGTTCCGGAGCTCGTCGAGGATGAGGCCGGCCGGCAGGATGCGGTGGCCCGCGTGGATCGCGCCATCGACGCGCTCAACCTGGTCATCGCGGACATCCGCTCCTACATCCTCCGCCTGCGCCCGACCCTGGGGGGCGAGGAGGACCCGGTCGAGGCCCTCGCGCGCCAGGCGGAGGAGCTGGGCATGCACGCGGTCATCGATCTCGAGGTCGATCTCGAGGACGGGGCGGACATCATGCGAGCGATGCCGCCAGATCGCCACTCGGACCTGCTGTTCATCGTCCGGGAGGCCCTTTCGAACGTTGCCCGCCACGCCAGCGCGACGCGTGCGGCGCTGCTCCTCACCCTTGAAGGGGACGACCTCGTGCTGTGCGTCGAGGACAATGGCCGCGGCTTCGACCCGGCCCGGGTTCCCGCGCCGGACGCCCTCGGCCGTCACCAGGGGCTCACCAACATGCGGGACCGGGCCACGGGGATGGGCGGGACGTTCGCCATCGAGCGTCCGGACGGTTCCGGCACGCGTATCATCGTTCGCGTACCGGCTCCGACCCGTGCCGGTGCCGGGGAGCGTCCCCCCGCCGCCACCGGAGAGAGCTGAACGTGACTGATCTCACAACGCGTCCCCTGCGTCTGCTCGTGGTCGACGACCACGAGGTGGTCCGCCAGGGTCTCGTGGCACTTCTCGACCGCCGTGAGGGGTTCCAGGTCGTGGCCGAGGCCGGCACCGCGGCCGAGTCGATCGAGCAGGCCCGCCGGTTCCAGCCCGACATCGTCGTCATGGACGTGCGTCTCCCGGATGGCTCAGGGATCGAGGCCTGTCGCGAGATCCGGGCGGAGCTGCCGGGCACCCGCGTCGTCATGCTGACCTCGTACCCGGACGAGGAAGCGGTCCTGTCCGCCATCGTCGCCGGCGCGTCGGGCTACCTGCTCAAGCAGATCCGCGCGCGGGACCTGGTCGCAGCCCTTGAGTCAGTGGGGCGCGGCGAGTCGCTGCTCGACCCGGCGGTCACCGAGAAGGTCCTCGAACGCGTCCGCAGGATCGCCACAGGTGCCTACACGGACGAGATGGCCCAGCTCACCGCCCAGGAGCAGCGCATCCTGCTGCTCGTCGCAGAGGGCAAGACCAACAAGGAGATCGCCGCCGAGGTCTTCCTGTCGGACAAGACGGTCAAGAACTACGTGAGTTCCATCCTGTCCAAACTCAACCTCGAGCGGCGCGCCCAGGCGGCGGCATTCGTCGCCAAGCACCGTCTCGATCGCGGCGGCGCGTAGCCCCGCCGTTCCTCCCGGTCCGCACACGCCTCGTCAGACCCGGTGGAGGACGACCTCGTCTCCTGGGGCAGGGTGCTGCGCATCGAGACGCGTGGTCGCGTGTCCGGTCGTCCCGCGTCGGCCGTCGTCGGGTTCGTGGAGCGTGATCAGTCCACGCTCGTCGTCGCCGCAGGATCGCCGGGCGCCGATTGGGCGCTCAACCTGCTGGTCGACCCTGCCTGCCGGATCACCATCGGCGACGTCGTGACAGAGGCCGTTGCCCGCGAGCTCACTGGCGCCGGGCACGCCGCCGCGGTCCGCGACCTGATCCTCAAGTACGGCACCCCGGCCGAGGGTCTCGGCGCCGGTCCCTCGTTCGAGCTGCTCCCCGTTCCGCCTGAGGGACACGGGCGCTCCGCCTGAGCGACAGGGGCGATCCGGCTCGGGGCGACGGGCCATCCGGCCGGACGAACGTCCGCGTCACCTGCCTAGACTCCGGGCATGCGTATCGTCAGCCCGGAAGAAGCGGTCGCGGGGATCAAGTCCGGCGACCAGATCTACGTCCAGATGGCGTCTGCGGCGCCCACGCACCTCCTTGACGCCCTCGTCGCGCGCGCCCCGGAGCTCCGTGACGTCACCCTCACCCATCTCCACCTGGAGGGACCGGGGCCGCACCTCGCGCCCGAGATGGCGGGCCACTTCCGTCACCGGGCCCTGTTCATCGGCCCCAGCGCCCGCAAGGCGGTCAACGAGGGCCGGGCGGACTTCGTCCCGGTGTTCTTCTCCGACATCCCGGCCCTGTTCCGGTCGGGTGCCTATCCGCTCGACGCCGTGTTCGCCAACGTCACCCCTCCCGATGCCCATGGGTTCTGCTCGCTGGGCGTATCCGTGGAGGCCATGCATGCGGCGGTCGACACGGCGAAGACCGTCATCGTCCAGTTCAATCCGTCGATCCCGCGGACGCTCGGGGATGCCTTCATCCACGTCGGCCAGATCGACCTGGCGATCGAGGTGGACCAGCCGCCGTACGAGCACGCACGCCCCCTGGTCGGTGAGGTCGAGCAGCGGATCGGGGCGTATGTCGCCGACCTGATCCCGGACGGAGCCACCCTGCAGCTGGGGATCGGGGCGATCCCAAGCGCCACGGCCGAGCTGCTCAACGGCAAGAAGGACCTCGGCATCCACACCGAGATGTTCACAGACGCCGTCGTGGACCTGGTCGAGGCCGGCGTCGTGACGGGCGACCGCAAGGCTCGCAACCGCGGCAAGCTCGTGGCGACATTCCTCATGGGCACAGACCGGCTGTACCGGTTCGTCCACGACAATCCGATGGTCGAGATGCGACCGGTCGACTTCACGAACGACACTCACGTGATCCGCTCGCTGGCGAGCATGATCGCCATCAACTCGGCGATCGAGGTCGACCTCACGGGCCAGGTCGTGGCCGACTCGATCGGCTACCGGATGTACTCGGGCGTCGGGGGCCAGATGGACTTCATGCGCGGGGCTGCTCTCGCCCCGGGGGGACGCGCGATCATCGCGCTCCCGTCCACCGCGGGCGCCGATGGCAAGGTGTCCCGGATCACCTCGCACCTCGCCGAGGGGGCCGGGGTCGTCACGACGCGGGCGCACGTCCGGACGGTCGTGACGGAGTTCGGCGTCGCCGAGCTGTGGGGAAAGAGCCTGCGGGAGCGCGCGAAGGCACTGATCGCGATCGCCCACCCCGACCAACGCGACTGGCTGGCGAGCCAGGCACGCCGGCACCACGAGCTGTAGACGGTCCGCGGAATCAAGAACCCCCGCCGATGGGCGAGGGCAGGGTTTCGGGTGGGTGCCGGGCGTCCCCTCCGGCACCCACCTCGCTTGCAGTCTCGGGGGTTCGCCCCCCGACGGTGAGTGCCGATCGGACCGCCTTGCCGGGACCTGCGGACCCCCACGCCGGGTCCTCCGCATGGCGACCGGCACCGCCGTCGCCGTCCATCATCTCCTGACGGGGAGGCGGCTACCGTCGCGCTCGCCTGCTGATCCCCGCGGACCGGCGCGGAGTGCCCACGGCCCCCCTCTCGAAAGGTCGAGTATGCGCACCGAACGCGTGCTGATCATGGGCGCCGCTGGCCGGGACTTCCACGACTTCAACGTCGCCTACCGGAACGACCCGGCGGCCCACGTGGTCGCCTTCACGGCGACGCAGATCCCGGGCATCGCGGACCGCCGTTACCCGCCGGAGCTCGCCGGCGAGCGCTATCCCGAGGGCATCCCGATTCGTCCCGAGGCGGAGCTCGAGACGCTCATCCGCGACCTTGCGGTCGACACTGTCGTCTTCGCCTACTCGGACGTCAGTCACGAGCAGGTCATGCACGCCGCCAGCAGGGTGCTCGCGGCGGGCGCGGACTTCAGCCTGCTCGGCCCCAATCGCACCCTGCTCGACAGCACGCGCCCCGTCGTGGCGGTGTGCGCGGTCCGGACCGGCTGCGGCAAGAGTCAGACGAGCCGCCACGTCGCGTCACTGCTGGAGGCCCAGGGCCTCAAGGTCGCGGTGGTCCGTCACCCGATGCCGTACGGCGACCTCGTCGCCCAGCGCTGCCAGCGCTTCGAGACCTACGCGGATCTCGACCGTCACGAGACCACGATCGAGGAGCGCGAGGAGTACGAGCCGCACCTCGATGCCGGACGCCTTGTCTTTGCCGGCGTGGACTACGAGGAGATCTTGCGCGCGGCCGAGGCCGAGGCGGACGTCGTGATCTGGGACGGCGGCAACAACGACCTGCCGTTCTATCGCCCGGACCTGATGATCGTGGTGGTCGACCCGCTGCGGCCCGGCCACGAGCTGCGCTACCACCCGGGCGAGGCCAACCTGCGCCTGGCCGACGTGGTCGTGATCAACAAGGTCGATTCCGCCACGCCCGAGGCGCTGGCCACCGTCAGGGCAGGCATTGCCGACGCCAACCCGAGGGCGGTCGTCGTCGAGGCGCGGTCCGCCCTCGCGCTCGAGGGTGGCGAGATCCGCGGCCGCAGCGTCGCGGTCGTGGAGGACGGACCCACCCTGACCCACGGCGGCATGACCTACGGTGCCGGCATCGTCGCGGCGAGGCGTTTCGGCGCGGCCGAGGTGGTGGACCCGCGACCGTATGCCACCGGCGAGCTGGCCGCGACGCTGGCCAGGTACCCGGCCCTCGAGAACCTGCTGCCCGCCATGGGCTACGGGGACAAGCAGGTCCACGAGCTGGAGGCCGCCCTCACGGCGGTCCCGGCCGACGTGATCCTGGCTGCCACCCCCATCGACATCGGCCGTGTCCTGACCGTCCCCAAGCCGGTCGTCCGTGTCCGGTACGAGCTGGAGCCGGTGTCGGGCACCGTCGAGGAGCACCTTGTGCCCGTGATCGCCCGAGCGAAGGAGGCACAGGCCGTCGGCGGCTGACCACCCACCGCAGTTAATAAGGGCCGGCCGGGCGCATGCCACGGCCGGCCCTCGATTCACCCGGGGCGGCCGGTCACACGAAGGCGAGACCGCCGGCGGGCTCCTTCGGGACGAACGGCAGGCGAAGCGCGCGGGCCGCCGGCCGACGATGTGCACGACGCCAAGGAGAGGGTCGATGCACGGAACGACACGCCCGCGGACACTCGAACGGCCGGCGGCGACCGGGATCAGCGCGGCGGTCTGGATCGAGCCGGGACGCGCGATCGTGGTGCGGAGCGCCGGCGGGGAAGCGGTCACCACCACGGAGCTGCCGATCCCCTCGCTGCCGGCGACCACGCCTCCGGCCCTGGCCGAGGTGGCGCACCTGATCGGTGACGTGGACCAGGTGCTGGTCCTCGGGGCCCCAGACCTGCGAACGGCGCTCGAGCGCGAGATCGTCGCCATCGGGCACAGGCCCGAGATCATCCGCGACTCGGGTGCCGAGGGACCCCTGGACGCTGCCGCCCTGACTGCTCGCCTGGCCCACATCCGCTAGCTCGCCTCCCTGATCCGTGCCACAGCGGCACGCGGCCGCCGGGCCGTCCGGCAGGGGCCCGCTGCCGGTCGGCCCGGCGCCCCGGCGACGGACGGCACTCACGCGTCGGCAGTGCCCGGGCTGACCATGAGCATGCGGCCCCGGAGCGCGCGAGTCCGTCGTGGCGATCCGCAACCACGTAGTGAGGTCACCTCCCTATGTCGCTCACGTCGCCGCTTCCTTCCCCCCACCTCGTGATGGCCCTGAGCTCATCGTGGTTTGGGGGTGGCCTGCCACCTGACGCGATCGAGCGGCTGGCGGCGATCGCGACCATCCGCGAGGTGGACCCCGGCACGGAGCTGTTCCACGAGGGCCAGGTGACGGACTCGATGTCCATCGTCCTCGTCGGCCGCGTGGCCCTCCGCACCCTCGTCCCGGAGCGGGGCATGGTCACGATCCTGACCGTCGAGCCTGGCGACATCGTCGGCTGGTCGGCCATCGTGCCCCCGCACCGGGCGACGTCCGTGGGGATCGCGATCGAGCCGGTGACGCTCCTGGACTTCCCCGGCGAGCGACTCCGATCGCTCCTGCGGGCCGACAACGCCCTTGCCGCGTCCGTCTACCCGCGGGTCCTCCAGGCCGTGAGCCGACGCCTCTCGGCGACCCGGCTCCAGCTGCTCGACCTGTTCGCACGTGAGGAGTGGGGACGGCCCGAGGTCCAGTCGTGGTGACCGACGAGCGTCTGCCCTACGCACCGTATCCGGTGCCGACCGGGACGGCCGTCGGCGCGCCGCCATCTCCGGTCCTGTCCGGAAACGGAAGCGGGCCATGGTTCCTGGCGCACGCGAACCTCGGCGTGCTGATCGACCTCCTGCGCGAGGACGGCCGCACGGTGATCGGCCCGACGGTGCAGGACGGCGCGGTCGTCTATGCCGAGATCGAGTCCGTCGACGACCTGCCGACCGGGATCGGCGACGAGCAGGTGGCGGGCCACTATGGCCTGGTCACCCACGGAGACCACAGGGTCTTCGACTACAACGTCGGACCCCTCAGCCCCAAGCGCTGGACGTTCCCGCCGGTCGTGCCGCTCAACGTGGGCCGGCGCGACGGGAAGACTGTCACCTTCGAGCCGGCACCCATCGATCCGCCGAGGCTCGCCTTCCTCGGCGTCCGCGCATGCGAGCTGGCCGCCCTGGGCATCCAGGATCGCGTGTTCCTCGGCGGCCCGTACACCGACGAGGACTACCGCGCCCGGCGCCAGAACGCCCTCGTGATCGCCGTCAACTGCACCACATCCGCATCGACCTGCTTCTGTACCTCCATGGGCACCGGGCCCGAGGTCCGGGGTGGCTACGACCTGGCCATCACGGAGCTCGACGAAGGGTTCGTGATCCGCGCCGGCTCTTCGGAGGGCGCCGACATCGTCGCCCGGATGCCGGTCCGCGGCGCGGATGCCGGCCAGATGTTCCGGGCCGCCGAAGCGGTTGGCAAGGTGGCCGCTACGATGGGCGACGCCGTCTCGACCGCGGGCCTGCACGACCGGCTCATGGCCCAGTTCGACAGCCCCCAGTGGGCGAAGGTGGCCGAACGGTGCCTGTCGTGCGCGAACTGCACGATGGTCTGTCCGACCTGCTTCTGTTCCAGCGTGACGCAGCGGTCCGACCTGGACGGCGGCGTGTCCACGTCCGAACGGGTCTGGGACTTCTGCTTCACCGCCGGTTTTGCCAAGGTTGCCGGTGGCAACTTCCGAAGCCGGCCGCGCGACCGCTACCGGCAGTGGCTGACCCACAAGTTCGCGACCTGGGTGGACCAGTTCGGGACGTTCGGATGTGTGGGCTGCGGCCGATGCATCGCGTGGTGCCCGGTGGGCATCGACATCCGCCAGGAGCTGCTCGCCGTCGCGCCGCCGCTGGCCGTCCGCCCCGAGCCAGCCCACGCGCAGCCGGTCGCGGCGACGCCGGGCTACTACGCCACCGCGCGGATCGTGTCCGTGCGCACCGAGACCCACGACGTCACCACGCTCACCGTCGGTGACGTGGACCCTGCGTTCCTGGCCGGGCAATTCGGCCAGTTCGCGATGGTTGCGGTCCCGGCCTTCCCGCCGGTGCCGATCTCCATCTCCCGCTTCGGGCGCGACACGATCGACCTCACGATCCGGGCTGCAGGTCCGGCGACCGCGGCGATCATCGGGATGGGTCCGCGCGACGAGATCGGCGTGCGCGGCCCGCTGGGGACATCGTGGCCGATCGAGCGGGCAATGGGCCACGACGTGGTCATTGTCACCGGTGGCATCGGGCTTGCACCGCTGCGGCCGCTGATCGACGGCCTCATCGCCCAGCGCGACCGGTTCGAGGCGATCCGCCTCTACTACGGCGCCCGGACCCCGGGCGACCAGCTGTACCGCGAGGAGCTGCGCGGCTGGGCGGCCAGGGGTGACGTGGACGTCAAGCTCATCGTCGATCGCGAGGGTCCGGGGTGGACCGGTCCCGTCGGCGTGGTCACCCACCTGTTCGACCGGGAGACCTGGGACGGGGAGCGATCCCTGGCCTTCGTGTGTGGCCCGGAGCGGATGATGGAGGCCACGGTCGAGGCCCTCGAGGGCCGCGGACTGTCCTCCGATCGAATCTTCGTCACGCTCGAACGGCACATGGAGTGCGGGATCGGCCTGTGCGGACACTGCCAGACCGGCCGCCTGTTCGTGTGCCGGGACGGGCCCGTGTTCGCCCTCTCACAGCTGGGCGACGTCTTCGGCAGGGAGGGCATGTGATGGTCGCCGTCGCCGCCCGGCCCCGTCTGCGTGTCGGCATCGTCAAGATGGCGTCCTGCGACGGCTGCCAGCTCACGCTCCTCGACCTCGAGGACGAGCTGCTGGCGCTCGGGGACCGGTTCGAGATCGTGGAGTTCCCCGAGGCAAGCTCGCTGCGTTCGGCGGGTCCATACGACGTCCTGCTCGTCGAGGGCTCGGTGAGCACGCCCGACCAGGCGGCGGAGATCGTGGACCTCCGCCGTGAGGCGAAGCTCCTCGTGACCATCGGGGCCTGTGCCAGCTACGGCGGCATCCAGGCGCTCCGCAACTGGTCCGATCACGACGAGTTCCGTGCCGCGGTCTACGCCCACCCCGAGTTCATCGAGTCCCTGGCCACCGCCACGCCCGTGTCGGACCACGTCAAGGTCGACGCCGAGCTCCACGGCTGTCCGATCAGCCCCGAGCAGCTCCGCGAGGTGCTGGTCTCGGTCGCGGTCGGGCGCCGTCCCCAGATCCGCGAGGAGGCCGTGTGCCTTGAGTGCAAGCGTCGTGGCGCCGTCTGCGTGATGGTCGCGCGCGGCATCCCCTGCCTGGGGCCCGTGACGCAGAACGGCTGCGGGGCGCTATGCCCCACCTTCGGTCGCGGCTGTTACGGCTGCTTCGGGCCGCGGGAGCAGGCGAACACGGACAGCCTCGCGCACGTGTTCGAGATGGGTGGTCGCGAAGGGGAGGATCTCAGCCGCCTGTTTGCGGGGTTCACCGGCTGGGCCGGCCCGTTCCGCGCCATCGTCGGCGAGCACGGGGGTCCTCCCGGCATGACGCCGGCGGCCTCTACGGAAGGAGTCCGCGATGGGCGGTGACAAGGGCGGCGCGCTCGTCAAGGACGCTCCCGGCGCCGAGCGCGAGTTCAAGGTCCCGTACATCACCCGGGTCGAGGGAGAGGGCAGCCTGGACCTGCGGGTCCGCGACGGAGAGGTGGTCGAGGCGCGCCTGAAGATCTTCGAGGCGCCCAGGTACTTCGAGCGCATCGTCGTGGGCCGGACCGGCGACGAGGTCATCGACATCGTCGCGCGCATCTGCGGCATCTGCCCCATCGCCTACCAGATGACCGCGGTCCACGCCTTCGAGGACTGCTACGGAGTGGAGATCGACCCGGCGGTCCGTGCGCTCCGCCGTCTCCTCTACAGCGGCGAGTGGATCCAGAGCCACGCCCTGCACGTGTACCTGCTGCACGCTCCGGACTACCTCGGCTATCCGTCCGCGCTGGCGATGGCCGTGGACCACCGGGCGGTCGTGGAGCAGGGCCTTGCCCTCAAGAAGGTCGGCAACCAGCTGATCGCGGCCCTCGGCGGCCGGCCGATCCACCCCATCTCCGTGCGGGTGGGCGGCTTCTCCAAGATCCCGCGACGTGCCGACCTGGACGGGATCCGCCAGGCGCTTGACACGGCCGTGGAGCAGTCGCTCGCGACCGTCCGCCTCGTGGCCACGTGGGATCCCCCTGCGCTCGAGCACCCGCAGCCCCTCGTGGCGATGCGGCACCCGGACGAGTATCCGTACAACGACGGCCGGATCGTGTCGTCCGATGGGCTGGATATCGCGCTCGGAGCGTGGACCGAGGCATTCGAGGAGCACCAACTGGAGGGCTCCAATGCCCTCCACGCGAGGACCAGGGATGGCGAGGTCTACCTCCTGGGCCCGACCGCCCGCCTCGCCCTCGCCGAGGAGGGCCTGCATCCCATCGCGCGCGAGGCCCTCGAGGCCACCGGCCTCCGCGACGCCATCAGGACGAACATCCACCGCTCGATCGTGGCCCGGGCGGTCGAGCTCCTGCACGCCTGCGCCGAAGCCCGGGACATCATCGACGGCTACCGCCCGTCGTCCGCGCCAAAGGTCCCATGGTCGCCACGCGCCGGTGTGGCCGCCTGGTCCACGGAAGCCCCTCGGGGACTCCTCCACCACCGGTACGAGATGGACGAGAAGGGCCACGTGGTCCACGCCCAGATCGTCCCCCCCACGAGCCAGAACCAGGGAGCCATCGAGGCCGATCTGACGGCGTTCGCGCCGAGCGTCCTCGATCTTCCCCATGCCGAGGCGGTCCACCGCCTGGAGATGCTGGTCCGGGCCTACGACCCGTGCATCAGCTGCGCGACCCACTTCCTCGATCTCCGGATCCTGGAGTCGGGCGCAGACGAGGGAATCACATGACCCAGCTCGCCCCGCCGTCGGTCCGTCTTCTCATCTGCGGCAACGCGGACCGGGGAGATGACGGAGCGGCCCTGAGCGCCGTTGCCACGCTCCTGCCGTCGCTGCCGTCAGCCCTGCTCGAGCGCATCGAGGTCCGCCGTTGCGGCCACCTCCGCGTGGAGGACCTGACCGACGTTCCGGCGGGTGAGCTGACCCTCGTGGTCGATGCCGCCGTGGGCATTCCGCCTGGCCACGTCGTCACCCTGCCGATCCGCCAGATCCTGTCGGACGCCGCGTCCCCCGCGCCCCGGTCGTCGCACGAGCTGCCGATCGACCAGGTCCTCGGCCTGGCGGACACGCTCCGCCCGGGCGGCCTGCCGGGCGGCACGTTCATCGGCATCGGGGGGCGGAGGTTCGGCTACGGCCGCCCCCTGTCGAGATCGGTGCGGCTCAACATGGCGACCTTCCAGGCCGCGATCGCCGCCGAGCTTGGGCGCCTGACGCGCGTGCCCGAGGGCCCTGCCGCTTCGGGGTAGGCCCAGGGTCGCCGCCGGGCCCGATGCGCCCCGGAGCAGTCCGTCCGCGCCCGGGTCAGCCCAGGACCGCGCGCAGGAAGCGGCATGCCCGCAGGGTCACCCACGGGCTCGCGACACCCGGCTCGTCGACGTCCGCCCAGAGCTTGCCGCGATACGGGTACTCGTTCCGCCACCGGCCGGCCTCGTCCTGCTTGGCCAGGATCCGGTCCGCCAATGGGCCCAGGCGGGGGTCGGCCGCGTGCCCGGCGTCCACGAGCACCTCGCCGGCCTGCAGGATGTCCGCGACGTACCCGGACGGGAACCCGAGCCGGAACCACCCGCGCGAGATGCCCCCACCCCAGCCAGCCGGGTAGGCCGCCACGGACGGATCGACCGACAGCAGCAGATCGGCGCCCGCGGCGATCCCTGCCTCGACCAGCGGATCCCGCTCGTCCCTCGGGATGGCCTCGAGGCCCCGGAGCGCCTTCACTGCACCCCAGGCACACGGTAGGCCCTCGTTGACGCCGCAGGCGAAGCCCGGCCCGGACGTACCCGAAGCGTAGTACCGCGGGGCGCCTGGACCTCCGACGATCGCGCGTGCCTGCCAGTCCACCGCCGCGGCAACCCTCGGGTCGCGCAGCCACCCGAGGGCGATCAGCGCCCGCAGCAGGTTGCCGCCCAGGCAGTGGAGGACCGAGGAGGGTGGCGGGGGCCGGTCCGCCCGGTGGGACCCGGAACAGCCGAAGCCCCCGGAGTCCGCCTGCGTGTGGGCGAGCACGTACTCGCAGCCCGCGGCGATCCGGGGGTCGTCTGGATCCGCGCCCAGCTGTTCGAGCACGATCAGGCTCCAGACCGTGCCCCGGTACTTGGGGGCGTACCCGGGTCCCGGTTTGACCCACCATCCCGCCGGGTCCTGGGCATCGAGGATGGGCGCGATGGGCCCACCCGCCATGGCGGCTGCCCGCGCCGCGACGACATCCGGGTCGTCGGCGGGCCGATCCTCGAGCCAGCGGAGGGCGAGTTGTGCGACGGCGGGCCGTGAAGCGTCGAGAAGCCATGGCCTCGGGTCGCCACGGAGCGAGTCCAGCCACCGGGCGGCCATGTCGCGCTACGCGATGACCGGTTCCAGACCGGCCTCGTAGCCGGCATCGAAGGCAGCCAGGTCGGCCGCGACCAGGTCCGGCCGCTTGTCGCCGAGCAGGATCGCGAGCGCCCGGTGGACGCTCGCGGGCTCCACGAACCGCCGCCGTCCGACCAGTGCCCCCAGCGCCACCACGGAGACCAGCTTGTCGTCGCCCGCCCGGCGTGCCAGCGACGTGCACGGGACCTCGAGGACGTCCAGATCATCGCGACCGGGCTCCGCCTCGATCAGCGTGGTGTTCACCACCAGCAGCCCGCCCTCGGCCACCAGTGGTGCGTACCTCGCCATCGACGGCGGGTTGAGGACGACGGCATGGTCCGCGCGGTCCACGACGGGGGAGCCGATCACCCGGTCCGCGACGATCACCGTGCAGGACGCCGTGCCGCCGCGCATCTCCGGACCGTATGAGGGGATCCACAGGACCTCCCGGCCCTCCAGCATGGCGGCCTCGGCCAGCACCTTGCCGGCGAACAGGATGCCCTGGCCACCGAACCCGGCGAAGATGGTCGAGCGCTCCATGCTCACTCCTCCAGACGAGGGCGAACAGACTTGGCGGCCCGTCGCGGCGGCGCCGCCGCGGAACAACCGCCGGGCGCCGGTCCGGCGCGCACGGGTGTCGGCAGGGTGGGGGCGATGCCCTTGGCACGATCCACGAACGTTCCCGTGGCATACGTGTCCATGACCTCGGTGGCCAGGTGGGCCATCGCCTCGGAGGGTGTCATGCCCCAGCCGACCGGGCAGGTGGACAGCACCTCCACGATCGAGAAGCCCTTGGCCTCGAGCTGGACCTCGAAGGCCCGCCGGATGGCCGCCTTTGCCTTGCCGACCTGGCCCGGATCCGCGACCGAAACCCGCGCGGCATAAGCGGTGCCGGGCAGCAGCGACAGCATCTCCGTGACCGGCAGCGGATAGCCGGTGGTGAGCGGGTCTCGGCCGCCGATGCTCGAGGTGGTCTTCTGGCCCAGCAGCGTGGTCGGCGCCATCTGGCCGCCGGTCATGCCGTAGATCCCGTTGTTCACGAAGATGGTGGTGAACCGCTCGCCACGTGCTGCTGCGTGGACGATCTCGGCGGTGCCGATGGCGGCGAGGTCGCCGTCGCCCTGATAGGTGAACACGACCGTGTCCGGCCGGTAGCGCTTCACGCCGGTGGCGACGGCCGCGGCACGCCCGTGCGGCGACTCGACCGCGTCGAGGGCGAGGTAGTCGTAGGCGAAGACGGAGCAGCCGACCGAGCCGACCAGCATCGTCCTGCCGCCCACGCCCAGCTCCTCGAGCACCTCCGCCAGCAGGCGATGGACGATCCCGTGCCCACAGCCGGGGCAGTAGCTGGTGGTGTTGGTGAGCAGCGCCGGGCGGCGGTAGACCGTCCGGCCCTCGACCGCAGGTGCCGCAGGTACCGTCATCGCCCGCCCTCCTCGTCCGGGGTTCCGGCGGGGATCGGCGTGCCTGCTCCCGCGAGCGACCACGCACGGCGAGCCGCGGCCACGACCTCGTCCGGGGTGGGCACGACGCCGCCCATGCGGCCGTGGAGGGTCACGGGGACCGCCCCTGCGATCGCGAGGCGGACGTCCTCGACCAGCTGCCCGGCCGACAGCTCCACGGTCAGGACGGCTCGGGCCGTGGCCGCTGCGTTGCGCAGCTCGGCCGCGGGGAAGGGCCACAGCGTGATCGGTCGGAACAGGCCCGCCCGCAGTCCCTGCGATCTTGCCCGCTCCACGGCGGTCCGGGCGACCCGTGCCGCCGTCCCGTAGGCGACCAGGATCACCTCGGCATCCTCGAGGTCCTCGCCGGCCCACCGGATCTCACGATCCGTGATCTCGGCGTAGGTGGCCTGGAGGGCCAGGTTGGTCCGCTCGAGGTCCTCGGCGTGGAGGTTGAGCGACCTGATGGAGCGCGGCTCGCGTCCTGCCGCACCCTCGATATTCCAGTCCGGGGACTGTCGCTCGAGCTGCGGGAACGTGGGCTGCACGGGTTCCATCGCCTGGCCCAGGATCCCGTCGGCAAGGATCATCACGGGCGTCCGGTAGCGCTCGGCCAGCGCGAAAGCGTCTCCGACCAGCTCGATGGCCTCGGCGATCGACGACGGGGCGAGGACCGGGACGTGGTAGTCGCCGTGACCGTGGCCCTTCGTGGCCTGGAGGTAGTCGGCCTGCGCGGCTCCGATGCCGCCGAGGCCGGGCCCGCCACGCATCACGTTCACGACGACGCATGGCAGCCGGGAGCCGGCCATGTAGCTCATGCCCTCGGCCATGAGGCTGATCCCGGGGCTGGAGCTCGAGACCATGACCCTCGCCCCGGCGGCAGCGGCCCCCAGGGCCATGTTGATCGCCCCGAGCTCACTCTCCGCCTGGACGAAGACGCGACCCTCCTCCGGCATCCGGCGCGCCATCCACTCAAGCAGCTCCGCCTGGGGGGTGATCGGGTAGCCGAAGTAGGCGTCGCACCCTGCCGCGATCGCGGCCTCGGCGATCGCCTCGTTGCCCTTCATCAGGACGCGGCCCCCGGTGGCGGACGGGTTGCCGGTGCCCGGATCTGGGGCCACGAGGTGGGGGGGCGCAACCCCCGCCGTTCGAGCGAGGACGGCCATGCGACTCAGGCCTCCCTGGGGCGGGCGAAGACGGTAAGGGCGGCATCGGGGCACATCCGGGCGCACTTGGCGCAGCTGGTACACGCCTCGGGGCGAACCAGGTGGACCGCGTGATGGCCCATCGCGTTCACGGATTGGGTGTCGAGGGCGAGCGCGCCGGGCTGACAGGCGTCGATGCACAGGCCGCAGCCCTTGCAGCGATCGCGCGCGACCAGGATGGGCCGGAACGATTGGGTGCCGCCGTCCTGGCGCCGGAATGGGGCGTCGACCAGCGGTGCGGACTGGGCCATGCTTGGCACCTCCAGGACCCGAGGATGGGCTGCTAGCGGTCGGCGCGCGAGGACCCAAACGTCATCTCTGCGAGGGCCGGTCATCCCCTCTGCCGACGAGGGCATCCACCCGGTCCGGCGTGCCTACGCGCGGAGGTTCATCGCCGGCCAGCGCCCGCACGTGGGCCACCAGCTCCTGCTCCGAGAGGCGCTCCGCCGCAGCCGAGTGCACCACGCGTCGTCGTCCGTGATGACGGTCGGCCTCGCGCAGGGTTCGCTCCAGCTGGCCGCGGAGCACGCCCGGCCCGACGACCATCACGTCGTCGATGACGGGGACGCGGTCCGCAACGTTGCCAACGAACTGGCGCAGGCTATCGCGCCGGGCTCGCTCGGCGGCGTCGGCCGTGCCTCCTCCCTGCCGAACCGCCGGGTCCATGCGGACGTGGCCGCTCGACTTGTGTCGCCCCGGCACGTCGGAGCGGATGCGCTCCACGGTCGCCCGGTCGTCCCAGCGCACCACGATGGCTTCCTCGCTGTCGATCCAGACAAGGGTCGTCGCTCCCTCGTCCCTTCGCGCGTGCATGGATCGCTCCGATCGGCGGGTCCGCTGGACCCGCACCACATGTCGGCCGCCAGGGCCCTGCGACCCCAAGGGCGCCTCCCGCAGCATGCGCACGGGCGAGGGTGTTTGCCAGTGGCATCCGGCGGTCCTGCGACAGCCCGATGGCCCGTCGTCCCCAAGCCCGGCTCTGCCGTGCACGGCCGTTTCGACGACCGGGCGCCGGCCCGTAGACCGCCGGCCCGCAGTCCGGCCCGTAGACCGCCGGCCCGCAGTCCGGCCCGGGCCATCGCGACCGCCGGGACCCGGGAGGTCCCGGCCGCTTGTGACGGATGGCACTCATGCGCATTTGCGAATACCATGATGATTGCACGCATGGACGAGATCACGATCCTGCAGGCCGAGGTCCTGAAGACGCTCGCAAACCCCCGACGCTTGGAGATCCTCCACCGCCTGGCGGAGGGACCCTGCGAAGTGCGACGGCTCGCCGACGAGCTCGGTGTCAGCCAGCCCAACGTCTCCCAGCATCTCTCGGTCCTGCGGAACGCGGGTCTCGTGGACGCGGAGCGCGACGGTCGCGAGGTCAGGTACCGGCTTGCCGATCCCGACGTCATCACCGCGTGCGCCGTCATGCGCGGCGTCCTCCAACGCCGCCTCAGTCGACTCGGCCGCCTATCGCTTCAAGATCAGGTCGCCACTGAGCTCGTGGAGATCCAGTAGTCAAGGCGAGGAGCCACGCGCATGGACGAATCCATCAACCTGGTGCTGTTCTCGGGCACGGATGACAAGCTGCAGGCTGCCGCCGTGATGGCCGCCGGGGCCGCCGCCCTGGGCAAGCCCGTCAACATCTTCCTGCAGTACTGGGCGCTCCGCAGCTTCACTAAGGCTGAGATCGGCGCCGATCATGGCCTTGCCGCCGAGGCCGGCGAGACCGGCCGCCAGAACGTGGATGCCCTTGCGAAGGCTGGACAGGCCAGCTGGGCCGAGACTCTGCGCCAGGCCAAGGAGCTGGGCGAGGTCGACATCCAGGCCTGCTCGCTGTCCATGGACGTCCTCCAGATCGAGGACGAGGACCTGGACCCGCTCGTGGATGGCGTCGAGGGCGTGACCGCCTTCTATCTCAATGCCGGCGACGGCCGCATCATCTTCATCTAGGAGAGCATGGACATGGCAGACCAGCAGGTCGACGCACGCGGGCTGAACTGCCCGATGCCGATCGTCAAGACCGCCCAGGCCATCAAGGGCCTCACATCGGGCCAGACCCTCGAGATCCTTGCCACCGACCCGGGGTCGGTCAAGGACTTCGCCGCCTGGTCCAAGTCCACCGGCAACGAGCTGGTGGAGCAGACCGTGGACGGTGGCGTGTACCGCTTCGTCATGCGCAGGAAGTAGGGACCGAGATGACTGTCGCCGAATCCACCATCACGCCCGAGACGCTGCCGGCCCCCGCCGCGGAGCCCGAGGCGGCGACCAAGCCCCAGAGCCTCGCGTTCATCTGCTACAGCGGTGAGCTCGAGAAGATCTGGGCGGGCATGATCCTGGCCTCCACCGCGGGTGCGATGGCGATGCCGACCAAGGTCTTCGTGACCTTCTGGGGCCTCCAGGCCTTCGTCAAGGACGGCAAGCGCATCACCGGCGAGAACTGGATGCAGAAGATGATGTCCGCGATGCAGCGCCCCGGCATCGCCCATCGCAAGCTGTCGAAGATGAACTTCCTGGGCATGGGTCCCTGGATGATGCGCAAGCTCGCCAAGCAGTACAACGTCGCCAGCCCCAAGGAGCTGCTCGAGATGGCCCAGCTGATGGGCGTCGAGTTCATCCCCTGCCAGATGACCATGGACATGTTCGGCCTCAAGCGCGAGGACCTCATGGATGGGATGGGGGAGCCGGTCGGCGCCGCCACCTACCTGGGCTTCGTCGCCGAGGGCGCGTCGCCGATCTTCATCTGATCTCTCCCTCGCGGGTGGCGGTCCGTCCCCGGTCGTCACCCACGGCGTCCCAACCGTGAAGAAGGATTTCCCACCGTGACTGAGACCGCTATCCCGCCCGTGACCCGCACCATCGACGCCCGCGGCTCCTTCTGCCCGGGCCCGCTGATGGAGCTCATCCGCGGCATGAAGGAGTCCGAGGTCGGCGAGGTGATCGCCGTCCTGTCCACGGACAAGGGCAGCAAGACCGACATCCCGAAGTGGGTCGGGAAGGCCGGCCACAACCTGATCGGTGTGTTCACCCGCGACGGCTACGACGAGCTGATCGTCGAGAAGGTCCGGTAGGCGTCCCGTGCAGCACGTTGTCGTCCTGGGCGGCGGAGTTGGGGGAACCCTCTCCGCCAACCTGATCGCTCGCAAGCTCAAGAAGCGCATCGCGGCCGGCGAGGCCAAGGTGACGGTCGTCGACGCGACCGGCAATCACGCCTACCAGCCCGGCTACATGTACATCGCGATGGGCCAGGAGCGCGCCGAGAAGCTCGTCCGTCCGGAACGCAAGCTCCTCGACGGCAACGTCGACCTGATCGTGGACACCGTCGAGCGCATCGACACGGCCGGCCAGGTTGTCGAGCTCGCGTCGGGGCAGCGCCTCGAATACGCCCAGCTCGTGATCGCCACGGGCTCGCGCATCGTCCCGGAGGAGATGGCCGGCTTCGACACCGAGGCCCACCACTTCTACTCCGCGGAGGCTGCCGCCAAGCTGCGAACGGCACTCGATAGCTTCGAGGGCGGCCGCATCGTCATCGGCATCGCGGGCATTCCCTACAAGTGCCCGCCGGCGCCGCTCGAGGTGGCATTCCTCGTCGAGTCCGAGCTGCGCGACCGCGGCCTGCGGGCCAAGAGCGAGCTCACCTTCCTGTCGCCGATCAACCGCGCGTTCACCATCGAGAGCGTCTCCGAGATGGCCACGCCCATCTTCGCCGAGAAGGGCATCAACCTCGAGCTCCTGGCCGGCGTGTCCGAGATCGACGCCGAGCGCAAGGTGGTCATCACCGACGCCTTCGAGGAGCACCCGTACGACCTGCTGGTCTGCGTGCCCCCGCACAAGGGCGCCCAGGTCCTCATCGACTCCGGGCTCGCGCCCAAGTCCGGCTGGCTGCCCACCGATCGCCAGACCCTCCAGGTGAAGACGGTCGCGAAGCCGGCCCCGGGCCAGGCCGACGAGGACGTTCCGCGCTACGCGAACGTCTACGCCCTGGGCGACACGACCGACCTGCCGTTGTCCAAGGCGGGCTCCACGGCGCACTTCGAGGCGCCGATCATCGCCGAGCGTGTGGCCGCCGCGGTCGAGGGGCGCGAGCCCAGCGGCAAGCACGCGGACTACACCGGGAAGGTGATGTGCTTCTTCGAGGTGGGCGACGGGAAGGGCACGCTCCTCCAGTTCGACTACGACCACCCGCCCAAGCCTCCCAAGCCCGGCAGGATCTGGCACCTGGGCAAGATCGTGTTCAACAAGACCTACTGGCACACGGTGCCCAAGGGCCGCGTCTAGCAGTCCTCCCCACCTGCCGCGTTTCGCGCCTGTCGCCCGCCACCAGGGGCGGGACACCAATCCGATCGCCGCCGTCCCGCCTACAATCCCGGGGTGAGTTGCCACCACCCCGGGATCTTCGCGTGAGCGGCCGCGTCTTCCTCCGCTCCGCCTGGCCGGACCCGGCCGTCGCCGTGTCGGCGCACGACTCCACGATCGTCGATGCCGGCGGGCGGGAATACCTCGATGCCGCCGGCGGTGCGGTGGTCGTCAACGTGGGACACGGACGACACGAGGTTGCCGCGGCCGCGGCCGAGCAGGCTGGCCGCCTCGCCTACGCCCATGGGTCCGCATTCACGACCGAGGCGCTCGAGCAGTACGCGGCGGCGGTGGGTCCGCACCTGCCCATTGACGACCCCTTCCTGTACCCGGTCTCGGGCGGCTCCGAGGCCATTGAGACGGCACTCAAGATGGCACGGGCCGTGCACCTGGCCCAGGGCGATGTCGACCGCCAGATCGTGTTCGCCCGGTGGGGGAGCTACCACGGCAACACGCTCGGAGCGCTGGACCTGTCCGGCCGTCGGCCGCTGCGCCGTCCGTACGAGGGCTGGCTCGGCCGCTTCCGGCACGTGAGCGCCGCCTACCCGTACCGAGCGGACGAGCCGGGCTCGCAGGCGCTCGGCACCGCCGCCGAGCTGGCCGATGAGCTGGAGCGGGCGATCAGCGCGGCCGGGCCGGGGACGGTTGCCGCATTCGTGGGTGAGCCGATCGTCGGTGCGACGCTGGGTGCCGTGGAGCCGCCGGACGGCTACTGGCCGGCGATCGCCGAAGTCTGCCGGCGCCACGGGGTGCTGCTGATCGCGGACGAGGTGATGACGGGCTTCGGGCGGACCGGTGCCTGGTTTGCGATGGACCACTACGGCGTCCGACCGGATCTCCTGGTGGCAGCCAAGGGCGCGACGTCGGGCTACTGGCCGTTCGGGTTCGTGGCGACGTCCGGCGACGTCCGGGCCGCGATCTCCCGCGGCGGCGCGTTCGTGCACGGGTTCACGTACTCGCACCAGCCGGTCGCGGCCGCCGTCGCGCACGAGGTGCTGCGGATCATCGAGGCCGAGTCGCTGGTCGAGGCGTCCGCGGTCAAGGGCGAGCGCCTGCTGGCGCTGTTGCGCGCGCGGCTGGGCGACCACCCGGCGGTCGGCGACATCCGCGGGCGCGGGCTGATGGTCGGCGTGGAGCTGGTGCAGGACCGCGAGACCAAGGCGGCGTTCCCGCGTGGCGCCCGACTGACCGAGACCGTGGTCCGCATCGCCCACGGGCGCGGGCTGCTGCTCTACTCCGGGACCGGGAACGCGGACGGGACGAACGGCGACGTCATCCTGCTCGGGCCGCCGTTCGTGGTCACGGACGCGGAGCTGGCACGGATCGTGGACGGCCTCGGCGATGCGCTGGACCTGGCGCTGGAGACCGTCGAGACGCTCGGGCGTCCCTGACGAACCTCAGCGGCGGACTGGCGGCGTCCGTCGGTCTGGCGGCGGGTGGGTCGCCCGCGAGTCCGCGCCCGCGACGTGCGGAGCCCCGAAACCCGAACGATCCAAGGCCGGTCCCGGCCGCCGGGCGGCCAATGGAACGTTCGTAGCTTCTGCCTTGCTCGCTATGGCGAGCACCGGGAGCGCCTGATCGCCGAATCCTGGCCCGCTGCTCGTCTGGGCGAGCGAGACAGCGGTTGTGGGCCCTTGTTCGCTCGCGTCGCGGCCGGGGGAAGCACGCGGATGGCTCGCGCCGCGGCCGGGGACAGCCCGCCGCCCACTCGCGCCCGCCGGGCGCCTACCGGCGCGCCGAAGACGCGCGGATCACCACGAAGCCGCCCAGGCCGAGCAGAATCAGCGGCCAGAACAGCTCGCTGAAGCCCGGGATCGCGAACGACGACACCCCGATCAGCGCGAGGATGGCGCCCAGCCCCGCTTGCCAGCCAACGCCGCCGCCGCTGACCGCTCGGACGAGCGCGATGAACAGGAACGCGAGGCCCAGGCACAGCGTCCCGAGGCCCGACTGGTCCTGCACACCGGCCGCGACGAGCAGGTCAGGCGCGGCGAGCGCGGTGATGATCGCGCCAAGGTAGAGGGATCCGACCCCCCGGTTCACCAGCCACGAGACGAGGAACGCCACACCCACTGCGAGGAACACCAGGGAGCCCGCCGTCTCGAGCGCCGGGAATGCGGTCCGCAGCAGGAGCAGGACGCCGAATACGAGGAGGAAGATCCCGAACCAGGGCAGGCGGCTCCGGCCCCGTGGTGCGCCGCTTCCGGTCCACTCCCAAGAGTAGGCACGGACCACGTCGCCCTCGATCACGTCGCCCGTGACGGGCGTCTCCCGTCGCTCGGTCATGTCGTCCTCCAGTCGCTGAGAGGCCGAGCGTAGCGCGCCTTGCGTCGCGAGGCTCCACGGACCGGTCGCGACGGGTCTACGATGCCCGCGAGATGCCGCACGTCATGACCGTCCAGGGCCCGGTCGACCCTTTGACCCTGGGTTTCATCCTTCCTCATGAGCACACCCAGTGCACGCTCTGGCACATTCAGGACCGCTGGGACTACTGGGAGCTCACGCCGGACGAGCCGGTGATCCTCGAGGAGCTCCGCCTGTTCAAGGAGGCCGGCGGGACCGCACTGGCGGACCTCACGCTGCCCGGGATCGGGCGGAACCCCGCCTGGCTCCTGCGGATCAGCGAGCTGAGCAGGCTGCCCATCGTCATGGGCGGCGGTTGGTATCGCACCGCCTATTACCCGCCCGAGGTGCTCATCGAGCGCCGTTCGGTGGACTCCCTCGCCGAGGAGCTGGTCCACGATGCGACCGTCGGGGTGGGGGAGAGCGGGATCCGGATCGGGATCCTGGGCGAGATCGGCACCGACAAGCCGTGGGTCACGCCAGCCGAGGAGCGCGTGTTCCGCGCCGTCGCCCGGTGCTCGCGCCGCACCGGCCTCGCGGTCTCGACCCACGCGGTGCTCTCCGACGTGGGCGCCGCACAGCTGACGATCCTCGAGGAGGAGGGCGTCGACCCGGGAAGGGTCGTCATCGGCCACGCGGACAGCTACCCGGTCCTGGACCACTACCTGTCGCTGATCGAACGCGGTGCTTCCATCGAGTACGACTTCCTGGGCATGTCGTTCACGGTCATGGAGCGGCTGGGCGAGGAGCGGATCATCGACCTGCTGCTGGAGCTGCTCCATCGGGGCCACGCCGATCGGGTCCTGCTCAGCCACGATGTCTGCCACAACAGCCAGCTGCGCCACTACGACGGCAACGGCTACACGTACCTGACGTCGACGTTCCTGCCGCGGCTGCGCGAGCGAGGCGTGTCCGAGGCGGAGATCAAGCAGCTCACGGTCACGAACCCGCGGCGGATCCTCACGATCGGCTAGGGCCTGGCCCGGGAATTCGAGACGCCGGCCACCCGTGAGGGCGACCGGCGCCGGACCTGCGCTGTTCGGAGGGGTCAGGCGAGCGCGGCGTCCACCGACAGCTCGACGTTGCCCTTGAGCGCCTGTGACACTGGGCAGCCGTCCTTGGCCGCGTTGGCGAGCTCGACGAACTTCGCCTCGTCGATGCCGGGAACCGCGCCGCGGACGGTGAGGTCACTGCGGGCGATCATCCAGCCGGCGTCGCCCTTGTCGAAGGTCACGACCGCCTTGACGTCCAGCTTCGTGGCCGGAGTGCCGTTCTTGGCAAGCTGGGAGGAGAAGGCCATCGAGAAGCACGCGGCATGGGCCGAGGCGATGAGCTCCTCGGGGCTGGTCCGCCCGTTGTGCACCTCGGTGCGCGACGCCCAGGTCACGGGGAGCCGGCTGAACGTGCCGGACGAGACGTAGTCGATGGTGCCGCTCCCACTGAGCAGGTCGCCGTTCCAGGTCGCCTCTGCGAACCGGGTGATCGCCATCGGAGCCTCCTTGGCATGGGGTGGGGGGATGGATGTGGAGCCCGGGCGTAGCCCACGCCCTCTAGGGTGCCACGGGCGGCGCCGAGCCGCCCGTGGCTGGTGGGTGCAAAGACCTCAGGCGGGCGTCGGTTGTGCCTCGACCGCGTCCGGGGTCGCGTCAGCCCGCTTCCCGCGCCGCCAGTGGCGCGCCCCATCCACGAGTGAGTACACGACCGGGATAACGAGCAGGGTGAGGAACGTCGAGGTGAACAGGCCGCCGATGACGACCGTGCCGAGCTCGGCCGCGATGATGCTGCCCTGGTTGAAGCCCGCGGCGAGCGGGATCAGGGCCAGGATCGTGGCGATCGCGGTCATCAGGATCGGTCGCAGGCGCGTCCGGCCACCCTCGATGAGGGCCTCCGTGGTCGCCATCCCCTGCGCCCGCAACCGTTCCACCAGGTCCAGCAGCACGATCGCGTTGGTCACCACGATGCCGATCAGCATCAGCATGCCGATCAGGGCACTGACGCCGAGCGGCTTGCCCGTGAAGTACAGGGCCGGGAGGGCTCCGATGGTCGCCAGCGGGAGCGTGAACAGGATGATGAACGGCGTCACGAGAGAGTTGAACGTCAGGACCATCGCCACGTAGACGACGAGGATGGCCACGCCCATCGAGAAGAACAGGCCACCGAACGCCTCGTCCATCTGCGCCGAGACGCCGGCGAGCCGGACGTCCACGCCCTGCGGGATCCGGCCCGCGGCCACGAGATCGTCGATCTCGGCCTGGACGTCCATGCTGACCTTGCCCGTGTTGGTGGACGCGATCTCGGCTGAGATCGAGGCCGCGGGCGCCTGGTCGATGCGGGTGATGGAGCCCTGGGCGTCGACCTGCTCGACCGTCGCCACATCGCCCAGCGGCAGTTTGGCGACGGCCCCGACAGACAGGGCGGAGAGATCCTCGACCGAGCCGACGGCGGCCGGGTCCACCTGGACGAAGACGTCCGTGGCCGCCCCGTTCTCGTCGAGCACGATGCGCGTGGCGACCGTGCCGACGAGCGCGCTCCGGACCTCCTGGGCGACCTGGGCGGCGGTGAGGCCCACCATGATCGCCTTGTTCGGGTCCGGGGTCACCTGGATCTCGGGCGTGCCCTTGGACAGGTCGGACTTGAGGTTGAGCAGCTCGGTGTTGCCCGACAGCGCGGCCAGGACCGCGTCGTTGGCCGTGGCCACGTCGGTGGCGTTCTCGCCCGAGACCACGACGTTGAGGTTGTTCGACGTGAAGCCGGCAGACTGCGAGACCGCGACGTCGTAGCCGTCGGTCTTGACCGAGGCGAGGGAGTCCGAGAGGACCTTCGCGTATTCCGTCAGGTCGACGGTATCGACCAGGCGGACGACCAGCCGGGCGCTGTTGGCAGGCAGGCCGCTCATGGACGCGACGACGGTCTGGAAGCCGGCCTCGCCCTCGCCCGGGATGGACGACTGGGTGAGCTCGACGTTCTCATCGGCCGCGAGGATCTGCTCGGCCTGCTGGGTCTTCTCCAGCACCGCCTGCGAGCTGGAGCCGGCGGGCGGCGCGATGGTGACCTGGAGGATGTTCTCGCCGCCCGCGTTGATGAACGCGGTCGGCAGCAGCGGTGCCAGGGCCGCGGTGGCCATGAACAGGACGACGGCGACGCCCACCACGCCCAGCTTCGTCCCGCGGCTGCGGAGGGCGAGCTTGATGGTCGGCGTGTAGGCCTTGATCCAGATGGAGTTCTTGGGCTCGCCGTCCTCGTCGACGTTGCTCTTGACTTCGCGGATGAGCAGGTACGCGAGCACCGGCACCACGGTGAGGGCGCAGATGAGCGAGGCGAGGAGCGCGAAGGTCACCGTGAGCGCGAAGGGCAGGAAGAACTGGGACACGAGGCCGCCGACGAAGCCGAGCGGCAGGAAGACGCCGACCGTGGTGATCGTCGCGGCCGTGATGGCGCCCGCGACCTCCTTCGGTCCCTGGATCGAGGCGGTCAGGCGGTCCTCGCCGAGGGCACGATGCCGGTAGATGTTCTCGAGGACGACGATCGAGTCATCCACCACCCTCCCGATGGCAACCGCCAGGCCGCCCAGGGTCATGATGTTGATGGTGACCCCGGTTGCCTGCATGACCACGAGGGCCGCGAGCAGCGAGAGGGGGATGCTGACCGCCGCCACGAGGGTGGCGCGGATACTGAACAGGAACAGGAAGATGGTCAGAATGGCGAACATGGCGCCCAGACCGCCCTCCCGGAGCAGGCCGTCACGGGACTCCTTGATGAAGTCCGAGAGGTCCGAGACCACGGTGACCGTGACCGCATCGGCGTGCTGGGCACCCAGCTCGTTGAGCTTGGCCGTCACCTCGTCCGCCACCTGGACCGTGTTCGCGTCCGAGGTCTTGGAGACCGAGAGCGAGAGTGCCGGCTGGCCGTTGGTGCGCGAGTAGCCGGTCGTCGCCACTCCCTTGAGCTCGACCGTCCCGAGGTCGCCGATGGTGATGGGCGTGGGCGGGACGGGCACGGCGGATGCTGCCGGGTCGTCCGACGCTGCGGGGTTGGCCGGCATGCCGCCGGCGCCCGCCGGGGCCGCCACCCCGACGACGAGGTTGGCCACCTCGTCCACAGAGGAGATGCGGCCGATGGTCGAGACCGGGATCTTCGAGGTCTCGTTGGTGACCTGACCGGATGGGAAGGTCAGGTTGTTGGCCGCCAGGACCCCCGTGATCTGGGCCAGGGAGACGCCGTTCGCAGCCAGCTTGTCGGGGTCGAGCGTGATCAGGACGCGCTGCTCCTCGCCACCGGTGACGTCGACGCTGCCGACGCCCTCGATGCCCAGGAGGGCGGGCTTGATCTCGTCCTGGGCGATGGCCGCCGCCTCGGCGAGACCGTCCTCGGAGTTGGCGGCGATCGACGCGATGATGACCGGCGAGGAGTTGATGTTGAGCGCAGTGACTTGCGGCGTGACGCTGGCCGGGAGGCCCGCGTTCTGCAGGTTCTGCTCGATGGCCGCCCTGATCTCCTTGACGTCGGACCCGAATGCGAACTGCGCGACGACCAGACCCAGCGAGTTCGCCGAGGTGGACTGGAGGCCTTCGAGGCGCGGTACGCCGGAGACGGCCCGCTCGATCGGCTTGGTCACCTGCTCCGCCACGTCGGCGGCACCGGCGCCGGGCAGCGGCGCGACGACGGTGATGACCGGGAACTCGATGTCGGGCAGGAGCTCTTGCTTGAGATTGCCCCAGGCGAGCAGCCCGGCGATGAACAGGGCTCCGGCAAGCAGGAGCGTGACGCTCCGCTTGGAGACGGCGAACTCCGAGAGGCGGCTCATGCGGGATCCTTTCGCTGGGCGAGATGCGCTGCGGCCCGGTCGAGCGCGGAGAGCGCGTCGTGGAGCAGGGCGAGGTCAGAGTCGGAGACGTGGGTGAGGAGCTCGCGCATCTGGCGTGCGTTGAGCTCGCGGAAGCGGTCGATGAACTCCCGCCCCGCCTGCGTCAGGCCGACCACGACCTGGCGACGGTCGGCGGTGTCCTCGCGGCGCGTGGCGAGGCCGTGGTCAACGATGCGGTCGACGAGGCCGCTGACGGTGGACAGCGAGACGCCCAGGCGCTGGACGAGCTCCGACATGTGGAGGTCACCCGCGGCCCCGAGCAGGTACAGGAGCTTGGCCTGGGGCATCGTGACGTCGATCTCCAGGAACTCGGGAGCATGACCGCCGGCCAGCCGCTGCATGAGCGACTCGAACCCGGCGATCACCCCGTCGATGGCGGTCGTGCGAGCGATGGTGGTGATGGCAGCTATTCCTTCGGTTGAGGCAGATGCTTCGGTAGCACCGAACCATTCGGCCGGGACGATACAACGGATTGCCGGATCGGCCCCGCGCCGGAGGCTCGCGGAGTCGTGGTGCTGTCGACCGACCGCCTCGGGTAGCATCAGCCGCGAAGGGCCTCGAACCGTCCGTAGGGACGCGGGGAACTCGCAGGAGGACGACGATGAACCTCGTGACGCGTTTCCGGCTGCAGCGCCGGCCCGGCCTCGTGCTCCTGGCCCTGGTTGCCACGCTGGTGCTCGGAGGCTGCGGATCGGCTGCCGCCACGCCGACGCCCACCTACGGGCCCGTCACGCTGGAAGGGACCGAGTGGGTGCTCCTGAACTACATGGACGCCACCGGCGCGGTCTTCACCGTCCCGATGGCGGTCACGCCGACCGCGAAGTTCGCCGGCGGCCAGTTCTCCGGCTTCGCGGGCTGCAACACGTTCAGCGGCCCGTACACCCAGGACGGCGAAACCATCCACATCGGGCCGCTGGCGGGGACCAAGATGGCCTGCGACGAGCCGCTGACCGCGGTCGAGATCGCGTACGTCCGCGCGCTCGAGGTCGTCAACACCGCCCGTGCGGCGGGTGACTCCCTGCTCCTGAACGACAGCGACGGCAACAACGCGCTCGAGTTCCAGCGGGCCTCGAACTAGCGGCGGCCGAGTGTTCCGCCCGCCATCGACCGCGACTCCCCGCCGACGCCCCTGCTGACCGGCGACGCCCCGAGCATGCCCGCGTGAGCCAGGCCCATCGATCGGTGTCGGCCGCGGCCGCGCGCCGCTTCCTCGTCCGCCGCCACCTGCTGGCGCCCCCTCGCGCCCTGCCCGCCGAGCCCGCATCGGTGATGCGCGTCATGGACCGGCTGGGCTCGCTCCAGTTCGATCCCCTCGAGGTGGCGGGCCGCAACCACGACCTGGTCCTGCTGGCGCGCGTGGCCGGGTACCGGCGGAGCTGGACGGACGACCTGCTCTACCGCGACCGCGTGCTGTACGAGACGTACAACAAGATGCTCTCGATCGTGCCGACCGCCGAGCTCCCGTGGTACCGGATCACCTGGGACCGGCGGCGCGAGGGCCACGATGGCGGGGCGTTCGACGAGCACGCGCCGCTGGTGGAGGAGCTCCTCGAGCGGATCCGGGCCAGCGGCCCCCTGTCCTCCACGGACGTGGAGCCTCGGGCGGCGATCGACTGGTACTGGCGGCCCACCAACCAGGTGCGTGCCCTGCTGGAGGCGCTCGGGGAGGCCGGCCTCCTGGGGATCGCCAGGCGCGAGGGCAACCGTCGTGTCTACGACCTCGTCGAGCGACTGTTCCCGGCGGACCTCCTGTCCCGGCGGCCTCCGGAGCGCGAGCAGCTGCGGCACAAGCTGCTGTCACGCTTCCGCGCCAACGGCCTGCTGGGCGCGACGGGGGAGTACACGCTCTGGGCCGGGACGGGCAAGGCCCCGGAACGCAGGTCCCTGCGCGAGGAGCTGGTCGACCTGGGGGAGATCGTCCCCGTCGACGTCGAGGGGCTCCGCGGGGTGCGGTTCATCCCCGGCGACGAGCTCGCCATGCTGGATGCCGCTGAGGCAGAGGTCGGCATGGCTACACCGATGGAGGGGGCCGGCGTCGCGTTCCTCGCCCCGCTGGACCCGATGGCCTGGGACCGGGACCTGCTGCTCCGCCTCTGGGGATTCGACTACCGCTGGGAGGTCTACGTCCCCGCCGCAAAGCGGCGATGGGGATACTACGTGCTGCCCCTGCTGTTCGGGGACCGGCTCGTGGGCCGGATCGAACCGCGGATCGACCGCAAGACCGGCACGCTGCGGGTCCTGGGCGTCTGGTGGGAGGACGGCTTCGACCCCATGTCCGACGCGAACCCGGAGTTCATCGGGGCCGTCGCCGAGGCGCTGCGGGCCCACATCGCCTTTGCCGGCCTGCGCAAGGCCGCCATGCCCAGGACGGTGCGGGACCGGGCGTTCGCCGCGGCCGTCCGGGCCCACCTGGAGGAGCACGTGCCGACGTGAATGCCGACGCCTTTCGCCAGTACTACGACTACCACTTCAGCGAGAACCGCACGATCTGGGACTCGTACGTCATGAAGATCTCGGACGAGCAGTTCACGCGGGAGTCCGGCTACTCCGCCGGATCGGTCCGCGACCAGGTCGTGCACCTCGCGTCCGTCGACGACGCGTGGTTCGGCGACCTTCGAGGCGCGCGGCCGCCGGACTCGCCCGATCCCGCCACGCTCGCGGACCGGGACGGCATCCGCGCGTACTGGGATGCCGTCGAGCAGCGCATGCGCGAGTACCTGGCGGGACTGCGCGACGACATGCTGCTCGAGAAGCCGTTCACGGAGGGCGAGGACAAGGACCTCATCCTGTGGCAGGTACTCCTCCACGTCGCCAACCACGGCACCGATCACCGGGCCCAGCTGCTCAGGCTCCTGCACGACCTTGGCGTCGAGACCGTGTCCCAGGACTACATCTTCTACGCGTACGACCACCCGTAGGACCATCGCACCCGTCGCGCGCGGCCGCATGGCGCCGCCACGCCGGGACGTCAGCCTCCGGTCGTCCGCCCGATCATGCCCGCGCCGACGGTCTTGTTCGACGCCTCGTCCACCAGGATGAACGACCCTGTCTGCCGGTTCTGCTGGTACGGGTCGACGAACAGGGGCTGCGTCACCCGCAGCTGCACGCGGCCGATCTCGTTGAGGACCAGCTCCGTGGCCTGCTCGTCGCGGTGCAGCGTGTTGACATCGATCCGGTAGCTGAGCTCCCTGACCAACGCCTTGGCCCAGCGGGTCGTGTGCTTGATCGCATACTTGCGCCCCGGCATCAGCGTCGCGCTCTCGTCCATCCAGCACACCTGGGCATCGACGTCCTGCACCACGGACGGCATGTTGTGCGGCCGGCAGAGCATGTCGCCCCGTGAGATGTCGAGCTCGTCGGCCAGGGTGATCGTGACCGCCATCGGCGGGTAGGCCTCCTCGACCTCGCCGTCGGCGGTCTGGATCGAGGCGATCGTGGACTCGAGGCCGCTGGGCAGGGCGACGACCCTGTCGCCCGGCTTGAGCACGCCGGAGGCAACGGTCCCCGCGTACCCGCGATAGTCGATGACGTCGTAGGACTGCGGCCGGACCACGTACTGGACGGGGAACCGGACGTCCACGAAGTTGCGGTCCGACGCGACGTGCAGCCGCTCGAGATGCGAGAGGAGCGGTGACCCGTCGAACCACGGCATCCGCTTCGAGCGTGTCACCACGTTGTCGCCCTGGAGCGCGGACACCGGGATGAAGGTCAGGTCGCGGACGCGGAGACGGGTTGCGAACTCGCCGAACTCGTCGCGGATGGCCTCGAACACGGACTCGTCGAAGTCCACGAGGTCCATCTTGTTGACGCACACGACAACGTGCGGCACGCCCAGCAGCGTGGCCAGGAAGGCGTGCCGACGGCTCTGCTCGGTGATCCCCTTGCGGGCGTCGAGCAGGATCAGTGCGACGTCTGCCGTGGAGGCGCCCGTGACCATGTTGCGCGTGTACTGCGTGTGGCCGGGCGTGTCCGCGATGATGAACTTGCGGCGCGGCGTGGCGAAGTAGCGGTAGGCGACGTCGATCGTGATGCCCTGCTCGCGCTCGGCCCGCAGCCCGTCGGTCAGGAGGGCGAGGTCCGTGAAGTCGTTGCCGCGATCACGGCTCACCCGCTCGACGGCCTCCAGCTGGTCCGAGAAGAGCGCCTTGCTGTCGTACAGCAGGCGGCCGATAAGCGTGCTCTTGCCGTCGTCGACGGATCCGGCTGTCGCCAGCCGGAGGAGGTCCATCGGCATCAGAAGTAGCCTTCCCGCTTGCGGTCTTCCATCGAGGTCTCGCTGGTCTTGTCATCGCCACGCGTGGCACCACGCTCCGTGATCCGGACGGCGGCGATCTCGGCGACGATCTGGGCCACCGTGTCGGCGTCCGACTCCACCGCGGCGGTGAGGTTGGCATCGCCGACGGTGCGGTAGCGGACCCGCGCCACCCTGGCGACGTCGCCGTCGCGGACGGGCGTGAACTGGTTCACGGCATAGAGCATGCCGTCGCGCTCCACGACCTCGCGTTCCCGGGCCAGGTAGAGCTCCGGGATCTCGATCTCCTCGGCCTGGATGTACGTCCAGACATCGAGCTCCGTCCAGTTGGACAGCGGGAAGACCCTGATGCTCTGGCCCTGGTGGACCCGGCCGTTGTAGAGGCTCCAGATCTCGGGTCGCTGGTTCTTGGGGTCCCACTGGCCGAACTCGTCACGGAACGAGAACACGCGCTCCTTGGCCCGGGCCTTCTCCTCGTCGCGCCGGGCCCCGCCGAACAGCGCGTCGAAGCGGTGGCGCTCCGCCGCCTCCAGGAGCACCGGCGTCTGGATCCGGTTCCGCGAGCCGTTCGGCTCCTCCTGCACGAGGCCGCGCTCGATGGCGTCCGGGACGGAGGCCACCACCAGCGTGAGGCCCAGCTTTTCGATCCAGCGGTCCCGGTAGGCAAGGATCTCGGGGAAGTTGAGGCCCGTGTCGACATGCATCACCGGGAACGGGATGCGTGCCGGCGCGAACGCCTTGCGGGCGATGTGCAGCATCACGATCGAGTCCTTGCCGCCCGAGAACAGGAGGCACGGGCGCTGCATCTCGGCCGCGACCTCGCGGAAGATGTGAGTGCTCTCGGCTTCCAGGGCGCGGAGCTGGCTCAGGACGTGGGTGATCATGGGCGTGCTCCTGGCTCCTCGTCCGAGCCCGACTCCGCCAGCAGGCGGCGCAGGTGGGCGAGGAGCGCGGGGTGGCAGACCACGAGGTCGGGAGACCAGGGGTCCGGCTGGTTGTAGAGCAGGGGGGACCCGTCGAGCCGGGTCGCGACGAGCCCCGCCGCATGGGCGACGGCGACCGGCGCCGCCGAGTCCCACTCGAACTGGCCCCCGGCGTGCACGTAGGCGTCGGCCGTCCCGTCCACGACGGCCATGACCTTCACGCCGCAGGAGCCCATCTGGACCAGGTCCACATCGTCACGCGCCGCAAGCCGCTGCACGACCGCCGGTGGTCGGGTCCGGCTGGCGGCGATCCGCAGGGGACGGAGACCGGCGAGGACCTCCTCGGGACCGGTGCCCGGGGTTGGGGCCACGCTGGCGGTGTCGAACGCCTGGTCCCGCGCCGGGAGCGCCACGGCGCCGGCGACGAGGCCCCGGCCGGCCTCCCACAGGGCGACGTGAACGGCGAAGTCCGAGCGCCGCGTTCCGTCCGGGACCATCTCGGCAAACTCGCGGGTGCCGTCGAGCGGGTCGATGATCCAGACGCGGGCCGCGGTCAGCCGGCGCTGGTCCTGCTCTGCCTCCTCGGACAGGATGACGTCATCGGGTCGTGCGTCCGCGAGGGCTGCAGCCAGCCATGCCTGTGCGGCGGCATCGCCCGCGTCGCCGAGCGGCTTCCCGGCGGCAGGCACGTCCCCGGCGCTGGCGCGCTCGCGAAGGCTCATCAGCACGCGGCCGGCCCCGGTGGCGAGGATCGCGGCCAGCCGGGAGTCGTCGATGGGGTCCGGGTTCGGTGCGATCGAGTCGTCCACGCGCTCGCTGGTCACCAAGGCCTGCCTGCCATCATCCGTCGCTTCGTGCTCCCGCGTCGTGCTACAACACCGCGGCGGGGCCCGGATGGGGCCGCGCGGCCGGACCGAAGTTATCATCCACGCATGCCTTGCACCGTCCGGACCCGGCCGCGCGCGCACGCGACCCGATGATCTTCGACCTGCCGCTGGCGATCGGCGGGCTCGTGGTGGGCATCGTGGTGGGTCTCACCGGCATGGGCGGTGGGGCGCTGATGACCCCGATGCTCGTGTTCGTGTTCGGGGTCAACCCGCTGACGGCGATCTCGAGCGACATCGTCGTGAGCCTCCTCATGAAGCCCGTCGGTGCGGCGGTCCACCTCCGTCGTGGGACCGTGAACAAGGACCTTGTGAAGTGGCTCTGCGTGGGCTCGGTGCCCATGGCGTTCGCCGGCGCCTGGCTCATCTCCCAGATGCCCATGGAGCAGGTGGACGAGATCCTCAAGCGGGTCCTGGGGATCGCGCTCCTCACGTCCACCTTCGGGTTGTTCGTCCGCGCGTCCCTGCAGATGTGGCGCAACCGCCTGCCGCTCGGTGAGGGTCCCGCCCCCATGACGCGGCCGGCGCCCGTGGTGGTCCGGCCGATCCGGACGATCATCCTCGGGGCCGTGGCGGGGCTCATGGTCGGCCTGACCTCGGTTGGCGCGGGGTCGATCGTCGTGGTGACGCTCCTGCTCATGTACCCGCGCCTCAAGGCGTCCTCGCTGGTGGGCACCGATCTCGCCCAGGCGATCCCGCTCGTGGCCGCGGCAGCCGCCGGCCACCTGTTGTTCGGCGACTTCTCGGTCGTCCTGGCCGTGCCGCTGCTGGTGGGGGCGATCCCGGGGGCGTGGATCGGGGCCCAGATCTCCAGCCGTGCGCCGGGCGGCGTGATCCGGCGCATCCTGGCGGTGATCCTGCTCGCGACCGGTTTGAAGTTGCTCGGTGTGCCCGACATGCTCGTGATCCTCGCCGCAGCCGCCGCGGTCGCCTTCGCGTTCGTGGCGTGGGGCCTCATCAGGAACCGGGTCGCCAGCCCCGCGGCGCGCACCCGCGGCCGTGCCGGGGAGCCGGTGGCGCCGGGTGGTCAGGGCGGCACACCCCGCCCGGCCGTCGCCGACGACACGGGCCCCGAGCCCGAGGGCCTGGGCCGGTGACCGGGGCCGACGGGACCGGCCGGCCGGCGGAGATCGCCGGACTGCCGCGACGGGTGCTCGACGGGGATGGACTGGACCGCCTCGAGCTCGTGCTCGGCGGCTGGCTCCCCGCGTCCGCGCTCCCCGTCTCTGCGCTCCCGTCGGCCGGCGACGGGGAGGTCGTCCTCACGGATGCCGAGAACACCCCACTGGCCGTCGTGGCGGCCGGGCCCGGGATCCACGACCTGCCGGCGGTCCGGGCGCTCGCGCCGCTCGCCCGCGGCTCGGGGCCACACTGGGACCCGGCCGTGCGCCTCGATGCCGCCGCCGTCCGCGCGCGCCTCGGCGATCCAGCATGGGACGCGACCGCGATCGTCGTGGACACGGTGCCCACCCAGACGATGGTGGAGACGGCGGCCATGCTCGGGCGGACATACCCCGTGGTGGTGGTCGTCGCACCCGGACGCACGCCGCGACCCGCGGGCGAGGTCGGCTGGGCCGGGCTCACCCGCGCCGCCTGGGCGATGGCCGACCGGCTGGAGGCGGCGGCACCGGGCCGCTCCGTCGTGCGCCTCGTGGTCCCGTGGCCTGAGGGCCGGCATCCGGAGCTCGAGCGGGCCGGCATCGGGGCCTGGGTCACGCTCTCGGAGCTGGGTTCCGAGGAGGACGCGGCACGCGTCGCCGCGCTGGACGCGCACGTCGAGCAGGAGCTGGCAGCCGTCTACCCGCCCGTTTCGGCCCGCGAGGTCCTGCGCGCGCGCCGGGCGGCGACCCACGCGGGCGCTGTCGTCCTGTTCACCGGCTTCTCCGGGTCCGGCAAGTCCACGATCGCCCGCGCCCTCGCCGACGCCCTCGAGGACGACGGACGCCGGGTCACGCTGCTCGACGGGGACGAGGTCCGCCAGCACCTCTCGGCGGAGCTGGGCTTCGATGCGGCGTCCCGGGAGCGCAACGTGGAACGCATCGGGTGGGTGGCGTCCCAGGTCGCGGCCCACGGAGGCATCGCGGTGGCGGCACCGATTGCGCCATTCGCGTCGTCACGGGCCCGGGTCCGCGCGATGGCCGAGGCGGACGGAGCCTTCGTCCTCGTCTGGGTGAGCACGCCCCTCGAGGTCTGCGAGGCCCGCGACCGGAAGGGGCTGTACGCCCGCGCCCGCGCTGGCGACGTCCCGGAGTTCACGGGGATCTCGTCGCCTTACGAGGCACCGCAGGACGCCGACCTGGAGGTCGACACCACGACGACGGACGTCGGCGACGCCGTGGCCGCGATCCGATCCCTGCTGGAGACACGCCTGGACGCGTGAGTGATCGCGGCGGCCTGCCCGTCGCAGGTTCGGCGTGTCAGCCCCTGCGCAGGCGCCTGCCAACGGATCGGGCCCGGCGGGTGAGCAGCCCACGAGCCCGCCTCGCGACGATGCCCGCCAGGTGGAGCGTGGGCACCAGCTCCACGCCGGAGGGCTCGCCACCCTGTTCCGCATCCTCTGTATCGCCATGGCGGGCAAGCCCGCTTGCCGTCAGGACGCCGATGGTCATCGATGCTGCGACCTCGGGCGGGATGCCGACGACGGCCGGGACGCTCTCCACGGCCCCGTCCAACGGTCCCGTCGCGAGCAGCTCCAGGTCACCGACGACACGGACGCCGGAGCCGCGGATCCCGTCGACCATCTCCCGGGCGATCTCCGTGGCTCGGTCTGCCGCCCATGCGGGCAGCATGATCCGTTGCCATTCCGGCGACGGGGTACGAGTCGTCATGTGCTTCGCCGCACCGAAGTGCATCACCTTCTGCAGGAGATCCGGATCGAGGTCGGCCTTCCGGAAGGCGATGTTGAAGGCCCTGACGGCCTCGATCTCGGGCAAGGTCAGGGACCTGTTCGCGAGTGAGCGGTCGGACACCAACGTCCCCGTCTCCAGGCCGAGCAGCTTCTCGAACACGCGCAAGGATCCATCCGGGGCTCGGTCGTCCACAACGACAACGCTGATGCGTTCGACACCCGTCACCGCCGCCCAGCGCCGGATGAGGGCATCGTGCCGGTGGCGGCGCCAGAACGTCGGCGTCGTGGTGCCGCCGTCCTCCTCGAGCACGGCGTGCAGCCATGGCTCGAAGCCACGCCGCAGTCCTGACTTGACGTACTGCTGCCATTGCGACGGCAGGAGCTTCGCCAGCGGCCGCAGGGTGAGGACGACGTGGGTCAGATCGCCGCCCAGGTCCTCGATGATCCGAGGGATGACCTCCGGGGTTGCATCGGCGAGGAGCTCGCTGCTGACCACCACGCGGGGCTCCGCCGCCGTGCGCACCTCGTGGGCCAGCGAGGTCCAACGCGAGATGGGGCTCGATGACAGGACGCCCGTGAATGACGAACGCCCGGTCACTGCCAGGACTGCCGCCCTGGGATGGCGCCCGCGGCCCGCATATCGCACGCCTTGCACGAGCATCGCGCTTCGAGCCAGGTGGAGCGCGCCCTGCAGCGTCGTCGTCCCGGTCTTGGGTGGTCCGATGTGCACCAGCCTCGTGCCTTCGGGCAGCAGCAGCGAGCGGTCCGCGGGTCCCAGCTCCATCGCTTCGGTCAGCGCGTTTCCTGCAGCCGCTGGATCACGCCCCATCCTGAGGTGGACCGCATCGGCCGCCGGGTCATGCCGCGCGGCCTCGCCTAGGCGAGATTCCGCGGAGCACTGCGCCCCGGACGCGGCGCAGGATCACGGCGATCAGCTGCGGCGTCGAGACGCGTGCAACCTCGATGGGCTCGATCCAGACGTCTCCGGCCCCTCGTCCGCCGTGCGGCCGGGCCAGCCCGCTTGAGATCAGTACCCCCATCGCCATGCGGGCGGCTACCTCGGGGGTGACCTGGACCTCGGGAGCCGGGTTCTCGCCGGCCCGACCCTCCTGGACCCGCGTGAGGCTGTCCAGGTCACCGACGATCCGCACGCCGGACGACGCGATGACCGGGATCATGGTGGAGGCCACGGCGGCCGCGCGATCGAGCGCCCACTGCGGAGTCTCGATCCGCGCTTCCCCGGGACCTGGGACGCGCATCTTCATGTGGATCGCGGACCCGAACCGCATCGACTTGGCGTGGACGGCGCGGCTCACGCCCATCTCCCTGGCCGCCACGTTGAAGTGCCGGACAGTCTCGATCTCGGCAAGGGTCATGGATCGGTTGGCGAGGTCCCGATCCGGGGCGAGCGTGCCCTCGCTGAGGCCGAGCATCTCCCCGAACGCGCGGAGGAGCATGGAGTGGTCGTGCTCGTCGACGACGACCGCCGTCATCCGCTCCGGCCCCACCACGTCCGCCCAACGTGCGATGAGCTGGTCGTGCCGGTGCAATTTCCAGAATGGTTTGGCGGGACGGCCCGGCGGGTCGCCAAGCACGGCGCGCAGCCAGTCCTCATACCCCAGGTGCGCCCCGGCCTGGACGTTCTGCTGCCACTGGGACGGCAGGATCTTGCCGAGCGGTCGCAGCGTGACGACGATGTGCAGCCGGTCCCGGTCCAGATCGTTGACGATCCGCTGAATGATGTCAGGCGTCGCCCAGGAGAAGAACTCGCTGCTGACGACGACCCGCGGCTCGCGGGCCCTCCGGAACTCGCCCACGAGGTCCCGCCAGTACCGGATCGACGGTGGCGTGTCTGTCGAGGTGGGCGCGTTCTGGCCGGTGACCGCGCGGACTGCGCTCGCCGGGTTGCGGGTCCTCCCGACGTGGCGGACGCCCTGTGCGAGCATCGCGGGGCGGGCACCGTAGAGGGCCGCCTGGAGCGAGGTGGTGCCGGTCTTGTGGGGCCCGATGTGCACGAGCCGGGCGCCCTCGGGCAGGAGCAGGTCTCGCCGGTCCAGGACCTGTTCGCTCACGCGTGCCCGCTCCTCTCCGCTTTACGATTCCGCCCAAGTCTAGCGTGCGTCCGGCCGGTGCTAGAGTCGCCGCCATGGGCATCGAGATCAGGACGGCTGTCCCGGCCGAGTTCGAGGCGGCCATCGACGTCATCAGCACCGCCTTCCTGGAGCGGCCGGACCTGCGGCTCGTGGCGGAGTCGGTCAGTGACTCCTGGGACCCGGAGCGCACCTGGATCGCGTTCGACGGCGGGCGTGCCTGCGGCACCTTCCGCTCCTGGCCGACCGAGCTGACCGTTCCCGGCGGCGCAATGCTCCCGGCGGCTGCCGTGTCGGCCGTGACGGTGCTTCCCAGCCATCGCCGGCGGGGGATCCTCACGGGGATGGCGGCGAAGGAGCACGCGGCATTGCGCGAGCGCGGCGAGGTGGTCGGCCTGCTGTACGCGTCCGAGTACCGGATCTACGGCCGGTTCGGCTACGCACCGGGCACCCGCTGGACAGACTGGATCGTCAACGCCCGGGCCACTGGCATGCACGGCTCGCCGTGCGGCAGCGTGGAGCTGGTGGCGCCCGATGCCTCGGTCAAGGAGACGCTCAAGGCCGTGTTCGACGCGTCGAGGATGCGGCAGGCCGGCGAGATCAGCCGTCGCGACGTGGCATGGGACTTGCGGCTGGGCCTGCGCGACGAGCCCTGGGGAGAGCGGTGGAAGGGATGGGTCGCGCTGCACCGCGACACCGCGGGCACCGTCGACGGGTACGCCCGCTACAAGGCACAGCCCAAGTGGGAGGAGCACCTGCCGCAGGCGACGCTCGAGGTCCCGGAGCTGGTCGGGCTTACGGACGCGGCCTACGCGGATCTCGTGCGGTTCCTCCTCGAGGTGGATCTTGTCAGCACGGTGAAGCTCGAGGGCCGCCGCGAGCAGGAACGGGTTCGTTGGCTCCTGACCAACGCCCGGGCCGCCAGGCCGGCGGAGGCCGGTGACGCCCTCTGGGTGCGCTTGTTCGACCTGCCCCGCGCTCTGGCCGCCCGGACCTATGGGCGGTCGGGCAGCCTCGTGCTCGAGGTTGTCGACGACGTGGCGTGGGGTGGCACGCAGAGGCTGCTGCTGGACGCGTCGCCCGACGGGGCTACCTGCCGCGACACGGACCGCTCGCCCGATCTCACGCTGCCGGTGGCGGCGCTGGGTGGCGCGTACCTCGGTGGCACCCGCCTCCGTGATCTCGCGATCGGCATCGGGGCGGACGAGCATCGACCTGGCGCGCTCGAGGAGGCCGACGCGCTGCTGCGCACGGTCGATGAGCCGTGGTGCTCGACGTTCTTCTAAGCCGCCGAGGACCTCCAGGCAGCCTCGGTCGCCCACCCGCACCCGGCACCGTCGAGGGCCCCGTTGACGAATCGGCCGGTAATTCCGATAATTCTGCTAGGGATTAGCCCGCGACCCACGTCCCGGGGTCGCGGCACTCCCGCAGCGACGACCCTCACGTGCGGCCGCCGGCCCTGATCGGAGCAGCGATGACCTCGACCCGCGACCTCGTCAAGGACGAGCGCGACCAGTTTGCCTTCCACGACGACATCGTCTACCTCGCGGAGACCAAGCGCGGCCTGACGCAGGAGACCGTCGAGGAGATCAGCCGGTTCAAGGACGAGCCGGACTGGATGCTGCAGTACCGCCTCCGCGCGTACGACCACTTCGTGAAGCGGAAGATGCCAACCTGGGGCGGCCGCCTCGCGGACATCGATCTCGACAAGATCGTCTACTACCGCAAGCCGTCCGAGCGCGAGGAGAAGTCCTGGGACGACGTCCCGGAGCAGATCAAGGCGACGTTCGAGAAGCTGGGCATCCCGGAGGCCGAGCGCAAGTTCCTCGCCGGCGTCGGCGCCCAGTACGACTCCGAGGTGGTCTACCACTCGGTTCGCGAGGAGTTGTCCAAGATCGGTGTCGTGTTCATGGGCACCGACCAGGCGCTCAAGGAGTACCCGGAGATCTTCCGCAAGTACTTCGGCACGGTGGTTCCCGCCGAGGACAACAAGTTCGCCGCCCTCAACGCGGCCGTGTGGTCCGGCGGCTCCTTCGTGTACGTGCCCAAGGGCGTCGAGGTCCCGCTTCCGCTCCAGGCCTACTTCCGCATCAACGGCGAGAACACCGGCCAGTTCGAGCGGACGCTGATCGTGGTGGACGAGGGCGCCAAGGTCCACTACATCGAGGGCTGCACGGCCCCGATCTACGCGACGGATTCGCTCCACGCGGCCGTCGTGGAGGTCGTCGCGCTGGCCGGCTCGAAGGTGCGCTACACGACGATCCAGAACTGGTCCAACGACGTCTACAACCTCGTGACCAAGCGCGCCCACGCCTACGAACGATCGACGGTCGAGTGGGTCGACGCGAATACCGGCTCGCGTCTGACGATGAAGTACCCGGCGATCTACCTGCGGGGCGAGGGAGCCACGGCCGAGGTCATCTCGGTCGCGGTCGCCGGGCGTGGCCAGCACCAGGACACCGGAGCCAAGGCCGTCCACCTGGCGTCCAACACCACCTCCCGGATCGTGTCCAAGTCCGTGTCCAAGGACGGCGGCCGGGCAACGTACCGTGGCCAGTTGCGCGTCGCCCCCGGGGCCACCGGCGTCACGGCCAGCGTGCGCTGCGACGCCCTGATGCTCGATGATCAGAGCCGCAGCGACACCTACCCCTACATCGACATCCAGGAAGACGACACGACGATGACCCACGAGGCCACCGTCGGCAAGGTCTCCGCGGACCAGGTCTTCTACCTGATGAGCCGTGGCCTGACGGAAAACGAGGCGACGAACCTCATCGTGCAGGGCTTCCTCGAGGTATTCACGAAGGAGCTCCCGATGGAGTACGCGATCGAGTTCAACCGGCTCGTCAAGCTGGAGATGGAGGGGTCACTGGGATGACGGAGGTCGCCCAACCCTCGTCCCTCGCCGGCGGCACCGCCCGTCCGCCGCGCAGGGCCCCCGCCGATCTGCCGTTCACGTTCGTCAACCGGTCGCTCGTCGACGCGATCTCGAGTGCGGCCGCGGAACCCGCGTGGCTGCGCGAGGACCGGCTCGCCGCCCTGACCGCCTTCGAGGCGCTGCCGGTGGAGGGCAACCTCCTGTACACGCCGTACGTGGACCTCCGCGCCGCGTCCCTCGATGGGGCCGTCCCGTACGCTGCCACGGTGGCGAACCCACTCGTGGGCGACCGCCCCGAGGAGGTCGCGGGGCTCCTGGAGATCAGCGAGGACGGCGTCGCCGTCGGCTCGCTGGACGATGCGGCCCGAGGGGCCGGTGTCCGGCTGACCACGCTGGCCGATCTCGTCGCCCGCGACGAGGCGCTTGCGCGTGAGCTGCTCGAGGGTGCGCCGCTCCTGCCGTCCGGCGAGAAGCTCGCGGAGCTCTCGCGTGCGGCATGGACCCAGGGCGTCGTCGTGCACGTCCCCGCCGGCGTTCGTGTAGAGCGGCCCATCGTGCTGCGTTGGTCGCTCGGTGCGCCCCGGACGCTGATCGGCCGGACGCTCATCGTCCTCGGCGACGGGGCAGAGGCCACCGTGGTGGAGGAGCTCGTCACCGGTGACGGGGTCCAGCCCGGTGCGCAGGCGCTCCTGTCCGCCACGACGGAGATCCGTCTCGGTGCCCATGCCCGGCTGGCGATGGCCAGCCTCCAGGAGCTGGGGCCCGACCAAGTGGTCTTCCAGCAGCGCCGGGCCGACATCGGTGAGGGTGCCGACCTGCGCTGGGCGCTCGCGCAGCTCGGCGGCCGCCTCGTGCGCTCGCGGGTCGACAACGTGCTGACCGGCGACCGGAGCACGGTCGAGCAGGTCGAGATCGTGTTCGGCTCTGACGACCAGCTGCACGACCTCACCTCGTATACGCGCCATGTCGGGCACGACACCACGGGACAGCTACTCAGCAAGGGCGTCCTCCTGGACAGGGCCCGGACCTACATGAAGGGCCTGATCCAGATCGAGAAGTCCGCCATCGGGACGGACAGCTTCCTGGGCGAGTTCGGGATGAACCTCTCGAAGGCGGCCCGCGCCGTGGCCATCCCGTCGCTCGAGATCGACCAGCCCGACTGCCGCCGGGCCATGCACAGCTCGTCGGTGGGGCCGATCGACGAGACCCAGCTGTTCTACCTGGAGAGCCGCGGCATCCCGCCGGACGAGGCCCGCAAGTTCATCGTGCTCGGGTTCCTGGAGCCGGTGGTCGCCCGGGTGCCGCTTGAGGAGGCGCAGGATCGCCTGCGCGAGGCGCTGGAGGCCAAGTGGGCCTCCGGGCTCGCGACAGGCACTGTGACGGCGGCCTGAGCAGGGTCATCGACCTCCTCGGCGTTGACGAGCTCGAGGAGGGGGAGATGCGAATGGTCTGGGTGGACCAGACCGATCCGGTGCTGGTCGTGCACCTCAACGACGAGTTCACCGCGATGCAGGGCACGTGCTCGCACGAGTACTTCGAGCTGGACCGCGGGTTCCTGACCGCCGGCACGCTGACCTGCGCCCTGCACCTGTCCCGCTTCGACCTGTCGGACGGCGAGCCGCTGGACCCGCCCGCCGAGATGCCGCTCGCCGTGTACCCGGTGGAGATCGTGGACGGCCGGGTGACGATCGAGGTGGCGGACGGGCCACTCGAGGTCAACGAGGAGGCGTAGGACAGGTGCGCGGCCTGCGCCCGTCGCCCGGCAGCTCCATCGCCGGCGTCAGTCGATCAGGGTCCCGCCGTTGATGTCCACGATCTCGCCCGTGATGTAGCCGGCCTCGGAGCTGGCGAGGAACGCGACCAGCGCGGCGACCTCGTCCGTGGTTCCCAGGCGGCCGACGGGCACGCGTCCCGCGAGGTCGCGCTGCCCCCCGAGGAGCTCGGTGTCGATCAGCGCCGGCGCCACCACGTTGGCCGTGACCCCGTCCCGGGCATACTCGGCGGCGACCGATTTCACGAGCGTCATGAGGCCGGCCTTGGACGCCGCGTAGGCCGCCGAGCGGGCTCCGCCGGACTTGCCGGCGGCCGCCCCAACCCCGATAACGCGCCCGTATCCCTGCTGGCGCATCCCGGGCATCGCACGGCGGATCGCCAGGAACGGGCCGGTCAGGTTGATCGAGAGGGTCCGCTCCCAGAGCTCGGTCGATGTCTCGGTGAGCGGGACCAGGGGCAGGATCCCTGCGTTGAGCACGAGGACCGTGACCGGGCCAAGCTCCGCCTCGATCCGGGCGAACGCGGCGTCGATCGCGGCCTCGTCGCTGACATCCGCCTCGATGCCCAGGAGCCCGGGCTCGTCCGGCGGCGTGAGGTCCAGCGCGGCAACCAGGGCGCCGTTGGCGGCGAGCACCTGGGCGACGCGCAGGCCGATGCCCCGACCGGCGCCCGTGACGAGCGCGACGCGATCCTGCAGTCCATCGACCCTGACCATGGGATCCTCCACGTTATCGCCTGCAGTCGCCGGGCACCGTCCCGGATCGTAACGGTAGCTCAGACCATCGGGCCGGCGTCGGTCTCCGCGACGGGCTCGAAATCGCCCCTCGGATCGGACCTGCAGCACCAGGGCTCCAGCGAGCACGAGGGCGCCGCCCACGATCTGCACCGGCACGAGGGCTTCGCCCAGCCATGCGGCAGCAAGGAGCACGCCCACCACCGGCTCGAGCAGCATCAGGATCCCCGTCTGCGTACCCCCGATGGTCCGGATCGCGGTGAGGAACAGCAGCGACGACAGGCCGGCCGACGCGACGCCGGCCAGGATCAGGGCCGGCCACGGGTCGACCGATCGGAACGGCACCATGAGCGCGTCGCCCTGGCCGGCAAGCAGGGCGATGACGAAGGCCCCCACGATGGACGTCGCCAGGATCACCAGGGTCGCGGCGTCCGCCGGAACCTGCGAGTAGCCGCCGCGGCTCACGCTCACGAACACAACCTGGCTTGCCGCGGCGGCCAGGCCCAGGAGGATCCCCAGCGGGTTCACCGAGAGCCCAGCCGAGCCGCTCATCCCACCGACGAGGACCAGCACCACACCACCGAACGAAAGGAGCAGGGCGAGCGCCCGTGGTGTGGTCATCCGTTCGCGACCCAGGGCAATGTCCACCACGACCACGCCGGCGGGGTAGAGGTAGAACAGCATCAGCGCCAGGGCGATGGGGACCAGTCCAAACGCGGTGAAGATCGAGACGTTGAGGGTCACCCCCATGATCGCGGCCGTGGCGAGGGCGAGGCGTCCGCGGCCGGACAGCCCGCGGATGGCTCCAACCGACGGGCGGGCCCGGCCCCTGGCAGTGATCAGGATCGCCAGGAACGCCACCCCCAGGATGGCGCGCCATGCGGTGAAGGCCACGCCCGTGACACCGGCGTCGGCGCCGAAGCGGGCAAGGGGCCCCAGCATGCCGAACAGGGCCGCCGCGGAAACGGCGGCCAGCGTGCCGATCAGCGGTGCGCGATCACGGGGCATGACGGCACATGGTAGCGGCCGCGCTCGCAGCCTGAGTCAGGGCCGGGAGCGCCGACGGCCGGCGAGGCCGACAAGGGTGCGTGCCGTCCAGGTCCCGACGTAGGCCCCGATCACGCCGCCGAAGACCGCGCCCAAGGCGATCGTGCCCACGACCGTGGGGCCGGTGAGCTCGAGCGCCAGGCCCACCCCGGCCGTACCGCCGAGGAGCGTCCCCGCGATTCCGGCCATGACCTCCGCGACCTGCCGCCGGGTCACCGTCACGAGGTCCGCCGGATCCTCGGCACGGTGGCGCCAGCGCAGGACCGGCGGCAGGAGCCAGGCCGTGCCGGCCGCCATGAGCAGGATCCCGGCTCCGGCCATCCACAGGCCCGGGGCGATGCCCCCGGAGCCACCCCGGCGCTCCCACGCGCCGATCTCCTCCAGCGCGGCTCGCTGTCCGTTGACCCACGTGGCGGCGGCGAGCAGGACCAGCATGGCGGGCGCGATGCGGACCGTGCGGATGCGCGACGTTGCGGCGGTGCGATGGAGGGTGAGCACCCCGGCCCCGAGTGACACCAGGATCAGCATCAGGCCGTCGCCGGCTCCAGCCAGGCCGCTGAAGAACACGGGCTCCACGCCCAGCTGGCCCGGCGCGGCTCCCTCCGCCCATGGCATCAGTCCCGCGACCACGGCCGCAGCCGCCCCGATCCCCACGACGATCCGCGCCGGGGTCAGGAGCAGCGAGGCAAATCGGTGGCCCCTGGTGGGCTCCCAGCGCATCCATTCCTGCATGTCGACGGCCAGTATGGCCCGGACCGCCCGGGGCGCTCAGCGCGGAAGGATCGTCCCGAGGCCCCGCTCCGCAGCCGCCTCGAGGATGGCCGAGCCGAAGACCACGTCGGCGAGCCCGGTCCCGAGGTGCGTGACCACCACCCTGCCCGATGGGCGGGCGAGCCCGTCCGCCAGTGCCTCGCCCAGCATCGCCGACGGGTCCGGATAGCCGTCGAAGCTGCCGAGCTCCCGGTTGGCCAGGAACTGGCCCGTGTGGTCCACGAGGAACAGGTCGGCGTCGCGCGCGACCTCGGCCGCGCAGTAGGTCGCATAGTCGACCGGCACGACCAGGGCGTGCGGCACCAGCCAGTCGTTGGTCATGACCTGGCGCTCGGGCGGCGGGACGAACGAGGCCACCGTGACCACGACATCCGCTCCCTCGACGGCGTCGCGCGCCGAGGTCGCCACGACCGCTGCTCCGACGCCCGGCGTCCTGCGTGCCAGGTCGGCCAGGCCGGCGGCCCGCCCCGGATCGCGGTCGAACACCGCCAGCTGGACGCCCGGCAGCACATGCCCCAGGACCGCGACGTGGCTGCGGCCCTGGACGCCTGCGCCGACCAGGGTGGCCCGCGGAGCGTGCGACACACGAGGCGCGAAGGCGCGGATCGCCACGCCACTGACCGCCGCCGTCCGCTCGGCCGTGATCGGCCCCGCGTCAAGGATCGCGACCGGCACGGTCGTCACGGGGTCATTGAGCACCAGCAGCCCGTGGATGCCGGCCAGGCCGGCCGCGTTGTTGGCCGGGTTGCCGGAGACCCACTTCATCCCGAGGCGGTCACCGGTTCCGTCGGCAGCCGCCCCGGGCAGGAGCGCGGGCATCGCGTGGGCGAACGACATCGCCGGCCGGGGGTGGACCCCGATCTTGGGCGGCAGCTCGGCTCCCCCGGCCAGCCCGCGCAGGGTCAGATCTGCGAGGGCAAGCCGTTCAGGCACCGACGGCATGGCCGCCACGACATCGTCGGCGGTGAGATAGCGAAGCGCCGGCAGCTGGGTCATGGCCGCAGTGTAGGCTCGCCGGTCGGATCGCCTCCACCTTGGGTAGTCTGGGAGCGTGAACATCGCGCAGAGCCTCGAGAACCTGCGACTTGAGCAGGATGCGATCGCCCTCTACGACGCGCTGGCCGGCATCGAGAAGGAGCCACGACGCGCCGAGGCCTTCCGCCACATCGCGGACAACGAGCGGCGCCATGCCGCCATCTGGGCGACGCGACTCCGAGAGCTGGGGGCCACGGTTCCCCCTCCCGCCCCGCCACGGTGGCGCGTCCGGCTGATCATCGTCGGGGCACGCATGTTCGGGACGCGCGCGGTCTCGGATCTCGTCAAGGCCCTCGAGGGCGACGAGGTGGAGGTCTACGACGCCCAGGAGGCGAACCCCGAGATCGAGGCGATCGCTGCCGACGAACGCGAGCATGCCGAGATCTGGAAACGGCTCGATGACGAGCCCAGGGACAAGGGCGCGTCCGGCGGCGCCAGGGGTCGGGCCCGGCGCCAGACGGCCACCGAGGTGGTCACCAGCTCGGACCACCCCGCCGTCGACGGCGATGCCGGCGGTTCGGAAGCGATTGCGAAGGGCGAGGCCTGGCACCGGGGAGGCGCCCGCTCCGGAACCCTCCGCGCGATCATCTTCGGGGTCTCCGACGGACTGGTCTCCAACCTCTCGCTGGTCATGGGCGTCGCCGGTGCCTCCGACCAGGGCAGCCTCATCCTCCTGGCCGGGATTGCCGGCCTGCTCGCGGGCGCGTTCTCCATGGCGGCCGGCGAGTACATCTCGATGCAGAGCCAGCGGGAGCTGTTCGAGCGCCAGATCGCGCTGGAGCGAGCGGAGCTTGAAGCGATGCCCGAGGAGGAGCAGAGGGAGCTCGCGGCCATCTACGTGGCCAAGGGCTTCCCGCGCGACGAGGCCGAGCGGATCGCGGCCCGGGTGTTCCGCGACCCGGAGCTTGCGCTCGACACGCTCGTCCGCGAGGAGCTGGGCCTGGATCCCGATGAGCTGGGGTCGCCCTGGGGCGCGGCGTCCGGATCCTTCCTGGCGTTCGCGGTCGGCGCGATCATCCCGGTGCTCCCGTACCTGGTCGCCAGCGGCACGACCGCGTTCCTGGCGAGCCTCGGCCTGAGCCTGATCGCCCTGTTCGGCGTCGGCGCCGCGGTCAGCCTGCTGACCGGGCGGAGCATGCTCTACAGCGGCTTCCGGCAGATGGGCATCGGCGCTGCGGCCGCCGCCGTGACCTACGCCGTCGGTACGGTGATAGGTGTGGGGGTGGGCGGGTGATCGACGACGACCTCCGTGCCCGCCTGCGCCAGGAAGGGCTGGACGCCGGCGCCTGGTCGAACGGGCCGCTGGACCGGTACTCGCCCCACGGACACGACTACGACAAGGTGCTGGCGTGCGAGTCGGGCTCGATCCGCTTCGGGCTGCCGGACCGGGGGGTGACCATCGACCTCGAGGCCGGGGACCGCCTCGACCTGCCGGCGGGCACGCGGCACGATGCCGTCGTTGGACGAGAGGGCGTGACCTGCCTGGAGGCACACCTGCCGGCCGGCAGCCTGGCGCAGTTGCGGCGGCACGCCGCCGGGACCTGGTAGGCCGGGTCGTTCCGGCCGGCGGTCAGGGCAGGCTGCCTACCGCCACCAGCGCATCGGGCGCCAGCTCCAGCTCGTAGGACGGGACGGCGGCCGGCACGACCAGCGTCTCCCATGTGTCGATCGCCTCGAGCCACCGGCCGCCATCGGTGCCATCGGTGCCACCTGCGGCCGCCCCGCCCACGAGGGCCGTCACGACCTCCGGGCCGTCGCCCGCGGGCCTGCGCACTACCCGGGACGGACCCCTGAGGAGCTCGAGCCGGAACTGCGGCACCTCGAGCACCCCACTCACCAGGAGGAAGTTGGTGCCGACGGGCACCGCGTGGCGTCCCGGATCGACGGTGCGCAGCGCCTCCGCGACGTGCAGGTCGCGGCCGGTCGGCCGCCCCCAGTCCGAGATGCGGAACGTGAGGTCGGACGGCTGCTCGATCTCGTAGACGAAGGTGTCGGCGCCGATCGCGTGCAGGGTGCCCGCCCCCAGGAGCAGGGTGTCCCCGGGCGTGGCCGGCTCGTGCCGGCAGTGCTCGTGCGAGACGGTGCCATCGGCGATCGCGGCCATCAGCGCCCCATCCTCGAGGTCCTCCCGAGGTCCCGTGACCAGCTCCGCGCCCCGTCCCGCATCGATCACCACCCAGGCCTCGACCTTGCCGACGGCGGCCGGTCCGTACAGCTCGCGTGCGAGCACGTCGTCGGGATGCACCTGGAGCGACAGCCAGTCGGCTGCGTCGATGAGCTTCACCAGCAGCGGGAACCGGGCGCCGAGGAGCGCCATTCCGCGCCGGCCGACCAGGGTTTCGCCCATCGCCGCCGCGAGCTCGTCCAGCGTGCTGGGCCCGCCGGCGGTCGGCACGACCGAGGCAGGGCCGGCGAGCCACAGCTCACCGATGTGCGCCTCCGCGGGCCCAAGCCTCGCGCCGGCCCATGGCCGGACGCTGGGCTCAGGGACCGGTCTCATGGGGCGCAGGGGACTGGGCATGAGCAGGAGGAGCCTCCGGCGTGCGCTGTGGAAGTGGCATTGTAGGGCGGAGGGTCCGGGGAACGACGAACGCCCCGGCCGGAGCCGGGGCGTTCGTGCAGTAGGCTGTGGAGTACGCCTACCGGCGACCGAGCGTCGACCAGAGAAGGGGATTGTCCTTCTGGTTGCTCGGGCGTCGAGGCTCCTCGGTGCTCAGCACGATGCTGATGATCGAGAACACCGCGAGGAGCGCGAACACGGCAACGACGACCATGTATGCACCTTCGCTAACGGGGCCTGGCCGCGGACCATGGTGGGTCCCGCCGGCCGTTCCGGCGGGGTCGACACCCCGAAGTACCCTATGCTCCGCATCATACCTAAGAAATCAAGGCGCGACAACCATTCCGCCTAACGAATAGGTACCAGGTGAGCAAGAACGTCCGTCTCAGCGACACCGATGCCCGGGTTCTCGACATTCTCCAGTCCGATGGCCGCCGTTCGTACGCGGACCTCGGCACCGAGCTCGGGATGGCCGGGCCGTCCGCCCACGAGCGGGTCAAGAAGCTCGAGTCGCGCGGCGTCATCCGCGGCTACTCGGCCGACGTGGATCCCGCGGCCGTGGGCCTGTCCGTCCTCGCCTTCACCTGGGTCACCCAGGCGCCCGGCACCGTCGCCCTGGACCTGACGCCGGACTTCGCGGTGGTCCCCGAGATCGAGGAGTGCCACCACATCACCGGTGCCGCCGACTACATCCTCAAGATCCGCGCGCAGGACATGGATCACCTGGGCGCGATCGTCCGACGGGTGCAGACGACGCCGAACGTCTTCTCGACCGAGACGGACGTCGTGTTCAGCACCGGGTTCGAGAACCGCCCGCTGCCGCTCGCGCCAGCGGGTGAGGACGCGGCGGGAACCGGGCGGCGCGGGATCGAGTAGGGGATCGACCCGAGGCCCGCACGCGGCAGGCCAGGTGGTGCGTGATCCGTCAGGCGTGGTCGCCGGGGTCAGCCTCGAGAGAGTCCGGATCGCCGGTGGCGATGCGATCCCGCTCCAGGGCCTTGAGCTCGGCCGGATCGACGAACGTGTCCGGGGGCGGGAACCCGAGGTAGCGGCGGTGCGCCCGGAGGACCTGCTCGGCCCGGTCCGCGTCAAGCTGCGGATCGTCGATGAGCCTCGCGATCCAGCCGGCCTCCGCGGCGACCTCGGCCTCGCCGATCTCCTCGTCCCGTCGGCGCGAGTCGGCCAGGATCAGCCACGTGAGGGCGCCGCCGACGACCACGCCGACGATCAGGAGCCACCAGTTGAAATCGGTGCTCATCGCCCGGCCCGACCGCGGGTGAGGACAGAGGACTGCATCGCGGCCGAGGATAGCCGACCCGGCACGGCCGCGCGACGGGCCCTACACTCCCGTCGATGCCCATCCTGCTGTCGCCCTTCCTGCTGCCGATCATCGCGCTGATCCAGGTCACTCCCCAGCCGGTGGCGTTCCAGCTGGGACCCATCCCGGTCTACTGGTACGGGCTGTGCTACGCGGCAGGCCTCGCGGCCACCTACTGGGTGATCACGAGGGAGGCGCGGCGTCGGGGGCTGAACGCGCGTCTCGTGGACAACGGGATCATCATCGTCGGCATCGCCGCGCTGATCGGCGGCCGCCTGTATCACGTCATCGACCAGTGGCAGCTCTACCAGGACGACTTTCTCAAGATCGTCACGCCGCCCTACACCGGCCTCGGCGTCTATGGCGGCATCCTCACCGGCACAGTGGTCGCCTGGCTCCTGATGCGTCACTGGCACCAGTCCTTCTGGCGCTGGGCCGACGTGATCGCCCCCGGCATCTTCGTGATGCAGGCCATCGGCCGCTGGGGCAACTTCTTCAACCAGGAGCTCTACGGTCCGCCGACCGACCTGCCGTGGGGCATCACGATCGAGTGCGCGTACCGGGTGCCCGCCTATCCGTGCACGACCTTCCCGTTCGCCACCACCGGCTTCCAGCCCCTGTTCCTGTATGAGTCCATCAGCGGCCTGCTGGGGGCCGTCACCCTGCTCTGGCTGGCTCGCCGGTACGGACCCCGGATGCGGCCGGGCGACCTGTTTCTGATCTTCCTCATCTGGTACGCCGCGGTGCGCCTTGGTCTCGAGACGCTGCGGACGGGCAACTGGACGCTCTTTGGGGTTCCCACGGCGATGCTCGTTTCCGCGGCCGTGATCATCGGAACAATGCTGGTGCTGGTGATCCGCCACCGTCCGCGGGCTGCGGAGGGCGACCGCTGGGGTGACCCGCCTCCGGCCGGGACCGACGCCGGCGACGAGTCCGGCATCGACGGTGACATCGGCACCGAGGCTGGCATCGGCACCGAGGCTGGCATCGGCACCGAGACCGCCGATGCGCTCATGGACGGCGAGCGACCCCCGGTCGACAACGGCGATGGGGCCTGACCCCAGGACCCCCGGCCAGACCGACTCGCCCGAGCCCATGGCCGAGCCAGCAGAATCCGACGCCCCGGCCAACGCGGGCTCCGACCCCGAGCATCACAACGCAGCTGGCGCCGCGAAACCCCGGCGCCCGCCCTCGCGCCTGACCCCCGACGTCCTCGAGGCCGGACGGCAGGCCGGCGCCCGGGAGGGCCTCGGGTGGCTGGGCCGCGAACCGGAGTCGCGCGCCTCCTTCCTCTACCGGATCCTGCGGCTCGTCGCGCGCTTCGTCATTTTCGTGGTCTTCCGGTTCCGGATCGAGACGTCCGGCCGGGAGCTCCTGCCGCATCGTGGGGGGTACCTCCTGATCGGGGCAGCGCACCGCGGCTGGATGGACCCGTTCGTGGTGATGCACGCGATCCCCGCCGAGCCCCGGGCCTGGTTCCTGGGCAGCGGACCGTCCACCTTCACCTCGAGGTGGCGGGAACGCCTGATCCACCGCCTCGGAGGGCTGCTGCCCGTATGGCGCGGCGGCCTGGGCGTGGAGGGCCACGTCGCCTCGGCACGGGCCGTGGTGGGCAACGATGGCGTCTTCGTCCAGATGCCGGAGGGGACCGTGAGCGGACCCCCGGGGCGCCTCGGGCCGTTCCGTCCCGGCGCGGCGCTCATCGCCATCCGGACGGGAGCGCCGATCGTGCCACTGGCGATGACAGGAACGGAGGAGCTGTACATCGGGCGCCGGATGGCGTCAAAGGTCCTCGCCCCGACCTCTGCGCGGGCGCTCCTTGGCGACGCCCTGGGTGGTGTGCCGCCTGAGGAGGGGAGCCGCGAGGAGCTGGAGCTGGCGAAGACGCTCTCGGACCGGCTGGCGGCGCTGCTGGGTCCGGAGGTAGAGGCCATGCACCCGTTGACCATGGACCCGCCGGATCACCCGAGACGGCTCCGCAAGCGGCTCACATGGCTGTTCCTGAGGCCGGGCCGGCTCGATCGGGACGAGGCCTGAGCCATGCCGCGCGCGCCCGAGCCGGATCCGCCCAGCCGGCGCGCGGTGCCTGCCTTGGGGCCGAACGGCCTTCGCCCGACCGTTGCCCGACCCGCTACAATTCCCCGCAACTTAATCGCAACCTTGACTGCGAAAGCCGACTCTCGGGCCCCATCGCCCGTCATGCGCGGCCGGTCATGCACCCATCGCGGTCACCTGTGTCCGCGCTGCAGCCGAGGTATCCGATCATGACGTCCACCACCCCCGCTGCCGCCACCGCCATCGGCGGCACTATCGTGGCCAACCTTCCCGTCGCCGAGCTCTATGAGCGCGCCATCCGCGCCGGCGAGGGCACCATCGCCGCTGAGGGCCCGCTCGTCGTCCGCACGGGTCAGCACACCGGCCGTTCCCCCAAGGACAAGTTCGTGGTCCGCGAGCCCTGGAGCCAGGACAAGGTCTGGTGGGGCGAGGTCAACCACGAGATCAGCGAGGAGCACTACGACCGGCTCCGCGCCCGCCTCGTGGAGTACGTCGCGGACAAGCAACTCTACGCGCAGGACATGTACATCAGCGCGCACGAGTCGCACCGCCGCAGCCTGCGCGTCTACACCGAGACCGCGTGGGCCAGCATCTTCGCCCGCAACCTGTTCCGGCGCCCGCCGCAGGAGGACCTTGCGTCCTTCGTGCCCAACTTCACGATCATCAACGTGCCCAGCTTCGAGGCGGATCCGGCCACCGAGGGGACCCGGACCAGCACCGCGATCCTGCTCCACCTGCAGCGGATGGAGATCATCATCGTCGGCACCATGTACGCGGGCGAGATCAAGAAGTCCGCGTTCACGGTCATGAACTACCTCATGCCGGACGAGGGCGTGCTGCCGATGCACTCCTCGATCAACGTGGGCAAGGACGGCGATTCCGTCATCTTCTTCGGGCTCAGCGGCACCGGCAAGACGACCCTGTCCGCGGACCCGGAGCGCAGCCTCATCGGCGACGACGAGCACGGCTGGGGCGATGGCTACACCTTCAATTTCGAGGGCGGCTGCTACGCCAAGACGATCCGCCTGTCCTCGATGTACGAGCCGGACATCTTCGCGACCACCAAGCGCTTCGGGACGATTCTCGAGAACACGGACATGATCCCGGAGACGCGTGAGCTCGACCTGGACTCCGAGCGGTTCACCGAGAACACCCGTGCGGCCTACCCGCTCCACTTCATCGGCAACGCCGATGCGACGGGTGTTGCGCCCGGGCCCGACCACGTCGTGTTCCTGACCGCCGATGCCTTCGGTGTCCTGCCGCCCATCAGCAGGCTCACCCGGGAGCAGGCGGCCTACCACTTCATCAGCGGCTATACGGCCAAGCTCGCCGGCACCGAGATCGGCGTCAAGGAGCCGACCGCCACGTTCTCGGCCGGTTTCGGGGCCCCGTTCCTGCCGCGTCACCCCGGCGAGTACGCGCACATGCTGGTGGATCGGCTGGACCAGTTCGACGTCCCGGTCTGGCTCGTCAACACCGGCTGGACCGGGGGCCCGTATGGCACCGGCCACCGGATGAACATCGCCCACACCCGGAACATGGTGAGGGCAGCGATCAACGGGGAGCTGGACGGCGTCGAGACGGTGATGGATCCGGTCTTCCGGGTGGCCGTCCCGGTGACCGTGCCGGGCGTCCCCGACGAGATCCTGGTCCCGCGCAACACCTGGTCGGACAAGGGCGCCTACGACGAGGCAGCCCACCGGATCGCGGTGATGTTCCACGAGAACTTCGCCAAGTACGCGGATGGCGTGTCCGAGGGCATCCGCAATGCGGGCCCGACCGCCGTGGACCCGTCGGTCGAAGCCTAGGAACCAACGATCGATCCCGGGGTCCCGCGCCGGGCGCGCGCGTCGGGCCCCGCCCACACCGACACCCGAGGAGAGCGCGACACCATGGCTCGCAACAAGGTCACCGTCATCGGCGCCGGCAATGTCGGCGCCACGACCGCCCAGCGCATCGCGGAGGCCGGCCTGGCCGACGTGGTCGTCGTCGACATCGTCGAGGGCATGCCCCAGGGCAAAGGCCTCGACCTCGCGGAAGCCGCACCGGTCGTGGGTCACGATGCGCACGTCATCGGCACCAATGACTACGCGGACACCGCGGGCTCGGACATCATCGTCGTCACGTCCGGCATCCCGCGCAAGCCGGGCATGAGCCGCGACGACCTGATCGCCACCAACGCCGGCATCGTGGGCAGCGTGGTGAAGGCGGCGGCGGCCGTGTCGCCGGACGCGATCCTGATCGTGGTCACCAACCCGCTGGACGTGATGTGCCACGTCGCGAAGACCGCCTCCGGCTTCCCGCGCGAGCGGGTCCTGGGCATGGCCGGCGTCCTGGACTCGGCACGCTTCCGGACCTTCATCTCCATGGAGCTGGGCGTGTCCGTCAAGGACGTCCACGCGTTCGTGCTCGGCGGGCACGGTGACACGATGGTGCCCTTGTCGCGCTACAGCACGGTCGCCGGCGTGCCGATCACGGAGTTGCTGCCGGCGGACCGGGTCACGGCGATCGAGCAGCGGACGGCCAACGGCGGGGCGGAGATCGTCGCCCTGCTCAAGACGGGGTCTGCCTTCTACGCCCCGGCCGCCTCCACCTTCGAGATGGTCGATGCCATCCTGGGCGACCGGAAGCGCGTCCTGCCCTGCGCCACCTACCTCCAGGGCGAGTTCGGCGTGGATGGCTACTTCGTCGGGGTGCCCGTGGTGCTGGGCCGTGGCGGGCTCGAGCGTGTGTTCGAGATCACCCTGACCGAGGCCGAGCAGACGGCGTTCGACAAGTCCGTGGCGGCCGTGAAGGAGCTGGTGGCGGCCCTCCCGGCCTGACGCACCCGGCCACCCGGCGCTCCCGACCCGATCCGGGAGCGTTTCGTGGTGCGCGAGCGCACCGGGTACGGCGCCCACGCACCGGAAACCGCGCAGGCGCCGTACCGTGGGACGAATTTCACATGCTCGCGCCGTCGTGAGTGCGAGTAGGCTGTGCCTCGCGCCGGCGGATGACTGGCCGGCCCCGCATGACCCGGATTCGCTTTGCCCGCGGATCCCTGCACGCTGTGGCGCATCGGCGCCCGAGGAGTCCAGGCATCGCCTGGGGGAGGACCATGAACCGGAGGCTGGTAGCCGCACTCGCCGGCTCCATCATGCTCGTTGCCACGATGCTGCCCGTGACGGCGATGGCGGCAGGCCCGACCCGCAAGGTCGAGCGAGTCCAGATCGGCAACATCGATCCCTCGTTCCGCCCCTACCTGGCGGACACCAAGCGCCAGCTCACGGTGGTGCTCCAGCTGGCCGACGACCCGGCCCTCGCGGTCGACGGGCTGTCGAAGGCGCAGCAGAAGACCCGTGCCGGGTCCCTGCGCACCAAGCAGCAGGGCCTGGACAAGAAGATCAGCGCCGCCGGCGGCAAGGTCACCGGCCGCTACCAGTACGCCTATAACGGCATCCGCGTCCGTGCCACCGGCAAGCGCCTGAAGGACCTCGCCGCGATCGCGGGCGTGGTCGCGATCCGGCCCCTCAAGACCTACACGATCGACAATGTCCGCGCCGTTCCGTACGTCGGTGCGCCCGCGGCATGGCAGGCCAACGGCGCCACCGGCGAAGGCGTGACGATCGCCGTCATCGACACCGGGATCGACTACACGCACGCCGACTTCGGGGGCCCCGGCACCTCGGCTGCCTACGACGCGAACAACCCGACCGTGATCGAGCCAGGCTCGTTCCCGACCGGCAAGGTCATCGCCGGCTACGACTTCGCCGGCAACGACTACAACGCGGACAGTGACGGCAGTGCCGCGACGCCCACCCCGGATGCGGATCCCCTCGACTGCGGCGACCACGGCTCGCACGTCTCCGGCACCGCGGCCGGACAGGGCGTCCTTGCCAACCACTCGACCTACGCCGGACCCTATGACGAGTCCATCTACGCCGACAGTGGCAAGTTCACCGTGGGTCCGGGCGTGGCGCCCGAGGCCAAGCTTGTCGCCCTCAAGGTCTTCGGATGCGAGGGCTCCACGAGCCTCGTCGTCGACGCCCTCGAGTGGGTCGCCGCGTACAACGTGTCGCATGCCGATGGCATCGACGTCGTGAACATGTCGCTCGGCGCGCCGTTCGGCTCCAACACGGATCCCGACGCCATCGCCACCAACAACCTGGTCGATACGGGCGTCGTCGTCGTGGCATCCGCCGGCAACGAGAGCAGCGTTCCCTACATCACGGGCGCCCCGGCTGCGGCCACCCAGGCCATCTCGGTCGCCGCGCTCGACGCCTTCCCGACGGTGCCGCTCGCGACCGTGGATCTCCCCGGCGCCAACGACATCCCGGGCATCAACCAGAACGCCTATCCGGCGTTGCCGGTGAGCGGCACGCTGCACGCGGTGACCCTCGCCCCCAACGAGTTGAGCCTCGGCTGCACCGCGGCCGACTACGACCCGGTCTCGGCCGGCAAGATCGTGGTGGTCCGGCGCGGTGTCTGCGCGTTCGTGGACAAGGGCGCCGCGGCCGAGGCGGCCGGGGCCATCGGCATCATCGTCGTCAACCGTACCGACACGAACCCGGGCGAGTTGCCGACCTTCATCGGCTACAACCCCGAGATCTTCGAGATCCCGATGGTCGGGACCGACCTGACCGCGGACGCGGCGTTGATCGCAGATGACGGCAACGCCGTGACTCTCAAGTCGGCCGGCAGTTCTCCGAACCCCACCTACCAGCAGATCGCCGACTTCAGCTCGTCCGGCCCGCGCTATGCCGACGGCTGGCTCAAGCCGGATGTGGCCGCTCCGGGCGTGAACCTGATGTCCGCCCTGAACGGTTCCGGCTGGAACGGCACCACCTACTCCGGCACCTCCATGGCCGCCCCGGTGACGGCCGGCGTGGCAGCCCTCGTTCGCGAGGCCCACCCCGCCTGGTCGCCGTTGCGGGTCAAGGCCGCTATCGCCAACACGGCGGATGCGAGCGACTCGATCGTCGACTACGACCCGCTGCGCTCCGGCGCCGGTGTCGTCCAGGCCGACCGCGCCGTGTCCACGGCCGTGCTGGCCACCACCAGCGATCGCACAGCGAGCCTGTCGTTCGGGTATGAGCCGGTTAACGGCTCCTACTCGGAGAGCAAGTGGATCAAGCTCACCAACACCGGTTCACGGGATGCCTGGTACACGCTCGAGGCATCCTCGCCGCTGGTCAAGGTCTACCCGTCCAAGGTCAAGGTCAGGGCTCGCAACTCGACCTCGGTCCTGGTGCGCGCGTACCTGTCCAAGTCGCAGGTCGCGGCGCTCCCGTCGGCCGACCAGTTCCTGACCGGTGACATCGGCGGCCTGAGCACGCTGTCGGGCGTGGTGACCGCCACCCCGTACCGCACGAGCGCGGCCGGCGTCTACTCGCTCCGCGTGCCCTACCTGCTGGTCCCGCGCGGCCTGTCGGACGTGTCCGCGGAGTTCAAGGCACAGTCCTCGTCCAAGGGGCACTCGTCATCCACGAGTGACCTGGTCGGGGCGCTCTCGCTCCGGAACTCCGGTATCCACAGCGGCTATGCCGACACCTACGCCCTCGGTGTCAAGGACGCCAAGGGTGATGGCACCAACGGCACCGACGTCCGCGCGGTGGGTGTCCAGACCCTGCCCGGCGAGGTGTTCGGTGCGGACGCTTCCGACCGGGGCATCCAGTTCGCGATCAACATGTACGACCGCTTCGCCACCGCCGCGCCGAACGAGGTCGACGTCGCGGTCGACACGGATGCTGACGGCCAGCCGGACTACTACGTGGTCGGCATCGACGATGGCCTCCTCTTCGCCGGGGCCTACGACGGCGTGTACATCAGCGTGATCTTCGACGCCGAGACGTTCGACATCGTCGACGCCTGGCTTGCCGACGCGCCGATGAACGGCTCGACGCTGATCCTGCCGGCTCTTGCCAGCGACCTCGGCCTGGCCGAGGGGTCCGGGTCGTTCACCTACTGGGTGGCGGCATATGACGGGTTCACGGGCGCGGTCGACGAGACCGGTGTCTCCGCTGCGTTCGACGCCTACGCCCCGGCGCAGTCCACGGGCGACTTCGTCGAGGTGCCCGCCAAGGGCAAGGTCAGTGTTCCCGCGTCGGCCACCAAGCCCGGCAAGGACTTTGGGGGATGGATGGTCGTCACCATGGACGACCGGAATGGCGCCAGCCAGGCTGACATCGTCCTGCCACCCAAGGACCACGGTCACGATCACGGCCACGGCCACTGAGCATCGGCCAACCGGCCATCGGCCGGCAGCATTCTGGCGCAACACGGTGCTCGGCTCAGCCCGGGCCCGGCGGATCCTCGCACCACCTGACGTCACCCTGCTGGGTGGCCCGGTAGTCGTAGCGCTGCCCGCCGGCCTCCACGACGACGCGGTAGCCCGGGGTGACCGCATCCGTGTACATGAACCCGCGCACCGGGCACCCCAGGGCGCCGTTGGGCCAGGTCATGGACTGGGTCGATACGACCGTGACCGTCGTCGGGTCCACGCCGGCGCGGGCCGCCGCGTCGTCCACGGCCGCCTGGATCACGTCGGGCGGGACCCCCTCGCCGGGGTCCCCCGAGCCCGGGAGAACGGGCACCCGAGTGATCCCCGGCTTCACGGTGACGTCAGGGACGGGGGTGAGGTCCGCGCCGCCGGCCGGGGAGGTGGCCGTCTCCGCTGGTTCATCGGTGGGTGCAGCGGGGCTCGCCGGGGTGGCGCCGCCCGCAGCGCAGCCGGCGGCCGAGAGGGCCAGGAGCGCTGAGATCGCGAGTCCGCGGGCGATGCTCCCGCGCGTTCCGGTGCTGGTCTTCATGCCGATCGGACGGTCTCCTTTGCGCCGTGGTTCCACGGAGGCCTCCCGATTCCACCATACGCGGCCGGATCACGTCGACTCGCCGGCGGGAGCCCGGTGGCACGGTAGACTGCGGCCGTCGTGCTGCCCCTCGTCGCCTCCCGTGCCGTCATCGAGCTGGCGTTCAGCCCCATCGTCGCGATCGGGGACTGGAACATCCGCCTCGAGATCATCGCCATTGCCGGCGTGGTCTTCATGGCACTCGTGGTGGCCGCTGTCGTCGCCCGGCGCACCCCGGTGGACATGGCGCGGCCCGCCGATGCGCCCGGAGCGAACCCGGGCGAGCGGAACCACCTTCGCGCCGACGACCTGTTCTACATCGCCGTGGCGGCCGTGCCCGGCGCCGTGGTCGGGGCCCGCATCGGCTACGTCCTCGTGCATCTCGACTACTACCAGGCGACCCGGGTGTCGGTCCTCGACCTGAGCCAAGGCGGGCTGGAGCTCGCGCTCGGTGTCGTCGGCGGGATCCTCAGCGCAGCGATCGTGGCGGCCATGCTGGATGCCCCGCTGGGTCGCTGGATGCACGCCGCGGCGGTCCCACTGCTGCTGGCGCTTGCGGGCGGCAAGGCGGCCATGATCCTGGGCGGCAGCGGTCAGGGCCAGCTCTCGGACGCCTCCTGGGCCACCGCCTACGTCTCACCGGGACCCTGGGGATCCCTCGCGCCGGCGCTGCCCGCCAACCCGTCGCAGGCCTACGAGTCGATCGCGACCGTCATCGTCCTCGTCGTCCTGATGTCGCTCGTCGTGCTGGGCGTGTTCCGCAGCCGCAACGGCGAGGCGCTTCTGGTAGGCGTCGCGGCGTGGGCCAGCGCGCGCGCGGTCGTGGCCACGACGTGGAGGGACCCGGTCGTGCTGGGGCCGCTGCGGGCAGACCAGGTCATCTCGATCTCGATCGCGGTCGGCGCCGTGCTGCTGCTCCTCCTCGTCCGGAGGACGGTCGCGGCCCGTGCGCGACGCGTGCCGGCGGGCGATGGTGACGGGACGGCGGCGGACGCCGGCGGCGGACCGGACTGGCCGGATCCGGAGTCACGGCCGCTGATCTGACGGCGCATTCCCGGGCTACAGGGCCGCCCACAGGACGCCAGTCAGCTCCTCGTCGGTGAGCACGACCGGGTTCGTGCGCATGGAGCTGCCGCGGGCGTCGGCGACGATCGCGGGGATGCCTGTCTCGTCGAGACCGAAGGCACGCAGCCCCGGGGTGCCCAGGGATGCCGTCCAGGTCCGCAGGGATCCCACCAGGGCCGCGCGGGCCCCGTCGGCCGGCGTCTGATGCGGGAGGCGCGCCAGCAGTCGTCCCAGCGTGGCGTACCTGCCGAGGGCCGGTGACGCGGGCGAGCGTGCCTCCAGGGCGGCCACGTTCGCTGCCGTGATCCCGGCCAGGGTCGCGCCGCAGGCGATGCCGTGGGGGATGGGCAGCTGTGCACCGAGCGGCGACGCGAGGCCATGGACCCCGCCGAGACCCGCGTGGGCAAGGCAGATCCCGGATAGCAGGGCCGCATACGCCATACGGGACCGCGCCGCGGGTGCGTCCGGGCCCTCGGGATCCGCGTGCCAGGCCAGCAGGCCATCGCGTGCCGCCTCCAGCCCCGCGAGGGCAAGGGCGTCCGTGATGGGCCCGGCGTTCGTGGAGACATACGCCTCCAGCAGCTGCGTGACGGCATCCATGCCGTTGGCGGCGATCCGCACCGGGTCTGCGCCGGCCAGCAGGTCCGGGTCCACGATCGCGTCGGCCGCCACCAGCCGCTCGTCGCGGAACGAGCGCTTGTAGCCCTGCGGTCCACGCTCGGTGATGACAGCGTTGCGCGTGGCCTCGCTGCCCGTGCCTGCCGTTGTCGGGACGGCAACCAGCGGGACGGGCATTCCCTCGTAGGCGCGATAGCCGGGCAGCCCTTCGAGGTGGTCGACGACGCTGGCACCGGAGCGGACCAGCCCGGCGATCGCCTTCGCGGCATCCAGGACGCTGCCACCGCCGACGCCGAGGACCACATCGACGGCCGCCGTTCGGTTCGCACCGATCGCCGCATCGACCACGGCGGGGGAGGGCTCGTCCGTGATTGCCACCTCGCCCGCGACCGTGACCCCGGCCGCCGCCAGACCCGACAGGAGCGCTTCGCGCCGCCCCGAGGCCGCCAGGGACCTGCCGCCGGTCACCAGCAGCACGCGGGACCCGTGGCGCGCCACGATCTCGGGGACGCGGGCGACTGACCCGCTCCCGAAGGTGATCCGCGGGATGCGCCCGAGGGCGAAGGAGGGGATGGACCCGTCCTCGCCGCTCACGACGCCGGTGTCTCCGGGCAGAGGCCCTCGTAGCGCACGCCGTGGCGGGGCTCGACGAACCAGTCGGCGACCGTGTCGCGCCAGGTTGCGTAGTGGGTCGTGGCCTTGTGGGCCTTCGCGGCGGCCTCGTCGACGTACCACTCGTACAGGACGAACCTGGTCGGGTCCTCCGCGGACCGCAGGACATCGAAGCGGAGGTTGCCCGGCTCGCGCACGGAGGCCTCGTGGTTGGCACGCGTCGCCGCGAACCACTCGTCGGCATCATCAGGCTTGACGTGGCAGTGGACGAGGGTCACGAACATCGGGAGGCTCCATCGGGTGGCGGCGGGTTGCGCACCGAATCTATGCCTTTCGACCGGCCGGCACCGACCACGGTGGGTCGGGTGGGCCCTCCGGCACGGCCACGCCGGGACGAGATCCCCCCGGACGGCACTGTCCGCGCCGGGACGCAGGTCCGAGGCTGGCGATCATCGGTGCACTCATCCCGGAGGACCGTCCATGGCCCGTCAGTTCGTCGTCCAGCTCGACAACCACCCCGGAGAGCTCGCGCAGCTGTCGCGGTCCTTTGCGCAGCGCGGCGTCCAGATCCATCACGCGGCCTGTGCCGGGACGGGCCCGCTGCAGTGCATGTTCGTGACGTTCACCGATGACGATGCGGCGCGCTCCGTCCTGCGCGGTCTCGGCCACGAGTTCATCGAGGGCGAGCCGGTCATGGTCGAGATCCCCGACGAGCCGGGCAGTCTGGGCGTGGTCAGCCAGAAGCTCGCCGATGCCGGCGTGAACGTGACGGGGGTCATCCAGGCGGGCCGCAAGCCCGGCAAGCTCGAGATGGCGTTCTGCGTCGATGACGAGTGCAAGGCCCGCGAGGCGCTGGGCCTGCATGTCGAGGATTGCGTCGGCTGCACGGACTGACGGGCGACTGACAGCCCTGCGGGTACAGCAGGGCCCGTACGTGGAACGGCGGCCCGCCCCCTGGGTCGAGCCGCCGTGGTGGGGCCGTCTGCCCTCGGTTGAGCGTCAGGATTTGCGGGCGTAGTCCGCGCGGCCACGCTTGATGAACTTGCCGTGTCCGGCGGGACCGGTCCACGCGCCATCACGGACCACGATGGTGCCGCGGGACATCACCACGTCGGAGCCGCCCTTGACCTCCATGCCCTCGTAGCAGCTGTAGTCCACGTCCATGTGATGGGTCTTCGCCGACAACACGTGGGCGCGGTCCGGGTCGTAGACCACGATGTCGGCATCGCTGCCGACCGCGATCGCGCCCTTCTGCGGGTACATCCCGAAGATCTTCGCGGGCGCCGTCGAGACCACCTCGACCCAGCGCTCCCTGGTCAGCTTCCCGTCGTTGACCGCCTGGTGCATCAGGTCAACCCGCTCCTCGACGCCGGGGAGGCCGTTGGGGACCTTGCGGAAGTCGCCGCGTCCCATCTCCTTCTGGCCGTGGAAGTCGAACGGGCAGTGGTCCGTCCCGATGAGCTGGAGATCATCGCGCTTGAGCGCATTCCAGAGCTCCACGGCGTGGTCCTTGGTACGCAGGGGCGGCGAGCACACGAACTTGGCGCCCTCGAACCCGTTGCCGAGGTCGTCGAGCGTCAGGTACAGGTACTGCGGGCAGGTCTCCGCCCAGGCCATCGCGCCGCGGTTGCGCGCGGCCATCAGGGACTCGAGCGCCTCCTTCGCGGACATGTGCACGAAGTAGACGGGGACGCCCGCGACCTCGGCGAGCCGGATCATCCGGGTGGTCGCCTCGCCCTCGAGGCGCGAGTCGCGAGCGAGGCCGTGGCCGATGGGATCGGTCACGCCTGCGTCGATCTGCGCGGCCGCCAGGATGTCGATCACCGGGCCGTTCTCGGCATGCATCAGGATGAGGCCGCCGTTCTTCTTCGTCTGCTGCATCGCCCGGAAGATGTGGTCGTCCGGGGAGAGGAAGACGCCCGGATAGGCGGTGAACAGCTTGAAGTCCGGGACGCCCTCCTCGACCAGCTGGTCCATCTCGGCCAGGGTCGCGTCGTTGACGTCCGACATGATCATGTGGAAGCCATAGTCGAGGACGGCCTTGCCTGCGGCCTTCTCGTGCCAGACCTCAAGGCCCTCGTGGAGCGGCTGGCCCTTCGACTGGACGGCGAAGTCCACGATGGACGTCGTCCCACCGAACGCGGCCGCCCGGGTGCCCGTCTCGAAGGTGTCCTTCGCGAACGTGCCGCCGAAGGGCAGCTCCATGTGGGTGTGGGCGTCGATGCCGCCCGGGATCACGTACTTGCCCGTCGCATCGATCGTCTCGTCCGCGGTGACGCCGGCGGCGGCCAGGTCCACGCCGATCTGGGCAATCAGCTCGCCGTCGATGAGCACGTCGCCTGGGTACGAGCCGTCTGCCGTCACGATCAGGCCGTTGGTGATCAGGGTGCGCATGAGTCCTCCTCGGGGTCGATTCCCGCCGGGCGCGCCGGCGCGGGGACGCTTGGCGTGCCTACATCGTAGCCACGTTGGGGTGGCCGGTGGGGCCGTGTTTGACGTGGCCTCCGGGGCCGGGCACCCTCAAGGGGCCAGGGCGGCCCGCCCAACCCAGGGAGGAGCGATGGAACCGCCCCCGGCGGCCCAGGTTCCGGTCCGCTACCGCACTCGCGACCGGGTGGCGATCGCGATCCTCGTCACGGTGATCGCGCCATTCACGGCGCTGGCATGGCCGTTCGCGCTCATCACTGGGCTCGTCATCGGCCGCGCGCAGGTGGGCAGGCTGCAGGGCGAGACCCCTTCCATCGCCGAGCGGGCGATCCGTGTCCTTGCGGTGACCGGCGGCGTCGTGGGGATGATGGTGTTCGGCCTGATCCTCGGCGGCCTCGTCTCGTTCCTGATCGCGGCGCTGGCCCCATTGTCCGTGCAGCGGGCCGCCGGTGGGACACCGCGCCAGAAGGCAGGGGCCACGCTGTTGCTGGTGACGCTGCCGACGCTCGTCTGGCTCCTGGTGTTCTCCGGCCCCCCCGGTCCGCTGACGCTGGTCCGCAGAGGCGGCTTCAGCCGAGCGGTAGCGCAACGGGGATTCCCACGGCGGCGGTCATCCCAAGCTGGACGAGCCAGGCGAACGTCGCTGCGCCCACCGCCGCTATGGCGGCCGTGAAGGCGAGCGTGGCCATGGACTTCCGGCGCCGTTGCTCCCGGCGCGCTGCGGGACCGTCCGTCTCCCAGTAGGGATCGCGACGGGAGAAGTGAGAGCGAACGGACAAGACGGCACCTCCAGCGCGACGAGTGTCCACCCTGCCGGCCCCGCGGCGCGAGGGGGACCTCCTTCCCCTGACCCCATACCGGACCACCCCGGACCCAATCGCCGGGCAGCCGGCTCCGGTGATCCCCGGGGATGGCGGTGCGCCGGGGCACCGGTACCCGGCGGGCGGCCGACGCGTGGGCCCCCAGGGGGCTCAGTACACCGCGGGCGCCACGTCGCGCATGGCCGGGATGATCTCCCTGCCGTAGAGCTCCAGCTGCTCTTCTTCGTTCCCGTTCATCAGGTACAGGTTGAACTGGTTGACGCCCGCGTCGGCGAGGGCCCGCAGCCGCTCGATGTGCTGCGCCGGCGTTCCGACCAGGCAGAACCGGTCCACGATGTCGTCCGTCACGAACGAGGCGTTGGAGCTGCCGACCTCGGCGTGGTGGAGGTAGTCGTAACTCTCGCGATCGTGGATGTAAGCCGTGAGCTCTTCGGGCAGGTCCTCGCGGGGATACTTGTTGACCAGGTCCACCACGTGATTGCCGACGAGGGCAGGGAACCAGCGGGTGCGGTCGCGGCCATCGGCGAGGTCGCCCACGTGCGCCGGCGCCGCCGCCATGACCTGGACGTGGTCAGGATCGCGTCCCGCGGCCGCGGCCGATTCGCGCACCTGGGACACGAACCACCGGATCAGATCCGGGTCCCCGATCTGGAGCATCGCCCCGTCAGCGATCCGCCCGGTCAGCTTGAGCGCCACCGGGCCGTACCCGGCGATCCACACCGGGAGCGGGTGCCCGGGCGTCCAGGGCAGCTCCAGCATCGTGCCCTCGAACTCGATAGCGCGTCCCTCGACGAGTGCCCGGATGACGTGGACCGCCTGCTCCAGGTCCTTCATGGTCGTGGGGGCCTTGCCCAGCACGCGGCGCGCGGAATTGCCACGGCCGATGCCGAGGTCCATCCGTCCGCCCGAGAGTTCGTTGATGACCGTGAGGGCCGAGGCCGTGACCGTGGGCTCGCGGGTCGCCGGGTTGGTGACGCAGGTGCCCAGGCGCATCCGCTCGGTGGCCTGGGCCATGAGCGTGAGCAGGGGATATGGATCCCGCCACAGGACGTGGCTGTCGAACAGCCAGCCGTAGTCGAAACCCGCCGCCTCTGCCTGTCGGGTGAGGGCGATCGTCCGCTCGATCGAGTGCTCTGGCTTGATTGTGAACCCGAACTGCATGTGGTCCTCCTGTGGGGGCCCGGGAGAATCAAGCGGCTCGGCTGCCCTCCTCCTTGGCAGCCGAGCCGCGCGGGATCATACCGGACGTCGCCGGTCCGGCAACCGTGCCGTTCGGCCCTGCCTACGGCCTGACGAGATCACCGTACTGGTCGGGGCGCCGGTCGCGGTAGAACTGCCACGTCTGGCGGACCTCGTTGATGATGTCGAAGTCCATGTCGCGGATGATCAGCTCCTCGTCACGGGGGCTGCCCACCGCGCCCACGAACTGGCCACGCGGATCCACGAAGTAGCTCTGGCCGTAGAAGTCGTCGGGGCCGATGTCGGACTCGATGCCGACGCGGTTGATCGTGCCGACGAAGTAGCCGTTCGCGAGGGCGTGGCTGACCTGCTCCACGCGCCACAGGTACTCGGACAGGCCGCGGCTGGTGGCCGAGGGGATCATCACGATCTCGGCGCCGTTGAGGCCAAGGGCGCGAGCACCCTCCGGGAAGTGGCGGTCATAGCAGATGTAGACGCCGACCTTGCCGATCGCCGTCTCGAACACCGGGTAGCCCATGTTGCCGGGGCGGAAGTAGAACTTCTCCCAGAACCCCTGGACGTGCGGGATGTGCGTCTTGCGGTACTTGCCGAGGTAGCTGCCGTCCGCGTCGATCACGGCGGCCGTGTTGTAGTAGATCCCCGACGTGGAGTCCTCTTCGTACATCGGGACCACGAGGACCATGCCCGTCTGCTTGGCGAGGTCCTGCATCCGCTTTGTGGTGGGGCCGTCCGGGATCAGCTCCGTGTAGCTGTAGTACTGCTTCTCCTGCACCTGGCAGAAGTAGGGCCCGTAGAACAGCTCCTGGAACAGCATGACCTGGGCGCCCTGCTTGGCCGCCTCGTGGGCGTATCCCTCGTGCTTCTGGATCATCGACTCCTTGTCGCCGGTCCAGGTTGCCTGCAGGAGTGCGCCGCGGACGATACGGGGCATAGGTTCGATCCTCCTCGAGCTAGTGCTCACTCGTGCCGCCCGCCCGGGCGGCGGCCACCCGCGACGTCGGCCGCGGCGGCGAATGGGCGGAGCATAACGCCGCCCGTCGAGGGGTATCCGGCCCCACCGGCACATGTGGGACAGGCCGGATGTCAGTGGCAGGCGCCCGACCCGGCGTCGGTGAATGACTGGCCAGTGACGGGGATGAACCGCCAGTCGTAGCCGCCGGCCCGGAGGGTGAGCCTGAGCACGCCGTAGGTGCCCGTGTTCCGGACCTCGCTGTTGGCGCGGATGGTCGCGAATGGCCGTGGCGGTCCACCGGCGGTCCCGACCACGAACTCCCGGATCCCGTCCGGCAGCGGACGCGGTGCGAAGGTCCCAAAGTCGGGCGACGATTGGCCCTGTCGGCGGGGGGGCCTCGATTGTCGATTGTCCGCGGCATCAGCCGCGTCGTGCGACTTGGGGGGTCGCCGGGCGCAGTCGCGTCCAGGAGCGACGGGCCTCACCCTCATCAAGGTCGCGGCTCGTCTTGGAGGAGACATGAGGACGCACCGAGCGACCGCACTTGCCGTGGGGGTCATGCTATTGACGGCTTCGGCTCCCGTCGTTAGCGGCGCCACGCCGGACCTTCGCGCCGTGGCACCGCCTGGCATCGATCGGTCCGCACTCGCCAGAACTCCGAGCGGCCCGGTTGTGGCAACAGGCAGCGTGATCGACGCCACCGGCAAGCGCGCGGCGGGCGGCATGGTCGCGGCCGTTGCATGGCCGGCGTCCGAGGTGCTCGAGACAATGAAGGTCGGAGACAGTCTGACGACGCGAACCATCGGCTGGGCCGTAGTCAGAGCCGACGGTACCTGGACCCTGAAGGTCGACCCGTCGACGTTGACGGGGAGTTACGTCGCCCCAGACGGCTCGCTCAACCTTGACTTTGTGGCCTGGGACGCGACGTCGACTGGGTGGTGGGCAGCGCCCGTGTTCCTCTCCCAGGACGACGTCGTGAACGCCCGTGGCAAGACCGCCTCATCCGCGCCGCCCGCGACGAAGGCAGCTGGCAATGTCGAAGTCGCCCTCACGGCTGCACTGGCCGAACCGCTGGCCGGCACAGCGACGCAGTCGGTTCGCACCACCGAGACCTCAGCACCGGTCGTCGCCGCAGCGTGCGCGCCCGGCAGCCTTGTCTGGGACCTGCTCTCGACGCAGAACACGAAGGCCGCCATCGGCGCGACGTGGCCGTCGGGGACGGGCCAGACCGGCAACATGAAGACATCGACGGGACATGACACGTCGATTGGCGTTGGGTTCAGCGTCTCCGGAGCATCTGGCTCGTTCGGCCTCAACGGGATGACGACCATGAACGACTCGGTCGGCGCAGAGTGGAACTACTCGGGCAATTACCGGATCTACCGGGCCGGGGTGCAGTACGGCAAGTATGGTCACCGATGGTGCGGCGCGAGCTACTACGAATATCAAGCGCGCGCCATCGGGCCGACCGGGACCTTTGACTCCCTCGCCACGACCAACAAGCTGTTCACCCACTGCGACACGCAGGGCGCCGGAACATGGAGCCGCGAGACCAAGACCGGCACCAGCTACACCCTTACGACGGGTGTCGAGCTCTCCAGCCTCATCGGCGTCGACCTCAAGTCGTCATCGACGTGGACGACGACGCATACCCTCTACTACAAGTTCACTCAGACTGGCCACCTATGCGGGAGCGATGCGCTTCCGGCGACGGCGTCCCAGGTCAACGCCAAGAACTAGGGAGCCTTGGAGGCATCGTGCGACGCCGGTCGATTCTGCTGCTCGCCATTCTGATCGCGATCGGCGTCGCCGCCTTCTTGAACCTCACGATGGCCGCGAATGCTGGTCCTCATGCCGATGGCAAGGGAGACCTTGCCTTCATGAACAACCCTGATGCCTGGATCGGCTCGGGAGCCGATTCCGCAGCTTCGGGAGCCGCGGACTACACATGGGGCATCCCGGTGTGCGACGCGACCGGGACGGGTGCCATCGTGCTCGACAGCGTCGAGCCGACTGGCAGCCTAGGAGCCGGTGCGACCCTGATTGGGGCGCTCACCCATCGGATCGGGACAGCCGACGACCACGGCGTCTCGCAGGTTCCAGGCTATCCGCCATATGACGCTCTCCCTGGAGTGACACTCCGCCCCATCGCCGGAACCGCTGTGACGGACCCGTGCTCCAGTAGTGCCAGAACCGAAGTCCTGGTCGGCTTGCGCATGGCGTCTACTGCCGGCGGTGGCTGGCGAGGCGTGAGCATCAAGTACCACGTCCGTGGGCGACCGCAAACCCTCCTCGCCAACGAGTACATCGTGATCTGCGGGACGGCCTTGACGTGCGAGGACATCGCCCGCGACATGCCGTCCTCGTCACCGGTGCGCTGACAACCCTTGGCCAGGACGCTTGGGTGGAGGCCTGCAGAGCGCGACCATCGCGCGGTGCCGCCCGCGTGCAACACCTGGCCAGCGTGGCCAGTACGTGTCCCGCGGCAGCACCCCCTGGACCCTCTCGGGCTCGGATAGGCAGGCCGGACTTGGACGCCTCGATCGCGGTGATGCGGCGCGTATCGGAGGAGATCCGGGCCGACTGACTGGCCGGCGTAACCCGCCTCGCGCGTCGCGCCACGCCGTCCGGCCTGCTCCGCGCTGTGCTGTAATGGCCTTCACGTCTGACCTCGAACTTGCACGGGCGGGCCCCTGACGCCCCCCGGATCGGAGGAGTCATGGGCACCAGCGAACCCGGCATGACCAGCGAGGAGATCGTCGCCCTCTCGCGCGCACACACGCTTTTCTCGTGGTCTGTTCAGGGCGCGCTCGCCCCGATCGCCATCGACCACGCGGAGGGCGTCTACCTGTACACCCCCGAGGGGCAGCGCATCCTGGACTTCAACGCCCAGCTGATGTCGGTCAACATCGGCCACGGTGACAAGCGCGTGATCGAGGCGATCAATGCGCAGGCGGCCAAGCTCCAGTTCGTGCAGCCTGCCTTCGCCACCGAGGTCCGCGCACGGCTCGGTGCCAAGCTGGCCGAGATCATGCCCGGCGACCTCAACAAGGTGTTCTTCACGCTCGGCGGGGCCGAGGCGGTCGAGAACGCGATCAAGCTCGCCCGCCACTACACGGGCAAGCACAAGCTCCTCGCCCGCTACCGCGCCTACCACGGCGCCACGGCCGGGGCCATGACCCTCACGGGCGACTACCGCCGATGGGCCAACGAGCCGGGCATCGTGGGTGTCGTCCGCTACCCTGATACGCACCGCTGGGGCGAGAAGGAGCCGCGCCCCGTCGAGGAGTCCCTCAATGGCCTCGAGGACGTCATCAGGTACGAGGGCGCCCAGACCATCGCGGCCGTGTTCCTCGAGACGGTCGTTGGGACGAACGGCATCCTCATCCCGCCCGACGGCTACCTCCAGGGCGTCCGCGACCTGTGTGACAAGTACGAGATCCTGATGGTCGCGGACGAGGTCATGGCGGGCTTCGGGCGGACCGGCAAGTGGTTCGCCATGGACCACTGGGGCGTCACGCCCGACCTCATGACGATGGCCAAGGGCCTGACGTCGAGCTACCTGCCGCTCGGCGCGGTCGCGATGCGCGACCACATCGCCGAGGCGATGGAAACGAAGATGTTCTACGGGGGCCTGACGTACAGCAGCCACCCCGTCAGCCTCGCAGCGGCCCTGGCCACGATCGGGGTCTACGAGGAGGACGACCTCATCGGCAATTCCGCCCGGATGGGTGCCGTGATGCGGGCCCACCACGAGCGGCTGGCCGCCAAGCACCCGAGCGTTGGCGCCCACCGCAACATCGGCCTGTTCGGCATCCTCGACCTTGTCCGCTCGCAGGATCCGTGGACGCCGCTCACGCCGTTCAACGGGACCAGTGACGAGATGAAGGCGATCGGCAAGTTCTTCCGGGACAACGGCCTGTACGTGATGATCGCCAACAACTCGATCCATACGAACCCGCCGCTGTGCATCAACGAGGAGCAGCTGGCCGAGGGCTTCGACCTGATCGACAAGGCGCTCGACATCGCGGACCAGGCGGTCACCGGCTGAACGAGCTCACGGGTGCGGGCATCCGCACACCAGCCACGGGGTCAAGCATGCCGGACGGTGCGCTGCCCGTGATCCGCCTGCGCGGCGTGGCCAAGACGTGGCCCGCCGCGCCCGGTGGAGCCCCCGTCGAGACGCTTCGGGACGTCGACCTCGACATCGCCCCGGGCGAGTTCGTGTCGCTCATCGGCCCATCGGGCTGTGGCAAGTCCACGCTCCTCCGCGCAGTCGCCGACCTCGTCCGTCCGAGCGCGGGCGAGGTGATGGTCAACGGCAAGCTGCCGGGGCAGGCGCGCCTCGACCACGACTACGGCATGGTCTTCCAGGTGCCCGTGCTGTTCGACTGGCGAACGGTGGAGGAGAACGTCCAGCTGCCGCTCGAGGTCCTTGGGCGTCCGGCTGACTGGAGCGCGGACCGGGTTCGGGCGATGCTCGAGCTGGTGGAGCTCGAGGGGTTTGCACGCCACCGGCCGTACGAGCTGTCGGGGGGCATGCAGCAGCGCGTCTCGATCGCGCGCGCGCTGTCGTTCGAGCCCCGCATCCTGCTGATGGACGAGCCGTTCGGGGCCCTGGACGAGATGACGCGCGAGCGCCTCAACGACGCCGTGCTGCGGATCTGGGAGCGCACGGGCATCACGGTCGTGTTCGTCACCCACTCGATCCCTGAGGCTGTCTACCTCTCCTCGCGGGTCGTGGTGATGAGCGCGCGGCCGGGCCAGATCGTGGGCATCGTGGACGTGGACCTTCCCCGGCCGAGGACGGAGGCGACGCGCGAGACGGGCGTGTTCTTCGACCTCGTCACGGGTGTTCGGGAGCTGCTTCGATCCGGCGGCATGGCTGATGGAGACGGCTGAGGCGCCCCGGGAGCGCGACGGTCTCCGCCGCCGAGGTCTTGTGTCGTTGGCCGGCCACCCGAGCGTCTCGGACAGGCCTTGACCATTTGACGGATCGGACCGCTCCGGGCGATGGTTGGGCCAGTCGAAAGCGCCGGGTTTGCATCCAGTCCGTCCGTTGCGTTCGCGACAGATCGGATTGCTCGATGGCCCGCACGTCCTTCCCCCTGCCCGAGACGACCATCGTCGTCTCCACCGACGGCTACTTCGACGTCTACCCGCCCGCCCCTCGCACCAATGGCGACAAGCCTGCCTACCGCGGCCGCCTCAATGAGCTCGGCGCCGGGATCCGCGGTGTCGACGACCGCCTTGCCGTGCGCCCGTCGTCACCAGCTCTGGCGGAGGCCGTCATCCTGTGGTCTTCCGCCAACGGCGCCGATGCCCTGCGGGGCTCGATGGGCGGTGGCCGCGATGGCAACGGGGTCGAGGTCGAGGCTGATCCGGCTGCCAGCTGATCGTCGATTGTCGCCCGTTGCAGCGGCCGGTGATCGCCCGACGCGATCATCGCCCGCTCAGCGGCGCTTGAACCCCTTGATCGTGATGACGCCCTTGGCGCCCGCGTCGCCGGCTGGCCGTCGGGGGACCACCCCCGTCCGATGGCTGCGTTCCGGATAAGGAATCGCAAGGACCCGAGGTCTATCACCAAACTCTCAGAAACGGATTCCAGCGTGGTTCCTGACAGCCCGTGCTCATCCGCGCCAGCAGGTGTCGGCGCCCCGGGCGAGAGGAAGACGCACGCATGCACGATCCGCAGTCCCAGCCGCCGGGCCCGCCCGACGTGCCGAACGTCACGCAGCCGCCCACGCCGCCCGTCCAGACGGAGTCGCCGACCGAGCCCTTCGTGTCGACGTGGGCCGCGCCGGCTTCCGCCGAGACCGCACCGGCCGCCGCCGCGCAACCGCCTGCGACCGCCACGCCCGCCGCTTGGGCGCCGCCCCGATTCGCTCCCCCGGAGCCGCCGGGCGTCACCGGTCCCGCCGGGTCAGCCTACGCCGCCACCGGTACCACGCGCGCGTTCGCTCCGCCCGAGCCGCCCGCCGCCGCGCCTCGCGCCACCACCGGCCGCCGATCGGGCGGCAGCGGCATGGTCATCGGTGCCGTGCTCGCGACCGCCGTTCTAGCGTCCGGGGGCACCTACATCGCGATGAACGCCGCCGGCGCGAACCGCGAGATCGCGACTGAGGCGCCGGTCTTCGCCCCGGCCGCGGCAGGCCCGGGAATCCAGCCCACCCAGGCGCCCGTCGCAGCCGCTCCCGCCACGCCCGGCCCCGTCGCCACGGCCGCGCCCGCGGCGCCGGTCGCTCCCGGCAGCGGACAGGCCTCCGTCGTCGACATCGTCAAGGCCGTCAGCCCGGCCGTCGTCACGATCGTCGCCGATGGCGTCACCGAGACCGACCCCACCTCCGGCATGTCCGGCACCGGGACGGCCACCGGGTCCGGGGTCATCTTCGATGCCAACGGCCTGGTCCTCACCAACCGCCACGTCGTCGAGGGCAGCCCCTCGAAGCTCACGGTGCACCTCAAGGACGGCCGGTCCTTCGACGCGACCGTGTACGGCGTCGACACCCTCACCGACCTCGCCATCGTCAAGGTCGAGGCGACCGGCCTCCCGACCGCGCCGATCGGCGACTCGTCGTCCATCCAGGTCGGCCAGCAGGCAATCGCGATCGGCAGCCCGCTCGGCGAGTTCACGGATTCGGTCACGAGCGGGATCATCTCCGGGATGGGCCGCAGCATCGACACGGCCACCGGCTCCCTGTCCAACCTCATCCAGACCGACACCGCCATCAACCCCGGCAACAGCGGCGGCCCGCTCCTCGATTCGACCGGCTCGGTGATCGCCATCAACACGGCCATCGCCAGCTCCAGCCAGGGCATCGGCTTCGCGATCCCGATCAACATCGCCCGCCCGTTGCTCGCCCAGGCGTCTGCCGGGCAGGCGCTGGCCCGCCCGTGGCTGGGCCTCATGTTCCGGACGATCACCCCGGCGATCCAGCAGGAGGCCAGCCTCCCGGTGGCCGACGGCGCCTGGATCCCCTCGGCGTCCGCGCTCTCCGGCCAGGCGGGCGGCGGCCAGGGATCGAACGGGCAGGGGATCAACCCCAACGACCCGTTCAACCAGGATCCCAACGCCCTGGGTGGTGGCTCCGCGGCCATCGGACAGGTGATCGTGCCCGGCAGTCCCGCCGAGCAGGCCGGGCTCCAGGCCGGCGACATCATCACCGCGCTCAACGGCACGGCGCTCGATGGGGCGCACCCGCTCGACCTGGTCCTCAGCCAGAGCGAGCCCGGCCAGGCCGTCACGCTCGACGTGGTCCGGGACGGCCAGACGATCGAGGTGTCCTTGACCCTCGGGACCCGCCCCGCCACCCAGTAGCACCCAGCCGATCACGCGGTCCGGGGCCGGCACCCGTCGCACGACGGGTCCGGCTCCGGTACCGGTCACCAAGGAGACCCCGATCATGACCATGCCCGGCGACCACACCTCAGCAGCACCGCTCGCCTCCGTCGCACCGCTCGCACCCGTCGCTCCCGTCGCCCCCGTCGCGGCACTCGAGCCCGCCGATCCCCGCGTCACCGCGGAGGCGGTCCTGTTCGAGATCCGCCGCGTCATCGTGGGCCAGGACGCGATGCTCGAGCGCATCCTCGTCGCGCTGCTCGCCGGCGGTCACCTGCTGCTCGAGGGCGTTCCCGGGCTGGCCAAGACACTCACGATCCGGACCCTCGCCGACGCCCTGGACGCCTCGTTCCGGCGGATCCAGTTCACGCCGGACCTCGTTCCCGGCGACCTCGTCGGCACGCGGATCTACCGGCCCGACTCCGGCACCTTCGACACCGAGCTCGGCCCCGTGTTCTGCAACTTCCTGCTCGCCGACGAGATCAACCGCGCCCCGGCCAAGGTCCAGTCGGCGCTGCTCGAGGTGATGCAGGAGCGCCAGGTCACCATCGGCCAGGAGAGCCACCCGGTCCCGAAGCCGTTCCTGGTGATGGCGACGCAGAACCCGATCGAGTCCGAGGGCACCTACCCGCTGCCGGAGGCCCAGGTCGACCGGTTCATGATGAAGGTCGTCGTGGGCTACCCGACCCCCGCCGAGGAGGCGACGGTCGTGGAGCGGTCGCTGCGCCCGGCTCCCGAGGTCCGGACCGTGCTCACCGCGGACGGCCTCGCCCAGCTGCAGGCCGCCACGCCGCGGATCTACGTCGACCCGGCGATCACGGCCTACGCGGTCTCGCTGGTGACGGCGACCCGGGACCCCGGCCGCGTTGGCCTGCCCAACCTCAAGCCGTACATCGCGTTCGGGGCCAGCCCGCGCGGCTCGATCAACCTGATCCACGCTGCCCGCGCCCTGGCCGTGATCCGGGGACGCCGGTACGTCCTCCCGAGCGATGTCGCCGAGCTGGCTCCCGACGTGCTCCGTCACCGGCTGGTGCCGAGCTTCACCGCGCTGGCCGAGGAGGTCTCCACGGACAGCCTGCTCGCCTCGATCCTGCCGGCCGTCCCGGCGCCGCGCCAGATCACCGAGGAGCGCAGCGCATGACGGCTCCTGTGCTGCACGCCCTGGCGCCGCAGCGCACCCCCGCGCAGCCGGGGCCCGGGCCCACGCCCGAGGCACTCCTGCGCGCCCTCGACGTCACGATCGGGCGCCGGATCCGCGGGCTGGTGCCCGGCGAGTTCCGGGCCCATGAGCTGGGCGGCGGCACGGAGCTGGCACAGGTCCGCCCGTACGAGCCCGGTGACGACGTACGCCGCATCGACTGGAACGTGACGGCCCGGATGCCGATGCCCCACGTCCGCGTCCACGTCCCGGAGCGCTCGCTCACGACGTGGCTGGTGCTCGACGAGTCGGCCTCGATGACCTTCGGGACGGCGGACCGCCGCAAGGCGGATGTCGCGGAGGGCGTGGCGTTGGCCATCGGCCACCTGTCCACCCGGCACGGGAACCGCCTCGGCGTCCTGGCATTCGGCGGTCCCACGGACCGGCGCACGGCACCGCGCGGGGGCCGGGCTGGCCTCCTGGCCTCCCTCTCGGCGCGCCCCGCCGGCACCGGGACCGACCTCCAGGCCGGGACCTCGCCTGCGGCCGCGCTGCGCTTCCTTGCCGGCAGCGATGCCCGCGGTGGCCTCGTCGTCGTGGTCTCCGACTTCCGCGGCCCGCGGGACTGGCTGCCGCTGCTCGCCGCGGTCGCGGCCCGGCACCAGCTGCTGACGATCGAGATCCGCGACCCGCGCGAGGATGACCTTCCCGACGTCGGCGAGCTGACCCTGGTCGACGCGGAGACAGGCCGCGAGGTCCGTGTCGACACGTCGTCCCGGCGCCTGCGTGAGCGATTTGCCGCCGCCGCCGCCGAGGAGCGAACGGCCCTGACCCAGGAGCTCCGGCGTCTCGGGGCCCGACACATCGTCCTGTCCACGTCGGGCGAGTGGCTCCGGTCCCTCGCCGTCCAACTGCGTACCCGGGGAGCCCTGGCATGACCTTCTCGTCCCCCGAGCTCCTGCTCGCCCTCCTGCTCGTCCCGGTCTTTCTGGGCCTGTACCTGCTCGTCCAGCGCCGCCGGACGCGGTACGTGGTGCGGTTCACCAACGTCGCCCTGCTGGAGAACCTCGCTCCCCGCACGCCCTCGTGGCGGCGGCACGTGCCCACCGCCCTGTACCTGGTGGCGATCGCGGCCCTCGGTGTCGCCCTGGCGCGTCCCTCGATGACTCTCGCCGTCCCGCGCGAGGAGGCGACGGTGATGCTGGCGATGGACACGTCGCGTTCGATGCTGGCCACCGATGTCGATCCGGACCGCCTCGCCTCGGCCAAGGCGGCCGCGTCGTCGTTCATCGACGGCCTGCCGGACGGGTTCCGGGTGGGCCTGGTGGCCTTCTCGACGGAGGCACGGCTCGTGGTCCCTCCGACGACGGACCGGGCCCAGCTCCAGGCTGCGCTCCAGGGCCTGCGCGCCGACGGCGGTACCGCCCTGGGTGACGCGATCGCCCTGGCGGTCGACACTGCCGGCGTCGCCTCCGCCGTCGCCGCGCATCCGGCGGTCGACCCGCTGGCACCGTCCCCTGCGCCGACGCCGTCGCCATCGGGGATTGCCGACACGCAGGGAGCCCCGCTCGTCGCCACCGTCCTGCTGAGCGACGGCAAGAACTCCACGGGCCAGCTGGAGCCGCTGGACGCTGCCGCGGATGCGGCCGCCCAGGGCGTTCCCGTCTACACGATCGCCCTCGGGACCGCCGCCGGCACCGTCGACGTCCCGAACGGGATGGGCGGCACGCAAACCCTCGAGGTCCCGCCGGACACGCAGACCCTCAAGGAGGTCGCCAGCGCCACCGGGGCGCGCTTCTTCGAGGCGCCGACGTCCGCGGACCTGGCCGCGATCTACGAGAGCCTTGGCTCCAGGGTGGGCTTCACGACCCAGGAGCAGGAGGTCACCCAGTGGTTTGCCGCTGGCGCGCTCGTCCTGGTGCTCGCCGGAGCGGGCTTCGCGGCCCTCTGGTTCAACCGCATCCCCTGACCGGGCGGCCCCTCGCCCGGTTCAAGCCCCAAGACGCGGCCCGACCCGGCGCCTGATCAGCGCCGGGTCTGCCGTCGCCGTTCGAGGATCAGGACGGCCACGGCCACTGCGATCAGCACGCCCCCGACCACCGCCCAAAACGGGCTGCCGGTCATCACGCTGCCACCGATGGCGCCGAGACCCTGGCCCAGCCACACGAGGCCGACAAGGGCGGCCAGGACGGCCACTACCAGTCGGGACAGGCGCATATCGTCCCCTCCTGCTACTCGTACCGCAGGGCCGCGATGGGATCGAGGCTCGCGGCCTGTCGGGCGGGCCAGACGCCGAAGATCACGCCCACCGCCAGCGAGAACCCTACCGCCAGCAGGATGGTGGTGACGCTGATGCTGAGCCCCCAGCCCGCCAGCGACCCGACCAGGGCGGAGATCGCGACACCGAACGCGATTCCCAGCAGCCCGCCGGCGACCGACAGGACCAGGGCCTCGATCAGGAACTGGGCCATGATGTCGCGCCCGCGGGCCCCGATCGCCTTGCGGATCCCGATCTCGCGCGTCCGCTCTCGGACCGAGACCAGCATGATGTTCATGATTCCGATGCCGCCCACGAGCAGGCTGATCGACGCGATGCCGGCCAGGAGCAGCGACAGGAAGCCGGTGATCGTCCCGAACGCCGACAGCAGCTGAGCCTGGTCGACGACGGTGAAGTCGTTCGGGGTCCCATCCGCGATCCCGTGGCGCGCGCGCAGCAGCTCCGTGACCTGGAACTTGACCAGTGGGATCTGGTCCGCGTGATCCGTGGAGACGGACAGGGACTGGACCGAGTTGCCGGCGACGAAGTAGTCGCGTAGCGCCGACAGCGGGACCAGGACCTGGTCGTCCAGGATGCCCTTGGGCTGGAGGATCCCGATCACGCGGAACGGGACGCCGCCGACGTTGATATCGGTGCCCACCGCATCGGCGCCGAGCTGGAGGGCATCGGCGGTCGCGGAGCCGATCACCGCGACGCGCAACCCGGCCCGGTACTCCGGCTCGGACACGAACGACCCGTGCCAGATCTCGTACGCGCGTACGGGCATGAACTCGGGCGTGATGCCGGACACCGTGGTCGTGGTGTTGGCGTCGCCGGCCACGACGACCGCCCCCGTCGAGACCTGGGGGGCGACCTCGGCGACGCCCTCGATGTTCGCGATGGCCTCGCCGTCGGCGATCGTCAGCGTGTCCACGGACCCGGCCGCGCCGCGGACGAACCCGAAGGTGCTGGCGCCGGGGCTGATGCTGAGCAGGTTCGTCCCCAGGCCCTCGATGAGGTTCGTGATCCCGGAGGTCGCACCCTGGGCGACCGAGACCAGCGCGACGATCGAGCCCACGCCGATGATCACGCCCAACATCGTCAGCAGCGCCCGCAGCCGGGCGGCGGCCAATCGCGAGATGGCGAGGGGAACGAGCTCGGCCCAGTTCACGCGGAGAGCCGTCCATCGCGGACATGGACGCCGCGCTTGGCGGCGACCGCGACATCGCTGTCGTGGGTGATCAGGACGATCGTCGTCCCGGTGTCGTTGAGCTCGTGGAGCAGGTCGAGCACGTCCGTACCCGACGCCGAGTCAAGGTTCCCGGTGGGCTCGTCGGCCAGGATGATCGCCGGCCGGCTGACCAGCGCCCTGGCGATCGCCACGCGCTGCTGCTGGCCACCGGACAGCTCCGAGGGTTCGTGGGTCACGCGGTCCTCGAGCCCGAGCCGCACGAGGGCCTCGTGGGCGCGCAGGGTGCGCTCGGCCCGCCCCACGCCCGCGTACAGCAGGGGCATGGCCACGTTCTCGAGCGCCGTCGTCCGCGGCAGCAGGTTGAACGACTGGAACACGAACCCGATCGTCCGGTTCCGGACACGCGCGAGCTCGTCGTCTCCGAGGGCCGCCACGTCTGTCCCGGCCAGCCGGTAGGTGCCCGTGGTGGGCCGGTCGAGGCACCCGAGCAGGTGCATCAGCGTGGACTTGCCGGACCCCGACGGACCGACGATCGCGAGGAAGTCCCCGGGAACGACGTCGAGGTCCACCCCGACCAGCGCCTCCACCTGGAGCCGGCCGGAGCTATAGGTCTTGCCGATGCCGCGCATCTCGATGACCGGCGCGACGGGCTGCTCGGTCAAGGCTGGGAGCCCCCGCCGCCTGCGCCCGTTCCACTGGCCCCGCCGCCGGGACCCGTCGGGAAGGTCGTGACGAGGTCCTTGGCGGACGCCGTCCCCGTCACCACCACGGTGCCCGCGCTGATGCCCGACTTGATCTCGGCCAGCGACGCCGTGAGCAGCCCGACCTCGACCGGCACCGTCCGTACCCGGTCCGTGCCGTCCAGCACCTGGACCGTGTAGGCGCCCGGCTCGCCGCCGATGGCCGTCACCGGAACCGCGAGCACGGACGGTGCTCTGGCGGTGGTGACGTCCACATCCGCGGTCATGCTGGGGGCCACGCCGTCCGGCGGGGCGTCGAGCGCGATCACGATGGCGTAGTTGACGACCCCCGAGGCGCTCTTGGTGGCGCCGGCGACGTCGATCGAGTCAACGGTGCCGTTCACGGTCGTGTCGAGCGCCGGGATCGTCACCTCGGCGGGTTGGCCGAGCTGGACCGATGGCAGGTTGCTCTCGGTGATCGAGGCGGCCACCTCGACGTCGGTTCCCCGCATCAGGATCGCGATGCCCGTCGCCGAATCCCCGGGCTTGATGGCGACCGATGAGATCACGCCGCCGATTGGTGCCGTGAGGGTGGCAAGCTCGAGCGTCCTCTCCGCGTCGCCAACCGCCTGCTCGGCCTGGGCCACGGCCGCCCGGCCCGCGGCGACGGCGGCATCGGTGTCGACCGTGGTCGCCCCGTCGAAGGCGAGCTGCGCCGACTTGACCCCCAGCCTGGCGGCGGCCACCTGGCTTGCCGCCTGGGCATTCGCGGAAGCGGCCTGGCGCCTCGCGCTGGCCAGCGCACGCGACGCCTGCTTGACGGCTGTGGTGTCGGCGGCGATGACCGAGGCCGGCGCCCCTGCCTTGCGGTCCTTCGTGCGCTGCTTCTTCGCGTCCGAGAGCGCCGCCGAGGCCTGCGAGATGGCGAGCCGTCCCGAGGCCGCGGTCTGGGACTGCGCGCTGCGAGCCTGGCTGAGCTGGCTGTCGGCCTGCGTGATCCCGAGCTTGGCCTTGGCCTTCGCGGTCTTCGTGACGGGGCTCTCGTCGGTCTTCAGCTTCGCGGCCGCCGAGGCGAGGTTCGCCTTGGCCACGACCAGCGCCAGCTCCGCATCCTCGGTGTCGGCGGTCGCGAGGACGTCGCCGGCCTTTACGGCCTGGCCCGCCTCGACATCGACCGTAGCGACCGTCCACAGCTTGCCGGTTGGATTGTCCGCGGCGGTGGACGCCGCCTTGGGCGACCGGACCGGCTCCTTGCCGAAGGCGAGGCCGTAGCTGTCCACCGGCTGGATGGAGCCGCTCACCGAGACGGTGTCGCGCACGTCCGTCACGGCCGCGCTCGCGGTCACGTAGGTGACCTCGGGCGTCTGGCCGCCCAGCGACCGGCCGATCGTCGCGATGCCGACGACGGCGATGCCGACGACCACCACGCCCCCGATGGCGACTGCTCGCTTGTTCATGACTTCGTGCTCCTCGGTGCACCCTGGTGCGCCGCGGCCGGCGCGAGGGCGGGGATCGGGATGGCGGATGGGACGACGCGGCCCGTCGCGCGGCGTGCGGGACGTGTCGGCGGCGCGGCCGGGAGACGGCCGGCGGCGGAAAGGCGACTGACCCCCCGGTCGAGAACGCCCAGGAAGTCGCGGACGTGTTCCAGGTCGTCGTTGTCGAGAACGCCCAGGAGGTCCCTGACCTGGCGGGCGTTGAGGTCGCGGAAGCGGTCGACAAGCTCCAAGCCGGACGGCGTCAGGCCGACGAACACGCGCCGGCGGTCCGAGCCGGTGGCGCGACGGGTGACCAGCCCGTGCTCCACGAGCCGGTCCACGATGCCGCTGACTGTCGGCAGCGTCACCCCGAGCCGGGCGACCAGCTCCGACATGTTGAGGTCGCCGGCGGCGAGGAGGTACAGCACCTTCGCCTGGGGCATGGAGATGTCGATCTCCAGGAACTCCGGCGAGTTCGCATCGGCCAGCCGGGCAAGAAGGACCTCATAGTCACCGAGGACCTCCTCGATGAGGCCCGCACGCTCCCGCTCGTCGATGCCATTCCCCTTCGTGCTGTGTTGACAGTTAGGTCGAACCTAACCATTCGGCCAGCACGGTACACCCGTCGGGGAGAATACGCGCCGGGTGGGGTGGCACGGCGGAGGGCCGGGCCCCGGGCCCCGCGCCGGGCCGATCAGGCCTCGGCCGGACCCGCAGGAGCGTGACCGAGCCGAAGCGTGTCGCCCATCGTCGCGAGCAGCGGGACCCGGATCAGCAGGTCGATCGCGACGTACGCGAGGAACACGTACGCGGGGCCGATCCCGTCCCAGATGAGACCCGCGACAAGCGCCATGAGCGCGCTCAGCAGCAGGCGCACGACCCTGGCGATTCCGATCCAGCGGCCCATCTGGGCCGCGGGCACGAGCTCGCGCTCCATGGCCGCCTGGATCGGGCCCCCGAGGTAGAAGAACGCCTGGAGCCCGCCGGCGACGACGAGCCAGGCGGGAGTCGGGGCCCAGATGAGCACGATGTTGGACATGCAGAACAGCGGGACGGTCAGGAACAGGACCTTCTTGCGGCCGATCCGGTCGGCGAGTCGCCCGAGCGGGATGGCGAGCACGATGGACACAAGGGCCGTCGTCGCCGCCATCGCCCCGAGGACCAGTGCGTCGGCGCCCTTGATCTCATGGGCGTAGACCTGCGAGAAGGCGAACACCATTCCCGCAGGCAGGCCGCCGATGGCCGCGATCACCAGCCACCGTTTGAGGTGCCGGCCCGCCATGACCTCGCGCAGGTCGCCGAACAGCGCGCCGCGACCGAAGCCCGTCGACCAGCGCTGCGGGGACAGCTGGGTCGCCACGATCACGAACGTGATCAGGGTGATGACCAGCCCGATCACGAACAACGGCCGGATGGCGTCCGGGTCGACGACGCCGGACGAGGCGACGATGAGGGCGCCGATCAGGGGCCCGACGATGCCCAGGACGCCGGCGCCGACGGTCTCGCACACCATCATCGCCGTCGCCCGATCGCGGTTCACCAGGCAGTTGCCGCAGATCGTCGCGCAGCTGTGGCCGCTGATCGAGTAGCCCAGCCAGTAGGCGATCATGGCCGCGATGGCCATGTACCAGTTCTGGGCCACGGCATAGGCGAGGTAGGACACCGCGAGCAGCCCGATGCCCGCGAGGTAGAACGAGCGGGGACCGTGCCGGTCGATGAGCCAGCCGATGTACGGGCTCACCAGCCCCGCCGCAAGCAGCCCGAGACTGTTGACGAGGCCCAGCTGGGTGGCGCTCGCGCCCAGTGCCACGATGTAGACGCCCAGGTACGGGAACACGATCTGGTAGGCGAGCCGGTCGAGCGAGGTGCGGACCACCGTCACGTTCCAGTCGCGCTGCTGGCGGCGGAGGAACGCCATCGCGCCGCGCTCGTCGACGCGCCGGTCCGGGGCCAAGCTCATGGGGCGACGCGCTTCGTCAGACAACGGGAGGAGAGGATGGGGCAGACAACATTCCGCCCCCGACTGTGCCGTGGGCGAGTGCTCGTCGATCATGCCGAGGGTCACGAACCTCCGGGATGGCCGTAGTCTGGGTGTCACACCACCGCGTCGAGGGCGGGGGCTCCGCGAGCCAGGCGATTGACGTGTGACTATCTGGTCACGTATGGTCCCTGCGTGGACGACAAGGTGTTCCGTGCGCTGGCCGATCCCAGTCGCCGGACGCTGCTCGACCGGCTCTTCGAGCGTGATGGCCAGACGCTGGGGGAGCTGGAGGCGGCGCTGCCGGAGATGACGCGGTTCGGCGTCATGAAGCACCTCCGCGTTCTCGAGGGGGCGAACCTCGTCACCAGCCGCAAGGTCGGGCGGGAGCGCCACCACTACCTCAATCCGGTTCCCATCCGCCGGATCCACGATCGCTGGCTGGACCGCTACGCGATCCGCGCCGCCGACATGCTCACGGACCTCAAGACCCTCCTGGAGATCGATCCGATGACGTCCCCCGATACCGCCGCATCGGCCGCAGTGACGGCCCCGCGCCACGTCTTTGCCACGTTCATCCGCGCGACGCCCGAGGCGATCTGGCGCGCGCTCACGGAGTCCGACTTCACGACCCTCTACTGGTACGGCTCCACCGTGCACTCCGACTGGGCCGAGGGCTCTCCCTGGGAGCTCCGCACGGCCCAGGGCCAGGTCGGGATCACGGGCGAGGTCCTGGAGGCCGACGCGCCCTGGCGCCTCGTCGTCACCTACAAGCAGGCGTGGGGTGGTGGCGACGAGCCGCCGTCACGCGTCACGTTCGAGATCGAGGCCGCCGGTCCGGGCGTCCAGAAACTGATGGTGGTCCACGAGACGGAGCCGGGCACGAGCACCCAGATCGCGGACGTCGCCGCTGGCTGGCCGTTCATCATCGCAGGCCTCAAGACCCTGCTCGAGACCGGCGAGCCGCTCGCGGCCGGCTGATCACCCGACCCGTTGAGACACAGGAGACACGTCGCATGAAGACCACGAAGGCGACCGAGACGCTCACCGCCGAGGAGCGGGAGGCGATGCAGGAGCGCACGAAAGAGCTGAAGGCCGCCGGCCGCAGCTCGAAGTCGGCCAGGGCCGACGGTTTGAAGGACCTGCTCGCGAAGATCGCCGAGCTGCCGGAGCCGGACCGATCCATGGCCGAGCGGGTCCACGCGGTCGTGATGGCCGCCGCGCCGGAACTCCAGCCGAAGACCTGGTACGGGATGCCCGCGTACGCGAAGGACGGCAAGGTCATCTGCTTCTTCCAGGCCGCCGCGAAGTTCAAGGTGCGCTACGCGACGTTCGGCTTCCAGCCCGATGCGAACCTCGACGAGGGCGCCATGTGGCCGACGTCCTTCGCGCTGACGGAGCTGACACCCGAAGCGGAGGGGCAGATCACCGCGCTCGTGGAGCAGGCGGTGCGCTGACGACGGGCGCCGCCGACCCGACCTCAGCCTCGGGCTGACCGGATCAGTGCCGAGCGGTGGCGTGCGATCCAGGCATCGTCGGCGGCGATCCGTGCGTCGCCGCCGGCTTCTGTCCAGTGGTGGATCCACGACTCGTTGCCGGCGGTGATCTCCGCCCGGATGTTGGCCGTTGCGTGCGCACGCTCCTCGATGATCACGCCGAACAGCTCCTCCGCCCGCTCCGGCTCGAGCCCGTAGGCCCGGGCGAGGACACCGATCCGCGCGATACCGTCGAGGCTCAGCGGGTGCTGGTCGCGTCTGCCGGGATCACCGAGCGGACCCCAGACCTCGGCCGCGATGGCCACGTCCCACAGCGGGCGGCCCGGGGCCGCCATCGCGAAGTCGATCAGCGCCACGACGCGTCCCTCGCGGAAGATCACGTTCTCCGGGAACAGGTCGTTGTGGCAGATCACGGTTCCGCCACCCGGGTCGGCCCACTCGGCAGACCAGTCCGCCGTGGTGCCCCTGAACGATGCCGTCACCTCGTGGAATCGCCGGACCAGCGCGCCGAGGTCCGCCAGCGCCCGATCCGTCATCGCCCACGCCGGATACGGCGGCACCGGGACGTCGCCGTCGATCCAGCTGAGGACCTCTCGACCCTGGTCGTCGGTGCCCAGGTGCCGCGGCGCGCCGTCGAACCCGACGGACTCGAGGTGGACGAGCAGCTCGCGGACCGCCGCACGAGAGGCTCCTGCCGCGCGGCGGACGGTATCGCCGACGCGCACGGGCGCGCTCCTCGGGTCCATGCTTCCGACCAGCCGCTGCTCGTCTGCCATGTTCATATCGTGACGCAAGGATCAGCCGACGCCGCCGGTCCCGAACTGGCGGTCGCCCGCGTCACCCAGCCCCGGCATGATGTAGCCGACATCGTTCAAGTGACGATCCAGGGCGGCCGTGTAGATCTCGACCTCGGGGTGGGCGGCAAGCACCGCCTCGACCCCCTCGGGCGCCGCGATCAGGTTCACGAGCTTGATCCGGACCGCGCCCCACTTCTTGAGGACCTCGATTGCCGCCGTCGCCGATCCGCCGGTGGCGAGCATCGGGTCCAGGATCAGGCACAGGTCCACGTTGGCCGTGTCCGGGAGCTTGTTGTAGTACTCGACGGGGCGCAGCGTCCGCTCGTCGCGGAACAGGCCCAGGTGCCAGACATGTGCCGTCGGCATCAATTCCAGCATCGCGTCCACCATGCCCAGGCCTGCCCGCAGGATGGGGATGAGGCCGATGCGGTCCGCCAGCTCCTCGGCGTCCATCAACTCCATGGGCGTCCGGATCTGGAGCGGCTGGGTGTGGGCGTCCGCCAGCGCCTCGTAGCCCAGGAGCCACGAGAGCTCCCTGACCACCTCGCGGAACTTCTTGGGCTCGGTGTTCTCGTCCCGGAGGATGCCCAGCTTGTGACGCACCGCGGGATGCTGGGACACATGGAGGTTCGGCCAGTTCGCCACGGGAATCCCTCGCGCTGATCGGATCGGGCGGCGAACCGCCCGGGCGGCACGGCCTGCCGGTCAAGGACCAATCCTAGCGCGCGGCGGGTCGGCCCGGTGACAGGTGGCGCCACGAGGCCGGCGTTACGCCGGGTGGTGCGGCGCCCGCCGCGTTATGCTCGCTCGATGGTCCCCTCGACGTCCAGATCCGCCACGCGCGCATCGGCCACGACGCGTGCCGCCCGCTGGGCCGTGCCACCCGTCCTCGTGCGCCAGGTGCGCAACGGCGTCGTGGAGTCGGTGCACCGCGGTGACATCGTGGAGGTGGACGTCGCGGGCCGGATGCTCCATCTCCTGGGTGACCCGGACCGCGTCGCGTACCTGCGTTCGACGGTCAAGCCGCTGGGACTCGTGGCGCTCCTCCGGGCTGGCGGGCGCGAGGAGTTCGACCTGACCAGCGAGGAGCTCGCGGTCATGGCGTCGAGCCACTCCGGCGAGGACGTCCATGTGCGCACGATCCAGGCCATGTACCGCCGGATCGGCATCTCGCAGACCCTGCTGACCTGTGGCACCGAGGGCATGCCGCTTGATGCCGTCACCGCCGCGCGGCTGGCGAGGGACGGAGAGCGCCCCGGGCCGCTCCGGCACATGTGTTCCGGGCAGCACTCCGCGTTCATCCTGCTGGCGAAGCTGGGTGACTGGGAGCCCGAGACGTACTGGCAGGAGGAGCATCCGGCACAGGCTGCCTACCGGGAGACGGTAGGGGACCTGTTCGGCGCGGCACCCGATCGGCTCGTGACCGGCATCGACGGATGCGGGCTCCTGACGTATGCCTTCCCGCTGCGCGAGATCGCGCGTGCCTATGCCACGCTGGCTGACCCGGAGTCGATCCCCTCGAGCGACACGCGCGCTCCGCTGGCCCATCACCTCCTGGCGGTCCGGGATGCGATGACGGCGCACCCGGAGCTGATCGGCGGCAACCGCGACCGGCTGGACACGTCGCTGATGAAGGCGGCCCCGGGGCGCGTCGTGTCCAAGAGCGGCATGGAGGCCCTGCGCGGCGTCGGGATCCTGGCCGGCGCACGGGGTGAAGGTTCGCCGGCGTCCGGCCTGGCCATCAAGATCGAGGACGGCGACGGGTACGAGCGCGGCACGTGGGCCGCCGGCGTTGAGGCGCTCCGCCAGGTCGGCGTGCTCGAGGGGCAGACCCTCCGCGTGCTCGCCCGGTATCACCGTCCGCCGGACGTGGATCCGCATGGGCGGGTCGCGGCAGAGGCCGTCGCCTCGTTCGACCTCGCACCGGTGGGTGAGCTCACCGGCTAGGGCCATGTCGTTGCCGGGGCCCGGACCGGCCCACCTCCACCGTCCCGCGGAGGCGCCACGATGACGTTCCAGGGAGATCCGTACCGGACGCTCGGCGTGGCGCCCGGTGCCTCCCTGAACGAGATCCGGTCGGCCTACAGACGGCTCGCGAAGACGTACCACCCGGACGCGGCCGGCGAGCGGGCGCTGCCGCGCTTCCTCGCCATCCAGGCTGCCTACGAGCGCCTGGTGGACGCCGACGGGCGGCTGCGACCCCCTGGCAGCTGGGGATCCGACGGCAGCCGGCCAGCCGGAACGCCTTCGCGAGCGGACCCTGCGAGGGCGCGCGCGTCTCGTGACGCCTGGCGTGCACGGCGGACCGCCGGCGGTCCGGCTGGCGGCGGGGCGGCCGACGCCGCCGGATCGGGCACCGCCGGAGCGGCCGGCCGGGAGCGGAGGACCGGGCAGGGTAGGGGGTCGGCGTCGGGTGGCGCGGGCTCGGGGGCCTCGGGTCCCGGCGGCGCCGACCGGCACCATCACCGGCGAGGTCCGCGCAAGGCCACACCGGGCTCCACCACGTACGACGAGGCGGCCACGCCGCTCGATCCGGACTGGGACGGTGGCGCCTGGTACGGGCCGTCATCGGGAACCTACTGGACGATCAATCCGCGGGAGTACGCCGATCCCCGCAAGCACGGCCCCGAGTACCTCGCGCGCGCCCGCTGGAGAGGAATGGATGCAACGGGCGCGGACGCCACGGGGCCGGACACCACGGCGACGGACGGCGGAGCGGAGTGGGGGACCCGGGCGTGGACTTTCGACGATCGCGCCGACGCGGGGCCCACCTGGGCGCCTCGGGCGGACGCGGGCGCCCGCCGGACCGGGCCAGTCGCACCTGGCGCGTCGGGCGGGCCGGCAGCCGCCGACCCGGCGACCGCCCCGGCGCCAATGCCGGACATCGAATCCCTGGCTCGTCGGGCGGACCCCGCAAACCTCCTCGCGCTCGCCCGGCGCCCCGGCCGCCGCTGGCGGCTGGTCATCGCGGGCATCGCCTGGCCGCCAATCGGCTACGCCCTGGGCACCCTGCTCGCGGTCATCACCGGATGTGCCAGCTTCTCCGCGTCCTGTCCCGAGCACCTTCCCACCGTGCTCCTGCTGGCACAGCCACTCGTGCTCGCCGGGCTCTATGCGGTACCCGTGGTTGCGGCGGCCTCGGCCTTCGCCACCATCGTCGCGATCGTGGTCGCCGTCCCGGCGGCGGCCGTCCTCTCTGTAGGGTCGCTGCCGCGCACGGAGGTCGAGGCGACCGTGCTGGGCGCGCTGGTGGTCGTCGTCTACCTGCTGGCCTTTGCCGGAGCGGTGGCCCGCTTGTGGAACGGACCCGGATCGCAGGACCCCGGGCCGTAGACTGGCGCCATGCGCCGAACCGACAGCGCCGACATCTCCGCGGCTGCCCAGGAGTACCTCCTCGCCCTCCGGGTCATGGGATCGGAGGGGCGGGTGGCCACCTCCGCCCAGCTCGGTCGGCACGTCGGGGTGTCTACTCAGGCCGCCAGCGAGATGTGCCGTCGGCTTGCCTCGGACGGGCTCCTCGAGCCCGCCACCGGCCGTGGCCTGGCCCTCACCACGGCCGGCCGGACCGCCGCCGATGCCATCTTCCGCCGCCACGCGCTGCTCGAGTGGCTGCTCACGTCGGTGGTGGGCCTGTCCTGGGCGGAGAGCGACGTGGAGGCGATGCGTCTCCAGGGGGCACTGTCGCCCCGCGTGGAGTCACGGCTGGACGAGCTGCTGGGGCACCCGGAGACGTGCCCGCACGGCAATCCGATCGACCTCGAGACCGCTAGGCGGCGCCCCGCGGGACTGCCGCTCTCCGAGCTGGAGTCCGGCACCAGGGCCACCGTCCTGCGCATCACCGAGGAGGCCGAGGAGGACCCGGGCCTGCTCTCCTACCTCGAGGCGCGGGCGCTGACGCCGGGCGCCCATGTCACGATCCTGGCGCGCTCGGAGTCGCTGGACTCGCTCACGCTGGACGGGCCGCGCGGGCGCGCGACGCTCGGACTCCGGCCCGCAGCCCTGATCCGGGTGCTGCCCGGGGAGGCCGATCCCGCGCTGTTCCACCAGGTGCCCGCGCCGCTCGGGACCTGACCGTCCACTTGCGCGCTGTCCACCACCGGGCGGATCGAGCCCAGGTCGGGCATCCCGACGGCGCCCCCTACAATCCGGGCATGCCATCCGACATCCGCGTCCGCATCGCGCCCAGCCCGACCGGACCCCTGCACATCGGGACAGCGCGGACGGCGCTGTTCAACTACCTGCTCGCAAGGCACACCGGCGGCACCTTCGTCCTCCGCCTCGAGGACACGGACGTCGCCCGCAGCACGGCGGCGTTCGAGAAGGACATCCTCGACGGCCTCCACTGGCTGGGCATCACGTGGGACGAGGGCCCCGGTGTGGACGGCCAGGAGGAAGCTGGCCCGTACGCGCCGTATCGCCAGATGGCCCGCCTTGACGACTACCGGGCAGCCGCCGAGCAGCTGCTGGCGGGCGATCGCGCCTATCCCTGCTACTGCACCCCCGAGGAGCTCGAGGCGGACCGCAAGGCGCAAGAGGCGGCGAAGCTGCCGGCGCGCTACCTGGGACGCTGCGCGACGCTGACCTCCGAGGAGCGGGCGGCGAAGGCCGCGGAGGGCCGCCGCGGCGCCCTGCGCTTCCGGGTCCGGCCGGGCATCGTGGGCTGGGACGACCTGGTCCGCGACCGCGTCGAGATCGACACCGCCAACCTCGGCGGCGACTTCGTGATCGTGCGCGGCGATGGCAATCCGCTCTACCACTTCACCGTGGTGGTCGATGACATGGCGATGCGCATCAGCCACGTCATCCGTGGCGAGGACCACGTCAGCAACACGCCCAAGCACATCCTGCTGTTCGAGGCGCTTGGCTACCCACTGCCCGCCTTCGCCCACCTCCCGCTCATCCTCAACCCGGACGGGACCAAGATGAGCAAGCGCAAGAGCCAGACTGCGGTCGCGGACTACGCGGCCCAGGGATTCCTGCGCGAGGCCCTGGTCAACTACTTCTCGTTCCTCGGCTGGTCGCCGGGCACGGAGGAGGACGTGCTCACGATCGAGGAGATCGTGCAGCGGTTCGACCTGGGCAAGGTCCAGAAGGGCGGCGCCCGCTTCGACCGGGAGCGCCTGGAGTGGCTCAACGGGCAGTGGATCCGACGCCTTGACGATGACGACCTGGTGGAGCGGCTGATGCCCTTCCTGGAGGCGTCGCACGTTGCTGGCGAGATCGGGCGGCTGCCGTCCCGCGAGGACGTCCGCTCGCTGCTGCCGATCGTCCGCGAGCGCATCGCGACCCTCGCGGCCCTGCCGGACGCCGTGGGCTTCCTCTGGACTGACGACCTCGAGGTGGAACCGACCGCGATCATCCCGAAGCGCTGGGACGCGGCAACGACGCGGGACGGCCTCAGCGCTGCGCGCGACGTGCTTGCCGCGCACGACGACGTCACCTGGCAGGCAGAGGAGCTGGAGCCGCCGCTGCGCGCCCTCGTCGAGGCGCGCGGCTGGAAGGCCGGCGACCTGTTCATGGCCATCCGCGTTGCCGCGACGGGGAAGACGGCCACGCCGCCCCTGTTCGACACGCTCGTGGCACTCGGCCGCGACCGAACGCTGGCCCGCCTGGACGCCGCGGTCGCGCTTCTCGCCGCGTCGGCCTGAGCATCTCGACGGTGACCGGGAGCGCGGCGCCATCCGGTGGCGGAACAGGACATGAACGCCCCGTGAACACGGCGTTAACGCGCCGGCCCGACGATCAAGGGCACATGGCCCGCACGATCCTCGTCGTGGACGACGAGACGACGCTCCGCGAGACCCTCGTCGAGGCGCTCGAGCTCGAGGGGTATCGTGCGATTCCCGCGGCCGACGGACGGGAGGCCCTGGTCACCTTCCGGGCGGAACACCCGGACCTTGTCCTGCTCGACCTGATGCTGCCCGAGCTGTCAGGCGTCGAGGTCTGCCGGATCCTGCGAGCCGAATCGGCCGTCCCGATCATCATGCTGACGGCCCGCGACGGCGAGGTGGACAAGGTGGTCGGCCTCGAGCTCGGTGCCGACGACTACGTCACCAAGCCGTTCAGCCTCCGGGAGCTGACCGCCCGGATCCGCGCGATCTTCCGCAGGGCCGAGCAGGCTGCGGCAACCCAGGCCCAGCCGGTGATCGACCTCGGAACGGTCCAGGTGGACCTCGCCGGCCACCGCGTGCTGCGCGACGGGCAGGCCGTGCCGCTCAAGCCCAAGGCCTTCGAGCTGCTCGCGTTCCTGGTGCGCAACCCAGGCCAGGTCTTCACCCGCGAGCAGCTCCTGGAGCGGGTCTGGGGCTACGACTACGCGGGCGAGACCCGCACGGTCGACGTCCACGTCCACTGGCTGCGGGCCGAGCTGGAGGAGGATCCAGCGGCGCCGCAGTTCCTGCACACCGTCCGCGGCGTGGGCTACGTGTTCCGCCGCCCGGGCTGATCGGCCCACGACCCATCCGGATCGGTCAGGCGTTCTTGGCGATGATCCGCTCGATGACCTCGCCCGCGTCCTCGGCGGCGTCGATCGTGTTCTCCAGCGCGAGGTAGACGTCGCGCCATTTGATGACCTCGATTGCCTCGACCCGGTCGCGGAACAGGCGGGCCACTGCCGCCCGGGACAGGCCGTCCGCCTCGTTCTCGAGGTCGTGGATCTGCTTGAGGTTGGGCTCGATGCCCTTCATCCCGTCGAGCTTGCCGACCGCCTCGTTGAGCTGGTTGGCCTGGGCCGCGAGGATGCCTGCCAGGTGGCGAGCGTCATCCGTTGGCGCCTTGACGTCGTAGATGACGAACGTCTCGGCGATCTCCTGGATCCCGTCCAGCACGTCATCGAGGCGGGACACCAGGTCGTGGATGTCCTCGCGGTCGAACGGCGTGATGAACGCGCGGTCGAGACGGACCTCGACCTCGGTGTCGATCTCGTCGCCGCGATGCTCGAGGGCGCGAATCTCCGCCACGCGCTCGTCCAGCCGGTCATAGACGCCGATCATGTCCTCGAGCTTGCGGGCCGCTTCGAGCAGGACCTGGGCGTCCTCGACGAACAGGTCCTGGAACCGCTCGTCCTTGGGGATCAGTCGCACCATCGGGGTTCCTTTCGCTGGTTCGTGGCGGGCAAGGTGTCGGGGTGCGGCCGCCGGCCGCCGATGACGTTCACCTGAGGCCGATTGCGTTGAGGATGTACCAGGCCAGGGCGCCGACGGTCATGGTCGCGGGGAAGGTGAGGACCCAGGCGCCGAAGATGTTCCGGGCGACGCCCCAGCGGACGCCCTTGCGGCCCTTGCTCGAGCCGACGCCCATGATCGCGCTCGAGATCACGTGCGTGGTCGAGACCGGCATGCCGAAGTGGGCCGCGCCGTAGATAACGGTCGCGGCGGTCGTCTCCGCGGCGAATCCGTGAATGGGCTCCAGCTCCACGACCTTGTGGCCCATCGTGTGCATGATCCGCCAGCCGCCCGCCGCGGTACCAAGGCTGATCGCCGTCGCCGAGATGACGATCACCTCCCACGGGATCGTGTCGGCGTTGGGGAGGACGCCTCCGGCGACCAGGGCGAGGGTGATGATGCCCATCGTCTTCTGGGCATCGTTGGAGCCGTGGGCGAAGGCCATGAAGCCGGCCGAGACCACCTGGGCCCTCCGGAACCCCTTGGCAAGGGGGCGGCGCTGCACACGTCGGAAGGCCCAGTAGAGCGTGACCATCAGCACGAGAGCCATGGAGAAGCCGATGATCGGCGACGTGACCAGGGGCACGATGACCTTGCTCCAGATCCCCGGCAGGTTCAGCTCGTCCCAACCCGCGCCGACGATCGTCGCCCCCAGCAGCCCGCCGATGAGGGCGTGGCTACTCGAGCTCGGCAGGCCGAGCCGCCAGGTGATGAGGTTCCACGTGATCGCCCCGATCAGGGCGGCAGCGACGATCGCCTGTGTCGTGCTGGCTTCGTTCACGAGGCCCGCGCCGATCGTCTTGGCCACGGCGGTGCCCGCGAACGCACCGATGAAGTTGAACGCGGCCGCCATCGCGATGGCGTACTGGGGTCGGAGCGCCTTGGTCGCGACGGAGGTGGCGATCGCGTTGGCGGTGTCGTGGAAGCCGTTGACATAGTCGAAGGCAACGGCGAGGCCGATAACGATGACGAGCGTGAGCGTGATGCCTTCCACGGCTCCGGTGCGCCTCGAATGCGGGTGTGGGCGGTGGGACGAGGCGAGCGGTCGTCGCGGTCTGATCTGATCCCCGGCTTGCCGCCCCTCAGCATACCGGCTTCGGGCCCCCTACCCGTCGGACGAATCGAATAAGGACAGAGGCGATCCGCGGCGACCGGTAGACTTCCGGCCATGCGCCTTTCCCACCTGTTCTTCACCACGCTCCGCGACGACCCCTCCGAAGCGGAGATGCCATCCCACCGCCTGCTCCTGCGCGCCGGCTACGTGCGCCAACTGGGCGCTGGCATCTACTCGCTGCTCCCGCTCGGGTTCCGCGTCAACAAGCGAGTGGAACAGGTGATCCGCGAGGAGCTCAACGCCATCGGCGGCCAGGAGATGGAGATGCCGGTCGTCCATCCCGCGGACCTGTGGCGCGAGACCGGCCGCTACGACGTGATCGGCCCGGAGATGGCGCGCTTCAAGGATCGCGCGGACCGGGACATGGTCCTGGCCATGACCCACGAGGAGGTCGTGGCGGACCTGCTGCGCGACATCGTCAAGAGCTATCGCCAGCTGCCGTTCATCGTCTATCACTTCCAGACGAAGTTCCGCGACGAGCCCCGGTCCCGTGGCGGCCTCATCCGCGTGCGCGAGTTCGTGATGAAGGACAGCTACACCTGCGATCGCGACGAGGCGGGGCTGGACACCGCCTACTGGGCTCACCACCGGGCCTACACACGCATCTTCGAGCGCCTGGGCCTGGACACCGTGGCCGTCTCCTCGGACGTCGGGATGATGGGTGGCTCGCTTGCCCACGAGTTCATGTTCCTGAACCCGGCCGGTGAGGACGTGCTGGTCCTGTGCGAGTCGTGCGGGTACGCGGCCAACCGCCAGGTCGCCCCGACCACCGCTGCGGAGCCGGCCGCGGAGGATCTTCTCCCGGTCGAGGACGTTGCCACCCCCGACGCGACGACGATCGACGGCCTGGCCGCGTTCCTGGACATTCCCACGAGCCGCACCGCGAAGGCGACCTTCTTCGTCGCCGGTGACGGCCGCTTCGTGGTCGCGATCGTCCGCGGTGACCACGATGTCAACGAGACCAAGCTTGTGAACGCGATCAAGGCAACCGGCGGGCTCCGCCCGGCGCAGATCGAGGAGATCAAGGCGCGCGGCATGGAGCCCGGTTACGGCTCGCCGATCGGGGCCACGGACGCCGTGGTGGTCGTGGACGCGCTGGCGGCCAGGAGCCCGAACCTGGTTGCGGGCGCCAACCGGCCCGGCTATCACCTGCGCAACGTGAACGTGCCCCGGGACTACACGCCGGACGTGATCGCCGACCTTGCGAGCGTGCGCGATGGCGATGCCTGCCCGGAGTGCGGCGGGCCCGTGATCCTGCGCAACGGCATCGAGGTGGGCAACATCTTCAAGCTTGGGACCAAGTACACGAAGGCGCTCGGCGCCGAGTACCTGGGCGAGGACGGCGAGCGGCACCCGATCGTCATGGGCTCCTATGGCATCGGCCTCGGGCGCAACGTCGCCTGCATCGTGGAGGCCCACCACGACGAGAAGGGCATCGCCTGGCCGGCCGAGGTTGCCCCCTACCGCGCCCACCTGGTCGCGATCGGGGCCAACAAGGATCCGCAGGTGGCCGAGACCGCCGAGCGTCTCCACGACATGGCAACGGCAGCCGGGCCGGATCACGAGATCCTGTACGACGATCGCGAGGAGTCGCCCGGCGTCAAGTTCACGGACGCGGAGCTGCTTGGGATGCCCTGGATCCTGACCGTCAGCCCGAGGTCCATCGCGGCGGGCGGCGTGGAGGTGACGCACCGCGCCACCGGCGAGCGGTCGGTCCGGCCCATCGCCGAGGTGGAGGACTTCCTGGCCGGCCGCGCCGCCACCCCGGCCTGACCCGGACGGCGATCGGCCGTGCCCGGCCCGCTGGTCCCCGTGGACGATCTGTACGCACGTCTCGAGGTTGCGACGGACGCCTCCCCGGAGGCCATCGAGCTCGCCTGGCGTGCGCTGCTCAAGCGTCATCACCCCGACGTCGCCGGTGACGATGACGCCGCCCTGGAGCGGGCCAAGCGCATCAACGTCGCCCACGACTGGCTGAGCGACCCCGACCTCCGGGCGAGGTACGACGGGGACCGACTCGGCCTGGCACCGCTGCCGTCCGGCAGGGCCCGCCGGCCTGGCTATCGCCCCCGGGTGTCACGGACGCCGTGGGCCGGCCAGCCGGGGCCGCGGGCCACGGCGCGTCCGGGCGACCGGCGTTCGACTCGCCCGGACCTGGTCCGCGGCGAGCCGGCCGAGCGCCTCGCGCGGTTCCTCGCCCACGTCGAACAGCTCACGCCGGACGAGTTGGACCGCCTGTGCGCCGCCGAGCCGCCGCCGATCGCCTTCCTGGCCACGATCCGCCGGTTCCTGCCGCCCGATGCGCTGGCTTCGTTCGCGGCCGCTGAGGCGGAGCTCGTCCGACGCGTCCCACCGGACCGCTGGTCCGAGGTGGGCCTGCGCGAGGGGCTGCTGGGCGTCGCCGCGGAGCTGGTCCTCGCGACGTTCCTCGATGACCTGCTGGCCGAGCCCTTCAGGGGGCGTGCCAGGGAGCGGCTGCTGCGCGCCTGGGAGGCGTCGGTGGACCAGCCGCGCCATGGTCCCAACGGTGACCAGGTCGCCGCCCTCCGTGATCGGGCCGCCGTGATGACACGGGCGGAGCTGGCGGCGCTGATCCAGGCCTCGCACGGGATCGTGGGGGACGACCGGCCGTGGCCCGAGGCGCTCGATCGCGACGAGGACGAGGCGCTGCGCATCTCGGCCCTCCTGGCCGCCAGGGACGTCGCGGCCGCCGTCCCGGTGGAGGGGCTCGCGCCGGCGGTGGCGGCCCGCGTCCGGCGCCTGGCCGCCCGCGCTGGCCACGTGACCGCCCTGCGCCATGCATTCGATGCCCCGATCTTCGCGGCGCTGCTCGCTCCGTGGGCGGCCGCGACGGGTATGGACATCGGCGGCCTCCGCGGCCCGGCAGGACCCGGCGTCCGGCGCGCGCGCTGACGGCGGCCTGTGCGATGCTCGCCGGCATGGAAGGCCTGCTGGTCATCGCGGTCGTGGGGCTGGCCATTGCGCTCGCGGCCGCCCTGCTGGTGATGCGCCGGCGGGCAAACGAGCTGGACAGCCTGGCGACCTCCCGCGCCGCCCTGGAGCCCCTGCGTCCGGTAGTCTCGGAGCCGGCCGCGATGCCATCGGCCGGGACGGAAGTCTGCGACATCCTTCCCGTTGGCGTGCTGCGGATCGACGGCGACCACCGCATCGTCACCGCCAATCCCCGTGCCCACGAGCTCCTTGGCGTCGCGCCCGGCATCCTGCCCGGACGCAGCGTGATGGAGGCGTTCCTGGACGCCCGTCTCGAGGCGTTCCTGGACGGCGTGACCACGGGCGGGTCGGGCGTCACCGAGGCCAGGGCAGGCCGTAACGACCAGACGCTGCTCCACGTGCGTGCCCACCGTCACGCGCTCGACGACCTGGCCGTGACGCTGGAGGACGTCACGGAGCTCAGACGCCTCCAGCAGATCCGCACGGAGTTCATCGACAACCTGGGGCACGAGCTGCGGACGCCGCTGTCGACGGTGACGCTGCTCGCGGAGACGCTCGCGCGCGAGGCCGAGATGGCCGACGTCCCGCCGCGGATGCGGGAGCGCATCGCCCTGATCGAGGTCGAGTCGGGACACCTCGCCCAGATGGTCAACGAGATGCTGGACCTCGCCCGGATCGAGGGCGGATCGCAGCTCCAGCGCGACGAGGACGTTGACCTCGGCCGGCTGGCAGCGGCCGCCACGGATCGCCTGCGGCTGTTCGCCGAGCGCAACGGCGTGACCCTCGTCGTGGACGCGGCCCCCGACCTGCCCACGGTACGTGGCGACGAGTCGCGCCTCGGCCAGGTCGTGGTCAACCTGGTCCACAACGCCGTCAAGTTCAGCCCGGACGGCGGTGATGTCCGGGTGGAGGTCCGCCGGGATCGGAACGCGGTCGCCGTTGCCGTCATCGACCATGGGATCGGCATCGGCAGGACCGACCGGGCGCGGATCTTCGAGCGCTTCTACAAGGCCGATCGGGCCCGCATGCGCGGTGGGGGGACCGGCCTTGGCCTCGCCATCGCACGCAACGTCGTCGAGGGGCACGGAGGGAAGATCCGGGTCGACTCGGAGGAGGGCCGTGGCTCCGTGTTCACCTTCACCATCCCGATCGACCAGCCCGCGGCGCAGCTGCCGGCATCGCCGCCGCCCGTCTGACGGAGGAGCCCGCGCCCATGGACCGCCTGCTCGTTTCGACGCTCAACATCCGCAACCTCGCTGATCGCTGGGACGAGCGGCTGCCGCTCCTGCTTGCCGACATGGCGGCCCTCCAGCCGGACCTGATGGGGCTCAACGAGGTCGTGTACCCGCTGCAGCAGGACCGGCTGATGGGAGCAGCCGGCGAGGGTCGCTACGAGGCCGTCCGTGGCTGGGCGGGCCGTCCGGAGTATGGCAACAGCCTGCTGGTCCGGGCGCCGCTGGTCGCCACCGACGCCGACCGCCTCGACCTGGGCGCGACCCGGTCCGCCCACCGGGTGCAGGTCGTCCTCCCCGGTGGCGCGCGACTGGTCGTTGCCGTGGCTCACCTCCACCATGTTCCGGCTGACGGGGCGCTTCGCGATGCCCAGGTGGAGGCGCTGGCAGCCTGGCTGGATGCCTCGCCACCGCATGACGCGCTGATCGTGGTCGGGGACTTCAACGCGGAACCCACCGAGCCGGCGTATGGCCGGATGCGGGCCGCGGGATTCGGGTCCGCCTACGCCGATGCCAACGGTGTAGATCCGGCGGTCACCTGGCCGTCCGGGCTGGTGGCCCCGGCGGCGGACAAGGACGGCGATCCCGGCTGTCTCGACTACATCTGGCTGCGTGGTGCGGTGCGCGCGGAGGATGCCCGGCTGGTCTTCGACCGCCCGGCCATCGGGGATCCCACGCTGTTCCCATCGGACCACTTCGGCCTGGCCGCACGGGTCGTGATCGAGTGATGCCGACCCGGCCGCTGCGACTCGCGCACCGTGGCGACTGGCGGGCGGCGCCCGAGAACACGCTCGAGGCCTTCCGCGCCGCCATGCGGATCCCTGGCTGTGACGGAGTGGAGCTCGACGTCCGGCTGTCCCGTGACCGGGTCCCGATGGTCCTCCACGATGCAACCCTGGCCCGGGTGCAGCATCACCCGGAGGCCGTGGACGCGCTCGACGTCGCCAATCTCGAGGTCCTCGGCGTTCCCCGGCTGGCGACGGTCCTCGCGGAGCTCCCCGGCGCATGGCTGGACGTCGAGCTCAAGGGCGAGGATCACGGGCAGGCGACCGCCGCCGTCCTGCGCGCCGCCCGCGGCGCGGAACCCCGGAACGCGATCGTGTCCTCGTTCGACCCACCCGCGCTGGTCGCGATGGCGGACCTGCTCCCCGGCTGGGGACGCTGGCTGAACACCGCCGACATGGCACCCGCCACGCTCTCGCTGGCGCTCGGTCTCGGCTGCCGCGGCATCGCCGTCCTGTGGGGCGCGATCACCCCGGCGTCGATGCGGACGGCTCACGAGGCAGGGCTCGAGGTCGCTGCCTGGACGGTCCGCCGGCGCGCCACGTTCCAGAGGCTCGGCCGCCTCGGGGTCGTGACCTGCTGCGTCGAGGCGGCCGCGCTGGACGGCTGAGGCTCCCCCGATCAAGCGCCGATGTAGGCCGCGAGGTGCTCGCCGGTGAGGGTGGAGCGGGCGTCGACGAGATCGGCCGGCGTGCCCTCGAAGACGATGCGGCCGCCGTCATGGCCGGCACCGGGGCCGAGGTCGATGATCCAGTCGGCATGCGCCATCACCGCCTGGTGGTGGGAGATGACGATGACCGACTTGCCGGAGTCCACGAGCCTGTCGAGCAGGCCGAGGAGCTGCTCCACGTCGGCGAGGTGGAGGCCGGTGGTCGGTTCGTCGAGGACGTAGACGCCGCCCTTCTCGCCCATGTTGATGGCGAGCTTGAGCCGCTGACGCTCGCCGCCGGACAGCGTCGTGAGCGGCTGGCCGAGGCTGAGGTAACCGAGCCCGACGTCGGCGAGCCGGACGAGGATGGCGTGTGCCGCCGGTGTACGCGCATCGCCGGTGCCGAAGAATGCCTCGGCCTCGGTGGCCGACATCGCGAGCACCTCGCTGATATCCCGCCCGGCGAGCCTGTACTCCAGGACGCTGGCCTCGAACCGCTTGCCATCGCACTCCTCGCAGGTCGTGGCCACGGTGTCCATGAAGCCCAGCTCGGTGTAGATGACGCCGGCGCCGTTGCAGTTGGGGCAGGCGCCCTCGGAGTTGGCGCTGAACAGCGCGGGCTTCACGCCGTTGGCCTTCGCGAACGCGTTCCGGATCGGGTCGAGCAGCCCGGTGTATGTCGCCGGGTTGCTCCGCCGCGAGCCACGGATCGGGGCCTGGTCGACCGACACCACGCCCGTACCGGCGGGGATCGACCCGTGCACCAGCGAGCTCTTGCCGGAGCCGGCGACGCCGGTGACCACGACAAGCACGCCGAGCGGGAAGTCGACATCGATGTCCTGGAGGTTGTGGGCGCTGGCGCCGCGGACCTCGAGCGTGCCGCTGGGCAACCGCACCGTGGCCTTGAGGGCCGCCCGGTCATCGAGATGGCGGCCGGTGACGGTGCCGCTGGCCCGAAGCCCCTCCACCGTGCCCTCGAAGCAGACCGAGCCGCCTGCCGTCCCGGCGCCCGGGCCGAGGTCGACGACGTGATCGGCGAGCGCGATCGTCTCCGGCTTGTGCTCGACCACGAGCACCGTGTTGCCCTTGTCGCGAAGCTGCAGCAGGAGGCCGTTCATCCGCTGGATGTCGTGCGGGTGCAGCCCGATGGTGGGCTCATCGAAGATGTAGGTGACGTCGGTGAGCGAGGAGCCGAGGTTGCGGATCATCTTGATGCGCTGCGACTCGCCGCCCGACAGCGTGCCCGACGCCCGGTCGAGCGAGAGGTAGCCCAGCCCGATCTCCACGAACGAGTCGAGCGTCTCCCCCAGGGCCGCCAGCAGCGGCGCCACCGACGACTCGCGGACGCCACGGACCCATTCGGCCAGGTCGCTGATCTGCAGCGCACAGGCCTCCGCGATGTTGATCCCGTTGATCCTCGATGAGCGCGCCGCCTCGTTGAGCCGGGTGCCACCGCACCGGGGACAGTCGGCGAACGTCACCGCCCGCTCCACGAACGCCCGGATGTGGGGCTGCATCGCCTCCACGTCCTTGGACAGGTACGAGCCCTGGATCCGCGGCACCAGCCCCTCGTAGGTCATGTTGATGCCCTCGATCTTCATCCGCACCGGATCCCGGTAGAGAAGGTCGTGGCGCTCCCGCTCCGTGTAGTCCCGGATCGGCTTGTCGGGGTCGACGAAGCCGGAACCCGCATAGAGGCGGTAGTTCCAGCCGCCCGCCTGGTAGCCCGGGATGGTGAGCGCACCCTCGGCGAGGGACTTGGAGTCGTCGAACAGCTGGGCCAGGTCGATATCGGAGACCGAGCCCCGGCCCTCGCAGTTGGGGCACATCCCGCCGGCCACGGTGAAGGTCTTCCTCTCGGTCTTGCCGCCGCCGCGCTCGACGGTGATCGCCCCGGCCCCGCGCACGGAGGGGACGTTGAAGGCGAACGCCTGGGGCGAGCCGACGTGGGGCTGCCCGAGCCGGCTGAAGAGGATGCGCAGCATCGTGTTGGCGTCCGTGGCCGTGCCGACCGTGGAGCGAACGTTGGCACCCATCCGCTCCTGGTCGACGATGATCGCGGTCGTCAGCCCGTCGAGGACATCGACGTCGGGCCGCGCCAGCGTCGGCATGAAGCCCTGCACGAAGGCGCTGTAGGTCTCGTTGATCATCCGCTGGGACTCCGCGGCGATCGTGTCGAACACCAGCGAGCTCTTGCCCGATCCGGAGACGCCGGTGAACACCGTCAGCCGGCGCTTCGGGATCTCGAGGCTGACGTCCTTGAGGTTGTTCACATGCGCGCCGTGCACGCGGATCAGATCGTGGCTGTCGGCAGGGTGCATCCCGGGCGTTTCGGTGGTGGCGTCCATGGCAGCCATGGTAGGTGCAGCCCGTCGATCCGTGTCCCCGGCCCGTCCCGCGGCGATCAGGTGGTGGCGCTCAGGCCGTTGCCGGCTCCGGCACGCGATCCGTGGCCGTGGCCGCAGCCACGGCTGGCGGTGCGCTGTCGCCGAGGATCAGCTCCGTCGGCACCGTAATTGCCCTGGCGATGGGCGCGGTCTCGCCGCCCAGCGAGGCGATCAACTCGTGGACGGCGAGCTTGCCGATCTCCTGCAGGGGCTGGCGGATCGTCGTCAGCGACGGCGTGAACTCGGAGGCCTCCGGGAGGCCGTCGAAGCCGACCACCGCGAGCTGGTCCGGGATTGGGATCCCGCGCTTGTTGGCCACGTGGAGGGCGCCCAGTGCCATCTGATCGCTCGCGGCGAACAGGGCATCCACCGTCGGGTCCGCCTCGAGGATCCCCGCGAACGCCTTGGCGCCGCTCGCCGCGGTCCAGTCGCCGGCGACCATGGGTCCGGGCTCCAGCCCGGCCTCCGCAAGGGCCGCCAGCCACCCGTCCCTCCGGTCGCGGGCCTCGCGCCACTCGAGCGGACCCGCCAGGTGCGCGACCCGTTGCCTGCCCAGCGCCAGCAGGTGGCGGACCGCAGTCCCGGCTGCCGCCTCGTTGTCGATGCTGATGGACGCGAAGCGCGGGGACGGCTCGGCCTTGAGGAAGATGACCGGCGGCGTCGACTTCGGCAGCATGTCCTGGAGGTGGCGGAGGTTGGCGCCCATCTGGGGCGGGGCGAAGATGATCCCCTCGACCCGGTGCGCAACGAAGAACTCGACGACGGGCACGATGTCCGGTACGTCGAAGCTGGCGAGCTCCTTGAGGATGATCGAGTAGCCCTCGGCCTCGGCGGCCTCGGTCATGCCATTGACGGTCTGCGCGACGCCGTAGTACTTGAGGCCGGCCACGATCACGCCCAGCATCTGGCTGCGTCGCCGGACCAGGCTCCGGGCCACGGCGCTCGGCTGGAAGCCGTGCTCCTCGATGGCCGCCTCGATCGCCCGGCGTGTGTCCGGCGAGACGTCGGGCCGCTTGTTGATGACGCGCGAGACGGTCTGCGTCGAGACGCCCGTCATCCGGGCGATCTCCTTGATCGTGACCCTGTGCTGGCGCTGCAACTCTCGCGTGCTCCTGGCGGCTGGCCGTCCGCGTTGCGGAACGGTTGGGGATTGTGGTGGTGTGGTAGCGTGAACGGTAACGGGAACGATAACGGCCCGCGTGGATGTTGTCATCATGAAGACGCACCGGGGCCGTCCCATCCCGCGATCTTCGCGCCGCTCCGCTGCGGCGGCGGGCGCGCACCGGGTGTTGTACGCGGCAGGAGATGCACCTTGAGCAGGTACGCGATCGGCGTGGACTTCGGCTCGGAGTCGGGTCGCGCCATCCTGGTGGACGTCGCCGACGGGCGCCAGCTGGCCACGGCGGTGTGGCCTTACAGCAACGGCGTCATCGACGAGCGCCTGCCCCTCGCGGACCGGCAGGTACCACTGCCGCCGGACTGGGCGCTCCAGGACCCCGAGGACTACCTCAGGGTCTTCTCCGAGACGGTTCCCGCCGTCCTGCGCCAGGCCGGCGTGGACGGGCGAGACGTCATCGGCCTGGGCATCGACTTCACCGCCTGCACGATGATGCCCACCCTCTCGGACGGCACCCCGCTGGCGCTGCTGCCCGACCTGCGCGCCAACCCCCACGCCTGGGTCAAGCTGTGGAAGCACCACGCGGCGCAGCCGGAGGCGGACAGGATCAACGAGACGGCCATCCGGACCGGCCAGGCCTGGCTGCCCAAGTACGGCGGCAAGATCAGCTCGGAGTGGTTCTTCTCCAAGGCACTCCAGATCCTGGATGAGGCGCCCGACGTCTACGACCGTGCCGACCGTCTCATCGAGGCCGCCGACTGGGTCATCTGGCGGCTCACCGGCGTCGAGACGCGCAACGCCACCACGGCCGGCTACAAGGCCCTGTGGAGCAGGCGCGAGGGTTTCCCGGAACGCGCCTACTTCGAGGCGCTGGACCCGCGGCTCGCCGACATCGTCGACACGAAGATGCGCCGTGACATCTCGTCGACGGGCGACCGGGCCGGCGGGCTGACCGCCGAGGCGGCCACCTGGATGGGCCTCCCGGCCGGCATCGCGGTCGCCGTCGCCAACGTCGACGCCCACGTCTCCGTCCCGGCCGCCACGGTCACGGAGCCCGGCCGGATGGTCATGATCATGGGCACCAGCACCTGCCACATGGTGCTCGGCGATGAGGAGCACCTCGTCCCGGGGATCTGCGGCTACGTCGAGGACGGGATCATCCCGGGCTACTTTGGCTACGAGGCGGGCCAGAGCTGCGTCGGCGACCACTTCGCGTGGTTCGTCGAGCACGCGGTCCCCGAGTCCTACCAGGCCCAGGCGCGCGCGCGCGACCTCGACATCCACGTGCTCCTCCAGGAACAGGCCGGGCTCCTCGCACCCGGGGAGTCCGGCCTCCTCGCCCTCGACTGGTGGAACGGCAACCGGTCCGTGCTGGTCGACGCCGAGCTGGGCGGCCTGCTGGTCGGTGCCACGCTGGCGACGACGGCACCGGAGATCTACCGGGCCCTGGTCGAGGCGACCGCGTACGGGACCCGCGTGATCATGGAGGCGCTCGAGGCCAACGGCGTCCCGGTCAACGAGGTCATCGCCTGCGGAGGCCTGGCCGAGAAGAGCCCGCTGATCATGCAGATCTACGCGGACGTGACCGGCCGGCCGTTCAGGCTCTCCGGTTCGGACCAGACCCCGGCCCTGGGCTCCGCGATGTTCGGTGCCGTGGCGGCCGGCGTGGATGCCGGCGGCTTCGCCACGATCGAGGACGCCGCCCGAGCGATGTCCCGGCTCAAGGACCTCGTCTACGAGCCCGACCCCGGCGCCACAGCGACCTACGACGTGCTGTACCGGGAGTACGTCCGCCTGCACGACTACTTCGGGCGGGGCGAGAACAACGTCATGAAGACGCTGCGAGGCCTGCGCGCGCGGGCGAAGGCAGGGGCGGCCTGATGCGCCTGGCCGCGCTGCGCGAGTAGCTCGCTACGCTGCATCGATGCGGCGCCGGCCATCCCGGTCCGGGTGGTGGTCAAGCCCGTCCTGACCGGCTCCGACGGGATCCTTGCGCTGGTCCGCGAGGCGAATGCCGACCCCGCCTGCGTTGGCCTCGTCACCTGGATGCACACGTTCAGCCCGGCCAAGATGTGGATCGCCGGCCTCGAGGCGCTCGACAAGCCGTTCCTCCACCTGCACACCCAGTACAACCGCGAGATCCCGTGGGCCGACATCGACATGGACTTCATGAACCTGAACCAGGCCGCGCACGGCGACCGGGAGTTCGGGTTCATCGCCGCCCGGCTGCGACTCGAGCGCAAGGTGGTCGTCGGCCACTGCGGCGATGCGCCGGCACAGGAGGAGATCGGCACCTGGGCCCGCGCCGCCTGTGCCCGGGCCGACTGGCGGGCCGGCAGGATCGCCCGCTTCGGCGACAACATGCGGGATGTGGCGGTCACCGACGGCGACAAGGTCGAGGCGCAGCGCCGCCTGGGCTTCTCGGTCAACACCTGGGGCGTGGGGGACCTCGTCAAGGTCGTCAACGACGCCTCGGATGCCGACGTCGACGCACTCGTCGCCCAATACCAGGACCAGTACGACGTGGCCCCCGAGCTCCGGCCGGGCGGCGCCCGCGCGGAGAGCCTGCGCGACGGTGCCCGCATCGAGCTCGGCCTGCGACGCTTCCTGGTCGACGGCGGCTTCACGGCCTTCACCGACACCTTCGAGGACCTGCACGGCCTCAAGCAGCTGCCGGGGCTGGCCGCCAGCGCCTGATGGCCGACGGGTACGACTTCGGCGGGGAAGGGGACTGGAAGACCGCGGCCATGGTCCGCGATGAAGGTCATGGCCGCGGGGCTCCCCGGCGGCGTCTCGTTCATGGAGGACTACACCTACCACCTCACGGGGGCCGACGACCTGATCCTCGGCGCCCACATGCTCGAGGTCTGTCCGTCCATCGCGGGCGACCGCCCACGTCTCGAGACCCATCCCCTGTCCATCGGCGGCAAGGCGGACCCGGTCCGGCTCGTGTTCGACGCCCACCCGGGACCAGCCGTGGCCGCCTGCATCACCGACATGGGGCAGCGTTTCCGCATGCTGGCGACCGTCGTCGACGTCGTCCCAGCGGAGCAGCCCCTCCCGAAGCTCCCGGTCGCCCGCGCCGTCTGGCGCCCACGTCCCGACCTTCGGACGGGCGCCGCGGCGTGGATCTACGCGGGTGGCTCCCACCACACGAGCCTCGGTTTCGGCGTGACGCAGCAACACCTGCGAGACTTCGCCGCGATGTCCGGGGCGGAGTTCCCGGTCATCGACGAGAGGACCACGCTCGATGCCTTCCGCGACCAGCTCCGGTGGAACGATCTCTACTGGCTGCTGGCGAAGGGGATCTAGCGCGGGCCGATCGTCACCGAAATGGTCCGATCTCGCACCTGGAAGCAGGCTGGACGGACCGGCTTGACGGCATGTGCGTCAGGCGCCTAGCATTTCCACCGTTATCGTTCACGGGAACGATAACGGCAGGCGTCCACCGAGATCGACCGAGGGGCGGGAGTGCCCCGCAGCGAACCGCGCGGCGCGCCGTGAGGGAGCTGCAGGCGAGCGGTGGCGCAAGCAGGCGGGGCATCAGCCTCGCACCAGGAGGAGAGCAGCTCATTGCCGTCTACTTCGACGTCTCGAGCAAGAACAAGGACTGACCGGCCCGGGTCCTGCCCGACCGCGTCATGACAGCCGCTCCTCCTGCCGGTCGCACCGCCCGTATCCACGGGCGGTGCGGCGAGCGCCCGACCCTGGGTGCCGAACCGAGCGGCCGTCCCGGCCCCATCCTCGCGGAGCCCGGGCGGTGACCACCGTCGAGGGTCCGGACCTGGTCCTCGAGGCCGGTGATGCGCGGGCCGTGGTGCGGCCAGGGGACGGGGGGAGGCTGGGCTCACTGGTGGTGGCCGGCCGGGAGCTGCTCGTCACCGTCAGCCCGGATGGCCCCGTCTATTGGGGCAGCTACCCGATGGCGCCATGGGCCGGCCGGATCCGGCACGGACGCTTCGCGTTCGATGGCGTGCCCCACCAGCTCCCGATCACGATGCCGCCGCACGCGATCCACGGCGTAGTCTACGATCGGCCCTGGGTCGTGACCGGCGAGGGCGAGATCGCCATCGACCTCGACGAGCGATGGCCCTTCCGCGGGCGCGTGGCCCAGCGCTTCGCGCTGGATGCCGACGGCCTCGAGGTTGCGATGACCCTCGATGCCGCCGAGGCGATGCCGGTCACCATGGGCTGGCACCCGTGGTTCCGCCGCGTGCTGGAACCGGACGCGGCGCCCGTGCGACTCGCCTTCGCCGCCGGCTCGATGCTGGTGCGGGACGCGGAGGGGCTGCCGACCGGCGAGCGCGTGCCGCCGTCCGCGGGACCGTGGGATGACGCATTCACCGACGTCGCGGCGCCCCCGGTCCTCGAGTGGCCGGGACAGCTGCGACTGGAGATCAGCTCGACCTGTGCCTGGTGGGTCGTTTACTCGCAGCCCGAGAGCGCGATCTGCGTGGAGCCGCAGTCGGGGCCACCGGACGCGGCCAACCTCGCGCCCGAGGTCGTGGTGCCCGGGGTGTCCTTGACCCACACGATGCGCTGGGAGTGGACGCGGCTGTAGGCCACGACGCCTCGCGCTGACGGCGCCGGAGCGGACGGCGCCGGGTAAGGCGGCGCCGGGCAAGCTGGCCCCCGGAGCGGCTACCTCCCGGCGACCAGCTCCGGGGGCAGAAGCAGCGCCAGCGTCCCACGTCCGGCGCGGATGGCGCCGTCGAAGTCCACGCGCGCGATGGCGCCCTTGCGCATGGGGATGAAGTCCACGCCGATGAGCTCGCCGAGGAGCGACGAGAAGTCGGGGTCGTGGCCGACGAGGCACGGCCGCGCCGCCGGGCGGGCCGACGTCAGGATGGCCTCCACGATCTCCGGGTAGAGTGGCCCGGCCAGCCGGGGATCGACGATGGGTGCGACACCCAACGAGGCGCCCACGATGGCGGCCGTCTCCACCGCGCGGAGCCTGGGCGACGTGACCAGCTGGTCCGGTGCCGAGTCAGTCCCGGCCAGCAGCCGCCCCAGCCGCTCGGCCTGGTGGCGTCCCTTGTCCGAGAGCGGGCGGTCGTCGTCGTCGCCGGCCCAGCGAGTCGGGTTGCCGGCGTGGGCGTGGCGGAGGAGGTAGAGGGTGGTCATGCCGGCACCGCCTGATGGCGCTCGGCGGCGTGGCGCTCGGCCTGCGTCCCGAGGGCGCGGTGATCGTGTCCGTGCGCGCTCACTGGTTCAGGTCCTCCACTTCGCCCGAGGCCAGGAACACGATGTCCTCGGCGATGTTCGTCACCCGGTCGCCGATCCGCTCCAGGTAATGCGCAGCGAACAGGATCCGCGTTCCCGGGTCCACGTTGGCCGGGTCCTGCCGCATCAGCTCCAGGACCTCGGCAAAGATGCGGTGGTAGAGCTCGTCCACGTCGTCGTCGAGCTTCGCAACCTCCCGGGCCCGGTCCGGGTCGATATCGACGAGCGCCCGGATGATGCCCTGCACGAGGTCCGCGACCCGCTCGCCCAGCTGCGGGAGCAGCACGTAGTCCTTGAGGGGCGGATAGGGGGCGAGCTTGCGCGCCTGCTTCGCGACGGAGCCCGCGTGGTCGCCCATGCGCTCCAGCTCGTAGCTGACGTGGTCCAGGGTGAGCAGGTAGCGCAGGTCGCGGGCGACCGGGTTCTGGGTGGCGATCGTCGCGGCGATCATGGCCGTGGCCGTGCGCTGGACCTCGTTGATCTGCCGGTCATCGCGGATCACCTGGAGGGCGGCGTCGGCATCGTGTGCGACGAGCGAGCCGATGGCGGCGTGGATCTGGGCCTCGACCATCGAGCCCATGCGGAGGACGCCGTCCTTGACCTCGGCGATCTCCCGGTCGTAGGCGCTACGAATCCCGTGGGTGGGCGGAAAGGCGGCACCGGGCGTTTCGATGGGGTGGGACGGCGAGAGGTCGTCGAAGCTGCCGCCGAAGGCGTCGGTGACGTGCGGACCGGGAACGTGCTCGTTATCCATGGCTGCTGCTCCTCCGCCGCTCAGCCGAACCGGCCGGAGACGTAATCCTCGGTGAGCTGGTCCTTCGGGTTCGTGAAGATGTCGAGGGTCGGCCCCTCCTCCACGATGTACCCGGCTCGATCATCGGCCATGTTCATGAACACGGTGTAGTCCGACGCACGGGCTGCCTGCTGCATGTTGTGGGTCACGATGACGATCGTGTACTGCTCCTTGAGCTCGAACATCAGCTCCTCGATCTGGAGCGTCGACCGCGGGTCCAGGGCGGAGCACGGCTCGTCCATGAGGATGACATCCGGGCTGGTCGCGATGGCGCGCGCGATGCACAGGCGCTGCTGCTGCCCGCCCGAGAGCGCGAGGCCGGACTGCTTGAGCTTGTCCTTGACGTCGTCCCACAGCGCGGCCCTCCGCAGGCTGGACTCGACGAGCTCGTCCATGTCGCCCTTGTGGCCATTGATCCGGGGACCGAAGGCGACGTTGTCGTAGATCGACTTAGGGAAGGGATTGGCCTTCTGGAACACCATGCCGATTCGCCGCCGGACCTCGACCGCGTCCACGTCCCGGCCGTACAGGTCGACGTCGTGGTACAGCACTTTGCCCTCGACGCGTGTCCCGGTGATCAGGTCGTTCATGCGGTTGATCGTCCGGAGCAGCGTGGACTTGCCACACCCCGACGGGCCGATCAGTGCCGTGATCTTGCGCGCCTCGAAGGCGATGCTGATGCCCTTCACCGCCCGGAACTTCGAGTAATAGAAGTCCACGTCCTCGAGCCGGATGACATCCTCGCCCCGTGGTGCATCGAGCGGTGCGTCGGCCCCGGCGGCACGCCCGACATGGATCGGCACGGCAGGGCCGGTCGCTGTGGGCGTGGGGGTCTCGGGTTCGGACACGGTGGTTGCGGCCATGGGATCTCCGGTGTTCTCGGGCATCACCAGGCCCGTTCGTAGCGACTGCGGAGGAGGATCGCGATCACGTTCGCGGCGAGCGTGATCATGAGCAGCACGACGATCGCCGCAGCGGCGTCAGCCCGGAAGGCTTCCTGCGGCTTGCGGGCCCAGTCGTAGACGATCACGGGCAGAGCGGTGTAGCTGCCGGTGAACAGGGTCGAGATGGACAGCCCCGAGAACGATCCGAGGACGGCACCGACCAGGATCAGTGGGGCGGTCTCGCCAAGAGCTCGGGAGAGGGCAAGCACCGTGCCGGTCAGGATCCCGGGCGCTGCCGAGGGGATCACGAGCTGGCGGGTCACCTCCCAGCGCGAGGCGCCCACGCCGTAGCCCGCTTCCCTGATCGTGCCCGGCACAGAACGCAGTGCTTCGATGGACGTGATGATCACGATCGGCAGCACCAGCACGGCCAGGGTGATGCCGCCGGCAAGGATGTTGCGCCCGGAGCCGTCGCCGTCCACCGTGTCCATGAGCGACACGAACACTGCCAGGCCCAGGAGGCCGTAGACCACCGACGGGACGCCGGCCAGGTTCCGGATGTTGATCTGGATGAACCGGGTGAGCTTCGTGTCCCCGGCGTACTCCTCGAGGTAGATCGCCGTCGCCAGTCCGAAGGGGAAGGCGAGGAGCGCCACGATGGCCGCCAGGATCGCCGTCCCGACGAGGCCCTGGATGACCCCGGCCTTGGCGGGGTTGGACGAGAGCGGAGACGTCAGGAAGCCCACGCCACGCTCGGCGAAGACCGGCAGCGCGCGTCCGAGGACATCCGCGATGAGCAGGAACAGGATCGCGAGCGAGAACAGCAGGCTCCCGAGGAGCAGGACCTGGAACACGAAGCCCCAGATGTCGCGCCGTCCGCCGCCGGTGATCCCGGCCCGGACGCTGGCACTCGTGACGGCTGCGGAGGATCCCAGTGAGGTCATCGCAGCCTCCTAGTACCGCTGTCGGGCACGCCGGACGAACGTGTCGCCGGCGACGTTGAGGACGAGCGTGACCAGGAACAGCAGCAGCCCGATGAAGAACAGGCTCTGGAACGCGGCGCTGTTGCCGGTGACCTGGTCGCTGCCCGTCGCGAGCCCGACCATCGCCGAGGTCATGGTGCCGCCCGGGTCAAGCGGGTTGAACGTCCGGGCCTGGGGAGCGCCGGCGGCCACGGCCACCACCATCGTCTCGCCGATGGCGCGGCTGGTTGCCAGGATCAGCGCGGCCACGACGCCCGAGACCGCGGCCGGGAACACCACCCGGAGCGAGGTGCTGATCCTGCGGGCGCCGAGTCCGTACGAGGCCTCGCGCAGGCTCTGGGGCACCGAGCGCATGGCGTCCTCGGCCACGGAGGCGACCAGGGGGATCGAGAGGATGCCGACGCCGAGCCCCGCGGCGGCGAGGTTGAAGGAGTTGGCATCCTCGAACAGGGGCTGGATCACGGATGGGGTGAGCAGGGTGAGCGCGAAGAACCCCAGCACGACGCTGGGAACGCCGGCCAGGACCTCGAGGACCGGCTTGACGATCCGCCGGAAGCGGGGCGTCGCGTACTCGGAGAGATAGATCGCCGAGAAGATGCCGACCGGCGCCGCGATCACCATCGCGATCCCCGTGACGATCAGGGTCCCGATCACGATGGTCGACACGTCGAAGATGCCACGCCGCGGGAACCACCCGATGCCGAACAGCTGGCCGAGCTCGATCTGCGACAGGAAGCCGATCGCCTCGAACAGGACGGCCGCGATGATGAACAGGCTGATCAGGATCGTGACCAGTGCCGCGGCCAGGAAGAGGCCGCGGACCAGGGTCTCGCGACGCCGCCGGCGGGCGCTGCCGTTGAGCGACATCGCGGCAGGGATGGCTTGGCTTGCCTGGGCCATCAGCGGTCTACGCCTCCTTGGCGAATGGTCGGCTGGTCACGAGGATAAGCGAGCGAACGGGCCGGGCGCCCAAGCGCCACGGCCCGTTCGCGGAGGAGGAGGAGCGCTGGGCTACTTCGACGCGTCCCAGGTTGCCCGCGACTCGGCAAGGGCGTCGGCCGTCAGGCCGACGTAGGGGACGGTCTCGAGGACGGAAGCGATCGTGCCATCGGCGAGGTAGTAGTCCACGTAGGCTGCGATAGCGGGGTTCGCGGCCGCCTTGGCCTTGTTCACGTAGATGTACAGGTCGCGCGCGAGCGGGTACGAGCCGTCGGCGATCGTCTCAGGCGTCGGGGCAACGCACGTCCCGTTGACGTCCTTGGCGACCTGGATCTCGCTGACCTTGTCCCTGTTCTCCTCGGCGAAGGCGAAGCCAACCCAGCCCAGTGAGGAGTCGCTGCCGGAGATCCCGTCGATGATCGCGTTGTCGTTGGACGAGGCGGTGTAGTCAGGTCGGGTGTTGGCCTCCTGGCCGCGCGCCTCGGCGGTCTTCGTGATCGCGAGCTCGACGAAGCTGTCGAACGTGCCCGACTCCTCGCCGGGGCCCGTGATCTTGAGATCCGCATCCGGGAACTCGGTGTTGGAGCCCAGTTCCTTGGCGATCGTCGCGGCATCGCTCCACTTGGCGAACCCGGTGGACTCGGGCCCCATCAGGGCGTACAGGTCCGCGAAGCTGAGACAGGCCACGGCCGTGTTGGCGGCGGACGTCAGGACCGACATGCCGTCGATCGCGACCTTGAGCTCCACGTACTCGATGCCGGCGTCCGCGCAGGTCGTGGCTTCTTCGTCCTTGATCTGGCGCGAGGCGTCGGAGATGTCGGTATCACCCTCGCAGAACTTCTTGAATCCATCACCGGTGCCCGGGCCCTCGACCGTGTATGTGAACTCCGAGTTGGACTCCGCGAAGGCCTCGGCGACGCCCGTGGAGATCGGCTCGACGGTGGACGAACCCGAGACGTTGATGGCACCGGTCACGCCGCCGCCTGCCGCTGCCCCGGTGGCCGCCGTGCCCTCGCCGGGAGCGGACGTTCCCGACGAGCCGCCGCAGGCGGCGACGAACACTGTCGCGGCGAGGGTCAGGGCGCCGATGCGCTTGGTGGATGCGAGCGTCACGTGAGTCTCCTTGTCGGGCGTCAGGCCCCGAGCGGGGGGCGCCCTTTTTGGTCTTCTACCGGTTCCACGGTCGGGCCGTGGCGTGAACGGATCGTGATCGCGGCGTTTAGATCTCGTTAACGCGTCGGCGGATCGAGCAGGTCCTGGCGAGCGAAGGCACGGCCTGGATCAGGGCTGGGCGACGGCATCGCGACTACGGCGCGAGGGTCGCCACGGCGCATGAACGGGCTGTTGGACTCACGCCAACACCTCGTGAACGCGCACGTCGCAGCGGCAGGCAGGGGCTGGCTGCGGCAGACTGTCGGAGTCAGGGTTTCCCCGGAGGGACCCGGCTGCCAGCCAGGAGGAACGTGATGCCGCACGCCGGAGACTTCGAGGTCGCGACCGGCGTTGCTGGGGCGTCGCCCCGCGGTCCGGCAGGTGCTGGCAAGACCGGCAAGAAGGCCCGCAGGGCGGCCGAAAAGGAGGCTCGACGCTCCGCCAGGGCCGCCGAGAAGGTCGCAAAGGCTGCCGAGAAGGCTCAGAAGAAGGCGACGAAGGCTGCCGAGAAGGAGGCTCGCCGCTCCGCAAAGGCCGCCGAGAACACCGCACGTCGCTCCGACAAGGCCGCAAAGCCCGCCGGATCCGCCGGACGAACGGGATCCGGTGAGCCGAGCGTCGGAGCCACTGCCCCCGCTGCAACAATGCCGGGTGCCACGGGAGCCGCTCTGGCGGAAGCCGCGAGCCTGGTTCGCCGAGTGCGGGAGCCAGCGGCATCCCACATCGTGGACCGAGTGCCAGCCGTCCCGGCAGTCGAACCCGGGCCGGCACCTGAACCGGAACCCGAGCCCGTGGCGGAGCCGGAGCCCGAGCCTGAGCTCGAACCCGAGCCCGAGCCTGAGCTCGAACCCGAACTCGAGCCGGAGGCAGGTACTACCGACCCGACCGACACTGCTACTGCTACCGCTGCCGACGTGTGGGGACCGTTTGGCGTCCATGCGGAGCCCCTTGTCGCGCTGCAGGACGAGCCCGAGCCCGTGGCGGAGCCGGAGCCCGAGCCTGAGCTCGAACCCGAGCCCGAGCCTGAGCTCGAACCCGAACCCGAGCCTGAGCTCGAACCCGAACCCGAACCCGAGCCGGAGACAGGTACTACCGGCCCGACCGACACTGCTACTGCTACCGCTGCCGGCGCCTGGGGACCGTTTGGCGTCCATGCGGAGCCCGTTGTCGCGCCCGAGCCCGAGCCCGAGCGCGAGCCCGGATCGGTCGGTGCGTCCGCCGTGGAGGTCCCGCCGGGCGCCACCGTCGTCGCCACGATCGACGTTGGCGCGACAAGCGTCCACCTGCTGGTCGCTGCGGTGGGCGGTCACCGCGTGGAGCCCCTGCTCGACGAATCGGTGTTCCTCGGCCTGGGTGACCGGGTCGCCGCCGAAGGGCGGTTGGGTTCGGCCGCACAGGAAGGGCTGGTATCCGCGCTCGTCGCCTACGCCGACGCCGCACGTGGGCTGGGCGCGGGGCGAATCGTGATCGCCGGGACCGAACCCATGCGACGGGCGGCCGATGCTGCCACGGTCGTGCGCGAGGTCGAGGCGCGTGCGGCCGTCCCGTTCCACGTCCTGGATCATCGCGAGGAAGGTCTGCTAACGCTCCTCGGGGTAACGAGGGGGGAGCCGATCCGTTCGGAGACCCTCGTCGTCGACATCGGTGGCGGCAGCTCTGAGTTCGTCGTGGTCGAAGAGGACGGATCGGTGGATGCCAGGGGCCTGCCACTCGGGGCCGCGCGGCTGACGCAGGACATCGTTCGGGGCGATCCGCCGTCCCTGGCGGAGCTGGAGGCCCTCAGGGTCCGCGTTCGGGAGATCCTGGCCGGGGCGCCGGACGTCCACCCCGGCGCGATCGTTGCCGTGGGCGGCACCGCCGGCAATCTGCTCAAGCTGCTGCCCGCGACGGCTGTAGACCACATCCTGACCAGGCGGCGCCTGACGGTGGGGCTGGCGATGCTGACCGTGGAGCGCAGCACTGAGGCGGCCGTCCGTCACGTCATCCGCCCCGCCCGTGCTCGGATCCTGCCGGCAGGGTCGATCATCGTGGACGCCATTCTCGAGCGCTATGGCTCGGATCACCTCAGCGTGGTGGAGGAAGGGATGCGGGAGGGCCTCGCCCTCGCCCTGGTGGTCGCGGGTCCGGCCTGGCGGGACCGCCTGCCGGCGCTCGTCCGAGGCTGGGGCGACGCCGTCTGATCCAACCCTGCACCGGGGACGACCTGGTGACCCCGCACAACAACGACCCGGCGCGACCCCGGAGGGCGGTCAGAGCCCGGCGACCACCCGTCCCAGCGCGCGCCGGAATGCGACGCTCGACACGCCGCGCCACGCCGGGCCCACGGTCCGTCGCAGCCTCGCGAGCTCGCGCTCGCGGTCCACGAGGTACCGACCGATCGCGGCACTCTCCGCCTCGGACAGGCGGCCCGCGTGTTCCACGAGGAACCCGCGCGCCAGGTTCGCGGCCACATCCGCGTCGTGCAGCCACCCCAGGTGGTCCTGGAGGGCCACGACCTTCTCGATCACCGGACCGGCCTCGCGTCCCAGTGCCTCGCGGACGAACTCCAGCGTATAGCGGAGCCACTTGGCGGCGATCCGAAGGTCGTGGAGGGTCGTCACGTCGGCCCAGCGCATGACCGGCTCGTAGGCGCGGACGACCTCGTACGCGGCCCAGATCCGGGACGGCATCGTGTCTCGTACGCGGTGGGGCTCCGTGGGGCCAACGGCCAGCACGCCCGCTCCGTCCTCCTGAAGAAACTCCACGTAGCCGTCCATCCACTTCCGGTAGCGGTTGCTGTCCAGCTCCTTCAGCAGGACGATCCGGGCTGCCTCGCGCTGCGATCTCCAGCCCTGTAGCAACGGCTCGAACGCCTTGGCCTCGGGAGGGGCGAGGCGACGCTGGTACGCCACGCCGGCCTCGATCAGCACGTCCAGGTCCCGGACGCCGCCGAGGTCGCCCGCGACGAGCTTCAGGCGCCGGCGGTGGCGGTTGGTCCGCTCGGGATCGAATGCATCGCCGAAGACCCGCCACGCCGCCCGCTGGCGCCGCGTTGCGACCCGCATCCCGTGCAACTCCTCGGCGTCGTTGCCCGCACGCGTGCCTGCTTCCCGGGTGATCATCCGGGCCAGGTGGAACCGGAGGACCTTGCGCCCGGCTTCGGCGAGGTGGTCATCGCCGAGGACGCCGGGGGTCTTGGGGACGATGAGCCTCGGCGGCTCCGGCACCGGCTCGACGATGGGCGCCACGACCTCGTCCACCTGGGGCGGCGCTGTGGCACCAGGATCGACTGGGTCCACGACGACCGCCGTCGGGGCGGCGGCTTCGGTCGGGACGTCCATCACCGGCACGCCGACCTCGCCATCCGCAGCATCGCCCGTGGTCTCGCGGCGGACTGCCTCCAGGGCGCGCTCGAGCTTGGACGTCTCTGCCGGCACCAGCTCCTCGACCTCGGACAGGAGGTCGACCAGGGGCTCCAGGGCCGTCTCGTTCCCCTCGCGGAGCTCCACCTCGAGCTCCGCGAACCGCTCGATCACCCGGTCCGCCATCACGACCTCCACGTCGTCCACCGAGAGCTCCACCACCGTGCCGTCGATCCCGTACTCGCGCTTTCGCCGGAGCTGCCGGACGCGCACCAGCTCGGTCAGCGGCCGGTCGCCTGCGATGTTTAGCACGGCATCCCGCGCAGCCGATTCGGGCCACGCCGCCGCGCCCTGCCCGGCATCAGCCGGGCCCTCGAGCTCCTCGCGCCGGTGCGTCGCACCACCCACGTCCTGCCGGCGGAGGCCCTTGAGGGTGATCAGGGTGCCGTCGTCCTGGAGGCGGAAGCGCCCCGCATAGCCGGCTGCTGCGAGCGACCCATCCGCGGTATCGACGTACCGGTCCTCCTGGATCACCGTCTCGGACGGGGCCAGGGCCACGAAGCCTGCCAGGTCGCTGGCGGCGATCAGGCGGGCGCCCGCCTTCCCATCGGTCATCCGGTACTTGAGCTCGATCTCCATGGGCCGGACATCCGCTCCCTCTGCTGCCGTCATGCCCGCGGATCCATCGACCCGGCCTGCGCATGGGGCCTGCGCGGGACGTCGGCTTCGCCCGAAGCGGTGGCGGCGTCCTCCTTGAGGACGGCGAAGGTGTCGATCGTACCCTCGCGCGACGCAAGGACCTCCCGGCGCTGCCATTGACCGTCCGACTGCAGCTCCCAGGACCGCCGGTCGTCTGCCAGCATCACCTCGATGATGCGCGCCAGCCGCGCCCGGGACTCGTTGTCATCGACGGGGGTCACGACCTCGACCCGTCGGTCCAGGTTGCGCTCCATGAGGTCCGCCGAGCCGATGTACCACTCCGGCCGCCCCGCGTTCGCGAACATCCAGATCCGGGAGTGCTCGAGGAACTCGCCGATGATGGATCTCACGCGGATGTTCTCGGACGCACCCTCAACACCGGGGACCAGGCAGCATGCGCCGCGCACGATCAGGTCGATCTCGACGCCTGCGCGGGAGGCCTCGTAGAGGGCCTCGATCACCTGGTTGTCGACGAGGGAGTTGAGCTTGAGCACGATGCGCGCCGGCTGACCGGCGCGGGCGGCCGTGGCCTCGCGCTCCACCATCTCCAGGAACCGTGTCCGCATCGTCATCGGTGCGACCAGCAGCTGGCGGAAGACGCGCTGGCGCGACAATCCGGTGAGGACATTGAACAGGTCGGTGACGTCCGCCCCCAGGTCCTCGCGGCACGAGAGGAGGCCCAGGTCCACGTACAGGCGCGCGGTCTTCGAGTTGTAGTTGCCGGTCCCGATGTGGACGTAGCGGCGCAGGCCGCTTCCCTCGCGGCGTACGACGAGCAGCACCTTGGAATGCGTCTTGAGGCCGACGAGGCCGTACACGACGTGGGCGCCGGCCTGCTCCAGGCGGCGGGCCCAGACGATGTTGTTCTCCTCGTCGAAGCGGGCCTTGATCTCGACCAGCACCACGACCTGCTTGCCACCCTCGGCGGCGCGGATCAGTGCCTGCACGACCGGAGAGTCGCCGGACACCCGGTAGAGGGTCTGCTTGATCGTGAGGACCTCGGGGTCGTCCGCGGCCTGGTCGATGAACCGCTCGACCGACGCCGTGAACGACTCGTACGGGTGGTGCACGAAGATGTCGCCGGCGCGCAGCTGGGCGAAGACGTCCGTGGGCTCGTCCTCGTCGGGCGGCATGAGGCGATGCGGGATGACCGGCGTGTGGGCCGGGGCCATGAGGTCAGGGCGATCGAGGCTCACCAGCTGCCAGAGCGCCGTGAGGTCGAGCATGCCCGCGACCTCGAAGGCGTCCTCCTCGCGTACGCCGGTGCCGTTGATCAGGATCCGGCGGGTGAGGTCCGGCATGGACCGCTCCACCTCGAGCCGGACCGCATGGCCGAAGCGCCGTCGGCGGATCTCCTCCTCGATCGCGAGCAGCAGGTCGTCCGCCTCGTCCTCCTCGATCGCGATGTCGGCGTCACGGGTGACCCTGAACAGGTGCGTCTCGAGGATCTCCATGCCGCGGAACAGCTCGTCCAGGTTGGCCTCGATCACCTGGTCCAGCAGCACGAACTTGTCGCGCTCCACCGCAAACAGCCGGGGAAGGATGGGCGGGATCTTGACCCGGGCGAAGCGCCGCTCACCGGTCTCGGGGTCCCGCAGGCCGACCGCGATCGAGAGGCTCAGGGTGCTGATATAGGGGAACGGGTGGCCGGGATCAACCGCGAGCGGGGTGAGCACCGGAAAGATCTCGTCGTGGAACCGGCGGCGGAGGGTTTCGTGGTGTTCCGGCACCTGGTCGTACTCGAGGATCTCCACGCCCTCGGTCGAGAGCTCCTCGCGGATCTGCGTCCAGATGTTGGAGTGCTCGGCCACCAGCTCCCGGACCCGGAGCCTGATGGCGTCGAGCTGCTGGGCCGGGGTCAGGCCGTCCAGGCTGTGGTGCTGGCTGGCGGAAAGGTCCTGGCGGCGGAGGCCGGACACGCGTACCTGGAAGAACTCGTCGAGGTTGGACGCGAAGATCGCGAGGAACTTCACCCGCTCCAGCAGGGGGTTGCGGGAGTCCCTCGCCTCGTGGAGGACGCGCGCGTTGAACTCGATCCAGGACAGCTCGCGATTGAGGATCGGGCCCTTCTGGTCGCGAACGGCCCGCCGCCGACCGCGGCTGGCGACTCGAGGCCCGGGTGCTCGTCGAACGGTGGCCATCGATCCTCTTCGGGTGTGCTGCGGCCCGGAGAGCGGCACTCGATGACGGCCGCCACCCGGTCCCGGTCGGGCAAATCAGGATACCACTCGCGACCTGCAGGTCCCGCCGAGGGCTCTCCGTCAACGGCCGGTCGCCAGGTGCGTCCGGGCACCTCGACGACTGTCCACACCATCGCTGGCCCCAGCCATGGCGCGGAACCCCGCAGCGCTCCATAGCGCATCGTCAGGATGGGCCCGGTAGGCGACCCGCATCTGGCGCTCGAACGTCGCAGCCGCGGCGCGGGTAGCCCGCGTGCGGCGGATCAGCAGCAGCCGTGACACCTCCGGCTCGTCACCCAGATGGTGTCAGCCCTCCCACGAAGGGAGCGCGTCTCGACGCCCAGGTCGACTGGGCCGCTCGGGTCAGCCTTCAGGGACGTACCGCCGCTCGCCCGTGGCCGGGTCCACCCAGACGCGCATCGGCACCGCCGTCGTCGGGTCCACGAAACGCTCATCGGTTGGCCTGAACCGCGCATCCGGCGGAACGGGTTCGCCGCCGCCTCGACCGTGCCCGTCCCCGGTCTGCTCCGCTCGGAGCGATCGGTAGCGGGTCCGCTCCAGCAGGACGGCGGCGATCAGGATCGCGCCGGGAACGAACAGGAACAGGGCGGCCATCAGGCTTCCACCGGGACCCGTCACCGCCGCTGCGGCGATCCCGCCGAGCAGCAGCAGGACACCGAGCACGCCGACGAGACCTCGGGTGAGCGTGACGCCCATCGGCCTACTCGACTGTCTGCGGAGCGCCCGAATCCGCCTCGACCACGACCGCGGTCCCATAGGCCACGATCTCGGTCATCGTGGTGGCCATTTCCGACGAGTCGAAGCGCATCGAGATCACCGCGTTGGCGCCCACCATGACGGCGTTCTGCACCATCCGGTCGATCGCCTGGCGGCGGGTGTCCTCGAGCAGGCTGGTGTACTCGTGGATCTCGCCGCCCACGACCGAACGGAGGCTTGCCACGAGGTTGCCGGCGACGCCGCGGCTGCGGACGACGAGGCCGAACACCTGGCCCTTGGTCTCGACGACGCGGTAGCCGGCGATGAACGGCGTGGTGGCGATGATCATCGGTCCCCTCACTCTCCCTGGCGTCGGGTGGGGTGGGTGGCCGCCCCGTCCGCATGGTCTGCGTGGCGCTGCTCTCGGACCCTCGTGCACCCGTCGCAGGGGCACATCTCGCGCAGCAGGTTGAAGGTGTGGTAGCCGGTCGCGTGGCCGTCCCCCCAGGTCGCCTGGATCGCGTAGCTGCCCACGAGCGCAACGTCCACGAGGCGCGTCTGCTCCGCGGTCAGCGTGGGATTGCTGTCCAGCCAGCCCGGCATACCGGCCTCACCACGACAGTAGGCGCACGGACACAGCCAGCGGAGCGTGACGGTGTCGTACTGGGTGACGTGGCCGTCGGCCCACTCCACGCGGAGCGTGCCGGCGGCGCGATTGGCGTCGATCCGGGTGGGGGAGAAGGTTGGGTCCTGCACCCCGCGATCGTAACCCCGGGCAGGGCGACCCGGAGCGAGCCGGTGCGGACTGGGACCATCACCGAGCGACGGTCCGGGACTTTCCCCGAGTGGCCGCCGGAGATCGGGCCGCTATGCTCGCGGCGGATGAGCCTCATCGTCGACCACCTGCACAAGCGGTTCGGGCCCGTCGTCGCCCTCGACGACCTCGCGTTCGAGGTCCACCCGGGCCAGGTGTTCGGATTCCTGGGCGCCAACGGCTCGGGCAAGACGACGACGATGCGCATCGTGATGGGTGTGCTGGAGCCGGACGCGGGTCGGGTCACGTGGGACGGCACGGACAGCCACCGCCTCCCTCGCTCGACGTGGGGCTACCTCCCAGAGGAGCGAGGCCTGTACCCGAGGATGACCGTCCTCGACCAGCTCGTGTTCTTCTCCGGGCTCCAGGGAGTGCCGTCGGCCCGCGCCAGGCACGACGCCCTCATGTGGCTGCGCCGGTTCCGTGCCGAGGACCTGGCGGGGCGCCGTGCCGAGCAGCTGTCCAAGGGCAACCAGCAGAAGGTCCAGTTCATTGCGGCGATCCTGCACGACCCGCAGGTGCTGCTCATGGACGAGCCCTTCACCGGTCTGGATCCGGTCAACGTCATGCTCCTGCGGGAGGCCTTCCTCGAACTCCGGGACCGGGGGCGCACCGTCGTCTTCTCCACCCACCAGATGGAGGTGGCGGAGGCGCTGTGCGAGTCGGTGGCGATCGTGGATCACGGGCGGATGGTGGTGGGCGGATCGCTGCGCGACGTGCGACGTGCGACCGGCCGGCGCATGGTGCGTATCTCGGTCGAGGCCGACTACCGGCTGCCATGGCTGGCACGCGTCCCGGGGACGCGCGTGATCCAGGCGGGGGTGGACCGCTCGACCGTGGAGCTCGACGCCGGCGTCGAGCCCGATGCCGTCCTGGCGGCGGCGGTCGGTGCGGGAGCCAGGGTTCGGCATTTCGAGGTCGCCGACCCATCGCTGGAGCAGATCTTCATCGACCTCGTGGGCCGTCCGGCCGATGCGGAGGTGCATCTCGCGCCGATGGCCGGCGAGGATGCCGCGTGAGCGCCTCCGGTCGTGCCGCGGCGCGCAACGTGGGCCTCGTCGCGCGGCGCGAGTACACCGAGCGGGTCAGATCCCGGGCATTCCTGTTCTCGACCCTGCTGATGGCCGGCCTGGCGGTCGTGATCGCCCTCATCCCGCTCGCCGTCCGCGTCGTGGACCGGGCAACGGTCACGCGCATCGCCGTTGTCGCGCAGGACCCCGTGCTGGGCGATCGTGCGGTGGCCGTGATGGACGGCTTCCTCAACGCGCAGCTGGACGGGAGCGCGGAGCAGACGAAGTCGTTCCTGTTCACGCGGCTGGACGACGCTCGGGCGGCGGTCGACGGGGTCAGCGAGGGGAGCGTCGCGGGCACGGTGCTCATCGAGCGGACGACCGAAGGCCGCCTGGACTTCCGGGTGGTAACGGTCGGGGCACTCGGCCAGGACAGGGCACAGCTGCTGCAGATCGGCGCGTTCGCGGTCGGCATCCTGGACTGGACCGCCGCGCAGCCTGCCGGCCAGGACCCGTTCCTGCCCCCGACCTTCGCCGTCGTCGACGCGGGTGCGGTCGCGGGAGGCGGCTCGGGCGTTGCGATCGACACCGCCGAGTACGCCAGCCGCCGCATTGTCGGCATCGTGTTCGTGATGCTCGCGTTCCTGACGCTGGTGTTCTACGGCCTGTGGGTGGCGTCCGGCGTCGTGGCCGAGAAGGCGAGCCGGGTGATGGAGCTGCTGATCTCGGCCGCCACGGCGCGCCAGCTGGTGGTGGGCAAGATCCTTGGAATCGGGCTGTCCGGGCTGACCCAGGTGGCACTGGTCCTGCTGCCGGCAATGGCCATGCTCCTCGCCTCCGGCCGCGTGGGCAGTGCGATGCTGGGCGAGGACGCGGCGGTGGGGGCGTCGCTGGGGGCGCTGTCGCCCGGCCTGCTCGCGGCGTTCCTCGTCTACTTCGTGCTCGGGTTCGCGCTCTATGCCGCGCTGTACGCGGGGGCGGGCTCGCTGCTGAGTCGGGCCGAGGACCTCCAGATCGTGGCGCTGCCGCTCTCGATTCCCGCCATCGCGGGCTACCTGCCGGCGGTACTCGCCCTGTCGGGCAGCACGTCGGGGTTCATCCGCTTCGCTTCCTACGTGCCGCTCTGGAGCCCGTTCGTGATGCTCGCTCGCCTGTCCGTGGGCTACGTCCCGCCCTGGGAGATCGCGCTGTCCTTGGGCCTGCTGATCGCGACGGTCCCGCTGGTCACGCTGCTCGCGATCCGGGTCTACCGGGCAGGGGTCGTGATGTATGGGCAGCCGCCGACCGCCGGCACGTTCCTGCGGGCCATTCGGGGCGGGTAGGGTGCCTCCAGCTCCGCGGGTCCCCCGGAGGCTCGATCCCGGCCACTATTGGTCCGCAGTCTCCTCGTCGAATGGCAGCCGGCGGAACAAGGCCAGCACCGGGGCCGTGCCGGCGGCGGGCTCGGGCCCAGCGTTCGGTGAGCCGGACGAGGTCACGGGTGCCGTACCTGCCGTCGCGGGTGCCGTACCGGGTGCCGCGGCCAGGATCGACCGCCACAGCGTGCTCCGGACACCGGGCAGGTACGGGCTGGTGCGCCGCCGTGCCAGCACCCCGGCGATGCCCTGCGCGGACACGGCGGCATGAAGCGCCAGGCCCTCCCCGGTGATGGCAGGGACCATCACCACCTCGTCGCCGGGACGGAGGATCCTCCGCAGGACCACCCGCCGCTTGTCCAGCGCCTGGTCGAGGAGCCACCGCCCGTCGAGGTGCAGCAGGTCGAACACCAGGAACGCGACCGGGCGTCCCGGGATCCCCGACAGCCGTTCGCGGAGGGCGGTGTCATCGGCGCGCCCCTGCGCATCGACCACCACCAGCTCCCCGTCCATCACGGCGGACCGCGCCGCGATCCGCACCGCCAGGCCGGCCAGCTCCGGGAGATGCGCGCAGAGATCGACACCCCGCGCGTCCACCACCCGCACGCTCCCGTCACCCTGCGATGCACCCGGCTCCACGAACGCCAGCACCCGGTGCCCGCCCCAGGTGGGCTCGAACAGCCAGTCAGACGAGTCGAATGGGTCCGCCAGGGGTGTCGGCCACATAGGCGCCACGGCGCCCGGGCGTGGGAGCGCCGGCTCGATCCGGAAGGAGAGCTGCTCGGCCATCGCGACCCGATGGTAGCCCGTCCTCCGGAGATAGACTGGCCGCAATCCCGCCGCCAGCCCCACCAAGGGCACGCTGCGCCATCCGGAGGATTCCGTTGCCTCGACCCGCGCATCCCGACGACCTCTACCGGCTTGCTGTTCCCTTCGACCCCCGGCTGTCGCCCGACGGTCGCTCCGTGGCCTTCACCGTCAAGCGCAGCAGCGTGGGCCGCGACGGCTACCGGCTCGCGGTGTGGCTTGCACCCACGGACGGCACCGCGGACGCCCGGCAGATCACCATCGGCGCCCGCAGCGACACTCACGCCCGGTTTGCGCCGGACGGCAGGACGCTCGCCTTCCTCTCGGACCGGCGGCTGGCCGTGGAGGAGGAGCCGGACCGGCCGACCGAGGCGAAGGACCGCGAAGACTGCGTCCAGGTCCACCTGCTGCCGCTCGACGGCGGCGAGGCGCGCCGCCTGACGGACCTGCCGCGGGGCGTCGAGGACCTCGCGTGGTCACCGGATGGCTCGACGCTCGCCGTGCTGACCAGCTCCCTCGGCGCCACGGCGGACGAGGAGCGCCGCCGGCGGGGTCGCCCCGCGAAGCCGCAGCCGGGCGAAGCCCCGCTCTCCGACTACCGCTACATCGACCGCCTGGGCTACCAGTACAACGGCGCAGGATTTCGTGGACGACCACAACACCCACCTGTGGCTGGTGGACGTGGCAACCGGGGCGGCCCGACCGCTGGTAAGTGGACCGTCCGCGGAGTTCGGCCCGGCATGGTCGCCGGACGGCAGCCGGATCGCCTTTGCCGCCAACAGGCGCCGGGACCCGGATCTCGCCTGGCGTTCCGGCCTGTACGTCGTGGACGTGGCATCCGGCGCCGTCACAGCGGTCGCCGGCGGGGGCGACGCCGTGTTCACCACGCCCACGTGGAGCCGTGACGGGTCCGCGATCCTGGCTTTGGGCGACCGCTACCCGCGGGCTGGATATCGGACCGGGATCTGGCGCTTCGCCGCGGACGGCTCCGATGCGGGATCGGGCGGTGGCACGGACCTGCTGGCCTCGAGCGAGCTCAAGCCGGACGCCGCGATGAACAGCGACGTCACTCTGGGCGGGGACCCGCGCCTGGTCGCGGCGGCTGACGGCAGGCACGTCCTGTTCACGGCCCCGATCGACGGTTCGATGGAGCTGTGGCGGGTCCCGATCACGGGCGGCGGCGACGTGGAGCGCCTCACGGACGATCGCCACTATCTTGCCGGCTGGGACGCCTCGCCCGCGGCCCGCGGCAAGGGCGACCAGGTTGTCGCCGTGCGATCGGCGGGCGCCCTGCTCCCCGAGGTGGTCGTCCTCGAGGTGCCGGCCAGGGGTCCGGCTTCGGCGCCGCGCCCGATCACCCACCTGCACGACTCCCTTGCCGCGGAGCTCTCCCTCGTGGAGCCCCTGGAGCGCCGGTGGGAGAGCGACGGCCGCGTGATCCAGGGATGGCTGCTGCCGGGCGGCCCGGGCGCTCGACCGCTGGCCCTGGAGATCCACGGTGGACCCCACACCCTGTACGGGTGGTCGCCGATGCTCGAGTGGCAGATCCTGGCCGGTGCCGGCATCTCCGTCCTGGCTCCCAACCCCCGTGGCTCCGAGGGCTATGGCGAGGCCTTCAACCGCGCGAACCTCGGCGACTGGGGAGATGGGCCCATGGCCGACGTCGTCGCCGGCGTGGACCAGGCCATCGCCGACGGCCTGGCCGATCCGGACCGCCTGGGCGTCACCGGCGGCTCCTACGGCGGCTACCTCACCAACTGGATCGTCGGCAAGAGCGACCGCTTCAAGGCCGCCGTCACCTGTCGCTCCGTCGTGGACATGCGGATGCTGTTCCTCACCGGGGACATCTCCGGCGGGGAGTGGGCGACAATCGAGTTCGGGAGGCGGCCCTGGGAGGATCCCGCCTACTTCGACTCGATCTCGCCGTTGTCGCTGGCCGCGAACGTGCACACACCGCTGCTGATCCAGCACAGCGAGCGCGACCTGCGGACCACCGTCGGCCAGGCCGAGGCGCTGTTCACCGTCCTGCGCTCGCTCCGCCGGCCGGTGCGGTTCATGCGCGTGCCGTCCGAGAGCCACGAGCTGACCCGCGGCGGGAGCCCGTTCCGACGCGCGGAGAACCTGGTCCAGATTCGTGACTGGTTCGTCCACTTCCTGGTCAAGGGCGGACGGCGGTTGCCGCGGCCACCCCGCAATCGCGCCGGGCGCTAGGCGGCGGGATGCCAACGACCGAGGTCCGGGGCGGCCTGCCGTTCCTCGTGGTGGAAGGTTCGCACCGCGAGGTCGGCCGCCAGGTCGGGACCGCCACCGAGGAGGTGTGCCGGAAGGCCGTGGCCTTCGATGCCGCGCTCCCGGCGGGTCGTTCACGGGACGAGCAGCTGGCCCTCGCCGCTCGCTACCGGGACGCGACGGTCGCCGCCACGCCATGGCTTGTGGACGAGATCGACGGGGCGGCCGAGGGCGCCGGAGTGGACCCGCTCGCGCTGTTCGCCGCCTCGGTCGAGGAGATCTGGTCCGTCCGCCCGTCCCAGGCGACGGCCGGGGCGCCGGTTGACGGACGCTGCTCGGACCTGGTCGCGGTGCCGCCGGCCACGCCGGATGGCCACGTCTGGGTCGCCCACAACAACGACCTGTCCCCCGCGTCGGAGGCATCCGTCATCGCCATCGAATGGCACCTGCCGGATGAGCCGGTGGTGCTGTCGCTGGGGATCGGGCCCTGGATCAGCGTGGGCTGGAACGCCGCGGGGCTCTCGCTGACCGGCAACGAGCTGTCACCCAACGACGAGGTGGTGGGGATCCCGCGGCTGCTGATGGTGCGCGAGCAGCTCACGGCCCGGACCCTGGACGAGGCCGTGGCGATGGCCTTCCGCCCGGACCGCGCCTCCTCCTACAACACGGTCTTCGCGCACCGCGACGGGCGGGTCGTGAACGTGGAGGGCTCGGCAACCGACGCCGAGGTCACGGGACCTGCACCGGCCGGGACGCTGGCCCACACCAACCACTACGCCTGCGACCGGATGCGGCCCTACGAGGGGGACCCGGCCTACGCCCGGCGGTCCGCGGTCCGGCTCGGGCGCGCGCTGGAGCTCCTGGACGGCCCCGCGGGCGATGGACCCGCTCCGGGATCGATCGGCCCGGAGCAGCTCGCGGCCTTCCTCGCCGACCACGCCACCAGTCCGTCGATCTGCCGCCACGACGACGGCACGGAGATCTTGGTGACGGTGTTCTGGTGCCTGGCCGACGTCACCACCGGCGACATCCGGTACGGACGCGGCCCCCGGTGCCGCGGCGAGGAGACCCGCTACCGGTTCGCCTGAGAACGGCTCGGGTCAGGCCGCAGGGCCGATCCGAGCCGGTGCCGCGCCCGGATCAGTCCGCGACGGCCGCGACGTCGAGATGCCGGTCCAGTCCTTCGAGCCGCCTGGCCCCGGGGACCGTCGCGGCAAGGAAGTCCAGCACGATCGCCGTCTGGTGGATGCGCTCGTCGACGTCGAACGAGGCGTGGCCCGTCGCATATGTGTACACGCGTGGCTCCACGCCCCTTTCCCGCAGGCGCCCGACATAGTTCCACACCTGGCGGATGGGACAGCGGGAGTCGTTCTCGCCGGCCAGGATCAGCAGCGGCGCGTCAACGGCGTCCACGTAGGTGAGCGGGTTGCGCTCCACGTACAGGTCGGGAACCTCCGTCGGGGACCCGCCGAACAGCGCCCGGTCCAGGGCCTGGAGCATCGGCGCCTCATCCTCGTAGGCCGCCATGTAATCGGCGACCGGCACGCCGGCGATGAGCGAGACCCAGCGATCGGGGTGACGGCCGGCTCCCAGCAGGGTGACGTAGCCGCCCCATGACCACCCGGCGAGCACCGCACGTGCCGGATCCGCGAGCCCGTGTCCAACGAGATCGTCAAGCCCGGCCAGCACGTCCTCGAGCTCGAGAAAGCCGATGTTGCCGGTCAGCGCGTCCCGCCAGGCCCGGCCGAAGCCCTCGGAGCCCCGGTAGTTGACCATCGCCACCAGGAAGCCGGCGTCGACGTGTGCCTGGACGTCGGGTGCCCAGCGATCCATGTCCACGGAGTGCGGGCCGCCGTGGACCCGCATCATCACCGGGTGCGGCCCGTCACCCTCGGGGCGGACGAGGAAGCCGTGGACGCGCTGCCCGTGCGGGTTCTCGAACCACCAGGTCTCGAACGGCCGGCCAACGGGCGCGTCCGGGCCATCGGGCGCCAGCAGCGGCTCCGATGAGCCGGTGGCCAGCAGCCGGGCGGGGTGCTCTCCACGGTGCCCGCGATACCAGACCGTTCCGTCGGGACGGACGGCAGCCGCGGTGATCGATCCCTCCTCCGTCTTGAGGCGCGTCACCGTGCCATCGGCAAGGTCGTAGCGGTAGAGGAGGTGGCGGCCGGCCTCGAGCGCCAGGAGCAGCAGCGCGGAGCCGTCTGGCCACCAGCCCACGGGCTCGATGCTGCCGGCGAGGTCCAGCACGAGGTCGGTCAGCTCGCCCGTCCGGGCGTCCCACAGGGCCGGCCGGCGCTCGCCGGTTCGCTCGTGCGTGATCGCCATCCGCATGTCGCCGACGAGGGGCGAGAACCCGAACCCGGCGAGCTCGCCGCCGGCGTCCTTGAGCTCGGCGATCGTGTCACCGGTGGACGCGTCGATCGAACGCAGGGACGGGTGCAGGACATCGCCGTCCTCCATCACCTCGAGCACCAGGACGGCGTCGTCCGCGGACAGCGCACCACGGTCGACGGCACCGGACAGGCCCCAGCCGCCGGCGAGCCGCACCGGCTGCGCATGCCGGTGCAGGAGGCGCACGTCGTCCCCATCGTCGGAGACCCAGATCGAGAACTCCTCCTCCGTGCTCACGCCGGCGACGACGCGTCGGCGCCCGATCGCGAGACCCTCGCTCCAGCCCTCGGGCAGGCCGGTGAGCAGCGGCTCCGGCCCGGCATCCTCGTCGAACGGCGCGATCACGTAGGTGCCGGTCTCCGCCCCGGTCTCGTCGCGGAACCAGACGACGCCGGTCCCGTCCCGGGTCGGGCGCCCCTCGAGGACACCGACGGCGTCGAACGTGACCTGGCGCCGTCTCCCGGAGCGGCGGTCCCAGGCGTGGAGCTGGTAGGAGCCGCTCTCGGTGGAGGCGACGACGAGCCGGTCGGGGTCATCGGCGGCCCAGGCGGGGAAGGACAGGATCGGAGCGCGGAACCGCTGCTCCCACGTGGGGTGATCAGGCATGCGTGGGAGGGTAGCGCGCGCGGCTCACCGCGCGCTGCCGGACCCGGCGCGCGGGACGCGTTGGGGGTCTAGCGCGACGTGGCGGTGGTCCAGTTTGACGTGGCGCCCGGTCGCGCGCCTCGTCAGCGGTCCGTGCCTGGTCAGCGCCCCACCACCAGACGGGCCCAGGTGAGCAGGTCCACGGCCGGCAGGGCGTCCAGGTCCTCGAGCGGGATCCAGGCCGCCGTGTCGGTCGAGCCATCGTGCTCGTCGCGGAGCTCCCCGCCCGTCACGGTACCGCGGTACAGGATCCCTACCGTCTGGACCCGGTGCCCGCTCACGGTCTCGGCAGGCTCCAGGACGGCGGAGCGGACCGCGACCAGCTCCCCGAGCCGGATCGACAGGCCGGTCTCCTCGAGCACCTCACGGACCACGCCGTCGGCGGGGTCCTCGGCGAAGTCAAGCCCACCGCCGGGCGGGGTCCACATCCCGGCGCCCGGCCCTGTCGGGATGATCCGGGACAGCAGGACCCGGCCGTCCTGCTCGCACCACGCATAGGCACCCAGCCTGACCCGCTGGACGGCCCCATCGCCGCCGAGGAAGTGGCGCGGCAGCGCCGGGAGGGGCAGGCCCTCGGCGTCGCCGGTCACGGGAGCGGATTGGCGGGCTGGTCCATCACCACCGAGGGTAGCGGACGACGGCCACCGCGGGTCACGGGCCGCTGCGATAATCGCCGGCATGACCACCGGACCCGGCCCCACCCCGAATGGTGCCGTGCCGCCCCTGATCGTCGTCGCCGGCGACGCCCTCGTGGATCTCATCGTCCGACCCGATGGCAGGATCGTCCCGGTTGGTGGTGGCGGGCCCTACAACTCGGTGCGGGCGATCGCGCGGCTGGGCGTGCCCACGGCCTGGGTCGGCGGCCTGTCGTCGGACCGGTTCGGACACATGCTGGAGGAGGGCCTGGTGGCCGACGGGGTGGAGCTGGACCTGGTGCAACGCACGGACCTGCCGACCACGCTGGCCCTGGCGGAGCTTGGCGATGACGGCAGTGCGGCCTACCGCTTCTACACGGAGCAGACGTCCGCGCCGGCCGTCCTTCCCGGACCGCTCGCGGGCGGCCTGCCGGCCTCGACCCGGGCGGTGCTGACGGGGACGCTGGGCCTGGTGCTGGAGCCGATGGCGACCACGCTCGAGGCATGGGTCGCGGGCCTCCCACCCGACGTCCTCGTGATGGTCGATCCCAACGCGCGCCCGACGCTGATCACGGATCCCGGGGCCTGGCGTGCGCGCGTGTCGCGGGTGATCGCCCGCGCCGACATCGTCAAGGCCAGCGCCGAGGACCTGGAGTTCCTGCGGCCGGGCGAGACGCTGGAGCAGGCGATCGCCTGGGTGAGGACGCACGGCCCGACCGTCGTGCTCGTGACCGATGGTGGCCGACCCGTGACCGTCCGCGTTGGCGACACGATCGAGCACGTGACGGCGCCACGGGTCGACGTCGTGGACACGGTCGGGGCCGGGGACACCTTCGGGGGTGCGTTCCTGGCCTGCCTGGTCCACGAGGAGATCGGGCGCGAGGGCCTGGAGGACCCGGCACCCGTGCTTCGGGCCGCCAGGTTCGCGGTCCGCGCGTCGGCCGTCGTCTGCGAGCGGGCCGGGGCAAACCCGCCAACCCTCGCCGAGCTCGGTGGCTGGCCCTCGGCCTGAGTGCTCGGCCTGTGGCCGCCCGTGGCGATCGGAGGCACCATAGAGGTGACCCACATGCCCGAGCCCAACTCTGAGGACCCGATGCCCGCCCTGACCCTTGGCTACAAGGCCTCCGCCGAGCAGTTCCCGCCGCTGCGCCTGCTCGATCTCGCCGTCGCGGCGGAGAACGCCGGCTTCGACTCCGTCTGGACCAGCGACCACTTCCAGCCCTGGCGCCACACCGACGGCCACGCCCCCAACGCGCTGGCCTGGCTGGGTGCCGCCACGCAGGCCACGAAGCGCGTCGTGCTGGGCACGAGCGTCCTCACGCCGTCGTTCCGGTACAACCCGGCGATCGTGGCCCAGGCGTTCGCGACCCTCGGCTGCCTGGCTCCCGGTCGCGTGATCCTGGGCGTGGGCACCGGCGAGTCGATGAACGAGGTCCCGGTGGGCGTGGACTGGCCCGAGCAGAGCGAGCGGTTCGCCCGCCTGCGCGAGTCTGTAACCCTTATCCAGGCCCTGACGGCGCCGGGCGCCGAGTTCGTGGACTTCGACGGCCAGTTCTACCGGACCCACGAGGCGACGATCTACGACAAACCGGAGACGCCCGTGCCCGTGTACATCGCGGCCTCGGGACCGGCCGCGGCCCGCCTGGCCGGACGGATCGGCGACGGCTTCATCTGTACCTCGGGCAAGGGCGCGGAGCTGTACACCGACACCCTGCTGCCGGCGCTCGCCGAGGGAGCGGAGAAGGCGGGCCGCGACGCGTCCTCGCTCGACCGGATGATCGAGATGAAGGTGTCGTTCGATCTCGACCTCGCCAGGGCGATGGAGGACACCAAGATCTGGGCAGCCCTCGCGCTGTCGGGCGAGCAGAAGATGGGCATCCACGATCCCAGGGACCTGGAGATCGCGGCGAAGGAGGCCGAGCCGTACGCTCACCGGCGCTGGCTGGTCTCCTCCGACCCGGAGGAGCACGTCGAGCAGATCGCGCCGTACCTCGAGTATGGCTTCACCCACCTCGTGTTCCACTTCCCGGGTCCGGACCAGGAGGCGGCGATCGCCCGCTACGGCGAGGTCATCCTGCCGCGGCTGCGCGCCCGGTTCGGCCGATGACGGGCGCCGGCCGGTTTCCCACCCCCGCGGAGCTCCTCGAGCAGGAGGAGCGGCTGGTGCTCCCGTCGCTGTCCGAGGCGGACGCGATCGCCATCGGGCAGTGGCTGCTGGACCGCGCGAACGAGCGCGGGCTCACGGTGGCCATCGAGATCTGGCGCGGCGCACGACTCGTGTTCCGCGCGGCACGGCCGGGGACCAACGCCCACAACGACCTCTATCTCGCGGGCAAGCGGCGGGTCGTGGAGCACTTCGGTCACTCGAGCTTCCACGAGCGTCTCAGGCATCAGGCGGCCGGCACGACCTTCGCGGAGGCGACGTCGTTCCAGTTTCCCGAGTACGCGCCCCACGGCGGCGGGTTCCCGCTGATCGTCGCCGGCACGGGGCCTGTCGGCGTCGCGCTCGTCTCGGGCCTGCCCCAGGAGCAGGATCACGCCCTCATCGTGGAGGCGCTCGAGGCGTTCCTCGCGGCCCGGCCCGGCTGAGCCCGCGAGCCTATCGGGCCTGGGCGGCCTCGGCGGCGATCTCGGCATCCGCATCCGGGACGGGACCAATCGCCGGGTCTGGCATGGGGTCCATCGCCGGTTCCAGTTCGATGACCGATCGTCCGCGGCGGTCACGGACCTGGCGCATCGCCGCGCCGCTGTTCACCAGCGCGATGCCGGCGATCACCAGCGCGGTCCCCGCGAGACGGTTGATCGTGATCGGCTCGTCCAGCACGACGGCGCCCAGCAGGATGCCGACCACGGGGAGCAGGTACGCGACCATGGAGGTGCGGGTTGCGCCCCAGTGCTGCAGCAGCGTGAAGTAGCACAGGTAGGCGAAGCCGGAACCCAGGATGCCCAGCCAGATCACGGCAACGATCGCCGAGGGCGTGGGTGAGACGGTCGTGAACGGTCGGTCCACCAGGATCGCCAGCGGCACCACGATAAGCGCCGCGAACAGGACCTGGAACAGCGCCGGGATCATGGGTCGGAGCCCGTGGACGTTGCGTCGCGAGTAGACGTTGCCGATCCCATAGCAGATCGACGAGCCCAGCATCATCAGCTCGCCGGAGAGGTCCGAGTCGCTGAGATTCACGAGGTCCGGGGCAACGAGCATGATGACGCCCGCGAAGCCCACCGCCAGGCCCGCGATCCGGGGCAGCGTGATCTTCTCGTCGGGGAGGAACATCGGCGCCAGCACGATCACGGTGAGGGGCACCGTCGCGTTGAGGATGGACGCGAGCGCGGAATCGATCGACTGCTCGCCGACGGTGATCAGGGTGAACGGCAGCACGATGTTGACGACCGCCATCACGAACAGGTGGCCGTACATCCGCGGGCTGCGCGGCAGCTCCTGGCGCGCCAGCGCGACGACCACCGCGAGGAACAGGCCACCGAGCACCAGGCGCCCGGCGATCAGCGTCAGCGGCGGCAGGCTCTCCAGCCCGATCTTGATCCACAGGTACGAGGAGCCCCAGAAGAACCCCAGGGCGATGAAGACCGCCCAGTACCAGGAGTCGCTGCGCTGCATCGCGGGATGATATCGGTGGTTGGCTTACCCCGATGGGCCAATCGGTCCTGCCTCCCGTGTGACGATGGGCCGCGACCGTCCGCCCGGGCGGGTACGCTTGCGGGCATGATCCGGCCCCCTCCGGACCCCGACGCCTCATCCCTTGCCCGGGACCCGGCCGCGCTTGCCGCGCGCCTCGTGGCCATCGACCCGGAGGCCGCCGCGCGTCCCGCGGACATCCGCATCGTCCACGCACCCGGGCGGGTCAACCTGATCGGCGAGCACACGGACTACAACGAGGGATACGTGCTCCCGGTGGCGATCGACCTGGGAATCGCGATCGGGGTCCTGCCGACGACCGACCGGAGGGTGACCGTGACGCTCGCTGCGACCGGCGAGACGCTCGGCTTCGATCTCGACGCCATTGGTTCGCGGAGGGGCGCCTGGATCGACTACGTCGCAGGTGCCGCCTGGGCGCTGGCGGAGACAGGCGTCGCCATGCAGGGCTTCCGGGGGGTGCTGGCCTCGGACCTTCCCCAAGGGTCCGGGCTCTCCAGCTCCGCCGCCCTCGAGCTGGCGTCCTCGCTGGCGTTGTGCGGCGGCGATCTGCCGCCGCTGGACCGGATGACCCTGGCTCGGACGGCGCAGCGGGCCGAGAACGGCTATGTCGGCGTCAACTGCGGCCTGATGGACCAGTTCGCCTCGGCGTTCGGCGAGGCAGGGCACGCCCTGCTGCTCGACTGCCGGACACTCGACCATCGTTCGATCCCGATGGCCGATCCCGACCTCGCGCTGGTGGCCTGCCATTCGGGCTCGCCCCGCAAGCTGGAATCGTCCGCGTACAACGAGCGCCGGTCCCAGTGCGAGGCGGCCGTGGCGGCCATCGCGGACGCGGAGCCCAGGGTCACGGCGCTGCGGGACGTGACCCCAGCGATGCTCGAGGCCGCCCGGTCCCGGATGGACCCGATCGTCGCGGCCCGCGCGGAGCACATCGTCCACGAGAACGACCGGGTGCTGGCGGCCGTCGCCGCCTTCGAGGCCGGTGACCTGGACACCGTGGGGCGTCTGTTCTACGCGAGTCACGCCTCGATGCGGGACCTGTTCGGGATCAGCAGCCCTGAGCTTGACGCCCTGGTCGAGATCGCCGCGGGCGTCGAGGGGGTCATCGGCGCCCGGCTCACCGGCGGCGGGTTCGGCGGCTGCACCATCAACCTGGTCCGCCGCGAGGCCGTGCCCGCCCTCCGCGAGGCCGTCATGCGCGACTACCCGCACCGGACCGGTCTGACGCCGCGCGTGTTCGAGGTGGCGGCGTCGCCCGGCGCCCGCCGCATCGCCTGATGGAGGGCTCGCCGGTGCCGGACCACGCCCCCGAGCGCCCGAATGACGACGCCGTCACGGCCCTCGAGGCAGAGCCGCACCGCCGGCACAACGCGCTGACGGGCGAGTGGGTGCTGGTCTCCGCGGGGCGGACGAAGAGGCCCTGGCTTGGTGCCGAAGAGCCGGAGCCCCCGGAGGAGCGCCCGGTCCACGATCCCGACTGCTACCTGTGTCCCCGCAACTCGCGGGTCACCGGGGACATGAACCCCGACTACGCGTCCACGTTCGTGTTCACCAATGACTTCGCGGCGCTGCGCCCGGACACCTCGGAGGAGCGGGTGGGAGAGGGGCTGTTCCGCGCCGAAGGGACCCGGGGGACGTGCCGGGTCGTCTGCTTCTCGCCGCGGCATGACGTGACGCTCGCGGACATGAACACCCCAGCGATCCGGAACGTGATCGACGTGTGGGCCGACCAGACGACCGAGCTGGGCGAGCGCTTCCGCTGGGTCCAGGTCTTCGAGAACCGCGGCGCGGCGATGGGCGCCAGCAACCCGCATCCCCACGGCCAGATCTGGGCGGGCGACGCCCTTCCCGTCGAGGCCGAGCGCGAGACCGCGGAACAGGCGCGCCACCACGCCGCCACCGGCCGACGCCTCCTCGCCGATTACGCCGTGGCTGAGCGGGGCGGGCCGCGCGTGATCCGGGACGAAGGCGGCTGGCTGACCCTGGTCCCGTTCTGGGCCGCGTGGCCGTTCGAGACGATGCTCGTCCCGATCCAGCCGGCGGCCCGCCTGGCCGACCTGGACGATGCCGGACGCGACGGTCTCGCCGCCGCCCTGTCGGACCTGAACCGGCGCTACGACGCCCTGTTCCGGAGGCCGTTCCCGTTCTCGATGGGCTGGCACCAGGCCCCGTTCGGAGCCGGCGACGCCGGGGCCGACGCCGGGGCCGACGACGCCGGGGCCTCGTGGCAGGTCCACGCCCACTTCCTGCCGCCGCTCCTGCGGGCAAGCGTGCGCAAGTTCATGGTCGGCTACGAGCTGCTCGCGGAACCGCAGAGGGACTTGACCCCGGAGGAGGCTGCGGACCGGTTGCGCGACGCCTTGGGCTGACCCCCGGGGCCGGGTACGATGGACCCGCACCGGACAGGAGGCACCATGCGGCTCTGGGGCGGTCGGTTCGGCGATGGGCCGGACGCGCGGATGGCGGACTTCACGCGGTCGATCGAGGTGGACGCCGAGCTCGCGCTCGACGACATCGCCGGTTCGATCGCCCATGTGCGCGGCCTCGGGCGCGCCGGGCTGCTGACCGAGGACGAGGCGCAGGTGCTGGAGCGCGGCCTCGTGTCCCTGCGCGACGACATCGTTGCGGGCAACGTGGCCTGGGATCCGGCCCTGGAAGACGTCCACATGAACCTCGAGACCATGCTGACCGAGCGGGTCGGTGCGGTCGGCGGGAAGCTGCACACGGGGCGCTCGCGAAACGATCAGGTCGTCACGGACCTGCGCCTCTGGACGCGACGGGCGATCGGGCGGCTCGACGAGGCGCTGCTCGGCCTCGAGCGGGCCCTGGTCGACCTCGCCGACCGCGACGGCGACGCGGTCCTGCCCGGCACGACCCACATCCAGCCGGCCCAGCCCGTGCTGCTCGCCCACCACCTGCTCGCCTACGTCGAGATGCTGGAGCGGGACCGCGGCCGCCTTGCCGACGCACGTCGCCGCCTCAACGTGTCCCCGCTGGGGGCCGGCGCGCTGGCAGGATCCGGCTATCCGCTGGACCGCGAGACGACGGCCGCCGAGCTCGGCTTCGACGGGGTGACCGCGAACTCCCTCGACGCCGTGTCGGACCGCGACTTCGTGGTCGAGGTCATGGCGGCCGTGGCGCTGGCCATGGTCCATCTCAGCCGCCTTGCCGAGGAGCTCACCTGGTGGTCGAACCCGCGCTTCGGGTTCGTGCGCGTGGCCGACGCGTTCTCGACCGGCTCCTCGATGATGCCGAACAAGAAGAACCCGGACCCCGCGGAGCTGGTCCGCGGACGCGCCGCGGGGGTCATTGGCGGGCTCGCCGGGATGCTGGCGCTGATCAAGGGCCTGCCGCTGGCGTACCAGCGCGATCTCCAGGAGGACAAGCCGGCGTTCTTCGCGGCGGTGACCACCCTGGAGACGTCGCTGGGTGTGATGGCCGGCCTGGTCGAGACCCTCGTCATCGACCGCATCCGGATGCGCGATGCCGCCGAGGAGGGGTACACCACGGCCACGGCCCTTGCGGACGCGTTGGTCCTGCGCGGCGTCCCGTTCCGTGCGGCCCACCACATCGTCGGCGGGCTGGTCGGCGGTGCCGAGGCAGAGGGGATCGCGACGCTCGCCGGGCTCCCCGACGAGGCATTCCGGGCGGCCCTGGACGGGTCCGACGATCCCGTCGCTCGCGGACTGGCGACGAAGCGGGGGATCGCGGTGACCCTGCGAGCCACGGCAACCCTCGAGGGTGCCCTCGCGTCGGCGGACGTGACCGGCGGGACGGCCCCTGGCCGGGTGGCCGCGGCGCTGGCGGCTGCAAAGGAGCGCCTCGGCGCCTGACGTGGCCGATTCCGAACCGGTCGGCCCTCCCCGGCACGCTCGGGGCGCGCTAGGATCGGACCACCGACCCTGAGGTGCTCCCGTGCTATCGCTCGACACCATCCACCAGGCGCCCAAGGCGCTGCTCCACGACCACCTCGACGGCGGCCTTCGGCCGGCGACGATCGTGGACCTGGCGCGCGAGTACGGCTATCGCGACCTCCCGACCGAGGATGTCGGGGAGCTCGCCGCGTGGTTCCGCCGCGGAGCGGATCGCAAGAGCCTCGAGCTGTACCTCGAGACCTTCACCCACACGGTGGGCGTGATGCAGGATCGCGACGCCATAGCCCGGATCGCCTCCGAGTGTGCGGAGGACCTTGCCGCGGACGGCGTCATCTATGCGGAGGTCCGCTTCGCGCCCGAGCTCTCCACCCAGAAGTCGCTGTCCCCGGACGAGGTCGTTGAGGCCGTGCTGGAGGGGTTCCGTGATGGCATGACACGGGCGGCCGCCGCCGGTCATCCCATCGTCGTGCGGGCGCTCGTGACAGCCATGCGCCAGGCCGCCCGATCCACGGAGATCGCGGAGCTGGCCGTCCGCTACCGCGACGACGGGGTCGTGGGCTTCGACATCGCCGGTCCCGAGGCGGGCTACCGGCCCACCCGGCACCTCGCCGCCTTCGAGCACCTCCGGCGTGAGAGCGTCCACATCACCATCCACGCCGGCGAGTCGTTCGGGCTGCCGTCCATCCGGGAGGCGATCTCGGACTGTGGCTCCGAGCGCCTGGGGCACGGGAACCGGATCATCGACGACATCATCGTCGATCCCGACGGCACCGTGCACCTGGGGCGCCTCGCCGCCTTCGTGCGCGACGCGCGCATCCCGCTCGAGCTCTGCCCGACGTCCAACCTCCACACCGGTGGTGTGGCGTCGATCGCGGAGCACCCGTTTGACCTCCTCCGCCGGCTGCGCTTCCGGGTGACCGTGAACACGGACAACCGGCTGATGAGTGGTGTCTCGATGACGTCCGAGATGAAGGTGCTCGACGGGACCTTCGGCCTGGGCCTGGGCGAGATGGAGTGGCTGACGATCAACGCCCTCAAGTCCGCGTTCATCCCGTTCGACGAGCGCCTGTACCTGATCAATGAGGTGATCAAGCCCGGCTATGCGCACCTGCGCGCGCGGGATGTGCACGCCGTGGCCTCGCACGGCTGATCCGTCGCCGGGCACGCCGCCGGTCGGGCCGAGGCACGCCGCTGCCCGCCGGGGCTGACCAGCACCTCAGGCGATCGGCAGAGCCACCACGAAGCGCGATCCGCCGAACCCGTTCTTCTCGATCCAGACCCGACCGCCCATCGCCTCCATCAGGCGACGCGCGGCGAACAGGCCGATCCCGGAGCCTCGGGAGCGTGCGCGGTCCACGCGGACGTAGGGCTCGAACACGGCATCCCAGTCCTCGATCGGTACGCCTGGGCCATCGTCCGTGATGTAGACCTGGATCTCCTCGGCGGTCACCCAGACCCCGAGCGAGACCGCCCGTTCGGGCGGCGCGTACTTGGCCTCGTTGTCCAGGAGCTGTTCCAGGACCTGACGGAAGCGCACCTCGTCGCCACGTGCCACCAGCGGGTGGTCCGGCGGCACCCAGCGCACCGCCCGGGTCCGCAACAGGAGGGCGAGGTTTCCAACGGTCCGGTCGATCGCGTACACGACGTCAAACGGCTCGCGGTGGAGGCCGGTGAGGCCCTCGCCACGGACGGACGCCAGGATGGAGTCCACCAGGCGGTCGAGGCGCGTGACCTGGTCGGTCGCCCCGGCATGCCAGTTCCGCACCGCCATCGCAGACGATTCGTCGGCGTTCGCGATCGCGGCGTCGACCAGCAGGTCCACGTAGGCCCGCACAACGGCGAGCGGCGTGCGGAGCTCGTGGGTGACCACGGACAGCAGCTCGGCCCGGGCGGCGTCGAGCTGCGACAGCCGGTCCAACTGTGCCTCGGCCTCGGCCTGCACACGCCCCTTCTCGACGATGCCGGCGAGCAGCGCGGCGATCGTGGCGAGGAACTCGATCTCCGATGCCTCGAAGTCGCGCTGCTCCCGGGTCTGCACGTTGATGACGCCGATCACCTGCTCATCCCACACGAGCGGCACCGACAGCATCGCGTGCAACCCGGCGATGTCGAAGCCGCGAACCCACGAGAACCGCGGGTCGCTGGTCACGTCGTGCGACGCCATCGGCTTGCGCTCCGCGGCGGCGCGTCCGGTCAGGCCCTCGCCCAGCTGCAGGCTCACGCGGCCGACCTGGTCCGTGTCCAGACCGTTCGTCGCTGCCAGGGTCAGGGTCAGGCCGTCACGGTCGAGGAGGTAGAACGAGCAGACCTCGACCGCCATCGCCACGGTCGTGCGGTCGACCACGGTGCGCATGAGCTCGTCCCAGTCGCGCGCCTGCGTTGCCAGCTGGGCGAACTCGTGCAGGAAGGCGAGACGGTTGATCTGCTCGAGATGGGCATCGTGGACCGGCTCGGGATCGGGCGCGCCACGGTGCTTTGCCTGCGCGCCGGCGACGGACGCGGGATCTGCGGGTGCGGGCCCGGTGTCGTGGGCGGGGTCAGGGTGGCTCACGACATCACCCTACGGCATCGGGGCCGCGGCGTGCCGGCCTCGGAGCGACGAGGGCTCAGCCCGGGATGCTGTCGTCCCCGGCGATGCTCACGGGCAGCCCCGCGAGAAGCGGGTCCGTCCAGGTCCAGGCCGCGCCGTGATGGCTCCCGACGGCGCCATGGCGTGCGGCCTCCACCCGGAGCGGCAGGCCGAAGATCTCGATGAACCCCACGGCGGCGGCATGGTCAAAGGCGTCGCCCTCGTCGTACGTCGCCAGGTTCCTGTCATACAGGCTCAGGGGGGAGCGCCGTCCGATGACCGCCGCCCGCCCGTGGTCCAGGCGCATCCGCACGTCCCCCGACACCACCCGCTGGGACGAGAGGGCGTACGCCCGCAGGTCACGCGAGAGGGCGCTGAACCACAGGCCGTCGTAGATGATCTGGGCCAGCTCGTCCGAGACCAGGCGGTTGAACCGCAGCTGCTCCTTGGACAGCACGAGGCCCTCGAGCGCGTGGTGCGCGGTGTGCAGGATCACGGCGGCCGGGGCCTCGTAGACCTCCCGGCTCTTGATCCCGACCAGGCGGTCCTCAACGTGATCGATCCGGCCGACGCCATGCGCGGCGCCCAGCTCGTGGAGCCGCTCAACCAGCGCCACGCCACCGAGGGACTCGCCGTCGAGGGACACCGGGATGCCGCCCTCGAAGCCGATCACGATATCGACCGGGTCCGGTGCGTCCTTGGGGGCCACGGTCCAGGCGTAGGCGTCGTCGGGCGGGGTCACCCAGGGGTCTTCGAGGACGCCCGTCTCGCACGACCGGCCCCAGAGGTTCACGTCGATGGAGTACGGGGACGACTTGGTGATCGGGATCTCAATACCCCGCTCGTTCGCGTAGTCGATCGACTGGTCGCGCGACAGGCCCATCCCGACGCGCATCGGCGCTACGACCTCGAGCCCCGGATCCAGCGCGTGGACAGCGATGTCGAACCGGACCTGGTCGTTGCCCTTGCCGGTGCAGCCGTGGGCGACGGCGTCGGCGCCCTCCTTCTGGGCCACCTCGACCAGGAGCTGGGCGAGCAGCGGCCGGGCGAGGGCCGTGGCCAGCGGGTAGGCGCCCTGGTAGACGGCGTTGGCCTGGAGCGCCCGCCAGACGTACTGGCTCACGAACGTCTCCCTGGCATCCACGACGTACGCCCTGGAGGCTCCGGCCGACATCGCGCGGCGCTCGACACCCTCCCGGATGGAGCCGCCGCCGAGGTCGACGGTGAGCGTCACCACCTCGGCCCCGTGCTGCTCCTTGAGCCAGGCGACGGCGACGGACGTATCGAGTCCGCCGGAATAGGCGAGCACGACCTTCTTCATCGGGACATGGCCTCCATGTGCTGCGCCATCGGGACCGGCGCGTTGATCGCTTCGAAGCGCGCGAGCCAGCGCAGGAGGGCGGGCTCGTCGGGGAAGAGGACGAGGAGCGTGTTGTCGCCGGCCACCGTGCCGACCTGGTCGGCGAGCGTGGACTCGTCGATCGCCTGGGCGATGACGCTGGCGGTGCCGGGCTGCCCGGAGAGGACGAGGATCAGGCCGCTCCGGCCGATCGTGACGGGGACGTCCGCGAGGATCCGTCTCAGCCGTTCGTCGGACGGGGGCTGCCGAGCGCCGATGTCCTCGGGCACCACGTAGATGGAGTGGCCGCCACGCATGACCTTGGCGAGGCCGAGCTCCGCGACGTCGCGACTCACCGTCGCCTGGGTGACCTCGAAGCCCAGCCCCGAGAGCGCGCCCACGAGATCGCCCTGGCTGGTGATGGAGCCGGCCGCCACCAGCTGTCGGATGGCAAGGTGCCGGTCCCGCTTGACCATCATCGCGTCAGCCCGCCCCGGCATGGGCCCGAGCGCTGATGCGGGTGCCGAATGTCGGGTCGCTGAGCGAGCGGGCCAGCGCATCGGGGACCGAGCCGTCGGCGATGATCGCCTCGGCGCCATCCCACGCGAGGGCCGAGAGGGCCGCCCTGACCTTGGGGACCATCCCGCCGTGGATCGTGCCGTCCGCGATGAGGGCCTCGGCCTCGGCCGGCGTGACGGAGTCCAGCTTGTGGCCGGCGGCGTCGCGCACGCCGTCGACGTCCGTCATCAGCACCAGCTGCCGGGCGCCGGTGCCTGCGGCGAGACCCGCGGCCGCGTCGTCCGCGTTGACGTTGCAGACGACGCCGGCCTCGTCGCGGGCGAGGGGTGCCACCACGGGGACCTGGCCGCCCACGAGGAGCTGGTCCAGCAGGTCGCGGCGGAGGCCCGTGACCGTGGCCACGAGGCCCACGCCCGGAAGGCGGTGCCCGATGAGCAGACCGCCGTCGACGCCCGAGAGGCCGACGGCGTCGCAGCCCGCATCTCGGAGGGTCGCGACCAGCTCGCTGTTGACGACGCCCCGCAGGACTGCGGCGGCCACCTCCAGCACCTCGGGGTCGGTGACCCGGATCCCGTTCTCGAAGCGCGTCTGGACGCCCATCCGGTCCAGCCACTCGGTGATCCGCTTGCCGCCGCCGTGGACGAGCACGATCGGCCGCCTGCGCGCCACCGCCGCGACCTCGACCAGGACCTGGCGCTGCTCCGCGAGCGTGGTGCCCCCGAGCTTGACGACCACGATCTCGCTCACGTCGTGTACTCCGAGTTCTCCTTCACGTAGCCCTCCGTGAGGGGACAGCCGAACGCCTCCCCGGTGCCGGTCCCGATCCCGAGGTCGAGGCGGATGAGGACGTCGTCGGCCGCCATCGCAAGGCTCGCCGCGGTCTTGTCGATGGCCGTCGGGCCGCCCTGCGAGCCGTCGTAGGCGAGATGCCCGGCGACCGCGATTCGCAGCGTCGCGGGATCCACCGTGGCGGGCCGGCCGGCGCGACCGGCGGCCTCCGCTGGTGGCAAGCCGGCGGCCTCCAGGATGAATGCCTCGGCCACCACCGCGTTTCCGGCGGCGCCGGCGATCCGACCCCAGTTGGGATCCCGGCCGTGGACCGCCGCCTTGACCAGCGACGACGAGATCACGGCCCGCGCGACCGCACGGGCGTCGGCATCGTCCGCGGCCCCGCTGACCTGGCAGGTGATGAGCGACGAGGCGCCTTCGCCGTCACGGGCCTGCTGGCGGGCGAGGTCCCGGGCCACGGCCTCGAGACCGTGGCGCAACACCGCCCGGACAGCGCGGTCCTCGTCCGCGGAGACGGCCCCGGCGGCACCCGAAGCGAGCAGGAGGACGGTGTCATTGGTGCTGGTATCGCCGTCCACCGACAGCTGGTCCCACGTGGTTGCGGCGACGCCGCGGAGCAGCTCGTGGAGGGTGGACGGCGAGGCGGTCGCGTCCGTGAGCACCACCGAGAGCATCGTCGCCATCCGCGGGTGGATCATGCCCACGCCCTTGGCGATCCCGGTCACGGTGACGTCTACCGTTCCCGTGCCGTCCGCGGCGGGGGCAGAGAGCGTGACGGAGGCCATCTTCGTCGTGGAGTCCGTCGTGCGCAGGGACTCGGCGGCGGCCTCGAGGGCCTCGTCGCCTGTGCTCAGGCCGCCGGCGGTCACCAGCGCCACGGCTTCGGTCACCTTGTCCAGCGGCAGCCTGGCCCCGATGACGCCTGTGGAGAGATGGAGGATCTGTTCCGGGGTCGCTCCGAGGGCACCGGCAACCGCATCCCCGATGGCGGCCTGGTCCGCGTCGCCGGCCGGCCCCGTGGCGGCATTGGCGCTGCCGGAGGTCGCGATCAAGGCCCTTGCATAGCCGGCGGCGGCGTCCGTGCCACCGGTCGCCCGCAGGTTGGCCGTCGTGATGCGCACCGGGGCCGCCGCGAACCGGTTCCGCGTGACGACCGCCGCGGCGGGCACGGGTCCGTCCTTGGCGGCGATGATGGCGAGGTCCCGGCGACCGGATGCCTTGATCCCCGCCGCGATCCCCGCCGCGACGAATCCCGCCGGGATCCGTGCCGCACGCTCGACGGCGGGCAGGTTGGCGGGCAGCGGCGCGAGCAGCGGATCGGTGGCGATGGGCACGGGCGAGCCTCTTGGGGCGGCGCGCTAGGGCGCGAGCGGGAGCTGGAGGAGGCCGGACGGCTCCGGCATGCCGTGGACGACGTTGAAGGCCTGGATCGCCTGGCCGGCGGCGCCCTTGACCAGGTTGTCCAGGACGCCGATGGCGAGCACCCTGCCCGTGCGCTCGTCCACGCGGCAGAAGACGCGGAACTCGTTGCTGCCCAGGACGTGCTTGGTTGCCGGGGCGTGGTCCACGACCGAGATGAAGGGCTCTTCGCCGTAGGCCGTCGCGTACAGGTCGTCGAGCTCCTGCTGAGTCACGGGGCGGGTCGGCCGCACATGGCAGGCCGAGAGGATCCCGCGGGTCATCGGGACGAGGTGGGGCAGGAAGTCGATGCCGCTGGCGCCGGGGTTGGCGCCCGGGATGGGGGACTGCCCGAGCAGCTCCTGCTCGATCTCGCCGATATGGCGATGGGTGAAGATGCCGTACGCCCGGACGCTCTCGTTGACCTCGCCGAAGTGGAGGTCTGACTTGGGGTCCCGGCCCGCGCCCGACACGCCGCTCTTGGCGTCCACCACGACGTCTGCGATCAACCCGGCCCGGGCGAGGGGTGCCAGGGCCAGGATCGTGGTCGTCGCGTAGCAGCCCGGCGAGCCGACGATCGCGCCGGGCTTCGTGCCCAGCGCGGCCAGCTCCGCGCGATGCAGCTCCGGCAGGCCGTACACGGCGGTCGGGAGCAGGTCCGGCCGTGGGTGGTCGAAGTGGTACCAGGTCGGGTAGTCCGCGGCATCGCGGAACCGGAAGTCCGGGCCCAGGTCGATGACGGTTTGCCCGCGGTCCAGGAACTCGTCGATGCGGGCCGCGACGACACCGTGGGGGAGCGCGAGGAACACCGCCTCGGCGTCCTCGGGCACCTGGTCGTAGACGTGCAGGTCTCGCGTGGCCAAGTGCGGATGGATGTGCGCGATCGGGTCGCCCTTGCGCTCGCGGCCCACGAGGCCCGTGATGGTCACGTGCGGGTGAAGTGCCAGGAGCCGGATCAGCTCCGCCCCGACGTAGCCCGTGGCGCCCACGATCGCGACGCGGATCGGGCCTTCGCCCCGCAACGCTCGCGATCCACGATCCGCCGCGAGCCCCGCGCCCGCCGACCCCGCGCTCACGGGCGCGTCTTGCCGCTCTCCGGCGGCAGGTCGGTGGGAGTGGAGGTCGGGCGGAGCGTGATCACCGAATGACTATACAGTCGACTGCATAGTCATGCAATCGCGTTGCTGGCCGCCGGGCGCCCCGCCCCCGTCCCCGCCGTCGTGCCGTGCGCGGCAGGCACGGTCGCCCGCCCCGCACGCTGCCGCCGTGCGCCGCTGCACGGGTACCGCGTCGCCGTGCGCCCCACGCACGGTTCCGCACGCCCGCGCCACCGCACGCCCGCGGTCCGCCGCACGCCTTGCGCCGGCACAGCCTCCGCTACGTGCCCAGCTCCGCCAGCTGCGCAGCCTCGGCCTCGAACTGCTCGTGGTAGAGGCGCGCGTACAGCCCGTTCGCCGCGAGCAGCTCCCGGTGCGTGCCCCGCTCCGCGATCCGGCCGCGGTCGAAGACCAGGATCCGGTCGGCCCGCAGGATCGTTGACAGGCGGTGGGCGATCGCGATCGTCGTGCGTCCTTCGGTCAGCCGGGCCAGTGCCGCCTGGATCAGCCGCTCGCTCACGGTGTCCAGCGAGGATGTCGCCTCGTCGAGGATGAGGATCCGAGGGTCCTTGAGCAGCACCCGAGCGATGGCGATCCGCTGTTTCTCGCCGCCCGAGAGCTTGTAGCCGCGCTCGCCCACCATGGTGTCGTAGCCGTCGGGGAGCTCCGCGATCCGGTCGTGCATCGCCGCCGCGCGGGCCGCCGCCTCGAGCTCGGCGTCGGTGGCATCCGGCCGGGCGTAGAGGAGGTTCTCGCGGATGGACGCGTGGAACAGGTACGTCTCCTGGGTCACGAACCCCACCAGCCGCCCGAGCGAGGCGAGGCGGATGGAGCGCACGTCCACGCCGTCGATGGTGACCCGGCCATCCTCGACGTCGTACAGGCGTGGGATCAGGTAGGTGGTCGTGGTCTTGCCCGCGCCAGACGGCCCGACGATCGCGACCAGCTCGCCGGGGCTGGCCTCGAAGGACACGTCCGTCAGCCCGAACGGAGCGCGCACCGCCGATGCGCCCGACGTGGTGGCGCTGGACTCGTCGACGTCCCCGTCGCCCAGGTCGTCCAGCTCGGTCTCGTCGTCGCCGTCCCCGACGCCCAGTGCCGCCGCCGCGACGCCCGCCGCGGCAGGCCCCCCGTCATCGCTCCCGAACACCCGCTCCGCCGGCAGCCCGCCGGCCCCCTCGCCATCGATCTCGTCCGCACCAGCCTCGGCCTCGGCAGCCGCCGCCAGCGCCGCCGCGGTCGCGGGTTCGGCGGGATAGTGGAACGAGACCCCCTCGAAGGCCACGGCCCCGCGAACGTCGGCCGGCTCCATGTCGATGGCCTCCGCTGAGTCGGTGATCTCCGGGTCCAGGTCCAGGTACTCGAAGATCCGGTCGAACAGCGCGAGCGAGCCCTGGATCTCGACCTGGACGTTGAGCAGCTGCCCCATCGGGAAGAACAGTCGGCTCTGGAGCGTGGTGAACGCGACGATGTCGCCCGCGGTCGGGGCGTCGGGGTTGCCACCGGCCGCCATCGTGCCCGCGAGCCAGTACACGAACGCGGGCATGATCGAGAAGACGGTCCCGATGATCATGAAGAACCAGCGACCGACCATCGCCTGGCGGATCTGGAGGCGGGCCAGCTCCCGGTTGAGGCCCCTGAACTTCGTGACCGAGCGGTCCTGGGCGCCGAACGTCTTGCCCAGCAGGATCCCCGAGACCGACAGCGTCTCCTCGGTCACTGCGCTCATCTCGGCCAGCCGCTTCTGCGTCTCGCCACTGACCTCCCGACGCACCTTGCCCACGCGGTAGGTGAGATAGAGGAAGAACGGCAGCATCCCCAACGAGAGCAACGTCAGCGCCGGGTCGAGGAGGGCCATCGCGACCATCGTGGAGATGGCGACGGCCAGGTTGGAGGTGATCGAGGCGGCGGTGTCGGTGACGACCGCCTGCACGCCCCCAACGTCGTTGGCGAGGCGCGACTGGATCTCGCCCGTCCGGGTCGCGGTGAAGAACCGCAGCGGCATCCGCTGGAGGTGGGCGTAGAGCGCGTTGCGCAGGTCCTGCATCACGCTCTGGCCGATCATGTTGTTGAGGTAGCTCTGGCCGACGCCGATCAGCCCGGACACGATCGGCACCACGATCATCAGTGCGACATAGACGTTGAGCTTGTCGTAGTCGCCCCCGACGATGACATCGTCGATGAGCAGCTTGAGCAGGTAGGGGTTGATCAGCCCAAGCAGGCTCGTGACGATGATCGCCACGAGCACCACGACGACCTGGAACCGGTAGGGCCCGAAGAAGGCCACGATCCGGCGCACGGTCCGCCCCCGGCGTTCCCGGGGCACCCGGAGGAAGTCGGACGACGGCGGCGTCAGGCGGCCACCACCACCACCACGTCCGCGCCCGCCGGCAGCTACCACGCGGTGGCGGTCTGCCGTTCCGCGATGCCCTCGGTCTCCAGCCAGCGCTCGGCGTCGATGGCGGCGCTCGCGCCGTCGCCGGCGGCCGTCACGGCCTGACGGTACCGATGATCCTGCACGTCACCCGCGATGAACACGCCCGGTACCTTGCTGTAGGTGTGCTCGTGCGCGACGAGGTAGCCCTTCTCGTCCGTGTCGAGCCAGTCGCTGAACACGTCCGTGTTGGGCTTGTGGCCGATGGCGATGAACAGGCCCTCCATGGGGACGTCCCGCTCGCTGCCGTCGCGCGTGTCCCGGAGGCGCAGTCCCTCGACCTTCGCCTCGCCCAGGACCTCGGCGATCGTGGTGTTGGTGTGGACCTCGATCTTGGGGTTGCCGTAGATGCGGTCGATCATGATTTTCGACGCCCGGAACCCGTCCCGGCGATGGAGCAGGTGCACCTTCGACGCGAACCGGGTGAGGTAGTTGGCCTCCTCCATCGCCGAGTCTCCGCCGCCCACGACGGCGATCTCGCGCTCCCGGAAGAAGAACCCGTCGCAGGTCGCGCAGGCGGACACGCCCTTGCCGCGGAGCCGCTGCTCGCTCTCGATGTTGAGCCACAGGGCGGAGGCGCCGGTGGCGATGATCAGGGTCTCCCCGGTGTACTCGACGCCGCGCGCCCAGACGCTGAATGGGCGGACGGAGAGGTCCACGCGGTCGATTTCCACGTCCACGAAGTGGGTCCCGAATCGGGCCGCCTGGGCCCGGAAGCGGCCCATGAGCTCGGGGCCGTCGATGCCCTCGGGAAAGCCCGGATAGTTCTCGATCTCGCTGGTCAGCATCAGCTGGCCCCCCGGCGCCGAGCCGGCGAGGACGATGGGCTCGAGATTGGCGCGCGCCGCGTAGATGGCTGCCGTGAGCCCCGCGGGTCCGGACCCGATGATCAGGACCTTCGCGGCCGTGCGGCCCTCGCCGTCCGCGGATGTGGGCGGCGTCCCGGGGACCGCGGCGGCCTCACCGCCGCCGGCGGTGGGGCTTGCGTCCTGCGTGCCCCCGAAGTTGATGCCGAGTGAGCCGAAGGCGTTGGTGACGGGGCTCTTGTCGTCCGTGGAGTCGGTCATCGTGGGATTGTCGTACCTGCTTGTCGTGGTTGTCCTGCCGTCACTGTAGCACGCGGCCCGCATACCCCTGGGGAGTATTTGTCCCAGTCGGCATCACCGGGCGTCCGGACCCGCTCGTCCCAAGGCCGCCGCGCCGCGTACCCTCAGTCCGATGACCACCGAATCCGCCGTCCTCTCGCCCGAGACGTCCCCGGGTCCGCCCGGGGTCGAGGAGACGCCGGTCCACCTCGTGCCCGCCGCCGAGCTGGCACCTGCGCCCGTCTCCCTGCGCCGCAACCGGGACTTCCTCGTCGTGCTGCTTGGCCAGGGCGTCAGCTCCTTCGGCGACGCGATCACCAACACGGCCATGCCCATCCTCGTCCTCGCCCTGACCGGATCCGGGTTCGTGATGGGGATCGTGGGCGTGCTGTCCACGCTGCCCGACCTGCTCGTGGGCCTGCCGGCCGGTGCCTATGCAGATCGATGGGACCGGCGCAGGATGATGCTGGGCGCGGACCTGGGCCGGGCGGTGCTCACGGCCCTGGTGCCGCTGTCGGTATGGCTCGGCGGGCCGACGATGTGGATCGTCATCGGCGTCGCCTTCCCGCTCAACGTGCTCCGGGTGCTGTGGCTCGCCGCATTCACGGCCGCAGTTCCCGGCCTGGTCGGGCGGGACCAGGTGCCCAGGGCCAACGGGGTGATCGAGGCCGCGTTCACCGTCGGCTGGATCGTGGGACCGGCCCTGGCGGGCCTCCTCGCCGTTGCGATCGGGCCGGGGCCGACCATCGCCCTCGACGCCATCACGTTCGCGATCTCCGCGGCCTCGCTGCTCCTGGTCCGCCGCTCGCTCAAGCCGGAACGCCGCACGGTGCAGACCCACATCGTGGCCGATGTCCGGGAGGGCGTCGGGTTCGTGGTGCGCCAGCCGACACTGCGAGCCGTGATCGCGTTCTGGGCCACGACGTCGGTCATCATGGCGGGCCTGACCACGGGCCTGATCTACTACATCTCCGTCAACCGGGGCCTCGGAACCGAGGTGGTGGGCTTCGTGCTCTCCGCCTTTGCCGTCGGCTCGCTGGGTGGCTCCATCCTCGCCGCCCGCCTGGCGCCCAAGCCGGTGGGGCTCGTGATGCTGACCGGTGCGGTCGGCATGGGGGTCACCTTGGTCATGACCGTGGGGTCGCCGGTCCCGGTCATGGTCGTGGCCGCGCTGCTGGCTGGGATCCTGAACGCCAACGTCCTGGTCGCCTATATCTCCCTGCGGACGATGCTGTCGCCGGATGCGCTGCTGGGCCGCGTCGGGGCGACAGCCCGGACGCTCTCGGTGGGCCTGATGCCCATCGGCTCGCTCGTTGCAGGGGTGGCGCTGGATGTCGTCGGCGGCGGACCAACGCTCCTCGCCATGGGCGCCCTGCTGATCACCGCCGGCGTCGGCTTCGCCCTGCTGCCCGACGTGCGCCGGGCGCGGCTCACGGGCTAGGCGCTAGAGGGTCCGGAGCGCCGGGAGCACGTCCCGGGCAAGGATCTCCATCACGCGCGGGTCCCAGACATCGCGTGCGCCGAAGATCACGTGCTGGGCGCCCGCATCGGACAGCTCGCCGAACCGGTCCACGACCTGCTGCGGGCTCTCGCCCTCGCCTCCACCCACGGCCAGCTTCACGGACTGGAGCGTGGATCGTTCGATCTCGTCCGGGTCGCGCCCGATCACCGCGCAGTGCTCGCGGATGACCTCGTACTTGTGGTGGATCGTCTCCGGGCCGCCGAACACGTTGGTCGCGTCCGCGTACTGGGCGACGAGGCGCAAGGTCTTCTTCTCGCCGCCGCCGCCGATCATGATCGGCGGGTGGGGGCGGGAGATCGACTGCGGCGAGTTGAGGAGTCGCTCGGCCTGGTAGTGACGGCCCGTGAACGCGGCCTCGGAGCCCCGCTCGCCCTCCCACATCCCGTGGGTGATCTGGAGCATCTCCTCGAGCATCTCGAACCGCTCGCCTAGCGGTGGGAACGGGAACCCTAGCCCGCGGGACTCCTGCTCGTTCCAGGCGGCACCGATCCCCAGCCAGGCCCGACCCCCGGAGAGCACGTCGAGCGTCGTCGCGGCCTTGACCCACAGGCCGGGCAGGCGGTAGTGGACGCCGCCGACCATCAGCCCCAGGCGGGCCCGGCTGGTGTGTGCCGCCATGAAGCCGAGGGCGGTCCAGCCCTCCAGCATGGGCTCCTCGGGGCGACCCACGCCGCGGATCTGGAAGAAGTGGTCCATCACCCAGATGGAGTCGAAGCCGGCATCGTCGGCATCACGGCAGATGCGACCGAGCGTGGGGCCGATCGCGGCCGGGCCGTCCGGCCAGGTGAACGAGGAGATCTGCAATCCGGTCTTCATGGCCGCAGCGTAACGTGCCGGCCCTCAGGGCGCGGGAAGCACCTCGAAGCCCTCGACGGCGAAGTCCTGGTCGAACGTGAACGCGCGTCGGACCCCGTGCCGGCGCATGACCAGGAAGCTCACCCAGTCCACGAGCGACACCGTGCGACGCCCGGCGGCAAGGAGCGCCTCCCGGGCCTCCGCGTGGAGGACCTCGTCAACCCAGGCGACCTCGACCAGCGGCAGGAGGTCGTCGATGAACCGCCGAACGGACATGAGCCCCAAGCGGCGCTGGATCAGCGCGGTTGTCTCCACGACGACGTACTCGTGTGTCAGCAGCGCCTCTCCGGCGCCACTGAGTTGCGGAAGGACGCCGGCGGCCCGTCCATGGTTGGGGTCGGTGTCGTCCACGAGCGCGTAGAAGGCGGCCGTGTCAACGAAGGTCACGACCCGTAGATCTCGTCGAGGTAGTCGTCGTGGTTCGCCGCCACGTCCGATCCATCGCCGTGACCGCACCCGACGGCCGACATGGCCCGCGCCCACAGCTCCTCGCGCGTGGGGGGCGCGAGCGTGGTGGCATAGACCTGGTCCACGGCATCCCGGATCAGGTGCGCCATCGAGACGCCCCGTTCTCGGGCAAGCCGGCGCAGCAGGTCGGCCTGATCGGGCTCGAGGGAGATCTGGGTCCGTTCCATGCAGGGATGATACCACTCTGCCGATGTGATGTAGGAAGCGCCTACCGGAACAGGTCGTTGGCCGGGGGGATCAGCAGGTCGCCTATCGAGCCCTCGCCGGGCAGCGGGCGTGCGCCACGGACCAGCGCGACCGGCCGGCCCGCGGTCTTGCCCAGGGCCAGCTCCGCTGCGGAGGCGATCTCGTCCGCGACGGCCCGGACGGTGGACTGCATCACCCGGCCATCCGCATCCGGCGCGCCCCGCAGGTCCTCGAGTGGCTGGAGCCCGGATACGCCGAGTGCCACGTCCACGATGCCCCAGCGCCATGGCCGGCCGAAGCTGTCCGAGATCACGACCGCGACGTCCGTGCCGAACCGGGTCCGCAATGCCGCCCGGATCCGCGCGGCGGAGGCGTCGGGATCACGGGGGAGCAGCGTCACGAGGTCGCCCGACCCGGGGCCCACGTTCGAGGCGTCCACGCCGCCGTTGGCACACACGAACCCGTGGTGCGTCTCCGTGATCAGCACCCCGCGCTCCATGCGTACGATCCTGCGCGCCTCGTCGAGAACCACCTGGATCTGGCGTGGGTCACGGTCCCAAGCCCGGCCCCATTCCACGGCCTGCGTGCCGGGCGTGATCGTCCGCAGGTCCACCACGGCACCCTCGGCCTTGGACACGACCTTCTGGGTGACGACCAGGACGTCGTCGGGCCGGAGCGGCAGCACGCCGGACGTGGCTCCCAGCGCATCGCCGATGAGCGTTCCCAGATCGTCACCCGCACGCACCTCCGGCAGGCCGGCCAGGGCGACGATCTCGACGCGACCTTCCTCAGCGGGCACGGGCGTCCTCCTGGAGCCATGGCTCGGCGAGCAGGAGGTCCTCGGGCGTGTCCACGTCCAGGTCCAGGATCCCGCCCAGCTCGAGGAACGGGACATCCGCCGACTCGGCCAGCCACGCGTGACCCGTCCGGCTGTCGCCCCCGAACGCCGGGTCGATGACCTCCGGCGGGTCCAGCAGCAGGACATTCGTCCCGCGCCTGTGCCGGTCTGGGACCAGGACGACGCTGGGGGATCCCGCCTGATCGCCGGCGGCGAGGACCGCGATCAGGTCAGCCGGCGTGATCGCCGGGAGGTCGCCGGGGAGGATCAGCAGGCGGTCCGCGTCGCCGGCGGCATTGCGAGCCTCCTGGAGCGCGGGGTTCAGGCCGCGAGATCGCTGGAGCAGGGGAGTGGCCCCGGCCGCCTCGGCCACGTCGAGGGCCTCCGGGTCCGGCGACACCACGATGACCTCCGACACGCCCGGCGTGATGAGCGCGGCGGCCACCGCCCGTCGCAGCAGGCTCTCGACCAGGTCCCGGCGCTCCTCGGCATCGAGCACGGCGCCCAGGCGGGACTTCGCGCCCTCGAAGGCACGGATGGGGATGGCGACGATCGTCACGCGCTCGTGATGCACGACCGGATCGGGAAGGTCCACGCAGGTGATGCTAGCGCGCGGCGGGGTGCAGCCCGGACATTGCCACCACGCTGCGCACGATCCGATCGCGGACACCTTCGCGGTCCAGAGCGTCTCCCTGTTCGGCGACCGCGACCAGCGCCCCGTCGAGCAGCATCGTCGTTGCGGCTGCGATCTCGTCCACGTCCACGTCTGCCGCCAGCTCGCCGCGCGCGATCGCGTCTCGCACGAAGCCGGCGCCGAAGCTCCTGAGGTCGTCGCCGCGCCGCCGCAGCGCTTCGCGGATCCGCTCGTCGGCCGGCGCTGCGGCCATGGCCTGGAGGACGAGGGGCGCGCCGATCGCGTGGAGCATGGCATCGAAGTAGCTGCCGATGGCGACGGTCAGGCGCTCGACGGGGTCGTCGATGGGGGCGAGGTGCGTCGCCAGCTCGGCCAGCTCGTCGGGCGTCCCCGAGATGCACAGCTCGAGGAACAGCTCCTCCTTGCTGGGGAAGTAGCGGTAGATCAGGCCGACCGAGACGCCCGCCTCGGTGGCGATGGAGGGGACGCTCGTGCCACGGAACCCGCCGCTGATGAATGCGCGTCGCCCGCCTTCGAGGATCTGCTCGCGCATGGCCTCCGCGTGGGCCGCCGGGCGCCTGGGCATCGCGTCTCCGATCGTGCTGAATGAGTGTTCATTTTAGGTCTTGACAGCCGCGCCTGTCCCGGATCATAGTGAATGAACAGTCATTCATCAATAGCGAACATGACGGAGGGTCAGAGATGGAACGAGCGGAGGGGCTCCAGGTGGTGCTCGGCGCGTCGGGTGGGACCGGCCGCGCGATCGTCGACGAGCTTGTCCGGCAGGGCCGCCGGGTGCGAGCGGTGTCCCGGGGGCCGATCGCCGGCCTGCCTGCAGGGGTGGAGCACGTCAGGGCCGACCTGTACGACCCGGCCGACGCGGCCCGGGCCGTCGCCGGTGGAGCCGTCGTGTACCACACCGCCCAGCCGGCCTACGCGGAGTGGGACGGCAACTTCGAACGGCTGAACGGCTCGATCACGGGCGCCACCGCCCGTGAGGGAGGGAGGCTCCTCTTCGCAGACAACCTGTACATGTATGGCCCCGGTGGCTCGCCCATGACCGAGACGACGCCGCAGCGGGCGACCGACCGCAAGGGAACGCTCCGAGCCCGCCTCGCGGCCGACCTGCTTGCACGGCACGAGCGCGGCGAGCTCGATGTCGTCATCGCCCGTTCCAGCGACTACTTCGGTCCCCACGGAGTCAACACCGGACCGGGCGAGCGGGTCTTCGGCGCCGCGCTCCAGGGCAAGGCGGCGAGCGTGGTCGGCAGGCTCGATGTCCCGCACTCCATGAGCTATCTCCCGGACATGGCCCGCGCGATGGTCATCCTGGGTGACCGTGACGAGGCAGCCGGTCGTGTCTGGCACCTTCCCGTCATGGACCCGCTGACGGTTCGCCAGTTCCTCGACCGCGTGTACGCGGCGGCCGGGACACCCGTGCGGACCCAGGTCGCAGGCCCCATGACGCTGCGTCTTCTCGGGCTGTTCGTGCCGCCCCTGCGCGAGATCGCAGTCGTCCTCTACCAGTGGCAGGAGCCGTGGATCAGCGACTGGTCCGCGTTCGAGGTGGCGTTCGGGCCCTTCGAACGGACGTCACTCGACGAGGCCATCGGTGCGACGCTCGGCTGGTGGCGTGGCGAGATGGCCGCAAGGGCAGCCGCGAAGGCAGCCTGACCGGTCAGGCGGGCACCCCTCCGGGCCATGGTCAGACCCGGACGGCCGCCAGCACCTCTGCCGCGAGGCGGACCCGGGATTCATCGTCACGCATGATCGTGTCCGTGACGACCGGGCGCAGGCCCAGTGCCTGGATGGCCGGCGCCAGCCCCGCATCCACCGCGTCGAGCACGAACACGTCCACGAGGTCCGCGTACAGCCCAGCCACGCCAGTGGCAGAGGACTCGAGTCCGAGCGAAGAAAGCATCCGGTCCGCGGGCCCCTTGAGCGCCCTGCCGCCGATGATCGGGCTCACGGCCACCACCGCGACGCCCCGTGCACGCGTCGCGGCGATGGCCTCCCGCATCCCCGGCACCCCGAGGATCGGACTGACGGACACGAGCGGGTTGGACGGGGCGATGACGATGACCTGCGCGGCTTCGAAGGCTCCGAGCACCTCGGGCGTCGCTGCCGCGCTCTCGAGACCCGCGAACCGGAGCTCCAGCACGTCTGGCGCCTGGCGCTGGTGGACGAAGTACTCCTGGAACTCCAGCCATCTCTCGGCCGTGCGGACCTCGGTCGCCACGGGCGCGTCGGTCATCGGCAGGATGCGCGCCGCGATGCCCAGCGACCGCTGGAGCGCGAGACAGACCTCGGTCAGGCGGCCGCCGGCCCGCACCCGCGCCGTCCGGGCCACGTGCAGGGCCATGTCCCGGTCGCCGAGGGCGAACCAGGTCTCCTCGCCATAGGCGCCCAGCTGGTCCATGACCACGTGGGTGTCGCCCTCGATGCCCCAGCCCCACTCCGCCTGCTCGATCCCGGCGAGGTTGTACAGGACGGTGTCGTGGTCCGGCATCACGAGCAGGCCGTGACGCCGGCAGTCGTCGCCCGTGTTGACGACCACCGTGAGGCCGCCGCCGACCGCCGCCTGCAGCCCGTCCGCGAGCTTGGCGCCGCCCACCCCGCCCGCGAGCGCGACGACCTCGGTCACTGGGCCATCACCCGTTCAGCTGTTCCAGGACCTCGCCGATCCGGTCGATCGTCTCGAGGTCGTAGGGCGCCGGGGTGTCGATGAAGACGTGCCGGAACCCGAGCTCGATGATCGGCTGCAGCCCGTCCGCGATCTCGGCAGGCGTGCCGCAGAAGTAGTTCCAGGTCTCGTCGAACTCGTCGCCGTAGGCGGCGAGGCGGCCCTTGTAGACCCCGAGCGCGGCCTCGCGGCTGTTGCGGATGACGATGTCCACGGTCGTGGTGCGCTCGATCTCGGCCTCGTCGCGGCCGATGGCGGCGCAGTGCTCGCGCAGGATGGCGTCGTTCGCGGCCAGCTTCTCCGGGCGACCCATCGAGTTCCACTGGTCGCCGTACCGGGCCAGCGTCCGCAGCGTCTTCTTGGGCCCGGAGCCGCCGATCATGATCGGCAGGCGGGCCTGGATGGGCAGCGGGGCTACCAGGGCATCCCGCATCGGGTAGACCGGGCCGTCGTGGGTCACGCGCTCGCCGTCGAGGAGCCGGCGGAGCAGCATCACCGACTCGTCCAGGCGGTCCAGCCGCTCGCCGAAGCCAGACCCGAAGTCGAACCCGAAGGCCTCGTGCTCGCGCTCGAACCAGGCACCGCCGATGCCCAGGACCGCGCGGCCGCCGGACAGGTGGTCGAGCGTCGTCGCGAGCTTGGCCGTGAGGCCCGGGTTGCGGAACGTGTTGGCCGCGACCATCAGGCCCAGGGTGGCCTTCTCCGTGACCTGCGCCCAGCCCGACAGGATCGACCAGCCCTCGAGGATCGGGCCCTCCCACGGGCCGGCGATGGCGTTGAGGTGGTCCCAGGTCCACAGGCTGGACGCACCCGCCTGCTCCGCGCGGACGGCCGCGTCGCGGAGGGCCGGCCAGGAGTCGGTCTGGGGCCAGAGCAGGAACCCGATCTTGACGTCGGTCATGGGTCAGTCCTCCAGGTGGTCGTGGACGCCCGTGATCCTGACGAGGAACGAGACGCGGGGCTGGCGGCGGAAGGTGGCGATCAGGGACTCGCTGGGGCCTTCGGGGTGGTAGCGGTGGGCGAGCGCGACGATGTCCTCGCGGGCGCGCTCGACGTCCTCGATGACCTCGTCCACGGTCCCGGTCAGCCCGATCCAGCGATAGCCGTCCCCGCCGTCAATGATGGACAGCGCGACGCGCGGGCGCTCCATGAGATTGAGGCACCAGCGGCGCGGGGTCCGGCTGTTGACCAGGATTCGCCCATCGGGCTCCAGTCGGTACCAGGCGACGGCCTGCCGGGGCGTGCCGTCGGGGTCGAGGGAGGCGACCGACGCGAACAGGGGGCGTTCCAGGAACGCGCGGACGGCAGGGGAAAGCGTGACGCTGTTGGGGTGCATCTGCCCATGGTACCGATGAGGAGGGGGCGCTCAGGGGTCTGCTTCGCGCCCGGCCCCGCTCTCGCAGCCGGCCCCGGCGTGGCTACGGGTTGGGCGTCGCCTGCGGGCAGCCTTCCCACGAGCGGGCGCAGTCGTCGGGTGTCCCGCCGGGGCCGCCGGCCGCGGAGTCACCGGTACCCCAGGAGCCCACGGCGGCGACGGTGCCCAGCGCGAGGCCGGCGATCAGCAGCGTGGCACCCAGGGCGCCGAGGGTGCGTGACCGGCCCGCAGCCCTCGTGGCACCGGCGGGCTTGGCGGCCGGCTGCGGTTCCGGGTCGCCAGCCGGCTCGATCCCCTCGAGCTCGCGGTGCACCAGCCCCCGCTGGACGGCATACACGACCAGCAGGACGATGCCGGCCACGATGGCGATGAGCGCGGCGACGCCGGCAGGGCTCCAGCCGGCGAAGAGGTCGGACATCAGACGGGGCTCCCGAGGCATGACGACGTGGGACGGATCCAGCGCGGAGCCTACTCCCGCAGCTCCGCAGCCGCCATGAAATCGTTGGTGCCACGCGGCGGAGCCTCTGAATGGTCCGCTGCAACTCCGCCGCGTCCGCCGGGTGGGTGAACCGTGCGGCGTCGACTAGGCCTGCCCCCGATTCCGCGGACACCGGGTGATGTCACACGGCCCCTCGGCGCCCGGGATGAGACGCGACTGCGCGGTTCGACCGTCGGGTGCGCGCCGGCGACCAGGGCCCCACCCTGCAGGCAGTCGACCAGGGCCGGCGACCGACCACGCCCCGAGGTCTCGAGCGACCCGTGCGAGAATGCCCGCGGCAACTTCGATGAAGGAGGAACGCGTGGCGGACCAGGCGGAGATCGGCGTCTTCGGGGGATCGGGGTTCTACTCCCTGCTGGAGAACGTCCAGGAGGCGAAGATCGACACCCCGTATGGGCCGCCGTCGGACAGCTTCTTCCTGGCCACGGTCGCCGGGCGCAAGGTCGCCTTCCTGCCGCGTCACGGCCGCAGCCACTCGATCCCGCCGCATCGCGTCAACTACCGTGCGAACGTGTGGGCGATGCGCTCGCTGGGTGTCAAGGCCGTGATCAGCCCCTGCGCCGCCGGTTCCCTGCAGCTCAACGTCGAGCCCGGGCACTTCGTGGTCAGCGACCAGTTCGTGGACCGCACGAACGGCCGGGCGGACACCTTCTTCGACGGCCCCGTGGTCTCCCACGTGTCCTCGGCCGAGATCTACGACCCGGTCCTGCGGGGGATCGCCCTGGACGTGATCCGCGACCATGGCATCACCGTCCACGATGGCGGGACGGTGGTCGTGATCCAGGGCCCGCGGTTCTCGACGAAGGCCGAGTCGAAGTGGTTCAGCGATGCCGGCTGGGAGGTCATCAACATGACCCAGTACCCGGAGGCGTACCTGTGCCGCGAGCTGGGCATGGCCGTCGTCAACATCGCCCTGATCACCGACTACGACGCGGGCGTCCTCGAGGGCACCCATGCCGTCACGGCCCATGACGTCCTGGCGGTGTTCGAACAGAACGCCGAGCGGATCCGCAAGGTGGTCCTGGACATGGTCGCCCGGTTCCCGGCGGACCTCGATGCGCTCGGCGCGAAGGCGGCCCTGGGGCCCACTCGCGGTGACGGCCACGTGGCCGGTCCCGCCGACATCCGCATCTTCGAGACGGGCCTCTAGGCCTTCTCGATGACGATGCCGGTTGCCGAACCCGCCGCCACGGGACCGATGCACGGCTGCGTGCGCTGCGGTGCCCGCATCCCGATCGCCGAGTCGATGTGCGAGCGGTGCAACCCATTGGGCCTCAAGGCACCCGCCGCGTCGCAGGCCCACGCGACGGTGTTCCTGGGGATCGGGGTGGGCGTGGTGATCATGGCCGTCGTCGCCCGGATGCTGATCGCGGACGTGGGCCCGTTCTCGTCGTCGGTGGCGAGCGTGACCGCCGATCCGGTCGGCCTGCGCGTGTCGGTCACGCTCGAGAACAAGGGGTCGAGTGCCGGGACCACGACGTGCCGCATCGACGACCCGGCGCTGGGCGGGATCGGCCCCGAGGCGACCTTCATCGAGAGCCCGGAGGTCCCCGGCGGCGGGACGGTCACGTTCGACGTGGTGGTGGCGGCCTTCGGGACGACGCCCAAGACGCTGATCGCGGACTGCGGCCCGTGACGGGCGACGTGACGCAGTCCGGCGTGGAGCCCGCGATCCCCGCGGCGGAGTCCCGGTTCGCGGCCGATGCGATCTTCGCGCGCGATCTCGCGGAGCGCGCCGGCCTGATCCTCCTCGAGCGGTACGAGCGGGTCGAGGAGATCGACTACAAGTCCGCCCGCGACGTGGTGACCGAGGTCGACCACCTGTCCGAGGCGCTGATCCTCGCGGCGATCCGTGATCGATTCCCGCGCGACGGGATCCTGGCCGAGGAGTCCGGGGCCCATCACGGCCGTGCGGGAGCCGGCACGAAGCCGGGCGACACGAAGCCGATCGCCGCCGCGTCCGCCGATGCTGCCGCCCGGGCGCTCGCGCATGGGCGCACCTGGATCGTGGACCCCCTCGACGGCACCGTGAACTACGCGAACGGCATCCCGTACTTCTGCGTGTCCGTGGGCCTCGTGGTGGACGGTCGGCCCGCTGCCGGCGCGGTCCACGACCCGATGCGCATGGAGACCTTCTGGGCCGCGGCGGATGGACCCGCGATGCTGGGCAACGCCGTCGTGCACGCCTCGCGCAAGGAGCGGCTGAGCGACGGGGTGGTCTCGATGGCGCTTGGCGGTCGGGCGGTGTCGACGCGCGCGCGAGCGGTCCGGAGAGCCGTGCGGGCGTCGCGGAACACTGGTTCGGCGGCGCTGGCCCTGTCCTACGTCGCGAACGGCCGGTTCGACGCGTTCCTCCAGACCGGTGGGATGTCCGCATGGGACGTGGCCGCGGCAGGGTTGATCGCGGAGCGTGGCGGCGCGCTGGTCACAGACGCTGACGGTGGTCCGTGGTTCGACGTGGACAGGGCCACCCAGATGTTCGGGATCGTTGCCTCGCCGCCGGCACACCACGCGGAGCTGTTGCGGCTGTCGCGCGTGGGGTCGCCGGGATAGCCGGACCCGGTCCCGCTCGGCGCCCTTGCGACGGCAGGTCGCCCATCGGCTCAACCGTGGGGTGGGACCTCGCCTCAGCCGCCCAGCGGCACACTTGTTGGTTCCAGAGCCCCTGCCACTCGACGGATGTGGCGCCCAGCGGCGCAAACCTGGCCACACCCGATGGTAGAACCGCTGGGCGGCACACAGGGCCAGGGACGGGCGGCACACAGGGCCCAGGCTGAGGGTGCACTGGGCCAGCCGGACGGCGATTAGTTCACGGCCGCTCAGCCCTCGCCCAGCCAGCGGTGCGGCCGGCCGGTGAGCCTTGTCAGGCCCCACTCGTCGCAGAAGGAGGTCCAGCGCGCCCGGTCCGCGCCTTCCCAGCGGAGCTCCTCCACGTCCACCTGGGGGATCGGCACGCCATCGGACGTCGTGCGCAGCCGGGCCAGGTCGCGAAACAGCAGCGCATCCGCCATCTGCTCGCGCAGGGTGGCAGCAAGCGCCGGGGCCCCACGAACACCCGGCACGTCCCAGTCGGCGACGCTGGGCGGGATCAATTCGAGGGTGCCGTACCTGGCGAGGACCGCGGACGCGGACTTGTCGCCCCAGCCGGGCAGGCCCGGGAACCCGTCCGCCGCGTCGCCCACGAGCGCCAGACGGTCCGCCACGCTCGACGGCGGGACACCCCACTTCGCCCTGACGCCCGCATCGTCATAAACCACGTCCCGGCGGCGGTCCCAGAGCACGACGCGCTCACCGCGCACGCACTGGGCCATGTCCTTGTCCGGGGTGCAGACGAGAATGCGGTCCACGCGTGGGTCGTCGGCGAAGCGGTCGGCGGCGGCGGCGATCGCGTCGTCGGCCTCGAACTCCACCATGGGCCACAGGACCAGCCCCAACGCCTCGATCGCGGCTTCGGCGACCGGGAACTGGGCGAGCAGCTCGGGGGCCATGCCCTCATCGGTCTTGTAGCCCGGGTACAGGTCGTTGCGGAACGAGCGGACCACGCGGTCCGTGGCACAGCCCACGTGCGTGGCGCCCTGCTCGCGCAGCAGGAAGCACAGTTGTTCGACGAGGCCGCTGACGCCGCTCATCACGACGCCGTCGCGACCCAGCACCGGCGGGCGAGGGGAGAAGTGGGCCCGGAACAGCTCGTAGGTGGCGTCGACGAGATGGAGGCGCATCGGCCTCCTAGTCGGCGGAGCCGGTCTCGACCAGGCGCCGGAACCGGTGGAGGTCGGCCTGGAAGATCTCGCGCAGCACGGGGGCCTGGAGGAGCGACGCGAGGTCGGGGAGGATCGGCGGTACCAGCGTCTCATCCCAGCTCACGATCGTCGTCGTGCCGTCGGCGCCCCGCTCGAGCGTGATGACCCCACCACCCGTGAACAGGCCCTCGTGGCGGATCGCGAAGCGCGTCGGTGGCTCGAACTCCACCACCTCCACCGGATCAGTGACCCTGATCCCGAAGATGCGCACGGTGGCCTCGCCGCGAGTGCCGACGCGCGTGGGGCCCGGCGTGGTCAGCCGGACCTCCTTCATCTCGTGCATCCACTCGGGCTGGAGCGGGATGTCCGCAAGGACGGCCCACGCCCGCTCGATGGGCGCGTCGATCACCACCATCATCCGCAGTGGCTGGGGCGGGGCGCCCCTTCGGCGGGCGGCCAGGATGCGGTCGATGACGATGGCCTTGACGACGACGATGGCTCCGAGGGCCAGTAGGCGACGCAACACCGATCTCACGAACCGGCGTCGCTGGATTCGACGAGCGCGCCCGCGCTCCGCAGCTCGTCCAGCGCGCGATCCCCGTCGCCCTCGCTCACGTTCACGGCGGCGACGGCGTCAGCCAGCACGGTAACCGTGAAGCCGAGGCGGATCGCGTCCAGCGCAGTCGCCTTCACGCAGTAGTCCGTGGCCAGACCGGTGACGACGATCTCGTCCACGCCCGCGACCTGGAGCAGCGGCTGGAGCATCGTGGGGACGTCGTGGCCCGACGCCGGATCACGCATCGTGAAGGCCGAGTAGCCGTCCTCGCCGTTGCTGCCCTTGCGGACGATGGGAGTGCCCTCGGGGACATCGAGCACCGGATGCAGCTCCGCGCCCCACGTCTCGGCCACGCAATGGACCGGCCACGGGCCACCGTCCCGCTCGAAGTGCGGGGTTCGGCTGGGGTGCCAGTCCTGGCTGAGGACGAGGAGGGCGCCACTGGTCCGGGCCAGCGCGGCCTCGCTGTTCACGACCGGGATGATGTCCAGCGCGCCACGCACGCTCAGGCTGCCCTTGGGATCGGCGAAGTCGTTCTGCACGTCGACGATGATGAGCGCGACACCCGGACGGTAGCGGAGCATGGCCCTACGCTATCGCGCCCGGGGCGGGTTCGTCGCGGTCCAAGTTCGCGCATCGCCGGGGGCATTCGGCCCGTTCGGGGCTCGAGGGCGCAGCGGCGCGCCGGGCGGCGGAGGCGCGGGCGGCGCGGCGGCGCACCCGTGACGTTCGCCGCGGCCCCGCTTTCCGGTGGCATACGTGCCAGATGAGTGCGCCTTGGCATGCTTCGGCCATGGCGAGGCGACGGGTCGCGGACGAGCGGGGCCGACGGGCGGCCGCCGCGATCCGTGCCCGGATCGGGGTCGAGGCGCGTCAGGCTCGGGAAGGCTCCGGCGCATCGCAGGCGGCGGCGGCCCGAGAGGCGGGCATGTCCCGCTCGCAGTATGGGCGCATCGAACGCGGTGAGATCGCCAGCCTGACCGTGGAGCAGGCATGCAGGGCTGCCGCGGCGGTGGGGCTCGGCATCTCGACCTCCGTGTGGCCCGATGGCGACCCGGTGCGGGACGCCGGTCAGCAGCGACTTCGGGGTCGCCTCCGCGACGTGATGCCAGCCGCTGCCACGTGGCAGACTGAGGTCCCGATGCCCATCCCCGGCGACAAGCGGGCCTGGGACGCGGTGGCGACGCTCGGCGGGCGGCGCGCCGGCTGCGAGTGCGAGATGCGACTCACTGACATGCAGGCGGTCGAACGCCGGCTGCGGCTGAAGCTTCGCGACGGCAATGTCGACGTCCTGCTCCTGGTCGTTGCCGACACGGTCGCCAACCGCCGGGTCCTGAGGCTTCACCGCGAGGCGCTGCGGTCCTTGCTGCCGCTCGATTCGCGCGAGGTGCTCGCCGCGCTGCGCGCCGGCCGGCTCCCGGGCGCGAACGGGATCGTGATCCTCTAAGGCTTGCCGCGGTGGCGCCTGCCGGGCTGGGTGACCGGCCGGGAGCCGCTTGCGCCGTGGCCGCCGGGAGGACCATCTGGCGATCGTGCTCGCTGTTCGGTCCGCCGATAGCGGACAGCACGCGGTTCGGTGGCCGCCTGGTGGTGGTCCAGGTCGCGATCTGGCCACCCGGCGGACCAACCGAAGATCGCGTTCGCTGAATGGTCCGCCACGCGGACGGGTCGATGGCGTCGAGTCCGCTCCAGGGCCGTGGGCAAGTCGGCACGGGCCGGCACCCGCGGCATCAGCCGCGCCGGCGCCCGCCGCGTGCCTCCGGCGCGCCGCGCGTGCCTCCGGCGCGCCGCCGCGTGCACCGCGTGCACTCGGCATCGGGGCTACCCTGTACGCCGCCCACCAGCCGCAAGGTCGCCGTCCCGCCACGGAGCCCCGATGTACATCGACGACTTCAAGCAGCACCTGCCCGACATCGACGAGTCCGAGACCCGTGAGTGGCTCGAGTCGCTCGACCAGGTCCTGGACCAGGAGGGCGAGAACCGCGCCCGGTTCCTGATGTTCAAGCTGCTCAAGCGCGCGCGCCAGCGCCAGATCGGTGTGCCCAGCCTCACCCAGACCCGGTACATCAACACGATCAGCCCCGAGCAGGAGCCGTATTTCCCGGGCGACGAGGAGCTGGAGCGCCGCATCCGCCGGCTGATCCGCTGGAACGCCGTCGCCATGGTCCTGCGCGCGAACGTCCGATTCCCGGGCATCGGCGGGCACATGTCGACATACGCATCCGCGGCGACCCTGTACGAGGTGGGCTTCAACCACTTCTTCCGGGGCAAGGAGCACCCGGGCGGCGGGGACTCGGTCTTCTTCCAGGGCCACGCGGCCCCGGGCATCTACGCCCGAGCCTTCCTCGAGGGCCGGCTGACGGAGACGGACCTGGACCACTACCGGCGCGAGACAGGTGGCCAGGGCCTCAGCTCCTACCCGCACCCGCGCCTGATGCCCGACTTCTGGGAGTTCCCGACGGTCTCGATGGGTCTCGGCCCCCTGGCGGCCATCTACCAGGCGCGCTTCAACCGCTACCTCCACAACCGCGGCGTCAAGGACACGAGCGAGCAGCGCGTCTGGGCGTACCTCGGCGACGGCGAGATGGACGAGCCCGAGTCGATCTCGGGGATCGCGCTCGCCGCGCGCGACGGGCTCGACAACCTGACCTTCGTCGTCAACTGCAACCTGCAGCGCCTCGATGGGCCGGTGCGCGGCAACGGCAAGATCATCCAGGAGCTCGAGGGGCTCTTCCGCGGCGCGGGATGGAACGTGATCAAGGTGGTCTGGGGTCGCGAGTGGGATGACTTGCTCGCAAGGGACGTGGACGGCGTCCTGGTCGAGAAGATGAACACGACGGTCGACGGCGCATTCCAGAAGTACGCCGTCTCGACCGGCCTCTACGTGCGTGAGCACTTCTTCGGGCCCGACCCGCGCCTGCGCCGCCTGGTCGAGAACCTGTCCGACCGGGACATCGAGCACCTGCGACGCGGCGGCCACGACTACCGCAAGGTCTACGCCGCCTACAAGGCCGCCACGGAGTTCCGCGGGGCACCGACGGTGATCCTGGCCAAGACGGTCAAGGGCTGGACGCTCGGCAAGGGCGTGGAGGCTCGCAACTTCACCCACCAGGCGAAGAAGCTGCGCGAGGACGAGCTGCGTGTCTTCCGGGACCGCCTGGAGCTCCCGATCCCCGACGACCAGTTGGACGAGGCGCCCTACTTCCATCCGGGGTCCGGCTCGGACGAGGTCGCCTACATGGTCGAGCGGCGGGCAGCCCTCGGTGGGTCGATCCCGCGCCGGGTCGTGCGATCGATGCCGCTGCCCGCACCCGCCCCCGTGGTGGATGCCGAGTTCGCCGGGGGCAGCAAGACCGAGGTGTCCACCACCATGGTCTTCGCGCGCCTGCTGCGCAACCTGATCCGCGACCCCGAGCTCGGCAAGCGGATCGTGCCGATCATCCCCGACGAGGCACGCACGTTCGGGCTCGACCCGCTGTTCAAGGAGGTTGGCATCTACGCGGCGCACGGGCAGCACTACGTGCCCGTGGACTCGGATCTGATCCTTTCGTACCGCGAGTCGAGCGACGGCCAGGTGCTGGAGGAGGGGATCAACGAGGCGGGGTCGATGGCCTCGTTCCAGGCTGCCGGCACGTCGTACGCGACCCATGGCGAGCCGATGATCCCGTTCTACATCTTCTATTCGATGTTCGGCTTCCAGCGCACCGGCGACCAGGTGTGGGCCTTCGGCGACCAGCGTGGACGCGGGTTCATGATCGGGGCCACGGCGGGCCGGACGACGCTCGCCGGCGAGGGTCTGCAGCACGACGACGGCCACACCCACGTCCTGGCGTCCACCGTGCCGGTGGTCCGGGCCTACGACCCGGCGTTCGCATTCGAGCTGGCGGCCGTGATCCGGGACGGCATCGGGCGGATGTACGGCGACGGCGAGGACGTCTTCTACTACGTCACCGTCTACAACGAGAACTACCGGCAGCCGGCCAAGCCCGACGGCGTCGACGAGGGCATCGTGCGTGGCCTGTACCGGTTCGCCGAGGCGCCCAGGATCAAGAAGCCGAAGGGCCACGTCCGGCTGGTGGGCTCGGGATCGATCATGCAGCAGGTGCTCGCGGCCCGCGACCTGCTCGCCGATCGGTACCGGATCGCCGCCGAGGTGTACTCGGCGACGTCTTTCCAGCAGCTCCGTAACGAGGCGCTCGGGGTCGAGCGCTGGAACCGGCTCAACCCCGACAAGCGGGCCCGCGTGCCGTATGTCGCCCAGGTGCTGGGTCCCGATGGCGGCCCGGTGATCGTGGCCACGGACTGGATCAAGACCCTGCCGGACCTCGTCGCCCCATGGGCCCCGCAGCCGTACATCGTCCTGGGCACCGACGGGTTCGGCCGCAGTGACACCCGCGAGGCGCTGCGAGCTCACTTCGAGATCGACGCCCCGAGCATCGTCGCGGCCGCGCTGTCCGGCCTGGCACGCTCCGGTGCCTATGACCCTGCCGCCGCCGCCGCAGCGATCCGTGAGCTGGGCCTGGACCCGGAGTCGGCGGACCCGCAGACGGCCTGACGGCAACCCGACGGGACAACGCACGACGTCCGGGATGGAGACAGACGGAAGGCGGCCGATGCGACGCCGGCTCGCATGGCTGGAGGTCCTGGCCGTCACGCTGCGGCTCGGCCTCACGTCGTTCGGCGGGCCCGTGGCCCATGTCGGCTACCAGCGGGCGACGTTCGTCGTCCGACTGGGATGGCTCGACGAACGGGCCTTCGCGGAGCTGATCGCGCTGTGTCAGGCGCTGCCCGGGCCGGCGTCGAGCCAGCTCACCCTCGCCGTCGGGCGGCTGCGGGCCGGTTGGCCGGGAGCCGCCGCGGCCTGGCTGGGCTTCACGCTGCCGAGCGCCGTGCTGATGACCCTGCTCGGCCTCGTGGTGGTTGGCGCGACGATCCCGGAAGCCGGGCCCGTGGCCGGCGCGATCGCGGGACTCAAGGCAGCGGCGGTCGCCGTCGTGGCCCAGGCGGTCCTGGCGATGGGCCGGCGGTTGACGCCGGACGCCCCGCGGATCGCGCTCGCAGTCGCCGCGGGGGTCGTGGCGCTGGCCTTCCCGTCACCGGCGACCCAGCCTCTGCTGATCGTCGCCGGTGGACTGGCCGGCTGGGCCGGAGTGCGGCGGGTCACGGTGCCCGCCGGAGGGTTCACGGCCGACGGCGGCCCCCCGGCCGACCCGTCCAGCACGGGCACGGTGCAGGCAGGTGGGCATCGGACGGTCATCGTGCTCCTGGCCGCCTGGGTCGTGCTGCTGGCCAGCAGCCAGGTCGTCGCGTCCGCGACCGGGCGACCGGACCTCGGCTTCCTCGCGGCCCTCGTGCGCGCGGGGGCGCTCGTGTTCGGCGGCGGCCACGTGGTGCTGCCGCTCCTGGACGCCGGCGTCGTCGAGCCCGGATGGGTCACGCAGAACGCGTTCCTCGCCGGGTACGGCGCCGCCCAGGCGCTCCCCGGACCGCTGTTCACGTTCGCGGCCTACCTGGGCGTCATCACGGCCTCTGGGCCTGGTGGCGTCGTGGGTGCGGTCACGGCCACCGTCGCGATCTTCCTGCCCGGATCGCTCCTCGTGCTAGCCCTGCTCCCGGTGCTCCGGCAGCTACGTGAGCGGCCGGCAGTCGCGGCGGCCCTCGCGGGGACGAATGCCGCCGTCGTGGGATTGCTCGCGGCCGCGCTGGTCACGCCGGTCGCGACGGGCGGCCTGACCTCGCCGGCGGCGTGGCTGGTCGCCGGCCTCGGAGCGGTCGGCCTCATCGGCGGTCGGGTGCCGCCGATCGTGGTGGTCGCCGTCAGTGCTGCCGCGATGGCGCTCGTCGGGCTCGCGCAGGGCTGAGTCAGCCTCCCGCCACGCCCGTGGTCCATAGCCCGAACAGGGCGCCCAGGGTGACGACGCCACCCGCGGCGACCCACCAGCCAACGCGGTCTGCGTGACGCCGCGCCGCCTCCAGACGCAGCCCGGGCACCGTCAGCACGGCGATCGCGGCGAACAGGAAGTGGAGCGGGCTGGCAGGCGGTCCGACGCCGATCAGGATGCCGGGTCCGAGCATCAGGGCGACGACCGTCGCGCCGGTTAGCACGATGGCCAGCAGGTCGAGCCAGGCCCGTGCGCGGATGACCCCCGCGCCGTCGAGGACTCCGAGGATCACGAGGACCACGGCGCTCACGGCCGCGACGATGGCAGCCCAGACGTGGGGGGCGACGAGCGCGGATCCGAGAGCTTCCATGCCTTCACGGTACCGCGAGCCGGCCTAGCGCGGACCGCGTTCACGCCCGGCTGTCGGCCAGGCGGGCCGGCCCCTGTCCTCTGACAGCAGGGACCCCTGTCTCCGAATATCAAGGGCGCTTGACGATGATTGCGGACGCACGTACGATGACGCCCGAAGTCACGCTCCCGATCCCGCAGGGCGTCCCCGCGCCCCGCCCATCCTGCGCTACCTGGAGCTCCACATGGACGTCGGGTCCTTTACCAGCGGCCTGCTCACCGGTCTTCGCGAAGGGGTCGAGGCGGCCCTGATCGTGAGCATCATCCTCACGTACCTCGTCCGCACCGGGAACCGTCGGCACTTCCCGATGATCTGGGTCGGCACCGGCGCGGCAGTGGCCCTCTCGCTCGTGGCGGGTGTCGGCCTGTTTGCCACGATCGGCGGTCTCGAGTCGCCCTACGAGCAGATCTTCGAGGGGCTCACGATGCTGCTGGCCGCGGCCGTGGTGACGTGGATGCTGTTCTGGATGCGCCGCCAGGCCGGGTCCGCCCGGAACGAGCTCCAATCCTCCGTGGACCGGGCGCTCTCGCAGGGCAGCGCCGTCGGGCTTGCCATCCTCGCATTCACGGCCGTGATCCGCGAGGGGCTCGAGACCGCCTTGTTCCTGGTTGGCCAGGCGACATCCGCCGAAACGGCAGCGTCCGGCGTCCTCCTGGGGGCCCTCGTCGGGCTTGGGATCGCGGTGCTGCTCGGCATCGGGTTCTACCGCGGCGCGAAGCTCGTCAACCTGCGCACCTTCTTCAAGTGGACGGGCATCGCGCTGATCTTCATTGCCGCCGGCCTGGTCTCGCGGGCGGTCCACGAGTTCGTGGAGATCGGCTGGATCACGATCGGCACCTCGCAGGCATTCGACCTGTCGTCCGCGCTTCCGCACGCGGCCATCGAGGGTGCTCCAGGGGGCGTGGTCGTGGTGGCCGGGCAGTTCCTCCGGGCCCTGTTCGGCTACTCGTCGCAACCGGAGCTGATCACGTTCCTGGCCTGGGCGGGGTATGTCGTGATCGTGCTCATCCTGTACCTGCGGCCGCTGTCGCCCAGCCCGGCTCCGGTGGGAGCACCCAGCCCCGCGGCGGCCGGCAAGGGCTGATCCGCCCCCGGCGAAGTCGTGGTGGCACCTTGACCGGTCGGCGCCGTCCTCAGACGATACCGAGGAAGGTGCCTCGCACTCGGTCCCGGGATCGTGTGCGGTGCGGAACGCAGGGGGCGTCAAATGCCCGCCGATCACCAGCCGCTCGCCCGTGGCGTCCCGTTCTGGCGCTGGGCAGCCGTCACGATGCTTTCGATCGCGCTCGCGGCCTGTGCCCAGCCGCCGGAGGGCTCGTCCCCGGGTGCATGGCCGGATGGCCCCGTCGTGCACGAGGTCGGCCCCGACTTCGGCGCGCGTCCGCCGGGCCCGCTTATCAAGCTGGAGTCGGGCCGTCTGTCCGATGACGGGACCACGATCACGGTCATCTTCACCGCGGGCAAGCCATTCGACCCCGCGAACCCCTGCGCTCGGGAGGACATCCGGGCTTGGGCCGGTCCCGATGACGAGGGCGGGCTGGGTGTCGCGGTCGGCAGCTTCACGGTGCCCAGCGCAGCCACCTTCGCGCCCGACGGCAGGCTCATGGGGTGCACGCTCGAGGGCTGGACGCACGAGGCCCACCTGCACCTGGCCGCTCCGTATGCCGGCCGCTCGATCCGGGATCTTGCCGCCAACCGCGTCCTGTGGGTCGATCCGCCGGAGCCCTACATCGTGCCCGGCGGCCTGCCCGACGGCTGGGTGCTCGAGCAGGACTTCTCGTCGGGATGGGAGACGCCGGCCGTCTGGACGTCCGTCTTCGCCGCTCCCGACGTCAACCCCGACTTCGGCTGGGGTGACCCGGGGCACCTGGTGCTGCGCCAGGGACTCGAAGGTGCACCCGCAGCCGTGCTCGAGGATCCCGCGACAGCCGAGCACGTGACCGTGGCTGGCCGGGCCTGCACCCTGCGTCGCGACGCCGTCAGCGGCCAGCTCGAGCTCGCCTGGTCCTTCGACGGCGTGCCGCTGCTGCTGACCGGCTACGAGCAGGACCTCACCAGGGAGACGTTCCTCGCATTCGCCGCGGCCCTGCGACGCGACGACCAGCCTCGACCGGTGTCCACGCCGTAGGAGGACGCGGGCCGGGTGCTCCCAGGCCAGGCGTCAGCTGCCGGTCACCAGGCGCAGGACGCGACCCGACAGGTCGGTCAGGTAGACCTCGCCGTCCTCACCGGTCCCGATCGAGCTGATCGATGCGCCGGTCTCCAGAAGCGTGACCGGCGCCTGGGCGTCCTGGAGTCCCGCGTCGAGGCCCCACAGGGTTCCGCTGCAGTAATCCGAGAACAGGTATCCGCCCTGCAGCGGCGGGATCTCGTTGCCGCGATAGACAACCCCGCCGATCACCGAGCAGCCGGCTCCGTGCCCATACTCGGCGACGGGCATCGTCACGCCCGCCGGGTCGCAGCCGGTCGCCGGTTCGTAGCAGTGCCGACCCTCCCAACGACGCCAGCCGAAGTCGAGGCCGCGCGCGTCGGCAGAGGCGGTGTCGACCTCTTCCCACGCGTTCTGGCCCACATCCCCGATCCAGAGGTCGCCGGTGGCCGGGTCGATGCTCGCCCGGAACGGGTTGCGCAGGCCAAGGTGCATGATCTCCGCCCGGGCGCCGGTGCGGCTCGCATATGGGTTGTCGGCGGGGATCAGGTACGGATCACCGCCGGTTGCTCCGAGGACGTCGAGCCGCAGCATCTTGCCCAGGAGCTGGGACGGGTCCGACGCGCGGTTCTCGGGGTCGCCGCCCGCGCCACCATCGCCGAGGGCGACGAGCAGCATGCCGGTCTTGTCGAAGCCGATCCAGCCGCCGTTGTGGTTGCTGTAGGGCTGGGGCTCGGTGAGGATGACGCGCTCCGAGGCCGGGTCGAGCTGGTTCGTGTCATGGGGATCGAGGCGGAACGCGCTGATCACGGTCGCGCCGTCCCTCCCCGAGTAGTGGACGTAGACCTCCGGGCGTGCGGGCCCGAACCCGGGCGGGAACGCGACACCCAGCAGGCCGCGCTCGCCGCCGGCAGTGACGCGGTCCTTGATGTCCAGGAACGGGGTTGCCGCGAGCGCGCCTTCGGACACGATCCGGATCCTGCCGGGCTGCTCGGCCACGAACAGGCGGTTCGAACCGTCCCCGGCGTTGGTGACCCAGACCGGATTGTCGAGGCCTTCGACGAGGGGCTCGACGGCAACCTTCACGCCTGCGAGGTCGGGACGATCCGGGGCGGCCGGGGTTCCGCCCGGAGATCCCGCCGGATTCCCGCCGGGAGTCCCGCTTGGCGCGACCGGTGCCGTGGAGGGGACCGCGGTCGCGGCAGACTCCGGCGCCGACGAGGTCGCCCCTCCGCAGCCCACCGCCAGGAGCGCCACGAGGGCCAGGGTCGCGAGCGGGGGCAGGGTGATCATGCGGTGCATCGTCAACCTGTATCACGCAGCCGATCGACGCGCGCGGCGAAGGCCTCCGCCAGCAGGGCGTTCGAGCCGTCCTCGTCGTGGCGGAGCACCACGTAGGCATCCATGCCGTCATCGAGGAACGGGACGAGGCGCGCGGCCCAGGCGTCCAGCGCTGCCTCGTCGTAGACCGAGCGCCGGAGCCGCAGGTACAGGAACGGGCCAGTGCGGCGGATGTCGGGTGTCTCCTCCTGGTCGTCGAGGTCGGTCGTGCACAGGACTGCACCGGCCGCGCGCAGGGCCGCGAATGTCTCGTCGACGTGCCAGCTCGGGTGCTGCGCCTCGACCACGAGGGGGATCGATGCCGGCCACGCGGCGAGCAGCCCGGCCAGGCGTTCGTCGTCCCGGGCTGACGGGCCGGCGATGCGGAACAGCACCCCGCCCAGCCGCGCCCCGAAGCCGGGCAGCGACTCCGTGAGCCACGGGACGGACTCGGTCGGGTCACCGTACAGGGCACGGACACTGGCGCCGCGCTGCGCCTTCACGATGAAGCGGAAGCCCGGCGGCGTGGCGGCGCACCAGGCGTCGATCCTCGCGGTGGTCGGGCGCGCATAGAAGGTGTTGTTCAGCTCCAGGGCGGGGAGGCGCCCGGCGTAGTGGGGGAGCAGGTCGCGTGACCGTGCGCGGACCGGGTAGAAGCGAGGAGCCCAGGCCGGGTAGGCGAAGCCGCTCGTCCCGGCGTACAGGATGCCCGGGTGCCGCACCGGCACCGGTGCCGGCGTCAGGCCTTGTCCGTGGCGCACACGGAATCCTCGAGCGCGTCGCGCCCGAGCTCGTCCAGGATATCCGTGCAGCCGCGCTGGATCGCCGCCCGGTCCTGGTCCCGGGTCGGCGCAAGGAAGTACCGCTGCACGCCGTCCAGGTGGGTCCGTGAGGCGGCGCGCAGGCGTTCCAGGCCGGCCGTCGTCAGCGCCGCCTCCGCACCGCGCGCATCGGTCGTGCAGGCGGAGCGCGTCACCATTCCCGCCGCCTCGAGACGGTCCACGAGGCGCGTGATCCCGCTGCGGGACAGCAGCACGCGCTCCGCGAGGACGCTCATCCGGAGCCGCCGGCCGGGAGCGTTCACCAGCTGGAGCAGCGCGTCGTACTCGGCGAGGGAGAGGTGGTGCGCCTCCTGCAGCTCGTCGTCCAGGCGGCGTTGCAGGCGCGCATTCGCGTGGATGAACGACCGCCATGCGCCGAGGCGCGGGTCGTCGGGGGCGGGCGCGGGCGTGCCGGGAGCCGTGGTCGCCGCGAGTGCCGTGTTCGTGCCTGCGGCGAGATCGGAGGTCATGGCGTCATCCTAACGCATCCCGGAGATAGTTGACACCGCAACGAGCCGAACCGGCTGCACAAGGGGCGGCCCGGCCGCGACCCCTCAGCGGCCGCCGGCCGCCCGGCGCCAACCCGCGCCGCGTCCTCCCTCGCGGTACGATCGATACCCCGACCCAGCGCGAGGATCCCATGCCGCAGTTCGACGTCCAGGCGCTCCGCGCCCGTTTTCCGGCCTTGGCCATCGAGCAGGACGGCGTCCCAGTGGCGCTGTTCGACGGACCCGGCGGCACGCAGGTCCCGGACTCGGTGATCGAGGCCGTCTCCGCCTACTACCGGACCTCCAACGCGAACCACGACGGGACGTTCCTCACCTCGCGCCGCAGCGACGCGATCGTCGAGGACGCGCATGCCGCGCTCGCCGACCTGCTCAACGCCGCGGACCCATCGGAGATCAAGCTCGGCGCGAACATGACCTCGCTCACGATGCACTTCTCGCGGTCGATCGCAGCCTCGCTGCAGCCGGGCGACGAGATCGTGGTCACCTCCCTCGACCACGAGGGGAACGTGGGCCCCTGGCGCAGCGCGGCGGCGGACCGGGGACTGGTCGTCCGGACCGTGGACGTGCGCCCGGACGACGTCACGCTCGACATCGAGGCGTTCGACGCCATCCTGCACGGGCGCCCGAAGCTGGTGGCCTTCGGCTGGGCGTCGAACGCGGTGGGGACGATCAACCCGGTCGCGGAGCTGGTCCGCCGCGCCCATGAGGCGGGCGCGCTGACCTTCGTGGACGCGGTCCACGCCGCGCCGCACCTGCCCATCGACGTCCAGGCCATCGGCACCGACTTCCTCGCCTGCTCGGTCTACAAGTTCTTCGGCCCGCATGTCGGCGTGCTCTACGGACGCGCCGACGCCATGGCGGCCCTGCCGACCTACCGGCTGCGCGTCGCCCACGACCACTTCGAGACCGGCACGCTCAACTTCGAGGGCATCGCCGGGTCGCGGGCGGCGGTGGAGTACATCGCGGACGTGGGTCGTGCCTTTGGCGCCCAGTTCGAGGACCAGTTCCCTGGCATGACGGGCCGTCGCCTCGCTGTCCATGCGGGCCTGGCGGCCATTCGCGCCTACGAGATGCCCCTGTTCGGCCGCCTGCTCGATGGCCTGGAGGCGATCCCCGGCGCGAAGGTGTGGGGGATCTCGGATCGCTCCCGCTTCGAGGAGCGCACGCCAACTGCCGCCGTGACGTTCACCGGGACCAGCCCGGAGGAGGTCTCGATTGCCCTGGGTGATCGTGGCATCGCCACCTGGTGGGGCAACTTCTACGCGGCGGGCGTCGTGGAGCGGCTCGGCCTGGAGCCGCGCGGCGTGCTGCGCATCGGCCTGACCCACTACAACACGGCGGCCGAGGTGGACCGCCTGCTGGCCGAGCTGCGGGACATCACGGCGAGCGCGTGAGGCGTCTCCCGCCGGCCCGGCCCCGCGTCGGCCACCGGCGGCGCGCCCGCGTGGGCCTCCCGGCGGCCCGTTTGGCGCCGGGAGACGACATCCTCCTCGCACCAGCGAGCAATCAGGGGCGAACCGGGCCCTCTGTCCCCCCAATGCTCGCCATCGGCGAGCGATCCAGCGATCACTGCCGTCGCCTGGACCGCCTGGCGGCCGGGTCTGCGGCGTCCGGTCGGGTGGCGGACGTGAGGCATCTGCCGCGGTCGCGGCCCCGCGTCGGCCGCGGTTGCCGCCCTAGTTGGACGCGAGCCGGTACACCGCGCCGTTGAGATCGGCGAGGAACAGCTCGCCGGCGTCGTTCTCGCCAAACCCGCTGACCAGGCGCCCGGAGCCGGCGCCAAGGAGCCGGACCGGCGTGGCGGGCTTGGACGCCGTGGATGACACGGCCCAGACCTCGCCGCTGCAGTAGTCGCCGTAGACGTACCAGCCGCGGAGCGCCGCGATGGCCGAGCCGCGGTACACGTTGCCGCCGGTGATCGAGCACCGGCCGTTCGATCCATGCGCGTACTCGACCAATGGTGTCCGCTTGGCGCTCTTCGAGCACCCGCTGGACGGCTTGTAGCAGTGGCGACCCTCCATCACCCGCCAGCCCCAGTTGACGGCGCGACCGGGCCCGGAGCTCGTGCGGACGGCTCGGTCCACCTCCTCGTACTTGTTCTGCCCCACGTCGCCGATCCACAGGTTGCCGTTGGCGCGGTCGAAGGAGAAGCGCCACGGGTTCCGCAGGCCGCGCTGCCAGATCTCGTTGCGACCGGGCCGTCCGACATACGGGTTGGACGCCGGGACCTTGTACGGCTTGCTCGCGGTCCTGCCATTCACGTTGATGCGCAGCATCTTGCCCAGCAGGCTCGAGGTGCTCTGCGCACGATTGCCGGGGTCGCCGCCGCTGCCCCCGTCGCCCGTGCCGATGTAGAGGTAGCCGTCCTTCCCGAAGGCGAGCATGCCGCCGTTGTGGTTCGAGTACGGCTGCTTGATCGTGAGCAGCGTCCGGCCCGAGCCCGAGGCCACGACATCCGGGTTCGACGCCGATGCCTTGTACTCGCGGATCACCGTGTTGCCGCTGGTATTCGTGTAGTTCACGTAGAACTTGCGGTTGGTCTTGAACGACGGGTGGAACGCGAGCCCGAGCAGTCCCTGCTCACTGCCCTTGGAGACCGCGGCAGAGAGGTTGAGGAACGACGCGGAGAGCAGCGAGCCGCCCTTCACGATCCGGATGTGGCCGCCCTTGGAGACGATGAACAGCCGGTTGGTTCCGTCGCGGGGACTTGTGACCAGGACCGGCTTGGCCACGTCGGCCACCTTGACCAGTCGGACGGTGGACGACGTCGGGGCTGCCGGGGCAATCGATCCGTCGACAAGCCGCGTCGGGAAAGCGGCGGCGCCCACCTGGCCGGGGAGGGAACCCGCGAGCAACAGGCCGCCGAGGATCGCGATGCCGGCGGCGTGGATGTGGCGGAAGGGTGTCGGATGTCGCATCGGCCTGCCTGCTGTCTGGGGTCGCGTGAGGTGCCATCCTGCCCTCGGACGCCGATCCTGTCGACTCCACCCGCTGGCGGGGTGATCGCATGACGGCTGGGCGGTCCACCCCACGGCCACCGTATCCTCGCGGCATGCAGGAGATGCGTGACCGCGCCTGGGGCGCGCAGAGCATGACGGCACCGCTCCGCGAGGTGCTGGTGAAGTCCCCCGGACCCGCGTTCGCGCGGGCCTTCGAGGATCCGGCGACGGGCTTCCTCAGGCCGGTCGATGCGGAGCGGGCCCGTCGCGAGCACGACGGGCTCATCGAGATGCTGGATCGCCTGGGCGCTACCGTCCACGTGCTGGACGCGGAGACGGCCGATCCCGACCTCGTCTACGTGTTCGATCCGCTCCTGGTCGCCGACGGCGGCGCCATCCCGCTCCGTCCCGGCAAGCCGAACCGGGCGGGCGAGCCCGAGGTCCTGGAGACCTGGACCCAGGCCCGCGGGATCCCGACCCTGGGCAGCATCGAGGCCCCGGGGACGATCGAAGGGGGCGACACGTTCTGGCTGCGTCCCGACCTGCTGTGCATCGGACGTTCGCTGCGGACCAACGATGCCGGCGCCCGCCAGCTGGCCGAGATCGTCGGCGGGGACGTACGGGTCTTCGACCTCCCGTACTGGAAGGGGCCCGCGGAGCTCGTGCACCTGCTGTCGGTCATCTCTCCCGTGGCCGACGACCTCGCCGCCGTGTACCTGCCGCTGCTGCCGGTCGGGCTGTACGAGCTGCTGGCGGATCTGGGCGTGCGCCTGGTGGAGGTCCCGGACGAGGAATACCCGACCCTGGGCTGCAACGTGCTCACCGTTCGACCCGGCGTGGTGATCGTGGCCGAGGGCAACGAGGTGACCCGTCGTCGCCTCGAGGCGGCCGGCTGCGAGGTGCACGCGATCCCGTTGGGCGAGGTGGGGGAGAACGGCTCCGGTGGCGCCACCTGCCTCACGCGCCCCGTGCTCCGCGGATGAGGGGCGCGATCCTCTCGGGGGCCGCGCGCGCGGCTGCCGACGCCGTCGACCCGGCAGCCCTGGCGGAGGCACTCGTGGAGCTGGTGCGCACGCCCAGCATCACCGGCGACGAGGATTCCGTCCAGGCACAGCTGGCCGACCGCCTGGAGGCGCTGGGCCTGACCGTGGAGGTCTTCCATCCCGATCCCGCCGCGATCCGCTCGGACCCGGCCTGGCCGGGCGAGGAGGTGTCGCGGACGTCATTGCCCGTGGTGATCGGCCGCGTGGGCCGGCCCGGCGGGATACGGCTGATCCTCTCGGGTCACGTCGATGTCGTTCCCCCCGGCGATCCCGCCACGTGGTCGGGCGACCCGTGGTCCGCGGACATCCGGGACGGCGAGCTCCACGGCCGTGGCAGCTGTGACATGAAGGGCGGCGTGACCGCCATCCTGGGTGCGGTCCGGGCCCTCCGCGACACCGGTGCCCTCGAGCGACTGCGGGGCGAGCTGCTGGTGGTCCTCGTCCCATCCGAGGAGGATGGTGGGCAGGGCACGCTGGCCGCTATCAGGGCGGGCGCGACGGGCGACCTGTGCGTGATCCCGGAGCCGTCGAACCTGGACGTGGTCGTCGCGCATGCGGGCGCGATCACCTTCCGCCTGACCGTGCCGGGCAAGGCGGCGCACGCGAGCCGGCGGATGGAGGGGGTGTCCGCGCTCGACAACCTGGGCGACCTCATCCGCGCCCTCGAGGCCGACGAGACACGCCGCAACGCTGCCGAGACCGACCCGCTCATGACGGATCTCGGCCTCCCGTACCCGACCATCATCGGGACCGTCACGGGCGGGGAGTGGGCGTCCACCGTCATGGACCGAGTCGTCGCCGACGGGCGATACGGCGTGCGCCTGGGCCAGGACCCGGACGATGCGGCGGAGGAGCTGCGCGCGTGCCTCACCGCCGCGTGCGCGGGGCACCCATTCCTGCGCGACCACCCCGCGACCGTCGAGATCGTGGGCGCACGGTTTGCGTCGGCACATGTGCCGGCAGACCACCCGCTGCCGGCGGGTCTCGCGGCAACCGCTGCGGCCGTGACGGGCAGGCGGCCGGCGCTGCTCGGGGTGCCCTACGGTGCGGACATGCGCCTGTTCATCGATGCGGGAGACACGCCGTGCGTGATCTTCGGGCCCGGGGACGTGCGACTGGCCCACGGCGCCGATGAGCGTGTCCCGCTGGCCGAGGTCGAGGCGTGCGCACGGGTGCTCGCGGCCTGGGTGGCGGACGAGCTCGGAGCCGACGTCGCCTGACCCGTCCCGCGTCCCGTGCCCTGGCCGCGGCGCGACCGGGCGTGACCTAGGGCCGCCCATCGTCCACCGCCGCCCACGGGCGGCTCTACGGTCGGGTCAACCGACGTTCCACTCGCTGGGCGGCACGTTCGTCGCCCCCCGTGACCCTTCCGGCCGACAGACGTGCCGCCGGGCGGCGCATACCGCACCGCACCCGACGGTTGAACCGCCCAGCGGCCCGCCCAGCGGCTCACACCACTAGTCACGCCTCGGCTCACGCCACCGCGGAATGCCCCCCGGCCGCGACCGGCGGCCCGCTTCCGGGCCTAGCCGAACCGCAGTCCCAGGGTGGCTGCGATCACCATCGCCTGCGCGGGGTCGATCAGCGCGTCCCTGAGGTCGTTCTGCAGCGGATCCAGGGCGGACAGCTCGCTGCCGCGGAGGTCCGCGCCGCGGAACGAGGTGCCGCGCAGCAGCGTGCCGGTGAGGTCGCAATCACGCACCGTGGAGCCCTCGAACCGTGCGCCGGTCAGATCCGCCTCGCGAAGGCGGACGCCACCGAACGATGCCCTCCGCAGGTCTGCTGCGGACAGCCCGACCAGGGACCAGTCGCCGCCCGTGACCCCAAGCAGGTCGAACCCGCATCGGTCGAACACGCTGCCCACGAGCTTGCAGCCGGCAAACCGGGCGTCGAAGAAGTTGCAGCCGGTGAAGGTGCAGTTCGTGAACGCCGCGTCGACGTGGATCGAGGCGTTGAACCGGGCGCCCCTGAAGACGCACCCGCTGAACACCGCCCCGTGCTCCTCGAGGTCTGACATGTCCACGCCGTCGAACAGCACGGCATCGTGGCGGGACCCGGAGATGGCACGCGGATCCCACGTCGTCGCGTCCACGCTCGAGGTGGTGGCCGGGACCAGTGGCCCGTGCCGGCGAACGGCCATCGCGTTCGGACCCGCCCCCGGTCAGGGGAGCGGGACCTCCGCTGCGGCTTCGGCAGCGGCCACCTCGCGGGCGGCGCGGGCCGCATCCTTGCGGTGCGAGCGCAGGACGATGATCGGGATGACCACGGCTGCCGCCCCCAGGATCCCGAGCGCCGTGTAGCCCACCGCGGCCATGATCAGGCCCGAGCCGAGGCTGGCGGCCGCCGCCGAGCTCCAGATCAGCGCATCGGCCACGCCCTGGGCGCGCGTGCGCTCGTGGATCTCGAGGTTCTCCGAGAGCATCGCGCTGCCGGCGACGAACCCGAAGCTCCAGCCGAGCCCCAGCAGGAACAGCCCGAGCATCAGCATGGGACCGCCGTCGGGCGGAGCGAACGCCGCCATCAGGGACGCGATGGCCAGTACCGCGGTCCCGAGGAAGATCGTCGGCACGCGCCCGAACCGGTCCGACAGCCAGCCCGAGAGCGGCGAGAACGCGAACATGCCGAGCGTGTGACCCGAGAGCACCATGCCCACGGCACCGAGATCCGACCCGTGCTCGGTCATGTGGAGCGGCGTCATCGTCATGATCAGGACCATCACGAACTGGCCGACGACGAGGGCCACGATCGCCGCCGCCACGGCGGGCCGGCGGAGGATCTCGTGCACGGGAAGGATGACCGCGGGCTCGGCGTCGGGATCCGCACGGGTCGACTCGTCGGCCAGGTCGTAGGGGTCGGGCCGGAGCCTCACGAACGAGAGCAGTGCCGCGAGGCCCACGAACACGACCGGGACGAGGTACGGGCCTGCGAGCGGCGGCAGCCCGACGGCCGAGGCCATCTCCGAGGCGATCGGGACGAGCCAGGGTCCCGCGACCGATCCGATGGTCGCGGCCCAGACGACGAGCCCGATCGCGGATGCCCTCCGCTCCGGCGGGACCATGTCGGCGGCCGTGTAGCGCGAGAGCTGGTTGGCGGCGTTGCCAAAGCCGATGAGGATCGTGCCCAGCAGGAGCAGGGGGAACGAGCGGGTGATGACCGCGGCCGTCGCGACGAGCGCGCCGAGCACGCCCACGGAGTATCCGGTGACGAGCCCGGTCCGGCGGCCACGGCGGGCCATCAGCGCGGACAGGAGTACCGCCCCGAGTGCGGCGCCGAGGACCACGGTGGCACCCGGCGCGCCGGCCCAGGTCTGCGACCCGAGGAGGTCCTTGGCAACGATCGTGGCGACGGTGACGGCAGCGATGTGTCCCGTGCTGCCCAGCGCGACGCCGGCGATCAGCGTGTTGCGGGAGCGCCGGCGAGCGCGATCGAGGGCGGCGGGGGACAGGGTGGCGGCGGTCATGAGATCGCCACGATATGTCAGGCGGCACGGGTCGGTCCGGGCGCGCCGGTCGTCGTGGCGCTGGACTCGGCGGCCTCCACGGCCAGGCACAGGCCGTTCGCGAGCTGCATCTGGCGGGGCGTCTGGCAGCCGACGCGGAGCAGGGCGGGCGAGCAGACCACGGCCGTAACGCATCGTGCTCTCGACGTGGCCACGTTGAGGCGGTTGAGCGAGTACAGGAACTCCATGCCGCGGGGAGCGTCCTCGGGCGAGGACGTGCCCATCGCGTAGATGCTCACCGGGCGCTCCTGGCCCTGGAACTTGTCCACGGTCCCGACGAACGGACCGCGAAGCCCCGCCGCCGCGAAGGCCCGCTCGATGGCCGCGACGTGGGCGTTGTACGGGGCAACGATGATGATGTCGCCGAGGCGGACCGGGTGTCCGAGGCCCTCCCGGTCGGTCCAGGTGGCGCCTCCCTCCAGCAGGGCCCGCACCAGCTCCACGACCGCTGCGGCCTCCTCCGGCGAATCGGTGGCGTTGCCCTCATGGGCGACGGCGACGTGGCGGATCCCCGTCCCCGCCAGGACCGTGTCGCCTCCGGCGCCGTCTCCGCCACCGTCCACCCGCTGCCGCTCCAGTCCGGGGATCGGGCGCAGGCGGCACTCGTAGAACGCGGCCGACGTGTAGTCGCAGATCTCGGGGTGCAGCCGCCACGTCTCGCCGAGGAACAGTCCCTCCGAGGGCTCGATGGTGGCGCGGTCGCCCAGGATGTGGCCCAGCGCGCTCCGCTCCGCGCCCGGCGGATGGCTGCCCTGCGTGGGCTGGTCGAGCTGCTGCGGGTCGCCGAGTAGGACGATGGCGCGGGCGGCGGGCGCGCAGGCCAGGACGTTGGCCAGGCTCATCTGGCCCGCCTCGTCCACGAACAGGACGTCCAGCACCGGTTCCGGGAGCGCCATCTCGGGGCGGCACCACGTCCACGCCACGGCGCCGACGACGTCCAGCGTCCCGGTCCGCAGCGCCTGGGCCACCGATGCGTTGTCCGGCACGACGGTCGCACGCGCGCAGGTCGGGTCCTGGCCGCTCTTGGGCTTCTGGCCGATCGCGACTGGGCGCTTGATCTCGCCCTTTGCCTGCAGCTCCTTCTCGACCGTGCGCACGGTGTCGAGCAGGTTGCCGATGACCTTGTGGCTGTTCGCGACGACCCCGACGCGCTGACCCTCCATCGCGAGCCGCACGATCATGTGGGCGCCCGTGTAGGTCTTGCCCGACCCCGGCGGACCCTGCACGGGGAGGACGCGGCCGGCGAGGTCGGGTGCGAGGCGGATGGCCGCCTGCAGCGAGGTCTCGCCCTCCGGGACCATGGGTTCACCAGCCGCGATCCCGGGCGGCGTCCGGAGCAGGAGCGCCCGTGCGGTGCGCAGGTCGGGCAGGCCATCATCGACCGATGGCGACCCCAGCCCCTGGGCGACGACCTGCTCGCCGATGCGCAGCAGGCTCTCCGCGAGGTCGGTCGTGGGGATCACGCCCTTGGGGACGAGGGCGGTCGGGAGCGGCGTGCCGGCGAGCGCCGGTCCGCGCTTGAGCTCGATCCGGCGGTTCGTCTCGTCCACAGCCACGACGGACCCCGCCCCCTGGCCCGTGACGGAGTCCGACACGTCGCTGTCGACGTCGATCCGGTGCTCCTGCGGGGGGAACGAGAACGTGTGGACCAGCGACCGCTTCTCGACGCGCGGCTCGCCGACCGGCACCAGTCCGCCAAGGGGCTCGCGCTCCTCGATCAGCTCCTGGTCCGTCATCCGGACAAGGGCGAAGTAGCGCCACCACGCGGACTTGTCCTCGCGACGGTGCCAGGCGAGCAGCTGCGCCAGCAGCCACCGGCCGGCGGCGTCGGGGTCCTCCGCACGCTTCGCAGGATCCGCCGGGACGCCGTCGGTCAGGCGGTCCATCAGCTCGAGGACGTGCCGGTCCCGGTCCGTGAGCTCGCGCGAGGCCGCCCCGTCGTCCACGGTGGGGCGGGGGAGCGGCCGGCCCTCACGCGCCTCGAGTTCGGTGCGCCGCACCTCGAGCCAGTCCCGCAGCCGCCAGTTGCTCATCACGTCGTCCCGGTTGTAGGCGGCGATCCCGTCCAGGATCCTGGCCCCGTCCTCCACCGGCGTGTCCGCACCCAGCTCCAGCCAGGTCTCGAACGCGACGATGCTGCTGCCGGCATCCTTGAGGTCCTGCTCCCTTGTGAGCGCGTAGAGCGGCTCGATCTTCTTGATGGAGTAGCTCTCCACGCCGGCCCGCAGACCCTGGCGCACGACGCGGTACAGGTCCACCAGCACCTCGCCGCGCAGGAGGCGGTCCACCTCTTCCTCGCGGGTCCCGTGGCGCTGCGCCAGGCGGCCGAGGGCGGTCCGCTCGTACGCCGCGTAGTGGTAGACGTGGAGGTCCGGGTCCCGGGCCCAGCGGTCCATGATCAGGTCGATCGTCGCCTCGAAGGCCGCCTTCTCGGACGCCCAGGTGACGCGGTCGTCCTCGTCGAGGCTCCAGGTCGCGTGGAACTTCGGCGTGGGCTCGCCATCGGGTGCAGCCCATCGCTCCTCGTCCTCGGGGATCCGTGGCTCCAGGATCCCGAACAGGTAGTCCACACCGTCGTCCAGCGCGAACGGGTCGCCCTCGAGGTCCAGGAACAGGTCACCGTCCCGGGGCGCCGGGAGCCCGAGGAACCCACGCAGCGGCACCGGCTCGCCGTCCTCGCTCCGGTCCAGCGGGAGCAGCTCCCACACGACGCGGCCGGCGTCCTGCGACTCGACCTGGATCCGGGCCTGCTCGTGGATCCTCGCGAGGGCCTCCCTGCCCACGTTCTCGAGCGGCGGATCCATCGGCAGCGCGAGGCCGGCGAGACCGCGACGGGTACCGACGCCCCTGGCCTTGAGCGCGCTCCGCTGGCGGGACGCGGCACCCGCGACCAGGCTCAGGTCGTCGTCCGCGCGGCGCCGTGCCTTGCACTGCGGGGCCCAGCGGCAGACGTCGCAGTGCTCCACGGGCTCCGGGTACGTGCCGACAGGCGGGTACGCGGGCGCCGACGCGCCATCGCCGCGCACCCCGACGGCCTCCTCGAACTCCCGCTTGACCCGCCGGTAGTACGCCACGAAGTCGTCCACGCGTCGGCGATCGGTGGGTCGCGCGCTGCCACCGAGCACGACGTACAGGTACTCCGGCTGCCGCCGCTGGATGACGGTGAGCTGCTCCACATACGAGCAGATCTGCAGGATCGCGGAGGCCTTCACGTGCCGGGCGAGCTTGGTGTCCGCGACCTCGTAGTGCCACGGCCCGAAGGCGCTGTCCGGCTCGCCGGGGGCGTGGTCCCGCCGGAGCAGGAAGTCCGCGTGGCCGCGCCAGGTCCCGTCGAAGAACGTCGCCTGGTAGATGACGTCAGCACCGCCCTGCATGGCCGCCAGGGTCTGCGCGGCGGCGGCGCGGAGCTCGGCGCCAGGGTTGCGGGGGGCCGGGGCCCCATCGGCGACCCCGATCGGCGCCACCGCGGACCCGTCCTTCTCGATCTCCACCACGGTCCGGCCATCTGACCGGAGGTCAGCGAGGTAGCGCGCCTCGTGCTCCAGGCCGCGCTTGGCGATGAGGTCGATGGTGGGATCGTTGCGGACCGGCTTGGCCACGAGGCCGTGCAACGCCGCCCGCTCGAGGGCGAGCCGGTGCCCGCAGGCGAGGAAGCCCACGAGGTCCGTGGCGGCGAAGACGGGACGTCCGTCGATCTGCTGCATCGCGGGCCATCGTACGGGGGCCGCGTGCCATCTTGCCTGTCACGACGGCGCGACCGTCCTGCCCTAGACTCCGCCCGTGGAGTCCCAGCCCAAGCCCCCCAACCGCATCGACGAGCATGGCCGGCGCCAGGTCGCGCCCACCTGGGAGAGCCTCATCGATCGCCAGATCCGCGATGCGATGGCCGAAGGCAAGTTCGACGACCTGCCCTACCAGGGGCAGCCGCTCCCGGCCGTGGACGACGGATATGCGGGCGAGTGGGCGATGGCGTTCCGGATGCTGAGGAACGCGGGCGTGGCGCCGCCGTGGATCGAGGCCGACAAGGAGATCCGCGGCCGCCTGGACCGGCGCGATGCCATCGTTGCCCGCGCCGCGACGGCCTCGCCCGGGAACCTGCCCCGGCTGCGCGAGGAGCTGGAACGCGCCGTCATCGAGATCAACGCCGCCATCGCCCGCCTCAACGCGGAGGCGCCGACGGACCGCCAGCATCGGCGGCCCCTGGTGCTCGCCGACGAGCTGGCGCGCCTCGACGCCGGGCGCCCGGACGCGGGCCATCCGGGACGATGACGGACGTCACGGCCCGGCGCGCCGTCACGGTGCGCCGGGCGACCCCGTCGCACGCGCCGGCCATCCGCGAGATCGCCCATGCGGCCTGGCGCGAGACGTACCGGGACATGCTCCTCGCGGAAACCATCGAGTGGTTCATCGAGCGCGCCTACTCCGAGGAGCGGGTCGCGTTGCGCATCGAGCGCCACGAGACTTGGGTGGCGGGACAGGACGGCGAGGTCGCAGCCTTCGCGGAGAGCGCCATCGAGCCCGACCGGGTGACGCTGGTTGCGATCTACGCGCAGCCGGGGCGGCTGGGACAGGGGCTGGGAAGCGCGCTGCTGCGCGCGGTCGTGACGGCGCACCCGGACCTGCCGATCGTGGCCGACGTGCTGGCCGGCAACCGGGCGGGCGAGTCGTTCTACGAGGCCCGCGGCTTCGAGCCCCGGGAGCGGTTCGACGAGCAGCTCGGGTCGGAGCTCGTCCACGAGCGGCGCTGGTGGCGTCCGGCCGTCGCGGGACCCGAGGCGTCCTCGGCCGGTCAGGGGTAGCGCCCGCCGTCAGCTTCCCCGGATGCGCTCAGAACGACAGAAGCATCTGCCAGATGAACATCGCGCCCTTGGCGTCCGCCGCCTCCCAGACCCGTCGGGCCAGGTCCTCGCTGCCCAGGATCGGCCCCACGAGCTCCGCCTTGTGCTCCTCCCACGGGACGCACACGCCCGGCTGGCGCCCGGTCACGGCGGGGAAGCCGGCGGTGGCCTCAATCGTCGTTGGCGCCACCCGCAGCGGCTCGGGCGCCGCGTCCGGCGCGTCGTAGTCCCCGAACTCGCGCGTCGCCTCGACCATCGCCCGCATGTTCTCGGGCGTCGTGTCGTTCTGCATGATGGCGCTGGCGTCCATGATGAAGCCGCCGTCCCGGCCGACCGTGTCGATGAGCGTCCGCACCTCCGCGCGCACCTGGTCGGGGGTGCCAAAGGCCAGGGTGACGTTGCTGACGCCGCCGCTCAGCGCGAACTTGTCGTGGAGCTTGCGATGGGTCAGCAGCGGCGTGCCGCGGTCCATGTGGTAGACGATGCTGCGGTCCGGCAGCTCCCGGAAGGCGTCGAGGTGCGCATCCCAGTTGCCCTCCGCATAGAACATGGTCTGGTGGCCGTTGCGCCACAGCTCCTCGATCACGGGCTTGACCGTCGGCCAGTAGTGCGAGGTGAACTGGTCCGGGCGGACGAACGGCACGCAGCCCCGGTGCATCCAGTAGCCGATCGGCAGCTGTGACGCCGGATCCGCGGTCGTGGATGCCAGCCAGTAGAGGTGCGGCATCAGGGCCTCGCAGGCCCTGAGCACCTTCTCGGGCTGCGAGTACATGTCCATCGTCAGCCCGATGTACCCGCGCAGCTTGTCGGCGAGGATGTCGAACGGCGCCTTGAAGATGCCCGTCAGCGCGCCCGGCATGCCCGCCTCACTGCGCATCCGTGCCGTGTGCGGGCCGAAGTCGTTGAAGTACTGCGTCATGGCCATCGCGGACGACACGAGAGCCACGTTGTGGCCCAGGGTCACCGGGTCGCCTGCGGCCGCGATCCTGCCGCTTGCCCGCGGCAGCCAGACCTCGTAGAGGAAGGCGAGCGGGTCGTCGATCAGCCGGTCGTACTCGTCCTCGCGCATGAAGGACTCGTCCTCGGGAGGCTCGAGGTACTGGAAGCCGTGGTTCGGAGGCACGTCGACGCCCGGCACGCCGTAGTAGCGCACGCCGGCTGCGTCCGTGATGCCCGTCCAGACGTAGACCATGCTCGCCGGCACCGCGTCCCAGTCGAAGTCCCGACAGCACTGGATCATGGCCTCGAATGCGTCGGGGTAGTGCTGCGTCAGCTGCTGGCAGGTGAAGCCGGCGTGGCGCCCGGTGAACTCCGCCACCAGCGGCCGGATCGGGACGCGATCCGGCTTCCGGTTGTCGAGCGCGGTCACGAAACGACGCAACCGCGCCTGGTACAGCGTCTCGAGATCCTCGCTCACCCGAACAGTGCCTCCACCGCCTCGCGGAACACCTCGGTGTGGCGGTCCACGTCCGCCTCGGTCGTGGCGGGCGACATCAGGGCCATGTTGTGGAACGGCGTCATCAGCACGCCCCGGTTCATCGCCCAGAGGTGGAGGAACCGCTCCAGCTCCGGATCCCCCGCGGCCGCCTGCTCAGAGCCCGTCCGTGGCGGCACCGGCAGGAAGTGGTACTCGGCCCGCGCCCCCAGCCTGGTCACGTGCCACGGGACATCGCCAGCCCGCAGGACATCGTTGACGCCCGCCTCGAACCGCTCGGCGAGCGGGATCATGCGGGCGAACGCCTCGTCGGTGAGGACCTCGGTCAGTGTCGCCCGGATGGCGGCCAGCGAGAGGGCGTTGCCGGCCAGCGTTCCGCCGATCCCGCCGACGTCGGAGTCCTCGCGCTCGATGCTGTCGTGGACCCGCTGCGCGACGGCCTCCGTGAACCCGTACGCGGCCGCCGGGATCCCGCCGCCGATCGTCTTGCCGATCGTCAGGAAGTCCGGCTGCAGGCCGTGGAAACCCGTGTACCCACCGGGTCCGGCGCAGATGGTGTGGGTCTCGTCGTTGATGAGCAGGGTGCCGTAGCGGCGGGTGAGCTCTCGTACCGCCTCATGGTAGCCGGGCTCGGGTAGGACGATGCCGACATTTGTCAGGGCGGGCTCGAACAGTGCCGCCGCCACGTCGCCCTTGGCAAGCTCCCGCTCCAGCCCCTCGAGGTCGTTGATCTCGACGACGCGCGTCGTCTCCGCCAGCGCCACCGGCTTGCCGATGTTGCCGCGCCGCTCGAGCGCCTCGCCGTCCGGTCCGATGACGGCGAACGTCTCGTCCACGGAGCCGTGGTAGCAGTGGTTGTGGACCAGGATCTTCGAGCGACCCGTGATGTGCCGCGCGAGCCGGATGACGAACCGGTTCGCGTCGGTGGCGGTGAGGGTGAACTGCCAGTAGCGCAGCCCGAACCGACGCCGCAGCTCGTCACCGGCGATGGCCGCGTCCTCGGTCGGGAGCATGTGGGTGATCCCGCGGCGCATCTGGCGTTCGACGGCGCGGATCGTCGCCTCGGGTCCGTGCCCTGCCATCGCGCCGGTGTCGCCCAGGCAGAAGTCCACGTACTCGTGGCCGTCCACGTCCGTGAAGCGCGCGCCGGACGCCTCGTCCACGAACAGCGGGTAGGGGCCCGCCCACTTGACCATCCAGTTCATCGGGACGCCGTCGAGGAGCGAGCCCTTGGCCCGCTCGAACAGCTCCAGGGAATGCGGGTTGGCGGCTCCGAAGGCGGCCATCTCGGTTGCCATCAGCCGCTCGAGGCGGGACCGGTCCATCGTCGTGCCGCTGGTCATCGTGGGCCTCCTTGCCGGCCGGAGTAGACCGGTCGCGCAGCTCGTGCCGATGATGATGCCGGGTCGGGACCACCCGCGCGCACCCGTCGCGTGGCGTGGAAGCGCCCCGGACCGGGCGTGGGCCGGTCCGGGGCGTGGAATGGGTGGAGGCGGAGGTTGGCTAGCGGTCGCGGGCGCCGGCCGTCGCGAAGCGGCGGGAGGCGACCACTCCGGCGATCGCGGCGATGCCTGCGAGCAGCAGGAGCGGGGCGGTGCCGGAGCCGGTGTCGCCGGCCGGTGCCACGGTGTCGGTCGCGGGCAGGTCGGTCCCGCCGCCGTTGCTGGCGCCGTTGTCGGAGTCGACGGTCGCGTCGAGCGAGCCGATCGCGAACACGCTGTAGGCCTGGCCGGCCTCGAGGTTCAGGGCGCCGGGATCGAGCGGGCAGACGCTGGTGTCGGCGGTGGCGCAGACCTTGAGGTCATAGCTGCCGGCATCAAGTGCCAGGTACGCCGTGGCGTCGGGGTAGGCGAGGTTCGAGACGACCGTGGCGCTGCCGTCCTGGGTCAGGACGTCGACCGCGGGCGTGTCGGCGGAGAGGTGGACGACGCGGGCCTGTGCCTGCTGGTCATTGGCGGCGGGCGCGTCCACGAAGACGGACGCCTTGATCGAGGCCAGGAGGTCGGAGGCGGCGACCGTGTACTTGGTGTCGGCGGCGAGGTCGAGAGCGGCGACCTCGATCGGGCAGACGGAGTTGTCGGCCGTGGCGCAGACCTTCACGGCGTAGGTGCCGGCGGGAACCTCGGCATAGTCCGAGATGTCGCCGAACGAGAGGCCGGAGAGGGCGTCCACCTTGGCGGCGCCGGCAAGGTCCGCGCCGACAAGGACGTCGACCTGGGGCGCGTCGGGTGAGCCGTGCAGGACACGGACCCACGCGCTGCCGGCGGTCGGCGTGCCGTTGTCGACGGCCACGACGGCCGTCAGGGGGGCGGGTTCGGCGGCGGCGACCGGCGCGGCGGCGCTGAGGAGGAGGGCGCCGGCACCGATGAGGCCGACGAGGCGGGAGGTTCGCACGGGTTGTGGCTCCTGGGCAGGGGGGCTGTCCGGTCGCTCGGGTGACCGTGGGACGTCGTCGTCCTCGCCACCCAGTTCGACGCTCGTCGGCAGACGGATTGGTCCGGGAGGGGAATTCGAACGGCCGACCCTTGCGGGCCGGCCGGGATGGCTCGGGCGAGAGGCAGTTGCTCCTGCCGCGGAGCCTTATGTGGTGGGCGGGCGCTCAGCTGAGCTTGCGGGCGTAGCCGCAGATCTCGCAGTGGGCGACGCCGCCGATCTCGTCGATGACGAGAAACGAGGTGCAGCCGTTGGTGGCGCAGTAGGGGCGGACCGCATTGAAGGATCGACGGCGCATCCGGCGCATCGAGCTGGCGCGATACGCCACGGCATTGGTGGTGGCGCGGGAGAGCATGTGAAGAGTGGTTCCTTTCCGGGCTCCGCCGTATCGGGGCGGTAGCCTTGTCGCTCCAACGGCCGGACAAACGGAGACCGGAGCGACCTGATGTTGGGCCCGGGCGCGGCGACGGTGGCGCGTTGTTGGCGTCGACCTCGCGGCCGCGTGCAATCGGGCGATCTAGAGATGATCGGGTGAACGGGCGTTCTTGTCAACTGCACCGGACCGCACCACCATGCTCCGACCGACCGGCCACCCGCGGAACCCTCGGGGCAATGATGCCGTCTGGAGGGCGGCGGCCGGAGTGCGGCGCCTGTCAACGCAGCAAGGTGATCCGATGCGAGCAGTCACGATCCCGGCCCTGGCCCTCGCGGCCGCCCTGGTGCTCGCGGCCTGCGGCTCGGGAGCGGCATCGTCCTCACCGCCGGCCGACGGCATGCCCGCCGACATCGACGGCCGAACGTTCGTATCGACCGCGATCATGGGTCACGATCTCGTGCCGGGCTCCCAGGTCACGATCCGCTTCGAGGGTGGATCGATCGGCGTGTCAGCCGGCTGCAACTCCATGAGCGGCGCCTACTCGATCGTCGATGGGACGCTCAGGACCGGCTCGATGGCCACCACGGAGATGGGATGCGAGGAGCCGCTGATGGCCCAGGACGCGTGGCTCGCCGCGTTCCTGCCCGGCGCGGCGATCAAGCTCGACGGCGACGCCCTGACCCTGTCCAACGGGGACGTCACCCTCACCCTGACCGACAAGGAGGTCGCCACCCCGGACCTGCCGCTCGAGGGCACGCGCTGGGTCGTGGATGGCCTCGTGACCGGCGATGCCGTCTCCAGCGTGCCGGCCGGCGTGACCGCATCGCTCGTGTTCAGCGATGGGAAGGTCGCCGTCGAGACCGGCTGCAACAGCGGCGGCGGTGAGGCAGCCATCACGGACACGACCATCGCCTTCGGGCCGATCGCGTTGACCGAGATGGCCTGCGCCGAGCCGCAGATGCAGGTTGAGGTCCTCGTCACGCAGGTGCTGGCCGGCGAGGCCGACTACGAGATCGATGCGGACGCGCTCCGGCTCACTAACGGCCGCGTCGGCCTCACGTTGCGCGCCCAGCCCTGATCCCGGGGCGGCGCCCGCCCACTACGCCTCGGGCGGGTACCCCGTGATCCGCCGGATCTCCTCGTACAGCGGCCGCAGCCGCTCGTATAGCCGCAGGTAAACGCTGCGGTAGAGGTCCTCGTACAGCGCCTGGCTGGCCGGGTCCGGCTCTCGGGTCTCGGCGACGCGCGTCATGGCCGCGACGGCCGCCTCGAAGGTCGGGTGCAGCCCCAGGCCCACGGCCGCGTCGATCGCGGCACCCAGGCCCGAGGTCTCGTGCGTGTGCGGGCGCGACGCCGGCAGCCCGAAGACGTCTGCGGTGAGCTGGATGGCCGCTGGGCTCTGTGACCCGCCACCCGACACGCGGACCTCGGTCACCGGCACCTTCGTCCGGGCGACGGTCCGCTCCATGCCCTCGCGGAGCGCGTACGCGAGCCCCTCGAGGATCGCCCGATAGAGGTGCGCCCGCGTGTGCACGTCGCCCCAGCCGATGACGGCACCCTTCGCCTCGGGCCCCGGGACCCGCACGCCCGGCGACCAGTAGGGCTGGAGCATCAGGCCCATCGACCCGGCGGGCGTCTTCGCGACCAGCTCGTCGAACAGGGTCTCCGTCTCCACGCCCAGCGCGGCCGCACGGCCGACCTCCGCGGCCCCGAACTCCCGCTTGAACCACTCGATCATCCAGTAGCCGCGAGTGACCTGGATCTCGAGGCTGTAGGCCCCGGGCACGGCGGCGGGGTACGGGGGCACGATGCGGACCACCTCGACATACCGTCGATGGGTCGTGTTGAACGTCGCCGTGGTGCCCAGCGAGATGGCGCCGATGTGGGGCTCCAGGACGCCCGATCCCAGGACCTCGCACGCCTTGTCGCCGGCCGCGGCGATCAGCGGCAGCCCGGCCGGAATCCCCGTGGCCTCGGCGGCTGTCACGCTGATCTCGCCGAGGTGCCCGCCGGGCGGCACGAGCTCCGGCAGCCAGCCTCGCTCGACGGGCATCGCCTGCCACTTCCAGTCGGTCGGCTTCGCCCAGGACAGGCCCTTGTAATCGAACGGGACGTAGCCGACCTGGGCCGCGACGGAGTCCCGGAACTCGCCGGTGAGGCGATGGACCAGGAACCCCGACAGGAACAGGTAGTGGCGGATCGCCGCCCACGTCTCAGGCTCCTGCCGCCGGATCACGTTGGCCTCGGCCTCGGCCATGAGCGTCGCGACGGTCTCGGTGGCCCCGGCGGCCTTGAAGGCGAGACCCCACCTGCCGCCGATGCGGGGCAGCCCCTCGGCGCGGCAGCGGTCGAGCCAGACCATCGCACGTCGTAGCGCGTCACCATGCTCATCTGTTACCACGATGGTCCCGCGCTGGGTGGTGAGCGCCACGCCCGCGAGGGCGTCGCGGCGGCCCTCGGGCAGCTCCCAGAGTTGGCGGCAGGCGTCGCCGATCGCCCGCCAGTACAGGTCCGGGTCCTGCTCGCAGCAGCCGGGCGGGCCCGGGACGTACGGCTCGATGGGGACCTTGGTGCGGGCGAGGAGGTTCCCGGCCGGGTCGAAGACCATCGCCCGGACGCTCTGCGTCCCGACGTCGATCGCCAGGACCCGGTCCGCGGTCACGCGCCGCGCTCGGTGAGCAGCACGCCCGGGTTCATGATGCCCTCGGGGTCGAAGGTGCGGACCACGGCCTCGAGCGCGGCCATGCCCAGCGGCCCCTTCTCCGCGGCGAGGTACGCGGCGTGGTCGATGCCGACGCCGTGGTGGTGGGTGATGGTCGCCCCCTCGGCCGCGATGGTTGCCGACGCCGCGGCCTTGATCGCGCGCCAGCGCTCGAGCGTCTCGTCAGGGTCTGCCGCCAGCCGGAACAGGAAGGTCAGGTAGAGGCTCGACCCGGACGGGTACAGGTGCGAGAGGTGGGTGAACACGTGGACCCGCTCTCCCCACGGCGCGAGGGCGCCCGCCACGGAGGCCTCCAGACGAGAAAGCAGCGCGGGCACGCGGAACCAGTCGGTGGCCGTCTCGAGCGTGTCCGAGCCGTAGCCCAGCGTCCACAGGGCGTTGCGCAGGTACGGCGATCGGAAGCGGGTCTTCGACCACGTGTGGGCCAGGGCCGGGATCCGGGTGCCCCCATGGGAGTGGACGATCGACCGGGCCTCGTCCCGGGCGGCCTTCGCCAGGCGTTTGCGACCCGCGACACCGAGCAGGAGCAAGGACCAGCCGCGTGGCTGGCGCCGCACCCGCAGGTAGGCCGTGAGGGCCCGGATCTGCGATGAACGATCCGCGAACGCCAGCAGGGTCCGGCTCTCGATCGGCGTTGAGAGTCGCAGGATGGACAGCGGAACCCTCGCCTGGGCGATGGCGCGGACGGCCTCCTGCCCCGCCTGCCAGCCGGGGAGCGCCCAGGCCTCGAGCTCGTCCACCTCCGCGACCGGGGTCGTCCTGAGCACCACGTCGGTGAGGATGCCCAGCCGGCCCTCCGAGCCCAGGACCAGCTGGCGCAGGTCCGGGCCGGCCGCGGAGGCGGGGAACGGCGGCATCTCCAGCGTTCCGGCCGGAGCCTCGAGGATGCCGCCGGCGAAGAGCGGCTCGATGCGGCCGTTGCCGAAGCTGCGCAGGCCCGAGCCGCGGGCCGCCACCCAGCCGCCGACCGTGGCCAGCTCGAACGACTGGGGCTCGTGGCCAACGGTGAGTCCGCGGTCGCCGAGGTGGGCCGAGAGGTCCGGCCCGGTGGTTCCAGATCCCACGGTGACGAGGCCGCTCCGCTCGTCCAGGGCGCGCACGCCCGAGAGGCCGGCGAGGTCCACGGTGATGAGCGGGTCTCGCGACGGCCTGGCCGAGACGCCACCGACCACGCTGGTGCCGCCGCCGTACGGGATCAGGCGGGCGCCGGTGGCCCGTGCATGGTCGATGAGGCGCCGCACGTCCTCGTTGGACGCGGGTCTGGCGACGGCGTCCGGCACGGCCTCGAGGCGGCCGGATCGCAGGGCGATGAGATCCGGGAATGACTGGCCGCGGGCCCGACGCACCCGGAGCTCGGGGTCCGTTCCGAGGAGCCCGTCCACGGGCTCGAGGCGGCTCGGGGGGACGGCGGCCACGACCCCGGCAAGGGTCGCGTCGAGCGGCCCGGTCGCGGGGCCAAGGCGGTTCTCGAGGAAGCGGCGCGGCGTGACGCCGACGTGGGTGTCGTCCGCCTCGTCGCCCCAGCCGTTCCAGCGCCGCATGCACCCATCGTGCCCCAACGGCCGGCCGCGTGGGCCGCGATCCCGCGCCGCTGGGCCGTCGACCGGCTACGAGCCGGTCGCGCACGGCGGGGGCACGGTTCGAGCAGGGGAGCGAACCACCATCGCCGTCGCCGTAGTGGTGCCATAGCGGAGCGGCCACGGTGATCGCATCGCGGCCGTAGTGGCACTGTGCGGGGCAAGCCCAAGCACGAACTCTCGCTCGACGGGGCGATCCACCTGGGCGACCTCGAGGTCCTGCGGGAGACGGCCACCCTCTACCGGCTCTCGGGCCTCGAGGCGGCGGTCATCATCGACGAGGTCCTAGGGATGTGGGCACCTTGATCGAGACAGCCCCATCCGCTCGGGACGCCTGGGTTCTGATCTGGCGCGGACTCGCGTACCCCAGGCCCCGCCGCATCACCCGCAGTGCTAGCAGGCGGGTATCTCCGCCTCCCCGGCGCAAGAACGGCAGGTATCGACCCGCAGATCACCGTCAGTGATGCGGCCGCGCCTATCCCGGCCTTCTGCCCGCGATCGACCGCGCCACCGTCGATTCTGGCGACCTGATAGCACTCCTGGTGATTCGCCGCGGCCCAGGTGGGGTCGACCTCGCGATCTGGCGGTCAGACCAGGGGCCAGGGCAGCGCGGGCCAGCGGGGATCGGGATGGGGGAACACGCCGGCCTCCAGCAGGCGGTCGATGCGACGGATTGTCGCCGCCACCTCGATCGGGTCGAGGAGTGCCCGCAGCTCGTCGCCCAGCACGCCGTCCAGGCCCTCGCGCAGCGTCCGGAGCACCGCGGCCTCCGCCTCGTCGAACGGCTGGCCGCGCCACGCCCACAGGACCGTCCGGAGCTTCGGCACCGGGGAGAACGTGACGCCGTGATCCACGCCGTACACATGACCACCCGGTACCGGGATCAGGTGGCCCGCCTTGCGATCGGTGTTGTTCACCGTGACGTCGAAGACGGCGACCGACCGCAGCCGCGCGTCCTCCCCGACGACCATCGAGACGGGATCGGCCGCGGGATCGGCCTTGATCCAGAGTTGGAGCATCCCCTCGCCGAACGGTCCGTCGCGCAGGACGGTGGGGGGCACGATGTCCCAGCCCGATGCCCGCGACACGGCAAACGCCGCGACCTCGCGGCGGGCCAGCGTGTGGTCCGGGAAGTCGCCCAGGGGTTGCTCGCCCATGACGGGCTTGTAGATGCACGCGGCGACCAGGTCGTCGCCGCCGACACCTCCGCCCGGTCGCGACACGAGGCACAGCATCGCGTTGTTGCTTGAGGCCCAGAGGCGTCCGACCACGTGGAGCTCGCCGTCGCGCAGGAGCGACAGCGCCACGTCCACCGGCAGCACGGGCATCGGCAGGCCCAGGTCGTCCACCGAGGCCGCCTCCTCGGCGTCGTCGTCCTCGCCGTCGGCGTCCGCGGGGAGGACCTCCTCGCCTTCGTCGATCTCGGCCTCCATCTCGGCCTGGATCTCGGCGTCGAGCGCGTCAGGTTCGGTCACGGAGCCCTGCGATCGGTCAGTTCAGGCGGTGGCCGTTGCGACGCGGGCAGAGGTGGCCCTGGGGATCCAGCGGCTGGCCGCACAGCGGGCACGGCGGCCGTCCGGAGGCGACCACCCGGACGGCGCGGGCGATGAACTCGCGGGCATAGGCCGGGGTGATCCGGACACGCAGCACGTCGGGGCCTTCCTCGTCGTCGTCATCGACCTCGACATCCTCGCCCTCATCGTCCTCGTCCTCCTCGGTGAGCTCGAGAGCCTCGAGCAGGATCAGGTCGTCCGCGGTGTCCCAGCCCAGCGACAGGGTGCCGACACGGAAGGCCTCGTTGATGGGCTCGTCCAGGGCAGCGGTGTCGCCGACGATCCCGGGCTGCTCCTCCGCCCCCTCCACGTCCCGCCGCTCCAGCTCCTCGAGCAGGTCGCCCAGGCGCTCGGCGAGGACCGCCACCTGAACCTTCTCGATCGATACGGACACGATCCGCGTGCCGTCGCGGGCCTGGAGGAAGAACGTGCGGGTGCCGGGCGCACCCACTGTTCCGGTGACGAAGCGGTCGGGGGTGTCGAAGAGGTATCGGCGTCGCGGCATCAGGCGAGGGTACCGGAACCGCCGTCAGTCGACCTGCACCGACACCTGGTCGCGCCCACGCGCCCCGTCCGGATCCGGTCGTGTCACGTCGGCGGTCTGGACCTGGCCCGTGCCATCCGTCGCCCGGACGGTGAAGGTGTGATGGCCGGCCGTCGCGGGCCAGGCGAACTTCCACTGGACCCATGTCTGGGGGCCCAGGGCGGTGGCCAGCGTCGCAGGCTGCCAGTCGCCGTCGTCGACCTGGATCTCCACCTTCGAGATGCCCCGGTCGGGCGCCCAGGCGACCCCTGCCACCGCGATGACATCGCCCACGCGCCGCTGGGTATTGGGGCGGGGCACGTCGATCCGGGCCTGGGTCAGGATCGGTGCCTCCTTCGCCCAGCCGCGCGGCACCCAGTAGGCGTCGAAAGCCTCGAGGGTCGTGAGCTCGAGCTCGCTCAGCCACTTGGTGGCCGACACGTAGCCGTACAGCCCGGGGACGATCAGCCTGGCCGGGAATCCGTGATCCGGCGGGAGCGGGACGCCGTTCATCTTGACGGCGATCAGGGCGTCACGCGGCCGGTCCGGCTCGGTGACCCAGGCGGTGGGGAAGCCGGCCGTCCAGCCATCCACGGAGCGGGGCACGATCTGGGTCGCACCGTCCTTGATCCCCGCCATGGCCAGGACGTCCGTCAGCCGGACACCCGTCCACTTCGCGTTGCCCACGAGGTTGCCACCAACCTCGTTGCTGACACACGCGATGGTGACGTACTGCTCGACCAGCGGGAGCTGGACCAGATCCTCGTAGGTGAGGACGACCTCCCGATCCACCATGCCGAAGACCCGGAGCTTCCAGGTATCGATGTCGACCGACGGTGTCACGAGCGCCGTGTCGATCCGGTAGAACTCGTCGTTGGGGACCACGAGCGGTGTCAGGCCCTCCAGTCCGAAGGCGTTGTCCGGCGTGATCGACGGCGCGGGTTCGACCGCGTCCGGGACCCCGATGCTCGCGGCGCGCTCGTTCAGCGAGCGCTGGTCCAGCATCGAGCGCCCGGCGAAGTGGCCCACGAGTGCCAGCGCTCCGAGCGCCCCGGCCCGGACGAGGAACCCTCGGCGCGTGGCATCGGCGCCCGGGGTGCCGGCGCGATCCACCGGGCCGGCCGGGGCCTGGGGCTGCGGGCGGGCGGCCCCCAGCAGGTAGACCAGGACCATGAGCCCCACGCCGACCTGCAGGGCGGCCGAGAGCGCCACCAGGGGCAGCGATGCTGTCGGGTCCCGCAGCGCCGCGAGCGCGCCGACCCCGACCAGGGCGACGATCGCCGCACCGGCAGCCGGCAGGCTGTGTCGCGCCAGCAGCCCGATCCCGGCCCCGATGGCGAGCACGGTCGCCGCGACCAGGATCAGCAGCGCCAGCTTGTCGTTCGTGCCGAACAGCGCGACGATCACGTCCTTCGAGCCCGGCGGCGCGAGGTCGATGACGGTCGCACCAACGGCGACCAGCGGCGACGGCGCCCCCACGACCAGGCCCGCGACCAGCTCGCCCGTTGCCAGCGAGGCGCCTGCGGCAACCACGCCGGAGATCGCCGCGGCCCAGCGTGCGGGTCGGGCGTCGGGCGGGGCGGTTGCGTCGGGAGCTTCGGTCGTGGTTGGCGCGGCGGGGTCGGTCATCGGTCACCAGTATGTTCGCTGCAGGCGGGCCGGCGGATCGGTCATGGCCGGCGGATCGCGCCATGGCCCGCGGATCAGGCCGCGCCACGAATCTGCGGCCGACGCGTGACGCCTTCGTGACGGGCAACGGCACCCCCGTGGCCCCGGGGGCACGCTCCGGGCTACGATCGGGACGGCGCCGCCGGTCGTGTGGCGCGACCGCGTGAGGTGCGGCGTGCCGCTCGAGCCACGGTTCGGCCTGTTCATGAGCCAGGCGGACAAGCCCTGGAGCCAGGTGCGCGACGAGTTCCGCCTCGCAGACGAGCTGGGCTTCGACCACGCGTGGCTGGTCGACCACCTGTTGGACACGGACGGCCCGCCCGAGAACGGGTGCCTGGAGGCGTGGACCCTGCTGGCGGCGCTCGCCGCGGAGACCCGTCGTATCCGGCTCGGGGTCCTGGTGTCGTCCAACACGTTCCGCCATCCGTCGCTGCTCGCGAAGCAGGCCGTCACGGTGGACCACGTCAGCGGCGGGCGGCTGATCCTGGGCATCGGGGCGGGCTGGCATGCGGACGAGCACCGCCGGAGGCGCGCACTACCGGCTGGACGACGCGGTGTTCCAGCCGCGTCCCGTGCAGCAGCCCCGGATCCCGCTGCTGATCGCCGCCCACCGGCGCCGCATGATCCGCCTGGCGGCGCGCTACGCGGACCAGTGGGACACCTTCCCGGAGATCCCCGGAGGTCGTGGCCGACGAGGCCGCCAACGAGGCGTTCGCACGACGCCACCTCGCGCTGGGCTTCACGGATGTCTCGGTCGTCCCCCGTGGGGTCGCCGAGGCGCGCCTGCGCCGGATCGCTGACGAGATCCTGCCCGCCCTGCGCTCCGAGTTCGCGCCCGCCGGCTGAGGTCGCTCGCCGGCTGAGGTCGCCCGGCGGGGGTCAGGTCGGGGTCGGCGCGGGCGTGGGTGCCACGGTCGGCGTCGGTGCCGGGGTCGGCGGTGCCACAGTCGGCGTCGGTGCGGGCGTGGGCGCCACCGTTGGCGCGGGTGTGGGCGTCGCTGGGATCGGCGTCGGCGTGGGTTCCGGGGTCAGCGTCGGAGCCTCGGACGGCGGGGCCGACGCGGAATCCGATGGCGACGGGCAGACCACGGGCGTCGCGAACGGATCCACCGTCGCGAACGGATCCACGGATGCCGATGGATCGGGTGAGGCGCACGGGTCCACGGTCGGGGTCGGCGACGGCGACGGCGACGCGCACCCGGCACCGCCCACGAGCGCGCCCCACGAGCGGCCGTAGGGCACGAACGAGCCGTTGTAGAAGTAGCTGGTCCGGGTGCCCTCAGGGCCGCCCCTGCGACCCGGGCCCTTCTCGGCGCGGGCGAGCCACTCGTTGTTCGCGGCCATCCAGTTGGCGTGCTCATCCTCGAACCCGGCCACGAACAGCACCTGCTCGCCGCAGGCATCGGCGGCCAGGCGCTCGGTCGGCGCGGTGCCCGCGAGGAACAGCGACTCGACGGTGGGGCCGCCACCGGGCAGCAGCCCCGTCCACGGGTCGACCGCCGCCGTGGTGAGGCCGCCCGGCTCGCGGAAGCCGTTGATGTTCCAGCCCGCGGTGGCCTCCTGGAGGAAGCCCTGCCACACGTAGGTCGTGACGTCGATCGAGAACAGCGGGTCGCTCGGCGTGCTGACAACCGTGTTGTCGGAGTTGCCGTTCCAGGCACCGACCGCAAGCGCGTACTCGCCGGCGGCCCGCTCCTTGGCGCTCGGCGCCCCGATGTAGCCATAGGCGTTCAGGTCCTTGGCGTCGTTGTTGGTGCCGGTCTTGAGGGTCGCCGGCCGACGCCGGTTGCCCTCGGTCAGCCGGAACTCGCCCCAGTAGGGGTTCACCTTGGGATCCGTGTTGCCGGCGAGGATGTCGGTCATGACCCCGGCCGCGCCCGCATCCAGCGCCTGTGTCGGGGCCGGCGTGTCGGCTGGACCGAGGACCTCCGTGCCGTTGCTGTCCGTGGCAGTGATGATGGTGGTCTGGGCGACGAGCGAGCCGCCATTGGCGAGCGCTCCATAGGCCCGGACGAGGTCCTTGGGCAGCACCTCCTCGACACCGAGGGCGAACGACAGGCCCGCGTCGACTTGGCCGTCCTTGAAGGTGACGCCCATCTCCTCGGCCTTGGCCTTGACGGTGTCGTTCCCGATCACCGCCATCGCCTTGACGGCGGGGATGTTGAGCGAGAAGCGCAGGGCGTCGGTCACCCGGACGGGACCCCGCTCCAGGTTGTCGGCGTCGGTGGGCGTGTAGCCCCTGCCGAAGTCGGTGACCACGTCCATGAACATCGTCGAAGCAGTGATGATCCGGGCGTCGATGCCGGTGGCGTACACGATCGGCTTGAACGCGGAGCCCGGCTGGCGCCAGCCGTCGGCCAGCACGTCGAATCGGGGCTGCATCTTCTTGGTGGCCTTGAGGGCCGAGGGGTCGGCGGACCCCTGGTAGGCCACGATCTCGCCCGTTTGGTAGTCCATGGCGATCAGCGCGCCGTTGTACAGCCGCTTGTCCCTGAGGTTCGCGATCCAGCTCTCGTAGGTCAGGCCGCGGGCCTTGGCCGCCGCCCGCGGGCTCTTGGCATGCGGGACGATGGTGGCCGCCTGGACCCATTTCTCGGCCAGGGCCTGAAGCCGCATGTCGATCGTGCTCCGGATCACGAGCCCGCCGCGCTCGAGGATGGGGCACGTCTCGGCGCCGTCGCACAGGCGCGTCGTGAGCTCCGCCCGGACCTGGCGGACGAACTGCGGGATCACCCAGACGGAGGACCGCTGGGTCGCCAGGACCACCTTCTCGGCCTTGGCCGCCGCGTAGTCCGCCGAGGTGAAGGCGTCACCGGTGAGCGGCGTGCCGCCCGCCGCGGCCATCTGGTCCAGCACGAAGTTGCGGCGGACCACGATCGGGGCATCCGGCGGCACGACGAGCTGGGTCGCGGTGCAGGTCTCGTCGGTCTGCGTCGGGTCCACGCACTCCTCGATGGCGTTCTGGACCAGGTCATAGGAGGAGGGCGCCTTGGGCAGGGCGGCGAGGATGGCCGCCTGGGCCAAGGTCAGGTCCTTGAGCTCCACCCCGAAGTACTCGCGGGCCGCCGCCGCCACGCCGTACGACTCGTTGCCGTAGTAGTTCTGGTTGAGATAGGCGGCCATGATCCGCTGCTTGCCCGCCTCGCCCGGATACGCCTGCGTCACGCGGATCGACTGGATGATCTCCTTGATCTTCCGGGACGCGGTGACCTCGATCTGGGCGGTGCCGTCGTCCGACAGCAGACGCTGGCGGACCAGCTGCTGGGTGATCGTGGAGGCGCCGCGCGCGCGGCCGCGCAACGCGTCGAAGCCTGCGGCCATGATGCCCACCGGATCGAAGCCCGAGTTCTCCCAGAACGTCCGGTCCTCGACGGCGGTCGTGGCATCCACCAGCACCGGCGGCACCTGGTCGAACGTGACCACCGCCCGGTTGAACTCGCCGAAGCGGGCCAGCTCGGTTGCGCCGGTCCGGTCGTACACCACGGACTGCTCGGGGAGCTCGATCTGCTCGAGCGCCGTCGGGGCAGGTAGCCCGGTGCTCATGCTCGCGTACGTGGTCACGGCCAAGGCGGCGCCCGTGGCCCCGAGGAGCGCGAGTGCCGCGAACAGCACGAGCCCCATGGTGGCGGCCGCGCCAATTCCGCGGCGTCGTGTCGATCGAGGCCGGCCCTCCGCGGGCTGGCTGGACGGGTCGTCGTACATCGTGAGGAAGTGTGCGGTGGAACGGCGGATCGTGCCAGCGGGGGCCGGTCGGGCGCCGCGAGAGTGTCCGCCGACTACGCCTTCGCCAGGGCCTGGAGTAGCCGGTCCACGAACACCGACTGGGCAGGGCTCAGGCGCCGGCGGGCCTCTGCCGGGTCCGCCCACAGCACCCGGTCGATCTCGGGCACGGTGATCAGCTGACCGGTCTTCGGGGGCCACTCCACCTCGACGGTCATGCTCCGCACGCGTCTCGGATCGAGGTCCCCTTCGATGCCCCACGCATGGACAATCTTGCCCGAGCGCATGCGCACCTCGCCCAGGTCGATCGGGTCGCCGTTCGGCGGATTGTGCCCGGTCTCCTCCTCGAACTCGCGACGGGCGGCGTCGAAGAGGTCCTCATGGTCGTTGGCCGCGCCCTTGGGCAGCGACCAGGCGCCGGCGTCGCGTCGAGCCCAGATGGGGCCACCCGGATGGGCGACGAGCACCTCGATGTCGTCACCCGAGCGACGATAGAGGAGCAGGCCGGCGGACAGCTTGGGCATGAGGCTCTCACAGCTCGAGCAGGAGGCTCTCGAGGACTCGCGGGGCACACGAAAGCGCCCGAAGGAACCGTACCGCACCGCCTCGCCCACGACCTTGCCGAGCAAGCTCGGCCCTGTCGCAGCGGCTCCGTCTCCAGCCACCCCGCCAGCCTTGCGGCCACCGTGGCGGCGGTCCGGGGACCCGGTCCGATCATTGCTGACCGGTCCGGTGTCGGTGCCACCGGCCCCTTCGGGCAAACCGAACGATATCGGCGGGGGCCTGGGGTGCCAACCGGGTTGTCCACGACTTTGACGGATTCGGGCGCGAAGTTGTCCACGATGTCGGGCCGGTCGTGGACAAGCTGTGGACAGGGGGTCGTTTCCGGGGGAGGCGCCGGCCCCCGCGCTGAGCGCGTGCCGCCAGCCGGTTCAACCGTCAGGTGAGCGCTCGTTCGAGCCGCTCCGCGACACGTTCCTGGGGGCCCGGGGCGGATCAGGGCGTCGGCACCCGACGGGTGCGCCGGCCAGCGGCGCAAACGGGCAGGCACCCAACCGTTCAACCGGGCAGCGGCTCCTGGGGCGCCAGGCGCGGTTGGCCCCGGCGCCCCAAACCACGCGACGCCCGGTCAGTCATCGTCGGCGACGACACCCCTGGCAGAGCGGGCCGGCGCAACCTCGTGGTGCCGCAGGCAGCGAGCCTCGTAGGTCTCGATGGCACGTCCATCGAACCCGCCGATGACGATCAGCGGGTCGTCGATCGCGGCCGGCCGGCCGCCCACCAGGCGCTGGGTGCGGGTCGCGGTCTCGCCGCATACCACGCAGATCGCCGAGAGCATCGTGATCTGGTCGGCCGTCGCCAGCAGCATGGGCATCGGGCCGAACGGGCGCCCCGCGAAGTCCGTGTTCAGGCCGCTCGCGATGACATGGCGGCCGCTGTGGCGCAGCGTCTCCGCGGTCTGGGAGAGGCTGGCGTCGAAGAATTGCGCCTCCTCGATGCCGACGAGATCCACGTCGCGCTCGCGCGCCAGCGACAGGATCGCGACCGGCTCACCCTTGGGCACCAGGACGGACGGGAAGCGCGCGTGGCTCCGGCTCTCGGCGTACTCGCCGGGCGTGCGGTCGTCCACATCGGGGCGCACGAGCAGGATGCGGCGCTTCGCGATCTCGGCGCGGCGGAGGAGGCGCAGCAGCTCGTCGGTCTTGCCGGACGACATGCAGCCGGCGATGACGTGGAGCCAGGGATCGGCGCGGTAGAGCACGGATCGAATTACCGGCTTCGCGGCCATTCGGCGGGCGCGGTTGCGCGTCGGGCGCGGTACCGTGGCAGGGTGAGCGCGATCTCGGTCGATGGGCTGACCAAGCACTACCTGACGGGCGGGTGGGGCAGGGGAGCCCGACGCCCCATCCACGCCCTCGAGGACGTGACCCTGGAGGTCCGTCCGGGCGAGATCTTCGGGTTCCTGGGCCCGAACGGTGCGGGCAAGTCCACCCTCATCCGGCTGCTCCTGGGCTACCTCCACCCGACCGCGGGCCGGGCGAGCGTCCTGGGCCTGGACATCGAGCGCGACTCGGTCGCCATCCGGTCCCGCACGGGCTACCTGCCCGGTGGCATCGCCCTCGACGACGGGCTGACGGGCGAGCGCCACCTGGACGATCTCGCGGCCCTCTCGGGCAGGCCGCCGGTGCGCCGGAAGGAGATCTGCGATCGCCTGGAGCTGAGCGACCGCATCCTGCGTCGCCCGATCCACGGCTACTCACGGGGCATGCGCCAGAAGGTCGGGATCGTGCAGGCGCTGCAGCACGACCCGGAGCTGGCGATCCTCGACGAGCCCTCCGAGGGCCTGGACCCGCTCATGCAGCGCGCGTTCTACGGAGTCCTCGAGGACCTGCGGGCCGACGGGCGGACGGTCTTCTTCTCGTCGCACATCCTGTCCGAGGTGGAGCGCGTCTGTGATCGGGTCGCGATCGTCCGCGGCGGGCGCCTGGTGGCGACCGAGGACGTGGGCACGCTCCTCGCGCAGCGCAAGCGCCGGGTGGAGCTCCGCTTCGACGGGGAGGCTCCGGTGCTCGCGGCCGTCGATGGCGTGTCCGGCCTGGCGGTCGAGGCGGGCCGCCTGACCTGCGCCCTCGTCGGCGACCCTCGCCCGTTCCTTGCCGCCATCGCCGGTGCGGCGGTCACGGACCTCGTCATCGAGCCCTCGCGACTGGAGGACGCGTTCCTCGAGCTATACGCGGGCGAGGAGGCTGCCGAGGTCGCGGCGGACGAGGTAACGGGCAACCCCGGAGACACGGACCCGCCCGACCACGGAGCGCAGCGGTGACCGGCCTGCTCAGCCTTCCGCTCCTCCGCCGGACGTGGCGTGCCCAGCGATCCCGCCTCGGCCTGGTCGCGCTGGCGCTCGGCGTGTGGGGGTTCCTGATGCCCGTGATCTACGCCACGTTCGGGCGCCAGCTGTCGGTCATCCTCGATACGGGGATCATCCCGGATGCGTTCCTGCGGCTCATGGGCGCCGACCCGTTCAGCCTCGAGGGTGCCGTGGCGCTCGGCTGGGTGCACCCCATCGCCATCGGGCTGCAGGTCATCTTCCCGATCGGGCTCGGGGCGGCGGCGATCGCGGGCGAACGCCAGCGCGGGACGCTGGAGGTGCTGCTCTCGCGGCCCCTGTCGCGGCGGCGGCTGTTCACGACCTACCTTGCGGCCCTGATCGGCTTTGGCGCGATCACCACGGCCGCGGTCCTCGTGGGCACCCTCGCGAGTGCCGCGGTCTACGGCGTGACAGGGGAGCTCGACGCTGGCGCGCTGGGGTTCCTGGCGGTCAACACCGTCCTGCAGCTGGCCGCGTTCTCGGCGCTGGCGCTGGCAGCATCGGCATCATCGGACCGGCTGGCGCCGGCGCTCGGGTTTGGCCTGGCGGTCCTGCTGCTGGGGTACGTCCTGCAGGTCCTGGGCACGATCTGGCCGGATGCGGCGTTCCTCCAGCCGCTCTCACCGTTCCACTACCTGCGCCCGCTGGAGGTGCTGAGCGGCCGCGCCGAGCCGATGGACCTCGTCGTCCTCGCCGGCGTCACCTTCGTGGCCGCGGCCTGGGGGCTGTGGCACTTCCCGCGTCGGGACCTCGCCGCGCCAACCTGATCGGCACCGCCCGACCCGCCCCGTTGCCCTTGCCATGGAGGCACACCAGATGAGCATTCCCCTGACCCCCGAGGAGCGGCGCTTCGTGCCGGACGACTTCGTTCCGCCCCTGGGCCTCGACCATCCCGCGTTCCGGCTTCGGCCCCTCGGGCCCGAGCACAACGCCTCCGACTACGCCGCCTGGACCTCGAGCATCGAGCACATCCGCTCGACGCCGGGGTTTCCCGATGGAGGGTGGCCGCGCCCGATGACGCCCGAGGAGAACCTGGCCGACCTGGTCCGGCACGCGGGCGACTTCGCGGCCCGACGAGGGTTCACGTACACCGTGCTCGCACCCACCGATGACGATCCGCCGCTGGTCATCGGCTGTGTCTACATCTACCCGGCGCACGGCCCCGGCGCCCACGTCCAGTCCTGGGTCCGCGCCGCGGACGCCGATCTCGACCCGATCCTCGCCGGCGCGGTCTCGGCGTGGCTGGCCGAGGCGTGGACGTTCGAGCAGGTCGACTACGCGGGGCGCTCGGGGACCCGAGACGCCATCATGGGCGCATGACCGCACCGTCGATCCCGCTCGAGATCGGGCTCAGCCTGCCCACCTGGCCGCGGGCCGACCGGACGTATGCCTCGTGGCCGGAGCTGCGCGCGCTCGCGCTCGAGGCCGAAGCGATGGGCGTCGACACGCTGTGGGCCCCGGACCACCTCCAGCGCGACCTCGCGTCCGGGGAGCGGATCGGGTTCTGGGAGTGCTGGACCATCGTCACCGCGGTCGCGGAGGCCACCACCACGATCGGCATCGGGCCGTACGTGGCCTGCACCGGGTTCCGCAACCCGGCGCTGCTGGCCAAGATGGCGGTCACGCTGGACGAGGTGAGCGGCGGACGGCTGGTCCTGGGCCTCGGCAGCGGGGTGCCGGACCGCGACACGAGCTGGCAGGCGTATGGCTTCGACGCCGAACGGCCGGTCGCACGGTACGCGGAGGCCGTCGAGGTGATCTCGCGCATGCTGCGCGAGTCGTCCGTGACGTTCGCGGGGACGTTCTTCCGCGCCGACGACGCGCAGATCATCCCGAGCGGAACCGCCGCCGGGCCGCCCGTCTGGGTGGCCGGGCTGGGCGACCGGACCAGCCGCGTGGCCGCGACCTTCGGGGACGCGATCAACGTCAACCTCCCGCTGTGCGGGCCCGCGGACATGGCGCGGGTCGCCGACATCGCCGCCCGGGCCTGCGCCGCGGTCGGTCGCGATCCGGACACCCTGGGGCTGACCGGCTGGGGCCGGCTGGTGCTGGACGAGGACGGGAACGCGCTCGATCGTGACGGGTGCCTCAGCGGATCCCCGGCCGAGGTTGCCGCCACGGTTCGCGGGTTCGCCGAGGCAGGGCTGCGGCACATGACCTTCCACGTGGGCGCGCCGGACGACCCGAGCCGGTTGCCGGCCCTGACGCCGGCGACCCTGGCCCGCTTCGGCACGGTGCTGGAGGCCATCCGTGCGGCCTGAGCCGCGCCGGGACACCGCCGCCGTACCGGTACACTGCCGCCGCCATGGACACCCAGCACGCGCTCCTCGCCGATCGCGTCGCCGGGCTGCTCGCCGGGGAGCCCGAGGTCAGGGCCGTGGCGCTCGGTGGGTCCCGCGGCGCCGGCGGCGTGGCCTGGGACGAGTGGTCCGATATGGACCTCGAGGTCTTCACGCGGTCTCCGCTCTCGGATGCCACGCGCGCGCGCGTCCTCGACCTGGCCGGCGCCCCATCACGCGCGCTCCCGCTCCGCGACTTCTGGGGGTCCGCGGACGAGTGGCGGGACCCTGAAACCGGGATCAACGTCGACGTCACCTACTTCGACGCGGCGTGGATGGCGGACCAGCTGGACCGCGTGCTCGTCCGGCACGAGCCGTCACTGGGCTACAGCACCTGCTTCTGGCACACCATCCGCGGCTGCGAGCCGCTCTTCGACCGCGACGGCTGGCTTGGCGACCTGCGCGAGCGGGCGGCCGTCGACTACCCGGAGGCCCTCCGCCACAACATCGTGGACCACAACCTGCGGGCCCTGCGAGGGTTCGCCTCGGCGTGGGAGGAGCAGGTCGGGCGGGCCGCGCGACGCGGCGACCTCGTCTCCGTCAACCACCGTCTCACCGGGCTGCTCGCGAGCTACTTCGACGTGCTGTTCGCGCTCAACCGGGTGCCCCATCCGGGCGAGAAGCGCCTCCTCTGCGCGGCCGTCGGCCTGTGCCCGAGGCGTCCTCCCGAGATGGAGCCCGCGGTGACCGAGGTGCTCCGGACGGCCACGAGTGACCTTGCCGGCCTGCCGGATCGCGTCGGGCGCCTTCTTGATTCGCTCGTGGCGATCACCGGCAGTCTCGACCGCTAGTGCTTACCACGTTGTGTCAGCAGACCACCAGAGTAGTGTCGCGCGGTCGGAACCGACATCAACTTGGAACGCGACCCCGACCCGCAGCACAAGGCCCAGACGAGGCGTCCCAGAGTCTGGCGGTCGCGGTTGGGCCGGTCGAATGAGGTGGGAGAGTCGCCATGAGACGCCCCAATGTCCTTGCTGTCATTACCTTGGTTCTCGTCGGTAGCCTGGGCGTTCCCGAGCCGGTCTCTGCGGAGTCTTGCCGGCCCGTCATGCCCGATCACGCCCGCAATGCTCGCGGCTACACGTTTCGGGCGAGAATCACGGACATTCGCCTTGAGGGTAATGATCCGTCGCTGACGTACATCACGATGGCGATCGAGAAGGTGTACGCCAACCAGGATAGCGAGCGGCTTCGAGCCGGGGCGAGCATCGAGGTGTATTCCAACCCGTGCGACGGCTTTGGACTCCTGGGCCTCGAAGTCAAATACGAGATCCTCATGAGCACGAAGTATCTGGAGGCCGGTGACGGTCCGGGAACCTGGAACACGGCCCTCTGGCAGGTTGACGGCGACAGAGTCCGTCTCGCTGTCCTGAAGGGCGAGGAGTTCGACAAGATCTGGTACACGACGGACCGTCGCATCGCGAAAGCCGACACGCTGCAGGAGGCTCTCGCCTTGGTCGCGCCGAGGGCAATCGGCATGCCTGACACAGCGACGGAAGTGGTCAGGAACTCCCTCGTGCCAGCCTGGCCGGCGCTTCTGGCCGGTATCGGCGCCTTAATTCTCGCCACCCTGGGGCTCCGCGGCAGGAATCGTAGCGAGACGCGGTCAAGGCAAGATCGGAAACTGGGGTAGATCCGCCGCCTCGCGCACGACAGACAGCGGAACGGGCGCTCGGTTCGTACCAAGCCCAAGCAGCGTCTGGAATGCCAACTGGGGGTTGCCGCGGCGGTTGTGACGGAACACGAACTCATTGAGATACGCCTGCAGTTGAGCGCGGCTCACGCCGTGGAACGTGCCGAGAAGCCACTGCTTCATGTTCCCCTCCTGCGTGAAGTCCGGGATTACCTCCATGCGGACGCGTCCAGAACCTGTGCCGCGGCGCTCGACGGCGACGATCACGAGCGCCGCCTTGCGGCCTTTGAGTTGGCGGCTGCCCCGGAGTCCAGCTTGGGGGCCGCCGACCCACGTCTCGTCCATCTCGATGATCCCGCTCAACTTCTCGCGGTCCGGGACGACCATCGCCCGACGCAACTTGTGGAGGAGCAGCCAGGCGGCGTTGTAACTGAGGTCGAGTTGGAACGCGCGGAGTGAGAGCGGAAAATCGGGTCGTGCCATGACTCGACCCTACATGTGGTGGTCTGCTGACACAACGGGGTAAGCACTCGACCGCTAGCAGGCCGGCGCCAGACCGACGCGCGTTCGCGCAATCCGTGCAAGGATCGCGCCGGCGCACCGCGCAGGCCGGTGCCGGACGGAGGGGATGAGCGTGATCGGTCGGGCGCGACCCGTGCTCGGTCGGGCGCGACCCGTCCTCGTCACCATCGCCAGCGTGATCCTGCCCGGATCGGGCCACCTTGCGATCGGCAAGCGACGCATCGCCCTGCTGTTCCTTGTTCCCACGATCCTCGTGATGCTGGCCGTCGCGGCGTGGGCGGCATCCAGCGGCGCCTTTGGCGTGGCCGCCGCGCTCGTCACGCCTGGCGCGCTGACCTTCCTGTTCGCGGCCAACATCCTCGTGGCGGGGTGGCGGACGTCCGCCGCCGTGGACGCGGTGGGGAGGACGTCACCCAGCCGGCCGGCGCTGGCGGGGTCCATCCTGGCGATCGTGATCCTGGTTGGAGTCCCGCACCTGCTTGCGGCCACCACCATCGTCGCCACGGAATCCTTCCTGGACGAGACGTTCGCCGGCATGGATCCCACATCCGGGCCCGACACCGCGGCCGCCGAGACGCCCGTCCCCGAGTTCACGGAGCCCCCAGAGGAGACCGAATCGCCACCCGGCATGACACCCGGGCCATCGCCGTCGGGCTCTGCCGTCCCAACCCCGTCACCGACACCCGTGATCCCGCCCTACCCGAAGGACGGAGGAAACGGGACGCTCCCGGCGTTCGGCGTGTCCGTGCCATGGCAGCGCGCGGGTGTGGAGCCGTGGGGCAACGACGGGCGGTTCGACCTGCTCCTGATCGGGTCCGACGCCGGTGCCGGCCGCTGGAGCCGGCGCAACGACACGATGCTCCTGGTCGAGGTGGACGTGGCGACGGGCAAGACCGCGATGATCGGCCTGCCGCGCAACCTGCAGAACGCGCCATACCCGCCCGGGCCGGCGCGCGACGCGTCCGCCTGTGGCTGTCAGCCAGGGCTGCTCAACGAGATGTACGTCGAGGCGACGGGGCGCAACCCGGGTCTCTGGCCGGGCAAGGGGGCGGTCAAGGGGATCGGGGCGATCCGGTCGGTCGTGAGCACCCTCACCGGCCGTCCCATCGACGCCGTGCTGATCGTGGACCTCATCGGCGTCGTCCGGGTCGTGGACGCGATGGGCGGCGTGGACATCAACGTTCCCGAGGCCGTCGTCGACGACTCGTATCCGGATCCCGGCCGGGGCAAGATCAAGCTGCGCATCAAGGCCGGCAAGCAGCACTTCGACGGGCGGGAAGCGCTCGCCTACGCCCGCAGCCGCCACATGGACAGCGACTACGGCCGGATGGAGCGCCAGCAGTTCCTGTTGCTGGCCATGCGCCAGCAGCTGGGACCGTCGGTGATCCTCAATGCCCCCGCCCTGTTCGCCGCAGCCAAGGGAGCCGCCTGGACCGACCTCCCGCGCGAGAGCCTGCCTGCCCTGGTGGAGCTGTTCGGCAGGACGGCGGACGTCAAGGTCAAGCAGTTGCGGATCGTGCCGCCCCGCTACCCGTCGTGGATGACCGCCGCCTGGGTCAACCAGGTCCGGAAGGACGTGGCGGCCCTCATCCCGGGACTGCCGGAGCCGCGCCGGATCAGCGTGCCGCGTCCGGTGGCAACGCCGCGACCCACGCCCAAGCCGACCCCGAAGCCCACTGCGAAGCCGTCCGTGAAGCCCACCAGCACGCCGGCGGAATCGACCCCGGAGCCCACGCCGAAGCCGACGGCGGAACCGACCCCGGAGCCCACGCCCGAGCCCTGACGCCGACTACCCCTTCTGGGACATCTGCTTGTCGACTTCCTTCTGGATCTGGTCGTCGCGCCGGGCCTTGACGCGCCGGGCCAGGAACAGCCCGATGATCCACGGCCACAGCAGGGCAACAATGGCGCCGATCACGACCGCCGCACCGTACTTGATCGTCGTGTCGTCGTTCATCGCAAACATGGCCGCCAGGAGCAGGTACGTGACCAGCGCCCCAAGAATGATCCCGATCACCCGATGCATGACATCCTCCACCTCGTACCCGCCAACGCGGGAGTCCAGTATCGGGCTTCGGCACGTGGGCGGGAGGGCGTCGCCGACACCCGGCGGCGCCATCGACCTGACCAAGGAGGCAGCATGATCGTGTGCGTCCCGGTGACCCCGGACGGCCAGGTTGACCCGCGCTGGGGCCGCGCGCCCCGGGTGGCGGTGGCGCGCCTGGACGACGGCACCATCGCTTCATGGGACGAGCATGACGTGGCCTGGGACGTGCTCCACGATGTCGGCACCGAGGGTGGCCATCACGCCCGCGTCGCCCGGTTCCTCGCCGATCACGGCGTGGAGGTGGTCGTCGCCGGGCACATGGGTCCGCCGATGGTCCAGATGCTGGGCAAGATGCGGATCATCGCGAAGCTCGGTGTCGAAGGTGACGCCCGGCATGCCGTCGAGGGTGTGGCCCGACTCGACGCGTAGCGTGCGCCCGACGGGACGGCGGCGAGTGGTCAACCGGCCGACGATCAGATCGGGACGGTGAACGCCACCACCACCACCGCGATCGACGCGAAGATCTCCACGATGCCCACGTGGACGGGCCGCATCGGGCGGGGTCCCCGGGCCATCCGGCGCTGGGCCAGCGGCAGGCCGATCGCCCTGGCCGTGAGCCCGGCCGCCAGGACCGCGTACGCCGGCGGCAGCCAGACAGCGGCGATGACGATCAGCGCGACGTGGAACCCGACCGACAGCCTCGCGAACGCCTCGTTGCCGCGCTCCCGCAGGACCGAGCGCACCACCAGCACCGTCCCAACCTGGTAGCCCGCCAGGACCAGCGTGTACGGGATGACCCGATCCAGCTCGAACACGCCCGACACGTACGCCGTCGCCGGCAACAGGACCAAGGCCTGCGCCACCTGGACGAGGCTGTTGGCGAGGTCGCGCCGCGTCCCGGGTTGGGCACCACGGAACACGATGATGCCGGCCGGCACGACCACGATCGCCGCCAGCGCCAGGGCCGGGAAGACCACCAGCAGCAGGACCCCGAGGATGGCCGCGATCGTCCCGTAGACGGCGATCGGCAGCCGGTATGCAGGCGGGCGACGGGCTCGCGACCACGCCTGGAGCGTCGCGGAGGCGAGGTAGGCGGCCAGGGCGAGCGCGGCCACGGCGAGCTGCCACGGGTTGGGCGTGCTGGCTGCGACGCCGAGCAGGACCGGGACCAGGAGCATCGCCCAGGCGCCATGCTGGCGCGGGATCCACAGCCGGTGGGCAGCGATGGGCCGAGCCTCGGTGCGCGGGACGGTGGTCATGGGATCACGCTAGCGCACCGCGGGCGCCGACGCCGGGCGCGCGCCAACGGCGCGTGTCGCCCACCGGTTGAACGGTCGGGTGCCACCCGGTTCACGCCGCTAGCCGGCACGCTTGTCGGGTGGCTGGGCCCTGCGCGGCTCCGCGAGCCGACGAATGTGCCGGTGAGCGGCCGGAATCGCGCTCCACCCGATGGTTGAACCGCCTGGCGGCTCAGCTGGCGCCTGGCGGCTCAGCTGGCGCCTGGCGGCTCAGGCGGCGCCTGGCGGCTCAGGCGGCGCCAGGTGCCCCACGCCGCCCACGCCCCGGCTACCCGCCCTGCGGGTCCTGGATCCACGCCGCCAGGTCCGCGACCAGCTCCGGCGCCACGTGCCCGGGCACCGCGTACTCCGCCGGCCGACTGGGACCCGAACCGGACATCAGCAGGTGGTTGAGCGCCGGGTACTCGTGGATCGCGACGTCATCGCGCCCCGCCAGCGCCGTGCGCCACGCGGCCAGCTCGGTCGGTGGCACCTGGTAGTCCCGACCACCCTGGGAGATGAAGATCGGGATCGCCAACTCCTTGGCCGTCGCGGCCGGATCGTACGTGCGGAGGTCCAACAGGTACGGCGCCGGGATGCCGAGCGGAAGGTCGGTCGCCGGCGTCGTCGGTGACAGGTCGGGCGACTCCGCGAGGGCCACCTTGTCCGCGAGGCCATCGAGCATCGCGGCCGCCTGGGGGTCTGCGCCCCCGTCCGGGGAGGCGAGGTATGTGATCTGGTCCAGGATCAGACTCGGAAGCGAGGACGTGTTCGCCTCGAGGAGGGCGATTCCGGCAACCTTGTCCTCGGCCTGTGCCGCGATCCGGGGCGCGAGGTGGCCGCCCAGGCTGTGGCCGGCGACGAAGACCCGGCCCGGGTCAACGCCGGGCGTCTGCCGGAGCTGGTCGATCGCGGCGAGGGCATCGTCGATCGTCTCCTCCTTGACCGTGATGCTCGGGCCCGCAGCTGCCATCTCGGTCCCGTACGCCTTCGTCCGCTTGTCGTAGCGGAGGACGGCGATCCCGGACGAGGCCAGACCCCAGGCGAGGTCCCGCAATGGCGCGTTCGGCCCGATCGTCTCGTCGCGGTCATTCTGCCCGGAGCCCGCCAGCAGCACGACGGCCGGGAAGGGACCGTCGCCCGTGGGCATCGAGAGCGTGCCCGGCAGGACCCACGGCGCCGTACCGACGGTCACCTCGGTCTCGGTGAACGCGTCGGGCCGCACGTAGGCGGCGGGGGAGGGGACGGCGGACGACGAGCCCGACGGTGCCGCGGAGCTCGCCGGTCCCGGCTCGCCCAGGTGGAGGCCCGCGACCAGCCCGTCGGCATCCACGGTGACCACCATCGGCAGCGTGGCGTTCGCGAATGCCACCTGCACCGTCGCGTTCGTGTACGGCGCCTGCTCCGCAGTCGTCACCTCGCCGATGCTGCCGAAGTCGCCGAACTGGCCCGTGAGCTGCCCCCACAGCTGGGCGAGCGATGCGGCCGGGGCCGCCTTGCGCATGGTGTCGCCCTCCATCGCCTCGGCGGCGACGAGGTCACCGCGGGCGAGGGCATCGATGAAGGCACGGCCGATGGCGGCGGGATCGCCGGATCCCGGGGCGGCCAGGGACGCACCTCCTGATGGCGCGGCCGCGCTCGGCGACGCCTCCTCGGGCGGCTGGCTGGCCGTGCCCGAGGCACATGCGGCGAGGATGAGCGAGACAACGGCGACGAGCATCAGGCGAACCACGGTGAACCTCCAATGCCTGACATGATGCCCCGGGCTCGCAGGGCTCGCCGGGATGGGGGTGCCGGGATGGGGTGCCGGCTTGCCCCGGACCCGGCCACTCGTCCCGGACTGGTCGTGACACGTGGCCCTCACCCGCGACGTGTCGTCTATCTATGCTATTGGCATATGAATGACGAAACCCGCCACACACGCCACCACGGCAACGAGCCGCACGGGCACCACGGCCACCAGGGCTGGGTTCGCCAGGGCGGCAGGCGCGGTCGCTGGCTGGAGCCGTTCCTGCTGCTGCTGGTCGCCGAGGACGAGGCGCACGGGTACTCCCTCATCCGCCAGCTGAACGACCTCGGGGTTGCACCCGGTGAGGTTGACGTGGGGATGGTCTATCGGACGCTGCGCGAGCTTGAGGCGGAAGGCCTCATCGAGTCGACCTGGGCCGCCGAGAGTGGCGCGCCGCGACGCGACTACCGCGTGACGCCCGATGGGAGGCTGGCCCTTGCGGAGTGGGCTGCTGTCATGGATGAACGGGCACGGCTGATCGCCGAATTCCAGCCGCGCTATGCGCGCCTTGGGGCGCGCGAAGGAGGTTGATATGGGTTGCCGGCATGGATGCGAGCACGACTGGTACGAGGACGGGGAGTGGCAGGTGCGTCGTCGGCCGGCCCGGCGCTGGGCGTCGGGGGACGAGGAGCGCACCGCGGTGGACCAGCGCCCTGCAACAGCGGCCCTCGAGGGGAGGCTGGACGACCTCCAGGAGGAGCTCGGCCAGATCAAGGCGATGCTCGCGGAGGCGGCGCTGACGAGAGGGACGGGATGATGACCACATATGCCACCGTCTCCCACGCGCACCACGACCAGCTGCACAGGATCGTGGACCAGCTCAACACCCTGGGCGACTGCTCGGACGGTGACTGCCTGGACACGACCAGGCTGATCACGGCGAGGCCGGCCATCGAGGAGATCTACGAGGGCCTCCGCACGCGGCTCCTCCCGCACATGGAGGCCGTCGAGGCCGCCGTCTACCCGACCCTGGAGCGGCTGCTGTGCGATCGCGTCGCCACGGTGATGATGCGGCACGACCACGACGAGATCCGCCGCCTGTCGTTCGCCATCGGGGGCTTCGTGGAGCACCCCGAGGCGGAGGTCAACCGTGGCACCGTCCTGCTGATGCGCCGGTCCCTGCTGCGGTTGTACGCGATCCTCAAGGCGCACCTCGCGGAGGAGGAGCTCTACGTCCCGATCCTCGAGGGCACCATGTCCAGCGCCCAGGCGGCGGAGATCGTGGTCGCCCTCGACCACGTTGCCGCCAGGAACCAAATCGCAGCGGGCGTCGCCTGACGCTCGCGCACCTGCACGCACCCCTTACCAGGAGCAAGCCACCCATGAAGATCGCCATCGTCACCGACGACGGACAGACCATCAGCGCCCACTTCGGCCGGGCCCGCGCCTACGCGGTGCTCACCGTCCGGGACGGTGAGGTGGTGGAGCGGGAGATGCGGCCCAAGTCGGCGCCGCACCTCGATCGCCAGCCCGGCCACGACGACGGGGACGCGTCACACGACGGTCCGGCCGCACACGCCCGTCACGACCAGATGATCGCCCCCATCGCAGACTGCACCTACCTGATCGCGCGGGGGATGGGCCGCGGCGCCTACGACCGGATCACCCAGGCCGGGATCCAGGCGATCGTCACCGACATCGTCCACGCGGACGAGGCGGCCCTCGCCTGCGCCGGCGGGACCATCGGGAACCTGGTGGACCGGCTCCACTGAACCCGGACCGGCTCCACTGAACCCGGCCGGTGTGCCGGGGCACCACAGCCGGTGCCGCTACCGCCGTTCGGCCCCTTGCGCGCCGTCCCACACGGTGGTACAGGTGTGGCATGACGCTCACCTCGATGCACTTCCACGTGCCGCGCCGGCTCCCGGTGCTCCTGCTCGCGCTCGCCGTCATGGGGTCATTCGCCGCGGCCAGCCCCTCGACCACCGATGGGCGCACCTATGTCAAGGTGTCCAGCCTGACCCGCGCGACCAAGGTGGATCGTGTGGTCGCCTCGCGCGTCAACATCAACCTGCCCATCCGCAACGGCGTGATCGGCGGGACGGTGCGGGAGCGGATCGCCTACCACTACCCGGGAACCTCGTGGCCGGGCGGGGACTCGAACACCTACTTCTACGCGCATGCGCGCGTCGGATCGTTCCTCAACCTCAAGAAGATGCGCGTCGGCGACATCGTGCGCCTGCACCTGGTGTCGGGGGGCTGGGTCCGCTACAAGGTGACCCTGGTCAAGCGGGTCCGCTGGAACGACGGCAAGTGGACGCTGCTCACCTCGTCGGAGCGACTCACGCTCCAGACCTGCACAGGCAACACCAAGACCGCGGACCGTCTCGTCGTGGTGGCCAAGCCCCTCGATTGACGCTGCGCGGATCGGCCCGTCGCTCAGGATCCGTTGACGGCCGGGGCCAGGCCCGCGGCGACGAGATCCGCGTCGAACGCGAACGCACGCCCGATCCCGTGACGCGCCGCGAACGCGATGCTCACGCGATCCACGAAGCTGGTACCGCCACCGATCCGGCGAACTTCTGACAGGCACGCCTCGTGGAGGGGTCGATTGACCATCTCCACCCGCACCCCCGGCAGGAGATCGTCGACGAGGGCGACGATGGCCGCCGCCCCGAGCCGGGACCGCACCAGTGCCACGGTCTCGACGACCACGTAGGCGTGGGTGACGAGATCCTCGTCGTCGGGATCCGTCCAGAAGGCAACGGCAGCCTCGTGATGCGCATCGCTCCGGTCGAGCAGGGCATACAGCGCGCTGGTATCCACCACGACGCTCACCACGAACCCTCGCCCAGGATCTCGTCGTGGCGCTCGGAGATGTCACTGCGCCCCGAGTCGAAGGTCCCAAGGACCGCCAGGGACCGACTGCGAGCGGCCCGGCGCGTCTCCAGGTCATCGGGGAACGTGGCGTCGACCGCCTCCCGGACGAGCGCTCCGATGCTCGTGCGACGGCGTGCACCCTCGCGGGCAAGCCGCGCGTGCTGGGAATCCGTCAGTCCGATCGGTATGCGCCGCACGATGAAATGATACCGCATGGGGTAGATCTGATATCACTGAGCGCCTATATCGGCCGCGTGCGGCGACGCAGGTGCACGGCGCCGGCGATCACCCCGACCGCGATCAGCGCCCCCGCCGCATCGATGGCGACATCGACCGCCGATGCATGCCGCCCGGAGACGACCGCCTGGTGGAGCTCGTCCGTCACGGCGTACAGGATCGTCAGCAGGAGCGCCCAGGCCCGCGGTCGACGCGTGCGGGTCGTCGTTGCGATGGCATGCCACACGAGCAGCGCAAGGATCCCGAACACGGCGGTGTGACCCAGCTTGCGCAGCGCGAAGTCGGCCGAGTCATCGGGGAGGAACCGCAGGTTCGCCTGCGCCGAGAACGCGAAGATGAGCGCCGCCCAGGCGACCGCTGGTGCCCACGCGCGCAAGGCACCGCGATGCGCACCGGGGGGCTTGAGGCGACGCGTCGAGGCCATGACCGCGAGGATAGCGGCGGTGCCGATCTGCAACGCAATTGGTACCAAGGGCCCACTGGTCACTTGGCATCCGGACCGGGGGAAGTACTATCCGGTAAGTACTTATGCCTATCTCGCCCTGCTCATTTGGGGCGAGAGACCCGTCTCTGGGGGAGACCGATCGACGGTTCGGGCCGCGTCGCATCCTTGCGCACGGTCGTATTGCGTCATTCCGTGGCGCCGAGGGAGATGTCCGCATGTTGCCCACCCTTTCCTTGCAGACTCCCGCCATCCGCCGCGCGCTCGTCGCATTCATGGCGTTCGCGATGGCCGTCACGACGTCGGTCGCGCCGGTGGCGCCTGTGGCCACTCCAGCCACAGCGGCAGGGTTCGGTGACCTCGCCTGTACGACACTGACGGCACTCCCTGTCTCAGCGAACACGGGCGAGAAGCCGCAGTCCAAGGTCTGGAAGCATGACGGCGCCTGGTGGGCGGTCCTTCCGACGACCGCCGCCACGCCAGGATCCGGGACGTGGCTCTGGAAGCTTGTCGGCGACACCTGGACGAGCGTCATCAAGCTGTCCAACAACACCGACACGCACGCGGATGCTCTGAAGGTCGGCGCGGTCACGCACATCCTGCTGTACCGCGGCACGTCGTCCGAACTGGTCTCGGTCGAGTACGGCGCCGGGACCTACGCTCCCTGGTCCCTCCGTCCAGCAGCCCAGGCCATCACGCTCGACAGCGGCGTCGAGACCGCCACCATCGCCGTCGACTCAACGGGCCGCATGTGGTTGGCGTCTGCCGGAACCACCTCGGTCTACGTCCGCTCGAGCGTCTCGCCCTACACCACCTGGAACGCCCCGATCACGCTGGGAACCGGTGTCGCCGAAGACGACATTGCGGTCGTCACGGCGTTCGACGACGACAAGGTCGGTGTGCTCTGGTCGAACCAGAACACGGAGCGGTTCGGGTTCAAGGTTCACGCGGACGGCGACGCAGAGGGGACATGGTCGGCCGATGAGGTTCCCGCGGACGGGTCTGCCCAGAACATCGGCTTGGGCATGGCCGACGACCACATGAACTTGGCGGTCGCGGCTGACGGCACCATCTATGCCGCCGTCAAGACCAGCTACGACACGGGCGGCTCGCCGAAGCTCGCCCTGCTCGTCCGCCGGCCCAGCGGGACGTGGGATCCGCTGTACGGCGTCTCCGAGAGCGGTACCCGCGGGATCGTCCTGCTCAACACGTCGGCCGACGAGCTGCTCTACCTCGCCACCTCGACCGAAGGCGCCGGCAACATCCTGGCGCGGACATCACCCACCGCGGCGATCAGCTTCGGTGCACCCACCACGCTCATGAGCGGCTCGTTCAACGAGGTCACCAGCACCAAACAGAACTACACCGATGACCTTGTCGTCCTCGCGAGCTCCGGGTCCACGAGCGCTGTGGGGCGGCACTGCACGTCGGGCGCGCCGCCCGCCAACACCGCCCCCGTCGCCCAGGCCGGCGCGCTCTCCACGCCGATCAATACGGCCGGCAACGGCACCCTGGTCGCCACGGACGCGGACAGCGATCCGCTGACGTACTCGATCGTCACCAATGGCACCAAGGGCACCGCCGTCGTCACCAATGCCGCGACGGGTGCCTACACCTACACCCCAAGCGCAGGCCAGACCGGCGCCGACAGCTTCACCTTCAAGGCGAACGACACACATGTCGACTCCAACACCGCCACGGTCTCGGTGACGATCACCTCCGGCGCGGTGGATCCCTCCCTCGTGGGCTGGTGGACGATGGACGAGACGGGCGGCACGACTGCGGCCGACTCCGGCGCCGCTCCGCTCAACACCGCGACGACCAGCGGAAACCCGACCTTCGTGCCCGGCAAGACCGGCAATGCCATCAGGCTCAACGGCACCAGCCAGTACGCGAGCGCGCCCGATGAGGCGTCACTCGACATTGCCAACGCCATCACGATGGCGGCCTGGGTCAAGCCCGGGCAGTACGACACGCAGGACATCATCGCCAAGGACATCAACGGCAGCGTCAACGGGTACCAGTTGTCGCTGGCCACGACCAAGTCCGGCGACGACTCCCAGCGGGCCTTTGTCCGCTTCAACCAGCAGACGAGCGGCGACACCTACCGTGTCAACGCGGTGACGATGTACCCGATCGATGGCTCGTGGCAGCATGTCGCGGCCACCTACGACGGCGCCACGATCAAGCTCTACATCGATGGCACCCTGGAAGGGTCGATGCCCTGGACCGGAACGATCGCGACCAACAGCACCGCCCTGGGGATCGGCGCCCAGAGCGACAACACCCGGTGGCTCGACGGTGACCTGGACGACGTCCGCCTCTACAACCGCGCCCTGAGCGCCGTCGAGATCCTGGCCCTGGCGGCTCCGGGCAACAGCGCTCCCGTCGCCCAGGCCGGCGCGCTCTCCACGCCGATCAACACGGTCGGCAACGGCACCCTGGTCGCCACGGACGCGGACAGCGATCCGCTGACCTACTCGACCGTCACCACCGGCACCAAGGGGACCGCCGTCGTCACCAATGCCTCGACGGGTGCCTACACCTACACCCCCATGGCAGGCCAGACCGGCGCCGACAGCTTCACCTTCCGGGCGTACGACGGCACGGCCTATTCGAACACCGCCACGGTGTCGGTGACGATCACCGACCCGTCTGCTGACGTGGTCATGGTGGGCGCCGGCGACATCTCGGACTCCGGCACGGGCGACACGCAGACGGCCGCGCTCATCAACGCGCTGCCAAGTGCCACAGTGTTCACGCTCGGCGACAACGCGTATCCGGACGGATCGGCCAGCAACTTCTCCACCTACTACGAGCCGACCTGGGGGGCCTTCAAGGCCCGCACGTACCCGTCCGTGGGCAACCACGACTGGACCAACAGCGCCACCGGGTACTTCCCGGAGTTCGCCTCCACGCTCGCCGGCGTCTCGCCGGCCGGATCGCCCAACGGCTACTACAGTTACGATCAGGGCACCTACTGGCACGTCATCGTGCTCAACACGGAGATCGACTATTCGGCGGGCTCGGCCCAGGAGATCTGGTTGAGGGCGGACCTCGCGGCGAACGCGTCGAAGAACGTCCTTGCCTACTGGCATCGGCCGATGTTCAGTTCGGGCAACGTCCACGGCACCGAAGTCCTGGATCGCGTGATCTGGGACGACCTCTACGAGTTCGGAGCCGACCTCGTGCTCAACGGTCACGAGCACTGGTACGAGCGCTTTGCGCCGCAGACCCCGGACGGCGTCGCCGACGCTGCCTACGGCATCCGGCAGATCACGTGCGGCACCGGCGGCGGTCCCCGCTACTCGCTCGGGACACTGGATGCAAACAGTGAGGTCCATGACGGATCCACCTGGGGCGTCTGCAAGCTGACCCTCCGGGAATTCGGCTACGACTATGAGTTCATCCCGGTCGCTGGCGGAATCTTCACGGACTCCGGTAGCGGTGCCGTCCACAACGCCCCGCCCCCCATCACGAACTTCGGACTCCAGTTCGACGGCACGAACGACTACGTGACGTTCGGGGCCGCGCCAGGCCTCAACGCAGCGAACTTCACCGTTGAGACCTGGTTCAAGTGGACGGGCGGTGGAGCCACCACGACCACCGGTTCCGGCGGCATCCCCGACGCCATCCCGCTGGTGGCGAAGGGGGCCCAGCAGGCCGAAGGCTCCAACGTCGACATGAACTACTTCCTGGGCATCAAGGCCGGCACCGGCACGCTGGTCGCGGACTTTGAGGAAGGCGTCGGCGGCAGCGGCCCGTTGGGCCAGAACCACCCGATCGTCAGCACCGCCCCGATCACGACCAACGTCTGGCACCACGCCGCCGCGACGTATGACGGCACGACCTGGAACCTCTACCTGGACGGCGTCAACGTCGGCACCGCCACCATCGGCGAGCCGGTTCGCTCCGACAGTATCCAGCACGCCTCTCTTGGGTCGTCGCTCAACACGACGGGCGGGACCAACGGCTTCTTCGAGGGCACGCTTGACGAAGCCCGCATCTGGAACGTCGCCCGCAGTCAGGTGCAGATCCAGGGAACGATGAACAGTGAGATCACCAGCGGGACGGGGCTTCTTGCCCGCTGGGGCCTCGACGAGGGGACCGGAACGAGCGTCGCGAGCTCGGTCGGCACCTTCCCCGGCACGCTTACGAATGGTCCGACGTGGGTCCCGGGGTTCGTCCCGACCGGACCCGTGGCCCCGGTCTGTTCCGCCGTCGCCATGACCACGCCGCTCAACACCGCGGCCGATGCGGCCCCCGCCTGCTCCGATGCGAACAGCGATCCGCTGACCTACACGATCGTCGGTGCGGCATCGCACGGGACGGCAACTGTCGCGTCGGGCCAGCTGCACTACGTGCCGACGACCGGATACAGCGGCCCGGACAGCTTCACCTACCGTGCCTATGACGGCTCCGCCTATTCGAATACCGCAACGGTGACCGTTACGGTCACAGCCCCTGTCACAAACTACGGCCTCCAGTTCGACGGCAGCAACGACTACGTGACGTTCGGCCAGGCGACCTCGACCCTGGGGGCGTCGACATTCACGCTGGAGGCGTGGGTCAACCGCGGCGCTGGCGGCGACCTCATGGGCACCGGGACGGGTGGCCTGGGATCCGGCACCATCCCGCAGGCATACCCGGTCCTCACCAAGGGCTGCGGCGAGGGCGACGGTTCCAACGTGGACATGAACTACTGGCTTGGGGTCACGTCGACCGGCGTCATCGCGGCCGACTTCGAGGCGGACCCAGGAGGGCAGAACTACCCCGTCATCGGGACCAACAGCTTCCCGACGGGCGAGTGGCATCACATCGCGGCAACCTACGACGGACAGGTCTGGCGGCTGTATCTCGACGGTGCCCTAGACACGGAATTGGATCTTGGCACTGCCCGCGCGCCGCGCGATGACAGCATCCAGAACGCTGCCATCGGGACCTCACTACTCTCGACCGGGATCCCCGGAACTGGCAGCAGTTCTTGCCAGGGCTATTTCTCGGGCGCGATCGACGAGGCCCGTGTCTGGAACGTGGTTCGAACCGGCGGCGAGATTGATGCCTCCTGGGATACCGAGATCACCGGGCCCACCACCGGCCTCCTCGGCCGCTGGGGCATGAACGAGGGCTCCGGAACGACGATCGCGAGCTCCGTCGCGACGATCCCCGGAACACTCACGAATGGCCCCACCTGGGTCCCGGGGTTCGTGCCGACCGGCGGCAACCTGCCGCCCTCCGCCCCGACCAACCCGGCGCCCGCAAACGGTGCGACCGGCGTCGCCGCGTCACCCACCCTTACCGTCGACGTCGCTCCTGACCCGGACGGCGATCCGCAGACGGTGACGTTCTTCGGGCGGCCCAAGCCGACGGCAGGAGAGGACTTCACGCTCGTCGTCCTGCCGGACACGCAGCACTACACCGACGTCGACGAGGCCCGGGCGAACGTCTACCGCGCCCAGACCCAGTGGATCGTCGACAAGGAGTCCGATCTCAACATCGCCTTCGTCAGCCACCTGGGCGACATCACGGAGCACTTCGACAGCGTCGAGGTCGAGTGGCAGCGTGCCGACTCCGCGATGGACACGCTGGACAACAACGGGGTGCCAAACGCGGTCTCGCCAGGCAACCACGACCTCAGCAGCCTCGCGGCGACCTCCGTCTACTACGACCAGTACTTCCCGCCCAGCCGCTATGACCTGCCGGCCAACCCCTGGTACGGCGGATGGCTGGGAGAAGAGGCCGGACAGACCCAGCGCCTGAACAAGGACAACTACGAGCTGTTCACGGCCGGCGGGATCGACTTCCTGATCATCCACCTCGAGGTGGACATGCCGACCTACGCGGTCGCATGGGCGAACGACATCATCAGCCGCTACCCGGACCGCCAGGTCATCCTCAGCACCCACGCGTTCGTGGACACGAGCGGCAACCGGCCGAACTCGCTGATCACCGGGCGGTCGGACGGCATGACCGCATCTGCCGTCTGGACCCAGCTGATCTATCCCAACTGCAACGTGGTCATGGTCGTCAACGGGCACTACCCGGGCGAGGGTCGCACGACCACGAACAACTCCTGTGGCCAGCCCGTCCATCAGGTCCTGACCGACTACCAGAGCCGCACCAACGGTGGTGACGGCTGGCTGCGCTACTACGTGTTCAAGCCGGCGGCGGCCACCATCGAGGCCTACACCTACAAGGTTCCGCAGGGCGCCACCCTCGGCTCGTTCGAGGTTGACAGCTCCAGCCAGTTCACGCTGGCGTGGCCGGCAGCGGGGACCGCGTCGGCACCGTTCACGGAGATCGGGGACGCGCCGGTGTCCGGAGGCACGGCCTCCATCTCGTGGCCAGGCCTTGACGCGGACACCGAGTACGAGTGGTACGCGGTCGCCAACGACGGCACCGCCACGACACCGAGCGCGACGTGGTCGTTCACGACGGGTACGGCCGCTCCTGGCACCTTCACCCTGTCGGGCGCGGTCACCGCGGGCGGCTCGCCGCTCCCGGGTGCCACCGTCCACGTCATCCTCGACGACGGGACCTACATCGGCAACACCGCCAGCGTCGCCGGCGGGGCGTACAGCATCACCCTGGCCCCCGGCACCTACAAGCTGTGGATCCAGCCCAACGAGCCGGGCTACGGCGACCAGTACTTCGGCGGCGCCGACCTCGGCACTGCGACGCCCATCGGGGTCAGCGCCAACACCGTCGCGGACGTCCCGCTGGTCGGGGGCCCCTCGACCTTCACCCTGTCGGGCGCGGTCACCGCGGGCGGCTCGCCGCTCCCGGGTGCCACCGTCCACGTCATCCTCGACGACGGGACCTACATCGGCAACACCGCCAGCGTCGCCGGCGGGGCGTACAGCATCACCCTGGCCCCCGGCACCTACAAGCTGTGGATCCAGCCCAACGAGCCGGGCTACGGCGACCAGTACTTCGGCGGCGCCGACCTCGGCACTGCGACGCCCATCGGGGTCAGCGCCAACACCGTCGCGGACGTCCCGCTGGTCGGGGGCCCCTCGACCTTCACCCTGTCGGGCGCGGTCACCGCGGGCGGCTCGCCGCTCCCGGGTGCCACCGTCCACGTCATCCTCGACGACGGGACCTACATCGGCAACACCGCCAGCGTCGCCGGCGGGGCGTACAGCATCACCCTGGCCCCCGGCACCTACAAGCTGTGGATCCAGCCCAACGAGCCGGGCTACGGCGACCAGTACTTCGGCGGCGCCGACCTCGGCACTGCGACGCCCATCCCGTTTGCCGGTGACACGATGCAGAACATCGCATTGGTGGTCACCCTGTCGGGCGCGGTCACCGCGGGCGGCTCGCCGCTCCCGGGTGCCACCGTCCACGTCATCCTCGACGACGGGACCTACATCGGCAACACCGCCAGCGTCGCCGGCGGGGCGTACAGCATCACCCTGGCCCCCGGCACCTACAAGCTGTGGATCCAGCCCAACGAGCCGGGCTACGGCGACCAGTACTTCGGCGGCGCCGACCTCGGCACTGCGACGCCCATCGGGGTCAGCGCCAACACCGTCGCGGACGTCCCGCTGGTCGGGGGCCCCTCGACCTTCACCCTGTCGGGCGCGGTCACCGCGGGCGGCTCGCCGCTCCCGGGTGCCACCGTCCACGTCATCCTCGACGACGGGACCTACATCGGCAACACCGCCAGCGTCGCCGGCGGGGCGTACAGCATCACCCTGGCCCCCGGCACCTACAAGCTGTGGATCCAGCCCAACGAGCCGGGCTACGGCGACCAGTACTTCGGCGGCGCCGACCTCGGCACTGCGACGCCCATCGGGGTCAGCGCCAACACCGTCGCGGACGTCCCGCTGGTCGGGGGCCCCTCGACCTTCACCCTGTCGGGCGCGGTCACCGCGGGCGGCTCGCCGCTCCCGGGTGCCACCGTCCACGTCATCCTCGACGACGGGACCTACATCGGCAACACCGCCAGCGTCGCCGGCGGGGCGTACAGCATCACCCTGGCCCCCGGCACCTACAAGCTGTGGATCCAGCCCAACGAGCCGGGCTACGGCGACCAGTACTTCGGCGGCGCCGACCTCGGCACTGCGACGCCCATCGGGGTCAGCGCCAACACCGTCGCGGACGTCCCGCTGGTCGGATCTTGAGCGGCGAACCAGCAAGGTTCCTCAAACGCAAGTGCCCGCTCACAAGCAGCCTGGGCGCACGCCACGATTCGAGCCAGCACATGGATGTATCGAACTGAGGTGAGAGCGATGTCGCGTTTCCGGTTCGACGGCCTGTCCACCACGAGCGCATTCCGCCGGCCCGGTCGCGCGGCGACGATGGTGACGGCGGCTTCTCTCATGGCCTCGCTCCTCGCCGGCATCCCGGTGCAGTCCGTGAAGGCGGATTTGGCCGGCAAGGCTCTACAGTTCGATGGCACCAGCCAGTACGTTTCGTTTGGCAATGCAGGGACACTGGGGCTGTCGGTCTTCACCCTCGAGACCTGGTTCAAGCGCACCGGCACCGGGACGACGACGACCACGGGTACCGGCGGGATCGGGAACACAATTCCGCTTCTGACCAAGGGCCGTGGCGAGGGTGATGGCTCCAACGTGGACATGAACTATTTCCTCGGCATCCGGGCCAGCGATAACGTGCTGGCGGCGGACTTCGAGGACATGAACACCGGCCTCAACCACCCCGTGGCCGGCACGATCGCGATTCCGGCGGATGGCACGTGGCACCACGCTGCGGCGACCTACGACGGGACGACGTGGCGGCTCTACCTCGATGGCAACCCTGACGGCACGACCACCATCACCTGCACCGTGGCGAACGTCTGCGTGCCGCGGCACGACAGCATCCAGCATGCTGGCTTGGGCACCGCCATGACGTCGACCGGCGCCGCTGCGGGCTACTTCGCGGGCGTGCTCGACGAGGCTCGGATCTGGAGCGTTGCGCGCTCTCAGAGCCAGATCCTTGCCACCAAGAATGTTGAGGTCACCAGCGGAACCGGGCTCGTCGCTCGGTGGGGGATGAACGAGGGCACCGGGACCTCGACCGCCGACTCCACAACGCCCCAGGAGAACGGCACTCTGTTCAACGGCCCAACCTGGGTCAACGGGTTCCCGGATGACACCATCCCGGCGGCGCCGACCGGCCTCGCCGCTGTGTCCGGTGTCGGCCAGGTTTCGCTCACCTGGAACGTCAATGCCGAGTCCGACCTCGCCGGCTACAACGTCTACCGCAGCGCGTCCAGTCCGGTCACCAAGGGGTCGCCCCTCAACGGAAGCACCCCTCTCGCCACGCCTGAGTACCTGGACTTGTCCGGGACACCGGGCACCCCGTATGTCTACGCCGTTGCCGCGGTTGACACGAGCGCGAACGTGTCGGCCCTCTCCGGCGAAGCATCGGGTACGCCAAGCACTCCGCCGCCGGGACCGTACGGGCTCCAGCTCACCAATACGTCCTACGTCACCTTCGGCGACCCGGCGAAGCTGGACCTCGCCCAATTCACCATCGAGACATGGTTCAAGCGGACCGGGACGGGCACGTCCAATACCACCGGTACCGGCGGCATCACCAACCTCGTCCCGCTGCTGACCCATGGCGCTCCGGAGTCGGACGGCGGGACCGTCGACGCCAATTGGATTCTGGGCATCAACACGTCCGGCAACGTCATCGCGGCGGACTTCGAAGGGATCGACGATCCGACTCCGACCGGAGCCAACGCACCGGTGAGCGGCACGACCGCCATCACCGACGACGTGTGGCATCACGCTGCAGCCACCTTCGATGGGACCACCTTTGCCGTCTACCTCGACGGCAACCTCGAGGACAGCGTCACCCCCGGCTTCCACCCGCGCTCCAACTCGATCCAGCGCGTTGCGCTTGGCGCGATGATCACCTCAACGGGTACCGCCCTCGGCCGCTTCGACGGCGTCATTGACGAGGCGCGGGTCTGGGACCATGCCCGCAGCGGCGCAGAGATCCTCGCTGACAAGAACAACGAGCTTGTGGAGGGCACGGGGCTCGTCGCACGCTGGGGCCTCAACGAGGGCGCCGGCGCCACTGTCGGCGACTCGATGCCGACTCCAGCGGCGGGCGCCATCAGCGACACCGGCTTCAGCTGGGTGGCAGGTGCGCCGGTCACGCCTGTTGTCGTCAACCACGCGCCTGTCGCCACGGACGATGCCTTCACGACGGCGTCCAACACGCCGTTCGACGGAACCCTCGATGGGAGCGACGCCGACCTCGACCCGCTGACGTACTCGCTTGGCACGAACGGAACGCATGGAACCGCGGTCATCACAGACGCCGAAACCGGTGCCTTTACCTATACGCCGGACACGGACGCCGCGGGCGTGGACACGTTCACGTTCAAGGCGAACGACGGGACCGTTGACTCGAACGTCGCAACCGTCACGATGACGATCACAGGCCTCGTTGGCCACTGGAAGATGGAGGACAACCTCGTCGACTCGGCGCCACCCGCGAACGCCGCGACCGATGTCGCCAGCCCGGGCTATGTGGCCGGATTCGATGGCCTGGCACTGTCACTGAATGGATCGAGCCAGTATGCGACCGTCGATGACGACGCCGACCTCGACATCACGTCCGCCATCACGATGGCGGCCTGGGTCAGGCCCACGCAGGCGGCCACCCAGGACCTGATCGCCAAGGACGTCAGCAGCAGCGTCGACGGCTACCAGCTCTCGCTCTCGGACGACGCGGCGGCCAACTCGCAGATCGTGTTCGTCCGCTTCAACCAGGACACCAGCGGCGACACGTATCGCGTCAACTCCACGACTCAATACCCGGCCGACGGCACCACGTGGATGCACGTCGCGGCAACCTGGGACGGCACAACGACCCGGCTCTACGTAGACGGCGACGAGGAGGCCACCGGGTCCTTCACCGGCATGATCGCGGCGAACAACGTGCCGCTGGGCATCGGCGCGCAGATCACGGCGTTGAACGCTGCGTCGCGCTGGTTCGGCGGGGCCGTGGACGACGTCCGCCTCTACAACCGTGCCCTGAGCGCTGCGGAGATTGCTGCCCTAGCAGCAGGCCCGCTCGACCACATCACCATCAGCCCCCCGACGGCCACGATCGACGCGGGCGCCACCCAGGCCTACACCGCGGAGGGCTTCGACGCCCTCTCCAATAGCCTGGGCGACGTGACCGGCGACACCACCTTCAGCATCGACGGCACCGGCACCTGCACCCTGGCCGACTGCGGCTCGGACGTCGCCGGCAGCTACACCGTCACCGGTCTCAACGGCACCTTCAGCGACACGGCGGCCCTGACGGTGACCGCAGGCCCGCTCGACCACATCACCATCAGCCCCCCGACGGCCACGATCGACGCGGGCGCCACCCAGGCCTACACCGCGGAGGGCTTCGACGCCCTCTCCAATAGCCTGGGCGACGTGACCGGCGACACCACCTTCAGCATCGACGGCACCGGCACCTGCACCCTGGCCGACTGCGGCTCGGACGTCGCCGGCAGCTACACCGTCACCGGTCTCAACGGCACCTTCAGCGACACGGCGGCCCTGACGGTGACCGCAGGCCCGCTCGACCACATCACCATCAGCCCCCCGACGGCCACGATCGACGCGGGCGCCACCCAGGCCTACACCGCGGAGGGCTTCGACGCCCTCTCCAATAGCCTGGGCGACGTGACCGGCGACACCACCTTCAGCATCGACGGCACCGGCACCTGCACCCTGGCCGACTGCGGCTCGGACGTCGCCGGCAGCTACACCGTCACCGGTCTCAACGGCACCTTCAGCGACACGGCGGCCCTGACGGTGACCGCAGGCCCGCTCGACCACATCACCATCAGCCCCCCGACGGCCACGATCGACGCGGGCGCCACCCAGGCCTACACCGCGGAGGGCTTCGACGCCCTCTCCAATAGCCTGGGCGACGTGACCGGCGACACCACCTTCAGCATCGACGGCACCGGCACCTGCACCCTGGCCGACTGCGGCTCGGACGTCGCCGGCAGCTACACCGTCACCGGTCTCAACGGCACCTTCAGCGACACGGCGGCCCTGACGGTGACCGCAGGCCCGCTCGACCACATCACCATCAGCCCCCCGACGGCCACGATCGACGCGGGCGCCACCCAGGCCTACACCGCGGAGGGCTTCGACGCCCTCTCCAATAGCCTGGGCGACGTGACCGGCGACACCACCTTCAGCATCGACGGCACCGGCACCTGCACCCTGGCCGACTGCGGCTCGGACGTCGCCGGCAGCTACACCGTCACCGGTCTCAACGGCACCTTCAGCGACACGGCGGCCCTGACGGTGACCGCAGGCCCGCTCGACCACATCACCATCAGCCCCCCGACGGCCACGATCGACGCGGGCGCCACCCAGGCCTACACCGCGGAGGGCTTCGACGCCCTCTCCAATAGCCTGGGCGACGTGACCGGCGACACCACCTTCAGCATCGACGGCACCGGCACCTGCACCCTGGCCGACTGCGGCTCGGACGTCGCCGGCAGCTACACCGTCACCGGTCTCAACGGCACCTTCAGCGACACGGCGGCCCTGACGGTGACCGCAGGCCCGCTCGACCACATCACCATCAGCCCCCCGACGGCCACGATCGACGCGGGCGCCACCCAGGCCTACACCGCGGAGGGCTTCGACGCCCTCTCCAATAGCCTGGGCGACGTGACCGGCGACACCACCTTCAGCATCGACGGCACCGGCACCTGCACCCTGGCCGACTGCGGCTCGGACGTCGCCGGCAGCTACACCGTCACCGGTCTCAACGGCACCTTCAGCGACACGGCGGCCCTGACGGTGGAAGGTCCTGCCACGTACACCCTGGGTGGCCTCGTGACCGGCAGCGGGGGCACCCCGCTCACCGGTGCCGTCGTCCACGTCATCCTCGATGACGGCACCTACCTCGGCAACGATCCGGTCGACGGCACCGGGGCCTACGAGCTCACCCTCGCCTCGGGCAGCTACAAGCTCTGGATCCAGCCCAACGCCGCGGGCTACCCCGACACCTACTACGGGGGCACCGACCTCGGAAGCGCCACCGCCATCCCGGTCAGCGGCGACACCGTCCTCGACATCGCGCTCGCCGGACCGCCCGCGGTCTACACCCTGGGTGGCCTCGTGACCGGCAGCGGGGGCACCCCGCTCACCGGTGCCGTCGTCCACGTCATCCTCGATGACGGCACCTACCTCGGCAACGATCCGGTCGACGGCACCGGGGCCTACGAGCTCACCCTCGCCTCGGGCAGCTACAAGCTCTGGATCCAGCCCAACGCCGCGGGCTACCCCGACACCTACTACGGGGGCACCGACCTCGGAAGCGCCACCGCCATCCCGGTCAGCGGCGACACCGTCCTCGACATCGCGCTCGCCGGACCGCCCGCGGTCTACACCCTGGGTGGCCTCGTGACCGGCAGCGGGGGCACCCCGCTCACCGGTGCCGTCGTCCACGTCATCCTCGATGACGGCACCTACCTCGGCAACGATCCGGTCGACGGCACCGGGGCCTACGAGCTCACCCTCGCCTCGGGCAGCTACAAGCTCTGGATCCAGCCCAACGCCGCGGGCTACCCCGACACCTACTACGGGGGCACCGACCTCGGAAGCGCCACCGCCATCCCGGTCAGCGGCGACACCGTCCTCGACATCGCGCTCGCCGGACCGCCCGCGGTCTACACCCTGGGTGGCCTCGTGACCGGCAGCGGGGGCACCCCGCTCACCGGTGCCGTCGTCCACGTCATCCTCGATGACGGCACCTACCTCGGCAACGATCCGGTCGACGGCACCGGGGCCTACGAGCTCACCCTCGCCTCGGGCAGCTACAAGCTCTGGATCCAGCCCAACGCCGCGGGCTACCCCGACACCTACTACGGGGGCACCGACCTCGGAAGCGCCACCGCCATCCCGGTCAGCGGCGACACCGTCCTCGACATCGCGCTCGCCGGACCGCCCGCGGTCTACACCCTGGGTGGCCTCGTGACCGGCAGCGGGGGCACCCCGCTCACCGGTGCCGTCGTCCACGTCATCCTCGATGACGGCACCTACCTCGGCAACGATCCGGTCGACGGCACCGGGGCCTACGAGCTCACCCTCGCCTCGGGCAGCTACAAGCTCTGGATCCAGCCCAACGCCGCGGGCTACCCCGACACCTACTACGGGGGCACCGACCTCGGAAGCGCCACCGCCATCCCGGTCAGCGGCGACACCGTCCTCGACATCGCGCTCGCCGGACCGCCCGCCGACACCACGCCACCGGACGTGACGACGCCTGTCCTCGCACCCGATCCTGCCACTGTCGGTGATCCGGTCACGGTCACCGCGACCGCGACCGACCCCAGCGGTGTCGCCTCGGGCGAGGTGAGCATCGACAACGGTCCCTGGACCCCCATGAGCGCCACCGACGGCACCTTCGGCGGCACGAGCGAGGGGCTGACCGGGGCGGTCAACACCGATCACGCCGTGATCGCGATCGCTACCGGCAACGCCCATACCTGCGCCCTAACCACCGCCGGCGGAGTGGAGTGCTGGGGCAACAACTTCGCCGGCCAACTTGGGGACGGCACGACCACGAACAGCTTGACCCCGGTCGACGTGATCGGCCTAGGAAGCGGAGTGGCAGCCATCGCTGCGGATAGCTGGGACCATACCTGTGCCCTTACTACTGGTGGCGGGGTCAAGTGCTGGGGGGACAACGAGTATGGCCAGCTCGGTGACGGAACGACGACGGACAGCCATATCCCGGTCGACGTCGTCGGGCTGGGCAGTGGGGTGACCGCCATCACGATCGGCGCTCTGCACACTTGCGCCATCACCAATGGTGGCGGGGTCAAGTGCTGGGGCTCTAACGGCGCAGGTCAGCTGGGCAACGGCATCGGCTACAACGACAACTACGCCAGCACCCCCGTCGATGTCGTCGGGCTGGGCAGTGGGGTGACCGCCATCGCCGCCGGATCCGATACTGGCTGCGCCATCACCACCGGGGGTGGGGTCAAGTGCTGGGGGAACGGCCCTCTCGGAACCGTCGACGGAGCCAGCTACGATGTCCCGGTCGATGTCTACGGACTGAGCAGCGGGGTGACCACCATCGCCGCCGGATTGAGCCAGCACATCTGCGCCGTCACCACCGGTGGAGGGGTCAAGTGCTGGGGGCTCAACGAGTCGGGCCAGCTCGGGGGCGGCACCACCGACGACAGCAACACCCCGGTCGATGTCTCGGGCCTGAGCAGCGGAGTGACCGGGATCGCCATCGGCGGCGGCTACACCTGCGCGCTCATTGGGGGCGCGGTCAAGTGCTGGGGGGGCAACTCGGAGGGCCAGCTCGGCGACGGCAGCTACACGAGCAGCTTGACAATGGTCGATGTCTCGGGCCTGAGCAGCGGAGTGACCGCCGTGGCCGCCGGTGCCGTAAACACCTGCGCTCTCCTCGCGAGCGGGACCGTGCAGTGCTGGGGCTCGAACGAGTATGGCCAGCTCGGCAACGGCACGACGACCAACAGCCCGACGCCGGTCGCGGTCGGTCTCACCTCACTTGCACCCGGCAGCCACGAGGTGTGTGTCCGGGCCACCGACACGGTCCCCAACACGAGCGACGGCACCGCCTGTGCGATGCTCACCGTGAACGCGCCGTAACCCCGCAGGGACGCATCGCACGGCTGCACGCCCGGTCTCCCAGCGGGGCCCGGGCGTGTCGCCGGGTTGGTGTGCGCCCCATCAACCAAGGAGTCCTGATGCAACGCACGGCCGTGACGTCGAGCCCGCCCGGCAAGGTCCGGCTGGCCGCGGTGATCCTGGGCCTCGCGCTCCTGGGGTCGGCCGGGCTGGCCGCGTGCGGCAACACGCCGGATGAGGCCTCTCCCAGCAGCCGGCCGGCGTCGGTCGCCCCCTCGACAGCCGGTCCGTCGCCGGCCGCGAGCCCAACGGCCATGGCACCGGCCACGCAAGGGCCCACGGCATCGCCCGAGCCCTCGGCCGCCACCGCGGAGCTCGACGTGTGTGGCCTCATCCCTCAGACGCTGCTGGCCTCCGTCCTCGGTGGCGAGGCGGCATTCCCCAAGGCCATCCCCGCTGCCGGCTGGAGCGCGGGACAGTGCGCCTGGAGCGGCCCTGCCGCGAGCTTCATCGTCCGCGTCGGCACGGCGCCCACGATCGCGGCCTTCGGTGACCCTGCGGCACCCGACGCCGAGGCGATGCTCGCCGCGTTCGCGGCCGCGGCCGACGCGGCGGGCACGGCGAAGAAGGTCCAGGGCATCGGCGATGGGGCCGTACTGGGTCCGGCGGGGATCGCCGCCTATCGTGATGACACGTACCTCGAGGTCACGAGGCTCAACCTCACCGACCGGCAGCTGACCGACGTCATGAAGCTGGCCATCGGGAACCTCTAGGCAGACCCGCGGGCCTATAGGCAGACGCGGAGACGGCTACCCTGCCACCATGGGCCGACGAACTGCCTCGACGCGCGGCGGGTTGCCGACGACGGCAAAGGTGCGTGACTGGGTCGGGCTTGCGCGTATGTACGCCCGGGCCCGTCGGCGGCCAGCCAGTACGTCGGGCATCGAACGTGAGGCAGCCTATCTGGCCGCCGCTCTTGAGCGCCACGGCCACAGGGGGTTGCGTGGCTCGCGCGTTCTGGAGATTGGGTATGGAGCCAGGCCGTGGCTGCTCACCTGGCTGATCGGGAATGGGATCGATGCATTCGGCGTTGACCTCGACCGGCCGCTGCTGCGCCTCTCACCTCGAGCCGTTGCCCGTGTCGCGCGGACGAATGGTGGTGAACGAGCTGCGAAGAGCGTGGGCCGCCTGCTAATCGAAGGCGGCCGTGAACGGACGGCGCTCGAACGGAGGCTGGTCGAGGTCACAGGTACCAGACTGCGGATTGGTGACGATCGGCTCCTCGTGGCGGACGCGACTAGCCCATCGTTCTGGGGCGGCATCGCCGTGGCTTCACTCGACGTGGTCTACTCGCTGGACGTACTTGAACACGTTCCAGAGACTGACCTGCCGGCCATGCTGCGGGGGATCGCCCGTGCCCTGAAGCCGGAGGGGCTCGCCGTGTTGCGGCCGAACGTCTTCACTGGCATCACTGGCGGTCACCTCCATGAGTGGTATCCGGACCAGGTGATGGCCAGCGCCCCGAAGTCCACCGAACCCTGGGAGCATCTCAGGTCAAGCCGAGTGGTCGCCAACACCTACCTCAACGGCCTGCCACGTCGTGCCTATCGGAGCCTGCTCGAGCAGCACTTCGACGTGTTGGAGGACACCGCGGTCGATCCCGCGCTCGGCCGCGAACTGCTCGCCGGTCCGATCCAGGATGAACTGGCCCAGTGGGATGACTACGAGTTGTTCTCCAACCAGGTGACGTTCGTCCTCCGCCCGCGGTAGCGCCGACTCAGCGCCCGGCTTGTGGGCGGCTCAGTCCTGGATCGGCGGTCCACCCTGGTGGTCGATCTCATCGTGGATGCTGTTCGACAGATCGCCTACCAGGATCGGCATCTCATTCACGATCTCGTAACTCTCGCCACAATGGGTGCAGCGCCGCATGGTGGTTGATGGGACGAGTTGATCGTGACAGGACGGGCACACACGCACGGGCTCAACGCGAGGCGTGACGCTGGCGGCGGCATTGACTCCAGGGCGTCGTCGTCGATCCAGCTCGAGGAGGCGCGCATCAATCATCGCCTCGTACGCCGCCAAGAGCTGGCAGTACACCAGTCCCTGTCGGCCGTCGAGGAAGCCTCGCTTGACCACGTACATCCACGCGAACCTCGCGGCTGGCCGGAAGGGCAGCCGATACCACACCTTGGTCTTCAGATACCGCCGCCGCTCGGGCCATGTGCCAAACAGCCGGCCTTGTCGCTGTCGACCTACCAGGCCACGTCGAGCCTTTGCGATCTCCGTGGCCTCAAGATCGGCATACCGTGCGTGCCGCGCGATGAACGCGTCCACGCCCTTCCGGTTCTCGTGCATCAACGGGCGACTCAGGAAGCTGACAGGACCGTCGACCAGCACATGCTCGTGGACGAGCCGCTCCTCGAAGCGCCCGACGGTTGGTCGAAACAGCCGCAGTTGATAGTCCGGGTACCACCCAGCGTGGCGCAGCACACGGCCCTCAAACACGTTCTGGCGTGGGACATGAAAGCCGGCAGACCGGGAATCGAGTTTGCCCTGGATCTCCCGGGCGAGGTCGCCGGTGATCCACTCGTCCGCGTCGAGGAAGAAGACCCACTCCGCTGAATCGGCGAGCCGCCCGATCGCCCAGTTCTTCTGAGCCGCGTAGCCGGCCCACGCGTGCTGGATGACTTTCGCCCCGAGACGCACCGCGATCTCCTGCGTGCGGTCGGTACTACCACTGTCAACGACGAGGACATCACCCAGGCGACGAGCGCTCCTTACGGACCGCTCGATGTGCACCTCTTCGTTGAGCGTGGGGATCACAACGACAATCCGGGCGAATGGCCTCATCGTGACTCCCCACACACCTGCGCGTACGCGGATGCGAGCTTGGCCCCATGAGCGGAGAAGGATGCGTGCGCCAGCGCCGAATCTCGTGCCTTGGCCGCCATCGAGGCCAGCACGCTCCGATCGTCCAACAATGCCTGGATCGCGGCGGCGAGCGACTCATGATCCGCCGGGACGACCCGGCCGCCACCATGCTCTCGAACGATGTCGGCGACCCCGACACGGTCGCTCACTATGACCGGCGTCCCGGCGGCCAGGGCCTCCACCGCCGCGACTCCGAAGCACTCGTACTCGGACGGCATAGCGAGAACGTCGATGTCGGAGAGGAACCGGGTCTTGTCATCGCCCGACACCCAGCCGATGAACTTCGCCCTGCCGGGCAGCAGCCGCTCCGCCTGCGCCGTGAGGGCCCGTTCGTAAGCCGCGTCGCCACGTCCCGCAATGACGAGGGAGACGTCGTCGTCGAGCCGGCTCCCGGCCTCGATGAGCGTGGAGACGTTCTTCTTAGGGTGGAGCCGGCCAAGGTACCCCACCTTCAAGTCACTCGAGCGGTTTGCGCGTCGCTGTCGTGGCGTTACCAGCAATCGATCGTCAACGACCGGATGGTAGATCCATGTGAGTTTGTTCGACGGCAGACGTGACAGTGAATCGCCCATCTCGAGGGGCGAGGAGCAGACGATCAGGTCTGCAAGACATCCGTATGCGCGTACGCCAACTTGTTTGCCCGCCCGCGTCCCACTACGGCCATGTGACAGATCGAACGAGGTGAAGACTTCGTGCGGCGTGATCACGAGCGGCGTTCCGCCGATCCCAGCAATCGTGGACGCCAGGGCGCACGATCCCGTCCACGGAGAGTCGGCATGCACCACGTCATACCGTTTACGACGACGTCGGATCATCCACTGAACGAGCGCACGGCTCGGATCATAGTGGCGCGGCGAAAGACGGGGCGCGGATATGGGAAAGCCTGTCAGACCCACCCCTTCGCTCTCGCAACGCTCCACCGTCGCGTGCCACCACGGTGTGTCCGTATCCCCCGGGCGCACGAGCACGGCGACGTCACAATGCATTCCGACTCGCGCGGCTGAGATCGCACCGTTGAGCGCGACCACGGCCGGACCGCCTACGAGCGGGTTGAGGCTATCGATGACGCGTAGCACTCTCATTGAAGGGCAGGCCCCGCGAGTATTTCAGCCGATCGGCCGAGCACCGTGTCCGCCCACCGAGCCGGCGTATACGGACTCGCAAGCCCGCGGCTGATCTGACCCATGTCCACACGTTCGCGATCTGACAGACCGGCGACATACGTCATGCACGTGGTGACGGACGCGACATCGCCAGTGCGGGCAACCCGACCATTCGCGAAATCATGGACGAGGTGCGGGACCGCGCCGCAGGCTTCGGTCGCAATGATCGGGAGACCTGCCGTTGCTGCCTCCGACAGCACGACACCCCATGGCTCGAAGCGACTCGGGACGACCAGGCACCCGATCACCCCGAACCATGCGGCAAGCCCCTGGGGTTGGACGAACCCACCGTGGCGGACAGTCGGATGCCCACGAACCTCGCCCTCGAGTGGGCCGGCACCGGCTACGACCAGGCCCCACGGACTTGGCACGGATTGGCGATAGACCTCGTAGGACTGCAGGAGATCGCCGATGCCCTTCTCCGTGGTCAGTCGCCCCAGGTAGCCGAAGTCGCGTGGCGGTGGTGCCCCCGGCGACGGAGGTGCCGCGAGGGCCTGATGATCAGGACAGAGCAGGCCCGTCCAGATCCGATCATCCCGGAAGCCGAGACGTCGTGCGAAGCACGCTTGGCGTTCGCCGGGCAGGAAGACGGCGTCGTACAGGCGTCGGACGTACCACCGGGAACCCGCGACTCCCAGCCGCTGCTTCGCCGTACCGAGCCACTGGTTGTCCATGCAGAGGACACGCACAGGCACGGGACGAAGGCGGTCCAAGACGTATCGGAATTCGCCGATGTGCCATGAGTTGACCAGCAGTACATCCGGTGCGAACCGCTGCAGTTCCGCCAGCAGCATCGTCCGGTCGGGTCGGCCGACGTACTGGACACGCAGCGGCATCCACGCGAACTGCGCCTCCTCAAAGGGAGCATCCTCCCCCGCTGCCTCGTGGACTAGGAGGAGCTCGACGCCCGGCCTCGAGGCGAGCTCCTTGAGGCAGGCGTTCAGGTAGCCGCTCATCCTGGACCAGAGGACGGCGATCCTCATTCCGCGGCCACACTCGAGCGGACGACATACCCACCTGGTCCACGCTCGATCGTGCTCCCGCCCACGGACTGGGACCTCAACCGGCGACGAGCATAACCGGGGGATCGGACCAGCTTGGCACCCCGCGCCGAGAGCTCGAGAGCCTTGTCGAATTGATTCAGGTCGCGACCGATCGCGCGCGCCGTGAACCTCCGTCGGTCCTCGTGGTACTGGATCTCGAGGCGCCCCGACCCCGAGATGCCCGCTGCGTGGAGCCGGAAGGCCGCCCAGTCCGCGCGCACACGGCGGATCCGTGCGCCGGCCAGCGCCAGGTCGACCATCAGCTCGCCATCCCAGCAGGTCAGATTGAGCGGATTGAAGCCGCCCGTGCGGTCGAATGAGTCGCGCCGGAAGAATGTTGACTGCTGTAGGACGTTCACGCCCCCATAAAGATAGCGGCGCAACCCCCACGGTGTGGACTCGAAGTGACGGATCACCCTGTCGTCCGCGTCGATGATCCACCCGTCTCCGTAAACAACATCGGTTGAGGGATTCTCGCGGAAGAAGCAATCAACTGCCTGGAGCGCTCCCGCCAGGTGCAGGTCGTCGGCGTTCAGGTAGCCGACCACGGCTCCATTCGTCGATCTGACGCCCTTGTTCAACCCATCGGCGGGCCCCTGGTCGGGTTCGAGCACAAGTCTCACGCGAGGGTCCCGGAGCGTCGCGAGATACTCCCGGCTTCCATCGGTCGAGCCAGCGTCCACGATCAGGTACTCGAGGTCCACGTCGCGCTGCGAGAGAACTGATTCCACCGTCGCGGGCAGGTACCGGCCCTGGTTCATCGAGATCGTGACGATCGAGATCACGATTGTCCCGTGTCGGGTGCGACTTGCCTATCGGACCCGTTGGCAATCAGTCGTAGGCCCAGCAGGCAGAGCGTGATTCCGTATGACGCCGCGATCCGTCCATTGAACCCGTATGGCGAGAACAGGATGTTCCACATGAGCAACATGGTGGAGAAGACGAGAAGCGGCGCCAAGTCGACACGGAAGGCATAGAGGTTCGCCATGAGCCAGACGGCCATCGCCAGGATCGCCAGCCAGAACAGCCCGCCCAGGATGCCGGCCCACACCCATGAACCCATCAGGTAGGAGTGAGCGGGGATCAGGCCAGCGTCGGAGAACTCGGCGCCGACCTCGTACCCGAGGGAGCTGAGGCGCTCGGCCAGCAGGTCCACGTAGGCGAAGTCCTTCGCCCAGGAGCCATGCCCCAGAATTGGCGAGTCGACGATCGCCTGGGTTGTGACGAGGATCTCGGATCGACCCCCCACGAGGACGCCGAGCTGGCCCGACTGCATCTCGTGTCTTGCTTCGGCGTCGGCGCCCAGCCAACCAGCAGAGGCTGCGCTGTCGTAGAGCTGGAGGGTGCCAACGACCGCGACCACGAGAAGGGCGAGCCCCATGCCCGCACGCGTCAGTGAGCGTTTCGAGGAGGCCGGGCGCTCGCCCAGCAGGGCGCTGAATGCGAGGTAGCCGGCTGTCAGGAGGCTCACGCCGCCCAGGCTCCGATACCCGAGGAAGAGGTTGAGGATTCCGAAGGCGGCAAACGCTGCCACCGTAGGCCACCGAAGTCGGCCACCAACCGAACCCGAGAATGCGGCCGCCATCCCGAGCCCGACCGGCAGTGCGAAGGCCCACTTCCACGGATCTGTAGCGGCATACGCATTCGGAACGACTAGGTACCCAAGGGCACCGCCAGTCGCTAGACCCAGAGCGAACAGGCGCGCCCGCCGCGGTGTCGACGCGAGAACCAGAAATCGCCGCGAAGTCGACAAGCGTGAAGACGATGGCCGCCCATCCCCGAGCAAGGTCCTCGAACGCGTTCCCGAGGACGAGATCGGTGACGATCTGCCCGAGCAACCAGCCCGCCCAGAGCACGACGAACCATCGTGGCATCGCGAGGCGATCGCGGGCGCTCCACAGCCACGGCAGCATCGCCAGCAGGAGAAGCTCGCTAAGGATCAGCCGCCCCACGACGGTGAACTCGACGAACGAGACTGCCGGCAGGAGAAATGCCCAGGCGTCCAGGGCGACGAGGTGGGGGTGCACGGCACGCTCGGCGACGCTTTGAACTGGCAGCCGGCTCGGGTTCGAGGCCTGCGTGGTGGCAGGGTTCGTCACAGGTCAGCCCGGATTGCCGGTGGCCCAAGGTCCGAGTCGACGCTCTCGGCGGACGAGGCGTCCGCGTGCTCGAGTCGACGGACCAGACGCGGCACATACACGAGCGCCGGGACAAGCAGCGCGACAATGATCGCGATCGTCGATCCGATTGCGACACCCGCCACGCCTACCCGCGAGGTCAGGTAGATGCTCAACGCGAGGTTCAGGAGGGCCATCAGACTCCAGGTCGAAATGAGGAACCGCATCACCTGTGCCCCGTTGAGGAACACCAAGAACGCATTGACGATGGCCAGGGTGATGGTGAATGCCCCCAATCCAAGGTACAGGCCAGGAGCAGGGGCAACGCCCTGATCGGTCCATGCTTCCACGATCGCCGGCCCCCACATTGCCAAGGCAACGGTCACTGGGACGATGACCACGATCGTCACGCTCATGGACCGCCTGAGAGTGTGGCGAACCCAGGCGATGTCGTGTCGCGAGATCGCCTCGCGGTATGCGGGCCAGAGGGGAACCAGGGCGATCACGGCGAGGCCAGCGGGGATCGAGAACAGGCGGTAGACGATCGAGTAGTCGGCGACTGCCGCGGGACCCACCACGTGTGCGATCACGAGGCGATCGGTCGAGAACCCAACCACATAGGCGATCTGGAGGGCCATGAAGGCAAGGCCAACTCCTATCACGGATCGCATCGCGCCGGTCGTCACATCCACGCGTCGGGGCGCCAGCCAAGGACGCTGATGGCGCACCAGAACAACGAGGTTCACCAAGCCCGCCATCAGTGGCCCACTCGCCATCGCAAGGACGAGAGCAGGGAGGCTCGCGCCTGCCGCGACCGCCGCGAGCAGGAGGATGACCGTCAGGAGGTTCCCGAACCCCGCGAAGGCGCTCTGCACGAAGCCCTCCTGGAACGCAGCGCGGGCCTGGCCGGCGAGGCTCAGTGGCAGCCCAATGAGGAACGTTGCTACAAGAGCGGCCGTGGCGGGACCTGCCTCGGATGCAGCCAGCGGGTCAGCCGCAACGTTGTAGATTGCCGCCCACGGCACGATTGGATAGACGATCACGAACGCGAAGCCCAGGGCCAGCGCGACTGCGGTTAGCGTTGCCAACCCGGAGGTGAGGTATTGGCGCGCCGCCTGCCTGTCGCCATCTCCGTATGCCCGGGAGATGCTGTTGAGCACGCCGTTGCCGATCCCAAGGTCGGTCGCCCCGAGGAGGGCAACGACCGATGCGATCGTCATCCACATCCCAAAGCGGACGGGACCGAGCAGACCAAGGGTCAGCGGCACGCTGACGAGCACGACGACGAAGGCCGACCCCCGCAGCGCGAGGCCCGCGATGGAACTCGCCACGGCACGACGGTTGCGCTCCGCAGATCGCTGGCTCTCGGTGCTGCCCGAGATACTGCTGGAGGAAAGCCAGGAGCCTAGCTTCCGTCGTCCGGAAGGCAGCATATTGGCCATGACCCGAGTTCCTCGCCCGTGCTCAGTCGGCGGTCGGGCGACTGGCTGCGCTGCGCAGGCGGGACGTCGCTAGGTACCACTCGATCGTCCGCAGCAGGCCATCCCTCCACGGCATCCGCGCAGTGAATCCGAACCGCTCGCGCGCGCGACTCGTGTCCAACGCCCTTCGCGGTTGCCCGTCCGGCCTCGTCGGGTCCCAGCGGATCTCGCCCTTGAAGCCGGTTGCGTCTGCGATCAGCTCCACCAGTTCCCGGATCGTGATTTCTTGCCCGGTGCCCAGGTTGACCGGCTCGGGATCGTCGTACCGCTCGGCCGCGAGCACGATCCCCTCGGCGGCGTCGTCCACGTATAGGAACTCCCGTGACGCGCTGCCCGTACCCCAGACGTCGATGTGATTGGCCCCGCGCTCAATGGCATCGACGCACTTCTGGATCAGCGCCGGGATCACATGGGAGCTGGCGGGATCGAAGTTGTCGCCGGGGCCATAGAGGTTGACCGGCAACAGGTAGATGGCATTGAAGCCGTACTGCGTGCGGTAGGCCTGCCCCTGGACCAGGAGCATCCGCTTGGCCAAGCCATACGGCGCGTTGGTCTCCTCCGGGTAGCCATTCCAGAGGTCGTCCTCCCGGAATGGCACCGGGGTGAACTTGGGGTAGGCGCAGACGGTGCCGATGGTGACGAACTTCTCCACGCCGGCGACCCGAGCCTGCTCCATCATCTGGATGCCCATGATCGCGTTCTCGTAGAAGAAGCGGCCCGGGTTCTCCCGGTTCGCGCCGATGCCGCCTACAACGGCCGCGGCATGGATGACGAGCTGGGGTCGCCCGTCCGCAAGCGCGCGGTCGATCCCGGCCTTCGTGCGGAGGTCGTAGTCCTTCGAGCGCGGCACGAAGATCTGGTGGGCGCCACCTATTGCCAGCCTGCGCACGACCGCCTGGCCCAGAAAGCCGCCGCCACCCGTCACCATTACCCGGCGACCGGTCCAGAATGTGCGCGGTGTCACCGGTCGATCCCTTCCAGCGATCGCATCGCATCCTCTGACACGAAGAGTCCGTCCACTTGGAGCAGCAATCCCGTGGGAGCCGCAAGTCCCGGTTCGATCCCCACGAGCCGAAACCCGTGGTGGGCCATGAACTCCAAGATCTCCCAGTAGGTCGGCGCGGTCTCGTAGAGCGGCAGCAACGACATCTCGAGTTGTACGAGCGACGACTGGGTGAGCGTCGCGGCACCACCAGCGAGTACCTGCAGTTCGTATCCTTGGACATCCAACTTCGTAAATACCCTTGCTTCCCGCAGCAGGCGCGGCTGCACAAGGGCATCCAGAGTTGCGATCTCGACCTTCTCCTCTGAGATGTAGTAGGCCTCCGGTGCGGCATGGGCGTGCAGATCGAGCATGGGAAGGATTGAGCTGGACGCCCCCCCATTCGCGGCGACATGGATCGTTGTGGACCCTGCACGTGGTCCAACCGCCGAGCGGATCGTCGTCCATTGGCGGTCCTCAGCAGCGAGCCGAGAGAGCTTCTTGAAGGGTCCCGACAGAGGTTCGATGCTCACGATGCCCCCGGCGTACGCCGCTCGCCGGAGTTCGATCCCGAACTGACCCTCGTTGGCACCAACATCGATCACGATGTCGATCCCAAGCGATCTCATGAGCTGGGCGCGCCGCCCGACTGGATGTCGAAGGCTGCGGAGCCGGACGAGGTCGATCCCCGTTGCCTGCGCCGAGGCCCACACGAGACCCTTGAGGGATGTCACGTGGCTGCGAGGTACTTCGCCGGAGCCATCCCCGCTTCCGCCAGGTCGTGCTCCAGCATCAGGCGGACCAGGTCGCGGAACTTCGTTCGCGCCTCCCAACCGAGGACCCGCCTCGCCTTGGAGGCGTCGCCGCAGAGCTCCTCGACTTCCGTCGGTCGGAAGTAGCTCCACGTCCACGCGCACATACTGCTCCCAGTCGAGGCCCACCAGGCCAAAGGCCGTCTCGCACAGCTCCCGCACGGAGTGCGTCTCGCCGGTGGCGACCACGTAGTCGCCGGGATCCGGCTGCTGGAGCATCAGCCACATCGCCTCGACGTACTCCTTGGCGTAGCCCCAGTCCCGCCGGGCATCCAGGTTGCCGAGGAAGAGGTGCTCCTGCTCGCCCTTGAGGATGGCCGCTACGCCGCGGGTCACCTTGCGGGTGACGAAGGTGCCGCCACGCCGAGGCGACTCGTGGTTGAACAGGATGCCGTTGCTGACGCGTGGAGGCCGTACGCCTCGCGGTAGTCCACGGTCATGAAGTGGGCGAAGACCTTGGATATCGCGTAAGGGCTGCGCGGGTTGAATGGCGTCGTCTCGTGCTGCGGGAGACTCCAGCACCTTGCCGTACATCTCGCTGCTGCCGGCCTGGTAGAAGCGGATGGGCCAGTCAGCCGTCCGCACCGCCTCCAGCATCCGGAGGGTACCCATCGCGGCGGTCTCGGCCGTGAACTCGGGCATCTCGAAGCTGACCTTGACGTGGCTCTGGGCGCCCAGGTTGTAGACCTCCGCGGGCTTGATCCGGTGGAGATGGCCGATGAGGCTGGAACTGTCCGTCAAGTCTGCGTAGTGGAGGAAGAAGCGGGTCTCTGCCTCATGCGGATCGACGTACAGGTGGTCGATGCGCTGGGTGTTGAACTGGCTGGAGCGCCGGATGAGGCCGTGGACCTCGTAGCCCTTGTCCAGCAGCAGCTCCGCCAGGTAGGAGCCGTCCTGGCCGGTGATCCCGGTGATGAGGGCCTTGCGCGGCTTGCTCACGAGGCGATCCCGTCCACGAGGGCGGCGGCGCGGGCCAGGCACGCGGCCGCGGACAGGTTGGCGTCCGCAAACACGGGTCCGGCCGCACCCATGGCACTCGCGAGGGCGGGCTCCGCGCGAAGCCAGGTGAGCGCTTCGAGGATGGCCCCGGTTTCGTCCAGCCGGGACCGTGAGTCCCGGCGCCGGATCGCCCCATCTCCCGGGCCGAGGGGCTGTCCTCGGGCACGGCGGCGACGATCGGCCGCCCCGCGGCGAAGTAGCTCGTCAGCTTGGAGGGCAGGGACATGTCACTCCTGCATGGCCCGCTCCGACAGGAGCAGGACGTCTGCCGCCGACGAGGAGGGTCGCGTAGACGCCGTCCGGCTGGACCGGCAGGAGGTCCAGCGTGGCGATGCCCTCCGCGGCGTCTCGAAGCCGGTTCGCCTGGTTCCCGCCCCCGACGAGGACGAAGTGGACCGGGTCTCCCCGCTGCGCGGCAAGGCGGGCCGCATCGACCACTTGGTCCAGGCCCTGCTTGGCGCCCATGTTGCCCGCGTGCAGGACGATCTGGCGGTCGTCCGGCCAGCCGAAGCAGCCGGCGGATCGACGCCGCGTCCGGCTCGGCGGCGCAAGGCGAGCCCAGTTGGGGACGTGGTGGATCCGGTCCTGGCGCGACGCCGAGCGAGGTGAGGTACGGGGTGAAGGCATCGGTGACGACCGCCGACCGCCTGGGCCCCGCCTGCCGCCCAGCGCCTCGGCGGCGGCCGTCACGCGGGCGACCGTCCCGCCGCCCGCGATGCCGGACTGGCGGGCTGCCGGGCCCATGAGGTCCTGGAACAGGAGACCGTACGGGCTCCGGAACGCGCCGCCCGGCAATCCGCGCGAGGATGCCGCCGGAGAGGCTGGGCACGACGCCCAGGATCGCGTCCGGGCGGTTGGATCGGGAGGCTCGCGAGGAGTCCCGTCAGCCCGAAGGTGCCCTCGTAGACGGCCCGCTTGCCGGCCGACTGGGTGCCGGGGACGTAGTGGGCGGCCCGGATGACCGTCACGCCATCGATCTGCTCGGTTGCGAGCAGGCGGCGGGGCGTGCCGCGGTTGAGCCGCCAGCCGGGGTAGCTGGGCAGGCCGGTGATCACGTGACCTCGTCGCCGCGGGCCGCCAGGTGCTCCGCGAGTCCCGCGGTGTACGGACCGACACCGCTTGGCTCCGGGCGGTAGTTGATCCCGACGATGAGGACGCGCATTGCGTGCCAGTCCGTCCGCGCCCGGTCAGCCGTTGGGCTCTGTCAGTGCGCCGGTGGCACCCGTCGCGGCGGCGGCCGCCGCGGGGGCGGTGCCCGTCGCGGCCTTGGCGTCCTCGTTCTTGGTCCCGTAGTAGTCGTAGTAGACGTATTCGTTGGCCGCCCGAGCCGACATCCGGTTGAGCGCGACGCCAAGGACCCGGGCGCCGGCCTTCGCGAGCGCCTCACGGCCGTGCTGCGTCGCCGCTCGGCGGGTGCGCCCGCTGTCGATGACCAGGAGCGTCCCGTCCGTGATGGAGGCCAGGATCGCGGCGTCGGTCACGGCCTGCAGCGGCGGGCTGTCGACGATCACGAGGTCCGCTGCCGCCGTCAGCCGCTCCAGGATGGTCCGCATCCGCTGTGAGGCCAGGAGCTCGGCCGGGTTGGGCGGCAGCGGCCCCGTGGTGACGATCCGCAGGTTCTCCTGCTCCGTGAGCTGCGCGACGTCGTCGATGGTGGCCTCGTCGCCGCCCAAGAGCGTCGTCAGGCCCCAGGCGTTGGTCATGTCGAACAAGCGGTTGACGCCGGGCTTGCGCAGGTCGGCGTCCAGGAGGATGACATTCCTGCCGGCCTGCGCGAACGCCACGGCGAGGTTGCCGGCGGTCGTCGTCTTGCCCTCGCTGGGGATGGAGCTGGTGACGAGGAGCGTGCGGACGGGCTCGTCCACGGAGGCGAAGGCGAGGTTCGTGCGCAGCGTGCGGTAGGCCTCCGCGGCCGGACCGCGCGGGTAGAGGAGGGTGGCGAGGCGGTAGATGTCGCTGCGGCCCTTCTCGCTCTTCATCTTGAGGATGGTGCCCAGCGTCGGGAGGCCGGTGGCTTCCTCGACGTCCTCGGACGACTTCACGGTGTCGTCCAGGTACTCCATGACGAACGCGATCCCCAGGGCGATGAGCAGCCCGACGAGGATCGCGAGCAGGGTGTTGAGGAGCACCCGCGGGGAGGAGGGGAGCGCGGGCGGTGTCGCGGGATCCACGACGGTGACGGCGTTCGCGGTGGACCCGGCGATGCCCACCAGCGCGGCGTAGGACTGGCGGAGGCTGGCGACCTGTGACTTGAGCGCCGTCAGCTGCTGGTCGTCCTCGACGGTCCGGGCCGGGAGACCGGCCAGCCGGTCGATCTCCGCCTGGGTTTCCTCGATCTGCGCCTGGGTGGCCATGACCTGCTGCCCGATGAAGGCCTGGACCTCACCGTTCTGGCCGTAGACGCTGGCAGACGCGGCGATCATCTGGCTCGCGATGTCGTTGGCGAGGTCCGCCGCAAGCGCCGGATCACCGTCCTCCACCGAGACCGTGACGAGGGTGGAATCGCGCGCCGCCGTGGACGTCACGAGCTTGCGGAACTCGTCCGGGGTGGTATCGAGTCCGGCGTCCGCGATCACCTGGGCCAGGATGGGGCCGGTAGTGGCGAGGTTCGCGTACGTCTGCGAGATCCGCTGGCTTGCCAGCAGGTCGTTGTAGTTGACGCCGGACGATGCGCTGGCCTCGCCCACGAGCAGCGTGACCTGCGCCTCGTAGACCTTGGGCAGCGAGATCGAGACGAGATAGGCGGAGCCCCCGGCCAGCAGGGCGCCTGCGACAAGCAGCCAGAACCAATGGCGGACGATCTGGCCCTGGCGGCGGAGATCCATCGGTTGGCAGTCCCCCTACGGGATCCCGGGGAGGCGGATCCTCCCGATCACGACGCGTCGGCCTGCGTCGCCGTCACCGGGTCCGCTTGCGAGTATACAGACGGGTCCGAGCGGTCAAGCGGTCGCCGATCACGGGGTCGCCCGGGGCGCATAGCGCAGCTCCAGCGTCAGGTCCTGGTCGAATGTCGTCTCGAGGGTGGCAGTGTCCCCGACGACGGCCAGCTCCGGGTCGGCGTCGGTGATCAGGAAGCCTTCCGGAACACGGATCGTGAGGGCGAGGGGTCCCGGCAGCAGCCCGGGCTGCTTCTGGATCGTCAGGCGGTAGGTGCCGCCGGTCTCGTCCGCGTCCGCGGCGTACGGGCTCGTCCAGGCATAGGTGAGGTTGGTCCGCCCGGCCGGGATCTTGAGGTAGTTGGCGAATACCGCCCGGCCGTTGGCCTCCTCTACGACCGCCGGATCGCTGAGCGCCACGTAGCTCCCGCCAGAGACCTCCTCGACGCGACTCAGCTCCGGCACCAGGAGCCGGAAGTACATGCCCAGGAGCCGGAGGTCGCCGGCGATGGGCAGTGCCCGGTATGGGGCGCCTACGTCGGTCTCGATGCCGTTGTCCCAGGTCACCTTGAGGCGGTCCAGGGCGTTGCCGTACTCGTCGATCTGCACCTCGAGATCCAGGGACCGGGTGGTGACGGCGTTGAGCTTGGATGTGGGGGCGACGTTGGAGTCGACCGGGTACACGTAGTCGCCGGGATCCTGCCGGATGGCGACCGTCGAACCCGTTCTCGACGACGAGGGCCTGGGCATCGGGGTCCTTGAACCAGGCGAGCAGGAGCCGACCGCGGCGGTAGGTGTCGGCGTCACCGGCCAGCCGTCCCCAGCTCTCGGGCGGCAGGCCCAGCAGCGAGGCGAACAGCTGCTGCGCGAAGGGGCCGAGGACGGCCTTGCGTTCCGTGGTCCCGTCGGCCGTCGCCGCCCAGATCGCCTGCATCAGCTTGATCGTCGTCTCGCCCGGGGCGATGGTCACGTCATAGCCGGGCACCGCGATCGGCCCCGTGAGCTCGAGCAGGCGGTCGATGGTGTCGGTGCTGAGCGCGATCACGCCGTCGATATGGGTGTCGCCCGACTCGTTCTCGTAGAGGCGGATGGCGTCCCGGGCGCTGGTGGGGAAGTCCGGGGACCAGTTCGCATCGGCAAGCTGCCAGGGCTGCTGCTCGCCCAGCAGGTAGTCGTGCAGCTCCTGCGGGCCCTTGATGAACGGATAGTCCCACGGCAGGTCGATGTGGGCGATGTCCTGGAACGCGCTCTCGGTGATCCGGCCCTTGTCGAAGGCGATGATCCCGTAGCTCCCGGTGTAGCCGCCGGTGGGTCGCAGCTCGGCCGGGTTCTGGGTCAGGACCAGGTAGCGCCGCGGCGCGTCCCAGCCGAGGATCGCGGGCAGCGGGCCGCTCGCCGTGGCGAGGCCGTCCACCATCGGGCCGTACTCGTCCAGGCGGGTGATCAGGGCGTCGCGCGCGTCTTGCAGCGGGGCCACGAGGCCATCCGGTACGGTGGCCAGCGTCTGTCTCGCCGACTTTATGGCGGCCTGGACACCGGCGATCGGCTCGCGGGAGGTGGCCACCAGCTCCACGAGCTGGGACAGAGCCGATCCGCCCGCCGGGTCCGCCGCCTGCGCCTCCTTGATCTCGACGAACCGGCGCCCGATCGCGACGCCGTCGTCGGCCGCGCCGAACAGCTGCCCGGCCGCCGTCACGATGGCGTCGGCGCCCTCGATGTTTGCGGCCGTGACGGGGATGGCACGCGCGACCGCCACCAGGGGGTCGTTGGCCAGCAGGTATTCCAGGTTGTTGAAGCGGGCCCGGGATGCCGCCAGGTCCGTCTCGAGGGCATCCACCGTGGCCCGGTCCATGTCCAGGCCCACTTCTCGGATCCGGCCGACCATCTGCTCGAGGTCGCCACGGATCGCCTTCGCGTCGTCGTAGGCCGGGAGGTAGCGGAAGGCCGCCAGGGCGCCGCCGATGGCGACGAGGACGACCAGGAGCGCCCCGACGCCCAGGCCGACCAGCAGCAGCTTGCGGCGGCGGGAGCGGACGCGCCGTCGCCGCCGACGTCGGTGGTTCGTGGGTGCGGGATCCTCGCTCACGACTGCGGCACCGCGATGACGATGAACCGCGGCGCCGTCGCGAAGTAGGAGGTCGAGGTCTGGAGCGTGAGCTGCTCGGCGGGCGTGGGATCGAGGTACTCCAGGGCATCCCACGGGACCTTCGGGAGGACCTTGGTCACGACGTAGGTGCGCTGCGTGCCATCGGCGAGGTCGAGCAGGACGATGTCACCCTTGCGCGCGTCCCAGAGCTTGATGAACATGCCCTCGCGGGCGTGGCCGTAGATGTAGATGTTCGTGCCGCCGCCCGGCCACCCGGTCCCGGGGAAGTGGGCCGCCTTGCCGATCGGGGCATCGATCCCGTCACCCTCGATGATCTTCTGGTCGATCCCGAGGCGCTCGATACGGATGCGTTTGGCCTTGACCTCGCCGGCGGAGGTGGCGTCGGGCGTCGCGTCCGGGGTCGGTTCGGGCGCTCCGCTGGTGTCGGGCGCGGGCGTTGACGTCGGGGCGCCGGCTATCGGCGGTTCCGTCGCGGCCGCTGGTTCCGTCGTGGCCGCGTCCGTCGCCACGGCGGCCGGAGGGGTGGTTGCCGAGGACGCCGTGCCGCGCAGGCCGCCACCCAGGATGAAGGCGAGCGAGGCGCCCGCGAGGACGATGACAAGGACGCCCGCGGCAATGACCACGCCACGACCACGGCCGGCCATCCAGCCCGGGCGCTCGGAACGAGGGCGGCGGTCTGGATCGGTCACCTGATCAGGCTAGCCCAATCCGCCGCAGGAAAGGCAGAGCGATCTGGCGCCCGGGATGCGCGTCAGCGCCTCGCCAGGACCCCGCGAAGGACGAGGCCGCCACCGCCTGCAAGCGCCAGCAGGGCGAGCAGGGTGCCGAGGAATGGCTCCGTGCGAGTGGGCATCGTGCCCGCCAGGGTGGAGGTGCGCGGGAGGCTCGCCGTGGTGATGTTGAGGGTGATCGTGCCGACGACTCCATCGGCCCTGGCACGAAGAACCCGGCTGCCGGGCACGCAGGCAATGTTGACAGTCGTCTTCGCGACACCGCTGGAGTTCGTGGTCGTCGGCGTCTTGTTGATCCTGTCCGACTTGGTCACGCGCGACTTCCAGGACCACGCGACCGGCTGGCCCGCGATGCGTTTGCCATTCTTGTCCTGGATCGTCGCCGAGATCGTGACGTTGACGCCGCACTTGAGCTTGCCGCCGGGCCGGGACACGGAGACGCTCGAGGCGACCTCACCTGCGTACCCGAGGGCGGTGCCGGCAGCGAAGACGGCGAGCGTGAGGGCAGCGAATGCGGTGAGCCACCGCCGGCGACTGGTCATCCCTGTCATCTCCCCAGCTTCGGGACGCATCCTCACAGTCGGCTCACCAAACTACGCGAGCCGCCATGGTTCCCGGCCATCATACGCTCGGGCCGCAACGGCCAATTGGCCCAGGTCGCGGCCTACCCGATCGGGCGTCACTGGGGCAGGATGGGGGGATGCGGATCCTCCTCTGGCACGGCTACCTGCTGGGCGGCACCGGTTCCAACGTGTACACGCGCCAGCTTGCCCGCGCGTGGATGCATGCCGGGCACGACGTCACGGTCTTCTCACAGGACCCGGATCCCGGCGCATACGACCTGGGTGGCGCGCGTGTCGTCCGCCCCGATGTGGGGGGCCTGCTGCCGGTCTTCGTGCTCGATCGCTACGACGGTTACGAGGTCAAGCTGCTCGGGGACTGCAGCGAGGACGAGCTGGGAAGATGGGTGGAGGCGAATGCCGCGGCCGTGCGGGCGCATCTCCCGGCCGACCTCGTCTTCGCCAATCACGTCCTGCTGGGCGGCCCCGTGGGGATGGCGAGCGGCGCCCGCTTCGCGGTGAAGGCCCACGGCTCCGAGCTCGAGTACGCGATGCGGGGCGACGCGCGGCTGGCGGCCTGGGGAGCACAGTGCCTGCGGGAGGCCGCCGCGACGTTCGTCGGCTCCGCCCACACTCGCGGCGTGCTCGAGGACGTGTGTGGTCATGTCGATGGCGTGCACGAGGTCCCGCCCGGTGTCGATGTCGATTCCTGGCGACCGGAGGCCCGGTCTGTTGCGCTCGAGGCCCTCATCGCGGAGGCACGAGCGGACCCACCGAACCCGGGCAACGCGGAGGAGCGGCTGCCCGACGAGGGGAACGCCGAGCGACTGGCGCGGTTCCTGGCCGGCGACCGGCCGACGGTCGTGTACTTCGGGAAGCTGATGCGCAACAAGGGCGTGCACCTGCTCCTCGAGGCGCTCCGGGGTGGGGCTGTGAAGGGCGTCGACGCGCGTGCCGGGGTCGATGCGCGTGCTGTCGTCGTCGGGTTCGGGGAGGATCGCGCGGAGCTGGAGGCGATCGCCGGCCCCGATGTCCTGTTCACGGGGCCGCTGGAGCACCGGCACCTCGTGCACCTGCTCGCGCTGGCCGATGCGTGCGTCGTGCCGTCGATCTTCCCCGAGGCCTTCGGGATGGTCGCCGCCGAGGCTGCCGCGGCCGGCTGCCCGCCGCTCGTCGCGCGTCACTCGGGACTGGCCGAGATCGCCGATGGACTGGAGGCGGCGTACCCGCTGGCACTGCGCCACCTGGCGGGCTTCACCACGGGCGATGTGGCGGATTTGCGCGCGAAGCTCGACGAGCTGTTGGGCCTCGGTCCGGACGATCGGGAGGCGATCCGCGAGGCGGCACGCCGGGCCGTGCTGGAACGCTGGAGCTGGACCGGCGTCGCCCGGCGCCTGCTGGAACCGCTTGGCGGCTGATCCGGGGTACCGCAGCGGGGCGGGGCGGATCCCGTGCCCGCGGCGGCGGGCGACCTTGCGCCACCGGCCAGCCTTGCGCCGCCGGGCGACCAAACGGTCGGGCGCCGTACGGTTTGCGCCGCCCACTGGCACATCCGTGGGGTGGAGGTGCCCTGCCAGACGACAGACGTGCCGCCAGGCGACTCAAACGCAGGTGGACCCGACGGTACAACCGCTGGGCGGCACGCCGGGCGATGGGCGGCACGCGGGGCGCTGAGCGGCACAACGGCGGGGGCGGTGGGGCGGCGCGGCCCGGCATTGGTTGCCGTAGGCAAGCAATCGGCCTAGGCTGGGCCCAGGGCACGGACGCCCGGGGAGGCAGCGCCATGGACACCATCGCCATCCAGGTCGAGGGCCTGACCAAGGTCTACGGCGAGGGCGACCTCGCGGTCCACGCCCTGCGGGGGATCGACCTGGAGATCCGTGCCGGGGAGTTCGTCGTGATCCTTGGCCCCAGTGGCTCGGGCAAGACGACGCTGATGAACGTGATCGGGGGCATCGAGCCGGCGACCGCCGGGCGGATCACGGTCCGGGGTCGCGAGGTCACCGCCCTCGACGAGGCCGCGCTCACGGACTACCGGAGGACCGACGTCGGCTTCATCTTCCAGTTCTTCAACCTGATCCCCACGCTCACGGCCGCCGAGAACGTGGCCCTGGTGGCGGAGCTGGTGGGCGACCGGGACCCGGAGCAGGTGCTGGCGGCCCTGCGGAGCGTGGCGCTGGACGATCGCGCGGACCACTTCCCGGGTGCGCTGTCGGGCGGCGAGCAGCAGCGCGTGGCCATCGCGCGGGCACTGGTCAAGCACCCCGCGATCCTCCTGTGCGACGAGCCCACCGGGGCGCTGGACCTCGACAACGGGCGTGGCGTCCTGGCCGCCCTCCACGATGCCAGCCGGGCCGGTGGCCAGACGGTGATCCTCGTGACCCACAACTCGGCGATCGCCACGATGGCGGACCGGGTGCTGCGGATGGGGTCGGGGCAGCTGCTGGGCGACACGCCGCAGCCGACTCCGACGCCGCCTGCCGAGGTGCGCTGGTGAGGCTGGTCCGGTGAGACTGCTCCGGCGCTCGCTCCGGCGTGACCTGCGCGCGCGGTGGGCCCAGTTCACCGCCGTGGGCGTCACGATCGTCCTCGGCGTCGGGCTGTTCGGCGCCTCGTTCGATGCGTTCCAGAACCTGACGGCCTCCTACCAGAAGATGTACCAGGAGCTGGCGTTCGCCGACCTAGTGGCGGCCGGCGGGCCCGTGGAGGATGTGGCCGCTGCCGGGAGCGCGGTTCCGGGCGTGGACGCCACGACGGTCCGGGCCGTGGGCGAGGTCCCGGTCAGGATCGGCGAGCACGACCAGCTCGCCCGGATCATCGGCCTGCCCGCGGACGGGAAGCCCGCGGTGGACGGCGTCCTCGTCCTGCGCGGCGCGAACCTCGATCCCAGCAGGGAGGACCAGGTGCTCGTGGAGCAGCACATGGCCGGCGCCCGGAACCTCGAGCCCGGCGACACGCTGGAGGTCATGGCCGCCGATGGCTGGCGAACGGTCGAGGTCGCTGGCATCGTCGCGTCGCCCGAGTACCTGTGGCCGGCGCGCAGCCGCCAGGAGGTGCTGACCCCGTTCGACCAGTGGGGCGTCCTGTTCGGCCCGGGCGCGCTTGTGGAGGCGCTGCCTCCCGCCGCGATCCAGCGCGAGGCCCTGTTCCTGCTGGCGCCGGATGGCCCCGACGGTGCGCTCGGCACACTCGAGGCGGCCATCCTGGGCGCAGGTGCGGTGTCCACGGAGACCCAGGATCAGCAGCCCTCGAGCGCCACGCTGCAGGAGGACGTGAACGGGTTCGGCGAGCTCTCGATCGCATTCCCCGCGATGTTCCTGCTGGCGGGCGCCCTCGCGCTGTCGGTGCTCCTGGGCCGGATCGTGGCGAGCCAGCGGGCGCAGATCGGCATGCTGCTCGCGAGCGGATTCTCCCGTCGCTCGATCCTGCGCCACTACCTGGCGTTCGGGCTCATCGTCGGGCTGGTGGGGTCCGTGCTGGGTGTCATCCTGGGCGCCCTGGCCGCCGCCACGATCTCGCGGCTCTACACCGCCACGATCTCGGTGCCGATCACCGTGATCGAGGTGCGCCCGCTGACGATCCTGGTGGGCCTGGCCATGGGCACGGTCGCCGGAGCGGCCGCGGCCTACCTGCCGGCACGCCGCGCGTCCCGCACGTCACCGGCGGAGGCAATGCGCGGCGAGTTGCCCGCCGGACACGGCTCCATCAGCCTGGTCGAGCGCCTTCTCCCGCCGGTTCGCCGGCTGCCGACGCGCTGGCTCGTGTCGCTGCGGGGCCTGGGCCGCAGCCCGCGCCGGACGGTCTCGACGATCCTCGGGATCGCCATCGCCACCATGCTGGTCCTCGTGTCGTGGGGGATGATCGATACCGTCCAGGTGCTGCTCGACCGCCAGTTCGGCCTGGTCCAGCGGCAGGATGCCGCGGTGCTCCTTGTCGCGCCCATGCCCGCCGGGGAGGTGGGGTCCGCGCTCGGGGTTGACGGTGTCGCGGCCGCGGAGCCGGAGCTCGACGCGCAGGGCGCCATCGTGCACGGGGACGCCCGGTACGCGACCACGATCGTCGGCCTGCGCCCGGACACGACGATGCATGGCTTCATCGCGCCCGACGGGTCCACGCTCGCCCTCCCGGCGCGGGGCCTGCTCCTCGGTGCCGCCCTGCGGGACCGCCTCGACGTGGGCGTCGGCGACGACGTGGACGTCGACCTGGGTGGCGGGAACGTGACGAGCCTGCCGGTGGCCGGGTTCGTGGACGAGCCCTTCGGCACGTACGCCTACGCCTCGCTGGATACCGTGGCGGGATTGACCGGCCGGGCCGCCGGTGATCCGCTCGTGAGCTCCGCGCTCGTCCGGTACGGCGCCGGGGCCGATCCGACGGCGGTCGCGGACCGGCTGAGCGCGCTGCCGACGGTGGCCGCCGTCGTCGCGAGCCGCGGCCTGTACGACCTCGCCCAGCAGTTCATGGGCCTGTTCTACGTGTTCATCGGGGTGATGCTGGTGTTTGGCGCGGTGATGGCGTTCGCGCTCATCTTCAACACCATGACCGCCAACATCGCGGAACGGGCGACCGAGCTCGCGGCCCTGCGGGCGCTGGGGATGGCGAGCGGCACCGTGTCCCGCCTCGTGACCGCCGAGAACCTCCTCCTGACGATCCTGGGCCTCGTGCCGGGGCTGGTCGGGGGCTACCTGCTGGCCGCCGTGTTCATGGCCAGCTTCTCCAGCGACCTGTTCAGCTTCGACCTGCACGTGCGCCCCACGACGTTCCTCGTCACGGCACTCTCGATCCTCCTGGTGGCCGTGATCTCGCAGGTCCCGGCCCTGCGGAGCGTGGGTCGCATGGACCTTGGCCGGATCGTGCGCGAGGGGGCGACCTAAGCGGGCGTGCCGCGGGCGTGCCGCGGGCGTGCGACGGCCCCGGGCCGATGCCCACCTCGCCCGTACCGCATCGCCGGGCCCGTGCCGCTGGGCGGTTGTACGGTCGGGTCCAGCCCCGTTTGCGCCGCTCAGCGGCACGCCTGTCGGGTGGCGGGGACGGTCCGCCCCATGGATGTGGCGCTCAACGGCTCAGAGCACAGCGCCCCCGACGGTTGAACCGGTGGGCGGCGCAGCAGGGGCGGGCGGCGCATCACCTCCGCGTGGCGTCGCACCAGGCGTCGAGCGCGCGCGCCGCCGCGTCCGCCGTTGCCAGGACCGGGATCCCGGCCGCTGCCAGCCGATCCCGGAACGGGTCGTACAGCGAGCCGGCATCGACCACGCACACCCAGGGCTTGTCGGTCTCGCGCCACAGCTGTGCGAGCGTCGAGGCGATCGCGCCCGGGCGGTCCAGGTCCTCGTCGTGCAGCTGGCCGGGCTCCAGGGTCTCGATCGTGTCCGTCATCGGCACGATGCCCACGATCCCGACATCGATCTCGTCGGCCTCGAGGATCACGCGCCCGACATCCGCGGTGATCGTGGCGTTGGCGATGGGCGTCAGGTCCAGCGGGTTGTGGACATCCACCACGGACACGATCCCGGCCGGCTCCAGGATCGCCAGGAGCCGTGCCTCCGTCGGGGCGGCGAACGGGACCAGATCCAGCGAGCCCGCGTGGTCAGCGATCGTGACGCACTCCGAGCCCGCGTTGCTGGTCGCCCCCAGGCGGCGGCCCCTGGCGGGCCTGGCGTCGAGCATCGTGAACACCCGGAGCAGGTCGTCGAAGGCGGCGGGCGTGTCGGCGATCGTGACCCCGGCGGCCCGGGCCAGCTCCCGGGTGACCGTCGCGTCGCCCGCGATGGCCGCCGTGTGGCTGGCCGACGCGCTGGTCCCGGCTGCCGTCCGACCGGCGCGGTAGAGGATCACCCTCCGGCCCGACGCGGTGATGCGCGCGGCGGCCTCGAGGAACCGCAGGCCGTCCAGGCGGGCGAACCCCTCCACGTAGACCCCGAACACGCGGACCCCCGGGTCGTCCGCCAGGTGGGTCAGGAAGTCGCCCGCGGTCAGGTCCATCTGGTTGCCGATGGTGATCACGTAGCGCGGGTCGAGCGGGGCCATCCGGGCCAGGCGGGTGATCGCGAATGCGCCGCTGCCGGTGATCAGCGCGACGGGCGCGGGCCGGGAGCCGGGGGGCAGCTTGATCCGCGGGATGAACAGGGTGTCGTAGCGACCGGGTCGCGACCGGATGCCGAGGCAGTTGCCGCCGCTGATGACCGGACCGCCCGAGCCCCTGCCCCTGGCATCGGCGAGCGCCGAGCGCATCCTCGCCGCCAGGACGCCTCCGCCCTCCGTCTCCTCGAGTCCGCCCGGGATCACGATCATCGACTCCGTCAGGTCACGCTCCACGACCTCCGCGACGAAGGCCGGGGTGGCGGCAGCCGGCAGCACGATCACGAACAGGTCGACCTTGGCCGGCAGCGACGCGAGGTCGGGCACGCATCGGACGCCGTCGATGCTGTCGGCGCCGGGCTTGACGACGACGACGTTGCCGGGCGCGAAACCGTCCCGCAGGATGTTGCCCAGGATGACCCGCCCCGGGTTCGAGCCGGACGAGACGCCGACGATGGCGATCGACCGTGGGGCCAGGAGCCTGGCGACCTTGTGCAGCGGGCGTGGTGCCCTGGCCGGGCGCGGTCCGTCGCCCAGGGTGACGAGGATGTCCAGCGCGACGACCCCGCCAGGGGTGACCGCCGCCGGGTTGATCTCGATCTCGAGCAGGTCGTCCGGCGCCAGCACGGCGAGGGACAGCAGACGGGTCACGACGTCGACCAGCGCCTCGACCCGCAGGTGCGGCGCCTGACCCCGGACGGAGGTCGTGGCCAGCCGGACCGCCGTCGAGCCCGCGAGCGCGGTCGCGATACCCACGGGTGGCGTCAGGGCAGGGGAGACGATGGCGATCTCACGTCCGGGCAGGAGATCGGCCGCGAGCGCCTCGGTGAGGATCCCGCCCGCACCGACCGCCACGATCGGCCCCATGTCGTCCGTCCAGCGCAGCGCGAGCAGCAGCTCGCCACCGGGACCCGCGTCGTGCTCGACGAACTCGGCCACGATGAAGCCATCGGGTGCGTCGTCCAGCCTGGAGCGCATCGCCGCCATCGCCGCGCGGACGGCCGCCGGATCGCGCGCCACCACGGCCACGCCGCCGACCTCGGTCTTGTGCTGGATGCCACCGGCCACGACCTTGACCACGACGCGATCCCCGGGCAGACCCGCCAGCAGGGCGTCGTCGACGGCCGCCTCGTCCGCCACGAGGTGCCAGCGCGGCACGCTGATCCCGGCCGCCGCGAGCAGCGCGAGGCCCTCGGGCTCGAGGAGGGTGGCCCTGCCGTCGGCCCTGGCTCCGGCGACGATCGCCCGGGCGGCGGCGAGGTCCGCGGCGGGCGGGGTAGGGGACTCCAGCGGGGTCATGGGGACAGGGTGCGCCGGGTGGGCACCGGCTTGCAAGGCGGACGTGAGGCGGTGGGCCCGACAGCGGTCCCGGACGGCGCGATCTGCGGATCGCTGATAGGGTGCCGCCCGCAACGTCATCGACAGGGGTTTACAGCTTCATAGCGCCGCCGCGGCGGGTTTCCTGCCGAGCGGTCGACACCTCGTCGATCGTCGTTCGCGCGCTCCCCCTGTCCTGTGTCACGGGTGAGCCCCCTCCCTCTGCGCCGTGCGGCGCCGTCCCTTCGTCATGGCGGTCGCCCGCCGTGCTCGGACAGAGAGGAGCCCATTGGGGGTCACCAACGGCCTTCGGGTCATCAGCCTCGCAACCATCGTCACGCTCGCGTCCGTCTCCGTGCAGGCCGCGCCCGTCTCGGCAGCGGATCCCGATCCGACGCCGACGGCCGATCCGGCACCGACCGCCGACCCGGCGCCATCCCCGGACCCCACGCCGGACCCCGCACTCGCCCCCCAGGTCATCGCCCCCGTCGTCGTCGTGCGACCTGACTACCGGGCCCGTGTCGTCCGGGTCGCAAAGGCGCAGCTTCGCGATCGCTACCGGCGCGGCGCAATCGGCCCCAGGGCGTTCGACTGCTCCGGCCTCGTCCACTTCTCGTACACGCGTGCGGGCGTGGGCCGGCGGATCGGCGGCGGACACTCGGCGCGCGGCATGCTCCGCTGGGGTCGCCTCCACGGCCGGACGAGCCGCCGCAACCCGCGTATCGGGGATGTCGTGATCTATGGCAACGGTTCGCACGCGGCGATCTACATCGGGAACGGCCGGGTGGTCAGCGCCCTCAATCCGCGGCAGGGGATCCGGATCACCCGGCTCCATGCCCTTGGCGCGCCGTTCACGACCTTCATCCACACCGGCATCTAGCGTCCCGACCGCAGGTCGTTCGCGGGTTGAACAGAGCCTGCGCCCGTGTATCACGGCTGGTGACGGGGCACGCCGGCTCACGAGAAGGTCCGGAGGCCGTGAAGCCGAACCCGCCGGCCGCCCGTATGCTTCCGTCATGCCCGGACTCGACGGCCCCACCGCGCTCGCCCGACCCATCGTCGCCGACGGTGCGATGGGAACCGCCCTGTTTGCCGCGGGCATGCCCGTCGGGGAGGCGCCCGAGGCGTGGCTGCTCACCGAAGCCGGGGCCGCCGCGATCACCGAGGTCCATCGCGGTCACGTTCGGACCGGCGCACGGATCGTCCTCACCTCGAGCTTTGGGGCGAACCCGCTGCGCCTCGCCGGGTCGGCCCTCGAGGGACACAGCGCCGAGGTCTGCCGGGCGGCGGTCGCGGCCGCGCGGTCTGCGGCGGGCCCGGGCGTGATCGTCGCCGGGAGCCTGGGGCCGACGGGGGGCGTGCTGGCGCCGTACGGGGACCTGGACGAGGACGCCGTCCGCGCGGCCTACGCGGAGGAGGCCTCGTCGCTCGTGGCGGCGGGCGTGGATCTCCTCTGGGTGGAGACCATGATGGACCTGCGCGAGGCCGTCGCGGCCGTGGACGGTGCCCGTGAAGCTGCGCCCGGTGTCCCGGTGATCGCGACGCTGGTGTTCAAGCGTGGCCGCACGATGTTCGGTGACACGCCGTCCGGCGCCGCCACGACGCTTGCGGAGCACGGGGTCGCAGGCGTCGGCGCCAACTGCGGGGATGGGTTCGCGTCGGTCGAGGAGGTCATCTCCGCGCTCGTGGCCGCGGCGCCCGGCCTGCACATCATCGCCAAGGCCAACGCGGGAGCGCCGCGACGCGAGCCGGACGGTCGGACCGTCTACCCGGGAACGCCCGAGGAGGCTGCGGGCTATGCGCGCCGGGCGGCCGATGCCGGGGCGACGATCATCGGCGGGTGCTGCGGCACCACCGCGGACCACGTGGCGGCCATCGCCGCTGCGCTCGCGTAGGCGGACACGACAGGGAACCTCCGCCCCGCGGACCAGTGACAACGGCTGCGCCGTGCGGGAGCAACGGCACTCCCACGACGGCCGACGGTGGCGAGACCATGGCTGCCGACTCGCCAGCCATACGCATCCATCCCGGAGGAATCGTGCCCACCATCAGCCAGGCCACGGAGGACTTCCTGGCCCAGCGCCGCATTGCCGTCGTCGGCGTCTCGCGCGAGCCCGGAGGCAAGCACGGCGGCAACATCGTCTACCAGCGTCTCAAGGATCGCGGCTACGAGGTGTTTGCGGTCAACCCGAATGCCGACACCGTCGAGGGCGACCCCTGCTTCCACGATCTCGCGTCGATCCCCGGTGGCGTCGATGCGGTGGTGATCGCCACGACGCCGGATGTCACGCCGTCGGTCGCCCGCGAGTGCCAGGAGCTCGGGATCACGCGGGTCTGGATGCACCGGTCGTTCAGCGGCGGCAGCGTGTCCGCCGAGGCACACGAGTTCTGCCGCGCGAACGGCATCGCCTCGATCGCCGGAGGCTGCCCGCTCATGTACGGACCGACGTCGGACGGCGGTCACCGCTTCATGCGCTCCATGCTGGGCCTGTTCGGGAGGCTGCCCAAGGAGGCGTGACCACGGCCGGGCCGGCACCGCCGGACGGTCAGGCACCCGATGGTCGCCGCGGCCACAGGCCGCATACTCCCTGCATGCGGATCCTTGTGGTGGGCGCCAGTGGGTACATCGGCGGTCGCCTCGCCGGGCTCCTTCTCGCCCGGGGTGAGGACGTCGTCCTCACCAGCAGGGACGCCCGGCCGCTCGAGGCCCGGTTCCCCGACGCGCGCGTCGTCGCGGCGGACCTGCTCGCTCCGGCCACGCTGGCAGCGGTGCTCGACGGCGTCGATGTCGCCTACTACCTGGCGCACTCAATGGGTGCGGGCGAGCGCGGCTTCCGTGAGCGGGACCGGACGGCCGCAGGAAACTTCGCCGCCGCGGCGGCGCGGGCGGGGGTGGCACGGATCGTCTACCTCGGGGGGCTCGGTGACGATGACGCCGACCTCTCCCACCATCTCGCCAGCCGTCACGAGACCGGTGCCGAGCTGGCGGCACACGGCGTCCCGGTCACCGAGTTCCGGGCCGCGGTCATCATCGGGTCGGGGAGCGCCTCGTTCGAGATCCTGCGCCACCTCACGGAGCGCCTGCCGGTCATGATCACGCCGCGCTGGGTTGGCACCCGCTGTCAGCCGATCGGGATCCGTGACGTCCTGGACTACCTGGTCGGCGCGCTCGACCATCCGGAGATCGATGGAGTCGTCGAGATCGGGGGGCCGGACATCCTCTCGTACGGCGACATGATGCAGGCCTACGCTCGTCTCCGGGGACTGCGCCGACTCATGATCCCGGTCCCGGTCCTGACGCCGCGCCTCAGCTCGTACTGGGTGAATTTCGTTTCTCCGGTGCCGGCCTCGATCGCCCGACCGCTCATTGAAGGCCTGCGCAACGAGGTGGTCGTGCGGGATCCCGGCCCCGCGGCTGCCTTTGGCCTCCAGCCGCTCACCTTGGACGAAGCGCTCGGGCGCGCGATCGACCGCACAGACCGCCACGACGTGGAGTCGACGTGGTTCGACGCCCTGGTCGCACCCGGCAAGGCCAGTCTCGCCTCGGTGACATCGCTCGAGGGGATGATCGTGGAGCGTCGGGCGCGGAGCGTCGCAACCTCGCCGGAGCAGGTATTCGGCGAGATCGAATCCCTGGGTGGCGATGCCGGCTGGCCGTACGCGAACGCCCTGTGGCGCATTCGCGGGCTGGCGGACCAGCTGGTCGGTGGCGTGGGCATGCGCCTCGGCCGGCGCGACCCCGACCACCTGCGGGTGGGCGACGCGGTGGACTTCTGGCGGGTGGAAGAGGTCCGGCGGCCCACCCTCCTCCGCCTGCGGGCCGAGATGAAGGTGCCCGGCCGTGCCTGGCTCCAGTACGAGGTGACCGAAACGGACACCGGCTGCCGTCTTGTCCAGACCGCCCTGTTCGAGCCGAAGGGACTCCCCGGGCTGGCATACTGGTACGCGCTCTACCCTGTCCACGGCCTCATCTTCCGTGGCTCGGTGCGCGTACTCGCCGAGCGGGCGACGCGGCGCGACAGGGAGGAACGATGACCCCAGCCGAGATCCGATCGTGGTTGATCGACATGGACGGCGTGCTGGTCCACGAGGAGACCGAGATCCCCGGCGCCGGCGACTTCCTGGCGCGCCTCGCTGCGCTTGGCATGCGCTACATGGTCATGACCAACAACTCCATCTACACACCACGGGATCTCGCGGCACGCCTGCGCGCCAGCGGGCTCGACGTCCCAGCGGAGTGCATCTGGACGTCCGCCCTGGCGACCGCACGGTTCCTGCGCAAGCAGCGGCCGGGCGGATCGGCGTTCGTCATCGGTGAGTCGGGGCTCACCACGGCCCTGCACGACGCCGGCTACACCCTGGCCGAGCGCAATCCCGACTACGTCGTCCTGGGCGAGACCCGCACCTACAGCTTCGAGCGGGTGACGCGCGCGATCCGCCTGGTCGCCGATGGGGCCCGCTTCATCGCCACCAACCCGGACCCCAGTGGCCCGACCCCGGACGGGCCGGTGCCGGCGACGGGCGCGGTCGCCGCCCTCATCAGCCGCGCGACTGGCGTCGAGCCCTACTTCGTGGGCAAGCCGAACCCGCTGATGATCCGCAGTGCCCTCAATGCCCTCGACGGCCACTCGGAGACGGCGGCGGTGATCGGGGACCGGATGGACACCGACGTCAAGTCGGGCCTCGAGGCCGGCATGCACACGATCCTGGTGCTGACGGGGTCGACGGCCGCCGGCGACGTGGACAGGTACCCCTTCCGGCCGTCCCAGGTCGTGGACTCGATCGCGGATCTCACGGCGGATCTCCGCTAGGCGTCTCGACCCACGTCTGGGACTTTCGTGGGGTGGCTGGACCGGGACGTGGCTGGGTAGGGTGAGGGCAAGCCACAAGCGACTGGAGGTCGCCAATGTCCCTCAACACCGCTCGCCCCCGCACCGTGGGCAGCTCTCGCCAGCCCAATGAGTTCGGGCAGGCGCTGGTCGAATACATGCTGGCCGTGGCGCTCGTCGCGGTCCTCGTGATCGGTGCCGCGCTCTTCCTGGGCTCACGGACGTCCGGGACACTGTCCGATGTGGGCAACCGGATGCAGGCCGTCCCCGGGGTGGAGCTCAACGCGACCACGCCGCCGTCCGAGTACGCCACCAAGAAGACATGCAAGGCTGCCGGGTACACTTGGGTCGCCAAGGTGAAGAAGGTGCCCGCGCACTGCTCCGACTGACCCGGCCGCCCGGGGAGCGGCAGGTCCAGTGTGGCCGGCGCTACCCCTTCGCCTGCACCTTCGCCCAGGTGTCCTTGAGCGTCATCGTCCGGTTGAACACCGGCGCGCCGGGCGTCGTTTCCGTGTCCGCGCAGAAGTAGCCCAGCCGCTCGAACTGCACGGTTTCCCCAACCGCCACTTCCGCCAGTGACGGCTCCACGAGGGCACCGCGGATCACGGTCTCGGATGCGGGGTTCAGGTCCGCGAACAGGTCGCCGTCCGCGCCCGGATCCGGCCTGCTGAACAGGTGGTCGTATAGCCGCACCTCCGCGCGAACGGCGTGCGCGGCCGACACCCAGTGGAGCGTCGCCTTGGGCCGCCGCCCGTCCGGGGAGTCCCCACCACGCGTCGCCGGGTCGTACGTGCAGCGCAGCTCGACGATGTCGCCGGCCTCGTCCTTCACGATCCCGGTGCAGGTCACGAAATAGGCGGATCGCAGCCGCACCTCGCGGCCGGGAGCCAGGCGGAAGAACCTGGGCGCCGGCTCCTCCATGAAGTCGTCGCGCTCGATCCACAGCTCACGCCCGAACTCGACCTTGCGGGTCCCGGCTGACGGGTCCTCGGGGTTGTTGACGACGTCCATCTCCTCGGACGCGCCATCGGGGAAGTTCTCGATGACCACCTTGAGCGGGTTGAGCACCCCGAAGCGCCGGGGCGAGGTCCGGTTCAGCACGCCGCGGACCGCGTGCTCGAGGGCACCGAACTCCACGACGCTGTCGGCCTTGGCCACGCCGATCATCGCCGCGAAGTCGCGGATCCCCTCGGCGGGGAAGCCGCGCCTGCGGATGCCCGCGATCGTCGGCATCCGGGGGTCGTCCCAGCCGCGCACCAGGCCCTCGTTCACGAGCCGCAGCAGCACGCGCTTGGAGAGCACCGTGTAGGTGAGGTTGAGCCGTGCGAACTCGTACTGGCGCGGACGGGAGGGAACCGGGAGGTTGTCGATGAACCAGTCGTAGAGGGGCCGATGGTTCTCGAACTCCAGGGTGCAGATCGAATGGGTGACACCCTCGATCGCATCCGACTGGCCGTGCGCGAAGTCGTACGTCGGGTAGATGCACCACGCACTGCCGGTCCGCGGATGCTCGGCGTGCACGATCCGGTAGAGCACCGGGTCGCGCAGGATGATGTTGGGCGCCGCCATGTCGATCCTGGCGCGCAGCACGCGTGCCCCGTTCTCGAACTCGCCCGCCCGCATCCGCGCAAACAGGTCGAGGCTCTCTGCGACGGGGCGGTCCCGCCAGGGCGAGTCGCGCCCGGGCTCGGTCAGCGTGCCGCGGTGCTCGCGGATCTCGTCGGCCGTGAGGTCGTCCACGTAGGCGTTGCCGGTCTCGACCAGGTGGACGGCCCAGGCGTACAGCTGCTCGAAGTAGTCGGACGCGTGGTAGAGGTGCTCGCCCCAGTCGAAGCCGAGCCAGCGCACGTCTGCCTCGATGGCGTCGATGTACTCCTGCTCCTCCTTGACCGGGTTGGTGTCGTCGAACCGGAGGTTGCAGCGACCGCCGAACTCCGCGGCAATGCCGAAGTTGAGGCAGATGGACTTGGCATGCCCGATGTGCAGGTAGCCGTTGGGCTCCGGCGGGAAGCGGGTGACGACGGTCTCGTGCTGGCCCGTGCGCAGGTCCGCGGCCACGATGTCGCGGATGAAGTCGGTCCGTTCCGGGGTGGGGGAGGGGGTCGCTTCGGTCACCGGGGCAGCGCTCCTGGCTCAAGTCAGGCCCACATCGTAGATGGCCGATCAGTCACGCGCCATCCGTGCCTGCTGGGTTCCCTTTGCGATGGCGGCCAGGAGCACGAGCAGGCATGGCGTGCACCGATAGGGCACCGCCGCAGCCGGCGCCCGATCCTTGAGGTACCCCGCGCTGTCTTATGGCCGGTCCCGCACCACCGTTGAGACGGCCCATCTGGCCGAGATCAACGGCATCGACGTCCGACAGGACGGGCTCCGGGCGGCGGCCGCTGGGGACCAGTCGGTCCACGCCGCGCAGGCGGATCCCAAGGAGGTCGCGGCTGCTGTCGGGCGCCCTCACCGCAAGGATCTGGTCAGCAGAGCTGCATCGACTCGTAGTTGTGGCACATCTCGACGGCCTCGCCAGATCGGGCGGATCGCGGCATCTAGGGCTGATTGCGCTGGACGCCGTCCTAAGGCGCCAGCTCGGTCGTTTTGGTGGTCGGGGTCGGGGCGGTCGCGCGCTTACGTTGCCGAGGTTCCGGCCACGAGCACTTCAGTACCCAGCAACTCGACCTCGTCGCGCATTCCGCCCGGGACTTGCGTATCCGTCACGATGATGTTCACGCCGGTAACGGGTGCGATGAGTCCCATGAATACCCGCCCCCACTTTTCGCTGTCCACAAGCGCCACTGACCGCCGCGCGATCTTCAGCATCAGGCGCTTCATGGGGACCTCCTCCAGGACCGGGTTTGTCAGGCCGTTCACAGGTGTCAAGCCACGGGCGCCGACGAACGCTATGTCAACGAACAGCTGCGCGAGCGCCTGCTCGGCGAGGACACCGACCAGCGAGCTTGCACGCGTGTGGACGTGCCCCCCGGTGACGATGAGCTCGATGTTCGCCTGGCCACGCAACTGCCAGGCGAGCGGGAGCGAGGTGGTGACAACCGTCAGCCGCTTGCGAGATAGCAGATGAGGTGCCATCAGTTCCGTGGTCGACCCGGCGTCGATGACGATGGCGTCGCCGTCGTTCACGAGGTCCGCGGCTGCCTTGGCGATCTCCGCCTTCGCCTGGGCGTTCTCCTTCTGTCGGCTCGCGAGCACGTGATCTTCCGTCCGTTGCGCCCGCACCGCGTCACCCGCAACAGCGCCGCCCCATGTCCGGGCGATGATCCTGTGGTTCGCGAGCCAGATCAGATCGCGCCGGACCGTCGAGGGCGAGACCGAGAGGGACCGCGCAAGTTCGTCAACCGATGCGCCCCCAGCGGATCGGATCATCTCCGCGATCCGCAGCCGCCGCTCGGCGACCAGCGGTTCGCGCGCTTCCGGCTCGTCCTGGTGCATCGCGACCCTCCTGAGGACTGAGCATACCGGACGGGCAACCCAAGAATGAGCAGAAATGAGCAGACTTAAGTGCGCAAAGATGGCGTATACTGAGCGAACTCGCTCGCAGGCGTCCCCTTGGAGCGGCCAAAGCGATCGCTTTTGACCGGAGGATGGGGATGAAGAAGATCATCAACGAGCCCGCGAGCTTCGTGGATCAGATGCTCGACGGGCTACTGGTTGCCCATCCCGACATGCTCCGCGCGGCATCACCCGATAGGCGCGCGCTCGTCCGCGCTGATGCTCCGGTAACAGGGCACGTCGGCATCGTGACCGGAGGCGGCTCAGGTCACTTGCCCGTCTTTCTGGGATATGTGGGCGTCGGCCTGTGTACTGGCGTCGCCATCGGCAACGTCTTCTCGTCACCGTCGATGGACCAGGTCCTCGACGCGACGCGCGCGGTAAACGGCGGTGCCGGAGTCCTCTACCTCTACGGCAACTACGGCGGCGACGTCATGAACTTCGACCTTGCGGGCGAGCTCGCGGAGGCCGAGGGGATTACTACCACGACGGTGCTTGTCGCGGACGATGTTGCATCCGCCCCGGCCGATCGAGCGGACACCCGCCGAGGCGTCGCTGGCATGGTGTTCGCGTTCAAGTGCGCCGGCGCCGCCGCGGAGCGCGGCGACGACTTGGAGGCCGTCGCCGATGTTGCCCGGCATGCGATTGCGAACACGCGCTCGATGGGTGTCGGCCTTTCGCCCACGATCCTCCCCGCGGCCGGCAAGCCCACGTTCGAGCTTGGGCCCGACGAGATGGAGATCGGCATCGGCATCCATGGCGAGCCCGGCGTCCGACGGGGCGCGCTCGAACCTGCGGACGCAATCGCGGATGACCTCCTGGGCGCGATCAGCGCCGATCTGGCGCTCGCGCCAGGAGATCGGGTCGCAGTGATGGTCAACGGCCTTGGCGCAACCCCTCTCGAGGAACTCTACGTCCTGTACCGGCGGATCAACGCCCGACTCACCGCGGCCGGGATCGCCATCCACCGCCCGTACATCGGTGAGTACGCGACGAGTCTTGAGATGGCCGGAGCCTCTCTGACAATCATGCGCCTTGACGGCCGCCTCACCGAGCTGCTCGACGCTCCGGCACGCTCCCCGTTCTTCCGGCAATGACGGGCCTCGAACTCCGCCGGCTGCTGTCGGCCGCCCTCTCCAGGATGCCTGCCGCATCAGACGAGTTGCGTGACCTCGATGCCGCGATCGGGGACGGTGACCTCGGGATTACGGTCTCGGAGGGGAGTATGGCGGCGCGCGCCGCACTGGATGGGCTACCCGCGGAGGCAACGCCCGGGGAGGTCCTCCGAGCCATGGGCCCGGCCGTTGCCCGGGCCAACCCGTCGACGTTTGCCGCTTTGGTGGCGTCTGCCCTGCTGGCCGGTGCCCGTTCATTGGGCGACCGCGAGACAGTGACGGGTGAGGACCTCATCGAGGCCGGGCGTGTCGCTGCTCAGGCCATCGCGACACGAGGCAAGTCCGAGGTGGGCGACAAGACGGTCCTCGACGCGCTGGTGCCCAGCCTGGAGGCCGCGGCAACGCACCCGAGTGCACCGTTCTCGGCAGCGCTCGAGGCGGCTCGCACCGGGGTCGACGCCACCCTCGATCTCGTCTCGGTGCGGGGCCGCGCCGCATGGGTCGGCGAGCGCACGCGCGGTCATGCGGACCCTGGTGCCACGGCATACCTGCGACTGCTCGAGGCGATCGACGCAGCCTCACACGACACGGAGGCGACAGTATGAGCACGAACTTCGTGATCCCCACCTATAGGGTCACCGCCATCAATCTGGGCAACATCATCCTCGACAAATCTGCCATGACCTACATGAGCGGTGTCGGCACGAAGGTTACGGTCCCGGTCTGGGGGGCCGCCGTCGAGGGGAACGGCCTGAAAATCCTCGTGGACACGGGGATCAGCGATCCCGAGAAGTACGTGCCATACCACCCATGCTGGCAGGAGAAGGACGAGACGCTCGAAGCAGGCCTGGCCGAGCTCGGCTGGGGTTTCAACGACATCGACATCGTAATCAACTCGCACCTCCACTACGACCACAGCGAGAACAACCCGCGCCTCCCCAATGCGCGGTTCTTTGTCTCGCTACGCGAGTGGGAGTTCGCGAAGAACCCCATCGTGACGCAGGCCTGGCTGTACGGGCACAACTGGGACCGCGAGCCATTGAGCGTCATGAACTACACGCTGATTGACCAGGACCTCTTTGATGTCGTCCCGGGCATCAAGACCATCGAGACGCCTGGCCACTCGGCGGGCCACCAGTCGATCCTCGTCCAGACAGGCGAGGGCCTCCTGTGCATCGCCGGCGATGCGGCCTGCTTCATGGAGAACTTCACGCGGCCGACCCCGCCAGGCGGACTGACCTCCGTGGAGGAGGGCCTGGCCTCCATCGAGAAGATGCGCCGATACGCAGACCGGATCTTCATGAACCACGACCCGGAGATCAAGAAGTACCAGCAGGGCGGGTTCCCGGAGGTGCCGAAGTCGACCCTCACCTGATCCCCAGCCGTCGATCCCACCAACGAAAGAGAGAGGACACCCCCGTGTACTTCAACCAGTGGCGCCGGTTTCTCGGCGTCGCAGCGATCGCGGCCCTGACCGTCAGCGCCTGCGGTGGCGGCACCGCCACGGCGGCCCCGTCAGCGGCCGCATCGACTGGCGCGTCGGAGGCACCCAGTGCAGCAGCCGGCATTGACCCGGCCGTCGACCTGTTTCCCGTGGAGGGCAACTGGAAGGTCGGCCTGAGCATGAGCTACTTCGGCAACGGCTGGCAAACCGAGAACCAGTACGCCGCTCAGGCGCTAACCGGGCTCGGCGCCTACAAGGATCACGTCGAGCTCACCGTGACCCAGTCGGGCCCGGACGTGCAGAAGCAGAACGCGCAGATCAACCAGCTGATCGCCGAGGGTGTGAACGCCATCATCGGCTTCGCGATCTCGCCGGACGGGCTGAATAACACGGTCAAGGCCGCGTGCGACGCCGGCATCGTCGTCGTCTTCTATAGCGGCCACTCGACCGAGACCTGCTCCCACTTCGTCGGCGTCGACTACGCGCTCCAGGGCAAGGTCATGGCCGAGTGGCTCGCCGATGCCATGAACGGCACAGGCAACATCTTGATGAACCACGGCGTTGCCGGAACGGGCCCAATGGTGCAGCGCGACGAGGCCGCGAAGGCGGTCTTCGCCCAGTACCCGGACCTCAAGGTGGTTGCCGAGATCAATGGCGACTGGTCGGCGGCCGTGTCGCAGACGCAGGCCGCCCAGGCACTCGCCGCGCACCCGGACATCCAGGGGGTGTGGTCCGAGGCAGGATCTGACGGCGTCGTGCGGGCGATGCAGGCCCAGGGCCTGAAGCTCGTACCGACCACGGGTGAAGGCACCAACGGCTGGCACCGGATGCTTGTCGACCAGGACCTCGCGGCCGCTGGCCTGACCGGCATGAGCACCGCCGACGCGTCCTTCGACGCGCCGCTCGCGCTCAAGCTCGCGGTTGCGCAACTCGAAGGCATCGACATCCCGGGCAAGTACATCATCCCGGTCCCCACGGTCTACCAGCAGACCCCTGCAAAGGTCGACCCCGGGATCGCGGTCGGCGAGCTCAAGGAGTGCACGGATATCCAGGCCGGATGCACCGTGTTCCCAACGGGGCTGTTCCCGGACGATTACTTCGTTTCGTTCTACTTCGAGGGCCTGCCTGAGCTCACGCTCGACTCGTACGTGACCGGCAAGTCATAGTCGCTCCTCCCTGCCAGCTGCTGCTGGGTGCTCCGCCCCCGCAGCAGCTGGCCTCCCCCGCCTGGAGGCGCCCTGATGGGTGAAGACGTCCTCGCGCTAACCGCGGTCAACAAGCACTACGGCACGACACTTGCCCTGCACGACGTGTCCCTCTCGGTGCGTTCCGGGGAGATCCATGCGCTTCTGGGTGAGAACGGTGCCGGCAAGTCGACGCTGATCAAGATCGTCACTGCCGTGCTTGCGCCCGATGACGGCGCCGTCACCGTTCTCGGCGCGCCGGTGGCGTTCGGTCATCCCGACCAGATGATCCGCGCCGGCCTGTCCACGGTCTATCAGGACCTCAGCCTCATCCCGGGTCTCACCGTGGCCGCGAACCTCGACCTCGGCCGGCCCGGCATGCTGAAGCCCGTCGCGCGCTCGCGGCGCGAGGCGGCAAAAGTGCTCGCTGCCTTCGACGTCGACGACATCGACCCCGAGGATCTGGTCGAGGACCTCTCCTTCGCTCAACGCCAGCGGCTCGAGATCGTGCGTGCGCTCGCGCGTCGGCCCAAGATCCTGCTCCTCGACGAGCCGACCTCCGCCCTGGGCCAGCCCGAGGTCGACTGGCTGTTCGGTCTGCTGATTGAAGAACGATCGCGCGGGACCGCGATCGTCATCATCTCTCACCGGATGGGCGAGATCCGCGAGATCTGCGATCGCGTCACCATCCTCCGCAACGGCCAGAACGTCGGCACCCTCGTCGCTGCCGAGGTCACCGATGCTGCCATCGTCCAGCTCATGCTCGGGCGAAGCCTCGCGGCCGCCTTTCCTGATCGAGGCGAGCATGCGCGGCCTGCCCGGGAGCCGGTCTTGGAAGTTCGCGCCATGGCGGTGCCTCGCCTGCTGCGCGAGGCATCGTTCACGCTGGCAGGCGGGGAGGTGCTCGGGCTCGCCGGCCTCGACGGCCAGGGTCAGCGCCAGATCCTCCAAGCGCTCGGAGGCCTTGTGGCCACGACGGGTGGGTCGATCTCCCGACGGGGCGGCCCAGTGCGGATCACGTCGCCGGGCGCCGCGATCAAGGCCGGGATCGTACTCATCCCGGCCGACCGGGCCAGAGAGGGGCTGCTCCTCCCCATGACCGTGGGTTGGAACATGTCCCTCCCCGTGGTGGGCCAGTTCACGAGGGCACTCCTCATCGACGAGGGCGCAGAGCGGGCGGCCGTGCTGACGATGGCGCGCAGCCTGGACCTTGCGGAGGATCGCGTCAGCCTGCCGGTCGGTGCCCTGAGCGGGGGTAACCAGCAGAAGGTGCTCCTCGGGAAGTGGCTGATGACCGATGCGGAGGTGATCCTCCTTGATGACCCCACGCAAGGTGTCGATGTAGGGACGAAGTACGAGATCGGCGCTCAGATCATCCGTCTCGCGAGCGCCGGGAAGGGCGTGATCCTGTACTCGACTGACTTGGACGAGCTCGTGCACCTCGCCGATCGAGTGTTGGTCCTGTACCAGGGACGCGTCGTTGCCGAGCTGCTCCAGCCCGATCTCGACGCGGAGGCAATCCTCGCGCCGATGACGGGCCACGTCCGCGAAGCCGCGGAAGCGGGCCTCTGATGGCCGCCACGCTCGCCCCCGCGCAGCCTCGCGCCAGACGCGTCCGCGCCGTGTCGCGCAATCAGGGCGCGATCATCGCTGGCGTCATCCTCGTCGTGCTCCTTGTCGTGTACCAGGCACAATCCGGCAAGATCCTCTCAACGATCCAGATGCGCATCCTGCTCAACGGGGCGCTCGCGCTCGTGTGGGCGGCGATCGGTCTGACGTTCGTCGTCGTTGCGGGTGGCTTCGACCTCTCCGTCGGCGCACTCATGAGTCTCGCGAACGTCCTTGCGGCCACCCTCTTGGCCGGAACGGTCAGCGACCCGTTCGTGATCGCCGCCATCCTGCTGGTCGGTGGCCTCGCCGGGCTCGCAAATGGTGTCCTCATCGCCGTCGTCCGAATCCAGTCGATCATCGTGACACTCTCTGCGATGTTCATCTGGTCCGGGGTCGCCCTGCTGATCATGCCGCAGCCGGGAGGCGTGATCCCGGGCTATGTCTCCGATCTCACTGGCGGGTCGCTCGGCGGCGTCCCGGTGGCGCTCATCTGGATCGCGGCCATCGTGGGGGCGATCGCCGTGTTCAGCCAAAGCTCGGCATGGAACGTGCTGTTCTCTCTCGGCGGCGACGAGGTTGGAGCCCGCCGCAGCGGGGTTCGCGTGACACGCGGCAAGCTTCTCGCCTACACGACCGCGGGGGTCTGCTACGCGATTGCCGGCCTCTTCCTGAGCGCCCAGAGCACAGGGGGAGACGCGAACATCGGCACGCCATTCCTGCTCACGGCCTTCGCCGCTGTCATCCTCGGCGGCACGCCGCTCGGTGGGGGACGCGGCACGTTCGTTGGCACAGTGCTCGGCGCGCTCGTGGTGGCGACGCTCGGCAGCGTGCTGCTCTCGCTGGGCGTGACGTCATACTGGACCGACGTGGTCCAGGGGGCGGTGCTGATCCTCGCCGTCGTCCTGCCGACGCTTGTGGCACGCATCGCGCGTCGGCGCGCGGCGAGGGACGCGAGGTGACCACGGTGGGCTCGAAACGGCGCATCCGTTCCTTCATCGCCGACAACCGTGTCGTCCTGCCAGTCTATGTTGCGATCGTCGTCCTCGCGGTGGCCGCGGCGGCTGTCAGCTCGAACCTCGCGACGTTCGAGAGCATCCGGACCATCCTGACGCTCTCGACCTTCCTGGCTGTCCTCGGGATCGGGCAAGGGCTGGTGATCCTCACCGGTGGCATTGACATGTCGGTCCCCTGGGGCATGGCCACGGCCGGAATCATGCTCACTACCATGACCGCCGGCCTGGACGGGGCGCTGGTCTGGGTCCTCCCCGCGATACTGCTGTTCGGCGTGGTGCTCGGCCTCGCCAACGGGATTGGCGTGGCGATCCTTGGCGTCTCGCCGCTGGTGATGACCCTCGCAATGAACGTGGTTCTCCGCGGCTTGACCCTGGTCGCGGTGAACGGCACGCCGACAGGGCTCACGCCGCCCGTGATCACAGACCTGATGTCCGGGCGGTTACTCGGGTGGCTACCGCCCGTGTTCCTCCTGGTCGCACTCTTGTACGCCGTCACGATCGTTGCTCTCCGACGGACGCCGTACGGACGGCGGGTCTATGCGGTCGGCACGAACGCGCACGTCACCTGGCTCGCCGGCGTTCGCGTGCCCCTCATCGTGATCTCGGCCTACGTCGTATCGGGCGTCATGTCCGCGATTGCGGGGGTGCTACTCACCGGCTACTCCACCCTCGCCTTCGTCAACATGGGCGACCCGTACCTGCTGCCGTCGATCGCCGCGGTAGTCGTAGGTGGGGCCGCGATCACCGGCGGACGCGGCTCCCCGGTCGGGTCGCTGGGCGGCGCAATCATGCTCACGCTTCTTGGCACGCTCCTCACTGCTCTCGTGCTGCCGCCCGCAGTCCGCAATATTGCGTTCGGCGTCGTCGTGCTGGTTGCGGTGCTGGCCACCTCCTGGGAATCGCGTGACTCCCGCGTCTGACCCTGCAAAGTTTGGAGGCCCGGAATGGGCATGGATGACGGTCGCGGCCTGGAAATCTATCGCGAGGTGATCGGGGACCTGGGCCCCATCGAGCAACTGCGCGAAGTGTTGCCGGATATCGACCGATACGTCGTCGATTTCTTCTACGGTGAGATCTACGCGCGTCCCGCTCTCGACCTCAAAGCGCGCGAGGCCGTCAGCGTCGCGTCACTCGCGGCGCTCGGTACCGCCGGGCCGCAACTGCGAGCGCACATCAATGGGGCCCTCAATGTTGGCTGGCGGCGGGAGGAGATCGTTGAGATCCTCCTCCAGGTGGCGCTGCATGCGGGCTTCCCAGCGACGCTCAACGGCCTCGCGGCCGCACGCGAGGTCTTTGCCGCACGGGACGCAGCCAGCGCCGCGCCTCGCTAGATGTGCAACTGACGATGGCGGGTCATACCGCGGCTCCGGTCTTCTGGCACAGTCTCTCATAGGGCGTCTGACCGCCGAGGCCGCCGTGGGGACGGTCGTAGTTGCAGCAGTCCTCCCACTCCCGCAGGCGCTCGGCGAAGAGACCGGACTCGTCGATCGCGACGCCATCGGGGAGGTCGTAGAACTCGTCGGCGTCGATCCGGTGGGACCGCTCGACCCATATTTCGTGCTGGACAGGGTCGACGAGGCGGACGGCGCCGTGGCCGGCGAACCGAACGCGATGGCTGTGCGTCGACATGCCGCCGACGGACAAGTCGGATGGTGTTGGGCAAGGAGTGCCAGCGATCGCCGGCCAAGCGGTGGCCCGTTGCACCAGGAGCAGGTTGGACCCAGGATCGGTCAGATGAGGGGCGATGGCTCGATCACTCGATCTGCGAGTGCGCTCAGGCAATGGGGTGCCACCCCCTCGTTGGTCAGGCGCCAATTGCATCGCCCAGCCGCCTTGGAGATGCCGTCCGCCACCCTCAGAACCACGTCATCTGGCGGTCCGCCCTCAGGCAGACCCCAACATGTCGGGGAGTTGGCTGGCGCGCCAGGATTTCGAACCTGGAACCCCCTGATCCAGAGGTAGACGCGGGAATCAGGGCTCGCAAGCCATCGTTTGAGCGTGAAGGACAGCGATCTCTGTCCGATTCCGGGATGAGTCATCCGCACATCCCGGCGCCAGCTAGGCGTATACCGTAAATGGCTTGTGAGTCAGGCGCCATCGGCGCCCTCGCCCGAGAGGACTGCTGCGGACAGGGTTCGAACATTGCCGCCAGCACTGGCCGGAAGCCGCCGGTCACGAAGCCGTGCCGTCCGACGAACGGCCGCCCTGCATCGAGAAGGGCGAGCGGCGCCGAGGGACCGGCTACGGCAGTACGGCGTGCTGGGAGACCCGCTTGGGGACTGGCCGAACGAGGGTGCCGGCTCGGTCTCGGGTAGAAGTCGCATCGAGATGCGGAAGCTCTCCTCCAGCCATCCGAAGGTACGGCCGAGTCAAGCTCTCGGGTCGCCCGTAGGCATGCGGCCCGCATGCCGGCCCAGTCGAATCGGTTGTGCTCGACCAGGCGGTCCCAAGCGAGCCTGTTGGCCTCGCTGTGAGCGGCAGCCCTCGCTCCACCTGAGCCGAGATCTACGACCGCCGGGCGCCCGACCGAGCATCGATCTTGATATGGTTGGCTCGCCGCGATGGACGTCCCGGCGACCGTGAGCGACCTGGGTCCCAATCAGATTCCGCTCCACCAGGACCAGCGCCGTCCGGCGGCCAGGTGGGTGCAGTTCGGCGCTCGAGACTGACGCAGGTCGCTCACGGGCGAAGGTGTGCATCACCTCGACGTGGCCATTCCCGGCCAAACACACGATCGGCACCGCCATCAACGTGCTTCCGGTGCCCCAGGACTCTGAGCGTCCCCCACATTGACGAGATGCCACTTCGGGCCCACTCCCCGGTCGGTATCTCGATGCAATTCAAGGAGGTAGCTCAAATGCCGTCCGATCGTCAATCCGTTCTTGATCGTCTTCATCGCCGGATCGACGCGGGCGAGGCCGTGATCTTCGGAGCAGCGGGCGTCGGGCTCGTAGCGTCGGCAGCGCGGTCCGAAGACATCGATGTCCTGATGACATACAACATCGCGAAGTTCCGCATGGATGGACATCCATCGATCATCGGCTATCTCCCCTATGGCGACGCCAACGCCATCACGGTCGAGATGGCGAGTCGGGTCATCCCGGTTGCCGGGGACGTTCCGGTCGTCGCCGGGGTCGGGGCTGCCGATCCATATCGCACGCTCGACCAGCTCTTGGACGGCGTGCTCGCGGTCGGCTACTCGGGCGTCACGAACACTCCGACGGCCGGGGTGTACGAGGGGGAGATGCGCCGGCTCATGGAATCGTTCGGGATTGGCTATGCACGCGAGGTCGAGATGGCGCGCCGTTGCCGCGAGCGGGACATCTTCACGGTGCTGTACGCCTTCAGCCCTGAGGACGCGTCGGCCCTGGCGGCCGCGGGGACCGACGTCATCGCCGCGCACCTCGGCAACACGAAGGCGTCCGAGAACCCAGCCGAAGACATCGCTGATGCGATCAAACGGACCCAGGAGATGATCGACGCGGCTCGCTCGGTCGACCCCAACGCGATGGTCGTGGCCCACGGCGGCCCGCTGGAGAACGCCGAGAACGTCGCGAAGGTGCTGGCCGCCACCTCGGCAGTCGGCTACATCGCGGGCTCGTCGATGGAGCGGCTCCCGGTCGTTGCGTCTGTCAGGCAGGCGGCGAAGCAGATGCGCCAGCTCAAGCTCGGTCCGGGCGCCACCTCGATGAAGGACTAGGAGACACGATGCCAGCCGCCAGTCGGCCGACGGTCCTGCTCCCCGGTGCGTTCGACACCAAGGGACGCGAGAACCTGTTCGTCCGCGATCTCCTCCTCGGGCTGGGTGTCGAGCCCGTCCTGATCGACTTCGGGATCCTGCGCGACCCGGAGTTCGAGCCCGACATCACGGCATCAGCCGTGGCGAAGGCTGCTGGGACCGACTTGGCGCAGCTTCGCGCCAGGCGCGATGTCCCGGGGGCTCGCTTCGAGGCGATCACCGCCATGCGCTCGGGGTTGATCCAGATCGTCACCGAGCTTCACCGGGGGGGTCGGGTTGACGGGATCCTCGGGCTTGGAGGTGGCGAGGGGTCGACCGTCATCAGCGGGGCCATGCGAGAGCTCCCGTACGGACTGCCGAAGCTCCTCGTGACGACGATGACGCCGTCGAACATCGGCGACTACTTCGGCTTGCGGGACCTGAGCGTGATGTGGACGGTGACCGACATCGCGGGCCTGAACCCCATCCTCGAGAAGATCCTCATCAACGCGGCGCACGCGATGGCCGGGATGGTGCTGGCGCCGCCGCCGCCGGAACGTGATCGAAAGCCATTGATCGCGATCTCGATGTTCGGCATCACCACAACGGGTGCGATGCGCATCCAGCAACGGCTCGAGGAGGCGGGCCTGGCCACGATCGTGTTCCATGCCATCGGAAGTGGCGGTGCCGCGATGGAACAGATGATCAGCGAGGGCCTGATCGACGGCGTGGTTGATTTCACGCCGAGTGAGATCAATGACGACCTCTACGGTGGCATCTTCTCTGCCGGTCCGACTCGCATGCTCGCGGCGGCGGACCGCGGCATCCCGCAGGTTGTGGTCCCGGGTTCGCTCACGCTCCTGACGTTCGGCGGCCAGGCCGACACCCCGCCGCAGTTCATTGCGCCCGGACGAACGTGGGTCGCCCACTCACCAAATGTCACCTGCGTCCGGGCCAATGAAGAGGAGACCGCGGCGATCACGCAGGTGCTGGTCGATCGAGTCGCGGCGTCGAAAGGCGCCGTCGAGGTCGTCCTTCCCCTCGGGGGCATCTCTGACTACGAGATGCCCGGGGGCCCCCTCGACCACCCGGGATCCGATCAGGTCCTCTATTCAACCCTGCGACAGGGTTTGCCCGCTCGCGTGCGCCTGATCGAGGACCCGCGCGACATCAACGCTCCCGAGTTCGCCGACCTGGTGGCCGAGCGATTCGTCACGTTGTTCGAGAAGCGCGAACGCCAGTCCACCCAGAACCAGATCGCCTGACAACCAGGAGTCATTCATGAAGAGCAAGAGTGAGATTGTGGCTGACCTCCGCTCGAAAGCGGCGAGGTCGGAGTTCATCATCGGTGCGGGTGCGGGCATCGGGCTGTCGGCCAAGTGCGCTGTTGACGGGGGCGCCGACCTGGTGCTCGTGTTCAACTCGGGCCGCTACCGGATGGCCGGGCGTGGATCGACCGCCGGATACCTGCCCTTCGGCGACGCCAACGCGATCGTGGCGGACATGGCTGGCGAGATCATCCCTATGTCCGGCGACGTCCCGGTCATCGCAGGCGTGTGCGGCACGGATCCCTTCAAGATCATGACCCACTACCTCGAGGACCTTGGTCACCGCGGCTACCAGGGTGTCCTGAACTTCCCGACCGTGGGCCTGATCGACGGCCTCTTCCGGCAGAGCCTCGAGGAGACGGGTCTCGGTTGGGACAACGAGGTCCGGATGATCAAGACGGCTGCCGAGCTCGGGTTGCTGACCACCCCGTACGTCTTTACCCCAGAGGAGGGCGTCCAGATGGCGTCCGCCGGCGCCGACGTCGTCGTCGCCCACATGGGTGTAACGGTGAAGGGAACGATCGGCGCCAAGCAGTCGATGTCGCTCGGCGATGCCGCCAGCCGGTGCCAGGCGATCGCGGACGCCGTGCATGGCTCGCACCCCGATGTCCTCGTGATGTGCCACGGAGGGCCGATCGCCGAGCCTGGCGACGCGCAATACATCGCCGACCACACCACGGGCATCGTTGGTTTCTACGGCGCCAGCAGCACGGAGCGCATCCCGAGCGAGCGGGCGATGCTCGCCAAGATGCAGGAGTTCAAGGGCGTGACCGCAAGCCAGGCATCGTAGGGGACGATCCGTCCTCCACGCCCGGCGGGCTGGTCACCAGTACCGCATCGCCCCGCGGAACAGGGCCGTGAGCAGCTTCCCGTTAACTTCGACCGGGGCCAGCTTGGTCACCCGGTGCTGGGGTAGCGTCGCTTCGACGAGGGCGGGGATGTCCGGCTCCGCATAGCCGACGTCCGCGAGGCCGTTCGGGATGCGCGCCTGGCGCATGAGCTCGATCACGCGCGCCGCGACGAGCTCACCTGACTCCCGGGCCGGGACGCCGGCGACCGAGGCGCCGAGCAGCTCGGCCGCCCGAAGGTGGCGCTCCGGGGACGCGGCTGCCGTGTGCCGGAAGACCGACGGGGCGTTGAGGATCACGGACATCCCGTGCGGGACTAGAGGGCGGGTGCGCGGGTAGTCGGGGGCGATGTACTCCTTCACCCCGCCCGAGACGGCATACGACATGCCGTGAGGCAGGTGGACACCGGCGTTCCCGAATCCGATGCCCGCCCAGGTCGCCGCCAGCGCCAGCTCGGTCCGAGCCGCAACATCCGACGGGCTGGCGATCACTCGCCCGAGAGCCCCCGGAAGCATGGACAGCGTGCGTTCCGCCCAGATATCGCTGAACGGGTTCGACCCCTGGTAGGCGGGCCGGGCGCTCGGCGTGTCCGGCCGGGGGCGGGTCGAGTATCGCCGGGCGGTATACGCCTCGAGGGCATGGCACAGGATGTCGAAGGCAGACGATGCCGTGACCATGGGCGGCAGGGAAAGCGTGTTCAGCGGATCGATGATCGCAAGCGACGGGCGCAGCAGACGGTGGGAGATCCCGGTCTTGGCGTGCATCGACTCGAGGTCGAAGATCGCGACACCCGTCGTTTCGCTGCCAGTCCCGGCGGTCGTCGGGATGGCGATCAGCGGGCGGAGCGGTCCGGGCGGCGGGACGCCATTGCCAATCGGCGGATTCACATAGGCGAGGAAGTCGTTCGGGTAGGTGGAGTACAGGTTGGCGGCTTTCGCGGTGTCCATGACCGAGCCGCCGCCGATGGCGACGAACCCGTCGTACGTGGCAGCGCTTGCAGCCTCTGCCGCAAGCGCAAACGAGCGGTCCGTTGGCTCGATGGCGACATCGACGAACAGATCCGTCTCGATCCCCGCAGATCGAAGCGACTCGAGGGCGTGGACCGCAGCCCCGGACTCAACGACTCGCGGGTCCGAGAACAGGAGGACCCGCTTGAGGCCAAGGTCATGGGCGTGGTCCCCGAGCTCATTCGTCGCGCCCGGACCAACCACGAGATTGGCGACACCGACGGAGAAGGCGACGTCAAAGGCTGTGGCTTCCTGACGTAGCTGCGGTTGCTCGGCACCCATGGAAACTCCCGATGGTCGCCCGGACAGCTGGCTGTGCAGCGTCCCGCGCCCGATCAGATCCGGGCGGAGTGGCGATACCGGGCGAAGGAATTGTACAGGCCCGATCGCTCGCCGCAAGGATCACTGCGCACCGAGTGCCGGCACCGCGGCGAGTTGCGCTTCGCCGGAGATGCCGTCCGCCACCCTCAGAACCACGTCATCTGGCGGTCCGCCCTCAGGCAGACCCCAACATGTCGGGGAGTTGGCTGGCGCGCCAGGATTCGAACCTGGAACCCCCTGATCCAGAGTCAGGTGCCATACCGTTAGGCCACGCGCCAGCGACCGCCCGGAATGGTACCGCAAGTCCACGAGAGGGGGCTACCCGCAGGCTCCGCCGCGGGACCGGTGTCGCGCTGGAGTGGGCGCGGCCCGGTCCATCCAGCCCGTGGCGATGCGCCCGATGGCCCTGTGGGCCGGCACGTGACTCCCCGCAAGGTCGCGGGCAGCCCTGCCGTCGCCGCGGCCGCCCAAGTCCGTGGCCAGGCAGATGATCAAGGAGCCCTGTTGCCCGCTGCCATCGGCCCGCGGATCGTGGCGCCGCAGCCCGCCCATAGATTCGGACCGGGACGGCCGATCGCCCTCCTCGTCGCCATGCTGCTTGTCGGGATGCTTGCGCTGCCCGGGCTCGCGCAGGGGGGCGCCGGTCCGAAGGTCGTCGTGATCGTGGGGCCTGTCGCCGCGCACAACGCCAGCTACAAGGCGGAGGCGAACGAGGTCGTCGCCGAGGCGCGCAAGCACACCTCCAACGTCGTCGTCCTGTACACGCCGAGGGCGACCTGGTCGAGGGTGAAGCAGGCTGCCGCGGGGGCCTCCGTGCTTGTCTACTTCGGGCACGGGTGGGGTTATCCGTCGCGATACGGTCCGTTCAACCCGCTCAAGATGAACGGCATGGCGCTCGACCCCGCGTCGGGTGCCGATGGTCGTCGTCGCGTGTACTACGGCGAGAGCCTGGTCAGGACCTCGATCCGCCTCGCGCCCGACGCCGCGGTCCTGCTCTTCCACCTGTGCTACGCGTCGGGCAACACCGAGCCCGGCCTGTCTGAGGGCACCACCGCGCAGTCCAGGCGCCGTGTCGACAATTTCGGGGCAGGATGGCTCCGCGCCGGCGCGGGGATCGTCCTCGCCGACGGCCACCCCAAGGCGCCGGGCAGCTACATCCGCCAGCTGTTCACGAAGGATCGCACCGCCTGGGAGATGTTCAAGGCGGCTCCGGACTATCACGGGCACGCCGCCGGGACCTACGCATCGGCGCGAACGCCCGACGCCCGATACGCGATGGATCCGGACCGCGGCGGCTCGAACCCGAGGGGGTTCTACCGCTCGATCATCGGAAACCTGTCCCTGCGGACGACGACCATCACCGGGCGGGTCGGGCCCGAGTCGCCCAGCCCCAGCGACCCTGGGTCGCCCGGCCCCGATGACTCGGCTTCGCCGTCCCTGGAGCCCACCCCGGAGCCGACGCCTGAACCGACCCCTGCGCCGACCGCCGAGCCCACTGCAGAGCCGACGGCTGAGCCACCCGAGGCGCCCACCGCCGAGCCCACCCCTGCGCCGACCGCCGAGCCCACCGCCGAGCCCACCGCCGAGCCCACCCCTGAGCCGTCCCCGGCGCCGACCGCGGAGCCCACCGGCGAGCCGTAGCCGATGGGCCGTCAGCGCGGCTGCGTGACCCGGAAGCCTTCGCGCTCGGCGGCCCGCGCGAGCCGTTCATCCAGCGTCACCAATGGCAACGTGCCCGGGTCGCCGTCCGCAGCGGCAATGGCAGCTGCGAGTTGTAGGGCATCGGCCGCCCGGAGCGGGTGAGTCCGGACGAGGCGTTCCGCGGTCCGGCGCACGCGGGTGGTGGGTTGGAGCTCCTCCCACGCCGAGCTGAGAGCCGCCAGCCGTTCCAGAGCGGTGCCGATGAGACGGGCGTCGCTGTTGCCCTGGCGCTCGCGGCGTGCCACGGCCGAGACGCACTCAACGACCGTGCTCCACCAGACCACCATCACGGGATCAAGCTCGTACTCCGCCGTGGTCGCCCGGGTACCGTCCTCGTCCACGAGCAAGGGGACGATGGCGGAGGTATCCCAGAACCTCACCAGCCCGACCTGCGCTCCTCGAGGACCGCGTCCACGAGGCTGGGGCCGTCACCGCGCAGCCGCGGCCCAGGTGTCCGGATCATCTCGACCGGGGGTTTCCCAGTCCCTCGGCGGATGATCCCGGCCCGCTCCAGGCGGAGCAGCCGATCCTCGACGTCGACGCGGTCCGCAACAGGCTCGATCACGGCGACGGGGACGCCACGATCGGTGACAACGACCGATTCGCCCGCCTTGACACGATCGAGGATCGCGGACAGGCCGTTCTTGACCTCGGTGATGGTGGCTGTGATCATCTGGCTAGAATGGCCAGATCGAATTGGCCTGTCAAGGCCAGTCCGGCGCCTGCCCGGGTCTGCCGGCCTCGTGCTCAGGCCGCCCCGGCGCCCGTCCGCGCGGGGACCGCGTGGATGCCCCGACGCGCTGCCCGGGCGGCGCCGTCCGCGAGCGCATCGACCAGTGCCGTGCCGAGCTGGCCCCACTCGGTGAGGAACGCGTCGTGCCCCTTGACCGAGTCGAGCTCCCGGTACGTGGCATCCACGCCGGCCGCGGTGGCATCGGCGACCAGTGCCCGGACCTGGGTGGGGCCGTACAGGATGTCGCCTTCAATGCCCAGGCCGGTGAGTCCCATCTCGGTGGTCGCGAGTGCGCCGAACGCCTCGAGGATCCCGCCCCGGCCCCGGCCCACGTCGTGGCCGTCCATGACCCGGACGAGGACGCGGTAGGTCTCGGCGTCGAACCGGTCCGTCAGCTTGGCGCCCTGGTGGTCGAGGTACGAGTTGACCGCGAAGCGCCCGTCCGCCTGGATGGAGCGGCCGAACCGGGCGTCGAAGTCGGCTTCGGAGCGGTAGGTGGTCATGGCCAGCTGGCGGGCGATCGCGAGACCCTCCTCGCCCAGCCGGTCCAGGATCTCCAGCTGGATGTGGTTCCAGGCGATGGCGAGGCCCCCGGTCGCCGCCGGCGCCGCGACCGGCATGACGTGGTCCACGCCGTCCGGTCGCTCAAGGGCGACCTCGAGCGAGATCATGCCGCCCAGGGAGCCGCCCGCGACCAGCGCGAACCGCCCGATGCCCAACCGGTCCGCGAGCGCCCACAGGATGCGAGCCTCGTCGCGAGCGGTGGGCTGGGGGAAGGCCGCCCCATACGGCTCGCCGGTATCCGGGTCCAGCGAGGTGGGTCCCGTGGATCCGTACCGGCCGCCGAGCAGGTTCGCGCACAGGACGCCAACGCGGTTGGTGTCGAGTGCCCGTCCGGGACCGATGACCGGCGCCCACCAATCGCCGGCCGCGTCGGCCGATCCGGTGAGCGCATGGACGACGAGTACCTGCGGCGCGTCCGGTCCGGGGCCGTCGTGCCGGTACGCGATGGTCACCGGGATGGTCGAGCCTTCTTCCAGGCTCACCGGCCCGAGGTCGGCGGCCTCGAGCCGCCCGGTCCCCAAGGGGAGGCGGGCGGCCTGGTTCACGGTTCCGGGCCCCGGGAGGGTTCCGTCTCCCGGGGCGTTCTCCTGGTCTGGCGCCATGGCGGGGCCTACCCGATCGCGACCGGCTCGGCCGGGGACGAGGTCGCAGCGCGGAGGGCCTGGTCGAGGTCGGCCAGGATGTCGTCGATGTGCTCGATGCCGACGGAGAGCCGGATGAGATCCGGCGTCACGCCCGTGCTCGCCTGCTCCTCGGGCCCCAGCTGCTGGTGGGTGGTGGAGGCCGGGTGGATGACCAGGCTCTTCGCATCGCCCACGTTGGCCAGGAGGCTGAACAGCTTGACGCCGTCGATCAGCCGCTGGCCGGCCTCGGCGCCGCCCTTGATGCCAAACGTGACGAGCCCGCCGAAGCCACCCTTGAGCGTGCGCTCGGCAATCTCGTGGCTGGCGCTCGAGGCGAGGCCCGGGTAGCTGACCCACTCCACCTCGGGGCGGTCCTGGAGCCACTGCGCGACGGCGAGCGCGTTCTGGCTGTGGCGCTCGATGCGCAGCGGGAGCGTCTCGAGGCCCTGGATGAGCTGCCAGGCGTTGAACGGGCTCAGCGCCGCGCCCAGGTCCCGAAGGCCCTGGACCCGGAGCTTGAGGATGAACGCGAGCGGGCCGAAGGCCGCCGAGTACGACACGCCGTGGTAGGACGGGTCGGGATCGACGAAGTCCTCCTTGAAGCGCGGGGCGTTTGCCCAGTCGAACGTGCCGCCGTCCACGACCACGCCGCCGATCACCGTCCCGTGTCCGCCGATCCACTTCGTGGCCGAGTGGATGACGATGTCCGCACCGAGCTCGAGCGGCTTCGCGATGAGGGGGGCGCAGGTGTTGTCCACGAACAGCGGCAGGCCATGGGCGTGCGCGACGTCCGCGACGGCCCGGATGTCGGCGACGTCCAGGCGCGGGTTGCCGATCGTCTCGAGGTACAGGAGGCGGGTGTCATCGTCGATGGCCGCCGCGTAGTTAGCGGGATCCGAGCCGTCCACGAACCGGACCTCGATGCCCAGCTTGGGCAGCGTGTAGTGGAACAGGTTGTAGGTGCCGCCATAGAGGCTGGAGCTGCTGACGATGTTCTGGCCGGCGCGGGTGATGTTGAGGATCGCCAGGGTCTCCGCTGCCTGCCCGGACGCGAGGCCCAGGGCCCCCACGCCGCCCTCGAGCGCCGCGACACGCTCCTCGAACACGCCGGTGGTGGGGTTCATGATCCGGGTGTAGATGTTCCCGAACTCCTGGAGCCCGAACAGGCGCGCGGCGTGCGCGGCGTCATCGAAGACGTAGGACGTGGTCGCGTAGATCGGGACCGCGCGGGCGTTGGTCGTGGGGTCGGGGACCTGGCCGGCGTGGAGGGCCTGGGTCTCGGGGCGAAGGGTGCCCAGGTCGTTGGGGTTGAAGCTCATGTCGCTGGTTCTCCGGTGGTGTGGTCGTCGGGTGGTGGAGTCGTCGAGGGCCCCCTGCGGGGTCAGGCTCGGCGGCTACCCGTCGCTTGTGCCGGAGAACAACAAAGCCGCGAACCGTCCTGGTTCGCGGCCCCGGGACCTCGGCTCCGAGATCCCCGCTGTCACTCGCTGAAGGTCAGCGCGCGGAGTCTCGGCGCCCGTCCTCCGAACGACGGGGCCGCCCACGCATGCACATCAGCCAGGAGACGGTGGTGTGGCTCATCAGGCTGCGCATGGTGGGGGAGCGGCCCGGCCTTCGTCAAGTCAAGCCGGGCGCCGCAACCGAAACACAACCTCACGGCGGGTCCGAACGCAGGAACGCGTCCGCGGCGTGACGAGAAGGGCCCGCCGTCGCCGGCGGGCCCTGTTGAGCGAGGGAGGTGGAGGTCAGCCGCTGGTGCCGGCCGACGGGGCGGGTGTTGCGTTCGGGTTCGTGCCGTCGGGAGCCGTGCCGTCCCAGTCGCCGCCCGGGCCGCCGCGGAAGCCGCCGTGACCACGGCCGCCGCCCATGAGGCCGCGCCCGATGGCCTGGAGCTCGTCGGTCGTGATCTTGCCGTCGTCCATCACCCCGGTCATCGCGCGGAGCCGGCTGTCGGCGGGGAGCTGGTTGAACTCGTCCTGGGTGATCACGCCGTCGGCGAGGAAGCCCTGGAGCTGGGTGCGCTCGGCGTCGCGCGCCGCGCGCTGGGCTGTGCGCTCGGCGACGAGTGCGTCGACGATGGCGGTCTTCTGCGCCTCGGTGATGGTTCCCTTGGCGACGAGGTCGTCGAGGACCGTGGACAGCTGGGTGTCCTCGAAGTCGGGCTTGACGTTGGTCCCGGCAGCCGGGTCCGGGGTTGCCGACGGGGCGGCGGGATCTGCGACGGTGGTCGCCGCGGAACCGTCGCCCGACGTCGCCAGGACCGCGCCGGTCGCCCCGACGAGGAGCACGCCGGCGAGCGGGATGCCGATGACGTTTCTGGTGAGCTTCACGATTGCCTCCGGGGTGGGGACGCGTCGTCCGACGCGCCTGGATTGACCCCAGCGTCACTGCGCCGGCTGAACGCTCGCCATGCAGCGGCTGTGAACTGGCTGTGACCCCGAGGCGCACCCCCCGGCGCCCACGAAGAAGGCCCGCCGTTGCCGGCGGGCCTCTTGGGGGATCGTTCGCGTTGGGGGTCAGCCGCCGGTGCCGGCCGTCGGCGTGGGCGAAGCGTCCGGGGTCTTGTCCTTCCCGAACCAGCCGCCGCCGAAGCCGTGGCCGCGACCCTTGTCACCGCCGAAGAAGAACCCGCCGCGCCCGAGCGCCTTGAGCTCGTCGGTCGTGATCATGCCGTCATCCATCACGCCGGTCAGCTTGCGCAGGTAGCTGTCCGCGGGCAGCTTGTTGAACTCCTCCTTGGTGATCACGCCGTCGGCGAGGAAGTCCTTCGTCTGCCGCCAGTCGGCCTTCGCCTTCTCCATGGCGGCCTTGCGAGCCTCCTGGCGTGCGGTCTGCTCGGCTGCGACGGCCTCGAGGATCGCCGTCTTCTGGGCGGCGGTGATCGTGCCCTTCGCGACCAGCGCGTCGAGCGCATCCGTGAGGACGGTGTCGGTCTTGAAGGGCTTCCTGGTCGGCTCCGCGGTCGGGGTGGCGGTCGGGGCGGCAGGAGCCTGGGCCTCGGGCGCGGCCGGGCTGCTCGTGGTCGCCATGACGGCGCCCGCGGCCCCGACGAGCAGGACAATCGCGAGCGGGATGCCGATGGTGGTCGTGTTGAGCTTCACCTGATGCCTCCGGTGAGCGGCGCGTCGACGGGCGACGGCCGGATGGTCACGGCGTGGGCTCCACGACTGTACGCCCGGTGTCATGGGGCTGGCTACCCCCGGTGATGCCGAGGCGCACCACAAACGTCGCACCACCATCGGGCGTGGTCTCGTGCCACATCCGCCCGCCGTGGGCCGCCACGATGGCCGCGACGATCGAGAGACCGAGGCCGGATCCGCCCCGATCGCGCGATCGGCCGGGGTCGCCGCGGTAGAAGCGGTCGAAGACGCGGGGCCCGTGGTCGGGGTCGATCCCGGGGCCATGGTCCACGACGCGCAGCTCGGCATCGGTGTCGCGTGTGCCAACGACGATCTCGACCGGCGTCGACGCGCCGGCGTGCACTCGGACGTTGGCGAGGAGGTTGGCCACGACCTGGCGGAGGCGGTCATCGTCCCCCTGGACGATGACCGGCCGGTCGATGGCACCGGTCACGGGGCGGTCTGGCTCCATCGCCCGCAGGTCCTCGATGGCATCATCGGCGATCCGGGCCAGGTCCACCGGGTCACGCCGGATCGGGCGACCCTGGTCGAGCCGAACAAGCAGGAGCAGGTCCTCCACCAGGACGCCCATGCGCCGGCTCTCGGTCCCGATCCGGTCCATGGCGGTATCCAGCGCTCCAGCATCGGTCAGGCCACCCGCCCGGTACAGGTCGGCATAGCCGCGCACGGTCGTGAGGGGCGTGCGCAGCTCGTGGGATGCATCGGCGACGAAGCGCCGGAGTCGATCCTCGCTCCACTCCTTGGCGGCGAGGGCGCCCTGCTGCTCGTCGAACGCGGTCTCGATCTGGTCCAGCATGCTGTCGAAGGCAGTCCCCAGCCGTCCGACCTCCGTTTCGTCGTGCGGGAGACCGGCGCGATGAGTCAGGTCTCCGACCGCGATCTGGTCGGCGGTCGTGGCGATCCGCTCGAGGGGCAGGAGGTCGCGCCGGATCACCAGCCAGGCAACGGCCACGAGCCCGACCATCGCGATCGCGCCTACCACCAGCAGGGTGCGGATCAACGCCGCCTCGGCGGTCTCCACGCTCGTCATCGGCGCCGCGATCGCCACCACCTGGTCCGCACGTCCGCGGGCGGTGAGCACGCGGTAGGACAGGGAGCCGTCAACGGCCTGCCGGTCCTCGATGCGCCCGAAGGCAGAATCCGGGAGGCCGGCCTCGTAGACGGGAAGGGCTGGCAGGGGATCGGGGTCGGTCGCGAAGCCGGACGGTACGCCGCGGACCACGTTGCCGCGGCGGTCGAGGCGGATCACCGCGAGGCGGCGGCCGGCCTCGGTGTCGGAGTCCGTGAGCCCGGTGAGGCGGTCGAGGGGTCCGGACTGGGCGACGAGGGACTCGAGATCGCGGTCGATACGGTCGATGAGCGCCACCCGCGTCAGGCCGACCAGGAGGAAGCCGGAGACGACGAGCGCGACGGCCAGCATCAGCGCCAGCGATGCGAGGAGGCGGCTGCGGAGGCTCACCTGGACCTCACCACCGGCTGGTTGCGCCGGCTTTGTGCGGTCGTCGTGCGCATGTCAGGCGGCGTCCTCGGCGCGCAGGACGTAGCCGAAGCCGCGGACGGTCCTGATCAGGCGTGGTCCCGCATCGTCCAGCTTGCGGCGGAGGTAGCTCACGTATGTCTCCACGACGTTGTCCTCGCCGTTGAAGTCGTACTGCCAGACGTGGTCCAGGATCTGTTGCTTGGACAGCACGCGCTCCGGGTTGAGCAGGAAGTAGCGCAGGAGCCGGAACTCGGTGGGGGAGAGAAGTGCCTCGCGGCCCGAGCGCCAGACCTGGTGCCGATCCTCGTCCATCTCCAGGTCTCGGTAACGAAGGCGCGGGAGTGCGTCCTCGTCGCCATCCCGTCCCTTGCCGACCCGCCGCAGGAGCGCCGAGATGCGCAGCGTCAGCTCCTCCAGCGAGAACGGCTTGGTGACGTAGTCGTCGCCCCCGCGGACGAACCCCGTGACCCGGTCGTCCTCTGAGTCGCGCGCGGAAAGGAACATCACCGGGACGTGATCGCGCGCGTCGCGCAGCCTGCGGCAGACCTCGAAGCCGTCGATGTCGGGGAGCATCACGTCCAGGACCACCAGGTCCGGCGCGACCGTGGCGGCAGCGTCGAGGGCGGCGAAGCCGGTGGGCGCAACGGTCACCTGGTAGCCCATGTAGCGCAGGGCCGTCGCGAGCAGCTCGGTGATGGCCGGCTCGTCGTCGACGACGAGGATGTGGGCGGGGGCGGCGCGCATGCGTCCATTCCACGCCCCTCTCCTGAGAGGTTCCTGTGAGGTTTGGCTGGGACGCCCGAGCCAGGGCCCGACCGCCCACGGGGCTGCATCCCGCCAGGCACGACGCCGCCGATCCCATCGACGCCGCGAGACGCAACGCGGGTGACGCGACTGCGCCCGCAGTGCATCATCCGGGCATGTCAGACCTGCCTGCCTCGTTCCGCGCCTACGTCGTCGACCGTCCCGAGGGCGGCACCTTCTCTCGCGGTCTCCGTGAGATGAGCCCGGCGGAGCTGCCACCCGGCGAGATCACGATCCGGGTGGAATGGTCCAGCGTGAACTTCAAGGACGGCCTGGCCGCTCGCGAGGACGGCCGCGTGGCGCGCTCCTACCCGCTGATCCCCGGCATCGACCTCGCCGGCGTGGTCGTGGCCTCGGACGACGCCGCAGTGCCCGTGGGCGCCCGGGTTCTTGCCAACGGGTACGAGATCGGCACCGGGCGCCACGGTGGGTACGGCGAGCTCGCACGCCTGCCGTCGGACTGGGTGATTCCCCTGCCCGACGGGCTGACAGCCCGGGACGCGATGGCGATCGGCACCGCCGGGTTCACCGCCGCGATGAGCGTCCAGGCCCTGGAAGAGCGTGGTCTCCGCCCCGGCGACGGCCCGGTCCTCGTGACCGGCGCATCGGGCGGCGTGGGCTCGACCGCAATTGCGATCCTGTCATCACGCGGCCACGAGGTCTGGGCGGCGACCGGCAAGGCGGATGAGGCCGACCGGCTGACGGCCCTGGGTGCCTCGGGGGTGCTGACTCGTGACGATGTCACCGCCCCGGGCCGGCCGCTCGACTCCGCGCGCTGGGCGGGCGCCGTGGACACGGTTGGCGCCGCCACCCTGCCCTACGTGTTGCGGACGCTCAAGCTGGGCGCCGCGGTCGCATCGTCGGGCAACGCGAGCGGCGCGGAGCTCACCACGACCGTGTTCCCGTTCATCCTGCGGGGCGTAGCGCTGCTCGGCATGGACTCCGCGAACATGGCGATCGAGGCGCGCCGGGCCCTCTGGAACCGGCTCGCCACGGACCTGTCGCCGCGTGGCATCGCCGTCGGCATCGCCGAGGTGGACCTGGCACACGTGGAGCCGGCCCTCGACGCGATCGTCGCGGGCAAGGCACGCGGCCGCTGGGTGCTCCGCGTCTCCGAGTAGGTCCTCGTGGCCGGGTCGCGGATCGGCGGTCAGGCTCGCAGCTGCTTTCAGCCGTCGAGCTCGCCTCGTAGTTGCGCGAGCGCTCGCTCCAGCGGTTCCCGCGCCGTCGCGGCCGGGTAGGGTGCCGCCTCGATCGCCGCAGCAAGGTCCATCTCGCCCGCGCTGACACGCCGTGCCAACGCCGCGATGGACCGGAACCCCTCCACGGAGGTCTCCACGAATGCCTTCCCGGCATGGGGGCCGTGCCCCGGCACCACCACGGTCCGCTCGCCCGTCATCGCCAGAATCCCGTCGGCCGTCGCCGGCCAGTCCATAGGGAAGCCGTCGCCGAAGTAGGGGGTCGCGCCGTTCTCCAGGAGGTCGCCCGCACAGAGGACTTCGGCGTCGGGAACCGTCACCACGATGTCGTTGTCCGTGTGGCCGCGTCCCAGGTACGCGAGCCGGATCTCGCGCCCGCCCAGGTCCAGCACGGCCGTCTCCGAGAACGTCTGGTCCGGCGGGTCCAGCACCACCTCGGCGAAATCTCCGGCGAGGTCGGGCATCTCCGCCGCGAGGGAGGCACGCCGTGTCTCGCCGTCGCGCTCGATCATCGCGACACACCGCTCGTGGCCCCAGATCACCGCCGGCCGGAAGACGTGGTTGCCGAACACGTGGTCGTAGTGGCCGTGGGTGTTGACGACGATGCCCACCCGCGGCGAGCCGAGGGCGCGGAGGTCGCCGAGGATCTCGCGCGCCTGGGCGTGCGTCGTGCGGGTGTCGATCACGAGGGCCTCGCCGTCGTCGCCCAGCACGGCCACGATGTTCTGGTCGTAGATGCGATAGCGACGCACGAACACGCGGTCGCCGATCTCGGTCCATGGTGCCGTCATGCGCGGATCGTAGCCGGAGCCGCCTCCGACGGGCTACCCTGACGCGATGGATGTACCGGTCGATCCCTGGGGCCCGACGATCGGCGCCGCGCCGATGGCGGATGGGACGAACCTGCGCACGCTGCACTGGGAGTCCGATGGCGAGCCGTGGGCGGTGACGGAGATCGTGCACGGACTGGGCGAGCACGGCGGCCGGTACGGCAACGTTGCCGGGGCGATGACCGACGCCGGCATCGACACCTGGGCCTACGACCACCGCGGCAACGGTGGCTCGGACGGACCCAGCGTGTACGTCGAGCGCTGGTCGATCCTGCACGACGATCTCCAGGCCCGGCTCACCAGCCTCCGCGAGGCGCACCCCGGCAGGCCGCTGGTCCTGTACGGCCACTCGCTGGGCGGCCTCGTCGCCCTGGGCTATGTGCTCGCTGGGCGTGACCGCCCGCAGCCGGACCTGCTCGTGCTCTCGGCGCCGGCCCTCGATGCCGACCTGCCGGCCTGGAAGCGCCGGCTGGCGGGGGTCCTGACCGGGGTCGTGCCGAAGCTGCAGATGGCCAACGACCTGCCGGGTGGCGCCCGATCGCGTGACAAGGCCGTCGATTCGAACGTCGCGGCAGACCCGCTGTGCGCCGACAAGTCCACGGTCCGCTTCGGTGCCGAGGGGTTCAAGGAACAGGAGCGCGTCCGCCGCCTGCTCTCGGGCATGGCCGCGATGCCGGTCCCCACCTATGTCCTGCACGGGTCCGCGGATCCGATCGTGCCGCTCCGGGCGACCGACGTCTTCGACGACATGGGCAACACGACCCGGCGCATCCACGGCGGCCTGCGCCACGAGTGCCACAACGAGCCCGAGCACGCCGAGGTCCTGGCGGAGGTCGTCGAATGGCTGGGTGCGACGGCTCCGGGTTCGGGTCCCGGGGCGCAGGGCACGCCGGATGCCGTACCCGAGCCCGCGTCGGCCGGGGTGTAGACTCCGCGGACAATCACATATCCGCCTCCGGGGAGCGCGACAAGCGCTGAGAGTGTGGCTCCCGCAGCCACAGACCCGCGGAACCTGATCCGGCTCGTACCGGTGTAGGAAGCAGGCCCGCTCGGTTCCACGCCGTCCCCGGTTCCCGGGGGCGGTCGTTTCCTGTCTGGAGGCACCGACGCCCTCGTGAATACCAGGTACCGCGCCAACGTGGCCCTCGTCGCTCTCGTGGCCCTGCCACTGCTGGTGACGGCGTGTGGTCCCTCTGCCCCGTCGCCGTCCGCTGCCGCGCCGTCCGCCGTCCGGCTGGCCCTGGACTGGACGCCCAACACCAACCACATGGCCTTCTTCGTGGCGCAGGCCAAGGGCTGGTACGAGGAGGCCGGCATCGAGCTCGACGTGCTGCCCTATGGCGGCACGGCGCCGGAGGCCATCCTCGCCGCCCACCAGGCCGAGTGTGGGATCAGCTTCCAGGATGCGCTCACCTTCGCGGCTGCGGCCGGCGCACCCATCGTGAGCACCATGGCGATCCTCCAGCACACGGCGCAGGACATCGCCGTGCTGGCCTCGTCCCCGGTCACCCGCCCGGCGCAGCTCGACGGAATGGTGTATGCCGGATTCGGCTACCCGAATGAGGTGCCCACGCTCGAGGCGGTCATCCAGGCCGATGGCGGCACCGGCGAGTTCGACACGGTCACCCTGGACACGGCCGCCTACGAGGCGCTCTACAACCAGCGGGCCGACTTCGTGATCACGTTCAGCGCCTGGGAGGGGGTGGAGGCGGCCCAGCGGGGCATCGCGCTCCGGACGTTCAGGTTCACGGACTATGGCTTCCCGGACTTCTACCAGGTGGTCCTCGCCTGCGACAGGGACTGGATCGAGCGGAACCCGGCGGCCGCGAAGGCGTTCGTGGGCGCTACGGTCCGCGGTCTCGAGTTCGCGGCGGCCAACCCGGACGAGGCGGCCGACGTCCTCGTTGCCCAGAACCCGGGTGTGTTCGACGCCAACCCGGACCTGCCGAAGGCGTCCGCCCGCTTCATGGCGGAGCAGGGCCTGCTGCTGGACGCGGACGGGCGCGCCGGCACGCAGACCCTGGACACGTGGACCGGCTACTCGGGCTTCCTCTACGAGCAGGGGCTGCTGGTGGATCCCGCCGGCAAGCCGCTCACGGCGCCGCCGGATTACGGAGCGCTGTACACCAGCGACCTGATGCCATGACCGCACCGGTGATCCCGACTGGGCCGCGTCCGCGATGACCGGGCTCCGGAGGCGCCTGCCGACGCTGGTCCTGGTCGGGGCGATCCTGGTCCTGTGGGAGGCCTATGTCCGCCTCGCCGGGGTGGATCCCATCGTCCTGCCTGGGCCGGTGCGGATCGCCGATGCGCTCTGGACCTATCGCGACGACGCCGTCCGGCATGCCCTGCCCACCGCCCTCGAGACCGTCCTCGGGTTCGCGCTCGCGGTGGTGCTGGCGATCGCGGCGGCGGCGGCGATGGACCGGGTGACCGCGGTCCGGCGCGCGGTCGAGCCAGTCCTCGTGACCTCGCAGACCATCCCCATCGTGGCCCTCGCGCCGCTGTTCCTGCTGTGGTTCGGGTTCGGGCTGCTGCCCAAGGTGCTGATCGTGATCCTGGTCACGTTCTTCCCCATCGTGGTCTCCCTCCTCGACGGGTTCCGGAGCACGCCTCCGGATGCCGAGGACCTGATGCGCTCCTACGGCGCCACGGACGGCCAGGTGTTCCGCAAGCTGCGCTGGCCGGCCGCCCTGCCGTTCTTCTTCACGGGCCTGCGGATCTCCGTGGTGTACGCGGTGATCGGGGCGGTGTTCGGCGAGTACGTTGGGGCGCGCGAGGGGTTGGGGATCTGGATGCAGATCAGCCAGAACGCGTTCAGGACGGACCTCGTGTTCGCGGCGATCGTCGTCACGTCTGCGCTGTCGCTCGTGCTCTACGGCCTGGTTGGCGTAGCACGGCGGATCGCGATCCCGTGGGCGCCGGGCGTCCGTCGCGAGCCCGGGCTCGAGGACCAGCCGTTCACGTAGGCCGCGGGGCCTCGCCCGGTACCCCGGGACACCATCGGGCTATTGCGCCTTCGCGCGCGACGAGGCATCAAGGTGGTGCGCGAGAGCACCGTGTTTCGCGATGCTCGTCGTGCCCTCCGGGAAGTCGTCAACTGCCGCAGCCATCCACCGTCCACGCAAGCATCAGCCAGCGCCGGGTGAGCGTCCGCCGGCGACGGACGAGGCTGCCCGCGTCCAGCCCCGTGGGGGTCACGTGATCTCCACTGGGCGCATGGTCCGCCGCCGCCGGCGCATCCTCGCCTTCGCGTGGGTCGTCGCGATCGCCGTCGCGGGCGGCGCCGGCGCCGTCTCGCTGGCCCTCTTCACCCGGGAGGGGCCGGTTGAAGTGCCATTCACCGTGGGGACGATCTCGCTTGGGCTGGCTCCGGCGGGGACGCTCATCACGTTCTCGGGGATGGTTCCCGGAGATGCGGTGGCGGGCCCGCTCGAGATCGCCAACGGGGGAACCGGAGCGCTCCGGTATTCGATGACATCCGAGGCGACGGACCTGGATGGGAAGCACCTTCTCGACGTCCTGATGCTCGCCGTGGAGCGCCGGAGCGGGTGCGACGGCGCCGTCCTCGAGACGATCTACAGCGGCCCCATCGGTCTGGCCGCGTTCGGGGATCCAGCCCCCGGTCTCGACCCTGGCGACCGCGCGCTCGGGTCCGGCTCGTCCGAGGTCCTGTGCTTGAGCGCGATGCTGCCGGTGGGGACCGACTTCCTGTACGGCGGGGCGGCATCCACCGCGACGCTCACGTTCTGGGCCGAGCAGACGGCGGGGAACCCGTGAGCGGGCCGAGGCGCGCCCTCGTGACCGCGCTGCGATGCGCCTTGTTCGCCATGGTGCTTGGCGGCCTCCTCGTGGCCGGTAGTGCAGCCGCGGCTCCGGCCACCAGCTATCGCCTGATCGCCCTCACCTCCGGCTCGATGGCTCCGACGGTTCCCATGGGCTCGCTCGCCGTCATCGAGAGCGTCGAGCCGGGTGAGGTCCAGGCGGGTGACGTGGTGACGGTCCGGCTGGGGTCCGGCGCCCTCCTCACGCACCGGGTCATCGAGGTCACCACGCAGGACGGGTATCCGGCACTGCTCCTGCGCGGCGACGCCAACCCGGTCGCCGACCGTGCGGTCATTCCGCTCGACAGCCTCGTCGGTCGCGTCTCGGCGGTTGTGCCGGCTGCGGGATACCTCCTGTGGGCGCTCAGCCGGCCCGAGGGCATCGCCACCTGGGCAGCGGTTGCGTGCCTCCTGCTGCTCGGACTTGCGGCTGCTGGTGGGACTGGCGGTCGGAAGCCCCACCGGGGTGCACGCCTCTGGCGGGCGATGCGGGGGGGTCGCCTCAGAGCCCCGGCGATGGCGCTCCGGCGTGCGATGTGGCTTGGCCTCGACCAGCCTGCCATGGCCGCCGTGATCTTCGTCGTGCTGGTCGCGGGCGGGAGCTCGACCCTGGCATCCGCCGCCATCTTCACCACGTCGGCCACGGTCGGCGACAACACCTTCAGCACCGGGACCTGGTCCGCGAGTGCCTATCGCTCGGTGGCCAGCGGTGCCTGGGCCGACCCGGCGACGTGGCAGCGGCATAACGGGGTTGGCTGGGTGTCTGCCACCAGGCCGCCCGAATCCATGGACGGCGTGGTGACCGTGGGCAGTGGCCATGTCGTGACCGTCGAACGGCCGGTGGCCGTCGATGAGGTCGTTGTGGCCTCTGGAGGCCAGCTTGCCGTGGCGGATGGCGTGATCCTTACCGTCGAGGACGGCTCGGGCGCGGACCTTGGCATCGCGGGCACGTTCGACACGATCGGGACGACGACGCTCGATTCCGGGGCGGATGTCGCGATCGAGAGCGGCGGGCTCCTCGTCGTGTCGGGGACCCTCGATGGCGCGGGATCCCTCACCGGGCGGTCGGGCACGCTCCAGGCGAGCGGAGGCGCACGATCCATCCCGGTTCCGGTGATGCTCGAGACGTCCCTGACCGTTGCCGGAACCGAAGGCATGTCGCTCGGGGACGAGGTGGGCGGTACCGGCGCGCTCATCAAGAACGGCACCGGCACCCTGACCCTGGGTGGCGCCAGCACCTACACCGGGGCCACCACCGTCAACGCCGGCACCCTCCGGCTGGGGACCGCCAACGCGATCGGCCCGTCGAGCGCGACCACGGTCGCCGCGGGCGCGGTGCTCGATCTCGCGGGCCACGACGAGACCCTGGGCTCGCTCGCCGGGGCGGGCACGGTGACCAGCGGGGTGCCCGGCGCAGTGACCCTGACCGTGGGCGGCAACGGCGTCGGCACCGGCACCTTCTCCGGGCTGCTCGAGGACGGGGGCGGCCAGCTGGCCCTGGTCAAGACCGGCACCGGCACCCTGACCCTGTCGGGCACCCTCAGCACGTACACGGGGACCACCACGATCAGCGCCGGCATCCTCTCGGTCAGCAACGACCGGGCGCTCGGTGCCGTGCCACTCGTTCCGTCCCCGGGCCGGCTCGTGATCGGCACCGCCACCCTGGCCACCACCGCGACGTTCACCCTCGACGCCGACCGGGGCATCGCGACCAGCGGCACCAGCACCGTCTCGGCGGGCACCGGCACCACGCTCACCTACGGCGGGACCATCGCGGGCACGGGAGCGCTGGCCAAGACCGGCACCGGCACCCTCGTCCTGTCGGGTGCCAGCACGTACACGGGGACCACCACGATCAGCGCCGGCATCCTCTCGATCGCGGACGACACCGCCCTGGGCGCCGTCCCGGACTCGCCCACGCCGGGCCGGCTCGTGATCGGCACCGCCACCCTGGCCACCACCGCGACGTTCACCCTCGACGCCGACCGGGGCATCGCGACCAGCGGCACCAGCACCGTCTCGGCGGGCACCGGCACCACGCTCACCTACGGCGGGACCATCGCGGGCACGGGAGCGCTGGCCAAGACCGGCACCGGCACCCTCGTCCTGTCGGGTGCCAGCACGTACACGGGGACCACCACGATCAGCGCCGGCATCCTCTCGATCGCGGACGACACCGCCCTGGGCGCCGTCCCGGACTCGCCCACGCCGGGCCGGCTCGTGATCGGCACCGCCACCCTGGCCACCACCGCGACGTTCACCCTCGACGCCGACCGGGGCATCGCGACCAGCGGCACCAGCACCGTCTCGGCGGGCACCGGCACCACGCTCACCTACGGCGGGACCATCGCGGGCACGGGAGCGCTGGCCAAGACCGGCACCGGCACCCTCGTCCTGTCGGGTGCCAGCACGTACACCGGGATCACCACCATCAGCGCGGGGGTCATCCGGGTGCAGCACGAGAGCGCCCTGGGCTCCACGGCCGGCGGCACCACCGTCACCTCGGGCGCGGCGATCGAGATCGACGGCAGCGGCCTCGCCCTCGCCCTCGCCGACGCGATCACCAGCCTCAACGGCACCGGCGTGGGCGGCACGGGCGCGATCCGCAACCTGGCCGGCGCCAACAGCTGGTCGGGGGCGATCACGATGGCCGCGAACTCCACGGTCAGCACCGACGCCGGCACGCTCACCCTCGGAGCGATCGCCGGCAACACCCGCACCCTGACCATCATCGGGGCCGGGAACACGACCATCGGCGGCGTGATCGCCACGACCACCGGCGCGCTCATCAAGAACGGCACCGGCACCCTGACCCTGGGTGGCGCCAGCACCTACACCGGGGCCACCACCGTCAACGCCGGCACCCTCCGGCTGGGGACCGCCAACGCGATCGGCCCGTCGAGCGCGACCACGGTCGCCGCGGGCGCGGTGCTCGATCTCGCGGGCCACGACGAGACCCTGGGCTCGCTCGCCGGGGCGGGCACGGTGACCAGCGGGGTGCCCGGCGCAGTGACCCTGACCGTGGGCGGCAACGGCGTCGGCACCGGCACCTTCTCCGGGCTGCTCGAGGACGGGGGCGGCCAGCTGGCCCTGGTCAAGACCGGCACCGGCACCCTGACCCTGTCGGGCACCCTCAGCACGTACACGGGGACCACCACGATCAGCGCCGGCATCCTCTCGGTCAGCAACGACCGGGCGCTCGGTGCCGTGCCACTCGTTCCGTCCCCGGGCCGGCTCGTGATCGGCACCGCCACCCTGGCCACCACCGCGACGTTCACCCTCGACGCCGACCGGGGCATCGCGACCAGCGGCACCAGCACCGTCTCGGCGGGCACCGGCACCACGCTCACCTACGGCGGGACCATCGCGGGCACGGGAGCGCTGGCCAAGACCGGCACCGGCACCCTCGTCCTGTCGGGTGCCAGCACGTACACGGGGACCACCACGATCAGCGCCGGCATCCTCTCGATCGCGGACGACACCGCCCTGGGCGCCGTCCCGGACTCGCCCACGCCGGGCCGGCTCGTGATCGGCACCGCCACCCTGGCCACCACCGCGACGTTCACCCTCGACGCCGACCGGGGCATCGCGACCAGCGGCACCAGCACCGTCTCGGCGGGCACCGGCACCACGCTCACCTACGGCGGGACCATCGCGGGCACGGGAGCGCTGGCCAAGACCGGCACCGGCACCCTCGTCCTGTCGGGTGCCAGCACGTACACCGGGATCACCACCATCAGCGCGGGGGTCATCCGGGTGCAGCACGAGAGCGCCCTGGGCTCCACGGCCGGCGGCACCACCGTCACCTCGGGCGCGGCGATCGAGATCGACGGCAGCGGCCTCGCCCTCGCCCTCGCCGACGCGATCACCAGCCTCAACGGCACCGGCGTGGGCGGCACGGGCGCGATCCGCAACCTGGCCGGCGCCAACAGCTGGTCGGGGGCGATCACGATGGCCGCGAACTCCACGGTCAGCACCGACGCCGGCACGCTCACCCTCGGAGCGATCGCCGGCAACACCCGCACCCTGACCATCATCGGGGCCGGGAACACGACCATCGGCGGCGTGATCGCCACGACCACCGGCGCGCTCATCAAGAACGGCACCGGCACCCTGACCCTGGGTGGCGCCAGCACCTACACCGGGGCCACCACCGTCAACGCCGGCACCCTCCGGCTGGGGACCGCCAACGCGATCGGCCCGTCGAGCGCGACCACGGTCGCCGCGGGCGCGGTGCTCGATCTCGCGGGCCACGACGAGACCCTGGGCTCGCTCGCCGGGGCGGGCACGGTGACCAGCGGGGTGCCCGGCGCAGTGACCCTGACCGTGGGCGGCAACGGCGTCGGCACCGGCACCTTCTCCGGGCTGCTCGAGGACGGGGGCGGCCAGCTGGCCCTGGTCAAGACCGGCACCGGCACCCTGACCCTGTCGGGCACCCTCAGCACGTACACGGGGACCACCACGATCAGCGCCGGCATCCTCTCGGTCAGCAACGACCGGGCGCTCGGTGCCGTGCCACTCGTTCCGTCCCCGGGCCGGCTCGTGATCGGCACCGCCACCCTGGCCACCACCGCGACGTTCACCCTCGACGCCGACCGGGGCATCGCGACCAGCGGCACCAGCACCGTCTCGGCGGGCACCGGCACCACGCTCACCTACGGCGGGACCATCGCGGGCACGGGAGCGCTGGCCAAGACCGGCACCGGCACCCTCGTCCTGTCGGGTGCCAGCACGTACACGGGGACCACCACGATCAGCGCCGGCATCCTCTCGATCGCGACGACACCGCCCTGGGCGCCGTGCCCGGACTCGCCCGTCGCCGGGCCGGCTCGTGATCGGCACCGCCACCCTGGCCACCACCGCGACGTTCACCCTCGACGCCGACCGGGGCATCGCGACCAGCGGCACCAGCACCGTCTCGGCGGGCACCGGCACCACGCTCACCTACGGCGGGACCATCGCGGGCACGGGAGCGCTGGCCAAGACCGGCACCGGCACCCTCGTCCTGTCGGGTGCCAGCACGTACACGGGGACCACCACGATCAGCGCCGGCATCCTCTCGATCGCGGACGACACCGCCCTGGGCGCCGTCCCGGACTCGCCCACGCCGGGCCGGCTCGTGATCGGCACCGCCACCCTGGCCACCACCGCGACGTTCACCCTCGACGCCGACCGGGGCATCGCGACCAGCGGCACCAGCACCGTCTCGGCGGGCACCGGCACCACGCTCACCTACGGCGGGACCATCGCGGGCACGGGAGCGCTGGCCAAGACCGGCACCGGCACCCTCGTCCTGTCGGGTGCCAGCACGTACACCGGGATCACCACCATCAGCGCGGGGGTCATCCGGGTGCAGCACGAGAGCGCCCTGGGCTCCACGGCCGGCGGCACCACCGTCACCTCGGGCGCGGCGATCGAGATCGACGGCAGCGGCCTCGCCCTCGCCCTCGCCGACGCGATCACCAGCCTCAACGGCACCGGCGTGGGCGGCACGGGCGCGATCCGCAACCTGGCCGGCGCCAACAGCTGGTCGGGGGCGATCACGATGGCCGCGAACTCCACGGTCAGCACCGACGCCGGCACGCTCACCCTCGGAGCGATCGCCGGCAACACCCGCACCCTGACCATCATCGGGGCCGGGAACACGACCATCGGCGGCGTGATCGCCACGACCACCGGCGCGCTCATCAAGAACGGCACCGGCACCCTGACCCTGGGTGGCGCCAGCACCTACACCGGGGCCACCACCGTCAACGCCGGCACCCTCGACGTCAACGGGAGCACCGCCGGCGGCGGGTTCACCGTGGCGGCTGGTGCCACGCTGGGAGGCTCCGGAACCGTCGGTGGAACGGTCAGCGTCTCGGGCACGCTGAGCCCTGGCTCATCCGCCGGGCGGCTGACGAACGGTGCGCTGACGCTGGTCGCAGCGTCCACGTTCGCCGTCGAGATCGGTGGCACGACGCCCGCCAGCCAGCACGACCAGGACCGCGTTGCCAGCGGCGCGATCACGATCGGCGCTGGCGTCCAGCTCTCGCTGGTCACGATCGGAGGCTTCACTCCGACCATCGGCCAGACGTTCCTGATCCTCGACAAGGCGTCCGCCGGCGCGATCAGCGGCACCTTCACCGGCCTCCCCCAGGGCTCGACGATCGCGACGTTCCTGGGCAGCGCGCTGAGCGCGCAGATCAGCTACACCGCCGGCGATGGCAACGACGTGGTGCTCACGGTCCTGCCCTGACCGTCCGCGGATCCCGTCCTCGGTGCGTTGACGCACCGGGCGCGCGGCCTTCGACCGGCCGGCGGGGCACGTCGGCGAACGAAGGTACTCCCGCCGATGGCCCCTCCGGCTGGTGCGCACGGTCACGCCGATCCTGTCCACTACGGCGAACCGCGAGCAGCGTCGGGACGATGACCTTCGGGCAGCCGGTAGCGCGGCCGAACGACGGCCCCGACGGGCGCGGCAGCTCATATGGGAGCATGAAGCAAATTGACCCAGCACCAGCCATTCCCGCCCCTTGCGGGCCGCTCTTGGTGGCGCCACGGCCAGGTCGCCCTCATCGCAGGCTCGCTGGTCGCCATGATCGGCGCCGGTGCGATGTCACTTGCAACGTTCACCGACAGTGAGGCGTCCACCGGCTCATGGACGGCGGGCACGATCGTGCTCGGCGTAAGCCCGACGACCACATTCACGGCAAACAACATCATGCCCGGCGACACCGGCAGCCAGGACCTCACCGTCTCGAACAACGGGACCGGCGCCCTGCGCTATGCGATGTCGGGCGCCTCCACCAACCTTGACGGACTCGGGCTCGCGGCCCAGGTGGCCCTGACCATCCAGGCGGGCACCTGCGCCTCCCCGACGTCCACGTTGTTCGTCGGCACCCTCGCGACGGCTGCCCTCGGCAGCAACGCCACCGGGCAGGACACGGGCGACCGCCCGGTCGCGGCTCAGGCCTCCGACAGCCTGTGCTTCACGTGGGACTTCCCGCTCGCTTCCGGCAACGCCTTCCAGGGCGCGGCCACGGGCACCACGTTCACGTTCGACGCCGAGCAGACCGCCAACAACCCGTAGCCTGATCGTTCCAGCCCGATCGCGCCCGCTCCCCATCGCCGGGGCGGGCGCGGTCCCGTCGGTGGAGCCCTGCGTCATGTCCATCGCCACGATCACGATCCGGATCCTGCGGCGCACGATCGATGTGGCCCTGCTGCTTCTGATCGTGCTCGTGCTCGGAACCCTCGCCATCTCGAAGGTCGTGCCCTCCGTCACCGGCGGCACGACCTTCGTCGTCCAGGGCGGATCGATGCAGCCCGCGATCCCATACGGATCCGCCGTGATCGTGACCCCGGTGGGCCCGGGCGAGCTCCGGTCGGGCGACGTCGTCAGCCTCCGGGTGGGCGAGCGGCGGCTGGTGTTCACGCACCGCATCATCCGGCTCGTTCCCCGCGACGACGGCCTGTGGCTCGAGACCCGGGGGGACGCCAACACCGACCCCGACCCGGCGCTCGTGCCGGCATCCGCGGTGATCGGCAGGCTCGCTGCCACGATCCCCGTTGCCGGCTACGCCGTTGCCCTGCTCGGATCCGTTTCAGGGATTGCTTTCGTCGTGGCGCTCGCATGCGCCCTGCTGATGGGCGGTGGCCTCCTCGGCGGGCTTGACGCGGAGCGGCGCGCGGAACGCCTCCGCCCGGTTCCCAGCCCGGTCCCCGGCCGGCAGGCGGGAGTCCACCGGCTTCCCCGGGATCGTCGGAGCCGGCGACCCGTTGTCCCTCCGCCCGTCGTCCGGGAGGTCTGACCACACGGGGGTGGCGCTGCGCCGGCCGGCCGCACGCACGTAACGACCGCCCGCCGCGCATGCGAGGTGCGATCATCCCGGCTGCGGAGCCAGCGAGTCGACTCGACGAGGTGCTGAAGGTGGGCGACGGCCGGACGATCGTGTTCTTTCCCGAGGGCGCCTACGGACCGACCAACAACTGCGCCGGCATCGGCAGCGTGCTGCGGGAGCGCGGCCACCGGGTCGTGTTCATCGTGGAGGAGTCCTTCGCGGGCAGCCTGGAGGCGAAGGGCTTCGAGGAGCGCCTGATGCGCCTGGGTCCGCCACCCGCGGAACCCGAGGTCCCGGGCCAGTTCTGGATCGACTTCATCCGGGACACGGCGCCTGTCTTCCGCAAGCCCACGATCGAGCAGCTGGGCGAGTTCATCGCCCCCACCTTCCAGGCCCTCATCGACGGCGCGAAGCACGTCCACCCGCGCCTCCTGGAGATCATCGACGAGCTCCGGCCGGACGCGATCGTGGAGGACAACGTCGTCAGCTTCCCCGCGATCATGGCGAGCGGCCGTCCGTGGATCCGGCTCCTGTCGTGCAACCCCGCCGAGATCAAGGACCCGCTGGTGGCCCCGTTCTCGTCCGGCTATCCAGTCGCGGACAGGGCTGGCTGGCCGGCCTTCCTCGAGGAGGTCGGGCGGACGCATCGCGAGCTCTGGGCCGACTTCGACGCCTTCTGCCGGGACACTGGTGCCGGCGGCCTGGCGTGGGGCGCGAATGGCCCCGACTTCATGCACGAGTCGCCGTACCTCAACCTGTACTCGTACCCGGAGGAGGTCGACTACGCGCGAGCGGCGGCGCTGGGGCTCACCTGGCATCAACTGGACTCCACGGTTCGTGCGGCGGACGCGGGGTGGGAGCTGCCGGAGGCCCTGGCGAACCGGAAGGGAGCCCTGACCTACCTCTCCCTGGGCAGCCTGGGATCCGCCGACGTGGGCCTGATGCAGCGGCTGGTGGACGTCCTCGGCCGGACGGAGCATCGCGTGATCGTGTCCAAGGGCCCGCTCGCGGACGAGATCACGCTCCGCGACAACATGGCCGGCGAGGGCTTCCTGCCGCAGCCCGCGATCCTGCCCCTGGTGGACCTGGTGATCACGCACGGCGGCAACAACACCGTGGTCGAGTCCTTCCACCATGGGAAGCCGATGGTGGTGCTGCCCCTGTTCTGGGACCAGGTCGATAACGCCCAGCGCGTGGACGAGACGGGATACGGCCGACGCCTGGCCACCTATGACTTCGCCGACGAGGAGCTGACCGGGGCGATCGATGCGCTGCTGGCCGACACCGGGCTGCGCGGGCGCATGGCTGCCATCTCGGCGCGCATGAAGGCTGCCGACGGGACCAGGAAGGCGGCCGACCTCATCGAGCGTGTCGCGATCACGGGAGCGCCCGTCACGCGGTAGCGGGCCGTCGCACGGGACGGTCCTCGCTGGAACACGCGCGGAGACTGGAGCACAATCGGCGCACGCACCCTCGTCCGCGGCCAGAGCGCCGGCCAGAGCGCCGGCCCGAAACGCCAGCTTGCGCCCCTTGGAGGCCCTCGTGACCGAGACCCTGAACTCCGTCAAGTCCTACCAGCAGCTCATCGGCGGCCAGTGGGTGGACGCCGCTTCCGGCGAGACGCTGGCCGTCGAGAACCCGGCGTCGGGGGTCCAGGTCGCCACCGTGCCCGCCTCCGGCCAGGAGGACGTGGATCGTGCCGTGGATGCGGCGGCGGACGCCTTCGAGACCTGGTCGCTGACCACACCCCAGACCCGCAGCCTCGCGCTGCTCAAGATCGCGGACATCCTCGATGCCAACGCCGACGAGCTCGGCCGCCTCGAGTCCCGCCAGACCGGCAAGCCCACCGTGGCTGCCATCGACGAGATGGCCGTTTCGAGCGACCTGTTCCGGTTCTTCGCCGGCGCCTGCCGGGTCATGGATGGCCTCGCGGTCACCGAGTACCTCGAGGGCCACACCTCGATGGTTCGTCGGGACCCGGTCGGCGTGGTGGCGAGCATCGCGCCCTGGAACTACCCGCTCTACATGGCGGCCTGGAAGCTCGGCCCGGCCCTGGCGACCGGCAACACCGTCGTCCTCAAGCCCGCGGCGCGCACGCCGCTGTCCGCCTTGCGGTTCGCCGAGCTGGTCGCGGATGCGCTGCCGGCCGGCGTGCTCAACGTGCTGACGGGCTCGGGTGGTGAGATGGGCGACCTGCTCGTCGGGCACCCCAAGGTCCGGATGGTGTCCATCACGGGCGACACCTCGACCGGCAAGCACATCGCGACCGTCGCGGCGGGCACCGTCAAGCGGCTCCACCTGGAGCTGGGCGGCAAGGCGCCGGTCATCGTGTTCGACGACGCCGACGTGGACCTCGCGGCCGAGATCCTCAAGTCCGCGGGCTACTGGAATGCCGGTCAGGACTGCACCGCCGCGTGCCGCGTGATCGCCGGTCCGGCGGTATACGACAAGCTCCTGGCCGCCCTCTCGGACCAGGTCCGGACGATCAAGTGGGGCAACCCTGCCGATGCCGACGACCTGGACATGGGCTCCCTGATCGCGCAGGCCCAGGCCGACAAGGTGGAGGGCATGGTCAACCGGGCGCTCGAGGCCAAGGCGGAGCTGGTGCTCGGCGGTCACCGGCCCGACCGTCCCGGCGCCTACTTCGAGCCGACCATCCTCGCCAACCCCGACCAGCACAGCGAGATCGTCCAGGACGAGGTCTTCGGCCCGGTCGTCACGGTCCAGCGCTTCGCAGACGAGGAGCAGGCCGTGCAGTGGGCGAACGACGTCAAGTTCGGCCTCTCGTCCTCGCTGTTCACGGGCTCCATCGGCAAGGCGATGCGCGTCGCCCGGCGGCTCCAGTTCGGGACAGTCTGGATCAACGAGCATTTCACCCTCGCCAGCGAGACCCCGCACGGCGGCGTCAAGGAGTCGGGCTACGGCAAGGACGGGAGCAAGTACGCGCTCGAGGACTACACGACGGTGAAGCACATCACGATCAACACGGGCGTCTGAAGCTGATCGATCGCGCGTCTGTCTCGGCGGCGGTCGGCGCCCTCGACCTCGAGGATCTTGCCGCCCGGCGGTGGTACGCCGCCAAGGGCACGGTGCCCATCTCGGCGCGCCTGGCGCACGCGTTCCTGCTCGCCCCCGACGCGGCCCTGGCCCTCGTGGACCTGGCGGTGGGGGAGGCGGGCGATGGGAACGCCCGGCGCGACCGGTACGCGATCCCATTCGTGGTCCGCCGCGGCTCCGTGCGCGAGGCGGTCGAAGGCGACGGTGCCTGGCGAGCCCTCGCCGTCGCCATCGCCGAGGGTCACACCATCGGGGCCCTCGAGCGTGTTGGCGAGACGGGAGCGCCCGATGCCGCCCTGGTCTGCCGTCCGGCTCCGGGATTCGGGCCGGCCTGGGCTGCGGACGCGGCAGGGGGCGAGTACGCGGCAGGGGGCGAGGAGGGGACGTTCGGGCCCCTTGCCGAGGCGGAGGAGACGGCCCTCGGTCGCGACCAGTCGAACACGTCGGCAGTCATCGGCGGCCGCCTGCTGGTGAAGGCCTATCGACGGCTCCAGCCCGGGCTCAACCCGGACCTTGAGCTGACCGCCTACCTGTCGGAGGAGGTGGGCTTTCCCGGCGTACCGCGGCTCGCCGGTTGGGCCGAGGCGGTGACGCGCGACGGAGGCGTGGCCACCGTGGCCATGCTCCAGGCCTTCGTCCGGGATGCCGACGACCTCTACGAGCAGACCGCCGAGCAGCTGGCGGAGCTCGTGGCGGCTCCGGGCGCCGTGTCCCTGGAATGGGCGACCGAGGTTGCGGCTGATCTCGGGATCCTCGTTGCCGGGCTGCACGCCGCCCTGGCCACGCCACCCGCGGAGGCGCCGGACCTCGCTCCCCGGGACGCCACCCACGACGAGCTCAAGGCCTGGCGGCACGACGCCCACCGCCAGCTCAACCTTGCGATCTCGGCCGTGACGGCCGTGGATCCGGTCGCCGGTGCAGAGCTCCGGGACGAGGCCGCCGCGATCGCCTCCCGCTTCTCCCGGTTCGAGGCCGTGGCGACCACCCCACGGCTGATGAGGATCCACGCGGACCTGCACCTGGGCCAGATCCTGGTGGCGGACGATGGCTATCGCGTCATCGACTTCGAGGGCGAGCCGCTGCGCCCGATCGATGAGCGCCGGCGCCCGGACTCCCCGCTGCGGGACGTGGCGTCCCTGCTGCGCTCGCTGGACCACGTGGCGCGCAGCGCACGACGGAGGGCCGAACGGCGCGCGGGCGGTCCGATCGAGGAGCCCGGGCTGGACGTCGAGGCATGGATCGAGCGGGCCCGGGCCCGCTTCCTCGAGGCGTACGCGGATGGCCTGCGGCGCGCCGGTGCACCGATCGCGCTGGACCTGGACCTGCTCGACGCGTTCGAGGTGGCCAAGGAGGCCTACGAGTTCGTGTACGCGGCCACGGTGCTCCCGTCATGGCTCTGGGCCGCGAGGGAGGGGATGCGCTGGCTGCTGGCGCACGGCGAGCCAGGCTGACGCCGGGCGGGGCCGCCGCGTCCGGCAGGGGCCCGCGTCGGGCTACGCGATACCGAGCAGCCTCGCCAGGACCACGCCCACGCCCAGAGCCAGGACCAGGGACCCGATCGCGATCCCGGCGGCAGCCCGGGTTCCGAGCTCGCCACGGAGCGCCGCCAGTGTGGCAAGGCAGGGGATGGAGATGCTGGAGACGACCGCAAACACGAACAGCTGCTGCGGCGTCATCAGGTCGCCCAGCGCAGCCTGGTGGCCGAGCTGGACCGCGGCGAACACGAGCAGCAGCTGGAGCGCGAGCTCCTTGCGCAGGAACGCGAACATGAGCGCGACGCCGGCGATGGCCGGCAGGCCGAGGGATGCCTCGAAGGCAGGACCGATCATGACGGCCACGTCCTGCCACAGCCCGGTCTCGTAGATGACGCCCAGGACGAGCGACCCGACGAGCATGATCGGGGTTGCGGTCAGCACGAACGCCCGAAAGCGCCACCAGGCCTTGCGCCCGACGTGCGAGAGGATGGGTGCCCGCAGCGGGGCCAGCTCCAGCACGAGCGACGGCTGGCGCCCCGGGATCATGGCATTCGCGCCGAGGCCGGCGGCGACGGTGGCGACGCCGATCAGGACGAAGGCCCCGATGGCAGCCGGGATCCCCGCGAACGGCGCGAGGGCCGCGATCACGACCGCGGACCTCGCCGAGCAGGGGGTCAAGGTGACCAGGAAGGATGCGAGGACGCGTTCCCGGCGCGTGCGCAGGACGCGAGTGCCATAGATGGCCGGGACGTTGCATCCGGCCGCCGCCAGCAGCGGGATCGCCGTTCGGCCGGGGAGGCCCAGCGCGCCGAACACCCGGTCCATGAGCACGGCGGCGCTGGTCAGGTAGCCGGAATCCTCGAGTGCCGCCAGCAGCAGGTAGAACGTGAGCACGTACGGGATGCCCACGGCCAGCATCCCGAGGATGCCTCCGTCGAGTGCCCAGAGCGCGGAGTTCGCCACGACGGGAACCGGGATGATCGCCGGAACCGCAGTGGCCAGGAAGGGCGACACCACGCCCGCCCACATGGTGCCCAGGGCCGCCGCCAGCCAACCCCCCACGAGGATGACGGTGGCGAACATGGCGAGGCTGATCGCGATGAACGCCGGGATCCCGGGCCACGGGGTCGTCGCCCACCGGGCGAGCCGGTCGACCACGGGCTCCGTGACGTCGTGTCGCCGTTCCACCCGCCCTGCCCAGCGCGTCGAGACGGCCCAGCGGACGGGCTCGAGGGTGGATGCCAGCCGGATGGACGCTCCGCCCCGGGGCGAGACGAGCCCGGCGAGCACCCCGACGTGGAGGGGATCGAGGGCTGCGGCTGCGCCCAGCGAGCGGGGCTCCGCGGCGAGGAGGGCGGCCTCCCGCGCCAGCCGTTGCTCCAGGGAGAAGTCATACAGGGGTGCGGGAATGGTCGCCCTGGACGATGCTCCGCCGGTCCGGAACTCGCGACGGACGGCCGCCAGGCGGACGGCATCGGCGAGGGCGGCGTCCACGCCTTCACCGGTTCGCCCACACGTCGCGTGCGCCGGGGCATTCAACAGCTGGCCCAGGCGTCCGGCGTCCACGGTGATGCCGCGGCGTGCAGCCTCGTCGGTGAGGTTTGCCGCCAGCACCACCGGCAGGCCGAGGTCCCGGCAGGCCAGCGCGAGCGGCAGGTGTCGAGGGAGGTTCCCCGCATCGGCCACGATCAGGATCGCGTCGGGGGCGGCCTCGAACAGGAGGGTCCAGAACGGCTCGTCGCCAGCCGGCGCATCATCCATGGCGCGAGTCCCGGGCAGGTCCACCAGCCACGCCTTCCGGTTGCCGGCCGTGACCAGGCGGCGTTCAAGGGTGACAGTGGTCCCGGGCGCGTTCGCAGTCTCGACGAAGCGGCGGCTCGCACGGGCGAGGAACGTGGACTTGCCGACGTTGGGCCGGCCGACCAGGGCCACGACGGGCAGCCGGCCCGCATCGGCATCAGGCTGGACGCCAAGGGTCACCGGATGGACTGCCACAGTGGCCATCACGCCGTCTCCGTCCCGCCGGGGAAGGGGAGGGTCCCGACCTGGGCGGCCGTAGCGGCCGACAAGGCGAGGCGCACACGTCCGAGCTCCACGACGACCGGGCCGCCGAAGGGAGTCCGCGCCGTCACGACCACGACGCTGCCGGGGAGGATTCCCTCCCGCCCGAGATTCTCGCGATCCGGTCCCTCGACGGATGCGACCACGCGGCGCCAGCCCACGGCGACTAGGGAGAGCGGGATGGACGTGGTGGCAGGGCGGGACGACTGGCTCATGGGTGAGAGTCAGTCACATCAGGTAGGGTTGATGACAGGGACCAAGGGCACCTGAATCTGAGGACCCCATGGCCCGGTCGGCCCTCTTGGGCCGTGCGGCTCGTCCCATATTGGGGTGATCGGCGGGCGAAATACCAAGGTTCGGGCCCTCATGGCGGCGCCACGTCACAGCCCCAAACGGGCCGGATGGAACACAACCGGGGCCGGACGGCCCTCCCGGGCCCTCACCGATCCACCCGTAGCATGGGGTCATATTCGAAGGGTTTGGGAGATTTGGGAGGTTTCGCGTCCCGATGGCCATGCGGGCTGGCACCAAGGACCCGGATTGGGTCTCGCTGACCGAGGCTTGTCGCCTGCTCGGCGTCTCCCCGTCCTCCATCCGCCGTTGGGCCGACAGCGGCATGGTCCGGACCTTCGTCACCCCCGGCGGGCACCGCCGCTTCTCCCGCGCGGGCCTCGCGTCTCTCCTGCCCGATCGCCCCACCGGCCACCCGTCCCTCGCGGATCTTGGTGAGACGCCGGACCGGATGGCGCGCGGCTACCGTCGCGCTTCCGACGATGGGGCGGGCCGGATCCCCTGGGTCGCGGAGCTGGACGATACCCACCGCGCGCGCTTCCGGACCTATGGCCGCGCCATCGTGACCTCGCTCGTGGCCGCCCTGGACGCCGCGGACCCGCGGTTGAGGGCCGACCGCCTCCGCGAGGCGGACGATGCCTGCGCCGAGTACGGCCGCGTCGCCGGTCGCGAAGGCCTGGGCGTCTCGATGACGGCCGACCTGTTCCTGCGCTTCCGCCGCCCGTTCCTTGCGGAGCTTGGCTCGCTCGCCAGGCGCCGCGAGCTTGACGCGGCCGCTACAGCCTCGCTCATGGACGACGCCAACGGCGCTCTCGACGGCCTGCTGCTCGCCACCCTGCGAGGGTGGGAATCGGCGGGCCACGGCGTCGGCCGAGCCGCCCCGGCGCCAGAGTCCCCAGCGTCCCCAGCGTCCCATGCGTCCCCAGCGTCCTGACCGCCACCCGGAGCCCATCGTGACCGACCACCGTGCCAACCTCGGGCTGATCGCGCTCGTCACCCACGCCCGGTCCGTCCCCAGCGAGGATCGCGAGGCGTTCGGCGACGCCGCAGCAGCCATCGCCGGCGACCCGCGCACCATCCTGCTGCGAACGTGTCACAGGGTGGAGCTGTATGGCGCCGACGACCCCACCGCGGGCCATCCACCGCTCGACCTGCCGGCGCTGCCGGCCGGCGGACGACGTCTCGAGGGGCTGGGCGTTGCCCGCCATGTCTTCTCGGTCGCTGCCGGCATGGACAGCGTGGTCGTGGGCGAGGACCAGATCCTCCACCAGCTCCGCGAGTGCCTCTCGGACCGTCACGTCCCAGGCGCCGCGCGATGCCCGGTGGATATCGGCTCCCGGGATCCGCGGGCGACCCGCCTGGACCCGGTCCTGGAACGGCTGTTCCAGGTCGCGCTGCACCTCGGTCGCGAGACTCGATCCTGGCGCGAGGGACCCCCGCGCTCGCTGGCAGATGTCGCGCTTGACCGGGTTGTGCCGGTGACCGGTCCGCTCCTGGGCAAGCGCGTGCTCGTGGTAGGGGCCGGGCGCATGGCGCGTCTCAACGCCCTCGCGGCGGCCCGCCAGGGTGCCCGTGTCCTCGTGGCCAACCGCAGCAGCGACCGCGCGGCCGCCCTCGCCTACGACGCGAACGGCGAGCCCGCCGCCTTCGGACTTGAGGCTCCGCTCCCGGACGTCGATGCGGTGATCCTGGCGATCTCCGGACGCTGGCCCCTCTCCGACACGGCCCGTGCCGACCTGTTGAAGGGCGAGCAGCCCGTGGTGGACCTGAGCTCGCCCCCGGCGATCGATACGGACCTCCGGGCGGCCCTCGGGCCGCGCTTCACCTCTGTGGACGACCTTGCCCGCAGCCCCCAGGACGCACTCCGCAAGCGCCTGCGCACCCGGTTCGAACGCACGCTGGATGATGCCGAGCAGAGCCTGGTTGCCTGGATCCGCACCCGCGACAGCGTCCCGGCCATCCAGGCCCTCAGCGATCACGCGGAAGCCCGCCGCGCAGAGGAGCTGGACCGCCTTTTCCGGCGCCTGCAGCTCGAGGAGCATGAGCGGGAGCTTGTGGAGCAGATGAGTCACCGCCTGGTCGCGGGCCTCCTGCACGCCCCTCTGGTCACGCTCCGCGAGGACGGCACGGGCGACGCCGAGCGCGCCGCGCGCACCCTCTTCTCCCTCTAGGCGGTGACCACGATGACGCGAACGCTCCGCATCGGGACGCGCGGCAGCGCCCTGGCCCTCGTCCAGGCCAACTGGGTCGCCGCCCGCCTCGCCGAGCTCGACATCCCGACGGACATCGTCATCATCCGGACCGAGGGCGATGATCGCCCGGTCGACACGGCCTGGGGCGAGGGCGCCTTCGTCGGCCGGATCGTGGCTGCGCTGCTCGACGGCTCCGTGGACCTGGCCGTTCACTCCGCGAAGGACGTGCCCACGGACGAACACCCGCTCCTGACGATCGCCGCCTACCCGCCCCGCGAGGACCCGCGTGACGCGCTCGTGTGCCGGGAGCGGGGGACGACCCTCGCCACGCTCCCGATCGGCGCCAGGGTCGGCACGGACAGCCCGCGCCGGGTCGCGTTCCTGCGGACCGCACGCCCGGATCTCGAGATGCACCCGCTCCACGGGAACGTGGACACGCGGCTGGCGAAGCTGGATCGCGGGGACTCCGACGCGCTGGTCCTGGCCGTCGCCGGCCTCACGCGCCTGGGCCGAGCGGACCGCATCGACGACATCCTCCCGCTCGAGCTCGTGCCGTCCGCGCCCGGGCAGGGCTCCCTCGCGCTCCAGGTGCGGGTCGATGACGCCGAGGCGATCGGGGCCGTTGGCCGGCTCGACGATCGGCCGACCCGGGTCGCCGTGGAGGCCGAGCGGGCCCTGCTGAACGGGACCGGCGGGGGATGCCGCTCACCGATCGGTGCCGTGGGCCGAGTGACCGGCAGCACCCTGGACCTCGTGGCCGCCGCCGAACGGGCGTGGCAGCCCGAGCACGAGGCGACGATCGCGTGCGCCCCCGTCGTCCGGGTTCGCGGCACCGCTGACAGCGAGGACCGGCGCGAGCTCGCGCTCCGTCTCGCCGCGCGCGTCGTCACGCTGCGCGCGCGGCCGCGGGCGCTGGTGGCACGCCCGGCCGGTCAGGCCGGGCCGCTGCTCGCCGCGCTCGCCGCTAGCGGCGTGGATGTCGTCCACGTCCCGGCGATCGAGATCCGTCCCACCCCCGCCGGCGGGGAGCTGGACGAGGCGATCCTCGCGACCGGCCCAGGCGCCGTCGTCGTCGCCACGAGCGTCAACGCGGCGACGGCGATCCTGGGGGCACTGGGGCGGACCGGCTCGGAGCCCGCGTCTTATCGTTGGGCGGCCGTGGGCGATGCCACCGCCGCCGTCCTCCGCGAGGCAGGGGTCGCGGACGTCTTCGTCCCGACGGTGGCCGATGGCGCCACGCTCGCCGCGGAGATGCCGCTCTCCCCTGGCGACCGCGTGCTCCTGCCCCGCGCCGACATCGCGGACCATACCCTGCCGGCGGCCCTGCGCGGCCGCGGCGCCGGCGTCGGCGAGGTCGTCGCCTATGTGACCGCCGAAGCGCCCGAGGCGTCCCGGCCCATGCTCGCCGCGGCCCTGGACGACGGGCATCCCGACGTGCTCGTCCTGACCAGCGGCTCCACCGTGCGCGGGCTCCTGGCCCTCGCCTCGGGCGGCGCGCACGCCTGTCTCCTGGCCACGCCCGTCGTGGCCGTCGGGGCCCAGACCGCCGCCGCCGCGCGGGAAGCGGGGTTCCGCCAGGTCCTCGTCGCCCCCGCGCCCGACGCCGACTCCCTCGCAGCCTTCACCGCCGCCGCCCTGGGCGTGCCCGCCGAGTCGTCAGACCCCGAAATCCAACGCGACCTGGATCCCTCACCCGCCCCCGGAGGAGCCCGATGAGCCTCGCCCTCGACCGCCCGTCATCCGTGACCGAGCCGGGGGGCCCGGGCGCGGTGTCCGTCCCCGACCCCGCGCACCGTCTGCGACGGACCCGCCGGACCGCTGCCCTGCGCGAGCTGGTGCGCGAGACCCGGATCCACCCACGCCAGCTCGTCGCCCCGATGTTCGTGACCCCGGGGCGCGAGGGCCGCGAGCCCGTCGGCTCGATGCCGGGCGTGATGCGCGTGACACCGGACGAGGCGGAGAAGGACGCGCGAGCGCTCCAGGCACTGGGCGTGGGTGGCGTGATCCTGTTCGGCCTGCCGGCCGACAAGGACGCCATCGGCACCGGCGGCTGGGTGGCGGACGGGATCGTCCAGGAGACGCTGCGCCGGTTCCGGGACGCGGACCTGGACCTCGTGCTGATCGCCGACACCTGCCTGTGCGAGTACACGGACCACGGGCACTGCGGCCCCGTGCTCGAGGACGGGCGGGTGGACAACGACGCCAGCATCGAGCTGTTTGCCACGACGGCGGCCTCGCAGGCAGAGGCCGGCGCCGACATCGTGGCGCCCAGCGGCATGATGGACGGTCAGGTCGCCGCGATCCGCCGGGGCCTCGACGCCACCGGCCACCATGACACCGCGATCCTCGCCTACGCCGCCAAGACCGCATCAGCCTTCTACGGGCCGTTCCGCGACGCGGCGGGCTCTGCCCCGTCCTTCGGCGACCGCCGGGGCTACCAGATGGACCCGGCCAACGCCCGGGAGGCCATGCGCGAGATCGCCGTGGACATCGCCGAGGGCGCGGACATGCTGCTGGTCAAGCCGGCGCTGCCGTCGCTGGACATCCTCGCCGCCGCCCGCGCGCGGTACGACGTACCCATCGGTGCCTACCAGGTGAGCGGCGAGTACGCGTCCATCGAGGCCGCCGCGCAGCGCGGATGGCTGGACCGCCGCCGGGCGCTGACCGAGAGCACGGTCTCCATCCTGCGCGCCGGGGCCGGGTTCGTGATCACCTACGCCGCCGTGGACCTCGCGGCCTGGGCACGGGAGGGCCGCTGATGACCACCGACATCCAGTCCACGCCCGAGGCCGGCCGCCAGGACGACCTGCGAGCGCGAGCGCTCGGCCTGTTCCCAGGTGGCGTCAACAGTCCCGTGCGCGCCTTCCGGTCCGTGGGCCGACCGCCGCTGGTGCTGGACCGCGGCGAGGGCGCCCGCGTGCGCGATGCCGATGGCCGCTGGTATCTCGACTACATCGGATCATGGGGTCCGGCGATCCTGGGCCACGCCGCACCGGCCGTCGTCGAGGCGGTCCGAGAGGCGGCGCTCGACGGCTTCGCCTTGGGCGCGACCGGCCCGCGCGAGGTGGAGCTGGGCGAGCGGGTCCGTGCAGCGATGCCCTCGATGGAGCGGCTGCGCTTCGTGTCCTCGGGCACCGAGGCGGTGATGAGCGCGATCCGCCTCGCGCGTGGCGCCACCGGCAGGGACCTGATCGTCAAGTTCGCCGGCGGCTACCACGGCCACGGCGACAGCCTGCTGGTGGACGCCGGATCCGGCCTCGCGACGCTTGCGATGCCCGGTTCCGCCGGCGTGACCGCCGGTGCCGCGTCGGACACGGTGGTCCTCCCGTACAACGACCCGGAGGCCGTGGCGACGGCATTCCTGACCCATCCCAACCGGATCGCGGCGGTGATCGTCGAGCCGGTGGGAGCCAACGTCGGTGTGATCGCGCCCGAGCCCGGGTTCCTCGAGGCGTTGCGCGAGCTGACCGAGGCAAACGGCGCGCTGCTGATCTTCGACGAGGTCATCACGGGGTTCCGTGTCGCACGCGGCGGGGCGCAGGAGCGGTACGGGATCGTGCCGGACCTCACGACGCTGGGCAAGATCGTGGGTGGCGGGATGCCCGTCGGCGCCTACGGCGGCCGGGCCGACCTGATGGCGAACATCGCTCCCGACGGCCCGGTCTACCAGGCCGGCACGCTGTCGGGGCACCCCCTCGCGATGGCGGCCGGGATCGCCACCCTGGACCTGCTCACACCCGCTGTCTACGAGGTGCTGGAGGACACCGGTGCCGCGCTCGAGGCAGGCCTGCGCGAGGCGGCCACGGCGGCTGGACGCGAGGTCGCCATCGCGCGCGTGGGATCGCTCCTGACGGTGTTCTTCCGGGCCGGCGTGCCGCACAGCGGTGAGGAGGCCATGGCATCCGACCGGGAGGCGTACACGCGCTTCTTCGGGACGATGCTCGACGAGGGCGTGCTGCTGGCACCGTCACCGTTCGAGGCCTGGTTCATCTCGGCCGCGCACGGCGCGCCCGAGGTCGAGGCGACGCTCGAGGCGGCCAGCAAGGCGTTCGCGGCATGAGCAGCGCCATGCAGGACGGGATCGCCGATCCTCACGCCACCCGCTCCGACGCGCGGTACCTGCGCGCGACCCGCGGCCTGCCCGTGGACGTCACCCCGGTCTGGTTCATGCGCCAGGCGGGCCGGGCGCTCCCGGAGTACCGCAAGGTCCGCGAGCGGGCGACGCTGCTCGAGATCACCCGGGACCCTGCGCTGTGCGCGGAGGTGACGCTCCAGCCCGTCCGGCGCCTGGGCGTGGACGCCGCCATCCTGTTCGCGGACATCACGACCCCGTTCGCCGGCCTCGGCGTCGCCTTCGACATCAAGGAGGGCGTCGGTCCCGTCATCGAGCATCCGGTCCGGACCATGGCCGACGTGCAGGCCCTGCGCCCCTTCGATCCCGAGGCTGCCGTGGCGCCCCTGCTCGAGGCCATCCGGCTGATCCGGGCGGAGTCCCCCGTGCCGCTCATCGGCTTCGCTGGTGCCCCGTTCACGCTCGCCTGCTATCTCGTCGAGGGCGGCCCGTCGCGTGACTTCCAGAACACGAAGCGGCTGATGCACGCGGAGCCCGAGACGTGGGCTGCGCTGCTGGACCGCCTGGTCGATGCGACGATCGCCTACCTGGCGGCCCAGGTGGCCGCGGGCGTGGAGGCCGTCCAGGTGTTCGACTCCTGGGTCGGCGGGCTCAGCCCGCTGGACTACGAGCGCCGCCTGTGGCCCTGGATGCGACGCCTGTTCGAGGGCATCGCGCCCCTGGGCGTCCCGGCGACGCACTTCGGGGTCGGTACCGGTGGGATCCTGGGCCTCCAGGCCTCGGCCGGCGGTGACGTGATCGGCCTGGACTGGCGGATCGCGCTGTCCGAGGGCAGGCGCCTGGTCGGTGACCGGGCCGTCCAGGGCAACCTCGACCCCGTGCTCCTCCGGGGCCCCTGGGAGGGCGTCGAGGAGGCGGCCCGCTGGGTCCTGGACGAGAACGGCGGTCGGCCCGGCCACGTCTTCAACCTCGGCCACGGGGTCCTCCCCGGCACCGACCCCGACCACCTTGCCCGCCTCGTCGACCTCGTCCATACCTACGGAGCGTCCCGATGACCAGCGCCGTCCTCCTCATGGCCTATGGCTCCCCCGACTCGCTCGACCAGGTGGAGGCCTACTACACGGACATCCGCCGCGGGTCGCCGGCCCCGCCGCACCTGCTCGAGGAGCTCCTGGACCGGTACCGGGCCATCGGCGGTGGGTCGCCGCTGTCGGGGATCGTTGAGGAGCAGCGGGCCGCCGTGGAAGCGGAGCTCGCGAACCGCGGGCTGCCGGTCCGCGTGTACGCGGGCATGCGCCACATCGCTCCGCGCATCGGCGACATCGTCAAGTGCATGGCCGCGGACGGCGTCGACGAGCTCGTGGCCATCGCGCTGGCCCCGCAGGCGTCGTCGAATGCCGCGGGCTACCGGCGCGCCGTGGACACCGCGCTCGCGGAGCTGGGCGACGGGGCGCCGACCGTGGAGTACGTGGCGTCGTGGCATGACCAGCCCCGGTTCATCGAGGCGCTGGCGCAGACCACGCAGGAGGCGCTCGCCCGCTTCGAGAATCCGAGCGGCGTCCGCGTCATGTTTACCGCCCACAGCCTGCCCGCCCGGGTGCTCGCGGCCGGCGACCCGTACCCCGAGGAGCTGGCGGCCACGGCGCGGCTCGTGGCGGAGGCGCTGGACATCGGCGCCTACGAGTTCGCCTTCCAGAGCGCCGGCCGCACCGGGGAACCGTGGCTTGGCCCGGACATCCTCGACGAGATCCGCCGGCTGGCCGCCGATGGTGTCCTCGGCCTGGTCATCCGGCCAGTGGGGTTCGTGGCAGACCACCTTGAGGTGCTCTACGACATCGATATCGAGGCGCAGGGCGTGGCCCGGGAGGTGGGCATCCGCCTGGAGCGCGCACGGTCGATGAACACCGATCCCACCTTCATCGCGGGCCTGGCCGACATCGCGGCCGCCGCGCTCCGTCCCTCTGCGACCGCCTAGACACCTGGAGAGCCGTCCCATGACCACGCAGATCGATCCCGTCCCGGCCGGCCGTCCGTCCGGGCATCCCGGAGGCCATCCGGGCGGCCACCCCGGCGGCATCACCGGCGTCGGCGCCGTGCGCGCCCAGGGCTATATCTATGACCGGGCCCCGATGCTCGTGTACTGGGAGACGACGCTCGCGTGCGGGCTGGCCTGTCGTCACTGTCGCGCGACGGCCCAGGCGGAGCGCAGCCCGCTCGAGCTGACCACCGAGGAGGGCTACCGGCTGCTGGACGAGGTCATCAGGTTCGGCCGGCCGTACCCGCACGTCGTGTTCACGGGGGGCGATCCGCTCAACCGCCCGGACCTTCACGAGCTGGTCCGCGCGGCCACGGAGCGGGGCATCGGGGCCTCGCTGGCGCCGGCCGCCACGCCGCTGCTCACCCAGGAGGTGATGGAGAGCCTGCGCGACGCGGGCATCCAGAACATCTCGCTCTCGCTCGACGGCTCGGATGCCGCGCGCCACGACGGGTTCCGGATGGTCGAGGGCACGTTCGAGAAGACGCTCCAGGCGGCTCGCTGGGCCCGGGCCGCCGGCTTGCCGATCCAGGTCAACACGCTGGTCACGAACGAGACGCTCGCTGACCTGCCGGCCGTCTACGAGCTCCTCCTGGGCATGGACATCATGCGCTGGAGCCTGTTCATGCTGATCACGACCGGGCGCGGCAGCGATCTCAAGGAGATCACGCCGGGCGAGTCCGAGAAGCTCCACGCGTGGCTGTTCGAGCTCGGCAAGACCGCGCCGTTCCAGGTCAAGACGACCGAGGCCACGCACTACCGGCGCCACGCGATCCGGGAGATGGAAGCGGCCGGCATGGACCTGGAGGCGATCCTCAGGACCTCGGTCGGCCGCGGCTTCGGCATCCGGGATGGCAACGGCATCGTGTTCATCAACCACGACGGGACCGTGAACCCGTCGGGCTTCCTGCCGATCCCGCTGGGCAATGTGCGCGAGGCGTCCATCGTGGACCTGTACCGGGATCACGAGGTCATGCGCGGGCTCCGCAACCCGGAGGGATTCAAGGGCCGCTGCGGCATCTGCGAGTTCTCGCGTGTCTGCGGTGGGTCGCGGGCCCGGGCGTACGCCTGGACGGGCGACCCGCTCGAGTCCGATCCGCTCTGCCCGTACGTCCCGTCGGGCGACGTCCCGCAGTACGGCATGGCGTAGGCGTCTTCCAGTGAGCGTCCTGGTCGTCGGCGGCGGCATCACGGGTCTCGCAGCCGCACGTGCCCTCGTGCTCGATGGCGTCCCGGTCACCCTCGTGGATGCGGGTCCTCGCCTGGGCGGGAAGATCGCCACGGAACGCGTGGACGGGCTGCTGCTGGAGCAGGGCCCGGACTCGTTCCTGGCCACCCGTCCGGCGGCGATCACGCTGGCACGGGACCTTGGCCTGGGCGACGACCTGGTCGGGACGAAGGATCCGCGGGCGGTCTATATCCGCCACCACGGCGAGCTGGTCCGGATGCCGGAGGGTCTCGGACTCGTCCTGCCCACAAAGGCGATGCCGTTCGCGAGGACCCGACTGTTCACGTGGCCGGAGAAGATCCGGATGGCGAGGGACGTCGCGTGGCCACGCACGCTCGGGAGCGACGACATCGCCGTGGGCACGTTCCTGCGACGGCGCCTCGGGTCCCCGTTGGTGGACCGCCTCGCCGGGCCCCTGGTGGGCGGTGTCTACGGGACCCCGATCGACGAGCTGTCGCTCGATGCCGTCGTGCCCCAGCTACGGGTCGCGGAGCGCGAGCACCGGAGCCTGCTGTTCGCCGGTCTGGCGGAAGGACGCGCGATGCGGGCCGCCGTGGCCAAGCGGCCCCCCGGATCGAAGAGCCTCGGCGTCTTCGTGTCGCTGCGGAGCGGGATGGACACGCTCACCGATGCCCTTGCCGCATCGCTGGCCGATGCCGGCGCGGACCTCAGGACCGGTTGCTCCGTGCGCTCGTTGAGCCGCGCCGGGACGGGCGTGGCGGCGCGGTTCGCAGACGGCTCACTGGCCCGGTTCGACGGCGTCATCCTGGCCACGCCCGCGCCCGTGTCGGCACACCTGCTGGAGGGGGAGGTGCCCGGCGCGGCGAGCGCCCTGGGCGGGATCCCGCACGGGACCAGCATCCTCGTCACGCTGGCGTATGACCGGCAGTACGTGGACCGCGAGCTCGTGGGTCACGGCTATCTCGTCCCGACGTCGCACGGGGGCGCCATCTCTGCCTGCACCTGGTCGTCCGAGAAGTGGCCGGATCGCGCGCCGGACGATCGCCTCCTGCTCCGGATGTTCGTCCGCGACGAGGGCGCCTGGACCTCGATGCCGGAGCCGGAGCTCGTGGCGGCCGCGCGTGCGGAGGCCGAGGCCACGCTGCGTATCGCGGGCGAGCCGCTCCTGGCCCGTGTCTCGCGCTGGGACGGTGCCATGCCCCGCTACACGGTGGGTCACCTGGGACGGGTAGCGGCGATCGAGGAAGCGGTCTCGGCCTGGCCTGCGGTCACGGTTGCCGGTGCCTCGTACCGGGGCGTGGGCCTGCCGGACTGCGTGACGCAGGGGCTGGCCGCCGCGGCCCGGATGGGGGAGTGGCTGGGCACTCACAGCGTCGAGGACGAGGCGCTGGCAAGCTAGCCCTCAGTTGGCTCGCTCGGGGCATTGGACCCGATCCGTCAGACCTCAGGATGGGCCCTTCGGCGACAGGTAGTCCGGCCCCGGGGCGTGGATATCGCGGTCGTCCAGTGTCCAGTCGATATCGGTCTCCGCACTCACGATGCCGGGCAGCATCTCGACCATGCGTCCGACCATCGCTGCGGTCGATCGCCGTTCGACCTTGCCGCTGATCCTGGCCATGCCGTTCGTGACCTCCACCGAGAATGCGTTCGGATCCAGCCACAGGGACCGCCGCAGGACCTCGTCGCGAATAGCCTCGGCCAGCGCCTCGTCCGTCTGGACGAAGGAGCGGATCACGTCGGCCCGGGTGATGATCCCGACCAGCTTGCCCTGCTCCGCGACGGGCAGCCGGTTGACCGTGCGCTCGATCATCTGAGCTGCCGCAGCTCCGACCAGGGCGTCTGGCTCGATCGTGATCGGCGGCGAGGTCATCGCGTCACCGGCGATGCTGGCCTCGGCCTTGGCGATCAGTCGCCGGGTCGCGGCCGACTCCCCGAACAGGCGGGCCAGCGGCCGATGGCGGATGGCACCGGGCTCCTGCTCCTTGACCAGCAGGTCGCCCTCGGAGATGACGCCCACCACCTTCCCCGCGGCGTCGACGACCGGCAGCCCACTGATCCGGTGCTCGATGAGCAGTTGCGCAACCTCCTTGAGCGGCGTGTCCGGGCGGACCGAGAGCACGGACCTGGTCATCACGTCGCGCACGGTCGTCATCGAAGGTCATCCTCCTGGACACGTCTCGCGGGTTGGCGCGAGGACGGCATCTGCAGATCGTAGCGCCAGCATTCGGGGCAAGGAAGTGATCTCGGGCACCGACTACCCTGCCCTTCCGAGCCGTCGTGCCACGGGTGCCGACACCCTTCGACTCGACCGTCGGCGGGCCTGGCCGAGCCCGACGTCATGGGTGACCCGGCGGCTGTCGCGCGCTGAGTTCCGGCGGCCGTGCCGCGCTCACCCGGCGGCTGTGCCCTCGCCTGAACCCTCCCGCGATCACCCAGGGTGATCATCACCGCCGTGATCGGCCAATTCGTGCGCTGCACCACCACTTGTCGCACCGAATATCACCTCCGGTAGTGAACGCCTCCACAAGCGGCGGTTCGCGGCGGTTTCTGGCAGCGCATAGCACTCCTGGTGATCAGGAGATGAGGAGTCCGACGTGAGCCTCGATGAGTCCTGCACCGGGCTCGGATTACTGGTCAAGCGCCGCGCGCAGGTCCGGGAGGCGGTCCATGGTCTCGGCGTCGAAGGGCGACCGGAAGATGATCACGATGTGCCGGAAGCCAACCCGAGCGTAGCCGGCGAGCACCTCCGCCACCTCGTCCACCGATCCGGCTGCGTCCAGGTGCTCCTCGCCGGGCTGCGGGACGTGCCGCGCCACCACGTTCTCCCAGTCCCGCGTCGCGGTCTCGCGGTCCTGCCGGATGACCACGTTGAGGTTGACCGTGCGCTCGATCTGGTCAGCGCTACGCCCCACCGCACCGCAGGCCGCGCGGAGGATCGCGTCGGACCGGGCGAGCGCTTCGGGCGTGCCGTAGGCGTTCCACATATCCCCGTAGCGGGCGATGAGCGGCAGCGTCTTCTTCGGGCCCGAGCCGCCGATGAGGATGGGCACCCGCGGCTGGACAGGCCGTGGTGCGCACACGGCCTCGTCGAACCGGTAGAAGCGGCCCTCGTGCGTAACCATCTCGCCGTCCAGGAGCCGGCGGATCAGCGGCACGGCCTCGCCGAGGCGGTCCAGGCGCTCACCGATCCCGGACCCGAAGTCGAACCCGAAGGCAGCGTGCTCGCGTTCGAACCAGCCCGCACCGATGCCGAGGATCGCGCGACCCCCGGACAGGTGATCGACCGTGGCGGTCATCTTCGCCGTGAGGCCGGGGTTGCGGAGGGTGTTGGCCACGACCATGTGACCGATCCTTGCCCGCTCCGTGACGGCGGCGATGGCCGCGAGCGTGGTCCAGCCCTCCAGCTTGGCGTCGTGCCAGTCGCCCTCGTCGGACAGGAGGTGGTCGTCGACCCAGAGGTCGTCGAAACCGGCCGCCTCCGCGCGCACGATCGCTTCGCGCAGCTCCGGCCAACCGGTCCGCTGCACCCAGAACGCCGCGCCAAACTGCATCGCCATCGGATCGCCTCCTCGACCGTATCGTAGGGCGGAGCCGCCCGGCAGGCGGTCGCGCTCCGGAGCCGCATCGGGCCCGATCAGGGTGCTGCCGGCCCCCCGAAGCGAAGCGTCCGGAAGACCCAAAGCTCCGTGCCGGTCTCGCTCCACGCACCGGGACGCAGGCCCGCCTTCTTGCAGCAGGCCTCGAGCATCTGGGTCGGTCCGTGACCCACGGTATCGGCGACCTCGGGCAGCAGGAGCCCGCGCCGCCCACCCCTCGCCACCACGATGCCGTCCGTGCCCGGCCGGAAGGCCTGCGCGTCCTCGAGCGGCACGAGCGGGCCCAGGACGGAGACGTCGATCTCGATCGCCGCAAGCTCGCCCGGCTCCACGCCCGGGAAGCGGGGATCGCCCCGGGCAGCCCACCGGGCCGCGTCCACGACGTTTGCCGAAGCGAGCTCGTCCGCGTCCAGGTTGCCCATGCAGCCACGAAGCCGTCCGAGCTCGGTCAGGGTGACGAAGGCCGCGGCGCGGCGCTCCGGCACGGGACCGGCGTCGAGCGCCACCTGCAGCGCCGGACCGGGTTCCGCGCCCGTTGCCACGGCGACTGCGACCCGGGCAAGGTCGAGCAGGCGCGCCTGCTCCTCGGCCGGGATGTCTACGGGCGGGGGAGGACCCGGGCGGTCGGCATCGGTGTCACGGGTGGTGCTGAAGGTTGGACGAGCCATGACGGGAGCCTCCGATGATGGCCGGATCGTGCCCCGTCGAAGCCCGGGGCCACAGGGCGCAACTGCCCCCAATCCGATGCCCCCGGCACTGGAGTCCCGAACGGTCCCGGGCGAGACTTGGCGGCGAACTGCCATGCCGATGCCCGCACGTCCCACCACCGACGCCGTTCCCTCGGTCCTGGCCGAGACGCTGCCCGACGGAAGCGTCCGGTGTGGTGTCTGTGCCCACCGCTGCCTCGTCCGGCCCGGTCGCACGGGGATCTGCGGCGTGCGCGAGAACCGCGACGGGACGCTGTGGTGCCTGGCCTACGGTGCGGTCGCCGCGATGGGCGTGGACCCGATCGAGAAGAAGCCCCTGTTCCACGTGGAGCCCGGATCGACCGCCTACTCCATCTCCACGACGGGCTGCCCGTTCCACTGCGTGTTCTGCCAGAACTGGGAGATCGCCCAGGGGCCACGGCTGGGCATCAAGGTCCCCCAGCGCCGGATGTCGCCCGCGCGCATTGTCGAGGAGGCGCTGCGGACGGGCGCGCGGTCCATCGCCTACACCTACGTCGAGCCCACGGTGTTCCTGGAGTACGCCCTCGATACCGCCCGCCTTGCCCGAGATGCGGGTCTGCGCAACGTGTTCATCACCGACGGTTACGCCACGCCTGAGGCCGTGACCCTGCTGTCGGGCGTGCTCGATGCCGCCAATGTCGATCTCAAGAGCTTCGACGACGCCTTCTATCGACGCCAGTGCGGTGCGAGGCTGGCACCCGTCCTCGAGGCGATCGTGGCGATGCGCCAGGCCGGCGTCTGGCTCGAGATCACCACGCTGGTCATCCCGGGCCACAACGACGGCGATGAGGAGCTGGGAGCGCTCACCGGCTGGATCAACGACACGCTCGGTCCGGAAACGCCCTGGCACGTGAGCCGGTTCCACCCGGCGTTCCGGATGCAGGACGTCCCATCGACACCGGCCGCGACGCTGCTGCGCGCCGCCGGCATCGGGCGGGATGCCGGCTTGCGTCACGTGTACGTGGGGAACGCGCCGGAGCTTGCCCTGGAGGACACCCGGTGCTCGGGATGTGGCCGGGTGCTCATCGAGCGGACCGGCTATCGGACCCGCTCCGTTCTCGCTCGGGACGGGGCCTGCCCCGACTGCGGCGAACGGCTCGCGGGACGCTGGGCGTCTACGCCGCCATCCAGCGTCGCGGGATCGCGATGACGGGGCCGGTTCGCGCCACGTCGGTCGCGGAGTCGTTCTATCCGCGCGATCCGGGCGAGCTTGGGCGCCTGGTCGCTGGGCTGTTCAGCGCCGCCGAGCGCCTGCCTGGGCGGCCGGGGGTCCGGGTCGCCCAGGCAGGCGCCACGGCGCTGCCGACAGGGATCCTGGTGCCGCATGCGGGTCTCGTCTACTCGGGCGTCGTGGCGGCTGCGGCCTGGGCCTGTATGGGATCGGGTCCGGGAGCCGACCCGGGCAGGAGCGATGGCCACCAGTCGCCGCCCGTGGTCGTGCTCCTCGGGACCAACCACCGTGCCGGTTGGCTCGATGGAGTCGGCGCCTGGGATGCCGGCGCGTGGCAGACGCCGTCCGGCGCCGTGGCCGTGGACCAGGCACTCGCCACCGAGGTCCTCGCGCTTGGCCCGCCATTCGTCGTGGACCGGGACGCCCACCGGGGCGAGCACTCGCTCGAGGTCCAGCTGCCACTGCTCCGTGGGGTCGATCCAGGGGCGAGGATCGTGCCGCTCGCGGTCTCGGCCGGGGTCGGGGACCGGGCAATCACGGCGGGGGAGCGCCTTGGCCGGCTCCTCGCTGCGCGCCGTGATGCCGGCGAGCGGATCGTCCTCGCGATCAGTACGGACATGGCCCACTACCCACCGGCCGATGAGTGTGCACGGGTGACCGAGCTGCTCCTGCCGGCCATCCTCGATCTCGATGCGGCCGGGCTCGCGGTGCTCGAGAGCGATGTTCGACGGGCCGGGATCCGCGGCCTTGCCTGCGGGATGTGCGGGATCCAGCCGGCCGTGATGGGCCTCGCGGCACTGCGGGCGATGGGCGTTGAGTCCGGCACGTTCCTTGCTGCCGCGACGTCTGGGGACGCCGGAGGGCCCCGGGACGAGACCGTGGGCTATCTCGCCGTCCGGTTCGACCCTCGGCCCGTGTCGTAGGGGCGTGGCAGCGCGCTCGACTGCCACACGGCCTGGGGAACCGAACGCAGACAGGCGCTCCTTGTCAGGCCGGTCGGACATCCAGGGCGGCGCCGTGGGTTCAGGGGCAGTTCATCGGACCGTCGCGCTGGAAGTAGCCGACCGGGACGACGCCGATGTGGATGGTCCGGGCATCGACCATCGCGCCGTTGGCGATCATGCCCTCCTCGGGCGGGGTCTCGCTGAGCCTGGGCCCACCGGGGAAGTGATCCATCTGCCACTCGACCGTGTAGCCGCGGTCGCGCAGCCATTGTTCCGCTTCGGGAGGCGTCATGAGCTCGACACCGCTGCAATAGAGCGGTTGCCCCTTGTTGAAGGCACCCTCGGCCGTGTGGACGTCGGTTCTGACGACGACCTGCGCGGCGGTCGTGAAGCCGGCACCGACTCCGAGCACGAGGCCGACCGCAAGCGACACAACAGCCACCGGGACAACACTCCCGCGTGCGCGGCGACGGCGGTCGGGAGTCCACTCGCCTTTCTCCATCGCACGCAGCCGCGCGTCAAGGTCTTCGTCCGAGGTGATCATCGCCGTTCCTCCCCGAGCTCGACCCGCAACCGGGCCTTCGCCCGTGATATCCAGCTCGCGACGGTGCCCTCCGGCACGTGGAGCGCATCGCCGATCTCCGCGTAGCCGACGCCGTCAAGGACGTGGAGCATGAGCGCCGCCCGCTGGTTGCGCGGCAGCCGGCGCAGGGCATCCCACAGCTCGAGGTCGGCGGGCACCAGAGGTGCCGGCGTCGCACGCAGAGCCGTGGCCAGCGCACGGCGCCGCCGGCGGAGCTCGTTGAGCGCAAGGCGGACGCCGATGACCTGGAGCCACGGCCAAAGCCCGTCACCATGGAAGTCCGCCTCGTGCCGGATGGCGCGGAGGCACGTCTCTTGAGCCAGGTCCTCCGCCTCGTCGTGGTCCCCGACCACGATGGCCAGGCGATGGACGAGCCGTGGCCGCAGCGCGAGGACGTCGTCCTCGAACGCCCGCGTCGCGGGTGCTGCGGCCTCGACCACCAGTTCGCTCATGGCTGTCGTCGTCCTTGCGCATCTGGTCCCACCACACGAACACCGACGACCCGGGATTCCTTGCAGCTCGCGCTCCCGCGGCTGGAACCTGCCGCCAGAACTGTGGCGGGGTCGTGGGGCAACGCAAGGGCCATCGGAGCGAGGTTTCGCACGCTGGGTGGCGCGGTTGGACCGCGGATACCCTTGGATGGTGACAACTCTCGCCCAGCCTGACGACCGCGTTCCGTCCGCCGCATGCGAGGCGATCCTCGGGTGGTACGACGCCGAGGGCCGGGATCTCGCCTTCCGCACCACCGCAGACCCGTACGCCGTGCTGGTGTCGGAGTTGATGGCCCAGCAGACGCAGGCGGCCCGTGCGGCGGAGGCATGGACGGCCTGGATGGCCCGCTGGCCCACCGTCGAGGACCTGGCCGCCGCACCGGTAGCCGAGGTGCTGCGCGCCTGGGCGGGTCTTGGCTACAACCGGCGCGCCGTGGCGCTCCACCGGGCGGCACGGGTCATCGTCGAGCGGCACGACGGTCGCGTCCCGTCCACCGTGGACGGACTCGAGGCGCTGCCGGGCGTTGGGCCGTACACGGCTCGAGCCGTGGCGGCGATCGCGTTCCGCGTGCCCGTCGGCGCCGTGGACACGAACGTCCGGCGGGTGCTCGGGCGCATAGCCGCGGGAGGGGCGGAGGCCATCACGGCGCCGGCCATGCAGGGGCTGGCGGATGCGGCGGTCCCACACGACCGACCCGACGCATGGACGCACGCGCTGATGGACCTTGGCGCGACGGTGTGCAGGCCGTCGCGGCCACGCTGTACCGGCTGTCCGGCGGTCGCCTGGTGCCGGTACGCGGCGGGGGAGCGAGCCGTTGTTCCGGTGGCGGGTCGGCGGCGACCGGATCCCGCCTTCCCATCGACGCGCCGCTGGCTCCGCGGCCGCGTCCTGGAGCGTGCCCGCGCCGCGGAGGACGGGGCATGGGTTGCGTACCCCGAGGCGATGGGGTCGCATCCGGCCGCCGCGGTGCGCGAGGCGGTGCTTGCCCTTGCAGGAGAGGGGCTGCTCGAGGCCCGCGACACGCCCGATGGCCCGGAGGGCAGGCTCCCGGGCTGAGCCCGCCGGCGCACAATGCGTCCATGGGCTACGACCTCGAGCGCTTCGTGACCGCACAGGAGCACGCTTATGACGACGCGGTCCGCGAGCTCCGCGCCGGCCGCAAGACGGGGCACTGGATCTGGTACGTGTTCCCGCAGCTCACCGGCCTGGGCCGAAGCGAGATGTCGCGCTACTACTCGGTCGCCTCACTGGACGAGGCCCGCGCGTACCTGGCACACCCCGTCCTCGGCCCGAGGCTGCGCGAGTGTTCAGGTGCGGTCCTGGCGATCGAGGGCAGCACGGCGGAGCGCATCTTCGGGCCGGTGGATGCCCTGAAGGTATGCTCGTGCATGACCCTGTTCAGCCGGGCCGCCCCGGGCGAGTCGCCGTTCGAGGAGGTCCTTGAGCGCTTCTACGACGGCAGAACCGACCCGAACACGGACCGACTGCTCGGCATCGCCGCGGCCGGCTGACGCGCGCCGGGCCGCGGACGGCCCCGGGCGGTACCCTTCAGGCGATGCCCCCTCGAACCATGCCCCTGCCTGCGGACGACCCCGCCCTGGCGACGATGAGCCTCGACGAGCTCGAGTTGCGCTGGGCGGCTGCGGCGGCACGCACAGCGATCACCGCGGAGGCGATGACCGGCGCAGACCTGAAGGCACAGGCCCTCGGCATCGCCGGCGAGCGGCTCATGGAGCAGGCGGGTACCGCGGTCGCCGCCGCCGCACGGGCGCTCGTGGAGTTCAACGGGCGCGAGGGCAAGCCCGTCCTGGTCCTGGCCGGTCCCGGCAACAACGGCGGAGACGGCTTCGTGGCGGCGCGCCGTCTCGCCGAGTGGGGCGTGCCGGTCATCGCCGTGCTGGTGGCGGCCAACGAGCGCCCCGGCACCCCGGACGCCCTGCGCAACTGGAAGCGCCTCGACGATCATGCCGGGGTCACCAGGATCCACGCACCCGTGGCCCGCGACCTCGCCATCCTCGGCCAGGGCATCGACAAGGCATCGATCGTGGTCGACGCGCTCTTGGGAACCGGTGTCCGGGGCCAGCTTCGGGAGCCCGTCCGCACCGCGGTAGAGCTGATCCGCAAGGCCCGTGAGGCCGGGATCCCGGTGCTCGCGGTGGACACCCCGACGGCCGTCGACCTGACTTCGGGCGACCCCTCCGAGCCGGTCGTCCGCGCTGATCTCACTGTCACGTTCCACCGGCCGAAGACCGGCCTGCGCACGAGGATGGGTCGTGCCCTGGCGGGCCGCGTCCTCGTCGCGCCGATCGGGATCCCGTCGGAAGCGGACCGGACCTAGGCGCCGAAGGATGACCGAGGCACGCCAGCCCGGCCTGCGCGCGGTCCTTCTCCTGGCGGCCGCCGTCGTGCTGGTGGTGATGGTGGCCGCCGGCGCCACCGCCCTGCTGCCGGCCGACGCCCAGGGGGTCGTCTTCCACACGCCGCTCCTGATCGTGGTCCTGATCGGCGGGACGGGTCTCGTCCTGTGGCGCATCCTCCGCCGGCCGGGTGCCTGAGACGATCGGATGACCGGTCCGATCGAACGCCGCGCCGCCGACCTCGCCCGCCTGGCCGACGAGCGGTGGGATCTGCTCATCGTGGGCGGAGGGATCGTGGGGGCGGGCGCCCTGCTCGATGCGGCCTCGCGCGGCCTGAAGGTCGTGCTCATCGAGCAGGACGACATCGCCGCCGGGACCAGCTCCCGGTCCAGCCGCCTGATCCACGGCGGGCTCCGGTACCTCCAGCAGGGCCAGGTAGGCCTCGTCCGCGAGGCGCTGGCGGAGCGGGCGCGACTCATCCGCCTGGCGCCGCACCTGGTGCGCATGGAGGCATTCCTGTTCCCGATCTATGGGCCGCGCGTGGTCAAGCGGGCGTTCTACGAGATCGGGTTGACGGCCTACGACCTCCTGGGCTCGACCGCATCGGCCGGTCGCCACCGGCATCTTGGCCTCGCCGACACCCTGGACTACGCCCCGGACCTCGTCCGCAAGGATCTCCGAGGGGCGTTGCTCTACCACGATGCGATGGAGGACGACGCGCGGTTCACCCTGGCGGTCGCGCGTACCGCGGTCGCCCATGGCCAGGGGTCCGCCGTCGTGGTGACCCGCGTCCGGGCGACTGCCCCGCTATGGGAGCGCGATCGGATCGCCGGCGCGAATGCTCGGGACCTTGTCTCGGGTGCCGGTCTCGATATCCGCGCGACAGCCGTCCTCGACGCGACAGGCGCCTGGGGCTCGATGCCGGCCCGGCACTTCGGTTCGGGCTCCTTCAGCGTCCTGCCGGCCCGCGGCAGCCACCTGGTCATCGAGCGCGAGCGCATCCCCGCGCGTGGAGGCATGACGCTGCGCATCCCGGGACGCGTCGCGTTCATGGTCCCCTGGCCGCGCCACTGGATCGTCGGCACCACGGACAAGCCGTATCGGGGGCCGCTGGACCACGTCGCCGCGAGCGCCGAGGAGGTGGACGAGATCCTCGGCACGCTCAACGGGGCCCTTGAGCTGAGCGTCACGCGCGATGACATCGTCGGCACCTACGCCGGCCTACGCCCGCTCATCGCCCCGTCGGATGCCACGACGTCCGTCAGGGTCTCGCGCGAGCACAGGGTGGCCGTGGAGGCACCGGGCCTGGTCCGCGTCAGCGGCGGCAAGTACACGACCTACCGCTTGATGGCCCGCGATGCCGTGGATACGGTCCTGGGTCCCGCGGCGAGGACGCGGCCCACCGCCACCGGGGAGCTGCCAATCCTGGGCGCTGCCCCGCGCGCGGAGCTCGATGCCCTGGCCGCCCGCCTGGCTCGCGAGCACGAGCTGGGAGCGGAGGCCACCGCCTCCCTCGTGGACCGCCACGGCACGGAGGCCGCAGGCCTCGTGGCGATGGGCCGGGAGCGGGACCTGCTGCGACCACTCCTGGATGGTCACCCGTTCCTCGAAGCGGAGATCGTCTGGGCGGTCGAGCAGGAGCTGGCCGTCACCATGGACGACCTGCTCGCCCGGCGGATCAGGCTGGCCCCGGTGCTGTGCGACCGGGGCGAGAGCGTTGCGGACCGCGTGGCCGACATCGCAGGCGGGATCCTGGGCTGGGATTGGCAGCGCCGCAGACAGGAGATCGAGACCTACCTGGAGGGTGCCCGGCGGGAGTTCGGGGTTCCGCCTCCAGCGTGAGGGGCACGTCGTGGAGCCTCTCCGGCGCCCGGCTTGCGAAAATTGGGTATCGCCACGGTTGCGATTAGCCCGTAGACTCACGCTGCGCGGACGCCGCGCGTGCTCATTTGGATCGCACGTTCGACACTTGGTCTCCTCCGGCACAACACTCGAGGACCCGGGCAAGAGGCGGCGAAAACTGGAGGAGATCGGCACGTGGCCGACAAGACACTTTCCTGTTCGGACTGCAACATGGAGTTCGCTTTCACGGAGCGCGAACAGGCCTTCTACGCCGAGAAGGGGTTCACGGAGCCCCGCCGGTGCCCCTCGTGCCGCGCCAGCCGCAAGGCAGCGCGCTCGGGTGGTGACAGCGGGTATGGCGGCGGCTCGTATTCGAGCGGCGGCTATGACTCCGGCGGGTATGGCGGTGGTGGCGGCTATTCCGCCGGCGGTTACGGTGGCGGCGGCGGCGGGGGCGGCGGCTACAGCAGCGCGCCGCGCGAGATGTTCGCGGCAACCTGTTCCAGCTGCGGCCGCGAGGCCAAGGTTCCGTTCCGCCCAACCAATGGCAAGCCGGTCTACTGCTCGGACTGCTTCCGCGCCCAGCGCGGCGGCTGAGCTCCAGCGCCTCACAGCCGGGTCGCGGTCTCCGCGGCCCGGTTCTTGATTCCGGGGCCGTGCGCCATTACCTACCTACCGGCCGGCCGGTGTAGCATCGAGCCAATGCTCGATCCCTTCACTCGGCCATGCGGTCCCAGGCCCGCTCGTCCGAACGTGACCACAGCGGAGGATTCCTGACCGATGGCCGTCGGCTCTTCCAACGACTTCGACCTCATCGTCCTCGGTGCGGGGACCGGCGGGTACGCCGCAGCGTTCCGGGGTGCCCAGCTGGGCCTTCGCGTCGCCCTCGTCGACGAGGACCGGATCGGCGGCACCTGCCTCCATCGCGGCTGCATCCCCACCAAGGCCATGCTCGAGAGTGCCTCGCTGGCCGAGCGCATCCGCCATGCATCCGACTTCGGTCTGCGCCTCCCCGGCGCCGCCGAGGTGGACTTCGCCCAGATCGCCAAGCGGCGCGACCAGGTCGTGACGCGGATGTGGAAGGGCGTGCAATCCCTGGTCAAGAAGAACGACGTGACCTGGATCGCGGGCCGCGGTCGCCTCGATGGACCGACCAGAGTCCGCGTGGTCATGGCCGGAGAGGACGGCACGCCGGGGACCGGGGGCGAGCGGGTCCTCAACGGCACCGACGTGGTCCTCGCTACGGGTTCCCGGGTGAAGTCGCTGCCCGGGATCGTCCCCGACGGGAAGCGGATCCTGACCTCGGACGACGTGCTGCGCTCGGATTCGATGCCCGCCAGCGTGATCGTCATCGGTGCGGGGGCGGTCGGCGTCGAGTTCGCCTCCATGTACCACGACCTCGGTGCCACGGTGACGCTCCTCGAGTACCTGCCGGCGATCGTCCCGCTCGAGGACCGCGAGGTCAGCAAGGAGCTGGAGCGGACCTTCAACAGGCGTGGGATCAAGGTCGTGACCAATGCCCGTTTCGATGCCGTGAGCGTCATCGCGAGCGACGCCGACGTGCGCATCACGGTCGGCCCCGAGGGCAAGGAGCCGACGGAGATCTCGGCGGAGATGCTCCTCGTCGCCGCGGGCCGGGCCACCAACGTGGAGGACGTGGGCCTCGAGACCACGACCGCCGAGGTCGACCGGGGCATCGTGAAGGTCGACGGTCACATGCGGACGAAGGAGCCCCACCTGTACGCGATCGGCGACATCGTAGGCGGGCTCATGCTCGCGCACACGGCCGCCCACGAGGGGATCACGGCAGTCCATACCATCGCCGGTGACCCGGACGTGCATGCCATGGACTACGTCAAGCAGCCCAGGGCCACGTACTGCCGCCCGGAGATCGCGTCGGTCGGCCTGACCGAGCAGGAGTGCGAGACACGCGGCCTGCCCGTCAAGATCGCCAAGGTCCCGTTCCAGGCCGTGGCCAAGGCCATCATCGGCGGGGAGTACGAGGGCTTCACCAAGATCATCGGCCACGCAGAGACCGATGAGACGCTCGGCATCCATATCATCGGGCCGCATGCCACGGACCTCATCGCCGAGGCCTCGCTGGCGCTGGCCCTCGAGGCGACGCCGTGGGAGATCGGCGCCGCGACGCACGCGCACCCGACCTTCTCGGAGATCCTGGGCGAGACGGCGATGGCGGTGGACGGACGCTCGATCAACTTCTAGGCCGTCGCGCGGAGCCGGCAACTGCCGGTCCGGCCGCCGGCCCACGGAGGACGCCATGACGGTCACGGGCGACGGCGGCAGCACAGCCGGCCCCCTCGCGGCCTCCGTGGGGCTGGCCGATGCCGACCTCGTGGCCATGTACCGGACCGTGGCCCTCGCGCGCGCGTTGGACGAGCGGATGTGGATCCTCAACCGCGCCGGCCGGATCCCGTTTGTCATCAGCGGGCAGGGTCACGAGGGCGCCCAGGTGGGGCTCGCGTGGCCGCTTCGCCGGGGCCATGACTGGATCGCGCCGTTCTACCGGTCGATCGCCACCTGCCTCGCGTTCGGGATGACGCCGCGGGACCTGATGCTGGCCCAGTATGCCAAGGCCTCCGACCCGGGCTCGGCAGGACGCCAGATGCCCGGTCACTACGGGAGCCCCGAGCACAACCTGGTCAGCGTCTCGTCACCCGTGGCCACCCAGATCCTCCATGCCGTGGGGATCGCGCTTGCGGCCAGGATCCGGGGCACCGACCAGGTCGCCGTCGCGATCATGGGGGAGGGGAGCTCCAACCAGGGTGACGTCCACGAGGCGCTCAACTTCGCGGCCATCCATCGCCTCCCGTTCGTGCTCCTGATCGAGAACAACGGCTACGCGATCAGCGTGCCCGCCGAGAAGGAGCTCTCCGTTCGGGACGTGGCATCGCGCGCGTCCGGATACGGGATGCCGGGCGTGGTGGTGGATGGCACGGACGTGCTGGCCTGCTTCGCGGCCGGTCGGACGGCGGTGGATCGCGCCCGGTCCGGCGGTGGGCCAACCCTGGTCGAGGCGAAAGTGACCCGGCTGACCGCCCACAGCTCGGACGACCAGCAGACCAAGTACCGCTCCGAGGACGACTTGGCGGAGGGCCGGGCCCAGGACCCGTTGCCGATCTTCCGTGCGCAGCTCCGTGCCGCCGGCGTGCTCGACAACACGCTGGAGGCGGCGCTCGCGGCGGAGATCGCCGCGCTGGTCGAGGACGCGACCGACTTCGCCGAATCCGAGCCGGACCCGGATCCCGCGACCGCCCTCGACCACGTGTATGGCGATCCCGGTGCCGGGGAACCGCCGCCGCCGTGGCACCCGGCACCCGATACCGGCCCGGAGCTTCCTCGCCCGGAGCCCGCGCCATGACCGTGCGGACCTTCATCGAGGCCATCCGGGACGCTATGGCCGAGGAGATGCGCCGGGACGAGTCCGTGGTGGTCCTGGGTGAGGATGTCGGCAGGAAGGGCGGCGTGTTCCTCGCGACGGACGGCCTGTGGGCGGAGTTCGGCGATGACCGCGTCATCGACACGCCGCTCACGGAGTCCATGATCGTCGGGGCTTCCATCGGGGCTGCGCTCAACGGCATCCGCCCCATCGCCGAGATCCAGTTCGCGGACTTCATCCACCCGGCGTTCAACCAGATCGTGTCCGAGGCGGCGCGGATGCGGTACCGCTCCATCGGCGGGTACGCGGTGCCCATGGTGATCCGCGCCCCGTACGGCGGCGGGGTCCACGGGGCGCTGTACCACTCGCAGTCCGTGGAGGCGTTCTTCACCCACGTCCCGGGCCTCAAGGTGGTCATCCCCTCGACACCCTACGACGCAAAGGGGCTCCTTAGGTCGGCGATCCGCGACGACGACCCGGTCCTGTTCTTCGAGCACAAGAAGATGTACCGGTCCGTGCGCGGGAACGTGCCGGACGGGGAGTACACCGTGCCCCTGGGGAGGGCGTCCATCCGTCGACCCGGCCGTCAGGTCACGGTCGTCGCCTACGGGCTGATGGTGGTGTATGCGCTCGAGGCCGCCGAGCGAGTGGCCGGCGAGGGGATCGACGTGGAGGTCATCGACCTGCGCACGCTGCGCCCGCTGGACCGGGACACGCTGCTCTCGTCGGTGCGCAAGACCGGCAAGTGCCTGATCGCGTACGAGGACAACCGGTTCGGCGGATACGGGGCGGAGATCGCCGCCATCGTCGCCGAGGAGGCGTTCGACTACCTGGACGGGCCGGTTGCCCGGATCGCGGGGCCGGATGTGCCAGGGGTCCCGTACAACCACCTCCTGGAGGACTGGTTCATGCTCAGCCCGGCCAAGATCGCGGATGCCATCCGCCGCCTGGCGGCCTACTGATGGCGGCATCGGGCTCGGACCTCACGGCAGTCGAAGCCAGGCTGCGGGCCATGCTCGTTCCGTACGAGGACCGGCTCGAGACGGCCACGATCTACGGCATCCCAACGCTCCGACGCGCCGGCGCCAGGGCCCATGACTGGTTCGCGTTCGTGAAGCCCGCGTCGAAGCACGTGGGCTTCTACCTCCTCCCCGTCCACACCTGGCCGGACCTCGTGGCCCCGATCTCGCCTGCGCTGCGCAAGCGGCACACCGGCAAGTCCACGTTCACGTTCGCAGTGCCCGACGAGGCGCTGTTCGCGGAGCTCGAGGCGCTCGTGGCGCGGGCGTACCAGCGGTATGTGGGCGGCGCGTAGGGGGCACCCGCCATCAGACCCGCGCCGGGACCGGGCGGGCGTCAATCGAACGGCGCGCTGCCTCCGCCCGCGCCGCGAGCAACCAATGGCCCACAATCGCTATCCCGCTCGCTATAGCGAGCAGAGGGCCCGAATTCGGCGATCAGGCCCGCCCGGTGCACGCCATGGCGAGCAAGACATAGACCGCGAACGATCCACGGGCCGGCCAGGGGCCGGGAGGCAGCCCGCCCGGCGGCCCGAAGGCAGCCCGGAAGGCGCGCCGTCGCGGGATGCGCGACACTAGGGGCCAAGTATCCTCGTGTCCCCGCGATCCGCTCCATCGGAGGAACAGACCCAGTGGCCAAGGTGACGATGCCCCAGCTCGGCGAGAGTGTCGCGGAGGGGACGATCGGACGCTGGCTCAAGCAGCCCGGTGACAAGGTCGCCAAGTACGAGCCCCTGCTCGAGGTCATCACCGACAAGGTGAACGCCGAGGTGCCGTCGCCGTATGCCGGTGTCCTGAGGGAGATCCTCGCGGAGGAAGGGGCCGTCGTCCCCAACAACGCCGAGATCTGTGAGATCGAGACCGAAGACGAGGCATCGGCCGGCGCGGCACCCGCCGAGTCGACGGCACCCGCGGTCGCGGCATCGGCCGGCGAGGCAACCCCGGCACCCGCGGCCCCGGCCGGCGAGGCCGGCGAGGCAACCCCGGCCCCGGCGAGCGCATCCGCCGAGCCGGCGGCGACCGGGGTGGCACCCTCCGCCGCACCCGCGGCCCACGACCCGAACGCCCGCATGACCCCGGCGGTCCGCCGGCTGCTCCGGGAGCATGGCCTGGAGGCGGCCCAGGTCGCCGGCACCGGCGGCGGTGGCCGGATCACCCGCGAGGACGTCATCGCCCACGTGGAAGCCGTTCGCACCGGAGCCGTCCCGGCGGCGCCCACCCCGCCGACCGCGCCAGCCGCGCCTGCAACGAGCACGCCCGGCGGCTCCCCGGCACCCGCTGCTGCCGTGGCCTCAGCCGGCACCGCCGGTGGCCCCATCGAGTTCCCGTCCGGCGCGGACGAGGTGCTCCTCCCGACGACCCAGATGCGCAAGGGCATCGCCGCGCAGATGACGCGTGCCCTTGCCGCCCCCCACGCCTACGTGCAGATGGAGATCGACGCGAGCCGACTCGTGCGTCTTCGGGACAGCATGAAGAAGGCCTACCAGGCCAAGGAGGGGGTCGGGCTGTCGTTCGTCCCATTCGTGGTCAAGGCGGCTGCCGAGGCCCTCAAGCGAAATCCCACGTTCAACGCGGTCTGGACGGACCAGGGGCTGCTGGCCAAGCGCCGGGTCAACATTGGCGTCGCAGTCGCGGTCGACGAGGGCCTGATCGTGCCCGTGATCCGGGACGCGGACACGCTCTCCGTCCACGGCCTCAACCTCGCGATTGCCGACGTGGCCAACCGGGCCCGGGCGAACAAGCTGCGCCTCGACGACTTCGGTGGCGGCACCTTCACGGTGGACAACACCGGGTACCTCGGCACCAACCTCGTGATGCCCATCATCAACGTGCCGGAGGTGGGCATCGTCACGATGGAGGCGATCACGAAGCGCGCGGTCGTGGTCAGCGGCGAGGACGGCGACGTGATCGCGATCCGCCCGATCATGAACATGGTCCTGGGCCTCGACCACCGCGCCAACGATGGGGCCGGCGGCGCCGCGCTCCTGCGTGACATCAAGGCTTGGCTCGAGGCCGTCGGGCCCGAGACCTCGGTCTATTAGGGTCCGGCGGCACCACCCGGCCATGGCTCGCGAGCTCCCGGTCTTCGATCCAAACCCAGGGCATGCCCACGCGCCGGCGTCGGGGTTGTCCATCGCCATCGGTGGCGGGCAGTCCCTGGAGGTCGAGTCGCCTGCGCCGACGGGGCTCCGTCCGCTGCGCCGGCACCCGGAGTGGATCAAGTCCCGGATGCCCTCGGGCGACAACTACGCAGATCTCAAGGGACTGCTGCGCGGCCTGAACCTCAACACGGTCTGCGAGGAGGCCGTGTGCCCCAACGTCGGCGAGTGCTGGGACCAGCGAACGGCCACGGTCATGATCCTGGGCGACGTCTGCACCAGGGCCTGCGGCTTCTGCGCCATCAAGACGGGCAAGCCCACCTGGTTCGACGATGACGAGCCGCGCCGCGTCGCCGAGGCGGTGACCGCGATGCGCTTGGACCACGTCGTGGTCACCAGCGTCGCCCGGGACGACCTCCCGGACGGCGGCGCCGGGGCATTTGCGGCCACCATTCGGGAGATCCGCTCCCGCAGCCCGTTGATGGGCGTCGAGGTCCTGATCCCGGACTTCAACGGTGAGGAGGCGCCACTGCGGACGGTGATGGAGGCCGGCCCGGACATCCTCAACCACAATCTGGAGACCGTGCGCAGGCTCCAGGGCCCGGTGCGCAAGCGCGCCCGCTGGGATCGCACCCTCGGCGTGCTGGAGCGGTCCAAGGCCTACGCCGCCGAGTACGGGCGTGAGGCCCACACCAAGAGCAGCCTGATGGTGGGCCTGGGCGAGACCCGCGAGGAGCTGGCCGAGTCGTTCGAGGCGTTGCGCGCCGTGGACTGCGACATCCTCACGATCGGGCAGTACCTGCGACCCACGCTCAACCACCTGCCGCTCGAGCGCTACTACCATCCCGACGAGTTCGCGGAGATGCGGGACGAGGCCCTCGCGCTGGGCTTCAAGCACGTCGAATCGGGACCGCTCGTCCGATCCAGCTACCACGCACGGGACCAGGTTCCCGGTGCCGCCGAGAGGGCGCTCCGGCGGCGCGCCACCATCGACGCCGATGGCCGGGTGGTCCCAGGGGTGGCTGCCGACTGATCGCGGCCGGGCCGCGTATTCTTCGCCCATGCCCGCCAACCTGAGCCGCAAGATCCCTCTCGCCGAGCTCCACTGCCACCTCGGCGCGGCCGTGACCCCGGCCATCATGTGGTCGATCGCCCACGCCCAGGGGATCAAGCTCCCGACCCGCGACTACTGGGACTTCCGGGACCTCATCACGGTCCATCCTCGGCGACCCAAGAGCTTCGACGGCTACCTGCAGCTGTTCCACTGGACCGAGCTGATCCAGTCCAGCCCGATCGCCGTGGAGCGCGCCGTCTACGAGGTCATCGGCGGCGCCTACCGCAAGAACAACGTCACCACCACGGAGCTGCGCTTCAACCCCATGAAGCGGAACCGGGGTGGCGAGCAGGACCTGGACCACATCATCGCGGCGGCGGTCCGCGGCATGGACAAGGCGACGCTGGAGTACCCGGTCAAGCCCGGCCTCATCTTCTGCCTCGATCGGGCGTTCCCGTACGAGCTCAACGAGATCATCGTGGAGAAGGCGATCGCCTGGCGTGACCGGGGCGTGGTCGGCGTCGACATCGCCGGGCCCGAGTCGGCCACCTTCCGCGTCGCGGACTACCGGCGGATCTTCCGCCGCGCCCGCCAGCACGGCCTGGGCATCACCGTCCATACGGGCGAGTCCGGCCCGGTGGAGGAGATCGGTCGCGTCATCGAGCAGCTGGAGCCGGACCGCATCGGCCACGGCGTGAAGGCCGCCTACGACCCGCGAACGATGGCGATGCTCCGCGAGCGCGGCATCGTGCTGGAGATCTGCCCGACGTCGAACCTCAACACGGGAGTCGTCTCGAGCTGGGAGGAGTTCCGCTGGATCTTCGACCAGTTCCATCGCAACGGCGTGCGCTACACCATCAGCACGGACGGTCCGGAGATGCTCAAGACCTACATCAGGGACGAGCTGGCCACGCTCGGGCGGCTCGGCATCCTGTCGATCGAGGAGCAGCAGCAGATCGCCGCCACGTCGCTGGCCGCCTCGTTCGTGCCCAACGTCTCGGATGTGTCGCCCGCCCGCCGTGAGCCGGCGACCCGAGTGGTCGTGGAGCGCGAGGAGGGCTGATCAGCCCTCCCTGGCGATCGCCGGTCTGCCCGAATCCGCGGCGGGGCCCGTCACGCGGTACGTGCAGCAGCGATCACCGGTGGCGATGTGCCGCTCGCGCACCACGTCGGCGTCGAGCACGGTGCGGAACAGGTCCAGCTCGGCCTGGCATGCGGCCGGTATCCCCCGGGCCACGTCCAGGACGGCGCAGTTGTGCTCCACGAGCCGGATCGTCCCATCATCCACGACGGCCTCGGAGATGTAGCCGAGCTCGTCCTGCAGCCCTGCCAGCACCCTCACGCGGTCGGCCAGCGGTGCGTCGGGTGGCAGCGAGGCGCCCATCCGCTCCCGGAGCCGCGCCTCGGCCTGGCGGCGGCGGGCCGCGAACACGTCCTCCACGAGGCCCTCGCCGCCGACCTCGAGGATCGCGGCCAGGAGCCCCGTCGCCAGCCCGTCGTAGTTGGACGGGAACAGGTCCTGGGCATCGGGCGTGGTGTCGTAGAGGTGTCTCGGCCGCCCCACACCGTGGCGCTCGCTCGTTCGCGAGACCAGCCCCGCCGTGTCCAGGGCTCGCAGCTGCTGGGCGACCCCGCTCCGGCTGGCCCCGATCGCCTTGGCGATGGCGTCGGGTGCGGAGGGTCCTGCGCGGCGCAGGTGGACGAGGATCGCGCGACGGAGCACGGAGGCACTTGCCCCGTTGCCGTTACCGTGGCCGTTGAGTGGGCCGTGGTCGGCGGCGGGCGCGCCTGGAGCGGGAGCGGGGACAGTGCGCTCGGACATGCGCGGCAGAGGCTAGCAAGAACGGCGCGGCAGCGCTTGCGGGACGCCGGCCACGGCGGAGCCGCGCCACGCCTGCCCTAGCCGTCGACGATCGCGAGCCGGACCATGAGGCGGTATTCGCCGTTCTTGCCGACGCAGGTCTGGAGCGTCATCGACGGGTTCGATTGCGCCGCCCACGCCCAGGAGGCGGCGGTTGTCGGACGGGTGACCTTCCACCACCTGACGGCGTACGTGCGGACCCTGCCCGAGCCATCGGCGTAGTACGCCTTCATGCCGGTCCTCAGCCGCCCGCGGACGTAGGCATCGTGGAGGGGCTTCATCACGCTGTAGGCGTGGCCCATCAGGTAGACGTTGTTCGCGCCCGAGCAGCCCCAGCGGTACATGAAGTTGTCCGGCGGGCGGCTGCGATCACACGGGAACTGGCGGATCGACCTGCTGATGCCGAGCGACGGGATCCAGACATGGTTGGTGCCGGAGTACGACCGCGCGGCCGGCTTCTCGGAGGAGCGCCCGACGGCCGCCTCGTGCTTCTTCGAGGGGCGCGCCGCCTTGTCGGCCTTGGTCGCCTTGTCGGCCTTGGTCGCCTTGTCGGCCTTGGTCGCCTTGTCGGACTCCTGTTCGACGGCGGCGGCCGGGGCCTCGACCTGCTCGATGACCCTGGGCGCGCTCGCGGGCGCCGATGACGGCCTGGTGACGACGGGGACTGCGGGCGGTACCTGTTGCTCGACGGTGGTCTCGACCGCGAGGACCTGACCAGCGGGAGGACCTGGCGGGAGCTGGTAGGTGACCGTCCGCGTCGTGACCGCGGCCGCGGCGACTGCGGAGACGGACTCGACGGCGAGGAAGACCGCCAGGATCGTGGACAGGGCACGCCGCGAGCGGGGGTGGTGTTCCATGCCCGGAGCATCGATGCCCGCGCGCACCACATCGACGGCCCGGTGGTCAGGGGGTGTCCAGGCGGCTCCACCCGGTACCGGTGTGGTCTGGTGCGGTGGTGCCCGGTCCGTGGCAGTACCTGCCGGGACCCGCTGCCGCAGCGGGTCCTGTCGGCGACCCTGCAGCCCTGCTGCTTCAGCCGCCGGTGCCGGCAGCCTCCGCCAGGGTGGCCCGCAGCGCCGCCTCGAACTCCGGGGCCCACGGGCCCTGGCTCGTGAGCACGTAGGGCGACTGCTCGATCTGCTCGAACGTCTCGGCATCCGTCACGTACGAGGCAGCACAGGGTGCGATCCGCTCGCGGTTCCTCTCGAACGCGTCGCGGTTCCGGAACACGTACAGGTAGAGCGTGACCGGCGTCTCCTGGTCGAGGCCTCTAGCGTCGAACCGGATCGCGGTCTTCATGAGGTCCGGATCGTCGCATCCGGCCTCGCCGGAGACCCAGTCCGCCGCCTTGATGTGGGCACCATTGAGACGGCCGGCAAGGCCCGGGAAGTCGGTCGGCGTGGCGGGCGGTGGCGAGCTCGAGATCGTCCCGCAGGCGGCGACCAGGGCCGGAACCGCGGCGACGATCACGGCGAGCCTGCGGAAGCCGGACGGGCCGGCGGGGAGCGATGCCATTGCCGGAGGCTAGCACCCGTCCCCGCTACCCGCCGATCCCCCGCCCGGTGTCGAGCCCGGCGGGGGCTGTGCGCTGCGTCCGCTACCCGCGGTTGCGCCGCTTTGCCTCGCGCAGCCGCGCCAGCGTGTCGGTGGTGTCTCCGACGCCCGACGGTGGTGGTGGCGGTGGCGGTGGCGCCGGTGCGGGCGGCGGCGGGAGCGGGTTCGGCGGGGTCGGCGCCTCGCCGTCCGGCAACGTGCCCACTGCCGGTCCCGGTTTCGCTTCGGGCGTCGCGGCCATACCGCCCTCGACCACGGCAACGGCGGCCCCATCGGCGGCGGCAATACGGTCGGCCGTCTCGCGCCGCAGCGCCGATCGTGCCCCCGAGGCGCCGGCACGTTCGCGGGCGGCCAGCATGCTCTCGGAGGTCACGGTGCGGGCCGCGACCCGCCTTCCGCGCACCCGGTCCGTGATCCACCGCCGGCCGTCCACGAGCTCCCGCCGCCCCAGCGCAACACGTCGAAGCGCGATGTCCAGCGGCCACAGGAGGAGGGCGAGCACCAGCAGCCACGGCCAGAGATCCGTGTAGCGGCTCGTGGATTGCAGGTCGTGGATCCAGACGCCCGCCGGCAGGTCCACCTCGGAGCCGCCGGTGGCCGCGCGGATCGCCCCCAGCAGCGGCTCGTTCGCACCCAGGAGTCGGTACTCCGCCGCGGTGGGCGCGACCAGGCCCAGCGTGCGACCCAGGGCGGCGGCGCCGGGCTTGGTCTGGGTCACGCGGACCGCGTAGGCGCCGCTCTCGAGCGAGGCTACCGGCGACTCGTACACGCCGGGTGCGACCTGGCTGAGGTCGACCGCGACCGGCTCGAGGTCGGGCCCCACCAGGGCAACCCTCGTCGCGTAGAAGTCGCGGGGTGAGCCGTCGGTGTCGACGCTCTCGACGCGCAGGTAGGTCCGGCCGCCGCGATCCACGAACGCGGCCTCGATGCCGCCGCTCTCCTCGCCCGGGAACGTCCATCCGACCATCTGGCTGAAGAACCGGCTGAACCCCTGCCACCCGACCCAGCTCTTCGCCCAGCGTCCCGTGGAGTCCGATGTCCAGGCCACCGACCTGCCCAGGCCGTACTGCCACTGGGCCAGCAGCGGGTCGTCGCGCGCGGTCACCAGCACCGTCTGCGCCGCCGGCTTCGCCGTCGTCCCGTTGTAGCCAAGCAGCTGGGGCATCCCGTCGTCGATGCCGCGCAGGATCGGCGAGCTGGAGGCGAGGATCGGGAAGAACGCCTCCTCCACGATCTGCTGGCCGGAGACCTGCTGCGTCTCCTTGAGGAAGATGTCCGGGATCGATGCCGGGTTGGCTGCCGAGTAGAACCGCCCGCCGCCCGCCTTCGCCAGCTGCTCCAGGAACGGGTTGGCACCACCGCCCGCCCCCACCGTGGACAGCGTGATGCCGGCAGCCTGCATCCGCTTGATGATCTCGTCGTACTGGCCGCTGCTCGACCAGCCGTCCGTGAGCAGGATGATGTGGCGACGCGTCGCCGTCGCGGTCTCGAGCGACTGCACCGCCTGGTCGAGGCCGGCGTAGATGTTGGTCTGGCCCAGCGGCGTGATCGCGCCGATGGCTCCCTGGAGGTCCGCCAGGCCCCCCAGCGGCGCGGTCTTGACCACCCAGTGGGCGGCCTCGTTGAAGGCCACCACGCCCAGCTCGTCCTGGGCGGTCAGGGCCGAGGCTGCGCGCAGGATGGCCTCCTTGCCGATGTCGGTCTTCTTGACGCCGGCGATCCCTGAGCCACCGCCCATGCCGCCGTCGAAGCTGTTGCAGTGGCAGGCGTCCATCGACCCGGACTCGTCGATGACGACCACGAGGGCGACGTCGGGCTGCTTCTGGCGGTCGCGCACGCCCATGTCGACCGGGAGCGCCTCCTCCAGTGGGGTGTCCGTGTAGCCGCCGGCGCCGTAGGCGCGCGGTCCGCCGATGGTGACCAGGCCGCGGCCGAGGTCGCGGACGTACACCTGGAGCGCCGCCAGCGCGGCGTCCGTGAGGCGCAGTCGGGGCACGTCCACGAGCACGATGGAGTCGTAGTCCGCGAGCCCGGCGAGGTCGGACGGCAGGGCCTCCGGGATCACCGTGTCCACCGTCTGGCGCTCCGTCTCGAGGGCCGCCACCAGCTGGAGCGCGACCTCCTCGTCGCCCTTGACGACCAGAACCCTGGGCTCGCCCTTGACGATGGTGTTCGCGTCGGCGCGATCGTTCTGGTTGAACGCGTCGCGGGCCGCCTCGATGACGATCCGGAAGCGCAGGAACCCCGCGTCCCTGGCCGTGAACAGGAAGTCGACGCGGTTCGCGCCGGCGGCGAGCTCGAGCGGCCTGGTCGCGGCCAGGTCCCCGTTGACGAACAGGCGCGCGGTTGCCGGCTGGGCGATGGTGGACGTGACGTCGCCGGTCACCTGGACCTGTTCGCCGAGCCGCGCCGTGGACGGAGCGGTCAGCCGCTCTACCACGACCTCCTCGGCGCCGGCGAGGCCGGTGAGGTGCGTCTCCACCTGGATGCCCCGGGCGGCGGCAAGGGCCGCCTCCGTCTGGCCGGATCCGGTCGTGTCGTTGCCATCGGAGAGCAGGACGATCCGCTTCTGGGCGTCGTCCGGGAACAGGGCGCCCGCCAGCCGGAGGGCTGCCCCGATGTCGGTCGCGCCGCGGACGGGCGTGGAGGCGATGCGATCGATCTCCGCGAGGTCGGACGGCAGCCGCTCGACGAGCGCGTCCCCACCGAACGCGACGATCCCCGCCACGTCCTCGTCCTCCTTGGCGGTGAGGCTCTCCCGGAGGAACGCGAGCGATTCCTCGCGGCCGGCCGTCCCGACCGAGTCCGAGAGGTCCACGACGTAGACCACGGCCAGGCGGTCCACCGGCAGCACGAGCTGGAACCCGGCGAGGGCGAAGACCAGCGCCGACAGCAGCAGCACGCGGATTCCGAGGGCTGTGCGCCGTCGCCCCACGCCGAGCCGGCGGCGCGAGGCCATGTGCAGGGCGATGACGACTGCCACCAGGGGCGGCAGGAGCAGCAGGGCCAGCGGCGCATCGAAGTGGATGCCCATCACGCGCCCCTGCCCGTGGCCCGGCTTCCACGCAGGCGCATCATGATCCCGCGACGGAGCCGGGCCAGCGTGTCGCGCTCGTAGACGAGCCACTCGACGGTGAGGACGAGCAGGGCAATCAGCACGACCGGGATCCACAGCTCGTCCCGCGCGCTGGGCCGCACCGTCCCGGCACCGTCGGCCGCGCCCGTGCCGCCGTCGGGGCTCGCCGCCGGCCCGCCCATGGCCTGGAGCCGTGCGGCGTCGCCCGGTGCGATCCGGGACTCGTCGACGTCGAGCAGGGCGACAGCGAAGCGGACGGGGGCGTCCGGGTCTGCGGGACGGAAGGTGGGTGACGCCCCCGGCGAGGCGCCTGCGCCGGTCGAGGCCGAGGCGGATGGCGCCGGGGATGACGAGCCTGCCGACGGTGACGTGCTCGCGTCGGGGTCGGCGATCGGCGTCACCGTGTACACGCCCAGCAGGTCGGTGCGCGCGAAGGTCACGGCGCCCGCGCCATCGACCGGCGCCAGGAGCTCGTCGATGGTGCCATCCGGGCGCTCCACACGCACGCCCGCCGCCCCGGCCGGGATGTCGAGCGTGACGGGGGCGCCGGGCGCGATGGCATCGACGGGCGTCTCGGAACCTCCGAGCAGCTCGCCCGCCAGGTTGGCGAGCAGGACCGGGAAGGCCACCTGGAGCGGCAGGTCGGAGCGACGCGGCTCGAAGGCCATGACCGCGGCCGGCTGTCCCGCGAGCGTGCCCGCAAACAGCAGCGGCGACGTGCCGGGGCCCGGGATGACCGGGCGCGCCCAGGATGGCAGCTCCAGCTTCCGGGCCTCGCCGACGTGGACCGTCGACAGGTCCACGTAGCGCAGGATGGGGTCGGAGGCATCGATCGCACCGATCCCCGGGTTCGTCAGGGTTCCGGTGACGGTGGCCAGCGGCGACGAGGCCGGAGGCGCGATCGCGAGGATCGGCTTGGCCGGCAGGTCCGCGGGCAGGTAGCCCTCGAAGATGATCAGGTCGAACAGCTCGGGCCTGGTCCCGGGGCCGTACTCGGCGGGCGTCACGCCATACAGCTCAGTGTCCGGGAGGTAGGTCAGCGCGGTCTCCAGGTACGGGTCGCCATCGCCGACCAGGAGGATCGTCCGCAGGCGTGCCGGCGGCACGATGGCCCATGCCCGGTCGTCCACGGCCAGGGGATCGGCGACCGCGCTCGTCGTCTCGTCCCTGGCCACCAGGCGGACCTCGACCACCGACGCCGGGTGGTCGGGATCGTCGATGTCGTCGATGGAGATGTCGGTCTTGCGCTGGGGGTCCAGGGTCAGGACCCGCGAGTCGCGCAGCACCCCGTCCGCGTAGAGCTGGACCCTCCGCTCCGCCATGCCCAGGCCCAGGTTCGCGATGGAGATGAACGCGGAGTGGGACAGGCCGCTGGGTGCCGTCCGCACCGCCAGCGCGACGATCGCCTCGTTCTTCGCCTCCCGGCCGACCTGGAGGACGCGGACGGGCGCCTGGAGGGTGCCGGTCGGTGGCGTCGCGAGGGCCGCGTCCGTCGCCACGAGGATCTCGGCGTCCCCCGAACGGGCAGCCAGCGCGGATGCGAGGCGCAGCGCATCGCCCAGGTCACCGACGTCGGAGGTCGGGGTGATGGCCTCGATGGCCTGCTTGACGTTGCTCATGTCGTCGGTGCCGTTGGCTACCACCCGGGCCGTCCGGCCCGCCGCGATCACGCTGACCTTGCCGCTCGCCGGGAGATCCTTGAGAGCGTCGATCGCGGCGGCCTTCGCGGCGTCGAGGCGGGTCGGGCTCGCGTCGGTCGCCTGCATTGACGCGGACGTGTCGATCACCAGCACCAGATCCCCGGCGAGACCCGCGGGCCGTTCCACGAATGGGCGCGCGGCGAGCAGGACCAGGATCACGACCAGCAGCAGCTGGAGGAGCAGCAGAAGGCTCCGGCGCAGTCGCTGCCACGGAGCGTTGGCCTCCACGTCCGCCACCAGCCGCTGCCACAGGAGCGTCGACGGCACAATTGCCTCGTCCCGCCGCAGCTTGAGCAGGTACATCGCCACCACGACCGGCAGGAACGCCAGGCCGGCGAGCGCGAGCGGTGCGAGGAGCCCCACGTCAGCCGACCACGCGCCGTCGCCGCAGCTCCGCGAACACGAGATCCGCGAGCGGGGTGTCCGTGGCGATCGGCACGTACGATGCCCGCCGCTTGCGGGCCAGGTCCGAGAGGCCCTCCTGCCAGGCCACGAGACGCGCCTTGTAGTCGTCGAGCGCGGCCAGGTCCACGGTCACGTCGAGGCGCTCGCCGTTCTCGCTGTCCACCAGCCTGAGGTCTCCCTCGAGCGGCGGGTCCAGCTCCTCGGGCGAGAGCGTGTGGAGGACGATGAGCTCGGAGCCCGTCGCCGCGAGCTCGCGGATCACGCGATCCGCCGATGGGTCCAGCAGGTCCGACAGGAGGACCACCACGCCACGGCCGGTCAGCATCGCCGCGGCGTGCCGGGCCGCGAGCAGCAGGTCGGTCGGGCCGTCGGCCGGCCGGATGCCCGACAGGTTGCCGAGCAGGCGGAAGACCCTCCCGGATCCGCGCAGGCCGCTGTGGCGTCGCGCCGTGCGGCCCGAGAGCGCGGTCGTCACCACGCGGTCCTCGCCGGCGAGGGCGACGTAGCCCAGGGCGGCCGCGGCCCGCTTGGCAAAGAGCAGCTTCTCGGGCCGCCCGAACGCCATGGACGGGCTGGCATCGAGCAGGAACGTGATCGTCACGTCCTCCTCCTCGACGAACAGCTTGACGAACAGTTTCTCGAGCCGGGCGTAGACGTTCCAGTCCAACTGGCGGAGGTCGTCGCCCAGCGAGTAGTCGCGGTAGTCCGCGAACTCGACGGACTGGCCGCGCTTCACGCTCCGCCGTCCGCCCTTGAGCCCGCCGCGGACCGGTTGCTTCATGAGCACGCCGAGCCGCTCGAGCTGCCGCAGGAAGCCCTCGTCGAAGACCGTCGGGTCGAGGTCGTTGGCCAGGAACGCCCGGACCCCATCTGGCTTCCCAGGGGCGCGTGCCGCTGCCGGGGCACGCGCCGACTCGGGCGCGGCCTCGGACACGTGCTCCGGGCCCGTGTCCTCGGGCGGAGTGGGGGACAGGGTCATGATCGCGAGCCGCCTACTCCACGGAGGGCGGCACGACCTCGTCCAGGATCGACCGGATGACGGCCTCGGACGTGATGCCCTCGGCCTCGCCCTCGAAGTTGAGGATCACCCGGTGGCGGAGCGCGGGCATAGCGGCGGCACGAACGTCGTCCAGGGACACGTTGTAGCGGCCGTCCATGAGGGCCAGGATCTTGCCCGCGGTCACGAGCGCCTGCGCCCCGCGCGGCGAGCCGCCGTAGCGCACGTACTGGCGCACCAGTGACGGCGCCCGCTGGCTGTCCGGGTGGGTGGCGGCCAGGATCGACACTGCGAAGGCCGTGATGTGGGGCGCGATGGGCACCGCGCGGGCCAAGCGCTGCATCTCCACGATCTCGGCCGCCGTGGCGGCGGGGCTGGCCTGCGGCGCGTCCGCGCCCGTCGTCCGGTCGATGATCGCGATCAGGTCCTCCTCGGACGGGAACGGGACCATGACCTTGAGCAAGAACCTGTCCAGCTGGGCCTCGGGAAGGGGATACGTGCCCTCCATCTCGAGCGGGTTCTGGGTGGCGAGGACGAAGAACGGCGGATCGAGTGGATAGCGGTTGCGCGCCACCGTGACCTGGTGCTCCTGCATCGCCTCCAGCAGGGACGACTGGGTCTTGGGCGTCGCCCGGTTGATCTCGTCGGCGAGGACGAGGTTGGCGAAGATCGGGCCCGGCTGGAAGCGAAAGACGCGGCTGCCGCCCTCCTCGATCAGGATGTTGGTGCCGGTGATATCGGCCGGCATCAGGTCGGGCGTGAACTGGACCCGGCTGAACGAGCAGTCGATCACGTCCGCGATCGTCCGGACGAGCATGGTCTTGCCTAGACCGGGCACACCCTCCAGGAGGACGTGGCTGTTCGCGAGCAGGCCGACGAGCGTGTGGCGGACCAGCTCGCGCTGGCCGACGATCACCTTGCCGATCTCGCTCTCGATGGCCCGGGCCCGTTCGGCGAAGGCCTCCGGGGCGATGCGGTGCGGCTCGGCCGTCGCGGGGGCCCCGGTCGGGGCGGTGGGAGCGTCCATGGGTCCTCCGGGGGTCTGGTGGCCGCGTCGGCCGGTCGCGCTAGTTACCGGGATCGAGCGAGCTGAAGTAGTCGCGAACGTAGTCCTTGACCGAGATCGGGACGTACGAGCGGTCGAGCGTGGTCAGCGCGTAGTCGTGGAAGTCGCCGTACACGGAGTCGTAGGGGACGTACGCGCCGTTGTTGCTGCCCTGGCCCTGCTGGCTGCCCTGCTGCGTCTGGCCGTCGCCGCCGGTGCCCGCGACATAGGACGGGTCGCCCGGCTTGCCCAGGCGGTCGAAGGGGGCGAACACCGAGGACTGGTCGGCGCCGAGCTGGCTGGGACGGTTGGGGTTGATCGGCCCGCCCGGCCTGCCGTTTGACATCCCGGTGCCGAGGTGGGCGGCGTTCGAGCCGCCGCCCCCGAGCGAGCCACCACCCTGACCCTGCCCCTGGCCCTGACCCTGCCCCTGGCCCTGGCCCTGCCCCTGCCCCTGCCCCTGCCCCTGCCCCTGCCCCTGCCCCTGCCCCTGCCCCTGCCCCTGCCCTTGCCCACCACTGGACGATGCGCCCGGGGACTGGCTCGCGCCGCCACCCTGGGCGGAACCCGGCGAGGCACTCGGGTTGGGGCTGCCCTGCTGTCCCGTGCCCTGCTGTCCCGTGCCCGGCTGTCCCGTGCCCTGCTGACCCGTGCCCTGCTGGCTTCCCGCGTTGGCCAGCTCGCGTCGTGCATCCTGCAGACCCGAAGCGGCCGTCGCCAGGTCGCGGTTCACCTGCACGCGGTCTGCGGCAGAGGTGAGCGCCTCACCCAGGCGGTCCATCGCGGCCCGGGCACCGGCGCTGTCCTCCTGCGAGAGGCTGGCAACGGCATCGCGGAGCGCCTGACCGGCCGCGCCGTCTGCCTGGCTCGCCTGACCCTGGAGCTCGGCCAGGCGTCGGGCGAGAGCGTCGCGTTCGGCCGGCGTCATCGCGTCCGTCTTGTCGCCCGCGTCCTCGAGGTCGCGCCTGGTCTCGTCCGGGTCACCGCCGGGATTCGCCTTCGGGTCGGCCGTGGCCGTCCGGGACAGCGCCCGGGAGAGGGCGGCGATCGATGCGGCGCGCTGTTCTGCCGCGGGGTCCAGCTGGGCACGGACGTCGTCCTCCACCGAGCCCAGCTGGGCGAGGTTGCGCTCGAGATCGCCGGGGTTGGCGCGCAGCCGTTCGGCCAGCTGCCTCAGCTCCTCGGACAACCGCGTCCGCGGATCGTTCGCGCTGGCGCCCTTGCCGTCGAGCCGTCTCGCGATCTCGTCGATCCGCTCGGCCTGGCGCTCGGCCTCCTGGCGCAGCTCGCGGTTCTGCTGGATCACGAGATCCATCGGGTTGGGGACCAGGACGGCCGGGACGATGAGCATGAGAGCGAACAGGGCCGTCATCGCCGGCCGGCGCGCGATCCTCGGCCGGAACAGCGACGGGTCCACTGCGCCCAGGCGGGCCAGCGCATCGCGGCGCTGGCGGCGGACGAAGCGTGCCTCCGCCGCGGCCAGGTCAAACGCTCCATCGACGGCGATCGTCTCGTCCTCGCTCGACGGGGCAGGGCCCGCGGTCCCGGGGCTGGCATCCGCGAAGGCCAGGGCGGAGGCGACGGCGTCGCCATCACCGCTCTCGGCGTCCAGCGCGAGGGCCGTCTCGCCGAGCGTCGGCCGCACCCGGGCCACCGCGACCAGCAGGGCCACCAGCCCAAGGACCGGGAGCGCGACCGCGACGAGCGGGGCCTGTTCCAGCGGGAGGATGCGCTGGGCGATGACGAGGCAAAGCTCCGCGACCGCCACCACGGCGGCCACGTACCAGGCCCTCCGGACCGAGCGGCGAAGCCACAGGCGACGTCGATGGGGCGCCAACCCGTACCTGATCCCGCTCAGCGCCGGGTCCAGCGCGACGCCGAGCGTCGCCGGGTCGGCAGGGACGAAGGCCGGCGCTGCGGCGGATCGGCGTCGGTGCAGCGCCCACCGAGGCGGCAGGATCCGCGGCATCAGGCCTCACCCCCGGACGGCCGAGGCGGCCGGCGCCGCAGGCGTACATGCCAGCGCCGGGTCGGCGACACGAGCTGGACCGACGCCACGATCAGCACGAGCGCGGTCACGAGCATCGCGACCAGGCTGCGCGGCCAGTAGCTGTCGCGCACGCCGCCGAGGTTCGCCCCGGCGTCGGCGAAACCGGCGCCGTCGCTGTTCGTGACGCCGGCCACGACCTGGCAGGATGACCCGAAGCCGGTCTCCGTGCCGCACATCACGTCAATCTGGGCGACGAACGGGTTGAGCCACATCAGTGCCTCGGGTGGCCTGCGGGTCAGGTTCTCGATCAGTCCAGCGTCACGGTTCGCCCGGTCCGGCAGGAACCCGCTGGATCCCGTCATGGCGGTCCAGAAGATGAACACGAAGGCGGTGCCGGCCGTGAGCGCGATCACGACGACGAGGTTGATCACGGTCGCGGCCTGCGTTCGTCGAACCAGGGCAGACACGAACAGGCCCATCGCGCCGTAGGTCAGCGCCGTGGCCAGCAGGACCACGTATGCCCGGACCACGTCCTCCGGCGCCACCCCGCCGTACGTGAACACGAGGGCCACGATGGGGATGGAGGCGAGCAGCAGCAGCAGGATCCAGGACAGCGCCGAGAGCAGCTTGCCGAGCACGATCGCGAGCGAGGAGATCGGCGTCGTGACCAGCAGGTCGAGCGTCTGCTTCTCGCGCTCGAGGCTGATCGCGCCGGCGGTGGAGGCCGGGGCGAGGATCAGGGTCACCAGGGTGAGCAGCATGACGATCGCCAGGAACAGCAGGCGCCCGATCTCCGACGACGCCGAGAAGGCCGAGTTGAAGCCACCGGAGAAGCTCCGCTCGGTGAGCGACTCGATCATCCACGCGAAGCCCGCGACCACCAGCAGGTAGACCGTAAGGATCACGAATGCCCGCTTGCCACGCATGCGGCCACGCAGCTCCTTGACGCCCACGGCGGCCATGCCCGTGCCGATATCGCGGACCCCGGCGAACCTGGACCGCCCTCCGGCGACGCCGCTCACGTTGCGCCCCACACCGGGGCGGGATCCGGGTCGGGTGCCGTCACCTGGAGGAAGAGCTCTTCGAGGTCGCTCGCGGCGCGGGCGAACGAGGCGATGCGCAACCCGGCGCCAACGGCGTGGGCAAGGAGCATGGCCGTGCCTTCCTCATCGCCGTGGAAGCCGATCTCGATGGTCCCGTCCGCCAGGAGCTCCGAGGTCACGACGTCCGGCCGGCCGGCGAACCAGGCCCGGGCGGCCTCCTCATCGTCCCGGTCGCCGAGGACGCGGGCCCGGAGCACGGCACCGACGCGCAGGCGCTTCTCGATCTCGGCGACCCGGCCGTGGACCAGGACCTGGCCGCGGTCGATGATGGCGACGGAGGTGCACAGCTCCTCGAGCTCGGGCAAGATGTGCGATGAGACGAGGATGGTCTTGCCCAGCTTGCGCAGTTCCCGGAGCAGCTCCCGGAGCTCCACGCGAGCCCTGGGGTCGAGTCCCGAGGCGGGCTCGTCCAGGAGCAGGACGAGCGGATCGTGGACGAGCGTGTGGGCGAGGCACAGGCGCTGCTGCATGCCCCGAGAGAGGCCCTGCACGTAGACGTCGCGCTTGGAGCCCAGGTCGACGAGCTCCAGGAGGTCGCCGATCATGCGCCGCCGGCGGTCGGCGGGGATGCCGTAGCAGCGGGCGAAGAAGTCCAGGTACTCCCAGACCTTCATGTCGTCATAGACACCGAATGAGTCCGGCATGAACCCGAGGACGCGTCGCACGTCGTTGGGGTTCCGGCGGACGGATGCACCCGCGATCTCGGCATCGCCACTGTCCGGGACGAGGAGCGTGGCCAGGATTCGCAGGGTCGTCGTCTTGCCGGCGCCGTTGGGGCCCACGAGGCCGAAGATCTCGCCCTCTCCGACGTCCAGGTCCAGGCCACCCACCGCGACCGTCCGGTCGTACCGCTTCACGAGGCCCGTCGCCCGCACGATGCTCGTCATCGGACGGTCCCTTCGATGCTGATCGGGAGCTGGAAGCTGATCTGGTCCTGGCGCTCGTTCACGAACCGCACCTGGACCTCGCCGCTGGCCGGGTCCACCCAGCGGCCGGCGTCGGGCAGCTCGTAGGCCGTTCCCTGCACGAGGTGCGCGAATTGGACCCACTCGCCCGTGCGCAGGTCCAGGACCTCGATGTCGGGCAGGCCGTCCTGGGGCACGACACACCCCTCCGTGCCGGGATCGCAGCGGACCGCCTCCGTGAGGGTCTTCGATGCACCACCCGGCATGGCCAGGTCCCCGCCGAAGGTGAGCCCGACGAGGACCCTCGACGGCACGAAGGTCCCCTCGAACTGGATCGGCCGGTACGAGACCCGGGCCGTGCCGGGGCCGAGGTTGATCGACCACGGGTCCTTGGAGAAGAAGTTGGCGCCCACCTCGAGGATGGAGGTCCGGACGAGGTCATAGTTGAAGGTCGTCTTGCCGCTGATCGAGTACGGAAGCTGGACCTGGTACAGGATGTTCGCCATGCGCCTGGTCGTCTGGCCCTCGATCTCGAAGGGCACGACCGGCTGCGTGCCCCATGCCAGCAGCGTGGCGGTGTCGGCCGGGATGGCGTTCGGGAAGCCGGTCATCGGATCCATCGAGATCTGGTCGACGACAGACCTGCGCACCAGCGTCCGCTGGCCCTCCTCGTCGAGCGTCGAGCCGTCCCAGTTCATCTGCCCGAAGATGCGCTCCGACAGCGGGATGCCGTTGAACGGGTTGTTGGCGATCGCGAGATTGACCTCCGCGGTGGCACCGGCGGCGATGTCCCGGAGCGGCATCGCCGAGGAGCCGACGACGATCGCGGCGGCGTGCAGGGGCTGGTCCGAGCGGTTGGTCACGGTTCCAGTCAGGCGACCGTCCGCGAGGTGCAGGTCCGCGACGACCTCCGGTCCGGTCGCGGATCCCTCCGCGCGGACCATGCGGATGGAGCCGACGCCCACGGCCAGGTCCCGGATCCGCGATGGGTCACCCTCGACGATATCGAGATCGGCCACGAACCCGGTGCCGAAGATGTCGCCGTTCATCGGCGCCGACAGGAGCGCGTCGCCGGCGACCGTGACCTGGTACGTGGCCCGCGACGGGCTGAACACGCCGAGGTAGGACTGGACGGTCGCGGCCTCCGTTGCCGGTGCACCGCGGACGATCCCCACCTCGTGGACGATCACGTCCGATCCGCGGAGGGCACCCCCGATGAGAAACGAGCCGGCGGTGAACACGATGATCAGCGCCGGGACCGTCACCCACGCCCATTCGCGCCGGTCGAGTCGTCGGAGCACCAGGTAGTTCACGGGGCCGACGAGCAGGATGTACCCGAGCAGCAGCACCACCAGCCCGCCGGTCGGCGGCAGGGCGAGGCTTGGGAGGTTGGTCACCGCCGACACGATCGAGGAATTGTCCGCGAGCCCGACCGAGCCGACGGCACGCTGGGGCAGCAGCTTGCGCCACAGCGGTGTGTCCCAGGTCTCACCCTCCGCCACCCAGGTCGTCGTGGGGTCGAAGCCGAGCAGCGTCACGGATCCATTGCCGACCTCGAGGTCCGCCGCGATCACGCGGTCGCCCGATGTCGCGAGCACCCGACCGGCGCCGGGCTCGCCGGCGTACGCGGTGAGGGTCGCGGCACCCTGCGGCACCCCGCCGAGGATCGGACGCAGGGCGGCGGGATCGATGTCGACGGTCGAGGTCGGGCGGTACGGGAGCAGGTCGTCCGGGAACCCCGACAGCGAGTCGGCGCCCGCCGTCCCGCCGACGATCACGAGCCGGCCACCGCCTGCGAGCCAGACCCGCAGCGCGGCGACCTGGGCCGGCGTGAGCGTGGCGGCGTCGACGTCCTGCCACACGATGCTGTCGAGGGCCGACCAGGCCTGGATCCGCTCCGGCAGGTCTGCCGGCGTGAGCGTGGCGATGCTGGGGGCGGCACCGGACTGGTTGGGCAGGAGCCGGAGCTCGCTGACGATCCTCGCCGGGTTCTCCGAGACGACGCCGACGACGAGCTGGGACTGGTCGTGGACTGCCGTGGCCACCAGTGCCTCGGAGACCACGCGGTCCCCGCTGACCAGCTGGACCTTCATGTTGCCCCCGAACGGCGGGGGCTGGGCATAGAGCAGGTACTGCTTGCGCGACCCGGTGGCCAGCTCGACCGGAGTCCCGAAGCGAGTCTTGGAGTCAGCGCCACCCTTCACCTGGAGCTCACCCGTCACATCGGGCCCCGCGTTCTCGAGATCCACGGCGATCGCGAACCAGGAGCCCTGGCGGACGTGTCCCTGCAGGAGGGCGTGGGCCGTCATGACCGGGCCGTCGTCGGCAGCCGCCGCGAGACCCGGGCCGAGGGCGCCGAGGAGGAGCACGCCCGCCGCCGCCAGCGCGAACACGGCGCGCGCCGTGCGGGGGATGCGGGGCAGCGGCACTCGGGCTCCTCGGGTGCGGGCGGCTGGACGGTTTGAGCCATGACGCCCGTGGTCCACGAAAAGTTGCACGAGACCCCCGCGTGGCAGCCGCCACGGCCTTCCGGTGGCCGTTCGGGCCCGCCTATCGTACGATGCACGGACCCCAGGTCCGCCGGTGAGCGTCCGTGCGCCGCACCCGACCGCACCGTCACCGCGTACAGAGGATCCCGTGCCCGACGTCAGACCCTTCCGCGCCCTCCGCTTCGACCTCGAGACGGTCGGGGACGTGGGCAAGGTGGTGGCTCCGCCGTACGACGTGATCGGGCCAGCGCTCCACCGGGAGCTGCTCGCACGCCATCCGCGCAACGCAGTGCGCCTGGACCTGCCGCAGGCGGAGCCCCGCGAGGAGCCCGACGAGCGCTACCGGCGGGCTGCGAAGACGCTGACCGCATGGCGCTCGGACGGGACGCTGCGCAGGGACCCGCGCCCGTCCGTGTATGTCTGCGAGCAGACCTACCGGGTGCCCGGCACGGGTATCGAGCGGACGCAGCGTGGCTTCTTCGCCCGTCTCCGCCTCGAGCCGTTCGGGCCGGGGAGCTCCGTGCTGCCGCACGAGCGGACGCTGTCCGGCCCCAAGGAGGACCGATACCGCCTGCTGCGGGCGATGGGGATGAACACCTCGCCGGTGGTGGCGTTGTTCGAGGACGCCCAGCGCGTGTCTGCCGGGGCGCTCGCGACCATCGCCGCCGGGATGCCGGCCGCCGACGTCACGGACGACGATGGCGTGCGTCATCGCCTGTGGGTGGTCGCGGACGAGGGCGAGGACTCCCCGGCTGGCGTGCTGCTCGCTGCGGCTGCGGCCGGGCCGGTGTACATCGCGGACGGACACCACCGGTACGAGACCGCCGTCCGCTACCGCGACGAGCGACGGACCGCGTCGACCGAGCAGGACCCGGCCTTCGACTTCGTGCTGATGCTGTTCCTCGATGCGGCGGACCAGCTGACCGTGCTGCCCACGCACCGTGTCGTGCGTGGTCTGGGTGAGGCGGGCACTGCCGGCCTCGTCGCCCGGCTTCCGGAGCTGTTCGTGGCCACCCCCTCCACGACCGAGGCACTCGTCGCACGGTTCGAGGCAGCCGGGGAGCTGGCGGGCGGGGATGGCCGGTTCGCGCTGCTGACCCGCGAGGGAGCATGGTCGCTCGAGGCGCGCCGCGAGGCGTTCGACGCGCGAGGGGGTAGCGGCGCGGCCGTCCGGGCCCTGGACGTGTCGCTCCTCGGCACAACCCTCGAGACCCTGGCCGGGATCGATGCCGCCGCCGTGGCAGGGGGCGAGCGCATCACGTACACCAAGTCCGCGGCGGAAGCCGCTGCCATGGTTGCCGACGGGAGCGATGCCGCGGATGCCGCGTTTCTCCTGGAGCCGACACCCGTTGCGTCCATCCTCGCGGTGGCGCGCGACGGCGACGTGATGCCCCAGAAGTCGACCTACTTCTACCCCAAGGCCCTGACCGGGCTCGTCCTGAACCCGCACGAGTGGTAGGGGACCGACGATGACCGAGCCCTCCTCCACGTCCGCCGACCGCCAGGTCCCCAGGACCGCCACGGGCGGCCGCCCCGTGCGCAAGGATGAGATCGAGCTCGCGGAGCGCGGCCTGTACATCGAGTCCTGGCTCCCGGAGCGTCGTTCACGGCGGCGGCCCATCCTGTTCGTCCACGGCGAGCTGGGCGGATCGTGGGTCTGGGAGCGGTTCCTGAACCACTTCGCGGGTCGCGGCTGGGAGGGCCACGCCCTCAACCTGCGGAACCACTACTGGTCGCAGACGGCGGATCCGGCCACCCTCGACATCGAGTCCTACACCGAGGACGTGATCGCGGCCATGGATCGCCTGGGACCCCAGGTCGTGGCGGTCGGGCACGGCATGGGCGGCCTGCTCGTGCTCAAGGCGATCGAGCGGGCTCCCGTGTCGTCGTACGTGCTGATCGCGCCGGAGGCGCCCAAGGAGCTTCGCCCTGCGGCCAGGGCCCACGTCGTGCGGGACATCCCGGATGCCTACGGGCGCTCGGAGCTCGGCTGGGAGACGCTGCCCGAGAAGCTTATGCGGGAGCATCGCGACCTGACCCTCAACGACGTCCTCAGGATCCAGCACCTCCTCGGCCAGAAGGCGTTCGAGTCCGGGCGTGCCAGGCGCCAGGTCCTCTCGGGCGTGCCCGTGGACCACTCGGCGCTGCCGGAGGTGCCCCGGCTCGTCATCGGCGGCGGTCTCGATCTCTACGTGTCGGAGCCCGACGTCGAACGCCTGGGGGAGTGGCTCGGGGCACCCTACGAGCCGTTCGGTGCCCACTCGCACTACGGCCTGGTGCTGGGCGAGCAGAGCTACCTCCAGGTGGCGGAGACGCTGCGCGCATTCCTCGAGGCCAACCGGCTGTAGCCGCCCGCCGCGCAGCGTGCCCCGGTTGCGAGCCCCGCGACGGTCCTGCTATCCTCCGTGGCCGGTTGGACGCTCGCGTCCGCCCTATGCCGCATTCGTCTAGAGGCCTAGGACACCGCCCTCTCAAGGCGGAGACCACCGGTTCGAATCCGGTATGCGGTACCAGCAACGATCCACCCAACGCCTCCGGTCCACCGGGGGCGTTGCTCATTCTCCGGGGTCTCGTGGCCTCTCCCGCCGCCGTTCACGTGCGCTCCAGGGCTCCTCGGCGCGCAGCGCGGCCCATGCCCGCGGGCGCGATGGCCTAGACTCGGGCCGTCCCCTTGCCGTAGCTCTGGATGGTTGATGTCCACCGCGCCCGACCGTCGACTCGCGATCCTCGCCGAGGGCAACTTCGGTTTCCACCACGGCAAGACTGCCATGGGGGTGATCCGGTTCGGCACCGACAAGGTCGTGGCCGTGGTCGACTCCACGCAGGCGGGCCACAACGTGCGCGAGTGGCTGGGCGACTCGGGCCGGTTCGACATCCCGATCGTCGGCTCGCTCAACGAGGCACTGGGCTTCGTGCCCCGGGCCGACGCGCTGCTGATCGGGATCGCGCCGACCGGAGGCAGGCTGCCGGACGAATGGCGGGTGCTGATCCTGGCGGCGATCCGGTCGGGCCTGGACATCCTGTCCGGTCTGCACACCCTGCTGGGGGACGACCCGGAGCTGGTCGAGGCCGCACGCAGCTCCGGCGTGCGCCTCGTGGACTACCGGCGGCCGCCGGAGCGGATGGAGACGTCGGTCGGGCGTCGCCACCTGCCGGGGAAGCGCGTCATCCTCACCGTGGGCACGGATTGCGCCGTGGGCAAGATGTCCGTGGCGCTCGAGCTGCGGCGGGCCGCGGTCGCCGCGGGCCGCTCGGCATCGTTCGTGGCGACGGGCCAGACCGGGATGATGGTCGAGGGCTGGGGCGTCGCGATCGACCGCGTCGTGGCCGACTTCGTCCAGGGGACGGGGGAGTGGCTGGCGGAGGAAGGCGAGCGGCGAGGCGACTGGGTCATCGTGGAGGGCCAGGGGTCGCTGGATCACCCCGCCTACAGCAGCGTCACGCTCGGCCTCATCCACGGGACGACGCCGCACGCCATGATCCTGGTGCACGAGCCGGGCACAGCGGACCACGACTTCGAGCACCTGCCGGACCGCCGGTTCCCGATCGCGGCCCTGCCCGGGTTCATCCGGATCCACGAGGACGTCGCCGGCCTGGTCGCTCCCAGCAAGGTCGTCGCCGTGGCGCTCAACACGTCCCGGATCGCGGACGATGACGAGGCGCGCCGCGTCATCGAGGCCACCGCGGCCGAGACAGGCCTCCCGACGGCGGACCCGGTGCGCTTTGGGGGCGAGGTGATGTGGCGCCAGATCGAGGCATCGGTCGACGCGCTGCCGTGGTTGGCGCTCGCCGCACCGGAGGATCCGCGATGACGTTCCTGCTCCGCCTTCGCACCCTCGATCTCGCGCTGCGCGACCCGTTCGTGATCGCTCGCGCGGCACCCGGCGAGGGTTACCGGATCACGACGGTTATCGCGGAGCTGCGTGACGAGGCCGACGGCGAGGATGGCCCGGTCGGCATCGGGGAAGGCTACCCGGACGCGTACTACGGCGACACGCCCGCGACGATGGCGGCGGTTGCGCCGCTTCTGCTGGATGCGCTGGCACCCATCGAGGGCGATCTGCGCGGCACCGTTGGCGATGTCCGGGCGGCGCTCGAGGACGCCGAAGGCCTCATGGCGGCAGCGATCGGCCATCACGGCGCGATCAAGTGCGCGATCGACATCGCCCTCCACGACCTGGCCGGCAAGCGCCTGGGGCTGCCGGTCCGGGACCTGCTCGGTATCACGGGCGAGGTGCCGCCCACCGACTTCACCCTCGGGATCGACGAGCCCGCCATCGTCGCCGAGCGGGCTCGCCAGGCGGCTGGCTTCACGGCGCTCAAGATCAAGGTGGGCGGCCCGTCCGATATCGAGACGCTGGAGGCCGTCAGGGCGGTGTTTGACGGGCCGATCCGCGTCGATGCCAACACGGGCTGGACGCCGGAGGGGGCGGTGGCGCTGTTGCCGGACCTTCAGCGGCTGGGCGTGGAGCTGATCGAGCAGCCCTTCCCGGCTCGCCGCCTGGACCAGATGCGCTGGCTGCAGGAGCGTTCCGACCTGCCGATCGTCGCGGACGAGAGCTCGGTGACCATCGAGGACCTGGACGCGCTGGTGGGCGTCGTCGCCGGGATCAACGTCAAGCTCGCCAAGTGCGGGGGGATCGGGCCGGCGCGGCGCATGCTCGAGCGGGCGAGGGAGCTCGGTTTCCGGACGTTCCTCGGCTGCATGGAGGAGACTTCGATCGGAATCGCGGCCTCGGCCGCCGTGGCGCCGCTGGCCGAATGGGTGGATCTCGACGGCTGCCTGCTCCTCGCGGACGACCCGGTCGATGGCCTGGAGCTCGGGTCCGACAAGCGCTGGCGGCCCGCCGACCGGCCAGGCCTGGGGCTGACGATCCGGTCCGACGCGCGGCTGTAGGGTCGCCCTAGCGGGTCTTCCGCCGCGCGCATCCACAGGTTTCGGACGACTCGGCGGACCTGTCCACGCATGTTCGGGGGGTGTGGACAAATCGGTGTGAACCTTGGTGGAGAAGCCCCTACCGGGCTCCGTGCACTGCGCGTAGCATTCAGGGATCGCCGGGCCCCAGGTTCTGAGGGAGCGGCCCAGCGGTACAGCAGAATTCCGCCGCCGACGGTTGGCAAGAACCCGCCGGTCCGTTGGCCCGAGCCCGTGCGTCCCAGGAGAGGAGACCCTTATCGATGCTGCCCGCCGAGCCCGCACGTCAGGCCGCGCCTGAGGCGGAGGCGTTCGTCCGGTTCTGCTACCAGCGACGCAGGGTCGGCTGGCCGGAGCTGTACGACGAGATGTGTGCCGTCGCCACGCGTGGCCTGTTCCGGGGCATGGGGCATGACGCCCTGGCGGAGATTGGGGTGGGGTTCAGCCTGTTCGAGACCCCGCGTCTGGCGGGGCTGGTGAGAATGATCGCCGCCGAGGACCAGGCGGCGCGACGGCTGGCCCGCATGGCGGCCATGGATGCCGCCCGCGCCGCCGAGGATGCGCCGCGACCGCCCGCCACGGTGAGCGTGGCCTGAGGATCCTGCGAACCGCGGCTTGAGGACGCGCGGACCGCGGCCCGGCGACGCGCGACGGCGCGGATGCGATCAGGCGCGGATGCGGCGCCTGGCCATCTCACCCTCGATCTGCCGCTCCGCCTCGACATAGCGGTCGATCTGCTCGCGGAGCTGGTTTGCCTCGGGCGTGTAGAGGTGCACCTGCTGCTGGAGGATGTACGAGAGGCGGCGGCTCGTCATCCGCACGTGGTCCAGGTTCTTCATCAGGACCAGGGGATCCATGGAGGCGAGATCGGACGGGGGATACATCGTGTTCATCGAGTCGTCATCCTAGCCCAACCGCTCACGCCCGGGAGGGTATGCGCGCGCCGGTCGTCCCGGGTATGAGAAAGGGGCCGCTCCCGCAGCCCCTTCCTCGTCGGTTTCCACAGGGCGTCAGCCCCGGTCTCGCCCGCTTCCAGCGCCGGAGCTCAGGAGCCCAGCGACTTGCCCTTGAGCTCGGCGAGCCGCACCTCGACCTCGAGCTCGTCCTCGCCGCTCTCGAGGTCGGCGAACTGGTTCTCCAGCGAGGAGGCGGCGACCTCCTCCATTCCGCGGGCTTGGGCCTCCTGGCGCCGGATGCGCTCCTCGAAGCGGTGCAGCTCCGAGGTCGGGTCCATGACCGAGACCTCCTTGAGCGTCTGCTGGACCTGCATCTGGGCCTGCGCCATCTTCGCCCGGCTGACGAGCTCGTCCCGCTTCTGCACCAACTCCTCGCGCTTGACCCGCAGCTGGTTGAGGCCCTTCTTGAGCTTGTCGACGAGCTCGGTCTGCTGCGCGATCTGGATATCGAAGGTCCGGACCTGCTCCTCGAACGAGATCTGGCGCCGGAGCGCCAGCTTGGCGAGCCCGTCGAAGCGGTCGGCCTCGGCGGCGTTGCCCTGGGCGCGCAGCGCCTCGGCCCGGTCCGAGGCGGCCTGGGCCTTGGCGCCCCAGTCGGCGGATGCGTCACGCGCCTCGCGCGCGTCGTCCTCAAGGAGGCGGAGACTGCCGATCGTCTGGGCGACGGCCTCCTCGGCCTCGGCGATGTTGTTGGTGAAGTCCCGGATCAGTTGGTCCAGCATCTTCTCCGGGTCCTCGGCCTCATCGAGGATCGAGTTGACGTTGGCCCGGACGAGCTGTCCGATGCGTCCGAGGATCGAGGTCTGCGCCATGGTGTCCTCCCGACTGTCTTCAGGTCACTGGATTCTGAGGCCAAGACGGCCTATTCGTCGAGCCCGCCGGTCAAGTGCTCGCTACCATCGCCCCCCGCGTACGCGACCGCCACCGCCTCCACCGCCTCCACCACCGCCCCCAAACCCGCCTGACCCCGGGCCACCGCCAGCACCGCCCCACGGGCTGCCGCCCCATCCGCTGCCGCCCCGCGCTGCGCCACTTATCGCCGCGCCCAGGATGCCGCCCACCACCGCCCCGATGATCTGCGTGTCCGCTCCCTGCGCTCGGGAGGGCCCCGCGACCGGGCCGCCGGTCCGGCTCCAACCCTCGAACTCGCCGGCGGCGAGACGGTAGGCCTCATCGGCAAGCTGCAGGGCCCGATTGGCCGTCGCCGACGCCCCCTCCGGGTTCGTCGCCACGAGCCCCCGGGCCTCAGTCAGGCGCATCTCGGCCTCGGCGGCACGGGTCCGCGCCGTCTCCCCGACGCCATGCCGACGAGTGGTGATGTAGTCGACGGCCCTGCCTAGATGTCCCTGCGCCGTGGCGATGGCCGTCTCAGCCACCTGACGGCGGCGGGCGGCCTGGGCATTCGCGTCGGCGACCTGGGCCACGATTGCGTCGGCGGCCTGGTTCGCGGCCACGGCACGCTGGAGGGCCGTGAGGGGATCCAGGGGCCTGGCCCCGGCCACCCGTCGAGCCTCGTCGAGGGCGGTCTCGGCGGCCCGCAACGCAGTACCTGGGTCTGGGCTCACGCCGCTGGCGGTGGTGCCCGGCGCCGGGGGCCGTACGACGGGCACCCGGGCGAGTCCCGCGACGGCGTCGCGGGCCGCAGCGACGTCCCTGGCAGCGGCGTCCAGCTCGTTCGGGAGCCGAGTGGCCGCATCGTCGAGGCTCGCGGCCAGGCGCTCGACCGCCTCCACGAGCTGCGTCGCCCGGGCCATGGCATCCTGCGTGCGGCGGAGCGCGATGACACCCTCGGCGGGCTTGTCGCCCACCACGGCCCACCCCCGCTCGACCTCCTCCGATGCGGCATCGATCGCCTTTCCGGCCTCGGTGAGGTTGCCGTCCACGGAGCCCGTGGCTGACGGGGCGTACGACTCGCGCAGCCGCGTCACGACCTGGTCGGCAGCGGTGCGGCGGACTCGCAGGGTCTCGATGGTGGCTGGGAGCGCGGCGAGCAGGGCGGGCGCCGTGGCCTCGAGGTCGCGGAGGTCGTCGAAGCGCTGCTCCTGGGCGTCGAGAAGCTGCTGGGCTCGGGTGCTCCGAGCGACCATCTCCCGCAGCATCGCATCGCGCTCGGGCGGCTTCTCCGGATACGCATCATCGAGCCGCTGGCGGAGGGCGAAGGCGGCCCGGAGCTCGTCGCCGGCGAGCCGGATGGCCTCTCGGTACGGGACCACCTCCTGGTCGCCCCACTGGGCCGCGGCGAACTCGACGTCGTTGGCCGCGTCCTTGAGCGCTTCGTCACCTTCGAGGAGGGCTCGGTTGGCGTCCCGGTTGAGTGTGTCGAGGGCTACGGCCTGGGCTCGTGCGCTCCGGCGTCGCTGCAGCAGCGTGCGGCCGACGAGCAGCAGCCCCCCGACCACCAGGAGGATCGCGAGGATCGGGACGAGGTTGAGACCGCCTCCCGAGGATCCAGGTGCCGCGGAGCCCGACCCGGTGGCTGCCCCCGGGGTGGGGGTCGGGGCCGCGGGCGTCACCGTCACGGGTGTCGCCGTCGCGTCGGCCTGCATCGCGAGGCCGGTGGCCGCGGCCACCGAGACCATCGCCGCCGCGAACTCGCCTTCGACGAGGGCGGGCTCGAGGGCATCGGTCAGGATCGCGTCGATCTCGGCATCGCTGATCTCGTCCAGCGACGGTCCGACCCACATGGAGTAGCTGCGGTCCTCGATCGCGACCAGGATCAGCGCATCGTTGCCGCCCAGCGAGCTGACCGTCGCGGTGCTCTCGGTGAAGGCGTTGACGTCCTCGCCGCCCGTGGTGTCGATGTAGGCCGTGAACAGCTGGACATCGGCAGCGGCGCGCAGCTGCCTGAGCGCCGCGGCGACCTCTGCCTCGTCGGCGGGCGTCAGGACCCCGGCCTGGTCCATGACCTGCCCCCCGAGCCGCGGCGGCTCGTCGAGTGCGAGGACGGGCGCGGCCACCAGGGCGAGCAGCAGCACGGCGGCGGCAGCGGCCCGGAACGGCGGGTGAAGGAGCATCGTCCGGCAACTCATGGCGGTGCCCCAGATGCTACCCCGCGGCAGGTGCGTCCTGCGACGGGCTCTCAGATGGCGCGCAGTCTCGACGGCGGCCAGGTCCAGTCGATCGGCAGGTCCGCGGTGGAGAGCGCCCGCCTGCGACCGGCCTCGCTCGCACCCAGCACCAGGATGCGGTCGGTCTTGGTGGCCCGGCCGGCTTCGCCACCCCAGAGGCGGGTCATCTTGCGGTTGGCCGCGACCTCGTCCCGGACCACGCCGGCCAGCCGGAAGCCGGCGGGAAGCGCCGCTTCCTCCCAGGCCCGCTCCGCCAGCCGGAGGCCGTCGGAAGACGGCTTGCCGCGATCCATCTCCACGTCCCCGATCACCACGACGGCGATCCCGTCGTCGGTCAGCGCCGGACGGAGATCGGTGAGGACGTCCCGCAGGAACGCGAGGTACGGCTCGCGCTTGTGTGCATCGTCCAGCTGCGCGTCGATCGTCGCCGCGTCGAAGCCGAGGAGCCAGGTCCGCAGCCAGTTGTAGTAGCCGTACTTGAGGACACGGAGGTACGGCGGGGACGTCACCACCAGGCGGGCGCGATCAGGCAGGCCGTGCGCCCGGAGCACTGTCCGTGCCCGGCTTCCCGCGGTGCGCGCGTCGCCGCGCAGGGCGATCCCGGCCGTCGTCGGCAGCGGCTGGCGGTACAGGCGGTCGAGCTTAGCCGACAGCAGATCAAAGACGTCTCGCTGGGGCGGCTCGTACCCGGTCCGTGCCACGAAGTCGCGCACGTATCGAGGCGCCATGGAGAACGTGTTGGGCATGATCGTGGACAGGTAGGACGGCGTCTTGCCGTGCAGCATCCCCGCCAGTGCCCCGGCCAGGAAGCGATCGGTTCGATCGTCGAGAACCAGGTGTGAGCGGACCAGCAGCAGCTGGGCGAGGGTGCGTGGATGGAACGCGAGGGCAACCTCGTCGGGGACGGTCTCCGCTCGGGACGTGGGATCGGCCGCCGACCCTGCTGCCGGGACGAAGGCGGACGGGTGACCGGGACGCGTCTTGACCCGCTCGGCGAGGGCGAGCCACGACGGCGCATCGGCGGCCCAGGCGAGGCGGAGGGCCGCCAGGCGCGTCCGGGACTCGGCCGATGTCGCGGGCTCCAGCTTGGCGGCCGTCAGCACGTGGGCGAGCGGGTTGAGGTCGTTGCCGACGCCGATCCGGCCCTCGGCCGCCGCCTGGACCGGGGCAGTCCCGCGGCCGCTGAACGGGTCCAGCACGACGTCGCCGGGCCGCGAGTAGCGGGCGATGAAGGCATGCGCGAGGGACGCGGGGAAGCTCGCAAGGTAGGAGCACATCGGGTGGAGGCTGTGGCCCCACAGGCGTGCCTGATCCTTCCACTCGGGCTCGATGGCCAGGGCGGGCAGGGCGGGCAGGGCGCTCGGCAGCTCGAGGGCGAGCTGGCCGACGGCGATCGGTCGCGTTCGGACGGTCTGAGCGGGCATTCCCGGGCTCGATCAGGGATCGCGCGGGATTGGGCCCCGCCGCGAAGGGCGGCCAGCGTAGCACCGCGTTGCGTCCGCGCAACTGGGACGATCGGCCTATCCCGATGCGGACTGGCCGTCCGCGGAGTCGAGCGACCGGAGTCGCGTAGACTCCGAGCGGAGCCGCGCCCCCGTAGCTCAGCGGATAGAGCAGCCGCCTTCTAAGCGGTTGGTCGCAGGTTCGAGTCCTGCCGGGGGCGCCAATGCCGGGGGCGCCAACGAGCCTCGCTCCCGGCCATAGGTCCCGCGGCGGAGGACCGGCAGGCACCCGGCTGACTGCGTTCCGAACCCCGCAGTCGGGACGTGCGGCACGCAGCGCGGTCACTGTGGTCCCGTAGCATCGTGTTGACGGATCAGACACACTCGGTCGCAGCAATCCTGTGCGCCCGCGTCCCGTCCCTGCTCCGGGTTGACCTGGAGGGAGGCCACATGCCCGCATTGTTCGCCAAGCCAGCAGCGCCGAGTGATGACAAGCGCTGGAAGATCGTCGAGACCCGGATGCGGCGGATGGGCGACCGTCCGGCGGCCCTGATCGAGGCGCTGCACGCGGCCCAGGAGGCCTTCGGGTACCTGGACGAGGATGCCCTCCACTACGTCGGCGACACGCTGCGGGTGCCGCACTCGCGCGTCTACGGCGTCGCGACCTTCTACTCCTTCTTCACGCTCAAGCCGCAGGGCGAGCACACGTGCGTGGTCTGCACGGGCACGGCCTGCTACATCAATGGCGCGAAGGAGATCCTGGCCGCGCTCGAGACCCACATCGGGGTCAAGCCGAAGGAGACGACTGCCGACGGCAAGGTGTCCATCCTGACCGCCCGCTGCCTTGGCGCCTGCAGCCTCGCGCCGGCGGTGATCGTGGATGGCGACGTCAAGGGCAAGATCGCCGCCGCCGACCTGGTGGCGCAGTTGGAGGCGTTGTGAGCGAGCAGCCCGTCGCGGCGCGGCCCATCCGCCGCCGCGTGATCACCGAGGAAGTCCACGAGGGTCCCGTACGTGCGCGCGCGTTCGTGTGCGAGGCCGCGAGCTGCATGTCGGCGCAGGCCCATGACGTGACCCTGCGGCTGGGCGAGGCGGCCGCGGAGGCCGGTCTGACCGATGTCGTCGTCAAGCGTGTCGGCTGCCTGGGCCTGTGTGCCGCGGGTCCGCTGGTCGAGATTCCGGAGACAGGTCGCCTGTTCAGCGCGGTCACGCCCGACGATGTGACACCCATCATCGACGCACTCAGGGCTGTGACCCCGGAGGACACGCCGCAGCCCCAGGGCCCGTTCTTCGAGCGGCAGCTCCGCGTGGCCACCGAGAACATGGGCCGGATCGACCCGGAGAGCCTGGACGACTACGTCGAGCGGGGCGGCTACGAGGCACTCAAGCGCATCCTGTCCGACATGACGTCCACGGAGGTCCGCGAGGAGCTCAGCAGGAGCGGGCTGCGAGGGCGCGGCGGTGCCGGCTACCCGACGGCGCTCAAGTGGACCACCGTGGCCAAGGCCGAAGGCACGCAGAAGTACGTGATCTGCAACGCGGACGAGGGTGATCCCGGCGCGTTCATGGACCGCAGCGTGCTCGAGAGCGACCCGTTCCGTGTGCTCGAGGGCATGGCGATCGCCGCCTTCGCCGTCCACGCCACCGAGGGCTACATCTACTGCCGCGCGGAGTACCCGCTCGCAGTTGCCCGCCTCCGGTCCGCCATCCGGTCTGCTCAACGGGCAGGCCTGCTAGGCTCCAACATCGCCGACACGTCCTTCTCGTTCGACATCCAGATCCGGCTCGGAGCCGGCGCCTTCGTGTGCGGCGAGGAGACGGCGCTCATCCAGTCGGTCGAGGGCAAACGCGGCACGCCGAGGCCCAGGCCTCCGTACCCGGCCGTGCAGGGCCTGTTCGATTGCCCGACGCTGATCAACAACGTCGAGACCTTTGCCAACGTGCCGGCCATCCTGCGCAAGGGGGCGGACTGGTACGCGCAGATCGGGATCGGCAAGAGCCGCGGCACCAAGGTGTTCGCGCTCGCTGGCCGCATCGTCAACACGGGCCTCGTGGAGGTCCCGATGGGGATGTCGCTGCGCGAGATCATCTTTGACATCGGCGGGGGGATCATCGGCGGCCGGCCGTTCAAGGCGGTCCAGACCGGTGGCCCGTCCGGGGGCTGCATCCCCGCCGAGCATCTCGACATGCCGGTCAGCTACGAGACCCTGATCGAGCTGGGCTCGTTCATGGGCTCGGGCGGCATGATCGTCATGGACGACACCTCGTGCATGGTGGACGTCGCCAAGTACTTCATGGACTTCTGCCGCGACGAGTCCTGCGGCAAGTGTGTCCCGTGCCGGGTGGGCACGACCCAGATGTACATGCTCCTGGACCTCATCACGAGGGGTCGCGCCACGATGGCGGACCTCGAGCAGCTTGAGCGTCTCGCCGGCATCGTCCAGCGGATGTCGCTGTGCGGCCTGGGGCAGGGAGCGCCGAACCCAATCTTCAGCACCCTGCGCTACTTCCGGGACGAGTACAACGCCCACATCGTGGACAGGGTGTGTCCCGCCGGGGTCTGCGTCATCGAGCAGCCTGCGGAGGTGATGGCATGACGGTCTACACCCTGACGATCGACGGCAAGGACGTCGCCGGCAACGACGGCCAGACGATCATGGACGTGGCCGAGGAGAACGGGATCGATATCCCGGGCCTGTGCCACCTGCCGGGCATCCACGACCGGGGCGCCTGCCGGCTGTGTGTCGTGGAGATCGCGGGCTCGCCAAAGCTCGCCGCAGCCTGCGTCACCCGGATCACCGAGGGCATGCAGGTGACGGCCCACTCGGAGGCACTGCTCGAGTACCGGCGCACGGCGACCGAGATGATGTTCCTGGAGCGCAATCACGTATGCGCGGTTTGCGTCGCCAACAACCACTGTGAGTTGCAAGACATGGCCGACGGGCTCGGCGTCAGCCACTTCGAGCTGCCACGCATCAGCCCCAAGGTCGACATCGATGCCAGCCACCGGCTGTTCGCGATCGATCACAACCGGTGCATCCTGTGCCTGCGCTGCGTCCGGGTGTGCGACGAGATCGAGGGCGCGCACACGTGGGACGTGATGCAGCGTGGTCTGGAGACCCGGGTCCAGACGGACATGGGCATCCCGTGGGGCGAGTCCCCGACCTGCACCAGCTGCGGCAAATGCGTCCAGGTCTGTCCAACCGGCGCCCTGTTCGAGAAGGGACGGCCGGTTGCGGCCGGCACCAGGACGACGCGTCCGTTCCTGCCCTGGCTGAGGGTCCGCACCGAGGAGACAGGGCTGTGACCAAACCGCGAGTCGCAACAGTCTGGCTCGATGGGTGTTCGGGCTGCCACATGTCGCTGGTCGACCTCGACGAGCGGCTGCTCGACATCTTCGAGCGCGCGGACCTCGTCTACGGTCCGTTGGTGGACGTGAAGGAGTTCCCCGAGAACGTGGACGTGTGCCTGGTGGAGGGTGCTGTCTCCAGCGAGGACGATCTCGAACGGATCCACATCGTGCGCGAGCGGACGAAGACGCTGATCGCCTTCGGGGACTGCGCCGTCACCTCCAACGTGCCCGGCATGCGGAACCCGATCGGGGTGCAGCCACTCCTGGACCGGGCGTACCTGGAGAACGCGACCCTGAACCTGATGGTGCCCGACCTCGTCGTGCCCAAGCTGCTGCCGACGTCCCAGCCGGTCAACCGCTTCGTCCACGTGGACATCTTCCTGCCCGGGTGTCCGCCCAGCGCCGACCTGATCTACACGCTGCTCGACGACCTGCTCTCCGGCAGGACCCCCGAGCTCGTGGGCGCCCGGTTCGGGCGCTGAGGAGCCCGAGATGAGCCAGACCATCGTCATCGATCCCGTCACCCGGATCGAAGGCCATTCCAAGATCACTATCCAGCTCGACGACCGCGGTGAAGTGGTCGACGCGCACTTCCACGTGACCCAGTTCCGCGGCTTCGAGCGGATCGTCCAGGGTCGCCCGGTGCACGAGATGCCGGCGATCATGGCCCGCATCTGCGGGATCTGCCCGGTGAGCCACCTCGTGGCCTCGGCCAAGGCCGTGGACGACATCATGGCCGTGGAGCCGACGCCGACGGGTGCCGATCTGCGGCGCGTGATCAACCTGGGCCAGATCGTCCAGTCGAACGCGCTGTCGTTCTTCCACCTGTCCTCGCCGGACCTGCTGTTCGGCTTCGACGCCGATCCGGCGGTGCGCAACATCATCGGCGTTGCCCGCAAGAACCCGCAGCTGGCCAAGGACGGCATCGGGCTCCGCAAGTGGGGCCAGCAGATCATCGAGTGGCTCGGCGGCAAGCGGATCCACCCCGAGGGCATCGTGCCGGGCGGCGTCGCCTTCCAGCTCACGGAGGAGGTCCGCGACCGGATCCTGGCCGGCGTGCCGGAGGCCATCGCGGCCGTGGAGCGGGCGATTGCCTGGTACAAGACCGACATGATCCGCTGGGAGGAGGAGGCCGCGACCTTCGGCAACTTCCGCTCGGCGTTCATGGGGCTCGTCGACCGCCACGGCAACGTGGACCACTACGGCGGCTGGATGCGCGTGGTGGATGCGGACGGCCACTACCTGGCCGACAAGGTGGACCCCAAGACCTTCAACGACTACATCGGTGAGGCTGTGGAGCCTTGGTCGTACCTCAAGACGACCTACTGGAAGCCGATGGGCTACCCGGACGGGATCTATCGCGTGGGGCCGCTCGCACGGCTCAACGTGGCGGAGCGTTGCGGAACGCCACGCGCCGATGAGGAGCTGGAGAAGTTCCGCTGGCGCGTGGGGCGCGTGGCGCTGTCGTCCTTCCACTACCACTACGCGCGACTGATCGACACCCTGAATGCCATCGAGAAGGTCGACGAGCTGCTGCGCGGTCCGGAGATCCTCGGCAAGCACACCCGGTCCGTGGCCGGCATCAACCGTAACGAGGGGATCGGCGTGTCCGAGGCCCCACGCGGAACCCTGATGCACCACTACAAGGTGGACGACAACGGGCTGGTGGAGTGGGCGAACCTTGTGATCGCCACCGGCCACAACAACGCGGCCATGAACCGCGCGGTGCTCCAGGTGGCCCGCAAGCACGTCAAGGGGGACCGGCTCGAGGAGCCCATGCTCAACCGCGTGGAGGCGGTCATCCGCTGCTACGACCCCTGCCTCTCGTGCTCGACGCACGCCCTTGGACAGATGGCCCTCCGGATCCAGCTGCTGGCCCCGGGAGGGGAGGTCCTGGGCGAGATCGCCCGCTGACGATGGCCGGGCCGGTGCTTGTCGTGGGGTACGGCAACCCGCTGCGCTCCGACGACGGCGTCGGGCCCGCGGTCGCCGAGCGCCTGGCCGGGGACGCGCGCCTTGTGGGTGTCAGTGTCCGCGCCGAGCACCAGCTGACGCCGGAGCTCGCCTTCGACGCGAGCACGGCGTCACTCCTCGTCCTGGTGGATGCCAGCGTCGATCAGGCGCCCGGGGTCGTCTCGGTGCGTGAGCTTGAGCCCGATCTCGACCCAGGCACGGCCTGGACGCACCACCTCGATCCATCCGGCCTGGTGGGCCTGGCGCGCGAGCTCTGGGGCACGGCGCCGCCCGTGGTCCTCGTCAGCGTCGGCCCGGCCTCGCTCGACCTCGGGGAGTCGCTGTCCGACATCGTGGCGGCCGCCGTCCCGCGCGCCGCCGACGCGGTCGTCGCCATCGTGGAGGAGCACGGCCGTGCATGAGGTTGGCCTGGTCGCGGAGCTGGTCGACGCGGCCGTGGACCGGTCCGGTGGCGCTCCGGTCGCCGTGGTCCGCGTGCGTCGGGCCACGACCATCCCGGATGACGTCCTCCGCCAGGCATTCGCGATGCTCGTGCCGGGCGGCCCGCTCGAGGAGGCCGTGCTGGAGGTCGAGACGTTCGACGTGCGTCTCGCGTGCAGTTGCGGCTTCGATGGCGCGCTGGAGCACGACGACGTGATCGGGCCATCACAGGCCGTATGCCCCGGCTGCAGCGAGCTGCGGGGCATCCCGCCCACCGCCGAGCTCGAGCTCCTGGAGGTCCGGCCCGCGGAGTGACCGTGCCGCCGTGAGGCGGGACGCCGGTGCATCCCGGCACCGATTCCTGCGCAGGCGGCGTGCAACCGTGTCACAGCCGATGAACAATGCGTGTTGGCGCCCGATCCGGGCTTCCTGGCATCCGGGCGCCTGCCCGGGGGCCGGTGATCGCGATCGATCGACGCATGGTTGTGCCCCCAAGCGCCGCTCGCGCGGTCCCGGCCCCGACGGGGCCCTGCTCCTTCTCGTGCTCGACCCCCGTTTCTCGTGCTCGACCCGTCCGCGCGCTCGCCACCGGCGTCATTGGTACCACCGGGTAGACGAGAGTACGGCTTGGCGAATCTGCCCTGCACCCGGACACTCCCATCAACAGCGGGCCGGACCGCACCGCAGTGCCCCTCCCGGGCGCCCGGCTCCACGAGTGACAGAGGCAGACCCACATGGCGTCAATGGCGATCAACGATCTTGGACCCATGCTCACCGCGAGCGAAGTGGCTGAGATGCTCCACCTCCACGTGAACACCGTGAAGCGCCTGGGTGATCGCGGCGAGCTACCGTTCTATCGCGTCTGCAAGCGTGGCGATCGGCGGTTCCGCCTGGAAGACGTCATGGCGTTCCTGGCGCGCAACCGCTGATCCGGCGTTCGGGTCAGGCCCTCAGCGCATCCTCGAAGATCCGCAGCGCCTCTTCGACCTCGGGCACGGTCACGTCAAGCGGCGGGATCCAGCGCACGACCTGGTGCTGGATGCCGCAGTTCAGGATCAGCAGCCCAGCCTCGGCGGCCCGCGCTGCAACGGCTTCGGATGCGGCTCCGTCGGGTTCGCGCGTCGCCCGGTCCTTCACGAACTCCACGCCGATCATCAGGCCGCGCCCACGGACGTCGCCGATGCCCTGGAAGTCCGCCATCAGTTCCCGCAGGCCGCCGGCCAGCTCGGTGCCCCGGAGGCGGGCGTTGGCGACCAGGTCCTCGTCGTGGATCGTCTCGAGCACCGCGACACCGGCCGCGCAGGCAACCGGGTTGCCGCCGTACGTCGTCCCGTGGGCGCCGCGGCCCCACTGCTCCTGGAGATCCCTGCTGGTGACGATCGCGGACAGCGGCAGGCCGTTGGCGATCGCCTTGGCCACGCAGACCACGTCCGGGACGATGCCCGCATGCTCGAACGCCCACATCTCGCCGGTGCGCCCGAAGCCCGACTGGACCTCGTCCGCGATGAGCAGGATGCCGTGCTCGTCGCAGATGTCGCGCAGGGACCGGAGGAACGCGACCGGGGCCGGGTAGTAGCCGCCTTCGCCCTGGACCGGCTCGATCAGGATCGCCGCGACCTGCGATGGCGCGACCGTGGTGGCCAGCAGGTCGTGGAGGTAGTCGAGGCAGGCCCCGGTCGCCGCATCCTCGTCGTCCTCGAAGTCGCGGTAAGCGGCAGGGTAGGGGAGCTGGTAGATCGACGGGAGCAGCGGCTCGTAGCCGCGCCGGTAGTTGAGCGAGGAGCTTGTGACGCTCGTCGCGCCGATGGTGCGGCCGTGGAACGCGCCCCGGAAGGCGAGGATCGCCGGCCGACCCGTCACCCGGCGGGCGAGCTTGATCGCTCCGTCGATCGTCTCTGAACCGGAGTTGAGGAACAGCACGGCCTCGAGTGGAGCCGGGAAGGTGTCGGCCAGCATTCGGGCCAGCCGCACGGTTGACTCCGCGAACCCGATGGCATGGACGGGCCCGATCAGCCTGTCCACCTGCTCGTGGATCGCCGCCGTCACACGGGGGTGCGTGTGCCCCAGGGCCGTGACGGCGATGCCGTTGGCGAAGTCGAGATAGGCGCGGCCGGCCGTGTCGTACAGCCGGTGACCGATGCCGTGGGACCAGCTCCGGTCCATGTACCGGCCCAGGACCGGCGACATGTTCGGGCCGGCCAGGGTTGCGAGATCGAGGGCGTCGGGAGCGGGGTCGATGGTGTCCACGATCCGAGTATAGGGACGCGCGACGGGCGCGGGCATCGCGGCCGACCGGCGGTAGGATGCCCCGAGGCCGTCCACGCCACGCCACCAGAGGCACCACCCGTGATCGACTTCACGCTCAGCGACGAGAGCCGCCTCGTCCGCGACGCAGCCCGCGCCTTCGTCGAGGCCGAGATCCTGCCCTCCATCCGGGAGTGGGACGCCGGCGGGGAGGTCCACCGGGAAGTCTTCACGAAGATGGGCGAGCTGGGATTCCTCGGGGCGCCCATCCCGGAGCAGTACGGCGGCCTTGGCATGGACTACATCAGCTTCGCGCTGCTGTGCGAGGAGCTGGAGCGCGGTGACACGGCGTTCCGCGTGGTCCAGAGCGTCCACGTGGGCCTCAACAGCCTGACGCTGCTCCAGTGGGGATCCGAGGAGCAGCGCCTGCGCTGGCTGGTGCCCCAGGCGAAGGGCGAGAAGCTGGCAACCTTCGCTCTCACGGAACCCGGGGTCGGGACGGACGCAGGCAGCCTCGCGACCACGGCGCGACGGGACGGCGACAGCTATGTCCTCAACGGGCACAAGATCTGGATCTCGCTGGCGGACATCGCGGACCACTTCCTCGTCTTCGCCAGCGTCGACCGGGCCAAGCGCCACAAGGGCATCACTGCTTTCATGGTGGAGCGCGGGATGCCGGGCCTGACGACCGGGACGCTGCACGGAAAGCTCGGCATCCACGCGGGCAACACAGGTTTGCTCGACTTCGAGAACCTGCGTGTGCCGCTGGAGAACCGGATCGGCGAGGAGGGCGAGGGCTTCCTTGTCGCCATGAGCGCCATCGACCAGGGCCGGTACACCGTGGCGGCCGGCGCGGTCGGCCTTGCCCAGGCCTGCCTGGACGCGTCGCTCAAGTACGCCCACGAGCGCGAGACCTTCGGCCAGGAGATCGGCCGGCACCAGCTCGTGAAGCAGATGATCGCGAACATGGCGAAAGGGACCGAGATCGGCCGGCTGCTCGTGTGGCAGGCAGGCTGGCTCAAGAACCAGGGCCTGCGCAACACGCGCGAGACATCGCTGGCGAAGTGGCACGCAACCGATCACTCCGTGCAGGCCGCGCTCGATGCGATCCAGATCCACGGGGCCAACGGCTACTCCAACGAGTTCCCCGTGGAGCGCTACCTGCGCAACTCGAAGGCCGCCGTGATCTATGAGGGAACCAGCCAGTTGCACACCCTCATCCAGGCCGACTACGCCCTGGGCTATCGCGAGGACCGTCCGATCCGCTGTGAGCCCTGGCCGGCGCAGGGCTACAAGCGGCAGGGCTGACCATCGGGGTTGCCCGCGGGCACCGTTGTCGGTCCGGTGGGCGCCTTCTCCCGCCACGACGGGCAGTCTGGTGCGGTGAGGTCCGGTCCTGCCGAGTACTGCTCGCGCACCTTGGGCAGTACCATTCGGCCTGTACTCATTGGATCCGGCACGTTTCATGGCCGGCACCGGCGGCGGAGCTCAGGGACCGCCCGCGGGGAGAACGACGAGGGAGGTATTGCAGATGACTCGGGGATCCGCACTCAATCGGGATGCGAGGCGTGGAGGGATCCGCTCCATGCTCGCCACAATCATGGCTGGGGCGCTGCTGCTGGTGTTTGCCGGTAGCGCGATGGCGCACACGCCCAGCGCCACGCTGACCTGCCAGGACGGCCTCAAGGTCGACCTGCTCTACTACGCCAACTCCAACCCCGCCAGGAACACCGTGGCCGTCTCGATCGACGGGATCGCGGTCAGCGGCTCGCCGTTCACGTTCGGCACGACGTTCCACGGCCAGTGGGCGGTGTTGCCGGCGACGGCGGCGCACACGGCCAAGGTCGTGATCGACGCCTGGGACGGCAGCCACGGCACCCAGTACGACAAGACGTACAACCTGCAGATCGGCGTCTGCCAGCAGCCGACCCCGACTCCGACGGTCGCGCCCACGCCCACGCCCACGCCGACGGTCGCGCCCACGCCCACGCCGACGGTCGCGCCGACCCCGACTCCGACGGTCGCGCCCACGCCCACGCCGACGGTCGCCCCGACCCCGACCCCGACGGTCGCGCCGACCCCGACCCCGACGGAAACGCCGACGGAGACCCCAACGGAAACGCCGACGGAGACTCCCATCGAGCCGACCCCAACCCCGTCAGGCGACGTTGGGGGAGCCACCGGGACACCCGCACCGACGTCCAGCCCGGGCGTGACCCCGCCCTCGACGGATGGCGTGACCCCGGGTGACACGGGCAGCGGTCCCGGCGCGGGCCTGGCGCTCGTGCTCATCCTGCTCGCGGGTTCGTCGCTCGCCCTCCTCCCGGCTGCGAACCGCCGTCGCTAGCTGATCGGCGGCGTCGCCGCCCACACGAACGAGCCCCCGCCCGGGGTCCGGAGCCAACTCGGCTCCCTTCCCGGGGCGGGGGCTTTCTCGTGCCGCGGGCGCTCTGCCCGGGAGTGCCGAGGACCAGCGGTGATCAGCGCAGGCTGGCCGGCTCCGGGACCGGGCCGCCCGTCTCAGCCCGCGGGCTGCCACCATCGGTCGGGGGATCGAGGGATCGTGCCGGCTCAGTGTCTGCAGAGACGCTTGCCCGCCCTCGCGCCGTGACGATCAGCACGACCGCCACAAGGATCACCACCGACGCAACGAGGGTCCTCTCCGTCAGCGTCTCGCCCAGGATGAGCCAGCCGAGGATCACAGCGACCACAGGGTTGACGTAGGCGTATGTCGACACCCGGCGGAGCGGCGCGACGGTGAGGAGCCACGCGAACGTGGTGAACCCGACCAGGCTGCCGACCACCACGAGGTAGACGATCCCGAACCAGCTGGTCGCCGACACGGCCGACAGCTCGAAGCCGGCCGTCTCGCCCGTGACGAGCGCGGCAACGAGGAATGCGATGCCGCCAGCGACCATCTGGAGGCCGGTCGAGAACAGCACAGGCCGGGGCAGGACGGCCCGTTTCGCCGCGTACAGCGTCCCCATCGACCATAAGAGGGGCGACACGATGAGTGCCAGCAGGCCGGCCGGGTCCAGGTCGCCGGCACCACCCGCCGGCCACGCGAGGATCGCCACGCCGACGAGGCCGACGGCGATGCCGATCGTGGCCACTGCCGGCATACGGTCACCGAACAGGATCCGGCCGAAGATCGCGAGCCACATCGGGACGAGGGCCACGAGGATCGCCGCGATGCCCGTCGGGATGGTCTGCTGCCCCCATGCCACGAGGCCGGTCCCGCCGAGCAGGAGCAGGGCCCCCACGATGGCGGCGTCCCGGACCTGCACGCCCGTCGGCCTGCTGATGCTGCCTCGAGACCGGATGGCGACCCCGCCCGCCAGGAGGATCCCCGCGGGCACGAACCGGATGAAGCCCATCACGAAGGGAGGGATCGTGTCGATCGCCAGCTTCATCCCGAGATACGTGGATCCCCAGACGATATAGAGCACGATGAGGCCGGACCAGACGGCGAGAGGGCTGGGGCTTGACCGCATATCCTGGTGCGTGCTCCTGCTCCGGGGAAGGCCGAGTGTAACGGCGGTGACGGACCTTGCGCTACCCGAGTAGGCCAAGTTGCGACAAGGTTGCGGCGACGGTGGGACAGCCCGGAAGGTTCGGATCGACTGCGTTCGGCAGGCGGAGGTCGTCCTAGGCGGCCGGCTCGAGCGCCGTCGGCCGGCAGACCTTGCACGGACGGTATCCGGCCTCCCCGGCGGCGCGGAGCGACCTGAACGACACTCGATAGCGGGGCTGCGTCCGGCGGGCGTGGCGGCAGGTGGGCCAGCACACGATCCGCGTCGTCTTCGAGCCCGTGAGGCGTTCGCCGCGGCGGGCGGCGTCCTCCAGGGCAGCCGGGTCGAGGCCCTCCGACTCGAGGATCGTGCGCTTGTTGCCGGGTCCGCCCAGGCTGTACTGGCCGATCGTGCCGTCCGTCCGGACGACGCGGTGGCAGGGCACGATGAGCGGTACCGGGTTGTGGCCGAGCGCCGTCCCGACGGCTCGAACCGCCTTCGGCCGCCCGATCTCCGCCGCGATCCAGCCGTACGGCCGCACCTCGCCCGGTGGGATCTCGAGCGCCTTGCTCCACACCGCCACCTCGAACTCGGTCCGGCCCCGCAGGTCGAGCGGGATCCGGACCCGTCGCTCTCCGGCCAGGCGGCGGGCGATCGCATCGGCGAGGGCATCGGGGAGGGCGTCGGCCGGCAGCGTTCGCCGCCCGGAACGTGCCTCGTGTCGAGCGAGGGCCTCTCCACCGTCGGCCGCAAGCTCGACCTCCGCGACGCCGCGACCGTTCCACGCGACCCACAGCGTGCCGATGGGGGAGGGGACGGGCGCCATGCGATCGACCAGCCCGACCTCCACGAGCACGTCCTCGGCGAGCCCCGTCGGTGCAGGGACGGCCAGGGCAGCGAGACGGCCGGCTCCGTCGTCGTAGGCATCGAGTGGCGTGGATGGGTTGGTTCGGGGCGAGCGGGTCATGCGGACAGCTCCTCGAGATCGGTGCCGGTCATCGCCGCCCGCAGGAGCGCGAGGCCGCGGTGGACCTGTGACTTGAGGGTTCCCTCGGACCGGCCGAGGACCTCCGCGAGCTCGGCGTACGAGAGGTCGTCGACGTGGCGCAGGACGACCGGGACCCGGTAGCGCTCCGGCAGCGCGGCGAGATGCTCCGCGAGGCGCTCGCGCTGGACAAGCCGGTCGACGTGGCCCGCAGGACTCTCTCCCTGGTCCGCGGCGGGTTCCAGGCCCGCCTCCAGGAGCGGATCCAGTGGCGTTGCCGGCACGACCCGCCTCCGCGCCCGGTTACGGCACAGGTTGAGGACGATCGTGGCCAGCCATGGTCGCAGCCTCAGGTCCCGAATCCGCTCCGTGTCGTAGGACTCGAGCGCCCTGTATGCACGGATCATGGCGTCCTGGGCAACCTCCTCGGCGTCGTGGGGGTTGCCGGTGACCCGGAGCGCGATCGAGTGACATCGATCCACGTGGGCACGGACCAGCAGCTCGAACGCGCCGTCGAGGTCGTGGGCAAGCCGATCCGTGAGCTCGTTGTCGTCCATCACCCTCCAGAACCCGGCCCCGGGCCGGTCGGTTGCAGGCGCGAATCCCGGCACCCTTGACGAACGATAGCGATACCGGGCCGGGTCGTCGGCGACCGCATGCCGCGTGCCACAATGCGGCCATGCGCCTCGATGATCGCTTCGACGACCTGGTCGCCAGCCTGGGCGGGTTCTACCGCACCTGGTTCGTGTACACGGGCCTCGAGCTCGGGCTGTTCGCGCGACTGCGCGACGGTGGCGCGGCGGGTCTCACGGTGGACGAGCTGGCGCGCAGGACGGGGACGGAGCCCGCGCTGATTGGACGCTGGGCCTGGGGCGCCGACGCCCACGACCTGATCGAGGTGTCCGACGGCCGGCTGCGCGTGACGGACGACGTGGCGTCCATCCTGCTCGCGGCGGACAGGCCCGAGTACCTGGGCGGGCAGTTCCTCCATGCGGCCATCGGGAGCCTGGACTTCGCGGATCTGCTCGACGTGTTCCGGACCGGCGTTCCGCGGACCTCGCGTCCCGATCGGTATCGCGAGGCCATCGCTCGCCTGACCGTGCAGGACATCGCGGTCTTCTTCCAGGAGGTCCTGCCCGCGATCCCGCAGCTCGTGGTGGACCTGCAGCCGGGCAGCCGGATCGTCGACGTCCACTGCGGCGGCGGCCGCTGGCTGATCGCCATGGCGCGACGGTTCCCGGGGACGATCCTGACCGGCGTGGAGTTCGAGCCGGACTCGGCGGCCCGGGCCCGGGCTGCTGTCGCGGAGGCCGTGCTGGGGGACCGTGTGTCCATCGAGCTGGGCGACGTCCACGCGATCGGCCACAGCGGAGAGGCAACGCTGGCGTACTTCCAGCGTGCCCTGCACCAGCTGTCCGAGCCGGTTTCTGCGTTGCGCTCCGCCTGGGGCGCGCTGGCGCCCGGCGGCTGGCTCGTGGCGCTGGACTGGTACCTGCCGACTGACCCCGATGAGCTGCGTACCCGCCACAGCGAGCTGCTCGCGGGCGTCCAGCTGGACGAGGTGCTGGGCGGGACCCGCCTCGTCACGGGCCCGGAGGCCCTGGGCTGGTTCGCGTCCGCCTCCATCCCGACGCCCGCGATCATCGATCTGCCGTCGGGTGCGACGGCGATCGTCGCCCACCGGTAGCGGCGGGCCGGCGGTCAGTCCGCCTTCGCGTCCGCCGAGCAGGCCGGGCACAGCCCGCGGAACACGACCTGGGCCTCGTCGATGGTGGCGCCCGCCAGCCCGGCATCCAGGCAGGGCTTCGCCCCGGTGACGCAGGGAACGTCCAGGACGACCCCGCAGCGGCGGCAGACAAGGTGGTGATGCCAGGTGCCGGCGACCTCGTACCGAGCCGCCCCCGGTCCCGCATCGGCCACGAGCAGGACGCCGCCCGCGGCGAGCGCGCCAAGGGCGTGGTAGAGGCTCGCCCGGGGAAGTGGCGTGGCGCTGCTGCGGAGGGCAGCGGCGATCTCGTCGGCGGTCGGGTGCCCGCCAAGCGATGCCAGCGCGTCGATGACGGCGACGCGCTGGCGGGTCACCCGCAGCCCGGCATCCCGGAGCCGGACGGCGGCGTCGGTCATCGGGCTTGGACGCGGAGCATCCAGCCGTGCTTCTCCAGGCCACCCGCGATGTCCAGGAGCAGGCCCTGAGTCACGAGGTCGGTGTCACCGAGGGCGGCCGCCCGACGCTCGATCCTCGATGCGACCTCGGCCAGCCGGTCGCGCATCGCGGTCACGGCGTCCACGTCGCGCTGCCAGCCCTGGGTGGCGGCCGGGAGCGGCGAGGTCGCCGCGATCGTCGACAGGCGCCCATCGGGGGACACGTCGAGGGTTGCCAGCCGCTCCGCCACGTCGTCATACCAGAGACGGACCTGGTCCGTGATCTCGTCCAGCTGGAGGTGGACGCCGCGGAAGTCCTGACCCGTGACGTTCCAGTGGTAGTGCTTGGCCTGGAGCGACAGGTCGATCAGCTCGACGAGGCTCTCCTGGAGGGCTGCTGTGCGGCTCGTCACATCGACTGCCATGGTCATCTCACGACTCCCGTCTGTACTACGGCTTGGGTGGGCGCAGCGTCCAGTGTATCGCCGATGTTGGACACAGTCCAATATGAACCGTAGCCGCGGGTCCGGGGGGCGTGCCGCGTGTCGCATCCCGCCGCGGCGGCGCGCTGCCGGCGGGCTATGGTGGAGGCATGATCCCCTTCGTCGACATCGACGACGCCACCATGCGGGTTCTTGAACGCCACGAGACGCATGCGCATGCCATCGGGGGCCGGGATGTCCGGGATCTCACCCACGCGCTCGTCCTGTACGACCCGCGGGACGCGGAGCCGTTCTGGAACCGGATGGCGAGCGTCCGCTGGCCGGACGACGAGACGGGGTTCGACCTGCACCTGTCGCAGTCGCTGGTGCTGTTTGCCTCGCTCGATCGCCGGCCCCACGTCTGGCCATCGCCGGTGCACTCGGGGCCCGGGGACCTGGCCGACAGGCTTGCCGCGCACGGGTTCGAGGACGTTGGGGGAGGCCACGTCATGGTCCTTGAAGACCCCCTCGCATGCCGTCCGGTACGCCCGGGGGAGGCTGGACGTGGCATCACCGTGGCCTCGATCCGGACTTCGGCCGATGCCGGTGACGGCGAGTCCGGCGAGCTCGGCCTGGTCCTGGCCGAATCGTTCGGGTTCCTGGACGCGCGTAAGGCCGAGCTCGCCGAGGACGTCCGGGCGACGCTGGACGACCCGAGGATCGCGTTCGCGCTCGTCCGCGTGGACGGGGAGCCGGCGGCAGCCGCCAAGGCCACGACGTTCGACGGCCTGACCTACCTCTCGTCGATCGGGACCCGCGACGCGTTCAGGGGCCGCGGCCTTGCGGGCCTGGCGACGAGACACGCCATGGCCGCCGCCGGTGCTCACGAGGCCGGGCGCGCGTACCTGGGCGTGAGCTCGGGCAACGACCCGGCCCTCCGGCTCTACGCACGGCTGGGCTTTGCGTCCGTCGGAGAGTCACCGGACATGCTGCTGGGATGATGCTCTGGGCCCGGCTGACCTGGCAGACGAAGGAGCCGTCGACGACGGCGGCCGAGCTTGTTCGCCGGCTCGAGGTTCCGGCCGTCCCGGGCGGCCTCGTGGCGGGCGCGCGCCTGCTGAGCCTGGGCACGGCGCTGCTCGAGGTGCGACCGTGGATCCGCGAGGGCCCGGACGATACGCCGCGCACCACCGGCCGCCTCATGCTGGAGCCGGTCCCCGACGGTGAGGAGACGCCGCGACGCGACGACGAGCGCCGACCGGCGCTCGTCGGCCTCGGTTGGGCCACGGTGGACCTGGACCGGGCCGAGGCGGAGCTGGATCCGTGGATGGGTCCCCGGCCCGAGGGTGGCGGTGGAGACGGCGCCGGACGGACCGACGAACATCTTGGCGCCTCGACCCGGCTCCGCGGTGGTGCCGGATTGCCGGGCTCCTGGACGATCCTGCTGGAGCCATCGACCGAGGGTCGCGCCGCCGCGTCGCTGGCACGGGACGGCGAGGGTCCGTGTGCCCTCTACCTGTGGCCCGCCGCGGGGCTGGACGCGTGGCTGGGGGCGGCCCGTGATCGCGGCGTCACCTCGAGCGCCTTGCGCGACGGTCCCTTCGGCTTGCAGGTGCTGCTGGCGGGTGCCGCTTCGGGGCCACACGTCATCATCGTGGAGAGCCGCACGCCGGTGGCGGCGCCGCCCGGGACGGGTACCATCGCGCCATGAACGACGCTGTTGAGGTCACGGTCAGGGCCGCTACTGCCGACGATGCCGAGCGTTTCGCGGCGCTTCTCTCGGACGAGGGCTATCCCGCCGGGTCGTCGGACCTGGCGGCGCGCATCGACCGGTTCTCCACGCCGGACGCACGGGTCCTCGCGGCCGAGGCGGCGGGTGAGGTCATCGGCTTCGTCGCCTTCACGCTGGTGCCGCGCTTCGAGACCGACGAGCGGTTCGCGCGCATCGTCGCCCTCGTGGTGGACCCTGGCGTCCGTGAGCGCGGCATCGGTCGCCGCCTGATGACGGAGGCAGAGCGCGTCGCAGGGGAGGATGGCGCCGCCTTCCTCGAGGTCACCGCCGGACACCATCGGCCGGAGGCACGCCAGCTGTTCGAGTCGCTGGGCTACGACGCCGGGCTGGCGGCGTACCTGCGCAAGCGGCCCTGATCCCGGCCCGCGCCAGGCTCGCATCGCGCCCGCACCCGGCCTGCGTTCCGGTGACCTTGCGATGACCCTCGAGCCATGAGCTTGCCGCGCCTTCGTCTCCGCGACGAGGTCGCATCGTTGCTCGACCTGCCGTGGGAGCAGCCGCTCGCCCGCTGGGAGACCGGGGCCAGTCTCGACTTTCGCGAACTACCGGTCGGGCCGTCCCGGCACCTGGTCCGCTTCCTGGCGACGAGCGGCACCATCCACGCGCTCAAGGAGCTCCCGGAGCTCGTCGCGGAACGGGAGTTCACGGTGCTGCGTCACCTCGAGGTCGCGGGCCTGCCCGCCGTCCGTGCGGTCGGCCTTGCCCAGCGCCCCGATCGCGGCGACGCGATCCTGGTCACGGAGTACCTGCGCCACTCGATGCAGTACCGGCGCCTGCTCATGCGCCTGCGCGCGGTGACCGCCGATTACCGCGACCGCCTGCTCGATGCGATGGCGCTGCTGCTGGTGGACCTGCACCGGGGTGGCGTGTACTGGGGCGACTGCTCGCTCGCGAACACCCTCTTCCGCCGGGATGGTGACCGGATCCAGGCCTTCCTGGTGGATGCCGAGACGAGCGAGGTGCACCCGGGGCTCTCGGACGGCCAGCGTGCCTTCGACCTCGACATCCTGGTCGAGAACGTCGCCTACGGACTGGCGGACCTCGCTGCCTACCAGGGCCGCCCCGAGGATGCGGAGGCGGCCATCGCGGCGGCGGAGTCCGTGCGCACGCGGTATGGCAGGGTGTGGCACGAGCTGTACGGCCAGCCGGACCTCATCCCTGGGGACCGGCAGGCGATCCGGGCGCGTCTGCGCCGCCTCAACGACCTCGGCTTCTCGGTCGACCTCGAGGTGGACCCGGTGGGTTCCGCTGGGGCGGTCCGACTGCGAACGTCCGTGACCACCCGCCGCTTCCATGCGAACGAGCTGGAGCGGCGGACGCGGCTCCGTGCCCTCGAGGGCCAGGCCCGCATCCTGCTCAACGACCTCGCCGAGTACCGCGCCTGGCTCGAGTGGTTCGATCGCAGGCCCGTCGCGGCGGACGAGGCGGCAGACCGCTGGCTGCGCGATGTCTACCGGCCCACGCAGGCACGGATCACCGCCTTCGTCGGACCCGACCGGGACCTGGTCCAGGCGTATTGCGACGTGCTGGAGCACAAGTGGCTGCTGTCCGAGCAGGCCGGCACGGACGTGGGCCTCGACGCGGCGATCGTCTCCTACGTGGCCGAGGGCGCCCCGGCGCCGGAGCAGTCGGCCCCGGGAAGCACGCGGTCCCTGTCGCAGGGCGGCCCGGAGGGGGCGGAGGAGGAGCTGGACGAGCTCGGCTACGACGGTGCCGCCAGCTGACCCCGACCAGGCGGCCTACCCCGGGGCCTGCCAGTGCTCCCGGTGGACGATCTCAGCGAGCGAGCGGCGCCCACCCGGCCGATTGGGCGCTGTGAGCTTCGACGGGTCTGCAGGGTAGCCGAACGACAGGATGTACTCGCACCACATCGCGTCCGGGTAGCCCAGCAGTCGCCGCGCTGCCTCCTGCTCATAGACGGTCGCCGGACAGCTGCCGATGCCCATCGCCCAGGCGACCAGCATCATCTGCGCCGCCGCGCCACCCGCGTCCCACACGACGCTGAGGGGCTGGCCCGGCCCAAGCGGATCCGGCGTGACGAGCGCGACGGCCGCCGCGGCGCCGGCGACATGACCGGCGTACGGGCCGAGCTTCGAGAGGTCCTCGAGGCGGGCACGGTCCTCCATGACGATGAACGCCCAGCGCTGCTGGTTCTTGGAGCTGTGAGCCCTGCTGCCGGCGCGCACGATGCGCTCGAGATCGTCCGGGTCGATGGGGCGGTCCAGGAACTTCCGCACGGCCCGCTTCGTGCGAACTGCGTCCCAGACGGTCATCGGGCGGCTCCTCATGAGGTCGGGTTGGTGTCCTGTCCCGTCGGCACCGGGCTCGGGATCGGCGTCTGGTGGCGGCGGACCAGGCGGGCAAGCGAGCGCAGGCCTCCCGGCTCCTCGTCGAGGGTCGTGAGTCGCTCGGGATCCGGGAGTCGCTGGGCGGGGACATCCGTCGCCACCGCGGCAGCCTCGTCCGGGGCGAGCGGCCCACCGAGGTGCGTGGCCAGGAACCGGGCGATGGCGCCCCGGTAGACCGGGAACTCGTAGAGCCACGAGTGGCGTCCGTCAGGGACGATCAGCGTCTCGGTGACCGCCGTGGGTCGAGCCGCTCGCCTGGCCGCGGCCAGCCGGTGGAGGTCGCTCGCCGGCACGACCCCGTCCTCCGTCCCGTGGGCAAGGAGGACGGGCACATCGATGTCGCGCACGGCGCGGGTCGCGCTGATCGAATCCACCGTATGGCCCCGCGGGCGGAGGTAGACGCGCACGGTCAGCCATGCAAGTGGCCAGGCGATGAACCCTGGGATCGGAAGACGGGCAAGGCGGAATGTCTGGCGGGTGAGCCGCCACGGATCGGCCGGCGTGGAGACCGCGATCACCGCCGACACGTCCGGGTGGCCGACCGCGGCGACCAGCGAGCCGGCCGCACCCATGGAGTGACCGAGGATCGCCACGCGCGACACCTCTGGACGGTCCGCCAGCCAGGTCGCGGCCGCCTCGGCGTCCGCGGCGAACTCGCCCACGGAGAGGGGGAGTGTCTCCGGTCCATTGGCTCCGTGGCCGCGGACGTCGATCGTGAGCACGTGGAGGCCCACGGCGTGGAGCACCTGGACGTGCCCGAGGGTGCGGTCACGGGCCGACTCCCAGCCGTGGACCAGCACGACACCCGGAGCCACGTCGGGGCCGGCCGGGATGTGCCAGCCCGGGAGTCGCAGGCCATCGGGCGTCGGGACGGTGACGTCCACCCAGTCCAGGCCGACTGCCGCCGGCGTCCACGCGGGCGGGTGGCGCTGCGGGTAACCGGCCCGCACCCGGTAGATCAGCGCGAACCGGTAGGCCAGAGCGAAGGGGATGGCCGCGACGGCGGCGGCGAGACCGGCTCGGCGAGCGCGGCGCATGGGTGGCATGGCGCTATCGGACCCCGGGTCGCACCGGCTGTCAAGCGGGGGGGCCCGCGACGGGCGATACACTCGGACCGTGCCCCACAAGGACCCGCACACGGTGCTCGGCATCGAGCCCGGTGCTCCTCCCGACGAGATCAAGGCCGCCTGGCGCGCCCTCGCCCGCCGGCACCACCCGGACCTGATCGGCGACGACCCCGAGGTCGCCGGCCATGCGACGCGGCGCATGGCGGAGATCAATGCCGCCTATGCCGCCCTGACGCGGGCGGGCGAGACGATCGAGGCGCAGCGCTCCGGTCGCTCCGGGCGCACTACGACGGGCACCGGGACCAAGGGTGCGCCGGCCGGATCGGCCAGCCGCGGGGGCCCGCCACCGCCCCCCAGGACGCGACCGGTCACTGCCCGGGTCGACACGAGCAGCACCGTCCGACCGCGCAACCAGACCACCACACCGCCCGGGCTGCGGCTCCCGCTCTCGGGCCAGCCGCCACTCCGTCATGGCCGCTCCGCGCCGGACCTGAGGGCCTCGCAGCCGTCCGGGCCCATGGAGCGCGGTCGCCGCCATGGCCATGTAGTGCCCGAACCCCCGAGCCTGGAAGACGCGTTCGACGTGGAGGTCACGTTCGGGAAGTTCCACGGCCACACGCTCGGCCAGATCGCCGCCTTCGAGCCGTCGTACATCGACTGGCTCGCGGGAACCATGACGCGCGAGCCGGACATTGCCATGGCCGCGCGGGTCATCGTCGGCGAGCTCGACAGGCGGGGCGTCCGGAGAGCCCATCGGCCGCAGCGTCCAGGGTGGCAGTCCAACCCGTTCCGCTGAGCTGAGCGGGCGGAGACGGCCGAGCGGCGCGAGCGGGAAACGAACGCACCCCCGGCGAGACTGCCGAGGGTGCGGATAACGCCTGATGAGTGCAGCCGCCCGCCGGCTTCCAGGCCTGATGGCCGAGGTGCCCAGTTATTCGGCTCGTGACCGGTGGCGCGGTACCCCCGTGCCGTCGAGCGTCCCCGACGGCCGGGTTGTCCGGCCCTCCGGCCCGTGACCGACGCCCCAGGTGACTCCCGGATCGTCGCGGGTCGGCGCGTTTCGAACGCACGACAACCGTACGAGGCTCCCGCCCGTTGCTCAATGGGTCGCGTGTCCGGGCTCGACGGGGCGAAGGTCAGGCGCACAGGGGCACCGCCGGGACCATTTGGCCCGCGACCAAGGGGACCATTGGCCCGCATAGGGAGTTTGCCCCATTGGCCCCTTCCGAGGCGGGAACGCCGGCCGGCCGGTACGCTCTCTGCGATGGCCCCTCGACCTTCTGCCACCCGCCGCCTGGTGCTCGGGATCGCCGTGCTCGCGGCGATCACGCTGAGCCTCGTCGGCTGCACCGGGTCCGACGCGCCGATCCTGAGCTTCGACCCGGGGAGTCCCTGCACCACCAACGGCCAGCAGCCGGGAGCCTACCCGGAGCTCGAGGCCATGCTCCCGGATGCCTACGACGGTGAGGCGCCGTCCAACGTGGATTCGGGCCGTACCTGCACGGCTGACGCGCTCGGCCCCCTCTCGGCGGCCGGCGTCGAGAACCTCCGGTTCGCCGGGGCCACCTGGAGGCTGGGCGGCACCTCGGGCGTGACGATGGCCGTGTTCGAAGCCGACGGTCTGGACCCGACCCTGATGCGCGAGTTCTACGCGACCGGTGCCGACGCAGCCCGGCGGACCGAGAAGTCCGCCCTGTCGGACACGACGGTCGGTGGCGTGCCGGGCAAGCGGCTGGACGTCCTGGGCTCGGACGGCCTCGGCCAGACGGTGGTCGCATGGCCGGCGGCCACGGATGGCCGCGTGTTCGTGCTGCTGGCCGCGGACCTGGGCGATGCCAAGGTGGCCGACATCCTCGAGACGTTCGGGTCGCGCTGACGGCTCGGGCCGGTGCTAGAGTCGCCGGACCATGACCGACCGTCCCGACGCATGGGGCCCGCGCCGCCGGGCCTGGCGCATCGAGCGTCTCGCGCCCTCGCTGGACCGGCTTCCCGAGCGCCGCGAGCGGTTCGCCACCCTCGGCGATCTGCCCGTCGAGCGGCTGTACGGTCCCTGGGATCCTGACCGCGACCCGCAGGATCTGGCGGGCGCCGATCCGTACGCTCATCCCGGGCCCGGCGGTCCGACCGCCATCGATCACCACGGCGACCCCCTGCGCGACGGACCGGGCCCGTATGCGGACGTGGACCCGCCGCGTGACCTGGGGCTCCCTGGTGAGCCGCCCTACACCCGCGGAATCCACCCGACGGGCTATCGATCGCGGCCGTGGACCATGCGCATGTTCGCGGGGTTCGGCAGCGCCGAGGACACCAACGCCCGGTTCCGCCAGCTGCTCGAAGCCGGCCAGACCGGCCTCTCGATCGCCTACGACATGCCCACGCTCTACGGCTACGACACGGACCACCCGGAGGCAGAGGGGGAGTTCGGGACCTGCGGCGTCGCCGTGAGCAGCCTCGCCGACATGGAGGTCCTGCTGGCGGGCCTGCCACTGGATCGCGTCAGCACCTCGATGACGATCAACGCCCCGGCCGCGCCGATCTGGGCGATGTACATCGTCGCCGCGGAGAAGGTGGGCGTTCCGCGGGACAGGCTCGAGGGCACGATCCAGAACGACATCCTCAAGGAGTACGTCGCCCAGAAGGAGTACCTGTACCCGCCCGAGCCGTCGATGCGCCTGGTGGTTGACACGATCGAGTTCGGGACGCGCGAGCTGCCCCGCTGGAACACCGTCTCGGTCAGCGGCTATCACATTCGCGAGGCCGGCTCCACGGCCGTCCAGGAGCTGGCGTTCACGATCGCGGACGGGATGGCTTACGTCGAGGCGGCCATCGAGCGCGGCCTGCGGGTGGACGACTTCGCCCCGCGGCTGTCGTTCTTCTTCAACAGTCACAGCGACTTCTTCGAGGAGATCGCCAAGTTCCGGGCCTCGCGCCGGATCTGGTGGAAGCTGATGAGCGCTCGCTACCGGGCCGAGAACGAGCGGTCCACCTGGATGCGCTTCCACACCCAGACCGCGGGCGTCTCGCTCACCCCGCAGCAGCCGCTCAACAACCTGACCCGCGTGGCGACACAGGCGCTGGCGGCAATCCTGGGCGGGACGCAGTCGCTGCACACGGACGCCTACGACGAGGCGCTCGCCGTGCCCACGGCCGAGGCCGCGCTCCTGGCCCTGCGCCAGCAGCAGGTCCTGTTCGAGGAGACGGGTGTCGCGTCCACGGTCGACCCGCTGGGCGGATCGTGGTTCGTGGAGGCGCTCACCAATCGTGTCGAGCGCGAGGTCTGGCGCTATCTGGACGAGATTGACCGCCGGGGCGGCATGGTCAAGGCCATCGCCGAGGGCTATCCGCAGCGCGAGATCGCGGACAGCGCCTATCGCTTCCAGCGCGAGTTCGACGCCGGTGAGCGGGCCATCGTGGGCCTCAACCGATACGTCAACGCCGAGCCCATCCGCATTCCCGTGCTGCAAGTGCCCGAGGGCTCGCAAGAGCGACACCTTGCCCGCCTGGAGCGGACGCGGGCCGGGCGTGACGGGACATCCGTGGAGGCGGCCCTGGCCGGCCTGCGTGACGCTGCTTCACGCCCCGGTACCAGCGAGACGAACCTGATGCCGCATTTCATCCGGTGCGCGGAGCGCTACGCGACCCTCGGCGAGCAGTGCCAGGTGCTGCGGGAGGTCTTCGGCGAGTACCGCGAGCCCGTTTCCGTCTAGCCGGGCAGACGCGATCGAGCTGGGATTCGGTGGCTCCGAACCTGGGCCGCCGGACGTGGGTTCGACTAGGGTCTCAGGCCGGGCGGTGGCGGGCGGCCAGGGCGACGGCCTCGCCGAGGCTGTGCGCCACCCCGTCGGCCTCGACGGTGTCCGCGAGGCCCGGAACGGCGGAGATCTGCCCGCCCACGATCACGCTGATCTCCCGCTCGCCTGCCGCCTCGCGCACGGCCCCGACGGCCTCCGCGAGGGCGCCGACCCGCTGCTCATCCAGCGCCGTCAGGGCGACCAGGGCGACGTCGTTGCGGCTCACGAACCTGCCGAGATCGGCGGCAGGCACGTCGGCACCGAGGTTCGCGACGGTCCACCCGTCCTCGGCCAGAAGGTGCTCCAGGCAGACGAGCCCGATCATGTGCTGCTCACCCGCCACGGCGGCCAGTACCGCAACGGGCCCGATCCGACCTTCCGGCCCCATCTCGGGTCGGAGCCGGTCGAGCGTGCGCAGCAACGTGCGCGATGCGAGGTGCTCCTCGGCCACGGACCACTGGCCGGTGCTCCATCGCTCGCCGACCAGGGCCATCGCGTCGCGCAGCAGGCCGTCGTAGACCTCCGCCCGCGATGACTCTGCCAGGGCGTGGCGCAGGGTCCAGGCGGCCAGCTCGTCGTCGCCGTCGCCCAGGAGGCCGGCCAGCAGCTCCGGGGACAGGGACGTGCCGGTATCGGCATCGGCCGTCACCGGATCGACGGGCGGGAGGTTGAACGGGACGTGGTCGCTCACGGGCGGACTCTAGCATCGCGGACGGCGCGGCGGGTCTACGATGCCGTCATGTATTCCGACGCCCTCTCCTTCCTCGAAGATGAACGCGATACCTTCCGTGCCTACGAGGCGCTGGACGAGCTCTCGGACGAGCAGTTGGACCTCCCCGTGGAGGCGGCCGGCGGCTGGTCTGGCCGTGACCTCATGGGCCACATCGTCCTATGGCAGGAGGCTGCCCTTGCCACGGCCAGGGAACTCGCGGTCGGCGAGCAGAGCGCCACGATGGATCGCCTGGAGGCCCAGTGGGCATCGGCGCCCGAGGCCGGCAACGCGATGAACGAGGAGGGCCTCGCGCGCTTCCGGGGGATGCCGATCTCCGACGTCCGGGCCCGGTTCCGCGAAGTCGCGGGCGAGCTGCGCGGCTATCTCACCGTGGTGCCCGAGACCCGCTGGATCAAGCACGGAACGCACCAGGAGTACTTCTTCGGCGAGACGACCGAGCACTACGAGGAGCACGCCAAGGAGCTCCAGGCGATCCTGGAGGCGGTCCGATGAACGACCGGAACGGCAACGGAGCGTTCGACCCCGTCGAGGAGGATGGCCCGGACGATGACGCCCCCCTCGGAGCGGAAGAGGAGGCCGCGGCGACGGCCGAGGCGATGACCGAGGCCGATGAGACCCTCGACGAGCGGGTCGAGTCGGTGATGGAGGGCCTGGACGGGATCGAGCGCCTGCGGGAGGGCGAGTCGGTGACCTACCTGCGAGGCGGGCGTGCGTTCGCCGTCCTGATGCCGGAGCTCCTGGAGGTCGCACTGGATCCGGCCGTGGCCAAGGCGGCTCTCCGGACCCCGGACACGCGAGCGTCGGCCCGGGGCGCGGGCTGGATCGCGTTCACGCCGCGGGTGCTCGACCGGTTCGCGCTCGATCGTGCCGAGGCCTGGCTGCGGTCCGCCCGCCGACGGGTCGCGGGCGGCTGAGCCTCGGGCCGGGTCCTGTCGGCGGGTTGTGGGCCGGTGGACCCGTCGCCGGCGCCGGACACGAAACGACCCCGGCAATCTGACCGGGGTCGTGTCTCGGTTGTCGTGTCGTGCCCGCGCTCGGCGGGCGCACGGTCAGGCCTTGGGGGCCGCGGACGCGAGTGCCGCCAGGCCGAACGCCTGCTCCAGCTGGTCCAGCGGGCGGAAGCCCACCACGCCCTGCGGCTGCTCGCCGGGCTTGAAGTACGCAATGGTCGGGATGCTCATGATCCCGAACGCCTGCGAGAGGCGCGGGTTTGCATCGACATCCACCTTGACCACGTCCACGACGCCGTCGTACTTGGCTGCCAGCTTCTCCATCTCGGGGGCGACCATCTTGCAGGGTCCGCACCAGGCAGCCCAGAAGTCGACCACGACGGGCTTGTCATTGTTGAGCACCAGCGCCTCGAACGTGTCGTCCGTCGCTGCCTTGATTTCCGCCACGGGGCGGCTCCTTTCTCCCGCCAGGCCGGCGGATCTGTGTCTCGACCCGGTCAGCGGGCAATAGCTTGAAGAACCCGGTACGCCTCCAGGACCTTGGGGTCCGCGAGGCGGTAGTAGACCGTGCTGCCGTCACGGCGTGCCGTGACGAGCCCGGCCGAGCGCAGCACCGCGAGATGCTGGCTCATGTTCGGCACCTGGCAGCTCACCCGTACGGCAAGGTCGCCCACGGAGGCCTCGCCGTCGGCGAGGGACTCGAGGACGCACAGGCGCTTGGGGTCACCGAGCGCGCGGGCCACGGCCGCGAAACGGCTGCGGTCCTCGTCGGTGCTGGCAACGGTGTCGATCACCCGCGCAGTGTCTCACTGTTTGCGCAAGAACGCAAGTCCGTGGTTCGGGCATCTGAGGTCGCGGCCACCACACGGCGGCTGAGCTCCCATATGACGGACCCGGGCGCGGCATACTCGCGGGCATGAACCACCAGCCCGTCACCCTGGCCGCGATCCGTGAGACCCGCACCATGCTTGGCACTCGGGTGCACCACACGCCGATGCTGTCGTCGGCCACGGCCGGGCGCGTTGCCGGGCACGCGACAGGGTCGCGGCTCGCGGACGGCCGCGTGTACCTGAAGGCGGAGCACCTCCAGAAGACCGGCTCGTTCAAGGCGCGGGCCGCCCTTGCTCGCATCTCATCGCTCACCGCAGGAGAGCGTCGCCGGGGCGCGATCACCATCTCGGCCGGCAACGCAGGGCAGGCGTACGCATGGGCCGCGCGCGAGGCCGGCGTGCCCATGACGGTGGTGATGCCGGAGGCGGCGGTCGAATCGAAGGTGGCCGCGTGCCTCGAATACGGTGCCGACGTCGTGCTCCACGGCACGCATGTCGGGGAGTCGCTCGAGCGCCTCGAGGAGCTGCGCCTGGAGCGCGACCTTGTCCTCGTCCACCCGTACGACGATCCGGAGGTCCTCCTGGGCAATGGGTCGTGCGGCCTCGAGATCCTGGAGGACCTGCCGGACGTCGATGTGATCGTGGTCGCCGTGGGCGGGGGCGGGCTGATCGGCGGAGTGACCGTGGCCGTGAGCGAGAGCCGCCCCCGGACTCGCGTCTACGGCGTGGAGCCGGCGGGATCGGACGCGCTGCGGCAGGCGATGGCCGCCGGCGAGCCGGTGCGCATCCTGCCCGGGAGCGTGGCCGACGGCCTCAACGCCCCTTCGGCCGGCAGGCTGGCGCTGGACGTCGCCAACCGCTATCTCGAGGGCGTCGTGGTGATCGACGACGCCACGATCCTGGCCGGGCTCCGCTTCGCGGTCGAGCGACTGAAGCAGGTCGTGGAGCCTGCCGGTGCTGCGGGACTGGCGGCGATCCTGACGGGAGCGATCCCCGTCCGGGACGGCGAGCGGGTCGTCGTGATTCTCTCCGGCGGCAACGTGGCCACGGACCGCCTGGGAGCCCTCCTGGCCGACGCTCCGCGTCTCGCCACGCCGCGCTGATGGGCCCGGCGGGGGAGTCGCCCGGATTGGGAGCCACCGGACCGGATGCGGGCTCCACCGGACCCACCCAAGGTCCCGGGACGCCGCCGAGCCCGGCGCTGCTCCCCCCGCCTCCGCCGGCAGCCGTCCCGATACCGCCCCCGCCGCCACCGAACCAGGGCCCCAGACCCCCCGACGTCGCACCCGTCAGCGATGCCGTGCTCGCGATCCCGCTCGGGACGCGGGAGCTGGTGCGACGAGCCCTGGACCTGCTCACGCGGCGGGACACGGGCCTCCGTGGCGCATCGTTCTACATCGGCTTCATCCTCCTGATCACGGTCACGCCGATGGTCGTCATCCTGGGCCTGGCCATGACGCTGCCCGACCTGTGGGTCGTCGAGCCGATGGCGGAGACGCAGGCGTGGTCTGGCTGGGTGCTCCTGGCCGCGATCCCGGCCGGCCTCGGCTACATCGCCGCCTCCACGGAGGCCCGTGCCCTTGCTACGGCAGTGATCGGCGCCCGAGCCGAGGGGCGGCCGCTCGTCCTGCGCCAGTCGATTGCCGTGGCGCGCCGCCGGTTCTGGCCGATCCTGGGGGCACAGGTGCTGATCGGGATCATCGCCGGCATCGCCAGCCTGATCGGGCAGATCGTGGTCCTCCTGGCTTGGGGGCCCGTGGATGCGCTGACGTTCGGCGCGTCGCTGCTGATCTCGGTGATCCTGGGCGCGCCGTTCGTCTACGTGCCCGCGGGCATCGTGCTGGGCGAGGTCGGCGTGGGGGAGGCCATCGTCCGCTCGATCCGCCTCGTCCGCCTTCGGAAGCGGCTCGCGCTCGTGGTGACCCTGTTCGGCGTGCTGAGCCAGTTCCTGATCGTGTTCGGTCTGTCCACGGGCATCGATGCGGTGGCGCGGCTGCTGATCGGCACGGGCCTGACCGAGGACTTTCCGCGACCGCTGGTGGTCCCGATCGCAGCGGCGCTCGTGTTCGCCATGGGCACCCTGATCTTCCTCGTGGAGGCGATCGCCGCGGCACCTGCCGTCCATGCGTTCGAGGCCCTCACGCACTACACGCATGGGCTGGAGGTCGGCCGCCGTGAGCCGCTCACCGGCCGGCGCTCCTGGGATCCGTGGCTGACCCCGGGTCTCGCGATCTGCTCCCTGCTGGGACTGGTCGCGCTCATCGGTGGCGTGCTGGCGTTCCCAGGGTAGGGAAGCCGGCGGTGGGGACGCATCGAGTGAGGTGCCCTCGCCCCGCCGTCAGTCGATGCCCAGCTCCGCGAGGCGATCCTCGTCCTCGATGCCCAGGTGGTGGGCGAGCTCGTGGAGGATGGTGATCCGCACCTCGTCGGCGAGGTCCTCGGGATCCGGAAAGTCCTGTTCGAGGGGCAGACGGAACAGCAGGATCCGGGTGGGGACCGGCACCCAGTCGCCGCCCCACTCGTCGAGCGGCACTCCCTCGTACAGGCCATAGAGCGTCTCGTCCGGCCCCATCTCGTTCTCGCGTAGCTGCTCGGGGGACGGCTCGTCGGCGATGACCATGGCGATCTCATCGAGCGCGGCCCGGAACGGCTGCGGAATCCCGGCAACGGCCCGGTCCACCAGGCGGTCGAAGCGCTCGTGGCGCGCGCGGGGACGCGATGGGGAGGAGCGTGATCCGCGGCGGCGCTTCGGCATGGCGCCCGTATCCTAGCCGTCATGACCCCCGATCCCGAGCCCGTGCCGCTGGAGCCGATCGCGCTGGACGCCTCGGCGGCGGCAGCGGCCGATCACGCGCTCGAACCGGAAGGCTTCCTCGTCGCAGCGGACGACGGGACCCGCATCCACTTTCACGACTGGGGAGGACCCTCGGGCTCCGTGACCGCGGCATCGGCCGGCCTTCCTGCCGTGGCCGCTCATGGCGTCCTGCTCGTGCCGGGGATGCTGCAGCCTGCCTGGTCGTGGGCACCCGTCGCGCGACGGCTGCCCCGGGTCCGCCGCACCATCGTGACGGATGTGCGAGGCCATGGACTCTCCGATGCGCCGCAGGACGGCTATGACCTCGAGACGCTGGCCGCGGACGTGGTCGCGGTCGCGGAGGGGTCCGGGGCGCTCGACGGGGGAGCCGTCGTGCTGGCCGGTCACGGCTTCGGGGCGATGCTCGCCGCCTGCGCGGCCGTCCGGCTCGGGACGAGGTGCGCGGGTCTCGTGCTGGTCGACGGCGGCTGGGAGCGCGTCGAGGAGACCAGCGGCGTCGATGTCGAGGAGTTCCTGCGTGGCCTGGACGAACCACCGGAGGTGCTGCGATCCCTCGATGCGTTCCTCGCGGACCGGCGCGGCTTTGACCCGGGCACCTGGGATGCGGACCAGGAACGGGCGGCGAGGGACAGCGTGGTGGAGACGGCCGCGGGCCACGTGCTGCGGGCCGTGCGACCGCATGTCATCGACAGGATCACCCGGGCGATGTTCGACTACGAGCCCGCGTCCGTCCTGGCGGCCATCGACGCGCCCGTCACCGCGCTCGTGGCACTTGGCGCGGGGGACGCGGACGTTCGCCTGGGGGAGCTGCGCCGGGCCGCGGAGGCGCGCGTGACCGCTGGTCGTGGGCCCATTGGCGTGGCCGCCTTCACCCCGGAGGCTCACAACCTGATGCGCTATCGCCCGGCGGAGGTGGCGTCCGCGATCCTCGCCGTGGCCAGACCCGCGGCCGGACCCGCGGAGGCGCCCGTGGCCCGCGATCCGCGCGCTACCATCGCGGGACCATGACCGATCGCCCCGAGCCCCGAGAGCTTCCCGAGAGCGTCCGCCGCATCGTCGATGAGATCGAGCACGACATGGGCGATGACGATGGGCTGCACGGGCTCGACGACCCCGTTGGCGACGCCGCACCGATCCCGGGCGAGAACGGTGGCATCGAGGCGGCCGTTCGGCGGATCCTGCTGGAGATCGGCGAGGATCCCGATCGCGAGGGCCTGCGTGCCACGCCGGACCGGATGCACCGCATGTACCACGAGCTGACCGCCGGCTACCACGTGGACCCGGATCGCCTGATCAACCATGCCATCTTCGAGGTGGGCTACTCGGAGATGGTGGTGGTCAAGGACATCTCGTTCTACTCACTGTGCGAGCACCACCTCCTCCCGTTCTTCGGTTCTGCGCACGTGGCCTATGTGCCCGACGGCCGGGTCATCGGGCTGTCCAAGATCCCGCGCATCGTCGAGATGTATGCACGGCGCCTGCAGGTCCAGGAGCGCATGACCCAGCAGGTCGGCGACTTCCTGATGGAGCGGCTGGCTCCCAAGGGCGTCGGCGTGGTCCTCGAGGCGACGCACCTGTGCGCGGCGATGCGGGGCGTTCGCAAGCCCGGCACCGTGATGACCACCGCTGCGGTCCTCGGCCTGTTCCGGCGCAACGACAAGACCCGGGCGGAGTTCTTCGCCCACATCTCCCGGCCGGCGCCGGGCGCCTAGCGCGGCCGAGCGCCGCAGGGATTCGCGGGAGTCGTCCGGGCGTGCCCCTCAGCGGTTGAAGCGTCGGGCGACCTGCCGATCCACCCGCCCAGCGCTACGCCTGTCGGGTGCAGTGCCGTTTCCGCACCACGGATGTGCCGCCCGGCGGCGCAAACCGCGCTGCATCCGACCGTACAACCGCCCGGCGACTCACCGGCGCCGCGGCTCCCGCGCGGGCGTCGGGCGCCCCCTGGATCGGGTCGCAGAGCGCCCAGTTTCATCCCGCTACAATCAGCGCCATGACCGACCGACCGCTCAAGGTGCTGATCGCGAAGCCGGGCCTCGACGGCCATGATCGAGGCGCCAAGGTGCTCGCCCGTGGCCTCCGCGACGAGGGCTTCGAGGTGGTGTACACGGGGCTTCGCCAGACCCCCGAGATGATCGTGACGGCGGCCCTCCAGGAGGACGTCGACGTGGTCGGCCTCTCGATCCTGTCGGGCGCCCACATGACCCTGGTGCCCCGGGTCTGCACCCAGCTGCGAGAGCGCGGCCTGGACGACGTCCTGGTGACCGTGGGTGGGATCATCCCCGACGACGACGTCGAGCCCCTGCGCGCGGCCGGTGTCGCCGGTGTCTTCGGACCGGGGACGACCATTCGCGAGGTCGCCGACTTCATCCGTGCCAACGCCACCCCGCGCGCCGAGTGACGCGGGATCCGGCGTGACGCAGGATCCGGCCGAGCGCGCCGCGGTCCTCGCCGACGCCGCCCGCGCGGGCGACCGGCGGTCCCTCGCCAGGCTGCTGACCGCGGTCGAGAACCACACGGCGGTCGCCGAGCACGCACTGCGCCGCCTCTATCCCGTGGCCGGTAGGGCACACCTGGTGGGGATCACGGGCCCGCCGGGAGCCGGCAAGTCCACCCTGGTCGCATCGCTCATCGCCGAGCTGCGCAAGGCCGGGCGATCCGTGGCGGTCGTGGCCGTTGACCCGTCATCGCCGATCACCGGCGGCGCGCTCCTGGGTGACCGCGTCCGCATGCAGTCCTACGCCGCCGACGACGCGGTGTTCATCCGCTCGATGGCGTCCCGCGGGCACGCCGGCGGGCTGGCGTCCACGTCCACCGCTGCGGCCGCCGTGCTCGACGCATCGGGCTTCGACATCGTGCTGCTGGAGACGGTCGGCACGGGCCAGAGCGAGGTCGAGGTGGCGGCTGCCGCCGACACGACCGTGGTGCTCGAGGCGCCCGAGATGGGCGACGAGGTGCAGGCAATCAAGGCAGGCCTGCTCGAAGTCGCGGACCTGGTCGTGGTCAACAAGGGAGACCGCCCTGGCGCCCAGCGGACTGCCGCCCAGCTGCGGGCAATGCTCGTGCCGTCGGTCGGGCGTGCCGAGACGGATCCCTCGCGGCCGACCCCCAAGCACCCCGAGGTCCTGGTCACCACGGCCTCGACCGGCGAGGGGGTCCCGGAGCTGCTCGTGGCCCTGGATCGGCATCGTGCCGCCGGCGTGGATGGACCGACGCGTGCGGCGCGCAGGACGAGAGCCGGGGCACAGGTGCGGGCCGTGGTCGTAGAGCGGATCTGGGCTCGCCTGGCGGCGCCGGGACTGGCCGGGAAGACGGACGCGGCGATCGATGCGGTGGCCAGCCACGAGATGGACCCGTACGCGGCGGCCGATCGTCTGCTGGCCGCCCTGGACGCTCGGGATGAGGAGCAGCGATGAGCATCGAGCGGGTGTTCGTGGCCGGGGCCGGGCTGATGGGCCACGGGATCGCACAGGTGCACGCGGCCATCGGCAAGCGGGTCGTGCTCTACGAGCCCGATCTCGCCCGGGCCGAAGCCGGCCGCGGACGCATCGCCACCAGCCTGGACCGGGCGATCGCGAAGCGAAGGATCACGGTCGAGGAGCGCGATGCTCTCCTCGACCTCCTCAGCACCACGGACGACCTGGAGGCAGCGGCGGATGCCGACCTCGTCATCGAGGCCGTGTTCGAGGACGTCGACGTCAAGACGGGGCTGTGGACGGCCCTGGACCGGATCGCGCCGGCGAGCGCCGTCTTCGCGACCAACACCTCGTCGATCGCCATCGACCGCCTGGCCGCCGCGGTGGGGGAGGCGAGGAGAGCCCGGTTCGCGGGCATGCACTTCTTCTCGCCGGTCCCGGTGATGCCGCTGATCGAGCTGATCCGGGGCACGGCGACCGGTGACGAGACGGAGGCCGCCCTCCGGGAGCTGGCCGCCGGGCTGGGCAAGCAGGTGATCGTGTCGGCGGATCGCCCCGGGTTCATCGTCAACCGGATCCTCATGCCCTTCCTGGGCGAGGCGATGCGGGCGTTCGAGGAGGGCCTGGGCACGGCCGAGGACATCGACACCGGCGCGCGGGTGGGGCTCAACCACCCGATGGGGCCGCTCGAGCTCGCGGACTTCATCGGCCTCGACGTCGTCCTCGGCATCATGCGGGTGCTCAACGAGGGGTTCGACCAGCCGCAGTTCGCGCCACCGGCGGTTCTCGAGCGCCTCGTCGCCGAGGGACACCTCGGGCAGAAGACCGGTCGGGGGTTCCACGTCTACCCGCGCTGAGATCTGGAGGAGCGTCGCCGCCATGGAGCAGCAGCCCGGACCCAACGGCCACGTCTATCTCGTCAGCGCCGCCCGGACCCCGATCGGGAAGTTCGGTGGCGCCCTTGCCGGCCTGTCGGCCGTGGACCTCGGGGCCGTGGCGATCCGCGCCGCGGTGGACCGCTCGGGGCTGTCGCCCGATGTGGCCATCGACGAGGTCCTGATGGGCCAGGTGCTCCAGGCAGGGGCCGGCCAGGCGCCGGCACGCCAGGCGCTGCTGCAGGCGGGCCTGGCCGACACGACCCCGGCGACGACCATCAACCGGGTCTGCGGCTCCGGGCTGAAGGCGATCATGCTCGCCGCGGCGGGCATCCGGGCGGGCGACGGCGACCTCTACGTGGCGGGCGGCATGGAGTCCATGGACCAGGCGCCGTTCCTGCTGCGCAAGGCCCGGTTCGGCTACCGGCTGGGCGCCGGCTCGCTGGACGACGCCGCCGTTGCCGATGGGCTGTGGTGCGCGGTCGAGGACTGCCACATGGGCACCCACGCGGAGCGCGTGGCGATCAGCAACGACGTGTCACGCGAGGACCAGGACGCGTTCGCACTCGAGAGCCACCGGCGAGCGGTGGCCGCCCAGGATGCCGGGCGGTTCGACGCGGAGATGGCGGCGGTGACCGTGCGGGACGCGAAGGGGCGCGAGACCGAGGTCTGCGTGGACGAGGGCCCGCGCCGGGACTCCACGCTCGAGGCGCTGGCGAGGCTCAAGCCGGCGTTCGCGCTGCCCGACGGCGATGACCGGGGCGACGCGACCGTCGGGACCGTCACGGCCGGCAATGCGCCCGGGATCACGGACGGAGCGGCGGCCCTGGTGGTGGCCTCCGAGCGGGCCGTTGAGCGGCACGGGCTCGCACCGCTCGCGCGCATCGTCGGCTACGCGCAGGCGGAGGTGGCGCCGAAGTGGCTGTTCCTGGCTCCGGTCGCCGGCGTCCGTGCGCTGGAGCGGCGCACCGGCCTCGCGCCCGACGCATTCGACCTGGTCGAGCTCAACGAGGCCTTCGCGGCGCAGGTCCTCGCCGATGGCAGGGATCTCGGCCTCGATTGGGCGAGGGTGAACGTGAACGGGGGCGCGATCGCGCTGGGCCACCCGATCGGGGCGTCCGGTGCGCGGATCGCGGCGACGCTCGTCCACGAGCTCGTGCGCCGGGGCGGCCGATACGGCCTCGCGACGCTGTGTCTGGGCGGCGGCGGCTCCGTGGCGATGGCGGTCGAGCGCGTCTGATGTCCAACCCCGAGCCCGAGACCTACCGCCTGTTCATCGCCGGCCGCTGGGTGGAGTCCGTCTCAGGAGACAGCTTCGAGAGCGTGAACCCGGCCGACACCCGTGACGTGGTGGGTCGCTTCCAGGCCGGCACCAGGGCCGACGTGGCCATGGCCGTCCGCGCCGCCGGCGATGCCTTCGATGCCTGGCGCGCGACCCCGGCGCCCAAGCGCGGCGAGCTCCTCTACCGCTTCGGCGCGCTCATGGCCGAGCACAAGGAACGGCTCGCCCGGGCGATGACCCGCGAGATGGGCAAGGTGCTGGCCGAGGCCCGCGGCGACGTGCAGGAGGGCATCGACATCGCGTTTCTCATGGCCGGCGAGGGGCGGCGCATGTTCGGCGACACGGTACCGAGCGAGCTGCCGGACAAGTGGGCGATGAGCATCCGCCAGCCGATCGGGATCGCCGGCATCGTGACGCCCTGGAACTTCCCCATGGCGATCCCGTGCTGGAAGATGATGCCCGCACTGGTGGCCGGCAACACGGTCGTCTTCAAGCCCTCCAGCGACGCACCCCATTGCGCGACGCTCCTGGTCGAGCTCATGGACGAGGCGGGCTTCCCGCCCGGCGTGGTGAACCTGGTGACCGGCGGTGGCACCGAGGTGGGGGACGCCATCGTCGACAGCCCGGACGTGCCGGTCATCTCCTTCACCGGCTCCTCGGCCACGGGGCGGTCCATCGCCGAGCGCGCGGGCCGGCGGCTCAAGCGGCTCAGCCTGGAGCTGGGCGGCAAGAACGCGGTCGTCGTCCTGCGTGACGCCGACCTTGACCTCGCCGTGGACGGGATCCTGTGGTCGGCGTTCGGCACCACCGGCCAGCGCTGCACGGCCTGCTCCCGCGTGATCGCGGACGCCCCGATCGCCGACGAGCTGGTGGCGCGCCTCGCGACCCGTGCCGCGGCCCTCCGGCTGGGCTCAGGGCTGGACGAGTCGGTCGAGGTGGGCCCACTGGTCAACGCCCCCGCCGTGGACAAGGTGGAGGGATACGTGGTGATCGGTCGCGGGGAGGGAGACCTCGTGACCGGCGGCGCACGAGCGACCGGCGGCGACCTGGACCACGGGCACTTCTTCCAGCCCACGATCTTCGCCGGCGTGGGCTCGATGAGCCGGATCGCCCAGGAGGAGATCTTCGGACCCGTGCTGTCGGTGGTCCCGGTGGACGGCTACGCGGAGGCGGTGGCCGCCGCGAACCACGTGCGCTACGGTCTCTCGGCGTCGATCTTCACGCGCGACGTGAACACCGCCTTCCGGGCGATGCGTGACTTCGAGACCGGCATCGTCTACGTCAATGCTGGGACGACCGGCGCCGAGACCCACCTGCCGTTCGGCGGCTGGAAGGACACGGGCAACGGCCACCGCGAGGCCGGCCACGTCGCCCTCGACACGTTCACCGAGTGGAAGTCGGTCTACATCGACTACAGCGGCCGGCTCCAGCGTGCCCAGATCGACAACCAGCCATCGTGACCGTACGGCGCGCGAACGAGCGCGCACGGCGGTCGGGCGCGCGCGGTCGCGCACTTGCGCTATCCTTCCGCCGGTCCGGGCCGGTAGCTCAACGGTAGAGCAAGTGACTCTTAATCACTAGGTTCAGGGTTCGAGTCCCTGCCGGCTCACCATTCACACGCGCACCATCGAAGGCCAGTCCAAGACCGGAGACCGCCGTGGCGAAGCTCAGCATCTCGCTCGACCTGACGCTCATGCTGCTGGCGGCGGCGTTCTTCACGGCCGTTGGCTTCGTCACCGGTGCCACGTTCTTCGTGATCCTGTGCGGGGCGTGCCTGGGACTGATCCTGATCGAGATCGTGACGCACCGCGGCCACGTCACCGAATAGCCTCGGTCGACCGCCCCTCGGGCGCCGCTCGCCCTCGCCGGCGCGACCGCCTCGGGTTGCGCTGGCCACGCTGGCCCCCGGTGCTCCACTCCGTCTGCCGCACCCGCTAGCATCGGCGTGATGAGCAGCCGCATCCGGCACCTTCTCCCCGTCGTGGCGGTGGTCGGCGCCTCCCTCGTCGTCGCAACCGTGGCGGTGGCCGTGCTCGAGACCACCCTCGGCATGGACAACGCCTCGTCCGCGTACCTCGTGGCCGTGGTCGCGGTCGCGCTGCTGGTCGGGACCGGGGGCGCCATCGTCACGGCCGTCGGATCGGCCGCCCTCTACAACGTCCTGTTCACCGAGCCACGCTATACCTTCGAGATCCACGAGCCGGGCGTGCTGCTCAGCGTGGTGCTCCTCCTGTTCGTGGGTGTCGTCGTCGGGCAGCTTGCCGCGCTCCAGCGCCAGCGGGCCGAGGCTGCCACGGCGCGCGAGCACGAGGCCCGTGCCCTGTTCGGGGTCAGCCGGTCACTGGCCACCCGCAACTCCATCGGGGAGGCACTCAGCGCCATCCTCGACGTGCTGGTCACCGAAGCCGGGCTGGAGCGGGCATGGGTCGGGATCGGGCCGGATCCGGCGGTGGAGACGGTGGCTGCCGACACCGGCGATGGCCGTCCCCCGACCGCGCCCGGCCGGCTGCGGGTGCTCCAGCGCACCCCGGGTGACGAGCCCGCCCGCTGGGTGCTGGTGCAGCGACCCGGTGTGGCCGCCAGGTCGCCGGGTGCCGTGGACACCTACCGGGTCCGCATCGAGGCGAGCGGGGAGCCTCAGGGATCTATCTGGGCGACCCGTGCGCGGGAGCCCGGGGAACCGGATCCGGTCCAGAGCCGGCTGCTCGTGGCAGTCGCGGACCAGGTCGGGCAGGCGATCATGCACGATCGTGCGGCGGACCAGTCGCGGGCAGCGGACGTCGCGCACCAGAGCGACGCGCTCAAGTCGGCACTGCTGCAGTCCGTGTCGCACGACCTGCGGACGCCGCTGGCCACGATCCGCGCCGCGGCAGGTGGCCTTCGTCCGGGCAGCGCGCTGTCGGACGACGACAGGAGGGCCAGCGCAGATGCGATCGAGCGGGAGGTCGAGTACCTCAACCGGCTGGTGACCAATCTCCTCGACCTGTCGCGGATCGAGGCCGGGGCACTCCGGGCGCAGCGTGAGCTGTTCGATCTCGATGACCTCCTCGCCCGCTCCCTGGACAGCGTTCGCACCCGCCTCGACGGACGGTCGCTGGAGACCGGCCTGCGGGCCTCGCCTGTCGAGGTCGACGCGGTCTTCGTCGACGAGGCAGTGACCAATCTCCTCGACAACGCGATCAAGTACACGCCGGAAGGATCCCGGATCCGGGTCACAGCGCGGGATGTCGGGCCGCAGCTGGTCAGGCTCACCGTGGAGGACGATGGACCGGGGGTGCCCGACGAGGTGCTGGGCCGGCTGTTCGAGAAGTTCTACCGGGTGCCGGCCGGCCGCCGCCGGTCGAGGGAGGGAACGGGAATCGGGCTCGCGGTCACCCGCGGCCTCGTGGAGGCGACAGGGGGCACCGTGGTGGCGCGCCGCAGCGAGCTCGGCGGGCTCGCCGTGGACATCGACCTCCCGTCCCGCGAGGTCCCGGGCTGATGCACCACCCCGGACCGGGCCCCACGATCCTCGTGGTCGAGGACGACACCGAGACGCGATCCGCGCTCGTGCGAGAGCTGATCGCGGGCGGGTATGGGGTCGTGGAAGCCGCGGACGGGCGCAGTGCCCTGGAGCGGTGGGCCGCGCGCCGGCCGGACCTCGTGCTCCTCGACCTGGGGCTGCCCGACATCGACGGCCTGCAGGTCGTGGCCACCATCCGCCGCGAGGCGGCCACGCCGATCGTGATCCTCTCCGGCCGCTACGAGGAGCGCGAGAAGGTGGAGGCGCTCGACCGCGGCGCCGACGACTACGTGACCAAGCCGTTCGGCGTGGACGAGCTCAGGGCCCGGTTGCGCGTCGCGCTGCGCCGGGCTGCCGGTCCCGGGGGAGACGCCGCGGGCCGGATCACGGTGGGGTCACTGGTCCTCGACGTGGTCGGCCACGAGGTCCGGGTAGCAGGACGCCCACTCGACCTCACGCCGCGTGAGTTCGAGCTCCTGCGGGTGCTGCTCATGCACCGCGGTCGCGTGGCGACCAAGGGCCGGTTGCTGCGGGCCGTCTGGGGAGAGGCCTACCAGGGCGAGGACAGCTACATCTACGTACACGTGAGCCAGCTCCGCCGCAAGCTCGCCGCCGCCGATCCCGATGGCGGCCTGGGGACGCTGATCCTCACCGAGCCCGGCGTCGGGTACCGCATCCGTGATGACCCGGCCACGGGCAGCGTGGCGGACGAGGTCCTTTAGGGAAACCATAGGCCACCGGATCCGAGTCGCAACCGTCCCCTCTTGGCGCGCCGGCGGATGCTGGTGGCATGGAAACCGCCGTCGAGGTCATCGGCCGCTCCGCGCCCGCCTGGGCTGGGGAGGAGCGACTGGTCCGCGAGGCCATCCTGATGGTCGCGTCGCAGGCGGCACCCCGCGTCCTCGTCGCCGGGATCGTCTTCGGGGAGCTGATCCTGGACACGTGCAAGCGCGCGGCGCTCGAAGCCGGCGTTCGCGTGGTCCCACGAACCACCGCAAGGGAGGATCGGCTCGACATCGTCGTCGAAGCCATTCGCTGATGCCCGACTGCCCGACAACCCCGCTCGGAGAGCCTGACTCCGAGCCACTCCAGCTCTGGACGGCGTCGTGATCGGCGGTCGCCGCCCAATCACCGGTCGCAAGCCGGGCGACCGCCGGGTGCGAGTCGATCGCCCCCACGCGCCCTACTTCCGGTACACGGGTCCAAACCAGCTGGTGGCCAAGCCGGCTGCCTCGGTGCCGCGGTCTGCGCTGGGCCGCACCGCCCTCCGTTGGAAGTCATGGCTGATCGGCCGTCCGCTGGCCACCGAGGAGGAGATCGGCGAACGGCTGTCCAAGCGCCTCGCCCTGCCGATCTTCAGCTCGGATGCGATCTCGTCCTCCGCCTACGCGACCGAGGAGATCCTGCGCGTCCTGGTGCTCGCCGGGGCCGGGGCTCTGCTGGTCTCCGTCGAGATCGCGGCCGCAATCTCGATCCTGCTGGTCGTCGTCGCGATCTCCTACCGCCAGGTCTGCAACGCGTTCCCGGGCGGAGGGGGCGCCTACGCGGTCGCGCGCCAGGAGCTGCGCCCGATCCTCGGCCTGGTCGCGGCATCCGCCCTGCTCATCGACTACGTGATGACCGTGGCCGTGTCCACGTCGTCCGCCATGGACCAGCTGATCTCCGTCGCACCCGGGCTGGATGTCGTCCGGCTGGAGGTCGCGGTCGCCGTGATCGCCCTGATCACGATCGCCAACCTGCGTGGCCTGCGGGAGTCGGGGAACATCTTCGCCGTCCCCACCTACGTGTTCGTGGCCATGGCCCTGGTCATCATCGCGTCCGGGATGGTGCACATCGCAACCGGCACGGTCGTGCCCATGCCCCCCCAGGCCGAGGCCATGTCCTACGGGACCCAGACGCTCGGCCTGGTGCTCATCCTGCGCGCATTTGCCAGCGGCTCCGTGGCCCTGACCGGCGTCGAGGCCATCGCCAACGGCGTTCCCGCCTTCAAGCCCCCGGAGGCCAGGAACGCCGGCAACACCCTGCTCGCCATGGCCGTCCTCCTGGCGGTCCTGTTCATCGGGATCACGGTCGTCGCCCGCGCCTACGACATCGTCCCGTCCGAGGCGCTGTCCGGCGGACCGACGGTCATCGCCCTCGTGGCGCAGACCGCGTTTGGGGCCACCAGCCCGCTGTACTACGTCTTCCAGGTCGCGACCGCGCTGATCCTGTTTCTGGCGGCGAACACCAGCTTCAACGCCTTCCCGCGCCTGGCGGCGATCCTGGCCCACGATGGCTACTTCCCGCGCCAGTTCTCGTTCCGCGGCGACCGGCTCGCGTACAGCTGGGGGATCATCGCCCTCGCCGCCATCGCGGCCGGGATCTACCTCATCTTCCGGGGCAACACGTCGCACCTGATCCCGCTCTACTCCGTCGGGGTGTTCGTGTGCTTCACCCTGAGCCAGAGCGGCATGGTCATGCACTGGTTCCGCGGCCGCCAGGCCGGCTGGCGGTGGCGACTCGCGATCAACGCCAGCGGCGCCCTGATGACGTTGGTCGTGCTCGTGATCGTGCTCACGGAGAAGTTCGAGCACGGGGCGTTCGTGGTCGCGATCCTCATCCCGGTGATGGTCGGTGCGATGCTGTTCATCAACCGCCAGTACGCGGCCTCTCGGCGGCAGCTCGCGATCGACCCGGGCTACGTCCTGCCGCCGCCCAGCCGTGAGCAGCGCGCGATCGTGCCGGTGCCGGCCCTCAATCGTGCCGTGGTCCGCGCGATCAACACCGCCCGCTCGATCACCGGTGACGTGAGCGCGGTGTTCATCAGCGAGGACCCGGAGGCGTCGGCGCGGATGCGGGCGCGCTGGGAGCGGCAGGTTCCGGACGTGCCGCTGGTGATCGTCGAGAGCCCGTATCGCGCCCTCTCGGGGCCGCTCATGGCGTACCTGGACGTGCTGGACCGGGCCTGGCCGCCGGAGAAGGCGGAGCCGATCACCTTTGTCGTGGTGCCCGAGTACGTGGCCCGGCACTGGTGGGAGCGGATCCTGTACAACCAGTCCGCCCGACGGCTGCGCTCGGTCCTCCTTGGTCGCCCGCACACCGTGGTGGTGGACGTGCCGTACCGGCGGGACGACCAGCCGGAGGCATCCGCGATCGAGGTGGAGTAGGGCCGGGCTTCGGGGAGGCGGCGAGCCTGCGAGCGCACGCCACGCGGGGCGGACAGGCCGGAGCGGCCCCCATACGGCAGGCCGGGAGGCAGGCCCGGCCCCCTTCCATACGGGCCCATTCGAGGTGCCCTTCGCCATGCAGCGCGGCGACCTCTGGTACGTGGTTGGACCCACCCGCATCCCCCAAGATCAGTACCGGCGTCCCCTTGTTCTATGGGCGCGGCCGCCGCAGGGCCTCCGGCACCTGCCCGTCGCGCCAAGCAGTCGAGTGAGTCATGATGCGCGACCAGGGTCTCTATGCCGCGCTCATCGAGCGCGGGATGACCCGCAGGTCGTTCCTCAAGTTCTCCGCTGCCATGACCGCAGCGCTGGCGATTCCGGCCTCGTATGCGCCACGCATCGCGGAAGGCCTCACCACCGCTCCGCGCCTCCCCGTCATCTGGGTGCGCGGGCAGACCTGCGGGGGCAACACCGAGGCGCTCCTGCGGACCTCGAATCCCACGGTCTCCTCGCTCCTGCTGGACACCCTTTCGGTGGAGTACCACGAGTCCCTGCTCGCGACGGCCGGAGCCGCGAGCGACGTCGCCCGCACGTCGGCGATGGAGGCCTACCCGGACGGCTACATCGCGGTGATCGAGGGCGCTATCCCGAACGGCGCGGACGGTGGCTACTGCCTCGTGGGTGGCCGCCCCGTGGCGGACGTGGCGCGCGAGGTCTGCGACGGCGCCCTGGCCACGATCGCGGTCGGAGCCTGCGCGTTCGACGGCGGTGCACCTGCAGCGAGCGGCGGCCTTACCGATGCCGGCGGCGTCCGTCGCGTGGTCGGCGACTCCACCCTGATCACGCTGCCGGGCTGCCCGATGAACGTGCTCAACCTGACCGCCGTGATCGTCCACTACCTGACCCTCCGCGAGTGGCCGCCGCTTGACCCGATGGGCCGGCCCCTGGCTGCCTACGGGAACCTGCTCCACAACCAGTGCGAGCGACGGCCGCACTTCGAGTTCGGCGAGTTCGCCCTGTCCTGGGGCGACGAGGGAGCCCAGCGCGGCTGGTGCCTGTACAAGGTGGGCTGCAAGGGTCCGGAGACGATGGCCAACTGCCCCACCGTCCGCTACGGCGACGGGGTCAGCTGGAACGTGCGCGCCGGCCACGGGTGCGCAGGCTGCGTGGCGCCCGACTTCTGGGATGCGATGGGCCCGGCCTACCTTCGGCTGCCGTCGCCGGTGCCCTTCCTGCCCAACATGACGGTTGACGTGGTGGGGGCAGCGGCGGTCGGTGCCGTGGCCCTCGTTGCCGGAGCGCACGCGGTGGGCATGGGTGCCCGCTACAAGCGGCGGGCGCGCATCGAGCGTCGCGAGGCCCTTGCGGGCGCCGATGGCACGACCGCCGCCCATGGCACGGCCGATGCCGATGCTGCGACCGACGCCGATGCCATGGACACGCCGGAGCCCGTCGTGCCCACCGGCGATGGCCCCACCCCGGCCGGGGAGCGCTGAGATGGCTCGTATCGTCATCGACCCGGTCACCCGTGCCGGCGGCCAGCTGCGGGTGGAGGCGGACGTGACCGGCGGTCGCGTGACCGGGGCATGGTCCTCCGCCACCATGTTCAGGGGCATGGAGAACGTCCTGCGCGGTCGGGACCCACGCGATGCCTGGCTCCTGGCACAGCGCGTCTGCGGCACCTGCACCGGGGTCCACGCCCTCGCGTCGGTCCGGGCCGTGGAGCAGGCGCTGGGCATCACCATCCCCACCAACGCCCGCCTCATCCGAAACATCCTTGCCGGCACCCTGGTCGTCCGCGATCACGTCATGCGCCTGTACCAGGAGGGACTTCCGGACTGGGTCGACACGTCGGCCGCCGTCTCCGCAGACGTGACGGCAACGTCCCGCCTGGCGCGCGCAGGCAGCCCCTGGCCCAACGCCGGAGCGGACTACTTCCAGGGCGTGCGAGACCGCCTGACGGCGATCGCCACATCGGGCCAGCCCGGCCCGTTCGCGAGCGCCTGGCCGGGTCACCCCGCCTATCGCCTGAGTCCGGAGCAGAGCCTCATCCTCGTGGCCCACGTGCTGGAGGCGTTCGACTGGCAGAGCGACTTCATGCGCATCCACGCCCTGCTGGGCGGCAAGGACCCGCACCCGCAGACCTACCTCGTCGGCGGCATGGCGCTAGTGCCACCGTGGGGCGGTCCGGCTGCGTCGCAGACGCGCCAGCACCCGCAGGTCCCGGACCGCAACGCCCCGCTCGCGCTGAGCAGCGATGGCATCGACCTGATGCGCCGGTTGGTCGCCGGGGCCAGGACGTTCGTCGAGCAGGTCTATGACCCGGACGTGCGGATGCTCCTCGACGCCTACCCGGAGTGGATCTCGACCGGCGCGGGACCCGGCAACTTCCTGTCCTTCGGCGAGTTCCCGCTGGATGACGAGGCCGGCGCGGCGAGGCTCCTTCCCGGGGGACGGCTGATGGACGGCAACCTGGAGCGTGCCGAGCCAGTGGCCGAGACCGCGGTGGCCGAGAGTGCCTCGCACGCCTGGTACACCTACGGCACCGGCGACGCCTCGCTGCGCCGCCCGGCCGAGGGGGAGACCGCCCCCGACTTCACCGTCCCGGAGCTGCCGCTCAAGGAGCTCGACGTTCGCGGGAAGTACACGTGGGTCAAGGCAGCCCGCTATGACGGGCGCGTGATGGAGACCGGCCCTCTCGCCCGCGTACTGGTGGCCGCCGCCAACGGCCAGGCCGACATCCGCCAGGCGCTCGGTGAGAGGCTCACGGACCTCGGGCTCGAGTCCGCGGCACTGACCGGTGCGCTCGCGAGGACCCTCGCACGCGCGATCGAGGCCGAGGTCGTCGTCCGCAAGCTGGATGGCTGGCTGTGGGAGCTCCGGTCGAACCTGGCGACGGGCGACGTGTCCGTGACCAGCATCGAGCTCTGGGATCCCGTCGCGTGGCCGTCGGAGGCCGTCGGCTTCTCGCTCGGCGAGGGCCCGCGTGGGTCGGTTGGCCACTGGATCCGGATCAAGGACGCCGTCATCGACCACTACCAGCTGCTGGACGGCTCGACGTGGAACGCGTCGCCCCGCGACGGCCTCGGTGTCGCCGGCCCGATGGAATCCGCGCTCGCGGGCCTCGACGTTGCCGACCCCGCGATGCCAGTGGAGCTGCTCCGCGTTATCCACTCCTTCGCGCCGTGCGCCGCGTGTGCCGCTCACGTCTTCGACCCGGGGGCTGCCTCCCGACGCCCTGGCCCTGCCCATCCCGCGGAGGGGATCCGATGACGATCGTCGCCCAGGAGCCTGCCGCCACGGTCCCGGAAGACCCGGCCGGCACGACCGCGTCCACCGTTGTGGACGCGGCTCAGGTGTCACCCGGACCCGATGCCGGCCACGGGGACGCGACTGCGGGGCACGGGGCGCACGAGATCGAGAACCCGGACCAGCGGGTCCGCCTGATGGTGTGGCAGATCCCGGTGCGGGTCACCCACTGGGTCACGGCCAGCTGCATCGTGGTGCTGAGCCTGACCGGCGGCTACATCGCGGACCCGTTCCTCATCCCGGCCGGCGGCGGCGTGATGTCCACCGTCCGCCTGATCCACATCATCGCCGCCCTCACGTTCCTGCTATCGGGCCTGGTGCGCACGTACTGGCTGCTGGCGGGGAACCGCTTCTCGCGATGGACGGCGTTCATCCCGACCTCGCGCTACCAGGCCACTGAGCTCTTCCGCCAGGCCGGGTTCTACGGCTTCGTTCGGCCCGAGATCCCCAAGGTGCTGGGCCACAACCAGCTGGCCGCGACCGCGTACCTCGTGCTGTTCGGGCTGCTGCTGGTCGAGACCGTCACCGGTTTCGCCCTCGATGGCCTGATGGGTGCCGAGCCGGGCGCCACGCTGTTCGGCTGGCTGCGCGAGCTCGTTGGCGCCCAGCAGCTGCGTCTCATCCATCACCTGGCGATGTGGCTGATCCTGGCGATCGCCCTGTTCCACGTGTACAGCTGCGTCCTGGTGGATCACATCGAGCACAACGGCCTCATCTCCAGCATCGTCAGCGGCTTCAAGTTCCCGACCCGCGAGGAGGTCGTCGAGTCGCGCGACGGCGGACCGGAGCTGCTGGACCGGGTGGAGCCGTGACGGTCACGCAACGGAACCTGGTCGTAGTCGGGGTGGGCAACGTGCTGCTGGGCGATGACGCTGCCGGTGTCCGGGTGGTCGAGGGTCTCGAGGCCCTGGCTGGACGTGACCCGCATGCGTTGCCGCCGGAGACGCGGCTCGTGGATGGCGGGACGCTGGGCACGGACCTCCTGCCGGTCATCGATGGCGCATCCGGCGTGGTGCTGGTCGATGCCGTCCGCCTGGGTGGGGCGGCTGGATCGGTGAGCGTGCTGCATGAGGACGAGATCGATGCTCTGGGCGGATTGGCCGACGGCGGCAGCACCGGTGCCGTGGGCGAGCTCGTGGCGACCGCCCGCTTCCTGGGACGGCTGACCGGGCCGCTATCGCTGGTGGGTATCGAGGTGGCAGAGGTCGAGCCCGGGCTGGGCCTCTCCGGCGCCGTCGACCGGGCGCTGCCGGTCGCGATCGAGGCCGTCCGCGGCGAGCTGCGCCGCATGGGCGGGTCGTGGCAACCAGCCATGGATGGTGGCGCCAGCAACGCACGAATGGCAGGGGCGACGGCATGAGATCAAGATTCGACCGCACGCTGCGGCTGCTGATCCTCGCGAACATCCTCGTGGTCGCGCTGCTGGCCGGCACGATGGTGCTGGACTGGCTGCGGGTGATCCCTGCCCGCGGCACGGCCGACGCAACGACCGCCCCCGCCGTGTCGCCCACGCCCGAGACGATGCAGATGGGCCTCGCCCACATCCCGACCTCCAACAGCTGCCTCCTCTGCCACCAGAGTGGCGGTGCCGCCGAGCTCAAGACCATCCCGGCAATCGGGCACCAGCTCGAAGGGTGGACGGCGTGCCTGACCTGCCATACCGACGAGTCGCTTGGCCGCCAGGCACCGGGGCACGTCGGGATCGCGGAGACCGAATGCCTCAACTGCCACAAGGTTGCCCAGGACGGCCCGGCGATCACCCAGGCCCACGCCGACCTTCACGAGGCCTGTCTCGACTGCCATGGCAGCGTCGCACACCTGCCGTCGAGCATGGTGGGCCGCAACCAGGACGAGTGCTGGCTGTGCCACAAACCGAACCCTTCGCCGCCGCCGACCAAGCCGCATCCCGACCCGCAGAACCTGACCTGCCGCTCGTGTCACCAGTCCGCGGAGGCGGGTGCGCTGCCGATCGACCACGCCCTGCGCGAGGACTCCACCTGCACCCTGTGCCACGACATCGACGGCTCGGCCGTGCCGAGCCCAAGTGCCGTGGAGCCCGACGGCGACGAGCTTCCATCGGCGAGCCCGAGTGGCGGCTGACGGATCCCGCAGCGATGCCGCATACGCGATGATGGGGTCATGCTGGACACGCTGATCCTCACCTGGGAGGACCTCGACGGTCTCGTCGCGCGCCTCGCCGGGCGGGTCGGGCGTGAACATGACCTGGTCCTCGCCATCACCCGGGGTGGGCTGGTCCCGGCCGGGATGCTCGCCTACCGCCTCGACCTTCGCGAGATCCTCGTTGCGGGAGCCATCTTCTACCGGCCCGAGGGCGGCACCCACCCTGCCCCCGTGATCGGTCACTTTCCGGCGGCCTCGCTCCTCGAGGGCCAGCGGGTCCTGGTCGTGGATGAGGTGTGGGAGACCGGCGAGACCATGACGGAGGTCCTGGCGAGGGTGCGGGCCGCCGGCGGCCAACCCGTCTCGGCCGTCATCCACTACAAGCCGGGCCGGTCCCGGGTGGCGGGTGCGCCGGACCACCATGCCGCGACGCTCGAGGGCTGGGTCACCTACCCGTACAAGGCCGGCGGCTGACCGGCGCCTGGATCTCAGCGGCGTCTCAGCAACGTATGGTTGTCTGAGCGACCGAGTCACCAGCCGCAGGAGTGCCCAATGTCCACCCAGCGTCCCACGTCCCGGCGGGGCCCGGTCCTCGCCGTCATCGTGCTCGCCGTCATCGTCGTCGCTGTGGCGGGCATCTGGTACCTGTTCCTGCGCCCCGGGGGTCCCGCACCGGTGTCGCTGGGAACCCCGGCTCCGGACGTGCCTGCAGCGACGGCCGCGCCCGCCGCGTCCCCGGGGCCGGCGACAGGTGCACCGGGGACCGTCGCCCCCGACGGGATCACAGGGACCTGGGCCGTCGACCCGTCTGTCGGGTCGTTCGGCGACTTCTCCGGCTCCTTCGCCGGGTACCGCGTCCAGGAGACGCTGGCCAACATTGGGGCGACGGAGGCGGTGGGACGGACACCGGACGTCACGGGCTCGATCACGATCGACGACACCACCATCACCGCCGCCGAGCTGACCGTGGATCTCACCACGCTGCAGAGCGACGAGCGGTTCCGCGACGGCCAGCTGCGTCGCCAGGCCCTCGAGACCGGCGAGTTCCCCACGGCCATCTTCACCCTCACCGAGCCGGTCGACATCGGATCGGTGCCGGCCGAGGGCACGACCGTCGAGGTCACCGCGGCAGGGGATCTCACGCTTCACGGAGTCACGCAGGCGGTCCAGGTGCCGCTTCAGGCGCGCCTGCAGGGCGGCGTGGTCACGGTTGCCGGGTCGATTCCCATCGTCTTTGCCGACTACGGCATCGCGAAGCCCGAGGCGATGGTGGTGCTGTCCGTGGAGGACCACGGCGTGATGGAGGTCCAGCTCCAGCTCACGCGAAGCTGAGCGCTCTCAGGCGGCTCTCAGGGAGTGCCGTTTGAATAGCCGTAGGTCGCGGCGTTCCCGGTGGCATCTCCTCCCCACCGAGAGCGCCGCGCCCTGCTGATCAGCGGGAGCCCATCACCGGTGACGACATCCATCGCAGCGGGCCCGGACATCGTCCGGGACGATCCCCGGCTGGCCCTGGCCTGGCGCCTCGCCCCGCTGGCGCTGGCCGTGCTGGCCGCCATCGCCTACGGTCTGAACCTGACCGTCAGCGGGTACGCGAACACCTACTACTCGGCGGCCGCCCAGGCCGGGTCGCAGAGCTGGTCCGCGATGCTGTTCGGGTCCCTGGACGCGGCCGGGTTCATCACGGTTGACAAGCCGCCTGTCTCCCTGTGGGCCCAGGGCCTCTCGGTGCGGATCCTGGGCCTCGGTCCCTGGGCGGTGCTCCTGCCGCAGGCACTCGCGGGGGTCGCCGCGGTGGTCATCCTCCACGACGCCGTCCGCCGCCAGCTCGGCCGCGAGGCGGCCCTCATCGCAGGGGTCGCATTCGCGCTCACCCCCGTCGCCGTCCTGGTCTTCCGCTACAACAACCCCGACGCGGTTCTGGTACTGCTGCTCGTGGCCGCGGCATGGGCGCTGGTCCGGGGCCTGGAGGACGGCCGTCTCCGCTGGCCGCTGGTCGCCGCGGTGCTGATCGGGCTGGCCTTCCTCACCAAGTTCCTCCAGGCGTACCTCGTGCTGCCCGCGTTCCTCGCGACCTATCTCGTTGCCGCGCCGGGCGGGATCGGGCGAAGGATCGCCGTGCTGGCGGCCTCCGCCGTCGCCGTGCTGGCCTCGTCGTTGTGGTGGGTGGCGCTGGTGGACCTGCTGCCGGCGTCATCGCGCCCCTACATCGGCGGCTCCCGGGACAACACCGCGCTCGACCTCCTGCTGGGCTACGACGGCCTCGGCCGGATCTTCGGAGGCGGAGGTAGCGCAGCAGCGTCCGGCGGGAGGCCAGGGGGTGGCGCCATATTTGGAGGCAGCGTGGGCCTGCTGCGGATGTTCAATGCCGAGTGGGCGGGCCAGGTGGGCTGGCTGCTGCCGGCGGCACTGATCGGGCTGGCGACCGGCCTCGTCACGCGCCTGCGGGCACCCCGCACGGACCCGCGACGGGCAGCCTTCCTCCTGTGGGGCACCTGGGCCGTCGTCCACATCCTGGTGTTCTCGCTGATGAGCGGCATCGTGCACCCGTACTACGCGGTTGCCATCGCACCGGCAGCGGCGGCGCTCACCGGTGGCGGCGTCGTGGAGCTGTGGAGACCCCGAGCCCGCTTCGCGCCGGCGGGCCTCGTGCTGGGCGGGATGATCGTGGTGACGGCGTGGTGGTGCTGGCAGGTGCTGGACCGGACGCCGGAGTTCTGGCCCGGCGCCGGCGTGGCGGCGTTCTTCGTGGCCGTCTCGGCCGGGATCCTGGTCGCCGTCACGTCCCTGGTGGACGACCCAAGATCGCCGGGGATTGGGTGGATCGCCCTGGTGCTGGGGGTTGGCGCCATGCTCGTCGGGCCCGTGCTCTACGCCGGCGAGACCATGGGACGGGCGATCGCGGGTGGCGACCCCGCGGCGGGCCCGAGCACGAGCCGTCCTGGCGGCTTCCCGGGCGGCCCAGGCGGCTTCCCGGGTGACGCGGCGGGCACGGACGAGCAACTCGTGTCGTGGCTCCTCGAGCACCAGGGCACGGAGACGTGGCTGGTGGCGGTCGGCTCGGCGAACCAGGCCGGGCCGCTCCAGCTGGCGTCGGGCGTGCCGGTCATGGCCATGGGTGGCTTCATGGGCTCCGATCCCGCGCCAACGCTGGAGCAGCTCCAGGCGTACGTGCGGGATGGCAGCCTGCGGTTCGTCCTGCTCGGCGGTCGGGACGGCGGCCCAGGCGGGTTCTTCGGCGGGGACGGGCAGGGGAGTGTGGCCGGCGAGCGATCCGACTGGGTGACGACGGCCTGCAGTCCCGTGGACGGCCTGTCCGCGACGCTCTACGACTGCCGCGGGGCCGGCTGACGCGTCCCGAGGTGGCGTGCGGAGTCCTGGGCCCGACGCTGGTTCTCAGGGTGCTCTCATCGCGCAGCCCGACGATCCTGCCGTGAGCGCAACGCCCTCCATCCGCCCGCGCCCGGTCCCGCTGCCCCGCACCTGGGGAGTCCATGCGCGCGACATCGTCGCCCTGCTGGTGGGCAACGGCATCTTCATCGTCCTGATGTGGGTTCGCCACGGAGCCCTCAACGAGTTCGGCTCGCTCGCCGCCGGCCTCACCGCGCTTGGACAGCTGGCGGCCCTCGAGGGCACCTACCTCGCACTGGTGGGGATCGTCCTCATGGCCCGCAGCCCCTGGCTGGACGAGGCGTTCGGGATGGACCGGCTCGCCTGGGCTCACCGCTGGCTCGGGTTCGCAGCGGTGTGGCTGATCGGTGCCCACCTGGTGCTGACCGTCACGGGGTACGCCTTTGGCGACGGGCAGGACCCGATCACGGAGCTGGTCACGCTGGTCATGACCTACCCGTTCGTGCTCCTGGGTCTCGTGGGCTTCGTGCTGTTCGTGATGCTGGGCGTCACCTCCGTGCGGGCCGCACGCCGGCGCGTGTCGTACGAGACCTGGTTCTTCCTCCACCTGTACGCGTACCTCGCGATCGCTCTCGCGTTCCTGCACCAGCTCCATGCCGGCGCGGACTTCATCCACGACCAGCTCGCCGCGATCTACTGGATCAGCCTGTACGTGATCGCCGCGCTCCTCGTTCTCGTCTTCCGCGTCGGCCAGCCCCTGGCCACCTCGCTTCGCCACCGCCTGCGGGTCTCGGCCGTCGTGCCCGAGACGGCCGGGGTGACCTCGATCTACCTCGCCGGGCGCGATCTTGACCGGCTGCCCGTTCGCTCCGGCCAGTACTTCGTCATCCGCTTCCTCACCCGCGATGGCTGGTGGCGCGGCCACCCGTACTCGCTCTCGTCGGCGCCCAACGGCAACTGGCTCCGGATCACCGTCAAGGCCCTGGGCGACGACAGCACGCGGCTGCAGCGCGTGCCCGTGGGAACGCCGGTGTTCGTGGAAGGTCCCTACGGCGTCCTCACCGGCGCCCGCCGGACGCGGCCCAGGGTGACGTTCATCGCGGGCGGCATCGGGATTGCCCCGCTGCGGGCGCTGCTGGAGTCGCTCCCCGCCGCCCGCGGCGATCTCACCCTGCTCTACCGGGCCCGCCACGAGTCGGACGTCGTGTTCCGCGAGGAGCTGCGCCTGCTTGCCGCTCATCGCGGCGCAACGGTCCATCTCCTGCTCGGCCGGCGTGGCGCAACGGGGTCCGAGAATCCCCTCGGGAGCGAGTCGCTCGCCCGTCTCGTGCCCGACATCAGCGAGCACGAGGTCTACGTCTGCGGGCCCGCCGAGATGATGCAGGCGACCGAGGCGTCGCTCCGGCGATTGGGCGTGCCGGACCGGCACATCCACGCCGAGCGGTTCGCCTACTGACCTCCACCCGGCGCTCTCAGGCCCTTCTCAGCGATCCGGGCAATCCTTCGGTCCAGTCCACCCACTACCCTCCAGGAGAACACGATATGCCGAAGCGGGGCGCATTCGCTCTCGGGCTCACGGCGGTTGCGCTCGTCCTCCTGCTCAACTTCCAGACGCCGTCCGCAGCACCGTCGTCGTCGGCCAATCCGGGCATCGCCCGCACCTCCAACGCGGCAGGCTCCTCGGGAACGAGTGGCTCCTCGGGCGCCGACGGCTCCTCGGGCACCGGCGGCACCGGCACCGCCACCGAGCGGCGCACGGTTGACGGGGCCGTCGTCAGCACCCGGTTCGGGAGCGTGCAGGTCGAGGTGACGCTGGACGGCGGCACGATCGTGGACGTTGCGGCGCTCCAGCTGCCCAGCGGCGATCGTCGGACCAACCAGATCTCGTCGTACGCCGAGCCCATCCTGCGCACGCAGGCACTGCAGGTCCAAAGCTCGACCATCGATGGGATCTCCGGCGCGACGTACACGAGCGACGCCTACGCGCGGTCGCTCCAGGCAGCCCTCGACACCGCCGGCATCTGAGCCCGACCGCGTGTCGACCGCCCCCGGGACCAAGGAGCCGGACGCCGGGGATCCCGTGCCCGACCTCGGACAGCGCCGGCGCCAGCTGCGCGTGGAGCACGTCATGGGTACGACGGCCTCCATCGACGTCCGGGAGCCGTTCGTCCCGGAGGGCGTCCTGGACGCCGTGATCGAGTGGTTCCACGACGTGGATCGCCGGTTCAGCCCCTATCGCGCGGACGGCGAGGTGACCCGCGTTGGGAGCGGTGAGCTTGCCTTCGAGGACGCCAGCCCGGACGTCCGGGCCGTGTTCACGCTGGCGGATGTGATGCGCCTGAGGACGGACGGATTCTTCGATCCGTCGGGCCATCGGCCGGACGGGCGCCGGGACCCGACGGGCGTCATCAAGGGATGGGCGGTGGACGAAGGGCTCTCGATGCTGCGCCTGGCGGGCGCCCGGAACGTGCAGGTGGTCGTCGGCGGGGATCTGGTCGCTGTCGGCCGCCCGGCGGTGGGACGTTCATGGCGGATCGGCATCCGGCACCCTGACCATCCCGACCGCGTCGCGGCCGTCCTGGAGGTCTCGGATCTCGCGGTGGCGACCTCCGGGCTGTACGAGCGGGGCGGTCACATCAGGGACCCCCGGTCCGGGGCCGTGCCCCACGGCCTGCGGAGCATGACGGTCGTCGGGCCGAACCTGGCTGCCGCCGACGCCTACGCGACGGCCGCCTTTGCCATGGGCGAGCGGGGCATCGCGTGGGTTGCACGCCAGGAAGGGTTCGGTGCCATCGCGATCACTGCCGATGACCGGGTCATCTGGACGCCGCTCGCTCACCTGCTGCTCGTGCAGGATCCGGACGCGGCCTCGGCCGACTGACCGCGGCCTCCCCGGGCCTCTCTCCTTCTCTCAGGCCTATCTCATGGACGTGCGGTTGACTTGACGCTGCGAGCCACCGCGTTCCCACCCAGGAGCAACCGATGACCTACCCGTTCGTCCCCGCCGAGCCCGAGCCGCCGGGCGGGACGCCGCCGGCCCCGCCCGCCCCGGTCGTGACCGCCGCGACACCGGAGCGACCGCGAGGCGGTCTCGGTGTGGGGCAGGTGTTCGCCGCCGCCGTTCTCAGCGCCGTCCTTGCGTCGGGGGGAACGGTTCTCGCCGTCCACGAGCTCGTGCCGCAGGCGACGCCGATCCCGGCCCAGGCCGTGGGCACCGCGACCAGCACGGGGACAACGACGGTCCAGGCGAGGGACCTGACAGACGTCGTCGCCGCGGCCCGCCTGTCGGTCGTGACGATCTACGCGGACGGCCTGTCCGCGGACCAGTTCTCGCCCTTCGGGCAGCCCGTGAGCGGCGTGGGCTCCGGGATCATCCTGACCGGCGATGGCTACATCCTCACCAACCGGCACGTGGTTGAGGGCAGCTCCACCCTGAGCGTCGAGCTCGAGAGCGGCGCCACCTATCCGGCCACGATCGTCGACCAGGCGTCCGACCAGGACCTCGCCGTGGTCAAGATCGACATGACCGGGCTCAGCGCGGCCCGCATCGGCGATTCCACGGGGATCCAGGTCGGCCAGACGGCGATCGCGATCGGCAGCCCGCTGGGCACCTACACCGAGACCGTGACCCGTGGCATCGTGTCCGGCCTCGGGCGTGAGATCACAGTCCGCGACGAGCAGACGGGTCGTCCGACCACGCTGACCGGCCTCATCCAGACGGATGCCGCGATCAACCCCGGCAACAGCGGCGGACCCCTGCTCGACGCGACCGGCGCCGTGATCGGCGTCAATACCGCGGTATCGACGAGCGCCCAGGGCCTGGGGTTCGCGATCCCGATCGCCGAGGCCGCGGCGCTGATCTCGCGCGCCACGTCGGGTGCCGGCGCCTGACACACCGCGCGCTCGCCCGCGTCCCAGTCTCTCAGCGGCTTCTCATGGGCGGGCCCGACCATTCCAGTCAGCGTCCATCCACTGCGCCTGAGGCAAGCCCGTGAAGCTCAAGGTCCTGGTCATCGTCGTGCTGCTCGTCGCAGGCGGCGTCGCCGTATTCATGTCACTCGGAGGTCTGCCGTCAGGCGATTCCGCGAGCTCCACCTCCTACCTGACCTCGACCGCGGCCACGGGCGACGTGACCGACGAGGTCGCGGCCACCGGGACCATCGCCCCGGCCGCGAGCTACGTCCTCGGGTTTGGCTCGGCCCCGCAGCTGGTCGGTGACACCACGCCCGCCGTGGGTTCCGGTACCTGGACGGTGAAGGACGTGAACGTTGCCGTCGGCGATGCCGTCAAGGCCGGCGACGTGCTCGCGACAGCCTCCACCAGCGACCTCGTCAAGCAGCTCACGTCGGCGAACGCGTCCCTGGCATCCGCCAAGCTCGCCGAGAAGGCGGCCAAGAAGACGCGGACGGACGCGTCGGGCACCGATGCAATCCGGCAGGCCAAGATCGGCGTCTACAACGCGGCCAACGCCCGCCGCCAGGCGGAGTCGGATGTGGCGAGCCTCAAGGACCAGATCGCCCTCTCCAGGCTGGTGGCTCCCATCGACGGCACGGTGACCGCCATCGCGATCGCCCCCGGCCTCGAGGCCACGGGCACCGCGATCACGATCGACTCCGGCGACTTCGAGGTGACCGCCGACGTGGTCGAGACGGACATTGCCTCCATGACCCTGGGGCAGGATGCCACGGTGACGGTGAGCGCGATCGACGCGGCGATCGGGGGCAAGGTCGACACGATCGCCCCGGCAGCCGCATCCAGCAGTGGCAGTGGGAGCGTGGTCTCGTTCCCCGTCACGGTCGCGCTGACCGGCGCCCCGTCGACCCTCCGGTCCGGCATGACCGCCGACATCACGATCGTCACCTCCTCCGCCCCGAACGTCCTGATGATCCCCAGCGCGGCCCTGCGCGGCACCAGCGGCGACTACGCCGTCCAGGTGATGGGCGCTGACGGCACGGTGACGTCGACGCCCGTGACCGTCGGCCTGGTGACGAGCTCCGAGGCCGAGATCACGTCCGGCCTGGCGGCGGGCGACGTGGTGGTCACGGGCATCAACACGGACCGCATCGCATCGACGACCACCACGACCTCCGGCCGGGGCGGGCTCGGCGGCGGCGTCGCCATCCCGGGCGTGGGCGGCGGCGGCCGGGTCCAGCCGTGACGCTCGAAGCGGCCCCGGTGACCGCCACGCCGATCGTCAGCCTCCGCGGGATCGGGCGGACCTACGACATGGGCACGGTCACCGTGCCCGCGCTGCGGGACGTGGATCTCGACGTCAACCAGGGCGAATTCCTCGCCATCGTCGGCCCCTCCGGATCCGGCAAGAGCACGATGATGCACATCATCGGCTGCCTCGACCGGCCCACGACCGGGACCTACCTGCTGGCCGGCCAGCCGGTTGAGGAGCTCGACGACGACGGGTTGGCCGGGGTCCGCAGCCGGACGATCGGGTTTGTGTTCCAGTCCTACAACCTGCTGCCACGGACGAGTGCCGTTGACAACGTCGCCACGCCGCTGCTCTACCAGGGCGTGGGGCGGGCGGAGCGGGTCCGGCGCGCAACGGCAGCGCTCGAGCGCCTTGGCCTGGCCGACCGCCTCGACCACGAGCCCAGCGAGCTCTCCGGTGGCCAGCAGCAGCGGGTCGCCGTCGCTCGGGCGATCGTCACGGATCCGGCGCTGATCCTCGCGGACGAGCCGACCGGCAACCTCGACCAGGCGTCGGGCCACGAGGTCCTCGAGCTGCTGCGAGAGCTCAACACGGCGGGCAGCACGATCGTGCTCATCACGCACGACGCCGAGGTTGCGGAGGCCGCCGGCCGACAGATCCACATCCGCGATGGAAGGCTTCTCGCATGAGGCTCATCGAGCTCATTCGCCTGGCCTTCTCGCGCCTTCGCACGGGTCGGCTGCGGGCCGCCCTGACGATGCTGGGCGTGATCATCGGGGTCGCGTCGGTGGTCGCGCTCGTCGGCGTCGGCCAGGGCACCTCGTCCAGCATCACCGATCGGCTGTCGAGCCTCGGCACCAACCTGTTGACGATCAACACGGCCGGAGCCAACGGCGGCGCCAGTTCCACCCTCACGCTGGGCGACTCGGAGGCGATCCGTGGCGTGGCCGGCGTCGCCGGTGTCGCGCCCGAGACACAGACCCAGGAGACGGTCGCCGCCGGGACGACCACGACCGACACCTCGATCATCGGAACCACGGCCGACTACGCGGCGGTCCGCGCCTACGACGTCTGGCAGGGCACGTTCCTGACCGAGTCCGCGGTCGAGAGCGGGCTCCGGGTGGCCGTCCTTGGCGCCACGACGGCGGACACGCTCGGGCTCGACGGGTCCGCGATCGGCACCGACATCACCATCGCGGGTCTTCCGTTCCGGGTGATCGGCATCCTCCAGCCCAAGGGAAGCTCCGGCTTCCAGGATCCCGACGACCAGGTGATGGTGCCGGTAGGGATCGTGGAGAAGTACTTCGTGGCCGGTGACGGCGTGCGCACGATCGGCGTGAGCGTCGCGGACGAGTCCCAGATGACCGCCGTCCAGGACGACATCACGTCCCTGCTGCGGTCGCGCCATGGACTGGCTGCCACCGACGACGATGACTTCAGCATCCAGGACCAGGCCCAGCTGCTCGCGACGGCCTCGTCGATCAGCGGGACCCTGACGCTGCTGCTTGGCGGGATCGCCTCGATCTCGCTGATCGTGGGCGGCATCGGGATCATGAACATCATGCTGGTCTCCGTCCGCGAGCGGACGCGGGAGATCGGTATCCGCAAGGCCGTCGGCGCCCGCGGCCGCGACATCCTGGCCCAGTTCCTCATCGAGGCACTCACGCTGTCCGCCCTCGGTGGCGTGATCGGGATCGTGGTCGGCCTCACCATCTCGGGCCTGATCGCCCGGGTCGGCAACATCACCTTTGCCTTCAGCCCAGCCACCCTCGCCGTCGCCCTGCTGTTCAGTCTGGCCGTCGGCGTGGTGTTCGGCGTCTGGCCGGCCCGCCTGGCCGCCCGCCTCGACCCCATTGCCGCGCTTCGCTACGAATAGGAGAGCACGTCCCGTGACCACGCCGCCGTTCGACCCGGGGAACCCCTCGTCCATCTCGCCCGGGGACCGCACCGAGCCGGTTCCGCCCGTCCCGCCCGTCCCGCCCTACCAGCCCGTGTTCCAGCCGGTGGCACCCGAGCCCGCTTCCGCGCCGATCCCGGCGGTGCCCGTCCCGGCGTCGCCGGTCCGGCGCACCTCGTCCGGATCGTCGCGCGCGATCAACGTCGTGCTGGGGGCTGCGGTGCTCATCGCCGTCGCGGGCATCTCGTTCGCCGCAGGCCGCGCCACAGCACCCGCGGCGTCGGCGACGAGCGCCTTCGCGGGCCGCAACGGCGGTGCAGCCGTTCCCGGCGCCAGCTTCGATCCCAACGGGAATGGATTTCCGGATGCCAGCGGCCGGCCCGGAGGCTTGACGGGCAACGGCACGGGCACCGGCCGGGATGGCTTCGGCGGCCTCAGCGGCGGGCTCGTGATCGAGGGGACCGTGGATTCCGTGGCTCCCGACTCGGTCACGATCATGACGGCCGAGGGCACCACCGTCACGGTGGGGACCGACTCGAGCACGACGTACCATTCCGCCACGCAGGCCGCGGCGTCGGACGTCACGGCAGGTGACACCGTCAAGCTCCAGGTGGCCGGCGGGTTCCCGCGCGGCGGCAATGGCGGCGGTACGGGCGACAGCGGCTCGGTCGCGCTCGGCACCGCCGGCGACATCACCATCGTCCCCTGATCCGGGGGCCCAGAGGCACCAGATGCACCTCCTCCTGGTCGAGGACGACGAACGCCTTGCCCGCGCCCTGACCCGCCTGCTCGAGGGCGACCGCCACGTCGTGGAGCACGCGCCCGACGGACGGACCGGGATCGAGCTCGCGGAGGCCATCGAGGGCCTCGACGCCGTCATCCTCGACATCGGGTTGCCGGACATGTCCGGCCTCGACGTCGCCCGCCGGATCCGTGCGGACGGCGTCGAGACCAGCATCCTGATGCTCACCGCCCGCGACACGGTCAACGACCGCGTGATCGGCCTCGATGCCGGCGCGGACGACTACGTCGTGAAGCCGTTCTCGTACCAGGAGGTCTCGGCGCGCCTGCGGGCCCTCGCCCGACGTGCCGAACCCGGTCCGCGGCGCCCGGAGCCCAAGCTCCAGTCCGGGTCCATCGTGCTGGACGAGGCCGCTCGCCGGGTGACGGTCGATGGTGCGACCGTGGACCTGAGCCCACGCGAGTTCTCGCTGCTGGAGGCGCTCCTCCGCCATACCGGCCAGACCCTGACGCGCGACCAGCTCCTGGATCTCGCCTGGCCGTTCAGTGTCGCGGTGACCCCGAACGCCGTGGATGCCTACGTCCACTACCTCCGAACGAAGCTGGGCGTTGCCGGGTCCCACCTCGAGACCGTGCGCGGCGTGGGATATCGCCTTTCCGATGACTGACGGAGCCCGGGTCGACCCTCTCGAGGACGGTCCGGAGCGGGCGGTCCTCGCCGATGAGGCGCGCCTGTTGCGGCGGGTCCGGCTGCGCCTGGTGGCGTGGAGCGGCATCTCAACGCTGCTCGTCCTGCTGCTCCTCGGGGCTGCCCTGTATGCGGTCGTGGCGAACACGCTGGCGGCAGCCAGCGTCACCCAGCTCGCGAGCCGCGTCGACCCCTGGGTGACGGTGCTCGAGGGAACGGATCCCAACTCGGACCAGTCCCCAGGCTTCGGGTTCCAGCCGGGGCGGGGCAACACCTTCCTGTTCGCGTTCGACGACGGTGGCCAGGTCGTCCAGCTGGGCCGCGAGCGGGTCGTGGTGCTGCCCGGCATGCCGGAGCCCGCCAGCCTCGCCGCCGCCCGTGCGGCCCCGGACGGACGGGACGTGCGCACGGTGGACGTGGAGATGGGCCCCGAGCCAGTTCCTTCCCGGCTGCTGACCCAGAGGGTCGTCTACGCGGCCGACGGCCAGACGTATTTTCTTCAGGCGCTCCAGGACCGCTCGACCGAGGTGGACACGCTCAACGCGCTCCTGGTCGCGCTCCTCGCCGGCGGGCTCGTAGCGGTCCTCGTCTCCATCGGACTGGGCATGGTCTACGCGCGGCGCGCCCTCGTCCCGATCCGGGAATCCCTGGCCGCCCAGCGGACCGCCCTCCGCCGCCAGCGCGAGTTCGCCGCGGACGCCAGCCATGAGCTGCGGACGCCGTTGACCGTTATCCGAGCGTCGGTGGAGCACCTCGCCCGCCACCGCGACGAGCCGCTCGGCAGCTCGTCGGAGGCCCTCGACGACATCGATGCGGAGGTTTCGCACCTGTCCCTGCTCGTGGACGACCTGCTCCTGCTGGCCCGCTCGGACTCGGGTGCCGTGCCGCTGGACCGGATGCCGCTCGACCTGGGTGACGTTGCGCTCGATGCCGCGGCCGCGGTGGGTCGCACCGCGGGGGGGCGGGGGGTCCTCGTCCGGGTGGACCCCGAGCCGGTCATGCTCGTTGGTGACCCCGCCCGACTGCGCCAGCTGGTCATGATCCTGGTCGACAACGCCGTGCATCACAGCCCCCGGGGCGGGACGGTTGACGTCATCATCCGACGGCAGCCCGGCTTCGCGTCGGTCGAGGTCGCCGACCAGGGACCCGGGGTGCGTCCGGAGGACATGGCGCACGTGTTCGACAGGTTCTATCGCGCCCCGGGGGCACCGTCCGGCGGGACGGGGCTCGGTCTCGCCATCGCACACTGGATCGTGGAGCGTCATGGAGGCCGCGTCGGCGTTGCCAACCGGGTCGGCGGCGGTGCCGTGTTCAGGATCGAGCTCCCAGTGGGCGACGAGGGAGCAGCCTCGACGCCGGCCACCGGAACGGACGTCCGTTCGGGTTGAGCGGACCCTCTGCCAGGGGCTGCCGCGGGCCGCTGCGTGCTACCCTCTGGCCATCCTGAGGGCCGGTCCCGTGAGGCCGGCGTCGCGGTCCCGTGAGGCCGGGTAGGAGGAAGACCAGTGCGCATGCGCATGCCCGCCCGCGGCCTTCGCCCGCCGCGGCCCGCCGGGGCCTGAGTGACCGTTCCACCGTCCATCGGACAGCCGCCGCTGCCGCGCGCCGACGCGATCGTCGACCCTCGGGTGGGCGACGCCGGTCCAGCGCTGCTGGCGCTGGAGGACGGCACCGTGTTCCCCGGCATCGCATTCGGTGCCGGCTCGGCGTCTGGCGGGGACCTGGTGGTCAACACCTCGCAGACCGGCTACCAGGAGATCGCGACGGATCCCTCGTATGCGGGCCAGGTCGTGGTGATGACGTACCCCCTGATCGGCAACTACGGCCGCCTCGAGGCGGACGACCAGTCGGAGCGACCCTGGCTGCGCGGGCTCGTGGTCGCGAACGCGACGGCCGCGGTCCTCGACGATGCGCGACAGCTGGCCACCCTCCTGCGGGCCAACCGGATCCCCGCCATCGCCGGGGTCGACACGCGGGCCCTCGCCCGCCACCTCCGGGCCAGCGGCTGCCTGCGCGGGATCATCACGGAACCGGGCATGACGGACCCGGACGCGGCCGTCGCGCTTGCCCGGGCCGTGCCCCGCTGGGAGGACCAGGACTTCGTGGCCCAGGTCTCGCCGGCGGCGGTCCGCGAGATCGGTGAGGTCGGCGAGGATCCCGCGGTGCCCCTGGTCGCCATCGTTGACTTCGGGCTCAAGGCAAGCATCGTCGGCTCCCTGCGCCGCCGTGGTGTCCGCGTGCGCATCCTGCCGCACACCGCACCGGCCGGGGAGGTGCTGGCCGCCGACGTGTCCGGGATCGTGCTGTCCCCGGGCCCCGGCGATCCGGCGCGACTGGCCGGTCCCGTGGCGCTCGCCCGGACGATCATCGACGACGGCCGGCCGCTGCTGGGCATCTGCCTGGGCCACCAGATCATCGGGCGCGCCGCGGGGGCCGAGACGAGCCGCCTGCGGTTCGGGCACCACGGGGCGAACCACCCGGTCCAGGACCTGGACACGGGGTACGTGCAGGTGACGGCCCAGAACCACGAGGTCCAGGTGGTGGGGGACAGCCTCCTGGCGAGCTCGGGCTTCCGCGTCAGCCAGCTCAACCTCAACGACCGCTCGGTGGAGGGCCTGCGCCACGCGGAGAAGCCCATCGAGACCGTGCAGTACCACCCCGAGGGCGCGCCAGGGCCACTCGACGCGCTCGCCGTGTTCGACCGGTTCGTGGCCGCCTGCCGGCGCAGCGCGTGACCACGCAACCACCCGGCGTCGCCCCGCTGCCGGTGCCGCCCATGCACGCCCACCGCCCCAAGCCGGCATCGGTGCTCATCCTGGGCAGCGGTCCCGTCGTCATCGGGCAGGCGGCCGAGTTCGACTACGCCGGGACGCAGGCCTGCCGCGCGCTTCGCGCCGAGGGTGTGCGGACGATCCTCGTCAACTCCAACCCGGCCACGATCATGACCGACCCCACGGTGGCCGATGCCGTCTACCTCGAGCCGCTCACGGTGCCGGCGATCGAGGCCGTCATCGCGCGCGAGAAGCCAGAGGGGCTGCTGGCGGGCCTCGGCGGCCAGACCGCGCTCAACCTGGCGATGGCCCTGGCCGAGGCGGGGGTGCTGGACCGCCACGGCGTCCGTCTGCTGGGGACGCCCCTCGAGGCCATCCGGATGGCCGAGGACCGCGAGGCGTTCCGGGACCTGCTCGACCGGATCGAACAGCCCTACGCGCCGTCGTTCATCGTCGAGGGCGACGATGACGAGGCCCGCCTCGCCGCCGCGCGGGAGGCGCTCGAGACCATCGGCCTGCCGGCCATCATCCGGCCGGCGTTCACGCTGGGCGGGACCGGTGGCGGCATCGTCGAGACGGAGGAGGCGTACTGGGAGCGTGTCCGCGCCGGCCTGCGGGCGAGCCCCATCAAGCAGGTCATGATCGAGCGCTGTCTCGTGGGCTGGCAGGAGATCGAGTACGAGGTTATGCGCGACGCCGAGGACACGTGCATCGCCGTGTGCTCCATGGAGAACGTGGACCCGCTGGGCGTCCACACGGGCGACTCGATCGTGGTGGCGCCCGTCCAGACGCTGACCGACCAGGTCCACCAGCGCCTCCGCAGCGCCTCGCTCGCCATCATCCGCGCACTGGGCGTGGAGGGCGGCTGCAACGTCCAGTTCGCGCTCTCGCCCGACTCCACCGAGTACGCGGTCATCGAGGTCAACCCGCGCGTCTCGCGCTCGTCGGCGCTGGCGTCCAAGGCCACGGGCTACCCGATCGCGCGCGTCGCGGCCCAGATCGCCACAGGCCGGACGCTGGCCGAGATCCCGAACGTGGTGACCGGCACGACCGTTGCCGCCTTCGAGCCGGCGCTGGACTACGTGGTGGTCAAGCTGCCGCGCTTCCCGTTCGACAAGTTCCCGACCGCGGACCGCCGCCTCGGGTCGCAGATGAAGGCGACCGGCGAGGTCATGGCCATCGACCGGACGTTCGGCGCGGCCCTCAACAAGGCGCTGCGGGGCCTGGAGCAGGCCGGCGCCGGCGGGCTGGGCGAGGACCCGTCGTGGCACCCGACCTTCGACTACCTGGCGGCCGTGTATGCCGGCGTCGACGCCGACGAGGGAGGGGAGGGGGGCCTCGACGGCCTGCCCCTCGAGGACACGGCCATCCGCTGGATCGACGAGCGCGGTGAGGCCTGCGAGAGCTCGCGGTTCGCCCAGCGCTCGGCGGCCCCGGTCGTCCTGCGGCAGTTCCTGGAGCCGTCCGACTCGCGGCTGTGGCGGATCCTCGGCCTGTTGCGGCGGGGCGTGCCGCAGGAGGTGGTCCGCAGGGCAACGGGAATCTCCGCCTGGTTCCTCGCCGAGATGGGCCGCAACGTCACGCTCGAGGCGGACGTCCGCGCCATGGGTCCGCGCCTCGTGGACCCTGAGGACGCCGAGGGCGCCGCGCTGCTGGCCACCGCCAAGCGGGCGGCCTTCGCGGACCGCGACCTGGCGGGCCTCGCCGGGATCCAGGAGGCGGCCGTCCGCGGCGCCAGGACTGCCCTGGCGCTCGTGCCCGGGTTCGCCATGGTGGACACCTGCGCCGCGGAGTTCGCGGCCGAGACCCCGTACTTCTACTCGACCTACGCGTCTGCTGGCTCGCCGCCCGAAGCACCGCCGGTTGCCCGGCCCGCGGCCCTGGTCATCGGGAGCGGTCCGGTCCGGATCGGGCAGGGGATCGAGTTCGACTACTGCGCCGTGCAGGCGGCCGACGTTCTGCGCCGCGAGGGCTGGAGCGCGGTCATGGTCAACTCCAACCCTGAGACCGTGTCCACGGACTTCGACGCCTCCACGCGCCTCTACTTCGAGCCGCTGGACGCGGAGAGCGTCCGCAGCATCATCGAGTTCGAGAGCGGCGCAACCGGGACCCACCGGGCCGCCGCCGCCGACATGCTCCCGGCGGTCGTCGCGTTCGGGGGCCAGACGCCACTCAACCTTGCCGCTCCGCTGGTCGCCGCCGGCGTGCCCCTGCTGGGCTCGGACCTGGAGGCGATCGACCAGGCCGAGGAGCGCACCCGGTTCTCCGCCCTCCTGGACCGCCTCGGCATCCCGCAACCCGAGGGTGGCATGGCGGAGTCCATCGAGGAGGCGCTGACCCTGGCCGAGCGGATCGGCTACCCGGTCATCGTCCGGCCCTCGTTCGTCATCGGCGGGCTCGCCATCGACTTTGCGTACTCGCCCGAGGATCTCGCGCGCCACCTTGCCGCGGCCTCCGTGGTGGATCCCGACCGGCCCGTCCGGATCGACCGCTTCCTCGAGGGGATCGAGGTGGACGTCGACGCGATCTCCGACGGGACGGACGTGCTGATCCCCGGCCTCCTGGAGCACGTCGAGCGGGCGGGCGTCCACTCCGGTGACTCGATCGGGGTCTACCCGCCGCAGCACGTTGCCGACGGCGACCAGGCCCTCATCGTGTCCACGATGGAGCGCATCTGCCTGGCGCTTGGTGCGAGGGGGCTCGTGAATGCCCAGTTCATCGTCCGCGACGACGGGGTCTACCTGATCGAGGTCAATCCCCGTGCCTCGCGGACCGTGCCATTCATGTCCAAGGTGACCGGCGTGCCGATGGTGGAGCTGGCCGTCCGGATCTCGCTCGGGAAGACCCTGCGCCAGCTCGGCTGGGAGGGCGGCCTCCGCCCGGAGCCGCCGTTCGTGGCCGTGAAGTCGCCCGCATTCTCGACGGCCAAGCTCAAGGGCGTGGACCCGTCGGTCGGGCCGTTCATGCAGTCGACCGGAGAGGTCATCGGGATCGCGGTGGACCCGCGCGTGGCCATGGCCAAGGCACTGACGGGCGCCGCGCTGATCCCGCCCCGGGCCGGGGAGGGCGAGCCGCCGCTGGTGCTGCTCTCGATCGCAGACCGTGACAAGTGGGGCGTCCCGGACCTGGGCCGGGCGCTGGTCCGGGCCGGCTACCGGCTTGCGGCAACGGGGGGCACGCGGGCAGCGCTCGAGGCCGTCGGCATCGACGCCATCGCACCCGTCGCCAAGTTGGGCGAGGAGCCGGTGGATGGCGAGGCCGGCATCCTCGAGCTCATCGCGTCGGGCGACGTGCGGCTGGTCGTCAACACGCCGACGCCCCGGTCGGGTGCCGTTCGGGATGCGGCCGACATCCGGCACGCGACGATCGCCGAGGGGATCCTGTGCTTCACGTCGATCGAGACCGGGATCGCCGCGGCCGAGGCGCTGGACCCGTCGATCGCCGATGCCATCGCGATCGTGCGGCCGATCACGGACTGGGTTCCGGCGATGGCGCCCGACACGGCGGCCGGCCGGCCCTAGCCGGGGTACGCCGACGCGGGCACGGAGCCCGCGGCCGGGACCTCCACCACGATCGCCTGGCCCAGCGACCAGAGCGTGAGCGTGGTCAGGGCCACCATCACGATCGCCAGGGGGATCTCCCGGGCACGCACGTTGCGCCTGGTGGGGACCGGGGCGTCCTTGATCTTGCGGTGCCGCATGTCCCGGGGCGGTTTGGCGTTCGCGGCCGCCTCCGCGTCCCGCTGGGCGGTCACGTGGCCGGCCCACGCCCCGAGCATGTGGCCACCGACGACCGCGGCGAGCTGGGCGGTCCACACGAGGCCTGGTGGCAGCCATGACCCGGTCGGCGTGAAGAACGCCGTGCCGAACACGTCCCACCCCTGCTGGAGCGGGTCCGAGACCGCGATCACGATCCGCTGGCCGTCGATGAGCAGGTACGTCAGGTAGTGGGCGATGAGGTAGCCCATCGCGATCGGCAGCAGTCCGGCGCCGATCGCGCCCCAGCTCACCGAACGGCCGACCCAGAGCGCCGCCGCCGAGACCACGGCGAGCCATCCGAGCAGGAGGAACGTCTTCGCCACGAGCTGCGGAGCCCCGAACACGGAGGCGAACGGGACGGTCTGCGACATGCCGTCGAAGATGATCGACGCAACGCCGATCGCGACCAGAACGACGAGGGGAGGGTTCCACGTCGCACCCAGGAGCGACGTCGCGAACGGGTGGCGGGCCACGACCGTCACGTCGACGGCGTCGGGATCGGTCGGGTCCGGCCGCTTCGGCGTCGCGGTCCCGGAGGCCGTCACGACGCCCATCGGTGCCAGCCGGTTGAGCGTCCGGAACCAGACGGTGAACGTCTCGCCCTGGGCGCGCCACTGGTTCCGGCCGAACTGCGCCATCAGCACGAGGGAGAGCAGCGTGTAGCCGGCGAGCACCACCGCAAGCGTCTGGCTGCCGACGACCGCCACGAGCTCCAGCCAGACGAAGAACGCGAGGCCCAGCACGGCCGGCCAGAGCCTGAGTGCAGGCGGGATCTCGGACACGGACCAGCCCCGGACGCCGACGACGCGCAGGATCCGGGCGAGGATGTCATGCAGCGTGGCGAATGGATCGACCCACTCCCACACGGGCGCGACCAGTGCCGACAGGAGTGCGAGGCCGACCCACCCGTAGACCCACAGGAACAATGGGGCGACGGCGGCGTCGGAGGATCCTCCCGCGATGCCCTGCGCCATGATCCACGCCCATCCCAGGAGCCCGGTGGCGCGGAGCAGGTACCGGACGACCATGGGCACCGGGATGATGCGGTCGGGTGGCACATCGGGCGCCCGCATGTCCCTCGCGAGCACGAACAGGAACGACAGGGCCACGGTCACGGCGGCGCCGGCAAGGTACGCGGCGAGCGGCAGTGAGCTCTCGTAGCTGGGGGAGAGGCCGTGCGCCGCGGCGACCGCGGGGAGGGCGAGCACGATCGTGACACCGAGCGCGACACCCGCGGGGTGAGCGAGGCGCGCGCGCATGGGTCGCGGTTCAGGGCTCACGCGATCAGGCAGTCCGGCTGCGACGGAGGACGAGGACGCCCACGAGGGCCACGAGGGCCAGCGCTACAGCGATCGGGAGGATCACATCGCTGCCGGACGCGCTCGTCGAGGTTGTGTCGGTGCCGGAGCCAGGGCCCGGCGATGGGACGGCAGACGGCGGCGTGGTCGGCGCAGGCGTGGCCGTGGCCGTCACGGATGGTGACGCACTCTGGACGGTGGCTGGTGGCGGCGTCGGCGTGGCAGGCGCAGGCGATGGCTCGCTGACCGTGAACGCGAGTGTGCCGCGCTCCACGTGGCCATCCTCCGCGACCGCGGCCCACTCGATGGTGAACACCCCTGGGCCCAGCACGAGCCCCGTGGCAGCCATGACCCTGGAGCCGTCCTTCGATGCCCTGCCCGTTCCCGCGGTCCCATCGGGTCCGAGGATCTTGAACGAGCTCTTGGCCGCATCCAGTCCCTCGGAGAACCTCAGGGTGATCGTCTCGGGCGGCGCGGAGAGGATCGAGTCTGCCGCCGGATCCGACCTCACGAGGTCGGCGTGGCCGAGGGCGGGAAGCGCGACCAGCATCGCCAGCATGAGCCCGGCTACGATCGGCAGGATGATCCTGGCAGAGACGCTGCGGGGGCGGATGCCCAGGGCGGCACGGCGTCCCCCAGGTCCACGGTTGTGCTCGGAGGTGGTCACGGGTCGGGAGTCTACCCGTGGACCGCGGAGTTCGCCGGTCGTGCCCCTTCGCTCCAGGAACCCGACTGCCATCCGAACGCGCGATCCGCGCGAAGATTGGGTGAACACGGCCATCCGTGCCGTCCTGGAGGTTGCATGCCCGGCCCGTCGCAATCGGCGCCCCCGACCGTCACACCGATCACGCTGGTGGACGGTGACGCCTATGTCCCGGGCGCCTGCAACATCGGCCCCTGGGAGATCCGGCGCCGGCGCGCGTTCGCGATCACGGGGTTCGCGGTCGCCCTGGTCATGTTCGCCGTCCTCGTGGTCGCCGGCGCGCCGGCCTGGGCACGCCTGCTGCTGCTCCTGCCACTGTGGGGCGGGGCATTCTCCTGGCTCCAGGCACGGCGGCGGTTCTGCGCCGCGTTCGCGATGGCCGGTATCTCGAACTTCGGGGATGGCGACGGTTCGCGGCGCTCCGTGCAGGATGCGGAGGCACATCGCCTGGACATGCTCGCCACGATGCGCCTGACTCGCGACTCGTTCCTGATCGCGATCGTGCCGACCGTCATCGCGGTGCTCCTCCCGATCTAGGGAGAGGCCGGGTCGCCGATCGGGCCGGTTGGGGATCAGGCGTGGTGGCCGGCCACCGTGGTGCCGATCGAGATCAGGCGGCGCCCGAGCGTGTGGCGCGTGCGGGTCACGAGACCGGGCTCATTCGCGCTGGCGCGGCGTGGCGCACGTACCTCGGTGGCGACCGAGTGGAGCTCTGCGATCCGATCGTGGGCAAGATGGTCAACGCCGGAGAGGTGAAGCGGCTCGTACATCGATCTGACTCCCTGGCTGCGGGTGGTTGGGACGCTGGTTGGGTCGTACGTGGTTGGCATCGATCTCACTGTTGTTAGTCCTTCATCTAACTCGAGTGCCGCGAGGGACGCGGGCCTGAGCTCTGGGGTGTTGGGGCTAGGCGAGGTAGCGCTTGAGCTCGGACGACGCGTCGTCCAGCCGGTCGCGCCGGAGGCTGTAGTAGGACAGCCCGCCTTCCTCGGTCAGCGTCACCAGGCCGGCGGCCCGGAGATGCGCGAGGTGGTGCTTGATCGTCGGCTTGGACAGCTCCATGCGCTCGGCGATCTCGGTCAGGTAGCAGTCCCGGTCCCGCAGCAGGCGCAGGATCCGGAGCCGGCTCTCGTCGCCCAGGGCTCGATGCAGGCGCAGGAGGTCCTGGGGCGGGGCGAGGGGATCATGGGGCTCGAGGGCCGCGTCGGCGACCGGGTAGACGAAGATCCGCCAGTCGCCACTGGTGAAGGTGAAGTTGTAGGGCCGAGCGAGGTAGGACGGGGCGAGGATCAGGCGGCGGATGCCCGGCTCCGAAAGCCAGCGGACGCCGTTGGTCGTGCGCTCGATCAGCTCTGTCGGACCGAGGGTTGCGCGGTCCGTGGCACGGAGCTCGACGTCCTGCTCGATGATCTGGCGTACCCGCGGCTCGATCTCCTGGTAGTGCGGCAGCCAGGCCTCCATCCGGTCCGCGATCGCCCCGACGAACGCCTCGCCGTCATCGAACAGGCGGCCGAGCCACGGATGCTTGGGCTCCGGCCAGCAGGCGAGGATCCGCTCCCTGGCGCCCTGATCGCCTTCGAGCGCGGCGGCGACATCCGGGCGGAGGTTGGCGTCGTGCAGCGCGTCGGACAGGACGACATCGGCGAAGGCGGCACCGGTCGTGGAGCGCAGCAGCGACACGTAGGCGGCGGCGTCGGTCACGTCGGGACGATCCACCAGGAGCCCGGCGCCAAAGATGCACAGGTCGTCGTCGACCACGGAGCCCTGCGTCGTGGGCAGGCTCGCACGGGCGCGGGCGAGCCACGCCCGATCCTCCGCCGGGAGCTCATCCTGCTCTCCGACCTCGGTCGCGAGGCTGAGCGCGAAGTCATAGGCGGTCCGGACGTCGAAGGTCGACGGCTGCGAGACACCCGAGCCCACGCTGCGCACGGGCGAGCGGGTGGGGGCGACGCGGGCAGCGGAGCGGGTGGGTGTCGGCATGATCTTCCTGTTCATCGAACTGATGTTAGATGAGTATCTAACATTGGATCGGATTGTCAAGTGGCAATCGACGCCGTGCCCGACATCCGTCCGGCACGCGTCGTCCTTCTCGTTCGCAACCGCTCGACGGCGGCGGCGTGCGGGAGCGACAATCCGGCGATGACAGACACGGTGACGAGCTCGGCGGGCATGGCGGTGCAGCCGGACGACATGGCAACGGCGCCGGCCGCGCGATCGACGACCATCGCCGAGATGGAGGCGCACACCGCGCACAACTACCATCCGCTGCCCGTCGTTCTCACGCGGGGCGAGGGCGCCTGGGTCGAGGACACCGATGGCCGTCGCTACCTGGACATGCTGGCCGGGTACAGCGCGCTCAACTTCGGCCATCGCCATCCGCGGCTCATCGAGGCGGCCGAACGGCAGCTGGGGCGCCTGACGCTCACCAGCCGGGCGTTCCACAACGACCTCCTGGGCACCTTCACCCGCGAGCTCGCGGCACTATGCGGCATGGACACGGTGCTGCCCATGAACACCGGGGCGGAGGCCGTCGAGACCGCGCTCAAGATGGCGCGCAAGTGGGGCTACGAGCGGAAGGGCGTGCCCGAGGGTCGCGCGAAGATCGTCACCTTCGACGGCAACTTCCACGGCCGGACGATCACCATCGTCAGCTTCTCGAGCGATCCGGCGGCGAGGGCGGGCTTCGGCCCCCAGACACCCGGCTTCGTGACCGTGCCCTACGGGGACGCGGACGCCCTGGCGGGGGCGATCGACGACGACACCGTCGCCGTCCTGCTCGAGCCGATCCAGGGCGAGGCGGGCGTGCTCATCCCGCCCGACGGCTACCTGGCTGAGGTCCGCAGGCTGTGCACCGAGGCCAACGTCCTGATGCTGGCCGACGAGATCCAGTCGGGCCTCGGCCGCGCCGGCGCGACGTTCGCGTGCGATCACGAAGGGGTCCGACCGGACGCCTACATCCTGGGCAAGGCCCTCGGCGGCGGGATCCTGCCGGTGTCGGCGGTGGTCTCGAGCGCGGAGATCATGGCCGTGTTCCACCCGGGCGAGCACGGGAGCACCTTCGGTGGCAACCCGCTTGCCTGTGCCGTTGGGATCGAGGTGGTCCGGATGCTGGCGACGGGCGAGCCCCAGGAGCGGGCCCGGGACCTGGGTGCCCATCTCCGGCGCCGCCTCGACGAGCTGCCCCGGGACCGCGTGTCCGCCGTCCGGACGCGCGGCCTGTGGGCAGGGATCGACGTTGTCGGACGAACCGGGCGCGACGTGTGCGAGGGGCTGATGCGTCGCGGGGTGCTGGCCAAGGACACGCACGGTTCCACGATCCGGTTCGCGCCGCCCATCGTCATCGAGCGCGAGGAGCTCGACTGGGCGGTCGACCAGCTGCGCGAGGAGCTGCAGGCCTAGGTCTGGGTCCCGCAACCGGTCCGGACGCGTCCGGCCACCCTGCCCGCGGTCCCACCCTACAATCGCCCCAACCCACCCTCCGCCTGAGGATCCCTTGCGCATGCCCGTTCCCGTCGTCAAGTTCAGCGACGAGCGCCTGGCCAACGGCCTGCGCCTGATCGTCGCCGAGGACCACCTGGCGCCGGTGGTCGCCGTGAACGTCTGGTACAACGTCGGCTCCAAGCACGAGGTCCCGGGCAAGACCGGGTTCGCCCACCTGTTCGAGCACGTGATGTTCCAGGGGTCGGCCAACGTCGGCAAGGCCGAGCACATGGCCCTGGTGCAGGGGGCGGGGGGACGCTCAACGGGACCACGTGGGTGGATCGGACCAACTACTTCGAGACGATGCCCTCGCACCAGCTGGAGCTCGCGCTGTGGCTGGAGGCGGACCGCATGGGAACGCTCCTCGACGCGCTCAGCCAGGAGAACCTGGACAACCAGCGCGAGGTCGTCAAGAACGAGAAGCGGTGGAGCTACGACAACCGGCCGTATGGCTCCTGGATGGAGAAGACGCTCGCGCTGCTCTACCCGGAGGACCACCCGTACCACCACCCGACGATCGGGTCGATGGACGACCTCGATGCGGCCTCGCTGGAGGACATCGGGGCCTTCTTCGCCACCTACTACGTGCCGAACAACGCCGTCCTGTCGGTCGTCGGCGACTGTGACACGGCCCAGGTCCGGGCGTGGGCGGAGCGGTACTTCGGCCCGATCGCGGCCAACCCCGCGATCCCGCCGCTCCCGGACATGACCCTGCCGCCGATCCTCGGGGACGAGCGTCGGGAGACCGTCGAGGACAAGGTGCCCCTGGCGCGGGTCTACTTGGCCTTCCGGGCGCCTGCGTTCGGGGATCGAAGGCTGGATGCCATCGACATCGCAGGCCAGATCCTGACCGGTGGCAAGGGCAGCCGGCTTCACCGGCGCCTGGTCCGCGAGGACCGCCTCGCACAGGACGTCGCGATCTTCACGCTGCCGTTCGTGGGTGGTGCCGGTGCCGTCGTCGGCTGGGCGACCGTCCGGCCCGGCGTGGACCCCGCGGCCGTCGAGGCGGCCTATCTCGAGGAGCTGGAGCGCATCGCCTCGGAGCTGCCGAGCGAGGACGAGCTGGCGCGGGCCAAGGCGCTGACCGAGGCGGACGAGCTGGGGTCGCTGGCGCGCGTCGAGGAGCGGGCGGACCGGCTGTCCATGTTCGCGACCCTGTTCGACGACCCCGGCCTCGTGAACACGCTGCTGCCGCGGTACCTGTCCGTGACGGCGGAACAGATCCGGGACGCCGCTCGAGCGATCTTCCGGCCGGACAACCGGATCGTCCTGACCTACGTTCCCACGACGACCGGCGAGCCGGCCGGCGAGGAGGCGGCATGAGCACCGGTCCCGACATGATCACGGAGCGGCCGGTGCCGGGTCATCCGCGCCCGTACGAGTTTCCGGGCACGGTTCGCACGACCCTCGCCAACGGTCTCCAGGTCATCGTCACGCCGATGCCCGGACGGGAGCTCGTCGCGGCGTCCTTGGCGCTCCGGACCGGCGCGGCCGACGAGCCCGATGACCTGGGCGGCGCGACGGTCCTCACCGCGCGGGGCCTTACCGAGGGCACCGAGATCCGCGACGCGATCGCCCTCACCGAGGCCGCAGAGCGACTCGGTGCGTCGATCCACGCGGAGGCCGGCTGGGATGCGGTCTCGGCGGGCCTTGATGTTCCGGCGAGCCGGCTCGTCCCCGCCCTCGACCTCCTCGCGGAGGTGGTCCGTCGCCCGGCGTTCCCCGAGAGCGAGATCGAGCGCCTGCGGGACGAGCGCCTGACCGACCTGCTCCAGGCGAAGGCGGATCCCCGCCGGCGTGCGGACGAGGCGTACGTCTCGTCCATCTACGCGTCGTCGAGCCCGTACCGCCGTCCCGCCGGAGGAGCCGCCGAGACGGTCGAGGGCCTGACGGCGTCGGAGCTGCGAGCGGTCCATCACCGCGCCTACGTTCCCTCGAGCGCCGCGCTCGTCATCGCCGGCGACGTGGATCCGGACGAGATCATCCGGTCCGCCGAGGCGCTGTTCGGCGACTGGTCGGGAACCGGCGAGCCCGAGCCCGCCACGATCGACGATTCGGCCGCCGCCAACGCGCGCTTCGTCCGGGTGGTGCACCGGCCCGGCTCGGTGCAGAGCGAGATCCGGATCGGCCACCCGGGCCTCCGGCGCCGCCATCCGGACTACCACGCGGTCGCCGTGATGAGCGCGATCCTGGGCGGGCTGTTCAACTCCAGACTGAACATGAATCTGCGCGAGGAGAAGGGGTACACCTACGGCGCGAGCGCGGGCTTCGACCTTCGCCGCGGCCGCGGACCCTTCACCGCGCGTGCGGCAGTCAACACGGAGGTCACCGTCCCCGCCCTGCACGAGTTCCTGGTGGAGCTGGACAGGATCCGCGAGGGTCTCGTGAGCGACGCCGAGCTGCGGGCCGCCCGCGACTACCTCGTGGGGGTCTTCCCGCTGCGGTTCGAGACGCCCGGACCCGTGGCCGGCTCGCTCGCCGGGCTCTTCGTCCACGGGCTCGATCACGACGAGCTCGACCGTTACCGGCCCGCCATCGAGGCCGTGACTGCCGCCGACGTACAGCGGGTCGCACGCTCGCACGTGCGGCCCGAGGAGGCCGGGGTGGTGCTGGTGGGGGACCACGACCAGTTCGGCGAAGCGCTCGAGGCGGCGGCGCTCGGTCCGGTCGAGGTTGTCCGGGACGCGGAGCCCGTTGCCCCGGCGTCGGAAGCGTAGTCGCGGGCTGTTCGCAGCCCGCACCGTCCGCACCCCCGAGCCTGCTCGTCCGGGCCGTCGGCTGAAACCTTTGTGCCCGCGGATGTCTCGGGAGGAGTGAGGCGGCGCCAGCGAGGGAGGCCGCAATCCAGCGGAGCACCCAGCATGCGTTCAACCACAGCAATGGCCCGCTCCGTCGGGACCGCGACGGTAGCCCTGTTCCTGGTGGCGGGCGCCGCGTTCGCGACCAGCAGCTTCGTCTCGGGCGGACGACAGGACGACACCAGCCCGGCCGCAGCCGAAGCCGTGGCGGCTGGGGCCACCTCGACGCCCGAGGCCACCGAGACCGCGGAGCCGACCGAGACGCCCGAGGCCACCGAGACCGCGGAGCCGACCGAGACGCCCGAGGCCACCGAGACCGCGGAGCCGACCGAGACGCCCGAGGCCACCGAGACCGCGGAGCCGGTCTACGCCAGCGACTCGACGACCACCAGCAAGGACAGCACGGCCGGCCACGACGATGGTGACGACGAGCCGGACGAGGATGCCGGCGACGACCATGACGGCCACGACGACGGCGACAGTGACCATGCAACCGCCGAACCGACCCACGACGGTGAGGACGACAGCGACGACTAGACCGATCGGGCCAGAGGCTTCGTGACCTCCGTCCTGCGATGGGAGCCGGCTCGAGCCGCGACGATCGCGTCTGGAACCGGTCCGGTTCCCGGCGAGCCGCCCCATCGGGCAGACTCGACGCCTCGCAGGATGGAGGGAGCCCTGGTCGACCGGCCCCAGACCCGTACCAAGGACACCGGAGCCACGAGCGATGACCGCACGATCGTCGACGCTGTGCTTGCCGGCGACCGCGACGCCTTCCGACTCCTTGTCGAGCGGGAGGGCCCGTCGGTCGTTTCGGCGTGCGCGCGGGTCCTTGGCGATCGCTCCGAGGCCGAGGACGTGGCGCAGGAGGCCTTCGTGATCGCGTTCCGGTCGCTCGGGACCTGGCGCGGTGATGGCGTGTTCGGCGCCTGGTTGTCACGGATCGCCGTCCGTCTTGCCATCCGTCGCGCCGCCCAGCGCAAGCAGGTCACCTGGCTGGATCCCATCGCGGCCGAGTCGGACCCGTCCGGTCACGACCGGTACCGGACGAGCGTCTCGATGGACGCCCTTGATCCGGCGCACACGCTGCTGCGCACGGAACGCGACTCCCACATCCGGGCGGCGGTTGCGTCACTGGACGAGCCGTACCGTGAGGTCGTGGCCCTCCAATTCTTCGCGGAGCGCTCCCTGGCGGAGATCGCCACCGCCACCAATCGTCCGCTCGGGACCGTGAAGACACACCTGCATCGAGGGCTCGCGCGCCTGCGCGGCGCTCTCGAGGAGGCGGAACGATGACCGCCGGCCGACCGGGCGAGCGGGCCAGGCCCTTCGGTCCCGACGAGCTGGACGGCGTGTCCGGGATCGCCCCGGATGAGCTCTCCGCCGAGGTCCGCCTGGCCCGTGACATCGAGACTGTCGCCGCCCGCGGCGGCGTCACGCCCTCGGCCGGGTTCACGGACCGGGTGATGACGGCGGTCGCGGCAGAGCCCGTCCCGGCGCCCGTGATCGCGGCCGGAAGCGCCCTGCGGCGCGGGGCTGCCGGCGGCTTGCTCGCGGCGATCCGCGACTCGTTCCGGGTCACCTTCGGCGGTGGCTTCCCGGCAGTGGTTCGAGCCCAGGCGCTGGCGCTGGTGCTGGCGGTCGTCGTCGTCGCGGGTGGTGGCGGTTTCGCGACGGCCGGCGCATTGGGCCTGTTCGATGAGCGGCCCTCCCCGACACCGGGACCGTCGGTCGTCGTCCCCTCGCCGTCGGTCGGGCCCAGCCCGTCGCCAGAGGAGCTGACCGCGCCGGAGGTCACGCAGTCGCCAGCCCCGACACCGGACGGCTCGCTCGAGCCCGCGGCCAGCGACGAATCGGACACCCACGCCCCTGGCGAGACGAAAGAGCCCGATGAAGATGGCGGCGCCGATTCGTCCCGCACGCCGTCACCCACGAACCGGCCTCAGGGGACGCCGAAGCCGTCGCCGACTCCCGAGCCGACCCATGACGACGATGACGGAGAGGAAGAGACGCACACCCCGGTGCCGAAGGGAACGGCCACGCCCGACCGGACCCCCTGGCCCAGCCCAACGCCGTCACCCACGGGCGAGCACTAGTGCCAGCCGGGCCATTGGCCCGATTCGCAAGTCCCTGGGACTACGCCCTCCCAACGGCATCCCTCCGCCGCTCCGCCTAGACTCATCCCATGATCGCCGTCGTTGGAGTCCCCGCGTGGCGCGAGACCGAGCCTGCCGGCCCGGCCGGACGCTGCTCCGAGATTGCACTCGCCGCCGCCGCGAAGGACGCGCGTGTGGAGCTCGTCGGTCGCGCCGGCGATGATCCTGCCGGGGACGCGCTGCTGATCGCCCTGGCCCGAGCCGGGGTCGGCCATGCCGCGATGCTCCGGGATCCGGCCCGGCGGACGCCCGTGGTGACCACGCCGCCGGAGGCCGACAGAGCGGTGCTCGGGGACGAGCCACTGCCGCCGGCCGTTTCGCCCGTAGGTTCCGGGGGACCGCGCCTCGATGTCGCCGACGTGGCTCTCGGGCTCGGCTACGTCACGGACTTCCGGGTCCTCGTCGTGGCGGACGACGTCCCCGCCGACGCGCTCCCGGCGGCCATCGACGCGGCGGCGTTCGCCGGCGCACACCTGGTGGTGCTGGTCCCACCCGACGGGTCGATTCCGGCGGCCGTTCCCTCGGGCGCGACGGTGCTGGCTGTCCCGGGAGAGGCCGACGACGGGGCGTTCGGCGCGTTCGTTGGCGCCTACGCGGCGGCTCTCGACGCCGGTGCCGTACCGGCGGAGGCATTCGCGGCTGCGGTCGGCGACAACGGCTGGGGCACGGCGGAGGTGATCGGGACCGACTGACCGATCGGGACCGACTGACCGATCAGGGGCCGGTCGGAGGCCCGGATGGCGGCTCCGCGGGCATGTCCGGGGCCAGTTCCGCGGTTATGTCGATCGGCAGGATCAACTCGGGTCCGTCGTTCCGCACGTTGTTGACGAGGGTGGCGACGGGATACGCGGCCAGCACCACGTCCTCCCGCGGCTCGAGCAGTGCCCGGAGCTCGCCGGGATCCCGCGGTGTCGGGTCGAGCCATGTCGCCCATCCGTCGGGCGGCACCACGACCGGCATCCGGTCATGGATGGTGGCCATGAAGTCGTTGGGCCGGGTCGTGATGATGGTGAACGTCCGCAGCCAGTCGCCGGTCGCCTCGTCGCGTCGCCCGGTCCAGAGCCCGGCCAGGGCCAGCAGTCCTTCGTCCGGTTCGTGGATCCGCACCGGCTGCCGCCGTGCCCCATCCTTCTGCCACTCGTAGAAGCCGTCCACCGGGACCAGGCAGCGGCGTCGGCGGTAGGCGTCCCGGAACATCCCGCTCGTCGCAAGCGACTCCGCCCGGGCGTTGAAGGCTCGCGACGCCTTGCGAGGGTCCGCCCAGGACGGGACGAGTCCCCAGCGGTAGCGCACGACGGCCCGCCGGTCCTCGCGCTGGACCACGACCGCCGCCTCATCGGTGGGTGCGACGTTGTAGCGTCCGCCCGGGTCATCCGCGAGGTCGTCGGCATCGAAGATGCTCGCGATGTCGGAGGTCGGGCGTTGCTGGGTGAACCGGCCGCACATGGCCCCGAGTCTACTCGCGCCGGGCTGAACGGCCACCTCAGGTACAGTCGCCCCCGTGACCCTCCCGCCGTCCGTCGACCCCCAGGCCCTGCTGGCGCAGTCCGGCCCCCTGACCCGCGAGGCGGCCGAGGGCGCCCTGGCGCACGCCGCCCAGCTGATGATCTCCGCGGACTTCATCGATGCCGCCCGGCTGTACCAGCGCGTGATCGGCTTCGACGACCCGGCGGTCACCGCCCGCGCGATGGTGGGGCTTGGCGAGGCGCTGCACCGGCTGGACGACGACGCCCAGGCCCTGCGCAACTGGGAGGCAGCGACAGACCTGCCCGAGAACCCCTACACCTACGTGGCATGGCGCAACGTCGCCGCGGCCCGGGTACGGTCGGGTGACCTGCAGGGCGCGCTGAACGCATATCGCCAGGCGGACCGGCGGGCGCCCCAGGACGACAAGGCGGAGATCGCCTCGCGGATGGGCTGGCTGTCCAAGGAGGTCGGGGACAAGGGTGCGGCGGGCCGCTACTTCGCCCGGGCACGCGGCGACACCGGCATGTCGTACTCGCTCATCCTGCTCGCGATCACCGTGGTCGTGTCCTTGTTCGTCGAGTTCGGCGGCGAACAGGGCAAGGCGCTCGGCGAGCTGCTGATGATGAACAAGGTGGCCCTCGCGGACGGCGAGATCTGGCGCCTGTGGACGGTCACCCTGGTCCACGCGAAGCTCACCGAGATGCCGCTCCACCTGATCATGAACATGTATGCGCTGTACCTCGCCGGCCCCTTCACGGAGCGGCTCTACGGGCGCCGGTGGTTCCTGGCGTTCTACCTGATCGCGGCGGCCGGCGGCTCGCTCGCGACGTTCGCATTCGGTTCCGCGCAGTTCAGCGTGGGGGCGTCGGGGGCGGTCTTCGGCCTGTTCGGCGTGCTGATCGCGGTCCAGTTCATCCATCGGCCGCTTCTGGACCGGGGCTCCCGCTCGTTCCTCGGGCAGATTGCCGCCCTGGTGGTCCTCAACATGATCCTGGGCCTCTCGATGGGCGGCACCATCGACAACTGGGCGCACATTGGCGGCCTCGCGACGGGGTTCCTGTTGGGTGCGTTGATCGCGCCGACCGGGGTGCCGACCATCCGGTCGATCTGGCTGCGCCCGGGTCCGACGCCGGGATCGACGGTGCCGGCGTTCGGCGTCGCGGGCAACCAGGTGGTTCGGATCGCCGGTGTGGCGGCCCTGATCGCGGCGTTCGCGGTGCTCTGGACGCTGGGCGTCGCAGTCTGGTCCTGAGGCCCGCCCGGCCCGGTCGCGAACCCCGCCCGACTCGACCGCCTCAGAGCTCCCCGAACACGACCTGCGGTCCGGGCTCGCCTTGGACCCCGCCTTCCGGCTCGAGCGTGATCATCACGGCGGTGCTGTTGGCGAGGTCGACGCCGATCGGGGCCACGAACGCGCCACTGCCGTCGAAGCCGACCACCTGGAGGGGGTGAACGCCTGCGTCGTCGGCGTACCAGAGCTGGTAGCCGTGCCCGGCCGGGGTGGGCGGCAGGCCCTGCGCGACGATGTACGACGAATTGGCGCCCGGCACATAGACGACGGCGGCCTGGGCGCTGGGGGCCAGCGGCTCGGCGTGCAATGCGACCGTGACGTGGGATGGGTTCGCGACCACCGTCATGGCGTTGCCCCGCTGGGCGAGCGCCGATCCCAGCGCCGCGACCTGCGCCGATGCCCGATCCAGGTCCTGCTGTAGCGTGATGCTCCGGGCCCCCAGCCCGACGGCAAGGAACCCGATCCCGGCCGCGAGGCCGAGCGCGGCGAGGAGGGGCCGGCGGGAACCGGGGCGCCGCAACGGGATGAGTTCGCCGGCGGGCGCCGCGGGGCCCGCAGCGGACGCGACGGGGGGCAGGACGACCAGCCCGGGAACGCGCTTCGGGTCGGGCTCGGTGGCGAGCGCACGGCGGATCCCGAGCAGCAGGTCGGGCGGCGGAACGCGCTCCGGCGCCGCGAGCGCCAGGTCGGCCATCACCTGGCCGAGTTCCAGCTCGAGGTCCCGGCAGTCGGCGCAGGTCCGGCGGTGGACCTCGTACCGTGCGCGCTCGTCCGGCGCGAGGTCGTCGAGCGCGGCGCCCGCCGGCAGCAGCAGCTCGGCCGCGCCGTGGATCATCCCTCGGCTCCAAGGACCGCGTCCGCGGCGGGCAGCTCGGAGATGGAGTCTCCCAGGACGTCTCGGAGGCGCAGTAGCGCGCTGCGGATGCGCGTCTTGGCCGTTCCCAGGGGGATGTCGAGTCGTTCCGAGACCTCGACGTGCGTCAGCCCATGGAAGAAGGCGAGCTCCAGCGATTCACGCTGGATGGGTGTCAGCTCCTCGATGGCCTCGAGGACCTTCTCCTTGCGGATTCGCACCCACGCCTCGTGGTCCACGTCGTCGTCGGCCTCGTGGAACTCGAGGTCCACGTCCGCCGTGCGCTTGCGGATGTTGGCTTCGCGGCGGACCAGGTCGATCGCCTTGTGCCTGGCGAGCGAGAACAGCCACGGAGCCACGGCTCCGCGCTCCGGGTCGAACCGGCTGGCATCGCGCCAGAGCGCGACGAAGACCTCCTGGACCACGTCCTGGGCGAAGCGCTCGGCACCTGTGACCTGGTAGGCGAGGGAGTACAGCGGTCCTGAGTAGCGCGCGTAGAGCTCCTCGACGGCTCGCTCGTCCCTGTCCACGATCCGGGCGAGCAGGGCGGCGTCCTCGGCCTTCTTCCTGGCACGTACGTCTTCCGGCTCCCGCAAGCGAGTCTCCCTCGGCGCCGTTCCCGTCCCTGTCCCGAGATCATACCGAACGCCGGGAGGGCCAACCGGCGGCATCGCCGTGCGAGGCCCGGGAAGAAACGACCGCCCGACCAGCATCGACAGCGGGCCGGAGGGCAGGGCTACGAGGGACTCCATCGCCCCCTGTTCGCCCGATCGCTCCGCGTGGATTGGAAGGACCGCTACGATCAGGGCGTGTTCGCGATGCTCAACGGTCCCTGGCCCCGTGTCTCAACCGGTGGGGACCGGCTGGCCGACCTCGAGGCGGCGGTCGCGGCAGGTCGCGCGGCCTCGACCGACCTGGCGGTTGCGATCGACCGCGTCGCTGCGGAGGCGGTGACGGCACAGGTCGAAGCCGGGCTGGGTCTCCTGACCGATGGGAGCGTGCGCTGGCCCGACCCGGCACGGGCCGTGTCCGAGGCGCTCCGGCAGGGCGACGCCGGGCCCGGGGGGATGCTGGTCCGGGCATGGTGTGCCACCGCGGCTCTCACCGGCACGCCGGTCGCCCAGCCGATCCCGGGGCCGTGGACGCTGGCGACGGGGGAGGGCGTCGCGGCAGGCAACCCTCGACGCGTGGCGAGTCGCGCAGTTGAGCTTGCGGACGCGCTGGCCGGTGAGCTGGCGGCATTGGCGGCGGCGGGCTGTCCGGTCGTGCAGGTCATGGAGCCGGAGGTGGTCGGGATCGGCGAGGACACGGCTGCCCGGGACGGCTTCAGACTGGCCCAGCGGCGACTGCTGGCGCTGGCGCCCGACCTCCACGCGATGCTGGCCATCACGGGCGGATCCGCCCATGCGACAGGCGCCCCGACGGTCTTCGATGCCCCGTACAGCTCGTATCTGTTCGACCTCATCGCCGGTCCGGACAACTGGCACCTGGTCCGGGCCGCGCCCGCGGACCGCGGCATCATCTGCGCCGTGCTCAGGTCCGGGGACGGTGCCGAGGCCTGGGACCAGGCTCCCCAGCTGGTGTGGGCCGCGCGGTATGCCGCCTCGGCCGGCGCAAGGGGACTGGAGCGAGTAGGGATCGCAAACGCGTCTCCCCTGACGGGCCTGGATCCCGCCGTTGCGCGTCGGGCGCTGGAGGCGCTGGGGCGTGCAGCGACGCTTGCCGGCATGCCGGTCGCCGAGGCGGTCGAGGCAGGCCTCGACCCACGGACGGTCAACACGCTGCCCAAGACCGCGGGCGTGCCGGCGGCAGACAAGCCAGGTTGACCCGACCTGCCCTGACCCGCCCAACATCGACCCCCGACGGCCCCGGCTGGCTCCGGGCAGCAACACCGGGTTGCGCCCGAGGCGCCAGCCTGCCACCATCCGGGAAGCCGTCCGGTCGGGCCACATGGCCCAGCGGACGCGGGCCATTGGTCCTGTGGCATCCGTCCTGCCCCCGGCCGTGCCGGGAAGCTGCACCGCCTGGTCGGTGAGGAGGTCGTCCCGGTGTCCGAGCTGCGCATCGCGCTCGAGGTGAACGGTGAGCACCGGGAGGTGGACGTCGAGCCGCGTCGGCTCCTCGTCCAGGTCATCCGCGAGGAGCTGGGCCTGACCGGGACGCACGTCGGCTGCGACACGAGCCAGTGCGGGGCCTGCACCGTCCACGTCGATGGGAAGGCCGTGAAGAGCTGCACCATGCTCGCCGTCCAGGCGGATGGCTCGAGCGTCACCACCATCGAGGGGATGGGGGACGTGGGCAGCCTCCACCCGCTTCAGAACGCGTTCTGGGAGAAACATGGTCTGCAGTGCGGCTTCTGCACCCCGGGGATGATCATGGCAGCCGCCGACCTGCTTGCCCGCAACGCGGAGCCCACGGACACCGAGATCCGCCATGCCATCGAGGGCAACATCTGCCGCTGCACCGGCTACCACAACATCGTGCTGGCCGTGCGCGAGGCCGCCCGGGTCATGCGCGACGGCGCCACCACCGCAATGGCCTGAGGAGGAGCGACGTGACCACCGACGTCCTCGGCGCGCCCGTCAAGCGGGTCGAAGATCCCCGGTTCATCACCGGCAAGGGCCGCTACCTCGACGACATCAGCATGCCCGGCATGGTCCATATGTCGATCCTCCGGAGCCCCTACGCCCACGCCAACGTCAAGGCCATCGACACCACGGTGGCCAAAGCGGCGCCTGGTGTCCTCGCGGTGATCGTCGGCGCGGACATCCCGTACAACCCGCTCCCCATGGCCTGGCCGGCGGGCGGCGCCTCCGGCATCCGGAACAACGTCAACATGCCTCGGGTGCTGGCCACGGACTCGGTCAAGTGGACCGGTGAGGGGGTGGCGGCGGTGATCGCCGAGACCCTGGAGCAGGCGGTGGACGCGATCGAGCTGATCCAGGTCGATTGGGAGCCGCTTCCAGCCGTCGTGGACGCCGAGAAGGCGACCCAGACCGGCGCCCCCCAGCTCCACGAGAACGCGCCCAACAACGTGGTGTTCGACTGGTCCGTCGGCGACAAGGCGGGCACCGACGCCGCCTTCGACGGCGCGGAGGTCGTGGTCCGTCAGCGCCTGGTCAACCAGCGACTGATCCCGAACCCGATGGAGGTCCGGGGCGACATCGGCTGGTACAACCCGGGGACGGACGAGTACACGATCTGGATGTCCAGCCAGACCCCGCACATCCAGCGGCTGCTGCTGACGGCCTTCGTGACCGGCATCCCGGAGCACAAGGTGCGGTGCATCAGCCCGGACGTCGGTGGCGCCTTCGGCACCAAGATCTTCTGCTACGCGGACATGGCGCTGGTGATGTTCGCCAGCAAGCTGATCGGCGGCCGGCCGGTCAAGTGGGTGGAGTCCCGCCGCGAGAGCTACCACAGCACGATCCATGGCCGGGACCACATCACGTACGTCGAGGCTGCGGCGACGAAGACGGGCGAGGTCCATGGCCTTCGCGTCAGGACGTACGCCAACCTGGGCGGACGCCTGTCCACGATCGGCCCGGGCATCCCGACGACGCTCTACGGCCGGATCCTGTCGGGTCCGTACAAGATCCCGAACGTCCATTGCGAGGTCACCGGCGTCTACACGAACACGACGTTCGTGGACGCGTATCGAGGTGCCGGCCGCCCAGAGGCCACCTACGTGGTCGAGCGGGCCATGGACCTGGTGGCAGACGAGCTGGGGATCGACCCGGTCGAGATCCGGCGGCGGAACTTTCTGCCGCCCGACAGCTTCCCCTACGACAACCCGTCCGGCCTCCTCACGGCCGTCAATGGCAGCAAGCTGTTCATCGACTCCGGCAACTACGAGCCCGCCCTTGACAAGGCGCTGGCGATGGCCGGCTACGCCGACCGCGCGGCAAGGAAGGCCGAGGCGAAGCGCCGCGGCAGGCTCATGGGGGTCGGCCTGTCCACCTACATCGAGGTCTGCGGTGTCGCGCCGTCGAAGTGGATCGGCGCCGTCGGTGAGGGCTGGGGCGCGGCGATGTGGGAGTCGTCCAATATCAAGGTCCACCTGACCGGCAAGGTCGTGGTCACGATGGGCACCCAGCCGCAGGGCCAGGGTCACGAGACCACCTATGCGCAGATCATCAGCCACGAGCTGGGGATCCCGATGGACGACATCGTGATCCAGCACTCGGACACCCAGGGCACCCCGTTCGGCTATGGCTCCTACGGCAGCCGCACGTCAAACGTGGGCACCGGCGCCGCGCTCAAGGCGGCGGCCAAGATCCGAGAGAAGGCACGCTTGTACGCCGCCCACATGCTGGAGGCAGCCCCCGAGGACATCGAGATCGACGGACCGAACTACAGCGTCAAAGGCTCGCCCGACAAGGTCAAGACCATCCAGGAGATCGCGTTCGCCCTGGATCTCGCGTTCGACACGCCGGCGGGCATGGAGCCCTACCTGGACGAGACCGCCTACCACGACACGCCCAACTGCACGTTCCCGTTCGGGACCCACATCGCGATCGTCGAGATCGACGAGGAGACTGGAGTGGTCGATCTCGTCCGCTACGTGGCGGTGGATGATGTCGGCAAGAAGATCAACCCGATGATCGTGGACGGCCAGCTCCACGGCGGCATCGCCCAGGGCATCGGTCAGGCACTGTGGGAGGAGGCCATCTACAGCGATGACGGTCAGCTCCTCAGCGGGTCGATGCTGGACTATGCGCTGCCACGGGCGTCGTGGCTGCCGGCCTTCGAGCTGGACGAGACCATCACACCGTCCCCGGTCAACGCGCTGGGCGTGAAGGGCGTCGGTGAGGCCGGCTGCATCGCCAGCACCGCCGCCGTGGCCAACGCCGTCATCGACGCGCTGAGCCCGCTCGGCATCCGCCATCTCGACATGCCGTACACCGCACAGAAGGTCTGGGGAGCGATCCAGGCCGCGAAGGGAGGCCAGGCATGATCCCGGCGGCCGTCGGGTACACCCGGGCGAGCAGCGTCGACGAGGCGCTCCAGATCCTCGCGTCGGACGACGGCGCCAAGGTCATCGCCGGCGGCATGAGCCTGCTGCCGCTGATGAAGCTCCGGCTGGCCCAGCCGGCCATGCTGGTGGACATCGGACGGCTGGCCGAGCTGCGCGGGGTCCACCGGCTGGGCGACGGGCGGCTCGCGGTCGGTGCCCTCACCACGTACGCAGACCTGCTGGACTCTCCGGCGAACCAGTACGGCGTGCTCCACGATGTCCTCCCGACCATCGGCGACGTCCAGGTCCGGAATCGCGGGACCTTGGGCGGCGCGATCGCCCATGCGGACCCCAGCTCCGATCTCCCGGCGGCGCTGCTGGCCCTGGACGCGGAACTCGTGCTGCAGTCCGCGCGCGGCACGAGGACCGTGCGTGCAGACGGCTTCTTCGAAGGCGCGTTCATGACCGGGCTGGGGCACGACGAGCTCGTCACCCAGGTCATCCTGCCGGCCCCGCTCGATCACGCCGGCTCGGCCTACGCCTCGCTCGAGCAGCCGGCATCCGGGTACGCGATGGTAGGCGTCGCCGCCGTCGTGATCAGCGGCACCGATGGCCGGATTGCCTCGGCCGGGATCGGCATCACCGGTGTCCACGAGCACGCCTACCGGGCTCCAGAGGTCGAGGCCGCGCTCGTCGGCACCGACGGGTCGGCGTCGGCCATCGCGGCCGCCGCGGCCCACGCGACCGACGAGGTCGAGGTCAACGCCGACATCCACGCCGGACGCGACTACCGCACCGCGATGGCGACCGTGGTCACGCGCCGGGCGATCGAGGCGGCCCTGGCCCGGCTCGGCTGACGCTGCGGCTTCCGGAACCCGACGGATGCGGCTCGAGCAGATCGTCCCGGGCCGTACACCGTCCGCCGGGCTCAGCGGCGCGATCCTGACCCGCGACCTCTCGATCGCGGGTCGTCGCCTGCCGAAAGGAACGCGGCTGTCACCGGAGGACCTGGCCCTTGTCGCCGAGGCACCCGCCGGTGCCGCCGTCACCGTCCTGGTGCCGGACCCCGGGGATGTGCACGAGGACGACGCGGCGGTGCGTCTCGCGGCCGCCGTCGTGGGGGAGGGGGCCGCGGTCACGCCGCGGGGGCCCGTCCAGTCACGGCTGGACCTGGTCGCCACCGCGGCCGGCGTGGTGGAGGTCCGGCTCGCGGCGCTGGAGCGTCTCAACCGCATGGATCCGCTCGAGGTGTTCACGGTCTTCGACGGGCAGGTCGTCGAGCCCGGTGACCTCGTGGCGAGCGTCAAGATCGCACCCCACCTGGTGCCGGAGGCCATTCTTGTCGCGGGTGAGTCGGTGGCGCGGCGCGGCGGCCCGCTGGTTGGGGTCCGTCCCTTCCGGCCGGTCCGTCTGGCCGCGGTGGTCAAGGAGCGGGTGACCGGAGCGGCGCGCAGCCGGTTCGAGACCTCCATCCAGTCCAAGGCGGAGGGCATGGGTGCGCGTCTCGGGATGGTGGCCTACGTGCGCGACGACGTGGTCGCTGTCACGGAGGCGCTCGGCGCGGCGATTGCGCCCGGACCCCTCCGGGCCGCAATCGTGCTCACCGCAGGCGGCGCGAGCACGAACCCTGCGGACCCCTTCTTCCTTGCCGTCGAGGCCATGGGCGGAAGGATCGTCCGCCACGGCGTGCCATCCCACCCGGGCTCCATGCTCTGGCTGGCCGTGATCGGCCGTGCCGCCATCGTCGGCCTGCCCAGCTGCGGCGCGTACTCGATGGCGACCGCTGCCGACCTCCTCCTGCCGCGCCTGGTGGCCGGCCAGCCACCGACCGCGGCGACCGTCGCCCGCCTCGCCCACGGCGGCATCCTCAACCGCAGCCAGCGATTCCGGTTTCCGCCCTACGCTCGCCATCTCGAACCGCCGCAGGGCTGACGGCCCCGCCGGGTGGCGGCCGGTCGAGGTGTCTGGGCGGCCGGGGTGTAATCGTTCGGGGTCCTCCGCGTTGTCCTTGGTGATCAACCCACACCACGGAGGGATAGCCCCCATGCGACGAACCCGGCTGGCCCGCTTCCTGGGGGCCGCAATGCTGGCCGCCCTGGTGCTCCCGCAGGCCGCGCTTGCCACCCCAGGGACCGCGACCAAGGCCAACGCCGACCTCGCGCCGATCAAGCTCGGTTGTGCGCTCGTGGTCCCGAACCCGCTGGCATCCGCCGCGCCCAACCGGGCGATCGTCTGCCGCTGGTCGGCTCCCGATGGTGTCGCCATCCGTGCCTTCCGGCTGTGGCGCTCCGTGGACGCCGCCCCGCGCCGGCTCGCTGCCACGATCCCCGCTGCCGACGCGCTTCGGCATGCCGACCGCAACATCCGTTCCGGCCATACCTATCACTACCGCGTGATCGGGCTGGCGGCGGACGGGACGAGGGTCGCGAGGAGCGCACGGGTCACGGTCCACGTCGGACGGCAGGCCGAGACGCTGCGCCTTGGCTGTGCGGTGGTGATCGACGCCGGGCATCGTGGCGTCGCCTGCCACTGGTCGGACGCCGCGCGGCCGGCGGCCGTCCGGTACGTGCTGTATCGCTCGGTCGATGGTGGTCCTCGTGAGGCCGTCTACCGGACGGGCGAGGACGGCCGCCGCCGGTACTTGGACACGGATGTGAAGGCCGGCCAGGTGGTCCGCTACGCGGTGGTCGCCCTCAACGCCCACAACCGGATTGTCTCGTTCGGCGGGCCCGACCGGGTTCGCATCCCGAACGGGTTCGTCCCCGCGACGTAGCCCACCATCGCCGCGGCCGTCACACTGGGCCCGGTGGAAGGGCGCGCAGATGCCGAAGGCGATGAGCGGGAACTGGTCGAGCGGGCGAGGGTCGATCCGTCGGCCTTCGCCGAGCTCTACAGGCGATACCTGCCGCGTGTCTATGCGTTCGCCTATCGCCGGACAGGTGCGGTGGAGGTCGCCGAGGACATCACCTCGGCGGCCTTCGAGCGCGCGCTGCGCAACCTGGGCTCCTTCGCGTGGCGGCCGGGCGGCTTCGGGCCGTGGCTGTTCCGCATCGTCGCCAACGAGCTTGCCGACCATTACCGCCGGGCCGGACGTTCCGGCTCCGAGCGCACCGCGGTCGCGCTGCGCAACCTGCATGCCCAGGAGCCGCCTGATCCCGCGGACGAGGTTGGCGCCCGTGACGCCGTCGCGGAGGTGCTGGCCGCAATGGACCTCCTGAGCCCCCGCTACCAGCAGGCGCTCTCGCTGCGGTATCTCGCGGGGCTCAGCCCCGACGAGGCGGCGGCCGCCATGGGCACGTCCAAGGCGACGATGGCAGTCGTGGTCCACCGCGCGACGCGGGCGCTGCGCAAGGCCCTCACGACGGAGGACGGGTCGTGAGCGACGACACCCGCCGCCAGCTCGACGAGGCCGGCAGGCGACCCGTGCCACCGCCGGACCCCGCGTTCGCTGACGGCCTCGAGGGGCGTCTCCGGGCCGTTGCCTCGAGCCTGCCCCCGGCGTCGCCGCGTCCGCCGCGGCGACGGTGGATCGTGACCAGCCGGGGACTGCTCGGAGCCGGCATGGGGCTGGCCGGGCTCGCGCTTGCCATCGCCGTTGGCGCGTCTGTCCTGGCTCCTCGTCCCTCGGCAGGCCCGGCCCCTGAGCTGGCCGGGCTCGTCAACGTCGAGGTCGCGCTCATCGACGGCACGACCCTCGAGGATCCCGACGGCCTCCTCCTCCCCGAGGGCGCCGTCGTCACGGTCGGGCAGGGAGGGTCGGCGCGGGTCGGCGACACCGTCCTTGGCCCCGGTGACACGGCCACGATGCGCGATGGCCGCCTCCAGGTGGAGCACCAGTCTCCGGTCGCGGTGCTGCCCCAGCCGACGCCCACCCGCTCAAGACCTCCAGAAGAGACCGGCCGACCCGCCTCGCAGCCACCCGCCTCGCAGCCACCGCAACGATCCCCATCGCCGACGCCGGGCGGGGCCGCGACCGCTTCGCCCCCGTCTGCGGCGACGTCCACGCCATCGCCGTCGCCGACCGCGCGGCCCGCGCGCACGGATCCATCTCCGGCCGCCACCTCCACCTCCAAGCCGGCGATCCACCGGCCCGTGCTCCGGGCACGCCTGATCAGCGGCCCGCGCGTGGCGGTGCGCTGGACGGCCACCCGGGGGGCGCACAGCTACCTCCTGCTCGCCACGTGGTCCACGTCCGGACCCGCCCCGAAACCGACCTACCCGGCCGCCCCGGGCACTCGGATCGTCGGCGAGTTCGCCAGCCCGCCAGCACAGGCGCTCCGGATGCGGGTGCCTGACGGGGTCGTGGAGGTTCGGCTCCGGGTGGTCGCCCTGCGGCCCGATGGCACGGTGCTCCGGCAGAGCCGGGTAGTGACGGTGACGATCGCCCCCAACGCCAGCCTGAGCTCCGACCCCGACGTCAGCCCCAGCCCGAGTCCGACGCCGACCCCGACGCCGGCCCCCTGACGCGCCAACCGCCGCGTTTCGCGTCGCCGGCTCGCGGGTGCCCGACACGAGTCCCCGGTGTAGGATCGGCCCCCATGGAATCCGATCAGCCTCGCACCGCCGCCGCAGCGGCTGCAACCCGTTCCTCGGCCCGCGACGGGCGCCCGGAGGCGACCCGCAGCATCGAGGGCATCACGGCCGCGTTCCGCGATCACGGCTACATCGCCGAGCGCTCGCTCGCAACCACCGTGTTCCTGGCGCTCGAGCTCGGCCGGCCGCTGCTGCTCGAGGGCGAGGCGGGCGTCGGCAAGACCGAGCTGGCGAAGGTCCTCGCCACCACCCTCGGGACACGGCTCATCCGGCTCCAGTGCTACGAGGGCCTGGACGTCAACACGGCCGTCTACGAGTGGAACTACCCCCGCCAGATGCTGGAGATCCGCCTGATGGAGGCGCGCGGCGAGATCGACAAGGCGACGGCGCACGACATCTTCGGCCCGGAGTTCCTGCTCAAACGGCCCCTGCTGCAGGCGCTTGAGGCGGACGAAGGCACGGCGCCCGTGCTGTTGATCGACGAGATCGACCGGGCTGACGAGGAGTTCGAGGCGTACCTGCTCGAGATCCTGTCGGACTTCCAGGTGACGGTCCCCGAGATCGGCACGATCCGCGCGAAGATGACGCCCCGCGTGGTGCTCACATCCAACCGGACCCGCGAGGTCCACGACGCGCTCAAGCGCCGCTGCCTCTACCACTGGATCGACTACCCGACCGCGTCCAAGGAGTTCGAGATCGTCTCCACGCGCGTGCCGGACGCACCCGCTCGGCTCGCCCGGGAGGTCGTCCAGTTCGTCCACCGCCTGCGCGCCGCGGATCTGACCAAGGTCCCGGGCGTTGCGGAGACGCTCGACTGGGCGTCCGCGCTGCTGTCACTGGGGGCGGCGGAGCTGAGCCCCGACATCGTCGACGAGACCCTGGGTGTCGTCCTCAAGTACGAGGAGGACATCCGGACCGTGCGCGGCGCAACGGCCGCCCACTACCTCGCCGAGGCGACCGCCCAGGCGTAGGGCCGGGATCATGGCCATGTCCCACCCCGGATCCCCGCTGCTCCGTGCCCCGACGGGCGAGCTGATCGATGGCCGGCGGCTGCTTGCTGAGGCCGTCGGCTTCGGACGTGCGCTGCGCGTCGCGGGCCTGTCGGTGGATCTCGGTGCCGCGATCGACTTCGCGCGGGCCCTCGAGCTTGATGGCGTCGATCTCGGGCGGCGGGCAGTCGTCAAGGACACGGGTGCGGCCCTGTTCGTGCGACGGCGTGATGACCGCGAGATCTACGATCGGGTGTTCGACCAGTTCTGGCGCCGACGGGGCCGCAAGCTCGCCAAGCCGCGGCTGGAAGGTGCGACACCCGACGCCGACCGCGAGGAGGGCGAGCCGGGCGCAACGGACGAGTCCGGCGAAGATGGCCGTGACGCCACGATGACCGAGCTCGCGACCCTGGGCGTCCAGGTGGCCACCGACGCGGAGGACGGCGCCGAGATCGAGGGCACGACGATCTCCCCCGACGCGTACTCGAAGGGCGAGGTCCAGCGCCACCGCGACTTCGACCGGATGACCGCCGCCGAGCTTCGCGACGCCGAGCGGTTCGTGGACCTGCTCCGGCCGAAGCTGGAGCGGCGACGGACGCGGCGCTTCGAGCTGCATCCGCACGGCCGGCGGCTTGCGGCGCGGGCGATGTTCCGCCAGAACCTCGCGACGGGCGAGCTCACCGAGTGGGTCTGGCGGCGGCAGATCAAGGAGCCCCGCCAGCTCGTCGTCCTGTGCGACATCTCGGGCTCGATGGAGCGCCACTCGCGGCTCCTCTTGCGCTTCGTCCAGGCGCTCGCGCGGACGAACGAGGTGCGCACCGAGTCGTTCGTGTTCGGGACGCGCCTCACCCGTGTCACCCGCCTGATGAAGGACCGGGACCGGGATCGCGCTCTCGCGAAGGTCGCCGACACCGTGACGGACTGGGCCGGCGGAACGCGGATCGGCGAGTCCTTCCGCGATTTCAACCGCACGTGGGCCCGGCGGACGCTGCGCACGAGCGGCATCGTGATCGTCGTGTCCGACGGGTGGGATCGGGGTGACCCCGCGCTCGTCGCCGCGGAGACCGCACGCCTGCGTCGGAACTGCCATCGGCTCGTGTGGCTCAACCCGCTGGCATCGGCACCGGGATACCAGCCGCTCGCCGCCGGGATGAAGGCCGCGTTCCCGTTCATCGACGACTTCCTGCCCGCGGGCACGCTCGCGTCGCTCGAGCGCCTCGGAGAGGTGCTCGCCGGCACGTCGCAGGGCCCCTCGCGGCGGGGGGCGGCCGTGACCCATGCCACGACGGTCACGCCATCGATGGGCCTCGTCGCGCCCGAGGCAACGCCTCCGCGCGTGCTCGAGACCCCGCACCTTGACGCAGACCGCGCGCGTCCGCTCGCCTGACCGATCCCGGAGGACCCACGATGCAGGAGTTGCTCGACACGCTGGCCGGCTGGACCGCCGAGGGCGCCGGCGTGGGCCGCGCCGTCGTGGTCCGGACGTTCGGGTCTGCACCCCGGCCCGAGGGGGCCGTGCTCCTGGTGACCGATGACGGACGGATCGCGGGCTCGGTATCCGGCGGCTGTGTGGAAGGGGCCGCTGCCGAGGAGATCTGGGCAGCGCGCAAGTCCGGTCTCGAGCGCGTCATCCGCTACGGGATCAGCGACGAGCAGGCATGGGACGTCGGGCTCGCGTGCGGCGGTACGATCGACGTGCTGATCTCGCCGGGGGTCCCGACGGTCGCGGTCGAGGCCGCCCGTGAGACGCGCGAGGGACGGGGAGCCGGCCGGGCGATCGTCACGCCGCTCCCGGCCGACGCCCCGCCCGCGAGGTTCGGCGCACATGCCCCGGGGGATGGGAGCGCCCCGGCCCGGCCGCTGGTGGTCCACGACGACGGGCGGCTCGACGGCTCGCTCGGCGACCCGACGCTCGACCGGGCACTCGTCGACGCCGCGACCGATGCGCTGGCACACGGCATCTCGCGGACGGTGGAGGTCGGCGGCCGGCAGCTGTTCATCGAGGCGTACCCGGTGCGGCCGCGGCTCGTCGTCGTCGGGGCCGTGGAGGTCTCCCGCACCCTCGTGCGCCTGGCGAGGGAGCTGGGCTACGAGACCGTCGTCATCGACGGGCGGGCCGCGTTTGCCACCGAGGCGCGCTTTCCCGACGTCGACAGGCTCATCGTGGGCTGGCCGGACGAGGTGGCGGACGAGATCGGGCTCGGCCCCACAGACGCGGTCGCAGTCCTCACCCATGACGTGAAGTTTGACGAGCCGGCGATCGTCGACGCGCTCGCCCGTGGCTGCCGCTACGTCGGCGCTGTCGGGTCGAGGAAGACACAGTCCGACCGGCACGTCCGGCTGCTGGAAGCCGGCGTGGCGCCGGATGATCTCGCGCGGCTTCGCGGACCGATCGGCCTGGACCTCGGTGGGCGGCTGCCGGCGGAGACCGCCCTCGCGATCATGGCCGAGGTCGTCGCGGAGCGGCGGGCAGGCTCCGGCCGGCCGATGCGCGAGCTCGCCCGCGAGCGAGAGGCGGCGACGGCGGCCGGGGACGCATAGCCCGTGCGGATCGTGGGCGTCGTCCTCGCGGCGGGCAGCGGCAGCCGGTTCGGGTCGGCCAAGCAGCTCGCGCCGCTCCATGGGCGGCCGCTGCTCCAGCATCCGCTCGATGCGCTGACGGCGGCGGGCGTCGATGATGTCGTCGTCGTGCTGGGCGACGATTTCCGGGCGATCGAGGCCGCGATCACGTGGCATGGCCAGCGGCGGCGTCTGAACCAGCGGCCCCAGGATGGGCTCGCGAGCTCGCTGCGTATCGGGCTTGACGCCGCTGCCGAGGACTCCTCGGTCGAGGCGGTGCTCGTCGTTCTCGGCGACCAGCCGTCGCTGCGTCCCGACGTGATCCGCTCGGTTCTCGACGCGGCCGCCGAGACCGACCGGCCGATTGTCCGTGTTCGCTGGACGTCGGATGACGCGCCGAACCCCGTGCTCGTCCGTCGCGCGGCCTGGGCCCTCGCGGCCGGGCTCGCCGGCGACCGCGGGCTCGGCCCGCTCCTCGCGGAGCGCCCGGAGCTCGTAGCGGAGGTTCCGGCGGAGGGAGGCCTCCCGGACGTCGACACGCCGGCGGACCTCGCGCTGCTCGGCGTGGGGCGGACGGAGCCCTTCCGATGACGCGCCGAGCCGCGGCCCCGCTGGAGCGGGCCTGGGGCAGGCGGGTGCGCGCCAACCGCGACCAGGCGGAGCGCGTCCGGGAGACCCAGGCGGGAGACTTCTACGCCCCGGTCTCCTCGCTGTTCGTCGCGGACCCCAGGCGCACCGGGGAGCCGGCGCTCGATGTCCTCATCGCATCCGCCGATCCGGACGAGACGTGGCTCGACATCGGGGCCGGGGCGGGCCGCTATGCCCTCCCGCTGGCGCTGCGTGTCCGCGAGGTGATCGCCGTCGAGCCGTCCGCGGGCATGCGCCGTGCGCTGCGCACGGGGATGGGCGAACACGGGATCGGCAACGTGCGCGTCGTTCCCAAGGCGTGGCCCGAGGCCCTAGACGAGCTGGGCGAGCTCCCCGCAGCGGACGTCGCGCTGATCGCCCACGTCGGCTACGACATCGAGAGGATTGGCCCATTCCTCGACGCGATGGATGCCGCGACGCGCGGCCACTGCATCGCCGTCCTCACCGATCGGAGCCCGGCGTCCGTCGCCGACCCGTTCTGGCCTCTCGTCCACGACGAGCCGCGCGTCGCCCTGCCGGCCCTCCCCGAGCTCGTCGAGCTCCTGCACGCGCGAGGCAGCGAGACCGAGGTGCTCCGCGTCGAGCGTCCGCCCCGGACCTTCGACAGCGTGCCGGCGCTCACCGCGTTTCTCCGGCGCCAGCTGTTCATCGCCGAGGGCGGTGACAAGGATGTCCACTTCCGGGCGATCCTGCCGGACCACATCACGCGCCGCGATGGCGGCTGGACCCTCATCGATCCACCCCACGGCGCCATCGGAATCGCCACCTGGGGCGCTGGCTCGTAACGGTCGGCACGTCCCCGCGGGTCCGCCGCGACGCCCGTGGGGCGGGACAGACGGGGCCCGCGGTGGATAACCCATTGACGCCGTACCGACCCGAACGGATACTCGCGGTTCCTACAACCCCAATGTCACGGCTCCGCGGCCGGTCGCACTCCGGTTGCGGTCCGCAGCCGAGCGTCCAGGCAGCAGCCGAGCCCCCAGCGTCCTGCGACGGGCCCGACAGGAGGTTCCGCCACCGGGCGGAGGGAGGGATGGCAGGGCATGATCCCCGGTCAGTTCGACTACGTGCGTCCGCGATCGCTGGACGAGACGCTGCACATCCTGAAGGACCACGAGGGGGAGGCAAAGATCCTCTCCGGGGGGTACAGCCTGCTTCCCATGATCAAGCTGCGGCTTGCGCAACCGGCGCTCCTCGTCGACATCCAGGCCGTGACGGGCCTCGACGGGATCCGGCGCACGGACGATGACTGGCGGATCGGCGGGCGGACGACGCACCGCGCGATCCTCGAGCACGACGGGCTTGCCGCCGAGTACGCGATCATCCGCGATGCCGCGGGCGGCATCGGCGATCAGCAGGTCCGCAACTGGGGCACGATCGGCGGCTCGGTCGCGCATGCCGACCCGAGCTCGGACTGGCCGGCAGTGCTGCTGGCGCTGCGCGGTTCGGTGGTCGTGCGGAGTCTTGACGGGGAGCGCAGCCTCCCGGCGCGTGGCTTCTTCGTCGACACCTTCCAGACCGGCATCGAGCTGACCGAGATCCTGACCGAGGTCCGGATCCCGCACGCGGCCCCACGCACCGGGACCGCCTACGTGAAGCTCGAGCGCCGGGCAGGAGACTTCGCCACCGTCGGAGTCGCCGCTGCGCTCACGGTGGGCGCGGACGGCCTGATCTCGAGCGCGGGCCTCGCCCTCACCGCCGTCAACGACGCGCCGTTCGCGGCGACGGCCGCCGAGGCGGCCCTCGTCGGGCAGGCACCGGGCGACGCCGCATGGGCCGCGGCGGGCGCAGCCGCCGCCTCCCAGGCCAACCCCGTCTCCGACAGCCACGGCCCCGCCGACTACAAGGAGGCGATGGTCCGCGAGATCACCGTCCGGGCGCTCCGCAAGGCCGCCGCTCGCGCGCTGGGCGCCTGAAGGAGCGAACGATGACGAAGCAGCACGTCAAGGTCACCGTCAACGGCACGGAGCGCGAGGCCGACGTCGAGCCTCGCCTGCTCCTCGTCCATCTCCTTCGCGACGTGTTCGGGCTCACCGGGACGCACACCGGCTGCGACACCAGCAACTGCGGCGCGTGCACCGTCCATGTGAACGGCCGGAGCGCGAAGTCCTGCACGATGCTCGCCGTCCAAGCGAACGGCGCCGAGATCCGCACGATCGAGGGGATGGAGCAGGGCGGCAAGCTCCACCCGCTCCAGCAGGCGTTCTGGGACCAGCACGGCCTCCAGTGCGGCTTCTGCACCCCGGGCATGATCATGCAGTCCGCGTACCTGCTCGAGCAGAACCCCGATCCCAGCGAGGAGGAGATCCGCGAGGGCATCGCCGGCAACCTCTGCCGCTGCACGGGCTACGTGAACATCGTCAAGGCCATCCAGCAGAGCGCTGTCGAGCTCCGGTCCGCCGATGTGGCGACCGAGGCCGGCGCCGCGTCCGCCTGACCGCGAGGAGACGACGATGACGCTGGAGGCACAGAAGCCCACGACCACCGAGGAAGTCGGCGGGATGGGCCATTCAAAGAAGCGCATAGAGGACCCGCGCTTCATCCGGGGCCAGGGCGAGTACATCGAGGATGTCGTCCTGCCCAACATGGTGTGGATGGACATCGTCCGCAGCCCGTACGCTCACGCGAGGATCAAGTCGATCGACGCGAGCGAGGCCCTGGCGATGCCGGGCGTCCTCGCCGTCATCACGGGCAAGGACCTCGAGAAGGCGGGCCTCCGCTGGATGCCCACGCTCGCCGGCGACAAGCAGATGGTGCTCCCGGTCGACACGGTGATGTACCAGAGCCAGGAGGTCGTGGCGGTGATCGCAGAGACCCGCTACCAGGCGGCAGACGCGATCACCGCGGTCTACGTGGACTACGAGCCGCTGCCGGTGATCGTCGATCCGTTCAAGGCGCTCGAGCCGGATGCGCCCGTCCTTCGGCCCGACCGCGGCGAGGACAAGCAGAACAACCACATCTGGCATTGGGAATCGGGAGATCGGGCCGCCACCGACGCTGCCCTCGCCGCCTCGGACAAGGTCGTCCCGATCGACGTCTACATCCCTCGCATCCACGTCGCCTCGATCGAGACCTGTGGCTGCATCGCGGACTACGATCCCGTCCGCGCGCACCTCGACTTCCACGTGACGAGCCAGGCGCCGCACGTGTATCGCACGGTCATCAGCCTTGTGTCCGGCATCCCGGAGAGCAGCATCCGCGTCAAGACGCACGACATCGGCGGCGGCTTCGGCGGCAAGGTGCCGGTGTATCCGGGCTATGTCATCGCGATCGTCGCCTCGCTCACGCTGGGCCGCCCGGTCAAGTGGATCGAGGACCGCAGCGAGAACCTTCAGGCCGACAGCTTCGCCCGTGACTACCACGTGCACGCTGAGATGGGCCTCACCAGTGACGGCACGATCACGGGCCTGCGGGTCAAGACGCTCGCCGACCACGGCTACACCGACGCTGCCGCGGACCCGTCGAAGTACCCGGCCGGCCTGTTCAACGTCATCACCGGCTCGTACGACATGCCGCAGGCGTTCGTCGAGGTCGATGCCGCGTACACGAACAAGCCACCCGGCGGCGTCGCCTACCGCTGCTCATTCCGCGTCACGGAGGCCGTCCACACGATCGAACGCCTGGTCGATGAGGCCGCCCGCGTGCTGGACATGGATCCGGCCGCGTTCCGGATGAAGAACTTCATTCGCAAGGACCAGTTCCCGTATCACACGCCGACCGGGTGGGAATACGACTCGGGCGACTACCACACGGCGCTACAGAAGGCGCTCGACATGATCGGCTACGACGAGCTTCGCAAGGAGCAGGCGGAGAAGCGTGCCCGGGGCGAGCTCATGGGCATCGGCATCAGCTCCTTCACCGAGATCGTCGGCGCCGGCCCGTCCCATGAGTTCGACATCATCGGCATCAAGATGTTCGACTCGGCCGAGATCCGGGTGCACCCGACGGGGTCCGCGATCCTCCGCCTCGGCGTCCAGAGCCAGGGACAGGGCCACGAGACCACGTTCGCCCAGATCGTGGCCGAGGAGCTCGGGATCCCGATGTCGAAGGTCAAGGTCGAGGAGGGCGACACGGACACGGCGCCCTACGGCCTCGGCACGTACGCCTCACGATCCACGCCCACCGCCGGTGCCGCGACCGCCATCGCCGCCCGCAAGATCCGGGAGAAGACGCGGCACCTCGCCGCACACCTCCTCGAGTGCTCGCCCGACGACCTCGAGTGGACGCCCGGCCAGTGGAGCGTCAAGGGTTCTCCGGACCGGTTCAAGACGATCGCCGAGCTCGCATTCGCCGCCTACACCAACCATCCACAGGGGATGGAGGCCGGCCTCGAGGCCACCGACTACTACGACCCGCCCAACCTCACCTTTCCGTTCGGGTCCTACATCTGCGTCGTCGACATCGACAAGGGGACGGGGCAGGTCGATATCCGACGCTTCGTGGCCATCGACGACTGCGGCAACATCATCAACCCGATGATCGTGGACGGGCAGATCCACGGCGGCCTGACGATGGGCCTGGCCCCGTCGTTGTACGAGGAGATCTCGTACGACGAGAACGGCAACAACCTCGCCGGGACGTTCATGGACTACCTCCTGCCGACGGCCATGGAGACGCCGGCCTGGGAGACGGGCAAGACGATCACGCCTTCGCCGCACCACCCGCTGGGTGCGAAGGGAGTCGGGGAGTCGGCCACGGTCGGCGCCCCGCCCGCGATCGCCAACGCGGTCGTCGACGCGCTCGCTCATCTCGGCGTGACCAACGTGGACATCCCGATCACCCCGCAGAAGGTGTGGCGGATCCTCCACGAGAAGGGCGTCGTCTAGCCCGATGCCGAGCCGGAGCCTGGCGCCGCGAATCGCCGTGCTTGAGGCGGAGGGGAGCCGCTTTGCCGTCGCCACCGTGGTGGCGGTCCAGCGACCCACGTCGGCCAAGCCGGGCGCTCGGGGCATCGTCCACCCGGACGGCACGATCGAGGGCTGGGTCGGCGGCAGCTGCGCCCAGCCCGTCGTCGTCCGCGAGGCGCTCCGCGCGCTGGTCGACGGCCAGCCGCGGCTCCTGCGGCTCTCGAAGTCCGGGCCCGCGGAGGGCCGCCGGGCGGACGGGATCGTGGAGCTGGTCATGACCTGCCACTCCGGCGGGACCCTGGAGATCTACGTGGAACCGCACCTGCCCGCACCCCAGCTCTGGCTCGTCGGGACAACGCCGATCGTGGGGGCGCTCGCGTCCCTCGGCGGCGCTGCCGGCTGGCGGGTGGCCGTCTTCGATCCGGAAGCCGACAACGATGCGTTTCCGGGCGCCGAACGCGTCCTCCAGGAGACCGCCCTCGCGCGATTCGAGACCGACGCCGCGCCGTACGTCATCGTCGCGACCCAGGGGATCTGGGACGAGGAGGCTCTCCGCTCGGTGTTCCGGCGCGACGTCTCGTACGTCGGGCTCGTTGCCTCGCCGACGCGTTCGCAGCACGTGCGCGCGTGGCTGCGCGACGAGGGCAAGGTCAGCGACGAGCGTTTGGCCGCGCTCCGGGCGCCGGCGGGCCTCGACCTCGGCGCGGAGACGCCCGAGGAGATCGCGATCTCGATCCTGGGCGAACTCGTCCAGGTGCGGCGCGGCAGGGCGCCGTTCGTCGCCGCTCCCGGGCCCGCGACGCTGGCTGGTGACGTCGGCACCGCCGCCCATGAGACCATCCTCCAACCGGTCCTGGACGACATCGTCCTGCTGGATCCCGTGTGCGGGATGACCGTGGATCGCGCCCGAGCTCGCCACCTCGCCGAGCACGAGGGTGTCGTCTACGCGTTCTGCCGCATGGGCTGTCGGACCGCATTCATCCAGGAGCCGGGCGCGTACATCCCGGGTCCCTTCGCACCCGTCCAGCCCACCACCACCCAGAGGGCCTGACGGCCCCCTCCTCGGAGACGCCAATGCAGTTCTCGGGTACCGTCCAGATCGCTGCGCCGCGCGACCGCGTGTGGGACTTCCTCATGGACCCGAACCAGGTCGGCTCGTGCGGGCCGGGCGTCGAGTCGACCGAGGTCATCGACGCGGACCACTTCAAGGCGAAGGCGAAGGTCGGGGTCGGGTTCATCTCCGCACGCTTCGTCGTCGAGATGACGGTCGCCGAGCGCAACCAGCCGGATCTCGCGGTGCTCAAGGCGCATGGCCAGGCGCCCGGCTCCGCGGTCGATGCCACCGCCAACATGGCCCTCGCGGGCCCCGCTGAGGGACCCACGACCATGGACTGGTCGGCGGACGTCATGATCTCGGGGACGCTCGCCTCGGTCGGCGCACGTATGATCGAGGGCACCGCGAACAAGATGATCGGCCAGACCTTCGACTGCATTCGCGCGAAGCTCGAGGCTGGCTGAGCCTTCGTCCGCGGCCCCTGAAGGTCTCAGCCTTCCCGCCGCCGATCCCCGGTCAGCCGTCGCGGCTGACGAGCCAGTGGGAGGTGTGCTCGAGCGCTTCCTCCACGGTGCGGACCACCTCGACCGTGGCGTCCGGGTAGCCCGCCTCCCGCAGGAGATGCTGGACCTGTGCGCCGGCCGCGGCGCCGTCGGCGACGTCGCTCGCGTGGACCTCGTCGCGGGCGCGCTCGAACGCCTTCACGAACTCCGGGTCGTCCCACGGGTCGATCCGGGCCTTGATGTTCATGGCGGTGGACATGCGCGGTCACCTCCAGACCCGAGTCTGCCCGATTGCGGCCGGGGCCGCCAGAGCCGGACGTCCCTTGGGACATCATCTACCGGGTCCAGCGTGCGACACTCGCCCCATGGAGCATCTGCACGCCGTCATCGGCCCGCTCGCGACCAACGTCTACATCCTCGCCGATCCACGAACGCGCGAGGCGATCGCGATCGATACGGCCACCCCCAGCCTGGCCTGGATCGCGGACGAGCTGGTGGAGCGCTCCTGGACGCTCAAGCTCATCGTCAGCCCGAGGGTCCGGTGTCTAGTTGTACCGGCGACCGCCTCAGAACGGAAGCCGTCCCTCGCGCTTGACCAGCTCCATCCACGTCCGCTCGTGGCCGATCGTGGTGGCCGCCCCATGGCCGGGCAGCACCCGGAGGCGTTCCTCGAGCCCGCTCAGGCGGGCGATCGATTCCGCCATCGCCTCCGCTGAGCCACCCGGGAAGTCCACCCGGCCCCAGCCGCCCGGGAACAGGGTGTCGCCGCTGAACAGCAGGCCCTCGTCATCGTTGAGCAGGCACACGGAGCCTTCGGTGTGGCCGGGTGTATGGAGCACCCGCAACCGGATCTCGCCGAACCGGACCTCGCCGCCCTCGGCCAGCTCCACCGCCGGCACGGACGGGACGATGTTGAACGGCGCGTAGAGGGGCTCCGGCTTGAGCAGCCGGTAGGCGTCATCGGGGTGGACGGCGATGTCGGCCCCCGTGTGGGCCGCGACGGCGGCGTTGTCCCCCACGTGGTCCCAATGCCCGTGGGTGCTGACGATGAGCTTGAGCGTCCAGGAGCGCTCCACCAGCTCGTCCGCGATCCAGGCCAGGCTGGGGGTGGCCGTATCGATCGCGATCGCCTCGCGCGTTCGTGGATCGGCGAGGATGTAGACGTTGGTCGCGAGCGGGCCGATGACGGCGTGGATCCGGTCCATATCGGTGCCAGTGTGGCATGCCCCATGGCCCGCCCACGCCACCCGCAACGTGCGAGATCCCGTCGAGGTCGGCCCGCCGCATCCTGTGGCCGTCTCGGGGGCTGTGCAGACTCACTCCTGCTCCCACGCCGCTCATCCCGCTCCCACGCCGCTCCCCCGCTCCCGGGTTCCTGATCCCCTCGGCGGAGGGCGGCTGATCCCCTCGGCGGAGGGCGGTATTCCACTGGGGAATGCCGAACGGCCGTGGCGTGCTTGGCCGGCCCTCGGATTGGACATCTCGCCGGGGTCGCCACGCTCGTGGAGACCGGTCGCCATGACGGACCGGAATACCGCCGGCGGCGCCGGCCACGCCTCGGCTCCGGGAAGTCGTCCGTCCTGGCGGCTGCCTCCCGCCGGGCCCTCCGGCGAGGAACGGCCCGGAACGGAATCTACTGCAGGAGGCCGATCAGCTCCGATGCGATCGTCTCGTCCTTCGACTGGACGCCATACATGACGTCACCGACCGCGAAGATCCAGAGGTCGCCGAGCGGATTGGACGCCGGCGATACGAGCCGGGTGACGGTCCGCCCGCCCAACGTCACCGACGACGATGACAGGCTCTCACCGGTGGCGACCGCGTCTCCCGCGTAGGCGTCGACGAGCTTCTGGCCGTCGATCCCGCCACCCGCCATGACGATGAGGTTGAAGGTCGTCGTCTCGCCCGTGCTGGCATAGGCGAATCCCATCTTCGTATGGTCTCCACCTGCGGCATCGACCAGCGGGAAAAGGGCTGGGCCCGCTCCCGACTCCGAGATGCCGGCGGCATCCATGCTGAAGGTCATGACCGGTTCACCGCGAAACGACGTGGGCAGGAGCGCTTCGAGCTCCGGCGCACCGTGGAGGATGTCCGACGTCGATGGGCTCGGCACGGCGACCGACGGGGCCTCTGTGGGTGTCGGCGACGCCGTCGCGGCCGGCGTGGCGACCCCTGGGCTGGCCGCACCGCCGCCGCAGGCAACGAGACCGACGAGCAGGACCGGGCCGAGGGCGAGCGCACGCAGGGTCATCGAGGATGGTCTCCAAGCGGAACCCCCCGGCGGCATCTCCGGGCGGAGGTGGGATGTCCTTCTTCCGACCGTCTCGGTCGCGGCCGTTTGAACAACTCTAGTATGGACGCACGGGCACTGGGACCATGTGGGCGACAATGCCGCCGTCGCGGGCGACACAGGGGCGGACATCGCCGTCCACCCCGATGACGCCTACCGGCTCCTCAAGCCGGAGCCCCTGTGCGCCCCGTTCGACCTCGTCCTGTCCGTGGCGGCGGTGGAGCTTGCGGAGGAGGACGAGGTCCGGTTCGGCGAGGACCGCCTGCGGGTGCTGCCCGGCCATGGGGCAGCCACCACGATCGGCCACGAGCGGACGTGGATGGAGCTGGTCTGCGACCAGGGCCAGCTTCTGTCCTGACGGCGAGCCCGAGTTGTACCCGAGCGGAAGTCCGGGCTCGAACCCGTCAGATCCCGGTGCTGCCGGATCGCCAACCCTCGGGCGCGGGCCGGTCCACGGGGCGACCATACGCCTCCCATCGGCGGACGACGGTGAACCCGAGGCCATCGTAGAGTTGCACTGCGCCGGTGGGGTTTGCACCGTCCACGCCCAGCCACGCCTCGTCCATGCCTCGCTCCCGAAGGACGCCGAACGAGGACGCGCACAGTGCCTTGGCCAGCCCGCGGCCCCGCCACGGCCGGCGGACCGACACGTGCTCCAGCCATGCGCGCCGGATGCCGAGCTCGGCGTTCTCGTCGCTGAAGATCGCGTTCATCACGACGCCGGCGACCTCCTCACCGTCCCAGGCGACGCACCACAGCGAGGTGTCCGAGTCGGGTCCGTGGAAGCGCACCGCGAAGTCGGCCTGCTCCGGCGGACGGTTGCCCCAGTGGTCCTCGAAGGCCTCGTTGTCGGCGTCGAAGATCGCGCGGTGCTGGGCCTCGGTCACGGGACGCAGCTCGAGGCCGTCCGGTAGCGGGCGAACCGGCAACTCACCGGTCAGGAAGCGCCGCATCTCGAACCCGTACCTGACCGGCACGTAGCCCTCGGCCTCGAGCAGCGCGATCGAGCCACGCTCCTGCTCCATGGCGTAGGAGCGCAGCTCGCGTGTGCCGGCCCTCGGGTCGTCCGCGAGCTCGATCGTCAGGCGTGCGCGGGTCGTGCGGGCGAGCGCCGTCCCGATGCCGCGTCGCCGGTGGTCCGGGTGGACCTCGCCCCAGCCCTCGCCGACAAGCAGGCCGTCCCGCTCGACGCGATACCCGTACGCGAATCCGACGACCGTTCCCGCGATCTCGGCGAGGAGGACGTCCCGGGCGAGCCGGAAGCTGTCCGAGTCCGGGTGCTCGCCGGCGAGCGTCGCGCCCGTCTGGACCTCGTCGAGGCCGTCCGCCCGGCGGGCGGCGTTCTGGACCCCGGCCATGGCGTCCCAGTCGGCCGAGGTCGCGTTGCGGAGCACCAGGCCTTCAATCTCCAGGTCGGTCATGATCGGGGGGCCTCGGGCTCGAAGGGCTTGCGGTAGGCGGTGCTGCCCGAGACCTTGCGGAACCCGCAGGACTCGTACAGGGTAAGGGCCCGATTGTGATTGTCGGTGTCCACGCCGAGGTACGCGGAGCCGATGCCCTCGGCGCGGAGGAGCGCAAGGCTTCGGGCGATGGCCGCCCTCGCCAGGCCGCGGCGGCGGTGCTGCGGGTGGGTGGCGACGGCATCGAGCAGCCCCCGACGCGTTCCGTCCGGCGCGGACTCCACGATGTTGCATACAACCGCGGCCGGGCGCTTGCCGGCCCAGGCAACCACCACGAGGTCCCGGCGGAACCGGGGATCCTCGATCCACTCCTCGATCCGGTGGTCCTCGGCTTCGTACTCGCCCCAGTGCTCGGCGAACGCCTCGACCATCATCTCGTGGACGGCTGCCAGGTCGCCGTCGCCCGGGGCGCCCAGCCGGTAGCCCTCCGCCACCACGACGCCGGGGAGGTCGTCCATGTGCGGCCGGAGCATCTCCGCGTCCCATCGGACGGCCGTGTAGCCCAGGCTGTCGAGCGCGTCCGTGAGCTCGACGTCGCCGTGGAATGCGTAGTTGGCGAAGTGCGCAACCCGGTCACTCGGGTGTTCCTGCGCCATGACGCGCGACCGAGCCTGGCCCCAGCGTATGAACGTGGCGGCGATGCCCAGCCCCCACGCGGAGGGGTCGACCAGGGCCGTGAGGTCATAGATCCGGTCGCCGTCGGCGAGATCGTGCCACTCGGCGCGGGCGTAGCCCAGGGTCACGCCGTCGCGCTCCACGAGGATGCAGTCGGTGACCGGGTCGGAGTTGACGAGGTGGGTGTAGTGGTGGCGCATCGCCTCGAGGTCGATCGGCTCGACCACGCCGACCCGGAGGCGGAGTGCGGCGTTCGCGGCCGTCATGCCGGCCAGGTCCTCCAGGCCAGCCCAGCGTCGGAAGCTGAGGTCGCCACGGGACGATGGCACCGGCATGCCGGTGGCCCCGGTCTCGGTCGTGGTCATCGGTCACTTCCGTACTTGTGCTTCATGACGGTGCTCACGGATGCCGAGATCGCCTTCCACTTCCGGCGTTCGGCGGCTCGGAGGAGGGGATCACCCTGGCGGGCGACGTGGGCTGCCTCCTTCTCCAGCTTGCGATGACTGGTAAGGCGGTCCCCGGACAACCGGCCGTCTGCCAGCGCGGCAAGGACCTCGCAGCCGGGCTCGCTCTGGTGACGGCAGTCGCCAAAGCGGCAGGACGTGGCGAGCGCTTCGATGTCGGCGAAGGCGGACCCCATCCCGTCGACGGCACCCGCGACGCCCAGGGAACGGATGCCCGGGGTGTCGATCAGGAGCGCGCCGCCCGGGAGGCGCACGAGCTCGCGATGGGTGGTGGTATGGCGGCCACGTGAATCGTTCTCGCGGACGGCGGCGGTGCGCAGGCGCTCGGCCCCCAGCAGGGCGTTGACGAGCGTTGACTTGCCCACGCCTGAGGATCCGATCACGACCGCGGTGCGGCCCTGGCCGAGATGGGCGGCACGGAGGTCATCGACGCCGTCCCCGGTCAGGGCCGACACGCCTCGCACCTCGACGCCGGGCGCGACGGCCTCTGCCGCCAGCCGCAGGCCGTCCAGGTCCGAGGCGACGTCCGCCTTGTTGAGCAGGATAACCGGGGTCGATCCGCCGCTCCAGGCCACCGCGAGATAGCGCTCGATACGCCGCAGGTTGAAGTCGCCGTCGAGCCCGGCGACGACGAATGCCACGTCCACGTTCGCTGCGAGGACCTGCTCATCGACGAGGCGGCCGCCGCCACGCCGGCTCGAGTCGCCGGTCGAGCGTCGGAACGCGGTGCGGCGGGGGAGGACGGCATGGATGACCGAGGTTCCCCTGCCCGGGCCGGGGATGTCGCCATCGACGAACGTGGCCGCAACCCAGTCGCCGACGGCCGGGAGGTCGCCGGGACCCAGGGCCTCGTGGCGCAGCCGGCCGGAGACGACCGCGTCACGATCACCGTCGGGCGTGGCCAGGATCCAGACGTCGCGGTGCGTGGCCACGACCCGGGCGGGTCGCCGTCCCGCCGCATCGAACGGCATGAAGGCGCTGGCCCAGCCCGGGTCCCAGCCGAGATCGGTGAGGGCCGCGGGGGCCGCGACCCTGGTCGGGTGGTCCATCGTCAGCCCACCCGCTTGAGCTTGCCGGTGCGCTTCGCATAGCGCTCGGCACGACCGAATGCCCACAGGCCCGTGGGGATGAGCACGATGCCCAGGACGAGCAGCGGCACGATGTCCCGGACGAGTGCGCTGAGTGGCACGCCGTCGAGGATCGAGGCCCTGACGCCGTCTAGCACGTACGTTGCCGGCGACAGCCTGGACAGCGCCTGCATCCACTCGGGCAGCACCTCGACCGGGTAGTAGACCCCGGACACGAGGAGCAGGCACGACTGGAGCACGAAGGTCATCTGCGCCCCGCGCTCCACGTAGAGCAGGGGCAGGATCGCGGCCATCATGCCGATGCCCACGAAGCTGAACGATCCGAGCAGCACGAAGACCGCGGCGGTCGAGAGGTTGGCGACGTCCAGGTCCAGCTGCCGGTAGAACAGCATCATGACCACGAGCATGGCTGCCGTATGCACCAGGCCGTAGCCCATCGCGTAGACGCAGGAGCCCAGGAGCTGGGTCCAACGCCTGACCGGCGCCATGAAGGTGTACTCGAGCGTGCCCTCCCAGCGCTCCACCGCGATCGTCTCGGCGATCCAGGAGAAGACGACCGACAGGTAGTTCCAGAAGACGGCGCCGATGATGAGCGTGAGCAGCAGCCGCTCGTTGCCCTCGGCGGCGCCGATCAGGCTGATCGAGAGGGCGCCGGCGACCGAGTAGACGAGGAAGGCGAGCTCCCACCCCCAGTAGCGGCGGGTGAGGAAGAAGTTGCGTTCGACGAAGGCGTATGACGCCTTCAGCTCGTGCGCGACGAGCGCCACGGGAAGGCTCCTTTCCGGGTGTCGCCCCCGGGTCCGGTTGCCCGGACCCGGGAGGCGTGGATGGCGGGGGTCATCCCTGCCACGCGGGGCTGGTCGTCGTGTCGCCGCCGACACGCCGGCCGAGCCGCACCAGCGACTCGCCCAGCTGGCGGCGGAGTGACCGCTCGGCCACGTGGGCCATGCGATCGGCATCGCGGATCGAACGCTGGAACGCCTGGCGCTCCTGGACGTCCGCGAGCCGGAGCTCGATGTGATGCACGTGAGTGTCCTTTCGGAAGGTGGAGTGAAGCCGGTTGGTCGGGGTTGACCGGGTGGTCATCGCGGCACCTCCTTTCGAGATGTCAATCGGGTGTGTCGGCGTCCTCCTCGACGTCCTCGTCGAGGGATCGGCCGGTGAAGGTCATGAACACAGCCTCGAGCGTCGCGGGCTGCCCGTGGCGCTCGGCGACGAGGCGCTTGAGGCCCTCGGGCGTGTCCTCGGCGACCACGCGACCCCCATCGAGGATCGTGATGTGGTCACAGAGGCGCTCCGCCTCCGCCAGGTCGTGCGTCGTGAGGACGATCGTCGCGCCGTGCTCGGCGTTGACCTCCTCAACGAACGCCTGGACGTCGAGCTTGCTCCGCGGGTCGAGACCCGTGGTCGGCTCATCGAGCAGCAGCAGGGCCGGGCTCGTCAGCAAGGCTCGCGCGATGGCGACCTTCTGCTGCATCCCCCGGCTCATCTGCTCCACGGGTCGGCCGAGACGGCTCTTCGCGATGCCGAGCCGGGCCAGGATCGCCGTCGCCTGCCGCTTCGCGTGACCGGCATCGAGGCCGTACAGGCGGGCGGCGAACAGCAGGTTCTCCATGGGGCTCAGCTTCTTGAAGAAGGCCGCATCGACCGACACCCGGTTGATGAGCCGCTTGACCGCGAGCTCGTCGCGCTCGAGGTCAAGGCCGAACACCTCCACGCGGCCCTCGTCCAGGGTCAGCAACCCGGAGACGAGGCGGATGAGGGTCGACTTGCCGGAGCCGTTGGCGCCCAGGACCCCATGGATCGTGCCTCGCTCCAGGCGGAGCGAGACGTCGTCGATCGCGAGGACCGGGGGCTTGCGCCGGTCGACGTTGAAGCGCTTGCTGACGTGCTCGACGAGCAATGCCGGCGGGCCGGCGGGGGTCTGGGGCCGGAGGGTGCTCGCCTCGGCGTCCGGACCGGCCGGGATCCGCGCGGCGGGCTCGAGGCCGGCCTGGCGGGTCGGCAGCGGGCTCGACGTCGGAGTGGTCGTCTTCGGTTCGGGTGCGAGGGTGGTGGTCACGAGACCCTCCTGCGGTGGATGGATGGCTTCGGGTTGTGAGCCGGTCCGCGCAGTCCCAGGCATGGGACGAGCCGCGGGCCCGATGTACGGGGGCCGGCGGCTCGGGGGTCGGTACGGGCATGGGATGCCTGCACAAACAGAAAGAGCCGGGGCCCGGTGGCCCACGGCTCGGTGGTCGCTCCTGGGGCGCTACGCCCCGCGTCCTACCTGCTGGTGGGCACACTCCTCCCGCCGACGGTGCCGAGGGCATCCGCCTTACGCGGGTAGAAAGCTGCGTTCTGCACCATGTGGCGTACCGCCTCCGGTTGTAGGACGTGACGAGCGACCTGCTCGACCGGCGCGGATACTACGCCCGCCACTCCGGGCTCGTCAAGGCCCAGCGCTGGACGAATGAATCGACGTACCGTTGGGCCGACGCGGAGCCGGTCGCGGGTCGCCCGCCCTCGCCGCGTGCCATTGCCTCTCGAGGTCAACCGATGCGCCCGCTCATCCGGCTCGTGGCTCTCCTGGCCGTCGTCGTGGGTCTCGTCGCCTGCTCCGGGACTGCCGCCAGACCATCGCCCCGGCCGCAGGCCGACGCAAGCGGCGCCTGGCTCCAGGCGAGCAGCTCCCGGGCCATCCCGCCGGCGAACCGGTTCGCGATCGGCCCGTCGGCGGTGATCACCGGTGACGGCAGGTACGTGACCGCGGACCCAACCGATGCCGGTGGCCCGGAGTCGCTCCTGCCCGGCCTCGTCGAGCGCACCATCTCCGACGCCGGGCGCGATGCCATCCTCGCCGAGGCCGACCGCCTCGGCCTGCTGGGCGGCAAGACCGACTTTCGGGGCGCAGCCGCGATGCCTGGGGGCGCGGTCGGACGCCTCCAGCTGAAGGTCGACGGGACCGTCATCACGCTCCTGGGAGAGCCGGATTCGAAGCTCCTCTGCATCGCCGCGCCGTGCGACCCGCTGCCCGGAACGCCCGAGGCCTTCGGTGAGCTGTGGCGGATGCTGGCCGATCCGACGCCGTGGTTCACAAGCGAGCTCGGGCCCGAGGCGCCGTTCGTGGCGGATTCGTACGCTGTCCTTGTCGGGCAGGCACCGAACGCAGGTCCGGACCAGGGAGCCGGCGCACAGACCTGGCCGCTCGACACCCCGCTAGCGACGTTCGGCGGCCCAGTGGTGAACGGCACGCTCCGGTGCGGCATTGTGGACGGCCCTGATGCGGACACGCTGCGCCCCGCGCTCGAGGCCGCGAACCAGACGACGGGGTGGGTGCAGGACGGGTCCTCGACGGCGACGTTCGACCTGGTCGTTCGCCCGATCGTTGCGGGCGAGGATCCCTGCGCGGACACCTTCGGCGGTGGTTGACCGGATCGGCCCCCGGCGGGCTTGAGGCAGGGCGACGTGGAACCCTCAGCCGGCGTGTGGCGTCTTGGCGCTGCGCCCCACAAGCGAGAGGCTTTCGAGATCACGATGCGCCCGATGTCACGCTTGGGCGGCGTCCGCCGGCTGGCGGTCCCGCTCCTGGTCGTCGCCCTTGTCAGCGCGTGCGGCGGTGGCGTCGCGTCGACCGCGACTCCGGCCGTCCAGCCGACGCCGGTCATCCCGTCGTCATCCCCGGATGCTGCCGGGGGCTACTGGCTCCGCATGACCACCTTCCAGGCGATCCCGCCGGTCAACCTGTTCGCGGTTCCGCCGACCTCAACCATCACCGGCGATGGGCTCTACGTCGTCCAGGGTGCAGTCCCGGCGATCTTCCCCGGGCCGCTGGTCATGCCGCTGTTCGGGCGGCAGGTGAGCGAGGCCGGCCGCGCCCAGATCGTTGCCTGGGCTGATGAGCTTGGCCTGCTCGGGGGCCAGACCGACTTCACCGGAAGTGGTGGGTTGATGGGTGGCGTCACTGGCCGGATCGAGCTCACGGTCGATGACCAGCTCGTCACGCTCACGGGCCTTCCGGATGCACAGTCGCCGGATCCAGCCCCGGGCAGCCCGGAGGCATTTGGGGAGCTCTGGCGCCGGATCGCGAACCTGCCAGAGACGCTGCCCGCCGAGGTCGGACCGGAGTCCCCGTACGCCCCGACCGCCTACGCGATCCTTGTCGGGCCACCGCCGGACCCACAGGATGGCCTGACCTCGCCGATCGCGGACTGGCCGCTCGAGACGCCGCTGGCGACGTTCGGAGGTCCGGTTGCCAATGGCACGTACCGCTGCGGGCTGGTGGACGGTGAGGATGCCGTCACGCTGCGGCCGGCCCTGGAGCAGGCCAACCAGCTGACCCAGTGGGTGCAGGACCCGGAGACCAGTGCCACCTTCGGGCTCACCGTCCGGCCGATCGTCGCCGGCGAGAACCCGTGCCGGGAGATCTTCGGTCCGGGCTGACCCGCGATCTCAGGTGGCGCGCGGCCTCAGGGAGCCCGCCGCACGACCACGCGCGGCCGTCCGCCCCCCGCCTTCGACGTCGTTGGGGACGCGACCTCGAACCCGGAGCGGAGGAACATGCCCACCGTCCCCATGTACGCCCCCGCCGAGGGCATCCGCTCGCCGCCCGTCTCGACCGGGAATCCCTCGAGGACTCGCGCGTCATGCTCCCGGGCATAGTCGATGGCCGCCTCCAGCAGTGCCCCGGCGACGCCCTCGCCACGGGCCCCACGCGCAACGACGAAGCAGTTGACGACCCACACGCCGTCGCCCGGCAACTGGGGCAGCGTCCGTGATCGGGCGAGGCGCGGGAAGTCCTCGCGCGGCCCCAGCCCCACCCAGCCGATCGCCACGCCGTCGCGCATCGCCACGAGCCCGGGCGCCGGATCGGCTCCGACCAGCACCTCGAGGTCCGCGCGGTTCTCGGTCGGCGTAGTGTTGGACCAGTTGGCGCCCGGCTTCCTCCAGTACTGGCACCAACACCACTTCGGGTCGCCGCCTGACGAGAACAGCGTCGTGAGCGCTGGCCAATTCCCAACGCTGAGCGGTTCGATCATGACGGCGCGGCCCTTCATCCGACCCGATCCGCTGCAGTGAGCAGTCCAATGAGGTAGGAGGCGTTTCGGCTGACGTCCGCGTACGCACTGGGTCGTTTGCTGCCATCGGCCAGGTAGCGGGCGAGGAAGCGCTCCTGGGCCTTTCGGCCATCGCTCTGCCCGACGCCCGTTGATACCGGCGTGAACACGAGCTCGCGGTCGCGGAAGACGCGCACGGTAAACAGGCGCCCCGTCACTGTCTCGAGAGGCTGGTCCTCGAGGCGTCGCGCGAGGTCCAGGAGATCGTCGACGTTAGCGATCCGGCTCACGGCAACGTTCTCTCGTTGGCAACAGTCCCGCCCGCCGCGAACAATTCGACGATGGTGGACCAGAGAGCATCGGAGGCGGGCGCGATCTCCATGTCGAGCATGATGACGCCTCGGTGATTCGCCGGTTGAGCCGTCAAGGACGGGCGGTCGGTGCCTCGATGGCCAAGGGGCCGCCGGGCGGACCGTGTGAGCTCCCGGCGATTGTCTGCCGCAGGTCGGCCGCCCACTGGGCGGGTCCAGGGGCCAGCGAGCTAGCCGTGACGGCCCGGCCCGGCGACCGTGCTGATGAGCATGGCGACCGCCAGCACGACGAGGCAGACGACGAAGCCGGCGATGATCGGCCGCCACGAGGGCCCGGGTCCGTCCAGCGGATTCCGCCCGGTGGTGCGCAGGGACCAGCCCTTCGTGCGCCAGGCCATCGCGAAGCTCGCGAACGCGACGAAGGCGAGGAGAGCCGCGGCCAGGGCCAGCAGGGGGGTACTGATCCCGGAGGTTGGCCCCACAAGGCCAGCGAGCATGGCGCCCCCCAGCAGGATCAGGCCGCCGACGAAGGCCCAGATGAGTGCACGCGACATGTGAGGGCTCCAGGATCGCCCCGGCGGACGGTCGGCGACTGTGCGACACGGTCGCCGGTGCCACAAGGACGCTGACGCATGCTTGCTCGTTGCAACGAGGTGTCCGTCCCGGCTCGGAGGTCACCCGTCCCCGGCATCGCGATCAACCCGAGGGTGGCGCGGTCACCTATGCTTGGAGCAGCACACCGTCACCGGCTGGAGGATCCGCAATGAACCGTCGCCTGGGCATCGCCACCGTATCCGCGACGATGATCGTGCTGGTCCTGGCGGGCTGTGGCGGCTCGGAAGAGTCACCGTCGGCCGAGCCGCCTGCTTCGGAGCCGCCGGCGACGGCCGCCCCGGCGACGGCCGCCCCGACCACCGCGCCCGAGGAAACCCCGGCGACGCTCGCCACGACGAGGGTGACGAGCGCGTGCGCCGGTGTCGGTGTCCGGGAGACGCCCGCGGTCGATGGCAAGCTCCTGGTCCGCCTCCAGATCGGGGTCAAGGTCCGCGTGACCGACACGGTCGTGGGCGACGCATACGAAGCGGGAGCCTGTGGCCAGGGCGGCGACAGCTGGATCGAGATCGACAGGGTCAACGGCAAGTCCGTGGAGTCCCTCTACGGCGTCCCGTACGCGTACGCGGCGGAGGGCTTCTTCAAGTAGGCGGACTCCCCGACGGCTGTCCTCAGCGGGCCGCGATCGCGGCGATCTCCACCCTGTAGTCGGGGGAGGCGAGCCGGGCCTCCACGGTCGCGCGGGCCGGCAGGTTCTCCATGTCGACCCACTCGTCCCAGGCCCTGTTCATGTGGTCGAAGGTCTCGATGTCCGTGAGCCACACGTTGACCATGAGAAGGCGCGACTTGTCCGTGCCCGCAGCGGCGAGATGCGCGTCGATCTGCGCCAGGATGTCGCGGGTCTGCTCGTAGACGCCGTCCGTCGGTTCTGACCCGACGTGGCCGGCGAGGTAGACGGTGTCGCCATGGACGACGACCTCTGCGAAGCGGCGACCGGGATCGATGCGGGAGATGGCCATCGGTTGCTCCGTGCGGCGGATGACTGGGCGTCATCGTCGCACGTCCGGGCACGATCCCGCCGTGAGCAGGTAGCCTCTGGACCGTGAGAGGGCGAGGTACCCGAGTGGATGATGGTGCGCGTGCGGCGGCGTCTATGGTGCGGGCCGGGATTCTGGACGCGGAGCTCGCGGCGTTGTTGTGGCTCCTGGTCCAGGCACGGACACCGGTGGTCGCGGTGGGGGAGTCGTCCACGGCCTGTGACGTGTTGATCGACGGTCTGATCGCGCAGCTTCCCGACGACGGCCGCCGGGTGGCGATCGCGCCGGACGACGATTTCGAGTGGCTGCCCGAGGCGGCCCAGCTGGGCTGGCGCCGGGAGCGATCGGCGGCGCGGTCGCCCGAGCACGACGTCTCGTCTGAGCACACCCAGCGGGCCGATCACGCCAGCCCGATCTCGCCCGCTGATGCCGTCCTGGTCGTCCATGGGCTGGGCACGGGAAGCGGCGTCGACGGGCCGCGGGCGAGGATCGTCGTGAGGTCGCTCGCTCTGGGTTACGGGCTGCTCGCGACGATGCGCGGCGGGAGCCTGGAGGACGCCCTCAACACGCTGCATGCGTCGGCCATCGGGACTGACCCGGACGAGCGCTCGCGACTGGGTGTGGTGCTGGTGGTAGCCGGGTCCGAGGACACCGCACGGATCGTCGCCGCCCACTACGTCCGGCCCGTGGCCCTCGACACGCACGGGCACGTCCAACGGCTTCCGCCGGCCGTCCTCGCCACGTGGAATGACCCCGCCGGACGCTACGACCACTTTGCGTGGGGCGTGGCCGCGGACCTGGCCGGTCGGGTCGGGTTCGCGCCGGTCGAGCTCGAAGCCGAGGTGGCGCGCCGCTCAAACGTGATCGCGGACCTCGCGGCCGGGTCGGGCTGAACACGGGCAACCCCTGCCCTGGCCGGGACGGGCTGCTAGGATCGGCATGGGCACCAATGGGCGCGCCCGACACAAGGAGAGCTTGCGCGTGGACCTGTTCCTGATCCTGCTGTACCTGCACGCAATCGGTGCGGTCGTGGCCTTCGGCCCCGGGTTTGCGGCGATGATCGTGGGCCCGATGGTCGCCAAGGAGCCGCAATACGCGAACTTCTACGCCCGGACCCAGGTCGCCGCAGGGCGCAAGCTCATCACCCCCGTCGCCATCAGCATGGCGCTGACCGGGATCGGCCTGATCATGGTGCGAGGGTGGGGGAACATCGTCGGCGACAAGCACTGGCTTGAGGCAGGGATCCTGCTCTACGTGGTCGCTGTGGTCGTGGCGATGGCGGTCCAGGGCCCTGCCGGGCGCCGGCTCGTGGAGCTGACGGCACAGCCGCCCGCACCGGGTGCCGGCCCGTCGCCCGAGATCGCGAAGACCGCCCAGCGGGTGCGCCTCGGCGGCCTCGCGCTGTCCGTGCTGACGCTGGCCATCATGTTCCTCATGGTGGTCAAGCCCTTCTAGCTCCGACCTCTCGGCCGGTCCAGGGGGCACGCCGCGGCGGGCCAAGCGGCCCACAAGGCCGGACCCGGGGTCCGCCAGCGGCGCGCCCTTTCGCCCTTCGCCCCGACGATCCGTGGGGGCATGCTCTCCTCATCATCCCCGACCCGGGAGGTGGTGACGGCACCCCGTGCCGCCGCCCCCGGATACCATTGCCAGCGATACCAGCAGGAGATCCCACCCGATGCCCCACGTCGCCACGTCGATCCCCGAACTGCTCGGCAACCTCGCCGGGATCGCCCATGTCGACGGCGACCGCCTCGTGATCGATGACGAAGCCCGCTTCCGATCGCAGGCCGCCGCCGATCTTGCCTGGACCGCAGCGTTCACGTCCGACGATCCCACGGCCGAGGCCGTCCGCTGGATCGTCTGGGAGGCCAGCCAGGCGCTGGGTGCACGTTCCGCGTCCATCCATGAGCTCTACATGGCCCGCAGCCGGGGCGAGGTCTCCGGTTTCTCGGTCCCCGCGATGAACCTGCGCGCCCAGACCTTCGACATGGCCCGGACGATCTACGAGACTGCCGCGAAGCAAGACGTCGGGGCCCTGATCCTCGAGATTGCCCGCAGCGAGCAGACCTACACCTTCCAGCGCCCGATGGACTTCGCGACCTCCGTGTACGCGGGCGCCATTGCCGCCGGCTGGCAGGGCCCGGTGTTCGTCCAGGGCGACCACTACCAGTTCAACGCCAAGAAGCACGCCGCGGATCCCGAGGCCATGACCGAGGAGATCCGGCGGGCCTGCCGCCTCGCGATCGACGCCGGCTACCGCAACATCGACATCGACAGCTCCACACTGGTGGACCTCTCCAAGCCGAGCCTCGACGAGGAGCAGAAGGAGAACTACACCCGCGCCGCGGAGCTCACCGCGCTCATCCGGTCGCTCGAAGCGGACGGCGTTACCGTCAGCGTCGGGGGTGAGATCGGCGAGGTCGGCAAGGTCAACAGCACGGTCGCCGAGCTCGAGGCGTACCTCGACGGGTACGAGGCGGTGCTCGGCAAGCTCGCCCCGGATGCCAGGGGACTGTCGAAGGTCTCGGTGCAGACGGGCACGAGCCACGGCGGCGTGCCGCTGCCCGGGGGAGGCGTGGCCGAGGTCAAGCTCGACTTCGACGTCCTCGCCAAGCTCGGCGTGCTGGCCCGTTCGCGTGGCCTGGCCGGCGCCGTCCAGCATGGCGCCTCCACGCTGCCGGACGAGCTGTTCCACCGCTTCCCGGAGGCGGAGACGGCCGAGGTCCACCTGGCCACGGGCTTCCAGAACGCCCTCTATGACCACCCGGCATTCCCGGTCGCGCTGATGGACGAGATCTACGCCTGGTGCCGCGAGAACGCCGCCGACGAGCGCAAGGACGGCCAGACCGAGGCCCAGTTCCTGTACACGACCCGCAAGAAGGCGATCGGGCCGTTCAAGCGCCAGCTGTGGGACCTCGTGACCAAGGACGAGATCCTCGCCAGCCAGGGCGCCAAGATCGGCTACCTCTTCACCCAGCTGCGCGTCGACGGCTCGCTGGAGATGGTCAACAAGTACGTGAAGCCCGTTGCGGTGTCGCGCCCGATCCCCGCGGCGCTCAAGGCCGCCGCCGGCTGACCCGGTGACGTCCGGACCCGGCACACCCTTCGCGGTCCCGGGACCGGACCCGGTCCCTGTCGTCATCCGCCTCGAGACCCCCGGCGACCAGCCGGGGGTTCGTCGCGTCAACCTGGCGGCCTTCACGGGCCCCGAGGAGGCGGACATCGTGGATAGGATCCGGCGCGAGGCTCCCGAGGGCTGGCACTCGGTGGTTGCCGTCGGGGCGCCGGCCAGTGGTGCGGACGGCGAGATCGTGGGACACCTGCTGATGTCGCCGTGCCCCGTCCAGGACGGAGTGGGAGATACGGTGGCCATGGTCCTGGCGATCGGTCCGGTGGCGGTGCGGCCCGAGCTGCAGGCACGTGGGGTCGGGTCCGCGCTGATGTCCGCGGCAATGGGCCTCGGCATCGCCCGGGCCGTGCCCGCACTCGTCCTGCTGGGCCAGCCGGCGTACTACCCGCGATTCGGGTTCCAGCCGGCCCGCAGCCTCGGTCTCGAGCCACCGGCAGACGCCTGGCCTGACGCCGCGTGGATGGCCCGGCTGCTGCCTGCCTGGACCGACGACATGCGCGGAACCGTCCGCTACCCGGAGGCGTTCGAGCCGCTCGCGTAGGCGCGCAACCTGGTCGTCCGGACCGACAACCGGCACGAGGACGGTAGTACCATCCTCCCAGTCCGTGCGGACCAGCGGTGCATGGATGCGCCACCCGCGTTCCGGGACGCTCACGGCATGTCTTCGGTATCGGCCTGCCCATTGGTCGCCCGCCGATCCATTGCAACCGGAAGCGAGAGATAGAAACGTGCGTACGACCTCCAACCGATCCCTGCGCCGCCTGCGCGCGCTGGCCGTCGTCCAGGCCACCCTCTTGCTTGTGGCGCTCGGCGTGCCCGCGGCCGCCCTGGCGGCAGATGGCGATGGAACGGTCACCGTCAGCCCCACGTCAGTCTTGACCGGCTCGACCGGGAACACGCTGACCTTCGTCCATACGGTGGGTGCCAGTTGGGGCGGCAGCAGCAACGCCGTCCACCTTCGGATCACGGTTCCGGGCGGCGGCTGGTCGGCCCCGACCACGGGCGGCGGTGCAAGCACGCCCGGTCATGTCGCGATCGCTTCCGAGAGTTGCTCGGGTAGCCTGTCGATCGCCGTTAGCGGCGGCAGCAACATCGACATCTCGGGCGACAGCGACAACTGCAACAACGGGGACGTAGTCACCATCACGTACTTCGCGACGGCCGGCACCACGATCGGAGCGAACACGTTCACCTCGTCCACCCGCACGAACAGCTACAACGGCAGCCTGCAGACCATCGCCACCAGCCCGGTGGTCACCGTGACAGCCCCCAAGGTGGACACCACCACGGTGGTCACCTCGGACACGCCTGATCCGTCCAACGTCGGCGTGGCCTATGCCGTGAACGTGAGCGTCGCCCGCGCGTCGGGCAGCGCCTCGATCACCGGCAACGTGGTCGTCTCGGATGGCACCGACTCCTGCACGGACACGACCGCCAGCGGCGGCAGTGCGGCCACCGTCACCTATTCCTGCAACCTGACCTCGACCACCGCGGGCGCCAAGACGCTCACCGCCACGTATGCCGGCAACGCCTCCTTCAACGGGAGCTCGGGCACCGCGGACCACACGGTCAACGGGATCGGCACCACCACGACGATCACCTCCGACACCCCGGATCCCACGTACGTCGGCGGGGCGTACACGGTCAGCGTCAGCGTGACCCGCGCCTCGGGCAGCGCCACGATCACGGGCACCATGAACGTCTCCGACGGCACGGACAGCTGCACGGATGCGACCACCAGCGGTGGTAGTGCCGCCACGGTCACCTATTCCTGCAGCCTGACCTCGACCACGTCGGGCCTCAAGACCCTGACGGCAACGTATCCCGGCAACGCGACCTTCAACGGCAGCTCCGGCACCGCGACCCACACGGTCAACTCGGTTGACGGCAACGGCACGATGACCGCGGTCTACTCCGAGGTTGGCAGCACCACCCCGAGCGCCATCCCGATCACCCCGGGCAAGGACCTGGAGCTGATCGACTTCACGTTCACCGCTGGCGCCGGGGGGCTGCCCGCCGGCTCGCAGCTGCAGTTCGTCATTCCGGCCGGCTGGACGGCCCCGACCAAGACCGCCGGCACCGATGGCGCCATGACGGTTCTCAGCAGGACCTGCTCGGCTCCTGCGACGGGGACCGCCGGCTTTACGATCGCGGGGTCCGGTCCCTGGACGATCACGATCACGGCCCCCGTCTGCACGGCCGGCCAGAACATCGTCATCCGCTACGGGAACGCAGCGAATGTCTACGTGACCGCGCCCAACGCGAGGGGTGACTACGAGTTCACGACCAGCACGGCGGGACCGGGCGGCACGCTGACCGGCATTGCCTCGCAGCCTGAGCTCACGGTCATCGGCATCGCCCAGGCGGCCCTCTCGATCACGGGTCCCGCGACCAAGACCTTCGGCGACAGCGCGTTCGCCCCGACCACCTCGGGTGGCTCCGGCAGCGGCGCCGTCACCTTCACCTCGACCACCCCATCCGTGTGCACGGCGAGCGACAGCGCCAACGTGACGATCGTCGGCGTGGGCACCTGCACGGTCACGGCCACGAAGGCCGGCGACAGCACCTACAACCCGACGACGTCGGCACCCTACGACATCACGGTCGCCAAGGCCGACACGGTCACGGTCATCGATTGCTCCGGGACCTTCACGTACACAGGCGCCGCCCAGACGCCGTGCACCGCGACGGTGACGGGCCCCGGCCTGAACGCGCCGGTCGACGTCGACTACCTCGACAACACGGATGCCGGCACGGCTTCGGCTTCTGCCGACTACGCCGGCTCTGCGAATTACAACGCCAGCTCCGACACCGAGTCCTTCGACATCGCCAAGGCCGACCCGGTCTGCGCGGTCAGCGGCTGGTCCGGCACCTATGACGGTTCGGCCCACGGCGCCTCGGGCTCGTGCACCGGCGTCAACGACGAGACCCTTGCCGGGCTCGCCCTGGGCAGCTCCTTCACGGACGTCCCGGGCGGCACCGCCAACTGGGTGTACACCGACGCCACCGGCAACTACAACGACGACTCGGGCTCGGTCGACATCTCGATCGCCAAGGCCGACCCGGTCTGCGCGGTCAGCGGCTGGTCCGGCACCTATGACGGTTCGGCCCACGGCGCCTCGGGCTCGTGCACCGGCGTCAACGACGAGACCCTTGCCGGGCTCGCCCTGGGCAGCTCCTTCACGGACGTCCCGGGCGGCACCGCCAACTGGGTGTACACCGACGCCACCGGCAACTACAACGACGACTCGGGCTCGGTCGACATCTCGATCGCCAAGGCCGACCCGGTCTGCACGATCAACGGCTACGACGGCCCGTTCGACGGCTTCGCGCACGGCGCCACCGGCACCTGCCGCGGGGTCGAGGACGAGGTCCTCCCGGGCCTTGACCTCGGTGCCTCGTTCACCGACGTCCCAGGCGGCACCGCCGACTGGGTGTTCACCGACGCGACCGGCAACTACACCGACGATGCGGGCTCGGTCGACATCAGCATCGGCAAGACCGCCCAGGTGATCGACTTCCCCGAGATGCCCAACGTCAACGATGGCGCGACGAGCTTCCAGCTCGCGGCGACCACGGACTCGGGCCTGCCGATCACCTACACCTCGCTCACCCCGAACGTCTGCACCGTGTCGGGCACGACGGTCACGATCGTGGGTGTCGGCACCTGCACCATCGAGGCCTCCCAGCCCGGTGATGAGAACTACGCACCGGCAGGGTCGGTGCTCCAGAGCTTCGAGGTCCGTGCCGCCGACAGCACGACGCCTGAGACCAACACGACAGCGGCGCTTGCCGCCGCGGGCGACTCGGGCCCCATCCCGCCCGCCCTGTTCCTGGGCCTCCTCACCGTCGGCGTCCTGGGGACGCTCCTGGTCCTGCTCGGCTTCCGGGCCCGCCGGGACGGCATGCTCCCGGGTGACCGCGAGCGGTAACCGCGCGCGACCACCCCTGATCCGCGAGAACGAACAGGCCCCGCCTCCGGCGGGGCCTGTTGCCGTCTATCTCGAGAGCCGGGCTACGCTGTGCAGATGCAGCCTCACGCCCGGACATCCCTCGTGAGCCGCTGGGTCCTTCTCCTGTCCGTCCTGACCCTTGCCTTGGCGCTGGCGGGCTGCGGGTCCGGCGTACCCGCGTCGACCTCGCCTCCAGCGCCGAGCGTGTCGGGCGGCGCCTCTGCGACGCCCTCCCCCGAGGCGACACACGCATCAGAGACGCCGCCCGCCGCGTCGCAGCCCGTGCCGTCTGTCGAGGCGTCGCCGTCGGGTGACCCGGTCCTGGTCGGGGCGGGCGACATCGCCGTATGCGGCAGGCCGGACGACGAGGCGACCGCGGACCTGATCGATGGGATCCCGGGCATCGTGTTCGCGCTCGGCGATACCGCATATGACTCCGGTTCCGAGGCAGAGCTGCGCGACTGCTACGGCCCAAGCTGGGGTCGCTTCAAGGACCGGACCGGCTTCGCGGTCACCGGCAACCACGACATCCGGACCGACGACGGCGCCCCGCTCATCGCCTACTTCGGCGATGCGGCGGCACGGGACGGCGTCACGTGGTTCAGCGAGGACGTCGGCGCGTGGCACCTCATCGTGCTCGACACGAACTGCGGCCACCTCGACGGCGGCTGTGGGCCGGATTCCGCACAGGTCCGCTGGCTGCGCGACGACCTCGCCGCGAGCGGAGCCCGCTGCACGCTCGCGATGTGGCACCACCCCCGGTTCTCGAGCGGCACGCATGGCAACGACAAGGACGTGGCGCCGTTGTGGGATGTCCTGTACGCGGCCGGTGCGGACCTGGTCCTCAATGGCCACGACCACGACTACGAGCGCTTCTACCCCCAGGACCCCGAAGGGCGCCCGGACGCGGACCGGGGCATCACCGAGATCGTGGTCGGTACCGGCGGGGCCGAGCTCCGGGGCTTCGAGAAGACCGCGCCAAACGCCGTGGCCCGCTCCAGCGACGCACACGGCGTCATCGAGCTGACGCTTGCCGCCGACGGCTGGGCATTCCGCTTCGTCTCGACCGACGACACGTTCTCCGACCAGGGTCGCGGCGTCTGCCACTGACCCCGCGGCGGGCCGTGTGACAGGGCATGATGGCCGCATGACCCAATCCGATCCCGTGACCCAACCCGACTTCGGATCCGCGTGGTCCGCCTCCCTCGCGCGTGCTCCCGAAGCCCGGCTGCAGGAGTGGCTCGAGTTCGCCCACGCGGCCTGCGACGCCGCCGACCGGATCGCCCTGCACCATTTCCGGCGCGACCTGGATCTCGAGCGCAAGCCCGACCGCACGTTCGTCACAGTCGCGGACCAGGGAGCAGAGCGAGAGATCCGGTCTCGGATCCTCGACCGCTACCCGGACCACGGGCTGGTGGGCGAGGAGTACGGAACCGAGGCCGGGTCAGGTGCCACGCGCTGGTACATCGACCCGATCGACGGCACCCACAACTACATCCGGGGCGTGCCCGTGTTCGCGACGCTGCTCGCGGTCGAGCATGACGGCGAGTTGCAGGTTGGCATGATCTCCGCGCCGGCGATGCATGAGCGCTGGTATGCGTACCGCGGCGGGGGAGCCTGGCACCGTGGCCTCGACGGTGATCGCCAGGTCCGCGTCTCCCAGATCCGGGCCCACGAGGACGCGCAGCTGCTCTATGGCAGCAGACTCGAGACCGTGGCCTCAGGGCTGATGCCGGGGTTCGACGACGTGCTCGCCGGAGCCTGGCGAGAGCGGGGCTTCGGTGACTTTTGGGCGTACGCGCTCGTGGCCGAGGGTGCGGCCGAGGCCATGTTCGAGACGGGTGCCCATCCCTGGGATCTGGCGCCGATCCAGGTCCTGATCGAGGAGGCCGGCGGCCGCGCGACGGACATCAACGGCGAGCGCCGGATCGATGCCCCATCCTTCGTGGGCTCCAACGGCCACCTGCACGAGGAGATCCTGCGCGGGCTGCGCGCCGGGGCCTGACCGTCGCTACGCGCCGGCCTCGTCCAGTGCCTCGACGATGATCCCCAACGCCCGGGCGACCTCCTCGGCCGTCGTCACCAGCGGCGGGATGATCCGGATCACGTTGACGTAGGTGCCGGCGGTCAGCAGCAGCAGCTCCCGCTCGAAGCACGCCGCCTGCACCCGCTTGGTCAACTCCGGGTTCGGTACGCGCCCATCGCCCTCGCCGGGCTTGACGAACTCCACGGCAACCATGAGCCCGAGGCCACGGACGTCACCCACGGACGGACGTCCCGCGGTCATCGCCCGCAGGCCTTCGAGCAGTTGGGCGCCGCGTTCGCGCGCGTTGGCCGCAAGGCCCTCGTCCTCTATGACGTCGAGCGTGGCGAGGGCCGCGGCGCACGAGACCACGTTCCCGCCGTACGTTCCGCCGTGGGAGCCCGGCGGGAAGCGGTCCATGATCTCCTTGCGGGCGAGGATCCCCGACAGGGGCAGGCCGGACGCGATGCCCTTGGCCATGACCACGATGTCCGGCTCCACGTCCCAGTGGCGGACCGCGAAGATCTCGCCGGTCCGGGCGAAGCCCGTCTGGACCTCGTCCGCGATGAGCAGGATGCCGTGCCGGCGGGTGATCTCGCGCAGGCGGGGCAGGAACCCGGGCGCCGGAACGATGTACCCGCCCTCTCCGATCACCGGTTCGACGATGATGCCCGCCACCCTGTCCGGGAACACGAGCTGGTGGAACAGCAGATCCAGCTGGGCCTCCCAGTCACAGGTGCAGTCCGCGGGATCGTGGGACGTGCCCGGCGCCCGGTAGCAGTACGGATACGCCGTGTGGTAGATGGAGCCCGGCAAGGGCTCGAAGGCGCCGCGGTAGACGTCCTTGGCCGCTGTGAGGGCCATTGCCTGCGCCGTCCGGCCGTGGAAGCCGTAGCGGAACGCGATGATCGCGGGACGGCCGGTGGCGACCCGTGCCAGCTTGACGGCAGCCTCGACGGCCTCCGCTCCGGAGTTGGCCAGGAACGCCGACCAGGGCCCTCCCGGCAGGAGGTGGGCGAGACGGTCGTACAGGCGCAGGCCGGCCTCGTGGTAGACGATGTTCTGCTGGCCATGGAGGAGCTTTGCCGCCTGTGCCTGGACCGCCGCCACGACGCGCGGATGGGCGTGTCCCGTGTTGGCCACGCCGATGCCGGACGTGTAGTCGAGGTACCGCTCGCCCTCCGGCGTCACCAGCCAGCTGCCCTCGCCGTGGTCCACGACGAGGTTGGTGATCCGGCCCCAGACGGGCGGGACGACCGCGCGGTCGGGCAGGGGAGTGGCCCCGGAGGCGGCTCCGGCGGACGGGATGGCGGTCATGGGAACCTCAGCGGCGGCGACGGGCGTTGAGCGTGGTCAGCAGCACGCCGCCGACCGCGACCAGGAAGATGACCGTCCCGATCACGTTGACCTGCGGCGGCACGCCGATCCGGTTCTTGGCGTAGATGAACATCGGGAAGGTCTGTTCCTTGCCGGACGTGAAGTTCGTGATGACGAAGTCGTCGATCGACAGGCTGAACGCGAGCAGGCCGGCGGCGATGATGCCGGGCAGGATCAGCGGGAAGGTGACCTTCCAGAACGTCTGGAGCTCGTTCGCGTAGAGGTCCATCGCCGCCTCCTCGAGGTGGCGGGGGAAGCCGGAGAGCCGCGCCCGCACCGTCACGACGACGAAGCTGATGTTGAACATGATGTGGGCGATCAGGATCGTGACGGCGCTCAACGGGAAGAAGGGCTCGCTGCCGATCGAGACGAACATGGTGAGCAGCGAGGCGCCGAGGATGATCTCCGGCGTCGCCATGGGCAGGAAGATCAGGGAGTTGCTGGCACGCCGCAGCCGGAAGTCGTAGCGCACGAGGGCGAGGGCGATCAGCGTGCCCAGCGCCGTGGCGATGATCGTCGACAGGAAGGCGATCATAAGGCTCAGGCCTACGGATTCCGGCAGCCCATCTACCGCGAACGGGCTGAGCCAGTACTTCACGGTAAAGCCCTGCCACACGACGTTGCTCTTGCCCGCCGGGTCGTTGAAGCTGAACAGGATCACGATCGCGACCGGCAGCATCAGGTAGATGACCGCGAGGATCGTGTACACGATCAGCAGGTAGCGGTCGACGAAGCGGCGCGCCATGATGCTGACGCCCGACGGTCGGACCGGGGCGGGCGCGGGTGCAGGAGCGGCCGTCACCTCACAGCCTCCCCGTGGAGACGTCTTCGGTGCCCAGGGCGCGGGCATAGATGGCCACCACCACCAGGACGCCGGCCATGAGCATGAACGAGAGGGCGGCGGCCGTCGGGTAGTCGTTCTGGGTGAGGAACTTGTTCTGGATGACGTTGCCGATCATCCGTGTGCTCGGGTTGCCCAGGAACTCGGCATTGACGTAGTCACCGATGGCCGGGATGAAGGTCAGCAGGGAGCCGGCAAACACGCCCGGAAGCGATAGCGGAAAGGTCACCCTGATGAACGACTCGGAGATCAGGAACCAGCCAGTCAGGGCTCCGGCAGAGCCGAACACGACCGCCATGACGGGCCACGACCAGTCGAAGATGACGCCCAGCACGGACCCGAGCGCCGCGGCGACGATGCCGCCCACGATGGCGCCCCCGGGTCGCCATGGCCCTGCGTACAGGTCCTTGGCGGCCTCTACCAGGCGCGGGTCCACCTTCTCGATGGCGACGTAGATCGGCAGGGTCATGAAGGGCAGGAAGTTGTAGGTGATGCCCGAGATCACGGCCACGGGCGTCGCGAGCAGTCGGAAGTCCTCGGGCATCAAGCCGATGCCCTTGAGCGGTCCGAGGAGCACCCCGCTGTCGCTGAGGATGATCTTCCAGGCGATCGTCCGCAGCAGGAAGCTCGTGAAGAAGGGGGCGACGACCAGGAACAGCAGCAGGTTCTTCTGGGTGCCGCCCTTGGTGGCGATGGTGTAGGCCAGGGGGTAGGCGATGAGGAACGTGAGCAGCGTCGCCGCACCCGCGTAGACGATGGATCGCCCGTAGTACGGGGCGAACTGGTCGAGGGCCTCCGTGTAGTTCGTGTAGTTCTCGAGGGAGAAGGTGAACCCGGTCTCGAGCGTCCCACTCCAGAAGCTCGCGATGAACATCTGGATGCCCGGGTACACGTAGAAGACGGTCAACCACAGCATGCCCGGCGCCAGGAGGGCATACGGGACGATCCAGGAGTGGCGCTTCAGCCAGACGCCCACGTGGGGACCTCGTGCGGGACCTGCGGCGGCCTGTGATCAGCCGACGCCGAGAACCTTGGCGAACTGCTCGTTGAAGTAGATCTCCTGCTCTTCGGTGAGGGCTCCGAAGATGTGCAACCGGTCCACCCATTCCGCGGGCGGGTTGATCAGCGGGCTGTCCTTCTTCTCGGACGGCAGCAGCTCGTCCGAGCCCTTGACCGGGGAGATGTAGTCGACGGCCCCGGAGACGGCGGCAGAGACCTCGGGATCGTAGTAGTAGTTGACCAGCAGCTCCGCGGTTCCCTTGTGGGCGGCACCCTTGGGAATCATCATGTGGTCCGACCACAGCATCCCGCCCTCGCTCGCCAGCGCGAACGCGAGGCTGGCCTTGTCGATCTGGGCCTGCACCATGTCGCCTGACCAGGCCATCGAGAGCACGGCGTCACCGCTCTTGAGGTCCTCCGTGTAGGACTGGCCCTTGACGTCGCGGATGATGCCGTCGGCCTTGGCCTGCTCCATCAGGGCAACCGCCTTGTCGGCGTCCTCGTTGGTGGGCACAGCCGGGTCGAGGCCCAGGTAGAGCATCGAGAGTCCGATCGCGTCTCTCATCTCGCTCAGGTACTCCACCTTGCCGTTCCACTTCGGGTCCGAGGTGAACAGCGGCGCCAGGGACGTGATGTCGCCGACCTTGTCCGAGTCGAAGCCGACACCAGTCATGCCGGAGCGCCACGGGGCGTGGTGTTGCACGTCTGGATCCCAGTCGACGGCCTTATAGACGTCCTTGATGTTCGCGATCAGGTTGGCGACATTCTCCGGGTTGAAGGCCTCGATCCAGCCGAGCCGGATGAGCTTGGCGGCCATCCAGTCCGTGAGGGTGATGATGTCCCAGCCGGTGTCCTTGCCCGTGTTCAGCGCGTCCTTGATGGTCGCGACGAACTCGTCGTTGCCCTCGATGACCTCCTCGTAGTGCACCACCGTGCCGTACTCGGCGGTGAACCCTTCGATCGTCGGATGCTTGGTCGGGTCGTTCTCGTCGATGTCGATGTAGTAGGACCAGTTGGCCCAGTTGAGCTCAGGCGACGGCGTGGCAGGACCGGCAACCCCGGCCGACGCCACCGGCGTCGCGGCCGCGCCGCTGGCCGGCGCCTCTGATGCCGTGCCCTTGGTGCCACAGGCCGCGATGAAAGCCGCGACGCCGGCAAGGGCGCTGCCCGCGAGGACGCGCCGGCGGCTGATAGGAATGGTGGACAGGGTCTCGCGAACCACCGTTGTCTCCTCCTCGTGCCCGGTTACTCGGCGCTCTCGCCTGCTGGATCGCTGGACGCTTCGACGACGAAGGTGTGGTCCGGCGACCAGGTCAGGTGGACCTTGTCGCCCCGCGCCCACAACTCGGCACGCGACGCCCGTTCGATGTTCTGCTCGTACACCATCACGCGGGACCCGCTGCGCGTCTCCACGATGTACTGGGTGCTGACGCCGATGTACGAGGCGTCGACCACGGTGCCATCGAGATGGTTGTGCTGGTCGGGCGTCGGCTCGCCCTCCTCGTGGAGCCGGATCTTCTCCGGTCGCACGCCGACATCCACCGAGGTCCGGCCGTAGACGGCCTCGGCCGATGACCTGACGACGGTCCCGTCGCGCAGGCGGATCATGCCAAACTCGCCGTCGGCGCCCTCGCAGGTGCCGTCGAGCAGGTTGCTCACTCCGAGGAAGCCCGCCACGAACCTGGTCGTCGGCCGTTCGTAGAGCGTGGCCGGGTCCCCGAGCTGCTCGTAGTGGCCCTTGTTCATGACGGCGATCCGATCCGACATCGTCATCGCCTCCTCCTGGTCGTGGGTCACGTAGATGAACGTGATCCCGACGCCCTGCTGGATGCGCTTGAGCTCCACCTGCATCTGCTTGCGCAGCTTGAGGTCGAGGGCGCCCAGCGGCTCGTCCAGGAGCAGCACGGCCGGCCGGTTGATGAGGGCCCGCGCGAGGGCGACGCGCTGGGCCTGGCCACCCGAGATCTGGGTCGGCTTGCGCTTCTCGTACCCCGGCAGCTCCACCAGCTCCAGCATGTCCGTGACGCGGGCCTTGATCTCCGAGTCCTTGACGCCAGTCCGGCGGAGGCCGAAGGCGACGTTCTCGTAGATGGTGAGATGCGGGAACAGGGCGTAGTTCTGGAAGACCGTGTTGACGTGGCGCTGGTAGGGGGGAAGCCACGTCACGTCGGCGCCCTGGAGCTCGATCAGGCCGGACGTGGGCTGCTCGAAGCCGCCGATCATGCGCAGGGTGGTCGTCTTGCCACAGCCTGACGGGCCGAGGAGGCTGAAGAACTCCCCGTTGGCCACGTCGAGGTCGATGTGGTCGACCGCAAGGACGTCCCCGTACGCCTTCGTGACCTGGACGAGGCGGACGTCAATGTCGCTAGGCACGGGTCGAGGTCGCTCCAGCACCGGGGTGACACGGGGAGGCGCGTGAGTGGGACGAACTCCGGCGCTTGTCGCAACGACGATGCGTTGTGCCCCTCTGGCCGGACGCACCATAGGTTGGACCACGCCCGGGTGTCAAGGCGACGAAGTCGCCTCCCAGGGGCCAGGCGATGTGCGATATTCGTACGTCTGCCTTGCTCGGGCATGGGTAGTTCGCAGGGCACCGATGCCGGGCTGACCCATGGCAGGCGCCGCGACCAACCGCCTGCGGCCAGCGTGGCGGCGGCTCCTCGGCGTGGTGACGGGGGCGCGGGTACGATATTGGCGGCCCGCGCGTCGTCAGTCCTCGGGCCGTCCGTCCCGCAGCAGCGAGTCTGAGCCCATGAGCGTCATCACCGAGGCCGGTGTCCTGGCCGCCCTCCGCACCGTCCAGGAGCCCGAGCTGGGCGGCGATCTGGTGACCCGGAACATGATCCGGGACATCGTCATCGACGGATCCGCGGTCTCGTTCACGATCGAGCTGACGACCCCGGCCTGTCCGCTCAAGGACCAGATCGAGGGGGAGGTCCGGCGCGCCCTGGAGCCGGTCGGCGTCGCGGATCCCGTGATCACCTGGGGTGCCGCAGTCCGTCGGGCCACGCCCCGCACGGCGGAGCAGCTGGTGCCCGGCGTCAAGAACGTCATCGCGGTCGCGTCGGGCAAGGGCGGCGTCGGCAAGAGCACGGTGTCGGTCAACCTCGCCGTCGCGCTCGCCAGGGCCGGCGCCTCGGTCGGGCTGCTCGATGCGGACATCACCGGCCCCAACATCCCGATGATGCTGGGCCTCGAAGGCCAGCCCACCTCGAGCGAGAACAACAAGATCGTGCCGCTGGAGCGCCACGGCGTGAAGGCCATATCGATCCAGTTCTTCGTGCCCGAGGGCCAGCCCATCGTCTGGCGCGGCCCGCTCATCGGGGGCGCCATCAGCCAGTTCCTGCGTGACGTGGAGTGGGGCGAGCTCGACTACCTCGTGGTGGACCTGCCGCCCGGCACGTCGGACGCGCAGCTCACGCTGGCCCAGGCCGTGCCCATCAGCGGCACGGTGCTCGTGACGACGCCCCAGGACGTGGCGCTCTCCGACGTGGGCCGGGCGCTGTCGATGCTGCGCAGGCTCAACGTGCCGGTCATCGGGATCGTCGAGAACATGAGCGCGTTCGTCTGCCCGCACTGCGGCGAGGCGACGGAGATCTTCGGGCACGGAGGTGGCGAGCGGTTCGCGACCGAGAACGGGATCGACTTCCTGGGCAAGGTCCCGCTCGACGTCACCGTGCGCCAGGGCGGCGACGCCGGGATCCCGGCGGTGGCCCAGCGCGATCCCGGTCCGGCGGCCCAGGCCCTGGAGGCGGTGGCCGGGCTCGTCGCCGCGAGCATGAGCGTGCGGGCCGCATCCGCTCAGGCGCCGGTCCTGTCCGTCACCTAGGGCCGGCGATCCCCGGCCACGCGCGTCACGTGCCGGGGTCCGGCTCGGCTACGATCCGGTCATGAGCCAGGGACGTCAACCCGTGGATCCGGTCGCCATGCGCGACGCCCTCGAGAGCGTGCCCATGTTCCGGGACCTCCCGGAGGCGGACCTGGTGGCGCTGGCTGCCGGTCTTCGGACGCGGCGCTACCGGCGGGCGGAGGTGATCTTCCACCAGGGCGACCCGGGTGACGCGCTGCACATCATCCTGTCCGGGCGCGTGAAGATCTCCAGCCCATCCGAGACGGGCGTCGAGGCAATCCTGACCACCCTGCGGCCCGGCGAGTTCTTCGGGTCGCTGGCGCTGCTGGACGGCGAGCCGAGATCGGCCACCGCGACCGCCGTCGATCCCACCGAGACGCTCATCCTGCCGCGCGACCGCTTCCGGCAGCTTCTGAACGACCGGCCGGAGGTTCGGGACCACGTGTTCGCCGAGCTTGCCGGCGAGCTCCGACGGCTCACGAACCACGTCGAGGAGCTGCACTTCCTGGACATCGCCGGCCGCCTCGCCGCGCAGCTCGCCCGGATGGCCGAGGCGCAGGTGGGAGATGCCGCCGCCGATGCACCCGGCGGGGTGGTCGGCGAGATCCGGCTGGATGGCCCGATCACACAGGGCGAGCTCGCCGCGATGGTCGGCAGCACGCGCCAGAGCGTGAACAAGCTGCTCGGCTACCTCACGGATGACGGCTTGATCCGCATCGAACGCGATGCGATCGTCGTGGTGGACCTGGCGGCCCTCCAGCGCGCCGCGCGCCGCTAGGCGAGGGTCGCCGCCGGGTCAGTCGCCGGGTCGGCCGGCGTCCGCGGCTCTCAGGGTCTCGAGGAGCACGGCGGCGCCGGCGATCGCGGCGCGATCGGCGCCCTGGGCCCCACGCTGGAAGGCGAGGCGCTCGTCGACATCGGTGCCGTCAGGAGTCGCGACACCGATGATCACGCGCGTGTCGACCTCGCGGGCTACGGCGTGGATCGCGAAGCCGACGTCGGCTCCGCTGATGGCCCGGACGCGCTCGGCCTCGCCGGCGATCGCGGCGGGGTCGGCATCGTCGTTGTGGACCTCGGCCAGCCGGATGGCTGACAGTCCGCGCAGCAGTGCGACCAGGGCCCCGGCGGTCGCGCGCTCGCTGGTGGCCAGCGTCCAGCCACGGGCGGCGAGTGCCTCGCCGATGGCAGCGGCCCAGGTGGTGCTGCCGCGCGACCACACGAAGCGTCCGAGTGCCGCCGTCACGGCGGTCTCGGCCTCGTCCGCGAGGTCCACCGCTGCCCGCAGGTGCCCAGCGCGGGCGCTGATCCTGACGTCCACCGCCTCGTGGCGTGCGTAGGTCGCCACGACCGGGTTGGTGGCCCGGAGCAGGGTCTCGCCCAGCGTCTCCGCAACCTGCGATTCCCCGACGCCGTGGAGTCGCAGGGTCCTCACGACCAGGTCGCCACCGACACCTCGATCGGCGAGTCGCGGCAGGACCTGCTCCGTCCACATCGGGCGCATCTCGCGCGGCGGGCCGGGGAGCGTGACGACGACGCGGCCGTCGGGGCGGTCGACCCACCACCCGGGAGCGGTGCCGTGCGGGTTGGGCAGCGACGTGGCCGACGGGATCGTCCATGCCTGCTTCACGTTCACGGACGGGAACGGGTGCCCGCGGCGGGCCCACAGGCCCTCGAGCCACGAGAGGGTCTCCTGGTCCACGGCCACAGTCTCGCCACAAGCCTCGGCCACCGCCTCGCGGGTCAGGTCGTCGGGTGTCGGCCCAAGCCCGCCGGTGGTCACGACGAGGTCCGCACGCCCCAGGGCCGTGCGGAGGGCGTCCACGACGACGGCGAGGTCGTCGGGCAGGTCCGAGATGCGTGTGACGGCGACACCGTGGGCGACGAGCGATCTGGCCAGGTCGCCACTGTTCGTGTCCGTGGTCTCACCCACGGTCAGCTCGGAGCCGACGGCGAGGAGCTCGGCGGTCAGGACGCGGCGGACGGCGGCGGGAGATCGGTCGGTCATGATCTGGAGCGTACCCCGGCGTCGGTGGTCGCGCCCCGTCGCCCGGGCGTCGCGATCGGCCAGTGCGCGCGCGTCGCCCGGCCGCCCGGTTCGGCGCTGGTATCATGGCGCCAAGTCCCTGAGCCGCTCAGCCCCTTCCGGGAGGACGACCGCTGGATCCCGAACGGCCCGCTTCCGACCCGTCGCGGCCCGCATCCGAGCCCGTCGACGGTCCGTCCGGCACGCCCCCGAAGGGTCGGCGCAAGGCCGGATCCGCCGCCGGTGGGCGCCCGCCCGGGCTTCGCAACCAGTTCGCCGCGACCAAGACTGCGGCCCTCGTCCTCGCCCGCGCCCACGTCGACCTGGCCAAGGCCGAGGTCGACGAGATCAAGGGCGAGGTCGCGCGGGCCTCTGGGCTTGCCGCCGCGGCCATCGCATGCCTGATCCTCCTTGCCTTCCTGGTCCCGATCGGCGGACTGCTGTTCGCCGGTGAGTGGATCTTCGGGTCGATCGGCTGGGGGCTGCTGCTCGGGACGGAGCTGCTGATCGCAGTTGCCATCGCGGCGGTGCTCGCTGGCCTGCGCATTCCCGGCCTCGGTCGTGATGCGCTGATTGCGCTGCTGCCCGCCATCGCCGTGGCGCTCGTCCTGGGGCTCAACATGCCGAACGAGCTGTTCCGGCGGATCGGCGAGGCGGTCGGGCTCACCATTGACCCGGCGGTCATGCCGCTCGTGGTCGGGATCGTGGTCGTGGCCGTCATCGGTGCCATCGTCGGTCTCGTGATCGGCGCGCGGAGCCACAGCGGCGCCGGCGCGGTCTTCGGGGGACTGCTCGCCGGGGCGGTCGCCGGCGCACTCGCCGGGGCCTTCCTGTCCATCACCTTCGGCCTGCGGGTGGGGGTCGCGCTCGGCGTCGCGACGTACCTCGCCACATGGCCGGTCCTCATGGGTCTTCGGACCCAGCGCCAGGGTATCGACCCGGAGGAGCTCAAGGCACGCTTCTATCCGCAGACGACCATCGAGACCACGAAGGAGAGCATCGAGTGGGCGAAGGCACGAGTGTCGCGCGAGCCCAGGTCCTAGCGGCCCGCGAGGCCCTGGACGAGGAGCTCGTCCGGCTCGAGGCGTCCGCCCGCGCGGCCGTCGACATCCCCGCGAAGATCAAGCGCAGCCCCGTCAAGGCCGCCGGGCTGGCCGCCGGGGCAGGCTTCGTCGTCCTCGGCGGGCCGAAGAAGCTGTTCCGGCGCGCAAAGGGGGCAGTCCGGGGGCCCGAGGAGCCGCTGCCGCCGGCCATGCTCCCCAAGGACATCGACGCTGCGCTGCGCGTGCTGGGCACGGACGGGGAGAAGGTCCGGGGCGTCCTGGAACGCGAGTTTGCCGCCTATCTCGAGGCCACGGAACCGACCAGGCAGCGACGCAACTTCTCTAACGCGGCCACCGTGGTCGCGATCGCGTTCCTGCGCCCGCTGGTCCTGCGCTTCAGCAAGCGCCTCGCGAACGAGATCATCGCGACGGACGGCACGTCGTTCAGCGACCAGCTGAAGAAGGTCCGTTCGCGGATGGGCACAGCCGGAGACGACGAGCCGGCCTGATCACGGCCCGCGCCGGGGACTGGTAGGCGAGGTCGGGGTCGAACCGACACGCCCCTCACGGGGCACCGGCTCCTAAGGCCGGCGCGTCTGCCATTTCGCCACTCGCCCTCGACCAGTCTAGCCCCGCGGTCCCAGGCCGGACCCGCGCCCATGTGGAGGGCGGCTGCGGCCGCGCGCGCCCGCCGCCACGGGACCCCACCGGCCTGCCGCCATGGGGCTCTCGGACGCTCACCAGCCCGCGATCACCGGCGCCTTGCCGCCCGGACCGTCGACCCACCCTATACTCGCCGGGCGATGAATGTGACCGCTACCCCTGCCCCCAAGAGCTCCATCCTCCTCGAGATCGAGGTTCCCGCCGAACGACTCGACCGTGCCATCGGTGAGGCCGTCAGGCGGCTGTCCCGGCGCACCCGCGTCGCGGGCTTCCGTCCCGGCAAGGCGCCCAGGCCCATCCTGGAGCGCGTGCTCGGGCCCACGGCGGTCATCGACGAGGCCGTGGAGCAGGTGGTCCAGACCGCCTATCGCGACGCCATCGTGGAGCAGGGCATCGTCCCGCTGACCAACGCCGATGTCGAGGTGATCGAGGCCGAGGAAGGCAAGCCCGTCCGCTTCAAGGCCACCGTCCAGGTCCGTCCCGAGGTCACCCTCGGCGACTATGCGGGCTTCAACTTCGCGCCCGAGATCGAGACCATCGATACGGCGAAGGTCGACAAGGTGGTGGACGAGCTCCGCGACCAGAACGCGACCCTGACGGCGGTGGAGGATCGGGCAGCGCAGAACGGCGACTGGGCGGTCATCGGTTTCGTGGGCTCCCGTGACGGCGCTCCGTTCGACGGCGGGGCCTCGGAGCGGATGCCACTGGTGATCGGCGAGGACCGGCTGATCCCCGGCTTCGAGGCCAACCTGATCGGCCTCGAGCCCGGCGGGTCGACCGAGTTCGACATCACCTTCCCGGATGACTACCCGGAGGAGTCCCTCGCCGGGGCCCAGGCCCACTTCGCGGTGGACCTCAAGGAGCTGCGCGAGAAGGTGCTCCCAGCGGCCGACGACGCACTCGCCCAGAACATGGGCGAGTACGCGGACCTCGCGGCGCTCAAGGCCGACATCGACGCACGGCTCCGGCGCAATGCCCTCGACAAGGCACGGCACGAGTTCGCCGACAAGATCATCGAGTACGCGGTGGCCAACGCCACCATCGACCTCCCGGACGTCCTGGTGGACCAGGAGGTGGAGGTGATGCACGACGAGTTCCGCTCCACGCTCGCCCGCCAGGGCATCGGCGAGGAGGCGTACCTCAAGGCCACCAACCAGTCCGAGGAGGAGCTGCACGCGGAGTTCCGTCCGCGGGCCGAGCACCGGGTCAAGGTGCTGCTCGTCCTGTCCAAGATCGCCGACGCCGAGGGGATCGAGATCCCGGATGCCGAGGTCGAGGCACAGGTCGACATGGCCCGTGCCCGCTACCAGGATCCGAAGACCGTCAGGTACTTCGAGTCCGAGCGTGGACGCAACTTCATCGGCAGCACCCTCCGCCGCACCCGGCTGGTCGAGATCCTCGTGGATCGCTGGCTGGCCGCCCACCCCGAGCACCCCGCCCTGCCGCACATGGAGGACGACGCGCCGTCGGCTGTCGACGGTGCGCAGGCGCAGGCCAACGCGGGCATCGATGCCACCGATCCGGGTGCCATCCCGGATGCGATCGACGACGGGGCGGCCCACGACCACCATCATCACGATCACGGCGACGCCGCACCTGCGCCCGCCGCCGAGAAGGGCGCGTAGCGCACCGCCGGCGCGGACGCGAACCCAAACGTGCCCGACCGAACACAGGGGAGACCCACGATGCTCGTCCCGATGGTCATCGAATCCACAAGTCGTGGGGAACGCGCGTACGACATCTACTCGCGGCTGCTTCGAGAGCGGATCATCTTCCTGGGTGACGCGATCGACGACCACCTGGCCAACCTGGTGATCGCCCAGCTGCTGTTCCTCGAGTCCGAGGACCCCGAGAAGGACATCAGCCTCTACATCAACTCACCCGGCGGCGTGGTGACCAGCGGCCTGGCCATCTACGACACGATGCAGTACCTGCGCGCCCCGGTGAGCACCATCTGTATCGGCATGGCGGCATCCATGGCCGCGGTGCTGCTCGCGGCCGGCGCGAAGGGCAAGCGCTATGCGCTGCCGCACAGCCGGGTGATGATCCACCAGGGCTCCGGCGGGTTCCGGGGCAACGCCCCCGACGCCGTGATCCAGATGAAGGAGTGGGAGTACCTGGTCAAGGTCAACAACGAGATCCTGGCCAAGCACACCGGCCAGCCCGTGGACAAGGTGGTCCTGGACACGGACCGGGACTACTTCATGGGCTCCGACGAAGCCAAGGCGTATGGCATCATCGACGCTGTCTACACCCTCACCGGCGACTCCCTGATCGCGCAGGCGCACGACGCGGGCCTGGCCGGCGGAGAGGGCTCCGAACTGGCGGAGCCGCGCTCGGACGAGACCGGGCCGGCTGTCGACAAGTAAGGACTGGGACCGATGCCGGCGTCCACGACGGGTTCCAAGGGAACGAAGGTTCCCTATCGCTGCTCCTTCTGCGGCAAGAGCCAGGAGCAGGTTCGCAAGCTCATCGCAGGCCAGGGGGTCTATATCTGCGACGAGTGCATCAATCTGTGCCAGGAGATCATCGAGGAGGAGATGCTGGAGGCGCCCAAGGCGCGGCCGGCCCAGCAGAAGCTCCCCAACCCCCGCCAGATCACGGCAAACCTGGACCAGTACGTCATCTCGCAGGAGAAGGCGAAGAAGGTCCTCTCCGTCGCGGTCTACAACCACTACAAGCGGGTCAACGCCGGCAACACCGTGGACGACGTGGAGCTCCAGAAGTCCAACGTCCTGCTGGTGGGCCCCACCGGCTCCGGCAAGACCCTCCTGGCCCAGACGCTCGCCCGCATCCTCGACGTGCCGTTCTGCATCGCGGACGCGACCTCCCTGACCGAGGCTGGGTACGTCGGCGAGGACGTCGAGAACATCCTGCTGCGCCTGATCCAGGCCGCCGACTTCGACGTCACCCGTGCCCAGCGCGGGATCATCTACATCGACGAGATCGACAAGATCGCCCGCAAGGCCGACAACCCCTCGATCACGCGCGACGTGTCCGGCGAGGGCGTCCAGCAGGCGCTGCTCAAGATCCTCGAAGGCACCGTTGCCAACGTGCCGCCCCAGGGTGGCCGCAAGCATCCCCACCAGGACTTCATCCAGATCGACACGACCAACGTGCTCTTCATCTGCGGTGGGGCGTTCGACGGCCTCGAGAAGATCGTCGAGGAGCGGGTGGGCAAGCGGTCGATCGGCTTCGGGTCCGATGGCACGATGTCCAAGGCGGACAAGGCCAGGATCATCGAGAAGCTGATGCCGGAGGACCTGCTCAAGTTCGGGTTGATCCCGGAGTTCATCGGGCGGCTGCCGGTCATTGTCACGCTGTCGCCACTAACCGTGGACGACCTGGTCCGCGTCCTGGTGGAGCCCAAGAACGCCGTCACCCGCCAGTTCCAGAAGTTCCTGATGCTGGACAAGGTGGAGCTCGTGTTCACCCCCGGTGCGCTTCAGGCTGCGGCCGAGGTCGCGGTCGACCGCAAGACCGGTGCCCGAGCCTTGCGCTCCATCGTTGAGGAGGCGCTGCTCGAGGTGATGTTCGACATCCCGGAGCGCACCGACGTCCGCAAATGCATCATCACCGAGGAGACCATCCGGGGTGGTCGCCTGCCGCTCCTGCTGACGAAGTCGGACGTGGACAAGGGCGTGGACGAGACGAACTACGCGGAGTGGCTTGCCGAACAGGGCGAGACGGCGTAGGTTCGCGAACGCCTGGCGAGAGGACACGGGGCCGACTCTGGTCCGCCGCGTGGTAGGATCGCGGCCTCACGGCGGTGACCGAGAGGAGTAGGTCCGGGAACGGCCCCAAGCGAGCGCGGGACAGTGTGAGCCGCGCGGGCACGACGGGACCGAAGGTCGCTCGCGAGCCGTGCGCCTGGCGCCCGATACAGCGCCGAGAGCGTGACCGGATCCGGCGGATCGCGATGAGCGACCTGCCCCGGCCACACAACCAGCAGGTGGTACCACGACCCCGTTCGTCCGCTGGACGAGCGGGTCGTTGCGTTTCGGGAGCAGGCGATGGTGGATACGGCGAGCGGACAGCTGGCGAAGGCCTACGTTCCGGCGGAGTTCGAGCACGACATCTACGAGCGCTGGCTGGCGGCCGACGTCTTCGCGCCCGACGGAGCCGGGTCAACGGCGGACTGGTCACTCGAGCCGTTCGTGATCATCCAGCCGCCGCCCAACGTGACCGGCAGCCTGCACCTGGGCCACGCGCAGCGGACCACGGTCGAGGACCTGATGATCCGCCACGCGCGGATGCTCGGCCGGCCGTCCCTGTTCCTGCCGGGCCTCGATCACGCCAGCATCGCCGCCCAGTTCGTGCTCGACGGGATCATCGCCAAGGACGGCGAGACGCGCGCGTCCCTCGGCCGCGAGCGATACCTGGAGCGGATGAACGCATTCATCGAGGAGACGAAGACCGTCATCCTCACCCAGCAGCGGCGGGTCGGCGGCTCGTGTGACTGGGGCCGGCTCCGGTTCACGATGGACGACGTAAGCAGCAGGGCCGTCCGCGAGGCCTTCGTCCGCCTCCACCGCAAGGGCCTGGTCTATCGCGCCGAGGCGCTCGTCAACTGGTGCCCCGGCTGCCGCACGAGCGTCAGCGACCTCGAGGTCGTGCCGACCCCCGAGACGGGAACGCTGTGGCGGGTCCGCTACCACCTGGTGGACGAGCAGACGGGCCTCCCGGATCCCGACGCGACCGTGACGGTTGCCACCACGCGACCGGAGACCATCCTCGGCGACACGGCCGTCGCCGTCCACCCCGACGATCCGCGCTACGCGGCCCTCGTCGGCCGACGCGTGCGCATCCCGTTCGTGGAGCGGGACGTGCCGGTGATCGCGGACCCGATCGTCGATCCCGCCTTCGGCACCGGAGCCGTGAAGATCACCCCGGCTCACGACCACGATGACCACGAGACGGGCGTCCGTCACTCGCTGGCGATGCCCACCATCCTCGACGACACCGCCCACGTGACAGGCACCGGCACGCCGTACGACGGCCTGGACCGCTACGAGGCGCGTGCCCGGATGCTCGAGGACCTCGCGGCCCGCGGCGATCTCGAGGGGGAGCAGCCCCACGAGATGGTCATCGGCAAGTGCCAGCGCAGCGGCGACGTGGTCGAGCCACGGCTCAAGACCCAGTGGTTCGTGAGGACCGCCCCGCTCGCGGCGGCGGCGCTCGAAGCCATGCGTGTGGGACACACCTCCATCCTCCCCGATCGCTTCGAGAAGGTGGGGGAGCACTGGATGACGACGATTCGCGACTGGAACGTGTCGCGCCAACTGTGGTGGGGCCATCGAATCCCGGCCTGGTTCTGCCCGGACGGTCACGCGACGGTCTCCGCTGAGATGGACGGCCCGCCGGCGTGCGAGGTGTGTGGCAGGCCCGCAGCCGACCTGACCCAGGACCCCGACATCTTCGACACCTGGTTCAGCTCGGGGCTGTGGCCGTTCTCGACCCTCGGCTGGCCGGATGCGACCGACGACATGGCCCGCTTCTACCCGGGCTCTGTGATGGAGACCGGCTACGACATCATCTTCTTCTGGGTCGTCCGGATGATGATGCTGGGCATCGAGCTCGTCGGCGACGCGCCCTTCCACACGGTGTACCTGTCGGGCCTGATCCGGGACCCGTATGGCGCGAAGATGTCCAAGACCAAAGGCAACACCGTGGACCCGCTGGGGACGATCGACGAGGTGGGCGCCGACGCCCTGCGCTTCGCCGTGGTTCACGGCACCACGCCGGGCAATGACCAGCGCTTCGGGTCAGCCAAGGTCGAGAACGCCCGCAACTTCGCCAACAAGCTGTGGAATGCGACGCGGTTCGTGCTCGGCGCCCGGCCCGGGTCCATCCCCGTGAACGCGGAGCGCCGCCTGCCCGATGCCCAACATCTCGGACCCGCCGACCGGTGGGTCCTCTCGCGCGCCGCCGCGACGACCGCTGCCGTGGACCGGGCGATGGCCGATTACGGGTTCGGCGAGGTGACCCGGCTCCTCTACGACGCGATCTGGAACGAGTACTGCGACTGGGGCCTGGAGCTGGCGAAGGTGCGCCTGTCCGACGCGTCGCTCCCGGACGCGGAACGGGAAGCCACCTGGTGGGCGCTGGTCGAGGCGCTCGACACCTACCTGCGGCTGCTGCACCCCGTGATGCCCTTCATCACCGAACGCCTGTGGCAGGCGCTGCCGCACCGCGCGACGGATCCCGAACTGCTGATCGTGGCCCGCTGGCCGGCGGTGGGGGAACGGGACACCGAGGCGGAGACGCAGATCGGGGCGCTCGTGGACCTGGTCCGCGGGGTCCGCAACGCCCGCGCCGACGCCCGGCTGGAGCCGGCGTCGTGGCTGCCGCTGGATGTCTACGTGGAGCCGGAGCTCGGTCTCGCGCTGGAGGCGCTCCGCCCGGCTATCGAGCGGCTCGCACACGCCAGGCCGTTGCGCCGCCACCTCACCCGCGAGGCGCTCCACGGGACCGCGGGAGCGGGCGGGGCCGGGAACGGACCCGCCGGGCTGGCCGTCATTGCGGGGCCAACCGAGGCCATCATCGCCACCGGTGGTGCCGACCCGGCGGCAGCCGAGGCCGATCGGATCCGGCTGGAGAAGGAGCTGGCCGACGCCGAACGCCTGCTGGACGCTGCCCGGGCAAGGTTGGCGAACGAGGCGTTCACCTCCAAGGCGCCCGCAGCGATCGTCGAAGGGGCCCGAGCTCGCGAGTTAGAGCTGGCCGAGCAGGTGGACCGGCTCCGCGAGCGGGTCGGCCGGTGACCCGTCCCGCTGGTAGGATGGCGCCTGACCATCAGCAGGCCGTCACCGGGAGGACGCCGTGCCCCTCGAGTTCCTGAAGCGTCGCGGCGGAGACGCCGACAAGCCGGATCCCGCGACGCCGTCGGCTGCCCCCGCCGGGCTGCCCGAGGAAGTCGTCGCGCAGGAGTTCCAGCTCAAGCTGTACTACGCGGGCAAGAGCAGCGAGGGCGTGCGGATGCGCGCCGGCCCCCAGGCGCTTGCCGAGCTCCCCCGGATGCTCGAAGGCCTGACCCGCAATGCGATCGAGACCGTCGATCCGCTGCCGCTCGAGTTCGCCCAGGCGGTGCCCGTGATCGCCCGTCCGTCCGAGGCGATGCAGTGGCTCAACGCCCACCACGAGCTGAGCCCCGTCACCCGTCATGCCCTCGTGGTGCTCGAATCCGTCGACGCCGTGGATCTCGCCTTCGACACCTTCGTGTGCACGCTGCTGGACGGCGAGACGGACACGTCCGGGTATCCCGAGTACAACGCGGTGGTGGGTGGCGTGGCGTCGCACTGGGACGAGGCCACCGGTGACATGATCGTCCGAGCGGTCGTCGGCTGGGGCGGCCGGGGGGTCCGGGGCGATACCGACCGGATCGCGCAGCGCCTGCTCTCCGGGATCCTGACCAATATCCTCGCCAGCCAGTTTGCGATGGGTCTCACCGAGGTGGATCGGCCGGTGCCGGCCGCCGGGCGCGGTGGCCTGGTCTGCGCCCACTGTGGCTTCGCGTCCGGCCATGAGCGAGCGTTCTACTGTCCCAAGTGCGGGATGCGGCTGCTCCGCGGCTGATCTCGTCACCTATTGCTGAGCACCATGCCCGTCTACGACTACCTCTGCACCGCCTGCGACCATCGCGCCGACATCCTCCACGGGATCAACGATCCGGGGCCGAACTTCTGCCCCTCGTGCGGTGCCGATGGGACGATGCGCAAGCAGTTCGCCGCGCCCGCCGTCCACTTCAAGGGTTCCGGCTGGGCCAAGAAGGACCGGGGTGGGACGTCGCGCTCGAGGAAGGCCGCGTCCGGGTCTTCCTCAGGGGACGAGGGTCACGAGTCCAAGGGCTCGGACGATGCCGCGTCGACGACAGCGTCCGCGGCCAAGCCCGAGGAGACCAAGCCCGCCGGCCCAAAGCCCACCGGCTCCAACGACTGAGGCTGCAGCATGCCGTCCACTGCCGACTGGATCACGCTTGCCGAGGCAGCCGAGATCCTGGCTGCGGCGAACATCCACTTCCGCCCGGCGACGATCGGCAGCTGGGCTCGCACCGGCAGGCTCTCGAGCATCAAGCTGGGGGGTCGTCGCTACGTCCGCCGCGGCGAGGTGAAGGCGCTCGTCGCCGCCCCGCGCCGCGTTCGCGCCGATGCTATCCAGCCGGGCCTGTTCGAGGACCTGAGCGGCTGACCGGATGAACCCCGCCGGAGACGAGGATGGCAGCGTCGACCGGATGCGGCTGCTCGTCGAGCGGGTGGTCGCCCGAGTCGGAGGCCTTCCCGCGACCAGGACGCTCCTCGGTGTCCTTACGGCGTACGACGGAGCGGGCGGTGGACTGACGGCGGCGGGTCTCGCCTACACCTCGCTGATCGCCCTCTTGCCCGGGCTGCTCCTGATGGTCTCGATCTTCGGCCTGCTGATCGACGATCCGGGGACGCGTGAGCAGCTCGTGTCCGCGGTCGCCGAGGCGGTGCCGCCGCTGGAGGAGTTCGCGCGAGCGGCCTTCACGACGGTCAGCGCCGGCGCCGTGCCCGTCAGCATCATCGCGGTCATCGGCCTGCTCTGGGGCTCCAGCCGCTTCTACGCTGCGCTGGACTACGCGTTCACGCGAATCTTCCACGATGGCCGAAAGCGGAACGAGATCGAGCGGACGATCCGCGGTGTCCTCGTGACGTTCCTGCTGGTCGCGGTGCCGCTCGGGGCGCTGTTGTTGAGCGTCTTCACGAGCTGGCTTGCGACGGTGACGTCCGCAGGCATCGCGAGCCTGTTCCTGCAGGTGCTGTCGCCCGTGGGATCATTCCTGCTATTCGTCGCGGGGACGGTCCTCGTGTACCGGTACGTGCCCGCCAAGCACGTCCCCTGGAAGGTACTGCTCGGGCCGGCGATTCTGGTCGGCGTGGCCCTGGCTGGCTTCGCGCAGCTGTACGCCGTGTTCGCCCCGTTGCTGACAAAGATGGCCGCCATCTATGGCACGTTCGTGGCCTTTTTCGCCATCCTCGCGTGGCTCGCCATCAGCTTCAACCTCCTGCTATTCGGGGCGTGCTGGACTCGCGTGCGGGAGCAGGCGGGTTCGGGCGAGGATCCGGGTGATGGCAACGCACCGGCTGCCACGTTGCCGGGGCCGACGGAAGGCGGGTAGGCGGTCAGCCCTGGCGGGTGCCACACCGGCGGCAGAACCGGGCGCTGGCCGACAGCGACAGGCCGCAGCTCACGCACGGCTGTGGCGTGGGTGGCGGGGCGACCTGGGCCTGTGCGGGCCGGGTGTCGCCACTGAGGACCTCGCGGGCCGACGCGGCCCATACGGATGCGGCGTCATCTCTCGGGATCAGCTGGCGACCGGCGAGCGTCGTCGGGACGTCACGCTGGCTGGCATGCCTGTTCCACAGTGGGGCCGCCGGCCACTGCGGAGCCGCACCTTCGTCGGGCGCAACGGTGAGCCACGGGCTGGCAACGGGCTCGGGCGTCGGTTGGACGGGAGGCGTCGTGGGTGGCGGCGGCGGAGCGGGAGGTGCCGGCCAGGTGGGCTGCGGGACGACGTCCTCGCGCGGCACCTCGGCTGCAGCGACGGGCTCGGGCTCCGGCTCGGCGACCAGTTCGGCCGCGACGGGCTCGGGCTCCGGCTCGGCGACCAGTTCGGCCGCGACGGGCTCGGGCTCCGGCTCGGCGACCAGTTCGGCCGCGACGGGCTCGGGCTCCGGCTCGGCGACCAGTTCGGCCGCGACGGGCTCGGGCTCCGGCTCGGCGACCAGTTCGGCCGCGACGGGCTCGGGCTCCGGCTCGGCGACCAGTTCGGCCGCGACGGGCTCGGGCTCCGGCTCGGCGACCAGTTCGGCCGCGACGGGCTCGGGCTCCGGCTCGGCGACCAGTTCGGCCGCGACGGGCTCGGGCTCCGGCTCGGCGACCAGTTCGGCCGCGACGGGCTCGGGCTCCGGCTCGGCGACCAGTTCGGCCGCGACGGGCTCGGGCTCCGGCTCGGCGACCAGTTCGGCCGCGACGGGCTCGGGCTCCGGCTCGGCGACCAGTTCGGCCGCGACGGGCTCGACCGCGGCGGCGTCCTCGCGCGGCACCTCGGCTGCAGCGACCGGCTCGGGCTCGGGCTCGGCGACCAGTTCGGCAGCGACGGGCTCGGGCTCGGGCTCGGCGACCAGTTCGGCCGCGACGGGCTCGGGCTCGGGCGTCTCATCGGCGGCAACCTGGGCCTCGTAGGCTGCAAGCGCGTCCTCGAGCGATTGCCCCGGTGCAACCCCGCGGACGCCAGCCGCGGACGCCGGCTCGGCATCGATCACGGCGGCGGTGCCCAGGGCCCGCGCCAGGCGCTCGGGTCCGAGATCGGCCTCGGGCCAGGCCCCGGCCTCGATGGCGGCAAGCACCTGCTCGTCGGGTGCGGCGTCATCGACAACGTCGACCGCCTCCGGTGCCGCCAGGTTGGCAGGCGCGAGGTCCGGCAGTGGTGAGCAGGTCAGGCAACGACCGTCCGGGGTGTTCCAGCAGTTCCCGCACGTGTACTGGCGACAGGTCAGGCAGAAGTTGAAGGTCTTGTGGAACGCGTCGAGCTGATGCGAGGTGGCGCTGCGCTCCACCTCACTGCGCGCGTCGGCCATGGCCTCCGAGAGGCTGCTCTCGTCAGTCATGACGAAGTTGCGCAGGCCCTTCGACATGACGCGGACACGACCGATCCGCGACCGCTTTGGTGCGGCCGACTCGAAGGTGTATCGGGTACCGCACCGTTCGCAGAACGACTCGGTGAGGATCTCCGTCATCGGGCTCCCGGTGGACAAGGCTTGACTCCCGGCACCTGCCGGGCGGGCCCAGAGTATAGGTCTCGAGTGAAGGCAGGGCTCGCACCGAGGTACCGCGTCCCTGCGCCGTTGGTCCCGCCCGCAGGGTCGGCGGGCCTCCTCTGGTACGGTTCGCCGAGCCATGGCTGTGCTTGCCGACCTGGAACGGACCCTCGAACGCCTCTTCGAACGCTCGACTGCTCGGCTGTTCCGGGCCCGTCTCCAGCCCGTCCAGATCGAGCACCGCGTCGAGCGATCGATGGAGCGTGCCCGCGCCTCACGTGGGGGCCGGACCCTCGTGCCCGCCCGCTACCGGGTCCGGCTTCACCCTGCGGACATGGACGATGTCGTGGACCGGTCGGAGGGACCGGAGGCGCTCGCCGGACGCCTGGCCGATGCCGCGCTCGCCTTTGCTCGCGGTCATGACTACCAATTGCCGTCACGCCCCATCGTCTTCCTCGTGGCGGACCCGTCCCTCCAGCGTGGCGTGGTCGAGGTCGATGCGGTCGTGACCGAGATCGCCGCACCTGCGCCGCTGGTTCCGGACATGCCGGTCGTGCCTGCCCGGGGCGTGGCCGACGGGGACGAGGCAGCCGGTGTGCCGGCGACAGGCGCGTCGCCCGTCGACCGCCCGGCCCTGAAGTTTGCGGGCGACGACCTGCTGCCCCAGCATGTGGACGCGCCGCCCGAGCCTGCAGTCCTCGTGGCCGCGGTTGGCGCGCCTGTGGCATCCGGCGTCGGCAGTGGCATCCGCGGTGACGGCACCCAGACCCTCGTCTTCAGGCGTCCAGCTCCCCCGCCGACCCGAGCGGTGCTCCGGGTGACCGGGCGGGACGGCAAGGAGCGCGTGGTCCAGGTTGATGGCACGCCGATGACGGTCGGGCGCGCGACGGACAATGCCCTCGTGCTCGCCGACTCCCGTGTGTCACGGCACCACGCGCGCGTCCAGGCCCGGCGCGGGACGCTCGTGCTCACGGATCTGGGGAGCACCAACGGCAGCCGCGTCAACGGCGTTCGGGTGGACGAGTGCGCGCTGGGAACCGGCGACCGGATCCTGGTGGGCGACACGGTCCTGCTGGTCGAACAGCTCCCGGGCTGACGCATGGATGGCTTCACGCTCACGCTATGGATCGGCCGGATCCTGTTCCTCGCGCTGCTCTACGTCTTCCTGTACGCGGTCGTCCGGGTGCTGCTGCGCGACCTGCGTGCTGCCTCACGCGGCCCGGCCGAGCTGGGGAGACTCGTGGTGCTCTCCTCGCCCCGCGGAGAGCCGCAGCCCGGCGCCTCGTATCCGCTCGATGCGGTGACGAGCCTGGGTCGCGACGTCAACAACGGGATCGTGCTCGACGACCCGTTCGCATCCACGGAGCACGCGGTGCTGACCTACCGCGGGCGCAACTGGTATCTCGAGGACCTCGCCAGCACCAACGGCACGTACGTCAACGGTGTCCCGGTCGGGGGTCTTGCCCCCCTCGGCTTCGGTGACGAGATCCAGGTGGGGGAGATCCGGTTCCGGCTGGATCGAGGCCGGGCATGAGCGCCGTCGCCCAGGCACGCCCCGCCCTGCGTCTTCTCATCCGGCCGCGCCCCCGCCAGACCGAGCTCATGCTGCTCGTGATCGTCGCGATCGCGCTGCTGGTCGGAGGAGCCTCGCTGGGAGCCACGCAGCGTTTGCGCGCCGCGACAGAGGCCGGCCAGACGGCGACATCGCTCGACTTCATGCCCCCCGACTCGCAGGGCCTCCTCGTCTACCTGGTGCTGCTGCTGCTGGTCCATGGCGCGTTCGTGCTGGCGGGCCGGCGAACGGACCAGATCCTGCTGCCCGCGGTCGCGATGCTCGGCGGGATCGGCCTGCTCCTGATGCAGCGGCTGCCGCAGGGCCTGGTGACGCAGGCGTACGGGTCGTCGGAGCTCGGTCTCGGCCAGCTCCAGCTTGCGTGGCTGATGATCTCGATGACGGTCGTCACGATCCTCGCGCTCGCCGTCCGATCGGATGCATGGCTCCGGACGTACAAGTACACCTGGGCGGCAGCCGGCATCGGGCTGCTGCTGTTGACCTTCGTGTTCGGGTCCGACGTCAACGGGGCCAGGCTCACGCTGTCGATCGGGCCGCTCTCGGGTCAGCCTTCGGAGCTGCTCAAGGTGATCCTCGTGGTGTTCCTGGCTGGGTACCTTTCGGAGAACCGGGCGCTGCTGGCGGACGAGAGCACGCGGATCGGTCCCCTGCGCCTGCCGCCACTGCCGTACCTGGCGCCGATGGTGGCGATGTGGGCGATCGCCCTCGGGATCGTGGTGGTCCAGCGGGACCTGGGGGCCGCCCTGCTGTTCTTCGCCGTGTTCCTCGCACTGCTCTACGTGGCCACCGGTCGCCCGAGCTACGTGCTGGGCGGGCTCCTGCTGTTCGTCGTGGGATCGTGGGTCCTGTACAACCTCTTCGGCCACGTCCAGGCGCGTGTCGACAACTGGCTGGATCCGTGGCGGGACCCGCTCGGATCCGGGTTCCAGGTCGTCCAGGCGCTCTATGCGTTCGGGCGCGGCGGGATGCTGGGCGTCGGTCTTGGTGCGGGCCTTCCCACCATCGGCGGACGCCTCCCGATCCCGGCCGTGCACACGGACTATCCCCTGGCTGCCTTGGGCGAAGAGCTGGGGCTGGCAGGACTGCTGGCGATCCTGGGGTTGTACGTCGTGGTGGTGTCGCGCGGGCTTCGGATCGCCGCCGCGGCACATGACGACTTCCGGGCCCTGCTGGCAGCCGGGCTGGCGCTCGTGATCGGGGTGCAGGCGTTCATCATCGCGGCGGGGAACCTGAAGCTGATCCCGCTCACCGGCATCACGTTGCCGTTCATCTCCTACGGCGGCTCGTCGCTGCTTGCCAACGCCGTCGTCGTGGGACTGCTGCTCGCCCTCTCCGATCCCGGGGCCGGGCCTCCCGCCGCGCCGCGGGATCGCCGGCGCGGGTTCCGACTGCGCAGGCGCGCCGCATGAGCGGCCTGCGCGGCCCGGACGACCTGCCCGCGTTGGACGACGTGCCCACGCCGGCGGACGAAGGCGTCGGGGACACTGTGACGCCGTCATCCCCGGGTCCGATCAGGAAGGTGACCCCCGTGGCGCCGCGTCGCTCGCGCTCGATCGGGTCGAACGTCTTCCGGACCGGGATTGCCGTGGTGTGCGGCTTCGCGATCCTGGCCGTCGGCGCCGGCTGGTGGCAGGTGGCCGAGGCCCAGAGGCTGTCCACCGCGCCCGACAACCCGGCAGTCATCGCCATCGCACGGCGGGCGGTTCGTGGGCCGATCATGGATCGCAACGGGCAGTGGCTGGCGCGCAGTGGCCGGGATGCCAACGGTGAGGCCACCCGCGAGTACCGCGACGACGACATCAGTCCCGTGGTGGGCTACGCCTCGCGGAAGTACGGCACGGCCGGTCTCGAGCGTGCCTACAACACGGAGCTCCTCGGCCTGTCGGGCGCCGGCACGATCGGTGACCTGATGGGCAAGTTCGGCGTCACGTCGGACGACCCGCTCGGCCTGCAGCTCTCGCTGGACCTCAGGCTCCAGCGAGCGGCAGTGCGCGGTCTGGGGTCGGACAAGGGCGCGGTCGTCATGCTCGACCCGGCCACCGGCGAGATCCTGGCCATGGCATCGACGCCGGTGTACGACGCCTCGGCGATCGCCGACCCGGCGACCGCGACCGCGACCTTCGAGCAGCTCCAGGCCGACGAGGACCGGCCCCTGCTGCCGCGCGCCACGCTGGGCCGCTACGTGCCTGGATCCGTGTTCAAGATCGTCACCGGCATCGCAGGCCTGAACACGGGCGCGGTGAACGCTTCGACGACCTTCGAGGAGCAGCCGCCGGCCGAGACGAAGGGCCTCCTGGTCGAGGGCTTCCGCGTCCGCGATGGCCACCATCCCGAGACCGGTTCGACGGCGCTCGACCTGGCGGCTGCGACGGAGGTCAGCTGCAACATCTGGTATGCGCTGACCGGACTCGCGACCGGCGGCGATCGCCTGGTCGACCAGGCGGCGCGGCTCGGCTTCGGGGCTTCCATCCCGTTCGACCTGCCGACGGCGATCAGCCAGGTGACCTCCGGCAACGGCCAGGCGCCCGGCGGGTTCACCGACGACGCAGAGCTGGCATCGGCGTCCTTCGGGCAGGGCGAGACGTTCGTGACCCCGCTCCAGATGGCCCTCGTGGCGGCGACGGTCGCGAACGACGGCGTGCTCATGAAGCCCCATGTGGTCACGGGCCTGACCGGCGATGGGCCCGGGGCCCGGACGATCGCACCCGAGACCTGGCGGCGGGTCCTGGGCGACGACGACGCCCGCACGCTCCAGGCCGCGATGCAGCAGGCGGTGGAGGGGGATCTCGGCCGCCAGTTCACCGCGGGCGCCAAGGTCGCAGGCGTTCCGACCGCCGGCAAGTCGGGCACAGCCGAACTGGGCGGCAAGGGCGAGCCCCACTCCTGGTTCATCGGCTTCGCACCTGTCGAGAATCCGACGGTCGCGATCGCCGTCCTCGTCGAGCGGGGCGGCCGCGGAGGCGAGCGGGCGGCCCCGCTGGCGGGCGACCTGATGGAGCGGTACTTCGAGCTGTACGGGGCGCCGTGACCAGGGCCGGGTACGGCCAGGATCGACCAGGGGGTACGCTGCGCCACGATGACCGACTCCAGCCGAGGACCCGCGACGCCCGCATCAGCTCCGCCGGCCGGCCCGGGCGCCCCCGCCCAGGAGCCAGCCCCCGTCCCGGAGCCCGCAGCTGCGACCACGACACCGCCGACGCGTCCGCGGCCGATGATCGAACGGATCGGGATGGCCGCGATCGCGCTCGTGGTCGGGGCACTGTTCGCCATCGTCTCGGCGGCGGCGTTCATCGGCGGCGAGCCGTTCCTCGGCGTGATGGGCGCGATGGGCCTCGTGATGGTCCTCTGGGTCGGAGGCATGACTCTGTTCAAGGGCCGCTAGCCCAACGGACGGGACCGACCGGCAGGGCCGGCGAGAACCTCTTTGACGGAGCGGTCGTACACTGGATCGAGCGGCATGACGTCGCCGCGTCCCGAGTCCCGTATGCGACGTCACCTGCGGCCCGCTCCCGGCGTCAGTCGGGCATGGCACGGCGCGGCCCCAACCGCATGACGACGGGAGTCCGATGAGCAGCATCCAGCAGGTTGGCGACAAGGTCCTGGCAAACGTCGAGCGCGTCATCGTGGGCAAGCACCACGAGGTCCGCCTGGCGCTCGTCGCGCTCATGTGCCGGGGTCACCTCCTGATCGAGGACGTGCCCGGCACCGGCAAGACGGTTCTGGCCAAGGCGATCGCCCGCAGCCTGGGCTGCACCTTCCGGCGCATCCAGTTCACCCCTGATCTCCTGCCGTCGGACGTGACCGGCCTGTCGATCTACAACCAGAAGACGCAGGAGTTCGAGTTCCGGCCGGGCCCGATCATGAGCCAGGTGGTCCTCGCGGACGAGATCAACCGCGCGACGCCCAAGACGCAGTCCAGCCTCCTCGAGTGCATGGAGGAACGGCAGGCGACCATCGATGGCGTCACCCACCCGATGCCGGACCCGTTCCTCGTGATCGCCACGCAGAACCCGATCGAGTATGAGGGGACGTTCGCGCTCCCCGAGGCGCAGCTCGACCGGTTCATGCTCCGGATCCGTCTGGGATACCCGGCCCTGCTCGACGAGGTGCTCATCCTCGACGAGCAGAAGCGGACCCACCCCATCGACGACCTCGCCGAGGTCTGTTCCGTGGACGAGCTGCGCGAGCTGCAGGCCGGGGTGCGCGAGATCTACGTCGACCCCGCCGTCAGCGATTACATCGTCCGCCTGGTGGCCTCCACGAGGTCCCACCCTGACGTCTACCTGGGCGCCAGCCCGCGCGGCTCGATCGCCCTGTATCGCTCCTCCCAGGCGCTTGCCGGGCTCCTCGGCCGCGACTACGTGATCCCCGACGACGTGAAGTCGCTCGCGGAGCCGGCGCTGGCCCACCGCGTGATCGTCAAGACGAGCTCGTCCATCCACGACGTCTCCTCGGGCCACGTCGTCCGCGAGCTGGTCGGGTCGACGCCGATCGAGGCCGCCCGCCAGGCCGGCGGCCCTCGCGAGGTCAGCCCCGGCCGCGCCGGTTGACGGGTCGATCGCGATGATCCGTCGCCTCCAGGTGCTCGTCATCGCCGGCATCCTGGTCGTCGCGGCCTTCTCGACCGGGTGGGACTTCCTGTTCTTCCTGATCTACGTCGGGCTGCTGGTGGGCGGAGGCAGCTACGTCCTGACCCGGCTCGGGCTTGCGGATCTCGAGGCCGGATACGCCGTGAGCCAGTTGACCGCCCACGTCGGCGACCGGCTGCGGGTGACCTACACACTGCGCAACACCGGCCGCATCCCCAAGCCATGGCTTGAGGTCCACAACCCCACGACGCTGCCGGGCGGCCTGCCCGGGCGCGCGCTTTCCCTGGGCAGTCGCCAGGAGCGCTCATGGCTCGTTCGCGCGGTGCTGGATCGTCGCGGCCACTATCGCGTCGAGCCGCTGCAGATCAGGACCGGCGACCCCTTCGGCTTCTTCGAGGCAGCGGCCGTGGTGGGGCAGGGGATCACCCTCGTGGTCTATCCGACCGTCGAGCCGCTGCCACTGTGGCGCCTGCCCCCGGCCAGCATCGAGGGCGCCCACGCGTCCCCTGAGCGGACCCTGCAGACCACGCCGCTGGCGACGACGGTGCGTCCCTACGAGCCGGGCGACTCGATGAACCGGATCCACTGGCGCAAGACGGCGCACCTCGGGGAGATCCAGGTCAAGGAGTTCGACCTGGAGCAGACGGCCGACGCGTGGATCTTCCTGGACCTCGACGCGGCGTTCGAGGCCGGCATCGGGGGCGATTCGACGACAGAGGTGGCCGTACGCGCGGCGGCGTCCATCGCGGACAAGGCGCTGGGCGAGAACCGGGCGGTGGGGATGACGGCCAACGGCCACCGCCTGACGGTCCTCCCGGCGGACCGCGGCCCCCGCCAGCGCCTCAAGATCCTGCAGCTCCTCGCGGCGGTGGAGGCGGACGGCACCACGCCGCTCGACGAAGCGTTGCTGACCAGCCTGGGCCGCCTGCGGCGAGGCATGACGGCGATCGTCATCACGGCGACCACGGACCCGTCATTCGTCCGGCCACTGGCTGCCCTGAAGGGCCGGGGGATCACCACCGTTGTCGTCGCCCTGGATGTCGCCGCCTATGAGCCGGCCGAGGATCCTGCCGAGGCGGATCTCCAGCGCCAGCATGCCCGGGCGCTGCGCCACGCCCTCGCGGAGTATCAGCTGGCCGCGTTCTCGATCGCCCCCCGGCAGCCGCTCGCAGAAGCCCTGGCACGATGAGCGAGTCGCCCCTTCGACGGCCCGCGGAAGGGTGGGCCACCCTCGGCCTCGTGGTCGCAATCGCCCTCATCCTGGGCTGGGCCGTCGACGCCCCGGCCTGGGTGATCGGCCGCGGAGCCCTCACGGACGACCTGGCGCTGCTTGCCCTGTGCGGGGCTGCGGTCGGCTTCGTCGGCCCCAAGGTGGGCTGGGGGCGCTGGACGACGCACCTGGTGGGTGCGGCGCTCGCGGCGCTCGTCATCGCCATCGTTGCAGGCTGGGCGGAGCAACCTGGGGCCTCCGTCGCCGGGGCCTTCCGGATCACGGCCCATGGATCCACGGAGGCGTACCTCGACCTCGCGTGGCGCAGCCTGCCGCTCACCAGCCAGCACATCCACTACATCATGGTGCTGGGCGTGATCGTGTGGGGCACCATGCAGTTCGCGTCGTACGCCGTCTTCGGCCACGGGCGGCCCCTGGGCGGGATCGTGGCCGTGGGCACGGTGCTTGTCGCGAACATGGCGCTAACCACCCAGCCGATGGCGTACCTGGTGGCCTTCACCGGGGCGTCGCTGTTCCTGCTGATCGAGATGCACGCCTTCGACGAGCGCTCCGCGTGGCTGCGCCGCCGGATCGGCGACCCGTCGTCGCTCTCGGCGATGTACCTGCGTGGCGGCTCGTTGTTCATCCTGGTCACGCTGGTGGCTTCGATGCTGCTCACCCAGCGCGCCACCTCGGCACCCCTCGCCGGCGCATGGAGCGGCGTCGACGACCAGCTGGTCCGGATCGGTCGTGAGGTCGGCCGCCTGTTCCCGGTGGGCGGCGACCTGCGTGGTGGCGGCGGGGTCAGCTTCGGCTCCACCGCCCTCATCTCGTCCCGCTGGTACAGCGACGAGGGCATCGCGTTCACCGCCACCGTGCCTCAGGACGCAAAGGGATGGAAGTGGCGCGCCGCGACCTACGACACGTTCATCCTGGGCGCATGGGTGCAGGGCGAGGTGACGACCGTCCCGGTACAGGCCGCCGTGCCGCTGCTCGCCGGCACACCGGAGGATCCTTCCCCCGACGTCACCACCGCGATCACGACCACGGTTCGCCCGGACGAGTACCGCGACACGCTCCTGCTGGCACCCGGGGCGCCCACGGTTGTCGACCGCGACGCCAACGTGCTCCTGATCGGATCGGACGGCTGGTTCGCGGGTGTCCAGCTGCCAGCGGGCCGCGCCGGGTACACCGTCGAGAGCTCGGTCCTTCGCCTCGACGACGAGGAGGGGATCACCGGCAACGAGCTGCGCGCCTCGACCGAGGACTACCCGACAGACATCTCGGCGCGGTACACCACGGTGCCGGAAGGCGCGATGGGGCCCGACGCGCGCGCACTGCTCGCCACCATCCTCGAGGCCGCACGGACCACGGACCCCTATGACCTCGCCGTCACGATCCAGGACTACCTGCGGTCGGACGCCTTCAGCTACACCACGAACCTGACCGGGGTGCCGTGCGATTCTGCGAGCGCCGTCGAGTGCTTTGCCCGCACCCAGAAGGGGTACTGCCTCCACTACGCATCCACGATGGCGATCCTCCTGCGCGCCGCCGATCCCGGCAACCCCATCCCGACGCGGCTCGTCCAGGGGTTCCTGCCGGGAGCCCGCCAGGGTTCGACGGAGACCGTCACCAACAGGGGCGCCCATGCCTGGGTGGAGGTCTACTTCCCCGGCTACGGCTGGATCCCGTTCGACCCCACCGGCGGCGGCGTCGGCCAGCCGTCCGTGATCCCGGCCGGGCCTGAGGTGTCCGCCGCCCCGATCCCGAGTGGAACCGCCGGCCCGCGGGACGTCCCGGACCCGACCCGTCGCGGCGAGGGCGTGACCGGCCCGGTTTCGCCCGGTCCCGGGGGATCGCAGCCCGGCGACCGGACGCTGCTCATCGTGATCTCGGCGCTGCTCGCCCTGGTCGTCCTCGCCGCGGCGATCGCGGCATGGATGCGTGGTCCACGCGGCGAGGTCAGCCCGGAACTGGCCTGGCGATCGCTGTCACGGACGGCCTCGCGCCTCGGCTTCGCGCCGCGACCCACCCAGACGGTCTACGAGTACGCGGCGAGCCTCGGAGACCTGGTGCCCGTGGCCGGGGACGATCTGCAGGTCGTGGCGGCCGCCAAGGTTGAGACGACCTATGCACGTGCGCGGCTGGGCCCATCACGCCTGGATGCGGTACGTGCCGCGAACCGGCGGCTGCGGGTCTCGCTGTTGCGCCTCGTACTTCGCCGGCCGCGGCGCCGGGCGGGTCGCTGAACTCGCGCCGACAGGGACTACAGCGCCCCGTTCCCATGCGGCACCGCCTGGGACTACAGCGCCCCGGACCTGGCCCGCAGGTCTGCGGCCGCGCGGGCCTCCTCGTCCAGCAGCGTGGCGAGATGCTCGGACAGGTTTGCGGCCCGCACGACTGGACGCCCGCCACGGAGCTCGATCACCGTGATCCCGGTCAGTGCCATCGTGAACATCCAGAAGTGGGTGAGCGGGAGTCCGAAGAGGCTCAGCATCACGATCTTGAACACGCCGTCATGGCCCACAAGGATCGACCACGGCTGGCCGGCCTGTGGTCCGACACCCGGGTAGCCGCCAACCTGGGGACGGTCCAGCGTCCCGCGAGGGTAGTCGCGTCCAAGGCGCTCCAGCACGGCCGCGAGGGCCGGCCGAACACGCGCCTGGACCTGGGCGGGGGACTCGCCGCCCGGAGCCCAGACGTCCCACGGCCGACGGCGCCAGCCGGCGAGGGTGTCGGGCCAGCGGCGCGCGATCTCGTCGTGGGTGACCCCTTCCCATTCGCCCTGGCCGATCTCCAGCAGACCGGGTTCGGGACGGAGCGTCGGCGCCGGTCCGGCATCCGGGTTATCGCCGGCATCCCGGTCGATCGCCTCCGCGACGGCCCGTGCCGTCTCCGCGGTGCGGCCCAGCGGGGAATGGACGATCTCGATCGGCCGGCCGCCCGGGACTGGCAGCGCCGGAGACGCGTGCGGCCGGGCCAGGCGTTCCGCGGCCAGGGCCGCCTGACGGCGGCCCATGGGGGACAGGGGCGTCTCGCTCTGGCCCTGGAACCGGTTCTCGACGATCCACTCGGACTCCCCGTGGCGCAGCAGCACGAGCGTGGCGTCGATGCCCTCGGGGATCAGCGGCGGGGGAGCCGGGAGGGGACGCCCCGCCGTCTCGCCGTCGGTCACCGGGCGCCGTCCAGCCGGATCACCCAGGTGTCGATCGTCGCGTCGTCGGCCTGGATGGCCTCCACGACGGCGGGGGGAACGTCGTCGTCGAGGGCCAGCACCATGTACGCCTCCGCGCGCGGCGCAGACCGGGCGAGGGTCATGGAGCTGATGTTGACGTCGGCCGCCCCAAGGAGCGCGCCGACACGGCCGACCATTCCCGGGCGGTCCATGTGCTGGGAGATGAGCATGACGCCGGCCGGGGCAAGGTCCATGGCGTGCTCCTGCAGGCGCACCAGGCGTGCCTCGCCGTTGGCGACGGTCCCCGCGAGCGTGACGGTCTGGCCCTCCGCCTCCGCGGTGATCGTCAGCAGCGAGGCGAAGACGTCCGCGTTGGAGGTCTTGCGCTCGACCACGTTGATGCCGCGGGCTTTTGCGAGCGTGGCGGCATTGACCAGGTTCACCCGTTCCTCCGTGTCCTGCTCCAGCAGGCCGCGGAGCACGGCAGCGGTCAGCGACGATGCGTCGTAGGCGGCAGGCTCGCCGGCGATCTCCAGGGTCAGCGTGCGGGGTGCCGTCCGGGCGAGCTGCGCCGCGAACCGGCCGAGCGTCTCGGCCAGCGGCAGATAGGGCGCGATCACCTGGGCCGTCTCCGGGGTCAGCAGCGGCGCATTGACCGCATACCGTGCCGAGCGTCCGTCGAGCACGTCCAGGATCTGCTCGGCCACCTCCTCCGCCACCGCGACCTGTGCCTCGGCCGTGGAGGCGCCCAGATGCGGGGTCAGCAGGGTGTTGGGCGCGTCGAGGAGTGGCGATCCGGTGGGCGGCTCCGTGTTGTAGACGTCGATCCCGGCCCCGCCGACCTTGCCGGCCATGAGGGCGGCGGCGAGGTCCGCCTCGTCGATCACGCCGCCGCGAGCGACGTTGAGCAGCAGCACGCCGGGCTTCATCCGGTCGATGACGGCCGCGTTGATGAGGCCGGTCGTGGACTTCGTCTTGGGGACGTGGACCGTGATGGCGTCCGAGCGCCCCACGAGATCGTCGAAGGGCACCAGCTCCACGCCGAGGTTCGCGGCCTGCTCCGGCGTCACGAACGGGTCCGAACCCAGGACGATCATCTGCATCGCGTGCGCCCGCACCGCGATGGCCTGGCCGATCTTGCCCAGGCCGACGATGCCCAGGGTCTTGCCGCGTACCTCGATGCCACTGAACTGCGAGCGCTTCCACTCGCCCCGGCGCATCGAGGCGTCGGCCGCGGCGGTCTTGCGGGCGAGGCCGAGCAGGAGTGCCAGCGTCAGCTCCGCGGCGGCGATCGTGTTGCCGGTGGGTGCGTTGACGACGACGATGCCGGCCCGCGTGGCGGCCTCGAGGTCCACGTTGTCCACACCCACGCCCGCACGACCGATCACGACCAGGCGGGTGCCGGCGGCGATGAGCTCGGCGTCCACCTTGACCTGGCTGCGCACGACCAGCGCGTCGTACTCGGGCAGGATCGCGGCGATCTCGTCGCGGGGCAGGCCGAGCTTCTCGTCGACCTCATGGTGGCGGCGGAGCAGCTCGACGCCTTCGTCGGCGAGGGCCTCGACGATCAGGATCCTCATCGCACCGCCTCCTCGCTCGCCACGAGCGCCTGTTGGGCCGCCGCCACGGCGGCTCCCGGCGTGACCTCGAGGCCGACCTCGATCGCGGTTGCCTCCATGGCGCCGATCGCGGCCAGGATGTCGTCGGTGGTGACCGAACCCAGGTGGCCGAGCCGGAAGATCCTGCCCTTGAGCTTGCCCTGCCCTCCCGCGAGGACCAGGCCGCGTCGCTTCAGCCCCGCGTTGAAGGCCTTCCAGTCGAGCGTCTCGGGAATCCAGGCTGCGGTGACGGTCCTGCTGGCCACGTCGTCCCCGGCGAGGAGATCGAAGCCCATGGCGCGGAGGCCGGCCCGCGTCATCGTCTGGCAGGCAGCGTGACGGGTGAAGACCCCGTCGCCCTCGGCCTGCATCAGGCGGAGGCCCTCGTCGACCTGGTACATCACGGCAACGGCCGGGGTCCAGGGTGTCTCGCCGTTCACGGCCGTGTCACGGTGGCGCTTGAGGTCAAGGTAGAAGCGCGGCATCCGCGCGGTCTCGCCCGCGGCCCAGGCCCTCGGCCCCACTGCGGCCATGGCCATGCCCGGGGCGCTCATCCAGGCCTTCTGCGATCCCGTCACGACCAGGTCGAGGCCCCAGTCGTCCATCGCGAACGGGACGGCGCCCAGCGCCGAGATCGCGTCCACGAGGATCAGCGCGTCGGGTGCGACCTCGCGGATCGCTGCCGCCTGTGCGCCGATGTCGCTGGTGACGCCAGTCGAGGTCTCATTGTGGGTCAGGAGGACGGCCCGCAGGCCCGCGATCGCGGCCGCGGCTTCCCGCACCGCACCGGCCTCGGGTGCCCGGCCCCACTCGACCTCGAGCCTGGTCACGGCGGCGCCGTAGACCTCGGCAACCTTGGCGAACCGGTCGCCGAAGGAGCCCATGGTGACGGCCAGGACGGCGTCGCCGGGCGACAGGACGTTGACGACCGCCGCCTCGAGGGCACCGGTGCCCGCGCAGGTGAGGAGGATCACCTCGTGCTGCGTGCCGAAGAAGGGCTTCATGCCGGCCTCGACCCGCCGCAGGAGCGACTTGAACTCGTCGCCACGGTGGTTGACCATCTGGCGTCCGCCGGCCTCCCGCACGGTGGGCGGGAGGGCGGTGGGCCCGGGGATGCGGAGGTTGGGTTCGAAGCGGGTCATGGGGGAAGTCTCCTGGGTCGCAAGGGGATGCCCTGCATGGTGCCCGACGTGACACGATGCGTCCACCAAGGTATATATGACGTCATATGGCCACGATCCGGACGACGATCCTCCTCGATGCCGACCTGATGGACCGGCTCGAACGCCACGTGCGCCGGCAGTCCAGCACCAAGACCGCCGTGATCGGGGCCGCGATCGAGGCGTGGCTGGACTCCCACGAGGCCACCCCGGAGTTCCCGTTCCTGGGGATCGGACGCAGCTCCCATGGCCGTCTCTCGCTGGACGGGCGATCGGTCACGCGGCGCGAGGCGGGCCGGCGACCCGGGGACCGCTAGGTGGCGATCCTGCTCGACCCGTCGGCGGTGGTGGCGGCAGCCGACGTCTCGGATCTCAACCACCGCGCGGCGGTCGCCTGGTTCTCACGGGCCGATGAGCCGCTGCTGCTCGGGGCACTCGGTCTCGCAGAGCTGGACCTGCTGCTCCAGCGGGAGCTGGGAGCGGCCGCGACGGATGCGGTGATCCAGGCGGTCATCGCGGACGCGATCCGCCTGGTCCCGCCCACGACGGAGGACCTGGCCCGCGCGGTGGTCCTCATGCGGGAAGCGGCCGAGCATCGGCCGAGGCTCGCGGACGCGCTGCTCGTGGCCAGCTCGGAGCGGCTCGGCGTCCGTCGGGTTGCCTGCTTCGATCGGCGGCCACTCGCGGTCTTCCGGCCGCGCCACGTGCGGAACCTCGACTTCGAGCCCTAGGAATCGAAACGGGGCCGGCGGACCGGCCCCGTTCGTTGGGCTGCTGGGGGTGGATCGCCGGACGCGCTAGGCGACGCGCTTGACGACCACCGTGCTGGCCTTGAGGTCATGGAAGCCCTGGCGCTTGGCGTGCTGGGACGTCGTCCAGATGAGGAACACGAAGTAGGCGAAGGTCGCGAGGCTGATCAGCGTGCCCAGGATCGCGATGTCGGTCGCTCCAAGCACCATCTGGACCACGCTGGCCAGGACGAAGACGCCGTACAACCAGCCCCAGCGAGCGATCGCCTGGTTGCGGGTGAGGGTGGCGCCGTCGGCTGCGTTCACCGTCTGGAGGTTGAGGGCCTTCTGGCCCAGGGATGCCCGCATCGCGGGATTGGTCCAGCCCCACACGAAGTAGACCGCAGACAGGAACAGGGTCGCGGCACTCAGCAGGAAGGTCGCGATGAGCACGAGGAAGAACCCGCCGGTGAGCAGGAACCCGAACAACAGCGCTCCCAGGGCGATCGAGATGAACGCCGACAGGATCCCAAGCAGGATGGCATCGATGATGAAGGCGATGACGCGGGTGGTGAGGTCCGCGTACACGATCCCCGGCGCAGGGCCGGCGGCGGCTGCCACGGGCTGGTAGTTGGACGGGACCTGGAAGCCGGCCGGCGCCTGCCCCTGAGCGGGCGGAGGCGGTGTCTGCCAGCTGCCGCCGTCCTGGGGCGGCGCCTGGGCGGGCGGTGGCGCCTGCGGAGGCGGAGCCTCAGGAGTCGGAGCACCCTCGATGGGATCTGACATCGTCTACCTCCCTGTCCGGCTCCCCGTGGGCCGGGATCACGCCAGCATAGATCGCCGCGCGACGCGTGGGTAGCCCATTTGTGCGTGCGGTTCCGTTGCGCAACACTGGCGACGGCGTCGTGGCCGAAACATGAATCTCGCGATTGAATCGACCCGAGTTCGGTCAACCACGGTCAGACGGGTTGAATCCGGGCGTGATCGTGTCATGATCGAGGCGTCAGACATCCCCGCAAGCCCTCAGGAGTCGAGCATAGAATGCGTATCCGCAGTGCCAAGATCGAGGAGTTGACGCCCATCAAGCGTGAGCGCGCACTGTCACCCCGGCAGCTCGCGGCGCTGCAGCGCGACGAGGAGATCCGCAAGGCTCTGGCCCGCCTCAAGAGCGACGACGACATCATCGCGATCGAGCTCGACCCGGCCGAGAAGATCCCCACCATGCGCGCGGCCGTGAAGAAGGCGATCGCCGCGCACAGGCCGGGAACGTCGATGGCCATCCGCGGCCGGACGATCTATGTCTCCACCGGCAGCCTGCCGGGTGGTCGCGGACGCAAGCCAAAGGCCTGACCGGGGCGCGCCGGGGGCGTCGCATGCAGGTCGTGTCACGCGTCTCTGGTGCCTGAGCCACCCGCGGAGGCAGCCCCACGATGTCCACCCGATCCAGGCGCCACATTCCGTGGGCGCGACTCGCGCTGGTCGCGGCCGTGCTGGCTGCGGTCGCCGTGGTGGCGGTCTGGGCCAACGTCCTGGGGGCCGCCGACAGGCTGGCCGGCGTCGCCCGGCGCATCGAGCTGTTCATCGACCCGCCGCCGGACCGTCCGATCGACGAGGCGATCTTGGTCACGCCCCGGCCGATCCCGACGGCGGCACCCGCGTCCTCGGCCGCTCCCTCGCCCGTGATCGTGCTCGCACCCGGGCGGACGGCCGCTCCCTCGCCCAGCCCGTCCCCGTCCCCGCGGCGGGTCGCGGTGGATGTGGACCTGCTCAAGAACCCCGCCAGACGGTTCGTGTCCCAGGTCGACCACGAGTGGTGCGCGGTCGCCGGCACTCAGATCGTGCTCGCCATCAACGACAAGGCCCCTGTGACCAACGCCTTCCAGCGGGAGCTCGCGGGTCGCATCGAGGAGTGGGAGAGTCGGCGCGACAGCCGGAACGGCGGCTGGGGGCCGGCCGCGATGGTCGCGGCCCTCGAGGCGTACGGCGTCCACGGCTACGAGGTGCGTGCCTACCAGACCCGCCAGGACGCGCTGAGCGATGCCGCCCGGACGATCGGATCGCTCCGTGCCCCGGTGCTGCTGCTCGCCTGGCGTGGCGCGCACACCTGGGTCATGACCGGCTATCGGGCGGACGCCGACCCGTTGGTGTTCGAGGACGCGAAGGTCAGCGGCGCCTACATCCTCGACCCGTGGTACCCGAGCGTCTCGTCGATCTGGGGTCCGTCCGACCCGCCGGGGACGTTCCAGGACATGGCGGAGATGCGCCGCAACTACCTGCCGTGGGATCGGCCCGAGGGCAAGTACCCGTCCCGCGACGGCCTGTTCATCGCGGTGGTGCCAACGGAGCCGCTCAGCCGGTAGGTCCGGCAGCCACCGGTCCGTCGCCTCGATGCACGCGCCGGCCGAGCGCCAGGCCCTGCAGGACCACCCGGACCGCGGTCCCGGCTGCGAACCCCAGCGGGATCGCGAGCACGCCGGCGGGCTCGAGGAACACCAGCGTCGTCGCGATCGTGACCCCGAACCCCGCCAGCGACGCGAGCACCGGCAGGACGGTGTTGTGGGTCGCGTACAGGCCGCGTGCCGTCAGGTGACCGAGTGCGTCGAAGGGCACGGCTAGGGCGAAGACAGCCAGCACTGCCGAGGTCGTGCGGACGTCCTCCTCGTCGAAGGCACCGCCACCGAGGAGCACCTCGATCGCCAGCCCGCCGACGATCGCCAGCCCGATCGCCGCCGCCACGCTGAACAGCCCGATCGTGATGGCGTTGCGCCGCACCTCGCGCCAGAAGCCGGATCGATCGCCCGCTGCCCACGACGTGGACAGGCCGGGGAAGGCGGCCAGCGCGATGGACACCCCGAACAGGGCCACCGGCACGCTCTGGAAGTTGCGCGCGAAGCTCACCGACGAGACGCTGCCGGCGGCGAGCGTGGTCGCCACGCTGGTGAAGAACAGGAACGTGAGCGGCTCGATGGGGTGACTGAGCATCTTGGGCACCATCAGGCGCAGGAACTCGTGCAGGGCCGGCATGTGGAGATCGAGGCGTGGACGGATCCGCACCGACGACTGGCGCACGATCCCGATGACGCGGATCCCGAGATGGAGGACGGCGCCCATCACCGCTCCCACGGCCGCTGCCCGGATCCCCATCGAGTCGTGGAACAGCAGGGTGCCGGCGACGATGCCGACGTTGTAGAGGATCGGCGCCAGCGCGTAGTACAGGAACCGGCGCTCCGCGACCAGGATCTCGCCCAGCGCGATCGAGGCCGCGAACAGGACCGGCGTCACGAGCATCAACTGGAACAGCTCGAGGTACCGGGCGCGATTGGCGGCGTCGAACCCGGGGGCGATGAGGTTCGCGGTCTCGGGCGCAACGATCAGCAGCAGCAGGCAGACGACCGACATCACCAGTACGGCGAGGGTGAGGACCGTCTGGGCGAACCGCGACGCGGCGTTGGGGTTGTCGCGGCCGAGCGACGTGAACACGGGCACGAACGGGGCCGTCAGGCCGGAGGCGACGAGCACGTCCAGGGCCAGCTCGGGCAGGACGAAGGCCGCGTTGTAGGCGTCGAGCTCGGCGCCTGCGCCGTATGTTCTGGCGAAGATCCGGTCCCGCATCAGGCCGGCGGCGTAGCTGGCGAAGGTCAGGATCGCCAGCAGGATGGCGCCCTGGGGCAGGAAGCGTGCCGACAGCGCCCGGATCGCCAGCATCGGTCCCGTCGTCCTCCGCATCGCCGCAGGCGCGGCGCCGGCCCTTCAGACGCGGCGCGCTCCACCGATGGGACGGTACCCGGTCGAGAAGGCTGGTGGAGGTCCCGGCGACCGCCCGCGGCTACCCCTCGGCGTCGCGCCGCTCGGTGTCCGCGAGCTTCCGGCGACTCTCCTCGCGGGCTCGGGTGAGCTTGCCCGATGCGCCCATCCCGTCACCCGCCGGTCCCGGCACGGGGTCGCGCGGCGTCCGGCCGGCGGCCCGTGCCGCCTCGCGCTCGCCCGTCCGGAAGGCCATTCGCTCGCCGATCGTCCGCTCGTAGCCCTGGTCCGACGGCAGGTAGTAGCGGCGGTCCGCAAGCTCGTCCGGCAGGTACTGCTGGTCAACGTCGTGCCCGGCGAACTCGTGCGGGTAGCGGTAGCCGACCCCGATCCCATGGTGCTTCATCCGGCGGTCCGCGGCGTTGCGCAGGTGGTTCGGGACGGGGAGCGAGCCACGTTCCACGACGTCACCGGCGGCCATCCAGTAGCCACCGCCGGAGCGGTTCGACTTGGGCGCCGTGGCGATGTAGATGGCCGCCTGCGCCATGGCGTAGGAGGCTTCCGGAAGGCCGATGTAGTCGAGGGCCTGCGCCGCCGCGACCGCAACCTGGAGCGCACGCGGGTCGGCGTTGCCCACGTCCTCCGATGCGCTGATGATCAGCCGTCGCGCGATGAACCTGGGGTCCTCGCCGGCCGCGATCATCGCCGCCAGCCAGTAGAGCGCGGCGTCCGGGTCGTTGCCGCGCAGGCTCTTGATGAAGGCGGACACAGTGTCGAAGTGTCCGTCGCCGGCCCGGTCGTAGCCGAGCACGCGCTGCTGGGCCGCGCCCTCGACATGGGCGAGGGTGGGGGAGAGGTGGCCATCGGGATCGACGGCGTCGTCGTCCTCCGCCAGGGCCACCGAGCCCTCGAGGATGTTGAGGGCCTGGCGCGCGTCGCCGCCCGCCACCTCCACCAGGTGCTCGAAGGGTTCCTGGGCCATCGCCACGCCGCCACGCGGCCCGAACGCCCCGGCCAGGCCCCGCTCGGGATCCTCCAGCGCGCGCCGGCAGATCGCGGCCACGTCGTCGTCGGTCAGGGGTTCCAGCCGCCACACCCGCATCCGGGAGAGGAGCGCGGAGTTGACCTCGAAGTAGGGGTTCTCCGTCGTCGCCCCGATCAGGGTGACGGTGCCGTCCTCGACATGCGGCAGCAGTGCGTCCTGCTGGGCCTTGTTGAACCGATGGATTTCGTCGATGAACAGGACCGACCGTCCACCGTGGAGCGCCAGGCGGTCCTGGGCCTCGGCGATGGTCGCCCTGACCTCAGCGACGCCCGACATGACGGCAGAGACGGTGCGGAACTCGGCACCGACGGCGTCCGCGAGCAGGCGGGCGAGTGAGGTCTTGCCGGTGCCCGGCGGCCCCCACAGCAGCATCGAGGCCAGGTGGCCACGGGCGGTCGCGCGCCGGAGCGGGCCCCGCTCGCCGACCAGGTGACCCTGGCCCACGAACTCGTCGAGCGTGCGCGGGCGCATGCGGGCGGCAAGCGGCTGTCGCTCGGGCGGTGGCTTGAACAGAGCTTCGGGACGGGCGCCGGGAACGGCGCGCCTGGGCGGCATGGGGCGATGGTAGGCCCCGGCGGCGTCAGGCGCCGATCGGGATCACCTTGGTGACGTCGATCAGGATCCAGAGGACGAACAGGATGCCGAGCAGCAAGCTGGCGATCTTGACGATCTCCTTCACGTCGCGCGCGACGTAGGCGTATTCGACCGCCTCGCTCGCCGCGAGGGAGCCGGTCCGTCCGCTGGTGACCTCGCGTGAGCTGCGGTCACGGCTGCGAGTGCGAGCCTGCTCGGCGGCCTTCTCCTGGGCGAGGAGGTCGGCCTCGAGCTGCGCGGCGCGCTCGAGCTCCGCGTCGGAGAGTCCGGCGGGCTTGGAGGTGACGGCTGCCGGGGCGGCGGGAGCGGGCGTGGGGGACGCGGTCCGTCGCTCGATTCGCCGGCGCTGGCCGGGACGGCTGCTTCCGCGGGCGCGCTTCGCCATGGCTCGGTCGGGGCCTCCACTGGGCGGCGGTCGCGGGCGCGACGCCGTCGGCGGGAGAGGATACACCGGTCGGCGATCCAGGGGCCTTCACGCGCTCTGTCCCGACCACGCCTGCCTGGCTACCGGGCCACGCGGGGAGTGCGTGGGGGGAGGGGATCGGCTGCTATCCTCGACCCGCCCCGCTCCACAGAGGACCCGCATTGGACGACCTGAACCAGCTCGTGATTGACAACGCCGGCGCTATCGCGCTGGTCCTGGGCCTGGTCTGCCTCGTGCTCCTGGTGGCGGTGCTCCTGCTGGTCCGGCGGACCTCACGCCTCGATCAGCGGCTCGCCGGGATGACCAGGGGCGGCGACGGCAAGAGCCTGGAATCGACCCTGGAAGCGCACCTGGACAAGGTGTACGCCGTCGCCCGGCAGGTGGACGAGCTGGGCGCTCGAACCACGGTCCTGGAGCGGACGCAAACCTTCGCCTTCCAGCGGCACGGCCTCGTCCGCTACAACCCGTTCGAGGACACCGGCGGCAACCAGAGCTTCGCGCTCGCGCTGCTGGACCAGCATGGCGACGGGTTCGTCATCAGCAGCCTGCACACGCGCACGGCGACCCGCGTCTACGGCAAGGCGATCAACGGCGGCAAGGCGGAGGCAGCTCTGTCGGACGAGGAGGCGGAGGCGTTGCGCCTGGCGCTGGCCTCGGGAGCGGGACCCGCGAAGGCCGACTGATTCCATGCGACCCGTGACACCGGAGCTGGCACGGGCTCGTACCAGGATCGGGTCGTGCCTGCATCGCGACGCGTCCCCACCCCCTTCCCAGTCACCGTTCACCACGCGTCGTCGGAGGGTGGCGTGAGGCAGCGTGGCGGGCGGTCGGAACCCCCGCCGCTCGTCCAGATCCCGGTGTGGGGATCAGCTGATGAGCCCGCCGACGACGGACCGGCCGCGGAGGGCACGGATCAGCTCCTCGACGGGCTGAACCCGGAGCAGCGGCGCGCGGTCCGGCACGGGGACGGGCCTCTGCTGGTGGTCGCGGGCGCCGGCACCGGCAAGACGCAGGTCATCACCCGGCGCATCGCCTGGCTGATTGCGACGAGGCGCGCCCGCCCGTCGGAGATCCTTGCGCTCACGTTCACGGACCAGGCCGCCGACGAGATGCAGGTCCGCGTGGACCAGCTGGTCCCGTACGGCTACACAGACACCGCCATCTCCACGTTCCACGCCTTCGGGGACCGCCTGGTGCGGGAGTTCTCGCTGGAGCTGGGTCTGCCGACCGATGTCCGCGTCTTCTCGCGACCGGAGACGGTGGTGTTCCTGCGCGAGCACCTGTTCGAGCTCGGCCTGGACGAGTACCGGCCCCTGGGGGATCCGACCAAGTTCCTGGACGCCCTGGCGACCCTGTTCTCACGCGCGAAGGACGAGGACGTGGCGCCCGAATCCTTCCTCGCCCATGCCTCCCGCCTCGAGGCGGATGCCGCGGCCGGGGTTGCCGGGCCGGACGCGGATGCCGACGCGATCGCGGCCCTGGCCGAGGAGGCCCGGCGGCGTACCGAGCTTGCCCGGGCCTATGCTGTCTACCAGCGCCTGCTCGCGGAGAGCGGTGCCATCGATTTCGGCGACCAGGTGTCCCTGGCGCTGCGGCTGCTGCGCGACTCGCCATCGGCGCGGGAGCGCATCCAGGAGCGGTTCCGCTACCTCCTGGTGGACGAGTTCCAGGACACGAACCGGGCGCAGGCGGAGCTCGTCGCCCTGATCGCTCAGCGGCACCGCAACGTGACCGTGGTGGGGGACGACGACCAGTCGATCTACAAGTTCCGCGGCGCCGCAATCAGCAACATCCTCGAGTTCCGGGAGCGCTACCGCAACGCCAAGGTGGTCGTGCTGCGGCGGAACTACCGCTCCCGGGCCCCGATCCTCGACGCGGCGTATCGCCTCGTCCGCCACAACGACCCGGACCGCCTCGAGGTCCGGGCAGGCATCGTCAAGAAGCTCGTCGCCGAGCGCGGCAGCGGTGACGCCCCGGCCGTCCGCCACGAGGTCTTCGTCAGCGGTGCCGAGGAGGCCGACTGGATCGCCGCCGACATCGCGGCGCGCATGCGTGACGGGGCCTCCCCGCGCGACGTCGCCGTCCTGGTGCGCGCCAATGCGGCTGCGGATCCTGTGCTCCGGTCGCTCAACCTCGAGGGCATCCCGTGGCGCTTCTCCGGCACGAGTGGCCTCTACGCACGGCCGGAAATCCGGCTGCTGCTGTCGTTCCTGCGCGCGATCGCGGACCCGAACGCCTCGGTGGACGTGTATGGCCTGGCGGCCTCGGAGCTGTACGGCCTCGGTGGGGAGGACCTGACCGGCATCGTCAACATGGCCCGCCGTCGCAACCGGAGCGTGTTCGAGATCCTCGAGGAGCTGGGCCGCCAGCCCGGGATCCTGCGGCTCTCGCCGGAGACGCGGGCGAGTGCCGCCCGGCTGGTGGAGGACCTCCAGACGCACGTCGCGCTTGCCCACGAACGCCCGGCGGGCGAGGTGCTGTACGCATTCCTGCGCGGGTCGGGATGGCTCAAGCGCCTCGCGGAGACGGAGACGGTGGCCGCGGAGGGGACCCTGTCCAACATCGCTCGCTTCTTCGACATCGTCCGCGCGCAGTCGTCGCTGCTCGCCGACGATCGTGCGGTGTTCTTCGCCCGCCATCTGCAGACGCTGATCCAGGCGGGCGACGACCCGCCCACGGCCGACATCGACCCCGATGCCGATGCGGTGGCCGTGATGACCGTCCACAAGGCCAAGGGCCGCGAGTTCCCTGTGGTCTACCTGCCGGGCCTCGTGAGCGGCCGCTTCCCGGCGATCGGGCGGCGTGAGCCACTGCCGTTGCCGCTGGAGCTCGTCAACGAGACCCTGCCCGAGGGCGACTACCAGCTCCAGGAGGAGCGCCGCCTGTTCTACGTCGGCATGACCCGGGCTCGCGACGAGCTGGTGCTGTCGCACGCCGCCGATTACGGCGGACAGCGCGCCAGGCGGGTGTCGCCGTTCGTGCTCGAGGCGCTGGACCTGCCGGTCGCGGCCGGTGCGAGCGGGAGCGGCGCGAAGACCACATCGCCCTTGGAGCGGATCGAGTCGCAGCAGCGCCCGGAGGCGTCGCCGGTCGCCCCGCGAACCCGGGACGGGGAGCCCCTGACCCTCTCGTTCTATGCGATCGACGACTACCTGACCTGCCCGCTCAAGTACAAGTACGCCCACCTCCTGCGGGTCCCGCTCGCCCCCCACCACTCGATCATCTACGGCTCGGCCCTCCATGCCGCCGTGTCCGAGTTCCACAAGCGGCACGCCCGCGGGATCGTGATGTCCGAGGACGACCTCGTCGCCGCATTCCTCGCCGCCTGGAGGTCCGAGGGCTTTCTGTCGCGTGACCACGAGGAGGCTCGTCTCGAGGCCGGCCGGACGTCCCTGCACCGGTTCCGGGAGGAGCAGCTGGCACCGGGAGCCGTCATCCCGGCCTACGTGGAGCGCGAGTTCAGCTTCCTGCTGGACGGGGATCGCGTGCGCGGTCGCTACGACCGCGTGGACATCATCCCGCGCGACGGCGATGTCGTGGAGACGACGCGAGTGTTCGACGACGACGCGTCGGCGGACGTCGTGGCGCCCACGCTGTTCTCGTACCCGGAGCGGGTGGTCATCACGGACTACAAGTCGTCCGACGTGCGAGATCCGGCCAAGGCACGCCAGCGCGCTAGGGACTCGCTCCAGCTGTCGATCTATGCGATGGGCTACGAGGCAATGACCGGGCGCATGCCGGACGCGGTCGCGCTCAACTTCCTCGAGACCGGGCTGGTTGGAACCGCTCCGGTGGATCGCAAGCGGCTCGACAAGGCGAGGGAGTCCATCCGCACCGCGGCGGCGGGTATCCGGGCCCGCGTGTTCACGCCCAAGCCCGCCCACATGGCCTGCAGCTACTGCGCGTTCCGGGAGATCTGCCCGGCTAGCGTGGTCCGCTGAGCCGTGCCGCAGCTGGGAGCTGCCGCGCGCGCAGCGCTTGACGCCGTCCTTTCGGGGGCCTCGTCAGGGGCGGTCCTCGAGGCCGACAACCTCGACGTCCTGGCAGGGATGCCGGACAGCGCCGTCGACCTCGTGTATGCAGACCCTCCCTTCGCCACGGGTGCCCGGCAGCGCCTGGTCTCGATCCGGACCGGAGTCGGCGACCGGACACGCCCGGGGTTCCGGGGTGACACGGTGGCCTGGGAAGCCGTCAGCGATCTCGCCTGGGATGACGATCTGCCGCTCGACCAGCACCTGGTCCAGCTCGCGGCTCGGGTCAGGGAGGTCCACCGCGTGCTGGCGGCGCACGGATCGTTCTACCTGCACGTGGACTGGCGGACCGCCCACCACGCACGCCTGCTCCTCGACGAGGTCTTCGGCCCTGAACGGTTCCTCAACGAGATCGTCTGGGCATATGACTACGGCGGCCGATCCCGGGACCGCTGGCCGCGCAAGCACGACACGATCCTGTGGTACGCGAAGGGCGACCGCTGGCTGTTCGACCGGGAGGCGATCGACCGTATCCCGTACCTGGCGCCGGGCCTCGTCGGGCCCGAGAAGGCGGCGCGCGGCAAGCTCCCGACGGACGTGTGGTGGATGACGATCGTGCCCCCCGCCTCCGCAGAGCGGACCGGCTACCCGACCCAGAAGCCGGTTCGCCTGCTGGAGCGGATCGTCGCGGCCTCGAGCCGGCCGGGCGACCTGGTGCTGGATCCGTACGCCGGCTCGGGGACGACGGGCGTCGCTGCCCACCGCCTGGGGCGCCGCTGGCTGCTGGTCGATCGCAACCCGCAGGCCGTCGAGATCGCGCGGATGCGGCTGGCGAGGACCGACGCCGGGCCGGACGACGGGAAGGGGAGCGAGAAGTGATCCGGGCCGTCACCCTGGACTTCGGGAACACGCTCGTGCCGGTCTCGGCAGCCGGACTGCGTGGCGTGGTCGAGCAGACCGCCGAGGGGATCGCATCCCGCCTGGGTCCCTTCGCCGTCGACGACGTCCGGCTCGCCTGGGCCGAGGAGCGGGACCGCCAGTTCCGCGAGGAGATCCCGCAATTCCGGGAGGTGGACCTGGCCCAGCGCATCGTCCGGATTCTCGCCCGGCTGCGGGGCATGGCGCCGCCGCCCCGGGACCGGCACTGGGACGACGATGCGGCGGCCGGCCTCACCTCTGCCGCCGAGGTTGCATGGGCGGTGGATGTCTACTCGCGGGCGTTCGTGACGTCGCTGGTCCCGGACCCGGCGGTCGGACCCCTGCTCCGGCGGCTCGCCGCCAGCTACCAGGTCGCCATCCTGTCCAACTGGCCGCTTGCCCTCACGATCGATCGCTACGTCGAGGCCGCGGGCTGGGCGCCGCATCTCTCCGCGGTGATCGTGTCCCAGCGGGTCGGTGCCATCAAGCCACACCCTGCGATCTTCGCGGCGGCCCGCGATGCCCTGGGCGGCCCCAGACCGGGCGAGATCATCCATGTTGGTGATGACTGGGCCGCGGATGTCGTGGGTGCCAAGCGGGCCGGCTGGCTCGCGGCCTGGGTCCGGAGCAGGCCGGAGGATTCCCCACTGCCGGCTTCCGATCGGGACAATGCCGTGGAGCCGGACCTCGAGATTCACGCGCTGGACGGCCTCGAGGGCGCGTTGCTCGCCCTGACACGGGCGCCCGGAACGGTCCCGCCTCGGTAGACTCGCCTCCATGGAGGCACGCGACCGCATTGCCAACGTCGCCCTGCTCGTCGCGGCGGGCGTGGCGTGGATCCTCGTCGCGATCCTCGTCACGACGCGTGACCCGTATCAGGACGCGATGGCGGGCTATTCGGGTGCCCTCCTGCTGGGGCTGGCCATGTGGCTGACGGCCGTACCGCTGGCCTGGCTCGTGGTGTTCGCGAGGCACCGTCGCATCGCGTACAACGGCGACTGGGCGAGGGCGGCGCGACGCGGCGCCTGGATCGGACTGTTCGTGACCGTCCTCGTCATCCTGCGGCTCGTCGATGCGTTCCAGCTCCCAATCGTCCTGTTCCTCGCCGCCATCTTCGTTGTCGCCGAGATCACCCTCTCGGCTGAGCGCTAGGAGCTCCCATGACCCAATCGCCGATCGCCGCACGTCCTGCCGAGCCGTTCGCGGACGCCAAGGCCCGGGCCGCGGCCGCGGTGGAGGCCGCTCGGGACGAGATCCTCGCCCTGAGCCACCGGATCCACGCCAACCCGGAACCCGCATTCGAGGAGCACCAGGCCTCGGCATGGGTGGCCGAGGCCGTGGCCGCGCACGGGTTCGCGGTCGAGCGCCCGGCGGGGAGCCTGGCGACCGCGGTGCGGGGCCGGATCACGGGTGGCAAGGGCCCGGACGGGGCCCGTATCGGCATCCTGGCGGAGTACGACGCGCTCCCTGGCCTGGGTCACGGCTGCGGGCACAACACGATGGCCTCGTCCGGCGTGGGCGCCGCGATCGCCCTGGCCGCCCTGCGTGACGAGTGGGCGGGCGAGGTCGTGTTCCTGGGCACGCCCGCGGAGGAGCGGGGGAGCGGCAAGGAGATCATGCTCCGCGACGGCCTGTTCGAGGGCCTGGACGCCGCGCTGCTGTTCCACCCGAGCCACAGCAACCACGTCGAGATCGCCCCCCTCGCCTCCGAGGACGTCACGGTGATCTTCAAGGGGCTCCAGTCGCACGCTGCCTCGGAGCCGTGGGCGGGGAAGAACGCCCTCGACGCGATGATCGCGCTGTTCGTCTCGGTGGGCCTCTGGCGCCAGCAACTGCCTCCGCACTGCCGGGTGCACGGGATCATTGCCGAGGGTGGCACCGCCGCGAACATCATCCCGGATCGCACCCGTGCGTGGTTCATGATCCGGAGCGCCGACCAGACCTTCTACGACGACGTCATGAAGCCGCGCTTCATCGAGCTGTGCAAGGCCGCCGCCCTGGCTTCGGGCGTGGAGGTCGAGGTCGAGTTCTCCGGGTACGCGAGCACCATGAAGCACAACCGGACTCTGGCTGCCCGCTGGCTCGCCAATGCGGAGCCGTACGGGATCGTGGACGAGGGCAAGGACCTGGACGCGGGGTCCACGGACATGGCCAACGTCTCGTGGGCCCTGCCCGCGATCCACCCTGAGCTGTCGATCACGGAGGTCCACACCGCCGGTCACACCCCGGAGTTCCGCGACGCCGCCGCCCGGCCGCTGGCAGACCGGACCGTCCTGCTCGCGGCCACCCTTGTCGCACAGACCGCGCTCGATCTGCTCCTCGATCCGACGCTGGTCGATGAGGCCTGGCGGGAGTTCCGCGGAGAGGGATAGCGGGGCGGTTCGTCCCGGCCGGACGCGCTACCATGCCGCCCTGCGCGCCCCGCCGGGCGGCGGACCCAAACCGGCGGCGCCCACGCTCACGGCGGAGCAACGACCAGGACCCGGCAGCGGGACCGGCGAGCCGCCACGGAGGTTCACCAGTGGCCGAGCGTCCCAACGACCCGGGCGGCCCCGACTTCGCGGCGCGCAACGGCTGGGATCAACCGTACGAGGCGTTCAGCGAGTTCGACCTGCCCACCTACGTCGGCCTGCCGACGTTCATGAAGCTTCCCTGGGTTCCCGACCCGGCCGACATCCGGGCCCGCAAGGCCGACGTGGCGATCATCGGCGCTCCCTTCGACGACGCCGTCAGCCATCGCCCCGGTGCCCGGTTCGGGCCACGCGCGATCCGCGAGGCGCAGTACACGACGGGTTCCATCCACTCGCTCCAATTGGGCGTCGAGCCGTTCGAGGTCCTCACGGTGGTGGACGCCGGCGACGCCAACATCATCCCGGCCTGGATCGAGCGCGCCCATACCTTCATCTACCGCAAGGTCCACGAGGTGGCGGCGACCGGCGCGATCCCGATCGTCCTCGGGGGTGACCACTCCATAACGTGGCCCTCGGCAACGGCCGTCGCGGAGGTCCGCAGGCCGGGCAGCATCGGCATCGTCCACTTCGACGCCCACGCGGACACCGCAGACGAGGACTGGGGCGTGCTGGCCGGGCACGGGACACCGATGCGCCGCCTGATCGAGTCGGGCGCGGTCAAGGGGCGCAACTTCGTGCAGGTCGGGCTGCGCGGCTACTGGCCCCCGGTCGAGACGTTTGAGTGGATGCGCGAGCACGAGCTCCGGTGGCACCTGATGCGCGAGGTCGAGGAACGTGGCGCAGAGGCCGTCATCGACGACGCGATCGCCGAGGCGCTCGACGGGCCCGATGCGATCTATATCTCCGTAGACATCGACGTCATCGATCCCGGGATGGCACCGGGTACCGGCACGCCCGAGCCCGGTGGCTTCCTGCCGCGTGAGCTGCTGCGGGCCGTCCGTCGGGTCGCGGGAGCCGTCGAGATCGCGGGCATGGACATCGTGGAGGTGTCACCGCCGTACGACCATGCGGAGGTGACGGCGATGGCCGCCAACCGCGTGGCTCTGGAGGCCATCTCCGCGCTGGCGGCGAAGCGCCTGGCGGGACATCCGGTCCGCTTCGAGCGGCCGTGAGCGGCGCCGGCGAGACGGTCTCGGCGGCACTTGCCCGCCTCTACGACCTGGACCTGTCCGAGGACCCGGGGGACCTGGACCTCCTCCTGGCGCTGGCCGCCCGGTCCGGCGGGCCGGTGCTGGAGCTGGCCGTGGGGTCCGGTCGGCTGGCGGTGCCACTGGCGGCGGCCGGCCACGAGGTCACCGGCGTGGACCTGGACCAGTCGATGCTGGCCAGGGCCGCCGGGCGGGCCGATGCCGCCGGGCCCGAAGTCGCACGACGGCTGCGGCTGGTCCACGGCGACGCGCGCACCATCCGCCTGAACGACGCGGGTGCGTACGGGCTCGCCTGCATCCCGCTCAACTCGATCTTCCTGATGGGGACCCGCGCGGACCAGGCCGCGGCCGTGGCCACCCTGGCGGCGCACCTCGCGCCCGGCGGCATCGCGCTCGTCGATGCCTGGCTGCCCGACGCGGAGGACCTGGCCCGGTACGACGGCCGCCTGGTGCTGGAGTGGGTGCGCGGTGACCCGGACAGCGGCAGGACGGTGACCAAGTCCTGCAGCGCGCTGTACGACGCGACGACCGCGTCGGTCGCTCTCACGACGCTGTTCGAGGAAGGCGACCCCGGCCAGCCACCGGTCCGGTGGGTGCGGGTGGACCGCCTCCGGCTCGTGGGCCCGGACGAGCTCGCGGCCTTCGCCGAGGCGGCCGGCCTGTCGGTCGAGACCCTGGCGGGCGACTACGAGCTGGGTGGCCTGGAGGCCGGTGCGGACCGGGTCGTGATGGTCGCGCGAAAGGCCTGACCCCGGGACCCGCCAGGACCCCCTCGTCTGCGCGGCATTGGGACCATCGGCACGTGGGTTCACCGGGGGTGCTGCGTGGTAGAGTCGGCCCGATGGCTGACCAGATCCGCCTCCTCGTCGTCGAGGACGTCCCCCAGGTTGCCCAGTACATCCGCGGGCTGCTCAACTCGCAGTCCACGATCAAGCTGCTGGACGTCGTCAGCGACGGCAACCAGGTGCTGGGCCTGATTTCGGAGCTGCGGCCCGACGTCGTGCTCGTGGACGCGCTCCTCCAGGGCCGCGTGAAGGGCATGTCCGTCGTGGACAAGATCCACCAGTCCGGCCAGCCCGTCCCCGTGATCGTGCTCACCGTTCCCCAGAAGCCCATCGTTGCTGACCCCGCGAGCGGCGTGCACGGCGTGCTGGCAATGCCGTTCACGGGCTATGAGCTGGTCACGCGCCTCCAGCAGGTCAACCAGGCGTCACAGGCGACGGAGGGCGGTCACCTGGCGCGGATGATCACGATCTTCGCCCCCAAGGGCGGGGTGGGCAAGACGACCCTGGCCTTCAACCTCGCCGTCGCCATCGGCCAGGCGGGCGCGCGGACGGTGCTCATCGACGGCAGCCTGCAGTTCGGCGACATGCGGGCCCTGCTCAAGGTGCCGCTCGAGGCCCCCTCGCTGCTGGACCTGCCCACGGACCGCATCGCGGAGTCGGATCTCGCCGATGTCCTGTGGCGGGACCCGTCCGGGATCGACATCCTGCTGGCACCGCCGCGGGTCGAGATGGCCGAGATGGTCACCGTCCGGGACGTCGAGAAGACCCTGTCCCTGCTGCGTCGCGTCTACGAGGTCGTCATCGTCGACACGCCGGCGGTGGTCAGTGACACCAACCTCGCGTTCCTCGACGCCTCGGACACGATCCTCGAGATCGTCACCTACGACTCCACGGCCATCCACAGCACGATGGTGATGGCCGACGCGTTCCGCATGATCGGCTACGCCCCGACCAAGGTCCACTACCTGGTCAACCGCGCGGACTCCACCGGAGGGCTGGACCCCGAGGTCCTGTCCCGCGCCCTCGGGCGTGTCCCGGAGCACCGGGTGAGCTCCGGCGGCGCCCTGGTGGTCCGGGCCAACAACGAGGGCATCCCGTTCGTGCTGGCGGACCCCAGCGCGGAGATCAGCCAGGACATCGTCCGGACGGCAGCGGAGCTCGTGCGCCGGCCCGCCCCGGTGGCGGCGCGGTAGCAGCCGGGCGTGTCTGACCCGCGACCCATCGGCGTCTTCGATTCCGGCGTCGGCGGCCTCACCGTCCTGCGCGAGATCCTGCGCCGATCCCCGCATGAGTCCACCATCTACCTGGGCGACAACGCCCGCGCCCCGTACGGGACCCGTTCCGACGACGAGGTGCGCCGGTTCTCGATGGAGGCGCTCGACGAGCTGGCCGGACGCGACGTCAAGGTGCTCGTGGTGGCCTGCAACACGTCGACGGCCGTGGCCCTCCGTGATCTTCGAGCCCGCTACGACCTGCCGGTGCTGGGAGTCCTGCGTCCGGGTGCCGCCGCGGCCGCCCTGGCTACGCGCAACCGGCGTGTCGGCGTGATCGCCACACCCGCCACGGTCCGCTCGCACGCGTACTTCGACGCCATCAAGGACGAGAACCCGGCCGTCGAGGTCTACGAGCACGCCACGCCTCGGTTCGTGCCACTGGTCGAGGCGGGAATCCTTGCCGGCGACGAGCTCGAGGCCATCGTCGAGGAGGACCTGGCGCCGCTGCTGGGCGAGCGCGACGGTGCCGGCGAGTTCGTGTTCCCGCGGCCGCCGTCGGCCAAGATCGACACGCTGCTCCTGGGCTGCACCCATTACCCACTGCTGCGGCCGATCCTCGCCCGGGTCGTGGGCGACCGGGTGGCGATCGTCGATTCGGCGACGGCGACCGCGGCGACGCTGGCGGAGCTGCTGTCGGTGAACGGCCTCGAGGCGCCGGGAACGACGCGTGGCACCGCGGCGGATCCCGGGGCGGCCGGGCACTCCCGCCCGGCCGAGCGCTACGACACCCCGCCCGTCCATGTCCAGATCACGACGGGCGACGTCGGGCGCTTCGCCGCCGTGGCGTCGCGGATGTTCGGGGATGCGTTTCCGGACGTGACGTCGGTGGAGCTGGGAATCGCCGGCTGATGCCCCCGGGCGAACGTCCCGCGGACGCCGGCGCCAGGCGGGTCTCCGACGAGCGCCTGTGGCAGGCAGGGTTCCTGGTCGGTTCCGTGCTGGGTGCCGCGGTGACCATCGCCGGACGCCGGATCGAGCGCGGTGCGCGCGAGGCGGGCCTGGTCGACTGGCGCCGGGTCGAGGAGATTGCCACGCGACGTCTGCAGCGTGCCCCTGGGGCGCTCACCGCGCAGGAGCTGCGGGCGACCGAGGTTGACTACGCGGCGACGATGGCGCGCGTCACGCCGGCACTCGCCAGGCACCTGGGCACGGATCTGCCCGGCGTCGTGGAGCGCGTGGACGTGGTGGACCGGGGTGCCTGGGTCCGAGCGAACACGTCGGCCTTCGCGGCGCTCGTCGGCAGGCTGGAGACCGGGCTCCTGGAGCAGATGCTGCCGCCGGGGAGTGGCGTGACCAAGGCCACGATGACCCTCGCCAACCGGTGGGTCACGACGCGCCAGCTGGGGCTCCTCCTGGGGTTCATGGGCCAGCGGGTGCTCGGTCAGTACGACCTGGCCCTGCTGTCCACTGAGACCACGCCGGGCCGCCTGCTGTTCGTCGAGGAGAACATCCGCAACACGGCGCGCGTCATGGGGGTGCCGCTGGCGCCGTTCCGGACCTGGATCGCCCTGCACGAGACCACCCATGCCTTCGAGTTCGAGGCGCATCCATGGCTTCGGCCGTACCTGGCCGGGCACCTCGAGCGACAGATCGCGCTGTTCGGCGGTGACACCGGATCGCTGGGGCGGGAGACGGCCAAGGCCCTGGGGGCATCGCTCCGGGGCCGGGGCCGCGACGACGACCAGCACTGGCTGGAGCGCCTCATGTCCGATGAGCAACGGCGGCTGTTCCGCGAGACCCAGGCGGTGATGAGCCTCCTGGAGGGGTTCTGCGACCATGTCATGGACCAGGTCGGCAAGGACCTGGTCCCGGGCGTGGAACAGATCTCCGCCCGGTTCCACGGCCGCCGCGAGCAACGCACCCCCTTCGAGCGGGCCATGATGCGGATCACCGGCATGGACCTCAAGATGGACCAGTACCGTAAGGGGGAGGCGTTCGTCGCCGGCATCGAGCGCCTCGCCGGGGCCGCCGCACTGCGACAGCTCTGGGCAGGCCCCGAGACGTTGCCGACGGCGGACGAGATCGAACGACCGGACGCTTGGGTCCGGCGGATGGGGCTCTCGCAGCCCGAAGGAGGCACCGCGTGACCCAGGGCCCCTCGCACATACCCGGACCGGGATCCGGCCCCGGCGGGGTGCCCGCGGCGATCGCGCTGACGCCGATCCTGGCCGCCCGGTACCGGGCGCGGGATCTCGCGGCGATCCAGGCGGCGGCGCCCGGTGCCCGGATCGTGAGCATCGGCTTCGATGGACACCCGGACGGCCCGCTCGACGACGTGGAGGTCATGCTTCGCGGCCGCTTTCCTGCGGACCTGTTCGACCGGATCCTGGCCCGGGCGCCCGATCTGCGCTGGGTCCACTCCGCCACGGCGGGCGTGGAGCGGGTCCTGACCCCGTCCAGCCGCGCCCGCGGCCTGGTGATCACGAACGCGCGCGGCGTCTTCTCGCGGCCGATCGCGGAGTATGTGGTGCTGATGATGCTGGCGGTGTCGCGCCGGTTGCCGTCGCTCCTTGAGCTCCAGGCCGAGCGGACCTGGCAGCCGCTCGAGTCGCGCGAGCTGCGGGACGTCACCGTGGGGATCGTGGGCCTGGGGTCGATCGGGCGAGCGGTCGGTGCGCTGGCGACCGCGTTCGGGTGTCGCGTGATCGCCACGCGACGGCGCCCCGAGGCGGGTTCCCATGGCCTGGACGGGCCCGGCGACGAGCCCTATCTCGGCTCCGTGATGCTGGATCGGGTCCTCGCTCCGGAACAGCTGCCGGAGCTCCTGGCCGAGAGCGACTTCGTCGTGCTGGCGGCACCGCTCACCGAGGACACGCACGGGTTGATCGGCGAGGAGGCCATCGGCTGGCTCAAGCCCGGGGCGTGGGTGATCAATGTCGCCCGCGGCGAGCTGATCGACGAGCGGGCGCTTGCCCGGGCGCTCGGGGACGGGCGACTCGGAGGCGCCGTCCTGGACACGTTCCGCGAGGAGCCCCTGCCGCCGACGTCGCCCCTGTACGACCTGCCGAACGTGATCCTGACGCCGCACACGTCGTGGTCGTCCACGCGGGTGCTGGATCGTTCCGTGGACCTGTTCTGCGACAACCTCCGGCGCTACGCGGAGGGCCGGCCGCTGGTCAACGTCGTGGACCCGGACGCAGGGTACTGAGCCCGGGGGTCGGGGGCTCAGGGGCGCTCTCCACCAGCGTGGACGCCCGCCGAGGCCCCCGCCGTCCCACGAGGAGCCGCCCGCCGGTAGCATCAGGCCATGCAGATTGCCATCGTCGGTCTCGCCGGATGCGGCAAGACAACCGTCTTCAACACCCTCACCCGCGGGCACGCCGAGACCGGCGGGTACGGCGGGCTCCAGCTCAACGTGGGGGTCGTCAAGGTGCCCGACGATCGCCTGGACAAGCTGGCCGCCGTCTTCGAGCCGAAGAGGATCGTCCACGCCGACGTGACCTATGTGGACCTGCCGGCCCCTCCGGCGTCCCGCGAGGGCCACGTGGGGACGGACGAGCTCCCCGCCGAGCATCTCGCCCGGCTGCGCGATGCCGACGCCATGATCCACGTCGTCCGGGCCTGGGACAGCGCCGCGCATCCCCACCTTTCGGGCTCCGTCGACCCGATGCGGGACCTCGAGAACCTGGATCTCGAGTTCATCCTCGCGGACCTGGCCATGATCGAACGGCGGCTGGAGCGGCTCCAGGGAAGCGGGCGGCACGGGACGCCGGCAGAGCGTGAGGCCAACGAGCACGAGGGGGCCATCCTCGCCCGTCTGCGGCCGGCGCTCGAGGCCGGTCGGCCGATCCGCGACGAGGCACTCGACCCGGACGAGGAGAAGGCCCTGCGGGGCTTCCGCTTCCTCACCCAGAAGCCCGTGCTCGTCCTGCTCAACGTCGGCGAGGGCGAGCTGGCCCAGGCACCCACGCTGATCGAGACGGTCCGCGCCGGCTACGACCACCGCCGCGCGATGGTGGACGCCCTGTCGGCCAGGATCGAGATGGAGCTTGGCGAGCTCGAACCCGACGAGGCGGCCGTGTTCATGGAGGAGCTCGGGCTGGCCGAATCCGCCCTGGACCGCGTGATCGGTCTCTCGTACCGGCTGGTCGGGCTCATCTCGTTCCTCACCGCGGGGCCGGATGAGGTCCGTGCATGGCCGATCCCGGAGGGATCGAATGCCGTGGATGCTGCGGGTGTCATCCACACGGACCTGGCGCGGGGCTTCATCAGGGCCGAGACGATCGCGTACGAGGAGCTCCTGGCCATGGGCTCCATGGCGGAGGCCCGCAAGCACGGCAAGGTCCGCTCCGAGGGCAAGACGTACCAGGTGCGGGACGGCGACGTGATCGAGGTCCTGTTCAGCCGGTAGGCATCACCGGCGGCTCGGTCAGTTGGGGCGGCCCTCGTCGAGCTGGAGGTCCGCAAGGATCCCGGCGTAGTCGACGTCTTCGCCGCTGTCGTCGAGGTCCGCGAGGAAGTTCTCGTCCTCCTCTTTGGACACGTTGACGGCGGCCGTCAGCCGGTCATCGGAGACGGCGATGAAGCCGTAGTCCCGCTCCAGCTCCTCGGCGATCGCCTCCACGAGGGTGGCCTGGTCGAAGGTGTCCACAACGCGCCGCCGGATGGACTGGACGATGTCGAAGAAGTCCTCCGCGTCCATCTCCTCCTCGCGGGCGAGAAGGAGATCCGCGAAGACGTCATCATCGCCCTCGTGCAGCTCGTAGAAGTGCATGATTATGGACCTCGGTCGAAGGCGGCCGGGCAGTGCCGCCGGCGCTCGTTGTGCGTGGAGCGGTAAGTATAGACGGGCCCCTAGGGAGCCCGGCGGAGGACCGATGAGCGAAGCACCGCAGGTGGTGGTCGTCGGCGCGGCGTGTCGTGATCTCGTGGATGACGACGAGCGCGGCTGGCGGCTCGGCGGTGGGGCATCGTATTCCGCTCTGGCGCTCGCCCGGCTGGGCCTCCGGGTGGGTGCGCTCGTCGTGGCCGACGAGCTCGCAGCGGGCTCGCGGGAGCTGAACACCATCCGCGACGCGGGGGTCGACGTCCGCGTGGTGCCGGGCAGCCGCGGCCCGATCTTCATCAACATCGAGACGCCGGACGGGCGCATCCAGCAGACACCGCAGGTATCCGACCTCGTGGACCCGGGGGCTCTTCCGCCCGCGTGGCGGGACGCGGGGGCATGGATGTTCGCGCCGGTGGCCGCCGAGGTCCACGACGCATGGGCGGACGTGCCGCGCGCGGATGCGCTCGTCGGCCTTGGCTGGCAGGGCCTGCTCCGCGTGCTCCGGAGCGGCGCTCCCGTCCATCACCTGTCGCCGTCCCAGTCGCCGGTGGTCCGGAGGGCAGACCTGATCGGGGTGGGCAGCGACGACGTGGATGCCGTGACGACCCCGGCGGATCTCGCCGGCCTGATGCACCCGGGCGCCACGCTGCTGTTCACGGATGGCGTGCACGGCGGCACGGCCTACAGGGTGGGCGATCGACCGGTCGACCTCGAACCGCGTCACTGGCACAGCATCCCGATCGAGAAGTACGTGGACCCGGTGGGTGCCGGCGACACGTTCCTCGCCGCCGTGTTCGCGGCGTGGGTCGATCCGGCCATCACGGCGGGATGGAGCGGCCCCGATCCGGACCTCCGCCTGGGCGCCGCCTGCGGCTCGCTGATCCTCGAGGGTCCCGGGGTATTCGGCGTGCCGTACCTCGCGGACGCCATGCGCAGGATGCACGGAGGCGACAACCCGGACTGACCAGGGGCGTCAGGTGCCCGCGGGTGCCTCGCTGCGGCGGATCCGTGCCGCGAGCCTCGCGCCACGGCGCTGTAGATCGGCCTCCAGGCGTGGATGCGCCCGGCCGGCGAGACGCAGGCGCTCGAGCAGGCGCCAGGCCGTGCGGGTCGCTGCGAGGGCGCCACCTGGGTCGTGCAGGCGGTGCTCGCGCAGCTTCGCGACCTCGATCCAGGCGATGGCCCCGAGCCCGCCGCCACCGGCCGCCGCGGTCTGCCAGGCCTCGGCGGCCTCCGCCCATCGCCCGAGGCGCTTGAGCGTGCGAGCCCGTTCTGCCGCGAGCCGCTCGTCCGTCCAGCGGTCCGACGCGGTGTCCCATGCGGCCGTGGAGGGCGAGGGCCCCATCGAGCCGCCGCGTCCACCGGCGAGCTCGCCCCGCCACCCGGAGCGTGGTGCAACACCACCGAAGTGCGGCTGGACACGCGGCGACCACCAGGCGTTCCGTTCCTCGTGGGCGGCATCGCGAGCAACCGACGGGCGCACCGGCGAGCGCCCGAAGGGGTCCCGGATGGGTGGGGTCGAGGCAAGCGCGTCGTCCAGGCACTCGAGCGCCTCGTCGTGCCGCCGCTCCCGGGCATAGGCGCGGGCCAGGCCCGCCAGGTCACCCCGGGGCGCCTCGTGGCGCGTGGTCCGGTCCGTGTACCTGTGCTCGATGTGCCCCAGCAGGAGCCCCAGCGACCGGACGTCCTTCTCGTTGTGGATGACGACGCCCGCGAGGGGCTCGATGGGCCCGCCGCGGAGTACGTCCAGGTAGAGGGACGGGATCTCCCAGCCCTCGACGTCACCCACGCGTGACACGCCGAGAAGGTCCTCCTCGACGGTCCGCAGGCGGGCGTTCTCCATGCGGTGCCTGAAGACGCGGCGCACGAACGGCAGCAGGTCCAGGTGGCCGGCGTGAGCGGGCGCGGGCCGGCCGGCGAGGCGGTAGCGGGCCTCGATCAGGGGCCAGTCGAACCCACGCCCGTTGTAGGTGACCAGCCATGTGTCCGGCGTCACCCAGCGGGCGATCTCCGCGAGCATGGCCGGCTCGTCCGCATGATCCGGGAGGAGGAGCTGGGTCTGGAGGAACGAGGATCCCTCCCAGCGGCCCATGCCGACCAGGAAGGCGAGGGTGCCGGCAGCCGTGGCGAGCCCCGTGGTCTCGGTGTCCAGGCAGACGAGGGGAGCGTCGGCGGGCGGGTGGCCGGGCAGGAGGGCAAGACGCACGCGGTCGACCGGGATGTCCACGGGTGGCACGACCCGCCGGACGAGCAGCGAGCCATCATCCACGGTGACATCGGCCCCGAGGGCCGCCGCCAGTCGCGCCGCGAGCGCCGGGCTGCGGCGCCCGGCGAACGGGGCCCGCGCCGGCTCCTGGTCCGGCCCCACCGGCGCCCCGCCGGCCCGCCCGAGCGTCGCACGCAGGTTCGCGAGCCGCCGCTCGCGCGTGACCGGCCCGACGGCCTCGACGGTCATGCGACCGCCTCCCGCCGCACCAGCCCGGCACCCAGCGCGGCGAGGAGGCGGAGCGCGAGCGCCTTACCGTCCACCTCCGGCTCCAGGCGCGGTCCGGTGCAGGCCGGGCAGCCGGCCTCGCAGGGACAGGCGGCGATCAGGTCCACGGCCCCTGCCACCAGCTCGTCGTGCCGGTCGAACAACCGCTCGGACAGGCCCACGCCGCCCGGCATCGCCTCGTACAGGTAGATCGTGGGTGCCTCGTGGTGCGGGGACCGGACCTGGGCGACGAGGCCCAGGTCCCGGGGATCCACCATCAGCAGGACCGCGGCCACGGCCTGGATGGCCCGCCCGGCCCCGATCAGCGCCACGTCCAGCTCGTCCCGCCTCCAGCCGGCGGCGGCCGCGTCCGCCGTGAGCCAGTAGGCCGTGGTCTGCAGCTCGATCTCCGGCAGGTCGATGGGACCCCAGCCCACGTTCTCGTCCGTGACGAACTTGAGCTTCTTGTAGAGGGTCACGAGACTCGCGACCATGACCTCGCCGTGGACGCGCGTGCCGCCGGTTGCGGGGGCCGTCGCGAACACGTCGAGCGGCTTGAGGGTCACGGCGCGGTTGGCGTAGGTGTAGTGGTCCGCGTCGATCCGGTGGACATAGGCCTTGCGCTCGCCCCATTCGAGGCGGTCCACGTGGAACTGCGCCGACTCGTGCATGTAGATCGCGTGCTGGTGGACGAGGACCTGGGCGGAGAAGAGATCCACCTCGCCGAGCACCCTGGGGCGGTCCGGCGTCGTGTCGATGATCACGACGTTCTCGGGGGCGGCGGAGCGCAGCGAGATCTCCGAGGCGGGGAAGTTCTCCGAGCTCCAGTACCAGCGTCCATCGTCGGCCTGCCGCACGTGGCCGCCTTCACCCAGGAAGGCGAGCAGGTCGTCCGCCGGTCCCGGCCCGAACCACTCCCCGGGCTCGAACGGCAGCTCGAACGTTGCCGCGCGGATGTGGGCGAGCAGGACGTGGAGGTTGTCGGGGTCCAGCCGGGCTTCCTCGGGTCGCCCGCCGAGGACGAACTCCGGGTGATGGATGACGTATTGGTCCACGGGGGCCGGCGACGCGACCAGCACGGCGACGCTGACGTCGCCCCTGCGGCCGGCCCTGCCCATCTGCTGCCAAGTGGCGGCGATGGATCCCGGGTAGCCGGCAAGGACCGCCACGTCCAGCCGACCGATGTCCACGCCGAGCTCCAGTGCGTTCGTGCTGACAACGCCCAGGACCTCGCCGTCCCGTAGCCCGCGCTCGATCGATCGTCGTTCCGTGGGCAGGTAGCCGCCCCGGTAGCCCCGGATCCGACTCCGGGGGCCAAGGTCCTGACGCAGCGTCTCGCGCAGGTTCGAGAGCATGATCTCGACCGCCACGCGGCTCTTCCCGAAGACCACGGTCTGGCGCCCGGCGCGGAGGAACGGGATCGCCCACCGCTGGGCCAGCGTCAGGGCGGACCCGCGCGCCCCGGTGGCGCCGTCGATGATCGGGGGGTCCACCAGCAGCAGGTGCTTCTCGCCCGCCGGGGCCCCGTTGCGGTCGATGAGGCGGGCGGGCCGCCCGGTCAGCGTCTCGGCCAGCTCCGCCGGGTTCCCGATGGTGGCCGAGCAGCACACGATGACGGGGTGCGAGCCGTAGTGCGCGCACAGCCGCAGCAGGCGCCGCAGCACGTTGGCGACGTGCGAGCCGAACACCCCGCGGTAGGTGTGGAGCTCGTCGATGACGATCACGCGAACTTGCTCGAACAGTTGGAACCACTTGGTGTGGTGGGGGAGGATTGCCGAATGGAGCATGTCGGGGTTCGTGACGACGACCTGCCCGGCCTTGCGGATCGCCGAGCGGATGGGTGCCGGCGTGTCCCCGTCGTAGCAGGCCGAGGAGACCTGCAGCCCGGCATCCCGGACGAGTTCCCCGAACTCGGCGACCTGGTCCTGGCCCAGGGCCTTGGTGGGGAACAGGAACAGCGCTCGTGCCGAGGGGTCCTCCGCGAGCGCCTGGAGCACCGGCACGGTGTAGCAGAGCGACTTGCCGGATGCGGTCGGGGTGACCACGACGACGTCCTGCCCGTCGTGCACCGCCTCGATCGCGTCTGCCTGGTGGGTGTAAGGGCGCTCGATGCCGCGTCGTGCGAGGCCACCCCTGATTCTCGGGTCCAGCCACGCGGGCCACTCCCCATGCTCCGCGGCACGAGCCGCGCGCACCTCGTGATGGACGACGCCACGGGCGAGTGACGGCTCCGAGAGCAGGTGCTCCAGCACGTCCCGGGTGCTGGCTGGGGCGTAGGTGCGCATCTGCCGTCTCCGGTCTGATATCGAACGGATGATCGAATTGAACGCGAGTCTACGACAGGCTGGCAACCGCGCGTGCCACCTTGGCTGTCACGGCCCACGCGGCGGTCCGCGTTGCGGCTCGCGAATCGCCGGACGGCGATCGAGTTGACAGCCGAATCGGGCGCAGCTACCCTCGGGTCATGGTTCGCTCCGCTCGACGCACCGGCACCGCACGCGTCGCGTCCGATGCCGCCGGTGCGCCGGCACTCGGACCCCAGGAAGCGATGTCCGGCCAGTCTGCCGCGGGTGCGCTGGCGAACCTGTCGGACCTGCCCGTGGCGGGCCTGACGCGGCGCCGGATCGCGCTCCTGCTTGCCGCCCTCGTGGCGGCCTGGGTGATCGTGCTGTTCGCCCGCCAGGTGGGCGAGGCCAGCGAGGCGACGGCACGTGCCGACGCGATGCGCCTTGCGAACGTCCGGCTCGAGTCGGACGTCACGGCGCTCGAGGCGGAACTCGAGCTGATCCAGAAGCAGGCCTACATCTCGCAGGCCGCACGCGAGTACCGGCTGGGCTCGACGATGGAGATCCCGTTCGCGATCGAGGATGGCGCCGCCCCCCTCGGTGACGACGCTCCGGGATCCGCCGCGAGTCGTCTGGGCACGAGCGACGCCCCCTCCACGCCGCTCGACGCGTGGGCCAGGCTCCTGTTCGGCGAGCCCGTCAGGGCTCCGGGTGCGGTCGCCGGCGACTGACGCGAGCCTCGCGGGGCGGCGTCCTGTAGGCGGGCATGTCGCTCGATCCCAGGTGCTAGCCCACCCGATGCGCTCACCCGTCTACCGGTCCGATCGGCCTTCCCGTCGTCGGGACGGGGCCCTATGCTGAACCGATACGCCGGTGTTCGGGTGACCCGCGTCCGTGTCGTCGACGCGCCCGAGTAGCGAGCGAGCCAGTCGGAGTGCCAGGGGAGGATGGTCGGCGCCGGATGATCGAGATCCCCGTAGAGGACTACGTCTTCGCGTTCGCCGCCCTCGTGGGTGGCGTGCTGCTCCTGTTGACCGTCGTCTTCGATGACATTTTGGGTGGGATCCTGGATTCGTTCGGGCTCGAGTTCGGCGGCACGTCGGTCACGCCGCTGCTGCTCGGGTTCATCGCCATGTTCGGAGCGGGCGGACTGGTTGCGACGCAGGTCTTCGACGTCCATGGCGGCCAGGCCGCGCTCGTCGCGGCCATCTCCGGGGTCGCGGGAGCGGCCCTGGCCGGCGGGCTGTTCGCCTGGTTGCGGCGATCCGAGAGCGAGGAGCCTTTCTCGCTGGCGGATCTCGTCGGCGACAGCGGCTACGTGAGCGTCGGCATCCCGGCCGGGCGCTACGGCAGCGTGCTCGTCCACGCCGAGGGCCAGGCCCACGAGTTTGCAGCAACCTCGGGCGCCGAGATCGCGGCGGGGACCACCGTCCGGATCACGGGTATCGCCGGGACGGGGTTGCTGGTCGAGCCGGCAGGGCAGACCGTGCCCGCCGCGCCTGCCGATCCCGCGCAGTAGCGCCCGGAACCAGGAGGGGTTGAGATCGTGGATGCACTGTTCGACATCGTAGGGAGCGGGACGCTCGCGCTCCTGTTCGTCATCGTCGTCATCGTCCTGCTGGTGGCCTACATCACGGGCCGGTTCAAGGTCGCGGGCGCGAACGAGGCCCTCGTGCGCACCGGAGGGCTGGTGAGGGCCCCGGCCCAGCTCAAGGTGGTTCGCGCGGGTCGCGTCGTCGTGCTCCCGCTCGTCCACAAGCTGGGCAAGCTGCACCTGTCGGCCAGGCTGATCGAAGTGTCCCTGTCGGACGCGGTCACCCAGCAGGGCATCAAGGTGGCCGTCCAGGGCGTCGCGACGGTCAAGATCGGCGGCGACGACGAGTCGATCCGCAACGCCGCAGAGCGGTTCGTGGATCGCGAGGACCAGATCGAATCGATCGTCAAGAACGTGCTCGAGGGGTCGCTGCGCTCGATCGTGGGCACGCTGACCGTCGAAGAGCTCAACTACGACCGCCAGAAGTTCCAGCAGGAGGTCCAGAGCGCGGCCAAGGGCGACCTCGCCACGTCGGGCCTGACGATCGACAACTTCACGATCCAGGCCATCCGCGACGAGGTTGGCTACATGGACCTCATCGGCCAGCAGGAGACGGCCCGTCGCGAACGGGACGCGCGGATGGCCAAGGCCACGGCCGATCAGGAGGCAGCGGTCCGGGAGGCGGAGGCCCAGCAGATCAAGCTCAACGCCCAGCGCGACGTCTCCCTCCGCCAGGCGGAGGTCATCGCGCTCACCGCCGCCGCCGAGGCGAAGGCCGCACAGGCCGGTCCGCTGGCGGATGCCGAGGCCCAGCAGGAGGTCACCCGGCGCCAGACCGAGCTCGCCCAGCTCCAGGCGGACCGCACCCAGAAGGAGCTGATCGCCAGCACCATCCGGCCGGCGGAGGCCGAGGCGGAGGCACAGATCCGGCGCGCCGAGGGCGACAAGGGCGCCCGGATCGCGCAGGCCCAGGCGGAGGCCGAGCGCGTCAAGCTCGCCGGCCAGGCCGAGGCGTCCGTGAACGTCACCATGGGCGAGGCACAGGCCCGGGTGACCATGGTCAACGCGGAGGCGATCGCCAAGCAGACGACGCTCGAGGGCAACGCCGAGGCCGGCATCACCTTCACCAAGGGCGAGGCCGAGGCCAAGGCGCTGGCCCTCCGAGCCGATGCCTACCGGCAGTTCAACGAGGCGGCCATCATCTCGACGGTCCTCTCGATGCTGCCCGAGATCGTGCGCGCTGCCGCCGAGCCGCTCTCGCACATCGACAGCCTGACCGTCCTTTCCTCCGAGGGCGCCTCCGACGTCGTCAAGACGACGACCCGGACGCTGGCGGAGGCATCCGCGTCCGTGAAGGGCCTCACGGGCATCGACATCCCGGAGCTGCTGAACAGCGCCCTGGGCAGCAACGCACCCGCCAAGGGCCCGGTCGTCGTCAAGGCGAAGCGCCAGTCCAACGAGGACGAGGGGTCCGGCGGCGGCGGTACCTCCGGCACCGGCGGCACCCCGCCCCCATCGGGCTCCGGTCCGGCACCGGCAGCTCCCGAAGGCGGTGAGTCCGCGAGCGCCAGTCCGCCCGTTGGCGTCGAGCCCCCCGCGAGCGTCGAGCCACCCAATTCGCCTGCGGGCCAGACCCCGTCCGTCGTCAAGCCGACGCCGGCCGTCAAGCCGACGCCGGCCGTCAAGCCGACGCCGGCCGTCAAGCCGACGCCGGCCGAGCGCTTCGAAGCGGCGTCCAGGGCGATGGAGGCATCGCTGTCGCGGGCCACGGCTCCGCCCGCGTCGGCCCTCGGCGGGCTCACGTCGCCCATGCCCCCCCTGCCTCCGGTGAGCGACATGAGACCGGGCGACAAGCGGAAGGCCGCGATGGCCGCGGCCGGGGCGATCGGGATCAGCGAGTCGACCACGCTCAGCGAGTCCGCCCAGCGGCTGGCCGAGGAGCTGATCCGGGTCCCCGGGATCGAACGGTTCGGCAGCACGCGGCTGCGTGACCTGGATCGCGGTGGGCCGAGGTCGCTGCGGAACCTGTGGGGCGCTACCCGCGACGAGCTCTCGACCCGCTATGGGGACGTCACGATCGGGATGCTGCTCGACGCCTACGGTCGGGAGCACGGCCAGGGCGGACCGCCCCAGTAGTCACACGGGCACAGGCGATCCAGCAGGGCGGCCGCGAGGCCGCCCTGCTGCGTTCAGCGGAGCATCCGGCTGGCGATCTCCCCGGCGAGCCCGCACGCATCCTGCGAGCCTGTGCCGGTGCCGAACGCCGCCGGGTCGATCAGGCTGACGTAGACGAGGCTGCTCCCCGAGCGCACAAGGATGCCGGCCGCGCCGAACTCGGAGAACGCGGTGCAGAACGCCTCGTCGCCCAGCCCGGTCACGTCGCCGTCGAGGTAGCCCTGTTCCTGAGCGGTCCGGCGGGCGCCCTGGAACTCACCCGCGGCATCGCCGCCGTCCTGCCGGGCGACACGACCCGTCGTGGATGTCTCGCTGGCTCCGACGATCCAGCAGTCGGGCGCATCGGGGATCACGCGCTTGTCCAGCACGACCTGGCCGATCGTGGCGTCCGCGATCCCGCCGATCGGCAGCGCCTGGGAGTCGGAGCCCAGCACCTGGGCCAGGTCGTCGTCGGAGACGAGCTCGCAGGTCTTGGCGGTCCCGTCCAGGTTAATGCCGATGTCGTTCGCGAACGACGCGCCGAGGATGCCGATCCCGATGACCCCGAGGATCGCGAGCACCACCAGGATGCCGCCGACGATCAGGCAGGCCTTGAGGCACCCGTTGCCGGAGCTGGCGGGCTGTGGGTTCCAGGAGCCGGCCGGGGGTGTCCCGGGCGGAGGAGCCCAGACGCCGGGCTGTTGCGGGGGCGATCCCCATTGACTGCCGCCCGGCTGGGCTGGCGGCAGGGTGGGTCCCTGGCCGGCCGTTTCCGCTCCACCCCATTGGGACGGCGCCGGCGGCGGGACGAGCTCCGCGGGCCACTCGCCGGCCGTCGCGGGCGGTCCGCTGGCCCGATCCGGGACGGGTCCGGACCCGGGCACGCCGCTTCCAGGTGCATCGCTGGACATCGAACCCTCCCGCGGTGAGCTGCATTGCTGGGGGCCATTCTGGGGCGTTGACGGGATTACGTCACGCGCTCGGGCCGGCCAGGGCGAGGCGCGTGCCGGCCGCCCGGCGACGGGATCTGGTCTACAATCCTCGGCCGTGGCAGGGTAGCTCAGTGGCAGAGCAAGCGGCTCATAATCGCTAGGTCGCTGGTTCGAATCCAGCCCCTGCTACCACACCTCGCGGACGAAGGCGCCCGGGTCCCAGTGCCCGGGCGTTCGTGTGTCGCCGATACGTGGTGAAACCTGAACCTCGCCTTACGGCCACGCGGCCCATCCATCGGCGATGCTGGCCCGTACAGGCAATGGTGATCGGGGCCGCGGCCGGCGTTGCCGGGCCGGGATGACCCCGACGGTATACTCCCTCGGACGCCGGCGTCCCCCGTCGGCACTGTCGGACTCGGAGGCGCTCCGTTTGAACGCAAAGTTCCTGCGCAACGGGATCGTGATGCTCGTCCTCGTGGCGGGGACGGTCGTGCTGCTCTACACGTGGGTCCAGTCGTCCGCCCCCCAGCCGCAGAAGGGGTACTCGGAGTTCTACGACGCCGTCAAGGCCGGCACCGTCTCCAAGGCCGTCCAGGATGGTGAGACGCTCGAGGTGACACCGAAGACCGGCGGCACGTACACAGTGGTGGTGCCGAACTCGATCACCGGTGACGTCTACTCCGACATGCAGAAGGCGTCGGCGGCCGGCGGCCAGTCAACGGTGCCGGAGTACTCGAAGAAGCCCACGGCCGACACGTCGTGGATCGGCCTGCTCCTGACGGGCCTGCTGCCCCTGATCGTGATCGGCGGCTTCATCTTCTTCATGATGCGCCAGGCCCAGGGCACCAACAACCAGGCGATGTCCTTCGGCAAGAGCCGGGCCCGCATGTTCCTCGGCAACAAGACGGTGGTGACCTTCGCCGACGTCGCCGGTGTGGACGAGGCCAAGATGGAGCTCCAGGAGGTGGTGGAGTTCCTCAAGTACCCCGAGAAGTTCAACTCGCTTGGCGCGCGCATCCCGCGCGGCGTGCTCCTGGTGGGCCCTCCCGGGACGGGCAAGACGCTGATGGCGCGGGCCGTGGCCGGCGAGGCCGGCGTGCCGTTCTTCAGCATCTCCGGCTCGGAGTTCGTCGAGATGTTCGTGGGCGTCGGTGCCAGCCGCGTACGTGACCTGTTCGACCAGGCCAAGCGCAACAGCCCGTGCATCGTGTTCGTGGACGAGATCGACGCGGTCGGCCGCCAGCGTGGCGCCGGGCTCGGCGGGTCCCATGACGAGCGGGAGCAGACCCTCAACCAGATCCTGGTCGAGATGGATGGCTTCGACACCGCCACCAACGTGATCGTCGTCGCGGCCACCAACCGCCCTGACGTCCTGGACCCGGCCCTGCTGCGGCCCGGACGCTTCGACCGCCAGGTCATCCTGGACCGGCCGGACATGAAGGGTCGCACGGCGATCCTCAAGGTCCACACCAAGGGCAAGCCGCTCGACAAGACCGTGGTGGTGGAGGAGGTCGCGCGCCAGTCGCCCGGCTTCTCCGGTGCCGACCTTGCGAACCTGGTCAACGAGGCCGCGATCCTGGCCGCCCGGCGCAACAAGAAGGTCGTCGGCATGAGCGAGTTCTCCGAGGCCCTCGAGCGCATCGTTGCCGGCCCGGAGCGCAAGAGCCGGGTCATCAGCGACGACGAGAAGCGGATCATCGCCTTCCATGAGGGCGGTCACGCCGTCGTGCAGCGGATCCTCCCGAAGTGCGACCCGGTCGCGAAGGTCACGGTCATCAGCCGCGGCATGGCCCTCGGCTACACGATGGCCCTGCCCACCGAGGACCGCTACCTCCAGAGCAAGACGGAGTTCGAGGACAAGATCGCGGGCCTCCTCGGCGGCAACGTCGCGGAGCGGCTCGTGTTCGGCGACACGACGACAGGTGCGAGCAACGACATCGAGAAGGCAACCGATCTCGCGCGCCGTATGGTGACCGAGTTCGGCATGAGCGACCGCCTCGGGCCACTGTCGTTCGGCAAGCGTGACGAGATGGTCTTCCTGGGCCGGTCCATGGGCGAGCAGCGCGACTACTCCGACAACGTCGCGATGATGATCGACGAGGAGGTCAGGGCGATCATCGACCGGGCCTACGTGCGCGCCACCGAGGTCCTCACCCAGCATCGGGACCGCCTCGACCGGCTGGCTGAGAAGCTCATCGCCGAGGAGACCGTGGACGCCTCGGAGTTCGAGAAGCTGTTCGACGACCTGCCGCCCAAGGAAGGGCGCTTCGCGGGGATCCCGCACATCGTCGCCCCGGGCACGGAGGGCGGGACATCGATCGGGCCCGGCACTCCAGCACCCAACCCTTCGCCGCAGCCGGCCTGAGCCGCGCCGGCGGCGCACGACCCGACGGCGGACCTCCTGGGGTCCGCCGTTCTCGTTCGCGACAGCCGCATCACACCGCATCTCCGGGGTGCCGTCGCGCTACGATCACGCACGCCGCCCCAACAAGCCCTGGAGACCCCATGACAGACCCGCATGCCGCCCCCGGCGCGACCCCCATCGACATGGCCGTCGAGGCCGCGCTCGAGGCATCGCGCGATGCCCGCACCGAGGCGCTCCTCGAGTTCGCCCGGATCCCGAGCGTGTCGGCGCTGCCGGAGCACGCCGGCGACATGGTACGGGCGGCCGAGTGGGTTGCGGAGCGGCTCCGGGGGGTCGGCGCGACGGATGTCGAGGTGTCGCCGACGGAGCTCCACCCGATCGTCTACGGGCGGATCCACGAGGCCCCTGGTGGCCCGACTGCGCTCGTGTACTGCCACTACGACGTGCAGCCTGTCGACCCCATCGACCTGTGGGATACGGCCCCGTGGGAACCCTTCGTCAAGGACGGACGGTTCGTGGGCCGGGGCGTGGCTGACGACAAGGGCCAGCTGGTCATGCACCTGTCGGCGCTCGAGGCCCTGCGATCGGTCGGGAAGGCGCCGGCGGTCAACCTCACCTTCGTGTTCGAGGGCGAGGAGGAGTACGGGTCGGCCAGCCTCTACACCTGGATCGAGGCCAACCGCGACCGGCTGTCCGCGGACGTCGCGATCATCAGCGATACCGGCTACTTCGAGGGCAACCTGCCCGCGATCACCGTCGGCCTGCGCGGGATCATGTATGCGCAGATCGATGTGGAACTGTCACCGGTCGACCTGCATTCGGGCATGTACGGGGGCACGGTGGCGAACCCCGCCAACGCTTTGGCCGGGATCATCGCAGCGCTCAAGGGCCCGGACGGGCGGGTCCGCATCCCGAGGTTCTACGACGATGTCGTTGCCCTCACCGACGACGAGCGTGCGGCGATGGCCGCCCTGCCGTTCGACGAGGAGGAGTACCGCGCCGACATCCCCGTCCCGCAGCTCGTGGGCGAGGCGGGCTGGACCACGCTCGAGCGCAAGGGAGCGCGACCCACCCTGGACGTGAACGGCATGTGGAGCGGGTTCCAGGGCGAGGGGGCCAAGACGATCATCCCGGCCCATGCCCACGCCAAGGTCTCGACCCGCCTTGTCGCCGACCAGGACCCCGCCAGGGTGTACGCGGCGTTCGCGGAGTTCGTGGCGGAGATCGCGCCGCCGGGCGTGACGGTCAGCACCTCGTACATCCACGGCGGCGAGCCGTCACTGACCCCCATGGATCACACTGCGACCAGGGCCGCGGCGCGGGCCCTCGAGGCGGTTCACGGGAGGAAGCCCGTCTACATCCGCGAGGGCGGCTCGATCCCGGTGACGGCCGCGTTCGACCACACCCTGGGCCTGCCGGTCGTGCTGCTCGGCTTCACGCAGCCCGCGTGCAACGCGCACGCGCCGAACGAGTACCTGCTGGTCGAGAACTTCGAGCTGGGGACCCGCGTGATCGTGCGCTTCTGGGACGAGCTCGCAAGTACCTTCGGCGGATCCAGGTAGTCCCGGGGGGTAGCGGCGCGCTGCAAACCCGGTGCTAGGATGCACCCACGGCTATCGATCGCGGGAGGACCGGCGCACGTGACAACCGAGACGGGGGCGGGGGCGACACAGCAGGCGTCCTGGCGTTTTGAAGGACCGAACGGGAGCATGGCGCCCCGATCGGCCATCGAGGTGCTGGTCGATCTCAACGAGAAGGTTGCGGGCGGCAAGGTGGGGGAGTACCAGCCGGTGCCGCTGGGCTTCACGCCGCTCGACAAGACCATCGGGACCGGCCTCCGCGCGGGCGAGCTCCTGCTCATCGGCGGGGCGCAGGGAACCGGCAAGACGACGATGGCGCTGCAGATGGCGCGCAACGTCGCGTCCGGCGGCCAGGCGAACGTGCTGTACATCTGCTTCGAGCACGACGAGCTGTACCTGTTGAACCGGCTGATTGCCGCCGAGTCCGCGCTCGCCCACCTGCCCCACAAGACCGGTGCGATCAAGATCCAGGACGTCCGCAAAGAGATCCTGGGCACCTGGATGGCCGAGGGCGGCGGTGTCGCCCAGCTGGCCGCCAACCCGCGCCTGCGGCCGTCGCTGGACCGGATCGCCCGCTACGGCCAGAACCTGTTCCTGCTCCGCGGCTCACAGACCGCGAGCACGATCGACGGGATGCGCCAGCTCATCCGGCAGCATCGCGAACTGTCCGGAGACCGTCGCCTGGTCGTGGTCGTGGACTATCTCCAGAAGGTGCCGGTCATCCCCGAGCCCGTGAGCGAGTCGGAGAAGGTGACCTTCGTCGTCAACGGCCTCAAGGACATCGCCCTGTCCGAGGACGTGCCGATGATCGCGATCGTCGCGGCGGACAAGGAGGGCCTCAAGGCCTCGCGCCTCCGCAACTACCACCTGCGCGGGTCGTCGGCGATCAACTACGAGGCCGACATCATCCTGATCCTGAACGAGAAGTACCAGATCGTTGCCAAGGTCAACATCGAGTTCAACCCGTACCAGGCGCAGCGCTTCCGGGACTGGGTGATCGTCTCGGTGGAGAAGAACCGCGGCGGCCAGGACGCGGTGGACCTGGAGTTCGAGAAGCACTTCGAGTTCTCCTGCTTTGACCCCAACGGGCGGACGGTGCAGGAGAAGCTGATCGAGGAGCGCCTCTACAACGACTGAGGTTCCGAATTCGAGCCGCGGGGGGTCTCGCTACCTCGTGCGCCGGACGTACGGCTTCCGGCGCTGGGCGGCGACCTGATGCGCAGGACGCACGGCTGAGGCTGCCGCCGGACGCCAGGCAGTGCCTGGATGCCTGCCACGCACATGCGACGCACGTCGGCGACGATGGGCCGCGGAACAATGTGCGCGTGACGCACGGGCCGGTCGGAATCGGCATGGCCCACGTGCCAGGGCCGGGGCGGATCGTGATCTGGACCGGCTCGCTCCCGTGACGACGCCGGCCTCGTTCGGGCTGTACCGGGCACGGTAGAGTTCGCGCATGACCAACCCCAATGCCGACCGCTTCCCGGGCGTCGTCGAGATCGTCGTTGAGATCCCGCGGGGAAGCCGCAACAAGTACGAGTTCGACGAGGTAGCCGGTGTCTACCGACTGGACCGGGTCCTGTCGTCGGCCGTGTTCTACAACTTCGACTACGGCTTCATCGAGGGGACGCGGGCCGATGACGGCGATCACACGGACGCCCTCCTGATCATCGACGAGCCGACCTTCACGGGCTGCCACGTCTGGGCGCGTCCGATCGGCGGGCTGGAGATGCGCGACGAGAAGGGCTTCGACTTCAAGACGCTGTGCGTCGCCGTGCACGACCCTCACCAGCAGCACATCGAGCGCCTCGAGCAGATGCGCCCGCACCGGCTCGTCGAGATCGAGCACTTCTTCAACACCTACAAGCTGCTCGAGGAGAAGGACGTCGATGTGGTGGGCTGGCGGGATCGGGATCGCGCGCTCGAGGTGCTGACGGCGGATCGCGTGCGCTACCGGCGCGAAGTTGGTGGCTGAGCGCCCGGACCGACTGTTCGTCGCGGTGCCGCTGCCACCGGCGCCGCTGGCGGCCTGCAAGGCGCTGATCGAGGGCGTTCGCGCCGGACCGCTCGGTGACGTGCCCCGTTGGGTCCACGTCGACAACCTCCACCTGACGGTGCGCTTCCTGGGCGAGACACCGCCCGAGCTCACTCCGGATGCCGCGCTGGCCGTCCAGGACGCGATCACGGGTGCGCGGGCGTTCGAGGTCGTCCTCGCCGGGGCCGGCGCTTTTCCGGAGGCGCGCAAGCCGCGCGCGCTGTGGCTGGGCATTGAACGAGGCGCCGGGGAGCTGGGCGCACTCATGGATGCGCTGGACCCCGCGCTGGAGCCCCTCGGCTGGCCGCGCGATGACCGCCCGTACCGCCCGCACCTGACGGTCGCGCGCCTGGATCGCTCGTCCATCGCCTCGTCCGGCGCAGTCGCCGACGAACTGCGGACGGCCGCCGCCGACTGGAGGACGTCCTTCCGGGCGGACCGTGTGGTCCTCTACCGCAGCCACCTCGGGGGCGGACCGCCCCGCTACGAGCCGCTGGTCGAGGTGGCGCTGGAGCCCTGAGCTTCGCCCGCGTGTTGCCCCTGTGCGGCAGGACGCGCTAGGCTCCGGGGGCTCTCCCCGTCCACCCACCCGGAGGTCGCCACCTGATGGCCAGTGTCAATTCCCGCCGGACCAAGTTCGTGCTCGACGAGGACCGGATCCCGCGGGCCTGGTACAACATCGCGGCCGACCTGCCCGTGGTGCCTCCGCCGCCCCTCCATCCGGGCACCGGCCAGCCGATCGGCCCTGCCGACCTCGCGCCCCTGTTCCCAATGGCGCTGATCCTCCAGGAGGTCAGCTCGGATCGCGAGATCGAGATCCCGGACCCGGTCCGCGACGCCTACCGGCTCTACCGCCCGTCGCCGCTGCATCGCGCCCACCGCCTCGAGGCTGCGCTCGATACGCCGGCCCACATCTACTACAAGTACGAGGGCGTGAGCCCGGCCGGCAGCCACAAGCCGAACACGGCCCTGCCGCAGGCGTTCTTCAACAAGGAGGAGGGCGTCAAGCGGCTCGCGACGGAGACCGGGGCTGGGCAGTGGGGGAGTGCGCTCGCGTTCGCGGGTTCCGTCTTCGGTCTCGAGGTCAAGGTCTACATGGTCAGGGCGAGCTACGACCAGAAGCCGTACCGCCGGATCCTGATGGAGACCTACGGAGCGTCGGTCGTGGCCAGCCCCAGCCCCACCACGAACTATGGCCGGCGGGTGCTGGCGGAGACGCCCGACTCGAACGGCTCGCTCGGGATCGCGATCAGCGAGGCGGTCGAGGACGCGGCGACCCGCGACGACACGAAGTACTCGCTGGGTTCCGTCCTCAACCACGTGATGCTCCACCAGACGGTGATCGGGCTCGAGGCCCAGGAGCAGATGGCGATGGCCGGCGAGGAGCCGGACGTGATCGTGGCCTGCGCCGGGGGAGGGTCCAACTTCGCCGGGCTGACTTTCCCGTTCGTCGGTCGGAACCTGCGGGGCGAGGCGACCTACCGGGTCATCGCCGCGGAGCCCGAGGCCGCACCGTCGCTCACCCGCGGCATCTACGCCTACGACTACGGGGACACGGGCAAGATGGCCCCGATCGTCAAGATGCACACGCTCGGGTCCGAGTTCATGCCGGAGCCGATCCACGCGGGCGGCCTGCGCTACCACGGCATGTCGCCGCTCGTCTCCCTGCTCAAGGAGCATGGCCTGATCGAGGCACGCAGCGTGCACCAGCGGGCCTGCTTCGAGGTCGGGGTCCAGTTCGCGCGCGCCGAGGGGATCCTGCCGGCGCCGGAGAGCACGCACGCGATCAAGGTTGTCGTGGACGAGGCGATGGAGGCCAAGGAGGCCGGCGAGCCGAGGGTGATCCTGTTCAACCTGTCCGGGCACGGCCACTTCGACCTGGCGAGCTACGAGCGGTACCTGCAGGGCTCCCTGGAGGACTACGAGTACCCCGCCGACAAGGTCGCCCAGGCGCTGTCCGCCCTGCCCCGGGTCGGCTGACCGGGCGCGGGGACATCTACCGGTGCCCAAGCTCGCGTGTCGCGCATGCGGCCGGGAGGTCTACACGGCGGCGTCGCTGGATTCGCTGTTCGCCGAGGAGCGTCGGTGCCCACGTTGTGGCGCGCTCCTGGACCCGGAACGTCGACTCACGGACCGCCGCCAGCACGTGCGACGAGTCAACCCGCCGGACGCGCCGGGCCCGCCCGATGAGACCGGTGAACGCCGCATTGGCGAGCGGCGCCGGGGCCGACGACGATCCGGTGAGACGGGTACGTGGCCGGGCCGCTGAGCAGAACGCACAGGCGCGGCAGCGTCCCCGATAATCGGGGCATGCAGATCACCTTCCTGGGTCTCGGGCTGATCGGGGGTTCGATCGCACGCGCCGTGCGCCTCTCGCCCGCGTACGAGGGTGCGAAGGTGGTCGCTTGGACGTCGTCCGGGGACGGCCCCAGGGGTGCACTGGCGGCCGGCATCATCGACGAAGCGGCGGACGATCCAGCCATGGCGCTCGCCGGCGCCGACCTGGTCGTCCTGGCGGCTCCCCCAGTTGCCTGCGTGTCGCTCGTGCGTCGCCTGGGCGACGACCTCCGGGCCGCGCTGGCGGATGGGGCGACGGTGACCGACGTGGCGTCCACGAAGGCCGCGCTGACGGCGGCGGCCCGCGAGGCACGGATCCCGTGGGTGGGCGGCCATCCCATGGCGGGCCGCGAATCGAGCGGGTTCGAGGCCGCCGACCCGGAGCTGTTCGCCGGCCGGCCCTGGGTGCTCACGGAGGCCGTCGGGGGCGGCGATCCGGAGGCCGTCCGGACGCTCGCGCTCGCCTGCGGCGCGCGCCCGGTCGCGCTCGACGCGGATCGCCACGACCGCCTGGTGGCGTCCATCAGCCACCTCCCGTTGCTGGCATCCGTCGCGCTGGTCGAGGCCGTCGCTGGGACCGGTGGGCCCTCGGGCCCGGACTGGGCCGCCGCGATCACGCTGGCCGCGGGAGGCTGGCGCGACACGACACGACTGGCCAGGGGCGACGCCACCATGGGCGCGGAGATCGCGGCCACCAACGCACCCGCCATCGCCGAGGCCCTGCGCCGCTACCGCGACCGGATCGACGAGTGGCTCACGCTGCTCGAGGCGACGCCCGCGCCGGACACGGAGGTGCTCCGGCACCGCCTGGCGGCCGCGCGGGAGCGCCTGGACGAACCGGCCTGATGGGCAACCCTGACGAGCTGGTGCTGGTGGTGCCGCGCGCCGTCCTGATGGACCGCGAGGGCTGGCTCGGGGTCCGCCGCGGCGGGGTCGATGCGGCCCTCGACGTCGTGGCGCGCGAAGGGTTCTTCATGCGCCGCGGCGATGCCGAGGATGATCCGTCCCACAAGCAGGTGATCCCGTACCTCGTGCTGCGCGACGGCGAGCGGTGGTTCCTCATGCGGCGCACCCGGGCCGGCGGCGACGCGCGCCTCCACGACATGTGGTCGATCGGGGTTGGCGGCCACCTGAACCCGGGGGACGGTGACATCCCTGGCGGGCTCCGGCGCGAGTGGGCCGAGGAGCTGGATGCGTCGTTCGTCCCGGAGTTTGCGCCGGTCGGCCTCCTCAACGACGATTCCACGGCCGTCGGCGCCGTCCATGTCGGTTTCGTATACGTGGCGGACGCCGCCGGCCGGGCCGTCCGGATCCGGGAGGCGGACAAGCTGGAGGGCAGCTTCGTGACCGGAGCTGAGGTGGCTGCCGTTCGCGATGACCTGGAGACGTGGAGCCGGCTCGCGTTCGACGTGCTGGCCGAGTCGTGACCCGGTAGGGCGCAGCGGCACGCGACGCCCGACCCGCCCGGTGAGATACTCGGACCGTGCCCATGGCTGATCGAACGCGCGCCGTCCGTCACCGGGTCGCCCACGCCGTCCTGCTGCTGGGCGTCCTGCTGCTGGGCGTGACCGGCGTGGCGCAGGCCACCGGGGCGGAGGCGGTCGTCCTCACCGCGAACGGGGTCGTGGACGACGCGCTCGCGGGCTATCTCGAGGAGGGCGTTGCCACTGCCGCCGCGGATGGTGCCGCCGCGGTGGTCGTGGAGCTGGACACGCCCGGCGGCAGTCTTGACGCCACCAGCCGGATCCGCAAGGCATTCCTGGCATCGACGGTGCCGGTGATCGTGTGGATCGCGCCGTCCGGCGCCCGCGCCGCCAGCGCCGGCACGTTCATCACGCTGGCCGGGAACCTCGCCTACATGGCGCCCGGCACCAACATCGGCGCCGCGACGCCCGTCAGCAGCACCGGCGAGGACATCCCCGGCACCATGGGCGAGAAGGTCCTCAACGACTCGATCGCGGCCATCTCCGCCACGGCCGAGGCGCGCGGACGGCCCGTTGACTGGGCGGTGTCCACCGTTGCGGAGGCCCGCTCGTACACGGCGAGCGAGGCCGTTGCCGCGGGCGCCGTGGACGGCATCGCGGAGACGTTGGACCAGGTGCTGGCGGCCGCCGATGGTGAGACGGTGACCGTGGCCGGTGGCACCCCCGTCACCCTGGATCTCGCGGGGGCCACGGTGGTCGAGACCCCGATGGGTCCCGTCCTGGGCTTCCTGCACCTCCTGTCCGATCCGAACATCGCGTTCCTCCTGTTCGTCGTGGGCGTGCTGGGCCTCGCGACCGAGCTGATCAACCCGAACCTCGTCACCGGGTTGCTGGGTGCCCTCGCACTGCTCCTGGCGTTCGTGGGGTTCGGGAGCCTGCCGCTCAACGTGGCCGGGGTGCTGCTCGTCGCATTCGGCTTCATCCTGTTCGTCCTCGAGACCCAGATCGTGAGCCACGGCCTGTTGATGCTGGGCGGGATCGTGTGCCTCGCGCTGGGTGCGGCGGCCCTGTACACGGCGCCGATGACCCCGACCGGCCCGCTCGTCGCGGTGGCGCCGCCCGTCATCGCGGCCGTCACGGTGACGATCGGCGGGCTCATGGCGCTGATCGCGGTCGCGGCCGTCCGCACGCGGCGGATGGGGACGACGACCGGTACCGTGGGCTCCGTGGTCCCAACCGGGACCGAGGGCGTCGTCCGGGCTCCGCTGGCGCCGGGCGGCACCGTGTACCTCGCCGGCGAGACCTGGAGCGCCCGCACCCCGGACGAGCGGAGCCTGCCCCGCGACACACCCGTCCGATTGATCGCCTTCGACGGCCTCACCGCCCTCGTGGAACCCGTCGACGCCCAGCCCGATCCATCCCGGCCGACCCCGTTGATCGCCGACCGTCCCTAGCCCCGGAGGACCCCATGGAGCTCGTCATCGCCCTCGTCACGCTCGCGGTCATCGCCGGGATCCTGCTGATGATCCTGTACCTGTCGGTGCGGGTCGTGCAGCAGTACGAGCGGATGGTCGTCTTCCGCCTGGGCAAGACCAACGAGAAGATGGTGCGCGAGCCGGGCCTCAGGTTCCTGGTCCCCGTCGTGGACCGGCCAGTGAAGGTGGACATGCGCGAGCAGTTCATCGAGGTCCCGAGCCAGACGACCATCACCAAGGACAACGCCCCGATCAACGTCGACTTCCTGATCTACTGGCGCATTGCGGACGCGCTCAAGAGCGTGGTCAACGTGGCCAACTTCCCGGGCGCCCTCCAGGGCGTGGCGACCACGACGCTGCGTGCCGTCATCGGCGACATCCTGCTCGACGACGTCCTGTCCAAGCGCGAGCAGATCAACGAGGTCCTGCGGACGAAGCTGGACGAGGTCACCGAGCGCTGGGGCGGCAAGATCACGACCGTCGAGATCCGCGAGATCACGCCGCCCCGCGACGTACAGGACGCGATGAACCGGCAGCTGTCCGCGGAGCGGACGCGGCGCGCCGTGATCACCGAGTCCGAGGGTGCCCGGCAGTCCGCGATCAACGTCGCCGAGGGCCAGAAGCAGTCGGAGATCCTGAAGGCCGAGGGCGAGCGCCAGGCGGCCATCCTCCGGGCCGAGGGGTTCAGCCAGGCGCTCGAGCGGATCTACGCCGCCGCCCACCAAATCGACGAGAAGACGATGGCCCTGCAGTACCTCGACGCGCTCAAGCAGTTGGGGACAAGCCCGTCGACCAAGTTCGTCATCCCGACCGAGTTCACCCGCCTGGCCGACCAGATCGGCGGATACGTTGACCGCGGCATGACGGCACGACCTGACCAGGAGAACGGGGACGCCCGCTGATGCGGCGAGTCCTGCTGGTGGCGACGGCTCCGGTCGTCGCCCTGGCGGCGGTGGGGCCCGTGGTGGACGGTCTCGCCCGACGACTCGCCGACGCCCCTCGCCGGCTGCCGGAGGAGTCCGGCATGGCGCCGGCGCTCGACCGGATGGGCGGTGAGGTGGTCCGGCTCCGGTCGCGTGACGGCCTGCGCCTCTCGGGCCGCTGGCTGGCAGCGGAGCCCGGCGGTGACGACTGGGCCCCGGACCCGCGCGAGGCCATCGTCCTGCTGCACGGTTACAGCGGGTCGGTCACGCCGGACCTCGTCGAGTTGGGACCGTTCCTCCGCCGGACCGCCGCCGTGCTGGGACTCGACTTCCGGGGGCACGGCGGGTCCGACGACGCGCCGACCACCTTCGGCCTCAACGAGATCGAGGATGTGGCCGGCGCGCTGGCGTGGCTGGGGGAACGGGGAATCCGGCGCGTGGCGCTCGTCGGCTCGTCGATGGGCGGAATCACGGCGATCGCCGCCGTCGCGGTGCTGGGCGACGGTCGGCTTCCGTCGGCCGACATGGACCCCGATTCCCCGGCGTCCGCCGTCGATGCGCCGCGTCCGCGGATCGTGGCGGTCGTGGCGGACTCGGTGACACCCGAGCTGGACCTGGTCGTCGCGAACCGGCTGCGGGTTCCGTTCGGGCGTCGGATCGCCGGGCAGGCCTTCGCCCGGATGGCTCGCAACGTGGGCGGCGATCCGCGTGCGACCCAGCCGATCGCCGTGATCGGCCTGCTCGAGGACGTGCCGCTGCTGCTGATCCACGGCGGCCGCGACCGGACCGTGCGCATGGCGGACGGTCGCCGACTGGCGGCCGCTGCCCCGCCCGGGACCCGCCACCTGGTGATCGAGGCGGCCGACCACGGTCAGGGCCACGCGGTGGATCCGGCGGCCTACGAGGGGGCGGTGGCCGGCATCCTCCGCGAGGGCTTCCGAGCCGGTCGGGCCTAGCGTGGGCGCTTCATTGGTTCGTTCGACGACGCGGCGATCATCGCCGCGACCCTGGACCCGCCGCCTGGGCGCCTGGGCTTCACCCGCTGGTCGACGCGGCTGCTGGCCCGGCACCTTCATGTCGGGGACGCCACGGTGGCCCGGGCGTGGCGCCGGTACCACGTCCAGCCGTGGCGGCGGGAGACGTTCTGAGTTCACGACCGAACCGGTCCTCGAGGCGGTGTTGTCGCGGTAGTGCTTCGCCGGATCCCGACCCGATTCGCCCACGAGGGACCGCGCCGCCGGCTGGTCCCCATACCGTGGAGGCGGCCGGCATACACGATCCAGCGCAATGTCGCGACAGGATACGCTCCAATTCAGACGCATCCAGGGCCCCGTTCCCGCGAACTGCCCCACAATCCATGGCTGCCGTCGAGCCGGTATCGTTGGCGGATGCCCACCACTCCGAACATCGTCATCCCTCCAGACAGCCCGGCGGCCTACTCGATCCAGCAGGGTCGCGCCCGCCGCGCGGCCGTGCCGCGACGCAGCCATGCGGCCTGGATGCCAACTGCCGATCGAGCGGACCCCGTATCGATGATGATCGCCACGAACGACGGGCGACTCCCGGAGCTCGTGCCGATCCGGATCGGCCGCATGGTTGGGTCACCCTTCGCATTCCTGCGTGGGTCGGCCGGGGCGATGGCGGCCGATCTGGCGACGACCCCGCACATGGGTTCACACGTCCAGCTCTGCGGTGATGCCCATCTTGCCAACTTCGGGGTGTTCGCCAGCCCGGAGCGACGCCTGATGTTCGACCTGAACGACTTCGACGAGACCTACCGGGGGCCGTGGGAATGGGACGTCAAGCGTCTTGCGGCAAGCTTCGTCGTCGCCTCGCGACAGAACGGATACAGCGAGGCGACGGCGCGCGACATGGCCCGCGTCGTCGCCTGGGAGTATCGCCACTGGATCCGGCGCTACGCCGGGATGCGTGCACTCCAGGTCTGGTACGCGTCCATTCCGATCGAGGTGATCATCGAGCGCGTGGAGCGCGCGCGCACGCGGGGTGGCCTGCACCTCTCCGCATCGGAAGCGCGCAGCCGGGATCACATGCGTGCGCTGGGCAAATTGTCCGTCAAGGTGCCCGGCGGCGGCTGGCTCATCCGGGATCGGCCCCCGCTACTGGTCCGCCTTTCCGACGACGATCCAGGTCGGGACGAGGTTCCAGCCCTGTATCGCGCGTATGTCCGTTCGCTGGCGCCGGATCGCCGCGTCCTGGTCGAGAAGCATCGGTTACTGGACGTGGCCTTGAAGGTGGTCGGGGTCGGGAGCGTCGGTACCCGCTGCTACGTTGCCATGTTCGCGGGGCCAGCCGGAGGTCCGCTGATCCTGCAGGTCAAGGAGGCCGGTCGGTCCGTGCTCTCGCCATACGTTCGGGGTCGCCACTACACCCATCAGGGCGAACGGGTGGTCAGGGGCCAGCGGATCATGCAGGCGGTCTCCGACAGCTTCCTCGGCTGGACCAGGTCGACGGCCACGGGAACCGAGTACTACCTCCGACAGCTCCACGATATGAAGTACAGCATCGATATCGAAGGGCTTCGACCGCCCGGCATGCATCTCTACGCTGAGGTCTGTGCATGGGCCCTCGCCCGAGCGCATGCTCGATCCGGCAATCCGGCGGAGATCGCCGGATACCTCGGGCCAGGTGACCAGTTCGATCAGGCGATCGCCGCATTCTCCGTCAGTTATGCGGACCAGACCGAGCGCGACCACGCGGCCGTCGTCGCTGCTGTCAAGGCGGGTCGGCTGCCAGCGGAGACCGGCATCTAGTATGAGCGCGTCAGTAGTGCATTGATATAGGTGCGACGATGGGCGCCTGCTGTCAGCCGCACTCATTCTCGGCGATAAGGACCGCTCAACCCTGACCACCGGGACCGGGATGAGCACCGTCGACACCACTTCGTCTGGACCAGGATGGCCGACGAGATCCTGTCCCACACGCGCGAACGAGATTCAGGCGCGCGACACTAGGCGGCCCATGGGGTTGGGCGCTCGCCCAGTCGACCCTATACTGGGCGCCACCTACCATGGGGACCGGGCCCTTGCCCGGGATGGACGGGAGTTCCGTGACAGGAGGCCGGATGGCTGGCAAGGTCCTGGTCGTCGACGACGACGCGAGCGTTCAGCGACTGCTCCAGCTCACGCTCCAGCAGGAGGGATACGAGGTCGTCCTCGCGTCCGACGGCGAGGACGGACTCCGCCGCTGGCAGCAGGAGTCGCCGTCGCTGATCCTGCTCGACGTTACCGTCCAGCAGTTGGACGGCTACGAGGTGGCGACCCGCATCCGGGCCGAGGAGGGCGGCAGCGGCCACGTCCCCATCATCATGCTCACCACGGACAAGGACGTGCAGGGCAAGGTCCGGGCGCTCCGGGCTGGTGCGGACGACTACCTGGTCAAGCCGTTCCACCCGGCCGAACTGCTCGCCCGGATGAAGAGCCTGATCGCCCGCTTCGCCCCCAGCGAGTCCCTGGTGGGGCGGCCGCCGCTGGGTCGCATCCATGCCTACTACGGAGCCAAGGGCGGGGTCGGGACGACGACCATCGCCATCAACGCCGCGATCGCGCTCCACTCGCTCGGCCGGCGAGTGTGCCTCGTGGACGGCAACCTGCAGTTCGGCGATCACCGGGTGTTCCTGGACCTCGGGCTCGATCGCAAGAGCATCGTGGACCTGGTCAGCGCCCCGGCGATGGACGCGGACCTGGTGCGGAGCATCGTGATCACGCACGACTCTGGGGTCGACCTGCTGCTTGCACCGCCGTCCCCGGAGGCCGCCGACCTCGTGACCGCGAGCCACCTCCACCAGATCCTGGAGATCCTGTCGGGACAATACGACTACGTGGTCGTCGACATCGACAAGCGACTCGAGGACCGGAACCTGATGGTCCTCGATGTCGCGAGCACCATCTTCGCGGTCATGACGGCGGACCTGTCGTGCCTCAAGAACGTCCGCCTGCTGCTCGAGACGATCGGCCACCTTGGATACGAGTCCAACAAGCTCAAGCTCGTGCTCAACCGATCCAACGCCTTCACCGGGATCAGCATCAAGAGCGCCGAGGGCGCCCTGCGCCGCCCGATCGAGTTCCAGGTCGTGAACGAGTATCGGGGCGCAATCTCGGCGCTCAACACCGGCGCGCCGTTCATGATCTCGAAGGGCGACTCCGTGCTGGGCCGCTCGGTGGCCGATTTCGCGCGGCTGGTCGACAAGGGCAACCCCCAGGGAGTCGGGCTCCTCGCACCCACCACCGGCAGGTGACGGCGGGCGCCTGATTCTGGCCCTGTACGAGGTTCCGGGCGTAAGCGCGGGTTGAGTGGCGCGGCCTACTGTGCCGCTCGTGCTTGCAACCCTCCTCTCGGCGACGCTCCACGGCATCTCGGGCCGGCTCGTCCGGGTCGAGGTGGATGTCGCTCCGGGGCTGCCAGGCTTCACGATCGTCGGCCTCCCGGATGCGGCGCTGTCGGAGGCCCGGGAGCGCGTCCGGGGGGCGCTTCGCAACACCGGGTACCACCACCCGCCTCGCCGGATCACGGTGAATCTCGCCCCGGCAGAGGTGCGCAAGGCCGGTGCCTCGCTGGACCTTGCGATCGCCGTGGGGATCCTGTTGGGCTCGGAGCAGCTGCGTGCTGCGGCGGCCAACGTGGCGCTGATCGGCGAGTTGGGGCTCGGTGGCGATGTGCGCTGGGTGCCCGGCATCCTCCCGATGGGCCTGGCGCTTGCGGCGGCCGGCGTGGAGCGGGTCCTCGTCGCGACCGACGCGGCCCCCGAGGCGTCCCTCGTCCCGGGTCTCGATGTGATCCCGGTCGAGACCGTCGCCGACGCTGCCGACGCGGTCCGATCGTCGCGATCCCGCCGCGCCGTCCCGGTGCCGCTGGCACGTGCGGACGGCCTCGCACAGTCGGCCGGCAAGCCGGCGTACAACGATGATGCCGGGTCGACGACCGGCGACCCGGGGCTGGACCTCGCGGACATCCGGGGGCAGGCCGTCGCGAGACGTGCCCTGGAGATCGCCCTGGCCGGCGGTCACGCGATGCTGTTGATCGGGCCCCCGGGGGCCGGCAAGACGATGATCGCGAGGGCGATCCCGGGTCTCCTGCCGGATCTCGACGATGCCGCCGCTCTGGCCGCGACGGCCGTGGCCTCCGCGGTCGCCAGCGGCCCCGTGCGCATGCTGCGGCGGCGGCCTCCCGTCAGAGCTCCTCATCACACCGTGTCCTATGCGGGAATGGTGGGTGGCGGACCGCGGATGTCGCCGGGCGAGGTCACGCTCGCGGATGGGGGAGTGCTCATCTGCGATGAGCTGCCGGAGTTCGGACGCGACGTCCTCGAGGCCCTGCGGCAGCCATTGGAGGACGGGAGCGTGGCGGTCGTCCGGGTCGGCAGGGCCGTGACATTCCCGGCGCGCTTCACGCTGGTGGCCGCCATGAACCCGTGTCCGTGCGGCATGAGCGGTGTCGAGGACCGCTCGTGCTCCTGTCCACCGGGTGTCCCCGAGCGGTATCGCCGCCGCGTCTCTGGACCGCTGCGGGACCGGATCGACCTCTGGGTGCGGGTCGGGCGAGTTCCCCCATCGGTCCTGGTCGGTGGTCCGCAACCCGAGGCATCGCTCGAGGTCGCCCGGCGCATCGCGGCGGCGCGCGAGCGCCAGCGGGCGCGGACCGGTGACGTTCCGAACGGCCGCGTGCGAGGCCGCAAGCTGCGCACGATCTGCCGGCTGGGCGGACTGGAGGCCGCGCGGGCGGTCGTGCTCGCCGACCGCGAGCGGCTCTCGGGACGCGGAACGGAGCGGCTGCTGCGGGTCGCGCGAACCATCGCGGACCTCGAGGGGGACGCGGTCGTGAGCACCGAGCACCTCGACGAGGCCGCACAGTTCAGGGCGTGGTCCGAGACAGCGTCGCCGGCGGAGGCCACCTGATGCTGGGGATCGGTCGACGCGGGCCCCTCGGCCGGGCGGACGCCGAGACGGTTGGGGGTCCGGCGCCCGCGGTGGACGCCGATACCGAGCGGGAGTCCTGGGTCGTGCTCGCAGGTACGGAGGGTGTCGGGCCAGTCTCGTTCGAGCGGCTGGTAGGGCGCTTCGGGAGTGCGGCCGCCGTGCTCGTCGCGGCACGCAGGAGCGGGGCGACGCGGCTGCTCGTGGAGGCGACGACCGGCCCTGATGGCGGTCCGGCGACGCTCACTACGCAGGCAGCCGCGGCCCTCGTTGGGGCGGCTGCGAGCCCTGGAAGCAGCCTCGATCCGGTGCGCCGGGCCGGACTGACCGTCCTGACCCTCGTCGACGAGGCGTACCCGAGGAGGCTGCGGACGATCGACCTGCCGCCCCCGGTCCTGTTCCTGCTTGGCGACCCGGGCGCCCTCGACCGGGCACGCTCGGTCGCGATCGTCGGGACGCGCCGCCCTACGGAGGTCGGGCGCGCGACGGCCGGTCGGATCGCGGACGCCGTCGCGATCGTCGGCGCCACGGTCGTGTCAGGCCTCGCTCTAGGGATCGACGGTGCAGCCCATGCCGCCGCGGTCCGGTCCGGCACGCCGACGGTCGCCGTGATCGGTGGGGGCCACGAGCGCCTGTATCCGGCCGCGCACCGCGTGCTGGCGCGGTCGATCGTGGCCGGGGGCGGAGCCGTGCTCAGCGAGTTCCCTCCGGGGACCCAGCCGTCCCGCGGAACGTTCCCCCGCCGGAACCGGATCATCAGCGGGCTGGCCGATGCGACGATCGTCGTCGAGGCAGGGGCGAGGAGCGGTGCGCTGACCACGGCCGCGTGGGCGCTCGAGCAGGGGAGGGGCCTGTACCTCGTTCCCGGCCGCCTGGAGGACCCGGCTGTCGCGGGGTGTCTCGCCTTCCTCCGCGAAGCGGGACCGGAGGCGCGGATCGTGGCCGGGATCCCGGAGCTGCTCGAGGACCTGGGCCTGCTCGATCCGGGCGGTGTTCCCGTGGGTCGCCGGGATCCCGTGCTTGCCGCGCTCAGCAGCGTGGAGCGGGACCTCGCGCGCCACCTCCTGGCGGGCCGGTGCACCGTGGACGAGCTCGTCTGCGCAACGGGTGCCCGGAGCGCCACGGTGCTCGGTGGGCTCACGTCCCTCGAGGTCCGCGGCCTGGTCCTGGAGGCCTACGGGCGCTACCGGCCGACCGGCGCGCTCGCCGGCCGAACCGGGCGTCCGCGGAACGGGCTCCCGGCCGTCCGTGGTCCCGTCAGGCGGAGCGCCGCCTGATCCGGAGGGTGGCGACGGTTGCCGGGCGTTCGGGTCGAGTGCTACGCTCGACGATGGCCCCGGCTGGCGGCATGGCCGGCAACGTCCCCGGGTGCCGGGACCTGTCTCGCGACGTAGTTCCCGGCGGGCCGATTGGAGGACAACGTATTGCGGAAGCTCGGGGCCACCCTGGCAGCGCTACCTGTCCTCGCGCTCGTATACCTCGCGCTGCTCGGTCGTCGCGGACTTGCCCGGCTCGGTGCCGGGGTCGCGGCCGCGGCCGTGATCGCCGTCGTCGCCCTGGCCAGCCTGCCCCCCGCCCCCAGCGCCGCCATCCCCGCTGCAGCGACACCCCAGCCGGTCGGGGCGCGGGTTCTCGGCGCCGTCGCGACCGGCCACGGGCTGAGGCAGCCGATCTCCATCGCCTTCGATTCGCCGATGGACCCAGCCTCCGTCGCGGCGGCACTGCGCCTCCAGCCCGAGACCGCCGTCACGTTCGGCTGGGATTCCGCGGGGCGTGTGCTGACGATCACGCCGCTCCGGAGCTGGGAGCCGCACACGCTGTACGCAGTCACCGTGGCCCAGTCCGCCCGCGCGACAGCCGGCGGCAGCCTCTCACAGGCCCTGCGATCGGTGACCCTCACGGACTCGGCGGGCAGGGGCGTGCTGACGGCGACCCATGCGGACGGCAACCGGGTCCGCAGCGACTCCGCCTTCAAGATCACCCTGGACCGGCCCGCATCGGTCGCTGCCCTCCAGACGGCCCTCCGCTCGGAGCCGGCCATCCCCGGCGAGGTCAGCGCCGGTGAGGCCAGTGGCGAGTTCCTGTTCACCCCCGCCGCCCCGCTTGCCGCGGACACGGAATACGAGGTCTCCCTTGCCGGCCTGGTCGGGAGCGATGGGCTGGCCTTCGAGGACCTGCCCGCCCTCGTGATCCGCACGGCCGCGGCGCCCGAGGTCGTGCGCTTCCGGCCCCGCTCCGGCGAGGGAGACGTCGAGCGATCCGCGACGATCTCCGTCCGCTTCACGGAGCCGATGAAGCGCGCCCAGACCGCGGAGGCATTCCGGGTGTCCGTGGGTGGGACAGCCATCAAGGGATCCACGTCGTGGGCAGAGCAGGGTACGGTCCTGGTCTTCGTGCCCACCGCCCCCCTCCCGTACGGCGCCACGATCCGCATGCGCGTCGAGGCGTCGGCCGCATCGCGAGCCGGGGTACCGGTTTCCTCCGCGGCCGCGGGCACCTTCAAGGTCGTTCCGAAACCGGCCCCCAAGCCCAAGGCAGCCCCCGCGTCCAGCACGAAGCCGAAATCCAAGCCCAAGCCCATCGGCAACTCCGGGGGCGGGGGCGCCGTGTCGGGCAGCTGGTCCGGCGTCGAGGCCTACTACCTGAAGCTGATGAACTGCACGCGGACCGGCGGCTGGGTGACGTCATCGGGCAGCTGCTCCTCGCCAGGCGGACGAGACGTCCCACCCCTCGCCCTCAGCTCCGGCATCAGCGCCGAGGTCTCGCGGCCCTATGCGAAGCTCCTCGCGACCCGCAACATCTGCTCGCACTTCGTGGGCGGCAACCCCGGCGACCGCCTCCGCAGCGCCGGGTACAGGAGCTACCGCTGGGGCGAGAACCTGGGCTGCCGCTCGGGCAACGCGTACTCGGCGGTCCTGGGTTCGCACCGCTACTTCCAGAGCGAGAAGCCGTACAACGGCGGCCACTATCGCAACCTCATGGATGCCCGGTTCCGCCAGGTCGGGATCGGCGTATGGGTTGCGAGTGGGCGGGTTCGGCTGGTGGTGGACTTCTACACTCCGTGACCCCGGCGCCGCCCCGGACCGGGACCATCGGGCGGGTGACGCGGGCTCGCGGGCGGGCGAGCATGCGGTCGTGATCAGGAATGTCGTCATCCACCTGTCCAACGAGCAGCCGCTGCTCGCGGACCTGTACACCCCTCCCAACCCGGCCGACGTCGGGCTCCTGTGCACCAACATGCGCTTGATGGACGGCAAGCGACCGGTGTTCATCGACCGCACCGAGTCCACCTTCTTCTTCCCGTACCTCCACATCCGGTTCCTCGAGATCCCCGCCGCCGAGCTGCAGCGGCACCTCGCGGAGGCCGGGGCAGGTCCGCTCGGCGTGGCCCAGACCGGGCCGTTTGCCGGTGACGGCAGCGCGCGCCTGCCGGCCCTGTTCGAGGAGGCGGCGCAGGATCCCGCGGCGGAGGATCCGGAGGCCGAGATCGAGATCGACGAGGACTTCCTGCAGCGCGTCCGCGACATCTAGGACGCCGCTCGCAGCACCTGCCGATCATCGGCGCGCAAGGGGCCGGTGCTACACTCCCGGCCGCCATGGCCAAGAACCTCGTGATCGTGGAGTCGCCCGCCAAAGCGCGGACGATCGAGCGCTACCTCGGCGCGGACTACCAGGTCCTCGCCTCGTACGGCCACGTCCGGGATCTCCCGGAGAACCCCGGCAAGGGCAAGTTCGGCGTGGACGTGGACCACGACTTCGCGCCCGAGTACGTCATCTCCGAGGATCGTCGCAAGCATGTCGCGGCGATCGAGAAGGCTGCGAAGGGCGCCGCGAACGTGTGGCTGGCGACGGACCTCGACCGCGAGGGCGAGGCGATCGCATGGCACGTGACCGAGGCCGCCAACATCCCCGCCGCCAAGACGAGCCGGGTGACGTTCAGCGAGATCACCGAGGGTGCCATCCGGGAGGCGTTCGCGAGCCCGCGCGAGATCGACCAAGACCTCGTCGACGCCCAGCAGACCCGCCGGATCATGGACCGCCTGGTGGGCTACACGCTCAGCCCGCTGATCTCGCGCAAGATCCGCAGCGGGCTCTCGGCCGGCCGCGTACAGTCGGTCGCGGTGCGGATGGTCGTCGAGCGCGAACGCGAGATCCGCGCCTTCACGGCTCGGGAGTACTGGACGCTCGAGACCCTGCTTGCCACTGCGGACGGATCGACGTTCACGGCCGACGTCGCCCGCATCGACGGCAAGGCGCCGGACATCTCGGACGGCGAGACGGCGGAGCGCCACGCGTCCGCCCTGCGTGGGCTGGCGCCGGTCGTCGACTCGGTGACCACGCGGACATCGAAGCGCAATCCGGCCCCACCGTTCACCACCAGCACGCTCCAGCAGGAGGCGAGCCGCAAGCTCGGCTTCAGCCCCAAGCGCACGATGTCCGCCGCGCAGCGCCTGTACGAGGGCGCCGAGACCGCGGACGGGCATGTCGGCCTGATCACCTACATGCGGACCGACTCCACGGCGATCGCGAGCGTCGCCATGGCGGAGGCGCAGGCCGTGATCGTCGAGCGCTTCGGCGAGCGGTACGGGACCGGCAAGGGCCGGGTCTACAAGACGAAGCAGAAGGGTGCCCAGGAGGCCCACGAGTCGATCCGCCCGACGTCGTTCCTCCGTGATCCGGAGTCACTCGAGGCCTACGTCCAGGGCGACGAGCTCAGGCTCTATCGCTTGATCTGGCAGCGAGCGGTCGCATCACAGATGGCGTCCAAGGAGCTGGAGACCACGACCGCCGAGCTGGTGGCCGGCGTGTACCGCCTGCGGGCATCGGCGACCAGGACGCTGTTCGACGGCTTCTCGCGGGTCTACACGGAGGGCAGGGATGACGAGGCGGAGGAGGCGGAGCGCCGGCTGCCTGCGTTGAAGGCCGGGGATGGGACGGCTGTCCAGTCGGTCACGCCGTCGCAGCACTTCACGGAGCCCCCGCCGCGCTACACGGAGGCGACGCTGATCAAGGCCCTGGAGGAGCACGGCATCGGCCGTCCGTCCACCTTCGCCGCGACGATCTCGACGATCATGGACCGCGGCTATGTCAGGGTCGAGGAGCGCCGCCTGCGCCCGGAGGAGATCGGTGAGATCGTGACCGACCTCCTGGTCGATCACTTCGGCGAGTACGTGGACCTCAAGTTCACGGCCCGCATGGAGGAGGAGCTCGACGAGGTGGCGCGCGGAGAGCGTGAGTGGGTGCCGCTCCTTCGGGCGTTCTTCGGCCCGCTCAAGGAGCGCGTCGACGAGAAGCGCAGGGAGCTCAAGCGGCGCGACTTCACCACCGAGCCCACGGACGAGGTCTGCTCTGAGGGCCATCCGATGGTCATCAGGCTGGGCCGCAACGGGAAGTTCCTGGCCTGCTCCACGTTCCCCGACCACAAGGAGACACGTCCGCTGCCGGGCGAGGAGACCCCCGGTCTCGAGGGCGAGGGCGACCCCTGCCCCGAGTGCGGCCAGGGCGTGCTCGCAACCCGGCGAGGTCGGTTCGGCGCGTTCCTGGGCTGCGCACGCTACCCGGATTGCACCTACATCCGGAAGGACGGCCCGCCGCCGCCCGACCAGCTCCCGTTCGAGGTCGTCTGCCCCAAGAATGCCGACGGCCCGCTCGTCGCGCGTCGCGCACGGCGTACCGGAAACGTCTTCTGGGGATGCTCCAAGTACCCCAAGTGCGACTTCACGACCAACGACGAGCCCACCGGTGCGCTGCACGACGCCGCCGACGCCACCCATGCGGATGGACGGGGAGCGGTGGCCCGCAAGGGAGAGGCAGGCATCTGCCTGACCTGCGGCGCGACCGTCGAGCTGCCCGATGGGACCGTCGTGGGACGGCGCCTCCCGGGCGGACCACCCAACCCGGCGGCCCTGGAACGTCCGGTCCGCGGCGGCAGACGTGGGGCCAAGACGGGGAGCGGATCCGCGAAGGCCGCGTCCGGCGCCAGGCGCACGACCCGGTCCTCGGGCGCCACCAAACGCACGGGAACCGGGTCGCGGCCCAAGAGCGAGTGAGCGGCGTGGGCCAGGCGAGGTGCGATCGTCCGACGGCCGTGCCGTGACCGGCCAGGAGGCGCTGCGACGGTTCATGCGCTCGCTCGAGGCCCGCGACACCTCGCCCGAGACGCGCCGCTCCTACCGGGCAACAATCGCGGCGTACCTGGCCTGGCTGTCCGCCCGCGACGCCGACTGGCGGTCGCCGGGCCGGACGACGCTGCGGGCCTATCTCGGTGAGCTGTCCGAGGGTCACGCCAGGACGTCGGTCGCCCAGCGCCTGGCGGCCCTGCGGGCCTTCCACCGCTACTGCGCGCGGGCAGGGATCGCACCGGGCGACCCCTGGGGCGCGATCGCGACGCCACGCCTGCCCAGGCGCCTGCCACGCGTGCTCGAGGTGGAGCAGGTCGACGCGCTGCTGGCGGCGGTGGACGAGGACCTGGTGGCCGCCCGCGGGGGCACCTCGCGGTCCGGGAGCCGGGACCCGGAACTGGCGATCGCGATCGCGTTGCGGGACCGGGCCCTGGTCGAGACCGCCTATGCCGCCGGGCTGCGGATCAGCGAGCTGGCGGCGTCCGAGCTCGGCAACCTCGACCTGCGTCGTGGCGAGGTCCGGGTGATGGGCAAGGGGCGGAAGGAACGGATCGGCCTCCTGGGGCGTCCGGCCCGCGATGCCCTGACTGCGTATCTGGACGAGGCTCGACCCGTCCTGACATCCCGGGCGGACCCGCTCGCCGAGGAACCCGTGGAGGTGTTCCTCAATCACCGCGGTGCGCCCCTGGGTGTGCGGGGCCTGCGCATGCGCCTCGATCGACTCCGTCGCCGGGCCGGCCTGCCGGAGGGCGTGAGTCCCCACACCCTCAGGCACTCGTTCGCCACCCACCTCCTCGACGGTGGCGCGGACCTGCGCGTGGTGCAGGAGCTGCTCGGTCACGAGAGCCTGGCCACCACCCAGGTCTACACGCACGTGTCGCCGACCCGCCTGCGCGACGCTTACCGCATGGCGCATCCGCGGGCACGGTCCACCTGATGGACGATCCGGACGTCCTGACCGGCGTCGTCGCCGACGAGGAGCCGGGCCTGCATCCCGCGGCGGCGGGAGCGGCCACGCGCCTGGGTGCGTCATCGACACGAGCGCTCGCGCGTGCCGGCCTCATCGTCACCACCATGTTCCTGGCCGCCCGCGCCATGGGCTATGTCCGGACCATCGCCTTCGCCGCCGCGGTGCCCGAGGTGTCGCAGCTGGCCCCGTTCTACGCCGCGTTCCGGATCCCCGACTTCCTGTTCCAGCTGGTGGCCGCGGGCGCGCTCTCGTCCGCCCTGATCCCGGTCATCGCGGGCCTGTTCGCGAAGGACGAGGAGGCGCGTGCATGGCGCGTCGTCTCGACGGTCGCGACGTTGATGCTCTCCGTGCTGCTCGTCCTTGCCGCCCTGGTCCTGTGGTTCACGCCGGAGTTCGTGGCCGTCATCACGCCGGGCTTCGATAGGGCGCAGCTCGCCCAGACGGTCGAGCTCACCCGGACCATGGTCCTGTCGCCGCTGCTGCTGGCCGCGGGGGCCGTGGCCACGAGCGTCCTCAACTCCCGGGAGCGGTTCGCGGCGGCCGCGGTCGCGCCGCTGGTCTACAACGCCGCGATGATCGTCGGCGCGATCGTGCTGGTGCCCATCTACGGCATCCCGGGGCTGGCGTATGGGGTCGTGCTCGGCGCGCTGGGGCACATCGTGGTCCAGCTGCCATCGCTGGCCCGGTTGGGGGCACGGATCCGTCCGCACGTCGACCTGCGGGACGACCAGGCGCGCACGGCGCTGCTCCTGATGGTGCCGCGTGCGGTCGGTCTCGGGGCGACCCAGGTGGTGTTCCTGGTGATGACCAGCCTCGCGTCGACGCTCGGACCCGAGGCGATCCCGGTGTTCAACTTCGCCTTCGCCATCCTCCAGATCCCGATCGGGGTAATCGGGGTGCCGCTGGGCATCGTCCTCCTGCCGTCGCTGTCCCGGGAGGCGGCGCTGGGTGCCGGCGAGGGGTTCACGAGGCTTGTGACCCGCGGGCTGTCGCTCCTGGGCTACGTCATGGTCCCCATCGCGGCCCTGGGCATCGTGGTCTCGCTGGATGTGGTCCGCCTCCTGTTCGGCGTGGCGGACATCGGCGAGGACGCGACCAAGGCCACGGCGGCCGCCCTCGCGATCTTCCTGGTCGGGCTGACCGCCCACGCGCTGATCACGGTCCTGGCCCGCGCGTTCTATGCGCTCCAGGACACCAGGACGCCGGTCGGCGCGGCCCTGGTGGCCGTGGTCGCCAACATCCTGATCGCGAACCTGCTCATCGGATCGATGGGGCTGAACGGCCTGGCTGCCGCGATCGCGATCTCCGCGTGGCTCGAGACGCTGGTGCTGGTCGTGCTGCTGCTGCGGCGCGTCCCGGCCATCGGGCCCGGCATGGGACACGTCTGGCTGGTCATGGCGAAGACCGTCGTGGTGTCGCTCGCCGGCGCGCTGGCCGCCTACCTGGTCGAGTCGGCGCTCGTGGGGGCCTGGGGCGTGGATCCCGGGTTCATCCTGATCCTGGTGCGGATCACGCTGGCTGCCGCGGCGGGCGGGCTCGTGATCGTCGCCGGCTCGATCGCGTTGCGGATCGATGAGCTGCGGTCTATCGTCGGGGTGATGGTGGACCTCATTCGACGACGCGGGCGCGCGTGACCGCGCGGCAATCCGCCGACGCCGGGTCCGCGCGGTCCGACCCGGGCGCTCCAGGTGACCTGGACCTCGAGGCATGGGACGCCGTGGTGGAGGCGAACGCCCGGAGCTCGTACCTGCAGCTCAGCGCGTGGGCACGGGTCAAGGCCGTGAACGGATGGTCCGTCCGCCGGCTGCATGACCCGGAGGCCGGCGTGGGAGCCCAGGTGCTGCTCCGCAGGCCAGGCCCGCTGCCGTGGGCGTTCGGCTACGCACCGCGGGGACCGGTGCTCGGGACGTGGGACGCCGCCTCGATCCAGCGGTTCACCGAGCTCGCGCGTTCCGGGCTCCGGGATGGCGTCCGGGCGAGCCACCTGCGGATCGACCCGGAGATCGAGCGTGGCGCCGGGCCCGACGAGGGCGACGTGGTCACGGCGGCCCTCCGGGACGCGGGCTGGCAGCCTGCCCCGGCGATCCAGCCGGTCTCCACGCGGGTCATCGACCTGGCGGCCGACGAGGACGCCCTGTGGGCCGACCTGCGCAAGAAGTGGCGCCAGTACGTCAACAAGGCCCGGTCCGGGGGCGTGCGGATCGTCGATGCGGGACCCGACCGGCTCGAGGAGTTCTATCGCATCTACCGCGAGACGGCGGACCGGGCGGGCTTCCTGATCCGTGCCCAGTCCGCGTACCGCGATGCCTGGGACGCCTACGCCCCGGGTGGCAGGGCGCGGCTGCTGTTCGCGGAGCTCCCGGGCGGCGATCCGGTGGCGACCCTGTTCCTCGTGCGTGCCGGATCACGCGTGGTGGAGCCCTATGGTGGCATGACCCAGGCGGGCGCCGAGTCCCGGGCGAACTACCTGCTCAAGTGGGAGGCGATCCGCAGTTCGCGGGAGGCGGGGGCCACGAGCTACGACCTCTGGGGGCTCGCGCACGCCGGGATCGACCACTTCAAGACCGGGTTCGGCGGCCGGGAGATCCGGTACGTCGGGGCGTGGGACCTCGTTCTCGATGCGCTGGGGAGGAGGACGTACGCCGTGGCCGTGCGGACGCGGGTCCGTGTCGAGCGGATGCGGCACGGGCTCCGCGCTCGGGGCGGCACGTCCGCCGCGGGGTACGGCGGCGAGGCCGGGGGAGACGGGTGATCGATCCGATCCGCGAGCTCGGACCGGACGAGCTCGGCACCTGGGACGCGGCCGCGGTGGACGCGCCGGGCGGCCACGTCCTCCAGTCACGCGCCTGGGCCGAGCACCGCCGGGCCTCCGGATGGCAGCCACGCTATCTCGCCGCCGGTGATGGCCGGGCACTGGCCCTCGTGCGCGGCTGGCCGCTGGTCCCGGGCGGGTCGGGATACATCCCACGCGGCCCCGTCGGGTCGGCGACTCCGTGGACGGCCGAGCGGGCGCCGGACGCTGGAGCGGCCATCGGGGACATGCTCGTCGCGGTCGCCCGGCATCTCGGGCAGGGCGGGGTCGATGTCCTTGCCGCCGACCCGGAGGTCGCCGACGCGGATTCGGGCTATCGGGACATCCTCGCGACGGCGGCGTTCCACGCGATCCCCGAGATCCAGCCGTCGCGCCACCGGATGGCGCTGGACCTGCCCGCCGACGGCGATCCGGCCACGATGCTGGACGCGGTCGCCAAGGCCACCCGGCAGCGGATCCGCAGGGCCGAGCGCGATGGCGTGGTCGTCATGCGCTGGGACGCGGCGCGGCACGAGGTCGACGGACTGGTTCGCGCGTCCGAGGCCGGCGCCGCCGCGCTCGACCGGTTCTACGGGCTGCTCCGGGCGACGGGTGATCGGCGTGGGTTCGGGTTCGCCGGGCCGGTCGAGTTCACGGCGTGGTGGCGGCGCGCGCTCTCGGCGGGGCATCTCGTCTATCTCGAGGCACGCGAGGGCTCGCCGGACGGCGACGTGCTGGGCGGTCTCGTCCTGTATCGCCACGGACGGCGCCTCTCGACGGCCCACTCGGGGGACCGCGCCGAGCGGCGCCGGGACCACCCGGGTGCCATGCACCTGCTGCGCTGGCGGGCGATCGAGCTGGCCCTGGCAGAGCGGCGGGCGGAGATGGACCTGGGGGGCGTGGACCTGCCCGGAGCCCGCAGGCCACCGGAGCCCGGTGAGCCGACGTACGGGCTCTACGAGCACAAGCGGTCGTTCGGGGCCTCCTGGGTGGCGCTGGCCGGAGCCCAGGAGCGGGTGGAGCGGCCGTGGCGGTATGCGGCGGGCCGGACCGCGGCGCGCGTGGCTCGTGCAGGGCGACGTGGTGGAGGGAGCGGGTGAGCGATCCCCGGACGCCGGTGCAGCGCTCGGTCGCAGCAGCCGGTCCGCGCGAGCCGAGGCCCATGGCGGGGCTGCTCGCCCGGCTCGAGGCGGTCGGCCTCGTCCTCGGCGTGCGACGGGCGGGACATGCTGTCGCACCCGCGGAGCTGGCCGGGCTGCTCGTGATGGGCGTGGCCGAGGACTCACGAGTGGTCGGGGATGGCGGGCTGTTCGTGGCGGTGCCCGGCTTCCACGTTGACGGCCACGACTTCGTGGGACGTGCGGCCGCCGCGGGAGCTGCCGTGGTCATCGTCGAGCGCGAGGTCTCCGGCGTCGCCGTCCCGCAGGTCGTGGTGGGGTCGGCCCGGCGGGCCCTGGCGCATGCGGCCGCGTGGTGGTCCGGCGACCCCTCCCACGGGTTGGGCGTCGTCGGGGTGACCGGCACGGATGGCAAGACCACCACGACGTACCTGGCGGCGGCGGCGCTGGAGGCGGCCGGGATGAGCACGGGGCTGGTCGGGACGGTGGAGACCAGGGTGGGCGCCCTCACGGAGCGCCACGAGGCTCACGTGACGACGCCCGGCGCCCCCGAGCTGCAGGCCACGCTGCGGGCGATGGTCGCCGGGGGCAACGCCGCGGCCGTCGTGGAGACGACGTCGCATGCCCTCGAGCTGGAGCGCGTGCTGGGTGTCGCGTACGACGTGGCGATGTTCACGAACCTCACCCATGAGCACCTTGATCTCCACGGGACGTTCGAGGCGTACCGGGCCGCCAAGCTCCGCCTGTTCGAGATGCTGGCGAGCGGTGTCGGGAACCCGGCCAAGGTCGTGGGTGGACGCCCGTGGCCCAAGCTGGCGGTGCTGAACGTGGACGATCCCGAGGCATCGGCCTTCGCGGCGGCCGCGCGCACGGCCGGGGCGACCGTCATCTCCTACGGGACGGATCCGGCCGCCGACGTCCGGGCCACCCGGGTTCACGAGGACGCCCGGCGGCTGCGGGTGGACCTTGCCGGCCCGTCTGGGACGGCATCGCTGGACCTGCGGCTTGCGGGGCGGTTCAACGTCCACAACGCGCTCGCCGTCGTGGCCATGGGCGAGGGCCTCGGCCTCGACGGCGTGGCGGTTCGCGCCGGCCTCGAGGGCGTCCGTGGCGTTCCCGGTCGGATGGAGCGGATCGAGGCCGGCCAGCCCTTCGGGGTCATCGTGGACTACGCCCACTCCCCGGCATCACTCCAGGTGGTGCTCGACCTGCTGGCGCCGGTTGCGGCCTCCGGTGGCGGCGCGCTGCTCGCCGTCTTCGGTTCCGGCGGCGAGCGGGATCGCGCGAAGCGGGCGGTCATGGGCCGGATCGCCGGCGAGCGGTGCCGTCTCGTCATCGCGACCGACGAGGACCCCAGGGGCGAGGATCGCTTCGCCATCATCGACGAGGTCGTCCGGGGTGCGGAGTCTGCCGGCCGGACGCGAGGCGTCGACGTGCTGGCGGTCGCCGATCGGCGCGAGGCCGTGGCCGCCGCCCTCGAGCATGCCCGCCCGGGCGACGTGGTCCTCCTGGCGGGCAAGGGCCACGAGCCGACGATCCTCTACGCGGATCACGAGATCCCATGGGACGAGGCCGCGGTCGCACGGGAGATCCTGGCGGCCATGGGCTGGACGGCCGGCTGACGCGGTGCGGAGCTGCCTGTTCATCAGCCTGCTCGGCGCGATCGTCGTGGCGTTCGTGATCGCGGTTGGCCTGCCGGCGTTGGCCGCGGGGATCATCACCGGGGGCCTGGGTGCGGCGGGCCTGGCCGCGGACGACACCACGGTGACCGTCTCCAGCGACCCGCCGACCGACCTGCTGGGGCTCCACGCGGACCGCGTCCGGGTGAGCGCGACCGACGCGACGTTCCGGGGCATGGCGATCGGGCTGCTGGAGCTGACGCTCGGGGACGTGCAGGTTCTGGAGCGGACCGCGGAGAGCGTCCAGGGACGACTGACCGACGTTGAGGTCTCGGTCCCGGGCGGTGGTCCGATCGCCATCCCCACGATCGGCATCGAGGGCGGCGGCGACACGGTCACGATGAGCTCGGTGATCCCCAGGGCGGCGGTCAAGCGCCTGATCGCCGACGCCACGGAGGCCCGCACGGGATCGCGCCCGACGTCGGTGGTCCTGACGGTCCCCGACGGCGTCGCGGTCAAGGTCGCCGGTGTGACAGCGTCGGGCCGGCTCGTCGTCCGCGACGGCGACCTCGTGCTGGTGGGAGATGGAACCTCTGCGGGCACCGACAGTGTCATCCTTCGTGGCGGCGAGGACCTGCCCGTGGAGCTCACGTCCGTCTGGATCACCGGGTCCGGGGGCCTGCGCATGACCGGCGACCTCTCCGTCGGGATCCTGGGTTGAGCCACGGCTGAGCCACGGGCCACCGGGATACAACGGGTAGACTCCGCGCATGGCCGAGCCTGTCGTGCGCGATCCGGAGGTGCCCGTCGAGGCGCCACGTCCGGCCACGTCCGGCCCGCGGAGGGCCACGCGGAGTAGCGCGGCGAGCGCCCCGGTCGAAGGTCGTCGGGCCCCGGTCGTGCGAGCCGTGGCCTTCGATGCCGGGGCCGTGCGAAGCCGCTTGCTGGCGGAGCTCCACCAGCAGCACCCGCACGCGGATCTCGAGGTCGTCGAGCGAGCGTTCGACCTCGCCGTCGAGGCCCACGCCAGCCAGGTCCGCGCGTCCGGCGAGCCCTACGTCACGCACCCGATCGCGTCGGCCCAGATCCTCGCGGAGCTGGGCATCGACCCTGTCGCCGTAGCGGCTGCGCTCCTGCACGACGTCCCGGAGGACACCGAGTTCAGCCTCGCGGACGTCGAGGAGCGGTTCGGGCCCGAAATCGCCCACATGGTTGATGGCGTCACGAAGCTGTCCAAGTTCAGCACCCACAGCCATGAGCAGCAGCAGGCAGAGAACATCAGGAAGATGTTCCTGGCCATGGCCGACGACATCCGAGTCGTGCTCATCAAGCTCGCCGACCGGCTCCACAACATGCGCACGCTCGGCGCCCTCAAGCTCGAGAAGCAGCAGCGGATCGCCCGCCAGACGATGGAGATCTACGCCCCGCTCGCTGAGCGGCTCGGGATCTGGCAGATCAAGTGGGAGCTCGAGGACCTGTCGTTCAAGGTGCTGGAGCCCGAGGCGTACCGGGAGCTTGCCAAGCTCCTCGATACCCGGCGGCGCGGCCGAGAGACCTACATCGATCGGGCGATCTCGGAGCTCCGGCCGCGTCTCGAGGGGGCCGCGATCGACGCCGAGCTGCAGGGCCGGCCCAAGCACATCTACAGCATCTGGCGGAAGATGCAGCGCAAGGGCGCCGAGTTCGGCGAGATCTACGACGTCTACGCCATCCGCCTGCTCGTGGACGAGATCCGCGACTGCTACGCGGCGCTGGGCATCGTGCACGCCCTGTGGCGCCCCATCCCCGGTCAGTTCGACGACTACATCGCGGTTCCCAAGAACAACCTGTACCAGTCGCTGCACACGGCCGTGATCGCGCTCGACGGCAAGCCGCTCGAGATCCAGATCCGCACCCACGCGATGCACCAGGTCTCGGAGGTCGGCATCGCGGCCCACTGGCGCTACAAGGAGGGCTCGAAGGCAGAGCGCGACTACGACGCCAAGCTCGCTTGGTTGCGCCAGCTGATGGAGTGGCAGCGGGACGTCAGCGAGTCCGACGCGACGGAGTTCGTGGAGGGGATCAAGCTCGACATCTTCCAGGATCAGGTCTTCGTGTTCACGCCCCGCGGCGACGTCAAGGACCTGCCGGCCGGTGCCACGCCGCTCGACTTCGCCTACCGCATCCACACCGACATCGGACATCGCACGATCGGCGCCAAGGTCAACAACCGCCTCGTGCCCCTGGACTACCGGCTCAAGAACGGCGACATCGTCGAGATCGTGACCACCAAGGGCGAGCACGGCCCGTCGCGGGACTGGATGAACATCGTCCGGACATCCCACGCACGCGAGAAGATCCGCCAATGGTTCAAGAAGAAGGACCGCGCGGAGAACATCACCCACGGTCGGGAGAGCCTCGAGCGGGAGCTCCGCCGGCTGGCCCGGACCAGCATCCAGGCGGTGGGCATGGACCACATCGTCGAGGTGGGCAAGACATACCAGCACGACACGGCGGACGACTTCTTCGCCGCCATCGGTTACGGCGCCATCTCGCCCCAGCAGGTCGTCATGCGCCTGGGCGTCCTCGACGATGGCCACAGCGCGCTGCCCACGGTCGCACCGGTCCAGCCCGCCCGGGCCGGCGGCGTGCGGGTCAAGGGGGTGGGGGACCTCCTGGTCCGCTTTGCCAAGTGCTGCCACCCGATCCCCGGCGACCCGATCCAGGGATTCATCACGCGCGGCAAGGGCATCACCGTGCACCTGCGCACCTGCCCGACCGTCATCAACGAGCGCGAGGTCACACGCCTGATCGACGTCGAGTGGGAGGCCGCTCCGGCCCAGACCTATCCGATCGCGATCACCGTCGAGGCCTACGACCGGACGGGTCTACTGTCCGACATCACCCAGGTGATGGCCGAGAACAAGGTGAACATCCTGGCCGCAAGCGTGAGCGTGAACCCGGACCACACCGCGGCCGTGACGATGACGATCCAGGTGGCCTCGGTGGCCCAGCTGGCCAAGGTCATGAGCCGCGTCGAGCAGCTCAAGGACGTCCTGAGCGTCCAGCGGGACCTCAGCTAGCGCTGGCCGCCGGCTCACTGGACGGGGCCGCCGCCGTGATCTCCTCGTCCGTCGGGCCGCCGGCCGGTTCGAACTGCGCCGCACCACGGATGCGCCGGAGCCACACCAGGACCAGGCCCCCGGTCGCGATGCAGGCGACTCCGCCCACCGCCAGCGAGGCCTCTACGCTGAACGCCGAGGCGAGCCAGCCCATCAGCAGGCTGCCCGCGGGGGCAGACCCGACGAAGACCGTCGTGTACACGCTGATGACCCGACCGCGCAGCGCGTCCGGTGCGGCGAGCTGGACCGTCGTGTTGGCGGTTGCCGCCATGCCGATGGCGCCCATGCCCATGAACAGCATCGCCACGAGGGCGAGCGAGTAGACCTGGATGAACGCCGCGGCCATGAGGGCGACGCCGAGCATCAGCGTCCCGAGCGGGATGATCACCGGGCGTGATCGGCCGGAGAACGCGATCGCCAGCGCGGCCACCAGAGACCCGATGCCGGAGGCCGTCATCAGGAAGCCATAGCCGGTCGCGTCCGTGTTGAGCACCTCCTGGGCGAGCGCCGGGATGGTGACGGAGAAGTTCATCCCGAAGGTGGACACGAGGCCGACGGTCACCGTGGCCAGCAGGACGAGCTCGGCGTGGCGCACGTACCGGAGCCCCTCGGCCAGGGAGGACCGGACCTCTGCCACCGACTGCGGCCGGGGCAGGATGGTCGGGTGCTGGAGCTCGTCGTCGCGCATTGCCAGGTAGGCGGCGATCACGGCCAGGAAGCTGATGCCGTTGAGCAGGAACGCGATCGCGACGTCTCCCCCGAAGAACCCGATCGTGAGGCCGGCGATGGCCGGACCGACGATCCGTGCGCCGTTGAACACGGCGGAGTTGAGGGCGATGGCATTGGCCACGTCCTCGCGCCCGACCATCTCGACCGTGAACGCCTGGCGGGTGGGCATGTCCACGGCATTCGTGACCCCGAGGATGACCGCGAGCACGCAGATCTGCCAGATCTGGACGACATCGGTCGCGACGAGCCCGAACAACAGGAACGCCAGGACCATCTGGACGGTCTGGGCGGCGATGAGCGTCCGTCGCTTGGGCAGCGCGTCCGCGATCAGTCCGCCGAACAGGCCGAGGACCAGCACGGGCAGGAAGCCGAGGGCCGTCACGAGGCCGAGGACGAACGGGTCATGGGTCAGCTGCAGGACGAGCCAGCCCAGGGCCACCTGCTGCATCCAGGTGCCGATGAGCGAGGTGAGCTGGCCCGCGAAGAACAGGCGGTAGTTGCGGTGGCGGAAGGCGAGTCCCCCGTTGCGGAGCGCGAAACCCGATCCGAACTGGGGCAGGCCCGTGCGGCGGTGCCTGGTCACCGCGTCGTCCCCCTGCGGGTCGACGGTGACGCCGGGACATGGGCGTGGGTGGGCTCGCGACCGGCGTCGAGGTCGGCGAGATGGCCGGCGAGGTGGACGCGCCGCTCCTCGGCCGCCGCGATCATCGCGTCGAGGCGCTCGATCTTGCCCCGCAGGGTCGCGACCTGGCGGTCCACGGACTCGATGGCGTCGCCCACGATGCGCCGGCGCTCGGCGACGTCCGTGGAGGTCCGGAAGCGGAGCCGGTTGCGGACGCGGGCCTGCTCGTCCTCGAGGAGCTGGCGGATCTCGGCCAGCGAGAACCCGGCGTCATCGCGCAGGCCGCGGATGAACCGGAGCCGCTCCAGGTCCTCGGCGTCGTACAGGCGATAGGCGCCATCGGAGCGGGCGGCCGGTGCGAGCAGGCCGAGCTCCTCGTAGTAGCGGATGGCGCGCGGCGTGAGGCCGGTCTCGGCGGCCACCTCCTGGATGCGGAGGAGGCTGGCGGCGTCGATGGTCGTCGGGTGATCGATCACCCTCGCAGGATACCGAACCTTGCCGCATGCGTGAAGGTTGTGGATCGGTCGCGAGTCCGGCGTATCCTCGTGGCATGACCGTGGATCCCGACTCCCGTGCCCGGACACACCTCGCGAACGAGCGGACGTTCCTCGCCTGGTTCCGAACGGGGATCACGTTCGTGGCGCTGGGGCTGGCCGCTGCGCAGTTCCTCGCCCGTGACGTGACGCCCGGCGTGCCGCTGGTGCGCGCAATCTCGACGGTAATGATCGGCAGCGGGGCAGTCCTCGTGGTCGTGGGGCTGTTCCGGTACCGCGAGGGCCGGCATCGGATCGAGGACGAGGTCTTCCACCCGGCGTCGGCCTCGATCGTGATCGCCGCCGCGGCCGCCCTCGTGATGGCGGTCCTGGGCGTCGCCTTCGTCTGGCTGCTCCACCCGGCCTGACGCACAGCGCGTCCTCGCCGGGGCGGGGGAGGGCTAGACTCTCTGGCGATGCCGACCTTCCGCGCCCCCCGGGGCACCCGTGACCTCCTGCCGGACGAACGCGCCGCGTTCGACCGCCTGACCCGGATCGCAGCCGACCTGGCGGCCCGCTACGGCTACCGGGCCATCGAGACGCCGCTGTTCGAGCAGGCCGCCTTGTTCGAGCGAGGGATCGGCAGCGTGACCGATGTCGTGGAGAAGGAGCTGTTCCGGATCGCGCCGCGAACGGAGGAGTCCGAGTCGTGGGCGCTCCGGCCGGAGCCCACGGCCGGCATCGTCCGGGCGTATGTCCAGCACGGCATGCAGACGTGGCCCCAGCCGGTGAAGGTCACGACGACGGGGCCCATGTTCCGCTACGACCGGCCGCAGGCCGGTCGCTTCCGCCAGTTCTGGCAGTTCGACGTGGAGGCGATCGGGGACCCTGGTCCTGCGGTCGACGCGGAGATCATCGAGCTCGGCACGCGCTTCTACGCGGAGGCCGGCGTCTCGGGTGTGGAGGTGCTGGTCAACTCGATCGGAGACCCGGCCTGCCGTCCGGCGTACCTGGCCGCGCTGGTGGACCACTACCGCGGCCACGCGGACGCGCTGCCGGCCACGGAGCGGGATCGCCTGGAGCGCAACGCCCTGCGCCTGCTGGACTCCAAGGACCCGGCGATGGCACCGATCAACGCCGCGGCACCGCGGATCACGGACCACCTGTGCGAGGCTTGCGCGGCGCATTTCGAGGCCGTCAAGGCCCACCTGGACGCGCTCGGAGTCCCGTTCCGCGTGGAGCCCGGGCTGGTCCGCGGCCTCGACTACTACACGCGTACCGCATTCGAGTACTACGTGGCGGGTCGCGAGGGCCAGCAGCAGGCACTGGGTGGTGGCGGCCGCTACGACGGCCTCGTGGCGCTGCTGGGCGGCAAGCCCACGCCGGGTATCGGGTTCGGCCTCGGGCTGGACCGCGTGGCGCTCGTCCTGGCGGAGCAGGGAGGTCCCAGCGCGGCCGTCGAGGGTCCGCTGGCGGTCGTGGTGGGAGCGGATCCCGACGACACGATCGGCCGGCTGCGGATCACCACGGACCTGCGGGCGGCCGGGCTGCGCGTCCGTGCGGACCTGGCGCGCCGCAAGCTGGGCCGCCAGCTGGAGGCGGCCGGCAGGGATGGTGCGCACTTCGCCGTCATCCTCGGGGACGAGCTGGCGGCGGGGCAAGTGGGCCTGCGAGACCTGCTGGCAGGGACTCAGCGTCTGGTCGCCCTCGGCGATCTCGCGCGGGAGCTGGCCCGCGCCGAGGCCGGTCACAGGCACGGCTGACGCGGCTGCGGCTGGCGTTCACGGCCGGCAGGGCCTCGTGCCGTACGATAGGGGGCCCGACCCACCGCAATCCGGAGACAGCGATCCGTGCCCGTCGACCACGCCCTGCTTGCCACCCCGTATCGGACCCATACCTGCGGCGAGCTCCGCGCTGAAGACGCCGGCTCGAATGCGAAGCTGGCAGGCTGGGTGCACCGCTGGCGTGACTACGGGAAGCTGATCTTCATCGACCTCCGCGACCGGCACGGCATCACCCAGGTGGTGATCGACGCGGCGGATGCCCGAGAGGCGCACGAGATCGCGAGCCGCTGCCGCTCGGAGTTCGTCATCGCCATCGAGGGTGTCGTGGAGCGGCGCCAGGCGGGCAGCGAGAACGCCCGCCTGGAGACCGGCGCCATCGAGGTCCAGGTGCGCGGGATCACCATCCTCAACGAGTCGAAGACCCCGCCGTTCTACGTGAACGACCCGGACGCGCCCATCGACGAGAGCCTGCGGCTCAAGTACCGCTACCTCGACATCAGGCGCGAGGCGATGCAGCGCCGCCTGCTGCTCCGCAGCCGGCTCGTCCAGGCGATCCGCGAGGTCCATCACGCGAACGGGTTTGTCGAGGTCGAGACACCCAACCTGATCAAGAGCACGCCGGAGGGTGCGCGGGACTTCATCGTCCCGAGCCGCCTCCAGCCGGGCACGGTCTATGCCCTGCCGCAGAGCCCGCAGCAGCTCAAGCAGCTGCTCATGGTTGCCGGGATCGACCGCTACTTCCAGATCGCGCGCTGCTTCCGCGACGAGGACCTGCGCGGCGACCGCCAGCCGGAGTTCACCCAGCTGGACCTCGAGATGAGCTTTGTGGACGAGGCGGCCGTGATGGCCTTCATCGAGCACATGGTCATCGAGGTCACGCGGGCGACGGCTCCCGACCGGCCCATCCGCGAGATCCCGTTCCCGGTCTTCGAGTACGAGGACGCGATGGAGCGCTTCGGGTCGGACAAGCCGGACCTGCGGTTCGCCATGGAGCTGTACGACCTGGCGCCGGCCTTCACGGGCGCCGACGGCACGCCCGTCAGCGGCTTCCGGGTCTTCGACGAGACGATCGCGGGCGGTGGCCGGGTGAAGGGCATCACGGCCCCCGGGATGGCCGGCGCCACGCGCCGCGAGATCGACGAGCTGACCGAGATGGCCAAGCGCTTTGGCGCCCGGGGTCTCGTGCACCTGGCCGTCCAGCCGGGCGGCGACCTCCACGGGCCGGTGGCAAAGTTCCTGGCGGCGGAGATGCAGGCCGCCGTCAAGGTCGCGGCCGGCGCGGGCGATGGCGACCTGGTGCTCGTGATCGCCGACACAGGCGAGACCGCGAACGACGTCCTCGGCCGGTTGCGGGTTGAGCTCGGTGGACGCCTCGGCCTCGCCGACCCGGACGAGCTCGCCTACTGCTGGGTCAACCACTTCCCGATGTACCAGTGGGATGAGCCGTTCAGCCGCTGGGATGCGACCCACAACCCGTTCAGCGGCGTGGTTCCCGAGGACGAGGCGTTGCTCACGACGGTCTCGGGCAACCTCGACGACCGCTCGCCGGACGATCCCGCCGGCCGGGCCAAGGCGATGCAGTACGACGTCGCCCTCAACGGCTGGGAGCTGGGCGGCGGCTCGGTCCGCATCTGGAAGCCGGACCTGCTGGCACGCAGCTTCAACCTGCAGGGCTACACGCTCGAGCAGATGCGCGAGCGCTTCGGGGCGATCCTGGAGGCATTCGAGTACGGTGCCCCGCCCCATGGCGGGATCGCGCTGGGCGTGGACCGCTGGGCGGCGCTCCTCAGCTACCAGACGAACATCCGCGAGGTCATGGCGTTCCCCAAGACCCAGTCCGGCTCGGACCTGATGCTCGAAGCGCCATCGGCGCCGGACGATGGCCAGTACGCGGAGCTCGGGCTGAGCTTCGTGGGGGTTCCCGACAGGAAGTAGCCGCGGCGAGGGTGGCAGCGGGCTCCCCTCAGGGCCCCGAGATCCCCTCGAGCATCGCGATCGTGGCCGCGGCCACCTGGGCCTGCTGGTCCTCGCGCGAGATGGTGGCCGGCGGATCGTTGGGCTGGCCTGCGTAGTAGCCCATCTGCTCGTGGTTGCCGCCCTCGATCGGGACGAACACGGTGTCCGGTGGCAGCTGTGCCCGGGCCTCCGGCCCGGACATGCGAGCGGCTCCCGCGTCCAGCGTCCCGTACGCCGAGACCACGGGCAGGGGCAGGGTCGAGAGGTCCGTGGCGGGGTACGACGCCCAGAACGCGAGCCCGGCAACGGTGTCGGGATGATCGGCGGTGTACTGGGCTGCCATCGACCCGCCGAGCGAGTGGCCGGCCAGCGCCCAGGTCGAGACCTCGGGATGGGCCTCGATGGCGGCGTCGGCCGCGGCGATGTCGAACACGGCGAGATTGAACGGCATGGGGGTGATGACCACCAGGTAGCCTGCCGCCGCGATCTGCCTGGCCAGCGGCCCGTAGGCCTCCGGCGGCACCTTCCCGCCGGGGTACACGACGAGCCCGGTGGAGTAGTCGCCGTCGGCGGGCGCCCATTCCAGTCGGCCGTCGTTCTCCGAGAAGGTCACCTCCGGTGTCGACGCCAGGGATGCGGTTGCCTCGGGCAGGAGCGGCTGGGGCTGCACGTACCAGGCGAATGCCGCGACCAGGACGCCGACGAGGACCAGCAGGGCGATGCCGACGGTGCGGCGGCCGGGACGGCTCATTCGTGGTCCTGCGGGCCCGGCACGGGAGCCTCGTCGGGCACGTCTGCGGCGGCCACGCCCCACTCGTGTGCATGAGCGTCGGCTGGCTCGGGCGGGCCGTCGTAGGGCGGCAGGTCTCGACGCGGCACCGAGACGTCGTGGGTCACGCCCGGGTCGCCGGTCTCCAGGAGGCGGCTGGGAACGCCTGCCTGCTCAAGGTCGGCGAACAGCTCGTCCGGCATCCGGCTCACGTCGAGCGCGCGAAACGCCTCGAGATGGGTCACCGGGAGCAGGGCCGGGAACCCCGCCTCCCCCCGGTAGGACGGGCGCACCACCGACGCGCGGTCCTCGCCGTGAGCGGCGATCAGGGAGGTCACGGTCTCCGCATCGACCCAGGCGAGCCGTGCCGGCCAGACCATGGCGGCGTCGGTACCCGTCACCAGGCGGATTGCTGCATTGATCCCGTTGACGATCTGCGCGACGGGTCCGCCCTCCACGGCGGCCGGGTCGACCAGCGTCACCTCCGTGTTTGCCAGGGCGGCGGCCACCCGGCCGTCGGGATCGAACGAGCAGGCCACGATCGGGGTCGCACCCCCGGACCAGGCCGCGTTGGCGATGCGGCGGATGCCGGGCGTCCCGTCGGCATCCGCCAGGGCGGAGGCGGGGGTGGCGGCAAGGATCACGGCGGCGACGGTCATGGCTTCTCCTCAGGCACGCCGGAGTGTAGCCGCCCCCGGAACCTTTCCGGGTCGGGCGCGTTATTGTGCAGAGACAGGTCTGATACCGGCGACGTCATCCCACCCCTCCGAGGAGTCCAGAGCTGCGCGCTTCTGCCGACCTGTTGCGGATCGTGCTCCGCAGGAGTCGGGCCGACTGGCCGGTCGTCCTGGCGTCGTGGCTCCTGCTCACGAGCGCTCTGGGGCTGCTCTCGGCGGGGACGCTGTACACGGACGCGGTCACGCAGGCGGGTCTCTACCGTGAGCTGCGCGACGCCCCCGCCGCGGACCGGGCCATCGTGGCCCGGACCCAGGTGCTGCCGGACCGGCTCGAGACGGTGGATGCGGCGATCACCCCGGAGCTGGAACGCGTGCTCGGCCAGTCGGGCGGCGAACTGGTGCGGGTGCTGCGCTCCAGTCCGTTCGCGGACTCCGGCATTGATCCGGCGAAGGTGTCCGACCTCGCCCTGTTCGCGTCCTTCGAAGGGATCCGCGAGCATGCCCAGCTGGTCGACGGCCGCTGGCCGGACGCCGGGCAGACGCCGGTCGAGGTCACGGTCTCCGAACCGGCCGCCCGCGTCCTTGGCGTGGCGACGGGCGACCGCCTCTCGCTCACCGGTCGTCTCGACGGACGGCCTATCGAGGCACTGGTGACCGGCACCTGGCGCACCGACGCCGCGGATCCCTACTGGATCGGTGAGCCCCTGGCCCTGACCGGCTCCGAGACCGGCGGCTCGTTCACGCTCGTCGGGCCGCTCGTCGCCGAAGGCGCAGATCTCACCGGGCCGATCGCCGGGGCTCGCCCGCTCGACGCCCAGTGGCGCGCCATCCCGGCCCTTGATGGGTTCAGGCCGGAGACGCTCGATGCCGCCGCGGCCGAGGTGACCGGACTGGGCAGCACGATCAACGCCGCCCTTCCGCAATCGAACCAGGCCACCGTCAGCACGAAGCTGCCGGCCATCCTTTCCGCGGTGGACCGCTCGGTGCTCGTGGCGCAGTCCGGGATCCTGTTGCTGCTCATCCAGTTCGCGGTGCTCGCCGGGTACGCGGTGATCCTCGTGGCCGCGCTCCTCGTGGACAGGCGGCGGGTGGAGACGGCCCTGCTTCAGGCCCGCGGTGCCGGGTTCGGCCATCTTGTCCGGATGGCCTTCGCGGAGGCGCTGCTGATCGTCGTCCCGGCGGTCGTCGCCGCGCCTTGGCTGGCGGCCCTGCTCGTCGTGGCCGTGCGCCTCAACCCGGCCCTCGACAGCGTCGGCCTTGGGACGCCGCTCCCCGGTCCCGCGACGTTCACGGTCTCGGGTCTTGCCGGCGTTCTCGCCCTCGTCGCCCTCACGCTGCCGACGCTGGCCACCGGCGTGAGCATCGCCGGCGTGCGGGCGGCCGTCAGCCGGCAGGTGGGCAGGACCCTGCCGCAACGTCTGGGCCTGGACCTCGTCCTCGTGGCCCTGGCTGCTATCGCACTGGTCCAGCTCCGCCTCTATGGGGCTCCGCTGACACGGAACACACGGGGGACGCTCGGCGTGGATCCGCTGCTCGTGGCCGCGCCGGCCATCGGCCTGCTGGCCGGAGCCGTCCTCGCGGTCCGGCTGGTGCCTCGACTCGCCGAGCTGGCCGAGCGCGTGCTGAGCCGGGGTCGTGGTCTGGTCTCTGCGCTCGGCGGGCGCCAGCTTGCCCGGCGACCGCTGCGCTATACCAGGGCGGCCCTGCTCCTCGTCATGGCGGCCGCCCTCGGGACGTTCTCGGCCGCCCATGCCGCCACGTGGACCCGCAGCCAGGCGGACCAGGCGGCCTTCGCATCCGGCGCGGACGTCCGCCTGGAACCCGGCGCGCGGGCGGCGCTGCCCGCCTGGGGTCTGGGCGAGGCGCTCCGGGCGATCCCGGGCGTCACGGTGGCCACGCCGGTCGTCGAGGCCTCGGTCAGCCTGGGCACCGCCCTTCGCGAGGGCACGCTGCTGGGCATCGACGGGCCGGCCATGGCGGACGTGGTCCGGCTGCGGGATGAGGACGCCACGGGGGCGACGCTTGACGCGCTGCGCTCCCTGGGCGACGGCCGCGCGTCCGGGCCCGGCATGACGCTTCCGGAGGGCACCCGTCGCCTGTCGGTCGTCGCCGACTCCCGGTTCGTGACACCGGAGGGGTTCGAGCCGCTGCCGGTCGGTTTCGAGGGCCTGACGGCCTCCGCCATCGTCCTTGACGGGGACGGCCGCGTGTCGCGGATCACGGCACCGCCGGCCGCCATTGACGTGGAAGGGTCGAGGGCCGAGATCCCGCTCACGCTGCCCGGCACGGCGGCGGCCCTGCGGGACCCCGTGCAGCTGCTTGGTGTGGACCTCGATCTCTCCGTCACCGGCGTTCCCAACGCGCTCGTCGCGGGTGACCTGACGGTCCGCTCGCTTGGCACGAGCCCGGACGATGCGGGCGACGCATGGACGGAGACGCCGGTCACCGACATCGCCGGGGCGTCATGGACGCTCGACAGCGGTGGCGGGCCGATCCGGCTCGAGCCCGCGACACCGGGGCACCTCGTCGTCGACAGCCTGAGCCCGTACCAGCGCCTCGTGTGGCGCCTGTCGACCGGCGCGGTCCCGGCTCCGGTCGTGGACGCCATCGTGAACCCGGCCTTCCTCGAGCGGTCAGGGGCGCAGGTGGGAGAGGAGCTCAAGGGCACCGTGTTCGGGCTGCCGGTCACGTTCCACCTCCGCTCGGCGATCGGTTCCTTCCCGTCCCAGCAGCCGTCCAAGCCGCTCCTCCTGGTGGATGGCGCCGCTCTCGACCTCGCCCGCTTCGCCGGTGGCGTGTCGCTGGCGCCAACCGGGGAGTGGTGGCTCGCCACGGAGCCCGGGACGTCGGCCGGGATCGCGGAGCTGGTCGGTGGTCCGCCGTACGCCGCCTCGTCGGTGGTGGACCGCTCGGCCGTGCAGGCCCGCCTGGCGGGCGATCCGCTGGCCCTCGGCGTTATCGGGATACTGGGCCTCGGGGCCGTCGCTGCGCTCGTGTTCGCGGCGATCGGCTACCTGGTCACGACGACCGTCTCCACGCAGGAGCGCCTCGGGGAGTTCGCGCTCCTCAAGGCACTCGGGCTGGCACCGCGCCAGCTCCACGTGTGGCTCACGCTCGAGGGTGCCGCGCTCCTCAGCGTCGGCCTGCTGGCCGGGGTCGCGCTGGGCCTCGTCCTGGCCTGGCTGGCCCTCCCGTTCGCGACCCTCACGGCGTCGGGCGAGGCGCCGGTGCCGGCTCCGGTCGTGGTGGTGCCGCCCGGGGCGCTCGTGCCCACCGTCGCCCTCGGCCTGTTCCTCGTGGCTGCCACCGCGGTTCTGGTGCGCCGTCTCGTGCCGGCGGCGCGCACCAGCGCGGTCCTCCGCGCCCGGGACGAGTAGCCATGGCCTGGATCCTCACCGCCCTGCGCCGTCTCCGCGCGGACGTCGCACCCACCGTCGGCCTGGTCATCCTGGTCCTGGTCACGGCGCTCGTGACGTCGCTGGCGCCGAGGGTCGTCGCCGCCCTCGCGGACGACGCCGTGCGGGCGGATGTGGTCGCGGCGCCCCCCGCGGCCCGCAACATCACGGTGCAGCGGCGGCAGCCCATCGGGTCGGGACCGGAGGGCGATCCCCTGGCCCCGGCCCGCGCCACGGGGACGGCGATCGAGGCCACCTTCCCGGCCCGCGTGCGGGCGCTGATCAACGCCCGGGACCTTGTCGTCGAGAGCGGTCGGTTCCGGGTCACGAAGCCCACGACCGACCCGGCCTTCATCCGGTTCCGCATCCAGCCCGGGATCGAGGACCACCTCGAGTACGTCGAGGGACGGGCGCCGACCGGCGCCGTCGGCACGCGCGACGACGTCGGGCCCGAGTCGCAGAACGACGTTCCGGTCTACGAGGCCGGGGTCTCGGTGGCGACCGCGGAGCGCTTCGGGCTCGAGGTGGGGGAGGCGGTGCCGCTCGAGGGCGACCCGGGCGATCCGCTGATCGGCCGCACCCCGCAGGCGGTGTATGCGTTCGCGACGATCACCGGCATCTACGACGTGCTCGATCCCGACGCCGACTACTGGCTCGACGACCCGCTGCCGATCCGCCCCGTGATCCGCGCGCTGTCCTCGGAGGTCCAGCTGCTTGACGCCGCGCTCCTCCTGGACGAGTCCGCGCACACCACGCTCGCGACGTCCATGCGCGAGATCAACCGACCCCTCGCCTACACGTGGCGCTCGTTCCTGGACGACGGCGGGATCAGCGCCCGCGACACGCCGGCGCTCATCACCGCCCTGCGACGGCTCGAGGTGCTCTACCCGTCCGCGAACGTCTCCTTTGGCGCCGACACTGCCCTGCGGACGGACCTGCTCGCGATCCTCGAGGCACACAGTGCGGCTTGGGGGGCCGCGCAGTCGACCATTGCCGTCACGGCGATCGGCCCCGCCCTGGTGGTGATCGCCACGCTCGCCCTCGTTGCGGTGCTGGCCTCCCGCCGCCGCCGGTCCACGATGGCGCTGGCGCGAAGCCGGGGTGCCTCCGCCGTGCAGGTGACGGGTCCGACCCTCGTGGAGGGCCTGGTCATCGCGGTGCCGCCCTCGGTCATCGCCCTGGCCGCGGCCATCCTGCTCGTCCCGGGGGCCGTGGCCCGGTCCACGGCGGCCGCGGCCGCGTTGGTGGTCGGCGTCTCCGTCGCGATCATCGTGGCCACCGTCATGCCGATCGCGCGGTCGACGGGACCCGACCGACGGCCCGGTGACCGGCAGGCGGGTCGAGTGGGCGGACGGCGCCTCGTGCTCGAAGGCATGGTCGTCGCCGTGGCGGTCGGTGCCGCGCTGCTCCTGAGCCAGCGTGGGATCCGCGGTGGCACAGGTGACACGACCGGTGGGTTCGACCCGCTGGTCGCGGCCGTGCCGGCGCTCGTGGGGATCGCGGCCGGACTCGTCGCGATGCGCGTCTACCCGCTGGTGATGCGCTCCGTGGCCCGCCAGGCGCGCCGTCGTCGAGGGCTGGTCCCCGTGCTGGCGGCACGCCGGGCCACCGAGGGCGGATCAGGGTCGGCCGTCATGCTCGTGCTGCTTGCCACGGCCACCGTCGGGGCATTCGGGGCGGTGGCGCTGGACAGCCTGGATCGCGGCTCGGAGCTCGCGGCCTGGCAGGAGGTGGGGGCGGCCTACCGGGTGGACCCACGGTCCGGTGCACTGCCCTACGACCTCGACCCGGCGGCCCTGCCGCAAGTCGAGGTGGCGGCCACGGCCTTCGAGACCAATGCCGCGCTTCGCCTGAACGGACCCCAGACCCTGCTCGCGGTGGTCGACGCCGACGCGCTGCGCGAGGTCCTTGCCGGCACGCCGGTACTGCCCGCGTATCCCGCCGGCTTCGCCGATCCCGGCCCGGGTCCGATCCCGGTCATCATCTCGCGCACGCTCGCGGAGAGCGCGCGCGGCGTGCGGCTCGGGGAGACGTTCGAGATGAGCGTCGAGGGTCACGTGCTTGCGTACCGCGTCGACGCGATTGTCGATTCATTCCCGGGCCTGCCGCCCGACCGGGGATTCGTGGTTGCCGGGCGCGAGCGGATCGCCGCCCAGGTCCCGCAGGCCCGCATGGTGCCGGTCGTTGCCTACCTGCGGGCTCCGCCCGGAGCCGCCGGGGACATCCGTGTGGCCGTGGAGCGGGTGTCGCCCACCCTGACGGTCGTGTCCCAGGCCGAGGATGCCGCGGCCCGTCGCGAGGCCCCGGTGACGGGAGCCGTCAGGTCCATGATCCTGGCCGCCCTGCTGGTCACCGCGGCCTACGCGGCCCTCGGGGTCTCGGCAGCGTTGGCCCTCGCCGGACTGGCTCGCACGGTCGAGGTCGCGCACCTGCGCACGCTCGGTCTGACCGGGCGTCAGTCGTTCAACCTCCTCGCCGCCGAGCATGGCCCTACGACGGTCGTGGCGGTCGTGGCGGGCGGCGTGCTGGGCGTGGCGCTGTTCGCCCTGCTGCGACCGGCGATCGGCCTCGGGCTCCTCGTGGGGGCGCCCGTGGAGGTCCCGGTCGTGCTGGAACCCGCCGCCCTGGTCGTGATCCTGGTTGTGTTGATCGCCGTCGTCGGACTCGGGCTCGTGCTCGGGACCGCGCTCCAGCGGCGGGTGGCGCCGACAGCCGTGCTTCGAGGAAGATTTCGAGTGATGTCAGAACCGCCGCGCCTGTCCGACGACTCCGCCCCCGTGACCGAAGACCCGCCCGCGCGACTGCCCGGGCCGACCGGTGTCGACCCGCTGGCCGGCGCCGTCGTGGCCAGGGAGCCCCGACCCCGGTATGGGGACGGAGCGGTGATCGTCTGCGACGGCCTGGTCCGCATCTTCAAGCTGGCCGACCTGGAGGTGGTGGCGCTCCAGGGTCTCGACCTGCTCGTCGACGAGGGGGAGATGATCGCCATCGTCGGTGCGTCCGGCAGCGGCAAGTCCACGCTGCTCGCGATCCTTGGGGGCATGGATGTCCCGTCAGCCGGCCGCGCGGTCGTCGCCGGCTACGACCTCGGCCGCATGGGCAACGCGGAGCGAACGCGCTTCCGGCGCCGCGTCGTCGGCTTCGTCTGGCAGCAGACCGGCCGCAACCTGCTCGACTACCTGTCGGCGGCGGAGAACGTGGAGCTGCCGATGCTGCTCGACGGCCGTCGGGAGCGCAGGGAGCGCGCGCTGGAACTCCTCGAGCTGGTCGGCCTCGCGGATCGTGCCGACCATCGGCCGGATCTGCTCAGCGGTGGCGAGCAGCAACGCGTCGCGATCGCGGTGGCCCTGGCGAACGACCCAAGCGTCGTGCTCGCCGACGAACCCACCGGCGAGCTGGACAGCCGGACGTCCGGCGAGATATTCGGCCTGCTGCGGCGAGTGAACGCGGAGCTGGGGACGACCATCGTGATCGTCACCCACGACGCGTTCGTCTCCGAGCAGGTGGGCCGCACCGTGGCGATCCGCGACGGCCGCACCAGCACGGAGACCCTGCGCCGGACCGAGCAGACGGACGAAGGCGACCACCGGGTCATCAGCGAGGAGTACGCCGTCCTTGACCGCGCAGGCCGCCTGCAACTCCCACGCTCGCACGTGGAGTCCCTCGAGCTGCGCAGCCGCGTCCGTCTCCGCCTCGAGGACGATCACGTCGGCGTCTGGCCGGACCGCGCTGAACCCGGGCCGGCCGAGGAGGGGGAGCGATGACCGAGCGGTATGCCCGGCCGGGTCCGGACCAGGCGGCCATGGTCGTGGCGAAGGGCCTGGTGCGCGACTACGAGACGGGTCTCACCGTCGTGCACGCGCTGCGGGGGATCGACCTGCACGTGGCGCGGGGCGAGCTGCTCGCGGTGCGCGGCCGGTCCGGGTCGGGCAAGACCACGCTGCTCAACCTGCTCGGAGGCTTGGACGTGCCTACGGCCGGCACGGTCACCGTGGACAGCACGGAGGTCACCGGCCTGGACGAGAACGCGGCCGCCGGGGTGCGGCGGCACACGATCGCGTTCGTGTTCCAGACGTTCGGGCTGATCCCGATCCTGACGGCGGCGGAGAACGTGGAGGTCCCGCTGCGACTGGTGGAGGCTGAGCCCCGGGAGCGGGACCGCCGGGTGGCGGAGCTGCTGGAGCTCGTCGGCCTGGACGCGCGCGCCGCGCATCGCCCGCACGAGCTTTCGGGCGGCGAGCAGCAGCGGGTGGCGATCGCCCGGTCGCTGGCCAACCGGCCGAAGCTGCTCCTGGCCGACGAGCCGACGGGCCAGCTCGATTCCGAGACCGGCCGACGGATCATGTTGCTCATCCGGACCGTGGTCCGGGCGGAGGGTGTCACCGCGGTGGTCGCGACCCACGATCCGATCATGCTGGAGGTTGCGGACCGGGTGATCGAGCTGCTGGACGGCCACCTCGTGAGCTGACCGGCTGGCGTGCATGCCGCAGGCGGCTTGTGCGCGGGGTTCGCCGAGCGCCCCGGGTTCGCCGAGCGCCCCGGGTTCGCTGAGCGCCCGATCCGGGCGCATGTGCGACACTCTCGCAGCCCATGAGCAACACTCCCGGCTGCGCCGTGCCCTCGACCTCTCCAACCGCCGCAGTCCGCGAGGACCTGCGGAACGTGGCCATCGTGGCCCACGTCGACCACGGCAAGACCACGCTGGTGGACGCGATGCTCCGCCAGACCGGGGTCTTCCGTGACAACCAGGCCGTGGTCGACCGGGTGATGGACTCGGGTGACCTGGAGCGCGAGAAGGGCATCACGATCCTCGCCAAGCAGACCACGATCGACGTGGGCGACATCCGGCTCAACATCGTGGACACCCCCGGCCACGCCGACTTCGGCGGTGAGGTCGAGCGCAGCCTGCTGATGGTCGATTCCGTCCTGCTCCTGGTCGACGCGGCCGAGGGACCGCTCCCGCAGACGCGCTACGTGCTGCAGAAGGCGATGGCCAGGCACCTGCCCGTTGTGGTCGCCCTGAACAAGATCGATCGCTCCGACGCCCGTGCGGCGGAGGTGCTGGACGACGTCTACGAGCTGTTCATGGACCTCGGCGCGGACGAGCACCAGATCGAGTTCCCGGTGGTCTACACGAACGCCAAGCTGGGCACCGCGACCCGCGATCTCGACGTGCCAGGCACGGACCTCCGCCCGCTCCTCCAGCTGCTGATCGACGTCACGCCACCTCCCGAGTTCGATCCGGAGCACCCGCTCCAGCTGCTGGTGACCAACCTGTCCGCCAACGAGTACGTTGGCCGGATGGCGGTTGGGCGGATCCGGAACGGCACGATCCGCGTCGGCCAGCGGATCAGCGTGGTGCGCGAGGAGGCGGATGACACCGCCGGCACCATCGAACCGGGACGGACGGTCACGCTCTCCGGCACCGTGTCCAGCCTCCAGACCGCGCACGGCGTCGATCGCGTCGATATCAGCGAGGCAGGCCCGGGCGAGATCGTCTCGGTGGCGGGCCTGCCCGAGGTCACGATCGGCGACACGCTCACCGACCCGCTGGACCCGCGACCCCTGCCGCGGCTTGACGTGGACGCGCCCACCCTGCGGATGACGTTCGGCGTCAACACCTCGCCGCTCGGCGGCCGCGACGGCAAGTACGTGACGTCCCGCCAGATCAAGGCCCGCCTCGAGCGGGAGGTCCTGGGCAACGTCTCGATCGAGGTCTACCCGACCGAGTCCGGCGACACGTTCGAGGTCCGCGGACGGGGTGAGCTCCAGCTCGCTGTCCTGATCGAGCAGATGCGACGCGAGGGGTACGAGCTGACCGTCAGCCGCCCGGAGGTCATCCTGCGCACGATCGGCGGCGAGATCCACGAGCCATACGAGCGGGTCACGATCGACATCCCGCCCGACTACATCGGCGTGGTCCAGCAGGCGCTGGCCGGCCGCAAGGGACGCCTGGAGCAGATGACCACCGATGCCGACGGGCGCGTCCGGATGGAGTTCGTGCTGCCGGTCCGAGGGCTGATCGGGTACCGCGGCCAGCTGCTGACCGACACCCGGGGCACCGCGCTCCTGCACCAGATCGGCGAGGGCTACGGCCCTTGGGCGGGCGAGGTCACGCACCGGACCAACGGCGTCCTCGTCTGCGACCGGACCGGGATCTCCAACGCCTACGGCCTGTTCAACCTCCAGGACCGCTCGGAGCTGTTCGTCGGCTCGGGCATCGACGTGTACGAGGGGATGATCGTCGGCGAGAACGCCCGGTCGGGGGACATGGACGTCAACGCGACGAAGGAGAAGAAGCTCACCAACATCAGGACGCATTCCCACGACGAGGCGCTGCGCCTGACGCCACCGCGGCCGCTCACGCTCGAGAGCGCGATCGAGTTCATCGGCTCCGACGAGCTGGTCGAGGTGACGCCGTCCGCGATCCGCCTGCGCAAGCGCCTGCTGCTCAAGCACGAGCGCGAGCGGGAGCGAGGACGCGCCTACGACCTGTCGCGGGTCGAGGCCGAGGGCCAGTCCTAGCGCACGGTTCGTCGCCCGCCCGCAGCCGTGCCCTTTGTGCTGTTAGCTGTCAGTGGGCACATCTGGCCTTACGCGCGAGCTACCCGGTGATCTGCCGCCCCAGCGGGCCGGATCATCGCCCTTGGCTAGCAGCGTGAGCCCGGGACCCTCTGCGGAATCGCTGACGTCGAAAGCGTTCGCCTGTGGCTAGTGGCCCGCTTTCATCGGTGCTCCTGCCGGCGGAACCGGGCCAGACCGCCGCGCGCCATGTGGGATCAGTGGACGTGGATGCGGGCCCGTAGCCGCTCGACCAGCACGGGACGGATCACCTCGCCGTCCGTCTGGTCCGAGACCCGGCGGGGCACGGCTGGATCCACCTTCGGCTCGGTGCCCCTCCAGCGCCACGGGACGTCCTGCTGCTCCTGGATCCCGTCGGGCCAGCGAGGCTCGCGGCGTAGGAAGAACAGCGACACCCACCCGTCGCCCCGATCCGCGACGATCCGGCTGACGAGGAGTGGGACGAGGAAGGCAGCGACGATCGCGAAGACCCCCAACGCCAGGACATCAGGACTCATGCCCTGATTCTCCCACCACGTGGAAGCATCCCGGCGGTGGCACGCGGCGCGGTCCACGGGGCGCCGGCGCGCGGCCATGACGGCGAGGGCACCCGGCCGGCCCTGGCGCGGGGGCCGGGCGTCACCCGGCCCCCGCCCAGATCACTTCCGGTTGCGCATCACGAGCACGACCGCCCCGGCACCGAGCCCGACGATCACCAGGAGCAGCACGATCGGGAGCAAGCTGCCGCCCTCGTCCGCCGGTGGCGGCGGCTCCACGGCCGGACTCGGCCGCGGAGCGGGAGAGGCCGTCGGCGCCGGCACCGGCACCGCCGTGACGGTCAGGATGACGTTCGCCTTGGCGTTGCCCTTCGTGATCACGGGCACGCCACTCGAGGTCGCCCAGAGGGTCGTGCCATCCCAGATGGATCCTCGCGCGACGTAGTCCGCGTTCGGGTCGATCGCCGCCGGGTCGTATGGGACCGAGAACGGCACCGGAACGGCCCCGACCGGGATGATCAGCTGGAAGCCGACCGTCTCGCCCGTGTCCACGCGGACGATGAGGGCCGTGCCGTACGCTTCGGGGTCACGGGCCGGGTCGAGCCCGACACCGGTGATGGTCCCAGAGACGGCGCCCTTCAGCAGGTCCGGCCGGAACGCCAGCGGCAGCTCCACGTCCTCGGTCATGGGCCACGGCACCTTGACCGCCACTCCGATGGGCGTCACCCAGGCCAGGTCGCCGTCCTGGATGCCAGCGTACAGATAGTACGACGCACCGGCCGACACAGCCGACATCGGATAGGCCAACTCATACGGCACCGGGATCGAACCCGGGTCACGGATCGACGTGGAGGTGACGATGTTCCCCTCGTTGGGACCGCCGCTTCCCTCGATCAGAAGGACGACCGCCCTGGCATCGGCGGATAGCTCGTGGTCCTCCTTGTAGGTCAGCGTCCCCTTGATGATCCCGGTGTCGGGCGACGGGGACGGAGTGGCGCTTGCCGTCGCCTCCGCGGTGGGGGACGGAGTCGGCGAAGGTGACGGGGTCGGTGACGGGGTCTCCGTCGGCTCCGCGGTTGGCTCGGACGTCGGCTCCGCGGTTGGCTCGGACGTCGGCTCCGCAGTTGGCTCGGACGTCGGCTCAGCAGTTGGCTCGCCTGTCGGCTTGGGTGTCGCCGATGGCTTGGGAGTGGGCTTCGGCGTCGGCTCGGCCGTCGGCTCGGCCGTCGGCTTGGGTGTGGCGGTCGGGGTGGGCGCGCTGCCACTGACCAGGATGACAGGCACCTTCACCGCCGTGACGACCGCGCCCCCCACGATGGCTGGAACGGCCTCCGGCGACGACCACTGGCGGTCGCCGTCAACAATTCCTGCGCGCACGGCGTAGGTGACCGACGGATCGACGACCCCGGGGTCGAACTGGACGGTGAACGGGATCGGCTCCTTGGCCGGGGACGGGATCGACTGGCGGGCAACCATCGTCCCCGTAGATAGGTTGACGAGGGCGGCGAAGGCGGTTGCCCCTGCCGTGAGGGCGCTCCCGTCCTGGCGAGTGATGGTCCCGCTCACCGTCGCCGTCGAGGCCGAGCTCAGCGGGGCGACCAGCACCGACAGCCCCGAGGTCGGTCCACCGGTGATCACCGGCACGGGCTCCACGCTCTGCAGCGTTCGCGAGTCGTCGACGATGCTGGCGAAGACGGCGTAGCTGTGACCCGGATCGATGGCGGCCTCGTCATACGGGACGACGAACGCGAGCGGCAGCTGGGCGCCATCGACACGTTGCGAGCCGACGATCACGCCGGCGTCCGGGCTGGCCTGCTGGTCCACGATCGAGATCATGGCCACGGCGTTGGGGCCCAGCGCCATCTTGTCCTTGCTCACCAGCGTTCCCGAGACGGTCGGACCGGCGGCGTCGACACCAGGAGCCGGCACGAGACCCGCCAGGAGCAGCAGCGGCAGGAGGAGGACAAAGGGCTTGCGCATCGGACGACACCTCACGGAGATGGGCGGCGGGCGGTCGTGACTGCCCAGAGTCTACGGGACGCTCCCGGAACCGCCCGGGAGCGCACCGGGGAGGCCATGCGCCACGGACGTACAATCCGCGGACCATGGCGATCTATCTCGACCACGCTGCGACCACGCCACTGCGCCCGGAAGTGCTCGAGGCGATGCTGCCGTACCTGGGTGGCACGTTTGGGAACCCGTCGTCCGCGCACACGTGGGGCCGTGCGGCCCGCGAGGGGCTGGACGACGCCCGGGAACGCCTGGCACGGGCGATCGGTGCCGATCCGCGCGAGGTCGTGTTCACCAGCGGCGGCACAGAGGCAAGCAACATGGCGCTCAAGGGTGCCGCCTGGGCCGGGCGGGCTCGCGGCGCCCGGCTCGTCACGTCGACGGTGGAGCATCATGCCGTCGGCCACTCACTGTCCCACCTGGAGAAGTTCGGCTTCGAGATCGTCGAAGTGCCCGTCGACCGTTACGGGCGCGTCGACCCGGCCGATGTGGAGCACGCGATCACGGACCGGACGATCCTCGTCACCGTGATGCTGGCCAACAACGAGGTCGGAACCGTCCAGCCGATCGCAGAGGTCGCCCGGGTCGTCCGGGGGCACCGCGGGATCCTTCTCCACGTGGACGCGGTACAGGCCGCGCCCTGGGTGGACCTGGATGTCCACGCTCTTGGCGCGGACCTCGTCGCGCTCGGGGCGCACAAGGCAGAGGGCCCCAAGGGCTCCGGCGCCCTGTGGATCCGCAAGGGCACGCACGTCCTCGCCCAGCAGCATGGCGGATCACAGGAGCGACACCGGCGGGCTGGCACGGAGAACGTGGCGGGCGCGGTTGGCATGGCGAAGGCGTTCGAGCTGGTCGCGGCGGAGCGAGCGGCGTCCGTCGAGCGCGTTGGCGCACTGCGTGACCGCCTGGCGACAGCCGTGCTGGAGGTGGAGGGCGTGGAGCTCACCGGTCATCCGACCGAGCGCCTGCCGCATATCCTCTCGGTGGTCGTGCACGGGATCGACGGCGGCTCCGTGGTGCTGGCGCTGGATCTCCTGGGGATCGCCGCGTCCACCGGCTCCGCGTGCTCCAGCGGCTCTGGCGAGGTGAGCCATGTCCTCGCGGCCATGGGCTATCCCGCCGACGAGGCGCGGGGCGCCGTCCGCCTGAGCCTGGGACGGTCCACGACCGAGGCGGAGATCGACGAGGCATCGAGGCTCGTGCCGGAGGCCGTCCGCCGGCTCGTGGCGGCTGCCCCGCGCGTTCCGGCCGGGATCTCGACCCCGGGGGTCACGCCCGGATGAGCCGGATCCTGGTCGCGATGTCGGGTGGCGTGGACAGTAGCGTGGCGGCCGCGCTGCTCCGTGACCAGGGCCACGATGTGGTCGGCGTCTGGATGCGCCTCCACGAAGTGGCGGACAGCACCGCGGAGTTCCGGAAGAGCTGCTGCTCGGTCGACGCCGCGGACGATGCGCGGCGCGTGGCCGCCCGGCTCGAGATCCCGTTCTACGTGATGAATCTGGAGCGCGAGTTCGGGGCCGGGGTCATCGAGCCGTTCCTTGCCGCATACCTGGACGGCCGCACGCCCAGTCCGTGCGTGGACTGCAACACGGTCGTGAAGTTCGGGGCCCTGCTGGGACGGGCGCGCCATCTCTACGACTGCGAGGCGGTCGCCACGGGCCACTACGCCCGGCGGCGGGTCATCGAGACCGCCGACGGATCGCGCGCGGTGCTTGCCCTGGCCGCCGACGAGGCCAAGGACCAGACGTACTTCCTGTACGGCCTCCGCCAGGATCAGCTGTGGCACAGCCGCTTCCCGCTGGGCGACCTCACGAAGCCCGAGGTGCGCGAGGTCGCTCGGGGGCTGTGCCTCGCGACGGCGGACAAGCCCGAGAGCCAGGAGATCTGCTTCGTGCCCGGCGGCGACTACCGCGCTGAGCTTCGGTCCCGCGGCGGCTGGGTCCCGGAGCCGGGACCGGTCCTGGACGCCGATGGCGTTCACCTCGGAGAGCACGCCGGTGCGGCCGGCTTCACGGTCGGCCAGCGGAAGGGGCTCGGTGTCGCGATCGGTGAGCCCCGCTACGTCTCGCGCATCGATCCCGCCACGAATGCCATCGTGCTCGGCCGCCGGGAGGACCTGGAGACGCGCACGATCCGGATCGAGGGCGGAACCTTCGTCGCCGACGCGCCACCCGGGCGCCGGGACGGGGACGGCGGCTTCAGCCCCTTCCGTGCCAGGGTCCGGATCCGCCATCGAGCGCCGCTCGTGGATGCGTGGGTGCACCCCGCATCGGCAGCGGAACCGGGCCGTAACGGTCGCTGGACGGTCGAGACCGACACCCCCGTGTGGGCGGTCGCACCCGGCCAGGCCTGCGTCCTCTATGACGGCGACGTGTGCCTGGGGGGCGGACGCATCGCTGCCGCCGAGCCGCCGGTCCCGGTCCCGGCCCGGCCCGCCGAGGTGCCGGCATGACGATCGGGCCCGCGCTGCCGCTCGCGATCCTCGTCGGCCTGGTGAACACCGCGCTCTACGTGCTCATCCGCGGCGAGACCGGCGGCCGGCTCCCGATCACCCTCACGGCGGCCGTCCTCGGCGCCTGGGCCGGCGCCGCCATCGGTGGACGGCTCGGGGTCACCGTGCTCGCGATCGGGGACTTCGCCTTGATCACCGCCTGCATCATGGCGTGGGTGGGCATCGGAATCGTGGCCGTCCTGGCAACGCTTGGCCCGCGATCCGGGGAAACCAGGTGAGGCGGGTCCGGCGACCCGGCTCAGGCGGACCGGCAGACCGACCAGCGACGGGCGTCGACGACGCGCTCGGCCCCCTCGCGGACCTCGGGCAGCTCCTGGGCGGCGACAGTGACCGGTCACGCCGGTTCCTGGGTGGGATCGCAGCAGGGGCCCTGGTCGGGGCGGCCGTCGCCGGCGCTGCGCTGATGCGCTGGCGAGGCTCGGTCCGGCGCGATCGAGGCTGACGGCACCGAGCGACCGCCCACCGTTCGGTACCATTGGCCGATGTCCACCACGTTGCCGTCCGAGCCCGTCATCCCGTACCTGTCCGGCGCCGAGATCCGGGCTCGCTTCGTGGAGTTCTTCGCAGAGCGCGGCCACACGGTGGTTCCCAGCGCGAGCCTCGTTCCGGCGGGCGACCAGACGCTGCTGTTCACCAACTCCGGCATGGTCCAGTTCAAGGACGCCCTCACCGGGGTGGAGCGACGCGAGTACGTGCGCGCGGTCGACTACCAGCGATGTCTCCGGGTTGCCGGCAAGCACAACGACTTCGAGGAGGTTGGGCGCACCCCGCGGCATCACACGCTGTTCGAGATGCTGGGCAACTGGAGCTTCGGCGACTACTTCAAGCGCGAGGCGATCCACTGGGCATGGCAGTTCCTCACGGGTGACCTGCAGATCCCGGCCGCACGGCTGGCGGCGACCGTCTACACCACCGATGACGTGGCGCACGCGATCTGGAAGGACGAGATCGGCCTGCCGCCCGAGAGGCTGGTCCGCTGGGGAGACTTCCCGAATGGCGACGAGGCCAACTGGTGGCGGATGGGGGACCTCGGGCCGTCGGGTCCGTGCTCCGAGCTCCACTATGACCGCGGAGCCCACCTTGCCGAGGGACCCGAGTGCACACCGGACCACAGCGAGCACTGTCCGCGCTGGCTGGAGATCTGGAACCTCGTGTTCATGGAGTTCGAGCTGCACCTCGACCGCAGCCTGACCCCGCTGCCCGCCCCGGGCGTGGATACGGGGCTGGGTCTCGAGCGGGTCGCGAGCGTCGTGCAGGGCGTGACCAACAACTACGACACGGACCTGTTCACGCCGATCGTCGGCCGCATGAGGGACCTCCTCGGGCACGACCCGGCCGCCTTCGAGCAGGAGCGCTTCAGCTACCAGGTGATCGCGGACCACAGCCGCGCCGTGACGTTCCTCGTGGCCGACGGCGTCCTGCCGTCCAACGAGGGCCGGGGCTACGTCCTGCGCAGGATCACGCGGCGCGCGATCCGCCACGGTCGCCTGCTCGGTCGGACCGAGCCATTCCTGGGCGAGACGGCCAAGGTCGTGATCGACACCATGGGCGAGGCGTACCCGCTGCTCGTGGAGCGCAAGGCCGAGATCCTCGGCGTCATCGAGCGCGAGGAGCGGCAGTTCAACCGCACGCTCGCCGCGGGTGTCGGGCTCCTCGAGGAGGCCCTGGTCCCGCTGACAGACGCGGAGCGCGTCGTGGGCCGGTCCCCGGAGCATCTCCCCGACGATGCGCCGGTGCTGCCCGGCGAGGTCGCGTTCCGCCTTCACGACACCTACGGCTTCCCGATCGACCTGACGGTGGAGCTCGCGGCCGAGTATGGCGTCCGCACCGACCTCGAGGGGTTCCGGACAGCGCTCGAGGAGCAGCGCGACCGCAGCAGGACCGGGACCAAGGCGGACCTGCTCAGGACCGCCGAGCTGGCGTCGCTCTACAACGCCCTGCTGGGCCGGACCGGGACCACGGAGTTCACCGGCTACGAGGCCACGTCCGGTGACGCGACCATCGTCGCGATCCTGCGGGACGGCACCGAGTACGAGTCGCTGGAGGCCATCGCCGAGGTGGAGCTCCGTGCGGAGGCGAGCGCGACGGCGGAGATCGTCCTCGACCGCACGCCGTTCTACGCGGAGAGCGGCGGCCAGGTCGCCGACACGGGTGTCCTGCGCCTGGTCGACGGCACGGCCGTGTTCGAGGTGCGTGACGTCCAGCGCGTGGCCGGCACCCAGACCGCCGGACTGATCGTCCACCGCGGGGCCCTGCACGGGGCGATCCGGGTGGGTGACGTGTTGCGTGCCGAGGTCGATCCCGAACGCCGGGCCCACACGATGCGCAACCACACCGGTACCCACCTGCTGCACCGCGCCCTGCGCAACGTTGTGGGGGACCGCGCACGCCAGGCGGGCTCGCTCGTCGATCCCGACTACCTGCGCTTCGACTTCCCGTTCGACCGGGCGCTGGCCGACGAGGAGAGGACGGCCATCGAGCACGAGGTCCGCCGCGTGGTCCGCGAGGACCGGCCGGTGAGCATCGAGTGGATGACGATGGCGGAGGCTCAGGACGCGGGCGCAGACGCCTTCTTCGACGAGAAGTATGGCGAGAGGGTGCGCACCATCCGGGTCGAGGGGTTTAGCCACGAGCTGTGTGGCGGCACCCACTGCCGCGCATCGGGCCAGGTGGGCAACTTCATCATCATCGGCGACCGCAGCATCGGGTCCGGGATGCGCCGCATCGAGGCCGTGACCGGCGTCGCCGCCGATCGGCTGATGGAGGAGCGCTTCGCCCTCCTGGACCGGGCCGCCATCGCGGTCGGGGCCCGCGGCCCGGAGGCGGTCGAGGAGCGCATCGCCACCCTCCAGGACGAGCTGCGCGACACGAAGCGGCGTCTCAAGGCCGGAGGGGCGGCAGGCGGCCCTCCGAAGGCGGCCGACCTCGCCGGGCGGGCGGTGGAGATCGCCCCGGGCGTGCTGTTCGTGGGTGCCGCCCTGGACCTCGAGTCGATCGACGCGCTCAAGGGGCTTGCCAGGGACGTTCGTGGCTCGCTGCCGAGCGGCGTCATCGCCCTTGGCCTGGCCGCAGACGAGCCGCAGCTGTTCGTGACCGTGTCGGAGGACCTCGTGGCCCGCGGCATCGGGGCCGGCGCGCTGGTCCAGGGTGCCATCGCCGGCATCGACGGCCGGGGCGGGGGCCGGCCGCAGATGGCCCAGGGCAAGGGCACGCGAGCCGAGGGACTCGGGGACGCGATCGCGGCCGTCCGTGCGGCCGTGGCCGCGGGAGCCGGGTCCTCATGAGCCACGGCCGCCGCGTGGCAGGGGTCGCTTAGATGTCCTTCCTGCGACGTCTCTGGGACCGCGACCAGGCGCCGGTCCCCGCCGCGTGCACGGCGCTCGACATCGGCACCGAGTTCGCGAAGGCACTCGTGTTCGAGATCGACGACCAGGGCCACGGCACCGTCCGTGGAGTCGGCCGCCGGCGGCAGGGACTCAGCCACATGCAGTCGGGCACCGTCGCCGACATCGCCGCCGTCGTCGACAACTGCGCCGTCGCGCTCCAGGAGGCCGAGGAGATGGCCGGGTTCCGGCCGACCCAGGTCGTGATCGGGATCGCTGGCGAGCTCGTCAAGGGGTTCACGACGACCCTTACCCAGGAACGCAAGAAGCCCGAGGTCCCCATCAACGACGCCGAGCTGGTCAAGCTCATCGACAGCGTCCAGCGCGAGGCGCTCCAGGAGGCGGAGCGGTCGATCACCTGGGAGACGGGACTCCCGCACGTGGACGTGCGCCTCGTGCACAGCGCCATCGTCGGCGCGTCCATCGACGGCTACGGGCTCTCCAACCCGGTCGGCTTCCAAGGCCGCCACATCCGGATCGGCATCTTCAACGCCTTCGCACCCCTCGTGCACCTGGGAGCGCTGCAATCGGTGGCGAGCCAGCTGGATCTCGAGCTCCTGGAGATCGTCGCGGAGCCGTACGCGGTGGCGCGGGTCCTGGGCGCCGAGCACGTGCGCCAGGCCGGCGCGCTGTTCGTGGACGTCGGAGGCGGGACGACAGACGTCGCGCTCGTCCGCCAGGGCGGCATCGAGGGCACGCGGATGTTCGCCCTCGGAGGCCGCGCCTTCACGAAATCGATCGCGGACCGCCTGGACCTGCCCTTCCCGCGGGCCGAGGAGCTCAAGGTGGACTACGCCCGTGGCTTCGCGATGCCGGAGCACGAAGCGGTCAAGGAGATCGTCGGTGACGACGTGGCGGTGTGGGCCGCCGGCGTGGAGCTGGTGATGGAGGAGCTCGCGGCCGGTGACATGCTCCCGTCGCGGATCCACCTTTGCGGGGGCGGATCCCGCCTGCCCGAGATCCGCGATGCCCTCGCCGCCGAGCGCTTCTGGAAGCGCCTGCCATTCGCGCGCCCGCCCGAGGTGGCGATCATGTCGCCGGGCGAGGTCGAGGCGATCTCCGATGCCACGGAGTTGCTGGTGGACCAGCAGGACGTCACCCCGCTCGGGCTCGCCTGGCAGGCGATCGAGATCCAGACGTCGGAGGACCCACTGGACGCCGCGCTGCGCCGGGTCCTGCGGGCGATGAAGGTCTAGGCCGGGATCGCGATGGCCACGATCGTCTACCTCGACGCCGAGGACGAGATCACCACTGCTGCCACGCGGATCCGCCAGGCGGACGACGACAGGGTGGCGCTGGTGGTGCCGTTCGGGTCGCGCGTGGCGACCTCGCGGATCAACTTCCGGCTGCTCGCCCGCGAGGCGACGGCCAACGGCCGCCGGCTCGACATCGTGGCGCCAGACGCGTCCGCCCGGGCCCTCGCCGCGTCGGCGGGGATCCCGGTCTTCGGCTCGGTCGGCGAGTACGAGGCCGCGCTCGACCAGCCGGACGACGAGGGCAACATCGGGGTCCCGGTCGCCGTCGTCGGCGCCGGGGCGGCTGGATCCGTGGGTGCTGCCGCGGTGGCCGGCTTTGCCTCCACGTCGCGTCCGGATCCCGGCGCCGTCCCGGATCCCGGCGTGGCCGACGAGCGCGAGGCGGAGCTCGACGCCGTCGTCCACCGTGGTCGGGACGTGCCCGTGGTGAAGGCGCGGCGTCGCGCTCCCCGGGCCGGCCTTGTCGCCGGCCTGCTGATCCTTGCGGGGTCGCTGGTCGCCGCCGGCGCCGCGGCGTTCCTGTTCCTGCCCACGGCACAGATCAGCGTGACTCCCAGGATCGAACCGGTCGGACCCGTCGACCTCACCGTGCGCGCCGATCCCGCCGTGACGGCGGTCGACGAGGACGCCATGGTGATCCCCGCCCAGACGATCACGATCCCGGTCGAGGTGTCATCGGACTTCGCGGCGACCGGGAAGCGAACAGAGACCACGGCGGCCACGGGCGGCGTCCGCTGGCGGAACTGCGATCCCTCCGCCTCCTACACCATCCCGGACGGCACCATCGTGAAGACCGCCGGTGGCATCGCGTTCACCGTCGACGAGTCCGTATTCCTGCCGGTTGCGGTCATCTCCGGAAGCGGCACGAACGTCAACCTCCGCTGCACCAACAGCGAAGTTGCCGTGACGGCCGTCAAGCCCGGGCCCGCCGGCAACGTGGATGCGGGGACGATCCGGGTCGTCCCGGCGCGCTACAACCGGACGCTGATCACCGTGACCAATCCGTCGCCCACGACCGGAGGCGCGAAGGAGGAGTTCACGCGCGTCTCGACGAAGGACGTCGAGGACGCGCTGGCCACGCTCCAGGCGGACCTTGCAGCGCAGTTCGAGGTCGAGGTCGCGAACCCGGATCGGGTGCCTCCCGCCTCGACCGCCTTCCCGGAGACCGCGGTCCTCGGCGAGGCCACCCCCACCGTCGACCCGACGACGCTGGTCAACCAGGAGGTGGACACGTTCGCTCTGGGCCTTGCCGCAGATGGCACCGTGCTCGCCGTCGACGAGGGACCTGTCGCGACGATCGCCGAAGCCGCGCTCGCGGATGCGGTGACGCCCGGGTACGAGCTCGTCGAGGGCTCGACGGTTGTGACCGTGGGGGAGGGGACCGTGACCGGCGATGTCGTCTCGTTCCCGGTGTCCGGGACCGCGAAGCAGGTCCGCCCGGTCGACGGCGCCACGCTGCTCCCGATGGTGCTCGGGCTGTCGGAGGCCGATGCACGTGCGCTGTTGGAGCCCTATGGCGACGTCGAGATCGTCCTGTGGCCGGACTGGAGCGGCTCGGTGCCCTCGTTCGAGCAGCGGGTGACCCTCGTGGTCGTCGACCCCCTTGCCGCGGGGTCGTCGGCGTCTCCGCGCCGGTCCGCGGCCGGGTCGCCATCCGCCGGCCAGGACGGGATTCCGAGCGAGCGGCTACCATCCGGCTGATGCAGCAGCCCCTCACGACGGGCGCCCGCGGCCGGCTCGCACCGCGCGCCCGCCGGGCGCCCCGTGCCTCCTCCACCCGCTACGCGGGGACCTCCCCGTGGTGAGCCGCGTCCTCGGAATCGATCTCGGGTCCCGCAGGATCGGCCTCGCCGTGGCCGACTCGGGGGTTGGGATCGCGCGTCCGCTGGCAACCGTGAACCGCGGCACGTCGCTGGACGCCGATGTCGAATCGATCGGGCGCGTCTGCCGGGAACAGGGCGTCGAGGAGCTGGTCGTGGGCCTCCCGGTCGTGGCCAATGGCACCGAGGGCGAGATGGCCGTCGCCGCCCGCGAATGGGCCGGCGAGGTCGGCGAACGGCTCGGACTGGCCGTGACGCTGCGTGACGAGCGCCTGTCGTCGTTCGAGGCGGAGCGCCGCCTGGGCCGCATGCCGCGGGGCCGATCCGGCGGACCCCCGTCGAGGACCCAGCGGAACGCGTTCCGGGCGCGAATCGATCGCGAGGCCGCGAGCGTCATCCTCCAGGACGAGCTGGACGCGAGGCGGACCAAGGCGATGGCCGCCGCGCCGGCTCCCTCGCTCGGCGCAACCGGGGATGGCGTCCCCATGGAGCCGACGTGAGCGTCAGGAGCGGGCAGGGACCGCGCGACACCACGACCGTGCCGGAGCCCGACGGCGGCGGCCGGCGGCCCAATGGCTACAAGCGGACGGGCCGGTACGGCCGCGGACCCGGTGACCAGCGTCGCTACGACCGCTACGGGAACCGTGGCGGTGGCGTGCCTGGCTTCCTGCGCTTCGCATTGTTCCTGCTCGTACTCGCGGCCCTGGTGCTGGTCGCGCTGTTCACCATCGCCCGGCCGATCGCGCGGCTCGTGGTCGTTCCGATCGCCGAGTCCAACCCCGGCGCCCTCCGGTTCGAGTTCGTCGCCGATCTCGTGCGCGAGGACCTCGGCACGGCCCTGACCAGCCCTGCGGGGGCGGATGGAGCCGAGATCGTGGTCGTCGTGGCAGATGGCGACACGCCCGCGATCCTCGCGCCGAAGCTGGCGGAGGCGGGCGTGATCGACAGCGAGCGAGCCTTCCTGTTCGAGGCACGCATGAACGACCTCGCAACCCAGCTGACCGCCGGTCGCTTTGCGCTGGCCGGCAACCTGACGCCGGCGGAGGTCGTCGCAGGCCTGGTGGACAACCGGATCGTCGCGCAATCCGAGAGCGTTACGTTCCGTGAAGGGCTACGGATCGAGCAGATGGCGGCCAAGCTCGAGACGGTCCAGGGCACCGGGGTCGACGCCCAGGAGTTCTATGACCTGGCCATGAACCCCACGGACGCGCTTCTCGGAGACTATCCGTGGCTCCTGGACAAGGCCATCCGCGCGAAGGGCAGCTCGCTGGAGGGCTTCCTGTACCCGGCGACCTACACCCTGCGGGTTGACGGCGAGTCGCCCACGACCGCCGAGGCACTCATCCGGATGATGCTCGACGCGTTCCACGACCGGGTTGGCGAGGAGCGCCTCGCCGTCGCCAAGGAGCGTGGCCTCACCTTCCAGCAGATCCTGACGCTGGCATCGATCGTCGAGCGCGAGGCGGTACTGGACGAGGAGCGACCGCTGATCGCCGGCGTCTACGAGAACCGGCTCAACCCGAAGAAGTGGCCGACCGGACTCCTCCAGTCCGACCCCACGATCTTCTACGTCAACGACACGCTCCAGCTGGACAAGCTCAAGTTGTCCGACTGGACGAAGTACGTGTTCTGGGATTCGCTCAAGGAGAAGCTGCCGGCCTCCCTGCCGGACAGCCTCGCCGGGTACAACACCTATACCAGCAGCGGGCTGCCGCCCGGCCCGATCAGCTCGCCGGCCCTTCCGTCGATCGACGCCGCGCTCAACCCCGATACCAAGACCGGTTACCTGTTCTTCATCGCCAAGGGCGATGGCACGGGTTCCTCCGCCTTCTCCAAGACGAAGGCGCAGCACGATAAGAACGTCGCGAAGTACGGCAAGTAGCCCAGCGGTGATCCTCCCGGACCCGACCGACTTCGCATCGCCGCCCGGTGCAGCCACGCGGGCGCGCTGGCAGGAGGCCGAGCGCTCCCACCAGCCGCAGCGCCTGGAGCGGCTTCGCTCGCGCATGGCGGCCGAGGGGGTCGATGCCTACTTCGGCGTCAAGCCCGAGCACATGCGCTGGTTGACCGGGTTCACTCTCGCCGCCGGTGAGGAGAAGGTCGCCGGACACTCCGGCCAGATCCTCGTGGGCCCGGAGGACGTGGTGCTGGTCACCGACTCCCGCTACACGATCCAGGCGCGGCGCGAGGCCCCCCAGGTCATCGTCGATGAGATCGGGTACGACCTCGCGGCGGCCTGGCCGCGACTGTGCGAGCGGTCCGGCGTCAACCGGGTCGCCGTCGAGGCGACCGCGGTGTCCCATGCGCTGTGGCAACGCCTCGAAGCTGCCGCCCCCGGGGTGGAGCTGGTGCCGGCCGACGGCTGGATCGAGGCGATGCGCGCGGTCAAGACGTCTGACGAGATCGAGCGGATCTCCGCGGCCTGCGCCGTAGCGGACCGGGCCCTGGCGGCGCTCCTGTCCGAGATACGGCCGGGTGTGACCGAGCACGACCTCGCCCTCCGTCTCGAGTGGCTGATGCGGACGGGTGGCGCCGAGGCGCTCGCGTTCGACGTCGCCTGTCTCGCGGGACCCGAGGCCGCGCTCCCGCACGGGGCGCCCGGCGATCGCCCGGTGCTCGCCGGCGAGGTGCTCCTCTTCGACTTCGGGGCCCAGGTCGAGGGCTACCGCAGCGACATGACCCGGACCCTGTTCATCGGGGAGCCCGCGGAACGGGACCTCGCCGTCTACGATCTCGTCGCGCAGTCCCAACAGGCGGCGATCGATGCGCTCCAGAGCGGCCTCATGGCCGGCACGGTCCCGAACGGGCGGGGCATGGATGCGATCTCCCGGGGCGTGATCGACGCCGTGGGCACCTGGCAGGCCTACGGCCACGGACTGGGCCACGGCATCGGGCTGGCCACTCACGAGGAGCCGCGCCTGTCCCGGAACGCCCTTGACACGCCGCTCCCCAGCCCGACGGTCTTCTCCGTTGAACCCGGCATCTACCTCGATGGCGAGACCGGCGTCCGGATCGAGGACCTGGTCCATCTCGATGTGGAGCGCGGCCTCGTCGAGCTGCTGACCCACTTCCCGCGCGACGTCATCGTCCTCGACACCTGAGGGCGACCTGAACGAGCAGATGGGCGACGGCACGACGATCGTCACGTTCGGAGACGGGACCAGGCAGGAGGCCGAGTGGAACAACCGGACCTCGGGACCGGGACCCCGGCCTGACGGCCTGACCGGCGCCTCTGGTAGCATCCCCGGGCACACCAAATCGTCCGCGCGCGGAGCCTGCACGCCTTCCGACCGCGCCACGCGCCACCGGAGCACCGCCACATGATCAGCACCGGCGAGCTGCGCAAGGGCGTCGTCATCGAGCTTGACGGCGACCTCTGGCAGATCCTCGACTACCACCACATCAAGATGGGCCGAGGTTCGGCACAGGTCCGGATCAAGCTGCGAAACGTCAAGAAGGGCAGCACCGTCGAGAAGTCGTTCCAGGCCGGCGAGCGCTGGCCGCGCGCCCAGATCGACAGCCGCCCGGTGCAGTTCCTGTACCGCGACGGGGACGACCTCCACTTCATGGAGAACGAGTCCTACGAGCAGTTCAGCCTGCGGGCCGACACGCTGGACGACGTCGTGGGCTTCCTCAAGGAGGGGATGACCCTCGACCGGACGAGCTACCAGGGCGACACGCTGGGCGTCGAGCTGCCGGTGACCGTGGACCTCCTGGTCGTCGAGGCGGAGCCCGGCTTCGCGGGTGACACTGCCCAGGGTGCCCGCAAGAACGCGACGCTCGAGACGGGGCTCGTCGTGGTGGTGCCGTTGTTCGTGAACGAGGGTGACACCCTCCGGATCGACACCCGCACCGGCGAGTACCAGACCCGCCTCTAGGGACCACGTCGAGCGTCACGCCCGGAGCCTGCGGCACGTCGCAGGGCCGTCCATCGCCGTCCGACGAGGACCGGATGCATCTGGTCGCGATCGCCCGCATCGTCTCGACGCTGCTCTCGCTCGCACTGCTGGCGGCGACGGCACCAGTGGCAGTCGCCGATCACCACCCAGCCGTGGCCGCGCCATCCGACTTCAACGGGGACGGCTATGCGGACCTCGCGGTGGGCATCCCCGGCGAGGCGATCGGCCGCCGGCCAAGGACCTCGGGGCGGGTGGTGGTGCTCTTCGGTTCGCCGCGCGGTCTCACCACGCGTGGCACCCAGTCCGTGAACCCGGGGGCGGCCGGGATGCCGGTCCCCCCGGGCGGTCCCGCCGAGGGATTCGGTGAGGAGCTGGCGTCGGCGGACTTCGACGCCGATGGCTACGCGGACCTGGCCGTGACCGGCACGCTGAGCGGTGGGGCATGGCCGGGCCGGCGGGGGATCTGGGTCCTCTACGGATCCGACGACGGGGTCTCGACCGGGCGGGCCGAGCTGCGGCTCGGGTCTGAGTCCTCCATCGATCCGGTCTCGCTCGGAGTCACGCTTGCAGCGGGGGACGTCGATGGTGACGGCGACCCGGATCTCGTCGCGGGCGCGATCCCGTGGCCATACCCCGACGGCAACGGCAGGACCGTCTCGCTGGTGGTCCTACCGGGCGGCGAGGGCGGCCTCGGCACCGCCCGAGTCGCCTGGACGGAGCGCAACTACTACGGCGCCTTCATGGCCATGGCGATCGGCGATGTGGACGGCGACGGGGCCTCGGACATTGCGGTCGGTCTCGACGGAGACGATCTTGGCGGCACGGTCACCATCGTATACGGACGCGCGGATCCGGGGCCGGCCGCGCGGGTGGAGGCGTGGTCGCAGGACACGCCCGGGGTTCGAGGCTCCGCGACCGGCGAACGCGAGGACGACGAGTGGGGCACTGCGCTCGCGATGGGCGACTTCGATGCGGACGGGCACGCGGACCTCGCCGTGGGCGCACCCGCCGAGGACCTCGCTCACCGCGGCTGTGGCGACGACAGCTGGGGCGACGCAATGGCTGCGTACGGTGAGTGCGACCAGGGCATCGTGCAGGTGTTGCGGGGCTCCGCTGCCGGGATCACGGTCGTCGGCAACCGGGTCTTCAGCCAGGCATCGGCCGGCGTCCCGGGCCGCGCGTCCGCCGGACACCGGTTCGGATCCGTGCTCGCGGTGGGGGACCTCGACGGTGATGGCCGTGACGACCTGGCGATCGGCAGTCCCGACGAGACCGTCGCGGTACACAACCAGCCCGCAGGGTCCTACGCCCACGGCGTGGTAACGGTCCTGTACGGCGGCGCCCACGGACTGCGCGTCCGCGATGCGCAGCGCCTGACGCAGGAGGTGCCTGGCGTCCCGGGTCCGGCAGCAACGGGCGACCGGTTCGGGGCGGCAATCGCCGCCCTCGACACGTCTGGGGATGGCCGCTCCGACCTGGTCGTCGGGATCCCGGGCGACCGTGTCAAGGGCGCCTGGAGGGCCGGAATGGTCGTCGTCCTGCCCGGAACCCCGGCGGGCATCACGACGGCGGGCGCGGCCGCCTGGTCGCAGTCGTCGCCGGGCGTCCCAGGTGCCTCCGAGCGCCAGGACGGTTTCGGATCGGCCTTCGCCAGGTAGGACACGGCCGGACCCGGGTCGCGGCGGCGTGCCACCCATCGTACCGTTGGCGCATGAGCCGCACCCCGGAACCTCCCGACTGGCTGCTTCCGTCGTGGGACAGCCTGCCCGACGATCCTGACGGGGTCGCGCCGCGGCGCCCGGCGGTGCCCGGTGGCACGTTCGGCCTGCGCGTCAGGTCGGTGTCGGAGGTCAGCCGGGCGATCAGGGACCGCGTCCGCTCGGACGAGGGGCTGCGCGACCTGTGGGTCGAGGGCGAGGTCGGCCGGGTCACCGTCTCGTCCGCGGGTCACGCCTACTTCACGCTCAAGGATGCCCGCGCCCAGCTCCAGTGCGTGTGGTTCCGCGACGATCGGGCTCGCTCTCCGTTCCAGCCGCAGACCGGGCTGCAGGTTGTGGCCCATGGGCGGATGGACCTGTTCGAGCCCCAGGGGGCCCTGCAGCTCTACGTGGAATCGCTCCAGCCGTCCGGCGTTGGCAACCTCGCCCTCCGCTTCGAGCAGACCAAGGCCCGCCTGGCCGAGGAAGGGCTGTTCGACGCTGCCCGCAAGCGCAAGCTGCCGGACCGGCCCCGGACCATCGCGGTCATCACCTCCCCGACGGGCGCCGTCTGGCGCGACGTGTGCAACGTGCTGGCCCGACGCTGGCCGTCCGCCCGGGTGTTGCTCGTGGCGTGCAAGGTCCAGGGAGACGGGTCCCCGGCCAGCATCGTGGCCGCCTTCCGACGCCTGGAGCGCTGGACGGCCGCCGAGCGGGAGGCCGGCCGCGGTGGCGATGCCCCCGAGGTCACCATCCTCGCCCGCGGCGGCGGGTCCATGGAGGATCTCTGGGCGTTCAATGACGAGGATGTCGTGCGGGCGGTGGTCGCGCACCCGGTCCCTGTCGTCACGGGTGTGGGCCACGAGGTGGACGTGACGCTGGTGGACTTCGCCGCGGACGTGCGGGCCCCTACGCCATCGGCGGCCGCGGAGCTCGTGGTGCCGGACCGCCTCGAGGTCATGGGGGCGGTGCGCCAGCTCGGCGGGAGGGCGGACCGCGCCACAGTGCGGGGCCTCGCGGTGGCGCGTCGCGACACGGACGCGGAGCGCCGGGCGCTGGCGCGTCTCGAGCCCGGCGCCCAGCTCGCCGCCTCCCGAGAGCGGTCGGGGCTCCTGCTCGACCGGGCGGCGCGGGCGGTGGTCGCTCGGCTGGACGGCGCCGCGCGGGCAGCCGAGGGTACGGCGGGACGGCTGGCCCCGGTCCTGCCACGAAGGCTCGCGGCGGACGGCGCCCGGCTCGAGGCCCTGGGCGCGCGCTACCCTCGGGCGGTCGATGCCCGCGTCCGTGGCGCGTCCGCCGGACTTGCCGCCGCCGCTGCATCCCTGGCCGTGCTGGGCCCCCAGGCGACCCTCTCGCGGGGCTACGCGATCGTGCGGCGGGCGGCCGACGGCGCGATCCTGCGGGATCCCGTCGCAGCGCCTGCCGGCACGAGCCTGCGGCTCACGCTCGCCGAGGGCACGCTGGCGGCGACGAGCGACGGGTCAGCCGGAGACCTCGGCGCGTGACCGACCTCATCATCTTCGTCGGGATCGTGGGTCTCGTGGTGTTCGTGGGGATCCTCGTGGGTATCATCGTGGCCGGCCGCATCGACCGGATCATGTCGCCGCCATCCCGGCCGCCGGAGCCCGGCGCGCCGTCGTCGGGGCCGCCCGACCCAGCCAGCACCCAGGAGCAGCCGTGACTGAGGCCACCGGACCGGAGGCGACCGTCGAGGTCGAAGCGCTCGCCTATGACGATGCGTTCGCCGAGCTCCAGCGCGTAGTTGCGGCGCTCGAGGCGGGTGGGCAGTCCCTGGAGGCGACGATCGGCCTGTACGAGCGGGCCGTCGCCCTGCAGCGGCGGTGCGAGCGCCTCCTGGCGGAGGCCGAGCTCAGGGTCCAGCAGCTGATGGCAAAGCCCGGTGGGGCGGCGGTCGCGGTCGATGTCCGGCCGGAGGACGCGGAGGAGGAGCCGGCATGACGTCCAGCCGCCATGGAGCAGTGATCCTGCTACTATCCGATATCACATTATCCGGCCGGCGAGTGGTCGGAGCGGGCCACCACCGTCGCACCCGAGACAACCGGGGCCCTGCCGGCGACCATCGGGCCAAGGCATCACCCGATGGCACGCCCAGCCGTCACAGCCGGCACGCCACGCCGACCACCAGGAGCTGAGCTCGTGCCGATCCTCGACCGCCTCCAGGACCCTGCGGAGCTCCGTGGACTCTCGGAGCCCGAGCTGGACCAGCTCGCCGCCGAGATTCGGGAGACGATCATCCGCACCGTCGCCACCACTGGTGGCCACCTGGGGTCGTCGCTGGGCGTCGTCGAGGTTACCCTGGCGCTGCATCGCCTGCTGGAGTCGCCGCGCGACAGGATCGTGTGGGATACGGGACACCAGGCGTATGCGCACAAGTTGCTGACCGGACGCCTCGGACGCTTCGACACGCTGCGCCAGATCGACGGCATCGGCGGGTTCCCGCGGCGCACAGAATCCGAGCACGACGTGTTCGACGGCGGCCATGCCGGCACCGGGCTGTCGATCGCCCAGGGCCTCGCGACGGCCCGGGACCTGCGGCACTCGATGGAACGGGTTGCCGTCGTCGTCGGCGATGCCGCATTGCTCTCGGGCCTGTCGCTCGAGGCGCTCAACGACATCGGGCACCGCCAGACACAGCTCCTGATCGTGCTCAACGACAACGAGATGTCGATCAGCCCGTCGGTCGGGGCGATCTCGAAGTACCTGTCCGAGATCAAGCTGTCGCAGGCCTGGCAGCAGGGCAAGGGCGCCTGGGACACCGCGACCGAGCACGTCCCGGTGGTCGGACCGCGGCTCCTCGAGATCAGCCGCCGGTTCCGCCAGTCGGTCGTCACGTTCGCGCAGCCCGGCCAGCTGTTCGAGGACCTGGGGATTACCTACATCGGCGTCATGCCCGGCCACGATCGCCCCGCGCTCGAGGAGACGTTCCGGCGGGCGCTGGCCCTCAACGGTCCGGTCATCGTGCATGTCCGCACCCAGAAGGGCAAGGGCTACAAGCCGGCCGAGGCAGACCAGATCTCGTTCCACGGCGCCGCCCTGCCGCCGATCACGCTCGCGCCGACGACCGACGCGCTTGACCGCGTCACGAGCCCAAGGGCCAACGGCGACGGCATGTCCTCGTCGGCGGCGGGCGGCTCCTCCGTGACCCATTCACGCGAGGCCGACGAGGGAGCCCCGCCTTCGGCGTCGGTCATGGCCGATCGCCGGACCCACGAGACGTCCGAGCGTGCGACCGATGGTGACGCCGTGGCGCCGGCACCCGGTGCGTCGGACGGGGATCCCCAGAACACCCGGCGGCAGCCCAACTACACCGCGTACTTCGCCCTGGAGCTGGTCGCGATGGCGGAACAGGACCGGCGCATCGTGGGCATCACCGCGGGCATGCCCACGGGCACCGGCATGTCCAAGCTCCAGGCCGCCTACCCGGAGCGGTTCATCGACGTGGGCATCGCGGAGCAGCATGCCGTCACCCTTGCCACCGGCCTCGCGCTGGGCGGCATGCGCCCGGTCGTGGCGCTCTACTCCACGTTCCTGCAGCGAGCGTTCGACCAGACCGTCCACGACGTCTGCCAGAACGACGCCCCGGTGCTGCTCGCCGTGGACCGCGCAGGCCTGGTGGGCGAGGACGGCACCAGCCACCAGGGGATGTTCACGATCCCGGCCCAGCGGATGCTGCCCAACCTCGTCATCGCGAGCCCGCGTGACGAGCAGGAGCTCCGCTCGCTGGTGCGGACCGCGCTGGCCCAGGACCATCCGTTCGCGCTGCACTACCCGCGCGATGCCGGCTTCGGCATACCCGAGCGGGAGCCGGAGGTGCTGCCGGTCGGTCGCGGCGAGACGCTGCGCGAGGGTCGCGACCTGCTGTTCGTGACGTTCGGGCCCATCACGGCCCGGGCCCTGGAGGCCGCCGACAGGCTGGAGGCGCACGGCTGGTCGGTCGGCGTGATCAACGCGCGCTTTGCCAAGCCGCTCGACCGCGAGCTCATCCTCGACGGTGCCCGCGACAAGCGGCTGGTCGTGACCTTCGAGGAGAGCGTGGTCACGGGCGGGTTCGGAGCCGGCGTGCTCGAGATGCTCGAGGAGGCCCGCCTCGCCGATCCCGCGCTGCGCGACATCCCGGTCCGGATCCTCGGGATCCCGGGTGACCGGTTCGTGGACCACGGGTCGGTCACCGACCTGCGGCGCCTGATCCGGCTCGACGTCTCGGGCCTCACCGCCCAGGTCCAGGAGACGCTCGACCTCCTCGGGATCCAGTCTCCGGTGGCCGCCGGCTGACGCTCGCGCGGCGCGCCCCGTCATTGCCCGGCTGTGGCACGATCCACGTTGATGAGCCACCCGTCCGTCACCAGGCAGCGCGAGACCGCCCCCGTTGACGAGCTGGACGTCGATCCCGCGCTTGCCCGGCGGTGGGTGGTGGTCGTGTGGAACGATCCCGTCAACCTCATGACCTACGTCACCTACGTGTTCCGGAAGCTGTTCGGGTACAGCCACGCCCGGGCGACCGCGCTCATGCTGCAGGTCCACCACGAGGGCCGTGCCGTGGTCTCGGGCGGCACGCAGGAGCGGTGCGAGCACGACGCCTCGCGCCTGCATGCCCACGGGTTGTGGGCGACGATCCAGCAGGACTGATCACCCATGAGCGAGCCCGGACCGCCCGTCACGCGGAGCGGCCACGACCGGTTCCGGTTGCACCTCGACCCGCAGGAGCGCGAGGTGATCGCCTCGCTCGTCAGGGAGCTTCGGCAGGAGCTGGACGAGCAGGCGAACGGGCCACAAGCTGCCGGGCTCGCGCGACTCCATCCTGCGGCATTCCCGGACGATCCGGTACGGGAGGCTGCGTACATCGACCTCGTCGGGGCCGATCTCGAGGACGGTCGCCGGCGAAGGCTAGCGGTCGTCGAGCAGACGGTGGACGAGACCGAGCTCGACGAGGAGCAGGCGGCCGCATGGCTCGGTGCCTGCAACGATCTCCGCCTGGTCCTCGGGACCAGCCTGGGCGTGACGGACGGCGATGACGAGGCGGCCATCCGGCCCGACGACCCTGACGCGAGGAGGCGGATCGTGTACGCGTACCTGGGCTGGCTCGTCGGGTCCCTCGTGGACGCCCTCGCGGCCGGGCTGCCCGAGGACCCTGCGACCTCTGCCTGACCGGCGCGGCCGCGCGCCTGCGCCATCGGCCGGCCTCTCCGGCGCCACCGGCCGGCCCGCGCGTCGACAAGCCCCGGATGAGACGGCTGTGCCACGATAGGCACATGCCGGCCGCCACCGCCAAGCGCATCCGACTCGACCAGGTCCTCGTCGACCGTGGCCTCGTCCCGACGCGGTCGCGGGCGCAGGCGATCCTGCTCGCGGGCCAGGTGCGGGTGGGGGAGGGGGATGCGGCCCGTCATGACCTCAAGGCGGGGGACCTGGTGGACCGGAACGCCGTCGTGACTGTTGACCCAGGCCGGCAGTGGGTCAGTCGCGGTGCGCACAAGCTGCTGGCTGCCCTGGACGCCTTCCCGGTGGATCCGTCCGGGCTCGTGGCCATGGACGTCGGCGCATCGACGGGCGGCTTCACCGAGGTGCTCCTGGCTCGCGGGGCCAGCCGTGTGTACGCCGTGGACGTGGGCTACGGCCAGCTGGCCGAGAAGCTCCGGCGTGACCCGCGCGTCGTCTCCATGGAGCGCGTGAACGCGCGGAACCTGGTCTCGGACACGCTCCCGGAGCCCGTCACACTTGCCGTCATCGACGTCGCGTTCATCTCGCTCGCCCTTGTGCTGGGTCCGGTCCGGTCAGTGTTCCGTGATGGACCCGGGACCATCATCGCGCTGGTCAAGCCGCAGTTCGAGGCTGGACGCGCCGACGCGAAGGGCGGTGTCGTGCGGGATCGTGAGGTCCACCTGCGGGTGCTACGCGACAACGCCGCCACGGCGCGGAATGTCGGGTTGGGCGTCCGGGACGTCATCGCCTCGCCGATCCTGGGCCCGGAGGGCAACCGGGAGTTCCTGGCCTGGATGGGCCCTGGGCCATCCACCGCAAACCTGGAGAAGCGGATCGCGGTCGCGGTTGCGGCCGCCTGGGAGGATGCCTCGTGACGCTGCGCCGGATCGGGTTTGCCTACAACCCCACGATCGATGCCGCCCTCGAGCTGCGCGAGCGGGCTGCCGGCTGGTGCCAAATGCGCGGCGTGGAGCACTGGGCCGCGCCGGCCGGCGAGACGGAGGAGCTGATCGCCGGGCTCCCGGGATCGGACGTTCTGGTCGTGCTGGGCGGAGATGGCACCTTCCTCCGGGCCGCGCAGGCGGTAGCCGAGGTGGACGTGCCGCTGCTGGGCGTGAACCTGGGCAAGGTGGGCTTCCTGTCCAAGGCCGAGGCCCACGGCCTGGAGCCCGTCCTGGAGCAGCTCCGCGCGGGCACATTCACCGTCCGTGACCGCATGGGCCTGAGCGGGGCGATCCTCCCGGCGGGCCGGCCCGGCCCGACCCGCTTCACGGCGCTCAACGACATCGTCATCGCTCGGGGCTCGCTGGCGCGTGTCGTCCGCCTGGACGTGACCATCGACGAGTCGCATCTGGCCACGTTCGTTGCCGACGGCCTGGTCGTGTCCAGCGCCACCGGCTCGACCGGGTACTCGTTCTCGGCGGGCGGGCCGATCCTGGATCCGCTGAGCCGGAACCTCGTGGTCACGCCGATCGCGGGCTACCTCTCGGCCATCCGGTCGATCGTCGTGTCGCGGGACCAGGTGGTGCGCTGCCGGGTGCTGGACGCGCACGAGGCACTGGTGTCCATCGACGGCCGCGAAGACCACGGGATCCAGGTGGGGGACGTGGTCGAGATCCGTGCCCTAGAGCGTCCGATCCGGTTCGTGGAGCCCGATGGCGCCATGCCGTTCTGGGACCTGCTGCGCACGAAGGTCGAGCTGCTGCCATCCTGATGGTGTCAACCGAGGCTGACTCCCGGCGCCCGGGCCGGCTGCTCGAGCTGGCGGTGAGCGATCTCGCGCTCATCGACCGCCTGCGGCTGCCGCTCGAGGCCGGCTTCAACGCGCTTACCGGGGAGACCGGAGCGGGCAAGAGCCTGTTGATCGACGCCCTCGGCCTGGCGACCGGCGCGCGCGCCGACACGACGCTGGTCCGGCACGGGGCCGAGAGCGCGCGCGTGGAGGCCCTGTTCGACAGGGTGCCGGAGCCGCTCATCGCCGTGCGGGAGGTCGGCGCGGGCGGGCGCTCCACCGCACGCCTGGACGACGAGACCGTCACGGCCGGCCGCCTCGCACTGGCGACGGGCGGTCTGGTCGAGATCCACGGGCAGCACGACCAGCAGCGCCTGTTGGACGAGGACTGGCAGCGGGACCTGCTCGACGCGTTCGGCGGTCACGCGGAGGCGAGGGCGCTCGTGGCCGGTGCCGTGGAGCGCTGGAGGTCGAACCGGGCGGCGTTGACCGAGCTGTCCATGGATCCTCGCGAGCTGGTGCGCAGGCTGGAGCTCCATGAGCACGAGGCATCCGAGATCGCAGCCGCCGGGCTGCGGGTGGGCGAGGCCGCTGAGATCACCCGGCAGCTCGCGTCAGCCCAGCACGGCGAGACCATCGCGTCGGGCGCGGCCACAGTGCGCGAGACGCTCCTCGCGGAGGGACGCGGTGCACGAGAGCGCGTGGCGCTCGCTGAGCGCGAGGTCCGGGTCCTGGCGCGGCTCGATGGGCGATGGGGTGCTCTCGCGGATCGCCTTGCGGGCCTCGAGGCGGAGCTCGAGGACGTGGCCGCCGAGGCGAGGGCACTGGCCGGGGCCGTGGACCACGACCCCAACAGCCTGGCCCTCCTGGAGGATCGCCTCGGCGACATCCACCGGCTCCTCCGACGCTATGGAGACGACGAGGAGGCCGTCATCGCGCACGGCGAGCGAGCCGCGGCAGAGGCCGCCCGGCTGCGCGGTCTCGAGGACGAGCGTGCCGGGCGGGCCCGGGAGGACGCCCGCCTGCTGCTGGAGGTGGCCGACGCCGCGGCTTCGCTGTCGATCCTGCGCCACGGGACCGCCGACGAGCTGGGCCGCGCCGTATCCGCGGTCCTGGCCGAGCTCGGCTTCCCGGCCGAGGCGTTCTCGGTGTCCCTGGGCCGCCGCCCAGCCGCCCGCGACGACCCCGCGGTGGAGGTGGATGGGGACGCGGTCGCGTTCGACGCCAGCGGGATCGACACGGTCGTGTTCACCTTCCGGCCGAACCCGGGCGAGCCCGCGCGACCCATGGCACGGATCGCATCGGGGGGCGAGCTGTCGCGGGTTGCCCTCGCGGTGAAGCAGGTGCTGGCGGACGTGGACGAGACCCCGACGCTCGTGTTCGACGAGATTGACACCGGTATCGGGAGCCGGAGCGCAGACCCGGTGGGCCGCAGCCTGTGGACCCTCGCTCGTGATCACCAGGTCCTGTGCGTGACCCACCTGCCGCAGATCGCCGCCTACGCGGACGCCCACTACCGGATTGCCAAGCGCGAGCGGGCCGGCCGGACCGTGACCGAGATCACGCGCCTAGACCACGACGGGCGGGTGGCAGAGCTGGCCCTGATGATCGGGGGGCCGTCCGGGGGCGAGGCGGCCGTCCTCTCCGCGCGGGACCTGCTGGACCGTGCGGAGTGCTGGCGGGCCGGGCGGTCGGCCGGGGCCGGCGCCTGACGCCGGGACGCACGTGACCGTCGATCTGGACCGGGCCGTCGAGGACTACCTGACCTACCTGCGGGTCGAGCGTGGCCTCGCGGACGCGACCCTCCGCGCGTATCGCTCCGATCTCGGCGACTTCGCCATGAGTCGGGGCGCGACCCGTGACTGGGCGTCCGGCCCGGAGGTGGCGCTCCGCTACCTCGCCGCGCGAGCCCGTCGCGGCCGCCCGCGGGATCCGGGCCTGGCACCCACGAGCCTCCGCCGCCGGACCGCGGCCATCCGCGGCTTCTACCGGTTCGCGTTTGGGGACGGCCTGATCTGTGTCGATGTCGCGCCGCACCTGGACCTGCCGCGCCAGCCGCGCCTGCTGCCCGAGACCCTGACGATCGAGGAGGTGGACCGGCTCCTCGAGGCGTCCGGCGGCGCCCCGACCGCGAGCAGGGGGCGCGGCCGACGCCGGGGAGGGGGCGATGCGGAGGGAGTCGCCCTGCGCAACCGGGCCCTGCTGGAGCTGCTCTACGCCGCCGGGCTGCGCGTGTCCGAGGCGCTCCAGCTCGACGTCGAGCACCTGGCGCGGGAGGCCGCCTACGTGCGCGTGATCGGCAAGGGCGACCGTGAGCGCGTCGTCCCGGTGGGGGAGGTGGCCCTCGGCTGGATCGACCGCTACCTGGCGTGGCCCCGGGCCGCGTGGCTGGCGGGGGCCGGAGAGGGTGATGGCCCGAGGACGCCGCTGTTCGTGACGCGGGGCGGACGCCGCCTGGGGCGGCAGGCTGCGTGGGCGGCCGTGAAGGCCGCGGCCGATGCCGCCGACCTCGGTGACCGTGTCTCCCCGCACACCCTCCGCCATTCCTTCGCGACCCACCTCCTGGAGGGCGGGGCCGACCTGCGGGTCGTGCAGGAGTTGCTGGGCCATGCAAGCATTGCCACCACGCAGTTGTACACACACGTCACCGGGGAGCGGATCCGGGAGGTCTACGCCCGCGCGCATCCGCGGGCCTGAGGGAGGACGAGGGACACCGTGGGCTACACCGAGTCGCTGCTTGCCAACGGCGAGCGCATCGTCCGTACGGCGCACCAGCACTGGTTCATCCTCGTGTGGCGGGCGCGTTGGGCAGTGCTCGGCCTGATCATCGCGGTGCTCCTCATGATCTTCCGGGTGCTCAACCCGGACGCCAGCGGCTTGCTGTGGGACCTCCTGGGGTGGGCGGCGCTGATCCTGGTCATCATCGGTGTCGTCGGCTTCGCCTGGGGTGCCCTCACCTTCAGGAGCGAGGAGTACGTGATCACGAGCCGGCGGATCATCCATACGCGAGGTGTGATCAACAAGCGGGCCACGGACTCGTCCCTCGAGAAGATCAACGACGCGGTCCTCGTGGAGTCGGTCTTCGGCCGCATCTTCGGGTTTGGGAACCTCGAGGTCCTCACCGCGTCCGAGGCCGGCATCGAGCACCTCCAGATGCTGCGCGATGCGAAGGAGTTCAAGAAGGCGATGCTCGAGGCCAAGCACGAGCTGGAGCTGGAGTTGAGCCGGCCCACCATGCCGCCCGTCCGCGCCACAGAGCCCGCCAAGGCTCCGCCGGTCGTGGTCCCGGCGGCCGCTGTGGCGCCCGTTCCTGCCGTCGCCCCCTTCGCGCCGCCACGCACGCCGGAGATCGACACCGCCGAGGAGGTTGCGGACGCGCTGAAGGGCCTCGGCGAGCTGCGGGACAAGGGGATCCTCACGCAGGCCGAGTTCGACGCGAAGAAGTCGGAGCTGCTCGGGCGGCTGTAGCCACGAAGCCGGGTAGGATACGCGGGACCCCCAAGACCCCCACGAGGCCCGCGTGAACGACATCGTCCTCAATCTCGTGATGATCGCGATCTTCCTCGGGATCGCGTTCCCGGTGCACGAGTTTTCGCACGCCGCGGTCGCCTACATGCGCGGCGATGCCACGGCGAAGCTGTTCGGGCGGATGACGCTCAACCCGATCGTCCACTTCGACCCGATCGGCGGCATGATGGTCGTGGTCTCGATCTTCCTCGGCGGCTTCCTGATCGGCTGGGCGAAGCCGACACCCGTCAACGTCGGCAACCTGCGCGACCGCAGGAACGACGAGATGCTGGTGGCGCTCGCTGGCCCGGCGTCGAACATGGTGATGGCCCTCATCGGGGCGTTCGCCATCCGGGTCCTGGTGGCCCTCCAGGTGGACGTCCCGATCCTGTTCGCGCAGGGGCTGACCTACTTCCTCGTGTTCAATATCATGCTGGCCATCTTCAACCTGATCCCGATCCCGCCGCTCGACGGGTCCACCCTGCTGTTCCGGTTCCTCCCGCCGGAGCGCGCGTGGCAGATCCGGCCAATCCTGGCCCAGTACGGGATCTTCCTGATCCTCGGTTTTGTGCTCCTTGCCGGCCAGGTCCTCTCCGGCTTCATCTGGAACGTTGCGGTCTTCCTGGCCGGCGGGTAAGGCGCGCCAGCTCCGGGCGCATCTCACGGCCCGCGTGAGCCCCGTGGAGCGCCGGGCGCTTGCCGCCTGGACCACGCCCGCCGAGCTCGCCCTGTTCGATGCCCAGCACGTCGCCGACCGCCGTCACGGCTTGGACGTCGTCGCGTACCTGCAGCGCGCCGGCGTGACCGACCGGGACGTGCTGGCGGCCGGCCTGCTCCACGACTGCGCCAAGGGCGACACGGGCGCCGGACCGCGCATCGCCTGGTCACTCGGAGAGCGGCTGGGGACATCGATCCTTGCGCCGGCCCGGCTCGTTCCCGGCTGGGCCGCCGCGCTCGAGCGGCTCCGGGACCACGCGGAGGCGTCTGCGGCCCTGCTGGCCGGGGCAGGCCTGCCGGATCGTGTCGTGGAGCTGGTGCGCCACCAGGCCGAACCTCGCGACCCCGAGTACGGGCGCGTGTTCCACGCGGCCGACGAGGCGTGCTGACGTGACCTCCGCCGTGCCGCCCGCGGTCGTGTTCGGCGATGGCCGACGACCCGAGGCCGCCACCCATGTGACGATCCCGGTCTTCGACGGACCGCTGGCCCTGCTGCTCGCGCTGATCGAGGCACGCCAGCTGGACGTGCTCACGGTGCCCCTCGGCGCGCTGGCGGACGCCTATCTCGACGCCCTGGCATCGTTGGACGGCGACCGGATGGGCAACGTCTCGGCGTTCGTGGCCATCGCCAGCCAGCTCATCCTCATCAAGTCCCGGGCCATGCTGCCGCGCCACCGGGCCGATGGCGCCGTGCCGCTCGCTGACGAGGGGCCGGACCCTGAGGCCGAGCTCCGTGCCCGCCTGATCCTGTATCGCGCCTTCAGGGACGCGGGGACACGACTCCTCGATGAGGCCCGCGAGAGGATGGGCCTGTGGCACCGGGAGCCGTCCGCGGCGCGCGCTGCCGGCATCGCGGGGGCCCGGCCACCGACGGCGGAACCGCTCCCGGCGGCTCTCCTGGTCGGTGCGCTCGAGAGCCTCGTCACCGTCGTCCCGCCCCCGCCGCCGCTCCCCGAGACGATCCGGCGCACGATCACGCTTGGCCAGCGGGCGGCCGTGATCCGCCGGGCCCTGGCGGGAGCCGACGTGGTGGTGCTCCAGGACCTGCTCAAGGGGGTCCGTGACCGGGTCGTGGTTGCGATCACCTTCCTGGCGCTGCTGGAGCTCATGAAGCGACGTGAGATCGTCGTCCAGCAGGACGAGCCGTGGGGACCGATCATGGTCCGCCAGACCACGGTCGATGAGCGCACCGTCGCAGGGGTCACCATGACGATCGACGAGGAGGCACCACTGGACGAGTCGCTGGAGTCCTTCTCATGACGGAGAAGGAAGAGGACCAGGTACCGCAGGACGGAGCCGAGGAGGAGTCCGCTGCCTCGCCGCCCGACGACGCGGACCCCGTCGCGGGGGAGCTGAGCGAGGCCGGCCTCGAGGCCCTGCTGTTCGTGGCGGAGCGGCCCCTGGGGCGCGCCGAGATTGCCCGCCTGGCGGGCGTCAGCCGGGACGTGGTGGACGAGCGCCTGGGCGACCTGGAGGTCACGCTCACGTCCCGTGGAGTGCGCCTGGTCGTGTCCGGCGACCGCGTGGAGCTCACCACGGCTCCAGAGGCGGGCGCGCTGATCGCCCGGTATGTCGGGGCCGATGCGGTCCGCCTGTCACCGGCGGCCCTCGAGACGCTCGCGATCATCGCCTACCGCCAGCCGATCACGAAGGCCGCGATCGAGCGGATCCGCGGCGTCGACTCAGACTACACGGTCCGGATCCTGCTCCACCGGCGCCTGGTCGCGGAGCAGGGGCGGTCCACGGCTCCGGGACGGCCCATCCTCTACGGGACCGGGTTCGAGTTCCTGGAGCGGTTCGGGCTCACCAGCCTGGAGGAGCTGCCCACGCTCGATCTCGATGTGGCCACGCGGCTGATCGACGGTACGGGCGAGACGGGCGCGACGGGCGACGAGGGGAGGGCGGCGGACCAGCCCACCCCGGATTCCGTGGCGGCTCCGCCCGCGCCGGATCCCACGGCTCCCCGGGACGCCTGATCCCATGCCGTCCGAGCGCATCTCCAAGGTGCTGGCCGCGGCCGGTATCGCCTCGCGACGCGGTTCGGACGAGCTGGTCGCGGCGGGGCGCGTCACCGTGGACGGGCGCCCGGCCACCTTGGGCGAGCGGGTGGATCCCGAGGCCCAGCGAGTGGAGGTGGATGGCCGCCCGCTACGCACCGCGTCGAGCGCCCGGGTCTACCTTGCGCTCCACAAGCCCCCGGGCGTGGCGTCCACGGTGAAGGACCGCCACGCTCAGCGAACCGTCGTGGACCTCGTGCCGGCAGAGCTCGCCGCGGGTGCGCGCCTCTACCCCGTGGGGAGGCTGGACCAGGATTCGGAGGGCCTGATCCTGCTGACCAACGACGGTGACTGGGCCGAGCACGTGCTGCACCCCAGATACGGCGTGGAGAGGGAGTACGCCGTGGCCCTCGCCAGGCCCCTGGACCGCGGCCAGGCGGTGGCACTCGAGCGTGGCGTGGAGCTGGCCGAGGGCGTGGCCACCGTCTCGCTCCTGCGCGGCCAGACCCATACCGAGGACCGGCGGCTCGCGGACATCCTGGAGCCGCCGCCGGAGGCACACCTGACGTGGGTTCGGGTAACCATCCACCAGGGCTGGAAGCGCCAGCTGCGCAGGATGTTCGGGGAGGTCGGAGCGCCCGTCCGGCGACTCGTCCGGGTTCGGATCGGCACCCTGCGCCTGGACACGATGACCACCGGGGACGTGCGACCGCTCTCGGCCACCGAGGTCCGCCGCCTGGCTCGGACCGGGCGCGACTGACCGCGGGCGGCTATCCTCGCCTCGATGCCCGACCCCATCGCACCCGATGCCCCCGGCACCCCCGGCACCACCGGCGCTCCGGTTCCGGTCCAGCGTGTTGTCGTGGCCCTCGATGGTCCGGCCTCGAGCGGTAAGAGCTCAGTGGGGGCTGCGGCGGCCGCGCGCCTCGGCCTGCGGTTCGTGGACACCGGCCTGGTCTACCGCGCGATGACCGCCATGGCGTTGCGCGAAGGCGTGGCCCTCGACGATGCCGCTGCGCTCGTCCCGCTCGCGGCTCGGGTGGCGCTCGGCGACGACGGCAGCGGAAGGCTGACGCGGGTGCTCCTCGACGGCGTGGATGCCACCGAGGCCATCCGGAGTGATGCAGTCGACGGTGCGGTCTCGGTGGTCTCACGGGTGCCCGAGGTCCGCGCCGCGCTCCTCGGACGCCAGAGGGCACTCGCGGCCGACGGGGGGATCGTGGTCGCAGGCCGCGACATCGGGACCGTGGTGCTGCCGGACGCGGACCTCAAGCTGTTCCTCGATGCCTCGGTAGAGGAGCGCGCGGCGCGCCGGATCGCCGAGCGGGGCCTGGATCCCACGGGGGCTGAGGCGGCCCTGGTGCGCGAGCAGTTGCGCGCCCGTGACACGCAGGATCGGACCCGCGCGGTCGCCCCGCTCGTGGCCGCGGGTGATGCGGTGCACATCCTGACCGACGGCACCGGCTTCGGGCAGGCGGTCGAGCTAGTCGTCGCGCAGATCCGCGCCGCCGAGGACAGGCTTTGGAGGTGATCCGGTGAGCCGCACCTCTGTCCTCGAGGCCGCCGCCCGCCTGGACAACCAGCGGACCGTCATAACCCGCGGCGTCGCGGTTGTCGCGCGATTCCTGGGGCGCTGCTTCGCCCGGGTCCACGTGGAGGGCCTCGAGCACGTGCCCAGGACCGGGGCCGTGATCCTCGCCGTCAACCACATCTCGAACGCCGATCCGATCATGGCCGGGGCGTGGGTCAACGAGGCGATCGGGCCCCGCCGGATCCACTGGCTGGGCAAGAAGGAGCTGTTCGACTGGCCCGTCTTTGGCTGGATGGCGGCCCACGGTGGCGTCCACCCCGTCGACCGCGGGAGCGCGGACGTCGAGGCCTTCCGGCTGGCCACGAGGATCCTCGAGGCCGGCTACGTGCTGCTGGTCTTCCCTGAGGGCACCCGCAGTCCCACCGGGGAGCTCCAGGAGGCGAAGGACGGCCTGGCCATGCTGGCGATGCGCACGGGCGCCCAGATCGTCCCGATCGGCGTCAACAACAGCGATGCGGTCTGGAAGAAGGGCCAGAAGCTGCCTTCCCCGTTCCCGCGGCGGACCATCACGGTTCGCGTCGGCCAGCCCTTCCGCGCCGCGGACGTCGTGCCGCCCGACGCGGACCGGCGCGAGGCGAAGGCCATCGCGACGGCGGCCATCATGGGCCGGATCGCGGAGCTCCTCGACCGGCGGCACCGTGGCGTCTACGCCGGATCCATCCGGCCGGACCGTTCGCCCGAACCCTGATCGGGGGCACGCCGGCGACGGCGCGATCCCCGTACGTGTGCGAACATCCCACGGCTATGGGTATAGTCCAGGAAGTCCGAATCGCCAATCGAACCGGCTTCTGCTACGGCGTCCGCGAGGCCATCGACAAGGCCAAGGAGTCGGCGGCGGAGGGCAAGTCGACCCATACCCTCGGCCAGGTCGTCCATAACGAGGGCGTCATCCGCGACCTCGCCGGGTTCGGCGTGCGAAGCGTGGACACGCTCGACGACGTCGACCAGGGGGCTGCGGTCGTCATCCGCGCCCACGGGGCAACCCCGGAGGTCTTCGATCGCGCGGAGTCGCGCGGGCTCGACGTGATCGACGGCACCTGCACCTGGGTGATCCAGGAGCAGCGTCAGCTCCAGGGGCTCGTGGACGAGGGGTACTCCATCGTCCTGCTGGGCACGCCAAGACATCCCGAGGTCGTCGGCCTTCTGGGCTTCGCCCCGGACGCCATCGTGGTCGACGAGGAGGAGGACTGGGTGCGGATCCCGCGCCGGAAGCGGATGGCCCTGATCACCCAGTCGACGCAGCCCCCCTGGAAGTTCGAGAAGCTCGCCGCGTTCATGGTCGGGCGCGCTCACGAGCTCAAGATCGTGAACTCCGTGTGCCCGGTCACCATCCGCCGCCAGGAGGACACGCTGGAGACTGCCCGAGGCGTCGACCTGATGGTCGTCGTCGGCGGACGGCACTCCGCGAACACCAAGGAGCTGACCCGGCTGTGCCACATCGCCGGCACGCCGGCCATCCAGGTCGAGAACGCTCGGGACATCGACGATCCGCAGGCGTTCGAGGGGGCACGGATCGTCGGCGTGACCGGCGGCACCTCCACGCCCGTCGAGGATCTCCGGGACGTGGCCGAGCGGATCTTCGCGATCGCCGGCTCAGACGAGCAGCGGGCCCGCGCTGCAGAGCTCGCGACCGAGGCGCTGCGGGCCGTCGCCACCCCGGCCGGTCGCACGACGTCGCTACCCAGGTCCAACGTGCCCGCCGGCACGGCGTCCTGATCGTGTCATCCCGATCTGCCGGGCTCCCGGTCGTCGCGTTCGTCGGCCGGCCCAACGTGGGCAAGAGCACCCTGTTCAACAGGGTCGTGGGCGACGCGCGGGCGGCCATCGTGGAGGACCGCGCCCGGACCACCCGGGACCGGCTCTACGGCCACGCTGAGTGGAACGGCCGCCGCTTCGTCGTCGTGGACACCGGGGGTCTCGAGATCGCGCCCGGCGACCCGATCGAGGAGCAGGTCCAGGTCCAGGCGCGGCTGGCGATCAACGAGGCCGACGTGATCGTGTTCCTCGTGGACGCGATCACGGGTCCCACTCCCGCGGACCTCGATGCCGCGGAGCTGCTGCGCCGGACGACGAAGCCCGTCCTGGTCGCCGCGAACAAGGCCGACAACGAGCGGCGCGAACTGGATGCGACCGAGTTCTTCGCCTTCGGCTGGGAGGACACCTTCGCCATCTCCGCCAGCCACGGCCGCGGCGTGGCGGACCTCCTGGACGCCGTCGTGTGGGCCCTGCCGCCCGAGAGCGAGCGCGAGATCGCCCGCAAGGCGCGCGAGGAGGAGGCCGAGGCATGGGCCAGGGAGATGGCCCGCGCCAAGCCGACTCCGTACGTCGTAGGCGATCCGGCCAACGCCCGCGATGACGAAGGCGACGATGTCGGGGACGGCGACGAGAGCGACGACGCCGGGGCCGCGGACGAGCCGGGCTCGATGGAGGATGTCTCGGCCCGCTGGGATGCGGCGATGGCCGCCGATGACGACGAGCCGCCCGCGATCGCCTTCGTCGGGCGACCCAACGTGGGCAAGTCCAGCCTGCTCAACGCGCTTATCGGTGACAACCGGATGATCGTGTCCGACATCCCCGGCACCACCCGGGACGCCATCGACACCACCATCCCGTGGGGGCGCAGCGAGATCGTCCTCATCGATACGGCCGGCATCAAGCGGCGCGGCAAGGTCGCCTCGGGGCCGGCCGCCGAGAAGTACTCCACGATGCGCGCGCTCAAGGCGATCTCCCGCGCCGACGTCGCCGTCCTCCTCCTCGATGCCCACGACGGACTGACGGCCCAGGATGCCCACGTGGCCGGATACGTGATTGAGGAGGGCAAGGGCCTCATCATCGCGGTCAACAAGTGGGACATCGTCGAGGACAAGACCCACAAGACGTTCGACGAGCTTTCGACGAAGCTGCGGCGCGAGCTCGCATTCATCGACTACGCGCCGATCGTGTCCATCAGTGCCAAGACCGGGCAGCGGGTGGAGCGGGTCCTGGAGCTGGCCGTGGACGTGTGGGGGGAGCGCCGCCGCCGGGTCTCCACCGGTGAGCTCAACCGCCTCGTGGCGCAGGCGGTGGAGCGGACGCCGCCCGCGGTCGTCCACGGGCGCCGGGCGAAGATCCGGTACGCAACCCAGGCCGGGGTCGCGCCGCCCACGTTCGTGTTCTTCACGACGGACCCGGCCTCGATCCACTTCTCCTACCGCCGCTACCTCGAGAACCGGCTGCGCGAGGCCTATGGCTTCGATGGGACGCCGATCCGCCTCGTCTTCCGCGAGCAGATCCGGGTGAAGCTGCCGCGCGGCCGGAAGGGCTCGCACGGCAAGCGCGGCTGAGTCGGCGGCCGCGCGCGGTGGTAGACTCGTCCGCCTCGGGGCGTGGCGCAGCCTGGTAGCGCACCTGAATGGGGTTCAGGAGGTCGAGCGTTCGAATCGCTCCGCCCCGACCACTCACTCACACACGAAACAGGCCCTCTGGCATCGCCGGAGGGCCTTTCGATTGGCGCTTGCACCTCATCGGCGAAGGCTCAGCCTGGATCGTTCCGAGAGGCGAGGACCGGCGCGATCAAGCAGGGAGCGAAGGGTCGAGGGCGGGCTTCGCCACGTGCCTGCCATCGCATCGGGTCATGGGCACACGGGCGGTCGCAGTCGACAACAAGCGTGTGGACGTCCGGCCAGATAGTCGGGCGTCAGCCCCGGTGCCGTCGCCGTCGCCCTCGGAGGCCATCCGGTCGGGGCGGCACCGGCACCGCGAGGTCGTCCGGGTGGGGCGTGCCCGCCTGGAGATGCGAGTTCATCGTCGCTGCCCGGCCGATGCCGCCGAACAGGCCGTCGAGTCGACTGCGCCGCCCCGCCAGGTGCCGGTTGGCCAGCACGACCAACAGGATGGCCGGAGAGAGCGCAAGCGCGAGCACGACGATCAAGACGAGAACTGTCAGGATCCCTTCGAACGTCACGTCCAACTCCGCGGTACGAGCTCGCTCGGCAACATGATCCGCCAACCTCGCGCCGCCCGCCCCTCGGGTCTCGGCCGGGCCGACGCTGCTTGCGTCCCAAGCTCCACCACGAGCGGCATTAGCGGTATCGAGCGCCGGGCGCTGGCGTTGTGGTCTCGTCCCGACCATCGCGCGCTTTCGGGGTGCAATGCAGTGCCGGCACGAAGCCGCTCGGCTGATCGCCGCCCACGACGGAGGTACGGGGACTGATCGCCTCGCCATCGTCGTATGCTTCGGACGGGAGGTAGGCAGTTGGATCCGATCGGGTTCGTCAGTGACGTGATCCAGAACATCATCTCGTTCTTCCAGGGCCTGGCTCCAGGCGGCTTTGGCCTGATCCTGCTCCCGTTGGGCATCCTGGCGCTGATCACGGTGCTCGTGGCCCGGAAGAGGTAGTCGATGCAGCCGGTGATCATCGACGCCGAGACAGCTAGCCGCTACGAGGCCCGCCTCGACGGCGTTCTCGCCGGATTCCTGGACTATGTCGTGAAGCGGGGCCGGCTCGCCCTGGTCCACACCGAGGTGCTGCCCGGCAACGAGGGGCAGGGGATCGGCGCGAGGCTGGTGCAGCGCGGGCTCGACGACGCTCGCGCACGCGGCATGCTGGTCATCGCGTCCTGCCCCTACGCCCGAGCGTACGTCCAACGCCATCCCGAGACGCATGACATGGTCGTGGGCATGACACCGGCCTGATCCCACTACGCCGGGACGGCCGCCTTTCCCGTCCGGCGTCCGCCCCGCGAGACGCTCACATCGCTGCATGCATGGACGGCTACGATCCGGCTACCGGCGCCCGGGACTTCTCCGTCGGCCAGGCGGCTCGCGCGCCACGCTCCAGGGGTTGACGCACGATGGACGAGCCGCGGGTCAAGGCCCAGCTCCCGGACCAGGCCCGGGTGGTGATCGTGGGCGGAGGAGTGATCGGGGCGAGCATCGCCTACCACCTCGCCAAGCTCGGCTGGCACGATGTCGTGCTCCTCGAGCGCCGTGAGCTGACGGCCGGGACCACCTGGCATGCCGCGGGCCTCGTCACGTCGGCGGGCATGGCCACGGAGACGCTCCTGTGGATGGCTCGCTACACCCGCGATCTGTGCGTGTCGCTGGAGGCCGAGACCGGTCAGGCGACGGGCTTCCGGCCGATCGGCCACATCCACCTCGCGACCACGCCGCAGCGGCTGGAGACGCTCCGGCGCGAGGCCGCCTTCGTGCGTGGCTTCGGCGTGGACGACCAGGAGATCTCGGCGGCCGAGTTCGCGCGCCACTGGCCGGCCGCGAAGACGGACGACGTCCTGGCCGCGTTCTACGTCGCCGATGAGGGTCGGGTGAACCCGGCCGACCTCACCCAGGCCTATGCGCGTGGCGCTCGCATGAACGGCGCCCGGATCATCGAGGGCGTGACCGTCACCGGCGTCACGCAGGCGAACGGGTTCGTCACGGGCGTGGAGACGGACCACGGACCGCTCCGTGCGGAGTACGTGGTCAACGCGGCCGGTATGTGGGGCCGGGAGCTGGGGGCGATGGCCGGCGTGTCGGTCCCGCTCCAGGCCGCTGAGCACTACTACCTGATCACCGACACGGTGGATTGGGCGCATCCGGACCTGCCCATCGTGGAGGACCCGGACAGCTACGGCTACTACCGCGAGGAGGGCGGGGGTGTCCTGGTCGGCCTGTTCGAGCCAAGAGCGGCAGGATGGTCGCTGGACCGCGTGCCCCGCGATGTCGCGTTTGCCAGCCTGCCCCCGGACTGGGATCGCATCGGACCGTACCTCGATGGCGCCATGGAGCGCTTCCCGTCCCTGCGCGACGCGGGCATCCGGACGATGTTCTGCGGCCCCGAGAGCTTCACCCCGGACGTGATGCCCCAGCTGGGCGAGGCGCCGGAGCTGCGCAACTTCTTCGTGGCTGCCGGGCTCAACAGCCTGGGGATCCTGCTCAGCGGCGGGGTCGGCAGCATCACCGCGTCCTGGATCGTCGACGGCGTGCCACCGGTGGACATCACGGGGATGACCGTCGACCGGACCCAGGCGTTCGAGACGAGCCGGCGGTTCCGCAAGGATCGCGCCGTGGAGCAGCTTGGCGCGCTGTTCGGCGACGCCTCGTTCCCGACCTGGCACGCGTGGTCGGCGCGAAACGTCCGGCGGTCCGTCATCCACGATCGGATGGCTGATCGTGGGGCGAGCTTCGCCGTGTCGTCGGGCTGGGAGTACGCGGAGTGGTTCGATCCCGACGGCATCGCGGCGGACCTGCCTCAGGGCTGGGGCAGGAATGCCGGGTTCGACCTCCAGGCGGCGGAGCACCGGGTGGTCCGTGAGGCCGTGGGCGTGCTCGACATGTCGATCATGGCCAAGCTCCTCGTCCAGGGCCGGGACGCCGAGAAGGTCCTGAACCGCGTCTGCGCGAACGACGTGTCCGTTCCGGTCGGACGCGTCGTGTACACCCAGTGGCTCAACGAGGCCGGCGGGATCATCGCGGACCTCACCGTGACCCGCCTTGCCGAGACGAAGTTCCTGGTCGTCACCACGGACCTCATCCACCGCCGGATGGCCCCATGGATCGAGCGCCACGTCCTGGACGGGGAGTTCCTGACCGTCACCGACGTCACCGCCGGGTCGACCCTCCTGACCGTCCAGGGCCCACGATCTCGCGAGCTGATTGGGAGCCTGACGAGCGCCGACCTGTCCAACGACGCCTTCCCGTACATGACGGCACAGGAGATCGACCTCCACTACGCCCGGGTCCTCGCGATGCGGGTCACGTATGTGGGCGAGCTGGGCTGGGAGCTCCACGTGCCGGCCGACCTCGCGCTCACCGTCTACGACGCGCTCCACGAGGCCGGCACGACCGTCGGCTTCCGCGATGTGGGCCTGGGCGCGATGGGCAGCCTTCGGCTGGAGAAGGCCTATCGGGACTTCGGGCTCGACATCGACAACACGGATTCCCCGTTCGACGTGGGCTTGGGATTCGCCGTCGCCATGGACAAGCCCGGCGGCTTCATCGGCCGCGACGCGCTCCTCCGCCGGCGACACGAAGGGCCTCCCACGCGTCGCCTGGTGCAGGTCCTGGTCGAGGACTCCGAACCGCTCCTGTACCACGGCGAGCCCCTGCTGAGGGACGGTGCGTGGGTCGGCCACGTCCGATGGGGCGCCTACGGCCACACGTTGGGGGGATCGGTGGGCCTGGCGATGATCGAGGACGAGACGGGCATCCCGGCTGAAGCGGTCGAGAACGGGAGGTTCGAGGTCGACATCGCCGGTGTCAGATACCCGGCCCGTGCGTCGTTGCGTCCCATGTACGACCCGGACCGGGCGCGCATCAAGGCCTGATCGGGGTGTGCGTCCGGGCTACAGTGACGGCGAGCGTCCGCTCGCGGCAGGGGAGGGTTCGACATGACCTCACAGGGGACCGGTGATGGCGGCGCCGGCCGTGCCCCGGACGAGGAGACCCTGGCGAGCTGGGAGCCGCCGACGCCCGATGCACCGCCTGCTCCTGCGGCCCCGGCTCGGGGCCAGTATCCCGGTTCTGCCGCCGCTCCGCCGCCTCCCGGTGCGGCGGCCCCCCAGGGGTACGGCCCGCCCGGCGGCGTGACAGCCCCGCCCGGCGGCGTGTGGGCGCCTCCGGCACCCGGTGGGGCCGCCTACGGTGTCCCCGGTGTCCCGGCCATCCGTTTCGCGGGGACGCTGCCGCGCGTCCTCGCCTGGATGCTCGATGGGCTCCTCGTCGGCATCGTGGCGGGGCTCCTTGCCGGCGTCGTCGGAGCGTTCATGTCGAGCGCCGAGACCGCTGCGATCGTCACGACGATCGTCTACATGGGTCTCGAGCTGCTGTACTTCGTCGGGTTCTGGACCGGTGGCAGCCGGGCGACGCCCGGCATGAGGGTGTTCAGCCTCCAGATCGGCAACGCGGCCGACGGGCGGGCGCTCACCATGAACCAGGCGCTTGTCCGGTGGGTGGCCCTTGGCCTTCCATTCCAAGCCTTGGCACTGCTGCCGCCGCCGGCCAGCAGCATCGGCGGGATCGCGGCCCTGTGGGCCCTGGTTCTGCTCATCACGACGATCGCGAGTCCTACGAAGCAGGGTCTTCACGACCGATGGGCCGGCTCCGCGATCGTCCAGCCGGTCGGTCGCGACGGACCGGTCGTCGCGTGCCTGATCCTGGCCGTGCTGGTGTTCGTGATCCTGCCTATCCTCGCGATCGGCGCATTCATCTTCGTCGGTGCCCAGGTGTTCACCATCCTCTCGGAGGTCGGCACCTCGATCTAGGCAGCGGCCGGTCCCGGTAGACTGGGCGGGTGACCAGACCTGACCTCGTGCCGCCCGTCGACGATCTCGACGCCGAGCAGGTCGACGGCATCCTGGACATGGATCCAGAGCGCTTCCGGGTGGGCGGTTATGCCGTGGTCGACCGCATCGCGGACTACCTTGCGGAGGTCGAGTCGTACCGGATCCTGCCGTCGATCGAGCCCGGCACCATCGGGCCGCAGTTCGCGACCCATGCACCCGCCGCGCCCGAGCCCATGACGAGGATCCTCGCCGACGTGGACCGCCTGGTGCTCCCCAACGCGACGCACTGGCAGCACCCGGGGTTCTTCGCCTACTTCGCGACGTCGGCGTCCGGCCCCGGGATCCTGGGCGAGATGCTGACCGCGGCCCTGGGACAGAACCCGATGCTCTGGCGGACCTCGCCGGTCGGGACGGAGCTCGAGAGCGTGGTCGTCCGCTGGCTCCGGGAGGAGCTGGGGTTGCCGGAGGCGTTCGAGGGCCTGCTCACGGACACGGCGAGCACCTCGACGCTGATCGCTCTCGCGGCGGCGAGGGAGGCGGCCGGGCTCGATGCTGCTGCCCTGGGTATCGCGGGCCGCGCCGATGTCCCGCAGGTCCGCGTGTACGGGTCGGCGGAGGCCCACAGCTCGGTCGACAAGGCCTGCATGACGCTCGGGCTGGGACGAGCGGCGCTGGGCAAGGTCCCCACCAACGAGCGCTTCGAGATGGACGCGTCCGCGCTCGCGGCGGCGATCGCCGAGGACAGGATGGCGGGCCGGCGGCCGATCGCGATCGTGGCCACGATCGGGACGACCTCGTCCACCTCCGTCGACCCGGTGGCTGTCATCGCGGACATCGCGGAGCGCGAGGGCCTGTGGCTGCACGTGGATGCCGCCTATGCCGGTCCCGTCGCGCTGCTGCCCGAGCGGCGTGGCCCGTTCGCGGGCTGGGAACGCGCGGACTCGGTGGTCCTGAACCCGCACAAGTGGCTGTTCACACCACTTGATGCCTCGCTGCTGCTCAGCCGTCGCATGGACCAGCTGCGGGCGGCATTCAGCCTCGTGCCCGAGTACCTGCGAACGCTGGACCGCGTCGAGCCCGTCTTCGACTACAACGAGTACCAGCCGCAGCTGGGGCGCCGGATGCGCGCGCTCAAACTGTGGATGCAGCTCCGCTGGTTTGGCATGGACGGGATCCGGCGGCGCCTGGAGCACCATCTCGCGGAGGCGGAGCGCTTCGCCGGCTGGGTGGACGCCGACCCGGACTGGGAGCGGCTGGCGCCGACGCCGTTCTCAACGGTGTGCTTCCGGTACCGTCCGGCAGGCCTTGCCGGTGGCGAGGACCAGCCCGACGTGCACGCCCGGCTGGACAGCATCAACGCGGCGCTGATGCATGCCGTGAATGCCACCGGCGAGGTGTTCCTGTCGCACACCCGCCTCGGGGACCGGTTCACGATCCGGATCGCGATCGGCAACCTGCGGACGGAGGCCCGCCACGTCGAACGGGCGTGGGAGCTGCTCCGCCGCGAGGCCGCACGGCTCGCCACACAGGAGACAGACGATGTCCGACCCGGTTGAGGTCCTGTACTTCTACCGCACGAAGTGGGGCGCGCACGACGAATTCGTCGCGCTGTTCCGAAAGAACCACTGGCCGATCCTGCGCGAGCAGTGGGACGCGGGGCGATACGTGAATGTGGAGCTGTTCACCCCCCGCTTCCACGGCGGTGGGGGAGCGGACTGGGACGTGCTGGTGTCGATCACCTACCGCGACTGGGCGGCGATCCAGGAGCACAGCGACGGCGAGATCGTGCTGCGCCTGTACCCGGACCAGGCCGCGTTCGCCGAGGAGGAGCGACGACGGTTCGACCTCCTCGAGGCACACTGGGACGTGGTGCTGGAGCCCCGGCCCCTGGAACGCTAGCTGGCGGCTGCGCCGGCCCGCGATCGCGCCTGCGGGCGGCCGCGGCAGGGACGTCGCGCTTCGTCGATGGGTCCGCGATAATGGACGCCTGTCCCGCCCGCTCACCGGAGGCCGACGCGCCCGTGCCGCCCATCACCGAGCTCACCCGCATCGAACCCGTCTTCCTCGATCGTCTCGAGAAGCAGGGGATCTTCACCACGGGCATCCTGCTTGAGGTGTCCGAGACGCAGACCCGCCGCCAGACGCTCGCCGACCACGTCCGCGCGACGATCAACGACGTCTCGACCTGGCGTGACGAGGCACTGATGCTGAACCTCGCCGGCTTCGGCCCGGCCGAGCACCAGCTGTTCATCCAGGCCGGGATCGAGGGCCTGCGCGACCTGCTGAAGACGGAGCTGGCGCCGTTCCGGGAGCGCGTCGCCACCGCGGCCGGGGAGCTGGGCACGGAGCCGCCGCCGGACCTCATGATCGAGACGTGGTGGGAGCAGGCGAGGACGCTCGAGGAGGCATAAGGAGGGCACGCCGCCGGAGCCGTCAACGGGGCATGTCTCCCGCACCCGGTACCATCGGCGCCTGATGGATTCCATCCGCGGCGCCCTGGCCGCCCTCGTCACCGGCGTGGCTGCCGCCCTCGTCATCGTCGCCCTCTCGATCCTGCCGTTCCTCAATCCCGCGTGGGTCGGCTTCGCCCAGGAGCGAGCCCAGGCCGCGGCGTGGACGGGTTTCGCGCCCGAGCAGCTGAGCGCGGCGACCGATGCGATCCTCGCGGATCTCATCGTCGGCCCGCCGGACTTCGATGTGGCGCTGGACGGCACCCCAGTCCTCAACGATCGTGAGCGGGGCCACATGCAGGATGTCCGCAGCGTGTTCGCGTCGTTCTTCCTGCTCGCCGCAGGGGCGGCGGTCGTGCTTGCGGTCCAGTTCCTGCTCGCCCGTGGGCCGCAGGCAAGGGCACGGCTCTGGCGCCGCCTCGGGCGCACCGGGATCGTGGTCGCGGTGGTGACCGTCATCGGCGGTGTGCTCGCGATGCTGTTCTTCGACGCCGCGTTCGAGCTCTTCCACGAGCTGTTCTTCCCGGCGGGCAGCTACCTGTTCGATCCGAGCACGGAACGGCTGGTCCAGCTCTTCCCGCAGCAGTTCTGGGTGGAGAGCACGGTCGGCGTTGGGATCGTGATCATCGTCCTGTCGGTGGTTCTCACCTGGATCGCCCGGCGGCGTGCCGCAACGCTGGAGGCCCGATGACCGCCAGCCTGTCAATCGTGCGGCTGTTCGGGATCGAAATCCGTGTCTCGTTCGCCTGGGTCGCGGTCCTGGCCGTTGTCGCGCTCATCGGCGTGCAGCAGGCGTCACTGACCGCTCCCGGGATGGCGGCCCCGCTGCACTGGCTCGTCGGGGCGCTCGTCGCACTGGGCTTCCTCGCCTCGGTCATCGCGCACGAGCTGGGTCATGCCCTCGTCGGCCGTGGGCGCGGCGTGGTCACGACGAGCATCCAGCTCGGCTTCGTCGGCGGGCTGGCACCGCTCTCGATCGAGGCGTCGCGGGCCCGTGACGAGCTCGCGATCGCCATCGCGGGTCCCGCGGTCTCGCTCCTGGTCGCGGTACTGGCCACCGGGCTTGGCGCGATCGCGGGAACGGCGGGCGGCGTCCTGGCGGCAGCCGGCGGCGGGCTGCTGGTCATCGGGGGCCTGAACGTCGTCCTCGCCGGGTTGAGCCTGCTGCCCGGCATGCCCCTGGATGGCGGACGGATCGTCCGAGCGCTCGCGTGGGCCCGTACCCACGACAAGTACCGGGCGGGAAGGGTCACCGCGCTGGTGGGCCGTATCCTGGGCTGGACGACCGTAGGGGTGGGCCTGGCGCTCACATTCATGGACCAGGTGACGGCCGGCCTGCTGGTCCTGTGCTTCGGATGGCTGCTCGCCACCGGCGCACGGACCCTCGATCGCCGCCTGGGCCTCGAGCGGCTTCTCGCGGGCAGCACGGTTGGCGAGGCCATGCGGAGCGACGTGTCGCGCGTCACGCCGAACCTCACGATCGACACGTTCGCGGATCGCTACGCCGGTGACGACGCGGTCTCCAGCCTTCCCGTGGTTGCGGACGAGGTCGTCCTGGGGGTGATCGGAGCGAAGCGGCTCCAGCGGCTGGGACGCCGCCGGTTCGCCGCGACGCGGGCGGAGGACGTCATGGCGACACCCCCGGTTGCACCGTTCCTCGCTCCCGCCGACGACCTGTGGGCTGCGGTGGACCTCATGAACCAGCGAGCTCTGGACGGGCTGGCGGTGGCGGTCGATGGGCGCCTGGAGGGCATGGTGACGCGCGAATTGATCGGCGATGTCATCCGAGGCCGGCTGGCGGTTTCGGGGGCCGAGCCCGAGCGACGGGGACGCCGGTGAGCGCTGACCTGCTGAGCGTCGAAGCGGCGCTGGCAACCGTCCTGGCCGGTGTGGAGCCCCTCGCCGATCTCGAGGAGATGGAGCCGGAGGCGGCCCTGGGCCGGGTGCTCGCACGTGCCGTCGGAGCGACGACTTCGCTGCCGCCCTGGGACAACTCGGCGATGGACGGCTACGCGATCCGGGCCGCCGACGTGGTCCGGGCGACGGAATCGGAGCCCTCGCGGCTGGTCGTGGTGGGTGAGGTTCGGGCGGGCGCCCAGCCCGATGTCCGGGTGCTCGGCGGGACCGCCGTGAGGATCGCGACCGGGGCGGTGCTGCCGCCCGGCGCCGATGCCGTCGTCCCCGTCGAGCTCACCACGCCGCTCGATGCCAGCGGCAATCCGGGACCTCGGGGCCGCGAGGCCGCGGGTCCCCTCCCGGCTGCGTGCCGCGTGCACGTCGCCGTCGAGGCCGGGAACGCGATCCGTCGCGCCGCCTCCGATGTGACGGCCGGGACGATCGTGGCCGAGATCGGGACGCTCGTCACGCCAGCTGTCGTGGCGCTGGTCGCCGGTGCGGGGTGCGGGACCGTGACGGTTCGCCGGCGACCGGTGGTGGCGGTCCTGGCGACGGGGGATGAGATCCGCGCTCCGGGCACGACCCTCGGTCCGGCCGGGATCCCGGATGCCAACGGCCCGGGCCTGCGTGCGCTGGTACGCGACGCCGGGGCGACCGCGAGAGACCTCGGCATCGCGTCGGATCGACTCGACGACGTGGACGGCCGCCTGCGGGCGGGTCTCGCCGACGCGGACCTGGTGGTGGTGTCGGGTGGCGTCTCGGTGGGTCCCTATGACGTCGTGCGGCTGGCCTTCGAGGCCGTGGGGCACATGAACCTGTGGCGCGTTGCGATCCAGCCCGGCAAGCCCTTCGCGTTCGGGCGAGCCGACGTTCCCGGCCGCGACGCCCCGGTGCTGCTGTTCGGCCTGCCCGGCAACCCGGTGTCGTCGTTCGTGACCTTCGAGCTGTTCGTGCGACCCGTGATCCGGCGGCTCGCCGGCCACGCGATCCTCGGTCGGGCCATGGATCGCGCCGTCCTGGAGGAGCCCGTGACCAAGAGCGTGGGACGGCGCGGCTTCCAGCGGGTGACCGCCATGCGTGCCTCGGACGGGTCGCCGCTGCGCGACCAGGCCGGGCGCGTCCGCGTCCGACTCGCGGGAGGACAGGGGAGCCACGTGCTCTCGGCGCTTGCCGCGGCCGATGCGCTCGCCATCGTCCCGGAGCCGCTCGAACGGGCCGAGACCGGGACCGAGGTCGAGCTGCGCTGGCTGGACCGCGACTGATCATCCGGAGGATCGGCCCGGCGGCCGGCGGCCCGGACCGCTAGGATCGGAGTCCACCAGGAGGACCCATGGACCGCAGCGACGCACCGCGCGCCGAACGCCGCCGCCTTACTCACGTCGATCGTCGCGGCCGCCCGCGCATGGTGGACGTGAGCGCCAAGCCGCCCACCCCCCGACGTGCCGTGGCCGAGGCCGAGGTCGCCGTGTCCGCCGAGACCATGAGCCTGGTGATCGACGGCGGCAACGCCAAGGGCGATGTCCTGATGGTGGCCGAGCTGGCAGGCGTCATGGGAGGCAAGCGGGCGTCAGACCTCATCCCGCTGTGCCATCCGATCGCGCTCACGGACCTCGTGGTGAGCATCACGCCCGACCGGGCTGCCGGCGTGCTGCGGGTTCGCGCGGAGGCCGCCACGACCGGGCCCACGGGCGTCGAGATGGAGGCGATGACCGCCGCGTCGGTTGCCGCGCTCACCGTGTACGACATGGTGAAGGGCCTGGAACGAGGCGTGGAGATCAGGGGCCTGCGACTGGTGTCCAAGACGGGCGGCAAGAGCGGTGAGTGGCACCGGCCGGCCGCGGGCGAGGAGGCAGCGAAGCCGCGCCGCAAGCCGGGTGAGCGCATGGCGGGCCGCGTCGGAAAGCGGAAGCCGGCGGGATGAGCGCCCCTGGGGCACCGCCGCCGGGCCGGCCGGCGTTGCCACTGACCCGTTCGGTGCTGGTCCTCACGGTCAGCGACCGCACCTTCGAGGGCACGCGCGCAGATGTCTCCGGTGAACGCCTCGGAGACCGGCTGCGCACCCTGGGCTTCGCGGTCGAGCGGCGCGTCGTGCCCGATGACGTCCCGCTCATCGCGGCAGCGCTCGTCGACGGAGCAGCCCGTCACGGCCTGGTCGTGACCACCGGCGGCACGGGCCTGACGCCGCGGGACGTGACCCCGCAGGCCACCGCCTCGGTCCTTGCCTACGAGGTCCCGGGGATGGCCGAGGCCATGCGCGCCGACGGCCGCCGGTCCACGCCGTTCGCCGTGCTGTCGCGCGGCCTGGTGGGCGTTCGAGGCGGCTCCCTGATTGTCAACGTGCCCGGTTCGCCGGGCGGCGCCATCGACTCGTTCGAAGTGCTCGTTCCGGTCCTCGACCACGCGCTGGCGACGCTGGCGGGCCCGTTCGATCACGATGCCACATCGTATGGCCGGGCAGCGTCGCCTCCGGGCGCTCCGAACGATCCGGACGCCTGAGCCATGTTCCCGGCCTTCGCGAACGTCCCGTTCTACCCGCTGGTCTTCCCGGTCTTCTGGGGCGCGGTCGTGTTCTTCGCCCTCGCGATGGCCCGCCACCTGCGCGTGTTCGCGGCCGCCCGCAACGCGTCTCCCAGCGATCGGGTCGGGACGAGGCTATGGGGGGCCGTCCGCTATGGCCTGTTCCAGACGCGGATGTTCCGCGACCGCTCCGCCGGGCTGATGCACTTCGGCATCTTCTGGGGCTTCGTCCTGCTCACGATCGGGACCGCGAACGCCGTGACCGGCGGCCTGGTCCAGGCGATCCTGGAGATCCCGTTGGACGGGCTGCTGTGGACCCTGGTCATGGCCCTGCAGAACGCCATGGCGCTGGTCGTGCTGGCCGCGACCGCCTACGCCATCTACCGGCGCGTGGTCCTGCGGCCAGCGCGCCTCACGCTCAGCCGCCATTCGCTCGACGTCCTGTTCCTGATCGGGGCGGTCGTCGCGAGCGAGCTGCTGGCGCAGGTGTTCGAGGTCGCCGCCTACGGCACGATCCCGGGGGCGTTCGTCGCGAACGCGCTGGGCGGGGCGATGGCGGGGCTCGGTCAGGAGGTCGCGGGCACCCTGTTCGCCATCCTGTGGTGGGCGCACATCGTCCTGGTCGCGGCCTTCCTGTGCTACCTGCCGTACGGAAAGCACCTCCACATAGCGACGGCACTCCCCAACATCCTCCTCCGCAAGCTCCGGCCGCGAGGCGAGCTGCCCGCGATGGACCTCGAGGCGGAGGATGCGACATTCGGGATCCGCACGGTCGCCGACCTGTCCTGGAAGGACCTGCTCGACGGCTTCACCTGCACGGAGTGTGGCCGGTGCCAGCAGGCGTGCCCGGCGTATGCGACCGGCAAGCCGCTCAATCCCAAGACCTTCATCATGGGCATCCGTCACGAGTCCGTGGAGGCCGAGGCGGGCCTCCCGCTGATCCCGAACTCGCCGTCGGTGCGCACGACCTTCGGTCTCGATGACACGCTCAAGCCGGCCGCCGTCGCCCGGCCGCTGGTGGATGCCGCCATCCCCTACGACGCCGTGTGGGACTGCCTGACCTGCGGCGCCTGCGTGGAGGCGTGCCCGGTGACGATCGAGCACGTCGACAAGATCGTCGGCCTGCGGAGGAACCTCGTCCTGGAGGACAGTCGGTTCCCGCAGGAGATCGCCGGGGCGTTCCGGGGCATGGAGAGCGTCGGCAACCCGTGGGGCCAGCCGCCGTCCGCCCGCCTGGAGTGGGCGAAGGGACTCCCGTTCCAGGTCCGGACGGTCGCCGAGGTGAAGGCGGCCGGTGCGCTCGAGGATCTGGAGGTCCTGTACTGGGTCGGCTGTGCGGCGGCCTTTGACGACCGCAACCGGCGCGTCGCTCGTGCCGTGGCCACCTGCCTGGATGCGGCCGGCGTCTCCTTCGCCGTCCTCGGGCAGGAGGAGAGCTGCACCGGCGACCCGGCCCGGCGGATGGGCAACGACTACGTGTTCCAGATCCTCGCGGGCCAGAACATCGAGACCCTGAACCGGTACGGGATGGGCGAGCGGACGATCGTCACGGCCTGCCCGCACTGCTTCAACACCATCGGCAACGAGTACGGCCAGCTGGGCGGGGCGTTCACGATCCGCCATCACAGCGAGTTCCTCTCGGACCTCGTGGGCTCCGGGCGGCTGGTGCTGGGAACGGACGGGCTACCCCGCTCGGTGACCTACCACGACTCCTGCTACCTGGCCCGCTACAACGGCGTGATTGCCGCGCCGCGAGACGTCCTCGGCGCCATCCCCGGAGTGGAGCTGGTGGAGATGGACGCGAGCGGCCGCCAGACCTTCTGCTGCGGTGCGGGCGGCGGCCGGATGTGGATGGAGGAGACCCGCGGGACTCGCGTCAACGCAGCCCGGACGCTCCAGGTGCTGGAGACGGGAGCCGCCACGGTCGCCACGGCCTGCCCGTTCTGCATGGTGATGCTCCGCGACGGGCTGACGGACGCGGGCCGCGGGGCCGACGCCGGGGAGCCGGTCACGGCCCAGGACATCAGCGAGATGCTGGCCGCGGCGATCGCGCCGCTCGGCGAGCGGCACGTGCCCGAGGGTCGCTCACTGCCGGTCGTCTGAGGTGAAGGGCGCGATCCAGGGCGCTCCAGGGCGCCACGCAGGGCTGCTACCCCTTGAGCGCGGTTCCGCAGCTGCTGCAGGTCCGCTCCGTCCAGAGGTTGCCCATCGCGCAGTGCGGGCAGACCTTCTGGCCTTCCGTGGCCACGGAGATGGGGGAGTCCCTGGCTGCCACGTCCGCATCGGATTCGGGGCGGGCGGTGATGCGCCAGATAGCGAGAAGGGCGACGATGGCGGCGATCAAGATGCCCAACAGGAAGATCAGGTCCATGGCGGCCCTCCGGCCGGATCGGCGCGGCATCGCAGCGACGACGGTTTCGCGCCGACTGCCCCGGAATCGTAGACCGATCGCGGGCAGATGTCATCCCTGACGATCGGGCCCCGACACGTTCGTGTCTGCTGCTGGGTGGCGCTGCTAGGATGCCCCTCGTGAGCGCCCAGCAGCCCTCCCATGGGAACCAGCGTCTGACCGAGGAGCAGCGGCTGCTGCGTGACGCCGTCCGGGTCCTTACCGACGAGCAGATCGCGCCACGTGCGGCGGAGATCGACCGCAGCGCCGAGTGGCCCGACGACGTCCGGCAGCTGCTGGCACGACAGGACATCTTCGCGATCCCGTTCGAGGAGCGCCACGGCGGGCTCGGGGCAGACCTGTTGACGCTCTGCCTGGCCATCGAGCAGCTCAGCCGGGCCTGCGCGACGACCGGTCTGATGCTCGCCGTCCAGGCCCTTGGCGCCATTCCCATCCAGGTGGCCGGCACGCCCGAGCAGCAGGACCGCTGGCTGCCGGGGCTGGCCTCCGGCGAGCGCCTCATCGCGTTCGCCCTGACCGAGGCCGACGCTGGCTCGGATCCGTCGGGCATCCGCACCCGGGCCGTCCTCGACGGCGACGAGTACGTGATCGACGGTGGCAAGCGGTTCATCAGCCACGCCAGCGTCGCCGATTACGTCGTCGTCTTCGCCGTGACCGATGCGGACGCCGCCAAGCCAAGCCGGCGCCTGTCGGCGATCCTGGTCGAGACGGACCGTCCGGGCTTCCGGGTGACCCGGGTCGAGCACAAGATGGGCATCCGCGGATCACCCACCGCCGAGCTCGCCTTCGACGGCGTCCGTGTTCCAGTTGGCAACCGCCTCGGAGCCGCCGGCCAGGGCTTCGCCATCGCCATGCAGACGTTCGAGCGCTCCCGTCCCGGGATCGCCGCCCAGGCGGTCGGGATCGCACAGGGCGCCCTCGAGGTGGCGGCCGGCTATGCGCGAGAGCGTCACCAATTCGGGAAGCCGATCGCCGAGCTGCAGATGGTCCAGGCGATGCTCGCCGACATGGACGCGGCGACGGAAGCGGCCCGACAGCTGCTGTACACGGCCTGCGAGGAGATCGAATCGGGGAACGGCGACGCCGCCCGGTGGGCCTCCCTCTGTAAACTCGTGGCCGGCGATACCGCCATGCGGGTCACCACCGACGCGGTGCAGGTCCTGGGCGGCTATGGCTATATCGATGAGTACCCGGTCGAGCGGATGATGCGCGACGCGAAGATCACCCAGCTCTACGAGGGGACGCAGCAGATCCAGCGGCTCATCGTCGCCCGCTCGCTCCTCACCGGGGGCTGATCGGGCGACGCGACACCAGGGAGCGATGCCCACGTGCGAATCGTCGTCCTCACCAAGCCCGTCCCGGATCCGGCAGCCGGCGCAGAGCGCCTGGGGCCGGACATGCGCCTCGACCGGGCCGCGTCGCCGACCGTCGTCAACGGCAACGACGAGTACGCGCTCGAGGCCGCCCTCCAGCTCGTCGAGGCGCACGGCGGAGAGGTCGTGATCGTGACCATGGCCCCCGCCAGCGGCGTCGAGACGATGCGCAAGGCGCTCGCGATGGGGGCGACTCGCGGGGTGCTGGTCACGGACGACGCGCTTGCCGGGGCCGACCTTCCGACCACGATCCGGGTGCTGGCCGCTGCGGTCGCCGGGGAGCCGTTCGACCTCCTTCTCGCCGGCCTCGATACCTCCGATGGCGTCGGGGGCGCGGTCGCGGCCGGCGTCGCGGCGCGCCTCGGCCTGCCGCTGCTCTCGGCCGCCGGCGCGATCGAGCCGGACCCGGCTGCCGGTCGCGTCCGGGTGCGCCGCCTGACCGCCAAGGGCTACGACCTGGTGGAGGCACCGATGCCGGCCGTCGTCTCGTGCACGCAGGCGCTCGGTGCCCCCCGCTATCCGTCCCTCAAGGGGATCATGGCAGCACGCTCGCGGGAGATCGCCCAGCGGTCGCTGGGCGATCTCGGAGACGACCTGGCGCCGTCTGACGGGGTGTGGGCCACCAGGGTTGTCGAGGTAGAGGCTCCGCCGGCGCGCGCCGCGGGGCGTGTGGTGAGCGGTGCGGCTGGTGACGCGGCCCGCGAGATCGCCGACTTCCTCGCGGACCGGAGGCTCATCTGATGCCCGTAACCTTTCTCGCCGTGACGGAGGCGTCGGACGGCTCCCTGACCAAGCTCTCCACCGAGGTCGCCACCCTTGCCCGGATGCTCGCCGAGGCGGCCGGCGGGGATGCCGTCGGACTGGTCCTGGACACAGACCCAGCCGCACCCGCGGCGGAGCTTGCGGCTTACCTGCCGCGGGTCGTCGCTGTCACGAGCACGGCCGTCGCCGGAGAGGTCCCGGCACCGCACGTCGCGGCGGAGGTCGTCCGCCTGCTCGACGAAGGCGTCACGCACGTCATCCTCGGTGGGACCACGGATGGCCGCGATGTCGCGGGAACGGTGATCGGCCTGACAGGGCTTGGCCTGCTGGCCAACGCGGACGGGGCGACGTGGACGAGCGATGGACCCGTCTCCCGCTCCAGCGTCCTCGGCGGCAAGGTGATCACCGGGAGCGCCCTGACGGCGGGCTCCGGGCTGCTGACCCTCCGTCCGGGTGGCGTGACCGCGGCGACGGCCGACGCCATGGGCACCATCGAGATCCGCGACCCCTCCCCGCCGGCGACGCCTGCGGCGGCCGTGCTGGACAGGGTCGAGGAGGCGGGTGCCGCCGCCTCGCTTGAGGACGCCAAGGTGGTCGTGGTCGGTGGCCGGGGCGTCGGCAGCACGGAGGGCTTCGCGGTCGTCGAGGAGCTCGCGGAGGTGCTGGGCGGTGTCGTCGGCGCCACGCGGGCGTCCGTCGATGCGGGATGGGTGCCGTACGCCCGCCAGATCGGCCAGACGGGCCGGATCGTGAAGCCGGCGCTGTATCTCGGCCTGGGCGTGTCGGGAGCGATGCAGCACCGCGTCGGCATGCAGGGATCCGAGGCCATCGTGGCCATCAACCGCGATCCGGATGCGCCGATGGCCGAGGTCGCGGACCTGTTCGTGATCGCGGACCTGTTCGAGGTCGGGACTGCCCTGGTTGCCGAGCTGCGCACGCGGCGCGGCGGCTGACGCCGTACGGACCGGAGGACGAGGCGCGTGCAGCCCGAGGTGATCGTGTGGCTGGGGGTGCTGGGCGCCCTCGCCGCGCTGTTCGTGCTGACGGTCCGGCGCATGTCGGCGCTGTCCTCGCGGACTCGTGAGCTCGAGCGCTTCCAGCAGGCGGTGGACGCCATCGATCTTCGCTTTGCGGCCGTCATCGATCCGGTGGCACGCGGCCTGGACGAGGCGCGTCGGGGCACTCCCGACATGTCGGCGCTCGTGGCGAGCGTGGCCTCGCTGCACGTGACGCTAGATGGCCTCCTGGTCGAGTCGCGGGCATTGGCCGTGCCCGTCGGCCTCGAGCCGCTGGCACTGGCCATGGCCGTCGAGCTCGAGCGTGCCGACCGGGCCGCGGATCTCGTGGAGCATGGGCTGGGGGTCCTCAGCGCAGGTCGCCGCGGCCGTGAGCTCGAGGCGCAGACGTCGCTCAAGCGGGGCGCACTCAACCTCCGCCACGCTCGGGATGCCTACGCCCGCCTCGCGCTCGACACGCGGGCCCTGCGGCCCGTGGACCTCGCCGGCCGGAAGCCCGGTGAGGCGGCCGTAACGACATCGCTGGCCGGCTACACAGTGTCCGATCCTGACAACGTCGAAGGGTCCTTCGACCCCCGCATGTAGTGGTATTCTCCCGCCACACCACAAGGGCTAGTGGTCTGAGGAGCTCGGAGGGTCGATGCGCTGTCCGCAGTGCGGCACCCGCGACACGCGGGTCGTAGACTCGCGCGACCTCGACGAGGCGGCCATGGTCAGGCGCCGCCGCGAGTGCCCGTCCTGCGTCGCCCGGTTCACCACCTATGAGCGCGTCGAGGCGGCCCGGCTCGTCGTCGTCAAGCGTGACGGCACCCGCCAGGAGTTCGACCGGGACAAGCTGGCGTCCGGTCTGGCCAAGGCCCTGACCCGCCGGCCGGTCGCCGACGATGCCGCTGAGCGGGCCGCCGACCAGATCGAGAGCGAGCTGCGATCCTCGGGACTGTCCGAGATCCCGTCGTCGCGGGTCGGCGCCAAGGCCATGGATAAGCTGCGGGCCCTGGACCACATCGCCTACATCCGGTTCGCATCCGTCTACCAGAGCTTCGAGGATCTGGCCGACCTCAAGCGCGAGGTGGACCAGCTGTTTGCCGAAGGCACACCGAAGAAGGGGAAGCGCGCGCGATGAGCGTCCTTGCCGACCGCGACATCCGGGCCGAGCTGGAGTCCGGGCGCGTCCGCATCGATCCGTACGACTCGGCCGACCTCCAGCCCTCGTCGGTGGACCTCCACCTGGACCGCAGTTTCCGCGTCTTCCGCAACAACCGCTACGCGTTCATCGATCCACGCACGCCCCAGCCGGACCTGACCGAGCTGCTGGCGATCGGGGACGACGAGCCGTTCATCCTGCACCCGGGAGAGTTCGTGCTCGGTCGCACGGTCGAGTGGGTAGAGCTGCCGGATGACCTAGTCGCGAGGCTCGAGGGCAAGTCCAGCCTCGGCCGGCTCGGGTTGCTGATCCACTCCACGGCGGGCTACGTGGATCCGGGCTGGAAGGGCACGCTGACTCTCGAGCTGTCCAATGTCGCCAACCTGCCGATCGCCCTCTACCACGGAATGCGCATCGGCCAGATCAGCTTCTTCAGGATGAGCTCGCCGGTGGAGAGGCCGTACGGGAGCAAGGAGCTCGGGTCCAAATACCAGGGCCAGTCCGAACCTACTGCTTCTGCCTTCCACGCCGACTTCGAGCGCGGGCGCAAGACCAGCACCGAGGGCTGATTCGGTGGCACTCAACGACGCCGTCCACTGGCGGGCCGACCTCGGCGGCGGTACCACCGTCGCGCTGATCCAGGCCGGCACTTTCCGCACGGACGCGGGCGCGATCCTTGGTCCTGTGCCCTGGATCCTGTGGCGCGCGCTTGCCGAGGGCGAGCTCGACGCCAACCGGCGTCTCATCCAGGCCCTCAACTGCCTGCTCGTCGAGACGCCCGCTGGGCGTGTCCTGATCGAGACGGGGATCGGCGAGCGGCTGGACGCGAAGAATACGGCGATGCGCGAGTACCTGGGCACGCCCATTGTGCCCGCGATGCGCGAGGCGGGGTTCGACCCCGACACCGTGGACGTCGTGGCCATGAGCCACCTCCACTTCGACCACGCTGGTGGTCTGCTCCTGGCCGACGGTTCCAAGGCGTTTCCGCGAGCCCGGATCGTGGCCCAGCGGTCTGAGTGGGAGATCGCGCTGGGCGGCAACAGCCGGCTCGTGGCCTCCTACGACCAGCCCGAGCTCCGCCTCGTCGCCGACTGGGGCGCGGAGGGGTGGACCGACGGGGATCGGGAGCTGCTGCCAGGCGTGTCCGTGGTCCGGACCGGCGGGCACTCCGCGGGCCATCAGGCCGTGGTCGTGCGCGGCACTGGACAGGGTGCGAGGTCACTGGCGTTCTTCGGCGACCTGTGCATGCGTCCCTGGTCTGCGAACCCGCGCTGGGTGACGGCGTTCGATGACTTCCCACTGGACAGCGTCGAGGTCAAGGGCGAGCTCTTCCGCCGCGCCGTGGAGGACGAATGGACGGTCGTGCTGAGCCACGAGGCGCGGATGCCGGTGGGCAGACTGATCCCGGACCGGGACCGCTTCCGCTTCGAGGGGCTATAGCCTCCGAGGCGAGCCGCGGGGTCGTCAGCTCGCGGCGGGGGACTCCGGCCGCAGGCCCAGCACCTGTTCGGCGGACTCCACGGTCAGCGGCCCGTTCACGACGTTCGTGATCCGGCCGTCTGGTCCGATGATGACCTGCGTCGGTAGCGCGAAGACACGGTAGAGGTCGAACACGTCTGCCGACGCGTCGAACGCGATCGTGTAGGGCAGCTCGTAGCGCTGGGCGTATGCGCGGACGTCATCGGGCGTCGTCTCCTGGACGGCGATGCCGACGATCGCAAGCTGGTCACCGTAACGTTCGGCCATCGTGCGCAGCACGGGCGTCTCACCCTGGCATGGCGGGCACCACGTCGCCCAGAAGTTGAGCCAGACGACCTTCCCCCGCAGGTCCGCGAGTCGGACGGGGTTTCCGTCGAGGTCCGTCAGGGTGGCGGGCGAGCCGTCCGGCAGCATCCAGGTGAGCTCGGGCGCCTGCTGGCCCGGCTGCAGACCAACGGTCGCCGCGCCGACGATGTACGGCGTGGACGCGGGCAGGATGGTGGCGATGGCCGGGCCCGGCCCGGGCGCGATGGGCCTCGTGACGAGGGCGAGCCCGACAGCGCCGATCACGAGGACCACCAGGACCGCCAGAAGCTGTCGCCCGGTGAACGGGCCGATCAGGCCGCGGCGGGTGGTGGGCGGCTCCGCCGCCATGCCCGATGGATCGGCTTCCACGCCCTCCGGACCGAGGTCCGTCATACCGCCGGTACGAACTGGAAGTAGCGTGGCAGGAGCACCAGCCAGTCGAACATCATTGCAAGCCCGATGGCCACCACCAGCAGCCCGCCCACGAGGGACACGATCCGGCCGTGCTTGACCAGTGCTCGCGTGAGCGGCCGCGACCGGTCGAAGAACGCGGCGATGAGGACGAACGGGATGCCGAGACCCAGCGTGTAGCCCACGAGCAGGAGCGCTCCCTGGACCTTGCCATCGGAGGTGGCTGCCATCGTGAGGATCCCGCCGAGGATGGCCCCGATGCAGGGGGTCCAGCCGATGGCGAAGATCGAGCCGAGCGTGAATGCGGCTCCCAGGCCGGATCGTCCACCGACCAGACGCGTTCCCATCCTGCCACCGAACCCGCCGCCGCCCGCGGGCGCGATGGCCATGCCGCCCGTCGTCGTCACCAGCCCCGCCGAGGCACCGGCGTCCAGGGGTCGCCAGGTGCGCTCGAGGAACCCGATCTTGATGATCCCGGCAAGGCTGAGGCCCATGATCACGAGGACGCCGCCGCCGATCACCCGGAGCGGTTGCATGTAGTCGGCGATGGCACCGCCGGCGAACGCCGCCGTGATGCCGAGCAGCGTGAAGACCGCCCCGAACCCCGCCACGAACGCCACCGCATGGCGGACGGCTGCCCATCGCGACGGCGAGGCCGATGCCCCCTGCGCCGCCACGGCGACCGCCGTCAGCTGACCGAGATATGCCGGGACGAGCGGCAGCACGCACGGGGAGAGGAAGGAGATCAGGCCCGCGGCCATGGCCACCAGGAAGGTGTAGTCGCCCGTCATCGCTGCGGAACCTCACCCAGGGCCGTATCCAGCAGCTGCCGTAGCCGGGGAGCGCTGGTGGCCAGCTCCAGCTCCTGGTCGCCCAGGACCACCACCGGGATGGTGAGGGCGTAGCGGCGGTGCCAGTCCTCGTTGGTGTCGATGTCGCGTTCGATCACCTGGGGCGCGGCCAGACCGCGGGCGGCTCGATCGGCGAGGAGGAGGTCGAGCACTGCGTGCGTGTCCTCGCACAGGTGGCAGCCGGGGCGGCCGTACAGGAACAGGTCGGGGAGGGGAGCGCTCACGATTGGGCCATTGTACGAGGGAGGAAGGAATGCCCCAGCCGACGCAGCGCGGGTCCGCGCGAGCATCACCAACTCCCTAGAATCCGCGGCGATGGCTGAGCCCACGATGTACGACCAGGTCGGGGGGATGGAGTTCTTCGAACGACTGGTGGACCGCTTCTATGACGGCGTCGCCACCGACGACGTGCTGATGCCGCTCTACCCGCAGCCCGATGACCTCGTCGGAGCGCGCCGCCGGTTGACCCTGTTCCTGGTCCAATACTGGGGTGGGCCGACCACCTACCTGGAGGAGCGCGGCCACCCCCGGCTCCGGGCCAGGCACCATCCGTTCTCGATCGGGACGCTGGAACGGGACCACTGGCTGCTGCACATGCGGGCCGCGATCGATGTGTCCGGCGCACCCGACGCTGCCCGGGCTCGCCTCCACGACTACATGACGCTGGCAGCCGATGCGATGCGCAACCGCGGCGAACCTGGCGAGGCGGCGCGCTCAGGCTGACCCGCCCCATCCCGGGGTCGGGTACGATCCGGGGACGCGCCCCCGTAGCTCAGTGGATAGAGCGCAGCCGTCCTAAGGCTGGCGTCGGCGGTTCGAATCCGTCCGGGGGCGCCACGGTGACAGCAACGCGGAGTTGAAGAACGGCTCCGCTGGCCCCGTGGGAACCCATCCGACAACCTGCCGGTCCCGGGTTTCCACGCGCTCGACGAGCAGGGCGACGATGCTCTGGATGGCCTCCGGGGTGGCCGTCGTCAGCTCGTCCCCGAGCGACTGGACCACCAGCCGGTGCCGGTCGAACAGGACGACCTTCTCGGCCTCGCCGGGGATCGCCAGCAACTCGGCCTCGACCTCGGACCGCAGCCGCCGGTACTCGGTGTCGGACAGGTCGCCCCACTCGTTCTGCTTTCGGAGCTGTTCCATGCGGGTCCGGAGCCGCTGGCGCTCCTTGTCGCTCGTGCCCGGGGTGGGGGAGGCGAGCCGACGCCGCAACTCGGCAGCAACCGCCTCGATGGCGTCGGGCGGCAGGGCGGCGGTCATGAGCCCCGCCACGACCTCCCGCTCCGCCTCGCGGGCAGGAACGCGGCGCTCGTGGCACTCGACCGGCCTCCCGTCGACCTCCATCTGATGGCGGCCGTCCGCGACCGGACAGGCGTAGTAGGACCAACCCTTGCCCCGGCTGATCCGGGTGTCGCCGCGCATCCTAGCGCCGCAGGAGCAGCGGATCAGCCCCCGGAGGGCGTACGTGCGGCGGGCGAACGTCGGCTTGGCGCCGATGTGCCGCTTGCGCGACTCGACGCCGGAGAACGCATCTGCGTATTCCTCGTCGGTGAGGATGGCCGGGTGTCGCCCCGGCAGGACCTCGACGCCCCGGCGGGCGGTCACGTTGCCCCGATACATCTCGCGGCGCCGGTAGAGGTCCTTGATGGCGGCTGTGGTCCACGGACCCCGCACGCGCCGCTTCTCGCCTTCGCGCTGGAGGATTTCGGCCGACTCGGAGAACGGGTGAGTCGCCAGGAGGGCGAACACGCGGCGCACGACATCGGCTTCCTCGGGGACGATGGCGAGCGTCCGGGGGCGCAGCGGGCGGTAACGGTCGTCCCGCAGCGTGACGTAGCCGAACGGGTCGTTGCCCCGATGGCCGCCCTGCTCAAAGATTTGGCGGGCCTGAGCGACCATGGTGGCGCTCATCTGGTCTCGGTAGTTTTGGGACACCACGGCGTTGATGCCGTGGGTGAGCTTGCCGGATGGCGTCGAGAGGTCCTGTCCGTCACCGACTGACAACCGCACACCATGGGCGACGCATTCGCGCAGCAGGGCGAGGTCGTTCTCGGCGTTTCGGTTGAGGCGGGACTGGTTGTAGGCGCTGATCCCCGCCAGGCGCTCTGACCGGAGATGGGCCAGCATCCGTTGGTATGAGGGGCGGTCGGTCGTGAACCCGCTGTTGTGGCCGCCGCTGTCGGAGAAGACCTCGACATTCGCCTCCGCCGGGATGCGGGACCGGGCGACCGCCTCCTGCGTCTCATCGCTGACATCCGCGTCACCCTCGCGCTTGCTGCTGCGGCGGATGTAGACCGCCCAAACCTTGTCGCTCATTGGTCCTCCCCTTGGTCGGCGGCCCAGTCCTGGTAGGAGTCGTAGCCCTCGCGGACCCACGGACGGAGCCAATCGGCGCTCTTAGGGTCGGCGTCGAGGTTCCCGAGCGCCTCCATCGCGGCGCGCCGCTCGTCCGGGTCTTCGGGGAGGCCAAGAGAGGCATCTCCGTGCCACGGGAGGGTCGGGGGCGGTGCCGACGGCCGCGCCGGATCGTCGCGGTTCTCTGGAGTCTCCGGGGCCGGGGTGCGCTTCTTGGTCACTTGGCCGCCTCGGCAGCCGCCTTCTTCTGCGCCGCGTGGTAGCGCGCGTCGTGACCAGGGACGAACCGGGAGCGCTTGCCCCGGGGGGACTCGCCGCAGCCGCAGAGGCACGGGGCGCGGGTCGGCTCCGGGGTGGGCTCGGCGGTCGTCTGCTTCGTCCTTGTCGCCATGTCGGGCTCCTTGCCGTGGGTCAGCGGGCACACGCCGCTGTCAATACCCATCCCAAAAAAGCACGGGCGTTCTACCGGCACAAGATGCCGGGGAGCAGGGGAGCCCGCGCTGCTGCTGGCGGGCAGCACGCGTCCCGGGGCTCGTCAGCGTGGGTGACAGCACCGCGGGTCAGTCCTGAACCAGCCGGAGGCGACGCACATTGGCCTCGACGACCTCCTGCACCGCCTCCCGGGACCCGAGCGCGTCGTGGAGGATCGACAAGACCTTGGCGACCCGCTCTCGCGCCTCGTCGTCGGTGAAGTCGAGCGCCTCGGGAGCCTCGGGGTGGATGAGGTCGTCGCCGCTGCCGCCCTTTCGGCTGCCGCTCCGGACGCCACCCTCGTAGATGATCTCGTATGCGGCGAGCGCCGCCCTCCAGTCTTTGGCTGCAGCGTCCCGGAGGATCGACTCGTACACGTCGCGGCCCTGGCTGGTGGCGACCTCGATCGCGTCCGCGAACTCCTCCTCTTGCTGCCAGCGGTTGAGGGTCCGGTAGGCGATGCCCGCCTTGCCAGCCGCCGCACGTTTCGAGCTGCCGGCCGCGAGGGCGAGCAGCACGACGACACGGGCCTTGTCCATCCTAGTCGCCATGTCAGTCCTGCCCCACGGTTGCGTTCGCGCGCGCGCGCGTGGCCGGCGACGCCGCGTCCCGGGCGTCCCGGCACACGACGAGGTTAGACCGGCGGTAGTCGCGGCCCTCGGTGCTGATCCGACGTACGACGCGCGGGTCTCCGACGGGCAGCCCGATCACATCGCGGGCGAGGGTGATGCTGGTCTTGCGGCCGCCGGCCAAGCCGACGCGAACCGGGGCGACGCTGCCGGTTGGGAAGAACCAGCGGAAGGAGGAAAGACGGTCGTAGTCGTCGTCATCCACGAGGGCCTCGACGGCCTCGGCCCTGCGGACGTGGATCGAGATCGTCTTGCTCATCTGATCTCCTTGCGGGATGGGGCGGGAACCGGCCGTGCTCGGTCCGCCCCTGCCGACAGTGCACGGCGTCGGCATTTGTGGTTAGCGGACCAGCGGTAGGAACGGCTGGCGGCCCCGGGCGAACGACATGTAGGCGTCATTGAGGTCGACAGTTGTCGGCATCCAGACCTCGACCTCGGGGCGGGTGAGCCACACCATCCGGGCATTGCCGTCCTTCGGCCACGGAGGAGCGATCGCGGGCACCCGGGAGGCGTACTGCGGCCAGAGCAACGGCAGGTTCCGGATCTCGCTCATCAAGAACCAGGCGTCCTCCTCGACGGCGGCCGTGACGAGGTGGCAGGTGAACTGGGCGCGGCGGATCACGCTGTATCTCTCGGCCTCCTCCTCGACGGAGGCGAACGCGTCGCGCACGTTCTTCGGCGCCCGGGCAAGGAGGCGCGGCATCTCCCACGGGACGTCGCCGGCCGACTGCGTGGCCTTGCGGATCTTGGCGAGGATGTCCGCGAGAACGGGGCGGAGGTGCCCGGTGATCACCTCGTCTGCGAGGTCGTCGACGGCCCGGACGAGCTGGTTCTCCGCCAGCCCGAGAGCCTCGTCGAGCACGGCCGCCTCGGTCCCTGCCCGGACCTGCGTGTCCTGCGCGGCGCGGAGGTCCGCGACCCAGCCCTTGGGCAGGTCGCCCTTGCGGGCAGCGTCCGGGATCATGCGGGCGAGCCGGGACCGGACGGCCCCGGGGTCGGCCGCGAACGCCTCCTTGTTGGCAAGGGCGTGCGCCGCCTTGATGCGGGCGATCCCGTCCCGGTGGGCGAGCAACCCGGCCGGGAGGGTGTAATGCCCGGCGTCGTATCCGGCGAAGATGCCGGCAGCTCGGTTGTATTCCTTGTTGCGCGGTGCCATATCGCTACTCCTTGTCTATGCGCTGCTTGTTCGGGCGAGCCCCAGGACGAGCCCAACCCGCCAGCAGCGGCAGCCCGACCAAGGCCACGAGGGCGAGGACCGCGCCCTGCGCGACCCCGAACAGGAACTCGGACACTTGTCGGTCTCCTCCTCGGAATTCGGACGGCGCACCAGCACGGGGTCGCACCACCGCACCGGGGGAAGCCCCCCCCGGGTGCGATGGGTGTGGTGCGCCCCCTCCGAGTGCCGATATCGCACCGGGTGCGATCCGGGTGGTGCGATTGGTGCGCCCCCTCACGGCTCGTCCTCTTGGCCGTTGTCCGGGACGGACCAAAGCGTCTTGCCGCCAGGAGGTCCCGGCTGCGCGGCGAACCGGCCGCGGTGCCGCGACAGGACGTTCCGGGCGTTGTTGGGGGTGGTGCCCGCCTCCCGGGCGAGGAACGCTGCCTCGGACGGCCCGTGGTGGGCGAGGAGGTTGGCGAACCGGTCCGCGAGGGTCGGCCCCCGCTCCCCGTCGCTCGGGGCAGGGACGGTGGCCTCGGAGAACGCGATCGTCGCCTCGTCGTAGGACAGCCGGAGCGCCACCGGGGCAAGCTGTGCCCGAGAGGCGAGGGGCTTGGCGTTGGTCACGACGAGCACCCGGCCGTCGTCGTCGACCGTCGTGCACGCGACGTAGAAGGTGCCCCGGCTGCGGTTCTCCTTATAGACCGACCCGTACGGCTTGCGGACGTCCCGCTTGCCGATGTTTTCGCCCGACACGTGGTCGACCAGCAGGGCGGTCGTGTTGATGTGGCGCACGGCGTCGAACAGCCGGTTCGCGCTGTCGGCGTGGTCGCCCTCTCCGACGGTCCCCATCGCAGCCCCCACGGAGTCGACGACCAGGAGCCCGACGCCCTCCTCGGCCACGAGCCGTGCCACCGTGTCGGCCTCGTCGGCCAGCCGCCCGGCCATCCGGCGGTACAGGAGGTCGCCGGGCAGGACGGGGAGGTTGGCACCCCGGGCGATGGCGGCAACCCGGTCCTTGACGATGTAGTCCTCCTCCTCCCAGTCGAGGAGCAGCACCGGAGCCTTTCGGGGAACCCAGCCTGGCACTACGACGATCCCGGAGGCGACCGACACGCCCACGGCCGCCGCGAGGGTGCTCTTGCCGGTCCCGCCCGCCCCGAACAGGACGATGGCGGTCTGGGCCGGGAGAATCGGGTCCAAGCGCGGCCCTGGGTCGACCCGTGGCGGGAGGTCGGCCAGCGCCACGAGCGGAGCCCCGGCCGTGTGCAGTTGCAGGGTCGCGTGCACTATCTCGTCCACGACGGCGGCCCAGTCGAGGTCCACGGACCCAGCCCGCTCCGCCACCCGCTTTACGAGGCTCGCCCGGGTGCTGCCGGAGAGCAGGTTGAGGTGCTCGTACATGACCAGCCCGGGGACCGTGCGGATGCTGCGGGCTCCCGGGGCGGAGGAGAAGACGCTCACCTCGGCCCGAGCGCCCTCGCGGCCCCTGCCGACGTTGGCGAGGACGATCCGGATTCCCTTGTTGGGCACGGTCAGCTCGTAGGTGCCGAACCCGAGCTGCCGGAACTCGGTCGTGGCGGGCGGCTCCGCGAGCGCGGCGTCCGGGTCGGCCGCGAGGACCAACATCTCCTGCTCGGACAGGGCGCTCATGCGAACGCCGCCGCGAACTCGGGGTACTGGTAGTCGAGGGGCGTCAGGACCGCGAACACGCAGCAGCGGTTGACTACGTGGCCGTTCTGGAGGCGCTCGAGGGTCGGGAGGTCAACCCGGCAGCCCCGGGGGCAGAACGCGCGGTCGCCGCACGGGCCGTCGTGGGTGACGCGGGGCTTGGGCGCGGCGGCCCACGACTCCGCGAGGGCCCGGCCGAGCTTGCGCCAGGTGTCGGGGGTGTCGGGCGGGGTCGCGGGAACAGGCTGGGTGGCGTGCACGAAGGTTTCCCTTCGCTGCGCCGTGGTTCCCGCCCCGCTGATCCTAGGGGCGGCCCGCGCTGCTGCGTACTGTCAGGCCCCTTTCCGCACCACCGCGTGTCGGGCGGGTGGATTCGCTCCTCGGGATCCTGACCATCTTCGCTTGTCCTTGAACATTATACTCCCGGGGAGTATCCGAACACAAGATATCGGGCTGCCTGCCCGGACATGCCGGGCGGCAATGCTGGTGCTGTCACGAGCCCCAACCGACGCTCAGGGGCTTGTGACAGCGGGAAGTCGGACGGCGGCGTTTCCCTCCGGGTCGGGCCGCCGACAGAGGTCCGGGCGGCTTCGGGCGCTGGTCGGGCGCACCCGCAGGGCACGAAGGAGGGGAGACGCTGGCCCGCCGCGCCGAGCGCGACCAGTCAACGTCTCCGTTTCCTAGTCGCGTCCCGGGGCGAGCCCGTTAGCAGGATGATCGTCGTCGACCCGGGTTCGTGATGTCAAGCCACTAGATGTAGTGGTCCGTCGGCCTCCAGCCAGGCAGACATCTTGTGGTGCGCCCGCTACCGGCCGCGCGGCATGCCCCCGGGGAGGTCCGAGCCGCCGACAGGGACAGCGGTATGAGTGGTTTGACACAGCGCCAGTTCAGTTCGATGATACGTGAACTGAACTGCGGACCTACCGCAGACCTATCGGGGGCGCCGAGATGACGGTGGAATCCGGGCGACCCGCCCGTCGCGTTACGTATCCGAACCTTCCGGATGCCAACTGGTGGGCGCTCCGGCGTAGGTTCCAGCAGACGATGCCGCGCGAGGTTGATGCGTCGTACTTGGCGACCGTCCTCAACATTGGCGAGGCCGCCGCCGGCAACCTGATCGGCCCGCTCCGCGCTGTCGGATTGATCGACGAGAACGGGCGGCCCACGGATCTCGCGCTCGCATGGCGTGACGATGAGCAGTATCGAGAAGTCACACAGACGATGCTCGAGTCGGTGTACCCGCAGGGTCTGCGCGACGCCGCGCCCCCGCCGACCCCGGACCGTGCTGCGGTCGTGAGGTGGTTCTCACGGGCTACCGGCGCGGGCCAGGCGGCGACGGAACGAATGGCTCGACTGTATCTGCTCCTTGCGGCTGGCAATCCCGCCGGAGGCGAGCCCGCCGCAGCCGATCGTGCGCCTCGGCAGGGCCAAGGTGCCGCGGCGCCCGGTCGCGCCGCACGCCGTTCCCCAGCTGCGGGGCGGCCAGCATCCGCGGCAGCAGATACGCCAGTTGCCGCTCCAGCTCATGCTGCGACTCCGGCGACGCGCCACGCCCAGCCGTCGGTGCACATCGACATTCAGGTGCACATCGACCCGGCGGCGACCGCAGAGCAGATCGACCAGATCTTCGCGAGCATGGCGCGCCACCTTTATGACCGCGGGTGATGGCGGCGCTTCGCGGTCGGCGCGGGACCTGCTGGCACGCGCGAGAGCGCTTGACGCGGAGCTAGCCGGCGCGGGCTTCCGCCCACCGAGTTCCCCTGCTGGCCCCTCGGCGGGCGCGCAAGCACCCGTCGCCGAAACCGACGTGATGGTGCGGTTTGATGCCCTCGTGACGGACCCGGACCTCAGCGCGGTCTGCCGGACTCTCTTCCGCGATGGCCATTACGCTCGAGCAGTGGAGGAAGCCTTCAAGTTCCTGGCCAACGCCGTGAAGGGACGGTCGGGCGAGGGGGCGCGGGATGGACAGGACTTGATGCTCCACGTCTTCAATCCCGAGGACCCGGTCCTTCGTCTGAACGCCCTGCGTCGTGTCTCCGAGAAGGACGAGCAAGCCGGCTACCGTTTCATGTTTGCGGGTGCGATGACCGGCATCCGTAATCCGAGGGCGCATGAGCACGCGCTGGGTGACCAGGCTGATGTCGCGCTCGAGATGCTGGTGATGGCGAACCATCTGATGCGGGTTGTTAGGCGCAGCACTCGGGTTAGGCGGCGACGCGTGGTGCGGGCGGGCCGTTGAGCGGGCGCCCTGGTGCCATACTCGCGGCTATGTCGATTCCGGACTACCAGACCCTCATGCTCCCGCTGCTGGAGTACCTCGCAGACGGCACCACGCGCCGCACGGTGCCCGATGTGACCGACCATCTCGCCAAGCGCTTCCACCTCACGCAGGCAGACCTCGACGAACGTCTGTCATCGGGCCAGTCGACCATCTACAACCGCACGCACTGGGCGGTCACGTATCTGTCGAAGGCCCTGGTCATCGACCGCGTCGGGCGTGGGAAGGTGGCGATCACACAGCGCGGCAAGGACGCGCTCGCCTCGAACCCGGACCGCGTGGATGTGACCTTCCTCCGCCAGTACCCCGAGTTCGAGGCGTTCCGCACGAAGACCAAGGCGAAGGTCATCGCGCTCCCGCTGCTGACGAACACCGATGCGGTGGTGGCCGACCAGAACCCGGAGGAACTGCTCTACGGCACCTACGACGCCCTCCGTGCGGCGGTTGAGGCCGACATCCTTGATCGCCTCCAGACCGATGCTGTGTCGTGGGAGTCGTTCGAGCACCTTGTCGTGGACCTGCTCGGTCGGATGGGCTTCGGGTCGACCGTCGAGGAGGCGAGCCATCGTGTCACACGGAAGAGCGGGGACGATGGGATCGACGGCGTGATCGATGAGGACCGGCTTGGGCTGGACGCCGTCTACATCCAGGCGAAGCGGTACGGCGCGAAGAACCCGGTCGGCCGTCCGGCGCTGCAGGCGTTTAATGGCAGCCTCGACGGCCAGCGCGCGTCTAAGGGCGTGTTCATTACGACCTCATCCTTCACTGCCGAAGCTGAGGACTACGTTCGACGTATCTCGAAGCGGATCGTCCTGCTCGATGGGAAGACGCTCGCGCGGCTCATGTACGAGCACGGCGTCGGCGTCAGGACCCGTCGGACGCTCGAGGTCAAGCGGGTGGATGAGGCGTACTTCGAGGGCGACGTCTAGCCCTCGCCGTCTGGGCGCCTAAGCGGCCCCGACGTACCACCCGAGCGGGTCCGCATGCGACCGCCGTTCCCCAAGGACCGTCCGGGGGCGCCATAGCCCTGCCGAAGCGATCCCGTCTCCGCAACCGACGAACAGACGGCCATGAAGGTCGTCGACGGCTCCGTCGAGGTGGTCTCCGAAGGGCAAAGGCCGGGGCCCTTCCTCATGCCTGATGATCGGTCGTCGTGGCCTGCGACTACGCTGGACCGAGCGCGCCAGCATTGCTTCACACCGCACTCCGGGAGCCGCTCATGAGTCACGCAGTGATGCGCCAGGATGCCGCACCCCGGATCTTCGCGATGGCGTTCGCTTCCGTCTACCCGCTCTACCTCGCGAAGGTGGAGAGGAAGGGCCGCACCCGCGACGAGCTGGATGCGGTGATCTGCTGGCTGACCGGCTACGACGAGCCGGAGCTCGCCCGGCACCTTGCCGCCGGCACGACCTTTGCAGACTTCTTCGCAGGCGCCCGGCTGAACGACAACTCAGCGCTCATCACTGGCGTGATCTGCGGGGTGCGCGTCGAAACGATCGAGGACCCGCTGATGCAGCAGATCCGCTACCTCGACAAGCTGGTGGACGAGCTCGCCAAGGGCCGCGCACTGGTGAAGGTGCTGCGCAGCTGAGCGCCTCGCGTCGGCGCGCGGGGCGGAGTCGGCCGGCGTGCGCCGCGAGTCAGGAGCCTCGCTGCGCCGGTGGCGCCGGGAACGTCATCCGATCGAGCTCCCGGCCGATCCGGTAGGCGTACTCCACGATCGACTGCCAGTCGCGGAAGTCGCCGATGCGATGCGTCTGGAGGACCTGTGAGTCGACGGCCGCGTCCGGAGCCAGCTTGCCGCCGAACGTCCTGTGGGCACGCGCTCCGAGCCCCGCGGTGACCTCCGCACCGTATGGCGTGATCGGCTGGTCGGCGCGGGCGAGGCGGCGATCGAGGGGTCCACCGCTGAACAGCCAGAGGGGACGGGCCTGGAGGCCCTCGCGGAAGCGCTCGACGAACCGGCGGGCGTCCCGCTGCCAGTGCGCCGCATAGACGGCGCTGCCCAGGATCACGGCATCCCAGTCGTCGAGACCCGTGACATCGTGGGCGGGGACGGCAAGCGCGCGATGGCCGCCATCGCGCAGGACCTGGGCGATCGTCTCGGCGATCTCACCGGTGGAACCAAGCTTGGTCGCATAGGCGACGAGGACACGAGCTGGCATTGGGTTCCCGTCAATTGCGATCACGCCGGTGGATCGGCCGCGACGGGAACATCTTGCCGCCCGGAGCCAAATCGCGCGGAGCGTCGTCGCATGGGCGGGGGAGCCGCCGTCACGAACGGCTGCAACACCCGCGTGCGCTTGGCCCAGTTCCGCGATGGGCTCTGCGACCTGAACGCCGACTACCGCGAGGCCCTCATCGAGTTCCCGGCGGTGATGGAGCCCATTGTGGCGATCCACCCCCTCGGTGGCGGACCCTTCGCGGGCGACGCCGGGCGGATCAAGCCGGGACGGCTCGTGCGGCCGACCTGACGCCCGCCGGGCGGGGCAGTCAGTCCAGGGCACGAAGAAGCCCCCGGTCCCGACAGATGTCCGGACCGGGGGCCGATGATCCCGACGGGATCAGGCTAGGGCAGCTCGTTCACCCGATCGATGCTGGGTGGAGCGATGGGCTGGTAGGTTCCGAGGTAGCCCACGAGCGCCAAGAGGTCGTTGCCGCCATCCAGGCGAGGCGTGGCAACCGTGGCGAAGGTGGGGAAGTTGTCCCCGCCGTCCGCGAGGAAGTTGCTCACCGTGACGTTGTACGTTCCCGTCGGGTCGAGGGCCACACCGTTCAGCTTCACGTTGCTCACCGTGACCGACGTGCAGTTGAAGACGCTCCCGACCTGGGTGATGGTCTTGGCGAGATCGTAGGTGAAGCCCTCTGACACCCCGAGGTGCTGGAAGGGCCGGGCCGAACCAGCTGGCTGGCACTGCTCGTTGAGGACGGCGATGACCTGCGCCCCGGTCATCTCGAATGTGATCAGCGTGTTGCCGAACGGCTGGAAGGTGAACGCCTCACCGAACGTGACGACGCCGTCGCCTTCGGGCGGGGTCTGCGACTGGGGATACGTGATGTCCGACCTGAGGCCACCGGCGTTCATGAAGGCGATCTGAGCGCCGTTGGCCGAGGTCGACCACAGCTGGGCGTCAGCCACCAGGTTGCCTGCCGCGGACTCGACACCGCGATCGGCGCCCGGCGGGGTGCCGCCGCGGGTGATGGTCTCGGTGACCTTCCCGACCGGCGTGTTTCCGGCCACGTCGTACAGCGGCTTCCACCTGGCGATGATGGCCGTCTGCTTCGCGTTGGGCTTCAGTTTCGACTGGTCCACGACGTGGTTGGTTGCCGTGCTGCGATAGCGATCGACTTCCCCGGTCTTCTTGTCCAGCGCGAGGTTGACCTCGGACACCACGCGGCCGTAGGAGTAGGCGCTGGTGACGATCCGCGGCTTGCCCTTCGGATCCTTGATCTTGCAGTTGTAGGGCAGGTGCGTGTGGCCGGTGATGATGACGTCGATCTCGGGATCGAGCGCACTGTTGATGTCCACGATCGGGCCCGAGATGCCGACGCAGGCATCGACATCACCCGGAGGCGGCGTCTGGGAGCCGCCCTCGTGCAGGAGGACGACGATCGCCTCGACACCCTTGCTCTTCAGCTTGGGCACCAGCTTGTTGGCGGTCTCGGCCTCGTCGAGGAAGTCCCAGCCCTGGATGCCGGCGGCGGCGACGAGAGTGTCGGTTGCCTCCAGCGTCATGCCGATGAACCCGATCTTGATGCCGTCGAACGACTTGATCCAGTAGGGCGGCAGAGGGGTCTTGCCCGTGGTCTCGTTGACGACGTTGGCGGCAAGCCACTTGAAGTCGGCACCGCCATACGGGTTGGTCGGGAAGTAGCAGCCGTCGACCTGATGGCAGCCGCCGTACTGCATCCGGATCAGCTCCGTCACGCCCTCGTCGAACTCGTGATTGCCTACGCTCGAGACATCGAGGTGCATCGCGTTGAGTGACTCGACGGAGGGCTCATCGTGGAACAGGCCGGAGAAGGCCGGCGAGCCACCGATGAGGTCACCGGCGGCGACCGTCAGGCTGTTCTTGTTGCCCTTGCGCAGCTTGGAAAGCTCGGCGGCAAGGTACTCGGCTCCGCCGGCGGCAACCCCGTCGATCATGCCGGGCGTGGCGGACTCGAGGTGGCCATGGTAGTCGTTGAAGGCCAGTAGCTGGACCGGGATGGTCTTGGCGGGTGGGTTGTGCCGCGGCGGGGCGGGCTTGAACCTGTGGTCGGGCTCCTTGCCGACCGCGGTCGCCGCCATCGTTGCTGTCAGGGCAACCGCGGCGAGGACCGAGAGCATCCTGCGGGGGCCGGGGGTCAAGGGCACAATCTCCTCCGTCTCCTGGCTGGGGTTGGACTCCGGGGCCCAACGCCCAAAGAGCGTACCCGCCGGCTCCAAGCCAGGGTCATCACGTGGGACCAGGCGGTGACAGGTTGCACCACAATCGGTGCGGCCCTATTGCCCTGCGGGGCGCTTGCCGCGGTGGGTGCCGCACTGGAGGCATGGGATCCTCGCGACGTGGCCGAACGAGTACCATGGCGTTCGCGCGACGCACGGGGACAGTGGTATGCGGGCGCCTCGAACGAGGTGGATCGACGCGGGTGGGGGGGCTCCCCTTCAAGGCTGAGGAGAACCAGGGATGACAGCAGCGACCGACAAGGATCATCCGGCGACGGGAGCCCAGCCCGTATGGCACGCGCTCAGTCCTGACGAGGCCCTGGCCGCCCAGGGCGTCACCGTGGATGCCGGGCTCTCGTCCGCCGATGCCGACGCCCGGCGAGCCAAGGTCGGTCCGAACACCTTCGCCCAGGCGAAGAAGGCGTCGACGTGGCAGCGGTTCAGCCGCCAGTACGCCGACCCAATGCAGATCGTGCTGCTGATCGCGGGCATCGTGTGCCTGTTCCTGCCGGGGCAGCTTGCCACCGGCGTGTTCCTGATCCTGCTCACCCTGTTCAACGCCTGGATGGCCATGAACCAGGAGGGCAAGGCGGAGGCCAGCGCATCGGCCCTCGAGGGGATGATGGTCGTCAAGGCCAAGGTCCGCAGGAATGGCGATCTCGTCGAGATCCCGATGGACCAGCTGGTCCCGGGCGACATCGTCAACATCGAGGCGGGCGACCTGGTCCCCGCCGACGCACGCATCCTCACCGCCGCGACCCTGGAGATCGATGAGTCCGCGCTTACGGGTGAGAGCGTCCCCACCCCCAAGCAGGTGCAGGCGGTAGCCGCCGATGCGGCCCTCGGGGATCGCATCGACCTTGCGTTCATGAACACCCAGGTCACCCGGGGCGCCGGCACGATCCTCGTGGTCACCACGGGGATGGCGACCGAGGTCGGGCACATCAGCGGCATGCTCCAGGCCACCACGGTCGAGAAGACGCCGCTGACGAAGCAGCTCGATACGCTCACCAACCAGATCCTCATCATTGCCGGCATCGCCCTGGTGGTCTCGACCGCCCTGGGGCTGGCCCGAGGACTGGAGCTCCAGGTCCTGTTCCTCAGCGCGGTCGCGTTCGCCGTTGCGGCCATCCCCACGGCGCTGCCGGCCGTGACGACGGCGATCCTGTCCAAGGGCTCCCAGATGCTCGCGGACGCCGGCGCGATCATGAAGCGGCTGCGGTCGGTGGAGACCCTCGGCTCCACGTCCGCGCTCAACTCGGACAAGACCGGCACCCTCACGCTCAACCAGATGACCGCCGTCCAGATGGCGGTCGTTGGTCGCCGCTACACGATCTCCGGCGACGGCTATTCGACGACCGGCCAGATCGCCCACGCGGGTGGCCAGCCGGACGTGCCGCTGGAGCAGTACCTGCTGCCGATGGCGCTGTGCGCCGACGCGGAGGTCCGTGACGGCGGCCTCGTCGGCGATCCGACCGAGGGTGCGCTCGTGGTCCTCGCCGCCAAGGGTGGCGTGGATCCGTCGCTCACTCGCGAGCGCTACCCGCGCGTCGCGACCCTGCCGTTCGACGCCGCCTACAAGATGATGGCGACCTTCCACGCGATGAAGGACGCGAGCGGGAAGGACGTGATCCGCGGCTACATCAAGGGCGCGCCAGACCAGCTGCTCGCGCGTGCGGTGAGCGCGCACGGCCCTGACGGGACGGAGGTCCCGATCGCCAATATTCGCGACGCCTATCTCGCGGAGAACGACCGGCTCGGGTCCCAGGGCCTCCGGGTCATGGCGACCGGCCAGAAGGACTTCGACCCGGCAGCGTTCGACAAGGATGCGGACCTCCTGCCCGCCCTCGACGGGCTCACGCTGCTGGCGATCGTCGGGATCGTCGATCCGCCGCGACCGGCGGCCAAGGACGCCATCGCGCAGGCGAAGGCTGCCGGCATCCAGGTCCGGATGATCACCGGCGACCACGCGATCACGGCCGGGGCGATCGCCCACCAGCTCGGGATCGAGGGGCGGGCCATCACCGGCGCGGAGTTCCGGGCCATGAGTGACGATGAGGCCATCCGCGAGGTTGACGGGATCGGCGTCATCGCCCGGGTGTCCCCCGAGGACAAGGTTCACCTCGTGGACATCCTGCGCAAGAAGGGCCATGTCGTCGGGATGACCGGGGACGGCGTGAACGACGCGCCCGCGCTGAAGAAGGCCGACATCGGCATCGCGATGGGGGTCACCGGTACGGAGGTCTCCAAGCAGGCCGCCGTGATGATCCTCACGGACGACAACTACGCGACCATCGTGAAGGCCGTCGGGCTCGGCCGCTCCGTCTACGACAACCTGCTGCGGTTCATCCGCTTCCAGATGGCAGGCCTGTTCGGGTTCATCGCCACGTTCCTGGGCTCGTCGGTGTTCGACATCCTCGGCGGGATCCCGTTCCTCCCACTCCAGACCATGTGGTTGAACTTCACCGTCAACGTGTTCCAGGCGATCGGGCTGGGGTATGGCAGGCCGCGTGAGGGCCTCATGAAGGTCCCGCCCCGGCCGAAGGAGCAGAAGATCATCCCCGGGCGCCTGATGCGCTGGCTCGTGTCCGTCGGACTCGTGATGGCAGCAGGAACCCTGGGCGTGATGGCGTGGGCAACGACGGCGTTCCCGTCCGACAACAGCGTGATCGCGCAGACGATGGGCGTGACCACGTTCGCCTTGTTCCGCCTGTTCTCCTCGCTCGAGACCGCGGACGCGGACGAGTCGCTGTTCAGCGGATCCATCCTCGCGAACCGCCCGCTTCTCGTCGCGACCGGCCTGTCCGTGCTCACGATCGTCCTCGCCACCGAGCTCGGCTTCCTGCAGAACGCCCTCGGCATGGTCAGCCTGACCGGGGAGCAGTGGCTCGTCTGCCTCGGCGTCTCGCTGTCGCTGGTCGTCGTCGAGGAAGTGCGCAAGCTGCTCAAGGTCCGGACCGGCGACGTGCCGGCCGTGGCACCGGCCACTCCGGCCACCGCAGCGGCGTAGTCCGCGCCGCCAGAAAGGAACCGATCGATGGCGAAGAAGAAGAAGCACAAGAAGGACGCCGGCTCGGCGCTGGTCGAGGCGACGCCGGTCGCCGAGGCCGCTGCGTCGGCGCCGTCCGGGCCGCCGGCAAAGATGAAGACCAAAGACTACGAGCGCGAGCTGGAGCGACTCCAGGGCGAGCTCGTCGCGATGCAGGAGTGGGTGAAGGCGTCCGGTGCCAAGGTCTGCATCGTGTTCGAGGGCAGGGATACCGCCGGCAAGGGAGGCGTGATCAAGCGGATCACTGAGCGGGTCAGCCCCCGGGTGTTCAAGGTCGTCGCCCTCTCGGCCCCGACCGACCGCGAGCGGTCCCAGATGTACGTCCAGCGCTACCTGCCGCACTTCCCGGCCGGGGGTGAGGTCGTGATCTTCGACCGCAGCTGGTACAACCGCGCCGGCGTCGAGCGGGTCATGGGCTTCTGCACGCCCGAGCAGACGGAGCAGTTCCTGGCGCAGGCACCGGCCGTCGAGAAGGCCATGGTCGACGCCGGGATCATCCTGGTGAAGTACTGGCTCGAGGTCACGTCGGACGAGCAGACCCGCCGTCTCGAGGGTCGCGTGACGGATCCCAGGAAGGTCTGGAAGCTGACCGACATGGACCTCCAGTCCTACGGCCGCTGGTACGACTACTCGCGGGCCCGGGACGCCATGCTGGCCACGACCGACACGGACTGGGCCCCGTGGCACATCGCGCACACCGATGACAAGAAGCGGGGACGGCTCAACATCATCAGCCACCTCCTGAGCCAGGTGCCCTACGAGCCGCTCGCGCCCCGGGACGTCAAGTTCCCGAAGCGCCAGGCGAAAGGCAAGTACGTGGAGCCGGACCTGCCCCTGAAGCACATTCCCGAGCCCTTCTGACCGATCCGGGCGGGGCCGAGGGCGTCGGCACCGCCCGCGGGCCTGGCCGCGCGGGCCCCTGGCCTCGCGGGCGCGCATGGCTCCTGCCGCGCGACGCGCTGAACCTTCAACGCGCCGGTCTACTATCGCACTTGCGCAACTACGCAAGCCGGTGGTATGGTCGGGACGTCGCCGGTACCGCGCGGGATCGTCACCCCGCGCCGGCAGGAAGAGGATTCACGACGTGGAGATGATCATCGACTTCCCGGGCGGCGCGCGTGTCGACGCCCATTTCGGCGAGTTCGCCGTTCCGACGGATCAGCCGCCGTCGGGCGGGGGACAGGGTTCGGCGCCGACGCCCTTCGCGACCTTCCTGTCGTCCATCGGGACGTGCGCCGGCATCTACGTCCTGGGCTTCTGCCGGCAGCGCGGCATCCCGACCGAGGGCATCCGCCTGGTCCAGCGGATGGAGACGGACCCGGCGACGCGGCTGGTGAGCGACGTGCAGGTCACGATCGAGCTGCCCGCGGGGTTTCCCGAGAAGTACGCGGAGGCGGTGGTCCGGTCGGCGGAGCAGTGCGCTGTGAAGAAGCACTTCGAGCACCCGCCGGCCATCCACGTCAACAGCAGCCTGGCGAGCTGACCTCCCGGGCGCGCCCCGCACCCGTCGCGGGGCGTCCTGACCCGGCCATGCGAGCGCCGGGCCCCGCCTGACGCGCGCAGTCGGTACCCTTGACCGACGATGCCAGCCGAGTTCATCTATACCGCGTATAAGCTCGCCCGCCACTACCCGCCGGATCGGACGGTGCTCGAGGACATCTCGATCTCGTTCTATCCGGGGGCCAAGATCGGGGTCATCGGCCCGAACGGGGCGGGCAAGTCCAGCCTGCTCAAGATCATGGCGGGGCTGGATGACGGGTTCACCGGGGAGGCCAGGCTCACGCCCGGCTTCACTGTGGGCTACCTCAGCCAGGAACCGCAGCTCGACCCAGGCAAGGACGTCAAGGGCAACGTCCTCGATGGCGTCGGCGAGGTGCACGGCCTGATCGAGCGCTACAACGCGGTGATGGCCAAGTGGTCCGAGGCCGACGCTGACTACGAGGCCATCGGCGCCGAACAGAGCGCCCTCGAGGACCGGATCAACGCCGCCGACGCGTGGAACCTCGAGCGCAACGTCGATATCGCCATGGACGCGCTGCGCTGCCCGCCCGACGATGCCGACGTCTCAATCCTGTCCGGCGGCGAGAAGCGCCGCGTGGCGCTCTGCAGGCTCCTGCTGCGGCATCCCGACCTCCTCCTGCTCGACGAGCCCACGAACCATCTCGACGCAGAGTCGGTGGAGTGGCTGGAGCGGTTCCTCGGGGAGTACGAGGGCACCGTCGTCGCCATCACCCACGATCGCTACTTCCTGGACAACGTCGCCAAGTGGATCCTGGAGCTCGACCGAGGTCGGGGGATCCCGTTCTCCGGCAACTACTCGAGCTGGCTGGAGCAGAAGCTCGCCCGCATGGCCATCGAGAACAAGGCAGCGGACGCACGGTCCAGGACCCTGGCCCGGGAGCTCGAGTGGGTCCGCCTGTCACCCAGGGGCCGGCAGGCGAAGGGCAAGGCCCGCCTGGGTGCGTACGAGCAGCTGCTCGCGGAGGCGCAGGCGGACAAGGGCGGCGCCCGCGAGCTCGAGATCGCCATCCCGCCCGGCCCTCGCCTCGGCGACACCGTAATCGAAGTGGACGGCCTGCGGAAGGCCTACGGCGACCGGCTTCTGATCGAGGATCTCACCTTCTCGCTGCCGCGGGCCGGGATCGTCGGGATCATCGGCGCGAACGGGGCGGGCAAGACGACCCTGTTCCGGATGCTCGTCGGCGAGGAACCACCCGACGCCGGGCGTGTCGAGGTCGGTGAGACCGTGCAGCTCGCCTACGTGGACCAGGGACGTGACGACCTCCGAGCCGAGCGCACGGTGTTCGAAGAGATCACGGACGGGGTCGAGGTGGTGAAGGTCGGCCAGCGCGAGCTTCCGGCGCGCGCCTACGTGTCCAGCTTCAACTTCAGGGGTACTGACCAGCAGAAGCTCGTCGGCACGCTGTCCGGCGGGGAGCGGAACCGGGTGCACCTCGCCAAGCTGCTACAGGCCGGAGGCAACGTCCTGCTCCTCGACGAGCCCACCAATGATCTGGACGTGGACACGCTGCGTGCCCTGGAGGCGGGCCTGGAGTCGTTCCCGGGCTGCGTCGTCGTGATCGGCCACGATCGCTGGTTCCTGGACCGGATCGCGACCCACATCCTGGCCTTCGAGGGCGACAGCCAGGTTCGCTGGTTCGAGGGCAACGTCAGCGACTACGAGGCGTTCCGCCACAAGGAGCTGGGCTCCGCCGCCGATCAGCCGCACCGGATCCGCTACAAGCGGCTGGCCGGCTGAGCCTGGGACGACAAGCCCGCTCGCAGACACAGAGACGCCCCGGCCGCCTGTCGGCTCGGGGCGTCACGTTCGTAACGAGGGTTCGGGACGCTAGAAGCGGCGGCGACCCGGGGTGATGGCGGCGCCGACAACAGCGGCCTTGGCGACCGGTGAGCGGCCGGGCGTGACCGCGGCGCCGACGACAGCGGCCTTGGCGACCGGCGACGGGCCGGGCATGATGGCGGCGGTGACGACCGCAGCCTTCGCAACGGGGGCGCCGATGACTCCGACGCCTCTACGACCGGGACCGAGCGGCATGTCTGCCTCCTTATGCTTCGAGGGCCGCGTCGGCTTCGACGGCGGCGGCGATGGCCTGGATCGGGATCCGGCCGTTGGCGATCAGCTGCCCGCCGGCCCGGCGCATGGCGGATGCGAACGGGGCGGCCCACAGGTTCTCGAAGATGATCACGCCGGCGACGGTGCCGGGATCCATGGCGGCCGCCAGGTGGACGACATCGTCCTCGGCGAGCGTCTCTGCGAGCTGGGCCTCGATCCTCTGGAGCTCGCCGAGCTCATCGAGATCGGACAGCTCCATCGCCTCGACCGAGCCGTCGGCGTCCTTTGCGAGGATGAGCACGTCCATTACGCGGATGATCCCGGCGTCGTGCAGCCGGACCAGCTCGTCGGCGCCCTCGCCCGTGAAGTTCTGGTGCCCTGCCGGGAACTCCACGATGAGGTAGTCGACGGGCCCCAGCTCGTCGAGCGTTCGTTCAGTCATGACTCTCCGTTCTTCTGGTGTGGCGGACCCGGCAATTCTACCGTGAGGACCTTGCTGATCCCGTCGGCCGGGTCCGGTCTCGCCCGGGTACCGAGCGGCGAACCTCAGGCGGCCGGGACCGTGACCGTCCCTGCCTTGATCGCGGCGACGTAGGCCGCATAGTCACGCTCGTTGAGATCCGCGTAAGTCTCGGCGAAGTCCGCGATGGCTCCGTCGAACGTGTCGGCCGTGCCCAGGTAGGCGGAGATCGCGGCCGCGTCACCGGTCCGGGCGTGGGCGCGAGCCAGGGCCCAGCCACAGAGCCCTGAGTAGAAGTTGAGGCCCGGGACCTGGAGCGTGGTTGTGTCCACCGAGCCCTTCATGTCCCACAGCTGGCGCATGTAGAAGGCGCGTCCGCCGGGACCTCGGGTCCAGCCGAGGAAGATGTCCGAGGTGGCCTGCATCAGCTGCTGGCCGACGACGACGCGTTGGCCATGGCTATCGTGCTCGCTCGGCTCGAGATACGGCTCCATCACCGAGGCCGTGGCCTCCTTGGCCTGGAGGAGGAGGGGATCGTTCTCGTCCCGTCCTTCCAGCAGGATGACGAAGCAGCGCGTACCCACGCTCCCGACACCGACGACCTTGAGCGCAAAGTCCACGAAGCGGTAGCGCTCGAGGAACGCTCGCCGGTTCTCCGGCATCGTGGACCGGTAGTCCGTGAACACCTTCTCCAGGGCGGCCGGACCACCCTCCGTATCGACGTGGACGATCACCGGCGGATCCTCGAGGATGATCCGTCGGCCACCGACGACCCCGGTCAGCTTCTCGAAGGCACGCATGCCGTCGCGCTGGCGCGCTTTGGAGAAGATCGCCTCGAACCTCGCGCGGCGCCCTGCGGCATCGCGTCCCTGGAGCATGCCCGTGGCCGCGGCAGCGTCGCGGATGTCGGCGTCCGTGATCGAGGCGTACCAGACATCGAGCAGGCGCATACCGGCATAGCGATCCATCCACTGGCGGTACCCGCGGACCCCGCTCATCGCTGCCTCGCGGATCCGGGCCGCGCTGAAGCCGTTCGCCCGGCCGGCGATCACGATGCTGGCGGCGAGACGCTTGACGTCCCATTCCCAAGGACCCGGGAGCGTCTCGTCGAAATCGTTGGAATCGAACACCAGGGCGCGCTCGGGCGAGGCGAACAGCCCGAAGTTGGACAGGTGGGCATCGCCGCTGGCCTGGACGAGGATATCGGTACGCGGCGTGGGGGCCAGGTCGAAGGCCATGACCGCCGGCGTGCCCCGGTAGTAGGCGAACGCCGATTCAGCCATGCGCTCATGGCGCAGCGGGACGAGATCCGCCAGCCGGTCCTCCTCCTGTGCCGCCAGGATGGCGATCGGATCACGGCCCGGTGCCGGCTCGAACGCGGCGTGGCTCACCCTGGGGACGACCTTGCGGACAGCCTTGCCCTTCTCGGCCCGGGTCGCCGGATCCACCCACGGCCGAGCCGTCCACTGGGGACCGGCCGGCGCATCGGGAGCCCAGACGGCATCGTATTGGGCCGCCAGCTTCTCGTCCGGCACCTTCTTGCGGGCTGGACGCAGGGTGGGCGCTTCGTCGGTCATGGCTGTGGTCCCTCTTCACCAGGTTGGCCGCGTCGGCGGTCGCTGAACATGGGAACTGCGATGGCGGATCGACCGGGTCGAAACCGCATCCGGGCCCAGCCGGCGACCGTGTCCCACGAAGCGTGGAGCCTGCGGAATGCTACGACCATTCGGACGATGCCGCAGCGTCTGGAATGGTCGACGCCGACCGGCCGCCGTCAGAGAGGCTGCCAGGGCCGTCAGAAGGTGGTCGGTTCTCCCTCGTCCACTCGGATCGGAGCCGATGGTGTCCGGTTCCGGAGCAGCGCGGCGACGCCGCGCGACTCGGGGAACGCCTCCATGATCGCCACCAGCCCGACGGTCAGCGGCACCGCGAGCAGCGCGCCGGCAGCACCGAGCATCCAGGCCCAGACGATCACGGCGATGAATACCACGAGCGGGCTCAGGTTGAGCTCCGAGCCCATCACTACGGGCTGGAGAAAGTGGTCCTGGGCGAAGTTGATGAGCGTGTAGCCGACCACCACCGCCGTCGCCGAGACGACACCGCCCTCAAGCACGGCGAGGATCAGGGGCGGGATGAGCGCGATGATGGTGCCCACGTTGGGGATAAAGCTGGCCGCGAAGACGAGGAACGCCCAGAGGAGCGGCAGCGGCACCCCGACGACCGCGAGCAGGACGAGCACCAGCACGGCCGCGAACACGCCGAGCAGCGCCCGGACGAGCAGGTAGCGCCGCAGGTCGATCCCGAACTGCTCCACCCCGGCCAGCAGGCCGTGTCGTTCGCCGAATGCAGCCCTCGCCCGATCCTGGAGCGACGACGCGCCGGCGAGGGCGTAGATCATGGTCAGGGTCAGGACGAAGAGACCGACGCCCGCGCCCGACACGCCGGACGCAACGGGCCTGATGAGTCCGGCGAGGTCTCCGGGCGAGACGATGGACGTGATGGCAGCGGGGTCCGTGCTGATCCCGAACTGGGCGAGCAGGTCCTGCAGGGACGCGATCTGGTCGTTCAGCCGTGCCTGGTACTTCGGGAGCTGGATCACGAGCTCACCCACCGACAGGGCGATGAGACCTCCGGCCACGAGCACGACGGCGAGCACCACGAGCATCGCTCCCGCCAGGGCGAGCGCGTGCCGGACTCCGCGCCGCTTCAACGCACCGACCATGGGCCAGGCGACCAGGGCGAGGAACAGGCCGAACAGCATCGGGACCACCAGCGAGGCGACCTCGCGCACGGCGAGCATGGCGACCAGGACGAGGACCAGGGCCAGCACAGCCATGAGCGGACCGGGCAACAACGTCCGCGACGGCTCGACCTCGACTGCAGCCCCCAACACGGGAACGGGAACGGGCTCGCTCCCACCTGCCTCGTGCCCGTGAACGGCCTCTCCGCCCGACCCGTCTGGGGTCACGGAATTTGACATCCCCATCGATCCCTCTTGTCCGATCACCTGCCGGTTCGAACCTTACCCGACCGCGGGCAGTGCCCGACACCGCATACCGTAGGGCCACGAATTGCAGCACGAGGAGAATGGTGGACGGCTCGGCCTCGGTGGTCATCACGGCGGCGCTGATCTTCTACACCATCGGCGTCTGGAGCGAGCGGATCCAGGGCCGGCTCAAGCCGTGGCACCTTGTGTTCTTCTGGCTCGGGCTCCTGTGCGACACGGTGGGCACCGGGATGATGTTCGACTACGCCGGTGGCCTCACCGCCGACGTGCACGGGATCTCGGGCCTCCTCGCGATCGTGCTGATGCTGGTGCATGCGACCTGGGCGACGGTGGTGCTCGCGCGCCGGGACGAGGAGTGGATCGTCAAGTTCCACCGTTTCAGCCTGGTGGTCTGGGCGATCTGGCTGGTGCCGTACTTCAGCCCGATGTTCTTCGCGATGGCCAGCTGAGGGTCCTACCGGGACACACGGACCGGTCCGGTCGCCTCTGGCGCGCAGAGCGGGTCGAGGGCACCGTGGTTGCCTTGCCGGGGTCTCCGGCCCCGGCTCCTCGAACCCATGGAGGTGCGCGATGCGTGCCGTGGTCCAGGTTCCGGTTGTGGCTGACTCGCTGCTGACGCAGGCGATCAACAGCGGGCGGGCCGGGATGCTGGCGGGGCGTGGCGGTCCCTTCGGTGCCGTCATCGCCGGCCCGGATGGCGCCGTCGTGGCCAAGGGCTGCAACTGCGTGACATCCACCAACGATCCGACGGCGCACGCAGAGGTGGAGGCGATCAGGGCGGCCTGTCGGGCGCTGGGCACCTTCGTCCTCGACGGCTGCACGCTCTACACGAGCTGTGAGCCGTGTCCGATGTGCCTGGCGGCCGCCTACTGGGCGCACGTCAGTGAGATCGTCTACGGCAGCTCGCGTGCGGATGCGGCCGCCGCCGGCTTCGATGATGCGTTTATCTATGACGAGATCGGGCTGGAGCCGGAAGCACGATCGGTCCCAATGCGGCATGACGCCTCGGGCGCGGCGGCGGCGCTGTTTGACGAATGGTGCCAGCTCGAGGGTAGAACGCCCTACTGAGTCGGCGTTCCGGGCAGCGCTAGCCCATCGAGCTGGGCGGCGATGCTGCGGGCCCATGCCCGGATGATCTCCCAGTCCCTGAAGTCGCCGACCGGGTGCGTCGCGAGGACCTGCGGGTCGATCGGGGCGTCCGCCAGGAGGCGACCGCCGAATGTCCGATGTCCCCGGACGCCCAACCCTGCGGTGAGCTCGGCGGCCTTCGGGGTGAGCGGCAGGTCCGCGCGTGCCAGGCGCTCGTCGAGGGGGCCGCTGCTGAACAGCCACAGGGGCCGCGTGCGCAACTCATCCCGGAACCTCGTCACGAAGCGGTTGGCGTCGCGCTGCCAGTGGGCGGCATAGATGGCGCTGCCCAGGATCACGACGTTCCAGCCAGCGAGGCCCTTCACGTCGCGGACGGGATGGGCTGCGGCGTGGTGCCCGGCCTCGCGCAGGGTGGCCGCGATCGCCTCGGCGATCTCGGCGTTGGATCCGAGCTTGGTGGCGTAGGCGACGAGCACGTTGGCGGCCATGGCTCCCCGGAAATGGCACGGCGTGGACGAGAGCCAGATGGTACCTCGCAACCACGCAGTGCTGTCCACGGAGCACTCGGCGGCTTCCTGGCACGCCCATCGCGCCGTAGGCCCTGGACACGCGCGGACCGGCGGAGGGACGTCCGCCGGTCCGGGGGTTGCGCGTCCGGGCCGGGCCCGGGAAGCGTTCAGGCGGTAGCGGTCACGGGCTCGCCGGACATCAGGTAGCGCCGGAGGCCGCGCGGGGCGCTGGCCGCGAAGACGCCGTCAAGACCGTAGTAGCGTCCGGCACCCAGGCCGACGAGCGCCACACAGATCAGGGCGTAGGCGAGGTGCTGGTTGACGACGCCGTAGGCGAAGTCCCAGGCGGCGAAGAAGAAGAAGGTCATCATCAGGGCACCCATGGCCGCCCCGAAGCGGGTGAACATGCCCAGGATCAGGCTGATGCCAATCCCGATCTGCCCGAGCGGGACGAGCACGTTGATGATGCTCATGGCTGTGGCGTTGCCGGCGAGGCCGACCCACAGCGCCTGGGTCGGGTTGAACACGGTGCCCTCGACGACCTCTCCGCTGACGAACGGCCAGCCGAGCGTGCCCGCCGTCGCGAACTTGAGGAACCCGCCCGCGTCGAATGCGGCGGGGGCGAGGAGCTTCTCCAGTCCTGCCCACAAGAAGATGATCCCGACGGTGATGCGCAGCAGCGCAACACCCATCTGGTGAACCTTGCCCGTGATCTCCATGGCACATCCTCCGACCCCTCCGTCCGGTGACCGTCACCGGCGGGCCCTCAATGCAGGGTCTGTACTCTGCCTCCGGGTCCGCGTCGATCAATGGTCACGCGGCAGGCCGAACGGCCCGTCCAGCATAGGCCATTGGGAGGACAGCAGCGCAACCCCGAGCCGGCCCTGGCAGCGTAGGCTTCGGCTGTGGAAGGTCCCGGAGAGCCCGCCGCGATCCCGCCCGTCGCGGGCCAGGTGACGGCCACTGCACGCCTCCGGTCCTGGCTCGCGGACGCTCCTCAGTACCCGGCGAATGCGGGTGACCTGCAGATCGTCGACCTGCTTGGCCTACGGCTGCCGGTCCGTGCCACGGTCGCCGTCGTGAGCGTGGCGCTCATCCTGCTGATGGCCTACCACGGGAGGATCGACGGATTCATCGAGCTGGTGGCTGGGCCGTTCGGGGACAGCCCCGCCGACGCCAAGCGAGTCCAGGCGATCGGCAGGCTCCTGCTGGAGGGGCTCATCCCGCTCGGGATCATCGTCCTCGTGTTCCGGGACAGGCCCCGCCGGTACGGCCTGCGGATCGGGGACTGGAGGGCAGGGGTCGCGATCGCCGTGACCGGCTGCGCCGTCATGACCCCCGTCGTCCTGGCGCTGTCCCGGCTCCCGGACTTCACGCGCTACTACGGCCCCCAGGCGGCCCCCTTCCCGGACGTGCTCCTCACGTCAGCCCTCGAGGTGATCCCCGGGGAGTTCTTCTTCCGCGGGTTCCTCCTGTTCGCGCTGCTGCGCGTCGCGGGACCGATCGGGGTCGTGATTGCCACGCTGCCCTTCGCCTTCGTCCATCTCGGCAAGCCGGAGTACGAGACCCTCAGCACCCTCGGCGGCGGGCTGCTGTATGGCTGGCTGGACTGGCGGACCGGATCCGTCCTGTGGAGCGGGCTGGCCCACACCTGGATCCTTGCCCTGGCCGTGGCGGCCGCCAGCCTCTTCGGCGTCCCGCCGGGCGCTTGAACCGCACGCGCCGCCCGCGGCCGCGTATCCTCGGAGCATGCCGCACGATGACGCTCCCGCCGACATCGCCGCCCTCGCCGAGGCCCGGGCCGATGCCCGAAGGACCCGCGATTGGGCGACGGCGGATGAGCTGCGCGGCCGGATCGAGGCCGCGGGCTGGAGGGTCGTCGACAGCGGGACGATGTACGACCTGGAACGGGCCACCCCGGCCGACACCATCGACGATGGCGTCATCCGTCATGGGTCGAGCGCGTCGGTCCCCTCGAGGCTGGACGAGCCGCCTATGGGCGTCGCGTCCATCGTGATCATCGCGACCGCCTGGCCCGATGATGTCGCCCGGACGGTGCGTGCACTCGCCACTCATTCGCCGGCCGGCACGCAGCTCGTGGTCGTGGCGAACGCCCCGTCACCCGACCAGGAGGCGGCGCTCGCCGACCTCGACGCCGACGCCGGGCCAGAGATCGCGGTCGAGGTGGTCAGGCTTGCCGGGCCGCTGGGCTGGGCATCGGCGCTCAACGCGGGCATCCGGAGGGCCTCGGCGCCCCTCGTCATCCTGCTCGACACCAGCGTGGAGCCCGAGGGCGACCTCGTCACGGCGCTGGCCGAGGCGCTGGGCGACCCCAGTGTCGCCGTCGCCGGTCCGTTCGGCCTCGTCTCGCGGGACATGCGCCATTTCGAGAACGCCCCGGACGGTGTGGGAGAAGTGGACGCCATCGGCGGCTACGCCCAGGCCTTCCGCCGCTCCGACTATGCCGACCGCGGGCCATTGGACGAGCACTTCGTGTTCTTCCGGAACCTCGACGTCTGGTGGAGCCTGGTGCTTCGGGACCCGGATGAGGTCGCGGGCACAGATGCGCCACCGAGACGAGCCGCGTGCGTCGCGGGGGTCCCCGTGGTGCGCCACGAGCACCGCGGCTGGACCAGCCTGCCGGACGACGAACGCGACCGGCAGTCGCGCAAGAACTTCTACCGGGTCCTGAAGCGGTTCGCGACTCGTCGTGACCTCCTCGTCACGGGGGCGAAGTAGGGGACCGGACGCACTCGCAACCGGGGCCCCGGAGGGGATTCCGGGGCACCGACCGTATACTCGCGCCGTGCGTGATCGGGCCCGTGTCGAGGCTGCCCCCGCCGGCGTCGCCGGCTGTCGCGGGCTGCCGGAGTGAGCCTCATGGAACCCGACCTGATGGATCCCGTGCCCGAGGCACCACCGTCCAGGCGACGCCGGGTCGCGATCCTGGCGGTAGCCCTGCTGGTGGCGGGCGCGATGCTCGCCTCCTCGTGGCCGCTGCGCGGGAGCCCCGTCGCTCCGACGCCCGCGGCGGCGGCCGATCCGTCCGTCGTGACGATCCTCGTCGGGGCACCGGCGTCGATCGATCCAGCCCGCCATGGCGACCTTGGCAGCGCGGCCTACGTGAGCCAGCTGTTCGAGACCCTGACCGCCGTGGACCCGTCTCTTGCCATCCGGCCCGCGCTCGCCGAATCGTGGGTGGTGGACGAGGGCGGCCGGCAGGTCACCTTCACGTTGCGCCCCGGTCTGCGGTTCAGCGATGGCTCCCCACTCACCGCGGACGACGTCGTCCACAGCTGGCGGCGCCTGTTCACGCCAGGCGATCCCTCGCCGCTGGCATCGCTGGTAGCGGACATCTCCGGCGCTCGGGACCTGCTGACCGGAGCGAGCACGGACACGGGGTCGCTCGGCGTGCGAGCGGATGGCGACCGCACGGTCATCGTCGACATGGATCGGAGCGGCGGCGACCTGCCGGCCATCGTGTCGAGTGCGCCGTTCGCCGTGGTCCCATCGTCGGTCGGCGACGCCGAGATTGCACCCACGGCCGGCAGCCTCGTCGGCAGCGGGGGCTACACGCTCGAGCGGGTGGACCCGGACGTCTTCGAGCTCCGGGCCAACCCTGCCTACTGGGCCGGGAAGCCCGCGATCGAGACGGTCCGGATGGTCACCTCCATCGGCGGCGCCAGCCCGGTTGATGCCTTCGCCGCCGGCGACCTCGACGTCACCCCGATCAGCTTCTCGGATGCGGGCTGGATCGCCTACGACAAGGTGCTGGGACCCTCGCTGCGCAGCGACCCGTCCCTCTCGGTCACGTACTACGGCTTCGACACCCGCCAGGCTCCGTTCGACGACGTCCGGGTCCGCCAGGCGTTCGCGCGGGCGGTCGACTGGCGCCGGCTCGCCGCGCTGGACGATCCGGGATCGTCGGTGGCGGCCACGGGCATGGTTCCGGCCGGCATCCCCGGCACCCCCGACGGTGACTTCCTGCCGCCGTACGATCCGGCCGGCGCCCGTCAGCTCCTGGCCGATGCCGGCTATCCGGGCGGTGTTGGGCTCGCGCCCATCTCGTTCATCGCCAACGGGGGCGGCTACGACGGAGCGATCATCGCCATGCTGGAAGAGAACCTCGAGGTCGCCATCGACTACGCGACGATGGAGTTCGCGTCCTACCAGGACCGCCTGGCCGCGGACCCGCCCCAGCTCTGGAGCCTGTCCTGGGTCGCCGACTACCCGGGCCCCAACGACTTCCTCGGCGTCCTGCTGGAGACGGGGTCGACGGCGAACCAGGGCGGCTGGAGCTCCCCGGGGTTCGACGCGGCGATCGCCGAGGCAACGTCGGCGGCGAGCCCGGCGGACGCCACCGCAGCCTATGCCCGGGCCATGGCGATCGTCCGGGACGACGTGCCGACCGTGCCGGTCGCCTACGGGACTTCATTCTCGCTCGTCCGCGATGGACTCCTGGGGGCAGCGCAGACGGGGACCGGCATCCTGCGGCTCGCGGGGCTGTCCTGGGTGGATGGACAGTGACGGCGCCCACGTCCCTGCGTCGCCTCCCGCGTGCCGTCGCCGCGCTCGTCGTGGCCGTGGGACTCCTGCTGCCTGCGACCGCCCAACCCGTCCGTGCTGCCGACGTCACGTTCGGCACGCCGACGGCGGACGTCGTCTTCGGCGACTCGATCACGTTCAACGTCCCCATGAGTTCGTCCGTGCCCCTAGAGCGGGTGGAGCTGCGGCTCGACTTCCCGGACAGCCTGGGACCGTTCATCACCGAGGTCCCCGTGGGCCCGGCCGGGCAACAGACCCTCAGCTACCGCCTCGACCTGACAGGATCCGGCCATATCGCCCCGAATACCGAGATCGTGGCCACCTGGGCGGCCGTCGTGGCACCGGGCCAGGAGCCGGTCCAGTCCGCCAGTGACACGATCAGGTACTCGGACACGGCCCACGACTGGAAGACGCTCAAGGGCGACGTGGTCGTGGTCCACTGGTACGACGGCAGCGAGGCATTCGCCAGGCGGGCGCTCGCGATCGGCGACAAGGCCGTGAAAGAGACCGGGGCGCTGCTCGGGGTGACCGAGACGGAGCCCATCGACTTCTTCATCTACGGCGACGAGGCATCGTTCCGCAGCGCGCTGGGTCCGGGCACCAGGGAGAACGTCGGGGGGCAGGCGCGGTCGGACATCAGGACCCTGTTCGCGCTGATCACGCCCAACGCGATCGACGACCCGTGGGTAGGAGTGGTGATCCCGCACGAGCTCGTCCATCTCGTGCTGGACACGGCCGTCCGGAACCCATACCGCTACCTACCCCGGTGGCTCAACGAGGGCCTGGCCGTGTACCTGTCCGAGGGCTACAAGCCTGGCGACCGGGCGCTGGTCGAGGACGCGGCGCGCCAGGGGGACCTACTGCCCCTGACCGCCCTTGCGGGCCAGTTCCCCACGGAGCCCGACAAGACCTACCTCGCCTACGCGGAGTCGGTGTCTGCGATCGACCACCTGGTCCAATCGGATGGCAGGGATGCCCTGTTGAACCTGGTCGCCGCCTATGCCGACGGTCCCACCGATGACGAGGCCTTCACGAAGGCCCTCGGGCGCGATCTCATCGCCTTCCAGGATGGCTGGCTCGCCGACCTCGGGGCGGATCCGCCTCAGCAGCTCGGCCCCGCCCCGTACCCCGCGGGTGCTGTCCCGCCGGGCTGGGACGCGCCCGTCCCGGGTGCCACACCCGGGTCGTTCCCGGCCGCCCCCTCAACAGCTCCTCCGACGGCTCCCGCGGATATGCCCGGAGGGTCATCCGACCGCGGTTCGGACACGATCATCATCCTGGGCACGGTCGTACTGGTCGTGGCCGTGGTCATCGGAGGGCTGCTCGTCGCGCGTCGGCGCACCGCTCCGCCGTGAGCGCAATGGCGGCGCGCATCCGGGCGATCCCCAGCTGGCAGATCACCCTCGGGCTGGCGCTGCTGGGCCTCGGGTTCCTGGTCGGCGCCCAGCTCGCCTCGGAAGGCCCTCGGGTCCGTTACACGAGCCAGGAGCGAACCCCGCTCGTGCAGACCGCGCTGGACCTGCAGGCACAGCAGGAGGGCCTCAAGCAGCAGATCCTTGAGCTGCGCGCCGACATCCAGGAGCTCGAGGCCACCGGACAGGGCGGCGCGGCCGTGACGCTGGATCTCAACCGGCAGCTCGAGGAGGCACGGATCGCCTCCGGTCTCGTGGCCATGACGGGTCCCGGGCTGGTGATCCAGCTGTCCGATTCGACCGTCCCGGTGCCGCCTGAGGGCAACGCCCGCGACTATCTCGTGGCGGGCCAGGACGTGCTTGCCGTCGTGGAGGAGCTGTGGCTGGCGGGCGCAGAGGGTATCGCCGTCAACGGGGAGCGGGCGACCGTCGGCACCGCGATCGTCGACATCGGCGGCTCGGTCCTCGTCAACTCCGCCTATATCGCCGCGCCGTACCAGGTGTCGGCGATCGGACCTGACGACATGTTCGACAGCCTGACCCGCTCCCCGGGGTTCGTGGACTTCATCCGGGCTCGCTCGGAGGCATTCGGCGTCGGCGTCGGCTACGCGGTCCAGGAGGCCGTCGATCTCCCGGCATATGCGGGCTCCGTGAACCTCCGGTATGGCCGAGTTGACCGGAGTCCGCCACCGACGTCCGAGGCCTCGACACCCGCACCGGTGGAGATCCCCTGATGCGCGAGCGGTCCGGGCGTATTGCCATGACGGGGGTCCTGCTCCTGCTGGGCTTCTTCGTGGTCGTCCAGCTGCGGTCGCAGGCCGCCGGCGTGGGCCTCAACGGCCTCTCGGTCCAGGAGCTGGGCGAGCTGGTGGGCAACCTGACGACGAGGAACGACCAACTGCGCGAGGAGATCCGGACGCTCGAGCGGCAGCGGGAGACGCTCGCCGCATCGGTCGCGCGTGGCGATACCTCGGCCGGCCAGGTCCGCTCGGACCTGCTCAGGATCCTGGGGTGGTCGGGCGCGCTCGGTGTGAGGGGCCCCGGTGTTCGTGTGTCGATCGAGGGCCCGTTGCCCGGTGACGCAGTGGAGCAGCTTGTCAATGAGCTCCGCAACGCCGGCGCGGAGGCCATCTCCATCGGCACGATCCGGGTCGTCCCGGGCGTGGTGGTGTCCGGGCCGGCTGGGAACCTGGTGGTGACGGGGATCCCGCTCGCCGATCCCGTGGAGCTGCTCGCCGTGGGTTCACCGGAGACCCTGAGCGGTTCCCTCTCGCGGGCGGGTGGCCAGATCGCCCTGCTCGCGGGACGCCATCCGGATGTCGTGATCACGGTCACGAGCGAGGACCTGCTGACCCTGCCACCGACCGACCGGGACCTGGCCCCGCAGCTGGGCCGCCCCCGCCTCTAGGATGGCCCCGGCCCGGTCGACCGTGGGGTGCAGCTCGACCGCCGGCCGCCGGCCCGGCACCCTCTGCTACCCTCGGGCCGATGTCCGGCAACCCCGTGCTCGAGCTCTACCTGGGCGACGTCCTGCGCCTGCGGCGCCGCCACCCCTGCGGCGGCGACACCTGGCTGGTCGACCGGCTCGGGGCCGACATCGGACTGCGCTGCGAGTCGTGTCGTCGGCATGTGCTGGTGGAGCGGCCGGCGCTCGAGCGGCGGATCACCGGGTTCGTGCACCGTGGGGATGCGGAGTTGAGTGCGGCCGTGGCGCCGGTTCGCCCGTGACCGACGATCTGGCGGACGTCCTGCCCGAGGCCGAGGTGCTACCGGTCACGGACCGTCTCGACGAGCCATTGGAGACCGCCGGGGCCCTGGAGGTCTTCAAGAACCGCCCGTTCCTGCTGCTCTGGCTGAGCCAGCTGTTCACCCAGATCGGCGGGAACATGGTCCTCTACGGCCTGACCGTCATCGTCCTCGAGTCCACGTCGTCGAACACTGCGGTCAGCCTCCTGATCCTCACCTTCCTGGGTCCAGCCGTGCTGTTCTCGGCGGTCGCCGGGGTTTACGTGGACCGCATGGACAAGCGCCATGTCCTGATCATGACCAACGTCCTGCGGGCCGGACTGTTCGGGCTGCTCTGGATGGCCGGTGACCTCCTCATCGTGCTCCTGCTGCTCAACGCGCTCATCTCGACCGTGACGGTGTTCTTCGCCCCGGCCGAGGCATCGATGATCCCGCAGCTCGTGCCGCGTCGGCAGCTCGTGGCCGCGAACGGCGTCTTCACGCTCACCCTCAATGCCGCCTTCGCGGTCGGCTACGCGCTGATGGGATCGCTGGTGGTGACGCTCGTGGGCGCCACCGGCCTGATCGTCGTCGTCGCCGTGTTCTACCTGGTCGCGGCACTGTTCTGCTGGTGGCTTCCGCCCGCCCCGCCGACGCTGGCGGAGGAGTCGGCCGAAGGGCAGGGCCTGATCGATCCGGAGGCGGAGCAGGCGATGGGCTCCACCTTCGCCCAGCTGCGTGAAGGGATCGGGTTCATTCGCGAGCACCGATCCATCAGCTGGTCGCTGATCTATCTCGGGATCGCTGCCTCGCTCGTGGGTGTCCTGGGCGTCCTGGGACCCAAGTTCGCCACGGACTCGCTCGGCCTCGAGTACAAGGACTTCGCGGTGGTCGTCCTGCCGCTGGGCTTCGGCATCGTGACCGGGATCCTGCTGCTCAACTCGTTCGGCCACCTGCTGCCGCGCCGCCGGATCATCGAGGGCGGGCTGATCGCGCTGGGCATCTTCGTCCTGTTGATCGTGATCGCGGGCCCCATCTCACGATTCCTCCAGAACGCCGAGCGCGCGACGGCGCTCACCGCGGGCTTGGCCGGCGTCACGTCGCTGCTCGCCGTCGTCGTGTTCATCGCGCTGCTGGCCGGCGTTGCCTATGCGTTCGTCGCCATCCCGGCCCAGACCCAGCTCCAGGAGGACATCCCCGAGGACACCCGGGGACGAGTGTTCGGAGTCCTGAACATGCTGGTCTCCGTGGCCAGCTTCCTGCCGATCATCATCCTCGGTGCGATGTCCGACTTCGTGGGCACGCCCACGATCCTGATCGCCGTCGCGATCGCCATCTCGGCAGCCGGCGTCATCTCGATCATCCGTCGTGGACCACTCAACCCGGCTGAGGCCCACGCGCACGCCACCGGACCGTCGACGCCGGCCGGCCTCGATCCCGTCGCCGTGCTCACCGCCACGGAGATGGAGGCAGGCGAGCGTCGCCATGCGCGGCATGCCGAGCCGACCCAGGACGCGCCGGAGCGCCACGAGGACGCGCCTGCCAGCGTCGAGCCCCAGGTGCCGCCCGCCGAAGAGGATTAGGCATGAGGGCCGCAGGCCTCCTGGTCACGGGTCGCATCGCCACGCTGGCCGGACGCGAGGGCCCGGGCTGGGTGGAGGCGATCGCCATCCAGGACGGGCGCGTGACCGGCGCCGGCTCGCTGGCCGAGGTCGAGGCGGCCGTACCCACTGCGACTCGTCGCTTGGATCTCGCTCCGGACGAAGTCGCCATCCCGGGACTGACCGATGCCCACCTGCATCTCGCCGAGGCGGCCCTAGCGCGCAGGCGGGTCCAGCTCGACGACGCAAGCTCGATCCATGTGGTCGTTGACCGGGTCCGAGCTGCGGCCGCCGCCGCCCCGGATCGTGACGCCTGGATAGACGGGGCCGGCTGGGACGCCGACCTGATGGAGCGATGGCCCACGGCCGATGATCTCGAGCGGGCCGCGCCGGGTCGCCTGGTGGCGCTCTGGGCCCATGACCACCACGCCCTGCTCGCCAGCGCGCGTGCCCTGGCCGTCGCCGGGATCGACGACCGGCGAAGTGATCCCGCGGGAGGCGTGATCAGGCGGGACGCCGAGGGTCATGCGACCGGTGTCCTCCACGAGTCGGCATCGCGCCTCGTCGCATCACTCGTGCCGGCGCCGACCGCGACGGACGTGTCCGCCGCACTGGAGCCGATGATCCAGGAGCTCCTTGCCCTCGGCGTCGTCGCCGCCCACGACCCCGGCGGCCTCAGCGAACGTTCGGACCTCGACGGGCCGCTGGCGGCCTACCGGAGCCTGGCAGCTGCGGGGCGGCTGGGCATGCGGGTCCACGCCTGTGTCCGTCCGGAGCAGCTGGCCGCAGCCGGAGACCAGGGCCTGCGGAGCGGAGCGCCGATCGGGCCGGATCCACTCCGCCGACTCCGGCTGGGGTGGCTCAAGACCTTTGCCGACGGGTCTCTAGGATCGCGCACGGCCGCGCTCCTCGATCCACTCGCGCCGCTGCCGGGGGAGCCGCCGCCGCCCAACGACGGCTACGGGGTCTGGCTGACGACGCCGGAGGAGCTACGTGCGCAGACGCTTCGAGCCGCGTCGCTGGGGATCGCCACGCAGATCCACGGGATCGGCGACGCGGCCATCCGCGCGGCGCTGGACGTGCTGGCGCCCACCGTGGGGCTGACGCCACTGATGCCGCGCGTGGAGCACGTCCAGCTGGTCTCGGACGCCGATGTGCCGCGCTTTGCCGCGCTGGGGATCGCGGCATCGGTCCAGCCCGTGCACGTGCGCTCGGACGCCGCGAAGGCGCGCCGGCTGTGGGGCGCTCGTGCGGAGGCCCGTGCCTATGCCCTTGCTGCGCTGGACCGCGCGGGCGCCGTGGTCGCGTTCGGGACGGACGCGCCCGTGGAGCCGGTCGATCCCTGGACCGGCCTCGCCTGCGCCGTAACGCGGGCCTCACCCGAATGGCCGACCGGGACACCGTCCTTTGGTCCACAGAACGCGCTGACCCTGTGGCGCGCGATCCGGGCCGCCTGCGTGGATCCTGCGCTCAGCGCCGGCGAGACGGACCGGGGACGCCTCGTGCCGGGCCATCGGGCGGACATCGCGGTCCTGCCGGCCGGGGTGGTGGCCGAGCCGGTCGAGGTCGGCGGTGCGCTGTGGCATGCGCGGCCGCGCATCGTGCTCCTGGACGGCGAGGTCGTCGCAGGGGCGTAGGACCTTCGAGAGGGTCGGGTGCTGCTCAGGGCGTTGCGGGCCGGTCGAGCCGGGCCAGGGCCTCGGCGAACAGGCCGCCGAGCGCGCGCGACGTCGACGGGAACGCGTGGATCGTGGCTGCCAGCACGTCCATCGGGACGCGCGCCTGGATCGCCAGCACGCATTCGTGGATGGCGGCCGACGCGTCCGGGCAGGCCATCGCCGCGCCGACCAGCTCGCGCCGGGCCCTGTCGACCACGATCGTCAGGTGGCCGGTGGCGGCCTCGACCGAGTAGCCCTTCGCCGTCGTCGGGAACGGCACCGTGCACTCGAACGCGTCGAACCCGGCCGCCAGGGCCTGTTCCAGGGTCAACCCGACCGACGCTGCCTCCGGATCCGTGTAGGTGGCCCTGGGCAGGGCCCGGTAGTCCGGTACGAGGTCCTCGCCCAGGGCCATCCGGACCGCCAGCTCACCCTGGTAGTGGCCCTGATGGGTGTGGAGCTCCGGCCCGGCCGAATCGCCGGCGATCCACAGGCCGTCGGCGAGCCGTAGCGAGCCGTCCCGCCGATACGCATCCGGACCCGAGACCGATACGCCGTAGTGCTCCAGCCCCAGGTCTGTCAGCGGGAACTGCCGCCCCACGGCGACGAGAATGGCATGCCCCTCGGCGGTGGAGCCGTCATCGAGGTCGATCACGTGGGCCCCGGCGGTGCCTGCCCCCGCTCGAGCCCGGATGGCGCGGGCGCCCGTCCGCACATCGACCCCGTCGCGCTCGAGCCCGAACCTGATGGCCTCGGCGCTCCGCGGATGCTCGGAAGGGGTGAGCCGGGGGCCGGACTGGACGATCGTCACCGGAACCCCGAAGCGGGCGTAGACCTGCGCCAGCTCACAGCCCGTGGGTCCGCCGCCGAGCACCAGCAGGCTGGGTGGCAGCTCGCGAGCCAGGGTCGCCTCCCGGTTGCTCCAGGGGTCGGTTGCGGCCAGGCCCTCGATCGGCGGCAGCTTCGACGTGGAGCCCACCGCGACGACGACATTGCGAGCCCGGACTTCGGCCGAGACCCCGGCCTGGCTCACCGCCACGACGCCCCGCGCCGTGATCCGGCCCTCGCCACGCCATGTCGTGGCGCCGTCGGCCTCGAGCGCGCGAACGTGCGAGGTGTCGTCCGGCACGGGGCAGCCCGGTGCGCGGTTGACCATGTAGTCGCGTCGCTCGGAGGCTCTGGCCCACGGGTAGTCAGCCCCGGATGCGTGTCGATCCGCAGCATGCAGCAGGCTCTTGGACGGGACGCACCCGACGTGCGGGCACGAGCCACCGAACCATTCCCGGTCGACGATCGCCACCGATGCCCCGAGAGCCCGCGCCTTGTGCGCGGCTGCCTCGCCGGCTGGTCCTGCGCCGATCACCACGAAATCGATGAGTTCCATGGGGGACATGGTCACCCGGCGGTCAAGGGATGCCTCGCTGGCGCCGGGCCTCGTACAGGAGGATCGCTGCGGTGACCGACACGTTGAGGCTGTCTGCGACGCCCAACATCGGCAGGTTGACGGCCGTCACGTCGTCGCCGCTCCAGGCCTCACCCAGTCCCTCGGCCTCGCTGCCGAGCACCAGCGCAACTGGCCCGCGAAGATCGACCTCCGTGTAGGGAACGGCGCCATCCACGCGCGCCACCACGATCCGCAGGCCGGCCGCCACCAGGTGATCGCGCACCACGGAGCTCGCTCCCGCCGCCATCGGGACGGCGAACACCGTCCCGAGCGACGCCCGCACGGCGTTCGGATTGAACAGGTCGGTCCGGGGATCGGCCGCGACCACGGCGTCTGCGCCGGCCCCATCGGCGCTGCGCAGGACCGCACCGAGGTTGCCGGGCTTCTCGACGCCCTCGATGACCACCACGAGCGCGTTGGCAGGGAGGCTGAGTCCAGAGAGTTCGAGCGAAGGGGTGCGGACGACGCCGACGAGCCCGTCATTCCGCTCCCCGTACGCCAGGCGGTCGAGCACCGGTCCCGACACCGGCACGATCGCGGCTCCTTGCTGCCGAGCCACCTCGACGGCATCCCCACCCTCGTCGTCCAGTCGGCCAGCATCGACGAACACCTCGATCACCGCGGCCCCACCGCCGAGCGCCCGCAGCAGCTCCCGGGCGCCATCGACCAGCGTCAGCCGTGTCTCGTCACGAGCGCCCCGTGAGCGCAGGGAGGCCGCTGCCCGGACACGCGGGTTCTTGCCACTGGTGATGACGGACCACGCTCCGGCCGAGTCCGATGCACGCTCCACGGGTCAGCGGGCCGGGCTGTGGGCCCAGGCTCCCAGCGGGAGCCGGGAGCCGGCCCGGCTGTTGAGTACGAGCGCCTCGCCGGTCGCCGCTACCCCGAAGTGCTCACGTGCCAGGGCGCCAAGACGCTCGGCGTCGTACCCGGGCGTATGGGCGCTGAGCAGGACGAACGCCGGCCGCGGGCCGACGAGCGCTGCCAGGTCTGCGAGGAGATCCTCGAGATGCTCCTCGATCTGCCAGGTCCCGGCGCCGTGGCCATAGCTGGGCGGATCGAGCACGACGCCGTCGTAGCGCCGACCGCGCCGCCGCTCACGCCGCACGAAGGTCCGTGCATCCTCGACGAGCCACCGGATGGGCAGGTCCGCGAGCCCGGAGAGCCCGGCATTCCGGCGAGCCCAGCCCACGGCGGGACGTGAGGCGTCAACGTGCACGACATTGGCCCCAGCGCGCGCGCAGGCCAGCGTGGCCCCACCCGTGTAGCCGAACAGGGAGAGCACCTCAGGTGGGCGCTCCAGGTACCCGCAGGCGGCGCGGACCACCCGGTCCAGCCACGTCCACGTGGCTGCGTGCTCGGGGAAAACGCCTAGTTGGCCGCCCGCGGCGGGCCGGCACTCGAGAGTGAGGCCCGCGGCCTGCACCGGCCACGGCTCGAGGGCTTCAGGGCCGATCCACGCTCCCTTGCCCCAGCGCAGGTTCGCGCGCTTCCACTCGGCCGGTGGAAGGCGGGCGAGCCAGTCCGCTGCCGGCGCCGGCCGGTCCACGATCACCGGCCCAAACCGCTCCAGGCGGCGACCACCGCCACAATCGAGGAGCTCGAGGTCCGCCATGACCCCATGGTCGCACGGACCGACCGCCGTCGCGGACGCCGTTGGTGTGCGGGAGCACCACTCCGGGGGAGGAGGGGCTTCCAACCAGAAACGCAGATCGACTATCCTGCGGACTCGGTGGTGGAGACGTCATGAGCCCAGAGATGATCCTCCTGGTGGTCGTAGGCCTGCTGGCAGGCCTTGTTGTCGTATGGGTGCTGATCCGGACGGCGTTCGGCCAGGCGGGACGTGGCGACGAGGCAGGTGCCGAACCCCCCGCCACCGCCCGAGACACCGCGGAGGGGTCACGATCAGGCGGGGGCCAGCTCAGCGAGTATCTCGGTGGGCAGGGATACTGGCTGTGCGACGACTGCCACTCGGTCAATCGCCCGGCGGCAAAGCGCTGCTACAGCTGCGATCGGAAGCGTGAGGCGGCGCAACCCGCTCGATCCTCGCCAGCGCCGGCCGCGGCGATGGTTCCCGTGATGGCCCCACGCCCCGGCGCCAGTGCGCAACCACGCCCCGGCGCCAGTGTGCAGGCACGCCCGGTGAAGGCGTCGCCGATACCGGAACCCCAGGTGGTGCAGGAGCCCAAACCGGCGCCGATTCCCGTCGAGACTCGGCCTGTGCAGGAGCCCAAACCGGCGCCGATTCCCGTCGAGACTCGGCCTGTGCAGGAGCCCAAACCGGCGCCGATTCCCGTCGAGACTCGGCCCGTGCAGGAGCCCAAACCGGCGGCGATCCCCGTCGAAGCCGCCGCGCTCCCGGTCTGTCCGTTCGTGCGCCTCGAGCACGACCCCGCCACGTATTTCTCGTTCCCGGCTCCCGGTAACGCATGCCATGCCCGTGGGGGCACTGGGATCGCAACGTCGCGCCGCGGTCGCGGCTGGCTCCCGGCCCGGCTCTCGCGCCGAGGGCCGCACAAGCTGGACCTCGCCAAGCAGGGAGCCGTCTGCCTCACCCGGTCCTACGTCCGATGCGCCACCTACGCGGCAGCATCGCACGGCCCGTCCCCGTCGCCCGCAGCGACGCACGGGCTCGAACGGAGTCCGGAGCCCGTTGTCGACGCTCCCGCGGAGCTGGTTCCAGTGATGGCGGCCGAGGTCAGGACGGGCGTGGGCTCCACGTCACGCCCCGGCGGCGACCGCAGCACGTCAGGTGCCGCCCGCAGCCAGGATCCGACGGCGCAAGCCTGATCCGGCGGGCCCGAACACGCGGACTCACCCGGCGACGTCCCCGTTGGACACGGCATTCGTGTCACCCGTACACTCACCGCCGCGAGGCCACCGTTCCGGAGGCCGCGCACGCAACACGGGCGATTGGCGCAGTTGGTTAGCGCGCATGCTTGACATGCATGAGGTCACTGGTTCGAGTCCAGTATCGCCCACCATTCCCCGGCCCTCGGGCCGCTGCACATTGAGCGTCGAGCGGGACGCACCTCACCGGGACGTCGCCAGAGAGCAGGGCCATCGGCTGCAAGCCCCGCAGACCCGACCGGTGATGGAACCACCCGCGAGCGGCCGGCGAACCGGCCCGGGATCCGCCCGTTAGCGCGGCACGAGAGCGCACCCCTGGCCCCGGCCGGCGGGGCGAAGGCGGGTGGAACCGCGGGAGGTCGAACCTCTCGTCCTGTCGGACGAGAGGTTCTGTGATTCTCAGGAGCTGGTGACATGGCCGAAGACAAGCAGCCGCAGCGGGACGGGCAGCCGCAGCAGGACGATCCGGAGGAGGAGCTGTCGTTCGAGGCACCCGAGCGCGGGTCCGCGGACGAGCTCCTCGACGCCGGAGCCCACGCCCCCATCGACGCGATGCGCCACAGCACGGCGCACGTCATGGCGGAGGCGGTCCTGGACCTGTTCCCGGGCGCGAGCCTCGGCATCGGCCCCGCGATCGACAACGGCTTCTACTACGACTTCGACCTGCCCCGGTCCTTGACACCCGACGACCTGGAGGCCATCGAGACCCGCATGACGGCCTCCGTCGCCGCCGACCATGCCTTCGTCCGCCGCGAGGTCGGGTTCGACGAGGGTCGCGCGATCGAGGAAGCCGACGGCCAGGCCTTCAAGGTCGAGATCCTCGACGACCTCGCGGCCAAGGCGACCGAGACCGGCGATCCGATGCCGCCCGTCACGTTCTACGAGCACGGGCCCTTCCGGGACCTGTGCAAGGGGCCCCACGTCGAGTCCACCGGCCACATCGGCCCGTTCAAGCTGCTGGCCGTCGCCGGCGCGTACTGGAGAGGGGACGAGAAGCGCCCGATGCTCCAGCGGATCTACGGCACGGTGTGGGAGACGCAGGAGGACCTCGACCGCTACCTGTGGCGGCGCGAGGAGGCGAAGAAGCGCGACCACCGCAAGCTCGGCGTCCAACTGGACCTGTTCAGCTTCCACGACGTGAGCCCGGGGGCCGCCTTCTGGCACCCCAAGGGCCAGCGGATCTGGCGGACGCTCGAGGGCGCCATCCGCGAGACCCAGGACCGGCGGGGCTATGACGAGGTCTCGACGCCGATGGTGGTGAGCCAGCGGCTGTGGGAGGCCTCGGGCCACTGGGCGCTGTACAAGGAGAACATGTTCGTCGTGGAGAGCGAGGGCCAGACCTACTCGCTCAAGCCGATGAACTGCCCGGAGTCCACGATCATCTACCGGAGCCATCTCCGCTCCTACCGGGACCTGCCGCTGCGCCTGAGCGAGTTCGGCCGGCTGCACCGCAACGAGCGCTCGGGGACGCTGTCGGGCCTGACGCGCGTCCGCCAGTTCATCCAGGACGACGGCCACATCTACTGCCGCCCGGACCAGCTGGGTGACGAGATCGCCGCGCTGATGGGCGAGGTGGAGGAGGTCTACGGCTGGTTCGGCCTCAAGCCGGAGATCAAGTTCGGCACCAAGCCCGCCAAGGCGCTCGGTGACCCGGCGCTGTGGGAGCAGGCCGAAGCGCTGATCCGCGAGGCCCTGGATCGCTCCGGCGTGCCCTGGTCGCTCAAGCCGGGCGACGGCGCCTTCTACGCCCCCAAGATCGACATCCACATCGAGGACGCGCTTGGCCGATCCTGGCAGACGGCCACCATCCAGGTCGACCTGACGATGCTCCCGGAACGGTTCGATCTCACCTACATCGACGAGGACGGGCAGCCGAAGCGCCCGATGGCCATCCATCGCGCGATCTACGGCTCGCTGGAGCGGTTCATCGGGATCCTGGTGGAGCACTTTGCCGGGGCATTCCCACTGTGGATGGCACCCGTGCAGGCGGTCGTGATCCCGATCGCCGACCGCCACATCGAGCCCGCCCGCGACCTGGCGGCGGAGCTGAAGGCCGCCGGCGTCCGCTTCGTGGAGGTGGATGACTCGAACAATCGGATGAACAACAAGATCCGGCTGGCGCAGGGTCAGAAGGTCCCCTACATGCTCATCCTTGGCGACCGTGAGGTCGAGTCCCGGACCGCGTCCGTGCGCAAGCGCGACGGCTCGCAGGAGCAGGGCGTCGCCTGGTCCGACCTCAGCTGGCGCTTGGGCGAGGAGGTGCGCGAGCGCCGCCTGGGGTAGCCCGGGAGCTCCCTGTCTGGGGCCCGCGACGGAGGGCGCGGGCTGCGGGCCGGAGCGTGGTCGGCGGCGGTCGGCTCGTTGCGGCTCGTCGAAGCGCTGTGCTATCCTCCCGCGGCGACCGCACAGGCCGAATGTCGGTGCGCGCCGCACGAATCAGCTTCCAACAAAGGGAACCACGACATCAGCCGAGACCTGCGCATCAACCAGATGATCCGTGTCCCCCAGGTCCGGGTCCTCGACGAAGATGGCTCACAGCTGGGCGTCATGCCCACGCAACAGGCCCTGGCGATGGCGCAGGAGCGTGGGCTCGACCTCGTCGAGGTCGCGCCCACGGCAGCACCCCCGGTCGTCAAGTTTCTCGACTACGGTCAGTACAAGTACGAGCTGACCAAGCGCGAGAAGGAGGCGAAGCGGAAGCAGCGCGCGGTGGAGTTCAAGGAGGTCCGCCTCTCGCCGAAGATCGGCATCGGCGACTTCGAGACGAAGGTCCACCGGGCGATCGAATTCCTGGAGGACGGTGACCGGCTCAAGGTGACCGTCCGCTTCCGCGGCCGGGAGCTCACGCACCCGGAGATCGGCCGGAGCCTGCTCGCCAAGTTTGGCGATGAGGTGAAGGAGCACGGGACCGTGGACCGGATGCCGATGCTTGAAGGCAAGTCGATGTTCATGACGCTCGCCTCGGTCCACAAGCCGCGGGTCCACGAGCACAAGATCACGGGGTCGAAGACCGAAGGGGCCGATCAGCCCGCACAGGTCCCGACGGAACCGGTCACGACCGAACCGACGCCCTCCGCCTCCCCGGCGGCCGAGGCGGCGCCAGCAGGAGAGTGAGGCCCGCGTGCCCAAGATGAAGACCCACAAGGGGACCCAGAAGCGAGTCGGGGTCACCGGGAGCGGGAAGTTCTACCGTGTGAAGTCCTGGCGTGGACATCACCTCGAGCTCAAGTCGTCACGCCGCACGCGCCGCTACGCGGGCAAGGCGATCGTCGGTCCTGAGCACCAGGAACAGCTTCGCCGGCTGCTCCCGAACCTCTAGGAGCGATCGATGGCACGCGTCAAGCGGGGCGTCACGTCCCACAAGCGCCACAAGCGCCTGCTCAATGCCTCCGAGGGCCGTACCGGCACGAACCGCAAGCTCGTCAAGCGGGCCCGCGAGGCCCAGCTGCACGCTCTTGCCTATGCGACCCGGGATCGCAAGCAGCGCAAGCGCGACATGCGCGAGCTGTGGATCATCCGGATCAACGCCGCCGCTCGCCTCAACGGCATCACCTACGGCAACCTGATCGCGGGCCTCAAGAAGGCGGACGTGAAGCTGGATCGCAAGATCCTCGCCGACCTCGCCGTCCGCGACGCCGCGACCTTCGGCCGGATCGCCGAGGTCGCCCGCGGCGCCTGACCAGCGCGGTCACGCAACCCGGACCCTCGACGTCAGCGACGATCGGGGGTTCGTGATTCGAGGGCCACGGGGCCCGCAAGCAGGATCGGACCGGCACCAGCCCATGGATCTCGCCCAGTTGACCTCGGACCTCGAAGCGCTCCGTGGCCGCGCCGTGAGTGCCGCCGGCAGTGCCCCCGACACCGCGGCACTGGATGCCCTCGAGATCGGCGTGCTGGGCAAGAAGGGCGACCTCACAGCGATCCTGCGCGGCATCGGTGGACTCCCTGCGGAGGATCGGCCCACGGTCGGTGCCGTTGCCAACGACGTCCGGTCGGCGGTGGAGGCGGCCCTGGCCGAGGCCCGCGACCGTCTCGGCTCTGCAGAGTTGACGGCCCGCCTGGCCGCCGAGACGCTGGACGTCACCACGCCCGGTCGGACGATCCGGCGTGGCAGCCTGCACCCCATCATGGAAACGGCGCGCGAGATCGCTGACGTCTTCGCCCAGTTCGGCTTCGTGGTCTACGAGGGACCCGAGATCGAGGACGACGAGACGAACTTCCGGATGCTCAACATCCCGCCCGACCACCCGGCGCGAGACCTGTGGGACACGCTGTACCTGGACCTCGACGGACAACTGCTGCGCACTCACACCAGTCCCGGGCAGATCCGGGTCATGCACCAGGAGCGGCCGCCGATCCGGGCGCTCCTGCCGGGCCGCTGCTTCCGCTACGAGGCCGTCGATGCCAGCCACGCGTCCGAGTTCTTTCAGGTGGAGGGACTGATGGTCGACGAGGGCACGTCCATGGCCGACCTCAAGGGCCTGTTGGACCAGTTCGCCCACGCGCTGTTCGGCTCGGACCGTCCCACCCGCTTCCGCCCCGGCTACTACCCGTTCACGGAGCCGTCGGTCGCGTTCGACATCCTGTGCGTCATCTGCAACGGCGAGAAGTGCCCGGCATGCTCGCGCACCGGCTGGATGACCATCCTGGGGGCAGGCATGGTCCACCCGGTGACGCTCCGCTACGGGGGGATCGACCCGGAGCGGTACCAGGGCTTCGCCTTTGGCATGGGCGTGGAACGCATCGCCAACCTGCGCCACGCCGTCGCCGACCTCCGCCTCTACATGGAGGACGACCTGCGCTTCCTGGGAGCCTTCCGATGAGAGTTCCGCTGTCGTGGCTGCGTGACTTCGTCGATATCCAGCTCACGCCGGAGCAGCTCGCGGAGCGGCTCACGCTGCTGGGCATGGAGGTCAAGCACCTCGAGCGCTGGGGGGCGGACTGGGAGAACGTCGTCACGGGCGAGCTCCTCTCGGTCGAGAAGCACCCTCGCGCGGACCGCCTCTCGCTGACGACGGTGACCCTCGGCGACGGGCGGGAGCCGATGTCGATCGTGTGCGGGGCCACCAACATCGCCCCGGGCCAGCGCATCCCCGTGGCCTTGCCCGGCGCCGTCCTGCCCGGCGACCGGCGAATCGAGCGCGCCGAGAAGATGGGGGTCGTGTCCAACGGGATGCTGTGCTCCGGCGAGGAGCTGCGGCTGACCAGCGATGCGGACGGGATCCTGATCCTGCCAGCCGGCACGCCACTGGGTGTGCCGCTCGTGGACCTGTACGGCGACACCGTCCTCGACATCGACGTCAAGCCCAACCGGGGCGATGCGCTGTCCATCCTGGGCCTCGCCCGCGAGGTCGCCGCCGCTACCCGCCAGCAGGTCCGGCTGCCTCGCATCGAGGTGGAGGAGGGGAGTGGCCCCGGCATCGCCGGCCGCCTCGCGGTGGAGATCCGCGATCCCGACCTGTGCACGGGCTTCGCCGGGCGATGGGTGAGCGGCGTCGCGATAGGGCCGTCTCCGGATGTCGTCCAGATGCGGCTCCTGGCCGCGGGCCAGCGGCCGATCTCCAACGTGGTGGATGCCTCGAACTACGTGATGCTGGAGCTGGGCAAGCCCATCCACACCTTCGATGCCGCGGCGATCCACGCCGCCCCCGACGGCCGTCCGACGATCGTCGTGCGCCGGGCGACCGAGGGCGAGCGCCTCGAGACCCTGGACCACGTCCAGCGGGAGCTCAGCACGGACACGCTGCTCATCGCAGACCCGGCCGGGCCGCTCGCCATCGCCGGTGTCATGGGCGGCGCGACCTCGGAGATCTCCGACCAGACGCGGGATGTCGCGATCGAGTCCGCCATCTTCGACCCGGTGAGCATCCGCCGGACCGCCCAGCGGCTTGGCCTGCGGTCCGAGGCATCCAGCAGGTTCGAGAAGGGGCAGGAGCCGCGCATGGCCCGCCTCGGGGCGGACCGGACGGCCCAGTTGATCAGGGAATGGGCTGGTGGCGAGATCGTCCCGGGTGTCGTGGACGTTGCTCCCGACGTCCCGGATCCGGTGCGGGTCGCGTTCCGTCCGGCCCGCGTGAACCGGCTGCTGGGGACGGACCTCTCCGCCGCGGAGCAGCGCGACCTGTTGAGTCACGTCGGCGTGGAGACCGAGCCGGCGGTGGCCGGTGAACGGATCACGGTGGCCCTCGAGCCGCAGCCCCTGGTCGTGGAATCCGCCGAGGATGCCGTCACGGCGATCGTGCCCACGTGGCGCCGCGACATCGCGATCGAGGCCGACGTGGCGGAGGAGATCGCCCGCGTCCGCGGCTACGAGCTCGTGCCGTCGGTCACGCCGGACACGGCGATGCCCGCGTTCCGTCCGTCGCCACTGGAGGTCCGGCAGCTCGTCCGCGAGACCCTCGCCGGAGCCGGGCTTGCCGAGATCGTCACGACGGCGCTCGTGTCGCCCCGGCACATCGACACGTTCGTGCTCGCGGGTGAGGTGCCCTCCGTAGGCGGCGAGGCGCAGCCCGGAGGTGACGCGATCGCCGTCACCAACCCACTCTCACGGGACCATTCCTTCCTCCGTCGCAACCTCCTCGGGAGCCTGCTCGACGTCGTCGGCGTCAACCTGCGGCACGGGTCGCAGGATATCGCCGTGTTCGAGATCGGAAAGGGCTACGCAAGGACCGGCACGGAGCCCCGCGAGTGGTGGCGGCTGGGGCTGGCGCTCGTGGGTGCCGCGGAGCCCGCGGCCTGGAACCGCGTGCGGCGTCCGTACGACATCGACGACGCCAAGGGCGTCATCGAGCTGCTGGCCCATCGGCTTGGCCTGCCACGCCCCGTGTACACGGCGGAGGCAGGGGAGACCGTGTTCCACCCCGGCCGGACCGCGCGTGTCGCAGCCGGCGATGGTCTCCGGGCGATCGTCGGCGAGCTCCACCCGCAGATCGCGGATTCATGGGACCTCAGGACGGCAGACCGGGTGATCGTCGGGGAGGTCGCGCTGGACGGGCTGGCCGTCGGGAGGCTCCGGGCGGAGCAGACCCCGATCGTGGGCAGGTTCCCCGAGGTCGACCGGGATCTTGCGATCGTGGTCCCGGGGTCGATCACGGCCGGCGCCGTTGAGGCGGTCGTCCGTGAGCATGCGGGTGCCCTGCTGCGCGACATCCGGCTGTTCGACATCTATCGCGGCACACCCCTGGCGGACGATGAGCGCAGCCTCGCGTTCAGGGTCCGCTTCGGCACACCGGACAGGACGCTGACCGAGGTGGAGGTCGAGGCGGCAGTGGCGGGCATCGTCGCGGCCCTGCCCATCCTCGGCGGCCGCCTGCGCGCGTGACATGCAGGCGGTACCAGGCGGGCGGTCGATCGCGGTAGGGCGTTCGTCCCGTTGCGGGCCGCTCCGGCACGCTGCTACCCTTCGCCACGGGCCGGGCCCGCGGGGGATCCGGTCACCTGCATGAGGGTGGACGCGTGGATATCGTCGGGTTCATCACGGGACTGAACTGGTTCGACCTGCTGGTCGGCGTGTTCCTGGGCGCGATGTTCGTCCTTGGTTTCATCCAGGGCTCGGTCCGGCGCCTGGTCGGCATCCTGTCGATCGTCTTCTCGTTCTTCCTGGCCGCCCAGCTGTCGGTCCCGTTCGGCAACTTCCTCGCGGACCACTGGACGCAGTACCCCCGCGAGTACTCCGTGACCCTCGGGTTCCTCGCGATCTTCATCGCTGCAGTCGTCGCCTTCTCCCTCCTGATCCAGGGGACGTACCAGCGGTCGCACCTGTTCGCGGACCACCCCGTGGTCGACGAGGTCCTGGGCGGGATCCTGGGCATCGTCCAGGGCCTGCTGATCCTGATGTTCCTGACCATCATCCTGGACCAGTACTTCGTGGGCCAAGCCGTGTCGGGCGACCTGGACGAGCTGCCGTACCTGCGCGAGGTGTGGACGGCGATGAACAGCTCCGAGGTCGGCAGCCTGCTGCACCAGACCGTCATCCCGAACTTCCTGCGGCTCGTGTCCTTCCTCGTGCCTGCCTCGGTGCTGGCGACCTACGGACTGGCGTGACCCGGGAGGCGAGGGACCGGCCCCCAGGTCCGTTCCCCCGGCAGTTGCTCGCCGGGGACACCCTGGAGGCCGCGCGTGCCCTGATCGGCGCTCGGCTGATCGCGAACGAGGACGATCCCACCGGCGCCCGTCGCTCCGGGCGGATCGTGGAGGTCGAGGCCTACGTCGGCCTCGATGACCGCGCATCCCACGCAAGGATGGGCCCGACGCTGCGGAACCGGGTCATGTTCGGGCCGCCGGGGATCGCCTACGTGTACCTTGTCTACGGTATGCACCATTGCTTGAACGTCGTCACAGGCCCTCCCTCCATGCCTGCTGCCGTGCTCGTGCGCGCCGTCGAGCCGCTGGAAGGCCTGGAGCGAATGCGCTCCGCGAGGCTGGCCGTGGCCGCGGCCAGGCGGACCGCGCGAACCGGCGCCGCTCGCTCGCGCAGGGTCATGGACGAACGCCTCGCCTCGGGACCCGGCCTCGTCGCAGCGGCATTCTCCATCGATCGCAGGTACACCGGCATCGACCTGTGCGATCCGGCCTCCGCCATCCACCTCGAGGCGGCCGGGCCCGGCGAGATGCCGCGTGACGTCATCGCCACGCCTCGGGTCGGAGTGGGCTACGCGGGCGAGCCTTGGGCCACCGTCCTGTGGCGGTTCATCGATCCGGGCAGTCGGTCGCTCAGCATCCCGAGGGGCTGATGGACGCCCGATCCATCACGCTCCTGGAGTTCCCGGCCGTCCGAGCCCGGCTCGCAGAGAAGACCTCTTTCTCCCCGTCGCGGCGGATCTGCGAGGCGCTCCTGCCGTCCGCCGATCCCGTGATCGTCCGGCGCAGCCTCGACGAGACCGACCAGGTCCGCGCCATGCTCCAGGACCGGCCCGGCGTCGGCATCGGGGCGGCCCACGACATCGAGCCGTTCGTCGGCCGAGCGGTTCGCGGTGGGCGCCTCGATCCGCAGCAGTTCCTCGAGATCGCGGAGACCCTGGACTCGGCCGCCCGGCTGGCGACATCCCTGGCCGACGAACGGCGGCCCCTGCTCCGCGACCTCGGGCGGCGTCTCCACCCGTTGCCGGCCCTGCGCAGCACGCTCCTGCGCAGCTTCGAACCGGCCGGGGAGCTCCTGGACACCGCCTCGCCGAGGCTGGGGGCCCTGCGTGGGTCTGTGCGTGTCGCCTACGACCGGCTTCGCCGCCGCCTGGACTCGCTGGTCGGGTCCGAGCTGGGCGGCGCCCTGCAGGAGCCACTCATCACGATGCGCAATGGGCGCTACGTGGTCCCGGTGCGTGCCGATGCGCGGTCCCGCGTGAAGGGCATCGTCCACGATGCGTCCGGGAGCGGTCAGACCCTGTTCGTCGAGCCGCTCGTGGTGGTCGAGCTGGGCAATGCCTGGCGTGAGGCACAATCGGCGGTCGAGGAGGAGGAGGGTCGGATCCTCGATGAGCTCTCGGCCCTCGTCGCCGCCAACGCCACGCTGCTGCGGGAGACCCTCGAAGCCCTCGCCCAGTTCGACTTCTGGGCGGCCAAGGCCGAGCTCGCCGCCGAGATGGACGGTGCCCGCCCGGGTGAGGCGGAGCGCGCGGAGGTGATCCTGCTCTCGGCCAGGCATCCGGGCCTCACCGGGCGCGTGGTGCCGATCGACCTCCGATTGGGCGATGGCTACACCGCCCTCGTGATCACCGGGCCCAACACGGGCGGCAAGACCGTCGCCCTCCGGACGCTGGGCCTGCTCTCGCTGATGCACCAGGCCGGACTGCACGTGCCGGCCGAGGCGGGGTCACGGCTGCCGATCTTCAGGGACGTGTTCGCGGACATCGGGGACGAGCAGTCCATCGCGCAGTCGCTGTCCACGTTCTCCGGCCATCTTCGATCCATCACGCGGATCGTCGAGCACGCAGGTCCGGACTGCCTCGTGCTCCTGGACGAGCTCGGCGCGGGGACCGACCCGACCGAGGGTTCCGCGCTCGCCCAGGCCTTGCTGGACCACTTCATCCGGTCTGGGGCCCTGGTGGCTGCCACGACCCATTACGCCGAGATCAAGGTCTACGCCCACGAGACCGAGGCCGCGCGCAACGCGTCCGTGGAGTTCGATCTCGACACCCTGTCGCCCACGTACCGGCTCACCATCGGCCTGCCGGGGGGCAGCCAGGCGTTCGCCATCGCCGAGCGGCTGGGCCTGCCCGACACCATCGTCGCGGATGCCCGTAGCCGCCTGTCGGAGAACCAGCGGGCCTTCGAGGCGACGCTGGCATCCATCCGCCGCCAGGAGGGCGAGATCGCCGAGGCGGTCGAACGGGCCCGCGCTGCCGAGGTGAAGGCGGCAGATGCCCTGCGTTCGGCGGACGAGGAGCGGCGTCGCGCCCGCCGTGAGCGCGACGAGGCGGTCAAGTCGGCTCGTGACGAGGCGGAGCGCCTGGTGGCCGGTCTCAAGGATGATGTGGCGGGCGTCCGTCGTCGCCTGGAGCGCGAGACCGTCACCGCGCCGGCGATCGACGCGGCCCTGGCCCGCGCGGAGCAGACCCTGGAGCGCCTGCCCGAGGCGCAGCCCGCGCCGCAGCGGATCGACCCGGTCGCGCCCCGGACGTGGGGGCTGGGCGAGCGCGCCCGGAGCCGCAGCGGCGGCTGGGAAGGCCGCATCGCGGCGCTCGAGAAGGGCGGTACCCGGGCGACGCTCGAGGCGGGAGGCATGCGGGTCTCGGTCGCCGTGGCCGACCTCGAGCCCGCGCTCGGCGTCGCTGCAGGCGAACCCTCGGGTGGGATCTCGAACCTGCGTCTGGACCGCGCCCGGACGGTGGCCTCGTCGCTGGACCTGCGCGGCGCCCGAGTGGACGAGGCCCTCGAGGCACTAAGCCGCTACCTCGACGACGCGTCGCTGGCCGGCCTCGAGCAGGTGACGATCATCCACGGCCTCGGAACGGGAGCGCTGCGGGACGCGGTGCGGGAACAGGCCGGTTCCCACCCGCTCGTCAAGGACTTCCGGGCCGGAGGACGGGGCGAGGGGGGCGACGGCGCCACGATCGTCCGGCTCTGAGCCCCCGACGAGGCTCCGGACGACCGCCGGATTACGGCTTCGGGGTCGGCTTGGGCGTCGGCTTGGGTTTGCCGCCGCCGGCCGCGGGCGATGGCGTGACGGCCGGCTCGGGCGCCAGGGTCGGGCACGGTGACGCCGGGTCCGTGGATACGCAGACGGTTGGTTCCGGCGGACCGATGGGGCACTTCTTGGTCGGAGCGAACGAACCACCCCAGCTGCTCCCGAACGGGTAGAACCCACCGCCGTAGAAGTAGGCCGTGCGGTTGCCTTTGGGGCCACCCGAGACACCGGCCCCCCGCGCCGCTCGAGCCTGCCAGCCCGCGTCGGCCTTCTGCCACGACGCGAAGCCCGTCTCGGCCTGGCTGTAGTCGATGAACGACTTGGTCACCATGGGGCCGACGCATCCCTCGCGCCACAGGAGACCGCTGGCCTGGTCCACGTCGACGGCTCGCGAATAGCTGGCCGACTTGGTGGGCGCGGTGCCGGGGAGGAACAGCTCGTCAACGGTCTTGCGCGTGGTCGATCCGGGGCGCATGCCGGTGAACGCGTCCACCTTCGCCGTGACGAGGCCCTTGGGCTTCGTGCGTGCGAAGCCCTCGATCGGCATCCCCTTGGACACGTCGGACAGGATCGCGGACCAGAGCGGCGCGGAGGTGTCCAGCGAGAGCTTGCCGTCGTTGGGCGAGTTGTCCGAGTTGCCCATCCAGACCCCAGCCACGAGGCCCGGCAGCTTCTTGTCGGAGGGGGCGGCCAGGTATCCGTAGGCATGCACGTCGACGTTTTCGTTGGTCGTGCCGGTCTTGTACGCCGCCGGCCGGGACTTGGAGCCCGTCACGCCGTCGGTGATCTTCCACTTGGCCCAGAACGGGTTGACCGAGTTGATCGAGTTGCCGGCCAGGATGTCCGTGATGATGTAGGCGGCCTGCCGTGATGCGGCCCGCGTCCCGGTCTGCTTGAGGTCCTTAGGCGGCCAGACCTGCGCGCCGTCGGCATCCAGCACCTGGACGATCGTGTGGCGGGGCATGAGCACGCCTCCGTTGGCGATCGCGCCAAAGGCGCTGATCATGTCGATCGAGTGCACCCCCAGCGTGCCGATCCCCTCGGAGGCAACCGGCACGGTCCCCGATTGATAGCGGATGCCGAAGTCCTTGGTCCGCTCGAACTGGTGCTCGAGGCCGTTGATGAAGCTGGACTTGATGGCCGGGATGTTGAGCGAGAACTGCAGGGCGTTGCGGAGCCTGACCGGGCCGCGCTCCAGGCCGTCCGCAGACGTGGGCAGGTACGGCTTGGCGCCAGACGGGGCGAAGTTGGTCACGACGTCCATGAACATCGTCGATGCGGTCATCACCTTGTCGTCGATCCCGATGAGATAGCCCAGCGGCTTGATCGAGGACCCGGGCTGGCGCCAGCCGTTCGAGAGCACGTCGAACTGGGGCTGCATCTTCTTGCTGCCCTTGCCCGTATAGGAGGCCGAACCTGCGTAGGCCAGGATCTCGCCGGTGCGGTAGTCCACGACACCTGATGCGGCATTGTGGATGTTGTGGCCGCGGAGGCCCTTGATCCAGCCCCACTCGCTGCGGGGGATCCCACGGGCCTTGAGGACGGCATCGGGGTTCTTGGCGTTCGGGATGATCGCCGCCGCGTAGACCCACTTCTCGACGATTCGCTGCATCCGGTAGTCGAGGCTGGTGATCACCGTGTAACCGCCGGTATCGATCTTCTCGCACTGCGCTTCGCCGCACAGGAGCTGGCCCAGCTCATCGCGGACCTGCCACACGAAGTGCGGGGCGCGCCACTTGTCGGTCGTCTGCGATGCCAGGACGACCGGTTCGACCTTGGCGGCCTCGAAATCCGCGTCCGTGTACTGGCCCTTCGTGAGCACGGTGCGCGTCTTCATGAGCTCGAGGATCTGGTTGCGACGCGCGACGACGGCCGTGTCGGGGGGGACGACGAAGCGGGTCTGCGTCTTGCCGTCCGCGTCCGTGTACTCCTCCTCCACGGCGTTCTGGACAAGGTCGTAGTTGGTGGGCGACTTGGGGATGCCGGCCAGGAGCGCGTACTGGGCGAGGGTGAGGTCGTTGAGATCCTTGCGCCAGTAGCTCTGGGCGGCGGCCGCAACGCCGTAGCTGCGGTTCCCGTAGAAGTTGTTGTTGAGGTAGGACTCCATGATCAGCTGCTTGCCGTCGGTCCCGGGGTAGGCATCGGTCAGGCGGATCGACTGGATGATCTCGCGCAGCTTGCGCTGGTACTTGTCGGAGCCCGCCTCCACGTCCGCGGCGGGCAGCAGGCGGCTGCGAACAAGCTGCTGGGTGATCGTGGAGCCTCCGCGATCGTTGCCCTGGAGGGTATCGACGGCGGCGGAGACGAACCCGATCGGGTCGAACCCGGAGTTGTCCCAGAACGTCTTGTCCTCGATGGCCGTGGTGGCATCGATCAGGGTTGGCGGAATGTCGGCGTACTTCCGAAGCTCGCGGCGATCCGAGCCGAGACGAGCAAGCAGGACCTTGCCGGTCTTGTCGTACACGGCCGTCTGCTGGTCGTACTCGATCGCCTCCAGGGCCTGCTTCGGGTCCGGGAGATCCTTGGACAGGTACGAGTAGCCGGCCACGGCCGTGCTGGCCCCGACCAGGCCGATCGTGGCCAGGGTCAGGAACAGGAACAGGGGGATGGCGACCGCGACGTACTTGGCGGCGCCGCTTCCGCGAGGGCGGCGCTTGTCGCCGAGTCGGCGGCGGCGCTGCCTCCGGGCGAGGCTGGTCTGCATTGCGGTCGGAACGATACCATGAGGAGAATGAACGCCCGAACGACCTGTCCGGACCTCGTGAACGACGATCCTGGACCCGACGCTGTGACGCCCGCGTGACTGTTTCCGATCCCGCGGACCCCACGCTGGGACTCGGCACGCTGCTCGACGAGCTCGCCTGGCGCGGCATCCTGCAGGCCACGACGCCCGGCCTGCCCGAGCGCCTGGCCTCCGGGCGGCCCATCAGCGCCTACATCGGCTTCGACCCCTCGGGCGAATCCCTGCACGTTGGGCACCTGATCCCCATCTTCGGCCTGATCAGGCTCCAGCAGCACGGCGGCAAGCCGGTGGCGCTGGTGGGTGGCGGCACCGGGATGATCGGGGACCCATCGGGACGATCCTCGGAGCGGAACCTGCTGGATGCGGCCACGCTCGAGCACAACGTCGCGGCGATCGGCGCCCAGCTGGAGCGTTTCCTCGACTTCTCCCCCGGCCCGACCCAGGCCGTGATGGCGAACAACCACGACTGGCTCGGGAAGCTCAGCCTGATCGACTACCTGCGCGACGTCGGCAAGCACTTCACCGTGCCATACATGCTTGCCAAGGATTCGGTCCAGACCCGCCTGGAGCGGGGTCTCTCGTTCACCGAGTTCAGCTACATGACCCTCCAGGCATTCGACTTCGCGACCCTCTACCGGGAGCACGGCGTCGAGCTGCAGATGGGCGGTGCGGACCAGTGGGGCAACATCACCGCGGGCCTGGAGCTGATCCGGCGGACAGCCGGGGGCGCGGGCGATGAGAGCCCGGCCCACGGCATCGCCTACAGGCTGCTGCTCTCGCCGTCGGGCACGAAGTTCGGCAAGAGCGAGGATGGCGACTCCGTCTGGCTCGATCCGGCCCGGACGACCCCGTACGCGTTCTACCAGTACTGGGTCAACGTCGACGATCGCGACGCGGCGACGTACATGCGCTGGTTCACCACGTGGAGCCGCCCGGAGATCGAGGCGCTTGACGCCGCGATCGAGGAGCGCCCCGAGGCACGCGAGGCACAGCGCAGGCTCGCGGTCGATGTCACGGAGCGCGTCCACGGCCCGGCCGCCGCGCAGCAGGCGGTGGCGGTCTCCGCTGCGCTCTTCCAGCGTGAACCGGTGACCGATCCCGGCCTCCTGGCATCCGTCTTCGCCGCCACCCAGGGCCCATCGGTCACGCCGCAGGTCGCGGACGCCGGTGCCGCGGTCCTGCTCGCCGAGGCCGGGCTGGCACCATCGCGCGGCGAGGCGCGCCGCCTGGTGCAGGGTGGTGCGATCACGATCAACGGCGTCCGGATCACAGACGCGGCCGCAAGCCTGCCGGGGGCCATCGGCGGCGAATGGCTCGAAGTCCGCGTCGGCAAGCGCAACCGCGCGGTCGTGAGGATCGCCGGCGGCTGACGGATCCGGCTCAGCCCGCCGCGGACGACCCATGGCGTTCGCGAAGGACGTCCAGCACGGCGCGTGGCTCCAACCCCCGCTCCGCGAGCAGCACGAGCGCGTGGTACACGAGGTCGCCTGCCTCGCCGGCAAGGAGCGGCAGGGTCTCCGTGCGGGCCGCGCCTGCCGTCTCGGCCGCCTCGTCGTTCTTGGCCGCGAGCAGGACCTCGGTTGCCTCCTCGGTGACCTTCCGGCCGACGAGGTCGACCCCTCCCTCGAGGAGGGTGACGGTGTACGAGCCCGCGGGCCGCATCGCCGCCCGTCCTGCGATGGTCGCCCACAGCGACTCCAGCCAGGCGAAGCCCTGGGAGCCCGGACCGGCCATGGGGGCGTCGAACGTGCCCGGGCCGCCGGGAGCCTCCGGCTCCACGGCTTCCGAGATGGCGTCGGGATCGAAGCAGGATCGCGTGTCACGGTGGCAGGTCGGGCCGTCGGGCTCCGCCCCGATCAGCAGTGCGTCACCGTCGCAGTCCAGGGCGAGCGACCGGAGCCGCAGCACATGTCCCGACGACTCGCCCTTGCGCCACAGCCGGCCGCGCGACCTGGAGTGGAAGTGCACGTCGCCGGTGCCCAGCATCGCGGCCAGCGCCTCGACGTCCAGCCAGCCCACCATCAGCACCCGGCCGTCGGCGACGTCCTGGACCACGCCGACGACCAGGCCCGACGCGTCCCAATAGATGGTGGCAGGATCGACGCCCAGTTCGAGGTCGACCGGACCGGGGCTGGTTCGCGGCATCACGCGCCCACCGTCTGGTCCAGGCGCCGAACCGGCAGACCGGCGGCGGCCATGACGTCCTTCACCTCCACGACGGTGTACTCCGAGCGGTGGAAGATGCTGGCGGCGAGGATGGCATCGGCCCCACCGTCACGGACGGCCGTCACGAAGTCGTCCGGGCCGGCCGCACCACCCGAGGCGATCACTGGGACCGGCACACGCGAGCTGATCGCTCGCAGCAGCGCAACATCGAAGCCGGCCTTGGTGCCGTCCCGGTCGATCGACGTCACCAGGAGCTCGCCGGCACCCAGCTCGACGGCCCGCAGGCTCCACTCGACGGCGTCCAGGCCCACGGCCTCGCGGCCGCCCTTGACCACGACCTCGTAGCCGGACGGGAACCCGGGACTGCCGGAGGCGACGAGACGGGCGTCGATGGCGACGACGACGGCCTGGCTACCGAAACGCGCCGCGCACCGGCTCACCAGCCCAGGGTCCGAGACGGCCTGGGTGTTCAGGCTGACCTTGTCCGCCCCCGCACGCAGGACGTCGCGCATGTCCTCCACGGACCGGACGCCGCCCCCGACGGTGAGCGGTACGAATGCCCGTCGCGCGGTGCGCTCCACGATGTCGAGCAGGGTCCCGCGACCTTCCGGCGCGGCGGAGATGTCGAGGAACACGAGCTCGTCGGCGCCCTCGCGCGCGTAGCGCTCGGCCAGCTCGGGGGGGTCGCCCTCGTCGACCAGGTCCACGAAGTTGGTGCCCTTCACGACGCGACCGTTTGCGACGTCCAGGCATGGGATCACGCGGTGGCACAGCATCAGGCGTCACCCCCGGACAGGATGGAGACGATGTTCGCGACGAGCCGCAGCCCGTTGCCTCCCGACCGCTCCGGATGGAACTGCACGCCCAAGAGGCGGCCCTTCGCGACTGCCGACACGAACCGCGAGCCGTGCACCGTCTCGGCGAGGATCACATCCGCCGCCGGCCCGGCCGGCACGCCCACGTAGGAGTGGACGAAGTAGAAATCCCCGTCGGCGGCGATGCCGGCGAAGGCCGGGTGGCTGCGGCGTCGCACGACCTGGTTCCAGCCGATGTGCGGGAGCGTCGGCGCGCCGGCCAGCCGGACCGTGCGGCCGGGGAGGATGCCCAGCGTCTCGGCGCCGTCCTCGTCGCTGCCCTCGAACAGCAACTGGAGGCCGAGGCAGATCCCGAGAAAGGGGCGATCGGCAGTGATCCAGGCTCGGATCGGCTCGACGAACCCGCCGTCGCGCAACCGCTCCATCGCGGGCGCGGCTGCGCCGACACCCGGCACGACGAGCAGGTCCGGGGATCCGATCTCATCCGCGCTGACGGCGCGGTGGACCCGCGCGCCGGCGGTCGTGAACGCCTGGTCGATCGAGACGAGGTTGCCGGCACCGTAGTCGACGACGGCAACGCTGGGTGCGCGCGACGCTGCCGTCAACCCAGGGATCCCTTGGTGGAGGCGACGCCGGTGCGGCGCGGGTCGGGCTCGCACGCCACGCGCAGCGCACGGCCGAGGGCCTTGAACGCCGCCTCGCCCAGGTGGTGGTCGTTGCGGCCCGTGCCCCGCAGGTGGAGCGTGGCCCCGGCCGTGCGCGCGAACGACTCGAGCGCATGGTCCACCAACTGCAGCGGCAGGGTGCCGGCACGCTCGGCGCGGAACGGCAGGTCGATCACGGCGTACGGGCGACCGCCGATGTCGATAACGGCCTGGGCGACCAATTCGTCCATCGGGACGGAGCTGTCCCCAAAGCGCCGGATGCCGGAACGGTCGCCGAGCGCCTCGGCGAACGCCGCCCCCAGCACGAGCGCGACGTCCTCCACGGTGTGGTGCTCATCGACGTGGAGGTCGCCGCTGGCCCGGATCTCCAGGTCGAACAGGCCATGGTGCGCAAGCGATCCGAGCAGGTGGTCGTAGAACCCGATCCCGGTCTCGATGGCCGCCGTGCCGGACCCGTCGAGGTCGAGGGCGATCGCGATGTCGGTCTCGCGGGTGCGGCGAGCCACGCGGACACGGCGGCCCTCGCGCTCCTGGATGTCGAGCGTGCCGAGCGGCGTCGTCATTCTGGCGTCTCCACGGGAATCGGGGGCAGGGTGGGGGAGATCTCATTGGCCGCCTCGACGAGGCGGTCATCCTCGGCGGGATCGCGGACGGTGACCCGCAGGCAGTGCGCGAGCGGGTGTCCGTGCCCAAAGGTGCGCGGAACGAGGCCGCGACGCATCAACGCCAGCGAGGCGGCCTCGGAGCGCTCGGCCGTGACCATGTCCAGAAGCAGGAAGTTCGTCACCGAGGGCTGTGGGCGCCAGCCGGCCGCGGCAAGCCCCTCCGCCAGACGGGGACGCTCACGCTCGACGCGCTCCACGTTGGCCCGCATCTCCGTGGGATCGCGCAGCGCCGCGGCGACCACGGTCGCTGAGATGGTGCAGATCGACCCGGGCGGCCGGTAGAGCGCGATGCGGCGCAACGTGTCCGGGGCGGCGACGGCGAAGCCCACGCGCAGGCCGGCCATCGAGTAGGCCTTGGACGCCGTCCGCACCGCGACGAGGTTCGGATAGCGGGCCCGCAGGGGGATCACGCTCTGTCCGGTGAACTCGCTGTAGGCCTCATCCACGACGACCGCCGGCGCCGGCCGCCCATCGGCGGCGGCATCGGCTTCGAGGCCCTCGAGCAGCGTCTCGATGGCTCCCTCGGGCTCCGCCTGCCCGGTGGGGTTGTTGGGATTGCAGATCCAGACGAGGCGCGCGCTGCGGGCGGCCTCGCGGACGGCAGGCACGTCCATCGCCCAGCCACTGCCCGCGGACAGGCGCGGCACGGCGTTGACGTGACCGCCGCGCTGCTCGGCATGGACCCGGTACATCGCGTAGGTCGGGGTCGAGATCACGGCCGCCGCCCCCGCCGGGAGGAAGGCCTTGGTACACATGTCCAGGATCTCGTCGGCGCCTGCGCCGGGCACCACCTCGGCGACGCTCACGCCATACGTCCGGGCGGCTTCCTCCACGAGGCTGCGGTAGTCGCCGGGCGGGTACTCCGAGAGGCTCGTCTCGAACCGGCCGGCGGCCAGCAGGCCGGCCAGCATCAGCGGCGGGCGCGGCGAGGTGTTCAAGTCGAACCGCAGGACCTGCGCCACCGGGATCCCGAAGCGCTCGGCAACCCCCTCGTCGGTGGCCTCCCAGCCATACGAGGCGGGATCGGTCGGGGAGGTGACCGCGAACGGGCTCGGGCTCACCTGGCTCCCTCCTCGACGGTGTCGTCCGCAAAGCGGACCTCGATCGCATCACGGTGCGCCAGCAGCCCCTCGGCCTCGGCGAGCGTGCGGATGGCCGGCCGCAGCGTCGCAAGGCCCTCGCGCGTGATGCGCTGGACCTGGTTGAACTTGCCGAACGTGTCCACGGCCAGTGGGCCACAGCTGCGGGCGAGCCCCCCCGTCGGCAGCACGTGGTTGGCCCCCGACGCGTAATCGCCGGCGGCCTCCGGCGACCAGCGGCCGACGAAGATGGACCCCGCGTTTCGGATGGCCCCGACCGTCTCCTCGAGGTCGACGACATCGACCGAGAGATGCTCCGGTCCGTAGCCGTTGACGAACTCGATGCCCGCGGCGAGATCCGGCACCAGGACGATCCGGCCGTGGTCCGCGAGGGACCGGGCGAGGATGTCACGGCGCAGCGCCATCGCGAGGCGGCGGCGGACCTCGTTCTCGACCGCGTCCGCGAGGTCCGCGTCCGGGGTCACCAGGAGCGCCGGCGAGTCCGGGCCGTGCTCGGCCTGGGTGATGAGGTCCGCGGCGACCGTGACAGGGTCGGCGGAGGCATCGGCGAGGACCAGGCCCTCGGAGGGGCCGGCCGGCAGGTCGATCCCAACGTCGCCGACGAGCTCCACCTTGGCAGCGGTGACCCACGCGTTCCCCGGGCCCACGATGAGGTCGACAGGTGCCAGGCCATCGTCCGGGAGCCCATAGGCGAGGGCCCCCACCGCCTGGACGCCGCCCGCGACCAGCACGGCGTCGACGTTGAGGAGCCCGGCAGCGCCCAGGAGCACGGGGTGGACGTTGCCGTCGCGATCCGCCGGCGTGGCCACGACGACCGACGGCACGCCCGCAACCCGGGCCGGCACGACGGTCATGACCAGCGATGAGGGATACGGGGCGGAGCCGCCGGGCACGTATGCCCCGGCACGGGACACCGGCAGCCAGCGGCGTTCGATCTCGACGCCGGGCACGATCGTGGTACGGGTCGAGACCGGCCGTTGGGCCTCGGCGAAGCGGCGGACGTTGGCGATCGCCGTGGTGAGGGCGTCCCGCTCCGGCGCGGACAGCGTGTCCGCCGCACGCCGCAGCTCGTCGCGGCCGAGCAGCAGCCGGCCGTCGGGCCGGCCACCGCCGAACCGAGCCGAAGCCTCGCGGACCGCCGCAGCACCACGTTCGCGGATGTCCCCCAGGATGCGGCGGGCCGCATCGCGGGTGGCGGGATCGGGCACGGCGCCACGCCGGAACAGCGCCTCGCGTGCCACCAGCGCCTCGGGATTCGGAGCGCGCAGGTCCAGGCGGCGGATGCGGAGCGCACCGTCGGACGCGGGCGACGCGGGAGCGACGGACCCGGTCATGGGAGGATCTTCTCGATGGGCAGCACGAGGATCCCCGATGCGCCGGCCGACTTGAGCCTGGGCAGCAGGCCCCACACCTCGTCGGCCCCGACCACGGAGTGGATCGCGATCATCCCGGCGTGCGCCAGCGGGATCACCGATGGCGACTCGAGGCCCGGCAGCAAGTCCTCGAGCTCCTCGAGCCGGGCCGCCGGGGCGTTCATCATCAGGTACTTGCGTCCCCGAGCCGCGATCACGGAACCGAGCATCGTGACGATGCCATCGAGATCCGCCGGCCGCTGCCTGGTCGCGCTGGCGTTGGTCACGAGGATCGCCTCGGAGGCGAGGATGTCGCCGATCGTGCGCAGGCCGTTCATCGCCAGGGTCGAGCCGGTGGACACCAGATCCACGATGCCGTCGGCGAGCCCCAGGCGGGGCGCCACCTCAACAGCCCCGGACAGGGAGATCACCTCAACGGGAATGCCCTGGTCGGCGAAGAACCGGCGCGTCACGTTGGGGTGCGACGTCGCCACGCGGGCACCCGCGAAATCGGCGATTGATTCGTACGGGGAGTCCGCGGGCGCAGCGGCCGCCAGGCGACAGCGGCCGTAGCCGAGCTGCCGCAGGACGGGAAGGTCGATCCCGCTCTCGGCCAGGATGTCGCCGCCCGTGATGCCCGCATCGGCAACGCGGTCGTTGACGAACTCGATGACGTCGCCGGTACGCACGAACAGGATGTCCAGCGGGTGGTTCTGGACGCGTGCGATGAGGCTGCGGTCATGCTCCTCGAACATCAGGCCGGCGTCGTGGAGCAGGGCCAGGGTCGGCTCCACCATGCGGCCCTTGTTGGGAACGGCGAGGCGCAGGCGCTCCCTCATGCCTCGCGACCCTTTGGGTAGGGGGTGGACCCATCCGGATCCGGGGTGGAGCCGTCGTCGTTCCTGAACCGGTCCAGCATCTCGCGGTAGCCACCCTCGCCATGATTGAGCCAGGACGCGATCCTGGTGATGGTCGCGGTGCTCGCACCGGTCAGACGGGAGATCTCCGCGTAGTGCATCCCGGCATCGAGGAGACGCACGACCGCCCAGCGCTGGGACAGGTCGCGCAGCTCACCGAGCGTGCACAGGTCGCGCAGGAATCGCCCGGCTCCGTTCCTCGAATCGAGGCGCAGGATCGCCTCGATCAGCGCCTCGGTGTCCGGCGTCCGCCAGTCGTTGGCCACGTCGTGCTCGTCCTCCGCTTGGTTGCCCGAACCTGATTCCGGACTGCGTGGTGCCATGTTACCGTAGTAGCGTAGTAATACGCCAGTAGGCAGGGTTGGTGGACACGCCCGTCTTTGAGCTGCTCCCGGCGATCGACCTCCGCGGCGGCCGCGTCGTCCGGTTGCGCCAGGGCGATTTCGACCGCGAGACCGCGTACGGCGATGACGCGCCCGCGGTTGCCAAGGCGTTCTCTGACGCGGGCGCCACGTGGCTCCACGTGGTCGACCTCGACGGGGCCCGGGCGGGGGAGCCGCGCCAGCTGGATCTGATCGCCTCGATCGTGGCCGCGGTTCGCGACCGGGTCCGGGTGGAGGTTGGGGGCGGCCTGCGCACGCCGGCGGCCGTCGAGACCGCCCTCGAGACGGGCGCCACCAGGGCCGCCGTGGGAACGGCCGTCCTCCGGGACCCCGCGTTCGCGGCGGCGCTGGTCACCCGCCACGGCACCTCGCGCGTGGTCGCCTCCATCGACGTCCGTGGCGGGCTCGCACTGGGCGAGGGGTGGCGGGAGGGGGCGCCAGGGCTCCCGGCTGCGGAGGCGATCGCCGCCCTCGCCGCCGTCGGCGTCGAGACATTCGAGGTCACGGCCATCGACCGCGACGGCCTCCTGCGAGGCCCGGATCTGGACCTTCTGCGCTCGCTGGTCAGCCTCGATCGCGGACGGATCATCGCCTCGGGAGGCGTCTCGTCGATCGCAGACGTCCTCGCCACGAGGGCCGCCGGCTGCGCCGGCGCCATCGTCGGACGCGCGCTGTACGAGGGAGGCGTGGATCTCCGCGCGCTGGTAGCGAGCCTGGCCGGCAACGACCGGTCCTGATCCGCCCGGGGCTCGCCCGTACGGTGGGTCAGTGGCCCTCTGCATGCTCCTTGCGGTGCGCCTCGACGATCTTCTCGGCGAGGTGTGCCGGCACGTCCTCGTAGTGGTCCAGGACCGAGGAGAACGTGCCGCGGCCGCCGGTGAGGGATCGCAGCTCCGTGGCGTAGGAGAACAGCTCCGCCTGGGGCACGTGTGCAGTGATGACCTGCACCCCGTCTGTCATGTCCATGCCAAGCACGCGGCCGCGGCGGCCGTTGAGGTCGCGATTCACCTCGCCCATGTACTGCTCCGGGATCCGGACGTCCACGGTCATGATCGGCTCGAGAAGCACCGGCTTCGCCTGCAGGATGCCGTCCTTGAGTGCCATCGAGGCCGCGATCTTGAACGAGAGCTCGTTGCTGTCGACCGGGTGGAAGGAGCCGTCGACGAGCGTGGCCTTGAAGTCGTCTAGCGGGTAACCGGCCAGGACGCCATCGGCAGCCGTCTCGCGGATGCCCTTCTCGACGCCGGCAAAGAAGCCCCGCGGCACGGACCCGCCGACGACCTTGTCGGCGAACACGAGGCCTGCCCCCGGGTTCGGTTCGAGCTCGATCCAGACGTCGCCGAACATCCCATGGCCGCCGGTCTGCTTCTTGTAGCGACCGTGAGCGCGGGTGGTCCCGCGGATCGTCTCGCGATACGGGACCGTCGGCGTGCGGGTGGCGATCGCAGCCCCGAACTTGCGCTTGAGCCGCTCGCAGATGACCGCGACATGGGCCTCGCCGATGGCGAACAGGATCTGCTCGCCGGTGTCGCTGCGATCAACGCGCGCCGTGGGCTCCTCCTCCAGCATCCGCTGGAGGGCCGGTCCCATCTTGTCGAGGTCGCCCTTGGACACCGGCTCGATGGCAACCTGGAGCGTCGGGTCGGGGAACGCGATCGCTGCCAGACGAAGGCTGGCATCGCGGGACGTCAGCGTGTCGCCGGTCTCGGTCACGCCGAGCTTGGCGACGGCCCCGATCTCGCCCGCTCGGAGCTCGGATGTCGGCTCCTGTTCCTTGCCATGGAGGTAGAGCAGCTGGCCGATGCGCTCGTCGTCGCCCTTGCTGGCGTTGAAGGCGGAGCCCTGACTCTTGAGGGTGCCCGACAGCACACGCAGGTAGGTCAGCCGCCCGACGAACGGGTCGGCCGCGGTCTTGAACACCCGGACCAGGAGCTTAGAGCCGTCCGCGGGGATGGCAACGTCCTTGCCGGCCTTGTCGGACGCCGCGTACGGGCCCTCCTCCTCCGGCGAGGGCAGGTAGCGGACGATCGCATCGAGCAGGGCGACGAGGCCGATGCCCTTGGCGGCCGATGCCACCAGCACGGGGGCGAGGACGGCTTCGCGGACGCCTTTGTGCAGGCATGCGTCCAGCTCCGCGTCAGAGATCTCCTCCTCGCCGAGATACTTCTCGAAGACCGCGTCATCGGCCTCCGCGGCGGCCTCGAGCAGCTGGTCGCGTCGACGGGCAACCTCCTCGGCCATGTCCTCGGGGATCGGGATCTCGACCTCGGCACTCCCCTCGAGCCGGTAGGCCTTGCGATGGACGAGGTCGACGTAGCCGGCGAACGTGTCCGCGGCCCCGATCGCGAGGTGGAGCGGCGCGATCTTGGTGCCGAACGTCTCGCGCAGGGCGTCAAGGGCCGCGCCCGGGTCGGCATTCTCACGATCGCACTTGTTGAGGACGAAGCACGCCGCCGTGCCGGTCGCGCGACCGGTCTGCACCGCCGTCTCGAGGCCTGCCTCGACACCACCCGACGCGTCCATCACGAACAGCGCCGCGTCGGCCGCGTGGAAGCCCTCGATCATCTCGCCAACGAAGTCCGGGTAGCCCGGCGTGTCGACGATGGTGATCTCGTGCTCGCCGTGCTCGAACGTCCCCACCGCCAGGCTCAGGGAGCGGTTCTGCTTCTGCTCCTCGGGCTCGTAGTCCAGGTGTGCGGTGCCGTCATCGACGCGGCCCAGGCGCGAGATCGCGCCGGCTCGAAAGAGCACCTGCTCCGCCAGTGTCGTCTTGCCGCTCCCGGCATGGCCGGCGAGCACGACGCTGCGGATGTGGGCGAGGTCGTGGCTCTTCAACGTCATCGCGCGCGGTTCCTCTCGGTGGTTCCCCCGTGAGACCGGCTGGCCGGCCGCGACGGGACGGTGGCGCTGGTGCGCAGTTGGCGAAGTGGATCCATATTGCCGTCTGGGGACGCTCGAGTAGCGGCCGCCGGATCCGTCCTCCCGATGATAGTCGGTATACTCCCGCCCGATGTCCGGACATTCCAAGTGGTCCACGATCAAGCGCCAGAAGGGCGTCAACGACGCCAAGCGCAGCGCCATGTTCACCAAGGTCGCCCGTGAGATCGCGGTCGCGGCCCGGGCCGGGGGCGGCGATCCCGACGCGAACTACCGCCTGCGCCTCGCGATGGACAAGGCCCGTTCGATCAACATGCCCGCCGAGAACATCAAGCGGGCCATCGAGAAGGCGACCGGCGGCGGGGACGAGATCCAGTACGAGGAGATCGTCTACGAGGGCTACGGCTCGGGCGGTGTCGCGGTCCTCGTCGAGGCGGCAACCGACAATCGGAACCGAACCGCCGCCGAGGTGCGCTCCATCTTCGCCAAGTCCGGGGGCCAGCTCGCCGGCTCCGGGGCTGTCGCCTGGCAATTCGAGGCGCGCGGCCTGATCACGGTGGAGCGCGAGGGGTCCGACCCCGACGAGGTGGCCCTGGCCGCCATTGACGCCGGAGCCGACGACGTGGACGTCGAGACGGACCCGATCGAGATCTACACGGAGCCCGCGGAGCTCTTCGCCGTCCGCAAGGCGCTCGAGGACGCTGGCGTGACCGTCGAGGACGCGGAGTCCGCGATGATCGCCAAGCAGACCGTAACGCTCGATGCGGACCACGTCCGCAAGACCCTGCGCCTGGTGGACCTGCTCGAGGAGCTCGACGACGTGCAGCGCGTCACCACCAACGTGGACATCCCCGAGGAGCTGCTCGCCGAGATGGCCGGGTGATCGTCCTCGGGATCGACCCTGGGACGGCCTCCATGGGCTACGGAATCGTCGAGCGCACGGGTGGCAGCCTGCGCGCCGTCGATTACGGTTGCCTGACCACCAGCCCGGACTCGCCGCTGCCCGACCGCCTGCACCATATCCACTCGCTGGTCGCGGAACTGATCGAGACGCATCGCCCGGACATCGTCGCGGTGGAGCGGCTGTTCTTCTCACGCAACGCGCAGAGCGCGTTCGGGGTCGGCCAGGCCCGCGGGGTCGTGCTGCTCGCGGCTGCTCAGGCGGACATCCTCGTTCGCGAGGCCACGCCCAACGAGATCAAGCTCGCAGTCACCGGCTATGGCGCCGCGGACAAGGAGCAGGTCGCCCGGATGGTGGCGGTCATCCTGCGGCTGAGCGAGGTGCCGACGCCCGACGACGCCGCCGACGCCCTCGCGACCGCGATCTCCATCGCGAACGCGGAGCGGCCCGGCGACCGCATCAACACGGGTTCAGGCAGCAAGGCGACCGTCCTCGATCGCTCAGCGGTGGCGCCAATCGTCCGGGGCGAGACCCCGTACGAGCGCAGCGTGCGCGAGGCGCTTGCCAGCGAGGTGAAGGCCTCCGGCAGGCCGCGCGGCACGCGGACCTCCGGCTAGCGGGAAGCCGCGCGCATGATCGCCTCCGTTGACGGCACCGTCGGGGCCATCGCCGCCGATTCGCTGGTGATCGAGGTCGGCGGCATCGGGTACCGCGTGTTCACGGCCCCATCGGTCATCGCGGCCGCCACCAGCGGGGGGCGCCTCAAGCTGCACACCTTCCACCTCGTCCGCGAGGACCAGCAGGCCCTCTTCGGCTTCCGCACGAGCGAGGAGCTGGGCTTCTTCAACCTGCTGCTCACCGTCACTGGGGTGGGGCCCAAGGTGGCACTGGCGATCGTCGGCTCGAGGCCTGCTGTGGACCTCCAGCTGGCCATCCTTCAGCAGGACCAGGCCGTGCTGGTCTCGATCCCGGGGATCGGCAAGAAGCTCGCGGAGCGGATCATCTTCGAGCTGAAGGAGAAGGTGTCAGCCGCGGGCATCGCCGCGGGAACCTCCGCCGCCGTGTCCACCGCGTCGGAGGGCGAGGTTGTGGCCGCGCTCCAGGCCCTGGGCTACTCCCTCGGCGAGGCTCGGGAGGCGTCCCGGCTTGCCGTCGGCGACCCCACGGTTGGGGCGGGTCTCGAGGAGCGGGTCAAGGCCGCCCTCAGGACCCTCCTCCGGGACTGAGGGCTCGGCCCTCCGCCACGCTGCGAAGCCACGCCTCCGATCCGCGTGTGACTCACAGGCAGGGCCAGCAGCTTCCTAGAGCAGCGCGTCCCGTTCGAACGGCACCCCGTTGAGGTGCTCGTCGAGGAACGCCAGCACCGTCCCGTACCAGAGTCGCGCGTTCTGCGGCTTGAGGATCCAGTGGTTCTCGTCGGGGAAGTACAGGAACCTGCCCGGGACCCCGTTCCGCTGCATGTCCGTCCACAGGATCAACGCCTCGGAGATCGGGACCCGGTGGTCCTTCTCCCCGTGGATGACGAGCATCGGCGTCTTCATCCGGGCCATCGCCTCGAGGTGCTCGCGCGGCGAGTTGCGGAGGTACCCTGACGGGTCCGCGTACGGATCGCCCATCTCGTGCTCCCAGGCGGGTCCGTGGTCCGTGGTGCCGTGGAAGCCCAGCAGCTCCCACAGGGAGGCATGGGTGACGATGCACCGGAACCGGTCCGTGTGCCCCGCGACCCAGTTGGCCAGGTAGCCCCCGTACGAGCCGCCCATGAGCGCCACCCGATCGTCGTCGATGTCGGGGCGGGCGAGGGCCGCGTCCACCGTGGCCATGACGTCGGTGTAGGGCGTGCCACCCCACTGGCCCCAGCCGCGGTCCACCATCGCCTGCCCGTAGCCCGTGGACAGCGCCGGATCGGGCATCAGGACGGCGAACCCTCGATCCACGAGGACGTGGGGGTTCCAGCGCCAGTGCCACGAGTTCCACGAGCCCAGGGGTCCGCCGTGGACGAACACGACCAGCGGCGCGGGGACATCGGGCGATGCGGTGGCCGGGCGCGCAAGCCAGGCGCCGATCGATGTCCCGTCGCCGGTGATGGCGGTGAGGTGCTCAACCACGCCCGGAGGGCGAATGCCGTGCTCGTCGGGGCCGTTGCGCAGCTCGGCGGGCGCCTGGTCCACCACGGCGGCGTCGAAGCGGACGATGCGCGGCGGGCTGCCGATGGTCGACTGGAGCGCATAGACCGTGGCGCCGTCGGGTGACGGACAGAGGTCCGTCACCGCCCCGGCGGCGGTGAGCCGGGTGGTGCGGCCGTCCGGGAGGTCCACGCGATACGCGGAGTGCAGCCCCTCGTCGTCGGCCGAGAAGTAGAGCACCGAGGCATCGGGGCCCCAGACCAGGTGATCTGGCCAGCGGTCGGCATCGGCGGCGAGGCTTCGCTGGGCGCCCGTCGCGATGTCGATCAGGACCAGGGACACGCGGGCGGCCTGAGCCGGCGTCGCGTACGTGGTCCGGACCGCCGCGACGGACAGGCCGTCGGGTGCGATCGACGGGGCTCCGTAGGAGGCGTCGCCATGGGTGAGCTGGCGTGCGGCACCGTCGGACGTGCCGTAGAGCACCAGGTCGTCGAGGGTCTCGGGGACGGTCGCGAAGACCCGTCGCACTGCCACGACGAACGTGCCGTCCGGGCTGATGTCGGCATCCGACTCGTCGAAGGTGAACCCCGTGACGTCCGGCTCCAGGTCGAGCGGGTCGCCGATCCGGTCCTCGCCCGCCGGAACCGTCGTCGCATAGAGCCGCCGATGACGGGGACCGAGGTAGTGGTCCCAGTGACGGATCGGATAGTCCTCGAACAGGAGCGCCTCGACCCCGGCCTCCTTGCGGGCCTTCGTCCGATCGGCATCGCCGGCGAAATCCCGCGCGCCCCGCTGGACCTTCGCACCGAAGACGACGGCATTCACGTCGCGCGCCGTCGCGACGCCACACACGCCTCCCTCGGGCGCGGCCAGCAGGCGGGCCTCGCCGCCGACGGCCGGAAGCCCCCACAGGGCGTTGACCTTGCGGGCCGGATCGGGAGTGGCATCGGGGTCTGGCCGCATGGACTCGAACAGGAGCGTGCCATCGGAAAGGAACCCGCTGCCCGCCCCCTCGCCCTCGACCGAACGGGTCAGGCGACTCGCAGGCTTCTCGTCGGTGGGATCGACCGCCCACAGGGAGGTCGACATCTTGGTTCCGTCGGCTGCCACTCCGCCCACCGCCACGACCAGGCGGGTCCCGTCGGGACTCAGCCTGAGTGACGACAGCCGGGGGAGACGGAGCATGGTGTCGATGCTGAAGTCGCTGCTCATGGGAGCATCATCGCACCGTGGCGGGTCGATCCGGGAGCCTTCCCGTGCGAGTCGAACATCTGTACCATTTCCCGCCGGAACCTGCTATATTCCGCGCAATGACAGACGACGCGATGAGCCTCCTCGCGGCAACCGCCGACGACCCCGACGAGGCGGTGGTCGAGGGGTCCCTCCGGCCGCGCACCCTGGACGAGTACATCGGCCAGCGCGAGGTCAAGGCGAGCCTCTCGGTCCTGCTGCAGGCGGCCAAGGGGCGCGGCGAGGCGGCGGACCACGTGCTGCTGTATGGCCCGCCCGGGTTGGGCAAGACGACCCTGGCCACGATCATCGCACGCGAGCTGGGCGTCAACGTGCGCTACACCAGCGGGCCCGCCATCGAGCGGGCAGGGGACCTGGCGGCCATCCTCACGGCCCTCGACGAGCGGGACGTGCTGTTCATCGACGAGATCCACCGTCTCAACCGAGCCGTCGAGGAGATCCTCTATCCCGCGATGGAGGACTACGCGCTGGACGTGATGATCGGCAAGGGTCCCAGCGCCCGGAGCCTGCGCCTCAGCCTGAAGCCATTCACCGTCGTCGGGGCCACGACCCGGGCCGGGCGGATCAGCAGCCCCCTCCGGGACCGTTTCGGCATGACCTACCGTCTCGACTTCTACGGCGAGGACGACCTGACCGCGATCGTTCGCCGGTCCGCCGGGATCCTGGGTGTCGAGGTGGACGCCGATGCGGCACGCCTGATCGCCAAACGAGGCCGCGGCACGCCGCGGATCGTGAACCGGCTCCTGCGCCGCGTCCGGGATCACGCCGAGGTCCACGGGGACGGTCGCGTCCACGTCCAGGCGGTCGTGGAGGCGATGGAGATCCTGGACATCGACGACCTCGGCCTTGACACGACGGACCGCAAGCTCCTTGCCGCGATCATCCAGAAGTTCGGTTCGGGCCCGGTGGGCGTGCAGGCGCTGGCGGCTGTCCTGGCCGAGGAGGCGGACACCATCGAGGACGTCTACGAGCCGTTCCTGCTGCGCCTCGGATTCCTCGATCGCACCCCGCAGGGCCGGATCGCAACCGAGGCTGCCCGCGCCCATCTCGCGTCCCTGGGCTTCGAGATCCCGGCACCGCGCCGCGCGGAGCCGGACATGTCGCCCCTGTGGGACGACCCGGCGCACAGCTGAGCGCCATCCGACCGTGACCGGCGCTGCCAGCTTCGAGGTGCTCGTCCCGCCGCCCGCCGGTGGTGGCACCCGCGCGCGGCTCGGCCGGCTGACCCTTCCGCACGGTACCGTGGAGACGCCGCAGTTCATGCCTGTGGGCACCAACGCGACGGTCAAGGCCCTCCATCCCGACGAGGTCGCGGCGGCGGGCGCGAGCATCATCCTCGCCAACACCTACCACCTCTACCTGCGTCCCGGTCACGAGCGGATCGAGCGCCTCGGCGGCCTCCACCGGTTCATGGGCTGGGACGGCCCCATCCTCACGGACTCTGGTGGCTTCCAGGTGGTGTCGATGGGCGAGCTCCGGTCCATCGATGATGGCGGGGCGACGTTCAAGAGCCACCTCGACGGATCGACGCACCGCTTCACGCCCGAGCACTCGATCGCGGTCCAGCAGGCCCTCGGCCCGGACGTGGCGGTGGTCCTGGACCAGCCGGTCTTCCCCAGTGAGCCACGGGCGGTCGTCGAGGATGCGATGCGCCGGACCCACCACTGGGCCGTCCGCTCCCTGGAGGCGCACACGAGAACGGACCAGGCGCTGTTCGGCATCGTGCAGGGCGGGCTGGACCCTGAGCTGCGCGAGGAGTCGGCACGCTACATCGCGTCGCTGCCGTTTGACGGCATCAACATCGGCGGGCTCGCGGGCGACGAGACACCGGACCAGCGGAACGCAACCCTGGACGCGACGGTCCCGTTCCTGGAGGGTGACCCGAGACCGCGCTACCTCATGGGCCTGGGGTCGCCGCTGGACCTCCTGGAGGCGGTGCATCGGGGCGTGGACATGTTCGACTCGGTCCTGCCGGCGCGGGTCGCGCGCAACGGCCAGCTGTGGGTCCCGGGGGAGCGGCTGAACCTGCGCAACGAGCGCTACCGTGACGACCCGCGGCCGGTCCAGGAGGGCTGTCCGTGTCCGCTCTGCATCCGGTTCTCGCGGGCCTATCTGAGCCACCTCTTCCGGGCCAAGGAGATGCTCGCCTACCGCCTCGCGACTTGTCACAACCTCACCTTCACCCTAGACTTCATGGCCGGGATCCGAGCCGCGCTGCGCGCCGGAACCTTCCCTGTCCAACTGCCCGAGCTGCGCTCCCGTGCCGTACGGATGAGTGGCAGTGAAGGCGCCGCAAAGCCGGCGTGAAGTCCGTGTCGGTACCGTCAGTCGCACGTGGAGGCGGAACACATGGGATCGCGGGATCGCCCCTCCAAGGAAGTCAAGAAGAAGCCCAAGGACAAGTCGACGCCGGCCAAGCTGACGCCGCTCTCAGAGGCCCCGCAACAGGCGGAGCTGATCAAGAAGCCGCGCAAGCCGCGGTGGGACGGGGAGTCCGGCGAAGGCTGACGCGGCAGGCGGGCGGGGACCGGGTCCCGCTCCGTCGGGTCGGCCGAGGCCGCCAGGAGCGAGGACACAGATGACGATCACCGGCAGGGACACGGACCGCAACGGCGGCAACGCCGACAAGGCACTGGCCGAGCGTGGCCGGGCCGTTGACGCCGCCATCCTCGCGATCGAGAAGCAGTTCGGTCGCGGCTCGATCATGAAGCTCGGCTCGACCGAGCGCCAAGCGGTCGACTCGATCCCCACCGGATCCATCGCGCTCGATCTCGCCCTCGGTGTCGGGGGCATTCCCCGCGGCCGGATCTCCGAGGTCTTCGGGCCGGAATCCTCGGGCAAGACCACGCTCTGCCAGCACGTCATCGCCGAAGCCCAGCGCAGGGGCGGCATCGCAGCCTTCATCGACGTCGAGCATGCGCTCGACCCGGGCTATGCCCGTGCCTGCGGCGTCAACGTGGACGAGCTGCTCGTGTCACAGCCCGACACGGGCGAGCAGGCACTGGAGATCACCGAGACCCTGATCCGCTCCGGCGGCGTCGACATCGTCGTGCTGGACTCCGTGGCGGCCCTCGTGCCGCGGGCGGAGATCGAGGGCGAGATGGGCGACAGCTTCGTGGGCATCCAGGCCCGCCTGATGAGCCAGGCGCTGCGCAAGCTGACGGGTGCCGTCAGCCGCTCCAACACCGCGCTGGTGTTCACCAACCAGCTGCGCGAGAAGATCGGGGTCATGTTCGGCAACCCGGAGACGACCCCCGGCGGCCGCGCCCTCAAGTTCTACGCCTCGGTCCGCCTCGACATCCGGCGGGTGGAGACGATCAAGAACGGGACGGAGTCAGTGGGCAACCGCGTCCGGGTCAAGGTCGTCAAGAACAAGGTGTCGCCGCCGTTCCGCGTCGCGGAGTTCGACGTCATGTACGGCGAGGGCATCTCCAAGGAGGGCGGCCTGCTGGACGTCGGCGTGGCCATGGACGTCGTCACCAAGACCGGCGCCTGGTTCACCTTCACCGACACCCGCCTCGGTCAGGGCCGGGAGGCGTCCAAGGAGTTCCTCAAGACGAACGTGGACGTCGCCAGCGAGATCGACCGCCGCATCCGGGCCAAGATGGCCGACGTGGAGCTGCCCGTCGAGGGGATCGAAGAGGCCGAGTAGCCGGCCAGTGGCGGCGCCACCAGATGAACAGCGACGAACGGGCGCCTGGTCTCGACGCCCGTTCCCGTCCCCGCAAGCCCACGTTCGCCGAGCGCCGTGAGCGCCGTGCCGCCGTCGAGGACGCAGCCGAGGTGCTCGACGCCGCCGCCCAATTCCTCGAGGCGCGCCCGAGGTCCGTCTCGGAGGTGCAGCGGAAGCTCGCGGGCTTGGGCTATCGATCGTCCCTCGTGGCCGAGGTCACCACCAGGCTGGTGGAGCTCGGCTACCTCGATGACGAGGCGTTCACCCGGGCGTGGATCGAGTCCCGTGACCGGGCGCGGCCGCGGGGCGAGTACGCGCTGCGGCGGGAGCTGCAGTTGAAGGGCGTCGCCGCCGACGTGATCGCGGCCGCGCTGGCGGAGCGTGCGGAGCTCACCGCCCCGGCCGTCGGGGACGGGTCGGAGGATCCGGGGGCACAGGGGGTCGACGAGGCGGCGGCGGCGCGGCTGCTCGAGCGCCGGGCGTCGTCCCTGCTCCGGGAGGCGGACCTCCGCCGGCGCCGCTCAAAGGCGTACGCGCTGCTGGCGCGGAACGGATTTGCCCCGGATGTGTGCTCCGCCGTCACGGCGAAGTGGCTCGCCGTCGAGGACCCCGACGCGGCGCACTAGGCGCATGCCTTCCGCGGGCCATCTGCCAGCCCGATCCGGTGGCCCGTAGTAGGCTACGCAGTCAACCGGATGCGGACCTCATGGCCGCCTCCGGGCGAGCCGCGACACCGGTGGAGAGCGGTGGGAGCCCCAGTCGGGCCTGCCCGCTCCCGAGCCCAAGCGAATGCCGGTGGTGCGTAGCCCGAAGCCGAATCTCGTCAACGCGTCCGGCGCATTCATCCCGCCGGATGGGAGGAACCGAAGATGGAGCCGATTGTCGCCATTGCGGCCGTGGTGGTCGTGGGCGCGCTCGGCATCGCGGTGGGGTTCGTCGCCCGCGCGATGCTGTCGAGCCAGACCCTCAAAGCTGCCCAGGACAAGGCGGCGCGCATCGTGGCCGAGGCCCGTACACAGCAGAAGGACATGATCCTCGAGGCCAAGGACGAGAAGCTGCGCCTGCAGCGGGAGGCCGAGGACGAAGCCCGTGCGAAGCGCGCCGAGCTCCAGAACCTGGAGCGCCGTCTCCTCTCACGCGACGAGCAGCTTGACCAGCGCGGCGACATGCTCGAGGAGAAGAGCCGCAAGATCGGGGACCGCGAGCGCGATGTCGAGCACCAGCGCGACGAGCTTGGCCGCCTCAGCCAGGAGCGCGTCGCCGCCCTCGAGCGCGTGTCCGGCCTGTCCGCCGAGGACGCCAAGGGGATCCTGCTTGAGGCCATCCGCGAGGAGGCCGAGCACGACGCCGTCAAGCTCTCCCGCGCCATCGAGCGGAGCGCACGCGAGGAGGCCGGGGACAAGGCACGCGAGATCATCGTCACCGCGATGCAGCGCGTGGCCGCCGACCACACGGCTGAGCACACGGTCACCGTGGTCCACCTGCCCAGCGACGAGATGAAGGGCCGGATCATCGGTCGCGAGGGGCGCAACATCCGCGCCCTCGAGCAGGCCACCGGCATCGACCTCATCATCGACGACACGCCCGAGACCGTCATCCTGTCCGGGTTCGACCCGGTCCGGCGCGAGGTCGCGCGCGTCGCCATCACGAAGCTCATCGCGGACGGCCGGATCCACCCCGGGCGGATCGAGGAGGTCGTCAACAAGGCCCGCGCCGAGGTCGACCTCGTCATCCGCCAAGCGGGCGAGCAGGCGGTCTACGACGCCGGCGTCCCGGGCCTGCCGGCCGACATGGTCAAGCTGCTCGGGCGGCTCAAGTACCGCACCAGCTACGGCCAGAACGTGCTCGTGCACTGCGTCGAGACCAGCCACCTCGCGGCGATCATCGCGGCAGAGGTCGGCGCCGACGTTCAGGCTGCCAAGCTCGGCGGCCTGCTCCACGACATGGGCAAGGGCATCGACCATGAGGTGGAGGGGCCGCATGCGGCCATCGGTGCCGCCGTCGCCCAGAAGCACAACCTCTCGTTCAAGGTCGTCAACGCGATCGCCGCTCACCATCAGGAGGTCGAGTACGCCTGCGTGGAGGCACCGATCGTCCAGATCGCAGACGCCATCTCGGCGTCCCGACCGGGCGCCCGTGGCGAGGCCATGGACACCTACGTCAAGCGCCTCGAGGACCTTCAGGCGATCGCCGACAGCTTCACCGGGGTGGAGCGCTCGTTCGCGGTCCAGGCGGGGCGCGAAGTCCGGATCCTGGTCCGACCCGAGGAGATCGACGACCTGTCCGCGAGCCGGCTCGCGAGGGACATCGTCAAGAAGATCGAAGACTCGATGACGTATCCCGGCCAGATCAAGGTTACGGTGATCCGCGAGACCCGCGCGGTCGAGTACGCGAAGTAGGGGAGCGAGGCATCGTGGCCGGCCGCAGCGACCGGGCGGGGCTCGGCAACCCGCCCAACGGCAACGCGCCCCGTCCTCCGGGCGCCTGCCGGATCCTGATGATCGGCGACGTGATCGGCAAGCCGGGACGTATCGCCGTGGAGCAGGTCCTGCCCGGGCTCCGCGATGAGCGAGGCGTTGACTTCGTGACCGCCAACGGCGAGAACCTTGCCGGCGGGATGGGCCTCACCGTCTCCACCGCAGAGGCCCTGTTCGCCGCCGGCGTGGACGTCGTGACGTCGGGCAACCACATCTGGGACAAGCGCGAGATCTACCCGTTTCTGGACCAGAACGACCGCGTGCTGCGCCCGCTCAACTACGGCACCCACGGCGTTCCGGGGCGCGGCTGGGGCACCTACGAGGCGCTCGACGGCTCCGAGTTGGCCGTCGTCAACCTCCAGGGCCGGACCTTCATGCAGCCGATCGACAACCCGTTCACGGAGGCGGACCGGCTGCTGGACGAGGCGTCCGAGCCGCTTCCGCCCATCAGGCTGGTGGACTTCCACTGCGAGATCACGTCCGAGAAGACGGCCCTGGGCCTCTACCTCGACGGGCGCGTGTCGGTCGTCGTCGGCACCCACACGCACGTGGTCACCGGCGACGAGCGGATCCTGCCCAAGGGCACGGCCTACCAGTCCGACCTGGGGATGACGGGGCCCCTGTGGAGCGTGATCGGATTCAACCCGGCGACCGTCCTGCCGCAATTCATCAACGCACTTCCCACGCGGTTCGAGGTGGGCGACGGCCCGGTGATCCTCAACGCCTGCCAGATCGATGTGGACCCGGCCACCGGACGCGCCCTCCAGATCGAGCGGATCTCCCGCCTCGTCGAGGTCTGACCATGGCAGGGCGGCAAGTCGCGCGCCCGGAGGACCGGACACCCCTCGACGGGACCGCCACCGCCGACGTCCACACCCACACCCGCCGCTCGGACGGGGTCCTGGAACCGGCCGAGCTGCTCCGGCAGGTATACGCCGCAGGGGTGCGCCTGTTCGCGATCGCGGACCATGACAACCTCGCGGCCTACCGCGAGCTCACGGCTCCCGGTGCGGATCCCCTTCCGGACGACCTGGCGCTGGTCCCGGCCGTGGAGATCAACGCCATCACACGCGGGCTGGACCTGGACCTGCCCGAAGGGGAGCTGCACGTCCTGGGGATCGGCGTGGACCCCGCCAGCGAGCCGTTCGAGATCGCCATCGCAGCCCAGCGCGACGCCCGCCGGCACCGCTTCACCGCGACGGTCGCGCGGCTTCGCGACATCGGGCTGCCGGTCGACGCGCACCTGGACCCCGCCATCATGGAGAGCGACGACGCCCTGGGTCGCCCGACCCTCGCCCGCGCACTCGTTGCCGCGGGTTTCGCCGAGTCCGTCGAGGACGCCTTCCGCCGGGTCCTCGGCCACGGGTTGCCCGGTTACGTCCCGCGGACGGGGATGGGTCCCGTGGAGGCGATCCACGCGATCCGGGCCGCGGGCGGGCTCGCGGCGATCGCCCACTTCGCGGAGGCTCCGCAGCACCTGCCGCTGATGCGCGAGCTCATCGGCGAGGGGCTCGACGGACTCGAGACGCACCATCGCTCCTTCGACGCCGCGACGCGCGATGCGATGGCGGCCGTGGCGGAGCTGCTCGGCCTGGTCGAGACCGGCGGCACGGACTACCACGGCGATCTCGGCGACTACGCCTCCAGCCACGCCTTGCTCGTGATGCCGGATGACCTCGTGGGCGGTCTTCGGGCGGCCCTCAGGACGCGGGCTCGGCCGGCTCTTCCTTGACGAAGGTCGGGTGAAGGTCCACGGGAGTGCCCCGGCTGCGCTTGCGGGCGACCAGGTTGAGCATCTCGACGAAGACCGAGAAACCCATCGCCACGTACACGTAGCCCTTGGGGACGTGGAACCCGACACCGTCTGCGATCAGCGTGACGCCGATCAGCAAGAGGAATGAGAGGGCCAGCATCTTGACCGTCGGGTGCTCGTGGACGAAGCGCGAGATCGGGCCCGACGCGAACAGCATGACGCCGACGGCCAGCACGACCGCGATGATCATGATCGCGACGTCGTTCGCCATGCCCACCGCGGTCAGCACCGAGTCCAGGGAGAAGACGATGTCGAGGATCACGATCTGGACCAGCACCGAGCCCATCGAGGCGGCCGGGCCGCTGACCGTGTGACCCTCGTCGCCCTCCAGCGCCTCGTGGATCTCCGTGGTGGCCTTCCAGATCAGGAACAGGCCGCCGCCGATGAGGATCAGGTCCCTGACCGACACGGGGTGGTCGGCGATGGTGACCACGGGCTGCGTGAGCCCGACGATCCAGGTGATCGACAGCAGCAGCAGGATCCGCATTCCCATCGCCAGGACCAGGCCGATGGTGCGGGCCCGGTCGCGCTGGTCATCGGGCAGGCGCTGGACCAGCACCGAGATGAACACGACATTGTCGATGCCGAGCACGATCTCCATGACCGTGAGGGTCAGCAGGGCGATCCACGCCTCGGGACTCGTCAACCATTCCATCGCCACAGAGTAGCGGGCATTCGGTCCTCTCCGCCGGGCGGCCGGCAGTCATGGCCCGGCGACCCGGCGAGAGGCACTACCATCACGGGCAACATGCCGTCCCGCAGCCTTCCCGTCCTGGACACCATCCCGCCCGTCGAGCCGCCCTCGGGGCCGAGAGAGCCGCTCGCGCCCAACGACGAGCGTATTGCCGAGTTTCGTCCGGAACCCCGGGCGCTGCCCGCCTTCTACGTGTGGACGCTGGGCTGCCAGATGAACAAGAGCGACTCGGAGGAGATGGCGGGCCGCCTGCTGGCCGCCGGCTGTGCCGAGGCGCCGTCCATGGACGAGGCCGACGTCATCGTCATCAACACGTGTGCCATCCGCGAGGCCGCGGAAGCGAAGGTCGTCGGCCGTCAGGGGCACCTCAGCCGCCTCAAAGCCGCCAGCCCGGGTCTGCGGGTCGTCCTCACGGGATGCTCTGTCCGCGAGTCGAACCGGGCCGGCCTGCAGCGCCGCTATCCCGCGGTCGACCTGTTCCTGCGGCCGGACGAGGAGCCCGAGCTGATCGACCGTCTGGGGCTTGCCTCCGCACAGGCACCGGTCGGCGCGCTCGCCGCGACCGCGGCCACGACGGTCGTCAAGGGAGCTCCCGTCTCGGACGCGACGCACCTGGTGCGAGCTCGCGCCGACGCGATCGCCGGTGGTGCCGTCAGTCGCTCGTCGTCCATCAGCGCCTGGCTGCCGATCATCTACGGGTGCGACAAGACCTGCACGTACTGCATCGTCCCCTTCAGCCGTGGCCCCGAGCGCAGCCGCCCCTTCGACGAGATCATCGACGAGGCCCGCGGGCTCGCTGCCGCCGGGTTCCGGGAGGTCACGCTCCTTGGCCAGAACGTCAACAGCTACGGCCATGACCTGCCGGTGGAGCCCCGGTTCGCTCACGTCATCACGGCACGCTCGGTCGGCCGCCAGCAAGACCGGGAGGCACGACCCGACCTCGCGGAGCTGATTCGCACTATCGACGGGCTGGGTGTGGGCGGGGACGCCCCCTCGCTCCCGCGCCTGCGGTTCGTCACCTCCCATCCATGGGACCTGTCGGACCGCCTGATCGACGCGATGGCCGACTGCTCGACGGTGTGCCGGGCGCTGCACCTGCCGGTCCAGTCCGGCGCCGACTCGATGCTGCGGCGGATGGGTCGCCAGTACACGATCGAGCACTACCTCGAACGCCTCGCCCGGATCCGGGAGGCGGTGCCCGGCATCGCGCTCTCGACCGACATCATTGTCGGGTTCTGCGGCGAGACCGAAGCCGAGTACGAGGCAACCCTGGGCCTGCTGGAGACGGTCCGTTACGACCAGGTCTTCGCGGCCGCGTACAGCGAGCGGCCGGGCACGCCCGCAACACGCCTCGCCGACGACGTCCCGGCCGCGGAGAAGCGCCGCCGGCTGGTCGAGCTCCTGGGCCGCCAGGAGGCCATCGGGTTCGAGCGCAACCGCGCCTGGGTCGGACGGACGGCCGAGGTCCTCGTGGACACGATCGTCCCGCCGCGGAACCACGAGCACGACGACGATGGAGACGAGGCGCTCGAGGCGGCCGGGACGGCGACCTCCGCCCGGGATGCCTTCAGGGACCTCGCCGACGGAGCGGTCCACCTCGCCGGCCGGTCCCGCGAGAACAAGCTGGTCCACGTCGCCGGGTCGCCCGACCTGCTGGGCCGCGAAGTCCGCGTGATGATCGACCACGCCGGGCCGTACGCGCTCCGCGGCCGGCTGGACTGAGGGCGCGGTGCCGCTCGCCCCCATCATCGCGATCGGAGGACCGACCGCAACCGGCAAGACGGGTCTCGCGATCACGCTCGCGGAGCGGCTGATGGCGATGGGGATCCCTGCCGAGGTCGTGTCCGCGGACTCGCGCCAGGTGTTCCGGGGGCTCGACATCGGGACGGCGAAGGCGACACCCGGTGAGCGGGCACGGGTCGTGCACCACGGTCTGGATCTCGTCGACCCGGACGAGGCGTACTCGATCGCGGACTTCAGGCGCCATGCCCTTGACGCCCTCGGGTCGCTGGGGGAGCGTGCCGGCGTGGGGATCCTTGCCGGGGGAACGGGCTTCTGGCTGCGTGCCATCACGGCCGGGATCGACACCGAGGCGTTGCCGTCCGACGCGGAGCTGCGGGCCCGGCTGGAGGCCGACCTCGCACGCGACGGAATCGCGGACCTCGCCGCGCGGCTGGCGGACGTCGCGCCCGGCCTGGCCTCCCGCACGGACCTGCGCAACCCGCGTCGCGTCGTGCGTGCGCTGGAGATCGCCACGCTGCAGGGCGACGCACCGCTACCCGAGCCGGTCGGCTACCCGGCGCCCGTGCTCGGCCTCCAGCTCGTGCTCGAGCCCGTCGAGCACCGTCGCCGGATCGAGGCCCGTGCCCGCATCCAGTTCGATGCCGGGCTGGTGGAGGAGGCCCGAGCCTTGCGCGATCGTTTCGATCCCGGGCTGCCGGCCTTCTCGGCGATCGGGTACCGGGAGAGCTGGGCGGTCCTGGACGGCGACATCGACCTCGAAACCGCCATCGGGCTCGATACCCAGCGCAACGTCGCCTTCGCGCGGCGCCAGCGGACGTGGTTCCGTCGCGAGCCGGGTCTCTCGGTCCTCGACGCAACCGTCGATCCGGCCACAACGGCGATCGGTCACCTCGAGGGGCTCCTCGCCGCCCTCGCGTGACCAGCCAGGCCTGGTCCGGGCTGCCGGTATGCTGGTGCCACCATGAGCCCCCGAGAATTCATCGACCTCGCCCCGCCCGTCGAGAAGGCCTTCCTGCTGGCCGTCGACACCGGCGACGACCCGGGCTGGACGGCCGAGGACAGCCTCACGGAGCTCGCCGCGCTCGCCGCGACCGCGGGCGCTGACGTCGTGGGCGCCGAGTGGCAGAACCGCCGCCACGTTGATCCCAACTGGTACGTGGGCAAGGGCAAGGCGGAGGACCTGCTCCAGGCGAGGTCGGAGACCGGCTTCGACATCCTCGTGGCGGACGATGAGCTCTCGCCCGTCCAGCAGAAGAACCTGGAGTCCTTGCTCAACGCCAAGGTCATCGATCGCAGTCGGCTGATCCTCGACATCTTCGCCCTGCATGCCCAGACCCACGAGGGTCGGCTCCAGGTGGAGCTGGCCCAGCTCGAGTACCAGCTGCCGCGGCTCACGAGGCTCTGGACGCACCTCTCGCGCACGCAGGGCGGCATCGGCTCCAGGGGGCCCGGCGAGTCCCAGCTCGAGACGGACCGAAGGATCATCCGCGAGCGGATCAAGAAGATGAAGGTCAGAGTCGAGGACGTCCGCCAGCAGCGCGAGACCACCGCACGCGGCCGGGACCGGCGCCTGTACCCGACGGTCGCGATCGTCGGCTACACGAACGCGGGCAAGTCCACGCTCCTCAACGCCCTCGTTGGGTCGGTCGTGGCGAAGGCGGAGGACAAGCTGTTCGCGACCCTCGATCCCACGTCACGCCAGGTCAAGCTGGGCGACGGCCAGACTGCCATCGTCACCGACACCGTCGGGTTCATCCACAAGCTCCCGCACCAGCTGGTGGACGCGTTCAGGGCAACCCTCGAGGAGGTCACGCGCTCGGACGTCCTGGTCGAGGTGGTCGACGCCGCGGACGCACATTCGACCGAGCACCGGGCCACCGTGCAGACCGTCCTTGACGAGCTGGGGGCCGGCGACAAGCCACGCCTGACGACCTTCAACAAGGCAGACCTGCTGTTCCCTGGCGCCGACGGTGACCGGCCCGCGCCCGCAGTCGCCGGTTCCGTGCTGGTCTCGGCGGTCACCGGCTTCGGCCTGGACACGCTGCGCGCCGAGATCGCCGCGCTGCTCGCGTCGCTCTGGGAAGAGGTGGACGTCGCCGTGCCATACACCGCCGGAGAGCTGCTCGCGAGGGTGCGCGAGCGAGGAACCGTCGACCTCGAGTACGGAGACCGGTCTGTGAGCGTGCGTGGCCGCATGGCGCCCGCGATGGCGGGCGAGCTCCGTTCCGCAGCGGAACGCTGGGAGGCGACGCTCGCGGACGAGGGCGTGGCGCCCTGAGCGCGCCGGGCACACCGCTCGTGCGCCGCGCCGGCACGGGACGGCTCCCGGGCGGGCGGCACCTCACGTGGACCGTCGCCGACGGGCGGCGTGGCCGGCGCTGGCGCTCGATCACCACCGGGTCCGACGGGCAGCTGGACGCCGCGCTGCTCCTCGAGGTTGGGGCCGACGGCACGATCTGCAAGCTCGAGCTGGCTGGACCGGCAGGGCTGCTCACCCTCCATCCGGGGAGCGGCCAGGCGGTGTTGCACGGGAACGTCGTCCGGCCGTCCGGGATCGAGCACATCACGCTGCCGTGGTCGCCACGTGATGCGCTCCTCGTCGGCGCGTCGCCTATCACCGCGGCGGTCGCAGCAGGCGTGCTCGAGCACCGGGTCGGGGTAGGGGAGGGGGCCTCGTTTGCCGCCGTCGAGGTCTCCGAGGACCTGGTGATCCGGCGGGCGACCTGGCGTGCGGCGAGGGTGGGGGAGCGACGGTGGCAGCTCCTGGCGGCGGATCGCGGCCCGTCGGCCACATTGACCCTCGACGGCGACGGCATCCCGGATGGCCTCGACGCCGCTGCCGGCTGGCCGCTCGAGGTCACCGGCCCCACCTGACGTGCGTGGACGGGATGTGGACAATCCTCCCCGCTGGGGCGCGCCCGTCGCGAATCTCGTGGATAACCCCATTGCGACGGTCGCGCTGCGCACCGTATGGTTCGTCTTGCCCGAAGGGGCGGACGAACCGGCGACGGACCCGCAAGTGCTTGCACAGGCGGGGACGAACGGGACCGCAGGTGCTTGCACCAGCGGAACCGGCGCAGGGGAGAAAGTTCCTTCGGGCGTTTCGCTGTCCCCTGCATGACTGCGCCGGACGGCCCTGTGACCACATCGCCAGGACGGCTAGCCTCGGCTGGTGGACGCTCACGGAGCTCATGCCCGGCCGCGACTGGCGCCGATCGACACGCTGGCCGCCGGTATCGGGCCGGCACTGCTCCTCGCAGGGGCCCTGGTGCCCGGGCTGCGCCCCGCGATTGCCATCGTCATCGTGTGTGGATGGGGCTTGCTGCTGGCCACACGGCGGCCCTCGGCCGTTGCATGGGCGGCGGTCCTGCCCCTCGCCGTCGTCCTGACCTGGCCGTGGCTGGTCGGGGCGGACGCGCCGATCGGCGACCCGGCGTGCCGTGACCCGCTCTCGATCATCGCCGTGCGCCGCTTGGCGGTTGCGGGGGTCGGGCTCGCGATCGTCGGTGCCCTGGCCGTCGTACATCGGTCGAGCATCCGTGAGCTGGGCCTGGTTCGGCCTCGCCGAGCCGAGATGCTCGTCTCGGTCGGCGGGTGCGCAACCCTCGTCGTGGTCGGGCTCGTCATCGGCCCGGCCATCGCCCGTCCGTTCTTCGGCGAGCTGGATTTCCCGGTTCCCGTGGCTGCGCTGCTCCCGGCGGTCCTGTTCGGCATCGCCAACGGCGTCGTCGAGGAGGTGCTCTACCGGGGGGCCATGCAGGCCTGGCTGGCCCGACTGGCGCCGGCGAGCCTGGCCATCGCCTACCAGGGCCTCGCATTCGGAGTCGTGCACGCCGGACCAGAGGTGCTCGCCCTGCTGCCGCTCCACATCGTGCTGCTGACGCTGGTGGGGATCGCCGGTGGCGTCGTCCGGTGGCGACTGGGGTCGCTGTGGATCCCGATCGGCATCCATATCGGCGCGGACATCGTCCTCTACGTGGGCCTGGCCTGCCGAGCCGCCGTCTGACCCGGCGCACCCGACGATGGGCCGCCGGTGTTGACACGCGCCCGGCGAAGGAGTATTACTTCAGCAAGTAATACTGAGGAACAGTGATGCGAATCACGTCGAAGGGGCAGGTGACCATCCCGCAGGCCATCCGAGAGCGGGCCGGGTTTCTGCCCAATACGGAGGTGGATTTCGTCTTCGACGGCGACCTGGTCTACCTCGTGAAGTCGGCGGCCGCACGGCGACCCACACGGGGCGAGATGCTGGTTGGACACCTGCAACGTCATGGTGGCCGGATCACCATGACCACGGACGAGATCATGGCGCTGACCAGGGGCGAGGAGTGACGCCCATCCTCGTGGACAGCAATGTGCTGATCGACGTTCTCTCCGAGCCCGGGCCGTGGTCATCGTGGTCCGCCAACGCCCTGCGCCGTGCGGCCGACGAGGCCGCGGTGGTGATCAACGCCATCATCTTCGGCGAGGTGTCGATCGGATTCCCGACCGTCGAGACCCTAGACGAGGCGCTCCCTGCCGCATGGCTCCGCAGGGAAGATGTGCCGTACGCCGCCGCGTTCCTCGCGGGCCGATGTTTCATCGACTACCGGAGATGCGGCGGGTCGCGCCTGTCGCCCTTGCCGGACTTCTACATTGGCGCACACGCCGCGGTCGCCGGCTACCGGCTGCTCACGCGTGACGCCACCCGGTATCGGACGTACTTCCCCACCCTCGAGCTGATCGCGCCGGAGTAGGGGAGGACCCGCCGGTGCCCGAGTGGAGAGCCGAGCTCGACCTGGACGAGGGACAGGTGCGCTCGCTGGTCGGGGCACAGTTCCCGGGGCTCAACCTCGCCGGCCTGACCCGATTCGCCGAGGGCTGGGACAACGCGCTGTGGGTCACGGGAGAGGGCCTCCTGTTCCGGTTCCCGAGACGCGCCATTGCGCGCGCAGGCGTCGAACGGGAGGTCGCCCTGCTGCCGGCCCTTGCACCACGCCTGCCGCTGCCCACCCCGGTGCCGACGTGGGTCGGGGTGCCATCAGATGCCTTCCGGTGGCCGTTCTTCGGGGCTCGCCTCGTGCCGGGACGGGAGATCGCCGAGGTCGCGCTGGACGGACGTCGCGATGGTGCGGGAGCGGCTCTCGGCGAGTTCCTGCAAGTCCTGCACGAACCTGCCCTCGTCCGAGACCTCGGGGCCGGGCTCCCACGAGACCCGATGGGGCGGGCTGACATGGCCGTGCGCGTGCCGCGGACGCGCGACCGGTTGGCTGCCGTGGAGACTGCCGGCCTGTGGAGCGTCCCTGCAAAGGCTGACGCCGTCCTGCGGGCCGCCGAAGCCTTGCCCGCGACATCCGAGGTCGCCCTGGTCCACGGCGACCTCCACGTCCGGCACCTGCTCGTCGACGATGCCGGGCGGCCGTCCGGGGTCATCGACTGGGGCGACCTGTGCCTCGCCGATCCCGCTGTAGACCTGTCGCTCTACTGGAGCCTCCTGGACCCGGCTGCTCGATCGGCATTCGCAGTCGCCTACGGTATTGAGAAGCTCCTGCCTGAGCGACTGCTGCGGGCTCGCGTGCTCGCCCTGTTCCTCAATGCGGCGCTGCTTGCCTACGCGGCGGACGTCGGCAACATGGCGCTCGCGGGTGAAGCGTCTGCGGGTCTCGACCGCACCATTCAGGACTGACCCTTGCGGCCAGGCGACTGGACAAGGGCCCGATTCCTCACTTCCGATAAGGTAAGTTATGTCTTCTCTGTGAGCGTGGTGCTCGTGTAGGCGATCGCTGATTCCCCAACGGGCTATTGCCGGCGACCTGATGAACCACGAGGATCGAACGATGCGACCGCACGTCGAGGATCCGCAACGCACCAGGACCGCGCCTGGTCGGCGCGCCATCGTGGTCCTGCTCGCGGCCGTGACCATCATTGGTTTCGTCGTATTGGTGCGGGTTCGTGGAGCGGCGGATGACACCACACCGGGCACTGCGACGATCGAGCTCGAAGTCGACGGGCTCCATCGTTCCTACCTGCTCGACGTTCCTGTCGGCGGTAGACCGGACGCACCCCAGCCGCTCCTGATCCTGCTTCACGGCGGGGGTGGTTCGGCGGACAACCTCGACAAGCTGGCCGGCAACCTGCCGGCGATGGCGAACGAGGCCGGCTATGTCGTGACCCGGCCCGACGGCATCAACCACCAGTGGAACGACGGGCGCGAGGTCGATACTGACGCGGACGATGTCGCGTTCCTGGCGGCGTTGGTTGAGGACGTCGGAGCCCGTGTCTCGATCGATCGGGCGAGAGTCTATGCCTCGGGGATCAGCAACGGGGCGTTCATGTCGGCGCGGTTGGCCTGCGAGCCGGGGTTCGGGCTGGCGGCGATCGCGCAGATCGTGGGCACGATCGGGGTCGCCGCGGACGCCGCCTGCGATCCTGATGGGCCGGTCTCGGTGCTTGCCATCCTGGGAGACGCCGACCCGCTCGTTCCCTATGGCGGCGGACCGGTCCGCCTGCCGTGGGACCGGTCTGAGGCAGGCCGCGGCATCATCCTAGGCGCCGACGCCTACCTCGACCGATGGATCGTGCGCAACGGAGCGAGCCCGGCAGTGCCGGGTCCAGCTATCGCTCCCGACACGACCTCGGTCATCGCCACCGCTCCCGACGGGACAGAGGTCGAGGTCGTGGCGGTCGACGGAGGGGGGCACGGCTGGCCGGGCGGCCCGCAATACCTGCCGAAGCTGCTGATCGGCCGGGTGACCGACTCGTTCTCGGCCTCGGCGCTCATCCTGGACTTCTTCGACCGCCACTGAGCGATCAGGCGCCTGCCCGACCTTGCGTCGCAACCCGATTGTGGGTGCGGCCTCGAGGTACTCCCCTACTCCCTGGACGAAGACACCGGGGCAGGAGTCGACGCGGTGGAGTTCCGGCCGTTCGTTACGCTTCTGGTGGGCAAGCAGTCGTCAGATGGTCGGTGGAACGGTCCTGCCCGGGAACAGCAGCCTGAACTGCTTCGCGTACTGGCGCTTGCCGACGAGGCGCCAGAGCACCTTCACCGAGAGGGGCATCCCCGCGTAGAACCGCTTGCGGTCCGCCGGCGTGGAGTTCGCAAGCAGCATCCCGAGCTGCGGCAGGAGTCGACTCTTCGGGATCACCCCGACACTGTGGTCGGCCATCGCCGTCCACTCTTCCGTGGTGACGACCCGCTCCGCGACCGGGACGACCTCCACCACCTCACGGCGCAGGTGCAGCTTGAGCACCTCGAGCATCCGCTCGTACGCATCGGCCAGCTGCTCGCCGACCGCCGCGTCGGCCGTCGCGCGCCATCGGGCGAGGATCGGACTCGCCTCCTCGAGCAATGCCGCGACCTGCGAGTGTTGCGCGCGCATCTGGCCGACGTGCAGCGCGCAGGCGGGAGCGCGCTGCTCGAGCTTGTCCCACAGGAGCTCGTCCTCGCTCTCGTGGTGCGTGTGCAGCGTCGCGTCGAGATCGGCGAGCCATTGGCCAAGGAACTCGCTGCGGGCCACGTCACCGGCGGGGGCGCCGTGCACCATGCCGGGCGCCTCCTCGTATCCCCACAGGAACGCGTTGTGCAGGATGCGCATGTCGTCGCCGCTGCACAGCTTCGGCCCGTCAGGAACGGGCGGAGCGGTCTCGCCGGGCAGAGAGACGTACTCCATGGTCATGAGCGGACCTCCAGGAGGACGGATGACTGGGGCACAAGTCTAACCAGCGGCGTAGCACGCTGGCCGCACGATCGCCGCTGTCAGGACCCCTTGGTCCCCACGACCGTGACGCCGTCGACCGCCGGGTAATCCGAGAAGTACCGCTTCCGCCAGTGGAGCTTGCCGTGGTCGTAGATCGACACGGTGACCCACACCTTGGCGCCGTCCGCCGGGGCGTTGTTGTAGTAGCGGTACCCAACGGGCTTGGTCGGGTCCTTCACGACCACGTTGCTGGCGCGCGGGCCATGCTTGATGACCGTGTTGGTGACCTTGGCGGTCCGCCCGTTCGGCACGCTCCAGATCTTGAACGTGAGCCACCGCTTGCCGCCGGAATTGGTGACGGTCCGCGTGATCAGGATCGGGAACTTGGTGTCGTTCCTGAAGCTCATCGTCTGCTTGGCCTTGCCGACGATCCACACGGTGGCGTCGAGGCCTGCCGGATACCGCGTGATGTACTCGTTGTGGTTCTTCTTGGCGAGCGGCACCATGCCTGCCCGGAAGGCCGCATTGAACAGCGTCGTGGACGTGGTGCAGATGCCGCCGGCGAGGGCTCCGGTGACCGTGATCTTTCCGTTCACGATCGCGTTGCCGGGCCCCACGCCCGGGAGCTTGCTGACGTCGCCGACGACCTTCCAGAAGTCGAACTTGGTGCCCGCCGGCACGACAGTGCCGTTGATCTTCGTGGCCGGTGCCTCGATGTTCCCGCCCCAGTGGTTGTTGATGATGACCCAGTAGAAGACGCTGTACGAGCTGATCATCTTCATCTTGGGGGCGAAGGCCTTGGCGTCGGCCGCGGTCAGCTTCGGGTCGACGGCCTGGACGACGGCCTCGACGGGCTGGGGGGCAACGCCGGACTGGCGTGCCTGCACCTGCGCCAGGATCGCGGTCTTCGTCTCGGGGACCTTGAGCGTGCGGCCCTCGCGGCTCGTGCCGGTGGCGACCACGTGGCCGCCGACCAGCTTGAGGCCTGCGTTCCGCACGGTCTGCTTGACCTTCGGGGCCAGCGTGGTGAGGATGGGGTCGAGGCCCAACTCGTCAAGGACCGGGGTGATGCTCCCGTCGGCCGCGGTCGAGAACGAGATCAGCGGCGCCAGGTCCGTGCCGGCGATCGTCCAGGTGTCCTCGCCCCGGGCGACGACCACGTCGGCAGCCATTCGATCCGCGGCCGCCTTCGCCGCCTCGGCCGAGGCGGTGGCGACGGCGGGCGCCAACGCCACGATCGGCACCTCCATCGTGATCGACTCCGGCGTGCCGAGGGCCGCGAGCCGCTGGTCGAGAGCCGCCACCAGGGCCGCCCCGTCCACGGCGCGACCGTCCTTCGCCGGGGAGACGAGGAACGCCCCGCGTTGGCCGGGAGACACGAATGCGTCCGCAGGGGCCTGGTCGATCGTCGACGCCAGGGCCTTGACGGCGGCCGCCAGCTTGTCGCGGTCGTAGGCAACGGCCGAGTCGAGGGTCACGCCGTGGATCGCGGCCTGGGGAGCGCCGACGAGGTTCGCCAGAGGCTCGCCGTGGCGGCCTGCCGCGAGTGCTGCGTCGAGCAGCGCCGCGGTATCGGGGCCGCGGCCGACGTCGGCGTAGCTGATGGTCGTCACCTGGTCGTCCGGGCCGCTGAGCGTGATCTGACCGGTGGCGAGCGACCCATAGGCCTTCGCGATCTCGGCCTCCGCCTGCTCGCGGGTGAGCCCGCCGAGATGAGTGCTGCCGACGCGGACGCCGGGCAGGACCCGGCCATCGTACTGCTGGCCCCATGCGTACAGGACGCCGGCGCCGACGCCGACCGCGAGGAGGATGCCCAGGACAAACGAGACGCCGAAGCGGAGCGCGAGCGACCGTCTGCGCCGAGGCCGTGCCGAAGGTTCGGCGTCGATCACGGCGGCCGCGACGGGAAGGACCGGCACGGGTTCGATGGCGGACTCGGCGGTCGGCGACGTGTCAACCGGGGCGGTGTCCGCCGGGACGGTGTCGGTCGGCTCACCCGGCTCAGGCGCATCGGCCGGGGCGGCGTCGGTCGGGACGGCGTCGTCGGTCGGGACGGCGCCTGCGGCCGGCGAACCGGCGGCGTCGGCGCTCGCAGCCACCAGGACCGGCTCTTCAAGGCCGTGCGCGGTCGAGTCCGCCGCGAGCTCGGGGTCACCGATCGGCGTCTCGCCTTCGGGCGTGGCGTTGGCAGCCTCGTCGGCTGCGGAGTTGGGCAAGTCGGTCATCAGATGCTCATGCGCGGTCGGAGGTCGCCGGGCTCGTTCCTGGCGGTCGCGACATTCTCGCCTGTGCGCGCAAGTCTGTCATGCGACGGCCGGGTCGGCCCGCCGGGACGGGGACGCGAGGCCCCCTCTGACGTTCGCGGTGGCCTCTCGCCCGCCCTCAGCTAGGCCACGACGACAACGATGTTCCCCACCTTCTGGCCCGTCTCGGCATACCTGTGAGCCTCGACCATCTGCTCGAGCGAAAAGCGCTGGTCGATGACAGGGTGCAGTTGCCCGGCTTCGACGAGTCCCCGCAGGTAGGCCAGGTCCTCGCTCGTTCCGCTTGATCCCGCGAACGACACCCGCTTCCTGCTCCCCCTCGCCGCCCACTTGGCGCGAACGATCTGCAGGAACCCCGGGTTGGCCATGAGCAGGCATCCGTTGTCAGCCAGCGACCTCACCATGCGAGCTGACGGCGTGTTGCGGACGACGTCGAAGATGACGTCGTAGGTCTCGGTGCCCTCGGTGAAGTCCTCCTGCCTGTGGTCGATGACGCGATCTGCGCCGATCGAGCGCAGCGTCTCCAGCTTCGCTGCGCTGTCGACCGCGGTCACGTGTGCCCCAAGGACCTTGGCGAGCTGGACCGCGAACGTGCCGAAGCTCCCGCCTGCGCCATTGACCAGGACCCTCTGTCCGGTCCGGACGCCGCCCTTGCGCAGGAACTGCAGTGCCTCGCCGCCACCGTAGGGGATGGCCGCGGCATCCTCGTAGCCCAGGTTCGCCGGCATCGTCGCGATCGCTCCCGTCTCGGGCTTCTCGCGCAGGCAGATGTACTCGGCGTAGGCACCCAGACCAATGCCCGTCGCCGCGAACACCCTGTCGCCCGTCGCGAACGACCTGACGTCCTTGCCAGCCGATTCCACGTCACCGGCAAGCTCCTGCCCCAGCACGGGCTGCCTTGGTCGGCGGATGCCGAAGGCCAGCCGGATGGGCACCCAGATCCAAGGCGCGAAGTCGAACCTCCGAAGCTCGCAGTCGGCGGCGCTGACCGTCGTGGCGCGGATTCGGACGAGCACCTCGTTGTCCTTTGGAACGGGCTTCCGCAGATCCCTGGGCTTGAGGACGTCCGGCGGTCCGTAGTCCGTGCACACGATGGCTCTCATGGGCTCCGTTTCCTGCGTTCGCGCGTGTCCGGCACCAACCGCATGTCGACTCTGCCTGCCTGCCTGATGTTGGCACAGCTTCGATGCGACCATGGAATCGTGCGCCGTCTCCTGGTCGTCGACTTCGCCAACATCGCCCACCGTGCCTACTTCGCGGGACGAGGCCGTCCTGCGTTCACGGCCGACGGACGGCCGGTATTCCTGGTCCGCACGTTCCTGCGCCTGCTGCTCGCGCGTATCCACGAGGAGCAGGCCACCCACGTCGCGCTCGCGTTCGAGAGCACGACCGGCTCGCGCCGACGTGAGAGCGACCCCGCCTACAAGCCGCGGAAGGCCGACGTGCCGGACGACCTTCTGCCACAGCTGCGCGACGCCAACATCGCGTGCGGCAGGATGGCCTGGGCACGCTACCGGGCCGAGGGCTGGGAGGCGGACGATGCGATGGCCGGCATCGCCGATGCCGCCGTGGCAGCAGGGTTCGACGAGGTGCTGCTCCTTACCGCAGACCATGACCTGCTCGGCGTCGTCAGCGACCGCGTGGCGGTCCTCATGCCCCGCTCCGGTGGAGGCATCGACCGGTACGGACCCACCGATGTCAAGGAGCGCAGTCCGTATCGCGTGCCGCCGGGGCAGGTGGCGGACGTGAAGGCGCTGATCGGCGACGCGACCGACGGCTACGTTGGCGTACGGGGCATCGGCCCATCGGTGGGCCCCGACCTGGTGCGGCGGTTCGGGTCTCTGGCCGCCGTCTACGACCATATCGACGAGATCGAGGCCGCGGGCGTGCGCAACCGCCTGCTCGCCGGGCGAGAGGACGCCTTCCACTGTCTCGACCTCGCCACCCTGCGCCGCGACGCTCCCCTCGCACCGGCCTTCGATCCGGATGCCGGGTGGGTGGGTGCGCACGATCCAGAGCGGGTGGCGTCGTGGCTCACGGCGATGGGGCTCGCGGAGCTGATCCGGCTCGTGGATCCGGGGGTTGCGGTTCCGGCGCGGTCCTAACGGATGGACAGGATGCGGCGCATGCTGGCCACGGACTGGTCGAAGACGCGCGTCACCGCATCCACGTCGGCGTCATCCCGCGTGTGCAGGCTGACGGTCACCCGGGACGAACTCGTCGTGCTGGGCGCGATGACGATCGACCCGCCGTAGTCACTGCCGGGCCGTCCCCAGGTGATCGTGTGGGTGCCTCGGTCCGCGACGAACCCGGCATCGGGGGCGCCATCGCGATCCGCGATCTCGTCGTCGACGTCGAGCTCGCCCTCGACGGCCGTCGAGTCCTCGAGCCTCACGGTCGAGACGTAGTCGGGCAGCCGGGTGGGATCCGACAGGATGTCAAAGGCGGCGTCGGCGCCGGTCAGCACGGTGAAGGTCCGTTCCAGATCCGCCAGGGCCTGATCCTCCGCTTGGTCCGGATTCCGCGGGCGCTGCCGCGTCGGGCACCATCCTGCCATGCCCGATGGATGGCCGGGCGCGCCATCGCTCCGGCCGGCTCAACTGCGGAAGGTCACGTCCTTCGTGTCCACGACCACAGCGGTGCGGCCGGGGGCATCCTGGTCCTGCCAGTACATGTTCGTGTGCGCGATGACCTTGTCCGGCGGCGGGGCGCCCCACGGGCTTAGGTCCTCCGTTGTGTGCGCGTCACCGACGAGTGTCACGTCGTAGCCCCGCGTGAAGGCGCCGTGGATGGTCGAGCGGATGCAGGCATCTGTCTGGGCGCCCGCCACGACCAGGTGACCGATCCCGGCGCGAGCCAGCACCGCCTCCAGGTCGGTGTCCTCGAACGAGTCGCCAAAGGTCTTGGCCACCAGTGGCTCCGACTCGAGGCGTGGCAGCTCCGGGACGTACTCCCAGGCAGCGCTCCCCTGCTCCAGTTGCGCGTCGGAGTGCTGGACCCACACGACGGGCGCGCCCGCCTCACGGGCCGCGCCTACCAGCGTGCCGATGTTGGCGACGATGGCGTCGCGCTCGTACGCCTCGGCGACGACGCCGTTCTGGACGTCGATCACGACAAGGCCGGTGTTGGGCCGATCCGGGAGCGTGGTCATGACGATCTCCTCCGGGTCTGAACTGGCTCCTGCGAGCGTCGCCATGCTAAGCGAAGCCACCGGCCGCGTGGTAGGCGGCGTGGACAGGTGCTGCGGGTATCCTCGGCGGCATGTGGACCGACATCACGCTGGAACGTGGTCCAAACGGGGAGATCCCTGATGCGGCACGGGACGACCTCGTCGTGCGCAGCGAGGCCGAGGTTGCCGCGGCCGTGGCCTGGGTCGAGGCCCACGAGGACAGGGTCGCCTCGCTCGCCAGCGACCGGAGCCGGGACGACGAGGCGCGCGCGAGCTTCCGCGAGGCCCAGCGGGTCCGCGAGCTGCTCCGGATCCGGGCCTATTCCATCGAGGCCGCACGGACGTGGGAGGCACTGGCCCCGGCCGACCGGGCGGCCCTGCTCGCACGCACGGATCGCGCCGGGGTCGACCTGTCCTCGGACGCCGCCACGGTGGCGATCGGGATGATGCTGAACCAGGTCGTCGTCGCTCGGCTCGTAGCGCTCGCGTCAGCCACCAAGCACGGCGAAGCATCGGTCGGCGAGGCGATGATCGCGCTGCCGATCCGCTTCCAGCTCGACGTGATCGCCGAGACGGGCCGGGACCTCCGGGTTCCGGGCGAGGTGCTGCGGGTCCTCGACGGCGCCGGCGCCGGCGGCAGCCCGGTTCAGCCCACCGTCGACCCGAGGTAGCGGGACGCGGTCACGACGCCGCGCCAACCGACATCTCCAGGAAGGCGAGCACGTCCGCGCGCTCCTCGACCTGCTTGTGCACCGGCTTGCCGGCCCCGTGGCCCGCATCCGTGTCGATCCGGAGCAGGATCGGCGCATCCCCGGCCTGTGCGGCCTGGAGGGCCGCCGCGAACTTGAACGAGTGACCGGGAACGACCCGGTCGTCATGGTCGCCGGTGGTCACCAGCGTCGGCGGATAGGCGGTGCCGGGCCGCACGTTGTGGAGCGGCGAGTACGCCAGGAGCGTGGCGAACTGCCCCGGATCCTCCGCGCACCCGTAGTCGCTCGTCCAGCCCCACCCGATGGTGAAGTGGTGGAAGCGGAGCATGTCCATCACGCCCACCTCGGCGATCGCCGCCCCGAACAGCTCCGGATGCTGGGTGAGGCTCGCCCCCACCAGCAGACCGCCGTTGGAGCGCCCGCTGATCCCGATCCGGGCAGGCCGGGTCCAGCCGGAGTCCGCCAGCCACCGGGCACAGGCGGCGAAGTCATCGAACACGTTCTGCTTGTTCGCCAGCCGCCCGGCGTCGTGCCAGGCCTTCCCGTACTCGGAGCCACCGCGCAGCGAGGCAACGGCGAGCAGGCCGCCGCGTTCCATCCAGGCCAGCCACTCCGGCTTGAAGGTTGGACCGATGGGGATCTGGAAGCCGCCGTAGCCGTAGAACAGCGTCGGGATCTCACCATCTGGCGCCACGTCCCGCCGGCGGGTGAGGAACAGCGGCACCCGGGTGCCGTCGGCCGACGCGACGAAGACCTGCTCGCTCACGTAGTCGCCAGGGGCCCAGGCCAGCGACGGGCTTCGTACGTCGCGGACGGCTCCGTCGCTCATGTGGATGGACAGGACCGATGCCGGTGCCGTGAAGCTCATGAAGGTCACGAACAGCTCGGCGTCGCCCCGCCGGCCCGCGGCGTCGACAATGGTGCCGATGCCGGGCAGCTCCACGTCCACCACGTGGCGACCATCCAGCTCGAAGATACCCAGTCGATGGTGCGCGTGGTGGAGGTGGATCGCCGCGAGCCGGTCCCCGACCAGGTACACCCGGTCCAGGGCATCCACTCCTTCCGGAATGACCTCGCGCACCCGCTCGGGCCGGCTCACGTCGACGGCGATCACCCGACGGCGTGGGGCATCGCGATCCGTGAGCAGGTACAGCCACCCATCGACCACGGAGATCGGGCTGTAGGAGGCATCGGCCGCATCGAGCAGCGGACGGACCTCCGCCGCGTCCACGCCATCGGCCAGGTCGGCGACATAGATCCGCTTCTCGGGGTCGGTCCCGCGCTCGATGCTCAGCACCAGCAGCCGGCCGTCGTCCGAGACCTCGGGCTCGAAGAACCACTCGGGCTCGTGAGGCGTGGCGAAGACCACGGGATCCTCGGCCGGGTTGGTGCCGAGACGGTGGTACCGGATCTCCATGTCCAGGTTCGGGGCGTCGTGGACGGCGTCCCCCGGCGGCTCGTCGTACCTGCCGTAGAAGAACCCGGCGTCGTCGTGCGTCCACGCGGCCGATGCGAACTTGCTCCACGGGACCCGGTCGGGCAGCTCCTCACCCGTGGCCACGCGTCGAACACTCCAAGTCTGCCAGTCCGAGCCGGCGTCGCTGGTCGCGACCGCGACGAGCTCGCCACTCTCGGACACCACGGCATCGGACAGCGTGGTCGTGCCCTGGTCGTTCATGCCGTTGGGGTCGAGGAGCACCCTCCCCTCCCCTCCCGGTGCGTCCGCGGTCCACAGCACGTCCTGGTCCTGGAGCCCGTCGTTGCGCAGCTGAAACCAACGGTCAGCCACTCGCCACGGCGCCCCGGCACGCGGGATCGCCCACAGCTCCGCGAGGCGCCGCCGGATCGACGGACGCTCGGGGACACCGTTCAGGACGCTCTCGGTCAGCCGGTTCTGGGCCGTGATCCAGACCCTGGTACCGGGCTCGTCCGAGTCCTCGAGCGGGCGATACGGATCGGCGACCAGGGTGCCGTGGTAGTCGTCGACCTGACTCGAGGTCGGGGGCGTGGGGTAGGTCGGACGGGACATCGATCCAGCAGGGTTCAGGGCAGCTGGCCGGCAGCCGGCGGCCCCGCCTCGTACGTCTGCGGGATGGAGCCCGCGTAGTCCAGGCCGCCTTCCACGAACGTGATCTGCTGCATGTCAAGGCCGGTGATCTCCGGGAGTCGAGTCGCCAGGTAGCCGTTGATGGCGTCCTCGGCCTGGGTAACCAGGAAGTCCGGGACGCCGAACATGCCGTACTTGAGCGAGTCGATCTGGACGGTGGCAGCCTGGGGTCCGGTCACCTCCAGGTGCCAGGTCGCGTCCACCGGTCCGGAGATCGGGTAGCCCCAGGCGGCAAGATCGACCATGGCGCTCGTCTGTACGTAGCCGTCGTGGAACCGGATCTGGACGTCGCTGACCGCCGGGCTGGGCTGGCTGACCTCGGGGATTGCCATGACCGTCCCTTCGGACAGGGTCTGATCGAGCGCGACCGAGCCCGAAAACTCGTGCCTCGACCCGAGCGTGTAGTTCTCCGGCGCGGATGGCGTCTCGATCCCGAGGTCCTGCTTGAGCGCAGCGTATGCGGCAGCATCGGCCGGCTGGCCGCCGAGGTCGGCTGCCTTGTCCATCGCGAAGGCCGACGACACGAGCGGAACCCTTGCGATGCCCGAACAGGCTGCGACGAGCACGGCCAGGACCACGAGGACGATGAGCGCGACGACGAGCTTGCGCACGGAGGCACCTCCACGCGACCCGATTGTCCGCGGGTCGCCGACGGGGACTCGACCATCGTACCGGGATCGGCCATCGCGCTCCCGCAGGTCGTCGGGCCCCTGGGCCGGCTGCGATTGGGCGCAGAGTAGGGACTCGGGTCACGAAGGCGCCAGCCGTTGGCCCTCTCGCCCGTCGCTTCCGCCTGTCATCATCACCAGGTGACATCCACCAACGACGCCTTGCGCGCCGGCCAGCTGTTCTGCCGCACCTGCTCTGCACTGCCAAGCGGCGCTGGTGCGATCGGACGAGCCCAGTGCCCCTGGTGCCGGTCCCCGCTCACTCGCGAGTTCGGGCCCGTGGTCGCCCGCTGCGCGGAGTGCCCGACGAGAGGCATCGTCGGGATCGACCTCGTGACCCGCGAGTACGACCGCGGCCACGTCGCGGTTCCTCGGGCCGTCTGCCGGCTGCACGTAGAGAACGGCGCCGCCGAGGGATCCGGTCCGGCCGAGCGCACGCTCCCCTAGTGTCCTGAGGCGGCTGGCGCATCGGCCGCGTGGTCGCGCCCGCTAGCCCTTGCTTCCGGGACGCTGCGCATCGTCCCCGTCCGCCTTGGTCCCGTCCGAGGCCGTTCCCTGGCTCAGCCGGTACGCCGCGAGGTCCTGCTTCGCCTTGCGATCGAAGAACGGGATCACGAACGGCATCATGAACAGGGCCGCGACGAACAGCGGGCCGAAGACGGTCAGGACGTCCTGGATCTGCCTGGGCAGGGACAGGGCGGAGATGATCTGCACGCCCACCGCGTAGCCGACGAACCCGGCGGGCAGGGACAGGACGAGCAGGACGTTGGGCAGGAACCGCATCGGATGATCGTAGCGCCCATGGTCGCGGGCGATGTCGGTCAGGTCGGTTGATCGGTCAGGGAGCGCTCGTAGCAGAGGCTGAGCGGATCGTCCCGGTACGGCCCGAACGGCGGACACCGGCGGAAGCCCATGGCCTCGTAGAGCGCGATCGCCTCGCGCTGGTGGATGCCGGTCTCGAGGCGGACGAGGCCGAACCCCTCGATGCGGGCATGCTCGACGAGGTGGTCCAGGATGCGCCGCCCGAAGCCCGAGCCGCGGAACGCGGGGCGGACGTACATGCGCTTGATCTCGCCGTACTCCCCGGCGACGAGGAGGGTCCCACCGCAGCCGGCCGCGATCCCGTCCGAGCGGAGGACGAAGAAGCGCACGCCCTCGGCGACGAGGCGCTCGACGCTGAAGCCGTGGCGACTCTGCTCCGGGTAGGCGGCGGCGAGGCCATCCTCGAGCTCGGTGACCAGGGCAACGGCGTCGGGAGTATCGGGTCGCTCGCGATCGATCACGACGGGCATGGCCGGATCCTCGCATGATCCCGCCCGGTTGCGCACGAGCGTGGTCGGCTGGACGATAGCCACATGCCGCACCCGTGGCCGCTGTTCGACCTCCGCCTCCGCACGCCGCACCTCGAGCTGCGGCTGCCGACCGACGACGACCTGCTCGACCTCATGGTCCTCGCCCGCCACGGCATCCATGACCCGGGCATGACGCCATTCCTCTTCCCCTGGGACGGGATCGCGCCGAAGGGCGTGCCGGTGACGGAACACCTCGTCCGGGTGACGCCGGGGGCGTGGCGGCGTGACCTCGTGCCGGTGACGATCGATGGACTGGAATCGTGCCTCGACCTGTTCGGCGTCCAGGCGACCGGGACAGCGGGTGAGGCCGGCGAGACCTAGTCCTGCGAGGCCGGGCGCGTCCCCAGGCGAGCCCGGAGCCGCCTCAGGCGTCCGTGTCCAGGTAGGCGAGGATCGCCAGCACGCGTCGGTGGTCGTTGCGCGAATCCGGCAGGTCAAGCTTGCCGATGATGCTGGTGATGTGCTTCTCGGCGGCACCCTCGGTGATCGACAGCGCCCGTGCGATGCCGGCGTTGGTGCGCCCTTCCGCCATCGCCGCCAGGACCTCGCGCTCCCTTGGGGTGAGGGCGGCGAGCCGGTCGTCCTGACGTCGGCGGACCATCAGCTGGGCAACGACCTCCGGGTCCAGCGCCGTGCCGCCGCCCGCCACGCGGCGCAGCGCGTCCAGGAAGTCCCGCACGTCCGCCACGCGGTCCTTGAGCAGGTAGCCCACGCCGCCACCGCGATCCGCCAGCAGCTCGCTCGCGTACTGGCGCTCCACGTACTGGCTGAGCACGAGGATTGGCGTTCCCGGGATCTGGCGCCGCGCCTCGATTGCCGCACGCAGCCCCTCGTCGCGCTGCGTGGGCGGCATCCGGACGTCGACCACGGAGACGTCGGGCCGGTGCTCCACGGCAGCCCGGACGAACGACGGCCCGTCCCCCACCCTGGCCACCACGGTCGCGCCGGACTCCTCGATGAGCCGCGTGAGGCCCTCCCGGAGCAGCACCGAATCCTCGGCGATGATCACCCTCAGCCCTTCGATCGACATGGGCCGATGATGCCTCAATGGCTGCGCAATGGTGCGACGGGGACGGCATCGAGTCTGACTGGGGTGGGGATGCCCCCACCACGAAGATGCCCGCTGCCCGGCTGGGACACGGCACCGGCGGCGTCTATGGTCCGGCCATGACATGCATTGCCCGCTGCGCTCACCCCAGAATGGTAGGGTCGGCCCGATGACCGCCGCTACCGCTCCCGCCCCCGCACCCCCGGCAGGGCGCGGTCGTCACCTGCTCACCCGGTTCGTCCTCTCACCGGTCGACCCCGCGACATGGCGCGCGGTGTTCGCCATCGGGATCGGCATCATCACGACCACCGTGGCCGTGTCCGTGGTCACCGGGCTGTTCTCGACCGGCGGGTCCCTGCTCCTGTTCCTCGTGGGCTTCCCGATCGTTGCCCTGGGCATCGAGGCCGCCCGCATCGCGGCTGTGGTCGAGCGCTGGCGGATGACGGTTGTGGACGACCGGGCCCTCATCCCCCACCCGTACAAGACGGCCGACCTCCGCCCGAGCGAGCCCTACGGTCCGTGGCTCCGCGGCGTCGCCGAGGCCGCCTTCTTCGACACCAGTCGCTGGCTGGACGTCGTCTACCTCCTGGTCGCGCTCCCCCTCGCGTTCCTGGAATTCATGGTCGCGGTCACGCTGTGGACGACGTCGGTGCTGCTGCTGCTCGCGCCGCTGCTGCTCGTGATCCCTCAGCAACCCGAGGTTGTCGCCGCCTTCGACCGGAACGGCATGTCGGCCGGCACCGTGATTGGGATCGCGTTCACGATCGGCCTCCTGCTCCTTCCGGTCGCCGCGTCCGTCACCCGCGGCATGGCCATCCTCCACCGCGCGGTGGTCGAGGGCCTGCTGTGCATCAGCCCGGCCGATGCGCTGCGGCGCGACAACGAGCGCCTCCGGGGCAGCCGCTCTGCCGCCATCGAGCTCGAGGCCAGTGAGCTCCGGCGCATCGAGCGGGACCTGCACGACGGCGCGCAGCAGCGGCTGGTGATGCTGGCCATCGACCTGACGCTTGCCGAGGACAAGGTTGATTCCGACCCTGCGTCGGCCAAGGACCTGATCGCCGGCGCCCGCGACCAGGCGCGTCAGGCCCTCGCTGAGCTGCGCGACGTTGTCCGGGGTGCGGCGCCGGCCATCCTCGTCGACCGCGGGCTGGCCGCTGCCCTCAGCGCCGTCGCAGGCCGGAGCCCGATCCCGACCTTCCTCGACAGCGGGCTTGCCCCCGGGGAGCGGCTCCCCCACGGCGTCGAGCGTGCCGCGTACTACGTCGTATCCGAGGCCCTGGCCAACATCGCCAAGCACGCCGAAGCGACCCGCTGTGACGTGTTCCTTCGCCGTCAGCCCGGCTGGCTGCAGGTGGAGATCCGCGACGACGGCCGTGGCGGCGCGTCGATCATGCCGGGCGGTGGGCTCGCCGGCCTGCGCGACCGCGTCGAAGCCCTTGATGGCCGCCTCGAGCTGATGAGCCCGGCTGGAGGACCCACGATGATCCGCGTCACCATGCCCGTTGGCGGGGTCCAGGGAGCCTGAGCCACCCGCTCGCCGAGGCGGTACACTCTCGAACAGGCGTTCGATAGTGGAGGCGGATGATGGCCGACTGGATCGTGGACATCTCGACGGACCCCCGGCGCTATCCGGTCGTGAATCACCGTCACGTGAACGGGACGCTGCACGCGGAGCGGGACAGGACACCCTCGGTCACCCTGGATCACGACGGACGCCGGGTGGAGCACTGGACGTATGCGTGTGCCTGCGGCGAGGTCTACGCGTGGGACCGCCGAACGTCCGCGTGAGGACGGGGCCGCGCCCGCCGTCTCCGCGGGCCGTGGTCAGTCCCCGGCGTCCCGCATCCGCGGGCTCTCCTGGACGGACCACCCGTTGCCGTCGGGGTCGTTGAAGAAGAAGAACATGTTCCAGTCGTCACCCTTGCCGTCAACGAACCCCGCGCCGTCGTGGTGCTGGATCGGCGTGACCGTCACGCCGCGTCCCGCCAGGAGCACATGGGCGGCCTCGATGTCGGCAACGCTGAGCTGCAGCCCCTTGAGGCTGCCCGGCACCATGTCCGTCAAACCCGTCCCGATCGTGACCGAGCAGCCGGAGCCCTCCGGCGTCATCTGGACCACGCGGAACTGCTCACTGGGAGCGTGGTCCACGTCGACCGGGAACCCCAGCTGGTCCGCGTAGAACGCCTTGGCCCGGTCCACATCGGCTACCGGCACCACGACGACCTCGAGCTTGAACTTCATGACGCGCTCCTCCGCGGCGACCGGATCAGGCCTGGATGCGGGCGACCAGCTCGTCCAGCCGCTCGAAGCCCTCGGTGACACCGCCTTCCATGCCGCTCGCGATCATCGCGTCGCGGCCTTCGACGGTCTGGTGCACCGAGCTCGTCCGGATCAGCGTCCGGCCACCCCGGTCCTCGAGCACGAGCGTGTCGAGCGAGACGTGGCCCGGTGCCCCCTCGAACTCGAAGGTCTGGGTGACGCCGTCGGGCGAGGGCTCGCCGTGGAACACACCGCGGAACCCGTACTCGGTGCCATCGGTGTCGATGTGCACGTAGCGCCAGGCCCCGCCATGGCGGACGTCCCACTGCTCGACGCGCATCGTCAGGCGCCGCGGTCCCAGCCACTGCGCAAGGAGCTCAGGCTCGGTGTAGGCGCGGTACACGAGCTCGCGCGGGGCAGCCACCTCTCGCTCGAAGGTCAGGAGCGGTGTGCCGGGCTCGGCGGCGAGGCGCAATGCGGTCGTGGTCACGGGACGCTTCCTTCCTGTGTGTCGGTTCGGGGATCGTCCCCGGTCGGTCCGGCCTGGATGGCCGCGAGGAGCTCGTCGAGGCGGTCGAAACTCTCCTCCCAATACTCCCGGTAGCGCTCCAGCCACGCCGTGGCATCGCGCAGCGGCTCCGCCCGGAGGTGGCTGAGGCGGGTCGTCGCCCGCCGGCTCCGCGTGATGAGGCCCGCCTTCTCCAGCACCCGCAGGTGCTTGGAGATCGCCGGCTGCGAGATGGAGAACGGGGCCGCGAGCTCCCCTACCGTCCGGTCGCCCTGCGCCAGGCTCGCGAGGATGGCACGACGCGTGGGATCCGCGAGGGCTCCGAACACGGTGCTGAGGTGGTCGATCTGCATCTATAACCGCTCGGTTATGTAGTGGTCCGCCATTGAACGCCGGATCGGCAGCGCTGTCAAGCCGGCCGTGCCCGCTGTTGATGATCGGGGGCCGGCGCCCGGTCAGGGCAGCGCGTCACCCGCCACGAATCGGTCCATCAGCTCGGTGTACCCGGGCAGGCCGCGGTCGTAGCCAATGGCCCAGAACCCTGCGCCCGCCAGGCCTCGCTCGTTCGCCAGCGCAAGCTTGGGTGCAAGGGTCGCAGGCGAATCCACATACACCGCCGTCCACGTCGGCGCCGCGGTTGCGGTCGGGCCCGGCGTCTCCCCGGCGACCGGGGCCGACGTCGACGCGCCGGTAGCGGCGCTAGGCGACGGCGCGCCGACCATCCCGTCCGACGCCGATAGGTAGACCTCCACCTGCTCGATCTCGTCCCGCAGCGGCACGATCGACGGGTCGCTGAGCAGGTCGACGTGGCTGCGCGGGAACCATGCCCTGCCCCTCCCCGTCGATGGCGCCCCGATGGCAGGCCCGGCGACCGGCCACTCGACGCCGTAGAGGGGCAGGCCCAACAGCAGACTCTCGGGTGGCACGCCCAATGCCTGGTACAGGTCGAGCGAGGTCCTGAGGGACTGCCGGCCTCCGTCGCTGCGGTCGAGCGGGGACGAGGCCCCGGGCTGGGACCGTCCCGTGCGGTAGTCGTAGCCCATGAGGAAGATGCGGTCCGCCCCAGCGGTGGCTGCGGCCGCCGCCATCGCGGCACCCAGAGAGTTGGCGGCCGTCGATACGGACACCTGGTCGGCTGGATCGGCGGCCACCACGGCGGCCCGCAGGTTCGTGATGAACGTTGCGTAGGCGGGCACGAGCAGCGGATCGAGGCTCTCGATGTCCACGTTGATGCCATCGATCCGGAGATCGCCGACGGCGGCCACGAGCGAGGCGATGACCTTCGCCTGGAGCTCCGGGCTCTCGAGCAACTTCCGGTTCCGGGCAGACCCGAAGCTCGTGTAGACCAGCTCGACCGCCGTGCCGCGAGCCTGTGCGTCGCGGATCAGGCCGCGCCCGGCATCTCCCGTGATGGTCGTGTAGCCGCGCTGGTTCGTGTTCAGCGCGCCCTTGGCCGTGTGAGTGACACTGAACATGGCCAGGGTCGTGAGCGGCGTTCCGGCCACGTGGTCCGCGATGCCGTCGGCACCCATCTCCCAGTACGGGAGGAAGCCGTACAGCTCGTGGCCGGGCGCAGCGACGGGGGCGGGTGTGGTGGCGGTGGCCCCAGGGGTCTCCACCGACGGCGCCCCTGTCGCGTCCACGGCGGCCGGCTGCGTCGCGAGCGGCGCCGACGTGACCTTTGGTGCGGGCTCACACGCTGACACGGCGATCAGCAACAGGATCGCGACCGCACTCCAGGCCCGGCTCCGCGTCATCCGCGCGCCGCCGACAGGATGGCTGCCTGCACGTCGCCCGCCTCGAACTGGAGCCGGTAGAACCGCGCGTACAGCCCGTCGCGGGCCAGCAGGTCGTCATGGGTGCCCAGCTCCACCAGCCAGCCATCGTCGAGCACGGCGATCCGGTCTGCCGAACGGATGGTGGACAGGCGATGGGCGACGATGATCGTCGTTCGCCCCACCTGGAGCCGCTCGAGCGCGTCCTGGACCAGTCGCTCCGACTCGTTGTCGAGGGAGCTGGTGGCCTCGTCGAGCAGCAGGATGGGCGGGTCCTTGAGGATCGCCCTCGCGATCGCGATCCGTTGGCGCTGCCCGCCCGAGAGCCGCGAGCCGCGATCACCCACCGGCGTGCCGTATCCCTCAGGAAGCGCAGTGATGAAGTCGTCGGCGTTGGCCAGCCGGGCGGCCGCGCGGATCTCGTCGTCGGTCGCATCGAGGCGCCCGTACCGGATGTTGTCCAACACACTGCCGCCGAACAGGACCGCCTCCTGGGGCACGAGGCCGATCTGCTCGCGCAGGCTCTGCGTGGTCACCCCGCGGACGTCGTGCCCGTCCACCCGGATGGTTCCGGCCGTCACGTCCCACAGGCGCGGGATGAGGCCCACGAGGGTCGTCTTGCCGGATCCCGACGGTCCGACGAGCGCCATGACCTCGCCGGGCCTGATCTCCAGCGTGACCTCGCGCAGCACGTCCGTCCTCCCGTCGTAGGCGAACGACACGTGCTCGATGGAGACCGAGCCTCCGACCCTGCCGATCGCGGGCGTCCCGGGCGCGTCCTGGATGGTCGGCTCGGTGTCCAGGATCTCGAACACCCGCGTCACGGCACCCGTGCCCTCGCGGAACTGGCCGTAGAGGCTGGCAATGGTGGCCAGGCTCGCCCCGATCGTCACCCCGTAGAGCAGGAAGCCGGTCAGCGTCCCGATCCCCAGGTTGCCGTCGATGACCTGGTGGCCGGTGTACCACAGCAGCCCGGCGATCGCGACGAAGCCCAGGAACCCCATCAGCGCGCCGAAGGAAGCCCGCCACAGGGCGAGCCGCGAGCCGGAGCCGACGACCCCCGCCAGGTCGGTGCCGTAGCGCTCCTGCTCGAACCCCTCGCGAACGTAGCTCTTCACCACGCGGATCCCGCCCAGAGCCTCCTCGGCGGTGACGGTGCTGTGCGCGATGGCGTCCTGGACCTCGGTGCTGACGCGCTGGAGCGGCCGTCCGAAGAGAACCGCGACCACGATCAGGGCCGGGGCGAGCAGCAGGGCGACCAGGAGCAGGGTCGGGCTCAAGGTGAACAGGATGAGCACGGACCCCACGAGCCCGATGAGGTTGGACAGCAGCGACGTCGTCGTCTGGGTCAGCATCACGCGGATGAGCATCACGTCGCTGGACAATCGGGAGACCAGCTCCCCGACGCGACTGCGCGAGTGGAAGTCGAGCGACAGCGTGACCAGGCGCCCGAACAGCTGGCCGCGCATCTGGGCCACGATCCGCTCCCCCACCACGCCCAGGAAGTAGGTCTGAATGAAGCCACCCAGGGCCTGCGCCAGGAACAGGACCACGAGGCCGATGATCAGCCGGTCAAGGCCGGCGGAGTCTCCGCCGGCGACGACGGCGGTCACGAGTCCCGCAACCACGAGTGGCACGAGGAGCGCCAGGCCGGACCCGAGCAGCAGCCCGCCGATCGCCACCGAGAACGGGAACAGGTGTGGGCGCAGGTAGCCGAACAGGCGCCGCCACGGGACGCCGCTCACGACCCGGATACGCCGCACGACCTCGCCGGGCGGTTGCGCAGCAGGGGTCGTCGAGGGATCCATCCTCGCGATCATGCCACGGGGCGGTGGTCGTGGCCCTCAGCGGTGGATCGAGGCGCGGATGGCGGCGGCACCGGCCGGGTCCGCGAACGATGCCTGCGTCCCCTGGCGTGTCACGCTGTCGGCTGCGAAGGCACAGCCCAGGCGGGCCGCGTCAACGGGATCCCAGCCCTCGGCCAGGCCCACCGCGAACGCGCCGACGAACGCGTCCCCGGCGCCCGTGGTGTCCACCGCCTTCACCACCGGCGGGGCGATGCGGCTGATCGATCCGCCACGGGGCAGCACGGCCGCGCCCCGCTCGCCGAGGGTGACCACGAGGGACAGGCCCAGGCGGTTCGCGAGCGCGGCGACCTGGACATCTTCCGCGTCGGGGTCCCCGGAAAGCGCTCCCCCGCCCAGCAGCACGAACTCGTGCTCATTGGGAACCAGCCAGTCCGAGACGGCGAGCAGCCCCGGATCGAGGTCCGCCGCCGGTGCCGGATTGAGCACCGTGATCGCCCCTGCGGCCCGCGCTGCCGCGAAGGCGGCCGTCGTCGCGTCCTGGGGGATCTCGAGCTGGCCGACCACGACCGCGGGCCGGACGTCCTCGACGGCCTGGACGCCGAGCCCCGGTGGGACCTGGAGGTTCGCCCCGGGCACGATGATGATCCGGTTCATCCCCTCGCCGTCCACCCAGATGGGCGCCACGCCGGACGAGCCCGGCACACGTCGCACGTAGGTCGTGTCCACCCCCTGGGCGGCGAAGTTGGCCAGGTACTCCGCCCCGTACGAGTCCTCCCCGACGGTGTTCACCATCGTCACGCGTGCACCGAACCGGGCGGCGGCCACGGCCTGGTTCGCGCCCTTGCCCCCGAACCCCATGCGGAACCGAGTCCCGACCAGGGTCTCGCCAGCACCGGGCAGGCGGTCCGCATAGGCGATCAGGTCGATCATCGTGCTGCCGACGACGAGGATGCCGCGTTCGGACCGGGGCTCGGGCTCGGGTTCGGGCCGGGGTTCGGGTTCGGGCACGGTTCACCTCCGTCATGCTGTGGCGCTCGTCGGGGCTATCGTCGCCTGCCGGGCCGGGACGCGCAGGCGCAACGCCCCCGCGAGCTTCAGACGCGGACGAGGGCGCGCAGGCCCGATGCCATCACCACCACAAGTGTCGCGGCCGCCACCACGACGATCGCGACGGCCACTACGGGCGGAACCACGGTGACGCCCGCCTGGTCCGCGCCCCACCTGGTCAGGGCCGTGGCCGCGCCCACGATCCCGGCGCAGATCGCCAGTCCCGTGGCCACGCGATCCACGGGCCGGTCCGCCACCCGCCGGTACGACGTCCGCGGCCCACTCCCCAGGCCACGCGCCTCGAGGCTGAGCACGAGCGTCGTCAGGCGGTCGAACGCACCGGCGACCACCGGCACCAGCGTGGGCGCCAGCGCTGCCAGGCCGCTCGCGCGGAGGCCCCGGGCCCGTTGCGCCTGGAGCACGTCGCGGAGCTCCTGCTGGAGTTGTGGGACGAGCTGCATCGAGAGCATCGCCATGAGCGACACCTCGTACGGGAGGTGCAGCTGGCGCAGCGACGCGAACAGGTCCGATGGGTGGGTCGTGGCCAGCATCACCACTGCGATCGCCTCCATCGCGACCAGCCTCGCCACGAGCGCAAGCGCATGGGACAGGCCCTCCTGGTAGAGCGTCAGTGGTCCGATGGCCGCTGCCGTGGCGCACCCCTGGGCGCACGCTACCGGCGCCAGGGCCTGCAGGACAACGATCGATGCCCCGATGGGCGCGAGGGCGACCACGGTTCGCCATGCCCTTCGCCCGACGCCCGCGGAGGCAGCCAGGGCAAACCCGGCGGCAGCGACCACGACCAGCACCGGCAGCTCGTAGGTGAGCAGCACGACCAGGACCGTCGCGGCAAGCCAGGCGAGCTTCGGCACCGGGCTCATCCGGTGGAGCCACGAACCGCCGGGCACGTATGCGAGCAGGGACGGCGCTGCCATGGACGTCACGGTGCCCGAGGTCCGGGTGGAGGGGTCGCCCGTAGCTCCGCGACGAGACCGGCGACCGTCAGCACGGGCGGGTGGCCCCGCAGACCCGGGATGGCCGCCCCGAAACGCGTCACCTGCGGCGCCAGCATGCCCGCCTCGGACAGCGCCTCGGGATCGGCGAACACCTCGGATGGCGTGCCGTCGGCGACGATCCGGCCGCGCGCCATGGCAAGGATCCGCCCCGAGACCGCGGCGAGGAACCGCATGTCGTGGGAGATGCAGACCACCGCCGCCCCGCCGTCGCGCAGGCCGACGACGAGGTCGGTGACCAGTGCCACGGTCCGGTGGTCCTGGCCCGTCGTCGGTTCGTCGAGGACGAGCACCCGCGGTTCCATCGCGACGACGGAGGCGATCGCCACCAGGCGGCGCCGCGGTGCCGGCAGCTCGAACGGCGACGTCCGGAGCACGGGGACGAGACCGAAGCGTCTCGCCGCGGCGTCCACGCGAGCCTCGATCTCATCGCGAGTGAGCCCGAGGTTGCGTGGCCCGAACGCCAGCTCCTCCGCCACGGTTCGCGCGAACAGCTGGGCACGAGGGTGCTGGAAGACCAGCCCGACTGTCCGCGCCAGCTCCCGGACATCGTGCGTCCGCGTGTCGAGGCCGTCGACGGTCACGGTCCCGCCCGTCGGCTTCAGGAGCCCGTTGAGCAGTCGGGCGAGCGTCGACTTGCCCGCCCCGTTGCTGCCCGCGATCCCGATGACGTCACCGCCCCCGATGTCCAGCGAGACGCCGTCGAGGCCGACGATCCCGCCCGGATACCGATAGCTCGCGCCGTCGACCCTGACGATCGGCCGTACGTCCCCCGTCATCGGTCCGCCGCAAGCCAGGCGAGCCCGGCGTCGAGCGTCACCGGCAAGGAGGTCCGCATGCCACTCCCCAGGGCGTGGGCGACCGCCGTCACGTCCGGCACCCGGATCCCCGCGGCCGACATCCCGAGCACATCACCCAGCACGTCCCCTGGCGGGCCATCGGCCACCAGGCGGCCCTCGTGGAGCACGAGGAGGCGTCCGGCACGCTCCGCCAGGAGCTCCACGTCATGCTCGACGACGAGGATCGCCGTCCCGTCACCTTCGGCCACCTCGCCCAGCAGGTCGAAGACTGCGGCGCGCGAGCGCGGATCAAGGCCCGAGGTCGGCTCATCGAGCACCAGGAGCACCGGTCGCATCGCCAGCGCGCAAGCCAGCAGCAGCCGCTGCTGCTCACCCCCGGAAAGGCTCAGCGGCGAGCGGTCCGCCAGTCCGCCCAGGCCAACGTGTTCGAGCGTGCTCGAGACGCGGTCGACCATCTCCGGGTATGGCATCGCCAGCGATTCGAGGCCCAGCGCCACCTCCTCGGCCACGGTTCCCTGGCTGAGCTGCGCCCCCGGCTCGTCGAGCACGATCCCGACCAGCGATGCCATCCTGCGCACCGGGGTCGCGAGGGCGTCCCTCCCGGTCACGCTCACCATCCCGATCACATGGGCCGTCACCAGCTGCGGGACGATGCCGTTGAGACACCGGCACAACGTGGACTTGCCGGCGCCGTTCAACCCCGCGAGGCCGACGACCTCGCCGGCGAGAAGATCGAAGGTGACGCCGTCAAGCGCATCCACCGCACTGGACGGGTACCGGACGTGAAGGTCGCGAACGGCGACGACCGGGGGCGGGACACCCGGCGCAGCCCCGGTCCCGTTGTCCCGGGCAGTCATCACGGCCGTGACTCAGGCCGGCGGCTGGGTGAGCGCGACCGCGATGGCGAGCCCGACCCCAACGAGGACCCCGCCGATGGCCAGGCCCAGCCGTCGCGTCCCCGGCTGCTCAGGCAGGACCGCGCGGGCCGTGACCACGACCGGCAGGGCGGCGGTGATCGCGAGGCCCGCATAGGCGGAGATGACCTTGTCCGGGATCGACGACAGGACGCTGGAGATCAGCGTGGCGCGCTCGAGACCAAAGCTCGCGAGGGCAGCTGTGATCAGGTCGGACGGATGGCCCGTTGCCCCACCGAACAGGAACAGGACGATCGGCGTGGCCAGGGCCCCGGTCACGACGCCCACGGCCACCGCCAGCAGGAAGAATGCGATCGAGCTCCGCCCCAGCCCGAAGGAGCGGATCCCATAGCCCCAGAGGAGTGCGGCGACCACGCTGACCGGGGCGAACAGGAGATTCGAGACGCCATTGGGAACGATGCCCAGGACGTTGGTGAGCACCCCGGCGAGTGCGCCCCACCAGGGCCCGAGCAGCACGGCCGCCAGGAAGGTCCCGATGGTGTCCAGGTAGATCGGCAGGCGCAGAAGCCCGGCGACCCAGTTCGCGATGAAGTTGACCGCGACCGCCAGCGGGATCAAGGCGATGACGAGCATCGTGGGCGGTGCGCCGGACCGAACCCCGCCACTGCTGGCCGTCATGCCACCTCCCTGGTCGTTCGAGTGCGACGGCTCCAGCCGTGCGGGAGACACTGTACGGGAGGGCGGGCCGCCCGATGGGGGCCGCGGGCGCGCGATTGCGCGGCATCGTAGGCTGGCGGCGCACGCGTCCCACCCTGCGGAGATCGTCATGACCGAGCGCTGTCTCATCCTTCTTGGCACGCCCAAGGGGGCGTTCATCCTCGACGGCAGCACGGACCGCCGGGAATGGAAGGTCCGAGGACCGCTGTGCGGTGGCTGGCCCATCCACGACATCTCCGTGGACCCCGCCTCGGGGGCCCTGCTCGCGGGCGCGGGCAGCCCGTGGTTCGGGCCGGCGGTCTGGCGCAGCGACGATCTCGGTGAGACGTGGGAGCATTCCAGCGAGGGCCTGACCTATGGCGACGATGGGCCGAAGGTCGCCAAGGTCTGGAACGTGACCGCGGGCCTCGACGGGATCTATGCGGGTGTCGATCCCGCAGGTTTGTTCCGCAGCACGGACGGCGGCCGCACCTGGGCCCACGTCGAGGGTCTCACCAACCACCCCAGCCGCCCGGAGTGGGGTCCGGGCCTCGGCGGGCTCATCCTCCACACCATCGTCCCCCACCCCACCGACCCCCGGCGGATGTGGGTCGGCATCTCCTCGGTTGGCGTGTTCGAGACGCGCGATGGCGGGGCGACCTGGCACACCCGGAACCAGGGTGTGCGCGCTGACTTCAACCCGGAGAACCGGTACCCCGAGTACGGGCAGTGCGTGCACAAGCTCGTCATGGCGCAGGGCGGCGGGGAGCGGCTCTACCAGCAGAACCACTGCGGCGTCTACCGCTCGACCGACGGCGGCGAGGCGTGGGACGAGATCACCGAGGGACTGCCGTCCGAATTCGGGTTCGTGATGGCGGCCCACCCCCGCGATCCGATGACCGTCTGGAACATCCCCTTGACCCCGCCCGAGGAGGGCCGCCTCATGCCCGGCGCGGCAGCCGCGGTCTGGCGCACCAACGACGGGGGCGCCACCTGGATCCGCTCGGGCGACGGGCTCCCACAGCAGGACGCGTACGTCGGCGTCCTGCGTGAGGCGATGGCCGTGGACCGCCTCGATCCCGTTGGCGTCTACTTCGGCACCAGCACCGGACAGGTGTATGGCTCCGCCGACGAGGGCCGGACGTGGTCGAAGCTCGCCGACAACCTGCCGCCGATCTGGGCGGTCGAGGCGCATGTCGTCGCCTGACGCCACGCAGGTGGACGACGGCCCTGCGCCGGCCGTCGTCCACCTGCCCCGCTCGCTGGTGGCGCTGTTCCCCTCCGCGGAGCGGCGCATGTCCGCCGACGGATCGACGGTCCTCGATGTCATCAGGGACCTGGACCGCCGGGTTCCGGGCATCGCGAACAGGGTGCTTGACGCCGGTCCAACGCTGCGGACGCATCTCAACGTATTCGTGGACGGCGACATCGCGGCGCTCGACACGGCGGTGCCGCCCGGCTCCCGCGTGTACATCATCCCGGCGGTGTCCGGGGGCTGAGACCCGGTCCTGCCGCCTGCGGGTCCTCCGGCGTCGCGCTTACCCGCCCGAGCCGCCCAGGAGGTCAGCCGCCTCGTCCACAGATGCCCGCTGGTCGTCCGTCTGGAGGTGGCGGCGATCGTGCGCGGAAGCGTGCGCGAACCGATCGAGCCGGTCCCGGAGGTCGCGCAGCCGGTCCAGCTGTCGTCCCTCGATGGCCGGCCACCACGGCGGGACCGTGCGCCGGTCCACGAGGGCCACCAGGTGATCGAGACAGAACTGCGCCGCGGAGACGGCCTCGGCCCAGGTGGGGTTCTCGGCGAGGCCGACAAGGCCCTCGACCGCCGCCTCGTCATGCTGCGAGAGGCGCCGGCACGCGGGGCAGGCAGGCGGGCTGCCAGCCTCCAGTGACCGACGGGCACGGGACCGTCGGCCGGCGGCATGCACGGCCTCGAGGTCCCGGAGCCGCGCGGTGAGGGTGGCCCGGAGGAGGATCGACGCCCCCAGACTGCCGGCCCGTCGCCGATCTGCCACGAGGAATGCGCGGCAGTGGTCCGGGCAGAGGCCACGCCCCTCGTCAAGCTCGCGCCGGAACGTGACGTCGTTGACGCTCTCGGCGAGGATCGATTCCAGGTAGCCGGCGTCCGCACGGGCTCGCTCGCGGCACAAGGGACAGCCCGGTGCTGCGAAGGCATCCGCGAGATGCACGTCGGCACCCGTGCGTGCGGGGAGTCTCGTCATGACGTCATGGTGGCCCCTGTTGGCGACCCGCGCACGGCGGGCACGGCGTCGGCCCGCGCACGGCGGGCACGGCGTCGGCCCGCCGCCCGCTCGCGTGATGGTGCCGCCCGCGCGCGTGGCGGCGCCGCCCGCTCGCGTGGCGGACCATTCAGGGACCGCGATCCTCGGTTGGTCCGCCACGCGGCCGAAACGCCCTCCGAACCGCCACTGAACCACCACCGAAGCCCCGTGCTGCCCGCCATCAGCGGACCAAACAGCGAACGTGTTCGCCAGATGGTCCTCCGGGCGGCCCGGCGGAGCCCCCACGCCGGACGGCCGTCGCGTAACCCGCAGGTGCCCTGCCCGCGGCGCCCACACCACCCGGCTCGTCTCCCGACACTCGTGAAACGGGGGGTTGCGCCGGGGTTCATAATGCAGATGTCTCTCCCCCTCCACCCGCCCGGCGGGCGTCCCGGAGGTACCGACGGTGGCGATGCGAACGGCCAGATGGCACAACCTGCAACGGCGCATTGAGGACTTGCGCCGGCCGACCGCAGGCATCGACGCATCGCACGGCGCCGGCAATCCGGAGTCCCGCCCGCGAGCGGGCAACCTCTCGAGCGACACAAGGGCCGGCAGAGCCGGGCGGTCGGGGCGGTAGTCCCACCGCCGACCGCGCGGGGCCGGTGCAACACCTGGCCCCAGCTACGACACACGATCCAGGGCCGTCGTTCAGGAAGCGACGGCCCTGTCGCATCCCGCCGTAGACTGGCGACGCCATGCCGAAACACCCCGGCCCCACCGATTCCTCTGTCGACGTGCGCGCAGCGACATCCACGGAGTCCGCCGACGTGCGCGCGATGCACGAAGCCAACCGCCTGGCCTGGGACGAGGCCGCGGAACGCTACGAGGGCTGGTTCGACGAGGCCGTTGCCCTGATCGGTGGCGGCGGCTCGAACCTCTACCCCGTCGAACACGACCTGATCGGCGACCTGCGCGGGCGCTGCCGCCGTGCGATCCACCTCCAGTGCGCCGGGGGGCGCGACACCCTGTCGCTCTGGAACCTCGGGGCGACCGAGGTGGTCGGGGTGGACTTCAGCTCCCGGATGCTGGACCTGGCGCAAAGGCTGACATCGGCGACCGGAGCCCGCGCGACCTGGGTCGAGGCGGATGTCCTGGAGGTGCCACACGACCTCGACGGGACGGCAGACCTGCTGTACACGGGCCGCGGGGCGATCATCTGGCTCCAGGACCTGGACCGGTGGGCGGCGGTCCTGTATCGCCTGCTGGCACCCGGAGGCCGGCTGGTGATCTTCGACGGCCACCCCGCCGAGTGGCTGTTCGATGGCGACGGCGAGGGTGGCTGGATCCTCACGGACTACGACTACTTCGGCGGACCGGAGGCCTCACGCGGCTGGGCGCCCGAGTACATCGACCGGCTGTCGATCCCGGAGGAGGAACAGCACTGGAAGTTCGCGCGGGCGTGGACGCTGGGCGAGATCATCACGGCCCTGCTGGGGGCGGGGCTGCACCTCCAGCGCGTCACCGAGCACCCCGTCGACTGGTGGGCGGGCCACCGCGACGTCGGCCCGGTCGAGCGCGGGCGCGTCCCGTTGTCCTTCTCCGTGGTGGCAACACGCGACGCCTGAGCCGGGCGACTCACGGGTGCGTCGGTGATTGACGCGCCCGTGTTCCGGCGGGGAGGATGCGCCCATGGACGACCACGAACCCGAAGCGATCGACGACCTTGACGCCCGGGAGGCGGCCCGCGTCCGCCGCCGTGACCATGACGCCGAGGCTGCCCGACGCGACCTGATGCGCCCCGGCATGGGCAAGGTGTTCAAGCAGATCACGGACTCGTGGGGCGAGCAGGCCTCTGAGCACGAAACGCGTGCGCGGAAGGGTGCTGGGCAGGGCTCCCATCGACCTCGGTAGGCCGGCGCGAGTGCAGGCGCGGCAGCCACGGTGCCCGACCGCCGTGCGGAGCCGGGCGGTGAAGCCGCTCCGGGGGTTCGCTGCCGATGGGGCGATTGCCCAGGGAACCGTTAGCTCGCCTGATCGCGGGCGGGACCTTATCGCCGACGCGCGCGGAACGCACGTCTGAGCATCACGATCAGCGGGAATGCCGCGACAAGCGCGATGAGCGAGATGATCGCCACGCCGGCAGCGGGGTGGATACCGAGCCCTCCGCCGCGTGACATTCCGCGGAGTCGTTCGCTGTACGCCACGATCGGCACCGAGCGACACGGCCACGATCCCCCCGTCGCACTCACCCAGGATCGCGTCGTGGCCCCAGGCGCGCACCACGCGAGCGTCGCGGCCCACCGTGCCGACTGCCGTCACGATGGCTTCGGGGTCTCCCCTGTCGGTGCCGGCTGCGGAGGCTGCCCGTCGTGGGCGGTGAAGGCAGCCATGCGCTTCGGACGTCCGTCCACGCCGAGCACCACCCACCAGGTGTCCGTCGCGCGGTCGAGCGTGCGGTCGGCCAATCGAATGCCTCGGTGGCCACGAACTCGGGAAGCGCGACGAGGGTCTCCTCGCCGTACTGCCCGGCGGCCGCGACGACGGCGGCACGGACGGCGGGGGCGGACGGCACATCCCACGGCATCTCCCCGGCGCCGCATGCGCCACCGGCAAGCGCCATCGCCAGTCCCAACACTGCCATGCGCATGCTCGGCCCCCTCATCGACGACGGTCGGAGGCTCGTGTAGCCAACTCGGCCCGGGTTGGCGCGACAGCGCCTCGCCGGCTCAGCGCGGTGCCGGCTCCAGGAAGCTCCCGTCCGGATCGCGCAGGAGGCGTCGGACCTCCATCACGCTGGCCGAGTCGATGGGTCCGTAGACGTGTGGGTAGATCCCGCTCGGATCGTCGAAGCGCCACGGGCTTCCGGTCCGGTCCAGGTCCAGCGTCAGCAGCAGGAACGGGCGCGGGTCGTCCCGGTAGAAGCGGTTGGCGACGACGACCATCTCGGCGTCACCGTCCGTACAGTGGACGAACCCGTCCTCCGGGTACGCCGCGGGCAGGTACGGCGCAGCCGGGTCACGGCCGTCCCACGTCGCCTCCGGGATGAGATGGAGCGTCGGGCGAGTCACTCGCCGGTCCCGGTAGCCGGCTCGTCGACGCTGACCCAGCGGCGGTCCAGCGGAACGTGGATCACCGTGGGACCCGAGGCTGCCAAGGCGGTCCGCAAAGCGCCTTCGAAGGCCGCATCGCTGTCGACCCGAACGCCGCGGGCGCCGCACGCTCGGGCAGCCGCCGCGAAGTCCAGCGGCCCGAGGTCGGTGCCGGGCGCCACGGGGCTCCCCTGCCGGTCCTGGTGAGCCCGGATCATCCCGTACCGCTCGTTGTCGAACACGATCGCGACCACGTGTGCCTCCTCGCGGACGGCGGTCTCGACCTCGGCCAGCGTCATGCCCATGCCGCCGTCGCCGATCAGCGCCACGACGCGCCGCTCGCGATGGACGAGCGCCGCTGCGAGGGCAGCCGGAAAGCCATAGCCCATCGCACCGGATGTCGGTCCCAGGAAGGTCCCGGGCCGCTTGAACCGGAGCCCGCGGGCCGCCCATCCCCCGAAGGCGCCGGCATCGGTCGTCACGATGGCGTCGTCGGGCAGCAGCCTCCGCAGGTCCGCGATCACCTTGCCGGGATGGACGCCTGGGCCGGTCCATTCGCCGTTGTCCACGGTCGCCGCGATCTCCCAGGCCGCCCGGTCCACCGCGTTGTTGCGGTCCCGGGCCTGGAGAGGCTCCGCAGCCAGGACGGCTTCCTTCAGGCGGGCGTTCGCCGCCCGCAGGAAGGCCCTGGCGTCGGCCCGGATCACGCGCTCCGGAGCTTCGGCAAATCCTACCGGGCCCGTTCGAGGCTCGAGATCCACGTGGATCCAGCACTGGTCCATCCCCGGGACCCGGTACCCGAATGAGGTGGGCTCGTTGAGCCGTGATCCGATGACGAGCAGCGCATCGGCCGCCTCAACGCGCTCGCGCACGACGCTCGGGCTGCCGAACCCGGTCATCCCGAGGTACAGCGGGTGGTCGTTGGGAATGACGTCGCCGCGGCGCCACGCCGCGATCACGGGCACGTGGAGCTGCTCCGCGAACCGGACCAGATCGTTCGAGCAGCGCGCGCGAAGCACGCCTGCCCCAGCGATGATGAGCGGCCGCTCGGCGGCGGCCAGGAAGTGCAGGACCGCGCGGAGGTCGGCGATGGACGGCGCCTCCGGATGCAGCCTGACGACGGGCGCCCGCGTGCCCTCCGGCACGGGAAGCTCCTGGACGTCCTCCGGGATCGAGATCAGTGCGGGCCCGGGTCGGCCGTCGACCGTGGCCCGGACCGCCTCCTCGAGCGTTGCGGCAGCGGTCGCGGGATCGTCGATCTCACCCGCCCACTTGGCCAGACCGCCAAGCGTCCGGACGAGGTCCACCTCCTGGAAGGCCTCGCGCCCACGGAGGCCACGCTCCACCTGGCCCACGATGACGAACATCGGTGTCGAGTCCGCGGTGGCGGTGTGGATGCCGATGGCCAGGTTGGCAGCACCGACCGCGCGGGTGCCGAGACAGACGGCGGGACGACCGGTGAGCTGGCCGTACGCCTCCGCGGCGAACGCGGCTGCACCCTCGTGACGGGTCGCGACGACCCGGATGTCCGCGGCCACCAGCGCGTCCAGGATGGACAGGAAGCTCTCGCCGGCGACGGTGAACGCGATGCGGACGCCCGCCGCACGTAGCGTGGCGGCCACGAGCTCAGCGACGGTCCCGGGCTCCGCGGGCCCGGCGGGTGCCTCCGGCTCCGGCTCAGACTCCGGCTCCGGCGCCGGCTCCGGCTCCGGCTCCGGTGCAGGTTCCTCCGCGGTCGCGGGCTCCTCCTCGGCCGCGGCAGCCGATTCCGGCTCAACTTCGGAAGCGGCCGGCGGCTCTTCCGCCGACGCCTCAGCCAGCTCGGGCTCCGGATCCGTCACCACCGGCTCCTCCGTCGATGCTTCGGGAGGGCTCACCTCGGTCGGGTCGTTTGGCTGATCGGTGGACTCGGCGCGGAACGGTTCCATTGAGGACCTCCTGCGTCCGGCCCTGACGGCGGTCCGTCCGGGGCCGGTGCCTGCGGGTGCGTGGGGAGCGCTGGAGTCGGGAGCTGATCAGTTGGGGGCGACGTTGCCGGCGCCCGCCATCATTCCGGCCATCAGGCCGGCCACGACGACGAGAGCGACGACGATCATCACCATACGGGCCGCACGGGCTCCGGGCATGGGATCCTCCTAGCGGTAGTTCTCGAACTGGAGAGGAACGGCCTCGTCCAGTTCGCGCAGGCGCACGATCACCTTCTGGAGCTCGTCCCTGCTCTTGCTGGCGACACGGATCGCGTCGCCCTGGATGCGCGGCTGGACCTTGGGGAACTCGTCGCGGATCATCTTGACGAGCTTTCGGGCGAGGTCGTCCGGCAGGCCCCGCCGGAGCGTGATCTCCTGGCGCACCTTGTTGCCACCGGCAGGAAGCACCTCACCCCAGTCGAAGATCTTGAGCGACAGGTTCCGGCGAACGGCCTTGGATTCGATGAGGTCCCGGATCGACCGCGCCCGCATGTCGCTGTCGGTCACCAGGACGAGCCGGTCCTTCTCCTGGGCCAGGTCCACGTGGGCACCCTTGAAGTCATAGCGCTGCTGGACCTCGCGCCGGACCTGGTCCAGCGCATTCCGCAGCTCCTGTTCGTCGAAGTCCGAGACGACGTCGAACGAGATCTCGCCCGCCAACCGCTCGCTCCTTCCTAGTCCGCGACGTGCTCGCGGGTCACTGTCCACTGCTTCAGGCGCTCGATGCGCCCGTCATCCCCCGTCTCCGCGGCGAGGAAGCCCGCCTCCCGGACCTTGGCCCCGTCGCTGCGCCGGGTCCAGCTGGCGTGCCAGGCGGCGAGGACGGTCGCGCCCGAGACCCAGTGGCGCTCGATCGTGAGATCGAAGTACCGCTCGGCCTCGGCCGACTGCAGCAAGTATGCCCGCAGGTCGTTGTGGCCGACCAGCGGAGGCGCAAACGGGTCCAGGACGACCTCCCCCATCTGGGCGAACAGGTCGGTGTACTGATCACCGTCGTACGCGGTGCGAGCCTTGATCAGGACCTTGAGCAGGTCATGGCCCTGCGCGTAGGTGAGCATCAGCCGGCCGCCAGGTGCTCGAGCAGGAGCTCGGCGATACGGTACGAGCGTCCGCCACCCATGACGAGGACGGCGTCGCCGGAGCGGACCTCGCCCGCGAGCCAGCGCGCCGTCGACTCCACGGAGCCCGGCGCCGCAGTCGGGATCCCCGGAGCACGCACGGCGACAGCCGCGGCAAGGCCGGCGGCGGAGGCGATGGAGGTGTCCGGGTCGCGTCCGGCCCAGATGTCGGCGATGGCGACAGCGTCGGCAGCCGCCAGAACGTCGGCGAACTCGTCCAGCAGGGCGGCCGTCCGGTGGAAGGTGAGCGGCTCGTAGACGGCCCAGACGCGCCGCCCAGGCTCGCGCTGGCGGACGGCCGCGAGGGTCTCGCGGATCGCCGTCGGATGATGGCCGTAGTCGTCGTAGACCACGACACCGCGGACCTCGCCCTTGCGTTCCAAGCGTCGGCCGACGCCCGCGAACGACCCGAGGCCGGCCGCGATCGCGTCCGCGCCCAGCCCCGCAGCCGCAGCCGCACCCGCCACGCCGAGCGCATTCGACGCGTTGTGCCGCCCCGCCGTCGACAGGCGCAGTGGGATCCCGGTCCCGCCGTCCTGCAGCCCGATCACCATCAGCCGCGTGCCATCCGGATCCGATGACGTGATCCAGGCGAGCAGGGCGGACGCAGGCCCGACGGCCGTCTGGAACCGATCCGTGATCCCTGCCGCGTCCGATGGCGAGGCCGGCCCGTCCACCAGCGCCGTGGCGACGATACGGCCTGGCCAGTCGCCCAGCCTCGCGGCCAGCTCCGCCACCCCATCGTCGGCCACGTTGGCCACGAGGACCGGCGTCCCCGATCCGGGCGCGCGGCCCTCCGCAGCCCGCCGGATCCAGCCCTCGAACGCGGCGAGGACCGCCGCCCGGTCCGCGAACACATCCGGATGGTCCCATTCGGCCGACGTCAACACGATCACGTCGGGCCGGTACGGATCGAAGTTCCCGGCGTACTCGTCGGCCTCAACCACGAATGGTCGCCCCTCCCCTCGGCGCGCGGTGGCGGCAACCCCGATCCCGGTGAGCGCCGCCGGCAGGAGCGCCCCGACGAAGGCACCGGGATCGGCGCCCGCGGCAGCCAGCAGATGGACCAGCCAACCGGAGCACGTGCTCTTGCCGTGCGTGCCCGCGACCGCGATCAGCTGGCGCCCCGCGGCTGCGTCCGCGACCACCTGCTGCCACGGCTCGAGTGGGATGCCGAGCTCCCGGGCGGCGAGCAGCTCGGCGTTGTCTGGGTCGATGGCGGTCAGTGCCTTGGTCACGGCGAGACGCGCCGGCGGCTCCGTGCCACGGACGTGCGCCGCGTCATGCTGACCCGCGATCGCGATCCCGCACGCCTCTAGCGCAGGGGTGTACTGGCTCGGACCGCCGGGGTCGCAGCCGTCCACGTGCGCGCCGGCCCACCCGGCCAGCAGCGCGGCCGCGGAGGCACCGGCACCCGCCGCCCCGACGATATGGATCCGCTCACCTGCCCGGATCGGGCGTGCGACTCGCGCGGACTCCAGGCCCGCCCCGATCTGCTCCGCCCCGCGCAACGTCACGCGGTGGCCGCGCCGTCGGCACGCTCGAGGAGCAGCTCCAGCGCCGCCTCCGCGCTCGCCCGCTTGTTGGACGATCGGTCTCCGGTCCACTGGAAGCGGCGCACCTCGGCAGGCCCGCCCCCGGCAACCGCGACGTAGACGAGGCCGACCGGCTTGGCCAAGGTGCCCCCGTCTGGCCCCGCCACACCGGTGACCGCGACGGCCAGGTCGGTGCCGAGCAGCGCGCGGGCGCCCTCGGCCATCGCGAGGGCCACCTGCGCGGACACGGCGCCATGGGCGGCCAGGACGTCGGCGGAGACACCGAGCATGGCATGCTTGACGTCGTCTGCGTAGGCGATCACGCCGCCGCGCAGGCAGGCCGACGATCCCGGCACCTCGGTCAGCAGGTGCGCGACCAGGCCACCGGTGCACGACTCGGCAGTGGCCACCGTCAGGCCGTGGGCCACGCAGCTGGCCTGCAGGCGCCCCGCGAGGTCAACGAGGGGATCCGCCATGTCAGGTCCGGCTGGTCTTGACCGGGTCTGCGGGTGGGGCGAAGAGCCAGGTCTCGGGATTGCCCTGCTTGGACATCCGCCCCAGGTCCTCGCCGTTGAGCGTGAAGTACGTCGCGCTGGACTTGCCGGTCCGCACCTCGACGGACTCTTTCGCCGTAAAGGTCAGGACCTTGCCAGGGCTGAAGACGGTCCCGGCCACGCCCGTCTGCTTCGAGATCTTCCCGTCCACCCAGACCTTGAGCCAGGCCGTCGATCCCTTGATGCTGACCACGAGATTCACGCCCCGGTAGACGACCGAGACGTTGCGGCTCAGGCTGGTTGCCTTCCCGTCCGCAGACGTGGCGGTCGCGATGATCTGCCACTGGCCCTCGGACAGGTCCAGCGGCGTGTCGAACGAACCGTCCTCGCCCACCGGCACGGTGATCGGCCCGACTGTCGGACCAGCCGGGACAGGCTCCGCCGATGCCGAAGGCGCCGGCGATACCGGGGCCGAGGTCGCCACGGGCGTGCCGTCGCTGGTCGCCGTCTGGATCGCCTTGATGGACACGGTCGCAGCATTCGACGTCGTCCCACGCACGGGGATCGCCCCGTTCTCGAACTGGGCCCCCTCCGCAGGGCTTTCCAGCGTGAGCGTCGGTGCCTCCGTGACGAGGAAGGGCACCGTGATGAAGATCCGCTCCGTGTTCTCGGACGTCTTCCCGGTCTCCGGGTCCAGCGCGCTGACGTCGAACTGGTTCCGGCCGCGCCGGAGGTCGACGTCGACCGACCAGCGGCCGGAGGCATCGGCGGTGACCCGGTACGGCTGCTCCCGAGCGGCATCCGCCACGGTCACGGTGGCGCCGGGGATCGATTCGCCACGCAGCGTGAACGAGGTGCTGTCGTCGGCCACATCGAGGACGGCCTGCGAGGGGTTCGTGACGGCGAGCGTCGGCGGCTTCGCGAACCGCACCAGCTGGACGCCCATGTAGACCGCAAACACGCCGATCAGGATGGTGAGCAGGGCCGCGACCACGATCACCGGCGAGAATGTCAGGCCCTGACGGGGCGCGGCAAGTGGCTTGGGTACCGCGAGGGCCGGCTCGGTTGCGACCGATGCGTCGCCACGTTCCCGCTTCCACTGGCGGACCACATCGTCCGGATCGAGCCCGAGGTAGAGCGCGTAGTTGCGGAGGAAGCCCTTCGTGTACACCGATCCGGGCAGCTCGTTGTACTCGCCGTGCTCGAGCGCCGCGAGGTAGCGGGAACGGATCTTGGTGTCGCGCTCGGCGCGGTACAGGTCCACGCCCTTGCGCTCCCGGGCGGCGACCAGCCGCTCGGGCAGGGACGGACCTGACTCCGTCGCGTAGGCGCGGTCGGCATCGCGCGCTTCCGCGCGCGCCCGTCGCAGCCCGTCTCGCGTCGTCATGCCTCGTCCTCGTCCTCGTCCGGCCCCGGACCGTCGTCGCGACGCAGGACCATCCGGGCATTCGAGCCGTCGAACGCCCCCACGTATCCCCGCGCCTCGAGCTGGTCCACGATGCGGGCAGCTCGCGCGTAGCCGATCTTGAGACGCCGCTGGAGCAGCGACGCCGAGGCGCGATCGTACTCCCGAATCACGGCGACGGCATCCGGCAGCAGCCGGTCGGCATCGTCATCGGCCAGGTCGTCGACGGATCCCGTGGCTTCCTCGTCGGACGTGATGATCGAGAGGTCATAGCGCGGATCATCGATCTGGTCGCGCCAGTACTGGGTCACCCGCCCGATCTCGGGATCGGACACGAACACGCCCTGGAGGCGCATCGGTCGTGGCAGGTCGGAGGGCTGGTAGAGCATGTCGCCGCGGCCGATCAGGTCCTCGGCACCCGGTGAGTCAAGGATCGTGCGGCTGTCGATCTGGCTGGCCATCGCGAACGCGATCCGGCTGGGAAAGTTCGCCTTGATCAGCCCCGTGACCACGTTGACCGACGGCCGCTGTGTCGCTAGCACCATGTGGATGCCCGTCGCCCTGGCCTTCTGGGCGAGGCGCACGATCGGGTCCTCGACGTTCTTTCCCTCGCGCATCATGAGGTCGGCGAGCTCGTCGATGACGATCACGATGTACGGCAGCCGATCCGCCGCGTCCACCCGGGTCTCGTTGAACGCCTTGATGTTGCGGGCCGTGGCGCCGGCGAACCGCCGGTAGCGGTTCTCCATCTCGCCCACCGCCCACTTGAGGGCGGACTTGGCGCGCTCGGGCTCCGTGATCACCGGGACCAGCAGGTGCGGCAGGCCGTTGTAGCCCGCGAGTTCCACGCGTGCCGTGTCGATGAGGATGAAGTGAACATCGTCCGGGGTCGCGTTGCACAGGAGGCTGGTGATGAGCGCGTTGACCATGACGCTCTTGCCCGAACCCGTGGCGCCCGCGATCAGCAGGTGCGGCATCTTGGACAGGTCCACGGCCAGCGCGCGGCCGGCCACGTCGCGCCCCAGGGCGAACGTCAGCTGCGACCCCGAGGCGGAGAAGTCCACCTCTTCCAGGATCCGCCGCAGCGTGACGATGTTGAACTCCTTGTTGGGGATCTCGATCCCGACCGAGCCTTTGCCGGGAATCGACGCCTCGATCCGGATGCTGCGGGCCGCGAGGGCCATCGCGAGGTCGTCCGAGAGCGCCTCGATCCGGCTGAGCTTGACCTGGGGGGCGGGCTGGACCTCGTACTGGGTCACCACCGGGCCGGCATTGCGCCCGATGATCTGCGCCTGGATATTGAAGCCCGCCAGCTTGCGCACGATGATCTCTTCGTTGCGCGCGTGGACCGCGTCCGCGATGTCCGTGGTGGCCGCGGACGGGATCTCACCCGGATCGAGCAGATCATGGGGCGGCAGGCGCCACTCGACGGCCTGGCCCGCTGGCGGCGAGTCCGAGGCGTCGGTGATGTCGTCGGGATCGCGGTCGACCGTGGGCGCCGGCTCCCCAGCAGGCGGGGGCGCGCCGTCGGGGCCGGTCATCGAGCCCGGAGCCACGACGGTCCCTGCACCCGCCGCCCGCGCCGGCGCGAAGGACGAGGTCGGCACCGCGGCGGGAATGCCCGGCTGCGCTCCATCCGCGCCCCAGACACCCACGATCGCATCCGTGGCGTCGCGACCCTGGGCTCGCAGCACATGGCCCGCGGTCGTGAGACTACTATCCGGACCCGAGTCGGTCCAAACAGAGGTATCGAGGGGCGCTGGACTCACATTCACCGGACTCCTGAGTACCTCGGAAGCCTGGTAGTTCAACACGGCCGAGAACAAGCGCGCTTCGGCCGTGCTCATCCGGAACCCAACCGGCTTTCGCTTGCTGCTGAAATGGAAGACGATTGTCGGCCCCACAAACAGACCGACCTGCTGCGCCACAGTGGTCAGAACTTCAACCCGGGGGATGTCCGCCGTGCTTGCTCTGCCGAGGAACACCACGCGTGACGATGTGAGCAGGACGGTGCCCACGTCAGATGCCTGAAGTGAGATGTGATGGTCCACCGAGTCTGCGCCAAAGGTTCCTAGCCGCACGGAAACGTTGTCCGAAACGCGAACCCGGGTTCCCGCGTACCCACCGGAGGTGCGACGAACCCGCTGTGGCTCCATCAGCTCCGCGCCCACCTCTATTAGGCCTACCTCGCCTGGCGACAAAGGAACCTTCGTGGAACTCAACACCGGCAAACTGACGCCCAGTTCGATCTGTCGAACCTCGGCCTCTTCAAGACGCTGCTTGATGATCCCTCCAAGGCGCCGTGCGCTAGCGTTCGAGATCGCTGGATCTGGCCCAGTCATGAATGGCTCCACGGCCGCCAGCAACAGCTCGACTACCTTCTGGTGCCGCCCCACCCCTTCGATATTCGGCGCGACCGCTCGCGCCATATCAAGAAGTACTCCGTCCAACCCTCTCAGCGCGGACTCGACCATCGAGGTCCGCAGCTCCAGATCTGCGCGCGAGATCTTCGGAATTGCACCAATCGCCGCAGTGATCCGCTCACCTGCGAGTGGGTCCTCCCCACCGGAGGACACTGCCAAACCAATCGCGGCGGCAACATCCCTCGCGACCCGCGTGTCCAGGTCCCCGCGGCATCGGCCGCACAACCGATCGTGACGGAAGAACCCGGTCCCGTCGCCGCATTGCTCACAGGCACTCATGCCAGGGAGCCCACTTGCCGGGTCGCGCTGGCGCCCGTTGCTGGGATCACAGCTCGTCTCCATCGCCATCGAGGGAGCCATCGGGACCGTCGTCGCCACGCAACACAACTCTGGCGTTGGAGCCGTCGAAGGCACCGATGTACCTGCGAGCCTCGAGTTGGTCAATAATCCGGGCAGCCCGGGCGTAGCCGATCTTGAGACGCCGCTGGAGCAGCGACGCCGAGGCGCGATCGTACTCCCGAATGACCCCTACCGCGTCCATCAGCAGGCGGTCGGCCTCGTCATCGGCCAGTTCGTCGACCGATCCGGTGGCCTCGCCGGTGAGCGACGTGATCGACGTGTCATAGCGTGGGTCCTCGATCTGCTCGCACCAGCATTTCACGATCCTGGCGATCTCGGCGTCCGAAACAAACACGCCCTGATGCCGAATGGGCCGCGGCACGTCGGATGGTTGGTAGAGCATGTCACCGCGGCCGATCAGGTCCTCAGCCCCTGGCGTGTCGAGAATGGTCCGGCTGTCGATCTGGCTGGCCATCGCGAACGCGATCCGGCTGGGGAAGTTCGCCTTGATCAACCCCGTGACAACGTTGACCGAAGGCCGCTGCGTCGCGAGCACCATGTGGATGCCGGTGGCCCGCGCCTTCTGGGCGAGGCGGACGATCGGGTCCTCGACGTTCTTGCCTTCGCGCATCATCAGGTCGGCGAGCTCGTCGATAATGATCACGATGTACGGCATGCGGCGACGCTCGTCGATCCGCCGCTCCGGGTCAGGGCTCTCAGCGAGATCGTTGTAGGCGCGGATGTTGCGCGCCGCATGGGCGGCGAACGTCTTGTAGCGCCGCTCCATCTCCAGCACAACCCAGTTGAGCGCAGCCTTGGCCTTCTCGGGCTCGGTGATGACCGGGACCAGGAGGTGCGGCAGTTTCTCGCCCTCGCTGTACGACGCGAGTTCAACGCGCTTGAGGTCCATCAAGATCATCCGGACCTCGCGCGGCGTTGTGTTGCATAGCAGACTCGTGATTAGGGCGTTGACCATGACGCTCTTGCCGGAACCGGTGGCGCCGGCGATGAGCAGATGCGGCATCCGGGCGAGATCCACTGCCCGTGCCCGGCCAGCGACATCGCGGCCCAGAGCGAAGGTAAGGCGGGATACACCGGGATCAGCGAGGTCTACCTCATCGAGAATCCGCCGAAGTGCGACGAGGTTGGACTCCTGGTTGGGGATTTCGATGCCTACCGCGGCCTTGCCGGGGATCGGGGCCTCGATCCGGATGCTGCGGGCGGCCAACGCCATCGCGAGGTCGTCGGACAGCTCCTTGATCCTGCTCAGTTTGATGTGAGCTGCTGGCTGGACCTCGTACTGCGTGACGACCGGCCCTGCGTTGCGGCCGATGATCTCCGCCTCGATCCCAAAACTCGCCAGTTTCCTCTTGATTAGCGCCTCATTGTTCTTGTGGACGACCGAGCTGTCCTCAGGCTGCGTCGGCGGATCCCCGAGGTCGAGGAGATCCCGGGCCGGCAGTTGAAATTGCGCACCGTCCACGGTGATGGCCGCCCGCGAGGCGTCCAGAGGCGCATCGTCCGGGTGACCCATGGTCTCGGGCGACATGGCTCCCAGAGCCACAGTCCCCATCGTCCGAGGCACTCCTCCGCTGCTGTTCGTGTCCCCAATCGGCGCTTCACCGGCGTAGCCCTCGACGCCGGAGCCGACTGGAGCGCCGTTCATCCCCGATGACTCGGTCACACCAGGCACGCGCGGCCGCGCAAACGTCGCAGACATCGGACCCGCGGTCGCGACGACAACCGGCAGGATGGCGCCGGTGTCCTCGCCGAAGGCCCCCGTCTGGCCAGGGGACTCAACGGCCGGGATCTTCTGGCCACGCCCGCGTCGGCCGGCATCCGCGGCTGAACCGTTGTTGGTCGTGGTGGTCGCGCCGGCCCCCGCGGCGGCCGCCCTGGTCGTCACCGTCGCCGGCGCCTTGGGGGTGCGGTCCTGGAGCGAGCCGCCGGCCACCTTGGCCAGGCCCGTCGCCGGCGCCAGCATGGAGCGCAGGGTGCGGTCAAAGGCGATGAGGAGCCCGGCAAGCAGGAGCACCAGCATCACCACGAACGCGCCGGGGGCCGTCAGCAGGGGCTCAAGCAGGCCGACGACGAACCGCCCGATCCGGCCGCCCGTGAACTCATTGAACTGGACCAGCTGGATGAGGCCGAGCAAGCCCACGTAGGCCATGCCGATGCCCAGGAGCGTGCGACCCCAGGGTGCTCCCGGCTCCTTGCCCGGCCCCCACTCCACGTACCAGCCCGAGAGGAGGAGCACGAACGGCAGCAGCCAGCGCCCTGTCCCGAAGAATGGCCCGGAAAGGTTGCGCCACCAGTCGGTGAGGCTGCCCTCGCCAGGGAGCAGGAGCGCGATCATCGTCACTGCCCCCAGGCCGAGCAGGAAGATGCCGACCAGCGACCGGATAACTGCCGGCGAAAGCCCCAGCGAGACCTTGGGCAGCGGCAGGCCGCCGCCCTTCGAACGACTGCGCGACGCCGGTGAGCGCGTCGTCCGGCGCGTGGTGGAGCGCGGCGGCGTCCGCCGCGACTTCGCCATCCGCTAGACCTCGACGACCACGGGGAAGACCATCGGGCGGCGCTTCGTCTGCTCGTACAGGAAGCGCGACACGCCGTCCTTGATCTGGACCTTGAGCAGCGCGATCTCGGAGATCCGGTCACCAGGCGAGTTCACGGCCACCTCGATGCGGCGGATCGCCTCCTCGATGATCCGGTCCTCCTCGGGTCCGTGGACGAACCCGCGGGTGATGATCTCGGGGCGCCCGACGACCTTGCCGTTCTGCTTGTCCACCTGGACCACGATCATGAACATGCCGTCGTTGGCGAGCGCGCGACGGTCGCGCAGGACGATGTCGCCGACCTCGCCCACGGACAGCCCGTCCACGTACAGGTACCCGGCTGCGACCGGCTGGCCACGTCGGGCGCTGCCGTCCTCGAAGATCTCGATCGGCGTGCCGTTCTCGATGATGAACACGTTGCCGGGGTCGACGCCGGTCTCGGTCGCCAGGCGGCCGTGCTGCACCAGCATCCGGAACTCGCCGTGCATCGGGATGAAGTAGCGCGGCTTGGTGAGCCCGAGCATTAGCTTGAGCTCCTCCTGGCTGGCGTGGCCCGACACGTGGGCCCGCTTGATCGCGTGGTAGAAGACGTTGGCCCCGGCCTTGAACAGGTTGTCGATGGTCCGCGCCACGTATTCCTCGTTGCCCGGGATCGGGCTGGCCGACACGATCACGGTATCCCCGGGCTGGATCTCCACGAACCGGTGGTCGCGGTTGGCCATGCGGGCCAGGCCCGCCATCGGCTCACCCTGGGCCCCCGTGGTCGCGATGACCAGCTTTTCCGGCGGCACGTCCTTGATCTTGTCCTTGCCGACGACCATCGACGGCTCGTACTTCAGGTAGCCGAGGTCCGTGGCGATCCGGAAGTTCTGCTCCATGGAGCGGCCGATGACCGTCGTCTTGCGACCGAGGTCCGCGGCTGCATCGAGGACCTGCTGGACGCGCGCGATGTTGCTGGCGAACGTGGCGATGATCACCCGCCCGTCCAGCGGCTCCATGATCTCGCGGAAGGCCTCTCCCACGATCCGCTCGGACGGCGTATAGCCCGGGTTCTCGGCGCGGGTCGAGTCCGAGAGGAGGCAGATCACGCCCTCCTCGCCCAGGCGGGCCAGGATGTGGAAGTCGGACAGCCTGCCGTCGACCGGCGTGTGGTCGAACTTGAAGTCGCCGGTGTGCACGACCGTCCCGACCGGCGTCCGCAGGGCGATGCCCATCGCGTCCGGGATCGAGTGGCCGATGCGGAACGGGATCGCCGTGAACGGCCCGATCGGCAGCTCGTCGCCGGGCTCCAGGGAGTGCAGCGGGTTGTTGTGGAGCTTGTGCTCCTTGATCTTGTTGCCCAGGAGGCCACGGGCCAGGGTGCTGGCGTAGACCGGCACGCCGGGGAACTCGGGCAGCACGTAGGGCAGGCCGCCGACATGGTCCTCGTGGGCGTGGGTGATGAGGAATGCGCGGAGCTTGGAGCGGTTCTCCTTGAGGTAGGTCACGTCTGGAACGACGAGGTCGATGCCGAACATCTCCTCGTCGGGGAACATCAGTCCGCAGTCGATGACGACGATGTCGTCGCCGTACTCGAACACGTAGCAGTTCTTGCCGATCTCCCCTACCCCACCGAGCGGGATGATGCGGAGCGGCGTGTTCGGATCAGCCATGGTCGCCTCGATGCCGGCTAGAAGAGGGTGAGCTGGGATGCGTCGTCGGCCGCGGGATCGGCGGCGGACGGCGCAGGGGCATGAATGGGAGCGCTCGCGGGAGTGGAGGTCGGCGCTACGACAGGCGCTGCAGGCGCCGTGGCCTCGGCCTGGCGATCGCGATGGGCGCGGGCACGCACCAGGACCTCGGGGACGCGCGCCATGTCCTCGAAGCTCTCGCGCTCGATGGCGGCCGTGCGCAGGGCGGCCGCAGGGTGATACATCGCGAACACGAGGGCATCGAGGGCACCGGTCTCGGGGTCCGCCGCCACGCTGGTCCCGTGAACCTGTCCGATGCGTGCGCCGGGCATGAACGTGCCCATCGAGTAGCGGCCGAGCGTCACGACCATCGCCGGATCCAGCACCTCCAGCTGTCGTCGGAGGTGCGGCGCACAAGCGGCGATCTCGTCGGGCTGCGGGTCGCGGTTGTCGGGCGGCCGGCACTTCACGACGTTGGTGATGAACACGTCCTCACGCCGCCAGCCGATGCTCTCGAGGAGCCGTACCAGAAGTCCGCCGGCCCGGCCGACGAAGGGCCGTCCGTCGCGATCCTCGTTGAAACCCGGGCCCTCGCCCACGAAGACCACCTCGGTGTCAGGGTCGCCCTCGCCCGGAACCGCCTGCGTCCGCGTCTCGTGCAGGCGGCAGCCGGTGCAGGCACGGACATCGTTCGCGATCAGCTCGAGCGCCGCAAGGCGCTCGTCGCGGGTCACGCGGGTATTCCCCCGGACGCTCCCACGGCAACTCCGGACGCTCCCGCGCCGGATCCCGTCGCTCCCGCGGCGGCTCGCTCGCTGCCCTTGCGGATCCAGCCTCGCTCCACAAGGACCTCGGCGATCTCCACCGCGTTGGAGGCCGCTCCCTTGCGCAGGTTGTCAGACACGACCCAGAACGCGAGGCCGCGATTAGCCGCGATCGAGGGATCCTGGCGTACCCGGCCCACGAACACGAGGTCCGAGCCGGCGGCGTCCATCGCGAGCGGGTAGACGTTGTTGGCAGGATCGTCCTGGACGACGACGCCCTTGACCTCGGCGAACAGCTCTCGGGCCCGGTCGGGCGTGATCGGGTCGCGGGTCTCGACGTGGACCGCCTCGGAGTGGCTCACGAACACCGGCACGCGGACGGCCGTGCACGAGACACGCAGCTCCGGCAGGTGCAGGATCTTGCGGCTCTCGGTGACGACCTTCCACTCCTCCTTCGTGTACCCGTTGTCCAGGAACACGTCGATGTGCGGAAGGGCGTTGAAGCCGATCACGTGCGGGTAGACCGTGGCGGTCTTCTCGCGACCTTCGGCGTGGGCCTTGACCTGCTCGTCCAGCTCCACGATCGCCTTCTGGCCCGTGCCCGCCACCGCCTGGTAGGTGTCCACCACCATCCGTTCGATGCCGACCGCGTCACGGAGCGCCATCAGTGGCGGCATGAGCTGCATCGTCGAGCAGTTGGGGTTGGCGATGATCCCCTCGTGCCACGCCAGGTCGTCCGGGTTGACCTGGGACACGACGAGCGGCACGTGAGGATCCATCCGCCACGCGCTCGAGTTGTCGATGACCGCTGCCCCGCGCTTCGCCGCTTCGGGCGCCAGCTCCTTGGAGGTACCGCCACCCGCGCTGAACAGCGCGATGTCCACGCCCTCGAACGCGTCCGGCGTCGCGAGCTCCACGGTGATGTCCTTGCCGTTCACGGTCACGACCTTGCCGGCCGAGCGCGCAGAGGCGAGGAGACGCAACTCCGTGTACGGGAGCCGCTTCTCGAGGAGCACCTGGATCATGGTCCGGCCGACGGCGCCGGTGGCGCCGACGACGGCGACGGTGAGCTTCTCAGGGCTGGTTTCGGGCATGGTCCGACCTGTTAGCGATAGGTTGTCGGGCACGGCGGGAGTATACCAGCGGGCTCCGGCGCGACCGCCGGGCCGGTCGCGCGGGCGGGCGCCTGGTCACGTCACGCGTCCCTCGCACCCATGGACCCGGGCGCCGCTCCGCCGTGCCACCCGGCCAGCTCGCGCGCCAGGCCGGCGCAGACCTCAAGAGCGATGTCCGCGAAGGCGTGCGAGGCGGGGGTCCGGAAACGGTCGCGGTGCCAGATCAGGGCCACACGTCGTGGCGGCAGGTCCGTTGGGATGATGACCACCGACGGGTCCGAAGGATCTGTCGCGAGCAGCGGGACGAGCGCGACCCCAAGCCCGGCGCCGGCCATCGCCTGGACCGTCCCGTTGTCCTCGGAGCGGAACACGAACGTGGGTTCGACTCCCCGGGACCGGAGGTGCTCTTCTGTGTCCTTCATGCTGCCGCCGGATCGGAAGCCGATCAGCCGCTGTGCCCCGATCACCTCCAGCGCCGGATTGGATGGCGTGCTGGCAAAGGGCGAGTCTGTCGCCGCGACCAGCACGTACGGGTCCCGGACGAGCTGGACCGCCTCGAATGGCCCTGGCGAGACCGGCAGCGTCCCGAACGACAGGTCGATGGCCCCAAGCTCCACCAGCTCCCACAGGCCCTCGTCGTTCGCCTCGGTGAGCCGGACCTCGATGCCCGGCCACACCTGGGCGAAGCGCGTCATCACCGCCGGCAGGACCCGCGTCCCCACGCTCTGGAAGACCCCCACTCGGAGCGTCCCGGTCTCACCGGCCGCATACGCCAGCAGGTCGGCCCGAGCCGCCTCCAGCCGGTTGGTGATCGCCAACGTGTGGCGCAGCAGGAGCTCCCCCGCCTCGGTGAGCGCCACCGTCCGGCGCCCGCGCGATCGCTCGATCAGCCGCACGCCGAGCGCCGCCTCCAGCGCGGCGATGTGCTGGCTCACCGCCGGCTGGGTGTAGTCGAGCGCGGCCGCCGCGGCATGGAACGAGCCCTCCTCGGCCACCGACCGGAAGCTCATCAGCTGGCGCAGGCTCAGGTCGGACAGGGCGTCCGGCAGGACGACGGGCACCGCGGACGACCGATCACGTGCGTTTATCATTCCAGTCAGTATATGAGATTGCTCTTATTCCCGACAACGAGCAGGATTGACTCATGGAAATCCTGATCGTCCTCCTGATCGCCATCGTCCTCGGCATCCTGGCCCAGACGGTCGGGGCCGACTCCCGCGACGCCGACCCCTGGCACGCCTCCCCCTCCTGGTAGACCCACCCCATCCCCGACACGTAGAAGCGGCCCGGCATCGAGTCCGCGGCGCTCCCTGGTTGGTTGTGGTGCCTTCTCAGGCGTCGCCTCGGTCAGGGGCCGGCCGCACCATCCACTGCTCCGGTTCCCCGAGCGGCTCGAACCCGAACCCCGCGTAGAGGCCGTGCGCGTCCTGGGTCGCGAGCATCATCCGCTTGAGGCCCTGCAGCCGGGGGTCGTCGATGATTGCGGCCATCAGCCGCTTCCCCACCCCGCGCCCGCGGTTGGACTCGTCGACGAGGACGTCGCAGATCCAGGCGAAGGTTGCCTCGTCGGTGACCACCCGCGCAAACCCGACCTGCCGACCATCGACGTATGCCCCGAAGCACAGGGAGTGCATGAGGGACCGCTCAAACACGGAACGGCTCCGCCCCAGCGCCCAGTAGGAGCGCTCCGACAGGGCCGGAAAGAGCCACCCGAGATCGAGTTCGGCCGGGTCCGTGGTGATCCGCACGTCGCCCTCGGGATACTCGAGTCCGGCCGTCATGGGGTGATGGTACGCGGCATGACACAGCGGAACCCCTGCGGAGCGGTGGTTGTCCGGCCTATGATCCGGATGACCTGGCCACCGCAAATGGTGGCGCGTGCTCGTCCCGGACCGCGCCGATATGGACTGCAAAGCACCGGAGGCACCGTGGAAACCACCCGCAAGGCACCCTACTCCGTCTCCAACGACGGCACGGGGCCGTACGCCATGTTCACCTGCGAGTCGTGCGGGCGCGACTACCGCGCGCAGCCGGTCCTCGTGGAGGAGGTCAAGGAGACCCTCGCCAAGTCCGCCTTTGGCGGGTTCCTGCGCAACATCCCGATCGTCGGCGACGCCGCCGCGAACCAGGTCGACAACGACCGCTATCGGAACACGCTGACCAACGACGAGCTCGAGAAGGCCTGGGCAGAGGTGAAGGTCAACTTCGCCGAGTGCCAGTCCTGCCGCCGGGTCGTGTGCATCCCCGACTTCGACATGGCCTCCGGCTTCTGCAAGGAGGACTCGCCGCGCAGCGAGGAACTCCAGGCGCGGGATGCACAGCAGGCCGGCGCAGCCGCCGCGGGCTTCGTGAGTGGCATCGCGAACGTGTTCGGGATCTCCGATGCGATGAAGGCCGCGGCCGCCCAGCAGTCAGCTGGGGTCGCGCCGGGTGCCGCGCCGGCGGCCACGTGCGCCTCCTGCGGGGGTGCGCTGGCGGCAGAGGCGAAGTTCTGCGCCAGCTGCGGAACGCCCGTGCCCAGCAAGGCCTTCTGCACCGGCTGCGGGAAGGAGCTCGCGGCGGGCGCGAAGTTCTGCGCCCACTGCGGCCAGCCCGCGGGCGGATGACGGCGCCCGCAGGGGAGCCGCTGCGGAACACCTGAATCGGAAGCGCCCCCCGGGCCCAAGGCCCGGGGGGCGCTTCTCGTTGCGCGCTGGGGTTACTGGGCGAGGTGCCGCTGCATCGCGGCCTTGCGGGACAGGTTGACCCGGCCCTGGCGGTCGATCTCGGTGACCACCACCATGACCTCGTCGCCCACCGACACGACGTCCTCGACAGACGGCACGTGGTAGTCGGCGAGCTCGCCGATCCGGATCAGGCCTTCCTTGCCCGGCAGGATCTCGACGAAGCACCCGAAGGTCATCAGGCGCGTCACCTTGCCCAGGTACAGGGATCCGATCTCGACCTCGCGGGTGAGGCTCTCGATCCAGTTGATCGCCTTCTTCGAGTTCTCGCCGGAGACAGCGGCGATCTCCACCGTGCCGTCGTCCTCGACGTTGATCTCGGTACCGGTCTCCTCCTGGATCTTGCGGATCATCGATCCACCCTTGCCGATGATCTCGCGGATCTTCTCGGGGTTGATCTTGATCGTGATGATCCGGGGGGCGAACTCGGACATCTCCTGGCGAGCCGAAGGCAGGACCGAGGTCATCTTGTCCAGGATGAACAGGCGGGCGGCGAGCGCCTGCTTGAGGCCCTCGCGGATGACCCGCTCGTCGATGCCCTTGACCTTGATGTCCATCTGCAGGGCGGTGATGCCCTCCGTGGTCCCGGTGACCTTGAAGTCCATGTCGCCGATCGAGTCCTCCTTGCCGAGGATGTCGGTCAGGACGACGAAGTTGCCGGTGTCACCGTCGAGCACGAGGCCCATCGCCGCGCCGGCGACCGGCGCCTTGATCGGCACGCCCGCGTCCATGAGGGCGAGGGTCGAGCCGCACGTCGACGCCATGGACGTGGAGCCGTTGCCGGACACGACCTCGGACACGAGGCGGATAACATAGGGGAACTCCTCCTGCGTCGGGAGCACCGGCAGGAGCGCCCGTGCGGCGAGGTTGCCGTGCCCGATGTCCCGGCGGGACGGCCCGCGCATCGGCTTGTTCTCGCCGGTGCTGTAGGGCGGGAAGTTGTAGTGGTGGAGGTAGCGCTTGGACAGCTCGGGGCTGATGGTGTCGATCCGCTGGACGTCCGAGGACGGCCCGAGCGTGGCGACGGTCAGCGCCTGGGTCTGCCCGCGGGTGAACAGGCCGGAGCCGTGCGCGCGCGGCAGGAGGCCGACCTCGACCGAGATCGGGCGGATCTCGTCGGTGGCGCGGCCGTCCATGCGGATGCCCTCGCTGAGGACGAGCGCTCGGACGGTCTTCTTCTGGACGAGGCCGAACAGGCTCTTGCTGAACCGGGCATTGCGACGGGCTGCCTCGAGCAGGCGGGCGGACTCGTCCTTGTCGGTCCGGGTCGCCCTGACCGCGCCGGCGATGCCGTCCTTGAGTCCCTCGATCCGGCCGGGCAGGTCGTTGCCGAACCAGATCAGCAGGTTTGCCGTGGCTTCGGCGTCCGGCAGCGCGCGATGGTTCTCGCTGAGCTCGACGCCGAAGAACTTGGCCAGGGTCCCGAGCTTGTAGTTCTCGAGATCCGGGTAGCCCTCACGAGCGATGACGAGCGTGTCCAGGTACGCGCCCTGGGGGATGCGGGTGCCGTCGCCGAGGGCTTCCTCGATGAACGCGATGTCGAACCCGACCGAGTGGCCGACGAGCGGCGCACTCCCGACGAACTCGAGCGCCTTGCGGGCGGCCTCGGCCGACGCCGGCGCGTTCTTGACGTCCTTGTCGGTGATCCCGTGCATCTGGTTGCCGACGATCGGCCGGCCCGGGTTCACGAGCGTGGACCAGCGGTCGGTGATCTTCCCGGCCTTGACCCGGACGGCGGCGATCTCGACGAGGTCGGCCATCTTGGGATCGGTGCCGGTCGTCTCGACGTCCACGACCACGAACTCGCCGCCCGCCTTCGCCAGGTCGGCGAACTTGAGCACGGAGTCTGTGAGCGGCTCGAGGTACGGGACGAGCTTGGGCTTGCCGACCAGCTCGCGCAGCTTCTCCTGAATCTCGACCAGGGGCAGCAGGGAGCGCTGGGCGAACAGGATCGCCTCGGCCATCACGTCCTCGGGGAGGACCTTGACGCCCGCCTCGACCATCATGATCGCGTCGCGGGTGCCGGAGACGACCAGGTCGAGCTCGGAGTCCTGGAGCTCGGTGTAGGTCGGGTTGAGGACGAACTCACCATTGATCCGGCCGACGCGAACGGCGCCGACGGGACCCTGGAACGGGATCTCGCTGATGGACAGGGCGGCGGACGCCGCGATCGTCCCGAGGATGTCCGGGTCGTTCTCCTGGTCCGTGGACAGCACGGTGACCACGAGCTGGACGTCGTCCTTGTAGCCCTCGGGGAACAGCGGACGGATCGGGCGGTCCGTGAGCCGGGCAGCGAGGGTCGCCGCCTCGGACATACGGCCTTCGCGCTTGATGAAGCCGCCGGGGATCTTGCCGGCCGCGTACATCCGCTCCTCGAACTCGACGGTGAGCGGGAAGAAGTCGAGACCGGGCCGCGGCAGGCTGCGGTTGGCCGTCCCGAGGACGAGGGTGTCCCCGTAACGGAGGGTGACGGCGCCGCCGGCAAGGCCGGCGAGCTTGCCGGTCTCGAGCGTGAGCGTACGACCGCCGAACTCGATCTCGAGCGTGGTGGGTGTGGGCACGTGTAAACGACCTCCTTGGTCGTGGACGGAGGAGCGACTGCGGCGGGTGGGGCCGGGTTTCGCCTGGGAGCCGTATTCGATCGACCCCGGGGCATGGCCCGGGGTCAGTGATGCGGCGAGTCCTAGCGGCGAAGGCCGAGCGAGCCGATGACGGCGCGATAGCGCGCAGGATCCTTCTTCACGAGATACGCGAGAAGGCGACGGCGCTGACCCACGAGCTTGAGGAGACCGCGGCGCGAATGATTGTCCTTCGGGAAGCGGCGGAGGTGCTCCGTCAGGTCCCGGATCCGCTCCGTCCGGAGCGCGATCTGGACCTCGGGCGAGCCGGTGTCGCCGTCCTTGACGGCGTAGGCGGCAATGACCTCTTGCTTCTTTTCCCGCGCGAGCGGCACTCGATCCTCCGACACGAACGATGGCGTGACTGTATTTCCTGTCTTTGACCGGCGGAGGATAGCAGGCGACTGCCGCTTCGGGCAAACGCGGAGTCCCTGCAAGCCGGCAGTCAACCCGCCAGCGTCATCGCCAGCTCGGGCCGCAGCAGGAACGGGGGCAGGAAGGACGGCAGGTTCGAGAAAGGCAGGACGTCCGGGTGGAGATCGATCCCCAGGGCATCGCGCATGAACGCCCGGCGCGCCTCGATCCTGCGCCATGCATCAGGGTAGGCGGACGAGAACGCCTGTCGCAGGCCATCGTCGGCCAGCGCCAGGCCGTCCTCGATGTTGGTCGTGAACCAGGGCGTGCCGGTCGCCGGGATGATGTCTGCCTGGAGCGCCATCCCGGACCGGAGCTCGACCGTGGAGCCTGGGCCGATCGGCGAGTTGACCCACTCATCGAGATGGAGCTGGTGGCCCGGGTTGAGCCCGACCCCGAAGAAGGGGTCTCCCAGCCGCTGGTCGATGATGGCCTGGAGCACGCCTCCCTGCTGCCCGACATGGAGCGCCCGATACCAGGCCGCAACGGCCTCGAAGTACGGGCCCACCAGCCGATCGACGTAGTCACCGACACCATCCGGCAGCCCGGTGGCGTCCTCCACCACGAACCCCGCTCGACAGTTGAGCGAACCCCAGATCCCGAACGCGACGGTCAGGGGATCGCCCTTCTCGATCGGCCGGTCCCCCGGGCTGAGCAGGCCCAGGCGCGCGCGAGGCCCGGCCGTGAGCATCAGGTGGCAGGACAGCGGGGTGCCGTCCCAGCCCAAGAGGCGAACCGCCTCCGCCTCGGTCATCCCCGGCCGCAACCCGGCGAGCAGGCCGCGAATGCCGTTCGAGGTGCGGCACGCGGCATGTTCGAACACGGCGAGCTGGTCCACGTCGTTGATGACGCGCATGCCGTCGGCCGGGTCGATCAGCAGGCCGGCCGCATTCTCCACCCGCCCGGCTGCTCCAACGAGCGACCTGATCGTGTCCGCGATGTAGGCGGGGACCTCAATCGTCGTCGGGTCGGCGAAGGTCTTCCAACCCACGACGCCCACCCGCGAGCCGGGTCCGACGCCCTCGTCCGCCAGGATCGTGGCAAGCATGCGGGAGCGATCCCGTGGCTGGCTGGGCAGGCTGAAGTCCTGGAACAGCTCCCGGCGCATCTCCAGCGGGGCCTCGCCGGCCGTCCCCCAGCACTCGTTGCCCACCAGGACGAGGGGCGGGTCGTCCGCGCCGACCACGAGCAACGCCTCCTCGAACCTGGGGTCGAACCCTGTCAGGTAGGCGACGTTCGCGCTGTGCTCCCGGTCCGCATAGACCACGATCCGGTCGTAGCCACGGCTGTCGGCGCGGGCGCGGAGCGCCACGATGCGCTCGGCGTAGCGCCCCCCGGGCAGCTCAGGCCGCGGGCCGGGTGGGCCGAACTCCGGCAGATCGATCGGAGCGAGTCGCGCAGGTCCCTCCCGCATCACCCGCCGCCCTCCAAGGCCGGCGGCACCCAGGGCACAGCACCGCTGGTGCCACGCTTGATCTCCACGAACTGGTTCGCGTCCACGGTGACCCACGGTCCAACCTCACCGTCCGGCCACGTCACCCGGACGTCGGCTCTCGTGGCGCCGCCCAGCCCCACGTGGAGCGGGCCGAGCCGGCCACCGATGTGTCCGCCGCCGATGGTGAGCTCGCGTCGAAGGATGGCCTCCCCCACCCTGACCTCGACGATGCTGCCGATGGCATCCCGGTTGCCGGCGGGTTGCACGACGCGGATGCCCAGCCAGCTGCCCATCGCGGACGCGGCATCGGCCGTCCCCGCCCCGACGTTCCGCCACACCCGGACCGGCTCATCGACGTTGACCTCCACGAGGTCCGGCAGGCCGTCGAGGTTGAGGTCCGCGAGCGTCGCTCCACGGCCCAGGCCCATGCTCAGGATCCCTGCCTCCAGCGCACCCTCCGTGAACGTCCCGTCGGGCTGCCCCAGGAACAGGTTGCTGGGATCCTCCTTCGCGTAGTCCGCCACCCCGCCCACGTTGCCCTTGGAGACGAACAGGTCCACGAAGCCGTCGTTGTTGACGTCCTCAAACTCCGGGTGCCAGGCCGTCGACGGCAGGACATCGCCGCCGGTGAACGGCACGGCGGCGTTGACCCCTCGCTTGAGCGCGATGTCCCGGTACGTCGGCTGGGCGGGCCCGGCGAGCAGGGTCTGGAGCTTGTTGTCGCCCTGGCTGGTGAGATAGATCTCCGGCAGGCCGTCTCCGGTCAGGTCCTGGCTCGCGATGCCCATCCCCCAGATCTGCATGCTGACCCAGCCATCGTCGGCGGTATAGGCGCGCGGCGCGGCTCCGGGATCCATCCGCCACAGCTGGTCCGAGCCATCCGAGTAGTAGTGGCGGTCGTTGGTGACCCGCAGGTCCCTGCGGAGGGCCCCGTCCCACGAGCTGAACAGCATCGACAGCGTGCAGTAGCCCGGGGCGAGGGTCTCGGGAGCGGCGTAGCCACCCGCTTCCGTGGCGGGACGGTACAGGAGGCTCGGCTCGCAGTCGAAGGTCGGCTCGTGCGCGGCGTCGAGGGTCACGTAGTTGCCGAGGGCAAGGGTCGGCATGGCGGCGTAGCCTTCCCATGTCGCCGAGAGTGCCGTCGTCCATGCCTCGGGTGCGGCGAACCCCCAGGCCTCGTTGGCCCGCTCGAACCGGCACCCACCCAGGCCCCGCAGGAGCACCGACTCCCCCACCCTGAGCACGGCCAGGTCCGTGCGCCCGTTTCCGTCGATATCGACCGGATAGGCACCCGTCACGCCCTCGAGGTCCGTCGCGGCATCGGCGATCCGCACGAAACGCAGCGCCCCACCGACGTCGCCGTCGTTGTGGAAGAGACCTGCCGGACCCGAGCCGCCGGCGACGTAGACATCCGGGCGGCCGTCCTCGTCGCAGTCCAGCACGGCGAGGCCTCCGCCGGTTGCATAGGTCACGCCGCCGCCGTACGTATGGCCCAGACCCGCTCCTGTGGTCTCCTCGATGAAGTGAGGCGCGCCAAGGGCAGCCTGCGGCGTGGACGACCCGACTCCGCGCACCGCCACGATGATGCCGATCACGACGGCGACAACGACCACGACGAGTCCCGCCGCCCAACGGCCGACGCGACGCCGGCCGCCTGACCGGGGCACGATCGTCTCGCTGCCGGCCCCGCTCACGTGCCAGCCACACCGGCGTAGTAGCGCTGGGCCAGGGACCAGGCGCCGATCCCGCATTGGGAGCCCACGCGGCGGCCCTCGAGGTCGTCTGGCTCCACGTGGATCCCGCCCCACAGGCGGGATCTCCCTGCCTGGTCCGCGGCGTCGAAGTACGTGGCCCACTCCAGGCGGATGTCCGTCGTCGGACCGGCTTCGAACTTCAGCGACCCTGGCTTGATCGTGTAGGAGCTCTCCCCGCCCGGGAAGTACTCGCTGCCGGTGAACCCGGTCAGCACCTCGGCCGCGGCCCGGCTGAACGAGCTGTGGCCCGACACGTAGCCCGGGAAGGACGGCGTCACGAAGGTCGGGAGCTGGTAGGGAATCCAGTCCACCGCGCGGATCCAGCCCACGCCGGCGGTCTCGTTCTTCGGATCCTCCGGGGTTCCGGCCCAGGACAGGACCGCGATCTCGTTCTCGTGACCTGCGAGGGAGGCGTGCCGGCCCCCGGGGGCCGTGGACGCACGGGTGATCAGCTCGATGAGGTCCGGGACCAGGGGCAGGCCCTCCGGGTCGTAGGACGGCTGCGCCGGGTCGCTCGACTGGCCCCGGCCACCCATATAGCGGATCATCGAGATCGGCCGGACGCTGTCGTAGTAGCCCTTCAGGCCCCAGGCCGCGATCGCGGCGTCGTGGACCGCACCGTTCAGCGCGAGGTAGAGCTTCGTGTCCCACTCCAGGCGGTCGACCGGGTCACCGGTTCCGCCAACCCGGAGGTCGGGGTCGATCTCGTCCGACACGAGGTTCGCCAGCACGTTCCAGTGGCCGGGCGGCGTCTCCGAGCTGGGCCCGTCCGCCCAGAACTCGGCCATCACGCGTCCGTAGTCTCCCTGCAGGACGACGTCGGGCTCGTACGCCTGGCCCGTGACGGGGTTCACCGGGTGGCCGGTGCCATCGTCGGTGCCGAGATCGTTTGCGCCCATCGCATCCGGCGAGATGTCGATCAGGACGCCGTCCGACGGATCGAGGAGGCTGCTGAGGCGGATCACCTCGACGGCGGCGTCCTTGTAGGCCTGGTCGGTGACGGGGTCGCCGAGCTGTGGCGGCGGACCCGGGTCGATCGGCGTGCCCGTGCCGCTGTCCACGGGAAGTGCGAATCCCTCCACGTGGCCCCAGTGGGGGCCGATGGCCTGCTGGACGCCGTTGGTGACGGGGATGCCGTTCTGCGAGATCATGTGCTCGATCTGCAGCGGCTGCCAGTGGTTCGGGTCCGTCATCGTGGCGCCCGGCTGGCTGACCACGAGGGGCGGGTTGACCGGCTTGTAGGCCGGCGCCGCGTAGCCGCCATCCTCGTTCGAGCCGTCGCCCTTGCTGTCCGCGATGACCGCAGCCGCGATGCGGTTCCCCAGTGCCGCCGGCGAGTCGCCCTCGGTCGTGACGATGTCAACCGGATAGCACAGGGCGTCCATGACGTCGGCGAACTCCGACAGCGAGTCCGAGCCGCCCGTGGCCTTGATGTACCGCTCGTTGAGGACCCGGTACGCCGCGTAGCTCATCGCCTCCTCGCGGGCGGCCGTCACGTCGTCCGCGTTGTGCTTCTCGGTCAGGAGGTAGCCGCGGGCGTTCTCATCGTAGGCGGCCCAGGCGTCCCACATCGCCACCGAGGTGTGGAACAGGTTGCGGGCATGGACGGTGGGCGCCGGCAGGGCCCTGCGGATCGCGTCCAGCAGCACCTCGTCCCAGCGACGTGCGACCGACCATTCCGGGTGGTCCGCAGCGGGCGGGCAGCTGGGAGCCGACACCCATGGCCGCGCGACGGCCACGCCAACGCCTGCGATGACCACGAGGACGACCACCGCTGTGATCCCGGCAATCCGGCCCGTGCGCGCGCGTCGGCGCGGCGCCGGGGCGTCAGCGATCTCCGCCTGATCCATCGGACTGGCTCCCGGATCGTTCTCTCGGCGCGGCCGGGTCCCTGATCCAGCCGCGGGTGACTGCCGTCATCATCGCTCAGCGGCCGCGAACAGGCGCTCGATGACCCGCAGGTTGGCGATCGCATCCTCCAGGTCGAATGCCGGAGCAGCCCCGTCGATGACGACCGCCGCGAACTCCTCCGCCTCGACGGCGTAGGGATCGGCCGGCGGCAGCTCGATTGTGGTCGTCGCCGGCGCCACGGGAGGATCCCCACCCGCCGTGACGTGGATCCGTGACGGCCGGTCCGGCGGGATGTTGAACGGGATGTCGATCGAGATCCGCCCCTCGGTCCCGTAGATGTGAACACGCTGGTCCGGCTCCACCTGGGTGGCGCAGGTGAACGTCGCCAGGCCCGACTCGAACGTCAGCAGCCCGCTCGTGAGGATGTCCACGCCGCTCCCGGGATCGCGGACGATGCCGGCGGCCACAGACACCGGCTCGCCGCCGAACAGCATCCGCGACAGGTTCACGCAGTAGCAGCCGATGTCGTACAGAGCACCCCCGCCGAACGCGCCGATGTTCCGGATGTTCGCCGGATCGTCGTTGTGGTACGAGAACCACGAGTCAACCGCCCGCAGGCGTCCGATCCGCCCGGAGGCGACCAGGTCGCGAACCGCGAGCCACGACGGGTGCAGGCGGTACATGAAGGCCTCGGCCAGGTGCACGCCCGCCTCTCGGCAGGCATCGGCCATCTCCTGCCCCTCGGCCGCCGTCAGCGCCAGCGGCTTCTCGCACAGGACGTGCTTGCCGGCCCGGGCGGCCGCCATCGTCCACGCGGCATGGAGGTGGTTGGGCAGCGGGATGTAGACGGCGTCGATGTCCGGGTCGGCGAGCAGCGCCTCGTATGAGCCGTAGGCGCGCTGGATCCCCAGCGCGCCGGCGACCGTGCGGGCCCGCGACGCGTCCCGCGACGCGATCCCCAGCACCTCGCATCGCTCGGCACTGCGGATCCCTGGAATGACCTTGCCGGTGGCGATGGCGGCCGTCGACAGCACGCCCCAGCGGAGAACGGTCATGACGCTCCTCTCCATCCGTGGTGCCGGATCGGGAACCCGGCCTGCTCCATCGCTGGGCCCCCGGCGCCGTCGATCCCGCGGACCCGGCACCCCCATCGGGCGTCGCAGAACTCGGACTTGACAGGGACCTGTTGTTGGGAGAGTCTGGCACAAGTTTGCAAGAAAGGATCACAAACCTTGCAGCAAGGTCGCGTGGATGCCGGGCAGCGCAGCGAGACGGTTCATCGGGCGAACCTGTCCGCGATCGTCCGCGGGCTGCACGAGTCGGGTCCACTCTCCCGTTCGGTCCTGGTCGAGGCCACCGGCCTGACCCGGAGCGCCATCCACGGCCTCGTCGGCGAGCTGGTGGCCTCGGGCCTCGTGATCGAGGAGCCGGCGATGCGGGACGGGACGCCCGGCCGCCCATCTCCGCTGACGCGGGTCAACCCCGATGCGGCGACGGTCGTCGCGATCGAGGTGCTCGTGGACTCCATCGCGGTGGCGCTGATCGGCCTGGGCGGTATGGTCCTGGACGTCCGCCGGATCGACCGGCCCCGTCGCCACCACGCGGTCGAGCATGTCGTCGCGGACCTGGCAGCACTGGTCGAGCAGATGCTGGATGAGAAGCCCGTGTCGATCACAGGCATCGGCGTCGCGGTTGCCGGCGTGGTGCGCAGGCAGGACGGCATGGTGACCACGGCACCGAACCTGGGCTGGGCGGATGTCCCCTTCGCCACCCTGCTCGCCGCCGCGCTGGCCGTCCGGTTGCCCATCACCGTGGCCAACGAGGCCGACCTCGGCGCGCTCGCCGAGCATCGGCGAGGCGCCGCCGTGGGCATCGACGACCTCCTGTACGTCTCGGGAGAGGTCGGCGTGGGTGGCGGGATCATCACGGGCGGTCGTGCGCTCACCGGCGTGCTCGGTCTCGCCGGCGAGATCGGCCACATGACCCTGGGTCCGAATCGCGAGCCGTGCCGATGTGGCTCGATCGGCTGCTGGGAGACGGTCGTCGGCGAAGATGCCCTCCTGGCTCGTGCGGGCCTCCCGCCGGACGCCGGGCGCGAGGGCGTCGAGCACGTGTTGCGGGAGGCGGCGAAGGGCTCCAGGGTAGAGACTGCTGCCCTGGAGCACATCGGACGCTGGCTCGGGATCGGCCTGGCGGGTCTGGTCAACTTGCTCAACCCGCAGCTGATCGTGCTTGGAGCGATGCACGGCCGCATCTACCCGGCGGTGCGTGACCTCGTCGAGTCGGAGCTCGATCGCCGGGCGCTGCCCGCCGCTCGCGCAACGGTCCGCATCGTGCCCTCGACGCTTGGCGTCGATGCGCCGTTGGTCGGTGCCGCTGAGCTCGCCTTCGAGCCGCTCCTGGCCGACCCGGCCGCCTACATGGAGCGCTTGGCTGCTCCATTTGCCATGGCGAGTGCCTCGTGATGGCAGCTCGTCGTCCACTCGAACACCGATCCACCGGGCCGCGTGTCCGGACCAGAAAGGGGCTCGCCTAACGATGTAGCATGCGGCCGCACCGGGCATCTTGAGGACGACACGGGTCGTCTCCATGGAGGAGGAAACACGTGAGCATTCGCAAACTGGCTGCCATCGCGGGGGTCGCGGCCATCCTGGTCGCCGCCTGCGGGTCGAGCAGCTCCAGCCCTGCCGCCAGTGACGGCGGCGCTGCCGCGGTCGACTGCACGGTCGGCGTCTCGTGGAACAACTACCAGGAGGAGCGCTGGGCGAAGTGGGATGAGCCGGCCCTGAAGGCCGCCATCGAGGCCGGCGGCGGCAAGTACATCAACAACGACGCCAAGTCGTCCGCCGAGACCCAGGCCAGCAACGTCGAGAACCTGATCTCGCAGGGCGCGAAGGTCGTGATCGTCCTGGCCCAGGATGGCACGGCGATCAAGCCGGCCGTCACCAGCGCCATCTCGAACGGTGTCCCGGTCATCGCGTATGACCGCCTCATCGAGGATCCCGGCGCCCTGTACATCACGTTCGACAACAAGCTCGTCGGCAAGCTGGAGGCGGAGGCCCTCCTCAAGGTCAAGGACGCCGGCAACTTCGTCGTCATCAAGGGCAACAAGGCCGACGCCAATGCCGACTTCCTTCGCGAGGGCATGGTCGAGGCCGGTGTCCCGGCCGTCGGCGAGAACTCGGACAAGCTGATCAACGTCGGCGAGAGCTACACCGACAACTGGGATCCGGCGAACGCCCAGAAGTCGATGGAGCAGTTCCTGACAGCGAACGACAACAAGATCGACATCGCCTTCGTCGAGAACGACGGCATGGCCGGCGGCGTCATCGCGGCACTGGCCGCCCAGGGCCTCGCGGGCAAGGTTCCGGTCTCCGGCCAGGACGGCGACGCCGCCGCCCTCAACCGGGTGGCCCTCGGCACCCAGACGGTCGACGTCTGGAAGGACGCACGCATGCTCGGCAAGTCTGCCGGTGAGGCGGCGATCCAGCTGTGCAAGGACAAGGACATCAAGAAGGCCGCCGGCACGGTGCAGTTCACCAGCCCCGGCGGCAACGACATGACTTCCATCTTCCTCGTTCCCCAGGCGATCACCCAGGACAACCTCAACGTTGTCCTCGATGCCGGCTGGATCACCAAGGACCTCCTGTGCAAGGACGTCCCGGCGGGGTCCGTCGCGGCCTGCGGCTGACGACGACCACCTCGTGACCAGCGCGCCCTGCGCCCGCGTCCAGTACGCGGCGCAGGGCGCTCTCCGGTTCTGAGCCCGGTTCCAGAGGTCAGTTGATGAGCGAGACGACCACCGCACCTCCGACGGCGACCGCCGAGCCGGCGAGCCCCAGGTCCTGGCGCTCGATGCTCCGGATGCTGGAGCTCGATACCAGGCTCCTCGGGATGATCGCCGCGCTGGCGGTGATCTGGATCTTCTTCAACGTCCTGTCGGGCGGCAACTTCATCACCGCGCGCAACCTGTGGAACCTGTCCGTCCAGAGCGCGTCGATCGCGATCATGGCGACAGGGATGGTCCTCATCATCGTGTCGCGCAACATCGACCTGTCCGTCGGGTCGATGCTCGGCCTCATCGGCTACATCATGGCCATGGTCCAGGTGATCTGGCTCCCCAGCGTGTTCGGGGTCAGCTACCACGAGCCCTGGATCTGGGTCGCTGCCCTTGCCATCGGCATCGCCGCGGGCGCTGTGATGGGTGGCATGTCCGGCTTCATCGTGGCCTACCTCGGGGTGCCGTCGTTCATCGTCACGCTCGGCGGCCTGCTCATCTGGCGCGGCCTCATCTTCCGCTTCCAGCAGGGCCAGACCCTCGCCCCCCTCAACGACATCTTCCAGCTCCTTGGGGGCGGGCCGAAGGGCTCGCTCGGCGACACCGCGAGCTGGATCCTGGGCGTCCTCATCTGCGCCGGGATCATCTACACGCTGTGGGCCGGGCGGCGGCGGAAGGTCCGCTACGGCTTCCCGGCACGCCCCCTGTGGGCCGAGATCGTGGTCGGCGTGATCGGCTGCGGCGTCGTACTTCTGGCCATCTGGGTTGCCGTCAGCTACTCCTGGCCCGCGGCGCTGGCACCCAGTTCGCCCAGGAGCACGGGATCACGGAGCCGCCCGGCGGCCTGATCATCCCGACCGGCGTCGCGATCCCGGTCGTCATCATGCTCGGGTCGGCCTGGTCATGACGTACATGGCGACCCGGCGACGGTTCGGGCGCTACGTCTATGCCATCGGCGGCAACCCGGATGCCGCCGAGCTCGGCGGCATCAACGTGCGTCGCGCCATCATGTCGACCTTCGTGGTCATGGGGATCCTGGCCGCGATCAGCGCTGCCGTGCAGACGGCTCGCCTGAACTCGGCGGTCACGAACCTCGGAGTGCAGAACGAGCTCGATGTCATCGCCGCCGCCGTCATCGGCGGGACCTCGTTCGCCGGCGGCATCGGGACGATCCCCGGGGCGATCCTCGGCGCCGTCGTCATGCAGTCGCTCCGCTCGGGCATGCTCCTCCTCAACGTCGATTCACCGACACAGGACGTCGTCGTCGGACTCGTGCTGGTGGCCGCCGTGGGATTCGACTCGTACATCCGCCGGCGGGCGAATTGAGCGCGGGAGAGCCGGGAATGACGATGACGAAGCAGCAGCAGCCGGTCCCCTCGCCCAGCATGGAAGCGCCTCCGCTGGTCGAGCTCCGCAACATCTATGTCGCCTTCGGCGGGGTCCATGCCGTCGAGGACGTCACCGTGGACCTGTACCCGGGCGAGGTCGTCGGGCTCGTTGGCGGCAACGGCGCCGGCAAGTCGACGCTCATCCGCACCCTGTCCGGCGCACATCCTGCGGACTCGGGCCAGATCCTCATCAACGGCAGGCCCATCGCCATCAAGAATCCGCGCGACGCGAAGTCGCACGGGATCGAGACGATCTACCAGACGCTCGCGCTCGCCGACAACATCGACGCGGCCGCGAACGTCTTTCTCGGCCGCGAGCTCCGTTCGCGGCTCGGGTCCCTCGACGACGCCGCGATGGAGGCGGCGACGAGGTCCGTGATGGGCCGGCTCAACCCCCGCTTCCAGAACTTCAAGACCGCCGTGAAGTCGCTCTCAGGTGGCCAACGCCAGTCGATCGCGATCGCACGCGCGGTCCACTTCAACGCGAAGATCCTGATCATGGACGAGCCCACCGCGGCGCTCGGCCCGGCAGAGACCGCGCAGGTTCGCGACCTCGTGATGCAGCTGAAGGCCGAGGGCATCGGCATCTTCCTCATCAGCCACGACATCCACGATGTGTACGACCTGTCGGACCGCATCAGCGTGATGCTGCAGGGCCGCCTCGTGGGGACCGTGGACAAGAACGCCGTGACCAAGGACGACGTCCTCGGGATGATCATCATGGGCAAGACGCCGGGAGAGGTCACGGAAGCCGACGTCACTGGCGTGATCCACTGACGGTCAGGAGCGGGCCACCCGGGTCAGAGCCGGTGGAGCGACGGGGCAAGGGCCGGGTACAGCTCCCGGTACCGTGCATGCGCCTCCGCGTAGCCGGGCACGTCCGGTCCCGGTTCGGCCACGGGTGTCGCCCGGACCAGGGCCTCGGCAGCCGCCTGCACGGACGGGTACCAGCTGGCCCCCACGCTGGCCAGCACGGCCGCCCCGTAGGCGGCGCCCTCGGTCGTGCTCACCGTGGCGATCTCCGCGTAGAGGACATCCGCCAGGATCTGCCGCCACAGCGGGCTGGCCGTCCCGCCTCCTGACGCCCGGATCTGGTCGGGCGCCGGCATGCCCGCGGCGACCATCAGGTCGAGACCATCGCGCAGTCCGAAGGCCACGCCCTCCAGGACGGCCCGGGTCAGGTGCCGCCGATCGTGCGCCAGCGTCAGCCCGACGAAGGCTCCACGGGCCTGCGGGTCGGGGTACGGGCAGCGCTCGCCGGACAGGTAGGGCAGGAACAGGACGCCGTCGCTCCCCGCAGGCACCTCCCCTGCCGCGGCCGCGAGGTCGCCGAACGGCTCGCCCGGTGCCACCGTGTCCCGGAACCAGCGCAGGCTGCCGGCCGCGGAGAGCATCACGGACATCAGGTGCCAGCGATCGGGCACCGCGTGACAGAAGGCGTGGACCAGCCCCGCCGGCTCGTACAGCGGGGCATCGGTCGTCGCGAACACGACCCCCGACGTGCCCAGCGAGAGCGCCATCCGCCCCGGCACCACGGCCCCGACGCCGACCGCGTTCGCGGCCTGGTCACCACCCCCCGCCACGATGGGCGTGCCCTCGCGCAGCCCGGTCTCGGCGGCGGCCCTGGCGGTGATGACACCCGTCACCTGCGGGCCCTCGAAGGTTGGCGGGAGCCACGCTCGCGGAATCTCCAGGGCCTGCAGCATGACGTCCGACCAGTCGCGCGCCGCCAGGTCGAACAGCAGCGTGCCGGCTCCGTCGGCCTTGTCCAGGGCGTGCTCGCCGGTCAGCTTCAGACGGACGTAGTCCTTGGGAAGCAGGACATGCGCCACCCGCGACCAGGCTTCGGGCTCGTGGTCGCGGACCCAGACCAGCTTGGGCGCTGTGAACCCGGTCAGGGCGTCGTTGCCCGTGATCTCGATGAGCCGCCGCGGGCCGACCGCCTGGCGGATGAGGTCGCACTCCGGCCCGGTCCGCTGGTCGTTCCAGAGGATGGCCGGGCGGACGACCCGATCCGCCGCATCCAGCAGCACGAGGCCGTGCATCTGGCCCGTGAGGCCGACCGCCGCGACGGCTCCCGGATCCGTCCCGGTCGCGCCAAGGACCTCGCGGATCGCCGCCGAGGCGCCGGTCCACCAGGACTCGGGGTCCTGCTCGCTCCAGAGCGGGTGCGGCTGCTCGAATGGGTACTCGCGGGACGCGATGCCCAGGATCGATCCCTGGTCGTCCGCGAGGACCGCCTTGGTCGCCGTCGTGGAGACATCGATCCCGAGGACGGCCCCCCGCCCCGCCATCAGCCGACTCGCCAGACGTGCCGGTTGACCACGTTCTCGTACAGCTCCTGGTGGCCGGAGACAGGCGCCGGGTCGATCTCGCCGGCGGCCACGCGTGCCTCGAGATCCGCGAGGCTCAGCTCGCCCGACATGATCCCCCTGCCCAGCTCGCCCGACCAGCCCGCATAGCGCTGCTCGACCATGGCCGCAAGCCCGCCATCCTCGATCATCGCCGCGGCGATCAGGAGCGCCTTTGCGAGCGTGTCGATCCCGCCGATGTGGGCGTGGAACAGGTCGGTCCGGTCGGTGGACTGCCGGCGCAGCTTCGCGTCGAAGTTGAAGCCGCCGGTGGTGAACCCGCCACCCTTGAGGATCTCGTACAGGGGCATCACCAGGTCATCGACGGAGTTCGGGAACTGGTCCGTGTCCCAGCCGTTCTGGGGATCGCCCCGGTTAGCGTCGATGGAGCCGAACATCCCGCTGGCCATCGCGTAAGCCACCTCGTGGTGGAAGCTGTGGCCGGCCAGCGTCGCGTGATTGGCCTCGATGTTGGCCTTGAACTCGCCCTCGAGGCCGTGGCGGACGAGGAAGCCGTGCACGGTCGCAGTGTCGTAGTCGTACTGGTGCTTGGTGGGCTCCTGCGGCTTGGGCTCGATGAGCAGCGTGCCCTCGAAGCCGATCTTCGCCTTGTGCTCCGCAACCAGGTGGAGGAAGCGTGCCAGCTGGTCGCCCTCGCGCCGGAGGTCGGTGTTGAGCAGCGTGTCGTAGCCCTCGCGCCCGCCCCACAGCACGTAGTTGGTGCCGCCCAGGCGCTGCGTGACCTCGAGCATGTGCTTGACCTGCGCCGCGGCGTAGGCGAACACCTCGGGGTCAGGGTTGGTGCTGGCGCCGGCCTGGTAGCGCGGGTGGGTGAACAGGTTCGCCGTTCCCCACAGGAGCTGGACGCCCGTCCGCTCCTGGTAGCCCGCGGCGTCGTCGGCGAGGGCGTCGAGGTTCGTGCTGAACTCCGCAAACGACGCGCCCTCGGGCGCCACGTCCTTGTCGTGGAAGCAGTAGTACGGCGTCCCGATCTTGGCCAGGAACTCGAATGCGGCGGCCATCTTCAGGCGGGCCGCGTCCATTGGGTCCATCGAGGCATCCAGCCACGGACGGTCCATCGTCCCGGCACCGAACATGTCGGTCCCGGGCCAGGCGAACGAATGCCACAGGCAGACGCCGATCCGAAGGTGCTCCTCCATCCGCCTGCCGAGGACCAGACGATCAGGCTGGTACACCCTGAAGGCCAGCGGATCGCTGGAGTCCGCGCCGCCGAACGGCACCCTGCCGGGCACCTCAGAGAAGAAGTCCTCGCCCACGCCGCGTCCTCCTCGCATCTGGCCCTCTGAAGGGTTTGTCAGACCATAACACATACCCCATCGGACGCCATCGCCTCGATGGGGCGGACGGGAGCGGTGCCGTGCGTGTCCCGGGTCAGGTCCTGCCGGGAAAGGCCACCCTGACCCATGGCGCTGCCGGTGTCGCGGCCAGCCGCACGGAGCCGCCTTCGATGACCGCCTCGTCGGGCGAGCCGGCGTGCACTGGGCCCACCTCTATCGCGTAGGTGCCATCCGGGGGCAGCGCGACGGGCAGTGGGAACCGCAGCAGGGTGCCTGGACCCGCAGCGGGGTTGACCGCCTGTCCCACCACACAGTGAGCGCGGCCCAGGAGATGCGCCGCGAGCCCCAGGTCCCCGGCGGCGATCGCCGCGCGAACCTCGGTACTGCGGACGGCTCGCCCGTCGAGCTCGTACGGTGGCATGACGACCACGTCGAACCCCACCTCCGCGCCAAGCGCGGCAAGCGCCTCCGGCGTGCCGGCCCGACGGTAGCCGAATGCCGCATCCGGAGTCATGAGGAACCCGGCCAGGGGCGCCCGGTCGGCGATCATCGCCACGAATGCGTCGTAGGTGGTCTCGCGCAGGTGCTGGTCGAAGTGGACGACGACGGTGGAGTCCACGCCGGCGCCGGCGAGTCGCTCCAGGCGCTCATCCGGGTCACACAGGAGCGGCGGCGCGGAACCCGTGATGATCTCGTCGGGATGGTGGTCGAACGTGATCACGACCGGGCGCGCGGCGCGGCGCCGCGCCTCCACCACGAGGTGCTCGAGCAGATAGGCGTGCCCCAGGTGGAGCCCGTCGAACACCCCGACCACGACGAACACGGGTTCCGTGGAGCGCGGCAGATGATCGAGGCCCCGCGCGACATGCATGTCAGGCCAGCTCGGCCGCCGGGTCGTCGTCCCCGTTCACGGGCTCGGGCGCCGGCGCGGGCTCGGGCGCCGGCGCGGGCACGGGATCACGCCGGCTCGGACGACCTCCATCCGCCGGCCGCTCGGCGAGCACCTTGTGGGGATGCAGCGCACCAGTCACGGCCCGGCACACGGCCGCGATCCCGCCGTCCGGACCGACGGCCAGCACCAGTGGCGCGTCGCGGACCTCGAGCGGTCGCTTCGGGGCCGTGATCAGCCCCTCGCCCAGGCGTCGGACCTCGTCCGCGGTGACGGGAGCGTGTGGGAGAGCCTCCAGGCCCGCGTCCACTGGTCGCAGCACGCGCTGGATCCCGGCGGGCCCGTCCGCTGCGTGCTCCCGCAGCTCCTCGAACGAGATCGAGTCCTCGAGACGGAAGCTGCCGGATGCGGTGCGCACCAGGGCGCCGAGGTAGGCACCGCTCTCGAGCCGGGCACCGAGGTCCCGTGCCAGCGCGCGGATGTACGTTCCAGCCGAGCACTCGACGTCGACCACGGCCATCGGACGGGCCGGATCGGCATCGTCCCACTCGAGCATCGTCGCCTCGTGGATGACCACGTCCCGCGGCGCCAGCTCGACGGGCTCGCCACGGCGGGCCATCTGGTAGGCGCGGCGACCCTCCACCTGCACGGCGCTGTAGACGGGGGGAACCTGGCGCAGGGGCCCCGTGAACGCCGTGAGCCCGGACTCAACCTGCTCGCGCTTCAGCGCGGGACCGGCGATCGGTGTTCGCTCGCCATCGATGTCGTCCGTCGTGGACGACGCGCCAAAGCAGATCGTCGCCCGGTATCGCTTGCGGCCGCTGAGGTGGTACTCGACCAGGCGCGTTGCACGACCCAGGAACACGGGCAGCACACCCGCCGCGAACGGGTCCAGCGTCCCGCCGTGACCCACGCGTCTCGTGGACGACAGCCGGCGCACCAGCCCCACCACGTCGTGCGAGGTGGGCCCCGACGGCTTGGCCACGACCAGGACGCCGTCAAGCCCGCCGCGACGGTCGCGCGGGCTCATCGTCGGACCTCGGCCGCCAGGCGCTCTGCGACCTCGCGCACCGCGACCACGGCATCGGCCAGCGGCAGTGGCACGGAGGCACCGGCGGCACGTGCGTGCCCTCCCCCACCGAACGCGCCCGTGAGCACGGTCGCGTCCACGCCGCCCGGCTTCGTCCGCACGGACAGGCGCGTGCTGCCGTCATCCTGCTCCTTGAGCAGCATGGAGACCTCCGCATCCTCGGACTGCGCGAGGAGGTCGATGATCCCTTCCGAGTGGGCGGGGATGGCACCGGTCTCGCCGAGATCGGCAGGAAGGAGCGTGGACCAGATCACCAGGTGGTCGGGCGATGTCCCGAGGCGGTCCAGCACCCGCCCGAACAGGCGGAGCTGCGCGTCCGGCTTCGTGCGGTAGAGCCGCCGGGAGATGTCCGACAGGGGCGCACCCTCCGCAACCAGGGCCGCCGAGACGGCGAGCGTCCGCGGCGTGGCGTTGGGGTGCGCGAAGGTCGCGGTGTCCATGACGATGCCCGCCATCAGCACATCCGCGAGCGCCCGGTCCGCGAGGCCGAGCGGCAGTCCGAGTCGCACCGCCAGCAGGGCGACCATCTCGCACGTCGCGGCCGCGTCGGGATCGATCCAGTCCGCGTCGCCGCTCCCCCCGTTCGACGCGTGGTGGTCGACGATCACGCGCGGGAGGGCGTCGAACAGGCCGGCGTTCCGGGTTGCCACGGCACCGACCCGCTCCGCGCTGGCGCAATCGGCCAGGACCAGCAGGTCGTACGCCTCGGCCGGGTCGGGGTCGGTGCGGAACCGCTCCAGGCCCGGCAGGAAGCCGTACAGGGGCGGGATGGGATCGGTGCACACGGCGGTCGCGCGACCGCCGAGCGCCTCCACCAGCAGGCAGATCCCCATCACGGCCCCGACGGTATCGGCATCAGGGTGCTCGTGGCTCACCGCCAGGACATGGCGGGCAGAGCGCAGTCGGGCAAGCACCGGCTCGGGCACGGCCTCAAGGGCGAGGGCAGACAGGTCCACCGGGCCGGTCATCCCTTGCCCGTCCCCTTGTTCGAGCCCTTGTTCGAGCCCTTGCTCGTCCCCTTGTGCGTCCCCCGCCCCCGGTCGGGCGGTCGCGAGGTGCCGCCACGGCCGGATCGCGGTCCGCCGGTGCCGCGCCGGGTCGAAGGACGATGAGCCACTGGCGCGGGCGGGATCGCGATCGCCTCGATGCCCTCCCCTGCCCCGGCATCAGACGGAGGCTCGGCGTCCCCCTCGTGAGGGAGGCGCCTGACCGGCGTCGGCAGGGACTCGTTGAAGGGGGTGACCTCCTGCGGATCCACGCCTGATTCCAGCTCCGTGAGCAGGTGGAGGACGCGGGTGCCCCGCTCGGCGGAGTCGTCGAGGTGGATGTGGAGCGCCGGGATGCGCTTGATCCGAAGGCGCTTGCCCAGCTCGTGGCGCACGTAGCCCATCGATGCCTGGAGGGCACGCACCGTCTCCACCCGATCGCTCTTGCCGCCGATCACGCTGACCCAGACCTTCGCGTGGCGAAGATCGGGCGACGTCTCCACGTCGGTGATCGTCGCGAACCCGATCCGGGGGTCGGCGAGGTCCTTGGCAAGGAGCGCCCCGATCTCCTGGCGCAGGAGCTCGTCGACGCGATCTGTTCGCTGGCTCATCGAAGTGTCCGCAACCTCAGCGTCGCTCGCCGGCGCACCCCGGGGCATCCGGGGCAGCCGGCGTCGTCGCCATTGGCCACGGGCCTCAGCCGGTGACCCGGCTGCGGGTCTGGTTGGTGAAGCACTCGAGGATGTCGCCCTCGGCCAGGTCGTTGTACCCGGACAGGCCGATGCCGCACTCGAAGTTGGCCGCGACCTCCCGGACGTCGTCCCGGAAGCGACGGAGCGAGTCCATCTTGTCCGTGGCGACGATCTTCCCGCCACGCCAGACGCGCACCCCACCGGAGCGCACGATGCGCCCGTCCGTGACGTAGCACCCGGCGATGACCGTGCTCTTGCCCACCTTGAAGATCTGGCGGACCTCCGCGCGGCCCTCGATGACCTCCACGATCTCCGGCTCGAGCATGCCCTTGAGGGCCGCATCGATGTCGTCCGTGAGCTTGTAGATGATGTCGTAGCGCCGGACGTCGACGCCCTCGGCCTCGGCGGCCCGGCGGGCGGTGTCCGTGATCCCGGTCGAGAAGCCGACGACGATCGCATTCGACGCCGTCGCGAGCATGATGTCGTTGTCGGTGATGTCGCCCGCGGCCTCGAGCAGGACGTTGATCTTGACCTCGTCCGAGTTGAGCTGCTCCAGCGCCTGGGTGATCGCGCCGAGCGAGCCCGAGACATCGGTCTTGAGGATGATCCGCAGCTCCTTGGCCTGGCCGGCCTGGATCTGCTTGTAGAGGTCCTCGAGGGTTGCGCGGCCCGAGCCTGCGCCGGCCTGGGCGGCAGCCGCGTTCTTGCGGGCCTCGACCTGATTGCGGGCGATCATGACGTCCGGCACGACGCGCAGGACGTCGCCGGCCTCGGGGACCTCGGACAGGCCGAGGATGACGGCCGCCGTGGCCGGACCGGCCTTCGTGATCCGCTTGCCCAACGAGTTCTCGAGGGCCTTGATCTTGCCGAAGGTGTTGCCGGCGACGACGACGTTGCCGACCCGGAGCGTGCCGGTCTGGACGATGATGGTCGCGACGGCGCCGCGGCCCTTGTCGAGGCGGGCCTCGATGACCGTCCCGATGGCGTCGCGCTTGGGGTTCGCCTTGAGCTCCTGGAGGTCCGCCACCAGCAGGATGATCTCAAGCAGCTCCTCGATGCCGACGCGGGTCTTGGCCGACACGGGCACGAGGGGCGTGTCGCCGCCGTAGTCCTCGACCACGACGCCGGCCTCGGCGAGCTCGGTCTTGACCCGGTCCGTGTTGGCGTCGGGCTTGTCGATCTTGTTCATCGCGATGACGAGCGGCACCTTCGCCGCCTTCGCGTGGCTGATGGCCTCCAGCGTCTGGGGCATCACGCCGTCGTCCGCCGCGACGACGATCACCGCGATGTCGGTGACCTTCGCCCCGCGGGCGCGCATCGAGGTGAACGCCTCGTGGCCCGGGGTGTCCAGGAAGACGAGCCGCTTGCCGTCCTTCGTGGTGACCTCGGAGGCGCCGATGTGCTGGGTGATGCCGCCGCGCTCCCCGGCCGCGACCGTGGTGGAGCGGATGGCGTCCAGCAGGCTCGTCTTGCCGTGGTCGACGTGGCCCATCACCGTGACGATCGGGGCACGCGGGACGAGGTCCGCCTCGTCCTCCGTCGCGTCGTCCCAGAGCTGCTCCTTGGCGGCCTCGGCGGGCACCCCGGCGCCCTCGGCCTCCTCGTCGTCGGTGACAGCGGTGGCCTCCGCCACCTCGTAGCCGAGCTCCTCGGCCACCAGCGAGGCCGTATCGCGGTCGATCAGCTGGTTGATGGTCGCGAAGATGCCGCTCTTGATGAGCTCGCGGATGATGTCCGCGGGGCTCACGGTCAGCAGCTCCGCGAGGTCCTTGACGGTGATCGTGGACGGCAGCTCGATCGGGCCACGCTCACTCGGGTCCACGACCGCAACGCTGCCCGGCGTGAACGCTCCGGTACGACGCGGGGGCTTGCGAGGGCCGCGACGGCCGCGCGTGCCGCTCCTACTCCTGGCCATGGGCTCCTCCTTCGGTGGTGTCGGTGTCAGGGTCGGGGTTTGATGTCGTTGGGCCGGCGGCGAGCGCGGTGACGAGGTCGTCGGGGAGCGCGACCTTCAGGGCGTGCTCGATGGCGCGCTTCCGGCGCGCGGTGTCCCAGCACGCCTCGGATCGGCAGAGGTAGGCGCCGCGGCCGGACATGCGCCCGGTCGGGTCGATGGTGACGGCCCCTTCGGGCGTGCGCACGACACGCACGAGGTCTCGCTTCGGCCGTGGCGTGCGGCAGGCAACACAGCTCCGCTCCGGGAGCCGTCGCGGCGGGGTGGTCCGGGCTCGCCCGGCGGATGCCGCGCCTACGACGACACCTCCTCGGATGGCTTCTTGCGGCTCCGCTTGGGGGCCTTCGGGGCCTCCGCGGCCACGGCCGCCTCAGCGGGAGCCTCGGCAGGCACGTCCGCATGGACCTCTGGCGCAGGCGCCTGGTCCGTGGCCTCGACCGGCTCCGGCTGGGACTCCGGCGCAACCACGGCCTCCGGCTCGACCGCGGCGTCCGCCGGTGCGGAATCCGGCTCGACGGCAGCCTCCGGTGTGGGCTCGGGATCCACCTCGGCCTGCTCCGCGAGTGTGGCCGCTGCCTCGGCGACGGACACGTCGCTCCGGATGTCGATCCGCCAGCCCGTCAGCCGCGCCGCCAGGCGCGCGTTCTGTCCTTCGCGGCCGATGGCCAGCGAGAGCATCCGCTCGGGGACGGTCACGTTCGCGATCCGGTGCTCCTCGTCGATGTCGACGCCCAGGACCTGGGCCGGCGACAGGGCGTTGGCAACGAACACGGACGCATCCTCGTTCCACGGGATCACGTCGATCTTCTCGCCGGCGAGCTCCGCCACCACGGCCTGGACCCGCGTGCCGCGCTGGCCGACCGTCGCCCCGACCGGATCGAGACCGTCCTGGCGCGACGCCACGGCGACCTTGGACCGCGAGCCGGCCTCACGGGCGATGGCCTTGATCTCGACGGTCCCGGCGTGGATCTCGGGGACCTCGAGCTCGAACAGGCGGCGCAGGAACCCCTTGTGGGTGCGCGACACCATGACCTGGGGACCGCGGGCGGAGCGGCGGACCTCCAGCACGAAGGCCTTCACGGGCTGGCCGATCCGGTAGTGCTCGAGCGGGCTCTGCTCGGTCGTCTGGAGGACGGCCTCGTCCCCCTTGCCGACGTCGAGGATGATCGCGCGGGGCTCGACCCGGCTCACGGATCCGGTGATGAGCTCGCCCTCACGGGCGGCAAGCTGGTCGAACCGCTGGTCGCGCTCGACCTCGCGCATCCGCTGGAGGATGATCTGCTTCGCCGTCTGGGCGCCGATCCGTCCGAAGTGCTCGGCATCAAGCTGCTCGAGCTCGATCACCCCGCCGGCAGCGACATCGGGGTGCGACGCCTGCGCCTCCTCGACGGTCACCTCGACCATCGGGTCCTCGACCTCGTCGACGACGTAGCGACCCCGGAAGACACGGATCTCACCGGTCGCGGGCTCGATCCGGACGAAGATGTCCTCTTCGGCCGCGACGCGCCGGTAGGCAGCCTGGATCCCCTCCTCGACCGCGCGGATCAGGGCCTCCTGGGGCACCTGCTTCTCGGCGTTGAGCTGGAGCAGCGCACCGACGAAGTCACGACTCATCATGCGCCTCCCATGCTGACGGTCCTCGAGGCCCGCTTCCACACAAAGAAACGTGGGCTGGTCACCCACGCTCGAAGGCGGCCTCTCTGAATTGGCCGCGAGTATACACCCGGACCCGTGGACGCCTCCCGGAGGGCGAGTCAGGGTACCGTCAATCCAAGCGCCAGCAAGCCACCCGGGACGAGGCCCAGATGTCGTTCGAGATCCACCAGCATCGTGTGCTGGAGGACCCGGAGGGACGGACATGATCGACCAACAGGACGAGGGCGATCGACCCTCGAACTCAGAACCGGTGACCGAGGACCCGGTGACCACGCGGGACCGGGTGTGGGGCTGGGTGGTGGTCGTCGGCGTGACGGTCACCTTGGTCGCGGGCAGCATCTGGATCCTGACCAACATCTTCCTCGGGCCCTGCTGCACGAGACCCGCGCCGGGCTACTAGTCCCCTGCTCGCCCGTACCGCCGGTCCACGTACGCCTCAAGCAGGTCGATGAACTCGGCCACGATCGCGTCCCCCCGGAGCGTCCGGTCCAGCTTCCCATCGACGAACACCGGCGCGACCGGCGCCTCGAACGTGCCCGGCAGGCTGATCCCGATGTCCGCGTGCTTCGACTCGCCCGGGCCGTTGACCACGCAGCCCATGACCGCGACCTTGAGCTCCTCCACACCCGGGTGGGTCTCCCGCCAGGACGGCATGCGGGTCTTGATGTGGTCCGTGATGTCGCGGGCCATCTCCTGGAAGAACGTGGAGGTCGTGCGGCCGCAGCCCGGACAGGCGGACACCTGGGGCAGGAACGAGCGCAGGCCCATGGACTGGAGCACCTGCTGGGCGACCTCGACCTCGAGCTCCCGGCCCGCGCCCGGCTCGGGGGTGAGCGAGACCCGGATCGTGTCGCCGATCCCCTCGTTGAGCAGGATCGCGAGGCCGGCCGTCGAGGCGACGATCCCCTTCATCCCCATCCCGGCCTCGGTCAGGCCCAGGTGGAGCGGGTAGTCCGAGCGTGGCGCCAGGCGCCGGTACGTGTCCACCAGATCGCGCACCCCGGACACCTTGGCCGAGATGATGATCCGGTCGTGGCGGAGGCCCGTCTGCTCGGCCAGGTCCGCGGAACGCATCGCGGACTCGATCATCGCGTCGATCATCACGTCCCGGGCATCGCGCGGCTCCGCGCTGCGGGCGTTGGCCTCCATCAGGTCCGTGAGCAGCTGCTGGTCCAGCGAGCCCCAGTTGACCCCGATCCGGACCGGCTTGTCGTGCTCCACCGCCGCGCGAACGATGGTCGCGAAGTTGGCGTCGTGGTACTTGCCGCCCACGTTGCCGGGGTTGATCCGGAACTTGGCGAGCGAGGCGGCCATCTCCGGGTACTCGACCAACAGCTTGTGGCCGTTGTAGTGGAAGTCCCCGATGACCGGGACATCGACGCCAAGGTTGTCGCGCAGCTTGCGGATCATGGCCGGAACGGCGGCCGCGGCCGTCTCCGTGTTGACCGTCACGCGGACGAGCTGGGAACCCGCGTGCGCGAGCCTCGCGACCTGCAGGGCGGTGCCGTCCGGGTCGGCGGTGTCCGTGTTGGTCATGGACTGGACGACGACCGGGTGGGCGGACCCGACGAGGACACCACCCACGTCCACCGAGACGGTGGGCCTCCGTACTGGCCGGAGTGCGTCGGGCGGGGTCACGGCATCGGGCGAGGTCACGGCGTGCCGCCACCCACCTGCCGCACGACGTCGAACACGGTGATCCAGATCAGGAACGTGAACAGCGCCACGAACCCGATCGCGTACGTCAGCTGCTCCGCGCGCAGGGAGATCTTCCGCCCATAGCGCGGGATCGCCTTGAGCAGCAGCATCAGCATCCGTCCCCCGTCGAGCGGCGGGAACGGCAGGATGTTGACCAGGGCCAGGTTCGCGGACAGGATGCCGGCCACGTAGAGGGTCATGATGGGTCCGCCGGTGCGGAAGACGTCGCCCAGCGAGGTCGCGATGCCGACCGGCCCGGAGACCGGCGGCGCGGCGGTCGGATCGCTGGCGATCGAGCCGACGAGGCTGCCGAGCCCCTCGAGGATCAGGCCGAACCAGCGCACGGTCTCGGCGGCGCCGATGCGGGCCGCCTCGCCCAGCGAGCGCCCGGTGGTCCCGCCGGGGAACACCGACTCGAACCCGCCCTCGCCCGCCCGGATCCCGAGCGCGCCCTTGCCGGCGTCGATCTCCTCCTGGGTGCGCAGGGTGACCACCACGTCGGCCTCGGTGCCGTCCGGGTAGAGGACGCCGACGGTCACGGTCCTGCCGGCGTTCTCGCGCAACCCGTCGATGACAGACGCGCCGTTGTAGAGGCTGAAGAAGTCGTAGCGCTGGCCGTCGATGCTCACGATGGCCTGACCCCCCTCGAGCCCGGCGGCAGCCGCGGGAGACCCCGATTCCACCGTTTCGAACTTGAGGCCGATGAGCGGCGTGGCCAGCCAGGCGATCGCGGTGAAGATGGCGAAGGCAAGCAGGAGGTTCATCAGGACGCCGGCGACGAGGATGCCCTGCTTGACGGCGAGTCGGGCCCGGCCGAACGAGCGCGGGTCATAGCTCTCTCCGCCGTTCTCGTCCTCGAGCTTGACGAACCCGCCGATGGGCAGCCAGTTGAGCGTGTACTCCGTCCCGGGCGGGATCTCCGGCGTCTCGAGCACCGCCTCGTGGGCCGCCTCGTCATCGCGGGTGGCCGCGAGCGCCTGCTCCCGCGCGGCAGCATAAGCCGCGGTATCGGTGGCGGACACCCCGCCCCGGCCCAGGCTCCTGGCCCTGGGCGGGAAGCCGACGCCGAACTCCAGCACGCGTATGCGCGCGAGGCGGGCGGTGATGAAGTGGCCCAGCTCGTGGAACAGGACGATCCCGCCCAGCACCACGATGAACAACAGGATCGTGGTGAGCGTGTCGATGATGGTGCTCACGCGGAACCTCCAGGGGAGCCCGCGGCGAAGCAGGCACGGACCTCGAGGTCCAGCTCGACGAGCGCGGGCACGTCAGGCGCCTGGTCGGGACCCTCGCCGAAGCGGCGCACGGCCGCCTCCAGGAGGCGCGGGATACCCGGGAAATCGAGGGTCCGATCGAGGAAGCGGGACACCGCCACCTCGTCGGCAGCGATCAGCGCCGCGGACGCGCGACTGCCGATGCGGCCCGCATCGCGGGCGATCCGGAGGGCCGGGAAGCGGGCCTCGTCGGGGGCACGGAAGTCGAGCCGGGCGGCGCCCACCAGGTCTGGCGGGGTCGTCGGGGACGGCAGACGATCCGGGTAGGTCAGGGCGTACTGGATGGGAAGGCGCATGTCGGGTGTGCCCAGCTGGGCCTTGAGGGAGCCATCGACGAACAGGACGGCGGAGTGGACGACGCTCTGCGGATGCACGACCACGTCGATGGCGTCGTAGCCGACATCGTACAGCCAGTGCGCCTCGATGACCTCCAGGCCCTTGTTGACGAGCGTGGCGGAGTCGACGGTGATCTTGGCGCCCATGGTCCAGGTCGGGTGCCTGAGGGCCTGCTCCGGGGTCACGCTCGCAAGCTGCGCGGGCGTCGCATCGATGAACGGCCCCCCGGAGGCAGTGAGCACGAGGCGCGCGATCCCGGCCTTCGGCTCTCCGACCAGGCACTGCCAGATGGCAGAGTGCTCGGAATCGATCGGCCGGAGCCAGGCGAGCGGTGTCGCGAGCGGGTCGGCAGCATCGGCGGCGGCCCTCGCGGCCGCCTGCGCAACGGCCTCCGCCATCACCAGGTGGCCGCCGGCGACGAGCGTCTCCTTGTTGGCGGTCGCGACGACCTTGCCCGCTCGCAGGGCCGCGAGGGTCGGGCGCAGCGACACCACGCCGCCGGTTCCGATGATCACGAGATCGACGTCGTCCCGGGTGGCGAGGTCGATGAGGGCGTCCGCTCCGCGGACGCGGACCGTTCCAGGCGGCAGGTCCAGGGCGGAAGAATCATCGGCGAGGGCTACCGCGTCGGGTCGGAGGCGCCGTGCCTGGCGCTCGAGCTCGGGGCCGTTGCGGCCGGCCGCGATCGCCACCACGCGGAACCGGTCCGGGTAGCCCTCGAGGACCTCGACCGCCTGGCGGCCGATGCTTCCCGTCGAGCCCAGCAGCGCAACGCCCAGGCGACGACCGTCAGCGAACAAGCGCGACCACGTACAGCGCGACCACGGGACCCGCGAACAGGAACGAGTCGATCCGGTCCAGGATTCCCCCGTGGCCCGGGATGAGCGTCCCCGAGTCCTTCGCACCGGCGGCTCGCTTGAGCATCGACTCCGCCAGGTCGCCGGCCTGCGCTGAGAGCCCCAGGAGCGGCCCAAGGACCAGGGCTCCCAGGGGCTGCTGGCCCATGGCCGCCAGCATGAGCATGGTCACGAGGGTCGTCGCCACGAGGCCCCCGACCAGGCCCTCGATGGACTTGGCCGGCGAGATGTGGACGATGAACTTGTGGCGGCCGATCTGGCGGCCGACCAGGAACGCGCCCGTGTCGTAGCTCCAGACGCCCAGCACCAGGAGCAGGATCCAGCCACGCTCGGCACCGATGGGGGCCAGCACCGAGCCTTCGGGAATGGCGGGTCCGAGCGAGGCGACCAGCAGGATGAACCCGATGAGTCCCACGTACAGCGCACCGAACACGGTGGTGAACCAGGCGACCAGCCCATCCCGGGGGTCGATGCGCGAGAATGCGCCGACTCCGGCCAGCACGACGCCGACGCCCACCAGCAGCACGCCCGCGTCGCTCGTCGGGCGGATTGCCGCCACGAGCACGAAGGCCACGGCGAGCGCGGTACCGAACAGGTGGAGCGAGGGGTATCCCGCGGATTTCAGCAGCCGGAACACCTCGAGTGCCCCCAGCGCGGCGATGAGGACGACGAGTGTCGCGATCGCGGGCAGCCCGATCCAGAGGGCGACGAGCAGGACCGGGACGAGGACCAGGGCCGAGAGCGCGCGCGTCTTCAACTCGTCCTCAAGGCTAGCGGCCGAAGCGGCGCGTGCGCCGGGCGAACTCGACCAGCGCCGTGTCGAAGGCATCCGGACCGAAGTCCGGCCAGAGGCAGTCCGTGAACACGAGCTCCGCGTAGGCCGACTGCCAGATCAGGAAGTTGCTGATCCGCTGCTCCCCGCCGGTGCGGATCACGAGATCCGGATCGGGCAGCCCGCCTGTGTACAGGGCGTCGCCGATGGCCCGCTCGTCGATCTGCTCGAGGGGGATGCCGGAGGCCATCAGCTGCCGGAACGCATCCACCAGCTCGGTCCGGCCCGCGTAGTTCCAGGCCACGTTGAGCTGCAGGCGGGTGCCCTCGGCGGTCCGGCCCAGCGCCCCCTCGATCGCCGAACGGGTCTCCTCGGGGAGCTCGGCGAGCCTGCCCAGCAGGCGGACGCGCACGCCCTGCGCCGCAAGCTCCTCGGTCTCGCTCGCGATGGCCCGGCCCAGCAGGTCGAACAGGCCGGCGACCTCGTCGTCCGAGCGTGCCCAGTTCTCGCGGCTGAAGGCATAGAGCGTGAGCATCGGGACACCGCGTCGGACCGCGTGCTCCAGCAGGCTCCGGACGGCCTCGACACCGGCCGCGTGCCCCTCGAAGTCGCTCGTGCCGTGGGCCCTCGCCCACCGCCGGTTGCCGTCCATGATGATGGCGACGTGACGCGGCAGGTCCTCGGGCGACAAGAGCGGCGCATCCACGTCGGGCGCGACGAGTGCCGGCGCCCCCGTCTCGCCCGCGCCGTGGTGGGCGAGCGGCGGGGCGTCGGTCGGTCGTGCCGGCGTTCGATCAAGCGGCGCCTGGGCCACTAGACCTCGAGGACCTCCTGCTCCTTGACGGCCCCGAGGCGATCGACGTCATCGATGACCCGGTCCGTGATCTTCTGGAGCTGGTCGATCTGCCGGTGCGCCTCGTCGGCGCCCAGCGTGCCGTCCCGCTCCTCCTTCTTGATGGCGTCGTTGGCATCGCGGCGGAGATGGCGGATCTCGACGCGGGCCTCCTCCATCCGCTTGTGGACGCTCTTGACGATGTCCTTGCGACGCTCTTCGGTCAGCTGCGGGATGTTGAGGCGGACGACCGTGCCGTCGACGTTCGGCATGATGCCGATGTCGCTCTTCATGATGGCCTTCTCGATCGCCCCCAGGACACCCCTGTCCCAGGGCTGGATGACGACCTGGTGGGCCTCCGGAACGCTGATCGACGCGAGCTGGTTGAGCGGGGTCGGAGCGCCGTAGTAGTCGACGAGCAGCCGTTCCACCAGGCTGGTGGATGCGCGGCCGGTGCGCAGACCCGAGAAGTCGCGCTCCATGGCCTCAACGGCGCGGAGCATCTTGCGCTCCGACTCGGCAAGGATCTCGGTGGTCATCCGGTGGCTCCTCCGGGCTCGACGGAGATGAGGGTGCCGACCTGCTCGCCCTGGGCAACCCTCGTGATGTTGTCGGGCGCGTTCAGGTCGAACACCACGATCGGGAGATGGTTCTCCATGCACAGCGAGACGGCCGCGGCATCGAGGACCTTCAGCTGGTCCTTGAGCACGTCGTGGTAGCTCAGGGTCTCGTAGCGGCTGGCGTTGGGGTTGGTCATCGGATCCGAATCGTAGACCCCGTCCACCTTCGTCGCCTTGAGCAGGACCTCGGCGTCGATCTCGACGGCCCGCAGGGCCGCCGCGGTGTCCGTGGTGAAGTACGGGTTGCCGGTGCCGGCAACGAAGATGGTCACGCGACCCTTCTCGAGGTGCCGGACGGCGCGGCGACGGATGTACGGCTCGGCGATCTCGTTCATCGCGATCGCCGACATGACCCGCACCGGGATCCCGGCTCGCTCGATGGCGTCCTGCAGGGCCAGGCCGTTCATGACCGTGGCCAGCATGCCGATGTAGTCGCCGGTCGCACGGTCCATGCCCTTGGCCGATGCGGCCAGGCCACGGAAGATGTTGCCGCCACCCACGACGATGCCGACCTGGACGCCCATCCCGTGGACGATCCCAACCTGCTTGGCGATGAATGCGCAGAACTGCGGATCGACCCCGTACTGGCGCTCCCCCAAGAGGGCCTCGCCCGACAGCTTCAGCAGGACCCGGCGGTAGCGGAGCCGGCCGTCGACCGGGGCCGGTTTCGGCCCCTCGCCCGTGCCGGTCTCGCGACCGGCGTCCGTCACATCTCCTCCCCGAGGGCGAAGCGCACGAAGCGGCGGACGCGGATGTTCTCGCCGATCGTTGCGATCTGCTCGGTCACCAGGTCGCGCACGGTTCGGTCCTCGTCGCGGAACGGCTGCTCCAGGAGACAGACCTCCTTGTACCACTTGGCGAGCTGCCCCTCCACGATCTTCTCGCGGATGGCCTCGGGCTTCGCCTGGACCGCCTCGTCGTCGGCGAGGGCGGCCTTCCTGGCACTGATCACGGCCTCGGGGATCGCGTCCACATCCACGTAGAGCGGGGCAAGGCCGGCGACCTGCATCGCCAGGTCCCGCACGAGCTTCTGGAACTCGTCCGTGCGGGCGACGAAGTCCGTCTCGCAGTTGACCTCGATCAGCACGCCGACGCGGCCGCCGGTGTGGATGTAGCTGCTGACCAGGCCCTCGCGGGCGTCACGGCCGGCCTTCTTGGCGGCGGCGGCGAGGCCCTTCTCGCGCAGGTGCGCGACGGCCTTGTCCATGTCGCCGCCGGTCTCCTCCAGCGCGCGCTTGCAGTCCATCATGCCGGCGCCGGTTCGCTCGCGCAGCTCCTTGACCGCCTCGGCGGTGATTGCCATCTGTCCGTGCTCCTGTCGATCGTGAGCGCGCGGCCGGGCCGTGCGCGGGTGGGTTCATCTCGACCGAGCGCGCCCAAGCGCCTCGGGTGCGGTGCCCGGGAGCGCGGCGGCCCCGCGGTCCCGGGCCGGGATCAGTCGCCCGGCTTCGCGGCCTCGCCGGCTGCCTCGGCCTCCGGGGCGGCGGGGAGGGCCTCGGTCTCCGGGGCGGCATCGGCCTTCGGGGAGCCGGGGAGCAGGTCATCGTCCATGTCGGGGTCGAAGGAGAGCGTCCCCCCGGCGGCGAGCTGCGCGACCAGGTCGGCCGCGGCCGCCTCGTCGAACTCCGGCTCATCGATGGCCTGGGGCACCGGCTCGTCCGCCTCGGCCGAAGCGTGGGCCGCCCGTTGGCGGGCTCCCTCGATCGCGGCGTCCGCGACCAGCTGGCAGAGCAGCCGGATCGAGCGGATCGCGTCGTCGTTGGCGGGGATGATGTAGTCCAGCTCGTCGGGGTCGACGTTGGTGTCGCCCGTGCCGACGACCGGGATCTCGAGCTTGTTCGCCTCGGTGACGGCGATCCGCTCGCGGTGCGGGTCCACGATAAAGATCGCGCCCGGCTGGCGCTTCATCTTGCGGATGCCGCCGAGCGTCGCCTGGAGCTTGTTGAGCTCCTCGGTCAGCTTGGCCGCCTCCTTCTTCGAGAGACGGTCGAAGTCGCCGGCCATCTGGCGGGCCTCGAGCTGGTCGAGCAGCCCGATGCGCTTCTTGATGGTGACGAAGTTGGTCATCATGCCGCCGAGCCAGCGCTTGGTCACGTACGGCTGGCCGGCGCGGATGGCCTCCTGCATGACCGGCTCCTGGGCCTGCTTCTTGGTGCCGACGAAGAGCACGCTCTCGCCCCGCGCGACGGTCTCCGAGACGAACTCGAGCGCAAGGTCCAGGCGCTTGACAGTCTGCGCCAGGTCGATGATGTGGATGCCGTTGCGCTCCGCGAAGATGTACGGCTTCATCTTCGGGTTCCAGCGACGGGTCTGGTGTCCGAAATGGACGCCGGCCTCAAGCAGCTGGCGCATCGAGACGGTGGGCACTGGGTGACCTCCTGCGGTTCTGCCTCCGCGGATCCCCGGCGGGGGCCCCGGTCCGGCGCTTCATGGCCAGTCCGGCGGCACCGTCCCGTACGGGTTGGCGATCCGCGTGTGTGCTCCGCTCCGGATGGTCCGGCGCGGGCGTGCATGATCCCCGTGGCCATCCCACGGGCGGCGCGGAGTGTAGCACAGCGTCCGTTCCGGACCCTCCGCGAGTGCCGGTCCTGCGGGCGTCGCCGGGCGCGCTGGTGGCACCGGGGGATGTGGGCGCGCGGCGGGTCCCCGGGCCATTGTCAGCCTACAGGGCGATAGCGAGGTGGTGGCGGATGCTCAGCCGCCCGTCCGCGTCGCGGTCCACGGCCACGAGATCCACGCGGATCGGGATCGGGGGCAGTGGACGTCCATCGGGCAGCCTGCCCGCAGCCAGGAGCGCCCCGACGCCTCGTCGCAGGGTCATCCGCTTCCGGCGGTCGAGCGTCTCCTCGGCCAGCCCGAAGTCGCGGCGTCCGCGCCGTCGGACCTCCAGGACGACGAGTGCCGAGGGCGGGCCGGGGTCGATGGCAACCAGGTCCAGCTCATCCCGGCCGAGACGCACGTTCCGGGCGAGAATCGTCCAGCCGGCACCCTCCAGCCGCGCGGCGACCAGCCGCTCGCCGGCGTCGCCGATCCGTTGCGAGTCCGTGGACGTCATCCGATGCACGACCAGAGGATCGGCCGTGGCGCTCATCACCGGCTTACGCCCGTGGACGTTGCCCGCCACCCGGGATCGACCGGTCGTTCCACGTCACCTGCTGACGGCGAGCGCCTCCGCGGCCAGCTGGTCGGCCTCGTCGGTGCCGGTAGCTCCACGGGGCCCGTCGCCCCGACCCTCGAACAGCGAGAGCTGGTCCCCGGCAAGCAGGACGCGGAGCGCCTGGAAGCTCCGCCGGTGGTGCGGCGTGAGGCCGTGGGCCCGGATGGCATCGCGATGCTCGCGGGTCGCGTACCCGGAGTTCCGCTCCCATCCGTACTCGGGGTAGCGGGCGGCGAGGCGGGTCATCATCCGGTCCCGCACCGTCTTGGCCACGACCGATGCACACGCGATCGAGTAGACGAGCGCGTCACCGTCCACGATCGCGGTGTACGGCCCGACCTCGCGCTCGAACCCCCCGATGCGCAGGCCGTCGACCAGGACGTGGTCGTGACCACCCAGCCGCGCGATCGCCCGGCGCATCGCCAAGTGCGTCGCATGGTAGATGTTGAGGCGGTCGATGTCGGCCACCGACGCGGCGCCGACCCCGACGGCGATTGCGCGCCGCCAGATCACCGGCGACAGGCGCTCGCGCTGGGCCGCCGACAGCGTCTTGGAGTCACGGACACCGGGGATGCGGTGGCAGTTGGGCGACATGATCACGGCGGCGGCCACGACCGCCCCGCAGGTCGGCGCCACGCCCACCTCGTCCACGCCCGCGATCCGCGCGGCCCCGGCGCGCCACAGCGGGCGCTCCCAGCGAAGGGTCGGGACGATGACTGCCATCGCCGGACAGGGTATCGCGCCGCCCTCCTGGTGGCACACTGGGATACGTGCAGCGCCCGTTCGCCCAAGTCGACGTGTTCACCACCGGGCCGGGTCTCGGCAATCCGCTCGCGGTTGTCCTCGACGGCACCGGTCTCACGTCCGCGGAGATGCGGCGGTTCGCCCGCTGGACCAACCTGTCCGAGACGACCTTCGTGCTGCCGCCGGACGACGATCGGGCAGACTACCGCGTCCGGATCTTCACCCCGGACGATGAGCTGCCCTTTGCAGGCCATCCGACGCTGGGCACCTGCCACGCCTGGCTGGAGGCTGGCGGGATGCCGCGGTCGTCCGAGACGGTCGTGCAGGCGTGCGGCGCGGGGCTCGTGAGGGTGCGCAGTGACCGGGACGGCAACCTTTCCTTCGCCGCACCGCCCATCGTCAGGTCCGGGCCCGTGGACGAGCCCCTGGTCGAGAGGATCGTCGCGTCGGTGGGACTCTCACGGTCCGACGTCGTCGACGCCCAATGGGTCGACAACGGGCCGGGCTGGGTGGCGGTCCTGCTGCGCGATGCACAGGCGGTCATGGACGTGACGCCGGGCGACGTCTTCCTGGACCTCGGCCTGCTCGGCCTCCACGCGCCGGGGTCGGAGGTCGCGCTCGAGGTACGCGCCCTGTACCCGCAGAACGGCTACGTCGTCGAGGACCCCGTGACCGGCAGCCTCAACGCATCGGCGGCGCAGTGGCTGATCGCGACCGGACGGTTGGCAGCTCCATACACCGCCGCCCAGGGCGGCGCCATCGGGCGGGCAGGCCGGGTGAGGATCACCCAGGACCCGGATGGCACGGTGTGGACCGGCGGGCGGTCGGTCACCGTGGTCCGAGGCGTCGTCGAACTCTGACGACACCCCGACACCACCGGCGTCCGGTCAGCCGGGATGGGCGGTCCGGTACTCCTCGATCGCCTGCTCGAAGGTGTGATCCGAGGTGATGTCGAGGTGCACGACGGGCTGCGCAGCATGGAACTCGGTCGTGACCGCCACGAAGTCGGTCCACGCATCCACGCCCTGCGGGTCGAGCGCGACCACGAGTCCGCTGCGGCCGGCCCGCATCGCGTCGGTCACCGCCTCCAGGTCCTTGTGCTGCATCCCGCTGTCGCGCAGGGCCACGACAGCCCCGATCCCGGCGCCGATCACCACGGCGCCTAGCCCCACCGGCCCAGCCGCCACGAGGAGCATGCCAATCGCGCCGCCGACCAGGCCCCCACGGGTGCTGCCGGGGTCGACGCCCTTATCGCCCTCGATCCTGACCTTGCCCTCGCTGTCCTTGGTCGCGAGCGCCCAGTCGAGGACCCGGATCACCTTGGCCGAGTCCGCCTCCTGAACCAGGCTGAGGACGTTGCGCGCGATCATCTCCTCCGAGAAGCCCATCAGGACGAGGTGGGCGGCTTTCAGCTCAGACACGGGGTCGATGCCTCCTGGGGGCGGGCCGGGCGCCGCCTGCGAGCACAGGCTACATCGCCAGCGGCCCGGACACGAAACGACCCCCGTACGGGACGGGGGTCGGACGAGATTGCAGCCGCGGACCGATGGGTCCGGGCGGACGCGGGCTAGCGGCGCTCGCGGAGCGTGGTCGCGGCCTTGCCGACGCGGTTGCGAAGGAAGTACAGCTTGGCCCGGCGGACCTGGCCGTGACGGACGACCTCGATCCTCTCGATGCGCGGGCTGTGGAGCTTGAAGGTGCGCTCGACGCCGACGCCGGACGCGATGCGGCGGACCGTCATGGCCGACGCGATCCCGCTGTTGCGCATCCGCATGACGAGGCCTTCGAAGACCTGGATGCGCTCGCGATTGCCTTCGACGACCTTCGCCGACACCTTCACGGTGTCGCCGGGGGTGATCACCGGCAGGTCTGTCCGCAGCTGGTCCTGGACGATCTCGTTGAGCACGTTCACGGTAGGAGGATCCTTGTTCGGTCGTCGGCAGCCGCGGCTGCAGGGGTCACGGGTTCCGGGGCGGCGGGCCACTGCGGGCGCGGCCGACGGCGGAGGATAGCACGACGGCGCCCCCGTGTCAGGCCTCGGTACCCCCGCCAGGTGCGTCCCCGACCCCGCCGGCGTCGGGATCGGCCCGCAGCTCCGCCCTCAGGTCGGCCAGCATCGATGCCTCCTCCCGGGTCTGGGTACGACCGGCCAGCAGGTCCGGCCTGCGGACGAGGGTCCGGCGGAGGGACTCCCGCAGCCGCCACTTGCGCACCTGCTCGTGGTGGCCCGACACGAGCACCGGCGGCACCGATACCTCCTCGAATGTGGCGGGTCGCGTGTACTGCGGGTATTCGAGCAGACCCGCGGCGAAGGACTCCTCGTTCGTGGAAGCCTCGTCGATCGCCCCGGGCAGAAGACGCAGGACCGCGTCGAGGACGACCAGGGCCGCGAGCTCGCCGCCGGTCAGCACGAAGTCGCCGATCGAGATCTCCAGGTCCACCATCGAGCGGATGCGCTCGTCCACCCCTTCGTAGCGCGGACACAGGAACACCAGGTGAGGACGCTCGGCGAGCGTGTGGGCAACCGGCTGGCGGAACACCTCGCCGGCCGGGTCGAGCAGGATCACGGTGGAATCGGGGCGCCGGAGCTCGGTCAGCGCGGCCGCCACGACCTCCGGCCGCAGGACCATGCCCGCGCCGCCGCCGTAGGTGTAGTCGTCCACGGTCCGGTGACGGCCCAGGCCCCAGTGACGGAGATCGTGGACCCGGACCACGGCGAGCCCGCGCTCCTGGATGCGGGCCGGGATGCTCGCCCCGAGGGGGCCCTCCACCATGGGCGGGAAGAGGGTCAGGATGTCGACCTCGAGGGCCATCAGGCGCCCGGGGCGCCCGGGTCCGAGGCGACTGGCTTGCGGACCGGTCCGGTCCCCGGCTTCGGCTGAGCAGGTCCCTTGGGCTTGGCCTGCTTCCTCGGGCGCCGGTCTCGGGGCCGAACGTAGTCCTCGTCGTCCACCGGTCGCGCATCCATGTCCAGCGCGTCCAGGTCGACGATCATCTCGCCCCTGTCCGGCGCGAGCTCGGCCACGATCCCGCGCACGCCCGGCACGTCGAGCTCACCGCGGGGGCCGCGCACCACGAAGACCTCGGCGCCGCCGGCCCGGTAGATCTCCACGACGGAGCCCAGCTCCTCGCCGGTCGTCGAGCGCACGGCGAGACCCTCAAGCTCGTGGAAGAGCCAGCGTCCGGGCTCCCGCTCCTCGACGGGTGCATCGATCTCGAGGTAGCGGTCACGCAGCGTCTCCGCCGCGGCGCGATCGGGTGTCTCCGCGAAGCGCAGCCACCAGCCCGGGCCATCCGCGACCGGCGAGGCCTCCGCGATAGTCAGTCCCGTGCTCGTGCCCTCGAGGTAGAGCGTCGCGCCGACCGTGAACCTTTCCTCCGGACGGTCCGTGAGGAGCTCAACGCGGGTATGGCCGCGCAGTCCACGGAACCCGCGAACCAGGGCGACCACGAGCCGCGCCGGGGTGGCGCCTGGCGCGGCAGTGTCGTGGTCGCCGGGCGCCGGTGTGGCGTCGTCGGCGGAGGGAGTGGGCGCCAGGACCGGCTCCCTAGACGATCTCGAGGCTGACCGGCTCGCCCGACCGGGCGGACGTCACCTTGAGCAGGGTTCGGAGGGCCTTGGCGACGCTGCCGTTGCGCCCGATGACCTTGCCCATGTCGGCCTCGGCCACGTGGAGCTCGATGACCATGCCGTCCTCGCCGTTGACGACGTCGACGGTCACGGACTCGGGATCATCCACGAGGGACTTGGCCACGTATTCGACGAGCTCTGCTGCTGCCATCCCGGGCCTACTTGGCGGCCGGCAGCACGCCGGCCTGCCTGAAGAGGCGGCGGACGGTATCCGAGGGCTGGGCGCCCTTGGACATCCAGTCCTTGGCCTTGGCTTCGTCGACCACGAGCTCGACCGGGTCGGTACGCGGGTTGTAGTGCCCGATCGTGTCGATGGCTCGGCCGTCGCGGGCGGAGCGGCTGTCGGCAACGACCAGCCGGTAGCTCGGCTGCTTGGTCGCCCCGACACGGGTCAGGCGGATTCGGACGGACATCTGGTTTCGGTGCTCCTCCATGGGCGGGTCCTTGGGCCGGACCCGCGAACGCTGGGCTGGGTGGATGTGGTGGCGGCGCGGTCAGCTCCCGACCACGCTGATGATGACGGTTCCGCTGTCGATGGTCTCACCGGGGACCGTGGTCCCGATGATGCTGTCGAATGCGGCGAGGTAGGGCTTGGCATTGGCGTCGTAGTCCGACCGGGCGTCAGCGGGGACCATACCCTCGATGAAGCCGCGGATCCCGGCCACGTCGACCCAGAACATCGCGGAGTTGCTCTTGCCGGCCTTGTCCAGCGCGGTCGAGAACCGCTCGGTCGTCGCGAGCGACGCGCCGGTGCTGGCGTCCAGGACCCCCTTGACGAAGTCCGTGCCGTAGCCGATCACGACCACGTCGTCGGTGACCGCGTAGGCGATCGACAGGTCGGCGGGCACCGGCGCGTCGAACATGGACACGTCGCCTGCCAGGCCACCCAGGCCGATGACGGTGATGGTGGTCCCGGCGTACGGTTCCTCGGTGACGGTGATGCCGGCCTGGGCGCCTCCGAGCTGGAGCAGCGCCTTGAGCTGGCCCAGGAGCTTGTCAGCGGCGGCTGCGTCGGTGGGGACGATCACGACGCCGCCGCCCACCTTGTCACCATCCACCGTGAGGGCAATGCCGGCCTCACCGATCCAGCCGGTGGCAGCATCGAAGCCGCCCACGAGCGCGAGGGCGTCGTCAACCTGCTTCACCGCGTCGCCCAGCGAGGGGTCGGCAGCCAACTGGTCCTTCACCTGCTTGATGGTCTTGCCGACGTCGTGACCCTCGGCGAGGAACACGGTGGTCGGCGGCACGAGGCTCGGGATCTTGGACACGGCGTTCTGCGGCGCACCCGCCGACTCGACGTGCGGGGACCGGGTGTCGACGACGAATGCGCCATCGCGCACGCTGATCGACGCTGCGGCCCACGGCGCCACGAAGTCCTGGACCATCGCCGGCAGCTCCGGCAGCGCCTCGGCGGCGGGTCCTGCGAGGTTCGTGGCTCCCTTGACGATGGCGGCGGTGTCGACGTAGGCGAAGCCGAGGCGGTCGCCCGTGAGCGATGCTTCGGCGTCCTGGAACTGATTGTCCGTGGGCAGGCCCGTCTTCCCGCCGGTGTCGATGGCGGCCTTGACCGATGCCAGGTCGCCGATCGCGAGGACGGGTCCGGTGACGGCGTACGCCCCGTGGGCGTCGGCGGCCATGCCGCTCGAGCCCGCCGGCGGGCTCACCGTCGTGATCGTCACGCCGTTGTAGGTCTTGGTGGCGGTGGTGCCACCCTCGCTCGCCACGAGGCCGTCCGCCCAGGCCGATGCCTTGGTGGCGTCCGTGACGCTGAGCAGGACCAGTGCGCGGGCTCCCGCGGCATCCGCGGTCGCCGGCAGCGGCCCGACGCTCGCCCCGACCTGGCCCCCGAACCATGGCTCGATGTCGGTCTTGTAGCTCTGGCTGCCGTCGGTCGCCTGCCCGACCAGCTGGTCCAGGGCTTCGGACAGCTTGACTGGGAACGCAGCCTGGTCCTCGAAGCCCGGGATGGCCTTCATGACCTTGGCCAGCTCCGCGCCCTGGCTCCCCGGGAGGTCCAGGCGGAACTCGGCGTAGGCGACGCTGTCGGCAGGCGTCCAGGCGAGGACGGATGGGTCGCCGGAGTCGCTGGTGAGCAGGCTGGCCGCGCCCACCGCCGCAAAGACGACGAGGAGCGAGATCACACCCGCCACGACCCACTTCAGCCGGCTGCGACCCGGACGGGCCGCCTTGGGTGCAGCAGCGACGGGGCTGGTCGCAACGGTGTCGGGCGCGGCCTCGGCCGGCGCGAACTGTGGCGCCGCCGCGGGCGGCAGCGGGACCGCGGGCGGCGCATCGGCAGCTGTGGGCGGCGCATCAGCCGCCGCGGGCGGCGCGGACTGCGCCGGGGCCGCGGGCGGCCCGGCCGGCGCGGACTCTGGCTCTGGAGCCCGGTAGACCTGAGTCGGATCCTGGTCAGTCATGGTTCCTCGTTCCCCCGCCTAACGGCGTCCGAGAAGCTGGCCCATCGCGGCACGGCGTCCGCCTGCACCCGACAGCTGCTTCATGAGCTTCTGCATCTCGCTGAACTGTTTCACGAGGCGGTTGACCTCCGGAAGGGAGGTCCCCGACCCGGTTGCGATCCGGCGGCGCCGCGAGGCATTGAGAACCCCGGGCTCCCGACGCTCGCGCGGTGTCATGGACAGGATGATCGCCTCGACCCGCTTGAGATCCCCACGGTCCACGGCGGCCTGCGCCTCATTGGCCATCCCGCCCATGCCGGGGATCATCCCCATCAACTGGCCCATCGGGCCCATCTTCTGCATCTGGCGCATGGATCCCAGCATGTCCTCGAGGGTGAAGGCACCCTTCCGGACCTGCTCCTCGAGCTTCGCGGCCTCCTTCTCGTCGAAGGCCTCCTGGGCACGCTCGACCAGGGTCAGCACGTCACCCATGCCGAGGATGCGCCCCGCCAGCCGGTCCGGGTGGAAGACCTCCAGCGCGTCCGTCTTCTCGCCGGTGCCCAGGAACTTGACCGGGATCCCGGTGACGGCGCCAATCGAGAGGGCCGCGCCGCCGCGGGCGTCCCCGTCGATCTTGGTCAGGACGAGGCCCGTGACCGGCACCGCGCCCGCGAACCCCTGGGCGACCGTGACGGCCTCCTGGCCAGTCATCGCGTCGACCACGAGCAGCGTCTCGACCGGCCTGGTGGCCGCTGCGACGGCGCGGATCTCGTCCATCAGGGCGTCGTCGATGGTCAGGCGCCCGGCGGTGTCGATGATCACGGTGTCCCGGCCGATCCGCTTCGCGTGCTCGATGCCACCGCGGGCGATGTCGATGGTCGGGGTGCCGACGGGCGCGCGATAGACCGCGACGCCGATGCTCTTGCCAAGCGTCTCGAGCTGGTCTGCGGCGGCAGGTCGATAGGGATCGGCGGCGACCAGCAGCGGCTGCCGGCCGAGCTTGATGATGTGCTTGGCAAGCTTGGCGGCCGAGGTGGTCTTGCCCGAGCCCTGCAGGCCGACGAGCGCGATCACGGCGGGATTGCCGACCAGCTTGAAGTTGCGGTCCCCCGTCGAGAGCAGCGCCGTGAGCTCCTCGTGGACGATCTTCACGACCTGCTGCCCGGCCGTCAGGCTCTCGAGCACCTCGGCCCCGATGGCGCGCTCACGGACGCGGGCCACGAACTCCTTGACGACCTTGAAGTTGACGTCTGCTTCGAGGAGGGCGAGGCGGACCTCACGCATGGCCGCGTCCACGTCCGCCTCGGACACGCGACCACGACCGGTCAACCCGGCGAGGGTCTTGCGGAGGCGGTCACTGAGGCTGTCGAACATGCGAAGACGGCGACCCTTGGCTGTCGGTGAGGATCAGGCCGCACGGCGGAGGCCGGCGGATGGTGCGCGGGTTCTGGCGACACCGAGGCGTCCGGAGTGTACGTCATGCACTGTGCCAGTGCCCCCGCCGAAGGTCCCGGGCGGTACCCTCCCGCGGTGACCGCGGACCCCCTGCTCGATCCGATCCCGCCCACGCACGATATCGCCCCCTCTCCCGGGCTCCGGCGGAACCGGGCCTTCCTGCTGGTGTGGGGGGCGGCGACGATCTCCGTGTTCGGGTCGTTCGTCACCCGGATCGCGCTGCCGTTCGTGGCGATCGAGACGCTTCACGCGGGGCCGATCGAGATCGCCGCGCTGCGCAGCCTGGACCTCGTCGCGGCGCTGCTGGTGGGGTTCGTGGCCGGCGCGTGGGTGGACCGGCTGCGCCGGCGCCCCGTGATGATCTGGTCCGATCTCGGCCGGGCGGCCCTGCTGGGCTCGATCCCGGTCGCGGCCATCGGCGGCTGGCTCACGCTCCCCCATGTCTTCATCGTCTCGTCGCTCGCCGCCGTCTTCACCACGTTCTTCGACGTCGCCGACAAGGCATACCTGCCGGCCGTTGTCGGCCGCTCGGATCTCGTACGCGCCAACGGGGCCCTGGCCGCCACCAGCAGCGCCGTGGAGTTCCTTGCCTTCGGCGCCGCCGGGTTCCTGGTCAAGCTCCTCACGGCGCCGATCGCCATCGCCATCGACGCGTGCTCGTTCCTCGTCTCCGCCCTGCTGCTGGGTGGCATCCGACGACCGGAGGCGGCGCCGCCACCAGCGGCGGACCGTGCGCCGGTGCTCGCGGAGATCCGGGAGGGCATGCGGCTCGTTGCGGACGATCCGATCCTGCGCGGCCTGCTGTGGGGCACGATGGGACTGGCGGCGATGTGGGGCGTGTTCGGCGCGACGTTCCTGCTGTTCGCGAACGGCGAGCTTGACCTGGATCCCGCCACGATCGGGGTCGTGGCGGCGCTCGGCGGCTTCGGATCGCTCATGGGCGCGCTGCTAGCGGAGCGGTCTGCGCGGCGTTTCGGACTGGGCCACCTGGTGGTCGGCTCGCTCCTGCTCGCGGCCCTCGGCAACCTGCTGATCCCGCTCGCCCCCGCCGGGCTGCCGCTGGTCGCGGTCGCCTTCCTCGTGGGCCAGCAGCTGATCGGCGACACCGCCGTGACGGTGTTCGACGTCACCGAGGTGTCCATCCGCCAGGCCCGCGTGCAGGACCGGCACCTGGGTCGGGTCAACGCGACCGTCAGGGTCGTGATGGTCCTGGCACAGCTGCTCGGGACGGTGGCGGGCGGCATCCTGGCGGAGGTCATCGGCCTGCGCGGGGCGGCTTTCCTCGCGCCCGTGTTCGCGCTCGTGGGGTCGGTTGGGCTCTACCGGTCACCGGTGTGGCGGATCCGGCGCGCCGACGCGGTCGACCGGGAGGCCGCGGCGTAGCCGTTCGGAGACGGCCTCGGTGGGACCGCTAGTCGAACAGGGCCTCCACGAAGTCCTCGGGGTCGAACGGGAGCAGGTCCTCCGCCTTCTCCCCCACCCCGACGAACCGGACCGGGACGCCGAGATCCTTCTCGATCGCGAACACGATGCCGCCCTTCGCCGTCGAGTCCAGCTTGGTCAGGACCACCCCGGTGAGGCCGACCACCTGGTGGAAGGCCTTCGCCTGGGCGAGCCCGTTCTGGCCGGTGGTGGCATCGAGCACGAAGAACGTCTCGACCCGGGCACCCGGGATCCGCTTGTCGATCATCCGGCGGACCTTGCTCAGTTCGTCCATCAGGTTTGACTTGGTGTGGAGCCGGCCGGCTGTGTCGGCGATCAGGATGTCGGCGTGGCGTGCGATGGCCGCGTCGAGGGCGTCGAACACCACGGCAGCAGGGTCGGCGTTGGGAGCGTGCGCCACGATCTCCGACCCGGTGCGCTGGGCCCAGATTCGGAGCTGGTCGATGGCGGCGGCCCGGAACGTATCGGCGGCCGCAAGCACCACATGCCGGCCGCTGGCCCGCTCGCGCGCGGCGAGCTTGCCGATCGTCGTGGTCTTGCCGGTCCCGTTGACGCCGACCACGAGGACGATTGCGGGCGCGCCGTCGGCGGCGGGGACGGGCTCCCAGTGCTCCGCATCGCGCGGTGCGAGCAGGCCGGCGAGCTCGCTTCGCACCGCCACCTCCGCGCTGACGTCCCGGCGCTTGCGGGCGCGCTCCACCAGATCCATGGCCAGGACCGCGCCGACGTCACCGGTGATCAGCGTCTCCTCGATCTCGTCCCAGTCCGCGTCGCCGCCGACCCCGAACGCGTCGCGTAGGCGGGCCCCGAACCCGGTCCGGGATTTCTCCAGGCCCTGCTCGAGCTGCTCGCGCTCGCGCTCGCGACGCTCGGCATCGGCCTTCTCGGGGCTGTAGTCGGCGCCCCACGCCCACTGGGCCTCCGGCTCCGGTTCGGGTGCCGGTTCGGGCTCGGGCACGGGCTCGGGTTTCGGCTCGGGCTCGGGTTCAGGTTCGGCCACAACATCACCGGGCGAGCCCTGCTGCCACTCGTCGCCGATGAGGTCCGCGGCGCCATCGACGGGCAGCTCGGGCTGCCCGAGCAGCTCGGGCTGCGGGGGCAGCTCGGGCTGCGGGTCCTGGGGCTGGCCGCCGCGTCGGAAGAGCCGCATTACCGCTCCTCGTCCTCCTTGGCCTCGGGCATCGGGACGATCGGGGCCGGATCGACCTCGCCCCAGCCACCCAGCAACGCACCGGGCGCCTCGGCCAGGTCCCACTCGAGCTCGTTTGGCTCTGGGACGACCTGGTCCGGCGAGCCCTGCTTCCACTCGTCGCCGATGAGGTCCGGCTCGAGACCGCCCTCCGGGTACAGCGACCTGACCATGCCCTCGGGCACATCGGCCTCGGCGGCCGGTTCCTGCTCGGGCTCCTGGTCCTGCGGCTTCTCGCCGTGATGGAACGGGTTCATCAGCGCTTCCTGCCTTCCGAACGCCCACCCCCGGCGCCCTCGAGATCCCCGCGGACCTCGGTGCTCCGGTGGTCGGCCATGGCCTGCGCCTCTTCGAGGCGCAGGCTGATGACGCGGCTGACGGAGTCGTCGCCGACCGTGACACCGTACAGGGCGTCGGCGACCTCGATCGTGCCGCGGTTGTGGGTGATGACGATGAACTGCGTCTGCGCAGTGAGCTCGCGCAGGGCATCCGTGAAGCGGCTGACGTTCGCCTCGTCGAGGGCTGCATCGACCTCGTCCAGCACGCAGAACGGCGCGGGCCGCACCTCGAGCATCGCGAACAGGAGCGCGACCGCGGTGAGGGCCCGCTCCCCGCCCGAGAGCATCGACAGCGCCTGGGGCTTCTTGCCCGGCGGGCGCGCCGTGATCTCGATGCCGGTCGCGGACAGGTCAGCCGGGTCGGTGAGCGACAGCTTCGCGAAGCCACCCCCGAAGAGCTGTTGGAACCGGCGGTCGAACGCGACCTCCAGGGCGGCGAACGTCGCCCGGAACTGGGTCGCGATCAGGTGGTCGAGATCCGCGATCAGGCTCCGCGTCTTCGCGATCGCATCGCGCAGGTCCTTGTCCTGTGCGTCCAGGGTCTCGAGGCGCTCCCGCACGGCCCGGTATTCGTCCACCGCGAACGGATTGGCCGCACCCATCTCGTGGAACCGGCGGCGGAGCGTCGCAAGGCGACCGGGCGACGGCGCTTCGCCATCGGGAGGGTCCTGTGCCCAGCGCGGGGCCAGCCGGTCCAGCGCCGATTCCAGTGCGGCCGTCTCGCCCACGTCACCGTCGTCCGTCTCTCCCGCAGCCTCGGCCGGCTCGCCATCCGGCCCGAGTCCGCCGACGTCCGCCACGTCCTCCCCCGCCGCCGCGACGAGGTGCCGCAGCCCGACGCCACCGAGCCCGGCCAGCTCGACCAGCAGCTGTTCCCGCAGGGCCTCGAGGCCGAGGCGGGCCTCGAGCGCGGCGACGTCGGCGGCCCGAGCCCGGTCATCGGCGGAGCGCAGTCGCTCGCGGGCGGCGGTCGCGGCCCGCTCGGCATCGGCCAGACGGGTCCGCTCGACGCGATCGTCGGCGAGGAGCACCTCGAGGACATCCCTCGCCTGCGCCTCGCGGGCGGCCGCCGCCGCAAGCTCCCCGGCAACGGTGTCACGCTCGGCGGCCGCAGCCTGTTCCCGGTCCGCGAGCGCCAGCAACTCCCGCTCGGTCGACGAGATCCGGCCCTCGGCAAGCGCTGCGGTCGCCTCGGACCGGGCCCGCCGCCCCTCCGCATCACGCCGCGTCCGCTCATGGGCGCCCGCGTCGCCGGCCAGGCGGTCGCGCCGCGTCCGCAGTTCGGTGACCCTGGACTCCCACGCGGAGATCGCCTCCCGCTCCCCGCTCCCAGTTTCGTCGCCGGGTCCGGGCACCTCCGCTGGAGCTACCTCCAGCGCGGCCTGCGCCGCCGCGGCTCGCTCGGCCTCGCCCGCGAACCGCTCGGCTTGGGCGGTGTGCCACGAGGCCTCGCGCGCGGCGCCCTCCAACTCCCGGCCGGCGGCGCGCTCCACGTCCTCCGCCCGCCTCCGGACCGCCATCGCTGCCGATTCCGCCACCCGAGCCGCCTCGAGCACGCTTCGCGTCCGGGTCGCCTCGGTGACCGCCTCCCGGGAGGCGTGCTCGGCGAGGTCCGCATCAGCCTGGAGGGCCTCTGCCTCCCTGAAAAGACGATCGGCCTCCGCCCGGCGCTCGAGTGGTGAGTCACCCCGACCGATCCGCACGGCGAACGCATCGACGGTGGCGCTCCCGTCCCGCGTGACTGCAACCCAGCCGACCGGCAGGGAGACCTGGACCTCGAGCGCGGCCGCGAGGTCCGGCGTCCAGACCACGCGGGCCAGCAGAGCCCGCACGGCGCCGTGCGGATCCCGACGGACGGCCTCGGTCAGCCGTCCCCCGGCCACAGCGGCCAGCGCGTCGTCGAGGCGGCGGAGCTCCGCCGCGCTCCCGCCGCCCGCGACCTTGCCGGCTGCATCCAGGCGCTCGCGGATCACCACGTGACCACGCTCGCCGGCCAGCGCCTGGGTCCCGCCTCGCTCGACGACGTACGCGCGGGCCAGCTCGCCCAGCGCCGCCTCCACCGCGGCCCGCAGCGTGGGCTCGATCCCCAGCTCCTCGTCCACCCGGCGACCGCCCAGCTTGCGTGCCGCCCGGGCGATCCCGCGCTCCTCGTCCTCCGCGAGCCTGCGCTGGATCTGCTCCAGCCGGCCCCTGGCGCCTGCCAGCATCGAGCCCGCCTTCGCGGCCCGCTCCGTCACCGCGCGGCGCGTGCCCTCGGCCGCGTCGGCGGCAGCACGCGCCGACTCGCGACCGTCGACCGCGGCCGCCTCCTCGGCAGAAGCGGTGGCCAGCGCCGTCCTGGCATCCGCGAGCGCGGACTCGAGCCGGTCGCGGCGCGTGTCGGCCGCCGTGGACCGGGCTTGTTCGTCGGCCGCCCGTCGCTCGGCTTCGGCGTGGCGCCTCCGTGCCGTCTCGGCCTCACCCGCGCGGGCCGACTCCGCGCGCCGGATGGCCGCCAGCTCGTCACCCCGAGCCCGGGACGCGGCCCGCAGGGCTCCCAGCTCCGCGAGGGCGTCGGCCAGCGCACGGTCAGCCTCCGCGAGGGTGGCCTCCAGCTCCAGGTCTCGCTCGGGCACCGGCTCCGCGAGGATCCGGCGGTGCGCGGCGAGATCCGCCTCCGCCGTCGCCCGCTCATCCGCGATGCGCTGCCGGTCCCGAACGGCAGCGGCCACCTCCCCGGCGGCGCGGGCCTGCCGGAGACCGAGCGCGGTCAGCTCCGCCCGGGCCGCCTCGTGGATGGTGCGCCGGACCCGCTCGTCCTCGGCGCGGGCCGCCATCGACGCTGCGATGTCCGCGACCGACGTCTCCGCCGTCTCCAGGGCCTCGAGCGCACCTTCCGTCTCCCGGCGCACCCCGTCCCGCCGCTGCTCGGCGTCGCCCGCCCGCCCGGCGGCCTCTCGCCACCGCCCATGAGCGGCGACGATCAGCGCCGCTGCGAGCTCTTCGCCGGCGGTGAGCCTTGTCGCCTGCTGCTCGGCGAGCTGCCCGAGGCGGCGCGCCTGCGGGCGCAGCTCGGCGAGGATGTCCTCCACGCGGGAGAGGTTGGCCTCCGCCTCCGCGAGCTGCTCCTCGGCCTTGCGCCGGCGTCGCTCGTGGCGCCGGACGCCGGCCACCTCCTCGAACAGCGGGCGGCGCTCCTCGGGGCGCAGTGCCAGCGCCTGGTCCACCATGCCCTGGCCGATGAACAGGAAGGCGTTCTCGGCGAGGTTCGCGCTGTCGAGGAGGTCGACGAGGTCGCGCAGCCGGACGCGCTGGCGGTTGAGCAGATAGTCATTCTCGCCGGAGCGGTACAGGCGCCGGCCCAGCTCCACCACTGCGTACTCGACGGGCAGCAGCGCGTCCCCGTTGTCGAGCACGAGCGTCACGTCCGCCATCCCCTGGGCGCTCCGCTTCTCCGAGCCCGCCCAGATGACGTCCTCGCTCTTGCGGATGCGAAGCGATCTGCCCTGCTCGCCGAGGGCCCAGCGAAGCGCGTCGGCGAGGTTCGACTTGCCCGAGCCATTGGGTCCCACGATCGCACTGATGCCGGGCCCGAACTCGACGGTGGTCCGCTCGGCGAACGACTTGAAGCCCTGGACGCGGAGGCCCAGCAGGCGAGCGGGTGCGCTCACGATCCCGGCGTCTGGTCGGGAGCCGAGGCTGGCTGCGTCGGGCTCGTGGAGGCCCGTGTGGCACGGGCAGCCTGCCGCTCCATCCGGAGCACCTCGAGCGCCTCGGCCGCGGCCAGCGTCTCGGCGATCCTGCGTGAAGGTCCCTCGCCGACGCCGAAGACCCGGCCGTCAAGGACCACCTCGATCCGGAACTGCTTCTCGTGGTCCGGCCCGACGGCCTCTACGATCCGGTACAGCGGCCGCTCTCCGGTGGTCCGCTGCGTGTGCTCCTGCAGCCGGCTCTTGGGGCTCTTGAGGGTCGTCAACGGGGAGTCGGCCGCGAGCTCCTCGGCCGCCCACGCCTGGATCCAGTCCCGTACGACATCCCAGCCGAGGTCAAGGTAGATCGCGCCAACCAGTGCCTCGAACGCGGACGCCAGGAGGGACGGGCGCACCCGACCACCCCGCTGGGCCTCTCCCTCGCCCAGGAACAGGTACGAGCCCAGGTCGAGTCGGACCGCGAGGCGGGCGAGACCCAGCGTGCTGACGATGAACGCGCGGCGCGCCGAAAGCACACCCTCGTCATCGGCGGGGTGGCGTCGGTACAGCGCTTCGGACACGGCAAGGCTGACCACCGCGTCCCCAAGGAACTCCAGCCGCTCGTTGTGCCCCCGAACCGCGTCGGGATGCTCATGGAGCCAGCTGCTGTGGACGAGCGCCTGCTCAAGCAGGTCGCGATCTCGGATGGGGAGCCCGAGGCGCTCCGTCAGCGCGTCGGCCGGATGCATGACGCCCCGGGCAGGGCCGCTAGGAGGCGCGCTCGTCGATGTAGTCGACGGCGTCCTGCACGGTCCGGATCTTCTCGGCGTCCTCGTCGGAGATCTCGGTCCCGAACTCCTCTTCGAGGCTCATGATGAGCTCGACGAGGTCCAGGGAGTCGGCATTGAGATCGTCCACGAAGGAGGCTTCCGGCGTGACTTCCGCCTCGTCCGCACCGAGTTGCTCGATCACGATCTTCTTGAGCCGATCGTACGTGCTGGCCACTGACTCACTCCTCAAACCGGGGTGTCCCGACGGGTTGCATCCTGGTCCCGGGCCACTCGCCCGAGCACGCCGTTCACGAGCCGTCGCATCGGATCGCCCGAATAGGTTCGGGCGAGCTCGACCCACTCGGCAATGGCCACCCGGGCCGGCGTCGCGGGCGAGTGTAGCACCTCGCACAGCCCGCAACGCAGCAGTGCGCGGTCCATCCGGGCCAGCGATACGACCGGGTACTGGGGCGCCGCGCTGGAGATCTGCGCGTCGAGCGAGTCGCGGTGGCGGGCCACGTTGCCCACGATCTCGCGAGCCAGAACCGCGGTCTCCGGATCAGCCTCAAGCGCGAGGTGCCGTTCCAGGATGGCGTCTGCCGTGCGCTGTCCGAACTCCGCCTCGAACACCGACGCCAGCGCCAGGCGACGTGCGGACCGGCGGCTCCGGACCCGATCCTCGCGGAGGCGCTCGCGCCGCTGGCGGGGGGCGTCAGGCCCCGATGCCATCGACCAGCACGGTGACGCTGCCGAGCTCCAGGCCGAGCAGCCGCACGACGGCCGACCCGACCGCCTCCCGGACCTGGGCCGACAGCGGCACCAGTTGCTGTCGCGGACGGGCGACAAGCCAGACGGTGACATGGACGCGCTCATCGCGGATACGGACCCGGATCGGGGATCCGACGATGGCGTTACGCCAGCGCGGGCCCCCGCGGCCGACCCGCAGGACGCCCGGTACCTCGAGCGCCGCGAGGCGGACGGTCTCCCGGATGACATCGGGGCCAACGGACAGGGCTGACATCAGGCACCAGTCTCCGTCGTTGCGGGCTCGACGTCCACCGGGGGCGAGCCGACCTGCGATCCAGCCCCAACAGCCTCGGCGATCAGGTCCGGAACCCGCTCGCGCGCTGTGGTGGCACCGACGCGGACGGCATGCTCGATCATGCGCCGCTTCGCCCGGCCGTGCGTGATGATCACGGCGCCCCGGACACCGAGCAGCGGCGATCCGCCGACGACCTCGTAGTCGAACGTCCTGCGGATCCGCGCGATGCCGGGCCGCAGCAGCAGGTACGCGAGACGACCCCGGATCCCGCGGCGGAACTCGGCCCGCAGCTGGTCGAAGATGAATCCTGACAGCCCTTCGAAGAACTTGATCACGACGTTGCCCAGGACGGCGTCGCACACGACGACGTCGGAGATCAGCAGCGTGAGGTCCTTGCCCTCGACGTTGCCGATGAAGTTGAGGTCCGTCTGGTCGATGAGCTCCGTGGCGCGCTGGATCCGCGCATCGCCCTTGCCCTTCTCCTCGCCGATCGACAGCAGGGCCACCCGGGGCCGTTCCACGCCCAGGACCCGCTCCGAGAAGATCGCGCCCATGCGCGCGTACTGGGCCAGGTTCTCAGGCGTCGAGTCGGGGTTCGCACCGATGTCCAGCAGCACGAACGGCCGCTCGGTGCCGACCATCTGGACCGCCAGCGCCGGCCGATCGACGCCATGGACGCGCCCCAGCCGCAGCACGGCCGCTGCCATCCCGGCGCCGGTGTGGCCAGCCGTGACGACGGCGTCGGCCTCACCCTTCCGGACGAGATCCATCGCCACCATGATCGAAGCGTCCTTCTTCTCGCGCAGCGCCATGGCGGGATGCTCGTGCATCTCGATGACCTGGGAGGCGTGGACGGTGCGGACGTTGGCGGGCGGATCCCGCAGGAGCGGCGCCATCAGCGCGTCGTCTCCAACCAGGATCACCGTGTCCTCGGGGTGGGTGCGTGCATAGGCCAGGGCGCCGGGGATGACCTCGGCCGCACCGTGGTCACCGCCGACGGCGTCGACCGCGACGCGGACGCCCCGGGTCGCGGGGCTGCTCGGGGCGGGATCCTTGTCTTGGGTCACGACCCGGTTACGCGGACTCCTCGCCCGCGGACGACCCGCCGGCCGGCTTGAGCTCGATCGCCTGGCGGCCGTTGTACCACCCGCACGCCGGGCAGACCCGGTGCGAGAGCTTCGGCTCGTGGCAATGCGGGCACTCGACGAGCTTCGGCAGGGTGAGGGCGAGGTGGCTCCGGCGCTCCATCTGCCGCGCGTGAGCGACCTTTCGCTTGGGAACACCCATGTCGGTTCTTGCTCCTGTTCGAGGCTGGTGACGCGGACGGAGCCGCGAGACGGTCTGTTGTCATCGGGCCGGCCCCTGCGGGCGCGCAGACGCGCCGCCGCCGGGCTGGGCCGACTGGGGAGTCTACCCGCTCTCGTCCCCGGCGTCGAACCGGAAGGCACGCAGTGCCTCGAGGCGCGGATCGATGGGCTCGTCGCCATGGCCGTGCCCGGCCTCGAGACCCTCCCCGCACTCCGGACAGAGCCCAGGACAGTCCGGCGCGCACAGCGACGCGATCGGCTCCTGCAGGCTGATGGCCTCGATGACCAGCGGCCGCAGCTCGAGCTCGTGATGGTCCGTCAGGCGTGGCGCCTCGGGGTCGCCACCCTCCTCGAGGGCGACCGGCGCACCGCTGGCCAGGTCGATCGACGGGAGCACCTCCTCGTCGATCCGGAACCGGGATGGGATCACCAGAGGCTGCAGGCACCGGGCGCATTCGCCGGCCAGGGCCGTGGCCAGCTTCGCGCTCACGACGAGGCCGCGGTTGGTCCGCATGAGGCGGACGTCGCCGGAGACCGGCTGCGCCAGCACCAGGTCGTCGCCGGGATCGACGGGCACGCCGTCGATCGTGTAGTCGCGAACCGTGCCCGGGACGTCGGCCATCAGGCCCGAGAGGGCGAAGGTGAGCGGGTCCCCGTGGGCGTCCACGGGGTGCTCATCGTGGCCGGTCACCGTCACCGGCGTCCGGTGGCCGGCGCCCCCACTTCCTCATCCTCCGGGTCATAGCCGGCGTCGGGTGCGTACTCGTCACCACCGTCGAGCCGTGGCTCCTCGGGCGGGGCATAGGAGGCGCGCCGCTCGTCGAGCATCGCGATGCCGCGTTCGATGCCCCGGAGTGTCCGGGTGACCTCGGCCTCGAGGTCGGTCAGCACGCCGGCGGCGTACTCGTCGGCACCCTGGCGGACGAGGCCGGCCTCCTCGTCGGCTTGGGCGATGATGCGGCGGCTCTCGTCATCGGCGGCCTCGGTCAGGCCACGCTCGTCGATGAGATAGGCAGCCTGCTCCTGTGCGCGCGCGACGATGCGCTCGGCCTCCTCCTGGGCCTTCTCGATGATCCGCTCGCCTTCCTGGTTGATGCGCTTGGCCGCACGCACCTCCTCGGGCACGGCGACCCGGAGCTCGTCGATCAGGTTGAGGGCAGCGTCACGCTCGATGATCGCCTTGTTGGTCATCGGCAGCGGCTTGCCGTTCGCGATCAGTGACTCGAGGCGTTCGACGAGGAAGATGATGTCCAGCGGACCGGCCTCCCCTGGGCTTGACGCCCCGGCGGGGCGTTCCGACGATTATGGCACGGGAACGCGTGTTTCCTAGGCCCGCTGCGGCCCATCCTCCGCGGCAAGCTTGCCGGCCAGGAGCTCTGCGGCCGCACGGGGCAGCATCGATGCCACGTCGCCCCCGAACAGGGCAATCTCCTTCACCAGGCTGGAGGAGATATAGGAATGCTCCAGCGAGGTCATGAAGAACACGGTGTCGACGTCCGGCGCCAGCTGGTGGTTGTTGTGGGCCAGCTGGAGCTCCGCCTCGAAGTCCGCGATCGCCCGCAGCCCGCGGACGAGGAACGAGGCTCCGACCTGGTGGCAGAAGTCGACGGTCAGGCCGTCGAAGGTGGTGACCTCGACCAGCTCCGCGAGCGTGGCGTCGGCCTCGACGGCGGCGCGGATCACCGCGACCCGATCGGCTGTTGGCAGCAGCGGCGTCTTGCGGGGATTCCCGAGCACGGCCACGACAACGCGGTCGAAGACGTGCGTCGCGCGGCGGATCACGTCCAGGTGTCCGTTCGTGATCGGGTCGAAGGACCCGGGATAGACCGCGACCTTCACGCTTCGCCCGCCTCCTCTGGTCCCGCTTCGCGCCGGTAGAACGTCAGGGCGGTCTCGCCGAACCGCCGCTCGCGGATCGATGCTAGCAGCCCGATGCGGCCCGGCGGAGCATCGCGCCAGAAGTGCTTGGCCACGACGATGGCGCCATCACGCACCGGCGCCGATGGCTCGCCGAGCATTCCCAGCACCTGCACCAGGGTCGTCGCGGCCTCGTAGGGCGGATCCAGCAGCACGAGATCGAACCGTTGGATGGAGCCCCCGCGGTCCAGCCCGGCGAGGTACGTCTCAACGCCGCCCCGGACCACCCTCGCGGCCGGCGGCCCGAAGCGTGCCCGGCGCAGGTTCTCCTCGATGGCCAGGGCCGCCCTGCGGTCCTTCTCCACGAACACCGCCGATGCCGCTCCGCGGGAGAGGGCCTCGATCCCGCCGGCTCCACTGCCGGCGAACAGGTCGAGGACCGCCGCATCGGCGAGCTCCGGCTCGAGGATCCCGAACAGCGTCTGCTTCACCCGGTCGGTCAGGGGCCGCGTGCCAGGCCCGGGGGCGGCCAACCGGACGCCGTGCGCGGTGCCCGCGATCACGCGGCCTGCGTCGGCCATGTCAGGCGGCGCTCGCCGGGTCACCGGCGTAGACCCGGCGCAACCAGCCGGTATCGAGCTCGGTCCGCAACGCCGGCGGCTCGGCGGGCGGTTCCCCCTCCTCGCCAACCAGGGCCTCCGCATAGGCACGGGCACGGGTGGCCAGGTCCCGGTGGGCAGGATCCGACAGCGTCGCCACCCGCAGGCGCGGCAGGCCGCTCTGGGCGAGCCCCAGCACGTCGCCCTCCCTACGGAGCTCGAAGTCGCGCTCGGCGAGCGCGAAGCCGTCCGTCGTGGACGCCACGGCCTCCAGCCGCGCGTGCTCCGTCGTCTCTGCTGCAGCCTCGCTGACGAGCACGCAGTAGGACGCCGCGGTCCCCCGCCCCACCCTGCCGCGCAGCTGGTGGAGCTGGGCCAGGCCGAAGCGCTCCGCTCCCTCGATGACCATCAGCGTCGCCTCCGCGACATCGACGCCCACCTCGACCACGGTGGTCCCGACCAGGACGTCGAGCTCGCCGTCACGGAAGCGGGCCATCTCACGGTCGCGATCACCGGGCTTGAGGCGCCCGTGGACCAGGCCAACCCGGAGCGGTGCGAGCAGGCCGGTCAGACGCTCGAACTCGGCCTCGGCCGCCGCGGCCCACGCGGTCTCGACATCCTCGTCCGGCAGGTCGTCGTCGCCAGCGAAGCCGGTCTCCTCGGCCGCGTCGGCCGCGTCCATCCCGGGCCTGGTGGCGGGGCCGATCCTCGGCACCACGACGAACGTGCGCCGGCCCTCCGCCGCCTCGGAGCGCACCAGGCTCCAAGTCCGGTCGAGGTTGTCCGGGCGGCGGATGCCGGTCAGCACGGCGATGCGCCCCTCGGGCGCGCTGTGCAGCGTGGACACGTCGAGGTCCGCATACAGGACCTGGCCCAGCGTCCGCGGGATCGGCGTGGCGGTCATCAGCAGCACGTGTGGCACGCCCCTCCGGGCCTTCTCCTCGAGGGCGCCGCGCTGCTCGACTCCGAAGCGATGCTGCTCGTCCACGACGGCCAGCGCGAGATCGGAGAAGGCGACTGCCTCCTGGAGCAGCGCATGCGTGCCCACGACGACCTGGGCCTGGCCGGTGGCGATCGCCTCGTTCGCCTTGCGCTTGGCGTCGGCCGACAGCGAGCCGGTGAGGAGGATGACGCTGATGCCCAGGTCGTCGAGCAGCGACGCGATCGTCTCGAGGTGCTGGCGGGCGAGCAGGTCGGTGGGCGCGAGGAGCGCTCCCTGCCGGCCGGCGAGCGCCGCCGCGGCCAGGGCCCATGCCGCAACCGCCGTCTTGCCCGATCCCACGTCGCCCTGGACCAGCCGGAGCATGGGCACGTCCCGGGTGAGGTCGTCACGGATCTCGTCGAGCGCCGTGGCCTGGTCGCGGGTGAGCTGCGCGGCATGACCCAGCTTGCGCGAGATGGAACCTTCCAGCGAGACGCGAACCCGGGCGTCGTCGGCGGGTCCGACGGTGATCGGCATCGTGTGCGCCCGGCCCCGCGCCCGGCGCCGCCCCACCATGCCCAGCTGGAGGGCGAGCAGCTCATCGAAGGCGAGCCGGCGCAGCGCCAGGTCGCGCGCCTCGAAGGTCGTCGGATAGTGCGCCGCCTCGAGAGCCTCCGCGATGCCCGGGAGCTCCTCGTCCGCGCGGATCCCGTCCGGCAGGTACTCCGGATACATCAGTCCAACCCGGTCGAGCGCCTGCCGCATCGCGGCCCTCAGGCGGTTTGCGGTCACGCCGGTCGTCAGCCGGTAGACCGGGACGATGCGCCCGACATGGAGCAGGTTCGATGCATCCGCGGGCTGGAAGTCGGGACCCTCAAACACGATCTCGCCCTGGCGGTGCTTGATCCGGCCCGAGACGAGCAGCTCGTCCCCGGGTCCCACTCGCTTCTCGATGTAGCGGCGGCCGAACCACGTGGCGACCGCCGTCCCGGAGTCGTCCGCGAGGTGCGCCGTCGTGAGCTGGACCCGACGCCGCCACGTCTGCTGGACCGAGATGTCCAGGACCCTCACCCGCGCCGAGACGACCGCGCCGTCGTCCAGGTCGCGCAGCTCCGCGAGCCGCCGGAGATCCCGCAGGTCGTCGTACCGGCGCGGCAGGTGGAACAGGAGGTCGCGTACCGTCTCCACGTCCATCCGCCGGGCGACGCGCCGCAGCGAGGAGACCCCGGGAATGCCGGACAGCCCGACCGGGGACCGGAGGATGTCCGCCGGCGTCACGGGCGGTGGGGCGGTGACCTGCGGCCGGAGGGCCCGGCTCCCGCGCGGCGCGGTGGTCCGCCGTCGGTCGCTCACTCGGCGGAGATCAGGTACCGGTAGTGGGGCTGCCCGCCATGCGCGAGGTCCACGCCCTCGAGGCCCGGGGCTGCCGCCTGGATCCGCCGGGCGAGCGCCTCGGCTGCCGCCAGCGTCGCATCGTGCCCGTAGTAGATCGTCACGACCGCGAATCCCTGCTCCAGCCGTCCGAATGCGGCCAGGACCGCGCGCTCCGTGTCGTTGTCGACGGAAAGCAGGCCGTCATCCGGGTCGAGCACGATGGTCTGGCCCCGCTTGACCTTGTGCCCGGACACGGTCGCATCGCGAACCGCCTCCGTCACCTGCATCGTCTGCAGGCCACGGCCCGCATCCGTCATGGCCGCCGCGTTTTGGGCGGCCGACTGCGACGGATCCAGCTCGAACAGGGCGGCGATGCCTTCGGCGCAGTTGCGCGTCGGCACGACGTGCACGGGCCGGTCCGTCATGGACGCGACCTGCCTCGCGGCGAGCACGACGTTCGGGTTGTTGGGCAGGATCAGGAGCTCGTCGGCCTGGGTTGCCTGGACGGCCTCCAGCAGCTCGCCCGTCGATGGGTTTGCGGCCTGACCGCCGCGCACGATGCGGAACGCCCCGTACTCGCGGAACGGCGCCGCCTGGTCCGCCAGCAGCGCCGCAAGCCCGTCCGACGGCGCGACGGCGACGACCCCCAGGGGGAGCCGGGTGGCCGGATCCGTGTCGGCGCCGTCCGCGTCAGCACCGGACGCGGACGCTGTGCCCAAGGCGACCGACGTCGCCGCGGGGGCCGTGCCTGTCCAGCCGGCCCCATCCTCGCCCAGAAAGGCGGCGACCCGCGCCTCGCGCACGTCGTGGGCCTGACCGTCGAGGTTCTCGATGGTGATGCGGGACAGCGTTCCGAGCCCGAGACCGTAGGCGATGACGGCATCGGGCCGGTCGTTGTGAACGTGAACCTTGGCCAGGACCGCGTCGCCGGCCACCAGCACCGAGTCCCCGATGCCTTCGAGGTGGTCCTGGATGGCCGGAAGGTCGAGCGGCCGCCCGGGCAGGGCCCGGATCAGGTACACGGTCTCGTACCCGAACGCCGTCTCGTCCACCACGCGGGCGACGGCCTCCCGGCCCGGAGCGGCGTCCACGGCAGGATCCGGGGCGCCAACCAGCTCGTAGGGCCGGCCACGCGAGGCGTCGAGCGCACCCTGGAACAGGCGGAGCAGCCCCTGGCCGCCCGAGTCCACCACGTGCGCCTCGCGCAGGATCGGGAGCAGCGACGGCGTCTTGGCCACCGCCCGCTCCGCGGCCTGTGCCGTGGCCAGCAGGACGTTCTCGACGTTGTTGTCCTGCTCGGCCGCGGTGACGGCGGCCGCCGACGCCTCACGGATCACGGTCAAGATGGTCCCCTCGACCGGCTTGGCCACCGCCCTGTAGGCCTTCTTCGTCCCGGCCTCGAGGGCATAGGCCAGGTCGAGCCCGTTGAAGCGTCGCTTGCCGGCAAGGCCCTCGGCGATGCCGGCGAGGATCTGGCTCGCGATCACCCCTGAGTTGCCACGCGCGCCCATCAGCGCGCCGAAGCTCACCGCGTGGGCAATGGCCGCGGCATCTGCTCTCGGTCCGGCCTTGTCGGCCTCCTCGAGCGCCGCCCGGACGGTTGCCACCATGTTCGTGCCGGTGTCGCCGTCCGGGACCGGGAACACGTTGAGCGCGTTGATCTCGTCGACGTTCGCCTCGAGGCGCGCGACGGCGCTCCGGAATGCGAGGAGGAAGCCCGCTCCGTCACACGATCGGCGGGGCATCAGGCGACGTCCGTCCCGCTCGCGGCAAGGTCCGACTGGGTGGGCGAGGCGGGATCGGGAGCCTCGGCAGTGGGCGGGATCCCATGCTCGTGGACCAGCCGCCCGATCCGGATCGAGATCCGGTCCGGCTCAAGTTCCACCGCGTTGCGCAAGGCGTACCGTACGGACGACTCGACCTGGCGGGCGACCTCCGCGATGGGCAGGCCGTAGGCCACGGTGAGCCGCAGGTCCACCGCAAGCTCGTCGCCCAGCTCGATGTGCAGTCCGGGGTGCGCGAGGCCGAGACGCCCCAGCACCCGGCCGACGGGGCCGCCGCTGGCGAAGCCGGAGACGCCGTAAACGGACAGCACGGCACCTCGGACCAGGTCACGGATTGCGCGTTTCGTGACGAGCGAGCGATCGCCCTCGGGGTCGGCGGTCACGCGGGCAACGTCCTCCTGGCGAGCGGGTCCACGCGCTCGGCGGGGGCCACGACGGGGCCATCCGGGGGCGACCGGAGCCTGTGCTACGATACCACCCGCTCGCGCCGGTCAGCCGGCGCGCGCTCGTGTCCGGCCCCCCCCAAAGGAAACGACCAGACCATGGCTCGTGCTTGCGTCATCTGTGGCAAGGCGTCGATGGGCGGCTTCAACCCCCAGTCGTCGGGAATGAACCGCGTCCGCGCCCACCGCCGCTACCAGCCGAACCTCCAGGTCACGACGCTGCCCGCGAAGAACGGCGGCACCGAGAAGGTGCTCGCCTGCACACGCTGCCGTCGCACCCTGACCAAGAGCGCCCGCTAGCCCTGACCGGGGCCTGACGGGGAGCCGGTCGCGATCGCCGCGGCCGGCTTCGTTGCGTCCGGGACGTGCCGACTCGCCGAGTGCTCTCAGCCTCCCGACCGATCCGCCGTGTCCAGCCAGATCGTGAACGGTCCGTCGTTCACGAGCTCCACGTCCATCTCCGCGCCAAACTCCCCGAGCTCCGTGCGGACGCCCTGGACCTCGATGCTGGAGGCGACCCGCAGCCAGAGCACTCTCGCGAGGCCCGGTGAGGCGGCCGCGGTGAACCCCGGACGCCGGCCCCGGCGCGTGTCCGCGTAGAGCGTGAACTGGCTCACCACCAGGGCCTCCCCGTCCACGTCCAGCAGCGAGCGGTTCGTCCTGCCCTCGTCGTCCTCGAACACCCGAAGCTCGCAGATCCGGCGCGCCAGCGCATCGGCCGTTCCCTCGTCGTCCCCGTGCCCCACACCCAGCAGGACGAGCAGCCCGGGCCCGATCCTGCCGACCACGCGCTCTGCCACGCGGACCTCCGCACGGCTGACCCGCTGCAGGAGCGCGCGCACCGCGTGGTCCGCCTAGCGGCCGAGCGTCGCCGCGCGGGCGGTACCGGCGATCGAGCGGATGCGTGCCACCGCCGCGGCCATATCCGGGGCGCGGTAGAGCGCCGAGCCGGCGACGATCACGTCGGTTCCGCCACGCCCGATGATCTCCGCGGTCTCCGCCCGCCCGCCACCGTCCACCTGGACCTCGCAGGCACCCGAGGGATCCAGCCATGCGCGGGCGGCGCCGAGCTTCGTATCCGCCACCCCATCCATGAACGCCTGCCCGCCGAACCCCGGCTCCACCGTCATGACGAGGATGATGTCCAGCAGGTCGCGGTAGGCATCGAGCGCGACCAGCGGCGTCGCCGGCTTGACGGACAGTCCCGCAGACCGGCCCGCCTCCCGGATGCGCTCGAGCGCGGGCACGACCTGGGTCGCGGCGACCTCCACGTGGAACGTGATCGAGTCGCAGCCGGCGTCCAGGAACTGCTCCGTCCAGCGACCGGGTTCCGAGATCATGAGGTGGGCGTCGAACGGCATGTCGGTGACCCGCCGCACGGCCTCGATCGTCTTCCAGCCGAAGGTGATGTTGGGGACGAAGTGCCCATCCATGACGTCGAGATGGATGCGATCCGCACCGGCGTCCTCGGCGCGGCGGATCTCGTCACCGAGGTCGCCGAGATCGCTGTCCAGGATGCTGGCCGCGATCAGGACGCCGGCGGGCCGGCGGCTGCCCATTGTCATCCCTCCCCCACCCCGTCCGGGACGGGTTCGGCGCTCCGCTCCCCGCGCAGCGCCGCGGCGCTCTGGGCGACCAGCTTCTCCCGCCGGCGCTGGACCACCATGGGGGTCGGCTGGCCGGCGTGCTCGGCGGCGAGTTGGCCACAGGCCGCGCCGATCTCCGTGCCGCGGTTGAACCGGATGGTCGTGGCGATCCCCGCGGCGCGGAGACGCTCGGCAAAACGCTCGAGCACGGGGATCGGCGTCCCGATCCACGGGGTGTGGGCGACCGCGTTCATCGGGATCAGGTTCACGTGCGCGAGGTCACCACGCAGGAGCTCCGCCAGCGCATCGGCATCGACATCCGTGTCGTTGATCCCGTCGATCATCGTCAGCTCGTAGGTGATCCGGCGGCCGGTGGCCCCGGCGTGCTCGCGCGCGGCGGCGACGACCTCCTCCACGGGCCAGCGGCGGTTGAGCGGCACCAGCACGTCGCGGAGCGCGTTGCGCGCGGCGTGCAGGCTGATCGCCAGGGTGAACTGGGGACCGAGCGCGGTCAGGCGGCGGATCCCGGGCACCACGCCCGAAGTGCTCACCGTGATGTGCCTGGCGCCGAGCCCGAAGCGCTTGGGGTCGTTGAGGGCGGCGATGGACTCGAGCACGCGGTCCAGGTTGAGCAACGGCTCGCCCATACCCATGTAGACGACGTTGGTGAGGCGCTGACCGGCGGCGGCGAGGCGGCGGGATGCGCTCCGCACCTGGTCGACGATCTCCGCGGTCTCGAGATCCCGCTCCATGCCCAGCTCACCGGTGGCACAGAAGGGACAGCCCACGGCGCAGCCGGCCTGGGACGAGATGCACAGCGTGTGCCGCTCGCGGGACTCCGCGCGGGCCGGATAGTGCATCAGGACCGACTCGACGAGGAGCCCGTCGGACAGGCGGTGGACGGCCTTCTCGGTCAGGACCCCGTCGGTGAGACGAACCTCGCTGTCCTCGACGGTGTCGAAACGAAACGCGGCCTCCAGACCTGAGCGGAGCGATGCCGGAAGGGTCAGGATCCCGTCGAAACTGGTCTGCTGTCCGCGCCACGCGGCATCCAGCACCTGGCGCGCCCGATACGAGGGCTCGCCGTGGTCCGTGAACCAGGTGCTCAGCTCGGCGGGCGCGAGCCCGCCCACACCGGGACGCTCGTCACGGCGCCGGCTGGCGGATGGGGCTGGTCGCAGCCCGAATAGCGGGATCACGACGGGCTTCTCGACGGTCATCTCCCCGATGATGACACGCGCACGCCCCGGCGGCGACGTGTCATGCCGGATCGCGCCGGCCGCGCAGCCAGTCCTCCCCGGACATCGGGCGCCGGCCCTGCGGCGTCACCTGCTCCAGCACGAGGCGCCCGGCGCCCGTCGCGAGCGCCGCCAGGCGGCCGTGACGGACGATCGCCCCGGGCTCGTCGTCTTCCTGTGAGGTGGCCACGGAGGCGCGTGTCACCACGAGCCGGCCCTCGTCGAGCACCACGTGGCTCCCGGGCCACGGCAGGTACGCCCGAACCTGCCGCTCCAGCGCGGCCGCCGGCCGCGATGGATCCAATCGGCCGTCCTCGCGGGTGAGGGGCCGGGTCAGCTCCACGCCGTCCTCCGCCTGCGGCTCCCCGAGGAGCCCGCCGCGGAGCCACGGCCCGAGGCTCCGGTCGAGGAGCTCGCCGGCGATCTCGGCCAGGCGCACCTCCAGGTCAGGAGCCCGCTCGTCGCCCTGGAGCGGAACGAGCACACGGGCAACGATCGGGCCCGTGTCGAGGCCGGCGTCCATGCGCATCAGGGTCACCGCGGTGTCGCGGTCGCCAGCCAGGATGGCGGCCGGGATCGGCGCCGCCCCGCGCCAGCGCGGCAGCGCCGAGGGGTGGAGGTTGAGGGCGCCGTGCGGGAGATCCAGCAGCGCCGGTGGCACGATCTGACCGTAGTCGGCGAGCACGGCGAGCCCGGGCTCCAGCGCCAGGATGGCGGCAATGGACTCCGGGGCGCGCAGCCGGATCGGCATGAGGACGGGTCCCAGCCCAAGCTCGGCGGCCAGCGAGCCGATCGCGGTCGGCGTCGCCACCTGCCTGCGGCCGACGGGGCGGGGCGGGGCGGTGACGATGCCCACCACGTCGACGCTGGGGTGGACGGCGAGCCTGCGCAGCGCGGGGATGCCGAACGACCCGCTGCCGAGGAAAACGGCCCGGACGCGGCCGTCCGGCCGGTCCGTCACGCCAGGGCGCTCGTTGCCCCGCGGATCTCGGCGTCCTCGTCGTCGTCCTGCCCAACGGGGATCAGCTCGTCCATCGAGTCGAGGTAGTCGATGTAGAGCTTGCCCTGGAGGTGGTCCAGCTCGTGCTGGAGGGCACGGCCCAGGAGTCCGGAGCCGGCGACCTTGATCTTCTTGCCCACGCGGTTCTGGGCGACGACCCACACCTTCTCACGACGGGTGATGTAGGCGACGTAGCCCGGGATGGAGAGACAGCCCTCCAGGTCCCGGTCGTCACCGCTCGTGCGCACGATCTCCGGGTTGACGAGCTCGTACAGGTTTCCCTCGACCTCGATGACGCAGGCACGGACGGCCTCGCCCAGCTGGGGCGCGGCAAGACCCACGCCGGGCGCGTGGCGCATCGAGTCCGTGAGGTCGTCCAGGAGCTCGTGGAGGTACTTGCCGAAGCTGTCCACGGTCTCGCCCTTGAGGCGCAGTCGTGGGTCGCCGAGGAGGACGATGGGTTTGATGCTCATGACCGGCAGAGTATAGCCAACGACCGCCCGCGCCCCGACGGGCCGGACGCTCGAGGTACCTGCCGCACTGGTGGCGGGATCGCTCCCGTGCGCAGCGACCGGGGGACGGTCAGGCGCCGGTCTGGGTCGGGTCCTCCGCGACCGACGCGTCCGCCGCCTCGTCCGGGACACCGGCACCCGCAGGGGCGTCCTCGGTTGCCGGCGAAGCAGGCTCGTCCCCGGCGTCGTTCCCATCGGAACCTTCGACAGCCTCCTGGGCGCGCAGCTCCGCGGCGACGGACTGCGCCTTGTCGGCGAACCGCTGCCCGTAGTCGACCGTCAGCTCGGCGGCCTTCTGGGCGGCCGGGCCGGCCTTCACGGCGGCGACGGCGGCCAGCTCGGCGGCCTTCGCCCCGACCTGGCGGGCCAGTGGCGCAGCCTGCGTGGAGATCTGCTGGATCATCATCTCGAGCTGGTTGAGCCAGTCCCTGGAGCCCGAGCCCCCGCCCGCGGCGCCCTTGGGGGTCTCGTCCGGGATGGGCTCGTCGACGAGCGGCTCGCCGCCCGAGGGTGTGGTCTCGTCGGGAGTCTGCTCGGTCATGGTGGTCCTCCTTCGGGCCTGGCGCAGGCGTCGGTCTCGTTCTCCGCCATTGTCGCTCATGAGGCCGTCCGAGCCCAGAGGCTCGTGCCGAAGCCGCCGTCTCGGCGAGCCGGGTCTACAGCAGGCTCTCTGGGTCCACGTCGATGCTCCACGGCGCGCCCGGGACCGGCTCGAGGAGGGCGACCGGATCCCGGCCACGGAGGACCACGTGGTACCGCCACCGGTCGCCGCGACGGGCGATGTAGGCGGGTGCCGGACCGGTGACCTGGATGTCGAGACCCCGATCCCGCGCGGCCGATCGGAGGCGCTCCGCCATCGCCTTCGCCTCGCGCTCGGCGTCGTCGCGCTCCGGAAGGCCGATCGTGAGCTTCACCAGGCGCCCGAACGGCGGCGAGCCGAACCGCTGCCGAAGGGCCAGCTCCTCGTCGTAGAACGTGGCGGAGTCGCCGTCGACCACGGCCCGGATCGCCCGGTGCTCCGGGCGGTAGGTCTGGATGTAGGCGACACCCGGCCGGTCTCCCCGGCCCGCACGGCCGACGGCCTGGGCCAGCAGCTGGTACGTCCGCTCAGACGCGCGCTCGTCGGGCAGGTTGAGCGCGATGTCGGCGGACACGACCCCGACCAGCGTGACCTCCGCGATGTCGAGGCCCTTGGCCACGAGGCTCGTTCCCACCAGGACGTCCGTGCGGCCGGCGGCGAAGTCGTCGAGGACACGGTCGGCGGCCCCCTTGCGCTCCACGACGTCCCGATCCAGGCGCCCGACCCGCAGGCCGGGGAACCGGGTGCGCACCTCGCGCTCTACCCGCTCGGTGCCCCCGCCCAGGTACCGGATCCGCGGTGAGGAACAGGTGGGGCAGCGGGTCGCGATGGGCCATGCCCGCCCGCAGTGGTGACAGCGCAGCGTCGTGCCCGCCCGGTGGTAGACCAGCGGGCGGTCACAGTCCGGGCAGGCCTGGACCGTGCCGCAGTCCCGGCAGAGCACCACGGACGCCGTCCCGCGCCGGTTGAGGACCAGGATCGCCCGGTCGCCGTCCTCGGTGTCCAGCTCCGCGAGCGCCTCCGCCAGCGCGTCCGAGATGAGGCCGCGGTTGCCGGCGGCCAGCTCCTCCCGGAGATCCACGGCGGTGACCGCGGGTTCCGTGCCGGCCGCGCGCACGGGCAGCACGGCACGGCGGTAGCGGCCGGTCCGCGCGTGGCCGATCGTCTCCACGGCGGGCGTCGCGGACCCGAGGACGACGGCAGCGCCCGCCAGCCGCCCCAGCTCGATGGCCCCGTCCCGGGCCTGGAAGCGGGGCGTGCGATCGCTCTTGTAGGCGGCGTCGTGCTCCTCGTCCACCACGATCAGCCCGACATCCGCGAGCGGTGCCAGCAGGGCAGTCCGTGTCCCGACCACGAGATCCGCTCCACCGGCGCGGATCCTCCGCCATTCATCGGCCCGCTCACCCTCGCCCAGCCCGGAGTGCAGGATGGCGATCCGGACCGGCAGGTCTGCCCGGAGGCGGTCCACGATCGGTGCGGCGAGCGCGATCTCCGGGACCAGCAGCAGTGCGGGCCGGCCCGCGGCCAGCGACGCCGCGATCGCCTCGACGTAGATCGCGGTCTTGCCGCCGCCGGTGACGCCATCGAGGAGCGTGGGCGTCGGGTCCGAGGCCGCCACGGCATCCAGCACCAGGCGCAGGGCGGCCGCCTGCTCAGCGGTGAGCGACGCCCCGACCGGGCGGGCTCCCCGGGTGGCGGCCGGCCTGTCCTGGAGCGGTCGGCGCGGCCGCTCGCGGACCTCGACCCGCACCAGGCCGCGCCTGACGAGGCCGACGAGCGACGATGACCCGTGGCGCTCCGCCAGCGAGGCCGCCGCTGCCCCGTCAGCCGGGGATGCATCGGCGCCGGCATCCGACACCAGCTCCTCGAGGGCGGCTCGCTGCCGGGGACCCAGGGGCCTGCCCGGCATCCGGTCGCCCGCGGCCAGCGTCGCCGCGGCAGCCCGCCCCTCGTCCGTCGGCCACAGCCGGCGCTCGTAGCGTGGCCCGACGGCGGCCACCAGCAGCGTCCAGGTGAGCTCCACCAGGCCCTCGTCCGCGAGAGCCCGCAGTCGGCGCAGTAGCGCGGCGCGGCCCTCGGGCGACGAGAGATCACGGACGGGACGCGCCCGCCCCGCCACCTCGTCGAGCAGGTCCAGGTCTGCCAGCAATAACCCTGGTGCCTCGAGCCCCATCCGCCGCTCACCCGCCGGGGTGACCTCCGCCATGAGCTCCAGCCGCTCCAGCATCCCCGGCGGCAGCATGGCCCGGATCACGACCGCGAGCGGCGCCAGGTAACGAGCGGCGAGCTCCCGGGCGAACGCGAGGGACAGCGGCGGCAGGAGCGGTCCGTCGCTCCGGACCCGGGCTGCGACCGGTCGGGCCTCACCGCCCTCTGGCACCGTCCCCTCGCCGATCACCACCCCGATCGCATGGCGTCCGCCGCGCCCGAACGGGACGAGGACGGCCTCGCCCGGCTCGACATCCTGGAGATCACCCGCGGCCCGGTAGGTAAACGTCCGCGGACCCGGTCCGGCCTGGGCGTCGACGGCCACCTCGACGAGGCGGCCGTCCGCGGGTGCGGGTCCGGGGAGCAGGCCCAGCGTCGACGGCACGGCGCTCAGCTCAGCCGACGCGGATCTGCCGGTCCGCGTTGCGCCGCTTCTCCTGCTCGATCACGGCCTCGATCTCCGCCGCGGTCCGGTGCACCTCGCCGGTCTCGTTGACCACGACGTGGTCGTAGTCGCCCTGGCGGGCGAGCTCGATGGCGGCATTCCGCTGCCGGATCTCCAGCTCGTCGGCCGTCTCCGTCGCCCGCGAGCGAAGGCGCTGGAACAGCGCCTCCAGCGACGGCGGGACGATGAACACCAGCAGGGCATCCGGCACGCGCTGCTTCACCACCATCGCGCCCTGGACGTCGATCTTGAGGATCACGTCGTGGCCCGCGGCCATCGCGTTCGCGACATCGCGCCGTGGGGTGCCGTACCAGTTGCCATGGACCTCGTTCGCCTCGAGCAGCTCGCCCGCCGCGCGCAGGGCGTGGAACTCGGCGCGAGAGAGGAACTGGTAGGACACGCCCGGGATCTCGCCGGGGCGCGGGCCGCGCGTGGTGCAGGTGACGACGTAGTGGTAGTCGGGATCGCGAGGACGCTCGCGCAGCGCGTCGATGATCGTGTCCTTGCCCACGCCGGACGGACCGCTGATGATCACGAGCACCGCGCCCGGCGCGCCGAGCAGGATCTCCGGCTCCGTCATCCCTCACCTCCCGATGGCCGCCGGCCGGTCAATGTCTCGGCCGCGCGCAGGCCCTCCAGGGTCGACTCCAGGGCATCCGGCAGCGGTGCCTCGACACGGATCAGCCTCGCCGTCGACGGGGACACAAGCTCAAGCCGCCAGGCGTGCAGGAACAGGCGTTCGAGGCCGTCCGGCCCCTTGCGGGCGGTCCCGGTCCCGTAGACGGCGTCGCCGGCGACGGAGTGGCCGAGGGCCGCGAGGTGGACGCGGATCTGGTGCGTCCGGCCCGTGACCAGGTCCAGCTCCAGCAGCGTCCAGTCGGCGAACCGCTCCCGCACGCGGTAGCCGGTCACGGCCTTCCTGCCGTCCGGCACCACCGCCATCCGCTTGCGATCCTTCGGGTCGCGACCGATCGGGGCCTCGATCCGGCCGACCGCCGCCGCCACCGATCCCTGGACCAGCGCAAGGTAGGTCTTGCGCACCCGACGGGCCTTCAGCTGCGCCATCACGGAGGCCTGGGCGGCGTCGTTGCGGGCAACGATCAGCAGCCCCGATGTGTCGCGGTCCAGCCGGTGGACGATCCCGGGTCGGGCAACGCCGGCGATGCCGCCGTAGTGATCGCCGCGGGCGAGCAGCGCGTTGACCAGTGTCCCCTGCCAGTGCCCCGGGGCCGGGTGCACGACGAGGCCGGCCTGCTTGTCCACGATCAGGACGTCGTCGTCCTCGTAGACGACGTGGACCTCGATGGTCGGGTCGGGCTCGAGGTGGTAGGGCACCTCTGCGGGCGGGACCTCCAGCGTGACGCCGCCGCCACGGACCTCGGAGTTCGCGCGCAGCATGCGCCCGGTGTCGTCGACGAGGCGGCCCTCGCTTATCAGCTTCTGGACGTAGGAACGCGAGAGGCCGGTACGGTCGGCCACAAACCGGTCGACGCGCCGGACGATCTCGCCATCGGGAACCTGGAGCCGGCGCGGACCTGGCGTGACCGACGGGGCGGGAACGGCGGGCGCCACCGCGCCCTCGAGGTCGTCGTCCGGTTCGAGGTCGTCGTCCACGGAGGCCGCGGGCTGGTCCCAGGGGTCAGCCATCGGCTCCCCACTCGGCGGTCTGCGGAACCACCGCCATCACGATCAGCAGGATGATCGCGGTCGTGATGCAGGCGTCCGCGACGTTGTAGGTGTAGAAGCGCCACGAGCCGATGCCCATGTCCACCCAGTCGACGACCGCCCCGTAGCGCAGGCGGTCGAGCAGGTTGCCGATGGCGCCGCCGAGCAGGAGCCCGAGGGCGATGGTCGTCACCACGCCCCGTCCCGCCTTGGCGTGGTACACGACGATCAGGCCCGCGACGAGCAGCGACACGACGCCGAACGCGGGCGCAGACTGGGGCAGCATCCCGAACAGGATGCCCGAGTTCTTCCCGTACACGATGCGCAGCCAGTCCCCGAGGATCTGCGTTGGGGGTGCCGCCGGGTCCAGGTTGCCGGTGATCCACGCCTTGGACAGCTGGTCGAGCACGACCACGCCGATCGCCAGCGACGCGAACAGGGCCCAGCGTCCGGCGGACGGCCCGCGCCACGCCTTCGCCCCGGCGGCCGCGTCGGCCACCTCGTCCTCCGCCACCGGCCGCGTCATGGGGTCAGGCGTCCCGGCCGGCACGACGAAGAGCGATCCTCGCCTCGCCCGCCTCAAGACGCACGACCGCGGTCGGAGCGTCCTGGGGGGGCGCCTCGCGGCGGATCTCGTCGGCGAGCGTGTCCGCGGCCAGGGACCCGAGGTACGGATCCAGGTCCGGCGCCAGCCCGTCGGCCCACAGGACGATCCGATCGTCCAGCTCCAGCTCCGCCGCCCTGCGCAGGTCCTGGACGGCCCGCTGGAGCTCGCGAGCGTCGCCTTCGGCACGCAGGTCGGGCGTGAGGATGGTGTCGATCACGGCGACCAGGCCGTCGTCGTGGGCCACCGCGGTCCCGGGTCTCGGAGTGGCCTGGATCTCGACCTCGTCTGGGGCCAGGGTCTCCCCCGCCAGCGTGACCCCTCCGTCAGGGTTGATCTCGAATCGACCTTCCCGGGCAGCGGCCATGACGGCGGGGATCCGCGCCCCGAGCCGCTTGCCGACCCGCGGAAGCAGCACCTTCACGCCGCGATCCACCAGCGCCGACTCGTCGCCGATAATCTCCACGGCCTTGACGTTCGCCTCGACGCGGACGAGCTCGAGCAGGGCGTCCAGCTCGGTCATCACGCGGCCCGGCAGGGCCAGCCACAGGCGGGCCAGCGGCTGGCGGATCTTGAGGCTGGCCTGTCCCCGCAGGGTGCGCGACAGGTCCACGGCCCTGCGCGCGACCGCCATCGCCTCCTCCAGGCCCTCGTCCCGCAGCGGGGCGAGCTCGCTCGCCGGCCACGGAGTCAGGTGGACGCTGTCCGGGGCGTCCGGATCGAGGCCGGCCACGAGGTTTCCGTACATCGAATCGGAGAGGAACGGGAGGAACGGCGCGACCGTGCGCGACAGCGCGACCAGCGCCTCGTGCAGCGTCGCGAAGGCCGCATCCCGGTCCGCTCCCGTCGAGCGCGACATCCGGCGGCGGGAGAGCCGCAGGTACCACGTGGACAGGTCGTCGACGTGCGCTGACAGGACCCGCGTCGCCGCCTCCGCGTCGAAGTCACGAAGGTGCGCCTCGACCTTCGCCGCGACCCCCGCGGACCGCGACAGGATCCAGCGGTCGAGCGGCGGACGCTCCGCCACGGGCGGTGACCCCACGGCCGGCGTCCAGCCCGCGAGTCGGGCGTAGGTGACGAAGAACGCGTACACGTTCCACAGGACCAGCAGCCCGCGGCGCGCCTCGTCGGCGGCATGCCAGCCGAACAGGATGTTGTCGTCGGGCCGGGCGGACGCGTACATCCAGCGCATGACGTCCACGCCCATGCGCTCCGCGGCCTCGTCGAACTCGATCGCGTTGCCCCAGCTCTTGTGCATGGGGCGGCCGTCCTCGCCGAACAGGGTGGCGTAGCCGAAGATCGTCCGGAACGGCTCCTCCCGGCGCAGCACGGTGCTCATCGCGAGCATCGCGTAGAACCAGTTCCGGAACTGGCCCGGGAAGCTCTCCGTGATGAAGTCGGCCGGGAACCACTTCGCCCAGGCTTCGGGATCCTCGCGGAAGTGGAGCGTGGAGAACGGCACGATGCCGGCGTCCAGCCAGGGGTTGCCGACGTCGGCGATCCGGGAGACCGGCTCGCCGCACGACGAGCAGGCGACCTGGACCGCGTCCACGTACGGACGGTGCGGCGTGTGGCCCTCGAAGGCCTCCCATCCCTCGATGGCCCGCTCCCTGAGCTCTTCGCGCCCCCCGATCACGTCGAAGTGCCCGCAGGCCCGGCAGTCGTAGATCGGCAGCGCCAGGCCGTAGTAGCGCTTCTTGGAGATCATCCAGTCGCGCATGTTCAGGAGCCAGTCCAGCTCCCGCTCGTGGCCGAAGTCCGGGATCCACCGGATGCGGTCCACGACCTCCATGATCTGGTAGCGGAGGGATGCGTCCACCTCCTCCGTGGTCAGCTGGTCGCGGGGCCGGTCGTAGACCTCGCCCATGCTGATGTACCACTCGTCCACGAGCCGGAACAGCAGCGGCGTTCCGCACCGCCAGCAGTGCGGGTAGCGGTGGCTGTACGGCTCCAGGTGGTAGAAGAAGTGGCGCTGCTCGAGGTCGGAGATGATCGCCTCGGTGATCGCCGGGGCCTCCCGACCCGCCATCCATCCGAACCCCGGGTAGTACCGGCCGTCCTCGTCGATGGGACCGATGACCGGCAGCCCGATCTCACGGCCCAGCTGGTAGTCCTCGGCGCCGCAGCCGGGAGCGATGTGGACGATGCCGGTCCCCTCGTCCTCGCCGACCTCGTCCCAGGTGACGACACGGTGCTCATAGTCCGCATCCGCGAAGGCCGACGCGACCGCCGGCAGCTGGTCGAAGGGGCCCGTGTAGCGCCAGCCGGCCAGCTCCGAACCGGCCCGCTCCTCCACGATCTGGAACGGGCCCCGCAGCGCCTGCTTGAGCGTGCCCTTGCCCAGCCAGAACTGGTCATCGCCCTGGCGGACCTTGACGTACCGAAGGTCCTCCCCCACCGCCGCTGCCACGTTGGCGGCCAGCGTCCAGGGAGTGGTCGTCCAGACCAGGAGGGACTCGCCCGGGCGGTCGAGCAGCGGCAGGCGGACGGTCAGGCCCGGGTCCTCCCGGTCCTGGTAGCCCTCGTTCATCTCCATCTGCGACAGGCCGGTCCCGCAGCGCGGGCACCAGGGCATCGTGTCGTGCCCACGGTAGACCCAGCCTCGTCGGTGGCATTCGGCCAGGAAGCCCCAGATCAGGTCGTTGTTCTCGTTGCTGAAGGTGAAGTAGGACCCACCGACATCGGGCATGCCCAGGCGCCCGACGACCATCTCCACCGTGTCGGTGACGGGACCGTCGGGTCCCTCGATCGTCACCTGCTGGGTGGGGTCGGCCTTGAGCAGGTCGCGCAGGCGCAGGAGCTCGGCGGGCTCGTTCCAGTCCATCCAATAGCCGAGGCGCTGGCTCTGCTCGGTCTGGCGGGCGGCGAAGGTGAGGACCCGCTGCTTGCACAGGCTCACGAACTCGGCGATGCCGAACGCCTCGATATCGCGCTTGGACGTGAACCCCAGGTCGCGCTCGACGTTGACCTCCACCCACAGGCCCTGGCAGTCGAAGCCGTTCTGGTACCGCTGGTCCTCGCCGAGCATGGCGTGGAAGCGCTGGAAGAGGTCCTTGTAGGTGCGACCCCAGGCGTGGTGGACGCCCATCGGGTTGTTCGCCGTGATCGGTCCGTCCAGGAAGCTCCACCGCGGCCCGTCCGCGTTCTGCGCGCGGAGGCGGGCGAACGTCCTGCGCTCGTCCCACTCGCGGAGCAGGGCGTGTTCCTGGGCGACGAGATCGGGTCGGGCGGTGACGGGTCGGAACATCGGGCCTCGAGCGGTCGCCGGTGGGGTCATGGCCTGGCTGCGGCGGGCCACCAGTCTATCGGCTCCGCCGCTCGCGCCACCCGCCTGCGGTCACACGGACCTCCCGGGCCCGATTCCCGCCTCCGTCGTATCATTCCGCGCGATGTCGACACACCAGCGGGCCCCGCGGTCGCGCTCCGCGTTCGCCGCCGCATTCCTCTCCCTCCTGTTCCCCGGCCTTGGCCATGCCTATGCGGGCGCCTACACGCGTGCGCTGGGTTTCGCCGCTGCGCCGCTGCTGGTGATCGCGTTCGGCACCGGCATCGTGCTGCGGGTGGACAGCTACGAGCTCCTGGGCATGGTCGCGAGCCAGGGCGCCCTGATCGCCATCTTCGTCGCCAACATCGCGGCGCTCGTCTACCGCATCGTCGCGGCCATTGATGCCTGGCAGGTCGCCCGCTTCCTCAACGCCGCCGACGCCTCGGGCGGTGGGCGCCTGGGCCGCGCCCGCCTCTCCGTGCACCCGCTGTCGATCGCCGGGCTGCTGGCGGTCGTGCTCGTCATGGGGGCCGGACACCTCGCGATCGCGCGCTACAACGTCCTCGCCCTCGACCTGGTGAACTGCGTCTTCAGCGAGGACGGTGGTGCCGACTGCGAGGAAGCGGTCGCATCCGGGTCACCCGAGCCGTCCGCCGAGCCCGCGGCCACCAGCGCCCCCGGCGAGTCCGACGCGCCGACCGCATCCCCGGACGTGATCCCAACGCCAAACCCGTCCGCGCAGGGAACCCTCGCCCCCACCCTGCCGCCCTGGGATGGCAAGGAGCGCCTCAACATCCTGGCCGTCGGCGTGGATGCCCGACCGGGCGACACCTCGTTCAACACGGACACGCTGATCGTCGTGTCCATCGATCCGGTGTCCAAGCAGGTCGCGATGTTCCAGATCCCGCGCGACATGGCAGACGTGCCGGTGCCGGCGAACGCGCGCTCGCTCTGGGGCTCCGCCTACGGCGGCAAGATCAACAGCTGGTTCACCCAGAACCGGAACCGGACGGACCTGTGGCCGGGCAAGACCGCGAACGCCCGCGGATTCGCCTCGCTCAAGGCCATCCTGGGCGAGCTCTACGGCCTGGACATCCGCTACTACGTCAAGGTGGACTTCAGCGGGTTCCGCAAGGTCGTGGATACCCTCGGTGGGGTCCAGGTCAACGTGCAGATGCCCGTCTACGAGAGCATGTACCCGGCCGGAGGCGGAGCCCTCACCCGGATCTACATTCCGGCGGGCCCGCAGCAGATGAGCGGTCCAGAGGCGCTGATCTACGCCCGATCGCGCCACCGGGCGGCGGGCGGCGACTTCGATCGTGGACGCCGGCAGCAGCGGGTGCTCCTGTCGCTCAAGGAGCAGATGAGCGCTCAGGCGATCGTCGCCAACCTCCCCGAGCTCGTCGATGTCCTTGGCGAGTCCGTCAAGACCGACATCCCCACCTCCGAGCTGCCCAAGCTCCTGGGGCTCGCGGAAACCGTGAACACCAAGGACATCCGGTCCTACGTGTTCTCGCCGCGCTTCTACGCCACGGAGTTCGCCAACTCCCCGCGCGGCTACATCATCACGCCCAACGTCGCACGTATCCGCAAGGCCGTGAAGGAGGCATTCTCGATCAGCCCCGAGCTGCTCGCCCAGCGCGAGGGCCTGGGTGCGGAGGCCGCGGGTGTCTGGGTCCTCAACGCCTCCGGCAAGACCGGCAAGGCCACCCGCGCCGCCGAGTACCTCGCCTACAACGGCATCGAGGCGTCGGCGCCGAACCAGAAGGCATCGCCCACCACGGCCGCCACGGAGATCGTGGTCTACAACGGGGCCGAGGCCACGATGCCGGAGACGATCAAGTTCCTCGAGGACCTCTACGGCGCCACGGCCACCACGGCCACGGATCCGGCCGTGACCACCGACGTGATCGTCACCATCGGCAGCAGCGCACCGGACAAGTCGGTCGACGCGGTCGGCTGAGGACCGCGGTCGACAAATCGCTGAGGGCCTCGGGCCCAGGTCGGTGGCGCGGGCGTCTCGAACGCTAGCCCTTGATCGGGCTCAGCCAGCTCCGGTACTCGGGCAGGTTGCCACGGACCGCGGCGAAGTAGCGCTCGCTCATCAGCCGCGAGACGGGGCCGATCGCGCCGGTGCCCACGGCCCGGTGATCCACCTCGATGACCGGGCTGACCTGGACGCCGGTCCCGCACAGGAACACCTCGTCGCAGACGTACAGCTCGGAGCGGTCCACGGAGCGGATCTCGATCGGGATGCCAGCATCGCGGGCGAGCCCGAGGATCGCGCCGCGCGTCACGCCCTCGAGGATGTCGTCCGAGACCGGCGGCGTGATCAGGACGCCGCCCCGGACCACGAACAGGTTCGCCGCCGATCCCTCGGACGCGTGGCCGTCGGGGGTGAGGACGAGGGCCTCGTCGAAGCCGTTGAGCTCCGCCTCGCTCTTCTGGAAGGCCATGTTGACGTAGCCGCCGACGATCTTGCCGCGGGCCGGGAGCGCCTCGTCCGCGTTGCGGCGCCACGTCGACGTCATCACCCGGACGCCCTTCTCGGTATCGATGTAGTTGCCGAAGGGCGAGGTGATCACGTACAGCTGGTGCTCGAGGTGATGGAGCCGGACGCCGATGGCCTTGGTGCTCTTGTAGAACGACGGCCGGACGTAGACGTCCTCCCGGTCGTGGTTCCGGCGTACGGTCTCCAGGACGATCTCCACCAGCTCGTCGACCGACGGAAGATCCTCCATCAGCAGCATCTTGGCGCTGTTGCGGATCCGCTCGCAGTGCTCCCGCACGAACAGGACGTACAGCGTCTCGTGCTCGGCGTTCCAGTAACCACGGATCCCCTCGAAGGTCGCCGTCCCGTACATGAACGCGTGGGTCATGATGCTGACCTTGGCGTCGCGAAGCGGCACGTACTCGCCTTCGAAGTAGGCGATCCGGTCCTCGATGGAGCGCGGCTCGGCGGGCACGGCCTCCGCCGCGGTGCCGGACGGCTGGGTGAGCATGGTCGGCTCCAGGTCGCGTGCGGCTGATCGCCGCGAGTCCCACGTGGTCGCCGAAAGTCTAGCACCGGGCGATTTGCATGCCGTCCGGTCGCCCTCCGCGTCCCCGCCCCTCGCGGCGGTCAGCCGATGGGCAGCAACCCCGCGATGGCCAGCACGACGATCGTCAGGTAGACGAGGTAGAGGAGGCCGCCCACCAGCAGGGAGCGTCCATCCAGGCGGGCCCGACGCCACATGGGCAGGAAGATCACCCCGACCGCGAGGAACGCGATCCCGGCCGACAGGAAAGCGATCATCGAGTTCTCGTCGACGTGCCATGCGTCGCCGGCGAGGACCAGGGCAACCACCGTCGGGATCGCTGACTGGAAGACCATCGCGCCCGTGATGTTGCCCATCGCGAGCGTGTCCTTGCCCCGGCGGACCCAGATCAGCGAGTTGAACTTCTCGGGCAGCTCCGTGGCGATAGGAGCGATCACGAGCGCGAGCAGGAGCTCGCTGACACCGAGGACGGCAGCGACGCTGGATACGGCGCCCACGAACAGGTAGGCCCCGCCGATGATGAGCGCGAGCGCGAAGACCACCTGGAGGCTGACGACGCGCAGCCTCGGGACGTGCGGTGCCCGCCGGTGACCATTGCGGTCCAGCCGCCGGAAGCGGAGCGGCGCCAGCTCCTCCTCATGCTCCTCGGGCTCGGCGTCAAGGTGACCCTTGACGTAGTAGGCATAGATGCCGATCAGGGCGATCGCCACGACGTACCGAAGGCCATCGAGGCTGGTCGGGAGGAAGGCGGACCCGATCGCGAGCGAGTAGGCGATCACGAAGTAGCGGATGTCATGGACGAGGACACCCGTGTCCACGACCATGCGGGTCCCGGTCGCCCGCCGCCGACGCCAGTAGAGCACTCCAATCCCGGTCACGAACATGGCCAGTGTCGAGAGCATGAACGGAGCGCCCAGGATCGCGCCGATACCCACGTCGTGCGCGGAGCCCTCGGCGCTCCCGAAGACGATGGCGATGATCGGGATCATCGTCTCCGGCAGGGCCGTGCCGACGGCCGCGAGCACGGACCCCACGGCGCCCTGCGCCAGGTTCAGCTTGCGGCCGAACCACTCGATCCCGTTGGTGAACAGCTCGGCGCCGCCGAGGATCACGACGAACGCGATGGCGAGCACGATGGCGTCCACGTCAGCCCTCCAGTCCGGTTGCGGCGACGATCGACGCGAGCACCACGAGGAAGACCGCCACCGACACCAGCGCCAGACGCCAGTCCCGGACGGCCACATAGCCGACGCCCGCGACGATCACGCGCCCGATCGGGAGGCAGATGATCAGGACGATCCCGGCCCACAGGAACCCCTCGGGCCGGAGCGCCGCCAGCTCCGCCGGGATCCGGCTGAGATCGAACGGCGGGACGGCGCCGTGCGCCATCGGGTCCATCCCGTCGAGGAGCATCAGCACGACACCCACGAGCACGAGGCCCATCGCCAGCCAGGTGCCCACGATCAGCAGCCGGGCCACGATGGTCTCGAGGGCGTAGGCCGCCTCGTTGCGGCCGGACCTCATCGACGGGCCGCTCACAGGCCCAACGCCTTGATGGCCATCTGGATGGACGTGTAGACGAGCACCACCACGAACAGCGCCCGCAGGACGCGGAGGTTGACGCGGTGGGCCAGCCTGGAGCCAAACGAGGCCCCGACGAACACGCCCAGGGCGATCGGGCCGGCGATGAACGGGTCGATCTCGTCCCGCAGCAGGTAGATGACGGCCGACGCCGTCGCGGTGATGCCCATCATCATGTTGCTGGTCGCGGTGGACACGCGCAGGGGGACGCCCATCCAGATGTGCATGACCGGCACCTTGATGATCCCGCCGCCGACACCCAGGAGCGCCGAGTTGAGGCCGGCGAACACCGAGCCCAGCATGCCCGCGCGCAGGCGGTGGACGGTGTAGCCCGGTCCGGCCAGCGTCGCGGTGAACGACGTGTAGGGCACGGCCGCGACGGGCGCCGCGTGGGGCGCGGTGCCGAACGCCGTCTCGGATGCCGCCGCCTCGAGTGCGACGGGCCCGGGTGCCTCGGGATCGGCGGATCCCACGGGGACGGGCTCGGCCGGCGCCTGCGTGCGTGGTCGGTCGTTGCGCCTGGCCATCGAGATCGCGACCCACGCGAGGAGCGCGGCGAACAGGCCGGCCAGCAGCCGCTCGTTAATGAGGAACGCGATCAGGCCGCCGACCAGCGCCCCCATGGCCGAGAACAGCTCGAGGGTCATACCCAGGCGCAGGTTGGCCACGTGCCGCTGGAGGTACACCCCGGCCGAGGCGCTGGAGGTGACGATCACCGACACGAGCGAGACCGCGACGGCCTCGCGCAACGGCAGCCCGAAGCCCAGGTTGAGGATCGGGACGATGAGCACGCCACCACCCAGCCCCAGCAGGGAGCCGAAGGCGCCGGCGGCTATGCCGCCCGCAAGCAGGACGAGGACGACGATCACCGCTGGGCGCCCGGTTCCGGACCGGCTCCCCTCGCCTGATCGCCGTGCCGCGTCACGACGTCAGGGGCGAAGGTGCTGCGGCGCGTACGGGAGCAGGGCCACGTGGCGGGCCCGCTTGAGCGCCACGGACAGCTCGCGCTGGTGAGCAGCACAGGTCCCGGTCTTGCGGCGCGGTTCGATCTTGGCGCGCTCGGACAGGTAGCGGCGGAGGCGGTTGACCTCCTTGTAGTCGATCACGACCGTCTTGTCGGCGCAGAAGGAGCAGACCTTCCGGCGCCGGCGATCTCGGTAGTAGTCGTCGCGCTTCTTCGTGCGGGGGGGCATGAGCGGTGTCTCCTGGTGGTGGCGGGCTTGCCGCCGGAGCGGCCCTCAGGCCGCGGGACAATCGTCAGAACGGGAGGTCGTCGAGGTCGTCGGGCGCGGGCGCCGATGGTCGCGTGGGCCGCACGGACTCGCCGCCTCCGCCACCGCCGCTGCCGCCCGACGGGGCTCCGAACGAGCCCTCCTCGTCGCGGACCCGGGCATCGAGGCTGATCACGTTGTCGGCGGTGATCTCCAGGGACGTCCGCTTCTGGCCGTCCCGGGCCTCGTACTCGCGGGTGCGGAAGCGGCCCTCGACGAAGACCTTGTTCCCCTTGCGGAACTGCTCCGCGGTCCGCTCTGCGCGATCACCCCAGACCGTCACGCGGAACCAGTCGGTCTGGTCGTCCTGCCACTCGCCTGACTGCGGGTCACGGCTGCGGTGGCTGACCGCGACCGAGAACTCGGTCACGGGACGCCCGTTGGGGGTGTACCGCATCTCGGGGTCACGTCCGAGGTTGCCGATGATCATGACCTTCGCGAATGCCATCGCCGGCTCCTCTTCAGTCGATGGCCGCGGGCGCGGCCTCGCTCTCGGATTCGTCGATCTGCTCGCCGTCATCCTCGGCATCGTCCTCATCGGCGGACGGGAGCTCGGCGTCGATGTCGTCGGCGTCCTCGGCGGCGGCCGCGTCGCGGCGGGCCTTGACCGGCCGGATGGCGCGGGTCACGAGGTAGCGGAGCACGTCCTCCGTGATCTGGAGGCTCCGCTCCATCTCCGCGATGACCTCGGCCGGGGCTTCGAAGACCACGATGTGGTACGAGCCATCCCGGTAGCGGTCAATGGGATACGCGAGGCGGCGACGCCCCCAGGGCGCGACCTTGACGATCTGGCCACCCGAGGCGACGACATAGCGCGTGGTGCGGTCGATGACCGCGGCGGCCCGCTCATCCGGCGCATCCGGCTTGAGAACGAGCATGAGTTCATAGCGGCGCACGGCCTGCTTGTCTCCTTCCAATGGGTATCTGCCCCGCTGACGGCATGCCGGCACGGGACCGAAAGGACCGCGGGAGGATAGCACGGGCCGCCACGGCACCGATCTGCGAGTGTCCGCAGGGTGCCGTATCCTCTCGCCGTCACCATCGCCCGCGGTGACGAAAGTATTGCTGGGGGAACGCGTGCAGCTCTCGATCCTGCTCTTGGCCACCGACCGCAAGTCCGTGCAGTCGCTGGCCACTGCACTGACCGTACCCGGCCACGGCGTCACCGTCGTCACCCGGCCGGACGAGGCCGTGGCCGCGGCCGCCGGCTACAGCCTGGTCCTGATCGACCGGGTGACCCCGCCTGCGACGGTCGCGGATGTCGTGACGATGCTGGGCGCCGACCCGAAGACGGCCGGGATCCCGGTGCTTGCCGTCGCCCAGACCGGCGAACTGGACGAGCGCATCGCGCTCCTGGAAGCCGGTGCCGACGACGTCATCGCCCGGCCGTTCGACCAGCCGGAGCTGGAGGCGCGGATCGAGGCCCTGGCCCTCACGACCCAGCGCGGCGGCGCCGGCGCGGGCGGTGGCATCGGCGACATCCAGGGTCACCGGCTCGTGACCGTGTTCAGCCCCAAGGGCGGCGTCGGCACGACGACGGTCGCCACCAACCTCGCCGTCATCGCGGCCGAGACGCAGCCCAACAAGGTCCTCCTCGTGGACCTCGACCTGTCCTTCGGGCAGGTGGCCTCACACCTCAACCTGCAGCCGAAGCAGACCCTGCTGGAGCTGGCACGCGACGAGGGTGCCCTGCACGAGACGGACCTCTTCCGAACCTACGCGATCCACCATGCCAGCGGTGTCCACGTCCTCGCGTCGCCTCCTTCCCCCACCTTCACCGCCCTGATCAGCACCGAGCAGATCGAGCTGATGCTCGCGCGGGCCATCGAGGCCTACGACGTGATCGTGGTCGATGCCGGCACCGCGCTGGACCCCAGGCTCACGTCCTTGTTCTCGCTCTCGTACTCGGTCGTGGTACCCGTGCTGCCCGAGATCCCCGCGCTCAACTCCGTGCACGTGCTGCTGGAGCAGCTGACCGAGAACGGATCCCTTGGTGTGCAAACCGTGTTCGTGCTCAACAACGCGTTCGCACGAGACCTGCTCAAGCGCAGCGACGTGGAGACCGTCCTGGGCTCGAAGATCTCGGCCGAGCTCCCGTACGACCCGATCGTCTATCTCAAGGCCGTGAACGAGGGCAACCCGGTGGTCCGCAGCGCCCCGAAGTCGCCGCCGGCCGAGAAGTTGCGTGCCCTGGCCACGCTCGTGCTCGGACGCACGATCGCCCCCAGGACGGACGAGGGCAAGAAGGAGAAGCGGGGGCTCTTCGGCCGCTGACCCGAGGGACCGCGGCGGCGAGCATCCGGAACGCCCGCACCGCGGGCAGCCCGCTCCGGGCGCTGGTGCCGAGGGCGAGGTTCGAACTCGCACGGGGTTGCCCCCAGCGGTGTTTAAGACCGCAGCGTCTGCCGGTTCCGCCACCTCGGCATGTCCGACCGTGCGGACGCAGCCATCCTACCCGCGTGCCCGGCCACCCGCCCGGCTATCCCCTTGCGCCGGGGCGTCGCGCCGTCAGGCGGGCGGCGCTCCAGCGGCATCCGCACAGGACCTTCGGGCAGGCGGGATGCGGCAGCATGGTGGCCTTCAGCTCCTCGCTGATCCGCACGACGAGTCCACGATCCGCGCGGCACGTTTCGCAGCAGGAACCGGCCACAAGCACGGCCTCCCGGCCGGTCACGCGCAAGCCCTTGAGGTCCGCGATCGCTGCCTCACGCTCGAGGTCCCGGATCTCGTCAGGAGCAGGCGCGTCCGGGTCGGCGGCCTTGAGCAGGGACCGGGCCTGCGTCCGCCTGATCGAAGCCGCGTCTGCCCAACGGTGGTCCCGCTTCGCCGCCGCATAGGCGCGATTCGCGGTCTGCACGTAGAGGGCGCATGCCGCAGCGATCCCCTCCTCCGACGGGAGCGCGGAGGCGAGCCTGTGGACGCTGGCCGTGGACGCCCCCGTGGTCGTCGCCAGGACCAGCCAGCGGTCCCGCGGGCGGGCGAGTCGGGTGAGCTCCTTCACACGACGCTGCGCAGCCACCAGGGTGGCCGCCGCCGTCTCCGTGAGGTAGAGGACGCCGCCGTCGAGTCGCTTGACGACGATGCGCTCACGGCAGTTGCCGCAGCGGCGGCTCGAGGTGGGCCGGGGCTCGAGCAGGACGGCGCAGGACGGACAGGCTGCGAGCACGAGCGGCTGTCGACGTCGCCGAGGGGCCGCCTTCGGGAGAACGACCTGGCGCGCCGGTGGCACGGTGCGCGGCGGGCGAGGTGGGATGACCGACTTGCCGGACTTGGCCGCCGCCTGGGACCTGGTGTCACGCTTCTTCGCGCGGGGCACGGTTGGCTTCGGATGGGCACCGTTCAGATCGGCGTCAGCTTCGGCGACCGGCTCGAGCGTCGCAACCGGCTCGATCACGTCAGCTTTGGCGACAGGCTCTGGCGTCACGACAGGCTCTGGCGTCACGACCGGATCTGGCGTCACGACCGGATCTGGCGTCACCGCCTCGGGGGCTGGGGCGGGAAGCGCGACCGGCTCGGGCGTCACGACTGGCGTGGGCGTCACGACCGGCTCGCGGCGGTCCAGGTCCCAGTCGTCCGCGACCACCACGATCGACGGTACATGGGAGGCCCGGTGTCGAGCTCCGGCCGCCGCGACGACGTCATCGGCCATCACCGGGATCCCCGGCGACTCAAAGATCGGGACGCTCGCGGCCTCCGGCGCGGGATCCCCGGGGGCTTCTTCGAGCGGCTCCGGGTCGGCGGCCACCGCGTCATCGCGGGCGATGTCACCCGGGTCGAGACCCTCCCGCTGGAGGAGCAGGCGCTCCAGGCGCGCGGCGCTGCCCTGGCGGGCCAGCTCCAGCTCCAGCTGCTCTTCCTTGGATGATCGCTTGAGGATCCCGGGCACTCGTGCCACGCGCCGACCCTCCTCCTTCGATGCGTCCCCGCTCGTCATACAGGTATTCGCGGCCGGACGTCAGTGCAGAGTAGTCGGGTAGGGTCGTCGAGCGCAATTGCCGCCCGTCAACAATGGCGCACTCAGGCACCATGCCGGGCATCAGCATCGCCGGCGGCGGCGCCGCGGGACGCCCGTGTTCACGCGGCCTGGCCCTGTCGCCTGCCTCGGTCTGCGGTCAGCTCCACGTGAACGGAAGCAGGTCCTGGCAGACCTCGTGGCTGACGCCCTCGGGGTCCGCGGCCCGGCCCGGCGGCGTCTCGAACTGCCGCAGGGCGTGCTCCTCGCGGGTCGCCGCACGACACCACCGCACCTTGATCACGTAATGGGCGTGATCCCGGTGCGGGACCTTCTCCAGCCCGGTTGGAAACTCCTGCTCGATCCTGCCAACGAGACCGTCGACGCCACGGAGGACGACGAGGCCGAACTCCTTCCACGTGCCATGGATGCAGCTTGCGACGGTTGTCATGACCAGGTTCCCTCGTGCGCTGGACACTCGCGTGCCCTCGCGACCATCGTAGGCGCGTGCCGGACGTGGCGTGGGCCGGTTGCAGCGTGGCGGGTGCGCGGCCAGAGGCGATCGGGCGCGAGCCGCTCGCCGACGCTGAGCCGGAGGCAGAGATCGGAGCGGCGTGCGCGGAACCGGGGGCGCCAGCGGCGTCGCGAGGCGGGCGACGGCACAGGCGACCGGCTCGCGCTGGGCGAGCGTTCGGCAAGGTCCGTCGCTGGGTCACGCCGGTCCGTGTTCACTGGAGGGGTGCCAGCGGCGTGAGCGGACTCATCGCGACGCCGCGTGCGCCGCGGCCTCATCGCAGCAGCGCGTATCTGTAGGTCAGGCGCACCTTCGCGAACCGTCCGATGGCGTCCGTGGAGTCAGCGATCACGCACGAACCGGCCATCCGTTCGGGCCCGGTGACCGGCTTCGATCGCCTCTACTGCTGCCCGCGTTACTGCCCAACTCCACCGTCCGACGCCCCTATGGCGCTCCGATAAGGTCGGCCCAGAGCTGTCCGGCGGCGCTGGGCCCACCCGCCGACAGGAACACCCAGATCGCGCCGATGGCGACCACAGCGACGACGAGCTCCACGACGTAGCTCCGTGTGCTTCGTCTTTGGCGCTGGCGTCGGCCCACACGGACAGGCTAGCGCGCCGGTCATCCCGCCGTGAGCTGGTCCGCGTCGTTGAGATACCTACTCGCAGGCGAACGGGACGTCTGCAAGGAACGCTTCCAACGCAGCAGTCGTCTCCGTGAGCAGCGCGGTTGCCGTGACAAGACGCGTGGTGGCCCGCCCGATGAGATCGAAGTCCCTCGCGCTTGCTCCTTGCTCAAGGTCGGACGCAACAGCGCCCCAGGCAGACAGCATCTTTCGGTGGGTCGCAACAAGATCCGTCGCCGGTCCCCAGCGAGGCACGCCGTCCAGTGCCACTTCGATTGCGTCGACATCCGTCTTCAGGGCAAAGGCCGTAGTTGCGATGGAATCGAAGTCGGGCTCGTCCGCGCTGAGCGCGGCGCCGACCTTGCCGAAGTCCTCGGCGAAGGGGCCGGCCATCCCATTCAGCGCTTCGCACAGCGGGGCCTGGAACCCCTCAGGCCAAGGCTCATCACTGGAACTCACCCCACCAGTCGGCCGCGGGGTGCCTGCGGTCGCAGATACCGTGGGTGGTGGAGACGCCGCTGGAGCCGCTGTCGAGCAGCCGACAATCAGTCCCACGATCAACAGGCAGAACATCAGGATTGCCCGCATACGCATTCCCTCCAGCTGGGACGCACACTCAATCACAATGGCCGAGAGTCATCCCGCCGTGAGCTCGTCGGTGTCGCTCTGAGTCAGCTAGCAGCTGCCCTTACGGGTGATCTTGGTGACGAGGAATGCGGGCACGGTCGTGTTGCCGCCGATCTGGGTGTCGTAGCTGTACGAGCCGAGGCCAACGACGTTCATCACCACGACATCGTCCTCGACAACGTCGATGAGGGCGCGCGGCTCACCCGTGAAGTACGCGTTCTCGCCCTGATACCAGTACTTGAGCTTCTTGAAGGAGGCATTGCCCAGGAACGAGTCGTCACCGGTCGCGGCATCGAACTGGGTGATGCACGCCCAAAGCTGGTAGCCCTTGCCGGTGTAGTCGTCGGGCGCCTTGACGATCTTCTTCCAGTTGCGCTCGGTCACCTTCGCGTGCGACTTGGGCAGCGAAATCTCGGGTTCGGGGGTCGTCACCTCCTCGGTGGTCCCTCCGCCGCTGCCCGGGTCCGCCGTCGCGGGCGCCTGGTTGATCGCAGGTTGCTGTGTCGTCGTTGCTGCTCCCCCGCACGCGCTGACCACCACCAGCGCAACCAGGAGGCCAAGAAGCCGCATCACCGTCCCTCTCCCTTTGTTCCGTCAGGTTGGCCCGGGTCCGCTCTCCTCACCACGATAGTCCTCAGGTCGCCCCGCCGTGAGGTGGTCGGCGTAGCCGAGATCGCTCCGGCGGCGTGGAGCCGGGAGCGTTGCGCCGTGACCGGTTTCCCTCACACGGGAGTGAGCCAAGCGCTAGGCTCGGCTAGACGGAGCAACCAACGAGGGTGCAACTCATGGCGGTCGCGAAGCCAGCTCCAAGGTCTGCCGCGAAAGTGCCACCCAAGCCAGAGGAATTGTGGCAACCCGCGAGGCTCATTCCGACCACTGGGATCGGTGGTCAGGACGAGCAGGAGCAACGGGCTACCTCCTCGCTCCTCGCCGTGATCAAGGCTGTACCCCAGTTCGGGCGGGCGATCACGGCGCATCTGGGCGCACCGGCCGGTCGGATCGAGACCTACACGGAGGTCCGTTTCCAGGACGCCGACAACAAGACGGTGATCCCCGACGGGGCGATCGTGGTGGAGCGCGGGAAGACGCGTTGGGTCTGTCTCGTCGAGGTGAAGACCGGCGGCGCACCGCTCCAGGCCGGGCAGATCGAGCGGTACCTCGACATCGCGAAGGTCCACGGGTTCGACGCCCTGCTCACGATCAGCAACCAGATCGCCTCGTCGCCGACGGAAAGCCCGGTAGCGGTCGATGCCCGCAAACTGAAGCGCGTGTCGCTCTATCACATCTCGTGGTGGCGAGTGATGACCATCGCTCGGGTATGGCACCAGCATCGAGGCATCGCTGACACGGACCAGGCATGGATCCTCGGCGAGCTCATCGCCTACCTCGACCACGAGCGCGCTGGCGCCGGCGGCTTCGAGGATATGGGAGCGTCCTGGGTCGCCGTTCGCGACGGTGCGCGCCAACTGACCCTGCGAGCACCCGACAAGGACGTCCGAGACGTGGCCTCGCGCTGGGAGCAATTCGTCCAGTACCTCGCCTTGGGCCTGTGTCAGGACCTCGGCCGGGACGTCGATCCCGTCTGGCCTCGCAACCTCGACGTTGGTGCTCGCCGGGATCTGATCGTGAGAAACCTTGTCGAGAGCGGTCGGCTGGAGGCAACCGTTCGGGTCCCGGATGCAGCTGCGCCAATCGACCTTGCGGCCGACCTCCGCACGCGCTTGTTCACGACGAGCGTCGAGTTGGCCGCACCCCGAGATGGACGACCGAGGACCCGAGTCTCGTGGCTCCTCCGGCAGCTCCGCGACACCAACGACGCGCTTCGGATCGACGCCCGGTACCCGAATGTCAAGGAATCGGTCACGGTGATGCTGAAGGATGCCCGGGAACAGCCGGACCGGCTCCTCTACGCTCAGGATCCGAAGCGGGAGCCACGAGCGTTCCGGGTTTCGCTGTCCCGCGAGCTCGGTACGAAGCGCGGCAAGAATCAGGGCAGCTTCGTAAACGAGAGCAAGAAGCAGGCGCTCGATTTCTACCGGGAGGTCGTCCAGGGGCTCCGTGCTTGGAGCCCCAGCGCTCCTCGCTTGCCAGAGCAGAGTGCGGACAGCTCACCCCTAGCGTCTCCCGACCCGCCTAGCTTTGGCGACGGCGAGCGCGACTTCGGCGAGGCTACGCAGCCCGAGGGCTGAAGCACGGTGCACCAAGCCCGATAGACCGCCAGGCGCCCCCCCCGGCCGCCCCCCGGTCGGGGGGCCTCACCGATGACGGAGGTAGATGGTGCCACCCGCCAGGCTGGCCGACGCAGCCGAGTTCAGCTCGCCAGGATGTGGAGCCATTGATCGCAGCACCTCGACTCGGACAACACCGCGCCCGAGTACCCGGAATTCCCTTCCGGCCTATGCGCGGCCGATGCGGCCCGTGGATGGAAGTCAGAAGCCCCCGGCCGTATTGGCCGAGGGCTTCTTTGCGCTCAGTTGGAGGCGACGATCGGATTCGAACCGATGAATAGAGGTTTTGCAGACCTCCGTGTTGAGCCACTTCACCACGTCGCCCCGTGGCGCCGGTCCATTCGCCGGCGGGCGGTTGTCAGATTGGCTGCCCCTCGAGGATTCGAACCTCGGCTAACGGATCCAAAGTCCGCTGTCCTACCACTAGACGAAGGGGCAGCGGGACCGGGTCTGGTGCTCGATATGGGGAGGAATGGAGCGGAAGACGGGGTTCGAACCCGCGACCTCAACCTTGGCAAGGTTGCGCTCTACCAACTGAGCCACTTCCGCTCGATGACCGACCAGGTGATGGTGCCGAGAGCCAGATTCGAACTGGCGACACCGCGATTTTCAGTCGCGTGCTCTACCAACTGAGCTATCTCGGCCCGTTCCCGGGTCCCCGTGGGGCCCCGTCGGCGCGCCGGAGAATAGCACGGGACCCGAACGGGGGGCAACCTCAGCGACCCGGCGGAGGCGGCGGTCCGGGGGCGCGCGACAGCGCTGCCTGGGCCCCCGGATCCAGCACCATGGCCGGGTCCGTAACCGGGGGCTGGCCGCTGAGCGCCCGCAGGCGGTTGATCCGGTCGAGCGCCGGCGGATGGGTCGAGAACAGCGCGCGGGACGACCCGGTGGCCGCCTTGATGGGGTTCTCGAAGTAGAGGTGCTGCGTGGCGCGGTTGGCCACCTCGAGAGGCTCCGTGTCCAGCGCGATCTTGGCCAGGGCCCGCTCCAGCCCGTACGGGTTCCGGGTGAGCTCCACGCCCGACGCGTCGGCGAGGTACTCGCGCTGCCGGCTGACCGCCATCTGCACCAGGCGCGCCATGATCGGTGCCAGGATGGCCAGGGCGAGGGCGAGCAGCATGATCACCACCTGCACTCCCCCACCCCCGGAGTCCGACGACCCGCGGCGGCTGCGGCGGCCCATGCCGCCGAACATCGAGAAGCGCAGGAAGAAGTCCGCCAGGAGCGCGATCGAGCCGACCAGCACGCCCACCATCAGCGAGAAGCGGATGTCGAAGTTCCGCACATGCGAGAGCTCGTGGGCGAGGACACCCTGTAGCTCCTCGCGGTCCAGCTTCTGCAGCAGCCCGATCGTCATCGCCACCGACGCGTGCTTGGGATCCCGGCCCGTGGCGAACGCGTTGGGCGCCGTATCGTCGATGAGGTAGACCTTGGGCATCGGCACGTTGGCCGCCAGGGCCATCTCCTGGACCACGTTGACCAGCTGCGGCTGGTCCGCGGCCGTGACCTCGCGCGCCCCGGAGGTCCTGAGCACGAGCGCATCGCCGCCGAAGTACGAGAACAGGGCTGCCCCAAAACCGACAGCGATCGCGATCGCCATCGAGGGCAGGGCGGCCCGTGGGTCGCCCGTGACTGCCCAGCCGATCAGCAGGCCGAGCAGCCCGAGGAGGACCACGACCACCAGGGCCAACAGCACGGAGTTCCGCTTGTTGGCCCCGATCTGGGAGTAGAAGGTTGCCGCCATGTCGCGTCAGGCAGGGCCGATGTGCGACCCGCCTCAGTTCAGCGTGAGATCCACGTTCGGGACCTGGCTGGCCTCCGGCTCAGCATCGAAGAACTCGCGCTTCGTGAAGCCCAGCGGGCCCGCGATGATCACGCTCGGGATGGTCTGGATCGTGTTGTTGTAGTCCAGCACGGTGGCGTTGTAGTGCTGGCGGGAGAAGCTGATCTGGTTCTCGGTCGTCGTGAGCTCCTCCTGGAGCTGCATGACGTTCTGGTTGGCCTTGAGATCCGGGTAGTTCTCCACCACCGCGAACAGCGAGCGCAGCGCGCCGGTCAACATGTTCTCGGCGGCAGCCTGGCCGGCGGGACCCTGCGCCCCGGCCGCGACCGCGTTGGCACGCGCCTCGGTGACCCGGGTCAGGACGTCCTGCTCGAACCCCATGTAGCCCTTCACGGCCTGGACGAGGTTCGGGATCAGGTCGTGCCGGCGCTTCAGCTGGACCTCGATCTGGCCCAGCGCCTCGTCGATCCGGTTGCGCCGGGTGACGAGCCCGTTATAGATCCCTACGAGGATCACGACGATGACGACAATGATCCCGACGATGATCAGCAGTTCCATGCGGCCTCCTCGAGTGCACGGGCGCACGCCCCGAGCGACCAGCATAGCGCGGCGGTCAGGCAGGTCGCACCTGATCGGCGGCCGCAGCGACGCGGGGCGTGCGCGGGATTGGCGCGCCCGGAGGTGTCTGAGTTCACGACATAGGTGACACCTGATAGGGCACACATGAGTCGGGACATGCGTGACAGTCCGCCGCATGTCGAAGCACCGCGTGTCCGTCCTCAAGGTCGTCTCTGGGCAGCTGTCCGTCACCGCCGCCGCAGCGGAGTGCCACCTCTCCCGGGGCCATCTACAGCGGCTCCTCGCCAGGTACCGGGAGGCCGGCCTCGACGGCCTGGAGCCCCGGTCCCGTCGGCCGCGGACGAGCCCCCATGCGGTGCCCGACGGCGTCCGTGCCCGGATCACCGCGCTGCGGACGGAGCTTGCCGGGCGGGGTCTCGACGCCGGTCCTGCCACCATCGCCTGGCACCTGGAGCGCGAGGGCCTGACGGTGCCCTCGACCTCCACGATCCGCCGGGTCCTCCACGCCGCGGGCCTCGTCGTGCCCGAGCCGCACAAGCGGCCCCGGAGCTCCTGGATCCGCTTCGAGGCGGCCGCGCCCAACGGGGTCTGGCAGGCGGACTTCACCCACTGGCGGCTCGCCGACGGGAGCGGGGTCGAGATCGCGAGCTGGCTCGACGACCACTCCCGCTTCCTGCTCGGGTGCACGGTGTTCCGCCGGGTCAGCGGCGACGACGTGGTCGCGACCTTCACCGCCGCCGGCGACGAGCACGGCTGGCCCGCCGCCACGCTCACCGACAACGGGACCGTGTACACCGCCCGGCTGGTCGGAGGTCGCAACGGCCTCGAGCACCTGCTCGCGTACCTCGGCATCCGCCAGAAGAACGGGGCTCCTGGCCACCCCCAGACCCAGGGGAAGGTCGAGCGCTTCCACCAGACCCTCAAGCGCTGGCTGGCACGGCAGCCACGCGCGCGGACCCTCGCGGCGCTCCAGGCCCAGCTCGACGCCTTCCGCGACGTCTACAACGAGCAGCGGCCCCACCGGGCGATCGGCCGGCGGACACCCGGCGAGGCGTACCGGGCGATCCCGAAGGACCGGCCATCGGCCCCCGCCGGCCGCGGCCACTTCCGCCTGCGCTACGACACCACCGATGCCAAGGGTGCCATGACCCTGCGCCGGGCAGGGCGCCTTCACCACCTCAAGGTCGGCCAGGCCCACGCCCGCACCAAGGTGCTCGCGATCGTGGACGAGCAGGCGGTCACGGTCGTCGCCCTCCACACGGGCGAGATCCTGTCGGCCCATCGCATCGAGCCCGACAAGGGCTACTGGCGCAACACGCGGAGAGACCCCGGCCGATGGCCGGGGTCTCAGGCGACCGGGTGACTCCATGTGTCGCATATGTCGCGACTCATGTGTCGCACATGTCGCGACTCATGACATTGGTGGGCGGTGAGGGACTCGAACCCCCGACATCCTCGGTGTAAGCGAGGCGCTCTGACCAACTGAGCTAACCGCCCGGAGGCCGCCGCTTGACGGTGCCGAAAACACGAGCGGGCGGCCGTCGGGCCGCCCGCTTGAGGGTCAGGAGAGTGGTGCCCAGGCCGGGACTTGAACCCGGATGAGTTGCCTCATACGCCCCTCAAACGTACGCGTATACCAATTCCGCCACCTGGGCAAGAGCACCGGCGCCTGCGTCGGAGATCCCGGGACGGGGACCTGGTACCGAGGGAGGGAGTCGAACCCACACGACCTTGCGGCCACTGGTACCTGAAACCAGCGCGTCTACCATTCCGCCACCTCGGCCCGACCCAAAACGGCTCACCCGAAGGATCACCGGTCTGCGGCGAGGCGCCATGCTAGCACATCCCAATACCGGTCGCCGGGGTCCGCGATGAGGCGCGGTGTGACCCCTTCGAGGCCCCTGGCGAGCATCACATCGTCGTTCCAGGCGAGCGGCAGCATGGGCCGACGCTCGGCCAGGGCGGCGAGCAGGGCCTTCCACGCGGCGGTGCGCTCCTCGTCCGTGCCGGGCTTCCTGGCCGCCTCCAGCAGCGGGTCGAGCTCCGTGTCCTGGTACCCGGCCAGATTCGTCCCGGACGCCTGCACCTGCGACGACGCGAGCAGCGGATACAGGTCCGGCTCCAGGCCCTCGGCGATGTCCACCACGGCCGCCGTGAACTCCCCGGCGCGCAGCCGGGCGGCAAGGTCGCTCGCCTTGACCTCGACCAGGACCGCGTCGAACCCGAGGTCTTGCCAGGCATCACGCACGGCACCGGCAACGGCCGACAGCCGCGGGTTGGCGGACGCGGGAACGCTCAGGATCTCCATCTGGTAGGGGTTGTTGGCGCCTGGGGCGACCCACCCGCCGCTCTTCTTCGTCCAGCCGGCGTTCTGGAGGGCCTTGGTCGCTGCCTTCTGGTCGTACTTGACGGACACCGCGGAGGCCTCGTCGTAGGCCCATGACCACGGAGGCACCATTGAGTCCGCGCGTGTGGCGTTGCCACCGAGGACGTCTGCGACCAGGGCGTCCCGATCGATGGACGCGAGGAGCGCCGTTCGCACCTTCGGGTCCCGCAGCTCCTTGTGGTTCGGTCGCAGGTTCAGCATGACCGATGACAGCGTCGTGGTCTGGTATCGGTTGGTGTCAAATCCGTCGACGGTCGCGAGATCGGCGAGGACCGGGGAGGACAGGCCCGCCGCCGCATCGATCTCACCGCCTCGCAGGGCGTCGGCCACCGCGGTCTCGTCGGCGTAGAACCGGAGCTCCATCTCGTCCAGGTAGGGCGCCGGCAGGCCGATGCCGACGGACGGAAGCGGCGTCGCCAGGGAATCCGACGGGGGCAGCCCATCGGCTGACGCCGGCGCCTCCTCCACCTGCGGGACCACGCCCGAGGCCGGCACCAGGATCGCGCGCTCATCGTTGATGTCCGCGAGGGCGAAGGGGCCACTGCCCACCGGCAGCCGCGCGAACTCGCTGGTCGCGATGTCCGCAAACGGCATGTCCCCGAGCAGGTGAGCGGGCAGCAGCGGCTGGGCGGCGAGCGCCAGGACGCCACCAATCGGGCTGCCCAGCCTCAGCTGGACCGTGGAGTCGTCGAGGGCGAGCGCGGTGACGTCGGCCCACGCTCCCGCGGTGGATCCCCCGGTGTCCGGGCTCTTGCGGGCATTCACCGTGAACACCACGTCCCCGGCGGTGACGGGCTCGCCGTCATGCCAGACGGCGCCCTCCCGGAGCTTGAAAGTCCAGGTGCTCCCCTCCGCGTCGCTGGACCACGAGGTGGCCAGGTCCGGCTGGTAGGAGGCCCCCGGCCCGAGGCGGACCAGGCCCGAGAACACGAGGCCCACGAGCGAGCGCTCGGCACGGCTGCGCGCCGTCACCGGCGTGATGGATTCGGCCGTGCCAACGACTCCCTCGCGGTAGACCGCCGGGGGCGGCGGCGTGATCTCGGGTGTCGCGTTGGGCTCCGGATCATCGACCGCACGCGGCAGCGCGAGGGCGCCGGCGATGACGACGAGGACAAGGGCCAGGACGGCGACGACGGCGCGGTCGCGACGGTTCATGTCTGCGGGACCAGGACTGGCGGCTTGGCGGGTGGGACTGCGTTCAGCCGCCGAGGACGAAGGCCACCAGCGCGAACAGCACGAACAGGACCAGCAGGACCACAGTGAACTGCCAGAGCCGGCGCTCGACACCACGGCGGCTGCGGTACACGGCGGAGTCGCCGCCGAAGGTGCCGGACAGGCCGGTCCCGCGCGCCTGGAGCAGGATGGCGGCGATCAGCGCGACGCTGAGCAGAAGCTGGCCGATGGCCAGGATCGGGTTCACGGGTGAGATGACCTCCGTTGTCTGACGGAGCGGGATGGTAGCAGACTCAGGCGCGGTGCCCCTACGTCTGCCCCTGCTCAGTCGTGGTCGAGCAGCGAGCGGCCGGTCATCCCCTCCCAGCGCGGAAGACCGGCGAGCGCCAGGATCGTCGGCGCCACGTCGGCGAGCACGCCATCGCCAAGCGCCAAGCCCTCGAGAGCCCGGCCCATGCCCAGGAGGGGCACGGGGTTGAGGGAGTGCTTGGTGACGGGGTTGCCCGCGTCGTCGAGCATGTCGTCCGCGTTGCCATGGTCCGCGGTCACGAACAGGACGGCCCCGGGGCCATCGGGGTCCGCGTCGTCGACGGCGGCGATCGCGTCGAAGATCCGGCCCAGACAGATATCGATGACGGCAAGGGCGGCCACGGTGGCGTCCCAGATGCCGGTGTGGCCCACCATGTCCGGATTCGCGAAGTTGGCGACGATGAAGTCGTAGCGCCCGGACCCGATAGCCGCCACGAGCTCGTCGGCGACCCCCGCGGCGCTCATCTCGGGCTGGAGGTCATAGGTGGCCACCTTGGGCGACGGCACGAGCCGCCGCTCCTCGCCGGGCCACGCCGTCTCGACGCCGCCGTTGAAGAAGTACGTGACGTGCGCGTACTTCTCGGTCTCGGCGACGTGGAACTGTGACCAGCCCGCTTCGCTGAAGGCCTGTGCGAGCGATCGAGCCTCCTCGGGTCCGAAGGCAACCTCGACCGGGAGACCGGACTCGTACTCGGTCATGGTGATGACGCGGAGGCCGGCCGGGGCCGCGCGACCGCCGGGGCTCGTGCGATCGAAGTCGGCGAAGCCCGGCTCCGCCAGGGCGTGGGTCAGCTGGCGGGCCCGATCCGCCCGGAAGTTGACGTGGACGATTGGGTCGCCGTCCCGCAGGGCGCCGTCCGTGCCATCGATGACGGTGGGGGCGACGAACTCGTCCGTCTCGCCGCGGGCGTAGGCCTCCTCGATGGCGGCGGTGGCAGACGCGGCGTGGAGACCCTCGGCGTGGACGATGGCGTCATAGCCGCGCTCGGTCCGCTCCCAGCGCTTGTCCCGATCCATGGCGTAGTAGCGGCCACCGACGGATGCGATCCGGGCGTCGGGATGGACGGTCGCGAGGCGGGCCTCCAGGTCCTGCATGAACCCGAGGGCGGAGCTGGGCGGCGTGTCGCGGCCGTCGAGCAGCGCATGGATCCGGACCGACGGCACGTCGAGGCGCGCGGCCAGGTCCATCAGGGCGAGGAGGTGCCGGTCGTTGGCGTGCACGCCACCTGGGCCGATCAGGCCGACGGCATGGAGGCGTCCCGTCTGACGGGCTAGCTCGCAGGCTGCGACGAGCGCCGGCCGTGAGAAGAACGATCCGTCGGCGATGGCCGCGTCGATCCGCGGCAGGTCCTGGAGCACGGGGCGGCCGGCACCCAGGTTCAGGTGACCGACCTCCGAGTTGCCCATCTGCCCGGCCGGCAGGCCGACGGCATCCTCGGATGCCCGCAGGACCGAGTTGGGCCATGCGGCAACCGCGGCACGCCAGCGCGGCATGGTGGCGGCGGCGATGGCGTCACGGGACGGGTCCGGGCCGATCCCGAACCCGTCAAGGACGACGAGGACGATGGGGCGCGGTCGGGTGCCCTCGATCACGAAGCCAGCCCGCGGGCCACGGCCGTGAGGCTGGCCCGGGCCACCATCCCGGCCATCTCGTCGGGCTTGAGCGAGGCTCCACCCACGAGCGCGCCATCGACGCCGGGCTCCGCCAGAAACTCGCCGATGTTGGCGGAGGTCACGCTGCCGCCGTAGAGCACGGGCGTCTCGTCCGCCCCATCGCCCCAGCCGAGGCTGCGGAGGCTGGACCGGATCGCGTCGGCCATGGCGGCCGCATCCGCACCGCGCGCGTTCTTGCCGGTGCCGATGGCCCAGACGGGCTCGTAGGCGATGACGATGCCGGCGGCGACGAGCCCGGCCGGGTCGCGGCCGTCGAGGGCGCCCTTGAGCTGCGCATCAACGACGGCGGCCTCGCGGCCTGCCTCGCGGTCCGCGAGCACCTCGCCGACGCACACGATGGGGCGGAGTCCGCCCGCGACGGCGCGGTCGAGCTTGCTTCCGACGAGCTCGTCCGTCTCGCCGAAGTAGGCACGGCGCTCGGAGTGACCCAGGATCACCCATGTCGCGAGGCCGGCCAGCATCGGCACGGACACCTCGCCGGTGTAGGCCCCACCCAGCTCGTGGTGGACATTCTGTGCACCGACGTCCACGTCCTCGCCGGCCAGCGCGTCACGGACGGCGGCGAGGCTCACGTACGGCGGACAGATGACCCGGGTCACCCCGGGTTCCCGCGTGCGGGATGCGATGGTCCGCGCGAGCTCACCGGCATCGGCGGGGGTGGTGTTCATCTTCCAGTTGGCAGCAATCACGATCGGTCGAGTCATGCCCAGATCATGCCAGAGGCGGGCGTGCGGTTCCCCGTCCGACCGGCCCCCTCCGAGCCGCTGTCCGGCCCGGGACGCGACGGCCGTGCGACACCCCGCCCGCGGCGCCGGATGGCCGGGTGCGCGACCGCAGGCCCGCGCCGTCGTCGTCGTGGAGCGCGAGCAGCTCCAGCCTGTCCAGGGCCCGCTGGACGGTCGAGCGATGCAGCTCGAGGCGCTCGGCGATCTCGGACAGCGATGCCTCCGGCGTCTCTCGACGGGCCTCCGCAACCGCCCGGACGGTGCGCGGCTGCTCACCGAGGCGGCCGTCGGCCTCGAGGGCCTCGATGGCCTCGAGGTGGCGACCGGCGGCAGCAACCGAGCGGTGCAGGTTGGCGCTCTCGGCGTTGAGCACCCGGTTGAGGTCACCTCGCAGCGTGCGGGCCACGCCCCGTGCCTCGAGCTCCAGCAGGGCAGCGCTGCCCCCGATCATGCCCAGGAACGCCTCGATGGACTCCGTGCTCTTCCAAGTGACGACACCCATGCCCCGCCGCAACCGCCACGCGGCGGGCAGGCCGATGTCGTCGAGCCGAAGGGCTAGACGCGGAGCCTCCGCGGCCGGCACGACGAACTCCAGGTGGGCACGACCGGACGAGATGCTGAGCGAGCCACGGGCCAGGAAGCGGCCCCGCAACCACGCCACGCGGCAGTGATCGGGGGCGGCCTGCCAGTCAAGGTCCGTGGGTGGCAGGAGGAACCGCCGGCGCGCTGCTCCCCCACCCTCGCGGGCGTGGCCGCCGAGGCGGATGACCAGGCGCGCCACGGCGGGCTCGCGCGCATGCACCTGGGGACCGAGCCCGGCGATCTCCGCGCGCCGATCACACGGTCGCGACGGATCGATCGCCGCGAGCTCCGCCCGCAGGGCCGCAACGAGGTCCCGGTCGCTGGCCGACATCCGTCCCCGTCAGGAAGCGCGCGCCGCGTCAGGCGTGGTCGCCCGGCGGCGGTGGCCGCCATCGTGCGTCCACACCCCGATCACCGCTGCGGCAAGGCGTTCCGGATCGTGGTGATGGGCATTGGCCGGGTCCACCAGGTCGTCCAGCACGAGACGCAGTCCGTGGGGTGCGTCACCGGTCGGTGGCCAGCGCAGGCGCACGGGCTCCCCGCGCCAGCCGTCGGGAGCGTGCGCGTCGAACCGGTTGTTGGCCAGGACGACGTCGGGCAGGCCCGCCGCGTGGTGGCGCTCCAGGGTATCGACGTGGTCGGCAAGGTCGTAGCCTCCCGTCTCGCCCGGTTGCGTGGCGACGTTGGCGACGAACACGACCAGGGCCCCGGACGCCGCGATCGCCTCGCGGATCCCCGGCACCACCAGCGAGGGAAGGATGCTCGTGTACAGGCTGCCCGGGCCGATCACGATGATCTCGGCGTCCCCGATCGCCTGGAGGGCGTCGTCCGCTGCCCGGACGTCTTCCGGGCTCACCCAGACCCGCTCCACGGTGTTGGTGCGCGCGATCAGGCTCTGGCCGGCCACCTCGCTGCCATCCCGCAGCCGGGCGTGCAGCGTGAGCACGGTCCCGGTGGCCGGGACGACGCGGCCCCGGACGGCGAGCACGCGGTTCATCTCCCGCACGCCCTCCTCGAAGTCGCCGTCCTCCAGGGCCACCAGGGCTGCGAGGAGCAGGTTCCCGACCGCGTGCCCGCCCAGGCCCACGCTGAGCGCCTCCGCGCTCCGGGCGGGTGGCAGCACGCCGTCCCGCTCCGGGTCGGGCGCAGTGACTCCAGGAAAGCGGTACTGGAGCAGGCGGCCCATCATCGGCTCCGCGTCCGCGAGGGCGACGACGCAGTTGCGGATGTCGCCCACGGCCGGGATCCCGAGCTCCGTCCGAAGGACGCCGGACGACCCGCCGTCATCGGCGACTGTCACCACCGCCGTCAGGTTGGACGTGTGCTCCTTCAGGCCACGCAGCAGCGCGGACAGGCCCGTGCCGCCGCCGATGGCGACGATCCGGGGCCCACGGGCGAGGAAGCGCTTCTGGTAGATCACGTCCACCATCGGCTGGTCGCGTCCCCAGAGCGCGAACGGGTCCACGAGCGTGCGTACCAACCGGTACGCCCCGACGAGGAACAGCGTCAACCCGAGGGCCCCCGCGACCAGGCCGCGCAGCTGGTAGGGCAGGAACTGCAGCGTGCCCAGGTCGATGACGCTCATGACCGGTCCGCCCGGGTCGGCGTCGGCCATGACCTGACGCAGAACGTGGGCGAGGCCGATGGCGAGCACCAGAAGCCCCAGGAAGGCGAGAAGAAGCCACCGCTTGACGCCGATCCCGACGGTCAACCAGCGGCGGAGGTTCACCGCTCCAGCTCCCTGTGGAACACCGAGACGGGCCCGAAGTCCCGGTCCCGCAGCCACGCGGCCAGCTCCTCGGACATGACGACCGACCGGTGCCAGCCACCCGTGCAGCCGATGGCGATGGCCAGCCGGTTCTTTCCCTCTTCCGCGTAGGCCGGCACCAGGAGATCCAGCAGATCGTGCAGGCGCTCCTGGAACTCGGCCGCGACGGGCAGGCCGAGCACGTATTCGCGGACCTCCGCGGTCAGGCCCGAGTGCGGCCGCAGCGCCTCGATGTAGTGGGGGTTCCGCATGAACCGCACGTCAAGCACGAGGTCAGCCTCGAGTGGCACACCGTACTTGAAGCCGAAGCTGATGATCTGGATCGACATGCGATCGGACCCCTGGACGTCGCCCAGGCGCGCGAACAGCCGCTCGCGCAGCTCCCGCAACGCCAGGTCGCTGGTATCCAGCACGACGTCGGCCTGGCTCCGCACCGGCTCGAGCATCTCGCGCTCGAGCTGGATCGCCGTCGCGATCCCCCGCTCATCCGCAAGCGGATGGCGGTGCCGAGTCTCCGAAAACCGCCGGATCAGGACCTCGTCGCGGGCCTCGAGGAAGATGATCACCGGCCGCATGCCGCGCCCCTCGAGCGCTCCGCGCATCGCCCCGAACGCCAGCGGCACGTCACCGGCGCGCACGTCCAGGACGATGGCCGTGCGTCCGTAGCGGACGGGCTCCGTTGCGATCAGGTCCGCGAGGTCGCGCAGCAGCTCGCCGGGCAGGTTGTCCACCACGACGTAACCCAGGTCCTCGAACAGCTTGGCGGCCGCGGTCTTGCCGCCTCCCGACAGGCCCGTCAGGACCACGACCTCCTGGTCCGGTGCAGGTGCGCCGTCCTGGGTCATGCCGCTCCTCTGTCGCTCACTTGCCGCTGCGCCGGATGAAGAAGACCGTCCCCTCGAACAGGATGTACATCGTCAGGCCGAGGGCGAGGGGGCTCACGAGGTCCCCGCCGGGAGTGATTGCCGCGGCGAACACCGCGATCCCCAGGACGATCATTCGTCGGGCACCGATGAGCCTGGCCGAGGTCACGATGCCCACCAGGGACAGCCCGTACAGCAGGATCGGGAACTCCATGATCAGCCCGAAGGCCAGGAACATCGTCGTGACAAAGTCGAAGTAGGGCCCGGCCGCCAGGTTGGCCACCAGGACGTCATCGGTGAAGGCGAGCAGGAAGCCAACCGCGAACGGCAGGATGAGGTAGGCGATCGCGACCCCGAGCGCGAAGAACAGCAGCGCCAGCGGGATCCAGGGGCGGGCCATCCTGCGCTCGGGAGCGGTGAGCCCCGGGGCGACGAATGCCCAGACCTGGTAAAGCAGGACAGGCATCGCCAGGATGATCCCGGTGATGATCGAGATCCGGAGCGCGATCACGAACGCATCGCCCGGGCCCAGGACCTGGACGGTACCGGAGGGCAGCGGTGCGATCAGGATGTTGCGGATGTCCCGCCAGAACCAGAAGCCGATGACGCTGCCGATCGCGACCGCGATCAGGGCCTTGACCAGGCGGCTGCGGAGCTCGGTGAGATGGTCGACCAGCGTCATCTCGCCGGCCGCGGGCGCCGCCGGCGGTGTCGCCGGATCCGGCTCGACCGGCGTCGGGTGCGCGCCGACGGAACCGTCCGCGACGGCCTCGGCATCGGTCATGGTGCGGGCCCGACGGGTCCGGCCGGCTAGGCGGAGGGGGTCGGTGGCTCGTCGACCGGCGTGGCCTCCGCCGGCGGCTCGACGGCCTCACCTTCGGCTTCCTCCGGGTCGGACACGGGCCAGGGAACGGCGGCGGGCTCGGCTCCCGCATCCGGGGTCGCGACTGCGGTCATGGCAGCTGCGACCGGAGCGGTAGCAACGGGCGCCGCGGCGACCGGGGCGGGCGGTGTGATCGCTTGCGGCCCGGCCTCGGGCGCGGTGCCGGAGGGCGCGGTGCCGGAGGGCGCGGTGCCGGAGGGCGCGGATGCCACGGGCTCCAGGCTGGTGCTCTCCTTGACATCCGTGGCCGCCTTGCGGAACTCGCGGATGCTCTTGCCCAGCGCGCTGCCGACGTCGGGGAGCTTGCCCGGACCGACGACGATGAGCGCGATGATCAGGACGATGATGAGCTCACCGGGTCCGATGTTGAACGGCATGACCTGTCTCGACCTCGTGGCGGGAGCGGTGCCACTCCGGGGGTTTGGAGGGCGTCAGGGTAGCACAGCGAGCTTGGCCGCCCACGTGGCGGCGGCCTCTTCCAGGCGCTCCGCGACGTCCCGCCGGGCGCCCTCGACGGGCGGTCCCAGGGCAGCCTGCGCGATGCCTCGCGAGACGTTGACGAGGAGTCCCCCGCCCGGCCGCGCGCCGGCCGGCGGAGCCGTCGCGGGGCCGTGGGCGAGCACGGGTGCCAGCTCCCCACCCTGGGCGCCGATGCCGGGGACGAGGAACGCGAGTCGTGGCGCCAGCGCGCGGATCCCGGCCATCTCGTCGGGAGCCGTGGCGCCAACAACGAGGCCCACCGTCCCACCCGGGCCCCAGGTCGCAGCGCGGCGGGCCACGCGGGCCCACAGCGGTTCGGCGGGGTGGCCGGCGGCCGGATCCGGCTCGACCCGGAGGCCCTGCAGCTCCGCGGCGCCCGGGTTGGAGGTGCGGCACAGCACGTAGGCAAACCGGTCCGCACGCTCGAGCAGGGGTGCCACGGCCTCCTCGCCGAGATACGGGTTGACGGTCACGGCATCCGCGCCGAGCCGGTCGAACAGCGCGAGCGCCTGCTTCGTGGCCGTGGTCCCGATGTCGCCGCGCTTGGCATCGGCGATGAACGGCACGTCCGGCGGGACCATGGCTCGGATCCGTTCCAGCGCGCCAACGCCCGCGGCCCCGTGGGCCTCGAAAAAGGCGAGGTTCGGCTTGACCGCGGCCGCGTGCGGGAGGGCGGCCTCCAGGAGCAGCTGCGAGAACCGCTCGACACCCTCCAGTGTGGGCGGGAAGCCCTCCGGGAGCGCATCCGCGTCCGGGTCGATGCCCAGGCACAGCACCGTCCTGGTGGCGGCCGTCCGCGCCGCCAGCCGCTCCAGGTACGACGTGATCACGAGCCCGAGGGCGACGCGGATGGGGCCGTCGAGGGGGCGGCGGTCGGGATGGGCATCTGGTCCGCCGGGACGAACCAGTCGGGTCGCGAGATACCGTCGAGCCCGGCGTTGGTGGTGAGGTCCATCGGGTCCCCGACCGTCCAAGTGGGCGCGGATCCGTCAAGCTGCACCAGCCGCAGGTCGACCACCTGCCCCGACACGTGGAGGTAGGCGAGCTGGTCGCCGGCGGGCGACCAGCTGGGCGCCCAGCTGTCGCCGTCGCTGGTCACGCGGACGAGCTCGGCCCCGGTAGAGGCGTCCAGGATCACGACGTCCGTGCCGAAGGAGTTCGTCCGTGTCGCGGCCATGTACCGCCCGTCGGGCGACCAGGCGGGGTGGAGATAGCCCGGGCCGGTCACCGCACGGGTCTTCTTCGTGGCGGGCGTGTAGACGTAGATCCGCGGGGTCCCCTTGGCGCCGTCCCGGTCGGGCATGACGTAGGCGACCCTGAGGCCGTCAGGCCTCCACGCTGGATCCTGGTGCCCCAGGGGTGGTACCTGCGGCAGCCCGAGGTCCGTGATCTTGCTGTTCTTGAGGTTGAGGAGCTTCAGCGAGACGTCGCTGCGGGTGGGATCCGGCAGGTCCGAGACCATCGCGATCGTGGTCCCATCAGGCGACACCACCGGCTCCCGGATGAAGCCCATCCACTTCAGGCGACCGGCCGGATCGACGAGCCCGTCGAGGATCCTGGTGGCGTTCCCGCCCGTGACATCGATCCGCATGATCGAGGGGACGTCCATGTCGTAGTCGCGGATCGTCCCTTCCACGCTCCACGTGCCGTTGACCGGGCGCGTGCGGACAAACAGCACGCCGGAGCCGTCCTGGTCGAACGACGGCATCGAGTCACGGCCGGTGGTCGTGAGCTGGGTCGCCTTGCCGTCCGCCTGGAGCCAGATGTTGCCGTCCTTGGCATACACGAGCGTGCCCGGGACGTTGATCCCCGGCTCCTCGGTCGGCACGACGACGACCTCGGGCGGGGTCGGGGTCTTGATGACCGTCGGGTCGTCGGACGCTCCGGGGCCCGTGCCCCCATTCCCGCTGCCGGCAAGGAACGGCAGCTGGCCATTGCTGAGTGAGAGTGTCACCACGGCCACGAGCAGGAGGCCGACGATCGACAGGATCGCCGCGATCGGGGCGCCCGCCCCCGCCTTGGCGCCTGGCTCTCGTGCGGCAGGCTGGCGCGGCGGGCGCGTCGAGCGGGTCATGCGATCCCTCCGGGGACTGTGGCGGCCGGGCCGGGGCCGACTGGTGCACCGGCCATGCCGGCCGCCCGGTCCAGGACCTCCCTGGCCCGCGGGTGCGACCCGGATACGGCGACGTCGCGGACCTCGAGCTGGAGCGTCTCGAGACCGCCGAAGACACGACTGGCGAGCCTGGCGACCACGTCCACGCGATCCCCCTCGGCCAGGACATGGGCGAGATCCGCACGGCCGAACGCGATGCCGTCGATCACATCATGCTCCCGGCGCAGCACCAGCTGGGTGTGGCCGCCGCTCGCGGCGCGGACCCGCTGCACGGTCAGGCCGAGCACGGCCACGAGTGGCTCCGGGTTCCCGGCACCGCATGGTGCGAGGCGGGCGAGATCCCGGTAGAGGGCGTAGTCCACGTATCCGGCGGGCAGGGCGAGATCGACCGCGAGCGGCGTCCTCGGATCCGGGTCACCGTCGACGGCGGCCAGCTCCAGGAAGCGCGCGGCGAACTCGTCCCAGCGCTCGGCCGGGAGCTCGAACCCGGCCGCCGCCGCGTGCCCCCCAAAGCGCACGAAGAGGTCGCCACATGCGGTCAGGGCATCTGCGAGGTCCAGCCGTCCGTTGCCACGACAGGACGCTCGGATCACGTCGCCGATGCGGGTGCCCACCACCGCGGGGCGGCCCGTCTCGTCGGCCAGGCGCCCCGCCACGAGCCCGATGATGCCAACCGGCCAGGGGCCGTGGATCAGGAGGGCCGGTTCGTCTGCGCCCCCGCCGACAACGACAGACGCTGCATCGGCGCGCCGGTCCGGCACGAGCGGCTGCTGCCCCGGAACCGCAGCAGGGTCCGGGAGTCCCAGCGCCTCGCGTGCCTCCGTGATCGCGGTGCGCATCAGGTCACGACGGGTCGTATTGGCCGCCTCCAGCGTTGCCGCGAGCCCCGCGGCCTCCTCCCGGGTCTCGGCGAGCAGCAGGCGCGCGGCGTCGAGCGCCTCCCCCACCCGGCCGGCCGCGTTGAGGCGCGGGGCGATGACGAAGCCCACGGTCTCGAGGTCCACGGACGCGGGGGCCACGCGGGCGCGCTCCAGCAGCGCCGCGATCCCGGGTCGTGGCGTCGTCCGCATCCGGTCCAGGCCGAGGCGTGCGATCGCCCGGTTCTCGCCCACGATCGGCACGACGTCCGACACCGTCCCGATGGTCGCCAGCTCCGCGAGGTCAAGTGCGTCGGCTTCGGAAGCCGCCAGCTCGCCCAGCAGCAGGCGTGCGACGGCGAACGCGACGCCACTGCCCGAGAGCCCTGGGAACGGGTAGGTGGAATCGGCCCGGTGCGGGTTGACGATCGCGACCGCCGCCGGCAGCACGTCCGGCAGGTGGTGATGGTCCGTGATCACCACGTCGATCCCGCGCGCCCCGGCCGCCGCGATCTCCGCGACGCTGGTCGAACCCGTGTCCACGGTGATGATCAGGCTCATCCCCGCATCGGCAGCGACGTCCACCGCGGCGAGCGAGAGACCGTGCCCCTCCTCCAGCCGGGACGGGACATAGGGCGTCACGTCGATCCCCAGGCGTCGCAGCGCCAGGACCAGCTGGGCGAGACCGGTCAGTCCGTCCGCGTCGAAGTCCCCGAAGACCATGACCCGCTCGGATCGATCGCGCGCACGCCCCACGCGCGCTACCAGCAGCGCCGCGTCCGGGAGCGACCGAGGGTCATGGAGGCCCGCGATGGCCGGGCCGAGGAAGGCAGCCAGGGCCGTCCGGTCCGTGATGCCGCGACGGGCCATGACGGTCGCCGCAACCGTGCCGATGCCCTCGTCTCGCGCCGCGGCACGCAGGTCAGGATCGAGCCGGTACGGCTCCGGGAAGACCCAGCGGTGACGTGCGTCGATCATCGCGAGGAGGATGCCACGAACCGCTTATCCGGGCCTTGACTCGAGGTCGGGTCACCGGCGGCCGGACGTCGGAGTGAGGAGCGCGGGCCCCGGTCTCGGCCGGGCCCCGGGATCACGTGGTCGCGCGGCGGCCCGGTTGAGCCGCGGCCGCGCGCAGGCGCCGCTTGTCTTCCCACTGGTGCCAGACGACGAGCAGCGGGCTCGCGTTGAAGATCGAGGAGTACGTCCCGGACACGATCCCGAGCAGGAGGGCGAGGACGAAGGTGCCGATCGCGTCGCCCGCGAACAGCAGCAGCGAGAGCAGCGCGATCACGACCGTCAGGCTGGTGGTGATCGACCGCCCGAAGGTCTGCAGGATCGAGTGGTTCACGATCCGGTCGAACGGCTCGCCCGCATGCCGCGCCTTGTTCTCGCGGATCCGGTCGTACACGACGATCGTGTCGTGGACGGAGAAGCCGATCACGGTAAGCATCGCCGTGACGAACAGGCCGTCGATCAGCATCCCGGTGAAGGTGCCCAGGATCGCGAAGGCGCCCACGACGACGAGGACGTCATGCACCAGGGCCACCAGCGCGGTCACGCCCATCTTGAAGTCGCGGAAGCGGTAGGTGATCCAGAGCAGGATCCCGATCGAGCCGAACAGGATCAGGGTCAGGGCCTGGGTGATGAGGTCGCTGGACACGACCGCGCCCACGGTGGACAGCGACTGCTGCTCCGCGATCGGGCCCAGGTCCGCCTCGAGGGCGACGCGGACCTCGCCGAGCTGGCCCTGCGACGGAAGGTCGCCACCGGTGCCGGCGACGGGTGCTCCGCTTGCACCGGGCGATGCCGACGGCTCGGCGGACGCCGACGGGTCCGGGCTGGCGGCCGAGGACGGCGATGGTGCGGCAGATGCCGACGGGGCCGCGGACGCTGACGGTGCGGCAGACGAGCCCGCCGCGGCCGAGGCGCCGGGCGAGCTCGACGCGGCCGCGGATGGCGCCACGCTGGGGGCGGGCGTTGCCGGGGCGGCAGGCGCCGCGAGCGCGGCCTCCTTGGTGCGGATCTCGATGAATCCCTCGCCGGTCTTGGTGACGCTGGTCTCGTAGCCCAGGTCCTCGACGACCGCCTTGACCTGCTGGGCCGTGACCTCCGGGTCCTCGAACCGGACCGTCCAGACCGTGCCCCCGGTGAAGTCGATCGCGAACTGGAGGCCGACCTTGCCCCCGGTGACGGGGCCCAGGAGCAGGAAGACGAGGCCCGGGATCGTCATGAGCAGGGAGAACGCGAAGAACCAGTTGCGCTTCCCGATGACGTCAAACACGTCCGCGCGCCTCTCCACGGAGCGAGCCCCGGCCGGTGGTCGGGCGGGCCAGGAACTCTTCCTCGGTCACCCCGTAGTACCGGGCCTTGCGGGCCCATGGCTTGGCGACGACGATCCGCAGCACCGACCGGGTGACCGTGATCGCCGTGAACATCGAGACCAGCACGCCGATGATCAGGACCAGGCCGAAGCCCCGGATCGTGGAGGACCCGAACAGGAACAGGATCGTGGCGGTGATCAGGCTCGACACGTTCGAGTCCAGGATCGAGTTCCAGGCCCTGTTGAAACCGGCCTCGATGGCGGAGGGCAGGCTCTTGCCGATGCGCAGCTCTTCTTTCGTCCGCTCGAAGATCAGGATGTTGGCGTCCACCGCCATGCCTACCGAGAGCACGAAGCCCGCGACACCCGCGAGGGTCATCGTGACCGGCACCAGCCTGAAGATGGCGTAGACGAGGAGCGTGTAGAAGATCAGCGCACCGCTGGCGACGACGCCCGGCAGCCGGTAATGGATGATCATGAAGAACATGATCATCAGGATCGCGATCAGGCCGGCGAGCAGGCTCTGGTGCAGGAAGGCCTCGCCGAGCGTGGGGCTGACGGTGGTGTTCGCGAGCTCCGCGATCGGGAAGGGCAGCTGGCCGAACTGGAGGATCGTGACCAGGTTCTGGGCCTCCGCCAGCGGGTAGCCACCGATCCCGCCCTGGCTGATCTGGACCTGGCCGCCCGGGATGCTCTCGTTGATCACCGGGGCGCTGATGACCTCGCCGTCCAGGACGATGGCGAAGTACTTGCCCACGTTGGCACGGGTGAAGTCCGCGAACAGCTGCTTGCCATCGGAGTTGAGGGTGAAGTCGACCGTGCGGCGGCCCGTCTGGTCTGCCCCGATGCTGGCTGCGGCGATCTGGTCGCCCGAGAACAGCGGCGGGAACTGGGTGAGGTCGACCGTCTGGCCGGCCGTCATCTGCGTGTCGCCGAGCGGCACGAAGTCCAGCCGTCCGGTGGTACCGACGAGATTCCGGATCTGGTCCGCGTTCTGGACACCCGGCATCTCGACGATGATCCGGTCGTTCCCCTGGATGACCACCTGGGGCTCGGCCACGCCGGACTGGTCGATGCGGTTGCGGACGATCTGCTGCATCACGTTAAGGTCCGCCTGGGCGGGGACCTTGCCCTCGGCCGGGAGCACCTGGTACTCGATCCGCAGTCCGCCGCGCAGGTCGAGGCCCAGCTTGGTCTCGAGGGTACGGCTCTCCGCCCCGCCCAGGGCGGGCAGGGGCACGGCCACGAAGCTCAGCACAAGGGCGAGCAGGCCGAGGACGACGATCAGGATCGGACCGGCGCGACGCATCGGGGCGGGATGATACAGGGGACCGCCGATCCGCGCGCCGTCGATCGGCGGCCGGCGCCGGCAGCGACCTCAGCGAGGCGGTCGCACGACCTGCGCGCCGTCAGCCCTCGAGATGGGCCTTGATCCGCTCGGCCAGGGCCGGCCCGATCCCCGGCACCGCCGCGATCTGCTCGACCGGTGCCTCGCGAACCCGCTTTGCCGAGCCGAACACCTTGAGCAGCTCGCGCCGGCGCTTGGGCCCGACGCCGGGCAGGTCGTCGAAGGCCGACTTGACGGCCTTGCGGTTGCGCAGGCTCCGGTGATAGGTGATCGCGAACCGATGGGCCTCGTCGCGGAGCCGCTGAACCAGATACAGGGCCTGCGAGGTGACCGGCAGCAGCACGGGAGCCTCCCGGTTCGGCAGGATCAGCTCCTCGCGCTCCTTCGCCAGGCCAGCGAGCGGCAGGTCGCCGAGTCCAAGCTCCTCGAGGACCTCGCTGGCCGCGCTCACCTGGCCCCTTCCCCCGTCGATGATGACGAGGTCGGGCATCGCCCAGCGGCGCTCCTCCTCGATCCCCTCCTCGCCGGACTTGGCCCGACGGAAGCGGCGCCGGAGGACCTCCTGGTGGCTCGCGAAGTCGTTCGAGCCCTGGACGGTCCTGATCTGGAACCGCCGGTACTCCCCCGTCCGCGGCCGGCCCTCCTCGAACACGACCATGCTGCCGGTGGTCTGCGCCCCCTGGAAGGTCGAGATGTCGTAGCACTCGATGCGCATCGGCGGCCCGGGGAGCCCGAGGGCGATCGCCAGCTCCTGCAGCGCGCCAAGCGTGCGGCCCTCGTCCGCGAGCCAGCGGGCGGCCTCCCGGGCCAGCGCCTCGGCGGCGTTGCGGGCCGCCAGGTCCATGAGCTCCCGCTTCTCGCCCCGCAGCGGCGTACGGAGCCGCACGATCGTCCCCCGCTTGGCCGTCAGGAAGGCCTCCAGGTCGGCCGTGTCGGCGAGCGCTCGGGGCACGAGCACCTCCCTGGGCACGCTCGTGGCCCGAGCGTAGTACTGCTCCAGGAAGCTGGCGAGCACCTCGTCGTCCGGGACGTCGCGAGGAGCGTCCATGAAGAACACGTCCCGGCCCAGCATCTTCCCGTTGCGCACGACGAACAGCTGGACCCCGGCCTGGTCGTCCTTGCGGGCCATCGCCACGAGGTCCAGCTCCGTGCGGGCGAAGGCCTCCATCTTCTGGCTCTCCATCGTCCGCTCGATGGACCGGATCTTGTCGCGGACCACGCCCGCCTTCTCGTACTGCTGCGCCTCGGAGGCGACGTGCATCTCGTGGCGCAGGCCCTCGAGGACGGTGTCGGCGTTGCCCTCCAGGAACAGCTCCACCTGGGAGATGTCGCGGCGATAGGCCGTCCTGCCGATCGCCTCGATGCACGGGCCCTGGCAGCGCTTGATGTGGTACAGGAGGCAGGGGCGTGACAGCGCCCGCTGTCCCTCCCGGATGTCGATGGTGCAGGTCCGGAACGGGAACAGGCGCCGGACCAGGTTCATCGCCTCGTCCACGGAGCTGGCGGACGCGTACGGGCCGAAGTAGCGCGAGCCATCGGCGGGCAGCTTGCGGGTGCGCTCGACCCGCGGGAAGTCGTCCCCGAGCGTGATCTTGATGTAGGGGTAGCTCTTGTCGTCCTTGAGCCGGATGTTGAACCGCGGCCTGAACCGCTTGATCAGGTTCGCCTCGAGCAGCAGCGCCTCGGACACCGAGTCGACCTCGGTCACCTCCAGGTCCACCACGCGGTCGATGACCTGCCGGATCCGGTGGATCTCGCCGCGGGCCGGCGCGGCCTGCTTCTGCCAGTAGCTCCGCACGCGGCTGCGCAGGCTCTGCGCCTTGCCCACATACAGCACCTCGCCACGCGCGTCCTTCATCAGGTACACGCCGGGACGGTCGGGCAGGGTGGCCAGGGTGGCCTTGAGCTCGGGGGTCACGCACCGATTGTGCGGCACGCACGGTGGAGGCGCCCACGCCACCCGGGCGCCGGGGCCGGTCAAGCAGCCGGGGCGCCGACGGTGTGGGCGTCGTCGCTGGACGACGAGGGCCCGCCGGGCAAGCCGGCGGGCCCTCGTCCCTGTGGGGCGGGCCGATCCCTTGCGGGAGGCGGCATCGCCAGCTGCGCCTAGTTGAAGATCAGGCGCCCCTCGATCGCGGGCGACACGGTCCCCTGGTTGGTGATGTAGTCGATCACCGCATCCCGAACGTAGAACTGGGTGTCGTGAACGATCTTGTCCAGCGGCCAGAGGCTCACGCCGCCGTCGTTGAAGTTGCACGACCCGGCGGCGAGGTAGTTGACGGTGGAGACGTTGTAGAACGTCGACGCGTCCGAGAAGTCGACCGGCGTCCCGCTGATCGTCAGCGAGACGACGTTGTTCCCATTCGGGAGGCCGGCGTTCGTGCCGTCGTAGGCGTCGTCGTAGGTGATCTGCCCGACCGAGTTGGTGTCGATCATGCAGGTCGTGTAGTACGAGTACCCGCCGTAGCCGGGAACGTACTTGTAGTAGTAGTAGTTGCGGTAGGCGCGTTCGAGGACGGCCTTGATCTGCGGCCCGTTCATGCTCATCACGACGAGCGAGTTCTCATAGGGCATCGCCGCGAACATGTCCGACACCTTGAGGGTGACGGGGCTTGCCGGCGTCGCGCCGGTGGCGACGAACTTGTTGGTCATCGCGCCGGACAGATGGACGTCCACGTCGGTGATGCCGTTCTTGGCCAGCTCGTAGACGGACGCATCCGCCTGGAGGTTGGCCCCGTTCGTCTCCTCGGTGAACGCCTTGAGCGTGTCGATCGGGGCGGTCGTCTGGCCGACGACCTTGTCGTAGTAGGTCGAGAGCTGCGCGACGTACGGATCCACGATCGCCTTGATCGCGGGATCCTCGGGCGTGGAGCTCGTCACGGCGAGGTACTGGCCGGCGCTGGACACGGTGCGGCTCATCGCCTTGTTGGCGATCATCCAGTTCGCGTCCGCGATCAGCGCGCTGGCGGCGGAATTGCTGATGTGCCTCCCGGTCTGTGCCCTCACCTCCCAGATGAACGCCTTGAGCTGGAGGAGTGCCGTCGACGTCTTGCCCGCCCAGAAACTCTTCTCGACGGCGGACAGCTTGGCCAGCAGCGAGTTCCTGACTCCCTTGCTGTCGATCGCCCTGGTGGCATAGAACGCCTCCACGTCGGCGACCGTCATCTGCATCTTGGGGAGCACTCCAAGGATGACCTCGCCGAGGTAGTTGTTGTAGCGGTACGCCTGGGTCACGAGAACCGGGGCGTTGTCCGGCCCGCCAACGACGGTGGGCAGGAACTTGTAGTCCCCGGAATAGGCGGTCTGCTTCGACGGGTCGGTGTGGCTGTGGCCGCCGATGATGGCGTCCACGCCCGGCACCTGGGCCGCGAAGTTGGTGTCGACGTTCGTGTCCACCTCGACGCTGGACGGGTTCTCGGTGAACCCGATGTGCGTGAGGGCAACGACGACGTCACCCTGGGCCGCCAGCGTCGGCGCGTACTTCTTGCCGGCCGCGATGGGATCGCTGAACGTCAACCCCTGGATGTTGCTCGGGAGCTCGTAGTTCGGGACCCGGTGGTTGGTGATCCCGAGGACCGCCACCTTGATCCCGCCGAGGTTGATCTCCACGTAGGGATTGACGCCCTCGCCCCCGTTGGCCGCAGACAGGCCGTACGACACCACCTTCGGCGGACAGGGCTTGGGCTTGCGATGATGGCCGTACCACTGCCAGTGGTCGTGACACGGTGCCGCTGTCGTGTCGGACACGTTCGCTCCGAGCACGGCGAAGTCGGCCTGCCCGAGCACCCCCTGGAAGACGTCGCCGCCGTAGTTGAACTCATGGTTCCCGAGCGTCATCGCGTCGTAGCCGAGCGCGTTCATGACGGCCATCATCGGGTTCGTCTCGAGGCTCGCGGGCAGCGGCGTGCCATCGCTGGCCGCGCCGGTGGATGACGTCTTGAAGTAGTACATCATCGCGTCGCCCTGGATCTGGTCGCCGGCATTGAGCAGCAGCGTCCGACCCGGGTTATGCAACTCTTCCTGCTTGATCAGGGTCGCGAGCTGCGTGTAGCCCACGTACGTGCCCTTGGCCAGGTTGCCGTGGGAGTCGTTGTTGTGGAGCACGGTGATCGGGACGATGCTGCCACCCGCGTCCGTCCCGTCCCGCGTGATCCGGCCGTCGAGCTCGCCGTTGCCCAGCGGGCCCTTGTACGGCTTCGCGGACGTGTACTTCTCGGACACGTACGCGTTGACCGCATCGAGCATGTCGCCCCAGTACGTGATGTTGGTCATGTACTTGAACGCGGCGTAGTTGTCACCGCCCGCCGGGGCGAGGAACTCGTTCGTCCCCACCCGGTATGTCTTGTCCAGCTGGATGGGTTTGCACTTGCTGGAGGCCTGGTCGCCCACGCAGTAGTCGAAGGCGCCCCACGCGTACGTGTACGGGCTCGCGGAGGTGCCGGGAAGGTTCACGGAATCCGTGTAGCGGTAGAAGGAGTAGCGCAGCCCCGCCGGCTGGATGGCTCCCTTGTTCAGGGTCGCCGCCTGGTTCAGCACCTGCACGATCTGGGCGCCCGTCATGTCGCCCACGACGGTCGCGTTGCCAAACGGCAGGATCGTGAACATCTGGCCGTAGTTGAGGAGCATCGGATCGTGCGACCAGACACCCGGCCCGCAGTCGGCGGCGTTGCTGCTCCAGATGAACTGGCCGGGGTTCGCGGGATCGGGGGCGTCGCACCAGTCGGTGCGGATCCCGCCAGCGTTGTTGAGGAACAGGTCGACGTCGTTGTCCTTGGTCCCGTCGCTGTTGAGCGCCCCGTAGATGGCGTCATCCACGAAGTCACCCATCATGCCGTCGCCGTTGTAGTTGCGCAGGAGGTCTGTCTGGGCGTAGCCCACCGGCGTGTTGACCAGCTCGACGTAGGCCGGGTCGCTGGCGTAGGCGTCGATGACCGCCGCAATGGCGGGGTCGGGCGTGAGGGCGGCGAAGCCCGTCATGCGGGACCAGTTGATGCTCACGGCCTTGGTGTCGGGGTCGAAGGTGAGGTCCGCCCGGCCGACGCTGCGGCCGTTGTAGTACGCCTGCACCACCGGCGTGGAGCCGACCATCGTTGCGGCCGCCAGGTTCGTGTGGCTGTGGCCGCCGATGATCAGGTTGGCGGGCTTGCCGGCGGCATTCAGCTTCGTCGCGAGGGTCTGGTCACCGTAGACCGGGATCCCGTAGCCATAGCCGCCGTCGGCATAGCCGAGGTGGCTGAGCACGACGATGACGTCGGCTGCCGCCTTCATGTCGGCGTAGTAGTGGAGGATCGAGTCGGCCGGATCCTTGAAGCACAGCCCGGCCGTCGAAGTCGAGATGGTGATCGTTGGCGTCTCCGCCGTCGTCACGCCGATAAGCGCGACGCGCACGCCGTTGACCGTCTTGACCTCGAAGGCGGCATCGGCGAAGTCCGGCTTGGTCCAGCCGGAGCTCGCGCAGTCGCCCGCGTCCTTCTTGACGATGTTGGCCGTCACATACGGGTGGGTCGCCTGTGCCGTGCGGTCCGCAAGCACGGCCTGGCCCCAGTCGAACTCGTGGTTGCCGACGGTGGCGGCGGCATAGCCCATCGCGTTGAAGGCCGCGATCGTAGGGGCGCCCTTCTGGAGGTTCGAGAGCAGGCTGCCCTGCATCTCGTCACCGGCGTCGACGAGGAGCACGTTGTCGGCACCGACCGCGGTGCGAACGTCGTTGACCGCGGTGGCGACACGTGCCATCCCCGGGTTGCTGCCCGACGCCTCCAGCTGTCCGTGGAAGTCGTTCGTGTGGAGGATCGTGAACGTGACCGGGCTGGCTGGTGCGGCCACCGCCGGGGCCGCGAAGACCGATGAGACGAGGGCCACGATGGACAGAAGCAGGATGGGCCGGGAACGTCTCACGGGGGCACCTCCGAGGACGAGGGCACGCGGGGACGCACCTGACCCACCCTCTCCGTCGGTCAGCGCTGGGGTATGCACGGGACGCTAGTCCGTTGGCCGTCCGAAGTGCACGGCCGAACGTCGGGCGAATCGTCCCCCATCGGCCCCACCCGGGACCCCACGGTGCGGCGGTGCACCGGTTTCCGCAATGTCCCGGTTGAGTGGCCGGGATCACCATCACCGGCATGACCTCCGACCTCCACCCCTCCGTCGCCGAGCGGCTACGCCGGCTGGCACCCGACCAGCGTGCCGCCGCCACCGCGCCTCCGGGGCCCGTCCTGTGTGTCGCCCCGGCCGGCAGCGGCAAGACCACCACGCTCGTGGCGCGGGTGGCCTGGTTGGTGGACCGCGGGGCGGATCCCGGGTCTGTGACCATCGTGGCCTTCAACAAGCGGGCCGCAGAGGAGCTCTCCGGGCGCCTCACGGCCGCCCTGACGCCGCTGGGCGTGGCTGCGGGCTCGGTGCGGGTGCGGACGTTCCACGCGCTGGGCCGGGAGATCCTGCGGGACGCCGGCGTCACGGTCGAGCCGCTGATGGACCGGGACGAGGTGCTGCGGGAGCTCATTCCGGGTGCCACGGCGGCGGATCGCGGCCGCCTGGACCTGGCGTTCTCCCGGCTCAAGCTCGACCTGCGGGTCACGGCGGACGACGTGGCGCGGGACCCGGCGCCGGGACCGGTCGCACGCGCGTTCATCGCCTACGAGGGCGCCGTCCGCGAGTCGGGCGGGGTGGACTTCGACGACCTCGTCGCCCGCTCGCTGGGCCGGCTCCGCGAGGATCCCCGGCTCCTGGAGCGGTGGCGGTCGCGGACCGCGAACCTGCTGGTGGACGAGGCACAGGATCTGGACCGCTCGCAGCTGGACCTCGCCCTCCTGCTTGCGGCTCCCTCCAACGACGTGTTCCTGGTTGGTGACGACGACCAGACCGTCTACTCCTGGCGGCTTGCCGACGTGCGCAGGGTGCTGGGCCTGGCCGCGGCGCTGCCGGGCCTGCGGCGGGTGGACCTGGCCACCAACTACCGGTGTCCGCCGCCGGTCGTGGGGCGGGCGGTCCGGCTGGTCGAGCACAACCGCGAGCGGTTCGCGAAGCGGATCCTCGCAGGGTCCCGCGGCGGCGGGCGTCTCGTGCTGGCACCGGACGCCGCCGACGACGTTGTGCGGGTCCGACGCGCCATGGCGTCCTGGCCCGCCGACGAGTCGTCGCGCGCGGTCCTGGCGAGAACGAACCGGGAGCTCCTTGTTGCGGTGGTCGCCGCGGTCGAGCTGGGGCTCCCGTTCCGGGCCCCGGACCTCCCGCTCCCCATCCTGGACCCGCGGCTGGACGACCTGCTGGACCGGGCCGAGACGCGCGCGGCCGGCAGCCGCGACCCGTTGCGGGCGCTCGGTCGCCTGGGCCCGGTGCTTCGGGCGGCCGGCCTCGGGGCGCCGGCCGCGGTCGGAGCGCCGTCCGCGGACCCCGACCAGCCGTCCGAGCTCGACCTCCTGACCACGCTCCTGGGCTGGGCGGCCGGCCACCGCGACCTCGCCACCCTCCGCACTGCGATCGCGGCCTGGCGGACGCGCCTCGCCGAGCTCCGCCGGGACGACGCCGCCCTGGCCCTGGCCACAGCGCACGGCACCAAGGGGCTCGAGTGGGACCACGTCCTAGTCCTTGCCGATGGGTTCCCGGGCCGCCGTGCGGTGAACGACGCGGTCGAGCCGGAACGCGCGCTGGAGGAGGAGCGCCGGCTCGCGTACGTCGCCTGGACCCGGGCGCGACGATCGCTCACCCTGCTGTTCGACCCGGAGGCGCCATCCCCGTTCATGACCGAGGCGTTCGATCCGGCGGAGCTGACGCCGCCGGATCCGGGACGGGCAACCTGACGATAGACTCCCGCGATGAGCCGACTTCCTGCCCTGGGTCCCCGCGGCGAGGGCTGGGTCGTGATCCAGTTCGTGCTCTTCGGGCTGATCGCGCTCGCCGGCCTGGCGGGGCCGGTGGTCACGGGCGCACCGCGTCTGGTCATGGCTGTAGGCGGCGCCGCGCTGCTGGCAGCGGGCCTGTACCTCGCCGCCCGAGGGCTCGTTGACCTGCGTGACGCCCTGACCGCGCTCCCCCACCCCCGTGATGGTGCCCGGCTCGTGGACACCGGAGCCTACGCGAAGGTCCGCCACCCGATCTACGGGGGCCTCGCCCTGGGGGCCACCGGGTGGGCCCTGGTCACCGCGTCGCCGCTGGCGCTCGCTGGCGCAGCCGTGCTCCTGGTCTTCTTCCGCCTCAAGTCCGGGCGCGAGGAGCAATGGCTGCGGGAGCGATACCCGACCTACGACGCCTACGCCGCTCACACCCGGCGGATGCTGCCGGGCATCTACTAGCCCTGCGACCCAACTGCTAGCCCTGCCCCGCGGCCTCGCGCCGGGCCAGGACCTTGAGCAGCTTGTCGATCGCCTCGAGGAACGGCTCCGTCAGCGCCGCCGGCATGGCGTCGCGAATCGAGTCCTTGGGGCCATACGCCGCCCGCGCCCGGAGGGCCACCCGTCGCAGGTCGACCACCTCGCCGTCCCGGAGGCGATCCGGCAACGGCTCCAGGTATGCGAGCCATCGGGTGACGCCGCGCTTGATCGCCTCGTCGAGCAGCCGGTCCGCGGCTCGGGCAGCCAGGAGGGCCGCCTCATCGATCTCCGGACGCTCGTGCCGCGCGGGTCCCTTCCGCCCCGCGGTCACCGGCCGGTCGGACGTCACGAACCCGGCTGACCGTCGGGCGCCGCCTCTTCTGGGGCCCTGACCAGGACGAGGCCGAGACGCTTTCGCTCCGAGCCGTTGACCAGGATCCTGAACGAGTAGTCGCCGGGCGTCGGGAACGCCAGGTTCCAGAGGTCGATGCTGAAGGTGAGGATCGCATCGCGCCCATCCGGCTGGCTGTGGGCCACGAGGCTGCCGGTGGCGCCCGTGACCTCTGTGCCATCGGGATCCAGCAGCACGATCCGCAGCTCGTGCTCCCGCTCCGTCTCCGGCGATGTCACGACGAGCCCCACGACCAACGCGAGGTGCGGGTGACGAAGCGGGAAGGCGCGCCCGCCGATCCGGGTGATGCCGCCACCGAGCACGTTGAACTTGTGACCGGGCTGGGTCTCGGCCGCATCGGCGAGGAAGGCGAAGTCGATCTCGGGCATGGCTCGATGGTAGCCGGGCCGTCAGGCGCCCGTGCGCCGCTCGCCCGCGGATCGAGCCGCGGCGACCCTCTTGCGCGCCGGCGGGGTCTCCGCGGGCGGGATCGGCGCAGCCGTGAAGCCGGGGCCGGGACGCCCGGCCTCGTCCGCGAAGGTGACGTCGCTGAGGGGCACGAGGGGCTCGCCCCGCAGCACGCGTGCCAGGTACTCCCCGGTGGCGGAGGCCTCGTTCGCCGCGACCTTCTCGGGGGTTCCCTCCGCGATGACCAGGCCGCCACGCCGGCCACCTTCGGGACCCAGGTCCACGATCCAGTCGGCGGTCTTGATCACGTCCAGGTTGTGCTCGATGACGAGGACGGTGTTCCCGTTGTCGACGAGCCGGTGGAGGACGTGGAGGAGCTTGTCGACATCGGCGAAGTGGAGGCCGGTCGTGGGCTCGTCCAGCAGGTACAGCGTCTTGCCCGTGGCGCGGCGCGACAGCTCCGTGGCCAGCTTCACGCGCTGGGCCTCGCCGCCCGACAGCGTGGTCGCGGGCTGCCCGAGGTGGACGTAGCCGAGGCCAACGTCGAACAGTGTCTGGAGCTTGTTGCGCACGTTGGGCACGGCAGCAAAGAACTCCAGCGCCTCCTCCACGGTCATCTCGAGGATGTCCGCGATCGTCCGGCCCTTGAAGTGGATCTCGAGCGCCTCGCGCCCGTAGCGCTTGCCCTTGCAGACCTCGCACGGAACGTAGACGTCAGGCAGGAACTGCATCTCGATCTTGATGATCCCGTCGCCCTTGCAGTTCTCGCACCGGCCGCCCTTGACGTTGAAGCTGAAGCGCCCGGGCATGTACCCGCGCAGCCGCGCCTCCGGAGTGCCGGCGAACAGCTCCCGGATCGGGCCGAACAGGCCCACGTAGGTGGCCGGGTTGGATCGCGGCGTCCGACCGATCGGGCTCTGGTCGATCTCGATGATCTTGTCGATGTGCTCCACGCCCTCGACGGCATCGTGGGCGCCAACGGGCTGGCGGGAGCCAGTGAGATCCCGGGCCAGCGCGCGGTACAGCACCTCGTCCACGAGTGTGCTCTTGCCCGACCCCGAGACGCCGGTGACCGCGATGAACGTGCCCAGCGGGAACTTCACGTCCACGTCACGCAGGTTGTGCTCGCGCGCGCCCCGGACCGCAAGGTGCTTCCCGTTGCCGCGCCGCCGGTGCTCGGGCACGGCCACCGACCGCTCGCCGCGCAGGAACGCCCCGGTGATGGAGCGCGGCTCCGCGAGGACGGTTTCCAGCGGGCCGTTGGCGATGATCTCCCCGCCGTGCTCCCCGGCCCCGGGCCCGATGTCGATCACCCAGTCCGCGGTCCGGATCGTCTCCTCGTCGTGTTCCACCACGAGCACGGTGTTGCCCAGGTCCCGCAGGCGCGTCAGGGTGGCGATCAGCTTCGCGTTGTCGCGCTGGTGGAGGCCGATGGACGGCTCGTCCAGGATGTACAGCACGCCCATCAGCGTGGTGCCGATCTGGGTCGCCAGGCGGATCCGCTGTGCCTCGCCGCCCGATAGGCTGACGCTCGCCCGGTCCAGCGTCAGGTAGTCCAGCCCCACGTCCACCAGGAACCCGAGCCTTGCCACGATCTCCTTGAGCACCTGTCTGGCGATCGTCCGCTCCCGCTCGGTCACCCGGTCGGAGAGCTCCGCCGCCCAGTCCAGCGCCTCGGTCACCGACAGGCCGGACACCCCCGAGACGCTGCGGCCGTCCACCGTGACGGCCAGCACCTCGGGACGCAGGCGCTGGCCACCGCACGTGGGGCAGGGCTTCTGGACCATGAACTTCTCGAGCTCGGTCCGGATGTACTCCGACTCCGTCTCCTTGAAGCGGCGCTCAAGGTTGGTGACCACGCCCTCGAACGTGGCCACGTAGGAGTTCTCGCCCCGCTCGTGGCGGTAGCGGACGACGACCTTCTCGTCCTTGGGCGCGTAGAGCAGGAACTCGACGGCCTCCGGCGGCAGGTCCGCCACGGGCACATCGATCCGCCAGCCACGCGACGCGAACACCGCCTCCGTGATCTTCATCCGCCACGAGATCTCGGTGGGCATCTTGTTCCAGGGCACCAGGGCCCCGGCCTTGATGCTGCGCGTCCTGTCCGGGATCACGAGGACCGGGTCGATGACGAGCTGCGTGCCGAGGCCGGTGCAGGTGGGGCAGGCCCCGTGGGGCGAGTTGAACGAGAAGGACCGCGGCTCCAGGTCGTCGATGGTGGTGCCGTCGTAGGGGCAGGAGTAGCGCTCGCTGTACAGGCGCTCCTCGAACTGCGCGGGCTCGTCGTCGCGGGGCACGGGAGCGATCATCACGACGCCCTCGCCCAGCCGGAGCGCCGTCTCGACCGAGTCGGCGAGCCGCGATGCATCCGGGTCCGGGAGAGGCTGCCCGGTCTCCGGGTCGATGGGCCGGCCGGCGGCGTCACGCCCCCACTCGTCGGGCGCCTCGGCGCGGCGCACGATGAACCGGTCCACGACCACCTCGATGGTGTGGCGCTTGTACTTGTCGAGCGTCGGCGCCTCGGACAGGTCGTACTGGACGCCGTCCACCCGGACGCGCACGAACCCCTGCTTGCGGGCACCCTCGAAGACCCGGTCGCCCTCGGTCTTGCGGTCCTTGACCAGCGGGCCCAGCACCAGCAGCCGCGTGCCCTCGGGGTGCGCGAGCACCTGGTCCACGATCTGGCTGACGGCCTGGCGCTCGATCTCCCGACCGCAGTTGGGGCAGTGGGGGTGGCCGATCCGCGCGAACAGCAGCCGCAGGTAGTCGTAGATCTCGGTGACGGTCCCCACCGTCGACCGCGGGTTGCGCGATGCCCCCTTCTGGTCGATGGAGATGGCTGGCGACAGGCCGTCGATCTGGTCGACGTCGGGCTTCTCCATCTGACCCAGGAACTGGCGGGCGTACGCGGACAGGCTCTCCACGTACCGGCGCTGGCCCTCGGCGTAGATGGTGTCGAAGGCGAGGCTCGACTTGCCGCTCCCGGACAGCCCGGTGATCACGACCAGACGGTCACGCGGGAAGGTGACGCTGACGTCCTTGAGGTTGTGCTCGCGCGCGCCGCGCACGACAATCCGATCCTGGGGCACGAGGCGCAGTGTAGCCGGTCTCGGTCAAATCGAACAACCGTTCACACGGACTGGTTCCGGGCCGGGCGTGCGTCGGACGCACCGTTTCGGGCGGCTGGCGCCACCCTCGCGCGTCACACGCACGGGCAGGGCGGAATCGGGGCCCGGAGTCTCCGGGCGGGTCGGACCCGTGCCCCCGGCGCACGTCGGCGACGATCCGGCTCAGGAATCGTGCGTCGTGCGCACGAGCAGGGCCGGTGCACGAGCAGGGCCGGTGCACGAGCAGGGCCAGCGGCCAGCGGCGGCTCAGCCCGCTGGCGACGCCGATGGCACCGCGACGCTGTCCTGGCAGATCTTCCAGTCGCCACCCTCGCGGGTGAGGCGCAGGGACTGGTCGATCGGCACGTCCTGCCCGTAGGCCTCCAGCGTCTTGAGCAGGGCGTCCAGCTGGTCGTCGGTCATGGTGGGGCCCTGCTCGCCCAGCATCTCGCGCAGGATCGGGCGCATCGCCGCCGCGTCGAACGTGACCTTGAGCGTGCCCGTTACCGGCACCTCGGCCACGTCGCCGTCGATGGCGGCGTCGCCGATCTTCACGCCGCCGACGTCCAGGTTGACCGCGTCGACCAGCGCCTGCGTGTCGAGCCCCGGCAGCAGCTCCCCGCCGATGGCCCCCGGCAGCCCCAACTGGTCCCGGATCAGGTCCTCCTGGCCGGCGCACGCGAGCCCGCGCAGGCCGTCGACGTCCTTGGCCGCCACGAGGGCCAGGGCCTTGTCGACGACGGCACCCGGACCGCCGTCAGCGGGCACCGACGCACAGCCGGTGGCCATCAGGAGGAGGGCGAAGACGAAGCCGATGGTGCGCATGCCCGCACGGTACCCCCGGTGTCGGCATCACTGCCGCCGGCGTCGGCATCACTGCCGCCGGCGTCGGCATCACTGCCGCCGGCGCGGCCGGAACATCGCGTGGCGGTCCGGCAGGAAGCCGAGCTTCCGGTACCAAGGCTCGAGTCCTGGCGTCGCCGCGAGCGAGAAGCGCACGAGGTCCCGCCCGTCGGTCAGCAGGTGCATCATCCGCTCCCCCACCCCCACGCCATGGTAGGAGGGGTGCACGACGACCGTGGCAATCAGCGCGTTCTGCCCACCGTCCGTGATCGAGCGCGCCGTGCCGATGAGGCGCTCTCCGTCCCACGCGGTCGCGAACTCGGTGGTCCCGGCGAGCGCCCGCTCGAGCGACGCGGGCTCGGACGCCCGGAGGTCCCAGCCCACGGCGCGGAGCAGACCGACGACCTCGGCGGCCGGCGGGCGGCGGTCCATCACGATGGTCACGCGCTGGGCCGTACCGTCGGCGCGGACGATCCGGCGCTCGAGCTCCCACAGGTGGTCGAAGCCATGCGCCTGCAGGCGGCGCAGGACCTTGGCCAGCGTCCACGTCTCGCCGTGGCGGTCTGCCGTCTCCGCTCCGCCGTCGGCCAGGCCGAGGGCATGCAGGCGCTCGATCACCCACGCCCTCGATCCCGCCAGCGCGTCCCGTGCCGGGACTCCGTCCAGCGGCCCGTCGTACCTTCCCCCGGCGGGCAGCCTCCCGACCAGCCATGCCTCCGAACCAGCGACGTGCCCAAGCACCTCATCGCCCGTCCGCTCCCCGCGCGCCGTATCGACGGGTAGCGGCCCATGGACGGCCTCGAAGGCGTCGAGGCGGTCCGCCATCGCGAGCAGGTCCTCGCGAGCCCAGCCGAGCCTGCGGATCGCGTCGGCCGTGGCCTCCTGTGTCACGCGGCGCCGGTCCGCCGGCAGGGTGGCGTTCACCTCGTAGCCGTCCGCTTCCCGTCTCGCGGTCACCTCTCCGGCGGCGTCGGGGCGCCAGATCCGCGGGATCCCCGCCTCGTCACCGTGCAGCTCCAGCCACTCGCGGACACGCGCGGTCGCCACGAGGGCACCGCTGAGGGCCCGATCCCTCGCGCCCGCGACGGCGAGCACGCCGGGCACGTCCGGAACCCACGCCGCGATCCGATCGCCGTCGTGGCCGTTCTCGAGCCACACGGCCAGCGGGGCAAAGCCGTCCAGGGGCGGGGGCGGGCCGGCCCGGAGCTCCTCCGTGACGTCGGCCTCCTCGGTGGGCATGGCGGTCTCAGTAGCCGCGCGTGCGGCGCGACGGCCGCTGGCCCGTGCGCCTGCGGATGTTCGGAGTGACCGTCCGGTCCCAGGTCGGCCGATCCAGCCACCGGGCCTGCCAGCCACCGTCCTCGTCCTCGTGCTCATCCCGAATCCCGGGGAACAGCTCCGTGGCCGTTCCCGCGGGCCCATCGTCGCCGCCCGCAGGCTCCTCGCCCGCCTCGAGCACCCTGACCTCGGTGACCTCGAATGCCGCCGCGTCGTCCGGCCGCCCGCCGCCGGGCCGATGGGCAGCCGCCCGCTCCTTGGCGGGCAAGAGGGCATCCTTGGCCGCCCGCTCCGCCGCGCGTGCCACGACCACCGATGCGTCCTGCTCCAGGACCCGCAGCCGGACCTGCTGGATCTCGTCCCGGATCGCCGCGGCCCGCTCGAACTCCAGCTGCTTCGCCGCGGCCTTCATCTCGGCCTCCATTCGCGCAACCAGGCGTTCCACCTCGGCCTTGTCGGCTGCGGCGAGCTGCTGGTCGCGCCGCTCGGACGTGTACATGACCGTGTTCTCGGCCACCGCGCGCAGCCGGTCGTTGATGTCGTGGATGCCCTTGATGATCGTGGTGGGCTCGATGCCGTGCTCCGCGTTGTAGCGCTCCTGGGCGCTGCGCCGGCGGTCCGTCTCCTCGATCGCCACCCGCATCGACTCGGTGACGGAGTCGGCGTACATGATCACCGTGCCGCCGGTGTTACGGGCCGCCCGTCCGATCATCTGGATCAGCGACCAGGCGCTGCGCAGGAACCCTTCCTTGTCCGCGTCGAGGATCGCCATCAGGGTGACCTCGGGCAGGTCGAGGCCCTCGCGCAGGAGGTTGATGCCCACGAGGACGTCGTACACGCCCAGCCGCAGGTCCCGCAGGATCGCAACCCGCTCCAGGGTGTCCACCTCGCTGTGGAGGTACTGGACCTTGACGCCCAGCTCCTTGAGGTAGTCGGCGAGGTCCTCGGCCATCTTCTTGGTCAGGGTGGTGACCAGGGCGCGCTCGCCGCGCTCGACCCGGCTCCGGATCTCCTCGAGCAGGTCGTCGATCTGTCCCTCGGTGGGCCGCACGGTGATCGGCGGATCCACGATGCCGGTCGGGCGGATCAGCTGCTCGACGATCCGCTCACTCTTCTCGTGCTCGTATGGACCGGGCGTCGCGGAGACATAGACGGCCTGGTTGACGTGGACCTCGAACTCCTCGAAGGTCAGCGGCCGATTGTCCAGCGCGGACGGGAGGCGGAAGCCGAATTCGACCAGGATCTCCTTGCGGGTCCGGTCGTTCTTGTACATGCCCACCACCTGGGGGATGGTCATGTGCGACTCGTCCACGATCAGCAGCCAGTCCGGCGGGAAGTAGTCCAGCAGCGTCCACGGCCGGGATCCGGGCTCCCGCTGCGAGAGATGGCGCGAGTAGTTCTCGACGCCCGAGCAGTAGCCGAGCTCACGGAGCATCTCGAGGTCGAAGGTGGTCCGCTGGCGAAGTCGAGCAGCCTCCAGGGCGCGGCCCTCGGCCTCCATCTGGCCGACCCTGAGCTCCATCTCGGCCTCGATGTCCGCCACCGCCTGACCCAGCTTGTCCCGGGGCGTCACGAAGTGGGTCGCAGGGAAGACGTTGAGCTCCTTGCGCTCCGCCAGAAGCTCCCCGGTGAGCGGGTCCAGCTCCGTGATCCGCTCCACCTCGTCGCCGAAGAACTCGACGCGGACGACGATCTCGGAGCTGGCCGGGCCGATCTCCAGGGTGTCGCCGCGGACCCGGAACCGGGCGCGGGTGAGCGCGGCGTCGTTGCGCTGGTACTGAAGGTCGACCAGGTGGCGCAGGACGGCGTCGCGCCGGTACTGCCCGCCCACGCGCAGGCGGAGCACCGTCGCCCCGTAGTCCACGGGCGCCCCAAGGCCGTAGATGCACGAGACGGACGCGACGATGATGACGTCCCGCCGCTCGAACAGCGCGTGGGTGGCGGCGTGGCGCAGCCGGTCGATCTCCTCGTTCCGGCTGGAGTCCTTCTCGATGTACGTGTCCGACCGGGGCAGGTACGCCTCCGGCTGGTAGTAGTCGAAGTAGCTGACGAAGTACTCGACCGCGTTGTCCGGGAAGAACTCCCGGAACTCGCTGTAGAGCTGGGCAGCCAGCGTCTTGTTGTGGGCCAGGACCAGCGTGGGCTTGTTGTGCCGCACGATCGTCTCGGCCATCGTGAACGTCTTGCCCGACCCGGTCACGCCCAGCAGGGTCTGGTGCCGGAGGCCGCGCGCGAGCCCGTCCGTGAGGCGGTCGATCGCCTGCGGCTGGTCTCCGGTGGGCTCGAACGGCGCTACCAGGCGGAAGTCGGGCACGCGCGGATGCTACCACGCAACACCGCTCCATACCGAACATGTGTTCGGCGGACTCTGCGCCCCGTACCGAAGGGAGTGGCTGCACCGGGACGATCGACTCATGGCGTCGGGGGGCCACTGCTCCAAGACTGCAGAGACCCAGCATGTCCCGGAGCCCGACTGGCGCTTTATGCCGATGACCCGATTCCCTGTCTCGCAGGCATTCGACCTGGGGCGGTGGCGAGCCCAGGTTGCCCGCCGTCGCGAGGATGGCCAGTCGCTCGTCGAGTTCGCTCTCGTGATGCCGATCTTCTTCCTGCTGGTCATGGGCCTGATCGAGTATGGCTTCCTGTACAACAACGTCCTCACCGTGCAGTTCGCCTCTCGCCAGGGAGTGAGCGCGGCGGCCCAGGTGGGCGCCGAGGATGGCGCGGACTGCACGATCCTCAAGGCCGTCGAGAGTGCGCTCACGGCGCCGATCGACAAGTCGCGGATCGACGAGGTCGAGGTGTTCGAGTCCGACGCCAACGGTGATGCCATCACCGGACGCGTCAATCGCTACCAGCGGGTCGGCACGCTCGACTGCCCCGGTTCCGTCAATCAGCCGTACACCCTCATCGGCGACGAGGGCTACCCGCAGATCGATCGGCGAGACTCGCTTGCCGATGGCCTGGACGTCGTCGGGGTCCGGATCGCGTACACCTACCAGGGGATCACACCGATCGGTTCCGGACGCAGCTGGACGGTGAGTGATGGGGCCACGCTGCGCATGGAGCCCAAGCAATGAGGGCCCTCCGGCGTGCGGATCAGACCCGCGAGGATGGCGCGCGCGGTCAGGCGCTGGTCGAGCTCGCGCTGGTGCTGCCCGTGTTCATGCTCATCCTGCTCGGCATGCTCGAGTACGGAGCGGCCATCGACCATCGCACGGCGATGGCGTACGCGGTGCGCGAGGGTGCGCGGGTGGGCGCCAGCCTGGGCAACGGCGGCTCGAGCCCCAACGGGGTCGACCCGATGATCGTGGCCGCTGTCCAGCGCGGACTGACCGACCCGATCCTGATCGAGAACATCGCCTCGATCGAGATCTTCAAGGCGAATGCATCCGGCCAGCCGATCGGGTCGTCGATCAACCGCTACGACCGCTACGGCAACCTGGTCGGATCAGCGGGATGGCCGGCGACGGCACGCGTGCCCGGGCTGGGAGGCGACTCGATCGGCGTTCGCGTCAGCTACGACTTCCACCCCGTCACGCCGCTCGCACCCTTCATGGGCATGATGTTCGGGACGGTCCCGCCGTACACGACCATCCCCATGACCGACCGCGCGGTGATGCGCCTGGAGCCGACCCCGTGATCCGGCGATCGTCATCGCGGGCCGCGGATCACCCGCAGAGCCGCGGCCAGGTCGTCGTGATGTTCGCGGCAGGCCTGCCCTTGTTCCTGATGGTGATGGCGATCGTCATCGACGTCGGCAGCCTGTGGAACGCCTCGATCCACGTCCAGCTCGCCGCGGAGGCCGCCGCGCTGGCCGGGGTGCCGTACATGCCCGGCGACTTCAGCACGGCGTCGTCGACCGCGCGGGCGGAGGCAGCGAAGAATGGATACGTGGTCGCGACCGGCACGACGGTCAACCCGAGGGTCAACGCCGAGTCGGACCGGCGCCTGGACGTCACCATCTCCAGGAACGTCGGGACCTACTTCCTCCGGCTGATCGGGATGAACACCGTCCAGGTGACCCGGACGGCGACGGCCGAGTACACGCTGCCCGTTCCGATGGGCAGCCCACTGAGCGTGTATGGCGACAACAGCGGCAAGTTCTGGGCCGCGGCCGAGTCGCAGGGGGCGAACCGCTCCTACGGAGACGCGTTCGGGACGTACTACAACCCCAGCCCGACCCTGAACAACCAGTACACCCCAGACGGCTACATGTATGCGATCGACGTCCCCGTCGGCGCGGGGGCGACCTCGATCGACCTGTACGACCCGACGTTCTGCGCCGTGGATGACCAGAAGGGGACCGGCGACCACTGGATCCCGTGGAACCAGTCCGGCTGGCCGGCCGTGTCGATCTACTACACCCTGTGGTCCGACCCTGCCCAGACGCCGCTCGACTACAGCGACGACGTCCAGGTGGCCTCGAGTGGCAACCTGTTCGAGTCAAAGCGCCAGGTCGACAAGTCCACGACCTACCGCGACACGGGCGCGAGTTGGTCGACGCCGTACAGCGGGTACGCGGCGCTCCCCGACTGCACCAGCGATGCCTACCACAACAAGTGGTGGACGCTGACCACCGTGACGACGCCCGGCGCGTACCGGCTCCAGGTCAACATGACGAACCTCGCGAACCCGAATGACCAGAAGAACACGAGCGCGGAGAACATGTGGTCACTGCGCGCCGTTCCCACGAACGCCACCTACCGGCCGTTTGTCTACGGCCTCGGCAGGATGATCATCTACGCGAACGTCACCAACGGCACGACCCTCTTCTACCTCGGCCGGATCGAGGCTGTCCATGCCGGCAAGACCATGGTCATCCAGCTGTTCGACCCGGGCGACGCCTCGGGCAACTCGTCGATCGAGATCCTCCAGCCGACGACGAGCGGGTACTCGCCCATCAAGTTCAGCTACACCGCCGATTCGAACGCCAGTGGGTCCAAGAAGGGCACCAACGTGAGCAGCATCAAGACGACGATCAGCGGCTCGGCGCAGTACAACAACTCATGGGTGACCATCACCGTCCCGCTCCCAAAGACGTACGCGGCGCCACTGCCCCCCGGCGAGCCGGCAGGCACGCTCGGTGGCTGGTGGAAGATCCGCTACACGTTCGACAGCACCACGACCGACACGACGACCTGGCAGGTGTCGATCCGGGGCAACCCGGTGCACCTCGTCCAGCCCTGACACTCGCCGCGGCCGACTGTCTCGCTCCGCCGGTACTTTCGGTCGCTTGGCCGCAGGGCCGGTCGGTGCCGACAATCACCACGATCTCCCGGCGCAATCGACGTTCTACCCGGGCCTGCGCCTGGCCCGCCTGACCCCAGCGCGAACCCGAGGACAACACACGCATGGAATTCGAATACGTGGACACGTCGCGCCGCCGAAGCAAGTTCGTCGTACTGGCCGGCGTGATCCTCGCGCTCGTCGCCGGCGGCGCCGCGTTCTTCCTGCTCACACAGGCCCGGCAACAGGCCGGCCAGGGGGACCTGCAGAAGGTCCCGATCGTGGTCGCGAAGGTGCAGATCGCGGCCCGCAAGCCGATCACCGAGGAGGACGTCATGGTGCGGGAGGTGCCGCTCGACGACACCAACAGCCAGGGGACGTTCGCCGACGCGAGCAAGGTCATCGGCCTGATCCCGACGGTCGCGATCCTCGGCGGCCAGCCCGTCTACGCGAACTTCCTCGCGTCGACCGCCTCCGGAGGCCAGTTCTCGATCCTGGAGCCTGGCGCGACCGTCGGGCCCGACAGCGAGGCATGGCGGGCGATCTCGCTCACCGTCCCCGACGACCGCGCGGTCGGTGGCCTGATCAGAGCGGGTGACGTCGTGGACGTGTTCCTGACCGCTCCGGTCACCGTCCCCGAGGACCTCGCACTGGCCGGCCGGTACCTGTCGGACAAGTCGACCAAGATCACCTACCAGAACATCCCGATCCTGGAGCGCGCGACGTCCTATTACGTGCTCAAGGTCCCGCTCGCTGTCGCCGAGGAGATCAGTCACCTCCAGGCTGTCGGGACGGCGTCGTTCAGCCTGGCGCTCCGCCCGATCGAGGACACGCGCATGGCTGACGCGTCGAAGCTGGGCGAGACGAGCAACCTCATCATCCAGCGGTACGGGCTGCCCGTGCCCGAGACCTGGCCGGCTGGAAAGGGACCGTTGCCGTCGACTGCACCGACCTCGCCGTCACCATCTCCCTTGGCGTCGGGAGAGCCGGCAGCCTCCGCCTCCCCGACACCCTGACCTCCGGGAACCCGCCCGGCCGGGCGGCTAACGCTCCCCGCTCAGCGGGCGGCGGCAAGCGCCTCGTGGAGGGCCGCCGCGACCATCGCCCGTGTCTCCTCCACCCCGCCTGACGTGTCCAGCATGCGTGTGGCGGCCGGGCGCAGACGGTCCACCAGCCCCGCCTGGGCCGCCATCCGCTGGTCCGCCTCGTCCGGCGACGCGCCGCGGGCGATGAGCCGCTCCCGCTGGACGGCCGGATCGCAGGTCACGAGCCAGGTCTCGTCGCACATGGCCGCGAGGCCGCCCTCGACGAGCTTGATGGCCTCGATGGCGACCGCGGGCGCTCGGGTAGCCTCGGCGGTCTCGATCGCCGCCACGATCCGCGGACGGACCGCCGGATGGACGATCGCCTCGAGATCGCGCAATGCCCCCTGGTCCGAGAAGACGAGGCGGCCGAGCGCGGCGCGATCCACGGTCCCATCGGCGCCGGCGACCGCCGCCCCGAACCGGCGCAGGATGGCCTCGTGGACCGGCGTGCCGGGAGCGGACACCTCGCGCGCCACGAGGTCCGCGTCCACGAGCTGAGCACCGTGCTCTTCAAGCCACGCAGCGACCTGGGACTTGCCGCACCCGATGGGCCCGGTGATCCCGATACGCACGGTCCCGACGATCATGGCGCCATCTCCTCCATCTCAAGCCAGGCGTCCTCGGCCTCCGCGAGCGCGCGGTCCACGTCGGCGAGCTCGCTGGTGACGCGGCGCATCTCGACGAAGTTGGCGGCGACCGACGGCGTGCCCATCGCCAGCTCCAGCTGGGTCTTCCGAAGCCCAAGGCGGGCGAGCTCCGCGTCCAACTGCTCGCTGCGCCGACGGTACGCATCCTTGGACAGCTTCGGGCGTTTCGGGCGGGGCGTCCTCGGGGCGGTCGGGCCGGCCGCAGCGGTCGTGCCGGCCGCCGCCGTGCCGGCCTGCAAAGCGTTCGGGGACGCTGCGCCCGCCGCCTTCCCGCGACGGGCCGCCGCAGGCTCCACGGTGGATCGCGAACCCCCGGCTGCGGGACGGCCGCGGTGCAGTCGGCGTTGGGCCTCGGCCTGCACCGTCCAGCCCTCGGTCACGGCCTGCCGCCACGCACGGTAGCCGCCGTCGAAGGGCACGGCCAGGCCGTCGTCGACCACCCACAGGCGATCGCAGATCGTCTCCAGCAGCCGACGGTCGTGCGACACGACCAGGAGGGTCGCCGGGGCCTCCGCCAGGAAGGCTTCGATGGCCTCGCGGGCCGCGATGTCCAGGTGGTTGGTGGGCTCATCGAGGAGCAGCACGTTCGACGGCATGATGCCCAGCAGGGCCAGCTCCAGGCGGGACCGCTCGCCGCCGGAGAGCGACCTGACCTCCTTGAACACGTCGTCCCCGCGAAACAGGAAGCGGGCGAGGTAGCCACGCGCCTCGCCGGCCGTGACCGGGATGACCTCCAGCAGCGCGTCGAGCACCGTGGCTCCCGGGATGGCCGCGTCGCGCAGCTGGGCGAGGTAGCCGGGCTGGACCTGGTGCCCGAAGGCCACGATCCCGTCCAGCGGTGGCAGGTCGGCGGCGATCGTCCGCAGCAGCGTGGTCTTGCCGGCACCGTTTGGGCCGACGATGCCGATGCGCTCGCCGCGCTGCGCGGCGAGGAACGGTGCGCGGGCGACGATCACGGGCTCGGGGGCATCGGTGCCGTCAGGGAGGAGCGCCCCGCGCCCCGGCAGGTACCCGACGGCGAGGTCCTCGAGGCGGATCACCATCTCGCCGGACCGGACGGGACCGCCCGCCAGCGCGCTGCCGTGGAGGCGGAGGGAGCGGGACGACTTCCGCGGTGCCTCCAGCCGATCCTCGCGCAGCCGCTCCAGGCGCGCCTCGTGCTCGTGCATCTTTGTGTGCTTGCGCTGGCTGCGGTAGCGCTGGACGAGCTCGACCTCGCGCTCGATCTGGGCGGCCTGGCTCTCGGCGTCCTTCTCGGCCCGGGCATCCCGCTCCAGACGCTGCCGGTGGTAGGCGCTGTAGTCGCCGCGGAACACCGTGAGGCGACGATCGCGGAGCTCCCACACCCTTGTCACCGTCGCGTCGAGGAAGGCGCGGTCGTGGGAGGCGACCAGCAGCGCGCCCGAGCGTCGCCGGAGGTGCTCCTCCAGCCACTCGATGGCGCCGATGTCAAGGTGATTGGTCGGCTCGTCGAGCATCAGCAGGTCCGGGTCCGCGATGACCAGGCGTGCGAGGGCCGCCCGGGTCTGCTGGCCACCGGACAGGGCCGTCGGGGGGCGGAGCCACTCGTCGCGGCCGAACCCCAGTCCCGAGAGAGCCTCGTCCACGCGCTGGTCCAGCGTGTAGCCGCCCAGGATGTCGAACCGGTGCTGGAGGTCCGCGTAGCGGGTGCCGGCCGCGTGCCCGTCGTGCTCGAGCCGCTCCAGCTCCAGCGCCATCCGCTCGAGATGCGCGGCCCCGTGGCGGATCGCGGCCCGCAGGTCCGGAGAGGCCATGAAGGCCTCGTCGAAGTGCGACTCCTGGCCCAGGAGCCCGAACGTCAGGTGGCGGCGGCGCGTGACCGTGCCGCGGTCCGCCTCGTCGTGCCCGGCGACGATCCGGAGCAGCGTGGTCTTGCCGGCACCGTTGGGACCCACGAGGCCCACCCGCTCGCCGGGGGCGATGGCGGCGTCGACGCGGTCGAGGATGACGAAGGTGCCGATCTCGCGCACGACGCCCTGGAGGCGCACGAGGCTCATGCGCCTGGCTCCCCGCTGACGGCCGTTTCCGGGACCGTGGCTCCCGGGGCCGTGCCGTCGGCCGGCCCCATGGCCGTGCCGGCAACATCGCCCGCCCTCGCCGCGGCCCGGCGCGCAGTCGCAGCGGCCCTGGTGCGCGCCGAACGCTCGCGTGCCCTGGCTGCCTCGGCCCCAGTCCGGCCCAGCACGCCATCTCCGGCGAGCTCCACCCATCGCCGTCCCGCCCGTCCGGACGCGGCCCTCCCCGGACATGGCGTCATCGTCGCCAGGAGCTTCGCCGCGGCCGGACGCTCCGCCGCCGGCAGGCGCTGGCAGAACGAGCAGAAGTGCGTTGCCCGGATCCCGATCACGATCCGTCGGACCGGTCGTCCGCAGCGCGGGCACGGCTGCCCCGTGCGCTGGTAGACGTCGAGGCGCTCCTGCATCTCGCCGTCCCCGTCGGGTGCCGTGTAATCGTCGATGGAGCTGCCGCGTCGCTCCACGGCCTCGGCGAGGATGGCCACCGTGTTCGCGTAGAGGGCGCGCTCGTCGTGCGGATGCAGCGAGGCGGCGGACCGGAGCGGGTGCAGGCGGGACCGCCAGAGCGCCTCGTCCGCGTAGATGTTGCCCACGCCGGCGATGAACGACTGGTCGACAAGCAGCGGCTTGAGGCGTGCGCGGCGACCACGGATCCGCGCCCGGAAGGCCCGCAGCTTGAATCGAGGATCGAGGGGCTCCGGGCCAAGGCCGTCGAACGGGTCGTCGTCGGCGGTGTACAGGCCCACCCGGCCGAACTTGCGGATGTCACGGAAGCGGATCTCGCGACCGTCCTCGAGCGCGATGGCCAGGCGCTCGTACGGGTCCACCGGGCTGGCGGCAGGCACCACGAACAGCTGCCCGGTCATCTTGAGGTGCACCGTGACGAAGGCGCCGCCGTCGAGCGCCAGGATCAACTGCTTGCCGCGCCGGCCCACGTCCTCGATGCGGCGCCCGAGGATGCCGGCCGAGAACGAGCCCGGATCCTCGTCGCGCAGCGTCCGCGGCCAGGCCACGCGGGTGCCGACGATCACCGGGCCGGGCCCGCCGCCCTCGGGCAGCAGGTGGCGCCGGAGGTCACGGGCGACGGTCTCGACCTCGGGTAGCTCAGGCATCGCCGCAGACGATAGGGCACGTTCGCAGGGCACGTTCGCCGGGCACGGTCCGCCGGCCCTCGAGGCGCGCCTCGCGGCGCCCCGACCTCAGGCACCATTGGGGGGCCCATGACAGCCGCCACCCGCCCTCTCGTCACCCCGGTTCGCACGCGCGCCGCCCGCGTCGCCGTCAGCTCCCTGTTCATCGCCAACGGCGCGATCTCCGCGTCGATCCTGCCCCGCCTGCCGGCCATCAAGGACAATCTCGGCCTCTCCAACGGGGAACTGGGGACGGCCGTGGCCGCCATGCCGCTCGGCGGCCTCATCGCAGGCGGCCTGGTGGGGTTCCTGATCGTGCGTTTCGGGAGCGGCCGCGTCGCGACCGTCGCGGGGCTGCTGGCGGCCTTGACGCTCGTGGCGGTGGGCCTGGCGAGCTCGTGGCTCACGCTCGCCCTGGCGATGCTGGTCCTGGGCATGTTCGACGCGACGATGGACGCGTCGATGAACGCCCACGGGCTCGGCCTCCAGCGGGTGTATGGACGATCGATCCTGCAGGGTTTCCACGGTATGTGGAGCATCGGCAGCCTGGCGGCCGCGGCCGTTGGGGCCGTCGCCGCCGCCGCCGGCGTGCCGGTCTCGACCAGCCTGGCAGCGGCCGCGGCCGTGGCAGCCATCGGGGTGCTCCTGGCGGGCCACTGGCTGCTTCCTGCCGCGGTCGCGGACGCGCCGCACGACGCCGCCGGTGAGGAGGTGATCCATCTCCGGAGCACGCCGCGCCTCCTCCGGGTGCTGCTCCCGATCGCGCTGCTGGGCATCCTGTGCGTCACGATCCAGGGTTCCGCCGCGACCTGGAGCGCCGTGTACCTGGCCGACGTGCTCGGGCAGCCCGCCGGCATCGCCGCGACCGCGTTCGTGGTCTACATGGGTGCGATGGTCCTGGGCCGCCTCACCAACGACCGGTGGATCGACCGCTGGGGCAGCACGACCGTCGTGCGGGCCGGGGCCGTCATTGCCTCGGCGGGGCTGGTGCTCGCGATCGTCGCCGCGCCGCTCACCGCGCCCGTGCTGGCCTTCATCGGGTTTGCCGGCGTTGGCCTGGGCTCGTCACCGATGTTCCCGGTCATGATCGGAGCGGCGGGCTCGCAACCGGGTATCCCCGCCGGCCATGGTGTCGCGATCGTCGCGTGGCTGGTCCGGATCGGGCTGATCCTCGCCCCCGCCGTTGTGGGTGCGGCCGCCGACGCATGGGGGCTGGCCGCGGCGCTGCTGATCCCGCTGGCCGCCGGGGTCGCGATCGTCGTGGTCGCGCCGGTGCTCACGGGCGCGCCCCGGGAACGCACTCGGGTCCCGGTCGCCGCGGACTGACCTACCCCTCGACCGTGGCCGGAGCCTCGTCAACCTCGGCAAGCGCGGCATCCCGGCGCGACACCGGCGTCATCCCCTCCCAAGAGTCACCCGTCTTCACCTCGACCGTGAGCGGCACCGACAGCGGCAGCGCACCCTCCATGGCCGTCCGCAGGACCGGCACCAAGCGTTCGACCTCGTCGCGCGGAGCCTCGAGCAGCAGTTCGTCGTGCACCGAGAGCAGGACCCGCGACCGGAATCCGCCCTCGCGCAACGCCCGATCGGTACGGATCATCGCGATCTTGACGATGTCGGCCGCCGTGCCCTGGATCGGCATGTTGATCGCCATCCGCTCGCCGGCCGACTTGAGCGCCCGATTCGACGACCGCAGCTCCGGGATCTGCCGCTTGCGACCCAGGAGGGTGGCAACGTAGCCCTGCTCGGCGGCGGTCTCCCGGATGTGGAGCATGTAGCGGCTGATGCCGCTGTACGCCGCGAAGTAGGAGGTGATGAACTCCTGCGCGTCCTGGCGGCTGATGCCGGCCCGGCTGGACAGCCCGAAGTCGCTCATGCCGTAGGCGAGCCCGAAGTTGACCATTTTGGCCATGGAGCGCTCGTCGCCGGTCACGTCCTCGGGCGCCTTGCGCAGCACGCGGGCTGCCGTCTCCCGGTGGATGTCCGCCTCCCGGGCGAAGGCGTCGGCAAGGTGCTCGTCACCCGACACGTGGGCGAGGATCCGGAGCTCGATCTGGCTGTAGTCGGCGGCGACCAGGGTGGTCTCCGGTGAGCCGGCCACGAACGCGTGGCGGATCCGGCGGCCCAGCGGCGTGCGGATCGGGATGTTCTGGAGGTTGGGGTCCGACGACGACAGGCGCCCGGTGGCCGCGACGGCCTGGTGGAATAGCGTGTGCAGCCGCCCGTCGGGGCCGAGCAGGTTGGGCAGGGCCTCCACGTAGGTCGAGCGCAGCTTGGAGTAGATGCGCCACTCCAACACCGGCTGGACCACGGGGTGGACGCCCCGCAGCTCCTCGAGGACCGTCGCGTCCGTGGAGTAGCCGGTCTTGGTCTTGCGGCCCCTTGGCAGGCCCAGCTCGACGAACAGGATCTCGCCCAGCTGCTTCGGGCTGCCGATGGTGAACTGGTGGCCGACGACCGCGTAGATCTCCTCTTCCAGGCGCGTGATCTCGGTCGCGAACTCGCGCTCGAGGGCCCCGAGCGCGTCACGGTCCAGGGCGACGCCGGCCGCCTCCATCCGGGCCAGGATCGGGATCAGCGGGAGCTCGATCTCCGCGAACAGGCGGTCCACGCCCTCGTCACGCAGGGCCTGCTCCAGCGAGGGGCGAACGGCAAGGACGGAGAGGGCCTCCAGGCCGGCGACGGCCGGCGGTGGGAGGTCGGCGGCCGACGGCGGCAGGACGAGGTCGAGCCGCTCTGCGACGACGTCCGCGATCTTCTGCGCGCGCAGCGCGGCGTTGACGAGGTAGGCGGCGACCTGGGTGTCGAACGCCACCGGGGTGGGCTGGGCGTCCGGCTCCTCGGCGAGCCGGGCGGTGAGCATGGCCTTGACCTCGTGGCCCACGAGCGGGGTGCCCAGGCGCTCCAGGAGGTGGCGGAGGGCCGTCGACGCCGCCGCTCCGTCGGCTGCGACCGTGCGTCCGTCGGCACCGGCCACGGCGATCGACAGCGGTGTGCCGGCCAGGGGTCGCGGGTCATCCACGACGAGCGCGACGCCAACCGCGTCCTGCTCGCGCAGCCACGGCTCCAGGGTGGCCACCCGCTCCTCGTCCGCGAGCTCGACCCGGCCAGGGTCCACGATGGCCGCAGCCAGCGCGCCCGCCAGGTCGCCGGTCGCCGCCGCGATCGCGTCGGCCCGTGCCTCGATCGCCGGTGAGGTCGCCGCGATCGAGGGGCTTGCCGCGGGGCGGCCATCCGACACCATGTCGAAGTCCATGGACAGCTGCAGTGAGGCGTCGCCCCGGCGGGATGAGTCCTGGCCGGTCACGCTTCCGGACCGCGTGCTGCCACCGTCCCGCCCACGGCCCTGGGCCGCCGGGAAGCCGGCGTCGCGGAGATCGCGCATCGCCATCACAGCGTCCTCCGGTCGCTCGCCCACCAGGGGCGGCAGCCGGTCGATGAGCGTGCGGAACTCGAACTCGCGGAACAGCCGGACGACCTCCTCGCGGTCGTACTCCCCCACCCGTCCGCGGACCGGGTCGAGGTCCACGTCCACGTCGCGAACGAGGCGCATCAGCTCGCGGCTCTCGAGCACGGTCTCCCGGTGCTCCTCGAGGAGCGGCCGGAGCTTCTCGGGGGTCACCTGGTCGATGTGCTCGTACACCGTGTCGAGCGTCTCCCACGTGGCGATCAGCTTCGAGGCGGTCTTCTCCCCTACTCCCGGGATGCCCGGGATGTTGTCCGTGGGGTCTCCCTTGAGCGCCTTGTAGTCCAGCATCTGGTCCGGTCGGAGGCCCCAGCGCTCGGCGATCTTCGCGAGGTCGTAGGCGACCGTGTTGGCGACGCCTCCGCGGAGCGACACCATCAGTCGGGTGCGCTCGGAGACCAGCTGCAGCATGTCCAGGTCGCCGGTGAGGATCGTGACCTCGAGGCCGATCGCCTCGGCCTGGCCCGTGAGGGTAGCGATCACGTCGTCGGCCTCGAACCCCTCTCGCTCATACACCGGGATGCCCAGCGCGTGGACCACGTCCCGGACCTTCGGGATCTGCTCCCGCATGTCATCCGGCATCCTGGTCCGCGTGCCCTTGTACTCCGCGTACCGCTCATGGCGGAAGGTCGGCTTGCCGAGGTCGAAGGCCACCGCGATGCGATCCGGTTTCACGTCGGTGATGGCGCGCAGGACGATGTTCGTGAACCCGAACACGGCCGTCACCAGCTCGCCCTTCGACGTGGTGAGCGGCTGGTCGATGAGCGCGAAGTAGCCGCGGTAGATGAGCCCGTTGCCGTCGAGCAGCAGGAGGCGTTCCATCGGCGGACCCGTGCGGGTTGGGACGCCACCAGTGTAGCCGCGCAGGAGCCGTGGGCGGCCGACGCCTGCCGGTCGCCAGGCTGCCCGTTCGGCGCCTGCCGCCCCTTCGGCGCCCGGCCGCCACGCGGCCCGTTCGGCGCTCGTGGGCGACGTCCTGCTCGCGTGGGCGAACAGTCGAGGGTGATTTGCGGCTTCCGTCATCCAACTGCTCGCCATCGGCGAGCGCATCAGGGATCGCGGTCGTCGGCCGGGCCGCCCGGCGAGCGGGTCTGGCCGCGGCCCAGGTTCGGATCATGCGACGGTCAGCGGGCAGCTCGCCGACGATGCCCACGATGGGGCGCCACGGTTCGGGTTCGGCTGCCCCAGTGGGATTGAGCCTCGGCGGGCCCGGCTCAGGTGGTCCGACGAGTGATGAGCCGGGCACCGAGTCGCAGCCCGGCGAGCCCCAGGCCGACGACGAGCATGACACCGGCAAGCAGCCCGAGAGGCTCGGTCGACGATGTCCAGGAATTCGTCGGGTTCGATGCCAGGTCCCGCTCCGCCATGTAGGCACCGGCGCCCGGTGGGGCCAAGTTCCCCGTGGCGGAGCCATCGGTCTTGCCCGATGGTTCGACGCCCTCCAGTGGCACCGCAAACAGCGTGACGTCCGGCGATGCGGCGGCGTTCGAATCCCCGCCACCGGCCTGTGTGCCGGCGCGGATGCCCCCGTCACCAGCCCCCGCTGCAGCCGACTCCGCGGCCGGCATCTCGGCAGGGGCGGCGCTCGCGGCGGCGGCGGCAGCCGCTCCATCGGACTCGGCCTGGGCGTCCGTCGCGGCAGCCGGTGCCGATGCCGCGCCACCCATCGGGATGCCCAATCCGCCGGCGACGAGGACGCCCGCGATGCCCAGGGCGGCAAGCCCGCCGCCGAGGGGTCCCGCGAAGGCGAACCGCGGCCCCGCGAACGGGGCGAGCAGGCGGCGCCACCCGGCGGGCCGGAGCGAGGCTGCCTGGTCCCCGGTCAGGCGGAAGTCGCGGGTCCGGACGGGCGCGGGCAGCGATGCCGTTGCCGTGGCGATCGCGCGCAGGTCGTGGTGGAGGACGGCGCACTCGTCACAGGTGGCCACCAGGGCGGCCGCGGCATCCAGGTCAGGACCCGTCGCATCCCCCGCGGCGTAGGCGGCGATGACGAGCTGGTCGTGGCCGGCGTGGCCGGCGGAGGGGTGCGGCATGACCCTTCCCTGACGACGCGATGATCGTCCGGGTTCCGTCAAGCGTCCGAGACGATGCGCCGGCTCGCCAGGCGCACCCCGAACAGGACCGCTCCGGCCAGGAGCGCCAGGCCCGAGACAAGGGGCAGCATGGGCGCCGTGCCGCCGTCCAATTCAGGTGTCGCCTCGTATCCCGCCACCGCGTCCGCATCCGGTGATCCCGGCGCCTGCCCGGCCACGGAGTCCTTGTCAGCCGATACCTCGGGCGCGACGGGCTGGGCCTCGGGCGCGACCAGGCGGTCGACCCCCGGTGACTGCTGGCCGGCACGGACGCCCCCGTCACCGGCGCCTGCGGCAGCCGACTCCGCGGCCGGCATCTCGGCAGGGGCGGCGCTCGCGGCGGCGGCGGCAGCCGCTCCATCGGACTCGGCCTGGGCGTCCGTCGCGGCAGCCGGTGCCGATGCCGCGCCACCCATCGGGATGCCCAATCCGCCGGCGACGAGGACGCCCGCGATGCCCAGGGCGGCAAGCCCGCCGCCGAGGGGTCCCGCGAAGGCGAACCGCGGCCCCGCGAACGGGGCGAGCAGGCGGCGCCACCCGGCGGGCCGGAGCGAGGCTGCCTGGTCCCCGGTCAGGCGGAAGTCGCGGGTCCGGACGGGCGCGGGCAGCGATGCCGTTGCCGTGGCGATCGCGCGCAGGTCGTGGTGGAGGACGGCGCACTCGTCACAGGTGGCCACCAGGGCGGCCGCGGCATCCAGGTCAGGACCCGTCGCATCCCCCGCGGCGTAGGCGGCGATGACGAGCTGGTCGTGGCCGGCGTGGCCGGCGGAGGGGTGCGGCATCAGTCGCCATCCCCCCGGAACAGCCCGATGGAGCCATCCAGCAGATCGCGCAGCGCAAGCCGCCCACGATGGATCCGCGATTTGACGGTCCCCAGGGACACGCCGGCGATCTCGGCGATCTCCGCGTAGTCGTAGCCCTCCACGTCGAACAGCACGATCGCCTGCCGCTGGTCCGGCGTGATCGATGCGAGGGCCGCGTTGAGCACACGCGCTCGCTCGCCCTGCATCGCCGTCCGGACCGGGTCGGCTTCCTCGCCGGCGGGCGGCTGCCAGCTCTCGTCCTCGAACTCCGGGTAGGGCTGGGACGGGCGCCGCTTCTTCAGGCGCTGCTGGTCCATCGCCGCGTTGATCGCGATCCGGCTCAGCCACGACCGGACGCTGCCACCCCTGAACGAGCGCATGTTGCGGTACGCCGAGAAGAACGCCTCCTGGACGGCGTCGCCGGCCTGGTCGCGGTCGGGCACCATGCGCGCCACGAGACCGAACAGGTGATCCTGGTAGCACTCGACGAGATCGTTGAAGGCGTCGAGGCTGCCGTCTCGTGCCCGCTCCAGCAGGATGAGATCGCGGCGCTGGATCGGATCCTCGACGGCCTCCGACGGCCGGACGTCCTGCACGACGGGCGCGGCCCTCCTGGCGACGATGGTGAGGCGCGGCGAGTCTAGCATCGGGTCCGGGCATGGGGGCCGGGCAGGCCGGCACGGGTACAGTGCATCCGCCCAAGGACGCGGCACCCCCGGCGACGGTTCCGCTCCGCTACGATCACCTCCGCGCGGCGAAGTGGCGGAATGGCAGACGCGGCGGTCTCAAACACCGCTGAGGGCAACCTCGTGTGGGTTCGAATCCCACCTTCGCTACCACGCTTCCTGTGCCCGATCGGGCCAGGCCACCGCGATCTGGCACCACGACAGGAGGCCGAGGGGTTGAGCACCAAGCACCAGAGCGAGAGCAGCAAGTCTCACAACGCCCGCAAGAAGCACGACCAGCAGGTCCGCCAGCGCGAGGAGACGACGGGCAACCCCTGGCACGAGTCGAAAGGCGCGCGCATCGGCATGGCCGCCATCGCCATCATCGCGGTCGTGTCGCTGACGCTCCTGTTCGTGGGTGGCGTGATCAAGTGGTAGCCGGCCCGGCCAGGGTCGATGCGCGCCAGGACCCGCCCGAGGCGGCGAGCGGGTAGACTCCCCGCCACGCAACCGTTCATCCCCCGCGGAGTCCCCATGAGCCTCTTTCGCCGCGTCCTGAACCTCGACACTCCTGACTCGCCCGACCTCCCCGTCCATCCGGACGCCCCGATTCCGCCCACGGCCGTCGGTGAGACCGACAGCGTGCGCCTGCTCTCGCTCCGCCTCGACGGGTTCCCTCCGGCTCGCGCCCGGTACCTGGCAGCCTTTGCCTACCTGCTCGGGCGGGCCGCCAACGCGACGGAAGGCATGAGCGACGCCGAGCGATCCGCGATGCTGTCCATCGCCGACACCGGGGGGCTCGACACCGAGACGGCACGCCTGATCGTGGACATGGCGGCGACGCTGGCGGGTGAGTTCGGAGCGACCGAGGACTACCTCGTGACGCGCGAGTTCAAGGCGATCTCGACCATGGAGGAGCGCGAGCGGCTGCTGCGCTGCTGCTTCCTGGTGATGGCTGCCGACGACGAGGTCGATGCGACCGAGTCCTGGCTGGCGAACCGGATGGCCGAGGAGCTGGACGTGGAACGCCCGGACCTCAATCGCATCCGCGAGGAGTTCTACGACAAGCTCTCCGGCGTGCGCGCCGTCCGCGAGGTCAGCGAGGGCTGATCCGGGCTGCGGTCGCGCGGCCCTGCGGCGTGGTTCGCTGCTGAGAGGTGGTCGTGGTTCGGCAGTGACCCGCGTGCGTCCCACGCACGAACTCCGAGGACCTCTGTCCCGGACATGCGTCCACGGCACGTCTGAGACAACACAACACGGGTGCACCGCCTCGACATGGTCCTGAACGTGCGCCCCACGCACATCGCCAGCTTGGACGACCGGAAATTGTGCGTCCGGCGCACGGCGCACGGCGGGACGAGCGGGCGGAGCGATGGACACGATGACCGCGGAACACAACGGTCTCGTGAAGCGTCCGGGCATCCGATGCCACAGGGAGTCCGTCATGTCCAAGTTCGCTCTCGCGGTGGCTGCCTTGATCGTGGCGGCCTGCGGCCAGCCCGGTCCCACCGTCGTGCCGTCGCCCACACCACAGGTCGGCCCGTCGGCAACGCCGAGTTCGACAGTGGACGCGACCCGATCACCCTCGCCTGCAGGGACGCCGGGCTTCCCCTTCAGCGTGTCGTGCGGGCCGGTGGATCCGGCGGGCTGCGAGCAGTTAGCGGTCCGACTGGCCGAACTCGCGGCGGGGCACTATCCGGGCAAGACCATCTCGGGGATCACGATCGAGACCGACGGCAGCTACACGATGACGTTCACTGACGGCACCGCTGTCGGCGCAACCGTGGACTGAGGGCGACGGTCCTCATCCCAGCTGCAGGTCCACGACCCCGTCGCCCACACGTCGCTGGACCTCGGCCACGAGCTCCGCGTCGTAGGCGACGCCCCGCAGCTCCATCGGCAGCGCCGCGCCACCCGGGGCAGGCACGTGGACGACGACCCGCGTGGCCCCCGGATGCTCGCGCAGCACGGACTTGAACGCGTGCATCGCAGACACGACCCGGTCGGTTCCGGCCTCGCGGGCGAACCGCACGTTGAGCACCGCGCCGGGCGCTGCCTCGAGCGGGCGCGAGGGGGCCTGGGCGGCCACCGTCGCCGCGCTCCGGGCCTCGTCGGGAAGCGGAGGCGCGTCCGGGCTGATGCCGTCCGCGTCCGAATCTGCGGCCGTGCCGAACCCCGGCGGTTCCGAGTAGGTGGGCACCGGCTCGGCCGGGGCGACGCGTGGGCTGCCGTTGCCGTTCCGCGGGCCGCCGTTCCCGCCGGGGCCCCCTCCCCCGGGACCCCGTCGAGCACGCTTGTCCAGCGACCCCACCTCGCGCCCGAACGCCTCGGGGCCCTGCCCGGCGACCGCGTCCCAGTCCCACACCGAGTCCGCCAGCAATGACGCCTCGTCGCCGCGGTGGTCCACGCGACCGGCCACCAGCAGGATCGCCCCGTCGCGCCACATCCCCGCGGTCGTCTCGTAGGTCCTCGGGAAGACCACGACCTCGAGCGTCCCCTGCAGGTCCTCGAGCGTCACGATGGCCATCGACGCCCTGGCCTTGGTCATGACCATCCGGATGCCGGTGACGATGCCGCCGAGGACCACCCGCTGGCCGTCGAGCGACTCGTCCTTGAGGTCGCCGCTGTAAGCCGTGACGAACAGTCCTACACGCTCCGCCACCTCGCCCATCGGGTGGTCCGAGAGGTAGAGCCCCATCAGCTCCTTCTCCCAGCGCAGGCGCTCCCGGACAGGTGTCTCGGGCGTCTCGGGCAGGGGGCGCTCCAGCGTGGCCGCCTCGTCGCCGCCCATCTCGAACAGGGAGGTCTGGCCGCTGATCCGGTCGCGTTGTGCGGCCTGGCCGGCCGCGAGGGCATCGTCCAGGCCCAGCAGCACCTGGGCAGGGTGGCCGAAGCAGTTGAGCGCACCCACCCGTACGAGGGACTCCAGGACCTTGCGGTTGGCGAGGCGGAGGTCCACCCGGGTGCAGAAGTCTGTGAGCGAGCGGAACTCGCCGCCCTCCTCGCGCGCCTTGATGATCGACTCGATCGCGCCCTCGCCGACGTTCTTGACCGCCAGCAGGCCGAAGCGGATCGCATCGCCCTCCACTGTGAAGCCAAGCCCCGACCGGTGGACGTCCGGGGTCCGCACCTCGATCTGCAGCCGGCGGCACTCCGCGATTGCGGCGGCGACCTTCTCCGCGTTGTCCCGGAAGGCCGTGAGCACGGACGTCATGTACTCGACCGTGTAGTTGGCCTTGAGGTATGCGGTCTGGTAGGCGATCAGGCCGTAGCAGGTCGCGTGGGCCTTGTTGAACCCGTAACGCTCGAACGGCTCGAAGGCCTTGAACACCTGGTCGATGGTCTGCGGCGGAACGCCCCGCTCGGCGGCGCGCTCGACGAAGGTCTCCTTCATCGACCTCAGGACGGACGACTTCTTCTTGCGGATCGCGTAGCCCAGCATGTCCGCCTCGGGACCCGAGAAGCCGCCCAGGGCCATGGCCGCGGCCATGATGTCCTCCTGGTAGACGAAGATCCCGTACGTCCGGTTGAGGAACGGCTCCAGCAGCGGGTGCAGGTACTGGACCGGCTCCTGGCCGTGCTTGCGCCGGATGTAGGCCGGGATGTTGTCCATCGGCCCCGGACGGTAGAGCGCCACCATGGCCGCCAGGTCGAACACCGACGTCGGCTGCAGCTCCCGGATGTAGCGCCGCATGCCCGCCGACTCGAGCTGGAAGACGCCGGTCGTCTCGCCCGAGGCCAGGAGCTCGAAGGTCCTCGTGTCGTCGAGCGGGATGTTGTCGAGGTCCACCGCGACGTCGCGGTTGTCCTTGATCAGGTCCACGGCCTTGCGCAGGATCGTCAGGTTGGACAGGCCCAGGAAGTCGAACTTGAGCAGTCCCAGCGACTCGATGCCGTGCATCTCGTACTGGGTCATGAGGGCGTCGGAGTTGGTCGCCTTCTGGAGCGGCATCAGCTCCGTGAGCGGCTCGCGGGAGATCACGACGCCGGCGGCATGCGTGGACGCGTTGCGGGCAACCCCCTCGAGCTGCTGGGCAAGCCCGATCAGCTTCGCGATCTGCGGATCACCGTCGTGCATCTCCTTGAGCTGTGGCGATTCGAGGGCCTCCGACAGCTTGATGCCCAGCTGGTTCGGCACCGCCTTTGCGATCCGGTCGACGTCGCTGTAGCCCATGCCCATGACCCGGCCCACGTCCCGGATGGCAGCCCGGGCCAGCATCGTGCCAAAGGTGATGATCTGGGCGACGTGGTCCTGACCGTACTTGCGGCTGACGTAGTTGATGACCTCGTCCCGGCGCTCGTCCTCGAAGTCCACGTCGATGTCGGGCATCGTGACGCGGTCCGGGTTGAGGAAGCGCTCGAACGGGAGCCCGTAGTGGAGCGGGTCCACCGGCGTTATGCCCAGCGTGTAGGTGACGATCGATCCGGGTGCGGACCCCCGGCAGGTGGTCGCGATCCCCTGCTCCCGGGCGTACCGGACGAAGTCGGCCACGATCAGGAAGTAGCCGGCGTAGCCCATCGAGATGATCACGCCCAGCTCGTAGTCCAGGCGCTCCTGGAGGGCTGGGGTGATCGCGCCGTAGCGGCGCACGAGGCCCGCCTCGCACTCCTTGCGCAGCCACGTCTCCACCGTCTCGCCATCCGGCACCGGGAAGTGCGGGATCCGGAGCTCGCCCAGGGGCAGCTTCAGGTCCACCATCTCGGCCACGCGCCGGGTGTTGAGGTAGGCATCCCGCTGGTCCGGGAACAGCCGGAGCATCTCGGCCGCGGTCTTGAGGTAGAACTCCTGACCCTCGAACCGCATCCGGTTGGGAGTGTCGAGGTTGCTCCCGGTGCCCACGCACAGCAGGACGTCGTGCGCCTCGTGCTGCGCCTGGTGGACGTAGTGGAGGTCGTTGGTGACGACGAGCGGCAGGTCCATCTCCGGCGCGAGGCGCAGGAGCTGCTCGTTGAGACGGCGCTGCTCGGGGATGCCGTGGTCCTGCAGCTCGAGGTAGAAGCGGTCCTTGCCCAGGATGTCCCGGTACTCACCGGCCAGGTTGCGGGCCAGCTCCCAGTCGTCCACCTCGAGCGCCTTGGGGATCTCGCCGCCCAGGCAGGCCGACATGCCGACCAGGCCCTGGCTGTACTTCGCGAGGTGCTCCCGGTCGATGCGGGGCTTGTAGTAGTAACCGTCGATGTGGGCATCGGTCACAAGCCGGCACAGGTTCTGGTAGCCGGTCATGTCGGTCGCCAGGAGGACGAGGTGGAAGGGCTGGCTATCAGCCTTGCCCTCCTTGTCCCGCATCGATCGCCGGGCGACGTACGTCTCGATCCCGATGATCGGCTTGATCCCCGCCTTGACCGCCGCCTGGTAGAACGCGACGGAGCCGTACAGGGCGCCGTGGTCCGTGACGGCGAGGCTGTCGAACCCGTGCTTGACCGACGTGTCCACGAGGTCGGTGATCCGCCCCAGCCCGTCGAGCAGGCTGAACTCGGAGTGGGTGTGGAGGTGGACGAAGTCGTTCGGGGCGATGGTCACGGGACGTCCATGGTAGCCCGGGAGGAGGCCACGCGATTCGGCCGGAACCCCAGGGATTTGCGCCAGGCGACAGGTCGCCCAGGGCGAGGTGGAGCCAGAAGAGCCGGGACCGGTCGGGCAGCTGAGGCGAGGGCCTCGTCCAGCCCACGGCCCGGTGAGCCCGCCAGGGTCCCATGACCTCGGGGGTGTTGTGCGTGGCGGTCCGCCGTGTAACGGTGGGCGTCATGGTGGACTCGGCGTCTGACCCGGTGTCGATCCAGCCGGGGGGCGAGGCTCCCGGGCAGTCCGGCGCACGCGTCCGCGTTCGTGTCGTTCGGCTCCTGATCGTCGGCCTGGCGGGGCTGCTGCTGGGGCTCGGGATCTTCTGGGCCTGGCGCACCGTCACGACGCCCCACCGCACCACGCCCGTGTACGACCCGCCGGTGCTCGCCGGCCAGTGGATCCCCGGCTACTGCTCGGCCGGGGTCTACGCCCGCCTCGGAGACACGATCGTGCTCACCTCGTCACCGCATTGCGCGGGCGAGGGCACGGTGGCCACATCGCCCGACGGCACCCTCCAGGGCATCTTCGGGCCCATGGCCACGGATGCCGACTGCCCGTATCCCGACCACACGTGCAAGCCCTCGGACATGAACTACCTCGCGGTCGCGCCCGACCGCGTCCCGTGGGGCCACCTCAACGAGATCGACCTGGGCGCCGGCGGCTACCGGATCCTCGCACCGGATACGAGGCCGATGGCCTGCGCCGACATCGCCAGCGGCGACCCGATCGAGATGAGCGGCCGGGGCAGTTACCGAACCGGGACCGTCGTGGAGAAGGGCGAATACCTCCATGCGGAGGATGGCGACTACTTCCCATGCCTGGTCGCATCGCGTCTCCAGGTGGGCGGCGGGGATTCCGGCAGCGTGGTGCTGGTGCGCGGGGCCCCAGCGGGGATCACCTCGCGCAGCCTCGACGGGAATATGGGGTTCACGCCACTCGCCGAGGGCCTGGATGCGCTGGGCCTGGATCTCTGCACCACCCCGGACTGCGGGCTGACGCCTCCGTCGCGCTGAGCTGCGCCGGAGCGCCCCGTTGGCACCCGGGCTACCCTGCGACGATGGACGAGCCGATCGACGACGCGACCTTCGAGGACTGGGTGTTCGAGGCCATCGACCTCCTGCCGCCGACGTTCCAGGAGCGCCTGGGCTCCGTGGCGATCGTGATCGAGGAGTGGCCGACGGAGGAGCTGCTGCGGTCCCTCGGCGTGCACGGGCTGTACGGGCTGTACCAGGGCGTGCCCCGCTCCGCGCTGGGGGCGGACCATGCGCTCACGCCGTCGCGGATCACGATCTATCGGGGCACGTGCATGCGCTCGGCTCGGACACGGGAGGGCGTCCGCGAGCGAGTCATCGACACGGTGCACCATGAGATCGCCCACCATTTCGGGATCTCCGACGCGCGCCTCGGGGAGCTCGCCGCAGATCACCACGGCCACTAGGCCGCGGGCTGCCATACTCCGGTCGTGGACGCCCACATCCTGCTCGTCGAGGACGACCCGTCCATCCGGGAGATCACCGCGCTGGGATTGCGGGGTGCGGGCTTCACGGTGACCACCGCGGCGGACGGCGCTGCGGGGCTTGAACGCTGGCGCAGCGATGCGCCCGACCTGGTCCTTCTGGACGTGATGCTGCCGCGCTTGGACGGCCTCGAGGTCTGTCGCGCGATCCGGCGTGAGGCCACCACCCCCATCGTGATGCTGACCGCCCGCGCGGACACGATCGACGTCGTCGTCGGTCTGGAGTCCGGCGCGGACGACTACGTTCGCAAGCCGTTCGAGATGCCGGAGCTGGTCGCCCGCGTCCGGGCCGCGCTGCGGCGCAAGCTCGTGGAGCCCGGTGCCGGCGAGGGCGCCGTCATCTCGCTGGGACCGCTGCGGATCGACACGGGCGGCCGGACGCTGACCCGCGAAGGCCGGGAGATCGCCCTGACCAGGACGGAGTTCGACCTGCTCGTCGAGCTGGCGCGCCGCCCGGGCCAGGTGCTCACCAGGGACACGCTGCTGGACCGTGTCTGGGGGTACGACTACCTTGGCGATTCGCGGCTGGTGGACGTCGCGATCGGCCGGCTGCGCGCCAGGATCGAGACGGACCTGGCGAACCCGGACCTGGTGCTCACCGTGCGCGGTGCCGGCTACAAGGCCGCGCGGACCAGCGGCTAGGACGCGGCCGTGGTCATCGGCATCCGCACCCGACTCGCGCTCACCCTGGTGGCGCTGGTCGCGGTCACGGTGGCGGCGATCGGGATCGGCGTGTACGCGTTCGTCGACACGTCCCTGCGTGCCCGACTCCTCGCCGACGCGCGGCAGCAGGTGGACTTCGACCTCTCCGTGCTCCTGCCCGGTGCCGATCCCCAGCCGGCCGATGCACGGTCGTTCGCGGCCAGCGGCCTGCCGGTGGCATTCACGCTCCGGGGGGCCGGGCGCGTGATCGCGGACTTCGGCGACGGGGCGCCATACGAGCCCGCCGACCTGCCCGGAGCGCTGGGCCGTCTCTCGCCCGAGCTCACCGCGATCGTCGCGGCAGGGCAGATCGGCTACGCCTGGCAGTCACTGGGAGGGGCACCGGCGCTGGTGGTCGGCGGCAGGCAGGGCGGATCGCCCGCGCTCTACTTCGCCTTCCCGGCCGACCAGATCGAGGAGGCGCTCGCGCAGCTGCGGATCGGGCTCCTCGTCGGAGGCCTGCTGGCGGTCGGCGTGGCCCTCCTCGTGGCGGGTCTCATCGCGCGCTGGCTGCTGAGACCGGTGACCCAGGCGGCCGCGGCGGCACGGATGATCGCCGGTGGTGATCTCGCAGTGCGGTTGCCCGAGGGTGGGCGGGACGAGGTCGGCCGGTGGGCCGTGGACTTCAATCGGATGGCGGACTCGCTGGAGGCGACCATCTCCAGCCTGGAGAACGCGCAGCAGCACAATCGGCGCTTCGTGGCGGACGTCGCCCACGAGCTCCGGACGCCCTTGACCGCACTGGTGGCCGAGGCATCGCTGATCGAGGGCAGACTCGGCGCGCTCGATCCCGACGCGCGGAGGGCCGCCGAGCTCCTGGTGGCGGACGTTCGGCGACTCCGTGTCCTCGTGGACGACCTGATGGAGATCTCCCGGTTCGACGCCCAGGCGGAGCGGCCGAGCTTCGGGCCCGTGGACCTGGGTCGCGTGGTGACGGGCGCCGTGGCCACGCGCCTGCCCGAGGCGGCCGTCTCGCTGCCCGGGTCGCCCATCGTCATCAATTCCGAGGCGCGGCGGCTCGATCGCATCCTGGGCAACCTCCTCGACAATGCCCGGGAGCACGCGCCGGGCGCTCCGGTCGAGGTCTCCCTCTCGCGTGCCCGCGACGGCGCGCTGATCGTCGTGGCGGATCGGGGCCCGGGCGTGCCGCCAGATGCCGTGGCGCACCTCTTCGATCGCTTCTACAAGTCGGACCCGTCGCGTGCCGGCGGCAGCTCCGGCCTGGGCCTTGCCATTGCGGCGGAGCATGCCGCACTGCTGGGTGGATCGCTGCGGGCCCGGTCGCGGCCCGGCGGTGGGCTGATCGTTGCCCTCGCCCTGCCTGTGACCGGATCGTTACCGGACGGCCATCCGCCCGACATGCGACCGGACGACACTGGCGTTCGATGAGCTCCGCACCGAGGTCATGGTCGTGATCCGCTCCAACCGTCCTGTCTGCCTCCCCAGGTCCGTGGCCGTCATCGTCATGCTTGCCATCGGGTCGCTGGTCGCTGCCTGCGCCCCCACCAGCGGCCCCCTCGGGACGCCGGCGACCCCGGCGATCACCGAACAGCCGTCGGTCGAGATCCCCTCCGAGGATTCGACCCCCGGGATCCCGCGACCGTCCGATCAGCCGCCCTCGACTGCCGGGCCCTCGACGGCTCCATCGGGCTCGGGTCCGGTCGCGAGCCCAGCCCCCACGGGGGCACCGACCGCCACGCCGAAGGTGACCACTGCCCCGACGCCGGCACCCAGCGATACGACGATCGTCCGAGCCTACTTCGTGCTCGGTAGCTTCACGAACAACGCCGGGCTCGCACCAGTCCTGCGCGAGGTCCCGGAGACCAAGGCCGTGGCGACGGCGGCCATGAACGCACTCCTCGCGGGACCGAACAGCACCGAACTCGGTGCCCGACCCGCGTTCTACACAACGATCCCCGACGGAACCCGCCTGCTCGACCTGTCCATCTCGAACGGCGTGGCGACCGTCGACCTCACGAAGGAGTTCGCGTCCGGGGGCGGGAGCGCCTCCCTGCTGGGCCGGCTGGCACAGGTCGTCTACACCCTCACTCAATTCTCGACCGTCGACACGGTGCTGTTCCAGCTCGACGGCCAGCCGGTGACCGTCTTCGGCGGCGAGGGCGTGATTCTCGACCACCCGGTGGGCCGCTCGGACTTCTACGATCAGGTGCCGGCGATCTTCATCGACCGGCCGGCTTGGAACGCTGCACTCGGGAACCCAGGCGTGGTCAACGGCATGGCCAACGTGTTCGAGGCTACCTTCCGGGTCCAGCTCCGCAACGCCGCGGGGACGACCGTCGTCAACAAGCAGGTGATGGCCACCTGTGGCACGGGCTGCTGGGGCACCTGGAAGACGACGCTGTCCTACACGATCACGAAGGCGCAGTGGGGAACGCTCCGCGTCCACACCCTGTCCGCCAGGGACGGCACGCCCGAGAACATCACTGAGTACCCGGTCTGGCTCACGCCAGCCGGCTGATCCACCGGGATCGCGAAACGAGGGCCGTCGCGGTGTACATGCCCCTGCGGCCCTCCGTCAGCGGTAGCTCGCGACCGCCTCGATGACCAGATCGGAGAAGCGCGCCCGGTCGATGTCCAGGGCGACGTCCACGTTCGGCGTTGCCCCCGGTTGGCCGCGATCGTCCACGACGGTCCGGCCCCGCGTGAGCTCGCCGGTGGTCTCCACGTCCACGTGGTAGCGGCGTGTGGTGACCAGCCCGGGCAGCGTGACGTGGGCGACGGCCACCGCGTCGTGAATCGGCGTGTCGGCCGTGCCATACCGCTCGATGTGGAACCTGGTGAAGAAGCGGAGCAGGTCCGCGAACACCCGTCCCACGCGGGTGCCGAGGGCCTCGAGTCGGTCGGCCTCGGCCAGGCCCATCAGCGCCTTGTGCGTGACGTCCAGGCCGTGCATCGTGATCGGGAGGCCGCTGCGGAACACAATCCGCGCCGCCTCCGGGTCCACCCAGATGTTGAACTCCGCGGCCGGCGTCCAGTTGCCTGGACCCATCGCCCCGCCCATCAGGCTGATTCCCGCGATCTTCCCGGCCACCGCCGGGTGGGTCCGCAGCAGCAGGCCGATGTTGGTCAGCGGGCCCACCGGGATCAGGGTGACCGGCACGGGCGCCGCGGCGAGCGTGGCACGCAGGAACTCGAGGGCGCCCTCGGGCCTGGGGGTGGAGATGGGCTCCGGCAGGTCGGCCCCATCGAGGCCACTCACGCCATGCACCTCGGGAGCCGTCTCGAGTGGCCGCACCAGCGGCTGGTCCGGGCCGGCGGCGACCGGGACATCGGGCCGGCCCAGCAGCGCCAGCACCCGCAGCGCGTTGCGCGTCGTGTTGGCGAGCGTCGAGTTGCCCCCGGTCGTCGTGATCCCCAACACGTCCAGCTCGGGCCTTGCCAGCGCCAGGGTGATGGCCAGGGCATCGTCGTGGCCCGGGTCGCAGTCGATGATGACCGGGGTTCGGCTGGGCTTGTCGGTCACGGCAACCTCGCAAAGGCGTCGACCAGCAGGCGGGTGAACCGGTCGCGGTCGATGACGATGCCCACATCCGCGTTCGGGGTCCGGCCGTCGCGCCGGAGCCGGTATGGGAGGCCGTCGCAGACCGTGCGGCCGCGGGCGGGCCCGTTCGTCGTGTCCACCGCAACGTGGTATGGCGCGACCGCGACGAGGTCCGGGACCACCAGGTGGGCGATCGCCACGGCGTCGTGGATCGCCGTCGTCAGCGACCCGGACCACTCCAGGTTGCGGTCCAGCGCATAGTCGGTGAGCTCGGCGGCCACGCGACCGGATCCGGTGCCCAGCGCCCGCAGGGCCGACGAGGCCTCGCGGTCGAGCAGCGCCTGGTGCGTCACGTCGAGGCCGATCATCGTGATCGGCACGCCGGAGCGGAAGACGACATCCGCGGCCTCGGGGTCGGCGATGATGTTGAACTCCGCCGAGGCCGTGGTGTTCCCCTCCCCGATCGAGCCGCCCATCAGGCACAGGTGCGAGATCCGGGCCGCCAGCTGCGGATACAGGCGCAGCAGCAGCGCGATGTTGGTGAGCGGCCCGATCGGCGCGATCGCGACGGGCTCCAGGCTGTCCTCGATCAGGCGGGCCATAAGCGCCACGGCGCCCTCGGACCGGGCTGAGTTCGGCGATGGGTCCAGGACCGTGTCCCCGATCCCGCTCTCGCCGTGCACCTCGGTCGCGCGCACGACCGAGCCCAGAAGGGCTCCCGCGGCACCCTCGGCCACGGGCACGTCGTCGCGGCCATAGGCGTGGAGCAGGCGCAGCGCGTTCTCGGTGCAGCGCGCGACGTCGGCGTTGCCGCCGACCGTGGTCACGGCCAGCAGCCGGATCTCCGGGCAGGCGGCCGCCAGCCCGATGGCCAGCGCGTCGTCCAGGCCCGGGTCGCTGTCGATGATCAGCGGGATCGGGTGGTCTGCGGTCCCGAACGGCGCCGAGCGCGCCCCGGCGCCCGTCCGGTGATAGGTGGGGACGGCGTGAACCGGTCCCCATTCCTCCACGTTGTGGCCCGCACTCACGCGGCGATCAGCCCTGGTCGTAGGGCTGGCCGGCGGCCGCCGGGCCGCGGACGCGCCCCACGACTCCCGCCACGACGATGATCGTCGTGACGTACGGGAGGCTGTTGAGCAGCTGGGGTGGCACGTCCACGCCCAGGATCGAGAGCAGGGCCTGGGCCGAGTCCGCGAACCCGAACACCATCGCCGCACCGAACGCGTAGATGGGGTTCCAAGCCCCGAAGATGACCGCGGCCAGGGCGATGAAGCCGCGCCCCGCGCTCATCCCCATCTGGAAGCTGCCGGCGGACGCGAGGCTGAGCGAGGAGCCGGCGATGCCCGCCATGAGGCCCGCGATGATCATCGCGCGGTAGCGGATCTTGATCACGTCGATGCCGACCGTCCCGGCGGCCGACGGCTTCTCGCCGCTCGCTCGCAGTCGCAGGCCCCACCGCGTGCGGTAGAGCATGTAGGCGAACCCCACCATCACGATTAGCGTGAAGTACAGGTAGGGCGTGCCCGAGAACACGATCGGTCCGATCACCGGGAACTGCGACAGGACCGGGATCTGGAGCGACTCGACGGTGGGCGGGGTGTTGAACTGCGTGTTCTTGGACAGCACGCGCAGATACAGGAAGTTGGTGATGCCCAGGGCGCCGATGTTGATGACGATGCCGGCGATGATCTGGTCGACCTTCCAGCGGATGCCGAGCCAGGCAAGCAACAGGCTGACCAGGGCGCCGGCGATCGCTGCCGAGACGATGCCGATCAGCACCGCGACGGTCGGGTTCGCACCCTCCCCGCCCACCAGCATCGCCGTACTGGCCGCGATCGAGGCCACGCAGGCACCGATCAGGAACTTGCCCTCGATGGCGATGTTGAGCATGCCGCTGCGCTCGGAGATGATGCCCGCGAACGCGCCGAGGGCGATCGGCGCCGCCAGCGAGAGCGTTCCCCCGAGGACGCCCGTCAGGTTGGCAGGGGTGCCGGTGAGCATCGCAGCGAGTGCCGTGAAGACCCAGAACGGCAGGACGAGGAGCAGTGACCGCCGCCACGGGAACGAGGCGCCCCGGATCAGCTGAACGAGACCCATCACGCCCGTCACGATTCCGGTGAGGATCCACATCAGCCCGACGGACGTCGAGACGGTCGCGCTCGAGCCGCCCTGCTTGTCGACCCAGAACGAGAACACGGCGGGCGTGTCGAGCGTGCTGAGCGCGAGCTGGAGGGCCCAGACGCCGAGTGCCGCCAGGATGACTCCGCGAATGCGGGCCGCCCGGAGTGCCTTGCGCTCTGCCGCGCTGACCTCTTCTGTGGCCTGGTCGAGCGTCGGAGTTGCCGCGGTCATGCCGCACCCCCGTCCTGCGCGACCGCTTCGGCCCCCGGCATGCGGGTCCGGTCAAACCGGTAGAGGACGCGGATCAACCCCGGCGCCGCCACGAACATGATCACGAGCGCCTGGATGAAGAACAGCAGGTCGAGCGGGATCCCGGTCTTGACCTGCATCAGGCCGCCGCCGGTTCTCAGCGCGCCGAACAGCAGCGAGGCCGCGACGATCCCGGCCGGCCGGTTGCCGGCGAGGAGCGCCAGGGCGATCGCGTTGAACCCGTAGCCGGAGCTGATGTCGTTCGACATCTGGGGAACGGTCCCCAGGACCTCCATCGAGCCGCCGAGGCCGGCGAGCGCACCCGAGAGCGACATCGCGAGGATGATGGAGCCGCCGGCGCTCATCCCCGCGTAGCGTGCCGCGTGGAGGTTGAAGCCCGCGGCGCGCAGCTCGTAGCCCTTGGTGGTCTTGAACAGGAACCAGGACACGACGACGGCCATGACCAGCGCGACGACGAACCCCCAGTGCAGCCGGATCGCCGGCAGGTCGAGGATCGGCGGGATGCGCACCCACGCGGACAGGACCTTCGAGATCGGCTCCGAGCTGCCCTCCTTGCGCAGGAAGTCCGAGCGCAGGCCGAACAGGACGATCTGGAAGGCCACGTAGTTGAGCATGATGGTCGTGATGACCTCGTGGGCACCCGTTCGAGCCTTCAGGAAGCCCGGGATGAAGCCCCACGCGGCGCCGGTCACGATGCCCGCGACGGTCGAGAACAGGATGATCACCAGCATCGGCTGGTCCTTGAGCGCGATCGCGGCGGTAGCCGCGCCGAACGCCCCGAGGACGAACTGGCCTTCGACGCCGATATTGAACACGCCGCTGCGGAACGAGATCGCGACCGCCAGGCCCGCGAAGATCAGCGGTGTGGCCGCGACGAGCGTCTCGGTGAGCGGGCGGATCGCTGCCGCCATCGCGCGCGGCGTGGGATCGGCGAGGGCGGCGGCGATCTTGTCCGGGTCGCCGAAGGCGCCGATGACCATGGCGTAGTACGCGTTGCCGATCGTCCCGAGTGCGCCACCGATCGCCCCCGCGGGATCGGTCGTGATCTTCTCGAGATTTTGGAAGTCCGTGATCAGGATGAAGATGGACCCCACGATGAACGCCGTGAGGACTGCGAGGGCCGGGATGACCGCGGGCCCCAGGGCCCCAAGTCGCCTCAATGCACGCCTCCCATCAGCATCCCGACCTTCTCGTAGGTCGCCTCCTCGCCCTCCACGATGCCTACGATCTGCCCGCCCTGCATGACGGCCACGCGGTCTCCCACCGCCAGCACCTCGTCCAGCTCCGTGCTGACGATCAGGACGGCCGCTCCGGCATCGCGCTGCTCGACCATCCGCTTGTGGATGTACTCGATGGACCCCACGTCCAGGCCGCGGGTGGGCTGCGCGGCGATCACCAGCTTCACAGGCCGCGAGAACTCCCGCGCGACGACGACCTTCTGCTGGTTGCCGCCCGAGAGGGAGCCCGCGAAGGTGTCGATCGACGGCGTGCGGACGTCGTAGTCCGCCACCGCGGCCGTCGCCCCGTCCGCGATGGCGCCAGCGTTGAGCCTGCCGTGCCGGCTGTAGGGCTCCCGGTGATAGGTGTCCAGGATGAAGTTCTCGGCCACGGTCATGGCGCCGATCAGGCCGTCGCGTGAGCGATCCTCCGGCACATGCGCCACGCCGAGGTCCGAGATGTGACGGGGCGATGCCTTCGTGGTCACCTGGCCGTCGATGGTGATCTCGCCCGAGTCCGCCGACCGCAGGCCCACGATCGCTTCGACCAGCTCGGTCTGGCCGTTCCCCTGGACACCCGCGAGCACGACGATCTCGCCCGCCCGAAGCTCCAGACTGACGCCCTTGACGGCCATGTGCTCACGGTCGTCACGCACGTGCAGACGCTTGATGGTGAGCACCACGTCGCCCGGAGTGGCCGGACCCTTGGCGACCGTCAACTCCACGTCACGGCCGACCATCAGGTTGGCCAGGATCTCCCGGGTCGCATTCTTCGGCTCCACCGTGCCGGCGACCCGGCCGCGGCGCAGCACGGTGATCCGGTCGGCGACCTCGAGCACCTCGTTGAGCTTGTGGGTGATGAAGATGACCGTGGTTCCGGCCTCGGCGAGGCCGCGGATGATCCCGAACAGCTCCTCCGTCTCGAACGGCGTAAGCACCGCGGACGGCTCGTCCAGGACCAGGATGTCGCTCTTGCGGTAGAGCGCCTTGAGGATCTCGACCCGCTGGCGAACGCCCACGGGGAGGTCCTCGATCCTGGAATCGGGGTTGACGTTCAGGTTGTACTGCTCGCTCAGCTCCACGACCCGCGCCCGGGCCGTCGTGCGGTCGAACGTGCCGACCCAGCCGCTGACGCTCTCCGCGCCAAGGGCCACGGCTTCGACGACGTCGAACACGGGGACCAGCTGGAAGTGCTGGTGGACCATCCCGATGCCGGCATCGATCGCCTGCCTGGGGTCCGTGAAGTTGCGAGTCGTCCCGTCGATCAGGATCTCGCCCGAGTCAGGCTTGTAGAGGCCCGACAGGATGTTCATCAGGGTGCTCTTGCCGGCTCCGTTCTCACCCAGCAGGCCCAGAACCTCACCGCGGTCGACGGCGATCGAGATCCTGTCGTTGGCGAGCACGCCCGGGAAGCGCTTGGTGATGTCCTTGAGCTCGAGGCGCATCGACGGGTCCATCCCTCGTAATGAAGCGCGCCCGCCCTCGGGGTCCGAGAGCGGGCGTGCAGGGGTGGCTGCGGTTGGCTTCGCCTGCCTACTTCAGGTAGTCGGCGACCTTGATGGTCCCGGCGGCGATGTCCGTCTGGAGCTGGATGACCTCGGCCCGGAGCTCCGGAGAGACCTGGGAGTCGAGATCGTGGTACGGCGAGAGCGCCACGCCGCCGTTGGCGAGCGTGCCGACGAAGTTCTCACCGCCCATGTCGCCACCGGCGTTCTTCTTGATGGTCTCGAGCACCGCGACGTCGATGACCTTCTGCGCGGAGGTCAGGATCGCCTTGCTGTACTCGGGCAGGGACAGTGCCTGGTCGGTGTCGACGCCGATGGCCCACTTGTTCGCGGCCAGCATGGCCTTGATCGAGCCGTTGCCGGTGCTGCCGGCGACCGGTCCGACGATGTCGGCGCCCTGGTCGATGAACTGGCTGGCGAGCTGCTCGCCCTTGGCTGCGTCGCCCCAGGGGTTGTCGCCGCCGACGAAGGTGCCGGTCTGCTTGGAAGCGTCCCAGCCGAGGAGCTTGGCGTCCGCGCCCTTCTTCTCGTTGTAGATGGCGATGCCGGCGTAGTAGCCGTCCATGAACAGCGTGACACCCGGGAACTGCTGGCCGCCGTAGGTGCCGACGACCTTGCTCTGGCTGAAGCCCGCGGCGAGGTACCCGGCGAGCGTCGCGGCCTCATCGATCTGGAAGTCCAGGCCGGTGAAGTTGGCGGGCGTGGGGCCGTTCGTCGCCTCGTCCCAGCTAGCGTCGACCTGCGAGAAGGCGATGTCCGGGTTGGCCAGCGTGGCATCGATCGTCGCCTGGGCCTGGTTGAACCCGACCGTGACGATCGACTGGCAGCCCTCGTCGATCAGGCGCTGGATGTTGGCCGCGTAATCCGTGGCGCCCTGCGCCTCGCTGAAGGCGGTCTGGAAGCCGGCCGCACCCGCGTCCTCGAGACCCTTCTTGGCCAGGTCGTTGAAGCCCTTGTCACCAAGGCCACCGGTGTCGAACGCGACGCACGCCTTGTAGTCGGTGACCGCCGGAGCTTCGCTTTCGGGGGCCATGGACTCGGGGGCCATGGACTCGGGGGCCATGGACTCGGCCGGGGGTGCCTCGGTCGCGACCGGGGCCGGGGTGGCTGCGGAACCGCCGCACGCGGCGATAAGGATGGCCGACGCCGCACCGAGTGCGATCAGCCTGCGAGAGACGTGCAACTTGTGCTCCTCCTAAAGATCCCGGGTTCCCTCGGCATGGGACCGGGCCTGCCGTACTGTAGCGCGGGAGTGCAACCGTCGGTGGCCAGACTGGGCAATGTAACTTCCCGACGCCCAAAGAAGTGCCCGACGAGCGCGTGGAGGCTGTCCAGAGTGGCGTCGAAACCGGAGCGGGAATGGGTTGCCACCCTCATCGCCGTGCAGGAAGGGCGCTTCCCCCTCCCGCTCCTGGACGATGCCGGCGTGCGTGCCCTGCTCCTCGACAGGCCGCGCATCGCGGTCGTCGGGGCGTCCACCAACCCCGGCCGGCCGGTCCACGGCGTCATGCAGGGCCTGCTCCGCGCGGGCTACGATCTGGTGCCCGTCAACCCGGGGGCTGACGAGGTGCTCGGGCTCCGCTGCTACCCGTCGGTCGTGGACGCCGTACGTGAGACGGGACCCGTGGGGATCGTGGATGTCTTCCGGCGACCCGATCGATGCGTGGAGCCGGCACGGGACGCGGTGGCCGCTGGTGCGCGGTGCCTCTGGCTGCAGTTGGGCATCGCGAACGCGGAGGCCGCACGGATCGCGCACGAGGCGGGCCTGGCCATCGTGATGGACCGCTGCCTGATCGTGGAGCACCAGCGACTGGTGGGCCGATGAACACGGCCGACCGCCGGGCCGCGCCGGAGGGGCCGTTCCTGGCCGATCCGGTGCGCGCGGCGCGGCTCGGATCGCTCGTGGCGCGGCGCGGCGCGGCATTTGCCACTGCGCTCGTCGAGGCGATGACAGGCACGGAGCGAGATCCCCGCCACCCGGCGGCGGTCCTCCCGGCGGCCGCCGTCGCCCGCCTGGTCGAGGCGTTCGACCTCCAGGCCATCGACGAGGCGATGGTCCTCTCCATCGAGACCGCCCGAGCGCTGGCCCGTGCGCCCATCTCGGGCTACCGCGTGGGCGCGGTCGGCATGGCCGGGAGTGGCGACCTGATCCTCGGCGGCAACCTGGAGCTCCCTGGGGCGTCGATCGCCCACACCGTTCATGGCGAAGGGTTCGTCACCCTCCTGGCCCGCGCGCGGGGCGAGCTGGTCACCACCCTCGCGATCTCCCAGGCCCGGCCATGCGCGCACTGCCGCCAGGTGCTGGCGGAGATGGCCGGGGCGCCTGCCCTGCGGCTCATCGATCCGGCCGGCCACATGCTCCGCCTTGCCGACCTGTACCCGTGGCCCTTCGAGCCCGGCGACCTCGGCATGGACGGCGCCCTTCCGGGATCCGTCTCGTGGCCGGAGCTGGCGGTCCCGGCCGCCGCCGTGCCGGCCGATGTCGCCCGGGCGCTGGTCAGGTCCGGCGGCGCGTCCCATGCCCCCTACGGCCGGACCCCGGCCGCCGTGGCCCTCCGACTCACCGACGGCCGGCTCGTGACCGGATCCGTGCTCGAGAGCGTGGCGTTCAACCCCACGATCGGGCCCATCGCGGACGCGCTGGTCTGCCTGCTGGCGAGCGGCGCCGACTACCCGGACATCGCAGGTGCGTGGCTGGCGGTCCCGGCCGTGGCGCAGGTCGGCCACGAGGCTCCGGTCCGGGACGCCCTGGCGGCGATCGCCCCCGGTGTCCGGTTGCAGGTCACATACTGGTCCTGACCTCGCGGTCCCTCCTCCACGTCGGGCGGCCGCGGTTGACGGAGGACCCGATGCCCCAGATCCACCTTCACGCAGAGCAGGGTGATTACGCGCCGGTGGTCCTGCTGCCGGGCGACCCGAACCGGGCCACCCGGATCGCGGAGCGCTTCGACGGCGGGATCGAACGGACCCGCCTCGTCACGTCGCACCGCGGCCTGCTCGGCTACACGGGCACCATCGACGGCGTCCCGGTCTCGGTGCAGACCACGATGATGGGCACCCCCACGACCGCGATCGTGATGGAGGAGCTGCTCAACCTGGGCGTGACGACGTTCATCCGGGTCGGGACCACGGGTGGCTTCGGTGGGCTCGGCATCGGGGACGCGGTGGTCGCGCTGGCGGCCGCGGGCGCGACCGGGATCAGCGGGATCATGGGCGGCGGGGAGCCGACCGCGCCAACGGCCGACTTCGAGGTCGTGCAGGCGCTCGTGACCGCGGCCCGCGCCAACGATCTCGTGACCCACGTCGGTCCGGTCGTGACCAGCGACGTGTTCTATGACCCGCATCCGGACGGCGTCGCTCGCTGGGGACGCCGAGGCTACCTGTGCGCGGAGATGGAGACGGCCGTGGTCTTCCTCCTGGCGATGCGCGAGCGAGCGAAGGGCGAGCCCGTCCGGGCCGGCTCGATCCTCACGGTCTCGGACGTGATCGCAGACTCGACGTTCGGCCAGGCGGTGCGGGCGCTCGGGGCCGAGAGCTGGTTCCGCCCGCCCGAGGAGGAGGTCACGCGGCGCGTGGACCTCACCATCGGTGCCGCGATGGCGGCCGCGGCGGCGCTCGGACGGGCCTGAACAGGGTCTCGCAGGCCCCCGTCCCCTACTCCTTCACGTACGGGGTGCCGTCCGCCGCAGGCATGCGCACCCGGCCGACGAGGCCCGCGACCACGACGATCGTCGTGATGTACGGGATCATGCTCAGGAACTCCGAAGGCACGGCGGAGCTCAGGATCGAGAGCCGGCTCTGGAGCGCGTCTGCGAACCCGAAGACCAGGCTGGCGAGAAACGCACCGATTGGCGTCCAGCCGCCGAAGATCATCGCCGCCAGTCCGATGAACCCGCGACCGGCGGTCATGTCGCGCTCGAACGAGCCGGTTGACCCGAGCGTGAAGTAGGCGCCGCCAAGACCGGCCACCATGCCCCCCAGGATCACGTTGCGGTAGCGGGTGAACTGGACGTTGATGCCCACGGTGTCTGCCGCCCGAGGGTGCTCCCCCACCGAGCGCACCCGCAGGCCGTAGCGCGTGTAGAACAGCGCGAAGTGGATGAGGCCCACCAGCACGAACAGCGCGTACACGAAGAAGCTGCCCGAGAAGAAGATGGGGCCGATGATCGGGATGTCCGATAGCACCGGGACCACGATCGGCTCGAACCTCGGCGGCGTGTTCAGTTCCTTGTTCGCGGACAGCACGCGCGTTGACAGGAACGCCGTGATCCCGGCCGAGAAGATGTTGATGACGGTGCCAGCGATGATCTGGTTCACCCGGTACCGGATGGACAGGACGGCCAGGACCGTCGCGAGCAGGCCCCCCGTGATGACAGCGCCCATGAGGCCTGCCCAGGTGCTGCCCGTGATGCTCGCGACGACGGCCGCGACGAACGACCCGGACAGGAGCATGCCCTCGATCGCGATGTTCACCACGCCCGATCGCTCGCAGAGGACCCCGGACAGGGCCGCGAACGTGATCGGGACCGACCGGTAGAGCGTCGTCTGGAGGACACCCACGAGGCTCATCGACTTGCCGGCCGCCGTCCAGGTGAGGAACCCGAACACGAAGGCGATGAGGGCGATGGAGAGCAGGACCGCCCACTTCGCACCGACAGCCTTGGTCAACTGCAGCGCGCCGCAGAACGCTGCCACGCCGGCCATCAGGTAGATCACCGGGGTCGACGGGATGACCATGTCGGGGAGCCGGATCGCCGGTGCGGCGCCCAGGTTGAGGGTGAACTTCGTCTGGGTCCCGCCATCGATCCCCGAACCGAAGACGAGGATCAGTACTGCTGCCAGGGTGAAGTAGAAGACCGACAGGGCAACCGCGCGCCTGCTGAGGTGGGTGGTCCCGGGCATGACCGCGGCCCCGGCGCTCATGCCCGCCAACCCTGGGCCATGATCTCGGTGCCCGTCGCACGCTTGGCCTTGATCCGGTAGATCTCTCGGATCAGCGCGGGCGCCGCGACGAACATGATCACGAGCGCCTGGATGACGACGACCAGGTCGATCGGAATGCCGGTCGAGGCCTGCATCGGCGTGGCCCCGGCGCGCAACCCGCCGAAGAGCAGGGCCGCCAGGACGACGCCCACGGGTGATGAGCCTCCCAGCAGCGCGATGGCGATCCCGTCAAAGCCGTAGCCGGGCGAGAAGCCCGGGGTCATGGCCTTGTTGACGCCGAGGATCTCCGTCGCGCCCGCGAGGCCCGCCAGTCCGCCGCAGATCGACATCGTGAGGATCAGCGTCCGTGAGATGTTCATGCCGGCGTACCGCGCGCCCGCCGGGTTGAGCCCGACGGCACGGAACTCGAAGCCCAAGGTGGAGCGGTAGAGGAGCCAGGAGACGAGCGCGGCCGCGACGAGGGCAAGGACGAACGCCCAATTCATGCGCAGGCCATCGACGAGCTGCGGGATCATCGCCGCCGGGTCCACGATCGGTGAGACCGGGTCGCTTCGTCCGGGTCGCTGGTAGAACGTCTGCCGGAGCACCCACGTCACCAGCAGGTAGGCGACGTAGTTGAGCATGATCGTGACGATCACCTCGTGGGCTCCCGTCTTCGCCTTGAGGATGCCGGGGATGAAGCCCCACATGGCGCCGCCGAGGAAGCCGACGGCGATCACCAGCGGCAGGTGCACGAACCACGGGAGTCCGTGGATCGAGAAGCCTACGAACGCCGCCGCGAGAGCGCCGAGGTACAGCTGGCCTTCGGCCCCGATGTTGAACAGGCCGCTGCGGAACCCGAGGGCAACGGCGAGCCCGGTGAAGATGAGCGGCGTCGCGGCGAGGATGGTCTCGCTGATCGGCCGGAACGCCAGCTTGATCTCGTTGATGTTGCCGGACGTGAACGCCTCAACGTAGGCGCGCGGGCTGCCGAGCGCGCCGGAGATCAGCGCCCCGTAGCCCTCGAGCACGGCGCGGACGGACTCCCCGGCGGCCTTGACCGGGTTGGTGGTCCAGAGCCGCAGGAGGACCGGGTCCGACAGCACGATGATCAGGGCGCCGATCAACAGCGCCGTGAACACCGCGAGGAACGGCAGCAGGACCTTGCCAGGGAGGAGACGCATCCAGCTGGGTTCCTCGCGCTCGTCGCCCTCGACCGGAGGCTCGTCCGGGGCGGTACCCGTGGCGGGCACCTGCGCGTCGCTCATGGTCGTGCCCCCTCCGTCGAGGTGCCCATCGCGGCGTGGTCCTCGGTCGGGACCGCAGCGCCGCCCATGTACATGCCAAGCCGCTCCGGCGTGGCCTCGGCGGGGTCGAGAATGGTCACGATCCGACCCTGGTACATCACGGCGATCCGATCGCCCAGCGCCAGGACCTCGTCCAGCTCCGTCGAGACGATCAGGACTGCGGTGCCCGCGTCACGCTTCTCGACCACCCGCTGGTGGATGTACTCGATGGACCCGACATCGAGGCCGCGGGTCGGCTGCGCGGCGACGAGTAGCTTGATCGGTCGGGTGAACTCGCGCGCGACGATGACCTTCTGCTGGTTGCCACCCGACAGGTTGGCGACCTCGTTGAACACGCTGGGCGTGCGGACGTCGAACTGGGTGACGAGCTCGGTCGCCGTGGCCAGGATGGCATCGCGATGGAGCCGCAGGCCGTCTGCGAACGGCTTGAGGTAGTACGTGTTGAGGACCATGTTCTCGGCAATCGTGAACCCCGGGATCAGGCCCTCCTCGAGACGGTCCTCGGGGACGTGCGCCACACCGGCCTCGAACACCCGCCGGGGATCCGGCTTCACGTCGTGGCCGGCGATCCGGATCGAGCCGCCCGTGACCCGACGGAGCCCGGTGATCGCCTCGACCAGCTCCGTCTGGCCATTACCCTGCACGCCGGCGATCGCGACGATCTCCCCTGCCCGCACGACGAGATCCAGGTCGCGGACCGCAGCGTGGCCACGATCATCGGAGATCGACAGGCCGGCGATCTCGAGCACGGGCTCCCCGGGCGTCGCCGGCGTCTTGTCCACCTCCAGGTCGACCGGGCGGCCGACCATCATCTGGGCCAGGGACTGCTGCGTGGCGTCGTCGGGCGTCGTCGATCCCACGACCTTGCCTCGGCGGAGGACCGTGATGCGGTCCGCGATCTCCAGCACCTCGTTGAGCTTGTGGGTGATGAAGATGATCGAGGTACCGGTCGCCTGGAGCGAGCGCATGATCTCGAATAGCTCGCCCGTCTCCTGCGGCGTCAGTACGGCCGAGGGCTCGTCCAGGATCAGCAGGTTCGACTGGCGGTAGAGCGTCTTGATGATCTCGACACGCTGGCGGACGCCGACCGGCAGGTCCTCGACGAGGGCATCCGGGTCAACGTCCAGGTTATGGCGCGCGGAGATCTCGAGGATGCGGGCCTTCGCCGTCGCCTTGTCGATGATCCGCAGCGGGCCGCGCGTGGACTCCACCCCGAGCATCACGTTCTCGGTCACGGTGAAGACGGGCACCAGCATGAAGTGCTGGTGGACCATGCCGATGCCGGCCCGGATCGCGTCGCCGGGGTCGTGGAACACGGCCGGCGTGCCGTCCATCAGGATCTCGCCCTCGTCCTGCTTGTACAGGCCGTACAGGACGTTCATCAGGGTGGTCTTGCCGGCGCCGTTCTCGCCCAGGAGCGCATGGATCTGGCCGGGCTCGACCGTGAGATCAACGCCCTCGTTGGCGATGACGCCGGGGAAGCGCTTCGTGATCCCGCGCAGCTCGAGCTTCACGTCTGCCTCGCGTCGGGGCCGGTATGAACGGGCGGCGCCTGCCGAAGGCGCCGCCCGTCCCGCTTGTTCGCGGGTTTGCGAGCTAGTTGCCGAAGTAGTCGGCCGGCTTCACCTCGCCGGAGATGATCTTCGCCTTCAGGGCGGCGGCGCCGTCCTTCAGCTCCTGGGGTACCTGGGAATCGAACTGGTTGAAGGGACCCATGTCCACGCCGCCGTTGGCGAGCGTGCTGACGAACACCGGCTGGGCCGCCTCGCCGTTGACCCCGCGCCCGATGGCAGCCGTCACGGACACGTCGATCTTCTTGAGGATGCTGGTGAGCAGGATGCCGCAGTACTGCGGGGCCGAGATGCACCAGTCGACGTCCACGCCGATCCCGTAGTCCTGGGCCGCCGACTCCTGCAGCGCCGTATAGGCGCCACCGCCGATGGGACCACCAACCGGCAGGATGACGTCCGCACCCTCCTGGAGCATCGGGACTGTCAGGGCCTTGGCGTTGTCCAGGGAGTCGAAGTCACCGGTGAAGGAGCCTTCCTTCGTGACCGGGTTCCAGCCCAGCACGGAGACAGTCTTGCCCGCCTCCTGGTTGTAGTAGTTGGCGCCGGCCACGAAACCGTCCATGAAATCGGTCACGCCGCCGCCGATGTTGATGCCGCCGAACGTGCCCATGATCCCGGACTGCGACATGCCGGCCGACACGTACCCGGCGAGCATCGCCGCCTCGTTGGTCGTGTAGACGAGGCCCTCGACATTCGGGAGTGCCGGATCGTAGGCGAAGTCCACGATCGCGAACCGGATGTTCGGGTTTGCCTCTGCCGCGGCCTTCGTCGCGTCGCCGAGCAGGAACCCGACGGTCACGATCATGTCGCAGCCTTCGCTGACGAACTGGTTGATGTTCTTCTCGTAGTCGCCCTGGGCCCGCGACTCGAGGAACTTGACCTCGACACCGAGGCTCGCCTGGGCGTCCTCCATGCCCTTCCAGGCATTCTCGTTGAAGCTGTTGTCGTCGATCCCGCCGAGGTCGCTGACCATGCACGCCTTGTAGTCGACGGCCGCGGCCGAGGGTGCCTCGGTCGGAGCCTCAGTCGCCGGTGCTTCGGTCGGCGCCGCGGTGGCGGGCGGGGCCTCGGTCGGAACGGGGGACGCAGCCGAGTCGCCGCACGCGGCGACGATGATCGACGCGGCACCCACCAGGGCGAGGAGCCGGATGCTGGTCCGCAAGGTCTGATCCTCCTCGTTGTCTCGGCGGAGGAGTCCGATCGACTCAGCCATGCCGAGGCTGTCCGGGCGCAGGTGCGCCCATAGCCGCCGGTCCGGGCACGCATGCGGCCAGTGATGGCCGTGAGCCACGCGACTCACCGGAGGATGCGCCACCAAGGGCACCTCAGGATGGGTCCCCCTTCCTGTCTCGGAGGTCGACTCGGCCCGTTTCCTGCACCCGCCCTCAGGCGACGAACGACAGGCCGAGCGTGAAGTCCTCGACCAGGTCGTCGACGTCCTCGCAGCCGACCGACACGCGGATCAGGCCGTCCCGCTTCGGCTGTGGGTAGACCAGCGTGAACACGTCGCCCAGGCTGACCCCGATGTCGCACAGGCCGAGGTGGTCCGTGAACGCGGCCATCCCCTCGACGCCGCCGCGCGGCTGGAACGTGAGCATCGCTCCGAACCTGTCACCCAGCATTCGGCCGGCGACGGCGTGGTCCGGGTGGGAGGGCAGGCCCGGATAGCGCACCCAGTCGACCTTCGGGTGGGCCTCCAGGAACGACGCCAGGGCCGCCGCGTTCGCGGATCCGGCCACGGAGCGGAGCGGCAGCGTCCGGACCCCGCGCAGGACCAGGAAGGAGGCGAAGGGGCTGGCCGCCTGGCCAAACGTGTCCACCTGCTTGCGGATCGGGTCCAGCAGCGCCTTGGGCCCGGAGACCACGCCGCTGACCGCGTCCCCGTGGCCCGACAGGTACTTCGTGGCCGCGTGGAGAACGAGGTCGGCGCCATGCTCCAGGGGCCGGAACAGTGCCGGGCCAAGGAAGGTGTTATCGGCGACCACGAGGACGCCATGCCGGTGGGCGAGGGCCGCGACCGCGTCGAGGTCTGCCACCCGCAGGCGTGGGTTGGTGGATGTCTCCATCAGCAGCAGCCGGGTCTTCGGGGTGAGGGCCGCCTCGACGGACGCGAGGTCGGTCATGTCCGCGGTCGACACGGCGATGTGCCGGCGCGGCAGGTCCTCCTCCCACAGCACGCGCGTGATGGCGAACAGCTCGTCACCCACCACGATGTGGTCGCCGGCATCGAGGTGTGCGAACAGCGTGGACGCCACTGCCGCCATCCCGGACGCGGACACGACGCAGTCCTCGGCGCCCTCGAGCGAGGCGACCTTCTCCTCGAGCGCCCGGTTCGTGGGGTTGCCGGTCCGCGAGTAGAAGTACGAGGTCGGGTCCCACTCGAGCGCCCGGTCGACCGCGTCCTCCTTTTCCGCTGCCGTATCGAAGGCAAAGGTGGCGGTGGCGTAGATCGGCGTGTTGTGCGCGTGGGTGGTGGGATCCGGCCGCTCGCCCGCGTGGATCGCCCGCGTGGCGAAGCCCTTCCCATCGATCCGTTCGCGCATCAGCTGCCCTCGTTGGTTGCGTGGTCTCGCCGGATGCGGGTGTACCGGCCCCGGTCAGGCCCAAGTCTAGGGCTGGCTGGGGCTCCACGACGGCGGCCGGGCAACGTAGGCTTGAGCGATGGACCGATTCGACTGGTGGACCACCCTCGACCCCTCGTCCGCGGCCGCCCTCGCGGAGACCTGGATCCCGGCAGGAGTGCCGGGCTACGCCGGCGAGGCGAAGCATCGCTGGCAGGCCGCCCTCGATGACCGGTTCGGCAGCGACGGCTGGCGGCTTGCCCACGTCGTCCGGGGCCGCGTCGTCTCCTTCGACGTGGCGATCCGGGAGTACGAGGAGGCCTACCGGCGTTTCCTGCGGGAACGGCCCGCCCTCGTGCGGTTCCTGGTCGAGACCTGCGGCAACGTCTACGACGACCGGGTCGAGAACGTCCTCGACATCGCCTATCACCAGCCGGACACGATCCAGAACCACTACCAGGACATCTCGGTCCGGCGCGTGATCTCGGAGCTGGTGGACGACCCGGCGTGGCCCGACGTGACCGATACGCCGGCCGGCGAGGCCGACCTGGCGGACCTGGGGACCGGTGTGACCCACCGGGTGCCACGGGCGCGCGGGTTCCGGGGCGCCGCCCTGCTCCAGATCCGGGAGCCCACCTCGCCGGGCTACGTGCTCAACCCCGCGGTCGTGCCCGTCCACGACCCGGAGCTCATCACGACCATCCCGGGACGAACCGAGTGGTACCACGCCGAGGGCTGCGGCCACCTGTCCGTGGAGGCCTTCTGGCAGACCAGCAAGGTGGTCGAGGTCCGCTACGACCGCTTCCTGGCAACGGGCGATGCGCGGTCTGATCCGCTCGCGGGACTGTGACGCCGGGCGTGTCGGGCGAGCCGGGCGAGCCGGCCGGGTCGGGAGCCTCGGACAGTCCGGGCGCCCGGCCCTTGTCGATCCTGCTCGGGGCGGCAAGCCTCGACATCTACCTCGGGAGGAACCTCGTGCTCCCCGGCGGTGGCGTGCTCAACATGGCCTGGCACCTGCGGGACGAGGCCGAGCCATGGCATCTGGTCACGCGCGTCGGGGATGACCACCCCGACGTCTTCCTCGACTTCCTGGGCGCCCACGGGATCCGGCACTCCCCCACGATCGTGGGGCGAGGGCCGTCGGCGTCGATCGACATCGTCATCCGGCCCGACCTCCAGCCACACATGGACAACTTCGTGGAGGGCGTGTGGGCCTCGTTCCGCTGCACTCCCGACGAGGGGGCCCTGCTCGCGCGGGCTCGACGCCTGCACGTGGTCCTGGTGGAGGGCGCGATCCGGGAACTCGACCGGCTCGCCACGTCCGGCCTGACGACCAACCTCGAGGTCAGTGCCGACTTCCTGGGGTTCCGGCACTACACGGTTGACCGCTTCGCGACCACGATGCGGGCCGTGGACCTGGGGTTCGTCGGCTGGCCGGGTGAGCTCGATGACCCGATTGTGGCCGGGCTCCGCGCCGTGGCCCACGACCTCCGGCGGCTCGTCGTGGTCACGCTGGGCTCACGGGGCGTCCAGGTCTTCGACGGCCGAGCCGGTGGTGAGGACCGGTTCGTGCCGGTCGTGGCGGTTCCGGTCGCGGGCACGACCGTAGGCTGTGGTGACGCGTTCACCGCCCGGTTCCTGGCCGCATGGGCACTTACGGGCGACGTCCTGGCCGCGGTCGAGGCCGGCAAGGCGGCGGGTGCCGCCGCCACGACCTGGAGGCGGCCGCTCCCCGACGAGGCATACGGCCAGGATGCGTCCGATGCGCTCCGGGCGGCCGACGCGGCGGCCGGAAGCCACGCCTGACGTGACGGCCCACGAGGCAGGCGGCCTCGCTGCTCCCTAGCGGACGAGGAACCCCGCGATCACGCAGACAAACCCGGCGGCGATGATGAGCCCGCCGATCTGCGCACGGCGCTTGAGCATCTCCATGGCCACCGACGCCCCGGTCTTCGCATCGGATCTCGGTCCGCCGCGCCACGCCTCATAGCGGGCGACGTTCGCGTCCTGTTCCCGGAGCGCCATGTAGCGGCGGTACGGCTCCCGGGCCCGCACGACACCGATGACGATCAGCGCCACACCGGCCGCCAGCAGCACGAGATTCAGCATCCCCACGGCGTCAGCTCCCTCCGTCGAGGCGTTCACGGACGAGGGTGGTGACCCTGGCGGCGTCGGCGGCGCCGCCGGTCGCCTTCATCACCCGGCCCACGAAGAAGCCGGTGACGGGCTTGCCGGCCCGATAGTCCGCGATCGCTCCGGGGTTCGCGGCGATGACGGCGTCGATGTGGCCCAGCAGCGCGTCGTCATCCGAGATTGGGCCCGGCCCGGCGGCCGCGAGCAGCTCATCGGCCGACGTCCCATCCGCGAGGTGGCGGTCCAGCAGCTCCCGGCCCACGGCTCGCGAGACCTGCCCGGCCGCGATGGCCCGCAGGAGCGCGGCGATGCCGGCCGGCGAGGACGCCCCGGCGGTCCCGTCCGCGTTGAGGCCGCCGGCCTTGGCCACGCGTGCATGGGTCCCGGTGACGAAGTTCGAGACCTCCTTGGCCGGAACGCCCTTGCCGGCCGCCGTCGAAAGCGCCTCGAACGCCGTCGTCATCGCCGGGTCGGCGACGATCACCGCGGCGTCGTAGGCAGTGATCCCCATCGCCTCGTAGCGGATCCGGCGCGCCGCCGGCAGCTCCGGCAGCACGGCCCGCATCCGGTCGATCCACGCGGGTGCGACGTGGAGCGGCGGCAGGTCTGGCTCCGGGAAGTAGCGGTAGTCCTCCGACGTCTCCTTGGCCCGCATCCGGTAGGTCGCCTGGCGGCCGTCGTCCCAGCCGCGGGTCTCCATGACGAGTGGCTCACCGGCATCCAGCGCCCGCGCCTGGCGGTCGATCTCGAACGCGATCGCCCGCTCCACGGCGCGGAACGAGTTCATGTTCTTGACCTCGACCCGCGTGCCGAAGGCCTCGGCGCCGCGTGGCCGGAGCGACACGTTCGCCTCGACGCGCATCTGGCCGCGCTCCATGTCCGCGTCACTGACCCCGATGGCGCGCAGCAGCTGCTGGAGCTCCTCCGCGTACCGGCGCGCCTGCTCCGCGGTCCGGATCTCGGGATCGGTCACGATCTCCATCAGCGGCGCGCCGGAGCGGTTGAAGTCGATGAGCGACGCACGCCCTGCGACCGCACCCACTGCATCCGCATGCACCAGCTTCGCCGTGTCCTCCTCGAGGTGGGCGCGGGTAATCGGCACGGTGAACGGGCCGTCCGACGTCTCGATCGCGAGGCGCCCGTGGGCGGCGAGCGGGATGGCGTACTGGCTGATCTGGTAGCCCTTGGGGAGGTCTGGGTAGAAGTAGTTCTTGCGCTCCCACTGGGTCCGCTCGGGGATCGCCGCCTCGATCGCCAGCCCCGCCTGGATCACGAGCTCCACCGCCCGTCGGTTGATCACCGGGAGCGTCCCGGGCAGCGCGAGGCACACCGGGCAGACCACGCTGTTCGGCGGTGCATCCGCATACGCGTTCGAACAGCCACAGAACATCTTCGAGGACGTCCGCAGCTGGCAGTGAACCTCGATGCCGATGACGGCCTCGTAGCGCTCCATGACCTCGGCCGTGCGATCGGCGGCCGCGGTCACGACAGGACCTCGACACCCACGGCCGCGAGGTACATGCCGTACATCGCGACCCCGAGCCAGATCAGCGCCAGCCCAACGTGGCGGACCGCCAGGCGCACCCGGGCCCGGGCATGGATGGGACGGGTCGAGTCGACCAGCGAGCGCGTCGGATCACCCTCGCGCACCAGGGGCACCAGCGCGGACCGGGCGGCGGCGTAGCCACGCCAGGAGCCCCAGGCGACGAGGAACAGGCCCGAACAGAGGAGCACGACACCCGTCATCGCCGGAGAGTTTCGCACAGGCTGGCCGCCGGATGACCGGGGCTCCGGCGCGGCGCGGGCCGTCCGTCGGCGGCGGCCCCGCGAGCCTATGCGTCCGGGTGCTTGAGCGCCGCGATCGCCCGCTGGATCGCCTCGTGCAGGCGGGCGCCCGTGGGCTGCCCCTCGAGCGGAACGACGCCATGCGCAGGCTCGTCATCGAAGCCCGCGATCCCGACTCCCGGGAACGTGAGCACGATCGGCACGTTGGGATGGACCGCGCGCAGGCCGGCGATGAGCTCTGTCGAGCCGTCCGAGTCGCCACTCGCCCACGCGTCGTAGATCAGGACATCCGACTCTGCCGCGAGCGCGCACTCGCCGCCGTTGAGGACCGGGCACGTGTTGGCGGTCGGACCGCTGCACTGCTCCACCTCGTAGCCATACCGGCGCAGCGACTCGACCTCCTGGTCCGCGAGGTCGATGTCGTGGTGGACGACGAGGGCTTTGGTCATGGCACACCTCCGTGGGCCACTGCGGCCCGGGTCCGGGGCAGGCCCCCGATCGCCGCAGGTTGCGCGCCATGGTGCCCCTGCGAAAGGGCCCAAGGTCACATGCCGGGCGCGTCTCCCGGCCGTCCGTCCGGGAGCCGGACAGGCCCTAGTAGCGGACGCGCTCCACGAACCGCCCGATCCGATCGATCGCCTCCTGGAGCTGCTCGTAGGAGGTGGCGTAGCACATGCGCACGTGCCCTTCACCGGACGGCCCGAAGGCGTTGCCGGGCACCACCGCGACCCGCTCCTCGCGCAGCAGGCGCTCGGTGAACTCGTCCGACGTCAGGCCGGTGGACGAGATGTCCGGGAAGGCGTAGAACGCGCCCCGGGGCTCGAACGTCGGCAGGCCCAGCCGGTTGAGCCCGTCCACCAGCAGGCGCCGGCGGCGGTCGTACTCGGCCACCATGGCCTCCACCGCGGTCTCACCACCCTGCAGCGCGGCAAGAGCAGCATCCTGGGCCACCGTCGGCGCGGACATGATCCCGTACTGGTGGACCTTGACGATCCCCTCGAGGATCGGGGCCGGTGCGCACATGTAGCCCACCCGCCAGCCGGTCATCGCGTACGCCTTCGAGAAGCCGCCCATCAGGATCGTCCGCTCCCACATCCCGGGCAGCGAGCTGAAGGCGCGGTGACGGTACGTGCCGTAGGCGAGGCGGTCGTAGATCTCGTCGCTGTAGACAAGGAGGTCGTGCTCGAGCGCGATGCGGGCCAGCTCGTCCTGGACGTCGTCATCGAGGACGGCCCCCGTGGGGTTCGCCGGGTAGCCCAGGAACAGGGCCTTCGTCTTCGGCGTGATCGCGGCCTCCACGGCGGCCGGATCGAGCGCGAAGTCGTCGTCGAATCGGGTCGCGACCGGCACGACGGTGCCGCCGGCAAACATGATCGCCGGCACGTACGCGACGTAGGAGGGCTCGTGGAGGATCACCTCGTCGCCCGGGTCGCAGGTCGCGCGCAGGGCGAGGTCCACGGCCTCGGATGCGCCGACGGTGACGAGGATCTCGGTCGCCGGGTCGTAGTGCACGCCGTAGCGGTGCGCGAGGTGCTCCGAGAGCGCGCGGCGGAGCTCGATCGTCCCGAAGTTGGAGGTGTAGTGCGTCCGCCCCTCGCGCAGGCTCTCGACGCCGGCCTCCACGATCTCGCGCGGCGTGTCGAAGTCGGGCTCCCCCACCCCGAGGCTGATCACGTCGTCCATGGTCGCCAGGATGTCGAAGAAGCGGCGGATCCCCGACGGGGGGACCGCGAGCACGCGCTGGGCGAGCGCACGTTCGGACAGGGGCGGGCGGGCAGGGTCGGTCATGGCGGGCCTCAGCGGGTGCCGGCGAGCGCGGCGGCTCGTTCGGCGGGGGTTGGCACGGACGGGTTGATCAGGGCGGCGAGATCGCGGGGCTGGGCTGTACGCCAGTCGGCACCGGCCGTCACGCCCTCGTAGGCCCGAGCGGCACGCAGGAGCGCCGCCTCGGACCACGGCGCGCCGATCAACTGCAGGCCGACCGGCAGCCCGTCCGACAGCCCGCACGGGACCGAGATCCCGGGCAGGCCCGCGAGGTTCACGGGCAGCGTGCAGGCATCGGCCAGGTACATCTGCACCGGGTCCGCCAGCCGGGCGCCGAGGGGCCAGGCGACGCTGGGTGACGTGGGCGCCACGAGGGCATCGAAGCCCGCCCCCCAGAGCCGGTCGAAGTCCCGCTTGATCAGCGTCCGGACCTTCTGCGCCTTGAGGTAGAACGCGTCGTAGTACCCGGCCGACAGGGCGTACGTGCCGAGCATGATCCGGCGCTTGGCCTCGGCCCCGAAGCCCTCGCCGCGTGTCGCGAGGTAGTCCTCGATGTAGTCGTTGCCACCGCGGACGCTGTGGCCATACCGGACGCCGTCGTAGCGGGCGAGGTTGGACGACGCCTCCGCCGGGGCGACGATGTAGTACGCGGCCAAGGCGTAGTCCGTGTGCGGGAGGCTGACCTCCTCGACCGTCGCACCGGCGGCTTCGAGGGACTCGACGGCCCCGCGGACGCGGGCCTCGACGCCCGGCTCCATGCCGGCCACGAAGTACTCCAGCGGCAGGCCGAAGCGCTTGCCCCGCAACCACGAGGCGGCCTCGTCATCGGACGCCGGCAGGCGCAGCAGGTCGTCGGGAACCGCCACCGGGGCGGACGTGGAATCGCGTTCATCCCGGCCCGCGATCGCGTGGAGCAGCGCCGCGGCGTCGCGGACGTCCCGCCCGAACGGCCCGACCTGGTCCAGCGAGCTCGCGAAGGCGACGATCCCGTACCGGCTCACCCGTCCGTAGGTGGGCTTCATGCCCACGATCCCGCACATCGCCGCCGGCTGCCGGATCGATCCGCCAGTGTCGGTGCCGATGGCGAGCGGTGCCTGGCCGGCGGCCACGGCCGCCGCGGAACCGCCGGAGGAGCCACCGGGAACCCGGGTGAGGTCCCAGGGGTTGGACGTGGGCCCGAAGGCGGAGTGCTCGGTGGACGAGCCCATGGCGAACTCGTCCATGTTGGTCTTGCCCAGGATCACCGCCCCGGCATGGCGCAGCCGTTCCGTCACATGGGCATCGAACGGCGCCCGGTAGCCTGCCAGGATCCGGGAGCCTGCCGTGGCCTGGCCGCCCTCGAGCGACACGAGGTCCTTGAGCCCGAGCGGTATCCCCAGCAGCGGATGGAGCACCGCGACGGCATCCGTGCCTCCGTCCCGGGCGGCGGCCACGCGGGCGTCAGCCGCCTCGGCCTCCGCGAGGGCCCGGTCGTCGTCCACGGTCAGCCACGCATGCAGACCGCGGTCCGTGAGGTGGGTTCTGACCAGGTGCGCGAGCGTGATCTCGCGCGAGGTGGTCTCGCCCGCCCGCAGCAGCTCCGCCAGCTCGTGGGCGGTGAGCGTCGTGAGGTCCGTCACGACGGCTCAGTCCCCGCCCAGGATGGCCGGAACCACGAAGGCGTCGCCCTCGCGTCCGGGGGCATTCGCCAGCACGCTCTCAAGGGGCAGGGACGGCCGGACCTCGTCGTCGCGCAGGATGTTCTCCAGCTCGATGACCTGCGCCGTGGGCGGGATCGCATCCGTGTCCAGCTCCGCGAGCTTCGCGAACTGGTCCAGGATGTGGTTGAGCTCCCCCTCCAGCCGGGCAAGCTCCTCGGGTATCAGGCCCAGCCGGGCGAGGTGGGCGACGTGCTCGACGTCGGCGCGGGTCAGCGAGGCCATGCGGGGATGATACGCGGCCCGGATCGGCGATCCGGACCGCGTCGTTCACGTGGGCCGACTAGAGGTGGTCGTGCTCCGGCAGCGGGAGGTTGGGGTGGGCAGGGCCCTCGTCGGCATGGATGTGCACACCCGGCTCCGGCACGTGGACGGCGCCGCCCTCGTGCGCGTGGGCCGCCCCCAGGGTGCGGGCGAGGAACTCCCGCGTCCGATCGTCCTGCGGGTGGTCGATCACCTGCTCGGGCGGACCCACCTCGAGGAAGACGCCCTCCTCGATGAAGTACACCCTGTCGGCGGCCTCGCGGGCGAACGCCATCTCGTGGGTGACCACGATCATCGTCGCGCCCTCGTGGGCCAGGTCCTCCATGACGCTGAGCACCTCCCCGACCAGGGTCGGGTCCAGGGCGGAGGTCGGCTCGTCGAACAGCAGCACCTTGGGCTCCATCGTCAGCGCCCGGGCGATCGCCACGCGCTGCTTCTGGCCGCCGGACAGGCGTGCCGGATACTCGTCGCGCTTCTCGGACAGACCCACCTTGTCGAGGTACTTCTCCGCGGTCGCGATGGCCTCGTCCTTGGACACGCCCTTCACCCGGACGGGCGCCTCGATGAGGTTGTCGATGACCTTCAGGTGTGGGAAAAGGTTGAACTCCTGGAACACCATCTGCGCTCGCAGGCGGATCTGGCGGATGTGCTCGCGGTGCTCCCGGTTCCGGGAATCCAGCGGTGCCGCCTCCAGCCGTAGCCCGTCCACCTCGATGGCGCCCATGGTGGGCTCCTCGAGGAAGTTGATGCAGCGCAGGAGCGTGCTCTTGCCGGACCCGGACCTGCCGATCAGGCAGACCGTTTCCCGCGGATAGACCTCCATGGTGGCGCCGCGCAGGACGTGGTTGCTCCCGAAGTACTTGTGCACCCCAAGGGCCCGCACGATGGGCTCGGCGCCTGCCGGGGTCAGGACTCCGGGCGTGGCGTACTCGTCGCGGACCTGCTCGAAGGGATCGGGTTGGGTGGTCTGGCTCATGGTCGTCACCTCAGATCCTCCGATCGCTTTCGGCCATCCGCTTCTCGAGGCGGTCCTGGACAAGCGAGAGGACGATCGTCAGGCCCCAGTAGATGCCGGCGGCCACCATCAGGGTCTCCAGCCCCTTGAAGTTGGACTGCCCGACACGCTGCGCGCGCCACAGCAACTCGGCAACACCGATCACGGACACCAGCGAGGAGTCCTTGATCATCGAGATGAACTCGTTGCCGATGGCCGGGGTGATGATCCGGACCGCCTGGGGAAGGATGATCCGGCGCATGCGGGTTCGGCCCGGCATCCCGAGTGCCTGCGCCGCCTCCGTCTGGCCCCGCGGCACGGCCTGGATGCCGGCCCGGAACGTCTCCGTCATGTAGGCGCCGTAGTTGAAGGACAGCGCGAAGATGCCGATGACCTCCTTGGGCACGTCGTTGATGAACGGCAGCACCGTCGGCAGCGCGAGGTAGACGAACAGGATCTGCACGAGGAGCGGCGTGCCGCGGACCATCGACACGTACAGCGTCGAGAGCGAATACAGGATGGCGTTGGAGCTCAGGCGCCCGAGCGCACCGACCACCGCGAACATGATCGCGATCACGATCGAGACGACCGCGATGTAGATCGTGGTGGTGACGCCACCGACGATGTACGGCGCCCACTCCGCCATGAAGCCGAAGTCGATCTTCCCGGCGGCCACGAGCGCCAGGAGTGCCCCGCCGATCACGATCACCCAGGTGGCGATGAATGTGAGGCGGAACCGGCGCTGCTGTTGCTTTCGCTGTGCGGCGATCGCCGCGACGATCGGGTTGGTTTCTGCAGCGGGAACGCTGCCTCCGGGCACGCCCATCGTGCCGCTCGATGCCGTCACTGCGTCCTCCCGTCCCTAACGACAACGGGGGCGCCCAATCTGGACGCCCCCGTCACGGGTTGCTGCCTGCGACCGATCAGCCTGACGGATCAACCGTCAGGTCGTAGCCGAACCACTTCTCGGAGAAGGCCTTGAGCGTGCCGTCGGCCTGCATCTCGGCCAGGATGGAGTTGACGCGCTCGACCATGTCCGTCGCGTCGGGGCCGCTCTTGTCGAAGGCGACGCCGAGCGGCTCGGAGTAGACCGGATCGCCGACGGCCACGAGCGGGAGGCCGTCCTTGATCGCCGCGTCGACGGTCGTCGAGGAGCTGAGCCAGCCCTCGAAGTCCTTGCGGCCGGCCTTCCACGTCTCCGCGCACAGGCGGTCCGTGCTGAGGGTGGTGGCCGTCGAGCCATCGGGGGGCGTATTCGTCGGGCTGTAGGACCCGAGATCGAGGGCGCCCGTCATCCAGTCGTAGTAGGTCGTCGCTTCACCGACGCAGATCGTCTTGCCTGCAAGACCCTCGAGCGTGGTGATGCCGGAAGCCGTGGAGGCTGCCATCTGGGCGGGGGTGTAGTAGTAGGGAACGCTGAAGTCGAGGACCGCCTGGCGAGGGGTCGTGATCGTCATGGATCCGACGCTGAAGTCCCAGCGCCCACCCCAGGAGCCCGCAGTGAGCAGGTTCCAGTCAGGTGTCTCGAACGCGATGTCCACGCCCAGGCGCTTCGCGATCTCGTTCCCCACGTCGATGTCGAAGCCCTCGAACGTCCCGTCGGACTTGATCGAGGACTGCGGCGGATACTGCGGGTCGGTCGACATCTTGATGACACCGGCCTTGAGGACCTTGTCGAGCAGGCCGCCCGCGATCGGTGCCGCGCTCGCGGCCTCCGTGGGTGCCATGGACTCGGCGGCGGTCGGCGGTGCCTCGGTTGCCGGTGCTTCGGTTGCGGGCGCGGTCGTCGGCGGCGCCGGGGTGGCTGCCCCGCCGCTGCATGCGGCGACCAGAACGGCGCTGGCACCGAGCAGGACTAGGCGTCTGTGCAAGGACATTCACTCCTCCTTCGTTCGGTCACCCCGGGCATCTCATCGGACCGCCGAACGGCCGCATTATGCCCTTGCCGCATGGGGTGTGGGGCAAGGGCCGGACGGCCCCCCAATTCTGTGCGGCACCGGCTTGCGCCCGACGCCGGCCTGTGCAGGGTCTCAGCCGGGCCCAACAATCTGCCGGACGCGCCTCCACGGCGTTCATGCGTTCTCCTCGACGGTGGGGCCATGCGCCCCAGGTGCCTCGCCCGCGAGCAGCCGCCGGAACCCGGCCTCGTCCAGCACGGCGACCCCGAGATGCTCGGCCTTCGCCAGCTTGGAACCGGCCCCGGGGCCCGCGACAAGGTAGTCCGTCTTCTTCGACACCGAGCCGGCGGGCTTGCCACCGGCGGCGCGGACAGCGTCCTCGGCCTCCTCGCGGCTGAACCCCTCGAGGCTGCCGGTGACCACGACGGTCCTGCCCGCCAGCGGCCCGGCGTCGATCGAGCTCGCGTCGCGGACCAGCGGCCGCTCCGGGACCACGCCGGCCTCGACGAGCTCGCGGAGCACGCCCCTCGTGGCGGCATCCTCGAACCAGCTGCTCATCGCGGCCGATACCGACGGCCCGATGCCACCGACCTCCTGGAAGGTGTCCGGCTCCTCCGCGGCCACGCGCCGGAGCTCTGCCTCGACCGCGGCGAACCACGGGTCCGGCACGGCATCAGGGTCTGGCGGCGGGAAGTCCTCCGGACGCACCCGGCGGGCGATCCACTGCCCCAGGTCCACGGCCGTGGACTCCCCTACCTGCGGAATGCCGAGGCTGTTGAGCACCTTGGCCAGCGGACGGCCGGTCCGGGCGCGCTCGATGGCGGCGTGCAGGTTCTCCGCACTCCTGCGCGCGAAGCGCTCGAGCGTCTCCAGCTGCTCCACGGTCAGCGCGAAGAAGTCCGCCCGGCGGTGGATCATGCCGCGCTCCAGCAGTTGCGAGAGCACCGCCCAACCTGCTCCTTCGATGTCCATGCCGCCCCGACCCACGAAATGCCCGTAGGCCTGGGACAACCGCGCTGGACAAGCAGGGTTGGGACAGTAGTGGCGGACGGCGCCCGCGTCCTGGACGACGGGCGTCTCGCAGACGGGACACCGCTCCGGGACCTGGTACTCGCGGGCATCCGCGGGGCGCCATTCGAGTATCGGGCGCACTACCTCGGGGATCACGTCGCCGGCCTTCTGGAGGACCACGGTGTCGCCGATCCGGATGTCCTTGCGCCGGACCTCGCCGAGGTTGTGGAGCGTGGCGCGGGCGACGGTCGAGCCGGCCACCTTCGCCGGTCGCAGGTGGGCGACGGGCGTGAGGGTCCCCGTTCGGCCGACGTAGGCGACGATGTCCTCGACCAGCGTCTCCACCTGCTCCGGGGGGAACTTGAAGGCGATCGCCCACCGTGGCGCCCGGCTGACCATGCCGAGACGCGCCTGCTGATCGGAGCGGTCCACCTTGACCACGACGCCGTCGGTCTCGTAGGCCAGGCCGTGGCGCGCCTCACGCCAGCGCTCGGTGAACGCGATGACGCCCTCGATGTCCAAACCGGCCTCGCGGTCCGGGTTGACCGGGAATCCCAGGGCCTCGAGCCGGCTGAGAGCGCCGGACTGGCTGCCGACGGCGGTACCCGCCGCGTCCAGCGTGGGGACGTCGAACAGGCCCTCCCGGGCTGGCGGGAGCTCCTCCAGCAGCTGGTAGAGCCACGTCGCGAGCTGGCGGCCGGCCGTGACCGAGGCGTCCTTCTGGCGCAGCGAGCCGGCGCCGCTGTTGCGCGGGTTCGCGTAGAGCGGCAGGCCCTGTTCCCCGCGGTCCACGTTGATCCTGGCGAACTCCGCCTTGGGCATGAACACCTCGCCCCGGGCCTCCAGGGTGACGGGCTCGGGCAGGCGCTCGGGGATGGATCTGATGGTCCGCAGGTTGGCGGTGACGTCCTCGCCGGTGGTGCCGTCACCACGGGTCGAACCAAGAGTGAACCGGCCCCGCTCGTAGCGCAGGGAGATCGCAAGGCCGTCGATCTTGAGCTCGGCGACGTAGGTCAGCCCCTCGGCGGGCTCCGGCGCCGCCGGGAGGCCGAGACCCTTGCGGACGCGGGCGTCGAAGGCGCGCAACTCGTCGTGGTCGAAGGCGTTGGACAGTGACAGCATCGGGTGGCGGTGGCGCACCTCGGCGAAGCGTCCACCGGCCGGCGCACCCCCCACGCGCTGCGTCGGGGAACCGGGCGTGATCAGCGCCGGAAAGACCGTCTCGAGGGCGACCAATTCCCGGAAGAGGGCGTCGTACTCCGCGTCCGCGAGCACCGGGGCGTCGTCCTCGTAGTAGAGCTGGTTCGCACGCCGGACCAGCTCGACAAGCGCCGCGTGGCGGCCGATCGCCGCGGTCTCGTCGAGCGAGGCGGCCTCCTCGACCAGCGCGGGATCGACGGGGAGCGACTCGGTCATCGTCCCGAGGATACGACCCGGACGTGGTCCCGGCCGAGGTCGGCCGGCGAGCTCGCACCGGCGATGGCGAGCGCCCGGTCGATCTCGTCCCGGAACAGCCGGAAGGCGTGTGCGACACCGGGCTCACCGGCACAGGCCAGCGCGTACAGCAGCGGGCGGGCGGTGAACACGGCCGTCGCGCCGAGGGCCAGTCCCACCAGCACGTCCGGGCCGCGACGGATGCCGCCGTCGAGGTAGACCTCGGTCCGTCCTTCGACGGCGTCGACGACCTCCGCGAGCACCTCGATGCCCGCCGGCGAGCGGTCCAGCTGGCGACCCCCGTGGTTCGACACCCAGACCGCGTCGACGCCATGATCGACCGCGAGGCGGGCATCCTCCGCCGTCAGGATGCCCTTGAGCACCAGCGGCAGCGGGGCCCACGAGCGGATCTCGTCGAGCGTCGCCCAGGTGAGCGGGACGCCGCGCATGTCCAGGATCTCGTCCAGCTCGCCGCCGTGACCCCAGGCGTCGCGTTTGGGCAGGTTCGCGTAGGCGTCCTCGCCGGGGTCGAAGCCGAGGCGGACGATGGCGTCGCGATAGCCGAGCACGGGCGTGTCCACGGTGAGGACGAGTGCCTCGTACCCGGCGGCGGCGGCTCGCTCCACCAGCTCGCGGGTCACGCCCCAGTCACGCTGGACGTAGAGCTGGAACCAGCGGCGCGCCTCGGGCACGGCGGCCGCGATGTCCTCGAGGGACCGTGAGGCGACGGTGGAGACCACGTTGATCGCGCCCGCCGCGGCGGCCGCGCGGGCCACGGCGAGCTCCCCATCCGCGTGGGCGAGGCCATGGAGGGCTGCGGGCGCGACGCCCAGGGGCGTGGCTGCCGGGCGTCCGAGGATCGTGGTCTCGAGCGAGACACGCGACACGTCGGCGAGCACCCGGGGCCGCAGCTGCCAGCCGTCCCACGCCCTCGAGTTCGCGCGCAGGGTGTGGCCATCCCACCCGCCACCTTCGTAGTAGGCCCACGCAGCCGGGTGAAGTCGCTCTCGGGCCGCAGCCTCGAAGTCATGGACGTTCACGACGCCGGAGAGGTCGATCGGCGGCAGCCCCGGCGGCGGGTAGGCGATGCTGGAGCGAGGGTCATCGGGCATGGTTCGCAGGATAGGCCCACGGTCCGCCCGGATGCACGCTGCTCGGCGGGCCACCGGCGATTCGGTCGGCCGCTCGTCGCGGGGTCAGACCCAGGCGCGGGCGGCGCGGCCCTCCCAGTACGCGGTCGCTGGCTCCGCCAGCCCGGGGAGGTCGGCAGCGGCGGCATCCACGGCGGCAGCGGCGGCGTTCGAGCGCACCTGATCCGGCGTCGCGGCGCCCGACAGGACGACGTCCGCCCACGGGTTCGCGAGGACGGACCCGAGGACGAGCACATCGGCCCCCGTTCCCAAGTGCACGGCAGCGGCGACGATGGCCGGCTCGTCCAGCAGCCGGCCGTTCGCGAGCGCCTCCTTGACGATGACGCCCCAGCCGGCGTCGTGCGCCTCCGCGAGCGCCGGCCCGACCGACGGCTCAAGCAGGTTCCACGTCGCCTGCACACACGCGAACGGGCTGACGCCGTCGACGCGGAGCGCGAGCGCGGTACGAACGACGTCCGCCTGTCGGGGTCCGCTGACGGACATCCCGATGACGAGGCCCTCCTCCGCCCGCAGCCGCGCAAGCTCGGCGAGGACGGCCGAGTCGGAGAGGACCCCGCTCTCGAGGGTCGCGGAGTGGACCTGGTAGAGGCGCAGCCAGGGGTCCAGCAGCCCGCGAGACTCCGGGAGCTGGGTTCGGAGCATCGTGATCGTGTGGTCCTTCACCTCGTGGACGGAAGCATCCATGCGCCACCCGCCGACATAGCGGTAGCCCCACTTCGACCCGACTGCAACCTGGCGGGGATCCATCGCCCGTGACCGGAGCCACGACGCGAGGAACCGCTCCGCATACCCGTAGGAGCGCGCGACATCGAAGTACCGAAGGCCGGCGGCCCATGCCGCGTCCAACACCTCGTGGCTGCGGACCTCCATGGCCTCGATCGAGCGGTCGTCGCCGTCGCCGAGGTCCCTGGAGCGCCCCGCCGTGATGTAGGCCGGCCGACCGAGCGCTGCCAGGCCCAGCCCGATCGGCGAGACGACGAGTCCGGTGCCACCCAAGGGTCGGAGGTCCATGCGGACACCGTACTCCGGCTGGCGTACGCTGCGCAGCATGGACAAGGAGACGCTGCTCACCCAGATCCTCGAGACGCACGGCCCCATCGAGGCGGCCGCCGCCGCGCTCGACGACGACGCCCTGCTCGGCGCCGCGCCCGACATGGAGGGCTGGACCCGCAAGGACGTCCTCGCCCATATCGAGTGGTGGAGCGCCCACTCGGCGGACGTGATCGAGGGCGTCCGATCCGGCGTCGATCCGTATCCGGGCGGCGACGAACCGTGGGACGCGGATGCCTGGAACGTACGGATCCTGGACGAGAACCGGGCTCGCACGGCCGATGACGTGCGTCGGGGCGAAGCCGGGGCCTTCGCGCGCCTGGTCGCAGCGGTCGAGACGGCCACCGATGACGAGCTGTTCGCCGAGGACCCGCTCCCGTGGCTGGACGGCACGCTCGCCGAGACGATCATCGAGGACTCGTCACGCCACTACCCGGATCACGTCCCGCACCTCGCCTGAGCGGCCCGTTCGTCGCCACCGGGGCCGAACACGTGCTCGGCCGCCCAAGGAAACGGCCTACCCGATCAGCTCCAGGTTCGCGAGGCTGGCCAGCATCGTCTTGCGCCCCACCTGCGGGTCCCTGAAGGCGACCTGGACCTCCTCGTCGTCGCGCGTCAGCTTCGACGTGATGACGATGCCGTCGCCCCAGCGAGCGTGCCGTACCCGGTCCCCGTCGCGGAAGCGGCGCTCGCCGGGCACGATCGGCCGCGGCGGGATCACCGCCCGAGCCGGTCGCGCCGGCTGGATCTGCCCCTCGGAGCCATCGTCGACGCCGCCCGCGGGCCGTCCAAGCGACCCGGACGGCGCTCCGGCCGCGTACGCCTCGCGCTTCGCCCCCAGGTCCCGCGATGGCCGGAACGTCTCGCCCGGGGCCGGAGCGCCCGGCCGCCCGCTGCCCTGCCGGTAGGCGCCGCCACCGGCCCGGATTCCGGCGCCGAAGCGTGAGCCACGCTCGCGGAAGACGAGGTCGGGATCCAGGTCCGCGCCGATGTCCCCGCCACCGCGGAGCTGCGGACCCACCATCAGCTCCTGCGGGATCTCGAGCAGGAACCGGGACGGGATGCTCATGCCCCCGCCGCCCCAGGTCGCCCGCCGCCACGCGTGTGAAAGGAACAGCCGTCGCTTGGCCCTCGTGATGCCGACGTAGGCCAGGCGTCGCTCCTCCTCCAGCTCGCCTTCGTCATCCAGGGCGCGGTTGTGCGGGAACACGCCCTCCTCGAGGCCCCCGATGAACACCACCGGGAACTCGAGGCCCTTGGCCGCGTGGAGCGTGATCAGCGTGACGGCATCCTTCTCACCCTCGTAGGCGTCCTGGTCCGCGACCAGCGCCGTCTCCTCGAGCAGCCGGTCAAGCGCGTCCTCCGGTGACAGGTCGTCGTAGCGGGTGGTCACGGCGCGCAGCTCGAGCAGGTTCGCCCATCGGTCCTCGCCCTCCTCAGAGCCGTCGGCGAGCATCGCGCGGTAGCCCGAGGCCTCGAGCACCTCGTCGAGCAGCTCCGGCAGCGGCAGCACGCCGATCCGCAGGCGCAGGCGCGAGACCAGGACCGCGAACTCACCGATCGCCGTCCTCGACCGCGTCGCCAGCCCGTCGACCTCGCCCTTGCCCGCCGCGACGACCGCCTCGAACATCGAGTTGTCGTGCTTGTCGGCGTGGCGCCGCAGCGCCTCCACACTCTTGTCGCCGATCCCGCGGGCCGGGACGTTGATCACGCGCTCGTACGAGACGGCGTCCGTGTCCGAGCGGAGCACCCGCAAGTAGGCCAGCGCATCCTTGACCTCGCGCCGCTGGTAGAACCGCGTGCCGCCCACCAGCTGGTACCGGATCCCGTAGCGCAGGAACGCCTCCTCGATGGCCCGGGACTGGGAGTTCATCCGGTACATCACGGCGAGGTCCTTGGGCCGGAAGCGCGACGACTCGTCGTCGTCCGCCCGCCTCGTCAGCCAGGCGCCCCGGCCGGTCGACCCCACCAAGCCCTCGACCTGGCGGGCGATCCACTCGGCCTCCTCCTCCTCGTTGAAGGCCTCGAAGCGCTGGATCGGGACGCCGCCGTGGTTCTCGGTCCACAGCGTCTTGTCGGTCCGGCGCTCGTTGCGTGACACGACCGCGTGGGCCGCGTCGAGGATCAGCTGTGTCGATCGGTAGTTCTGCTCGAGCTTGACGACTGTCGCGTCCGGGTAGTCGCGCTCGAAGTCGAGGATGTTCTGGACGTTCGCGCCACGCCAGCCGTAGATCGACTGGTCGTCGTCGCCGACGACGCACAGGTTGCGGTGGGCCGCCGCGAGGGCCTTGACCCACAGGTACTGCGGCCGGTTCGTGTCCTGGTACTCGTCCACGTGCAGGTATTGCCAGCGCTTCTGGTACCGCTCCAGCACCTCGGGTGCCTGCTCGAACAGCTCCACCGCCTTGAGCAGGAGATCATCGAAGTCGACGGCCCCGACCTCGCGCAGGCGCTCCTCGTACCGCGCGGCGAGCCTCGCGATGACGCGCTCCCTGTGGTTGACCGCGTTCTGGGCGAGGAACGTCGCGTCCAGCATGTCGTTCTTGGCCCGGCTGATGGCACCCAGGATCGCGGCCGGCCGGAACTCGCCGGTGGCCGGCAGGTCCTGCTCGGCCAGGATCCGCTTCATCAGCTGCTGCTGGTCGTCCGTGTCGTAGATGACGAAGCGGCGGTCCAGACCGATCGCCTCGCCGTCCCGGCGCAGCACCCGGGCGCAGAGGGAATGGAAGGTCCCCGCATCCACCTCCCTGCCGTGGTCGCCGGTCAGGGCCGTGATCCGCTCGCGAAGCTCCCCGGCCGCACGGTTGGTAAAGGTGACCGCCAGGATCCGCCGCTGCTGTATCGCCTTGACGCCGATCAGGTAGGCGATGCGGTGGGCGACGACGCGTGTCTTGCCCGAGCCCGCGCCGGCCAAGATCAGCAGCGGACCGTCGACGGTCGTGACGGCACGTCGCTGTTCGGGGTTGAGGCGGCTGGTGATCTCCTCGGATCGGGCGGCGCGGCGGGCCTCGATCGCCGCGGCGACCTCCTCAGGCGACAGGACCGGACCGGCGGCGACCGCCGGCTCGGGAGGAGCGTCGCGAAGCCAGTCGGGCTCGTCGGGGACGACTTCAATGGGCGGACCCGTCTCGGTGTCCGGACCTGTCCCGGAGGCACCGGCGGATGTCGCGTCCGGCCCGAAGTCCAGCAGCGTGCCCTGGCCGTCGGGCTCATCGAGGCGTCGGGTACGCCGACGCTTCAGGGGCTCGCCAGCAGGGGTGGGACTCACCCGACCATTCTAGGGTGCGAAGGCGTCGGGCCCGGACGTGACGGCTCCGGGGCTCCGGATGTCAGCTTCCGGGCTGGCCCCACCCGGGTGGCGGCGGGGGCGTCCCGACGCGCTCGGTTCCGTGGCCCGGATCGGCGTACCCCGGGGAGCCGTACGGCGACGGGTAGCCCGGGGCCTGGAGTCCCGTACCCGGGTAGCCCGGCCCACCCGGGTACGGTCCCTCGACGTCCACGTGCACCCGGATCCCGCCGACCCGGCCGGCAGCGAAGTTGTAGAGCGCACACAGGATCGCGGTCATGACCCAGCCGACCGCTCCGTAGAACAGCAGCCCGAGCCCTCCGACGAGAATGATGCCCAGCAGGCCGGCGCCAAGGCCCGCCGCACTCCCCGAACCGGAGCCGGTCGAGGCCAAGCCCGCGATCGCTACCAGGAGCAGCACGGGGATCATGAACACCAGCACGATCACCGCGTAGAGCACGGCGACCACATTCGCTGTCCGGACGACGTCGAACCGCCGGATCGTGACCCTGTTCAACTTCGGTGCCTCCAGTCGCAGCAGGTATCGGTGACCCCGTCGTGAGGTCGCCCAACAGCACGCCAAGCGTACCTTCAAGAGAGCCGGCCCCAGCCCCCCGGTTCCCGCGGTCGCGACGCCCCACTTGTGCCGGAATCGAAGAGCCCGGGCCTCACGGCCCGGGCTCCTTGCGTGGTGCGTTGCGACGGACCTAGAAGTCCATCCCTCCGCCGTCGTGACCGTGGCCACCGCCGCCCCCGGCAGCCGCCTTCTCGGGCAGGTCGGTGATCAGCGTCTCGGTCGTGAGGACCATGGCCGCGATGGACGCAGCGTTCTGGAGCGCGGAGCGCGTGACCTTGGCCGCATCGACGATGCCCTTGTCGAACATGTTGCCGTAGACGCCGGCGAGCGCGTCGTAGCCCTCGCCGATCGGCAGGGCGCGGACCGCGTTCACGACGACCTCACCGGACATCCCGGCGTTGTCGGCGATCTGGCGGGCCGGGGCCTCGAGGGCCTTCCGGACGATGTCCACGCCGACCTGCTCATCGCCTTCGAGCTTGATGGCGTCGAGCGCGGGGATGGCCTGGAGCAGCGTGGTGCCGCCACCGGCGACGAGGCCTTCCTCGACGGCCGCACGGGTCGTCGAGAGCGCGTCCTCGATGCGGTGCTTCTTCTCCTTGAGCTCGACCTCGGTGGCCGCGCCGACCTTGATGACGGCCACGCCGCCGGCAAGCTTGGCAAGGCGCTCCTGGAGCTTCTCGCGGTCGTAGTCCGAGGTGGTGTCCTCGATCTGCGCCTTGATCTGGCTCATGCGGCCCTTGATCTGCTCAGCGGAGCCCTCGCCGTCGATGATCGTCGTGTCGTCCTTGGTGGCGACGATACGGCGGGCGGCGCCGAGGTCCTCGAAGGTGACGGAGTCGAGCTTGCGCCCGATCTCCTCGGAGATCACGGTGCCACCGGTCAGGATGGCGATGTCGCGGAGCATTTCCTTGCGGCGATCGCCGAAGCCCGGGGCCTTGACGGCCAGGACCGAGACGGTACCGCGGAGCTTGTTCACGACCAGCGTGGCCAGGGCCTCGCCGTCGATGTCCTCGGCGATGATCACCATCGGGCGGCCCTGCTGCACGGCCTTCTCGAGGGCGGGCAGGAGGTCCGGAACGGCGCTGATCTTCTTGTCGGTGATGAGGATGACCGGGTTCTCGAGGACGGTCTCCATCCGGTCGGAGTTGGTCACGAAGTAGGCCGAGATGTAGCCTCGGTCGAACTGCATGCCCTCGGTGTATTCCTTCTCGAGGCCGAGGGACTGGCCCTCCTCCACGGTGATGACGCCGTCCTTGCCGACCTTGTCCATCACCTCGGCGATGATCTCGCCGACCTCGGGATCCGCCGCGGAGATGGCCGCGACGGCCGCGATCTGCTCGCGGGTCTCGACCGGGCGCGCGGTGCGCTTGATCTCGTCAACGATGGCCGTGACGGCGGTCTCGATGCCGCGCTTGACGACCATCGGGTTGGCGCCGGCGGTAACGACCCGCAGGCCCTCGGCAACCATCGCCTGGCCCAGGACCACCGCGGTGGTGGTTCCGTCGCCGGCGACGTCGTCGGTCTTGGTCGCGACCTCCTTGAGGAGCTGCGCGCCCATGTTCTCGAACGGGTCCTCGAGCTCGATGTCGCGAGCGATGGTGACGCCGTCGTTGGTGATCGTCGGGGCGCCGAACTTCTTGTCAAGAACGACGTTGCGGCCCTTCGGACCGATCGTGACGCGGACCGCGTCGGCGAGGCGGTCGATGCCACGCTTCAGCGAGCGACGAGCGGTCTCGTCGAAGATGAGCTGCTTGGCCAAGTCTGGTTCCCTCCGGGATGTGTTGTTCGTGCTGAGGTGCTCGCGGCGCCGGCTTCGGCGCCCGGGCCTCAGTCCTCGACGATGGCGAGGATGTCCTTCTCGCTGACGATGAGAAGCTCCTCGCCCTCGACCTTGAACTCGGTCCCGGCGTACTTCGCGTACAGGACCTTCTGGCCGACGGTGACGTCCATCGCGCTGCGCGAGCCGTCATCGAGGACCTTGCCGGGGCCGACGGAGAGGATCTCGCCCTCCTGGGGCTTCTCCTTCGCGGTGTCCGGCAGGACGATGCCCGACTTCGTCATCTCCTCACGGGGCGTGGGCTTGATGACGACGCGGTCGCCCAGCGGGCGGAGCTTCGTCGAAGAGGCGCTGGCCAAGGTTCGTTCCTCCTGTGGCGGCCGGGCACGGCCGCCGGTGGCCTGGTTGGTGGTCCCGGACGACTGGGGCAGGCTGCCTGCAGTCGTCCGTCGATCCTCCTGTCGAGTGCCTCACCATCGGCCGCGACTCGGGGACCGTTGCCGCGCCGGTCGGCGCTTGCCGAACATCCCGGCCGGGCCCTGCGAGATCGCGTCACGTTTGATTTGGCACTCTCACGTTGAGAGTGCCAACAAACTACCGGAGGCACCGTCCCGTTGTCAACCAGCGATCCGAATGTCGTAGGCATCCCAGCGTCTGTGCTGGCCTGACCGGAACGGGCCGAGCCCCATCGGCCGGCTGCATGAGCTGGTTCCAGAGCGGGGTGTCTGGGTCGTGGCCAGACGTGAAGGGGCCGCTGGCCGCTGCCCGGGCACGACCTCTGCGTGGCCGCTCCCCGAACGGGTGAACGGTGCGCTTGTGTCCGATCTCGCTCTGCGGATGAGCGGGACCGGGTCCGGTCCAGAGGGTCCCAGGCCGCAGTCCACCCACCGGGAACGTGGGATCGCACATCACCGCACCGTTCGCTCTCCCGGTGGATGACGGTCGCCGACGGCCGCCGACGGCACGGGGTCGCGGCCCTGCCCGTCACCGGCCTGAGCCAGCGCAGACGATGGGATGCTTCCCTGATTGTCCTCTCAGGGGCGCGGCAGCGACCGCGGGAACGTGGCGTCGTAGGCGGCGACCAGGGCATCGCCCAGCTCAGGCTCCCCCATCCCACGCCGCTCGGCGACCCAGCGCGCGGTGATGGCGACGAACTCGGGAGCGTTGCGACCGCGCGGGGCACCCGGTGGCGAGAGGAACGGCGCGTCCGTCTCGACCAGCAGGCGGGCGGCGGGAACCAGGGGCACCACGTCGGCGGATGCCTCCTCGCCGCGCCGGAAGACGAGGCCGCCGAATGCGATCGCGAGCCCCATCGACAGCATGGTCTCCGCGTAGTCGACGGGTCCCGAGAAGCTGTGGACCACGGCCGGCGGGCGATCGCCGAACACGTCGCGGGCGGCCACGTCGTCGAACCCCGCCGCCCTGAGCTCCGCGACGAGGGCATCCTGGGCGTCACGCTCGCCGGCTCGCGAGCGGCAGTGCAGGATGGCCGGCTTCCCGGTCGCGAGCGCCAGGCCCAGGTTGCGGCGCAGGTTGTCCAGCTGTGCCTCCCACGGCGAGAACATCCGGTCCGAGTCCAGCCCCGTCTCCCCGATCGCGACTACGCGGTCGTCGCGCGCCCAGGCCTCGATCCGTGTCCAGCCGGCCTCGTCCACCTTTGCCGCATCGTGCGGGTGGATGCCAACCGCCGCGTCGAGCCACGGCCTGTCCGCCACCACCTCCAGCGCCCGCTCCGAGGAACGGACGTTCCAGCCGGGGACGAGGATCCGCTCGAGACCGGCCGTTCGGGCTGCGCCGAGTACGTCGTCGAGGTCGTCGTCGAAGCGGTCAGCGTTGAGGTGGCCGTGCGAGTCGACGAGTCGCCCGGGCGTCATCCGCCCGCGTGCCGTGATGGGGCGGACACTATGCCCCCTCGAGGGCACGGCGGATCTGGTCGATGTGGTCCCACCGGTGCGCCGTTCGATCCACCCAGTTCGGACCGTCCGCGGCGCGGGCGCAGGCCACCTGCTCGTCCGTGAGGCCGGCGATATGGGTATCGATGGCCGCCGCAGCGCCGAGGCAGAGCGTCACGGCCGGCACGGGCGGGAGTGCACGCCACGTGGCCTCGAGCGCCTCATTGCTGCGCCCGGTCACCTCGTCCGTAGCCGGCGGCGGGCATACCCGGCCGTTGGCGGCCGCGTGCCGCCAGCGGGCGAGGTGGAAGCCGTCCCAGTAGGCGAGATGCGCGAGCCCCATGGCCACCGTCCACTCCTCGCCCATGTCGGTCGCGAGATCTGCGTCCGAGAGGGTCGCGACCAGGTCGGCCAAGGCCGCCGTCGCATCGACGTTGGCGACCTCGAAGTCGCGGTTCATGCCCCCGTGTCCCCGGACGCCTCGACCTCGATCCGAGGGAACAGCGGCGTCGGCGTCCCGATCACGCGACCCGCCTCCGGAGCCGCGCCCCACGCGAGGTGCTCGAGCACGTCGGGGCCGCCGTTGCCGTCGGGGCCGTAGGCCCAGCCGTAGCCAAGCTGCTCGAGGATTCGAGGGGCCGCGGAGGGCATGAACGGCGCCACCGCGAGACCCACCAGCCGGCACGCCTCGACGAGGTCACCCAGGACCGCCCCGAGCCGCTCCGCCGAAGCCTCGTCGCCGGCCTTTGCCTGCTTGTTGAGCGTCCACGGCTGCTCGGCATCGACGGTCTTGTTGGCACCGCCCACGAACTCCCACAACTCGGCCAGCGCGTCGTGCAACAGGTAGCCGTCGATTCGTTCGCGGAACTGGTGCAGCGTGTCTGCCCAGCCCTCGGCGAGGGGCGAGTCCCCGGCCGCTCGCGGTGTCGGCCGCTCTCCGCCCAGATACCGGTTCACCATCGACACCGTGCGGTTGACGAGGTTGCCGAAGTCGTTCGCGAGGTCCGCGTTGTAGCGGCGGACGAACGAATCCCATGAGACGTCGGTGTCCTTGTCGAACGCCACCTCGCGGAGGGTCACGTAGCGAGCGCCATCGGCGCCGAAGGCGGCCACGACGGCGTGCGGGTCGAGGAAGTTGCCCCGGCTCTTGCTCATCCGTTCGCCCTGGACCAGGAGCCAGCCATGCACCCAGACGTGATCCGGGGCATCGATGCCCGCCGACCACAGCATCGCGGGCCAGTAGATCGTGTGGAACCGCGCGATGTCCTTGCCGATGACGTGGAGGTCTGCCGGCCACCACTTCTGGAACAGCTCCAGGTCGTCCGGGTAGCCGGCGCCCGTGATGTAGTTGATCAACGCGTCGTACCAGACGTAGATCGTGCCCGCGCTCGGGTCCCAGGTGCCGTCGGGGAGCTCCGACGAGGTGCCATCGTCGCGGATCGGGAACGGGATGCCCCAGGTCGCGCCCGCACGGCTGATCGAGAAGTCCTCGAGGCCCTGGCGGATGAAGCCCAGCATCTCGTTGCGCCGGTAGTCCGGCTGGACGAAGTGCGGGTTCGCCTCGTAGTAGTCCAGCAGTCGCTGCTGGTAGGCCGACAAGCGGAAGAACCAGTTGCGCTCGGACAGCCACTGGAGCGGCACGCCTGGGTGGTTGGGGCACTGCATGCCCGTCGCCGTCTCGTGCAGGTCCGACGGGGCCTTGAAGCCCTCGGACGGGCAGTACCAGCCGTCGTAGCTGCCGAGGTAGATGTCGCCGTTGTCGTAGGCGCGGCGGACCATCTCCTGTGCGGACCGGTAGTGATCCGGGTCCGTGGTCCGGATGAACCGGTCCGGGCTGATCAGCAGCGCGTCCTCGGCCGCCTTGAACAGGCCGACCTTCTCGTCCACGAACTCGCGCGGCGTCTGGCCTGCCGCCTCGGCCGACTGCGCGATGTTGACGCTGTGCTCGTCCGTGCCCGTCAGAAACCGGGTGTCGTCGCCCTGCATCCGGTGCCAGCGCGCGATGACATCGGCGCCGATGACCTCGTACACGGTGTGCAGGCCGGGCGCGTTGTTCGCATAGGCGATGGCGGTGGTCAGGTAGAAACGGCGGTCGGACATGGCCGCTCGATGGTAGCAGCGCGTCGGCCCACGACGGCGGGGTGTTGGGCCCGCGCTCAGTGCCGGAAGTGGCGGGTCCCGGTCACCACCATCGCGGCCCCGGCGTCCTCGACCAGGGCCAGCACCTCGGCATCACGCATCGAGCCGCCGGGCTGGATGATGGCGGTCACGCCGGCATCGAGCAGGACCTTCGGCCCGTCGGCGAACGGGAAGAAGGCGTCCGATGCGGCGACGGCACCGCTCGCTCCAGACTCGCCCTGAAACTGGCGCGCCTTCTCCACCGCGCCGCGGCAAGCATCCACGCGGCTGACCTGGCCGGAGCCGAGACCCACCAGCATCCCATCACGCACGAGCAGGATCGCGTTCGAGACGACGCCCCGGCACAGGCGCCAGGCGAGGTCCATGTCGCGCCGCTCGGCCTCGGTGGGCTGGCGGGTCGTCGTGCAGGACCATCCGGCCGTGTCGTCGGGGAGGGTGTCCGGAGCCGTGACCAGCACGCCACCACCCGCGGTCCGGAACGAACCGAGCGGATCGGCGGTCGCGAGGTGCGCACCGGACCCCAGCGACGTATCGACGACGAGGCGCAGGTTCGGCTTGGTCGCGAGCACCTCGCGGGCACCCTCGTCGAACCCGGGCGCGACAATGACCTCGAGGAAGATCGAGACGAGGCGCTCGGCCAGGGCCCGGTCCACGGTCCCGGTGATCGCCACGACGCCGCCAAAGGCCGACACGGGATCGCCGGCCAGCGCCGCCTCCCAGGCCCCGAGCAGGGTTGATCGTTCTGCGGCGCCGCACGGGTTGGTGTGCTTCATGACCACGACCGCCGGGCCGCGCATGAGGCGGGCGAGGGCCGCCGCGGCGGAGGCGTCCAGCACGTTGTTGTACGAGAGGGCCTTGCCCTGCAGCGCGGGGCCTCCACCGGCGAACGGACCCTCGGCGGGGCGAGGCTCTCGGTCCGTCCGACGATAGCGGGCGGCGGGCTGGTGGGGGTTCTCGCCGTAGCGGAGGGTGTCCACCTTCTCCATCGAGATGGTGAGCACAGGCGGGTACGGATCCTCCGCGCCGGGCAGGCCGGGCTCGGGCGGCAGCGCCACCCCGGCGTCGGCCATCCGGCCCGGCAGCTCGGCCGCGATCCGCGCGTCGTAGGCCGCCGTGTGCCGGAACGCCTCCACCGCGAGGGCGGACCGGAGGCCCAGCGGCAGCTCACCATGCTCTTCGAGCGCCGCCAGGACGGCGTCGTACCGCGCGGGCGAGGTGACGATGGCGACGCTGGCGTGGTTCTTGGCCGCGGCGCGCACCATCGACGGCCCGCCGATGTCGATCTCCTCGACCAGGTCGTCGAACGAGAGCCCGGGCCGCCGGGCCGCCTCCGCGAACGGGTAGAGGTTGACGACGACGAGGTCGAACGGGGCGATGCCGGCGGCGAGGAGCGCCTCGCGGTGATCCGCGCGTCGGCGGTCCGCCAGGAGGCCGCCGTGGACCCGCGGGTGGAGCGTCTTGATCCGGCCGTCGAGCATCTCGGGGAAGCCAGTCACCGCGGCCACGTCCGTGACCGGGAGGCCCACCTCGCGCAGCGCCATGGCCGTGCCGCCGGTGGACACCAGCTCCCAGCCACGCGCCACCAGCCCGCGCCCGAGGTCCGCCAGCCCGGACTTGTCGCTCACCGAGAGCAGGGCACGACGTGGGACCGGCATCCGAGCGTCCGCGACGGCCGTGTCAAAGGTCGCGCGGCGCGCGCCATCGGCAACGATGAGCGACCCGGACAGCAACTCCGCGACAGCCGCCGGCAGCAGGCGGTGCTCCACCGGGTGGATCCTCGCGAGAAGCGACTCCTCGGTGTCGCCGGGGAGGACGGGCACGGCCTCCTGGGCCACGATCGGCCCACCATCGAGCGTCGCGTCCACGATGTGCACGGTGACGCCCGTGACGGCCACCCCGGCCGCGAGCGCGTCGCGCGCTCCGTGCAGTCCCGGGAACGACGGCAGCAGCGACGGGTGCACGTTGAGGATCCGCCCGGCGAACGATGCGAGCACCGCGGGACCGACGAGCCGCAAATACCCCGCGAGCACGACGACGTCGAGCGCCTCCGCGACCAGGGTCTCCGCCAGGACCGCGTCGTCACCACCGGGAACCAGGACCGTGTCGATCCCCTGCTCCGCCGCCCAGTCCATGCCGGGGCACGCGCGGTCCGCGAACACGAGGACGACCTCGCCGCCCAGCACGCCACGCCCGGCCGCGGCGACGAGCGCCCGCAGGTTGGACCCGCTGCCCGAGACTCCGACCGCGGTCCGTCCGCTCACGCTGATGCCTCCCTGTACCGGCCGCCGTTCGAGGCCGCGTCGACCACCTCACCCACGATCCAGGCCGGGACCCCTCGGCCGCGCGCCAGCTCCACGGCGAGCGTCGCAGCCTCCGTCGGCACCACGACCACCATGCCCAGGCCGCCGTTGAACGTCGCCCGCAGCTCGGCGTCCGCGATTCGGCCCAGGGCACCAAGCGTTCGCAAGATCGACGGCATCGGCCAGGTCGAGGGATCCACACGCGCGCCAAGGTGCCCGGGGAGCGCCCGGGGCACGTTGCCCGGCAGCCCGCCGCCGGTGATGTGGGCCATGCCCCGGACCTCGTGTCCGGCGGCGTCGAGGCCGGCACGGATCGCGAGCATGTCCCGGGCATAGATCCGGGTGGGCGTCAGCAGCACCTCGCCGAGGGTCAGGGAGACGAGCTCGTGGCCGACGAGGGCCCGGGCTGCGGCCTCGGTGCAATCGAACGCTCCGGCGACGGCGGCCACGTACCCGATCTCGAGGGGCAACCCGTGCTCCGCGAGCAGCGTCCGGACCAGCGAGTACCCGTTGGCATGGAGCCCGGAGGACGCGAGCCCGACGATCGCATCGCCGGCGCGCGCCGCTGTCCCGTCGAGGAGGCGCGACCGCTCCCCCACCCCGATGCAGAACCCCGCGAGGTCGAACTCATCTGGCTCCATCAGGCCTGGATGCTCAGCCGTCTCGCCGCCGGTCAGCGCGGCACCCGCCTGCCGGCAGCCGTCCGCGACGCCCGAGACCAGCTCGGCCACACGGTCCGGGTCCAGCTTCCCGATCGCGATGTAGTCCAGGAACGCCAGCGGCTCCGCCCCGGAGCACACGACATCGTCGGCGCACATGGCGACGAGGTCGATGCCGATCGTGTCCAGCCTGCCCATCGCCGCCGCGATCGCCGTCTTGGTGCCCACGCCGTCGGTCGACGAGACGATCACGGGCTCGAGGTAGCCCGCCGGGATGGCCACCGCGGACCCGAACCCCCCGAGGCCGCCGAGGACCTCGGGCCGGCGGGTCGATGCGACCGACGCGCGCATCAGCTCGACCGCGCGCTCGCCCGCTGCGACGTCCACGCCGGCGCGCGCATAGGCCGCCCGGGCGTCGCTCATCGGGATCGTCTCACGCGATCACCCCGGCGGGCGTCTCGAGCATGAACTTGCGCGAGGCCGCGTCATAGGGAACGGGCACCGGGTAGTTGCCATCGAAGCAGGCGAAGCAGAACCGGTCGTAGGGCAGGTCGAGCGCCGCGAGCACGCCGCGGATCGAGAGGTATCCGAGCGAGTCCGCGCCGACGAACTCGCGGATCTCGTCCACCGTGTGACTGCCGGCGATCAGCTCGGTCTCGATCGACGTGTCGATGCCGTAGAAGCAGGGGTGGTAGATGGGCGGCGCGCTGATCCGGAGGTGGATCTCCTTCGCACCGTGCTTCCGGAGGAGTCCGACGATCCCCTTGGTGGTGGTCCCTCGGACGATCGAGTCGTCGACCACGATCAGACGCTTGTCGCGGATGATCTCGCGCAGGGGGCTCAGCTTGACGTTGACGCCGCGCTGGCGCATGGCCTGCGACGGCTGGATGAAGGTGCGGCCGCTGTAGCGGTTGCGGACCATCCCCTCGCGGTAGGGCAGGCCGGACGCCTCCGCGTAGCCGACAGCCGCCGGCGCACCGGTGTCGGGCACCGGCATCACGAAGTCCGCGTCGGCCGGGTGCTCGCCGGCGAGCTGCATGCCCATCCGGCGCCGCGCGTCGTAGAGGTTGCGGCCCTCAAGATACGAGTCCGGCCGGGCGAAGTAGATGAGCTCGAAGACGCACAGGGACGGCGTGGCGGCCGCGTAACGGACGGAGACCGGGTCCCGGCCCGGCTCGAGGACCACGATCTCGCCAGGATCCACGTCGCGCACGACCTCCGCACCCACGATGTCGAGCGCCGCCGTCTCCGAGGCAAGGATCCAGCCGCCGGCGTCGTCCGCCCAGAGGCCCGGGGCGTCATCGCCACCAGGCCGTGCCAGCCGGCCAAGGACGAGCGGGCGGAACCCATGCGGGTCGCGGACCCCGATCACCCGGTGCTCGTCGAGGATCACCAACGAGAAGGCGCCGCGGACCCGAGGCAGGACACGCACGAGCGCGTCGACCGTGTCCGTGGCGGGCTCGTCCGCGAGCAGCGCGGTCAGCAGCTCCGTGTCGGTGCTGGCGGGGAGGCGGCCGCGCCCACCCTGGAGCTGCTCGAGCAGCTCGCGGGTGTTGACGAGGTTGCCGTTGTGACCGACGGCAAGCGCACGCCTCGGTCCCAGGCGAAGGGTCGGCTGGGCATTCTCCCAGACCGTGGATCCCGTGGTGGAGTAGCGGCAGTGCGCGACGGCCAGGTCGCCCGCGAGCGATGGGATCCGCCGTTCGTCGAGGACCTGGCCCACCATGCCCAGGTCCTTGTAGATCATCAGGTGGCTGCCGTCAGATACCCCGACACCCGCGGACTCCTGGCCGCGGTGCTGGAGCGCGAACAGCGCGGTCGCCGCCACGGCGGCCGCCTCGTGGCCGCGGTTGGGCAGGACGACCCCGACCACGCCGCACATCAGACCGTGGCCTCGGCGCCGGGCGCGGTCGCCTCGACACCCGGGAGCGCGGCCTCGGCGTCATGGCCGGCGGCTCCCTCGCCCTCCCAGCCCAGCGCGCGCGGGAGGCCGTGCTCCCAGGCGTGGCGCAGGTCCGCCACGGGCACGTCGAGCGCGTCGGCGATCCGGCTGCCCCGCTCCTCCGCCGCGCCGGTCGCACCCTCGCCGGCAAGCTCCACGACCAGGCGTGCACCCCCGGTCGTGCCCATGGCCTCCGCCGGAAGCCCGTGCGCACGTGCCAGCAGCTCGAACGCAGGGACATGACGCGGCGCCACCTCCACGATCAGGCGCGTCGGGCCCTCGCCGAACAGCGCGACGGCCGGCGAGTCGCCGACCGGCAGGCGGAGCGTCGCCCCGCGCTCGCCCCAGACGCACATCTCCGCCGCCGCCACGGCAAAGCCGCCCGCCGACACGTCCTGGCAGCTCTCGACGAGCCCGCGGGCGATGGCCTCGCGGATGAGCGCCTGGACGCGCCGCTCGCGCTCCAGGTCCAGCGGCGGCGGGCCGTCCTCCTCCGCCGTCCCGGCGAGGCGGGCGTACTCGGAGCCGGCCAGCCCGGGCCCGGCCTCACCGACGAGGACCACGGTACTGCCGTCGGCACGGAATGCCGGGCCCACCCGGAGCGCGACGTCGTCCAGCAGACCCACGATCCCGATCTCGGGGGTCGGGGCGATGGCCGATCCGTGCGCCTCGTTGTACAGGGACACGTTGCCGCCGGTGACCGGGAGGCCCAGGGCGACGCAGGCATCGGCGAGGCCCCGGACGCCCTCGGCCAGCTGCCAGAACGCCTCGGGCCGGGTCGGGTCGCCGTAGTTGAGGCAGTTCGTGACGCCCAGCGGTCGGGCCCCCGTGATCGACACGTTGCGCGTCGCCTCGGCGACCGAGAGCGCGGCACCCAGCCATGGGTCAAGCGCGCTCACGGGCGCGTTGCCATCCGTCGTGGCGACCAGCGCCTTGGTGGTCCCCTTGATCCGCAGCACGGCGGCCCCGCGGCCCGGCCCGGCGACGGTGTTGGACTGGACGTTCGAGTCGTACTGCTCGAAGACCGGGTGGCGGGAGGAGAGGTTCGGTGAGCCGAGCAGGGCAAGGAGCACGGCGCCGGGGTCCTGGCCGCGCAGCGGGAGGGCATCGACCGGCTCCGCGGGGGCACCGGGGGCGGGGGCCGCGCGCCGCCGCGTCGGAGCCCGGGACTCGCGATCGAAGATGATCGCCTCCGACGCCAGGGCGCGGGCCGGCATGCGTCCCAGCTCCACGGCACCGGCGACGGGCCGGCCATCCGCGGCGAGCGCGCCGTGACCGTCCGGCCCGGTGAGCACGACGATGTCGGGCTCTTCCGTCACCCGGCCGATGATCGCGACCGGCAGGTCCCAGCGCTCGCAGACGGCCCGGACCGCGTCCCAGCGGTGCGGCTCGACGATCGCCACCATCCGCTCCTGAGACTCGGAGATCATGACCTCGAACGGCTCCATGCCGGGCTCCCGGCGCGGGATCGCGTCGAGGTCGACGAGGATCCCGGTGCCGCCGCGATCGGCCGTCTCGCAGGTCGCGCACGTGATGCCCGCGGCGCCCAGGTCCTGGATGCTGACGACGAGCCCCTTGGCGATCAGCTCCAGCGTGGCCTCGATCAGCAGCTTCTCCGCGAACGGGTCGCCAACCTGCACCGAAGGGCGCTTGGACGGGTCCTGCTCGCCGAAGGTGGCCGAGGCGAGCACCGAGGCACCGCCGATGCCGTCACGACCGGTCGCCGAGCCGTAGAGGACCACGAGGTTGCCAGGGCCGTCCGCGGACGCGTGGGTCAGCATCCCGTCCTCGAGCAGGCCGATGGCCATCACGTTGACCAGCGGGTTGCCCTGGTAGGAGGGGTCGAACACCAGCTCCCCGCCCACGGTGGGCACGCCGACGCAGTTGCCGTAGCCTCCGACGCCACGAACGACGCCGTCCACCAGGTGCCGCGTCCGGGCGTCGGACGGGTCCCCGAAGCGGAGCGCGTCGAGGACGGCGATCGGCCGGGCGCCCATCGCGAAGATGTCGCGCAGGATCCCGCCGACGCCGGTCGCGGCCCCCTGGTACGGCTCCACGGCGGACGGGTGGTTATGGCTCTCGATCTTGAACGCGACCGCCAGGCCGTCGCCGATCGCGATGACCCCGGCCTGCTCGCCCACCCCCGCAACGACATCCTCGCCCTTCGTCGGGAGCGTCTTGAGCAGCGGCCGACTGCTCTTGTAGGAGCAGTGCTCGCTCCACATGACGCTGAACATGGCCAGCTCGAGGTCGTTGGGGTCGCGGTCCAGCTTGTCCCGCACGGCGTCGAGCTCGCCATCGGTGAGGCCCAGGGCTCGGTGCAGGGGGATCGCTTCGCCGCTCATGCCGCACCGCCCGGGATCGAACCCGCCGGCACCGGAGGCGTTACCCGGGTCCCGGTGATCCGGCCCGTGGCGGACCACTCCGCGGCACTGACCACGAGCGAGCGGATGATCCCCAGGCCGTCGTCGGAGCCCAGGATCGCCTCGACGGCCGTCTCCGGGTGGGGCATCAGCCCGGCGACGTTGCCGGCCGCGTTGCGCACGCCGGCGATCCCGCGCAGTGACCCGTTGGGGTTGCCGGGATCGTCCGGTCCAGCCACGCTCCCGTCCGGGTTGGCGTAGCGCCACAGGACGCCGCCGTCACGCTCCAACTCGTCGAGGGTCGCCTCGTCGGCGTAGTAGCAGCCCTCCCCGTGCGCGACGGGCATCCGCAGCGGGCGCCGGTCACCGAGCTCGCGCGTGAACGGGGAATTGAGGTGCTCGGGCAGCAGCGTGACCTGGCGGCACACGAACCGCAGGCCGCGGTTGCGGAGCAGGGCTCCGGGCACCAGGCCGGCCTCGGCGAGGACCTGGAAGCCGTTGCAGATCCCGAGGACGGGCCCACCGCGCCCCGCGAAGTCCGCGACGGCCCGCATCACGGGGCTGAACCGGGCGATGACCCCCGCCCTCAGGTAGTCGCCGTACGCGAAGCCGCCCGGCAGCAGCACGCCGGCCACGCCCGCAAGGTCCGCGGACTCGTGCCACAGGATCTCCGGGTCCGCGCCGGCCACCCGCAGGGCGTTGACCGCGTCGATGTCGCGGTTGGAGCCCGGGAACAGGACGATGCCGACCCGCACCGTCATCCGCCGAGACCCGCCATGGCCGGCGCCGGTGCCTCGCCCAGCGCCTCGACCTCGTAGCGCTCCATCAGCGGGTTGGACAGCAGGTCCGACGCCAGCCGGTCCACGACCGCGCGGGCGGCGGCCTCATCGGCTGCGCTGACGCTCATCTCCACCCGGCGGCCCACGCGGACGCCGCTGACGCCGGCGATGCCAAGATGGGGGAGGCTGCGCTCGACGGCCTTGCCCTGCGGATCCAGGATGCCGGTCTTGGGGGTGACGTTGACGGCGTAGCGGTAGGTGCGGCTCAGCTCGCTCATCGGGCGATGACGTCCTCCGACAGGTAGCGGGCGAAGGTCGCCCCGGTGATGCGTTCAAATGCCTCCACGTAGCGCGAGCGGGTGCCCGCCACCACGTCGTCCGGGAGCTCCGGCCCCGGCGCCGTCTTGTCCCACGGCTGCTGCTCCAGCCAGTCGCGGACGTACTGCTTGTCGTAGCTGGCCTGGGCCCGGCCCGGCTCGTAGGTCTCGGCGTCCCAGAAGCGCGAGGAGTCCGGCGTCATCACCTCGTCGATCAGGAGCAGCTCCCCACTCGGCAGCAATCCGAACTCGAACTTGGTGTCCGCCAGGATGATCCCGACCCGTTCGCACAGCGCAGACCCGCGTGCGTAGAGGTCGAGCGAGATCGACCGGAGCCGGTGCGCGAGCTCCTCGCCGATGAGCTCGGTCACGTGTTGGATCGTCACGTTCTCGTCGTGCTGCCCTTCGGGCGCCTTCCAGGCCGGCGTGAAGACCGGCGCCGGGAGACGCTGGCTCTCGATCAGACCCTCGGGGAACCCGATCCCGCACACGGCCCCGGTTGCCTGGTACTCCTTCCACCCGGAGCCCGACAGGTAGCCACGCACGACGCACTCCACCGGGAGGACGTCGGTCCGCCGGCCCAGCATGATCCGGCCGCGCAGGCCGGCGAGCAGGCCCGCATCGCCCCGGGTCAGCTCCTCGGGCAGCGCCGCGGGATCCGTCGAGAGCAGGTGGTTCGCGACGATGTCGCCCGTGTGCGAGAACCAGAAGCGCGACAGCCCCGTCAGGATCCTCCCCTTGTCCGGGATGGGCGTCGGCAGGACGACGTCGAAGGCGGACAGGCGGTCGCTGGCCACGAGGAGGAGGCGCCCCTCATCAATGGCATACAGGTCGCGAACCTTGCCGGACCGGACAAATGCCTCATCCAGCGGCATCGGCAGCCACCTTCCTCTCCAGCGCGTCGAGACGCGCGATCACCGCGGGCACGTGACGCAGGACGGCGTCGTCATCGAAGCAGGCGTCGAGATCGGCCAGCGGCAGTTTCGCGGCGACGGCGGCGTCGGTCGCCAGGAGCCCCTTGAGCGACACGCGCTCGTCGGCCGCCCGCAGCGCGTTCCGCTGGACCACGGCGTACGCGTCCTCGCGCGACAGGCCGGCCTTGTCGACGAGGGCGACCAGGACCCGGGACGAGGCGTGGAGCCCGAGGCCGATCTCGATGTTCTCGCGCATCCGCTCCGGTCGCACCACGAGGCCGTCCACCAGCCCGGTCGTCTTCGCAAGCATGTAGTCGAGCAGAATCGTGGCGTCGGGCAGGATCACCCGCTCCGCAGAGCTGTGGCTGATGTCGCGCTCGTGCCACAGCGGCTGGTTCTCGAGCGCCGTGTGGGCGTAGCCCCGGAGCAGCCGGGCGAGGCCGGCGATCCGTTCCGAGAGGATGGGGTTGCGCTTGTGGGGCATCGCGGACGAGCCCTTCTGGCCGCGCTTGAACGGCTCCATGACCTCCGCGATCTCGGTGTGCTGGAGGTTGCGGACCTCCGTAGCCAGGCGCTCCAGGGTGCCACCGAGGATCGCGATGGCCGCCAGGAACGCGGCGTGCCGGTCCCGCTGGACGATCTGGGTGCTGACCGGGTCCACCCGCAGGCCGAGGTCCGCGAGCACCTCCGCCTCGAGGTCCGGGGACAGGTGGCTGTAGGTCCCCACCGGGCCGCTGATCTTGCCGGTGGCGATCTCCGCCGTGGCGGCCGACAGGCGCTCCCTGCCGCGGGCGACCTCGAAGGCCCAGCCGGCGCACTTGAGGCCGAATGTCGTGGGCTCCGCGTGTACGGAGTGCGTCCGACCCATCATGACGGTCCCGGCCTCCCGCCGGGCACGCGCGATGAGCGCCAGCGTGAGCCGGTCGGCATCCGCGACGAGCCGCTCCCCGGCCGCGCGGAGCTGGAGCGCGAGGGCCGTGTCCACCACGTCGCTGCTGGTCAGGCCCAGGTGCAGATAGCGTCCGTCGGGCCCCACCGTCTCGGCGACCTGGCTGACAAACGCGATGACGTCGTGGTCGGTGGTCGCCTCGATCTCGGCGATCCGGTCCACGTCGACGCGTGCCGAAGCCTCGATGGCGGCGAGCGCGGCGGCAGGCACCAGGCCCCGGGCAACCTGCGCCCGGCAGACCGCAACCTCCACCTCCAGCATCCGTTCGAAGCGGGCCTGGTCGGACCACAGGGCGCCCATCTCCGGCAGTGTGTAGCGGCGGATCACCGGACGGACTCCCTGGTCGGGCGCGGGGCTGGCGCCGGTCCGACTGGCAGCTCGGCGGCGATGTCGCGGCGGCGCTGCATGCCCTCCCAGCGGACGGCGTCGGCCGCGGTCTCCGCTGCCGTGCGGGCGCTTGCGATGTCCGGGCCGCGACCCACCACGGCGAGGACGCGTCCGCCGTTCGTCGCGAATCCTCCCTCGGGCCCGGCCAGCTCGACCGTGCCAGCATGGAACACCAGCGCTCCCAGGGCCCGGGCTGCCTCGATGCCGTCGATGGGGTCGCCCCGCCGCGGGTCGTTCGGGTAGCCACCCGCCGCGAGCACGATCGCGACGGCCGCCTCGTCCCGCACCGGGAGGCGGGTGGGCGCATCATCCGGGAGCTCACCCCGCGACGCTGCCCGGAGCACCGGACCGAGGTCCCCCGCAAGGCGCGGCAGGATGGCCTGGGCCTCGGGGTCGCCCAGGCGGACGTTCGTCTCGAGCAGCACCGGACCGTCCTCGGTGAGCATCAGGCCGGCGTAGAGGAAGCCGCGGAACGGCGAGCCGCGGCGGGCCATCTCGGCGAGGATCGGCAGGTGGACGGTGCGCAGGATCTCGTCCACGGCAGCATCGTCCAGGTCAGGCAGTGGCGAGTAGGCGCCCATCCCGCCCGTGTTGGGGCCACGGTCCCCGTCGCCCAGGCGCTTGTGGTCACGGGACGCCGGCAGGGCGACCGCCCGGGTCCCGTCGCAGATGGCGATGATGCTGGCCTCGCGACCCCATAGCCGCTCCTCGATGACCAGCGCCGGGTCTTCGGTCGGACGGCCGGTGAGGAACGGCGGCGCCAGCTCGAGGGCCTGGTCGAGGCCTTCCGTGACGACGACGCCCTTGCCGGCCGCGAGGCCGTCCGCCTTGAGCACGGCCCCCACCCCGTCCGCGGCCAGCTCGCGGATGAACGCCGTCGCATCCGCCTCCTCGCCGCCCGTGAAGGCGCGGGCTCTGGCCACCCGGACCCCGGCAGCGGAGGCGACCTCGTGACAGAACGCCTTGGACGTCTCCAGCCGGGCGGCCTCCCTCAGAGGGCCGAAGACCGCGACGCCGGCGGCCTCGAGCTCGTCCGCGACACCGGCGCCCAACGGCGCCTCGGGCCCCACGACCACGAGATCGACGGCCTCCGCGACGGCCAGCGCCGCCACCTCGATGGGGTCGAGCGGGTCCACCTCGGCGCGGCGGACGCCGCGCTCCAGCGCGATGGCCGCACTCCCGGGCGCCACGATCACATCGGAGATCGCGGTCTCGCCCGCAAGCTTCCAGGCGAGTGCGTGCTCGCGCCCGCCGCCGCCGAGAACGAGGACGCGGGCGGGCACTGCAGCGGTCACCGTCGACCCGTGCTCAGGCCGGCTTGATGGGGCGGTGGCGCATCGGCCGCCAGGCCCGCTCGATCGTCTGCGTCCGCTCGGGCCCGACGGAGACGAACACGATCGGGACGCCGGCGTGCTCCTCGAGGGCGGTCACGTACCGGCGGGCGTTCTCCGGCAGGCCCGCCAGGGAACGCACGTCGTGGATCGGCTCCTCCCAGCCCTCGAAGTCCTCGTAGATCGGGACCGCCCGTGAGAGGGCGGCGCCGCTCGATGGCCAAGTGTCGATGCGCCGGCCGTCGATCTCGTAGGCGACGCCCAGCTTGATCGTCTCGATCCCCGACAGGATGTCCAGCTTGTTGAGCACGATCGCACTGTTGGAGTTGACGGCGACCGCGTAGCGCAGCGGGACCGTGTCGAACCACCCGACGCGGCGCGGCCGGCCGGTGACGGTCCCGAACTCGCGGCCGCGGTCCGCGATCCCGCGGCCCGTGTCGTCGAACAGCTCGGTGGGGAACGGCCCTGACCCGACCCGCGTGGAGTAGGCCTTCATGACGCCGATGACCTCGTCCACCTGGAGCGGCCCGATGCCACCGCCGGTGCACGCCCCGCCGGCCACGGGGTTCGAGGAGGTCACGAAGGGATAGCTGCCGTGGTCCAGGTCCAGCAGGGTGCCCTGCGCTCCCTCGAGCAGGACGTGGTCGCCGCGACGGAGCGCGTCCTGGACCAGCCAGGTGGAGTCGTCGAGGTGGGCCCGCAGCCGTTCGCCCCATGCCAGTCCCTGCGCCACGAGTGGCTCGACCGCGAACGGGTCGCTTCCCATCGCTGCCAGCAGCAGGTTCTTGTCCACGAGGGCGCGGGTGATGCGCTCGCGCAGCGTGGGCTCGTCGACCAGGTCCTCCATCCGGAGACCCAGGCGCCAGGCGCGGTCGCCGTACGTGGGCCCGATGCCGCGACCCGTCGTGCCGACCTTGGCCGCCGCAAGGCGGCTCTCGTTGCCCTGGTCGAGCGCCACGTGGTACGGCATGATCACGTGCGCGCTGCGGCTGACGCGGACCTTGCCCACGTCGATGCCCTTGGCGGCGAGCATGTCGAGCTCGCGGATCAGGGTCGCCGGGTTGACCACGACGCCGTTGCCGATGACCGACGTGATGTGCGGGTAGAGCACGCCCGACGGGCACAGCTGGAGCTTCAGGACCTCGTCGCCGACGACCACGGTGTGGCCGGCGTTGTCGCCGCCCTGGTAGCGGACGACCATCGCCGTCTGCTCGGCCAGGAAGTCGGTCGTCTTCCCCTTGCCCTCATCCCCCCACTGGAGGCCAACGATCACGGTCGCGGGCATGGCGTGCCTCCGGACAGCAAACGACCCCGGCGCGTGCCGGGGTCACAGATAGACATCTCCCGCGTCTGTCCGGCGGATACCCGGCGGACCGCAAACGCGAAGGTGGGAGCCCGTCTCACGGGGCGGACGCCGCGCCTTCCTCGAGCAATGGTCATTTCCTCCGTCGCGGACTGGCTCCGGCTCCGCGCAGCCTCGAGGACCGGGCGAGTATAGCGAAGGCGGGTCCGGTCGATCACGGGTTTCGGGGTTGCGGATCGGTGACGAACGGCGCCTCGGGGCCCGGAGAAGTGGCCGTTGAGCCGCGCGTAACCGGCCGCGAAGTCGCCCTCGCTAGGGTTCGTGAAGCCCGTCGAGATCGCCGGCCCCGCCGAACCGTCGGCCCGCCGTGGCCCCGCTCGAGGGGGCCGGCACCTCACCCGCCCGCCGGACATCGTTGCCCGCCGCACGAAGGATCGGCCGCACCCAGACGCGCCTCGGCGCGTGCGGACCGGTCGGAAGGAGACACCGGGAACGCCATGAACAGGGTCCTTCTCACCGGTCGCCTCACGCGCGACCCCGAGCTCCGCACCACCGCCAGCGGCAAGGCGGTGGCCCAGTTCTCCGTGGCCAGCCACGAGTACGTGGGCGGCAAGGAGCGCGCCGAGTTCCACTCGATCGTCGCCTGGAACCGGTTGGCAGAAACGTGTGGCCGCTACCTGGGCAAGGGCCAGCAGGTCGCCATCGAGGGCCGCATCCAGACACGTACGTGGGACGACGACGCCGGCCGGCGCCACTGGAAGACTGAGGTGATCGCGTCGAGCGTGGAGATGCTGGCCGGTCGCCGGCGTCGTGACAACGCGGTCGAGGCGGCCGCCGAGGCGCTCGAGGCGCAGGCTGTGGCGGCCGGGGTCCCCGCGGATGCGTCGGAGCCCGTCGCGGACGACTCCGGGTTCTCCGTGGCCCCGGGTGGTGGCGAGGACGAGGAGGAGGACGAGCTCCTCGAGGAGGCCGTCGCGGCCTGACGATCCCTCCTCCCTCGAGCCGGCGGCGGTGCGGTCCCCCCCTCCCGCGCCGTCGCCGGCCGCCACCTCAGACCCTACATTTCTCCGGATTCGCGCTGAGCGGAAGGGGCGTACAGCTGCCGCCGCGGCACGCCGGTCTCCGCGCTCACTGTCCGTGCCGCCTCTCCCCGGGCCATGCCGCCGTCCACCAGGCGCTGGACCGCCGCCCGGGCCGTCGCGATGACCGCCTGGCGGGCATCGCCGGAACCGGCCGCTGCCGGACCCCCGTCGTCCGTCGAGGTCGCCGTCGGCGACCAGCCCACGACGATCACGACCTCGCCGCGGGCCGGGATCGTGCCGTCCGCTGCGAGCGCGGCCAGGTCACCCAGCGAGCCACGCACGACCACCTCGTGGAGCTTCGTCAGCTCGCGGCAGACCGCGCCCCGGCGGTCCGAACCGCAGGCCGCCGCGAGGTCCCGCAGGGTGGCGGCGGTACGGCCGGGGGCCTCGAACACGACGCTCCCCCGTTCATCCGCCGCGATCCCGGCCATCCGGTCCCGGCGATCGCGCCCGCTGCGTGGCAGGAACCCCTCGAACGACCAGCGCGGACCCGCGACGCCGCTCGACGCCACGGCGGCCAGCACGGCCGAGGCGCCGGGGACCGCGATGACGACGCCACCGACTCCGGACCAGGCCGCCACGAGTCCCTCGCCGGGATCGGAGACGATGGGCGTTCCGGCATCCGTCACGAGCGCCAGGTCGGCCCCGCCGCCGAGGTGCGCGAGCAGCTCCCGCTCGCGCGACGGCCCGCTCTGGGCGTGGTAGCTGGTGGTCCGCGTCGGGATGTCGTAGCGGGCCAGGAGCCGACGGGTGACCCGGGTGTCCTCGGCGGCGATCAGCGGGACCGATCGCAGGACCTCCAGCGCGCGGTACGTGACGTCGCCGAGGTTGCCGATCGGCGTGGCGACCACGTACAGGGTCCCACCCACGGACGCCGTGCCGGCCCCGGCGCCCTGACCGGTCACTGGCGTGCCGCGGACCCCGGCCGGCGCCGCGGGTACAGGTAGTCCACGCCGGCGGTCCTCGGCCCGAGCTTCGCGATCGGCGGAACCTGGCGCTTGAACTCGGAGCCCGCGACCATCCGGTCGACACGCTCGACAAGGGCTCGGTCGAACCCGAGCGCAACCACCTCGTCGACCGAGCGGCGCTTGTCGATCCGCCAGTACAGGAGCCGGTCCAGCTCCGGATAGGAGAAGCCGGCCTCGGCCTCGTCGGTCTGGCCCGGCCACAGGTCCGCGGACGGCGCCTTGCGGATGATCGCCTCGGGCACGCCGATCGCGGCCGAGAGCTGGCGCACCTGGCTCTTGTACAGGTCCCCGATGGGATTGAAGGCGCAGGCCGAATCCCCGAACAGGGTCGTGTACCCGATCAGGGACTCGGCCTTGTTCCCGGTCCCCACCACGAGCCCGCGCCAGGTGACGGACCGGTCGTAGAGCACGGCCATGCGCATCCGGGCCATGAAGTTGCCACGCCGCAGCGGCGACGCATCGAGCGCCTCCCGGCCGCCCTCGCCCGCGACGCCGTCCCGCCCGAAGTAGCCGTCCACCATGCCGCTGATCTCGACGACCTCGCCGCTGCAGCGAAGATCGGCCACGACCGCCTCCGCGTCGCCGCGCGAGGCCGGTGACGACGTCCGGTACGGCATCATCACGCACAGGAGCCTGTCCGGACCGATCGACTCGGCCACCAGGTAGGCAACGAGCGCGGAGTCGATCCCGCCCGACAGCCCCAGGACAGCCCGGTCGAACCCGGCCTGCCGAAGCTGGCCACGAATGAACGCGCCGATGACCTGGCGCGCGACGCCCGTATCGATCGCGAGCTCGTCGGGCAGCTCGAACATCGGGCCGTCGGTGCCGGTCACCGGTCCATCGCCACATCGAGCCCGCCACGCGGCGCATGGGGCCCGTCGGGTGCTCCGGGGTCGGCCGTCGTGTCCGCGGCCAGGCCGGCGCGCTCCGCGATCAGGCGTCGCCATTCCCGGGCCACGAGCTCCGGGCGCTCGTCCCGCAAGAGCGGCAGCCCGATCCGCTCGCGCCGCACGTCGGCAAGGTCCACGTCAACGGTGAACAGGCCCTCATCGAACATCGGGGCACCGAAAAGAGGCGCTCCCGCGGGCCCGATCACCTCGGAGCCGCCCCAGAAGGAGAGGCTCTCGTCCACGCCCACGCGATTGCAGAAGACGACGAACGTGGTGGTCAGCTGGGCGTAGGTCCGCATCAGGGCCCGCCATGACGACGCCGTCCCGAGGCCCACCTCGTGGCTCATCGCCAGGTCCCTGCCCGGCGACGAGGACACGTTGACCAGGATCTGCGCGCCGTCGAGGGCCAGCAGTTGGGGCGTCGCCAGGTGCCAGAAGTCCTCGCAGACCGCGAGCCCCATCCCGACGCCGAGCCTCGATGGCACGGCGCGGAGCATGTCGCCCTCGGCGAAGAATCGCCGCTCGTCGAACATCCCGTAGGTCGGCAGGTGGATCTTGCGATGGACGTGGCGCAGCTCACCGTCCTCGAGCAGCGCCGCTGCGATGAACAGACGGTGATCTGCCGACTCCTCCACGAACGACACGACCGCCGACAGACCGGTCGTCGCCTCGGCCAGACGCAGGAGGCGTGGGTCGTCGAGGCGCATGGCGACGTCGGCGGCCAGGTCCTGGAGCAGATAGCCCGTCAGGCCCAGCTCCGGGAACACGACCAGCCCGGCGCCGGCCGCGCGGGCCTGCCCGACCAGCTCGTGGTGGAGCTCGAGGTTGGCGTCGAGGTCGCCGAGACGCGGGGCGATCTGGGCTAGTGCGATGCGGAGCGGTTGCACGCTCCGAGTCTAGGCCCCGCCGGACTGGGATGGAGGCGCGAGGGGAGCAGCGACGGTGGGAGCGCCATCCGCCACGATCGTCTGGCCCGCGGCGCTCCCCGCCACGGACCCGCCGGATCCACCACGGCCGGTGGCCTGGAGCTGCTCGGGCGAGCCGTCGACCTCCTCCCCGAAGTGGCAGGCGACCTCGTGGCCCGTGGACAGCTCGCGCAGCTCGGGGATCTCCGACGAGCATCGCTCCGGATTGCCGAGCCGCTCCCGCAGCCAGCAGCGGGTGTGGAAGTGGCAGCCGGACGGGGGGTTGACCGGGGAGGGCACATCGCCCTTGAGGATGATCCTCCGCCGGCGGCGCTCGACCTTCGGATCCGGGATCGGCACGGCGGACAGGAGGGCCACGGCGTACGGGTGCAGTGGCTGCTCGTTGAGCTCCCGCGACGGCGCGATCTCGACGAGCCTCCCCAGGTACATGACCGCAATACGGTCGCTGATGTGGCGGACCACGGACAGGTCGTGGGCGATGAACAGGTAGGTAAGGCCCAATCCCTCCTGGAGGCGCTCCAGCAGGTTGATGACCTGGGCCTGGATCGACACGTCGAGGGCGGAGATCGGCTCGTCGGCGACGATCAAGTCCGGATCGAGCGCAAGCGCGCGGGCCACCCCGATCCGCTGCCGCTGGCCGCCTGAGAACTCGTGGGGGTAGCGGTCGGCGTAGTCGGGGTTCATGCCGACGGTCGAGAGCAGCTCGCGCACCCGCTCGCGGCGCTCCGCCTTGGTGCCCACGTCATGGATGTCCAGCGGCTCGGCGATGATGCCGCCCGCGGTCATCCGCGGATCAAGGCTCGCGTACGGGTCCTGGAAGATCATCTGCATCCGCCGCCGCACGGACTTCATCTCGGCGCGCGTCAGCGACGTGACGTCGGTCCCCTCGAAGATGACCCGCCCGGCCGTCGGCTCGTAGAGGCGGATGATCGCCCGCCCGGTCGTGCTCTTGCCACAGCCCGACTCCCCCACCAGGCCGAGCGTCTCGCCCCGGCGCAGGGTGAAGGTGACGCCGTCGACGGCCTTGACCGCCCCGACGTTGCGCTCGATCACGAGGCCCTCGCGGATCGGGAAATGGACCTTGAGGCCCTCCACTCGCAGGAGCTCCTCGCCGCCGGCGCCCTTGGCCGCGGTGGACCGGGGCTGCTCAGAGGCCGTCATTGCGATGCTCCGGTTCGGGCGGGACCGGCAGGCCACCGGCGCTGGGGTACAGGGACAGGGGGCCCTCCTCAGCCTCGACCCCGGCCACGAACCCCTTGAGGTCCGTGTATCCCGCCGCGGGTGCCAACTCGTCGGGCATGTCCTCGGGCGGCGGCGCGGCCACGAACCCTGGGCGCTGTGGCCGACCCGCGCGGGCCTCCTCGGCGGTCGGCGGGTTGAAGCAGGCCACGCGGTGCGTGGCCGTGGCCCCGGTCGCGATGACGGCCGTGCCCTCGACGAGCGGGGTCAGCGCGGGGTTGTCGGTCCAGCACGCCTCCAGCCGCCAGGCGCAGCGGGGTGCGAACGGGCATCCGCTGGGTGCGTTGCGCATGTCGGGCGGCCGGCCCTCGATCGGGATGAGCGGCTCGCCCTCCCGCTCGTCCACCCGGGGCATCGAGTGCAGGAGGCCCACCGTGTACGGGTGTGACGGCTTGTCGAACAGGTCGCCCGTCGGGGCCGTCTCGACGATGAAGCCCGCGTACATCACGTTGATCCGGTCGGTCATCCCGGCCACCACGCCCAGGTCATGGGTGATCAGGATCAGCGACGTCCCCGACTCGCTCGTGAGGCGCGAGATCAGCTCGAGCACCTGGGCCTGGATCGTGACATCGAGGGCCGTCGTGGGCTCGTCCGCGATCATCAGCTTCGGCTCGAGCGCGAGGGCCATGGCGATCATGACCCGCTGCCGCATCCCGCCCGAGAACTGGTGGGGATAGCTCTTGAGGCGCTTCTCCGCCTGCGGGATCCCGACCATGCCCAGCAGCTCGACGGCGCGCGCCACCGCATCGCTCTTCGAGACCTTCTTGTGTGCCTGGATGGTCTCGACCATCTGCTCCTGGACGGTCAGGACCGGGTTGAGGCTGGTCATCGGGTCCTGAAAGATCATCGCGATGTCCCGGCCGCGGATCTCCCGGAGGTCGGACTCGGCCATGGTGGCGAGGTCGACGCCGTCGAACAGCACGCTCCCGCCCTCGATCCTGCCCGCCGGCTTGGGCAGCAGCCGGATGATGGCGAGGTTGGTCACGCTCTTGCCGCAGCCGGACTCACCGACGAGGCCCAGGCGCTCCCCGCGGGCCAGCTCGAAGCTGACGCCATTGACCGCGTGGATCGTCCCGTCGTGGGTGCGGAACCTGACCACGAGGTCGCGGACGTCGAGGAGGGTCGTTCCGCCCTCGCCGCGCGCATCCGTCATCGCTTCATCCTCGGGTCGAGCGACTCGCGCAGGCCGTCGCCCAGCAGGTTGAACCCCACTGCGGTGATCACGATGGCGAGGCCCGGGAAGAAGATGAGCCACGGGGCCTGGCGCAGGAACTTCGTCGCATCGGTGAGCATGGTGCCCCACTCGGGCGTACGCGGATCGGGCGGGCCGAGGCCCAGGAAGCCGAGGCCGGCAACGTCGATGATCGCGGTCGCGAGGGCGAGCGTTGCCGCCACGATCAGGGGCGTCAGCGAGTTGGGCAGCATGTGCCGCAGCAGGATGCGGCCACCTCCCGCTCCGAGCGAGCGCGAGGCCATGATGTAGTCCGATTCGCGCAGCGACAGCAGGCTGCCGCGCAGGATGCGGGCGAAGATCGGGACGTTGACCATGGCGACGGCGAACATGATCTGCGGGAGGCCGCGATCCAGCCAGGCAACGATGCCGATCGCGAGCAGGATGCCCGGGATCGCGAGCATGACATCCACGACGCGCATCAGGACGGAGTCGACCTTGCCGCCGAGGCCTCCCGCGAGGGCGCCGATCGTGCCGCCGATCAGGACACCCATGACGACCGAGGCGATACCGGCCACGAGGCTCACCTGCGCGCCGTAGATGACGCGGCTGAACTCGTCGCGGCCCTGGAGGTCCGTACCCATGATGTGGGCCGGGCTGGGGGGCTGGAGCCGGTTCGCCAGCGTGCCCTCCATCGGGTCGTAGGGCGCGATGGCCGACGCGAACACCGCCGTCAGGATGAACAGGATGATGATCAGTACGCCGACCATGGCCGGCGCGTTCCGCCGCAGGCGGCGGAGGGCGTCACCCCACAGGCCGCGACTCGCCCGAGCCTCGACTGGACGCCGGACCGGGACCGCAGGTGCAGCCATCAGGCGTACCGGATCCGCGGGTTGAGGAAGGCGTACATCACGTCCACGATCAGGTTCACCACCAGGAAGACGAGCGCGAAGAAGAGGATCGTGTTCTGGACCACGAGGTAGTCGCGGTTGTTGATCGCCTCGACGATGAACCGCCCGACTCCTCCCCAGGCGAAGACGGTCTCGGTGATGACCGCCCCCGCCAGCAGGCCGCCCACCTGGATCCCCATCACCGTGACCACCGGAAGCCAGGCATTGCGCATGACGTGCCGGCTGTTGACCCGCTTCTCGGACAGGCCCTTCGCCCGCGCGGTGCGGACGTGGTCCTCGTTGCTCACGTCGAGCACGGAGGCGCGGGTGATCCGGGTGATGATCGCCAGCGGGATGGAGCCCAGGGCGATCGCCGGCAGGATGAGGTGCGTGATCCCGTCCCAGAACAGGTCGGGGCGACCCATGAGCAGCGAGTCGATGAGGACGAAGTTCGTTTGGATCTCGAGATTCGCCCGGGGGTCGATCCGGCCGCCGGCGGGCAGGATCCCGAGCTGGACGGCGAAGATGTACTGGAGCGTGAGGCCCAGCACGAACACCGGGATGCTGATGCCCAGGAGCGAGACGATCGTCACGGCACCGTCGGGCCAGCCCTGCGCGTGGCGGGCCGCGAACCGGCCGAGGGGGATCCCGATGCCGGCGGCGAAGATGATCGCCCCGACCGTCAGCTCGATGGTCGCCGGGAACCGGGTCAGCAGTTCCTTGAGCAGCGGCTGGTTGTTGATGACGCTGGACCCGAGATCGCCCTGGAACAGGTTCCCGAGGTAGCCCAAGTACTGCTGCCAGAGCGGGTCATCGAGTCCGAGGTACTCGCGCATCGCCGCGACGCGCGCTGGTGTCGCGTGCTGGCCGAGGATGGCCGCCGCCGGATCGCCGGGCAGCAGGTGCACGAAGCCGAACAGGATGATGGACAGCCCGAACAGGACGGGGATGGCACCGATAAGCCGTCGGGCGATGTACTTGGCCATCGGGTCGGGCGGTCCTCTGGATTGTGACGCGGTGTGCGGTCCCGGATGCGATGGTCCCCCGGGGCTGAGGCCGCCGGGGGACCATCTGCGCGTGGTGCCCGCCGTCAGCGGGCGTCACACGCTACTTGTCGAGCCAGACGCTCTGGAAGCTCTCGAGGAGTGTCGGGGACGGAATGAAGCCCTTGACGTACGTCGCCGCTGCCGAGGGCGTCTTGCCCGAGGCGATCGGCAGCGCCGGCATGTCGGCCAGGATCAGGTCCTGCGCCTTCTCCCAGGCGGCCTGCTGCGCCGACTCTTCGGTCGCGGCGAGCGCGTCCAGCATGGCCTGGTTCATCTCGTCGTTCTTGTACGCGAACTCGGGGTTCGGGCCGACGGGGTCGCCCCGGTAGCCGAAGTCCGCGGTGTACAGGAAGTTGTCGATCCCCAGCCAGTCGCAGTTCCAGCCGATGAGCCACATCGGGTACGTTCCCGTGGACTCGGCGGCCAGGTAGTCCGGGCGCCAGGGGGCGGTCTTCGGGTTCGGCTTGAACCCGACGGCCTCGAGGTCACGCAGGATGGCCTCGAACTCGCCCTTCGGATCGGGCATGTAGGCGCGGCTCACGTCGGACGGATACCAGAAGTCGAACGACAGGTCGGTCACGCCGGACTCGGCGATGAGCGCCTTGGCGGCCTCGGGATCGTAAGCCGGGAACGCGAGCTCCTTGGCGAACTTCGTGCCGGGCGGGGCCCAGTTGGAGGGCACGACGCCGGCGGCGCCGAAGAATGCGTCGACCATCGCCTGGCGGTTGACGGCGGCGGCGACGGCCTGGCGGATCTTGACGTTGTCGAACGGCTTGTGGGTCTGGTTCATGGCCAGGATGCCCACGTTGCAGGAGCTGCCGCGATCGATCGCGGCGAGGTTCGGGTCGCTCGCGGCCGCCTCGATGTCGTTGGGCGCGATGGCCTGGGCGATGTCGACGTCTCCGGCCTGCAGCGCGTTGAGCGTAGCGGTCGTGTCGGTGATCGGCTTGAACGTGATCTGATCGAGGTACGGGCCGCCGGCGGCCGCGTTCCAGTAGTCAGGGTTCTTGGTCACGATGACCTGCTGGCCCGGTGTCCACTCCTTGAACACGAAGGGGCCCGTGCCGACCATCGCGGGCGGCCCGCCGGTCGCGTACGTGTTGTTCGCGAAGTCGGGGGCGCTGGCGTTGCCGGCCTCGAGGGCCGCCGGGCTGGAGATGCCGAACGGCGTCAGCGTCAGCTGGATCAGGAACGCGGAGTTCGGCGCGTTGAGCGTGACGGCGACCGTCGACGCATCGGGGGCCTCCACCGCCTTGATCGCCGGCGTGATGACCGTGTCGATGTAGTAGGTGTAGCCGAGATCGACGTAGGACTGCGGGATGTTCATCCAGCGGTCGAAGTTGAACTTGACGGCAGCCGCATCGAGGGGGGTGCCGTCATGGAACTTGACGCCGTCGCGGATGGTGAACGTGTACGTCAGGCCGTCGTCGCTGACCTTCCACTCGGTCGCCAGCGCCGGGACGATCTGGTCGCCGGTGCCGGGGGCGAGCGTGATCAGCGTCTCCATGACCTGCTGGCCGACGTACGAAGAGTTCGCGTCGTCGATCAGGGCCGTGTCGGTCCGGTTGATGTCGCCGGGAAGCGCGACGACGAGGGTGCCGCCTTCCGTGATGCCGGCGGCCGGCGCCTCAGTGGCAGGTGCGGCAGTGGCGCCGGGCTCGACGCTCGCCGGAGGTGCTGCGCTCTCCGGCGCGGTGGTCGCCGTGGACCCACCGCAGGCTGCGAACGCGATCGCCGTAGCAGCGAACAGCGCCCCGAATCGGATACGGGACATCGATACTCCTCCTCCAGCCGGGTCAGACGACACGAATCGTCAGGCGGGCGGCCCGGCACCGCGGCTCCGCCGTGTGCGGGTGCATGATACTCACCCTACGGCTCAGTGCCAGCGGAGGTTCGCGCTCGATCGCCGCCTGGCGCGTCCGCCGGCCCGGCGGGCGCCCCGGTCCGGGGAGTCGGTGTAGGCTTCCGGGACGCCACGACCAACCCTGGCATCGGGCGCCGGGGGCGTGCAGCCGACCCCCGTACTCCGCCCCCGAACCCCGTATTCCGACCCGGAGCCGCCATCTCCATGACCCCGATCCGCAGGAGGCTGCCGGCTATCGCGCTCGCGATCCTGGCCGTGGCCGCGTGTGGGAGCGAGCCGGTGCTCACGCCGATCCCATCGGTGGATCCGGCGGCCCTGGGTGCCACCGCGAAACCGGCGGCCTCCGAGCGCCCGTTCGCCCAGGTGGCGTGGCCGACCTCCGCCAGCGCCTGTGACCTCCCCGACTACGCCGGCCGCCTGGGCCGGCTCGAGGCCGTCAACGCCCGGACGATCCGGTTCACGCTGTGCGATGCCGATGGGGCGTTCCCCGCCCGTCTCGCCCATCCCGCCCTGGGGGTCGTCGACTCGGCCACGGTGGACCTCGTGGCGGCCGACCCTGCCTCGGCCCGCCTCGTCGCGGGTGCGGGCGAGTTCCGCGTGGAGGCCTGGGCCGAGGGTGAGAACGTGCGGCTCGGCCGCGTCCCGAGCAGCACCGCCTCGCCGAGCCCGCCCGCTGCCGGCGTCCCGTCCGGCTCCGCCTCGCCGGTGGCGTCGGGCGCGCGGCCTGAGGGGCCTGGTTCGCCGCCCGCGACCATCGTGCTCCGCTGGGCCGCGACGTCCGCCGATCGGGCGGCGGCATTGCGCGAGGCCGAGGTGGACGGCATCGACGCGCCGGCCGCGTCGGACATCGCGGACATGTCGACCCTGCCAGAGATCGTGATCACGCCCCGCCCGGGAACGGCCACGGCCTACCTGGGGTTCGGGACGGGCCACGGCTTCGGGCAGACGGCGGTCCGGCGCGCGTTCGCCCAGGGGCTCGACTCGGCGGCACTTGCCCGCGACGCCTTCGCTGCCGGCGCCATCGCGGCCACGCACGTCGCCCCCTGCGAGGTTGCCGGTGGCTGTGCCGGCATGGCCTGGTACGAGTTCAACGGGCCGGCCGGAGCGGCCGCGCTCGGCCTTGCCGGCTACGACCTCACGGCATCCGTCCCGCTCCGGATCCCCGATGGACCCGTGGCCGGCCTCCCTGATCCAGCGGGGCTGGCGGCGGCCATCCGCGACCAGCTGCAGGCGAGCCTGGGGGTCACGGCGGAGATCGAGGAGATGCCCGCAGCCGAGCTCGCCACGGCCATTGCCGAGGGAGATCTCGATGGGCTCTACCTCGGTGGGATCGCGTCGCCCCTCGCGGACGCGTCCGGGTATCTCGAGCCCCTCTTCGGCGCCGACGCGACGGGGACCGCCGTGCAGCGGGCCCGTGGCGTGACCCGCGCCCTGGGCGATGTCGCCGGGGCCGTCGAGGATGCCGCCCGTCGGGATGCGTTCGGGGCGATCAACGACCGTATCCGGTCGGCCGCGCCGATCATCCCGCTGGTCCACCCCGGAGCGATGACCGCATACCGGGCCGACGTGTCCCGGGTCGCGATCTCGCCCCTGGGCGTGGATCCGCTGGGCGACTTCATCGCGGGCGACCGAAGCCAGCTGGTCGTGATGCAGGCCGGGGAGCCGGTCGGCGCCTGGTGTGCCGTCACCACCTCGGTTGAGGCGCTGCAGCTGTGCGGGCTGGTGACGCCGGGCCTGTTCCGCTTCGCCGGTGCGTCGCTGGTCCCGGTCCCGTCGCTCGCATCACGGTGCGACCCGTCCAAGGACGCAACGGTCTGGACGTGCCGCCTCCGCAGTGACCTCTCGTTCTCGGACGGCAGGCGCGTGGATGCAGGGGACGTCCTCGCCTCGATGCGGGCCCAGGCGGATGCCGGCAGCCCGCTCCGCGTCAGCCGGCCGGCGACGACGTTTGCCACCTGGGACGACCTGTTCCGCGGTCCGGTCCCGGCGAACGCCTTGCCCTGACGGCGGCAACGTCGCCCTGACTTCGCCGGGCGCGGCGTCCGGAGAGCGGTGTGCCCGGGTCATGACCAGCGGCAAGGTCCCGGGCGGATCGCGCCCGGCCTACTTGGTCAGCAGCCGCTGCATCAGGAGTGCCTGGTCCGCGAGCGGGCCGATCAACCGTCGGGCCTCCGCGTAGCGGATCAGCCCGTCCGCCAGCTGCTGGCTGCCGGTGGTGACCCCGGCGGCGTCGCCGGCGATGAGGGCGAGGTGCAAGGTGGTCGCCCCCGCCAGCATCGCGGGGAACGCCGCCTCGTAGGCTCGGGCGGCCGGTGCGGTCTCGGGGTACTCGGCGAGGCGCGGGATCTGCGTCTCGAGGCGCTCGATGAGCGTGGCGAGGCCGTCTGCCGCACCAAGCATCGCGTCGAGGTCCTCGTACGCGGCGGCCGCGCCCAGGTCCGCACCGGCCGCCTGGATCTCCGCGTCCGCCTTCGCCAGGATCATCACGGCCTCAACGATGCCGCCGGGCCAGCGCGTGGGCGAAGGGGCGGGACTGACATCGCCGGGAGATGGTGGCGCCTGCGACGCCGATGCCGAGGGCGAGCCCGCAGTCGTGGACGGGCTCGCGCCCACGGGGCTGCATGCCCCCACCAGCGACGCGAGCGCGAGCAGGGCCGCCGCTGCGAACCACGCCCGGAACGTGCCCATCTGACCGGGACCCGGGGTCACTCGACGTCGATGCCCGACGTGACGACCGTGGCCGTCTCGGCGGCGACCTCCGCGACCACCGTCTGGCTGATGTCCTCGGCGAAGTGGCAGGCGACCCGGTGGCCGGCCTCGGTGAAGGTCCGGAGCTCGGGCACCTCGGTCGTGCATTGCTCGGGATTGCCCAGGCGCTCGCGCAGCCAGCACCGCGTGTGGAAGCGGCACCCGGACGGCGGGGCGGCCGGCGACGGCACATCCCCACGCAGGACGAGGCGCTTCTTCCGGCGCCGGGGATCCGCCTCCGGGATCGCGGACAGCAGCGCCACCGTGTACGGGTGCCGCGGGTCGGCGTACAGCTGTTCCACGGTGCCGACCTCGACCAGCCTGCCCAGGTACATGACCCCGACGCGGTCCGAGAAGTACTGCACGACGGACAGGTTGTGGCTGATGAACAGGTAGGTGAGGTTGAGGTCCCGCTTGAGGTCCAGCAGCAGGTTGAGCACCTGGCTCTGGATCGACACGTCGAGCGCGGACACCGGCTCGTCCGCGACGATGAAGTCGGGGCCGAGCGCAAGGGCACGCGCGACGCCGATGCGCTGCCGCTGGCCGCCCGAGAACTCGTGCGGGTAGCGGCGCGTGTACTCGCGCCGGAGGCCGACGAGCTCGAGGGCGTCCTCCACTCGCTTGTCCCGCGCCTTCCGATCCGTCAGCCCCTGCGAGAGCAGGCCCTCGCCGATGATGTCGCTGATCGGCATCCGCGGATTGAGCGACCCGAACGGGTCCTGGAAGATGATCTGCATGCGGCGGCGAAGCGGCCGCATGTCCTCGGGATCCACGTCCGCCAGCTCGTAGCCGTCGAAGACGACCCTTCCGTCCGTGGACGGCGTCAGCTGGATGAGGGTCCGCCCCAGGGTGGTCTTGCCGCAGCCCGACTCACCCACGAGGGCGAAGGTCTCGCCGGGCATGATCTCGAAGTCAACGCCGTCCACCGCGTAGACGGTGCCGATCTGGCGGCGGAGCACGCCGCCATAGATCGGGAAGTGCTTCTTGAGGTTCTGGACCACCACCAGCGGCGCGGTCGCCGCAGCGGGGACAGCGCGCGCGGCGGCATCGCCGGCCAGGATGACACCGGCGGCAGCTCCGGCGGCTCCGGACGGCGCGGCGTCGGGTGTCACGGGCTCGGACACGACGGTCAGCGGTGCATCGATCGGACGCGCACCCGTCTCCTCCGGCTTCAGGCGGCGCTCGCGCGTGCCGTCGAACCAGCTCGCGGCGCGGGTGAAGTGCCAGCCCGAGAAGACCGCGAGCACGAACGGCACCAGCAGCCCCAGCTGGGCGAAGAACACGGAGTTCGGGTCTGTGATCCGATCGCCCATGGTAACCATCAGGTAGCCAAGGACGATCGAGAGCACCCCATCGGTCAGGAGGACCAGCGCCAGGGCCCAACGCTGGCGGGTCGCCGTGAGCCGCACGACGGCCACGATCACGACCGCCAGCGGGACCACGATCAGGGCCGTGGGCGGCAACACGTCCAGGACGCCCTTGACCCCGATGAGGATCCCCAGCACGAGGAGCACCAGGAGAACGATGCCGTAGGCCGCGATGCTCAGGAGCAGGGCCCTGCCGTTGCGGATGCCGACCGGCGGCCGCCGGCGCAGGCGATGGCGGATCTGGAGCTCGGCGGCGGAGGCTGCGTCGGTCGTGGTCGTCATCCGTTGCCGAGCCTGTCCGGTGCGCCGGTCATGCGCCGGCCCGTCGTCATGTTCTGCTCGTGCCGTGCGACCGCGCGATCCAGCCGCCCGCCCGCCTCGGCAAGGTGGAGGTGGCAGCGGGCCAGCCGACCGGACGCACCGGCCGGGTACAGCTCGGGTGGCACCTCGCGGCAAGTCTCCCAGCGATACGGGCAGCGCGGCTCGAACCGGCAGTTCGGCGGCAGGTGGAACGGCGAGGGCACGACGCCCGCGATGGCCGACAGCCGCCCGCCGCGCTTCTCGACGGTCGGGATCGACTCGATCAGGCCCATCGTGTACGGCATCCGGGGCTCGATCAGGACCTCTTCCACCGTCCCCTTCTCCACGACCTGTCCCGCATACATGACGATCACGTTGTCGACCATCTCCGCGACCACGCCGAGGTCGTGCGTGATCAGCACCAGCGCGGCACCCGTCCGCTGCTGGATGACCTTGAGCAGCTCCAGGATCTGCGCCTGGACCGTCACGTCTAGCGCCGTGGACGGTTCGTCCGCGATCAGGAGCTTGGGCTCGCAGGAGAGCGCCATCGCGATCATCACGCGCTGCCGCATCCCACCCGAGAGCTCGTGCGGGTACTGCTTGGCGCGCCGCTCGGGACTCGGGATGCCCACGAGGCGCAGCATCTCCACGGCGCGATCGCGTGACTCGCGAGCGTTGACGTCGAGGTGCAGCTCCACCTGCTCGGCGATCTGGTCGCCCACGGAGAACACGGGGTTCAGGGCGGTCAGCGGCTCCTGGAAGATCATCGCCATGTCGTTGCCGCGGATCCGGCGCATGTCGGGCTCCGGGAGCGAGAGCACCTCCCGGCCATCGAACCAGATCTCGCTGCCCTCGCCGATCTCGGCCGGGGGGATGTCGAGCAGACGCATGATCGTGAGCGCGGTCACGCTCTTGCCGGAGCCTGACTCACCGACGATGCCCAGGGTCTGGCCCTTGTCGAGCGAGAAGCTGACACCGTCCACCGCCGGGACGACGCCGTCCATCACCTTGAAGTAGGTCCGCAGGTTGCGGACGTCCAGCAGGGTGTCCTCGGGGGGCGGGGCCCCGAGCCCGGGGCGGACGGTCGAGGTCTCGCTCATGCCTTCGACCTCGGGTCGAACGCGTCACGCAATCCATCGCCGACGAAGTTGACCGCGAGGACGGTGATGATGATCGCGAGCCCCGGGAACAGCGGCCACCACCAGTTGCCGAGACCGATGAACTGCAACCCGCCCGACAGGATATTGCCCCAGGTGGGCGAGGTTGGATCCACGCCGAACCCGAGGTAGCTCACGAACGCCTCCGCGATGATGTTGGCCGCGATGATGAGCGACGCCGCCACCACGATCGGGCTGAAGGCGTTGGGCAGGATGTGCCGGAAGATGATCCTGCGGTCCCTGACGCCCGCCGCCGTCGCCGCCTCCACGAACTCCCGCTCCCGGATCGAGAGGAACAGGCTCCGTGTCAGGCGGCTGACGCCCATCCAGGACAGCAGGCCGAAGATGATGATGATCATCGAGACCGTGCCCCGGCCCAGGAAGTTGGCCGCGACCAGGATCACGAACAGGGTCGGCAGGCTGAGCATGACGTCGACCAGGCGCATCAGGGCATTGTCGACGACGCCCCCGGCGAATCCGGCGATGGAGCCCACGATCGTGCCGATCAGGACCCCGATGGCCATGCTGGAGAAGCCGATCAGCAGGGACGTCCGGGCGCCGTTGACGACCAGGGTCAGGACGTCACGCTGGAGGCCGCCGGTCTCGCCCATCGGGTGCTGCAGGGACGGGGGCCGGCCCGCCTGGACAAACTCGTCCGGCTGCGGGATATCGGTGAAGCTGAAGGGCATCAGCATCGGGCCCACGACCGCCGTGAGCAGCAGCGCGAGGATGATGCCCAGGCCGACCAGCGCCAGCTTGTGGCGGCGGAACTTGCGCCAGGCAAGCTGCCACTGGTTGAGGGATTGGAGCCCGACCTCGTAGTCCTCTGCGGCTGACGGATCAGGATCGACGATCTCGGTGACGTCGATGAGGCTCGAGGGGTGCTGGGGGGTCTGGGTCATCGGGGCGCTCAGTACTTGATCCGGGGATCGATGACCCCGTACATGATGTCCGCCAGCAGGTTCGCCATCACGACCATGATCGCGGTCACCAGCAGGACGCCCATCAGGATCGGGTAGTCGAACCCGCGGGTGGCGTCGATCGTCAGCTTCCCCACGCCGGGCCACGAGAAGATCGTCTCGGTCACGATTGCCCCGGTGAACAGGAACGGGATCTCGAGGCCGATGTTCGTGATGACCGGCAGCAGCGCATTGCGCAGCGCGTGCTTGAAGTTGACGGCGCGCTCATGCAGGCCCTTGGCCTTCGCCGTGCGCACGTAGTCCTGACCCAACGACTCCAGCATGCTCGCCCGGACGAAGCGGCTGTCGCCCGCGATGTTCACCACCACGAGCGTGATGACCGGCAGGATGAGGTGCTTGCCGATATCCATGATCGCCTCGACCGGATTGCTGGCGAAGTACGTCCAGTAGGCGTCGCTGCCGAAGGCGGGCGAGATGCGGGTCTCAGTCATGCCGCTGGCCGGGAGGATGTTCAGGCCGGGACCGCTGAAGAGGAAGATAAGCATCATGCCCAGCCAGAATGTGGGCATGGCAAAGCCCACATAGGCGAACACCGTGGACACGTTGTCGAACAGCGAGTAGCGGTGGATGGCGGCATACACGCCGATCAGGATGGCGAAGGTGAGCCAGATAACCAGCGCCACCCCGGCCAGGATGATCGTCGGCACGGCGGCCCGTGCGATGCGGTCCGCCACCGCCTCGCCGGAGTTGATCGAATAGCCGAGATCACCGTGCAGCACGCCGTTCGAGGCGCCGCTCAGGAAGGTCGGCAGGAAGTTGGGGAGGCCCGTCGGGCCGATGAACGCGGCCGGCACCGGCAGCGAGCCGAGCCAGACGCCCTCGGTGTCGGGGTTGCAGAAGCCCATCCAGCGGCAGTACTGGATCGGGATCGGCTGGTCGAGGCCCCAGGCCTTGACGAACGCGTCCTTCTGCGTCTGGGTCATGCGGGGGTTGTTCGCGAACTTGGCCTGCGGTCCGCCGGGCGCCGCCAGCAGGATTCCGTACACGACGACCGTGATCCCGAACAGGACGGGGATCGCCTGGATCAAGCGGCGGATCACGAATTTTGTCATCGGCGTCTCGCCTCAACCCCGAATGCGGCTTGCTGGGTGGACAGAGGGCCGTCTGGGGACGCGCCCGAGGACTGCGCGGAAGGTACACCCACCCGGGCATGCGCTGCCGGACAGGAGAACGGGGCGCCCGACAGGCGGGCGCCCCGTTTTCAGATGCGGGACTGAGCGGAGCTCAGCTCTTGGCGTACCAGTCCTCGCCGTTCCAGGTCGAGCCGACCTGGGTGCCGTTGGCAAAGAAGTTGCCAGCGGTCGGCGCGGCCAGCTCCACGTTCTTGCGGTAGTAGAGCGGGATCTCGACGGTCTGCTCGACGTAGACCTTCTGGAAGGTCGCCATCGCGTCCTTGATGAGGCTGAAGTCCACGTTGTTCTTCACGCCGTCAAGGGCCGTGTCGAGGTCCGGGTTGTTGACCTGGGCGTCGTTGGCGCCCTCGGGCCGGTTCTGGCTGCTGTGATAGCTGAAGTAGTTGCCCAGCGGATCGATCGACGAGCTGAACGCATGCTCGGCAAGGTCGAAGTTGCTGCGGGCGAGGATGCAGGGGGTATCGACGGTGCCCTCGTTGTAGTCGGCGAAGATCGCCGACGGGTCAACGGCGTTGATCACCGAATCGACGCCCACGGCCTTCAGCCAGGAACTGACGAGGGCCAGGGTGTCCTGACGGACCTGGCGGGTGGTGGTGCAGAGCTCGATCTTTGCAACGACGCCGTCCTTCTCGACGATGCCATCGCCATCCGAGTCAGCCCAGCCGCCGTCGGCCAGGATCTGCTTGGCCTTCTCGGGGTCATAGGTCGTCGCGGTCTGGTCCGCATAGAACCATGCCGACGGGCTGATGTTGGTGTTCGCGATCTGGGCGTTGCCGCCGAGAAGACGAGTATTGATCTCGTCCTTGTTGATCGCGTAGGCGACGGCCTCGCGCATGGCCGGGTCGGCCATCGGGCAGCCATTGCCGCGATCGGTGACGGCTGCGTTCTTGGAGCAGCCGCCGGTGCCCTTGGTGGCGTCGACCGCCGTGATCGGCGACCAGTTCGGGCGCATGAACTCGTACAGGAGAGCCGGGATGGCGCTGACCTGCTCGCCGAGATCCTGGACCTTCGGGATGTCCGAGTCCTGGAGGTCGAAGGCAACGTCGATCTCGCCACCGCGGAAGCCCGCGATCATGGCGTCGGGATCGCCGTACCACTTGAAGATGATGCCGTCGAGGTTGGCGGCCTTGCCGGTGCGCGGGTTCTGGAAGTTGTCGTTGCGGGCGAGCCGGAGCTCGGCCTGCGGGGTGACGGACTCGTACTTGAACGGACCCGGGACCGGCATCTTGGCGATCTCGTCGGGCCGGAAGCCCGCGCCGTTGACCTGGTCGGCGACCGGGATCGCCCCGAGGTAGTGGCGGGGAAGCGGCGCGATCATGAGGGTCAGGTAGCCCTCGTAGATCTTGCCGAAGTGCCAGATCATGTCCGTGTCCGAGGCGCACTCGAACTTGGTCACGTCCTCCCAGCCGGCGAGGATCACGCCGACGTTGTCCGGGCTCGTGACCCACTCGTAGGCGTACAGGAAGTCGTCGCACGTGAGCGGCTCGCCGTCGGACCACTTGAGGCCGTCGCGGATCTTCCAGCTGACGGTCATCGCGTCGCCGTTCTGGCCGACCGTGACGCCACCGTTGTCGGTGGTCGGGATCGGGTCAGCCGCGAGCTGCGGGATGTACTTGAAGTCGTGGCTGATCGACAGCAGGCTGTGCCACACGAGCGAGGCGACGTTGGCCTCGGTGACCTGGCCCAGGTAGTACGGGTTGAACTGGGTGGCTTCCTGCCAGTCGCCAATGATCGTGGTGCCGCCGGTGGCGACGTCCGTCTCCGGGTTGTAGACCGTCCCGAACAGGTCGACGGTCTCGGCCGGGGCTTCGGTGGCCGGGGCTTCGGTGGCCGGGGCTTCGGTGGCCGGGGCCACAGTGGCCGGGGCTTCGGTGGCCGGTGCCGGGGTGGTGCTGGTGCCGCCGCAGGCTGCGACCAGAATGGCCGCACCCGCGAACAGGCCCACCAGTTTTCGCATCAAGGCTCCTCCGAGTTGCGCTAGGGGTTTCCTGGACTCTGCTCCCTTGGCAGGCAGGATGGCCGGGTCTCCCGGACGGGGGTCCGGGCCACCGGAACCGGGCGTGCGCATGCGCGCACGCCGCGGCGGCCAGCCGGCTGCTCTCTCGCAAAGATCGCCTACCGCGATACGAGTGTCAAATCCGCCCCCGGGGCAACTGGGCCGCGACCGGTCCCAGGCCCTACTGCGGCTCGAGCTCGCGCGCGGCGGCGTCGCTGGCGGGCACCTCCTTCCAGGGCCTTGTCAGGCCCTCCGGATAGCGGGGCGGGAGGGACCCGATCGCGACCACGTGGGCCACGTCGGGTCGAGCTGCGAGACGCTGTTCGGCCTCCCTCCAGGCCATGGTTGTCGCGGGAGGGACGGATGCACCGGCGTCGGTTGGTGCGGGGTCGTGCCGGATGCCAGGCTGGGGAAAGACGAGCATGACGGCCAGGACCGCGCCGGTCGCGAGGCTCCCCAGCTGCAGCCGCCATGCCCATGGGCCCCGATGGCGGACCGGAGGGACCGGCGCACGCGTGGCCAATCGGGGAACAGGGAGCGCCCGGTAGGTCGTTCCGGCGCGGCGGAGCGCCGCGATCGTGAGCGCAAGCTCCGTCAACTCGTGCTCACACGATGGGCAACCGGCCATATGGTCCAGGGCCTCCGCGGTGGCCGGCCCTCGCTCGCCGCGGTCCACGAGGTCCACGAGCACCGGCCGGTGCCACCGGCAGCCGGTCTTGGGGCCGATCACGGGCCCGACTCGGCGACGTCCGGCGCCGCGGGGGGCTCGGCGGCCACCTCACCCCACGCGCCGCCGAAGCGGCGGTCCTCGCTCAACCGGCCCCGCAGGTCCCGCAGCGCGTGGTGGACGCGGCTCTTCACCGTCCCCAGAGGGAGACCGAGCGCGTCGGCGGTCTCCTGGAGCGAGCGGCCCTCCAGGTAGTAGAGGACGACCACGGCCCTGTGCTTGGGCGACAGGCCGGCGATCCCCTCGCGCACGATCACGCGGAGCTCCGCCCACTCGGCATTGACGGCCGGGCCGGCGGTCGCATCCTCGAGCCGGTCGGCCACGAGATCCGTCACCGGCTGGCTGGGCAGGCGCCGGCGGCCCAACCGCGAGTAGCACAGGTTGAGCGCGACCTTGTGCAGCCACGGCAGGGGCGAGACGTCCTGGTGCAGCCGCCGGCGGTGCAGGTAGGCGCGACCGAAGGTGTCCATGACGACCTCCTCGGAGGCGCCGGGGTCACCGGTCAGCGAGAGGGCAACCCGGTACACCGACACGCGGTGGCGCTCGAACAGCGCGGCAAAGGCGTCGGCGTCGCCGTCTGCCATGCGGCGCAGCAGATCGGCGTCGATCGAGGGCACGCGCGGCCTGGACGTGGTCTCGCTATTGATCTTGGACTCTCCGTGCGCGTCAAGGCTCCGGTTGGACCACGATACCGCTCGGGGCCGCCGCGGGTTCATTCGCGCTCCAGGTCAGTCGGGACAGGGCGTCTGGGTGCCGGTCATCCCCCGCCAGCGGAGGTTCGGCTGCCTGGCCGCCGTCGCCTCATCGAGCCGGCGCACCGGGGCGGCGTGTGGGGCCGACTGCACGAGATCCGGGTCCGTGTCGGCCTCGCGGGCGATCTCGATCAGGGCGTCGGCGAAGGCATCGAGCGTCTCGAGCGACTCCGTCTCGGTGGGCTCGATGAGCATCGCCTCCTCGACCGTGAGCGGGAAGTAGATCGTCGGCGGGTGATAGCCCTTGTCGATCAGCCGCTTCGCGATGTCCAGCGTGCGCACGCCGGTCCGGCGCTTGATGTCGGCCGCGGAGGCCACGAACTCGTGCTTGCACGCGCGGTCGAAGGGAACCTGGTAGGTGTCCCGCAGCCGGGCCTTGAGGTAGTTCGCGGCGAGGACCGCGTCGTCGCTCACCTCGCACAGGCCCGACGCACCGTGGGCGCGGAGATAGGCGTAGGCGCGGACGAGCACGCCGGTGCTGCCCACGAACGAGCGCATCCTCCCGATGGACGTGGGACGCTCCCCGGTCCGTTCCAGGCGGAAGGAGCCGTCGACCTCGCGGAGCACGCGGGGTGCGGGCAGGAACGGCTCCAGGACCGCGCGGACGCCGACCGGACCCGCGCCCGGGCCGCCACCCCCGTGGGGCGTGCTGAACGTCTTGTGGACGTTGAAGTGCATGACGTCGAACCCCGCCTCGCCGGGCCGGAAGCGGCCGAGGATGGCGTTGAGGTTTGCCCCGTCCATGTAGGCCAGGGCGCCCGCGGCGTGGGTCGCCTCGAGCAGCTCGCCGATCCGCCGCTCGAACAGCCCGAGCGTGGATGGGTTGGTGATCATGATCGCGGCCGTCTTCGGGCCCAGCGCCGCCCTGAAGGCGTCGAGGTCGACGCCACCATCCGGGGCGGACGGGATCGTGATGGTGCGGAAGCCGGCCATCGTCGCGGTCGCCGGGTTGGTGCCATGGGACGAGTCGGGCACGAGGACCTCGTCCCGGTCCGTGTCGCCGCGTGACCGGTGGTAGGCGCGGATCATCAGGATCCCGGTCAGCTCGCCGTGGGCGCCCGCCGCGGGCTGGAGCGTGACGGCGTCCATGCCGCTGATCTCGGCAAGCAGCGCCTCAAGCTCGTGCAGGAGCTGGAGCGTGCCCTGCGCCGCAGCATCGGGCGCCATCGGGTGGAGGCCGGCAAACCCGGGCAGGCGCGCGGCCCACTCGTTGAGCTTGGGGTTGTACTTCATGGTGCACGAGCCCAGCGGGTAGAAGCCCGTGTCCACCGAGTAGTTGAGCTGGGACAGGTTGACGTAGTGGCGGACGACCTCGGGCTCCGCGAGCTCGGGCAGGGCCGGGGCCGTGGACCGCAGTGCGGCGGCCGGGATCCGGTCCAGGGCATGCGCGGGAGGGTGCGGGATCTTGCCGCCTCCCCGGCCGGGCCGGCTGCGCTCGAAGATCGTGGGCTGGAGCCGCTCGCCGACCACGCTCACCGGTCACCTCCCGTCGTGGGGGTCGCCAGCTCCGCCGCGAGCGCGGCGGCGAAGCGATCGATCTCCTCGCCTGTCGTGACCTCGGTCGCGCAGACGAGGAGGCCGTCGGCCAGGGCCGGCTCGTCCGGGAGGATCTCCGCCGTGGGTATGCCGGCCAGGATCCCGTGATCCAGGAGCCGGGCGTGGACCGCCCGGGCATCGGGGACCCGGACCACGAACTCATTGAGGTACGGGCCGTCGTGCATCCGGGGCGCACCGGCCGCGTCGAGTGCCGCCACGAGCTCGGCCGCCCGTGCGGCACCGTTCGCGGCCACGTCGCGCAGCCCGTGGGGACCGATCGCCGCCAGGTAGATCGACGCCGCCAGTGCGAGCAGCGCCTGGTTGGTGCAGATGTTGCTGGCAGCCTTCTCGCGCCGGATGTCCTGCTCACGCGCGCGCATGGTCATGACGAAGGCGCGCCTGCCGTCCAGGTCCTGCGTGAGACCCACGAGACGCCCCGGGATCTGGCGGACGAGGGCGTCGGTACAGGCCACGATCCCGAGATATGGACCGCCGTACTGGAGCGGGATCCCGAGCGGCTGGCCTTCACCCGCAGCGATGTCGGCACCGTACTCCCCGGGCGGCGCCAGCACGGCGAGCGACACCGGCTCGATCACGCTCACGAACAGGGCACCGGCCGCATGCGCGAGGCCGCCGATCTCTGGCATCGCCTCGAGGAGGCCCAGCACGTTGGGCTGGGCTGCGACCACGCCCGCCACTGGCCGGTCAGCCTCAAGCAGCATCCGCTGGAGCGACTCCAGGTCCGTCGTACCGGCCAGCCGCCCGCCGGCGACCAGGGGCACCTCATCCACGGTGAGGCCGGCGCCTTCGGCATACGTCTCGAGCACCTGCCGGTAGTGCGGGTGAACCGCCCGGGACACGAGGATCCGCTCCCGCCGAGTTGCCCGGCAGGTCATCAGGGCAGCCTCGGCGGTCGCCGCCCCGCCGTCGTAGTGGGAGGCGGAGACCACGTCCAGGCCGGTCAGCGTCGCGAGCAGGCTCTGGTATTCGTAGATGCTCTGGAGCGTGCCCTGGGACACCTCCGGCTGGTAAGGCGTGTAGGCCGTGTACCACTCGCCGCGGAGCAGCATCTGGTCGACGGCGGCAGGCGTCCAGTGGCGGTAGGCGCCGGCGCCCAGGAAGGAGGCGAGGTCCACCCGGTTGCGCCCGGCCAGTGCCTGGAGGCGGGCCGCCAGGAGCAGCTCCGGCTCGGGCTCGTCCAGGTCCAGGGGTCCTGCCCGCAGGGCCTCGGGGATGTCCTCGAACAGCTCGTCAACGGTGGCGATCCCGATCGCCTCGAGCATCCGCGCCCGATCGTCGGCCGCGTGCGGGCCGTACGGCATCGATCAGCCCTCGGAGACGAGCTGCTCGTATGCATTGGCGTCGAGGAGCCCATCGACCTCGGACGCGTCGGCCGGGCTCAGCCGGAGCATCCAGCCCTCGCCGTACGGATCGCTGTTGACCAGCTCCGGTCGGTCGGCGAGCGCCTCGTTGGTGGCCTTGACCTCACCAGCCAGGGGGGCGAACAGGTCGCTCACGGCCTTGACCGACTCGACGACCCCGAAGGTCGCGTTGCTTTCCAGCGATCGGCCGGTGGCGGGCAGCTCGACGAACACGATGTCGCCCAGCTGGTCGGCGGCGAACTGGGTGATGCCCACGACGGCCTCGTCGCCGTCCATGCGGACCCACTCGTGCTCCTTGGTATAGCGCAGGTCGCCGGGGACCATCAGGACGGTACCTCCGATAGCGCGCCGCCCCGGCGGGGAGCGACGCAGGCGCGGTGCAATTGCGGTGGTGCGGAGATGGCGCCGGACGTCAGGCGGGCCGCTGGTAGAACGGGAGCTGGACGACCTCGGCGGCCACCCGGGCGCCGCGGATCTCGACGTCGAGCATCGTACCGGGTTCGCCATTGCCGGGTGTGACGTACGCCATCGCGATGGCGGTACCGAGGGTCGGCGACATCGTCCCCGACGTTACCGTGCCGATGGGTCCGCTCGCATCGAGGACCGGGTAGCCGTGTCGCGCGATCCCTCGCCCCCTCAGGGCCAGGCCCACCAGCCTGCGGGCCACGCCGTCCCGGGCGATCCTGTCCAGCGCGGACCGGCCGGTGAACTCACCCGGCTTGGCCAGCTTGACCACACGACCCAGGCCGGCCTCGTAGGGATTCGTGGTGAGGTCGAGCTCGTTGCCGTAGAGCGGCATCCCGGCCTCCAGCCGCAAGGTGTCGCGGGCGCCGAGGCCCACGGGCACGAGGCCGTGCGGCCGGCCGGCGTCGAGCACCGTGTCCCAGGCATCGCCGGCCTGCTTCTCGTCGAGGAACAGCTCGAATCCATCCTCCCCGGTGTAGCCCGTTCGGGCGATCAGCGCCGGGGTCCCGGCGACATGTCCCTCGACGATCCCGTAGTACCGGATCGAGGCGAGGTCGACGTCCGTCAGTGGCTGCAGGATGTCGACGGAGCGCGGGCCCTGCACCGCGACCAGGCCGGTCGCCAGGCTGGTGTCATCCAGCACCGCCCCAAAGCCATCCAGCCGCTCGATGAGGGCGTCGGAGACCACCGCGGCGTTGGAGGCGTTGGCCACGACCATGAACCGGTCCTCGGCCAGGCGGTACACGATCAGGTCGTCCAGGATCCCGCCGTCGGGGGCGCAGATCATCGAGTAGTGTGCGCGTCCCACGGCGAGCGAGGGCGGATCGGTCACAAGCGCAGCGGCGAGGGACTTGCCGGCGTCCGGACCCTCCACGACCAGCTCGCCCATGTGGGAGAGGTCGAACAGGCCGGCGGCCGAGCGAACGGCGCGGTGCTCCTCGAGGATGCCCGCGTAGGAGATCGGCATGAGCCAGCCCGCGAACTCGACGATCCTGGCCCCGAGCGCCACGTGGCGGTCCAGGAGCGGCGTCGGGATCGGCCCGGGCTGTGTTCCCGTCATGGCGTGGGCTCCTCGCGCAGGGGCGCATCCGAAAACGCGCCATCCGTGGCCGCCACGAGGGCCCGGGCCACGAGCGCTCGCTCCGTCTCGAAGGTCAGGAGCGTCGATGCCTCGTCGAACCCGACCCACCGGACCTCGTCGAACTCGTGATCGTGGCGTCCGAGGTCGCCGCCGGTCGGGATCATCAGGAAGTAGTGCACGGTCTTGTGGATCCGCGTCCGCCCCTGCACGAAGCTGTACTCGATCGAGTCGAAGGGCCGGATGATCCGGACCTCGAGGCCGGATTCCTCGCGCACCTCGCGGACCGCGGTCTCCTCCCGTGTCTCGCCACCGTTCGGGGTCCCCTTGGGCAGCGTCCAGGTCATGGTGTCGCGCTCGCGCACGCGCTTGCCGACCACCAGCTGGGGGGCTTCCTCGATGAATCGGACGACGATGCCACCGGCGGAGGTGGCGGTGGCCTGCCTCAGGCGCGCCACGCCGGCGCCAGAGAGGGTCGGGGCGGGCCGCTGCCACGACTCGAGCTCGTCCAGGACATCGTCGTCGCCGGCTTCGGTCGCCCGCTGCGTACCGGCCGCGCCGGTGCGCAGATCAGCGTGCGCCACGGGGCTTGCAGCGCCGTCATGAGCCCCACGTTGGGACTGCGGAGGACCGTGCGATGGCTCGTCGCTGCGGCGAACGAGGGGCCGGCGTGCAGCCCGAGGCGCCGCTCACGGGCCCGGGTACCCGGGTGGACATACTGGGCCGGCCACGCCGCATGGCGAGCGACGATGCTGTGCTGCATGCCCGCATCGTACCGCGTCACGGGTCGGCTGCAAGTGCAGCCGCGAGCCGGTCCGCAGCTTCCGGTGACAGCACGCCCCGCGCATTGGCGAGCGGGATCGATCGCGCCACCAGCGCCCGGTACACGGGCAGCGCGCCAGGGGCGCCCGACGCGAGCGCCGCGAGATGCGCCTCGATCGTGCCTGCGTCGCCACGCGTGACCGGGCCCGTCAGGGCCCCCGCGATGCCCAGCGCACGCGCGTTGGCAACGGTCTGCTCGAGGAGGGGCACGTAGACCTGCAGAGTGCCGTGCTCGTCCAGGCCCATCACGGCCGCGATCTCGCGGATCGTGTCCAGCAGCGCCGTGACGCCACCCGCCGCCAGGACCGCTGCGGCGTGGTAGGCGGCCTTGGAGCCCGGAGCCAGGCGGACTGCAACCCCACCGATGGCGGCGGCCATGTCGGCCAGGTGCGCGACCAGGTCGTCGTCCCCCTCGATGGCGATCGTCGCCCCGGCGAGCGACGCGAGCGCACGATCGAGGTCCGCGAACGCCACCAGGGGGTGGAACGCGCCGGCCTGGCTGCCCGCGCCGAGGGCCGGGTAGAGCACCTCGGCGCCCAGGAGGCCGCTCGTGTGGACGATGGCCTGGCCCGCGTACAGGCGGAGCGACGCCGCCAGCGGTGCCACCACGTCGTCCGGCACCGCCAGGATCACGAGCTCCACGTCGTCCACCAGCGCGGTGGCCTCGGCGAACCCCCGGGCCGACCCGACATGGGCCCGGAACCGCTCCCGGCGCGCAGCATCACGCGATGCCACCGCCCCCACCGGCCAGCCGGCCCGGTCGAGGGCGACACCGAGGGCGAGACCCACCGCGCCGGCTCCGACGATGCCCACGACCGGCCGCTCGCCGGGTTCGGAGTGGGCGTGCGGATGCTCGTGGTCGCTGTCGTGCTCGAGGTCCTCATGGCGGTGGCGGCCGGGAAGGGCCGGATCGAGGTTGATCCCCTCCTCCTCGAGCGCGCGCAGCGTCTCGGCGTCCTCAGCGGCACGGCGTTCGGCACGCTCGCGAAGGATGTCGTCGGCGCGGTCCCAGGCCCTCATCGGGTACCGATGCCCCCCGAGCCAGGACCCGCGCGGTATGCTTCCATGCAGCGGCGGTATGCTTCCATGCAGCGAGTGTAGCGAGCGGTTCGAGGGCGCACCCTCATCGCCCGGTCCCCACCAGCGGAGACAGAGCATGGCCACGCCCAACGCATTCGGCTCCCGGGCATCCCTTGGCCCCGGCCTCCCAGACTTGTACCGCCTGTCCGCGCTGGCCGGATCCGGCCTCGCGGTCGGCGTCGATCTCGGGCGGGCGCCCGTGACCCTCAAGATCCTGCTCGAGAACGCGCTCCGCCACGCTGGCGGCGGCATCGTCCTCGAGGAGGACGTCGCGACGCTGGCGGGCTGGCGGCCCGATGGCACGGGTGAGGCCGAGATCCCGTTCATGCCCAGTCGGGTCGTCCTCCAGGACTTCACCGGTGTCCCCGCCGTGGTCGACCTGGCCGCCATGCGCGATGCCATGGCCTCGCTCGGCGGGGATCCTGCGCGGGTCAACCCGCTCGTCCCGGCGGACCTGGTGATCGACCACTCCGTCCAGATCGATGCGTGGGGCGGCAGCGGCGCCTTCGCCTTCAACGTCGGTCGCGAGTACGAGCGCAACGGTGAGCGCTACCAGCTCCTGCGCTGGGCCCAGACGGCGTTCCGCGACCTGCGGGTCGTGCCGCCGGGCACGGGCATCATCCACCAGGTGAACCTCGAGTTCCTCGCCTCGGTGGTCGCCGACCGCGAGGACCCGGGAGGCCGTGTCGCGTTCCCGGACACGCTGGTGGGCACCGACTCCCACACCACGATGATCAACGGCCTCGGGGTCCTGGGCTACGGCGTCGGCGGGATCGAGGCCGAGGCCGTGCTGCTGGGCCAGCCGCTCTACCAGCCGATGCCGCGGATCGTTGGCGTCCGGCTCCACGGCGAGCTGCCCGGGGCAGCGACGGCGACCGACCTCGTGCTCGTGATCACCGAGATGCTGCGCAAGTACGGCGTCGTCGGCGCGTTCGTGGAGTTCGCCGGCGATGGGCTGGCCGGGCTCTCGCTCGCCGACCGGGCGACGATCTCCAACATGAGCCCCGAGTTCGGGGCGACTTCGACCCTGTTCCCCATCGACGACGAGACGCTCGCGTACCTGCGGCTCACCGGCCGTCCCGCCGCGCGGGTCGAGCTCGTGGAGCGCTATGCCAAGGCGCAGGGCCTGTGGCGCGAGCCCGGAAACGGCCCGGAGTTCAGCGCCGCCCTGGAGCTGGACCTGGGGTCCGTGGAGCCCTCCCTCGCGGGCCCGCGGCGCCCGCAGGATCGGGTCGCGCTGGCCGGCGTGCCCGACAACTTCCTCGCCGCCTATCCGCAGACCGCGGGCGTCGCGGCCAAGCCCGTCGAGGCGGGTGGCCGGGAGGTCGAGATCGGGCATGGCTCGGTCACGATCGCCGCGATCACCTCGTGCACGAACACCTCGAACCCGGCGGTCATGGTGGGGGCCGGCCTGCTGGCCCGGAACGCCGTGGCCAGGGGCCTCCGGTCCTCGCCGATCGCCAAGACGTCGCTGGCCCCGGGCTCGCGCGCGGTGACCGGCTACCTCGAGCGTGCGGGCCTCATGGAGCCGCTCGCCAAGCTCGGGTTCGCGTTGGCCGGCTATGGCTGCACGACCTGCATCGGCAACTCCGGTCCGCTCGACGAGCCGGTGGCACGGGCCATCGAGGCCGACGAACTGGTCGTGGCGGCCGTGCTGTCGGGCAACCGGAACTTCGAGGGTCGCGTGCATCCGCTGGTGCGGGCGGCCTACCTCGCGTCGCCGCCGCTGGTCGTCGCGTACGCGCTTGCCGGGCGCATGGACATCGACCTCACCACGCAGCCGCTGGGCATCGGCGACGACGGGTCGCCCGTCATGCTGGCCGACATCTGGCCGAGCCCCGACGAGGTAAGCGAGGTCATGGCCGCGTCCATCGATCCCGCCCTGTTCCGCGAGACGTATGCCACGGTGTTCGAGGGCGACGAGCAGTGGCGCGCCCTGCCGATCCCGGCTGGCGACCGCTACGCGTGGGACGAGGCATCGACGTATGTCGCCAGCCCGCCGTTCTTCGCCGGCCTGACGGCGGAGCCCGCGCCGCTCACCGACATCTCGGGGGCCCGGGCCCTGGCGGTCCTCGGCGACTCGGTCACGACGGACCACATCAGCCCCGCCGGGTCCATCGCCGCCTGGTCCCCCGCCGGCGAGTGGCTGCAGGCCCACGACGTGAGCCCCGTGGACTTCAACTCGTACGGTGCCCGGCGCGGCCACCACGAGGTGATGATGCGCGGGACCTTCGGCAACATCCGCCTGCGGAACCGGCTGGCCGAGGACCGGGAGGGGCCGTACACGGTCCACCTGCCCGATGGCGAGCAGGCCTTCATCTACGACGCCGCGATGCGCTACCGGGACGAGGGCGTGCCGCTGGTGATCCTCGCGGGCAAGGAGTACGGATCGGGCTCGTCGCGGGACTGGGCGGCCAAGGGCACCACGCTCCTGGGCGTCCGCGCAGTGATCGCGGAGAGCTACGAGCGGATCCACCGCTCCAACCTCGTGGGCATGGGCGTGCTGCCGCTCCAGTTCCGGCCCGGCGAGAGCGCGACATCCCTCGGGCTGACCGGCCGCGAGTCCTTCACCATCGCCGGCCTGGCCACCATGGGACCGCGCGAGATCGTGACGGTCGTCGCCCGCTCCGACGAGGATGGCTCGGAGCGGGAGTTCCAGGTGATCGCCCGGCTTGACGGCCCGATCGAGGTGGACTACCTCCGCCAGGGCGGCATCCTGCCGGCGGTGCTGCGGCGGCTTGCCGCCCTCTGACCCACCCGGGAGACCCGGTGGGCGCCACGAGGCCCCCCGTCGGAGACAGGGGGCCTCGTGTTCGACGATTCCTCGCGGCGCGGGGAGGAGAAGCCGCGCGACGAGGGGACCTCGTTCATGGCTTCGACGCGCGGGCATCGGCCCGTGTTACGGACCCTCGCGCGCGTCCCAGCCGGGCGCCCGCGTAGATCGCCCCAGCGGACGCGAAGGCGAACAGTCCGGCCCCCAGCATGCTGGTCCACAGGCCCGCCGCCTCCGAGATCACGCCCATCAGCGGCGGGTAGACGAGCGAGCCGACCATGGCCGCCGACGTGAGCACGCTGCTGACGAAACTGGCACGGCCCGGGTACAGGGACCCCCCGATCGCCAGGATCATCGGGTAGACCGGGCCGGCGGCAAATCCCGCGATCGCGAAGCACGCCACGGAGACCGGCAGGGACGGCACGTTGATCGCCGCGATGATCGCCACGCCGCACGCGACCGCCCACGTGACCGCAAACCGCACGGCCCCCATCCGGTCCACGATGAACGAGCTCACCAGGCGCCCCAGCGCGAGCGCCGCCCAGAACAGCGACAACGCGATCGTGGCGACCGTGATGGGGGCGTCGTCCAGGTAGGCAACCAGCCAGCTCGAGACGCCCAGCTCCGCGGCCACGTAGCAGGCGATCGCCACCGAGAGCAGGACCAGGGGCAGCGGCACCCCGAGAGGACGCCGGGCTCGGGACGTGCCCTCACCACCCGCCGCTACGGGGCCGTGGGTGGGGGGCATTTTGCGCGTCGCGAGGAGCAGCGCGAGGGGCACGGCCGCCAGCGCCGTGACCGCCGCCACCGCCTGCCACGGGATCCCATTGGCCAGGCTCAGGCCGACCGCGAGCGGGACGGCGAGAGCACCCAGCGCGAAGAACAGGTGCAGGCGATTGAGCATCGCGGCCCGGCCGGCAAACAGGTCCATGAACAGGGCATTGACGCCCGCGTCGATGATCCCGGCGCCGAGGCCCATGGCCACGAACCCGGCCAGGAAGGCCGGCCACGACCCGGCGGCCGCGATCCCGGCCATGCCGACCGCGATCAGGCTCGGGCCGGCGGCGAGCAGCAGGCGCCGTGGCATGCGCCCCGCGAGGATCCCCGCGGACATGGTGCCCATGACGTACAGCAGGCCGTTGAGGAAGTAGGCCAGGCCCATGCCTCCATCGGTCTGTCCAAAGGTCCGCTGGACGTCCCGGATCACGGATGGGACGAGCAGGCTCGTCCAGCCCAGCAGCAGGAACGCGGCGAAGCCCACGACGACGGTCATCCGGCCGGGCACCTGGCTGGCGGCGGGCTGCGACGAGGCGGCGGGCTGCGACATCGGGCTCCGGGAATGCAGAAGGCGGAGCCGGAAGGCTCCGCCGTGGTGGTCGCGGTGGTGGGCGATACTGGACTCGAACCAGTGACCTCACGGATGTGAACCGTGCGCTCTAACCAACTGAGCTAATCGCCCCTGCCCCGAGGGGGACCAGCATTCTAGCGCGCCCGAACGGGTCCCGGGAGCACCGACCCCATCACGAGTGCAGGCCCGGCCATCGCTCCCGCGCCCGATCCGCCGGTAGCCCGTCCACGACGACCAGCTTGATCCGGCCCGCGGCGCCCGAGGCCAGGCGGAGGTCGCGGCGCGCCACGCCAAGCTCGTCCGCCAGGAGCCGGAGCAGCGCCTCGTTGGCAGCGCCGTCCACCGGGGGGGCGCTGACACGAGCCCGCAGGACGCCGTCCGCGACACCATCGACCCGGTCCGACCCGCCGCGCGGCGTCAGGCGCACCCGGAAGCGGGCCTCAATCCCGCTCACCTGGATCCGGCCGGTGCCGCGGTACGGTCGCCGAAGATCGCCCGGCCGACCCTGACGATCGTCGCGCCCTCCTCCACGGCCAGCTCGTAATCGTCGGACATGCCCATCGACAGCGCCGGGCCGAGGCCTGGCCAGGTGCGGCGCAGCGCGCCGGACAGCTCCCGCAGCGCGCTGAACGTGGCCCGCGCCTCGGCGGGGTCGGCGGTCAGGCGGCCGATGGTCATCAGTCCGAGGACGTCGAGCGCCGGGAGCCGGACCAGGCGGTCCATCGCCGACCGCAGCGAATCGGGACTGAAGCCGGCCTTCGCGGGATCGAGGTCCACGTTCACCTGCAGCAGGATCGAGACGGGGCGTCCCACGTGAGCCTCGGATGCGATCCCGGAGAGCCGGACCGCAAGCTCCTCGGAGTGGACGGACTCGATGACGTCGAATAGCTCGATCGCCCGGCGCGCCTTGTTCCCCTGGACCGGCCCGATGAGATGCCAGGTGGCGCCGGGCACCTCGGGGATCTTGGCGGCTCCCTCCTGGACCCGGTTCTCCCCGAGGGTGGTGAAGCCCCCGGCCACGGCCGTGCGCACCCGGCTGGCAGGCACGGTCTTGGAGACCGCGACCAGGGTGACCGAGTCCGGGTCGCGTCCACTGCGCGTCGCTGCCGCTGCGATGCGCTCCTGCACATCCTCCCGGGCGCGCGTGAACGCCTCGACCTCCAGGGGATCGAGGCGTTCAGTGGTCATCGGAGCGGCCGCCCGCGGAGGCGGGCACCGGCTCAGCGGCGGCGGAGGAAGCTCGGGATCTCGAGGTCGTCCGCGTCGTAGGGAGCAGCCTTGCGCGCAGGGGCCTCACCAACGGACCGCGAGGGCGCAGTGTCCCGGACACGCGGCACGTCGGGGTCGACCTCGGTGCGCTGGCGCTCCAGCTCCTCCAGGAAGTCGCGAGCAGGGACGGTCGGCATCACCGTGGCGGGTGCCCCGGCGGCTGCGCCGGCGGGACGCGACCCCACGGCCGAGCCGGAACGCTCGGCGGCGGCGGCGCGACCGGTCTCCTGGCGGCGCCGGGCGTCGAAACCCGTGGCGATCACGGTGATCATCACGTCCTCGCCGAGGCGCTCGTTGAAGCTGGTCCCGAAGATGATGTTGGCCTCCGGATCTGCCGCGGCCTTGATCTCCTCGGCTGCCTCGGTGACCTCCCACAGGGTGAGGTTCGCCGAACCGGTGATGTTGAACAGGATCCCCTGGGCGCCGGCGATGCTGATCTCCAGCAGCGGGCTGGCCACGGCCTGGCGTGCAGCCTCGAGAGCGCGGCTCTCGCCGCTCGCCCGGCCGATGCCCATCAGGGCGGACCCCGCGTCCTTCATGATCGTGCGCACGTCGGCAAAGTCGAGGTTGATCAGCCCGGGCACCGTGATGATGTCGCTGATGCCCGCGACGCCCTGGCGGAGGACGTCATCCACGACCCGGAACGCGTCGACGATGGACACGTTCTTCTGCACCACGTCGCGCAGGCGGTCGTTGGGGATGGTGATCAGGGTGTCGACCTTGGCCTTGAGCTCCTCAGCGGCCTTTTCGGCCACGAGCTTGCGGCGGCTCCCCTCGAAGCTGAAGGGCTTGGTGACGACACCGATCGTGAGCGCGCCCTGTTCCTTCGCGATCTCGGCCACGATGGGTGCCGCGCCGGAGCCGGTGCCCCCGCCCAGCCCGGCGGTGATAAACACCATGTCCGAATCCGCGAGGGCGTCCGAGATCTTGTCCCGGTCCTCCTCCGCCGCGCGCGCACCGATGGTGGCGTCGCCGCCTGCACCGAGGCCGCGGGTGATCTTGTCGCCGATGCGGATCTTGTGCGGGGCGTCGGACTGGAGAAGGGCCTGGGCATCCGTGTTGCAGGCGATGAACTCGACGCCCATCATCTCGGCGCGGATCATCCGGTTCACGGCGTTGCTGCCGCCGCCGCCCACGCCGATGACGCGGATGAGGGCGAAGTTCTCGGAGTCGGAACGCAGCGGCATCGGCGCTCTCCTGGAGGTTGGCGGCGCTGGAATTGGCGTCGGATCGTTGGTCGCTCGGCCCCGCGAGCCCCTGCGCCGGTGGCGCGCCGGACCCCTTCGGGAGTTTGGAGTATACCCGCGTGGTCGGGATCGGTCCCTGTCGAAATCGAGGACCGTCGGCCGTGGCTCACCGGTCGCCGCAAGGTCCTGGTTCCGATCCCTGCATGACTCAGGCCACGCTTGGAGCCGTCAGGGCCATGCGGCTGCGGATCGGATCACAGGTCGGCGAGCGTGGCGGCGGCCGCCGCAGCCCCCAGCTTTCAGCCGGCGAGGAAGCTCAACCGGACGCGGCGGGTCGCGTTGTCCTCGTTGGGATCCAGCAGCGTGATCGACTGCCATGTGCCGAGCGCGAGGCGACCCCCGATCACCGGGACGCTCATCGACGGCGGCGCGAGCAGCGGCAGCACGTGGTCGGCGCCATGGCCCGGTGACCCGTGGCGATGGGTCCAGCGGTCATCACGCGGCAGCAGGCGGTCCAGGGCGGTCACGGCGTCGTCGTCGGAACCGGCACCCAGCTCGAGCACGACGATGCCCGCCGTCGCGTGCGGGACGAAGACATGGAGCAGCCCGTCACCACCCTCGGCCGCCTCGGCGGCGAAGCGGGCACAGGCCGGTGTCAGGTCCGTGAAGCCCCGGTCTCGGCCGGTCCGGACCTCGAGCTCCAGCGAGCGCATGCGCTACGGGAAGATCGAGCGGAATGCGCTCCGGATCCGGCTCAGGCCCCCGCCGCCGGGCGCGGACTCGTAGTGCATCGGGTCACCCGCGGCGATCTGCTCCGCGCCCCAGCGCAGGAGGCCCACGGCGGTCGCGTAGGACGGATCCTGGATCGTGTCGACGAGGCCGCTGATCCCGGTCGGGCCGCTCACCCGAACCGGCATCTGGAGCACCTCGCGGCCGAGCTCGGCCGTACCGGCCAGCTGGGCGGCGCCACCCGTGAGGATGATCCCGGCCGGCAGCATCCCGTGGCCGCTGCGCGTCATCTCCGTACGCAGGAGCTCGAACGTCTCCCGCATCCGCGACTCGATGATCCGGCACAGCTCCTCGCGGCTGACCGTGCGGCCGGCGTCATCGCCCAGGACCGCAACCGAGATCTCCTCGTCCTCGATGTTGCGCAGGTCGCACGTCCCGTGGCGGATCTTGAGCTCCTCGGCGACCTGGAGCGTGGTCTTGACGCCGATCGCGACGTCGTTGGTCACGTTGTTGCCGCCGACTGGAAGGACCGCGGTATGGAACGGCGACCCGTCTGCGAACAGGGTGAGGTCGATGGTGCCGGCCCCGATGTCGGCGACCGCGACGCCCAGCTCCTTCTCCGTCTCGGACACGACCGCCTCGGCGGAGGCGAGCCCGTTGACGACCAGCTCGTCGATCTTGACGCCCGCCAGCTGCACGCACTTGGTGAGGTTCTGGACCGCGGTGGCGGACGCGGTGACGATGTGCACCTCGACCTCGAGGCGCAGGGCGCTCATCCCCAACGGGTCCTTGACACCCTCCTGGCCGTCGACGGTGAAGCCGCGCCGCTCCACGTGGAGCACGTCCCGGTTGCTGGGGATGGACACTGCCCGGGCGACCTCGATCGCTCGGCTGATGTCCTCGCGGGTCACCTCGCGATGGTGGGCGGTGACCGCCACTTGGCCCTTGGAGTTGAGGCTCTCGACGTGCTGGCCGCCGACGCCCACGAAGGCGCGATCGATCTTCCAGCCGGACAGCCGCTCCGCGTGCTCGACGGCGTCCGTGATGGACCGCACCGACTGGTCGATGTTGACGACCACGGCCTTCCGCAGCCCGGTCGTGGGCACCGTGCCGTGGCCCATGACGGTCAGGCGGCCGTCGCGGCTCACCTCCCCGATGAGCGCACAGACCTTGGATGTGCCGACGTCGATGCCGACGAGGACCGCTTCCCGTTCCACCTGCCTGTCGTCCCTCGCTGTCGCTGTCTAGATGAAGTGGCGCCGGATCAGCGCGACGTTGTTGAAGATCCGGAAGCCGAAGTTGATGAGGGCGACCAGGTAGAGGTCGATGTTCAACCTGTCGCCGATGAAGGTCAGCACCACTGCCACGATCGCGTTGGTGAGGAAGCCGCTGATGAAGATCCGATTGTCGTAGACCCCGTCGAGCTCCGCCCGAACCGCCCCGAGGACCGAGTCGAGGGCCGCGAGGATCGCGACCGCCACGTAGCGCGAGAGCTCGAAGCTGACGTTGACGTTGAGGGCAAGCCCCGCGATGACACCGAGGAAGAGACCCACGAGGGGCAGGAGCACGGGCGGGCATCCTCCGTCCGGTAGAACGTCGCATCTACGCTACCAGACCATTGGCGGGCGGGGCCCGTCGTCGGGGTGAGTGTCGGGGTCGTCACGGGACGGGGGTCCCAGTGGGCTTCGGTACGGCGGTCGGCTTGGGGGTCTTCTCGGGCTTGGGGGTCTTCTCGGGCTTGGGCGTCCCGGTGGCCTTGGGGGTCTTCTCGGGCTTGGCCGTCTCCTTGGGCACATACGTTCCGGAATGATCGTCCGCGAGGATCACGCGCTCCACATCGTCCTCGCGCCCCGCGAGGAGGCTCCGGAGCAGCCGGACCTGGCCGGGGACGAGGTCCGGTGTGCGCAACGTCGGGGTGTAGAACCCGAACACGGCCGTCCAGGACGCGGGGCGCGTCCGCATCGTGAAGCCGTTGGCGTCATCCACGCGCATGACGAGATCCCGCGCGCCGCTGCCGACGTCTGCCGGTGACAGCGAGCCCAGGCGGAGCGCGGCGTCGAGCGTCACGGGGTCCAGCGTGGATCCGATGCCGAGCTCCGTGGACGACAGTCGTGCGTCGTCCACGAGGGGGAGGTCGGCGGCGACGGCCGCCGCATCGGGGCCGAGCTCGCCGAACAGGCGGCCGTCGCCGTCCACCAGGAAGGTGCGATCCCCGATCCGCCACGCGAGCAGGGCCGCCCGCTCCGTGACGGCTACGCGCACCTCATCCGGCAGGGCGATCGTCACCGTTGCCGAGGCGATCGACGGGATCGAGGCGACGCGCTGCGCCAGCTCGCCGGTCTGGATCGTGAACACGTTCTCGCCATCGGGTATCGCCATCGCGGCCAGCACGGCCGCCTCCGGCGTCCAGGTTGTCCCCATGACCACGGTCCGCCGGGCCGCGAAGGCATCAGACGAGGCAAGGCCGTACACGGCGGCCGCTCCGGCCAACAGTGCCAGCAGCGCTCCCGCCCGGACGGGCGTCAGGCCCGCCGAGGCGCGTCGGACCGGTCGCGTCCGCCGGCCCGCGCCGCCGGGCCGTGCCCCCGGCCGGAGCACCGCGGGGCGGATGGTGCGGGACGACGGTGACGAACGGCCCGAGGATCGGCGGATCACGAGTCGCTCACGGGTCGCTCACCGGGGCAGGTCGGCAGGAGCGAGCCGGTGGCGGATGCGGGACCGGTCGCGAGCGAGCGCCAGGTCCACGACCCGGCGGCACACCGCCGCGAAGTCGTAGCCACCCTCCGCGCACAACGCCGGGAACAAGCTGATCGGGGTGAAGCCTGGGATGGTGTTGATCTCGGATACGAGCAGCGTGTCGCCGGCGACCAGGAAGTCGACGCGCGCGAACCCCTCGGCGCCGATCGCCCGGTAGGCGTCGCGTGCGAGCTTGTGCATCGCGGCCCTCTGGGCGATCGTGACCTCGGCGGTCAGGTTGGAGCGGGAGACACCCTGCGTGTACTTGGCCACGTAGTCGTAGAACTCGTGGCCGGACACGATCTCGCCCGGCCCGTAGAGCTCCAACTCGTGCGGCTCGTTGCCCAGGACCGAGACCTCCATGTCACGGGCTCCGGCGAGGTAGCGCTCCACGAGCACCACGTCGTCGAAGCGGAACGCCTCGACCAACGCCGGAACCCGCTCCTCCGCGGTATGGGCGAGCGTCATGCCGACGGAGCTGCCGAGGCGCGCCGGCTTGACCATGAGGCGCGTGTCCCCGCCCGCTGCTGCGAAGGCATCGAGCTCCGACAGGACGCTCCTGGGGTCCGACGACCAGCGGCCGGCGCGGACCTCCACCCAGTCCGCGACCGGGAGGCCCAGGCCCCTGGCCAGCCGCTTGAACACCGCCTTGTCCATGCCCACGGCGCTCGCGGTGACGCCGGACCCCGTGTATGCCAGGCCGGCCGCCTCGCACAGCGCCTGCGCCGTTCCGTCCTCACCGAACGGGCCGTGGAGGGCGAGGAACACCACGGGCCGCGCCGGGCGCCCGGCCAGGCCGTGCAGGGCCCGGCCCACATCAATGGGACCGGCGGCTCCAAGGGCCGCGGGGTCGTCGTAGTCGGCCTGCGGACGACCGTCCCGGCGGAACCCGTCGGGCAGGCGCCACCAGGCTCCGTCGAGGTCGATCAGCCAGGTCTCGACCGGATAGCCGGACCCGGCCAGCGCATCGGCGATGGCGGACCCCGACACGATCGACACGTCGTGCTCGGCCGACGGGCCGCCCAGGACCACCGCGACCGGCGTCGCGACGGGATCGTGGGCCGGCGGCGGCATGGGCATCAGGCGGTCTCCTCCGGACTCCAGGCGGACCAGTCGCCGGCAAACTCGACCTCGTACGCGAGCTCGAGGCCGTGGTGGTCCCGCACCGCGGCGCGGACGTGCTCCGCCACGCTGCGGACATCGGCTGCCGTACCGTGCTCGTCGTTGACGATGAAGTTGGCGTGCTTCGGTGACACGACGGCGCCGCCCACACGGTAGCCCTTGAGGCCCAGCGCGTCGATCAGCCGGCCCGCGGAATCGCCGGGGGGGTTCCGGAACACGGAGCCCGCGGACGGGATGCCCAGTGGCTGGTGCTCGCGGCGCCAGCGCCGGATGTCGTCGAGGCGTGCCTTGATCGCGACCGGCTCCGCGGGCTGCAGGTGGAAGACGCCGCCCAGCACGATCTCGGCAGGCCCAGGCGAGCCCGATGCGCCGTTCGCCCCCGCCGGCGAAGCGTCCTTGAACCGGCTGTGGCGGTACGCGAAGCCGAGCTCGGCCGCGGGGACCACCGCCTCCGTGCCGTCGGCCAGGAGCACCGTCGCCGACTCCAGCACCGATGCCGTCTCCGCCCCGTGCGCCCCCGCGTTGGCCCAGATCGCGCCGCCCACGGTGCCCGGGATCGCCAGCCCGTACTCGAGGCCGGTGAGCCCCGCCCTCTGCGTCTCGGTGGCGGCGCGGGCCATCGGCACCCCCGCATCGGCCCGGTACCGGTCCCCATCCACGCGCGATGCCTCCGCGCGAGCCTGGATCACGAGGCCCCGGAACCCGGCATCCGCGATCACGAGGTTGCTGCCGCGACCCAGGATGAGCAGCGGGATCGAGCGCGCCCGCGCGAACCGGACGAGGCCGCGCAGCTCGAAGCCGTTGTGGGCGACCGCGAAAAGGTCCGCAGGGCCGCCGACCCGCATCGTGGTGTAGCGCGCGAGTACCTCGTTGCGAACCGTCTTCACGCCGATCCGCCGCTGGATCTCGGACCCGGTCGCGAGCGCGTCGAACGCGGGCGCATCTCTCATGGCCGGCCGCCGCGCGCGATGGCGTCGATCTCGGCCTGCGTGGGCAGCGGCTCGTGCGAGGCGACCGCGAGCACGAGATCCGCAACCGCCCGAGCGGCGTCGGGTCGGGCGAGGTCCCGCGCCGCCGCGGACATGACGGCGTGCCGGGCCGGATCGGACAGCAGGCCCGCGATCTCGACAAGCCGGTCGCCGTCCATCGCCTCGTCCTCGATCAGCACCGCCGCGCCGGCGTCCACGAACGCCTGCGCGTTCAGCCGCTGGTGACCGGCGGCGTGCGGGTACGGGACGATGGCCATGGGCAGGGCGAACGCGGCCCCCTCGGCCAGGGTGGATGCCCCCGCCCGCCCGACGCCGAGGTCCGCGGCCGCGAGCGCCGCCGTCATGTCCTCGTGCAGGAACGGGAACGGTCGGTAGCGGTCCCGCAGCCCGTCGGGCAGCGCGTCCCGGGCGGCCAGTGCAGCCGCGTAGCCGTCGTCGCCGGCGACGTGGACGACCCGCACCCGCTCCACCAGCCGGGGAAGCGCAGCGGTGACCGCGTCGTTGATCCGGCGCACGGCCTGCGACCCGCCGAACACGAGGAGGATGCGCTCGCCCGGTCGTCCGCCGAACCGCTCCCGGGCCTCGTCGACGTCCACCTCGTCGAACGACCGGATGGGCGTGCCGGTCACGAAGGTCCGAGGATGCCCAAGCTCGCGGGCGGTCGCCTGGTGGCTCACCGTGACGACGGTCGCCAGCCGCGCGACGAGTCGGACGCTGCGGCCCGGGACCACGTTCCCGTCCCACAGGACGGTCGGGATGCGCAGGATGGCGGCCGCGACCAGCGTGGGGATGGCGACATAGCCGCCGGTCGTGAAGATGGCCGCCGGGCGACGGGCGATCAGCAGCGCCAGGGCCTGCGGGACCGAGACGGCTAGCCGGATCGGGTCGAGGGCCAGGTGGACGTCACGGCCCGCCGAGCGGAGCGAGCGCAGGGCCAGACGACGCAGCGGGATGCCGGCCGGCGGGACGATCTCCCGCTCGAGGCCACGGTGGCCGCCGAGCCAGCCGAGCTCAGGCGTTCCGGCCCGACCTCGGAGTGACCGGGCGACGGCGAGGGCCGGGTAGATATGACCGCCCGTCCCCCCGCCCGCGATCAGCAGGCGCATCGTTCCAGGTTCCTTTCTCGACCGTCTCGCGTGAGATCGACAGCAGGATGCCGACCGCCGCAAAGCTGATGATCAGGCTGGACCCGCCTGCCGAGACGAATGGCAGCGGGATCCCGGTGACGGGGATCAGCCCCACCACCACGCCGATGTTGATGAACGCCTGGAGACAGATCCAGGACGTGATGCCGGCCGCCAGCATGGCGCCGAAGGTGTCCGGTGCACCGAGCGACGTGCGGATCCCGAGATAGCCGATCGCGAGGAACAGCACGATCACCAGGCCGGCCCCCAGAAGGCCGAACTCCTCGCCCACGATGGCGAAGATGAAGTCGTTGAACGCGTTGGGGAGGAACAGGCCGCCGGCGAGGCGGCTCTCCCCGAGGCCGGCCCCCAGCACCCCGCCCAGGGCGAGGGCGAAGTAGCCCTGGATGCTGTGGAACCCGTCGCCGGCGGCCGCGCTCCACGGGTCGAGCCAGGTCGTGATCCGGGTCATCTGGTAGCCCTGCAGGAACACGAGCAGCACCGCCGGGACCGCGGCGGCGGCCATCGCCAGGAGATGGAGCACGTTGGCGCCCGCGAGGAAGAACACCGTGAACGCGGTGAACGCCAGGACCGAGGTCGTGCCCAGGTCCGGCTCGAGCAGGACGAGCACCATCACCGGCACGGTGATCACGAGGAACGGGAGCGTGCCGGTCAGCAGGCCGTGAACGGCGGTCCCACGCTTGGCGAACCAGTGGGCGAGGTACACCACCAGTGCCAGCTTCATGAACTCGGCCGGGTGCACGGCCGGCAACGGCCCGATCTTGAGCCAGCGGGCGGACCCGCCGACCTCGATGTTGATCGCCGGGATGAACACCAGCAGCAGGCCCACGATGCCGGCCAGGAACAGCGGGACGGACGCGACCCGCAGCCACCGGTAGTCGACGCGCATCATCACCAGCATCGCGACCAGGCCCAGGGCCGCCCACTGGATCTGGGGACCCACGATCGCGAAAGTGTTGTTCTCCTTCGAGAGGAAAGCCTTGATCGCGGACGACGAGTAGACCATCAGGATCCCGATGGCCGCCAGGGCCACGGTCGCCACGAGGATCCCATACTCCGGCTCGTGGCTCTCGCGCTGGAGCGTGTTGCTCCGCGATCGATCGCGCGCGGGCGCTCGCACGGCGGTCAGCGGCGTGGTACTCATGCGGGCCTCCCGTCGCCGGCGGAGCCGGCACCGCGAGCCGCGGCGAGGCGGCCCACTGCTGCGATGAAGGCTCGACCCCGGGCCGCGTAGTCCTCGAACATGTCGAACGAGGCGGCGGCCGGGCTCAGGACCACCGTGGCCACGGCCCCCTCCGGGGCGTCGGCCAGCGCCACGTGGGCGAACGCGTCGGCGACGGTGACCGCCTCGTCCATTGTGGAGGCGCCCGCCGTCCGGCCCAGGCCGGCCGCCCGGAACAGGTGCTCCAGCGTGGGTCCGCTCTCCCCGATCAGCACCGCCGCCGCGAGCGTCTGGCCGGCGACGCTCGCCAGCCCGGACAGGTCCACGCCCTTGTCCCGCCCGCCGGCGATCAGCACCACTGGGCCCGGGAAGGCACGCAGGGCGGCGATCACGGCGTCCGGCTGGGTCCCCTGGGAGTCGTTGACGAACCGGACGCCGTCGAGCAGGCCCACCGACTGGAGACGGTGCTCGACACCGGTGAACGACGCGGCGGCGCGGCGGATCGCATCCGGGGCCACCCCGAACAACAGGCCCACCGCGATGGCGGCCATGGCGTTGGACACGTTGTGGCGGCCCGGGATGCCCAGCTCGTCAACCGGCATGATCCCGCCACCGGGCCCGGTCTGGGCAGGTCCCCCACCCGCCAGTGGCAGGCGCTCCGTGGCCGCCGAGACGATCCAGCCGTCCACGACACCGAGGCCGCCCGGCACCGGACGGTCGTTCCGGTACAGCACGGCAGGGGCGGTGCCGAGCCCCGCGTAGCCGCCGACCACGGGATCCTCGAGGTTGAGCACGAGGGCGCCGTCGGGATCGACGAGCTCCGCCAGACGCCGCTTGACCCGTCGGTAGGCCTCCACCGAGCCGTGCCGGTCAAGGTGGTCCGAGGTGATGTTGGTGTACGCCGCGACCGTCGTGCCCCGCGAGAGCGCGGGCAGCTGCAGCTCCGAGAGCTCCACCACGACCCGGTGGGCGGGCGTCAGCTCCGGCAGACGCTCCACCAGTGGCGTGCCGATGTTGCCGCCCAGCACGGCGGGGTGGACCGGGTCCGCCGCGAGGATCGCGTGCGCCAGCGAGGATGTTGTCGTCTTGCCCTTGGTCCCGGTCACGCCGATCGTGGGAGCCGGGCACAGGCGCAGGAACAGGCCCGATTCGCTGACCAGGGCCGGGGCCGCCGGATCGCCACCGGCGCGAGCGGCGACGAGCGCCTGCAGCGCGGCCCGGAGGCGGGACTCGGTCGTCGGGTAGTCCGGGGTGATCGACGGCGACGTGGTCACGAGCGCCGCGTCCACCCAGGTGGAAGGGGGGTCGATGTCCGGGCCCAGCCGGAGGACGACGTCCCGGTCGCCCAGCTTCCCGATCGCGGGCTCGAGCTCCGCGGCGGATCGTCCGTCGTAGACCGTGACCCGCGCGCCGGCATCGTGGAGGAAGCGGGCCAGCGCGATGCCGCTGCGGGCAAGGCCCAGCACGGTGACCGGCCGGCCGTCGAGGGCACCCGCGCGGACGTCGTCGAGCGTGAGGCTGTCGATGTCGATCGGTCGCACGGCCATCTCAGCGGAGCGCATCGATCGACGCCATGAACAGGGTGACGCCCAGCAGCCCGGCCAGGATGCCCACGATCCAGAACCGGAGCGTGATCTTCTCCTCGTCCCAGCCACCCAGCTCGAAGTGGTGGTGCAGGGGCGCCATCCGGAACACGCGCTTCCCGCCGGACATCTTGAAGTAGCCGATCTGGATGATGTCCGACATCGTCTCGACCACGAAGATCAGCCCGATCAGGGGGAGCACGAGGATCTGGCCGGTGATCAGGGCGATGACCGCCAGGGTCGCCCCGAGCGAGAGTGATCCCGAGTCCCCCATGAACACCTGCGCCGGGTGGACGTTGAACCACAGGAAGCCGAGCAGGGCCCCGATGATCAGGGCGCACAGGAACGCGATGTTGGTCTGCGCGACCGGCGCGTTGAGCAGGGCGATGATCAGGAACGACACGAACGCGAACGCGAGCGTGCCGCCTGCGAGGCCGTCGAGCCCGTCGGTGATGTTCACGCCGTTGGACGCGGCCACGATCGCGAACGCTGCGAAGAAGATGTAGACGACGGGATCGATGCCCACGTCCCCGACGAACGGGACCCGGATCGCGGTGATCTGGTACGTGCTCTGGATCTGGTAGGCGACCACCAGGGCCACGACCGACTGCCACAGGAGCTTCTGGCGGGCACGGATCCCCTCGCCGGTCCGGGCGTTGAGGTAGTCGTCCGCGGCGCCCAGGAGACCCACCAGGGCCAGGGTCGCCAGCGGCGCGATGACGCCGCCCTGGACGGGCCAGCGCAGCAGCAGGAAGATCCCGAGCACCACGAGGATCACCAGGAGGCCGCCCATCGTGGGGGTCCCCCGCTTGACCATGTGGCTCTGCGGGCCCTCCTCCCGAATCTGCTTCGCGAAGCCGAAGTGCTGGAGCAGACGGATGTACGGCGGCATCAGGATCACCACCAGCGCGAACGCCAGCAGCAGGCCCTGGATGAGCTCCAGGGTCATGCGCCGTCCTCCACGCCCGGGCCCGTCGCCAGGCCGCCCAGGGCCGCCACCAGCCCGTCCACGACGCGCTCCAGCTCCACGCCCCGCGACGCCTTGACCAGGATGACGTCCCCCGGCACGGACAGGTCGCGCAGCAGCTCCACGGCCTCCGCCGGCCCATCGGCAACCAGCACGTTGCCTGGCGCCATGCCCGCGGCTCGAGCCCCGTCCGCGATGCCAGCCGCCTCGCCGCCCGGACCGCCGTCCAGAACGACCAGCAGGTCGAGGTCGGCCGCGGCCTCCCCGACCTCGATGTGGCCCACGGCATGCGTGTCACCCAGCTCCCGCATCGCCCCGAGGACGGCCACGTGGCGCCCCGGGAGGCCGCGCAGCATGTCCAGGGCCGCGCGCATCGTGGCGGGTGAGGCGTTGTAGGCATCGTCCACGACCGTCCGGCCCGCCGCCCGGACCACCACGGACCGATGCGGGGCGGTGGACGGGACTGCCAGCCCGGCCACGATCTCGTCGAGCCCCAGGCCGGCGGCCAGGCCGGCGGCGGCGGCGGCGAGGGCGTTGTGGACCGCCATGGCGCCCAGCCCTGGGACGGCCGCCGGGCGATCCCCTGCGGGGGTCCTGAGGCGGAACCGCATCCCGGCGAAACCCGCCGATGCGACCTCATCGGCGCCGATCTCCGCACCGGCGGCGAGCCCGTAGGTCACGATCCGGGCGCGCGTCCGGGCCGCCATGCGTGCCACCCGGTCGTCGTCGGCGTTGAGGATGGCGACCCCGCCGTCCGCGTCCGGCGGCAGGGCCTCGACCAGCTCCGCCTTGGCATCCTCGATGGCCTCCACGCTGCCGATCCGTGACAGGTGCACGGGCTGGACCGCGGTCACGATCCCGATCGACGGTCGTGCGATGGCTGCCAGGTCACGAATCTCCCCACCCGTGTACATGCCCATCTCGAGCACGGCCGCAGCGTGCTCCGGCCCGAGACCCAGGACGGTGAGCGGCAGGCCGATCTCGTTGTTCTGGTTGCCCTCGGAGCGAAGCGTCCGGAACCGCTGGGCCAGGACGCCTGCAACGGCCTCCTTGGTCGACGTCTTGGCAACGCTTCCCGTGATGCCGACGACCAGCGGACAGAACCGCTGCCTCCAGATCGTCGCCACCGCGTGCAGGGCACGGAGCGTGTCCGGGACGCGCAGGACGGTGACATCCCCGAGCGTCTCGAACGCGGGCTCCCCGCCCGACGGATCGGGGTCTCGCGAGACCAGGATCGCCGCCGCGCCCGCTGCCGCCGCCGCGCGAAGGAATCGGTGGCCGTCCGTCCGCTCGCCAGGAAGCGCGACGAACAGGCTGCCGGGCACGACCAGCCTCGAGTCGACGGCGCCGCCGCGGATTGGTCGGGTGCTCCGCTGGACGAGCTCCCCGCCGGTCGCTGCAAGCAGGTCCTCGGCGGTCAGGGCGGGGTCGGCGGCGGTCGGCCGATCGGGGTCCGTCACGGGATCGAGTGTCGCACGGGCAGCCGTCACGGGTAGTCCGGCACGGCGGGAAGCAAATGCACGTCCGAGACGAGGTCGGGCGTGTTGATGGCGTTGTGGGCGATGCGGCGAAACAGCTCGAAGACCATCACCGGCATCTCTAGATGGCCGAGGCGGACGACCGTCGGCGTGCCCTCCTCGATCCGGACCGCGATCGCGAGGTCCGGCCGGCCGGGCTGACGGGCGACATAGCCGACGAACGAGTAGTTGAACAGGTTGACCTTCCAGGCCTTCTTGGCACTGTCCCAGATCTGGGCGGTCCCGGTCTTGCCACCCACCTCGAACCCCGGGATCAGCGTCCGAGTGCGGTAGAAGTCCACCTCCGTCACGACGTGGTTCATGAGCTTGGTGAGGGACGTCGCCAGCTTCTCCGACATGACCCGCTCATGCGCCACCGGCGCGGTCTCACGATCCCCGACCGCCTTGACGACGCGCGGCTGGACCAGGATCCCCCCGTTGAGCATGGCCGAGTAGGCTTGGGCCAGCTGGATCGGCGTGACGGCGACGCCCTGTCCGAAGGCACCGTTCGCAAGGTCGATCTCGCGCCACCGGGTCACGGCGGGGTCCCTGACGATCCCCGCCACCTCGCCCGCCACGTCGATGCCCGTGCGGGCGCCAAAGCCCAGCTTCCGCCAGGTGTCGTACAGCCGCGTGCTCGCCTGGGTCGTGGTCTTGCCCAGCTTGAGGGCCACCTTGGCGGCGACGACGTTCCGCGAGTAGGCGATCGCGTCCTCGAACGTCATCGGGCCCATCGCCTTGTGGTCGGCATCGTCGACGCGGGAGCGGCCACCGTCCACCCGCAACGTCCCGGTGTCGCGGATCTTCGTCTTCATGGTCACCGTGCCCGTGCCCAGGGCGGCGGTCGCGGTCATCATCTTGAACACCGAGCCCGGCTCGTAGACGGTGGACACGACGGGGTCCACGAACACGCCGGGGTCGTCGGCAGCGATCGCCTGGTACTCGTTGGCGTCGTAGGACGGGTAGCTCGCGTAGGCGTAGACCTCACCCGTGTATGGATCCATGACCACGGCGGAGACACGCTTCGCGCGGTCGGCGATCCAGGCCGACAGGAGCTCCTGTTCCACGGCCACCTGGAGCGACGCGTCGATCGTGAGGGTCAGGTTCTGGCCGGGATACCCATCCTCGATCACGGTCGAGGTATCCGGCACGGCGTTGCCGGAGGAATCCCTCTGCGCGGCGACGACCGTTTCGAGGCCCGCGAGATCGTCCTGGTAGAACTGCTCAACCCCGTATTGCCCGGCTCCCTCCCGGTTGACGAAGCCGAGCAGGTGCGCGGCGAGTGTCGAGCGCGGCCCGCCGCCAGGCTGGGGATAGAGCCGCAGCTGCTCGGGCTCCAGGATCAGGCCGGAAAGCTCGGGGTCCTTGCCGGCGGACATCGCACGGATGCGATCGGAGATCTCGGGTTCCAGGTCCCGGGCGAGGATCCTGTACGGCGAGTCGGACATCATCCGAGAGGTCAGGGTCGTCGCCGCGTCGCCCTCGAGACCGAGCAGCTTGACCAGGCTCGCCGCCACCTCGATCCGACGCAGGCGCGAGAGCGAACTCGGGTTCGCTGCGAGACGGTCGCGGGAGACGCTGGTCGCCAGGACCACCGTCCCGGTCCGGTCGTAGATCGAGCCGCGCTTGGCGGGGATCTCATAGCGCATCGACGACTGCTGGAGCGCCTTGGCGGCGAGCTCATCGCGGCGCACGACCTGCCAGTACGCGAGACGCGCGCCGAGACTGCCCGCGATCACAACGAAGGCAACCAGGAGCAGCAGTGCCCGGGTACGGGAGTCGGTCCGGCCAAGCATCGATGGGGTCGCCCTAGCGGGCCGCGACGATCTCGGGCTCCGGCAGCGGGCCAAGCCCGGCGTCGATCGCCTGCTTGCGGATGGCCGGTGCCTTGCCGAGACGGTTCAGCGAGTTGCGGAGATCCTCGGCGCGTGCGTCGAGGCGGCGGTTCTGGGTCGTCAGGCGGTCCAACTCGTATCCCGTGGCCGACACGCGGATGTCCTGCGACAGGGAGAAGAACGCGCCCGAGAATGCCACGACGATCGCGGCCAGGAGGATCGCGATGCGGGACGGGCCGCGCCGGGCGCGGACGGCTGCCCGAGCCCTGCGGCGCGGAAGCGCCGGAGCCTGCACCTCGATCCGCGGCCGACGCGGCAGGACGATGGTGCGCGGTCGCGCACCCTGGTAGACGGCCACCGGTCAGTCGCCCAAGGCGTAGCGCACGCGCGGGGCACGGAGATCCAGGAACGCGAACCGGTCGGCGATCACGGCGGGGTCAAGATCCTCGAGATCGGCATCGACATCGGGCACGGCGTCACGCTGACGGCGCTCGGCCAGCTCGTGCTGGCGGCGACCGTAGGACTTGCGACGATTGGACTGGTGGCGCTGGCTCACGGGACTCCTCCTCCGTGGGCGGACCGGCGGGATCACCGGTTCGATGCGTGACGCGGGTCGGCTCGTTGGGCTGCCGCTCTGTTCGTCCGGTCCGCTACCTCCCGCGCTTCATGCGGCGAGCCGTTCGGCCGCGCGAAGGCGCGCGCTGCGGGCCCGCGGGTTCGCGCTGACCTCCTCGTCGGTGGGGGTCAGCGAAGGACGAGTCACGAGACGGAGCCGCGGCGTCTTGCCGCACACGCACACGGGCGCCTCGGGCGCGCAGGTGCAGCCGCGGCGCTCCGCTGCCAGGAACCGCTTGACGATCCGGTCCTCGAGCGAGTGATAGGAAAGGACGACGATGCGCCCGCCCGGCCGAAGCAGGTCCACGGCCGCGGTGAGGCCTTCCTCGAGTGCGTCGAGCTCCTCGTTGACCGCGATGCGCAGTGCCTGGAAGACGCGGGTGGCCGGGTGGATCCGGCGGCGGATGCGCGGATTTCCGGGCAGCGTGTGCTCCACGAGCGCCGCGAGCTCCTCCGCTGTACGGATGGGATGCATGGTCCGCTCGGCGACCACCGCCTGGGCGATCCTCCACGCGGAGGGCTCCTCGCCGTAGCGGCGGAACAGGGCCGCCAGCTCGTCGGCGGAGAGGGTCTCGAGCAGGTCGGCTGCGGGGACGCCGCGGCCCGTGTCGAAGCGCATGTCCAGGGGACCGCCGGCTCGAAAGCCGAAGCCGCGCTCGCGGTCGGCCAGTTGGAACGAGGACAGCCCGAGGTCGAACAGGGCCCCGTCCACGACCCCGAAACCCGCGTCGGGCGCGACCTCCGCCAGCTCGCGGAAGTTGGCGCGGCGCAGGACCAGGCGATCCCCGAAGCGCGCCAGGCGGACTCTCGTGCGCTCGACCGCGGCATCGTCCGCATCCAGTCCCAGCACCCGGCCCTCGGGGCTGGCGGCCTCCAGGATCCGCTCGGTGTGCCCACCGCCGCCGACCGTCGCGTCGATCTGCAGGCTGCCGGATGCCGGGGCCAAGGTCGCGAGGACCTCGGCCGGCATGACCGGCTTGTGCCCTTCCTGCATCACTCCTCCACAGATCGGTTGCGGATCCCGAGCGGACCCTGGAAGCGCATATGGTTCGACGTCAGATCCCCAGGCCCGCGATGGCCGCGGCGAAGGCGGACGAGTCCTCGAGGCCCTGGCTGTACTCGGCCCAGCGCGCCGGTGCCCAGATCTCCGCGTGGTCCCGGGATCCCAGGACCATGGCCTCGCCCTCGAGCCCGGCGAACGTGCGAAGCCCCTGCGGGAGAAGGACCCGGCCCTGGCGGTCGAGCTCCGTCTCGAAGGCTCCGGAGAACAGCTGCCGCTGGAGCAGGCGGGCGTTGGGATCAGTCATCGGCAGGCTCCCGACCTTCGTCGCGAGCTCGTCCCAGGCCGCCATCGGCAGGATCGCGAGGCAGGTGTCGAGCCACCTCGCAACCACGCATCCACCGTCGAGCTGCGTGCGGAAGCGCGACGGGACGGCGATGCGCCCCTTCTCGTCAACCGCGTGCCGGTACTCGCCGGTGAACACCGCGTCCATCACTCCCTGACGTCGAGCGCGCTGGGTGGACCGTCAACCTGGGTCCCCTTGGCCGGTCGCCCGGTTGGTTCCCCACTTTCCACCACTTCGCGCCACTCGGAGGCATTCTAGCCCCCGCGGGGGGGTCGTCAATGGGCGAAATGGCACATCGGTGCCGGAAATGACAGCGGCCATGGGAATCTGGACGCAGGCGGACAGGAAGCTGGACGCCGGCGGCCACGAGATCTGAACGCCGCCGGCCACGCGATCTGGACAGCCCGCCCCACGGTCCCCTCACGGACACCGTGAACATCAAGCGTCCCTCCCCACGCACGCTGGGGGTTGCTGAGACAACCCAGGGTGAGCAGAGGAGGGACGTGGTGAAGCATGCCGGAGACGTGGTGGAGATCCTCGAGGCGTTCGACCTGACGGGCAGCCTGCGCGAGGCGGCACGCCTCACCGGCTGCTCGCCGATGACGGTTGCCCGCTATGTCCGACTGCGCGAGCGAGGCCAGGTCGCCCCTGACCCGGTGCGTCGTGACCAGATCGTCGATCCGTACCTCGCCAAGCTCGAGGAGTGGGTCGAGCGCAGCCATGGCCGGGTCCGCGCCGACATCGCCCACGAGAAGCTGCTCGCGCTCGGCTTCGACGGCTCCGAGCGGACCACCCGACGGGCAGTCGCCGACATCAAGCACGCGTATGCGGCGGGCCACCGGCGCGTCTTCCGACCCTGGATCCCCGAGCCCGGCATGTGGTTCCAGTTCGACTGGGGCAAGGGTCCCGTGATCGCCGGCCGCGACACGCTGCTGTGGTGCGCCTGGCTCGCCTGGAGCCGGTACCGGGTGATCATCCCGACCTGGGACCGGACGCTGCCGACCGTGATCGCCTGTCTCGACGAGACCCTCCGCCGGTTCGGCGGTGCCCCCACGTACGCCCTCACCGACAACGAGCGGACGGTCACGGTCGACCGGGTGGCCGGGATCGCGGTGAAGCACCCGATCCTCGTCGCCGCCGCCCGCCACTACGGGCTCGTCATCCACGCCTGCGTGCCGGCCGACCCGGCGTCCAAGGGCGGCTCGGAGAGCACGGTCAAGATCGCCAAGGCCGATCTGGTCCCGACCGACGCGAACCTGCTCGAGGCCTACCCCTCGTTCACGGCCCTCCGGGTCGCCTGCGCCGCGTTCTGCACGCAAGTCAACGAGCGCCCCCATCGCGAGACCCGGCGGCCACCCCTCGAGCTGCTCGCCGACGAGCGCCGGCGGCTCCACCCCGTCCCCGTCGAGCCGTACACGGTCGCCTTCGGGCTGACCCGGGTCGTCGACGACGAGTCGACGGTCCGCCACGGCTCCGCCCGCTACTCGGTGCCGCACAAGCTCGTCGGCGAGCGGGTCTGGGTGCGGGTCGACGGCGACGAGCTCGTCGTCGTCCACCAGGGACCGCCGGGAGCCCGCGAGGTCGCCCGCCACCCGCTCACGACGCCCGGCAACCCCCGGATCGATCCGGCCCACTATCCCGAGCGCACGACCGATCCGCTCAACCCGCGGCCGCGGGCCGTGAGCCCCGAGGAGACCGCGTTCCTCGGGCTCGGCGAGGGTGCCGAGCGCTGGCTGATCCTCGCCGCCGCCTCGGGCACCGAGCGGATCCGGACCAAGATGCGCCGGGCGACCGAGCTTGCCGCCCTCGTCGGTGCCGTCCCGGTCGACGAGGCCCTGGCCCTCGCGGCCGAGGCGGGCCGCTTCGCCGAGGGCGACCTCGAGTCGATCCTCGACCACCGCCGGCTCATGGGCGACCGGGCGGGCGAGCGCCTCGGATCGGGTGACGCCGATGACACGCTCCAACCGGGCACGGGCGCTTGGGAGGACCTGGGCCGGTGACCGGCGGCCCGTCGCACGATGCCTACGAGACCCGCAGCCGGCTCCAGGGCGCCGAGGCCGCCGACGAGTTCGCCCAATGGCGCGAGCTGCCACCCCGCCTGCAGCCGGTCGCGCCACCGCCGCTGCCGCCCGATATCGCACGGCTGCTCCACAGGCTCCGCCTGCGCTACGTCCGGCTGGCGGGACCCGCGGTCCTGGCCCGGGCGCGCGACGAGGGCTGGGACCATGCCCGGGTGCTCAAGGTCCTGCTCGCGGAGGAGGCGGCCGGCCGCGACCGGTCGACCCGGGAGCTCCACCGCAAGGCAGCGAGGCTGCCCTCGGGCAAGACGTTCGATGCCTGGGATCCTGCGGCCTCGGCGATCCCGGGCGACGCCCAATGGGCGCTCCGGAGCCTCGACTGGATCGGGCGCGCCGAAAACCTCGTCCTGGTCGGACCGTCAGGGACCGGCAAGAGCCACTTCGCCGAGGCGATCGCCCATGCCGCGATCGACCGCGACCTGCGGGTCAGCTGGTTCAGCCTCGAGACCCTGACCGCCACCATCGCCCGGTCGCGGATCGACGCCACCACCGGCAAGGTCGTCGAGCGGATCGTGCGCTCGGAGCTGGTCGTGATCGATGACATCGGCCTCCTGCCCGCCGGGGCGGACGAGGCCGAGGCCCTCTACCGTCTCGTCGACGCGGCGTACGAGAAGCGCTCGCTGATCCTGACCTCGAACCTCCACCCGGCCCGCTTCGACACCATCTTCCCCAAGGGCCTGGCCACCGCAGCGGTCGACCGGCTGCTCCACCACGCCCACGTCATCGTCACCGAGGGCCGGTCACATCGCCTCGCCGAGGCGCTCGACGGGCGCGGGGTCCAGGCCCTGTCCGCGGGCGAGGGCGGCTGACGCCCGCTGGACGCAGCGCGACTCCACTCAGCGTCACCGAGGGAGAGAGAACGGACGGTGTCCAGTTCTCATGGCCGCCAGCGTCCAGCTCCGGCGTCCGCCAGCGTCCAGATCTCGTGACCGTCTCCGTCCAGATTCACCTGTCCCTTGACAGGAAACGGAGGAATTGCCTCCGCGCATCCCGGGCGAGGGCCGCGCCGGGCCCCAGGGCGCGGCGAAAGCGGGCCCCAGGGCGATGGCAAAAGCGGGCCTAGGGCGATGGCGGAGGCGGGTGCAGGCTCCTGCGAGGAGGCGCGGGCACTACCTCGTCGGCGGCGGCATGCGGATCTGGTCGCCTGCGCGGAGTCGCCCGCCGTTGGCGTACTTCGGGTTCCAGGCGTAGATCGTCGCGATCGGATGTCCGAACCAGTTGGCGATGCTGAACAGGTTGTCGCCTGACCGGACGGTGTAGACGTAGCACTTCTTGCGGTCCGGGCACGCCGTCAGCACCGCGTACCGATCGCTCTTGGGGGTGGCGGACGGCTCGGTGGTCGGGGTCGGCGTCGGTGCGATGGTGGGCGTGGGGCTGGGGATCGGGGTCGGAGATGGCGCCGGGGTTGACGTCGGAGCTGGCGTCGGCGTCGGGGCAGGCGGCAGGGAAGCCGCGCTCGCCGGCACCGTGGCCGTTGGAACGGGGGCGGGTGTCCCTACGACGGCCTGCCCGGTGGGTTCCGGGCGGACCGAGGCAGCCGCGACGCCTGGCGAGGACGCACCGATCACGGGCATCTCGATGCCGCCCCGCTGAACCACGAAGCCGAACGACAGCGCGGCGCTCAGGACCAGGATGAGAAGTGCGGCGACTGTCGCGGTCGGCACCTGGGGCAGCGACCGGGATCGGGCCGGCGTCGCGGACATCGCACCGTGGAGGTAGCGCGGGCAATCGGCGTGGGCGGCGCGAAGGCAGACGAGCTCCTGCTGCCGGAGCGACTGGAGCCGCGGGGCGCCGATGGCAACGCACGTCTGCTCCGCGCCGGGAGCGATCGCCGGCGCCACCAGCGCCCCATCGACGTCCCGACGCAGGAACGGACAGACCGATGGATCGGGGGACCGTCCCGCCGTGTCGAGCGCCGGCGGCTCGGCACGCAGGCCGACCGGGGGAATGTCGACCGGTGACACGCCGCCCGGGGGCACGTCTACGGGCGCAACGGGCGGCACGTCTGCGCCCCCGGGACCGGATGGCGCGTCGTCCGCGACCGGCGATGCGGATACCTCCGGGTCGGGCGTGGGCTCAGCCGGGACAGGTTCCACGCCATCCGGAACCGGGTCCTCCCGGTCCGGTGCGGCCCCGTCGTCCGCGGGCTTCTTCCTCAGCTCGAGTCCCTCCCGGTGGGTGCTCATCAGCGTCCGTGGGCCCGAGTCTAGTACCTCCGGTACCTTGTCGCGGTCGAATCGCGGGTGCTAGGCTGCGGCTCCGGCGCACCGGGATCGGCTGCGACCGCCACTATCGTTGCTACGGCCAATACCGGCCGGGAGAGATCGAGCCCCAGGTTCATGGCCCTTCCGCCCGCCACCGCGACGCCGCCGCATCAGCGCGAATCGGACGTGTCGCACCTCGCCCCTCACCGCATCAAGCGCTGCACGTATCGCCGCCTGATCTCCATCGACCGGCCTGACGAGCGCCTGTACGAGGTGGAGTGCCTCTACCCGGACCGCAAGGTGCCGATCCCCCTGGGTGACCTCGACACCAGCATGCCGATCTGCAACGCCTGCACGGCCGCGCACATCTTCCGCGCCGACGAGGATTGAACGACCCACGGCACTGCCGGGACTGACCGGCCGGGGTCTTGCGCGCATCTCAGGGGCCGAGGAGTTGCTGCGCTCACGAGCGCCCGTGAGCCGCTGGGCGGCTGAACCGTCGGGTGGCGTGCATTCCGGGCCGCCTGGCGGCACACCTGTCGGTCTGACGGGTGTAACTCAGCCCGCCCAAGCGACAGACGTGCCGCCAGGCGACGCAAATCACGATGCGCCCGACCGTTGATCCGGTGGGCGGCGCTCCTGTCATGGCTCAGAGGCAGGTCACCTCGAAGCTGCCGGTCAAGGTTCCCGATGCCCGACCGAACAGGATCGCGGCCTGATCGCTGAAGGTCGCGGTGCCGGTTGCCTGCACCGGGCGCCCATCCGGCACTGAGTAGCTGTCGATCTGGCTCTTGCCCGCTGGGTGCGAGTCGTTGAACCAGCCATCGTCGCCGGCCACCCAGTGGACACCGTCGGTGGCCTCATCGCCAATCTTGACGGCCACCAGAGGCGAGCCGTACGTGTCGCCCTCACTCTCCCAACCCTCGGGCGGGAGCAAGATGATCACCTCAGGGTCGCCACCGTAGTTGCCGGCCTGGATGTAGCGAGGCGCGAAGATATCGCATCGGACCTCGGTGAATTCGTAGCGGTCCGGTCCGATCGTCACAACGGCGGACTTCAGGGCGGCGCCCCCAAGGTCGCCACCTGGAACAGCTGGATCCGCCGGGGGCGATGTCGATTCCGGACTCGGCGCGGTCGAGTCCGCCGGGCGCGAGGTTGACGCCGGAGATTCGCCGGGTGCGGCGGACGGGTCGGACTGGTTTCCAGCCGGGCTACCGGCTTCGCCGGCAGCGCATCCGAGCACGCTCGGCGACACGGCAACGACACCTGTGATCCGCCGCAACGACACGAACGGAATGGTCTGACTTCCCTGCATGAGTGCCTCCGGCTCTCGGGGGGACGCGCCGATCGGTCGGCACGATCGCCTGGCGACGAGCAGTTGGTCACTTGAGGACACGCAGGGCAGCAAGCGATCGGGCTCAGATTGCCACCTGGCTCAGATCCGCCGCGGTCGGGAGATGGCGCCAGCGAGGCGGCCTGTAAGCCGAGTTCTGTGCCGCGGCTGGCGCCACGGCGACGGTCATCCATCTAGGCCGCCGGTTGCCCGACGGCTCATGCAGCCGACCCGAGGGCTGGGCAGCGCGCCTCTCCCCCCGGCGGACCGGGGTTGCGCCCTCCTATTTGGCCTTGCTCCGGGTGGAGTTTGCCGCGTTTCACTCCGGTCCCAAGGGACCGGCATCGTCACTGTGGCACTAGTCCTCGCCTCACGGCGGACGGGCGTTACCCGCCACCCTGCGCTGGGGAGCTCGGACTTTCCTCACGCCGCCCGGTTGCCCGGCCGACGCGCGACCGTCCGGCCGCCTCGCTGGCCCGCGGATTGTAGGCGCGATCGCGTCAGGGGGCGACGAACAGGAGGACGTCGCCTGACTCGGTCGTGAGCCGCAGGCGCCCTGTGCCTGTGTCGAACTCGAACCGCGGCCGGCCCTCGACGACCCGGAGCAGGATCGCATCCTGGGCGGCCATGGCCTCGTCACAGGGGCTGGGCTGCAGGATCTCCGAGTCAAGGAGGATGCGGTTGCCCTCGAGGTGGTACGAGCCCCCGCCGCTCCGGCAGCCGGTGTTGACCGTGAAGCGGCCGTCCGCTCCGAAGCCCACTCCGACGATCCCGTCGGGGTCGACGGGCGCGGTGCCCGCGATCTCATCCAGCTTCCAGGTCTGATCCACCAGGACGTCCGACGTCGTCACGCACGCGGCCACCTGCAGCAGCAGTACGACGAGCCAGGCGAGCCTGAGAAGGGAGATCACGACAGCAACTCCCGCACGGCCCCCGCGATGACCCGACCCAGGGACGCGTGGCCGGCCGGCGTGAGATGGACGCCGTCCACGGGGTCCACGTCCGCAACGGTGGACGCGTCCAGGAGCGCGACCCCATTCATCTCGGCCACTGCCCGGTACAGGGCCGGCATCCGTTCGCACTTGGCCCTGGCCTCCCCGAACCCCCAGACCTCGGAGCGGTCCGTCACCGCGCCCGGTCGCGGCGGGGCGACGAGAAGCACCCGGGGAGCCGCACCGTCCGGGCCCGTCCCCGAGCCAAGTGCCACACTCACGAGGGCCCCGACCCCGGCCGCGATCTCCGCCGCGCTCCGCCCGAAGATCGACTTCAGGTCGTTCGTCCCGAGCATGAGCACCAGGACGTCCACGGGGGCGTGCGAGCGGAGGCAGGGCAGCACGTACGTCCGCCCGTTGCGGCCGTCGAGGTACGGGTCGTCCCAGATCGTGGTCCGGCCGTTGAGGCCCTCCTCGATCACGTCGGCGGCATCCCCCAGCTCCGCCGCCAGCACACCGGGCCAGCGCACGCCCTTCGGGTACCGCCCGCCCGTCGCCGCGTCGTAGCCGTAGGTGTTGGAATCGCCGTAGCAGACGATGGTGGGCATCGCGCTCCCTTCGCTCGGGCTACCGGTTCAGGTTCCGGGCTGGACCCGGCGGGCCCGGGCCACCCTCGCGGGCCCCCCGGCGGCCACCCGGTCCAGGGCCTCGTTGGCGAGACGGTCCGCGGTCGAGTTCTGGGCCCGCGGCACATGTGCCGCCGACCAGCGGCGGAAGCCTCCAAGCATTGCCTTCGCATCGGCGTGGAGCGGGATCAGCTTGGCGTCCTTGACCCGCCACCGGCCGTGGAGCTGCTCCACGATCAGCTTGGAGTCGAGGAACAGGTCAACCCGCTCGGCGCCCAGCCGCTGCGCCAGCCTGAGCGCCTCCACGACGCCCCTCCACTCGGCCACGTTGTTGGTCTGGATGCCGAGCGCCTCGGAGATGGTCGCATCGGGCGGTGCGGCGGGCTCGAGGGCATCCGCGCGGGCGCCGTCGATGAGGGCCGCCCCCAGTGAGGCCGGCCCGGGATTGCCCCGCGCCGCACCGTCGGTGCGGATCACGAGGTGCGCGATCACCGGGAGCTGGGCGGTCCCGGCACCGGAGTCCGGACGCGGTCCGCTCAGGCGCGACGCCCCACGATCGCCGAGGACACCTCGAGGATCGCCTGGGTGATGTGGATGCCGCGCGGGCAGGCGTCCGTGCAGTTGAAGATCGTGCGGCAGCGCCAGACGCCGTCGCGGTCGGCCAGGATCTCCAGGCGCTCCTCGGCCGCATCGTCGCGGGTGTCGAAGATGAACCGGTGGGCGTTGACGATCGCCGCCGGCCCGACGTAGTCCGGCTGGGCCCAGAAGGACGGGCACGAGGTCGTGCACGCCGCGCACAGGATGCACTTCGTGGTGTCGTCGAACTTCGCCCGGTCCTCGGCGGATTGCCGGCGCTCCCGGTCCGGTGGCGGAGCATCGGCCTGGAGGAACGGCTGCACGCTCCGGAACTTGGCGAAGAAGGTGTCCATGTCGACGACGAGGTCCTTCATCACCGGCAGGCCCGGCAGCGGTGCCACCGTGATCCTCCTGCCACCCAGCTGGTCCACCCGGATCTTGCACGCAAGCCGGTTTCGACCGTTGATCAGCATGGCGTCCGACCCGCAGACGCCGTGGGCGCAGGACCTGCGGAACGTCAGCGTCCCGTCCTGCTCGTACTTGACCTTGTGCAGGAGGTCCAGGACGCGGTCCATCGGACCGGCCTCGACCGTGTAGCGCTCCTCGTGCGGCTTCTCGTCCCGCTCCGGGTCGTAGCGGAGGATCCGCAGCTCGATCTGCATCGGTCGCTCCCCCGCCCTAGTAGACACGCGGCTTGGGCTGGAACCTGGTGATCGTGACCGGCTTGTAGGCCAGCTCGATCGCCCCGTCCGCGCCCTTCGTCGCGAGGGAATGGGTCAGGAAGTTCACGTCGTCCCGGTCCGGGTAATCCTCCCGGCTATGGGCCCCGCGACTTTCCTTCCGGTTGATGCATGCGGCGACCATCGTCTCGGCGCAGTCGAGCAGGTAGCCGACCTCACGTGCCTCGAGGAGGTCCGTGTTGAAGGTCATGCCCTTGTCGTCGATGCTGACGCCCTCGTAGCGCTGCCGAAGCTCGGCGACCTTGGACCGGGCGCGCTCGAGGCCGGCCGCGTCGCGGTAGACCCCGGCATCGTCCATCATCACGTCGGCCAGCTCCGTGCGGATGACCTCCTTCCGCTCGCCCCGGGGGCGTTCGCGGATGGCTTCGAGCTCCGCTCGGACGGGCTCGGTGACCTCCTCCGAGACCTCGGCGAGGTCCACGCCCCGGATGTCGGCCGCCATCTGGCGTCCGGCCCGCCGCCCGAAGACCAGCAGGTCCACCAGCGAGTTCGTCCCCAGGCGGTTGGCCCCGTGGACGGACACGCAGGCTGCCTCGCCGGCCGCGTAGAGACCCGGCACCACCGTGTTGGCGGCGTCGCGCGTCACCTGCGTCAGCATGTTGGTGGGGACGCCGCCCATCGCGTAGTGCGCGGTCGGCTGGATCGGGATCGGGTCCGTGTAGGGCTCGATGCCCTGGTAGACCCGGACGAAGTCGGTGATGTCGGGCAGCTTCTCGTCGATCTTCTTGCGCCCGAGGTGGCGGACGTCGAGGTAGACGTAGTCCTTGCCATCGATGCCGCGCCCGGCCCGGATCTCCTGCACGATGGCCCGGCTGACCATGTCCCGTGGCGCCAGCTCCATGAGCTTGGGGGCGTAGCGCTCCATGAACCGGAAGCCGTCGTTGTCAAGCAGGTAGGCGCCCTCGCCGCGAGCCGCCTCCGAGAGCAGGATCCCGATCCCGACGATGCCCGTGGGATGGAACTGGTAGAACTCCATGTCCTGCATCGGGACGCCATGGCGGTAGGCCAGGGAGACTCCGTCGCCGGTGAGGCTCCAGGCGTTGGAGGTAACCCGGAACATGCGCCCGAAGCCACCCGTCGCGATCAGCACGGCCTTGGAGCGCAGCGTTACCAGCTCGCCGTCGGCGATCCGGTAGGCCACCACGCCGGCAGCGCGTCCGCCCGAGCCCAGGGCACCACCGTCGGTGACAAGGTCCACCACGTGGTACTCGTCGTAGAACTTGACGCCAGCCTTGAGGCACTGCTGGTAGAGGGTCTGGAGGATCATGTGGCCGGTGCGGTCGGCGGCGAAGCACGCCCGCATGACCGGGCCCTCGCCGTAGTTGCGCGTGTGACCGCCGAACCGGCGCTGGTCGATCTTGCCGTCGGGTGTCCGGTTGAACGGCAGGCCCATATGCTCGAGCTCGATCACCGTCTCGATGGCCTCGCGGGCGAGCACCTCGGCCGCGTCCTGGTCCACCAGGTAGTCGCCACCCTTGATGGTGTCGAACATGTGCCACTCCCAGTGGTCCTCCTCCTGGTTCCCCAGGGCGGCACACACGCCGCCCTGGGCGGCGCCGGTGTGGGAGCGGGTCGGGTACAGCTTGGTCAGGACGGCCGAATCCACCCCGGCCTTGGCGAGCTCGAGGGCTGCCCACAGGCCGGCGCCGCCGGCCCCTACGATCAGCGCATCGTGGTCCCGGATCATGGCCGCACCGGGAAGCTCATGGTGGCGACCGCGATCGTGCCCATCGCGAAGATCACGAGGGCGCCCATGTAGAGCAGCAGCGTCAGCGCCATCCGCAGGCCACCGGACGTGTAGTCCTGGACGACAGTGCGCATGCCCATGAACGCATGGAAGACGACGAACGAGAGCATCAGCCAGTCGGCCGTCCGCCACGCCAGGCTCCCCCACCGCTCATCGAGGATCCACTGCGCCGTCTGGTCCTTGGGGTCGTACAGGAAGTGGACGATGATGTAGTGGGCGAGGGCGGTCACGAACAGGCCCAGGCCCGTCAGCCGCATGAGGTACCAGATCGCGAGCTCCCAGCCGCTGCCCGACGGGCGGACACGACCGGAGCGGGAGTACTTGGTGGTCATGACTGGAACCTGAAGGGGGGCTCGAACCCGAAGGCGGGTGCCATGATCTGGACGAGGATCGGCAGCCCGATGATGACGAACAGGACCCAGCTCGCGTACCACAGCTGCTTGTGGTAGCGGGTCATCGACGGCCAGAAGTCCATGATGATGATCCGCACGCCGTTGAGCGCGTGGTACAGGAGCGCCGCGCCGAGCAGCGACTCCACGACGCGCCCGCCGGGGCTGGCGTAGATCACCAGGAGCTCGTCGTACAGCGGCGGATTGGCGCCCGCGAGCCAGATGTCGAAGACATGGAGCAGGATGAACGCCCAGATGGCGATCCCCGCGATGCGATGGAATGCCCACGCATACATCCCCTCGCTGCCCCGGTACCGCAGGAGCATGGAGCCTCCGTTGTCTCCCGACCCGCGGCCGCGGGTCGCAGCTTGGCTTGGGCCGGCCGTCAGGCGAGCCGCGCGATGATGGCGTCCGCGAACTCCTTCGTGCCCGCCGGGCCGCCCAGGTCGTAGGTCGTGGCCTTGCCCTCGGCGATGACCTCGCGCATGGCCGTCTCCACGCGGACCGCCGCATCCTGCTCGCCCAGGTGGCGGAGCATGAGGACGCCGGACAGCATCAGAGCGGTGGGGTTCGCCTTGTTGAGGCCCGCGTACTTGGGCGCGGAGCCGTGCACGGGCTCGAACACGGACGCCTCCAGGCCGATGTTGGCGCCGGGCGCCACGCCCAGGCCACCGACCAGCCCCGCGCACAGGTCGCTCACGATGTCGCCGTAGAGGTTGGGCAGGACCATGACGTCGTACAGCTCTGGCTTCTGCACCAGCTGCATGCACATGTTGTCGACGATGCGGTCCTCGAACTCGATCCTGCCCTCGTAGTCCGCGGCAACCGTCCGACAGCTCTCGAGGAACAGGCCATCCGACATCTTCATGATGTTGGCCTTGTGGACCGCGGTGACCTTGCGTCGGCCGTTGTCGACCGCGTACTCGAACGCGAAGCGGGCGATCCGCTCCGAGGCCTCACGGGTGATGATCTTGATGCTCTCGGCCGCATCCTTGCCGACCATGTGCTCGATGCCGGCGTACAGGTCCTCGGTGTTCTCTCGGACGATCACGAGGTCGACGTCGTCATAGCGCGTCTGCAGGCCCTTGATGGACCGCGCGGGCCGGAGGTTCGCGTACAGGCCGAGCGTCTGGCGCAACGCCACGTTGACGCTCCGGAAGCCGGAGCCGACGGGCGTGGTGATGGGGCCCTTGAGGGCGACCTTGTTGCGCCGGATCGACTCCAGCACATGGTCCGGGAGCGGGGTCCCGTACTGGGCCATGACGCCCTCTCCGGCGTCCTGGAGCTCCCAGTCGAAGGCGACACCAGAGGCGTCGAGGACACGGCGGGTGGCCTCCGCCAGCTCCGGCCCGATGCCATCGCCGGGGATGAGGGTGACTCGGTGGGGCATGGATCCATTCTAGCCGCGCCATTGGACCCGCGGAGGCTCGGGCGGCCCCCCTTTCCCGGGTGCCGGAGGTCGCCTAGGCATGGGCCATCCGGCCGTAGCCGAGCGGGCACGCACCGTTCGAAGCCGGAATGGCCCGCCCCGCCCAGCGGTCGCGCGGCTATCATCGGGATCAGCCCAGGTCCCGCTCGCCCGGAGGTCTCGCCCGTCGCGTGAAGATCCACGAAGCCGACGCCAAGTCGTTGCTCGTTGCCCAGGGGCTCCCGGTCCCGCCGTGGGAGGTCGCCCGCACACCGACCCAGGCGCGTACCGCCGCGGTCCGGTTCCTCGCCGACCCGGCGAACGCGACCGGCAAGGTCGTGATCAAGGCCCAGGTGCTGGTGGGCGGGCGCGGCAAGGCTGGCGGCGTCCGGCTCGCGTCCACCGCGGACGAGGCCGAGGATGTCGCGGCGCAGATCCTCGCGCTCGAGATCAAGGGCCTGCCCGTCCGGCGGGTGCTGGTGGGTCCCGCCGCCGAGATCGTGAAGGAGTACTACCTCTCGGTCGTGCTCGACCGCGCCACCCGCAGGCTGATGTTCATCGGCTCCGCGGAGGGCGGCGTGGAGATCGAGCAGGTCGCCGTCGACAACCCCGGAGCGCTCGTCTACCAGCACATCGATCCCCTGCTCGGGCTGCCAGACTTCGCGGCCCGCGATCTCGCGTTCTCGATCGGGTTCGGGGCGCACTGGAAGGCCGGGGCGGCGATCGCCAAGGGGCTGCTGCGGACGATGCTCGCCTACGACGCGGACCTCGTGGAGATCAACCCGCTGGCGGTCATCCGCGAGCACGGTGCCCAGGGCACGCCGGTGGAGCGACTCGTCCTCCTCGACGCCAAGATCACGCTCGACGACTCCGCCCTCGCCCGCCACCCCCAGCTCGAGGAGCTGCGGGACCTGGACGCCGAGGACCCGACCGACATCGAGGCCCGCCGCTACGACCTGACCTTCATCAAGCTCGACGGCGACATCGGCTGCATGGTCAACGGCGCCGGCCTTGCGATGACGACGATGGACCTCGTGAAACGGGCCGGCGGCGAACCCGCGAACTTCCTGGACATCGGCGGCGGGGCCAAGGCGGACCGCGTCGCGGCCGCGATGCGGCTCATCCTCGAGGACCGGAACGTCAAGGCGATCCTGGTCAACATCTTCGGCGGCATCACCCGCGGCGACGAGGTTGCCCAGGGCCTGATCGACGCCCGCGCCCAGCAGGTGCGCGACGTGCCGATGGTGGTCCGGATCGTGGGCACCAATGCGGAGGAAGCGGCACAGCTGCTGGAGGCCGCAAAGTTCGTGACCGCGGGCAGCCTGGACGAGGCGGCGGCCAAGGCCGTGCTGGCGGCGAAGGGAGCGGCGGCGTGAGCATCCTGATCGGGCGCGACACGCGGCTCGTGGTCCAGGGCATCACCGGGCGCGAGGGCGAGTTCCACAGCCGGGCCATGCTCGAGTACGGCACCCCGATCGTCGCCGGCATGACGCCGGGCAAGGGCGGCCAGACGGCCCTGGACGGTCGGGTCCCGGTGTTCAACACCGTGATCGACGCCGTCCGCGAGACCGGCGCCAACACGTCCTGCATCTTCGTCCCGGCCGGCGGTGCCCCGGACGCGGTGCTCGAGGCCGTGGACGCCGGGATCTCCACCATCTTCTGCATCACCGAGGGCATCCCTGCCCTGGACATGGTCCCGGTCGTCGAGGTCGTACGGCGCGCCGGCGCCCGCCTGATCGGCCCCAACTGCCCGGGGGCCACGTCTCCGGGACGGGCGAAGGTGGGCATCATCCCGGGCTCGATCCATCGCGAGGGCCACGTCGGCGTCGTCTCCCGCTCCGGCACGCTGACTTACGAGGCCGTCCAGGCCATGACCGACGCCGGCCTCGGCCAGTCCACCTGCGTCGGGATCGGCGGCGACCCAGTCATCGGGACCCAGTTCCTGGACGTCCTGGAGCTGTTCGCGGCGGATCCCGAGACGGAGGCCCTGGTGCTCATCGGCGAGATCGGCGGGGCCGCCGAGGAGGAGGCCGCGGCATGGGCCGCCGAGCACATGGCGCACGTCCCGAAGGTGGCGTTCATCGCCGGTCGCACGGCCCCCGAGGGCAAGCGCATGGGCCACGCCGGAGCGATCATCTCGGGCGGACGCGGCACGGCGGCCTCCAAGGTGACGGCGCTGGAGACCGCGGGCTTCCGGGTCGCCGGCTCGCCCACGGAGCTGCCCGCGCTGCTGCGCGAGGCCGGATACCGGGGCTGACGGACGCCGTAGACTGTCGCCTTGCGATCCCGCGCGGGTCGTGGTGCGAGATGGAAGGAGGAGCGGCGCCCCGGCGCCTATGAGCAGTCTGATGGACCTCGTCGCGGGCGACGCCCGGGACATCGTCCTCGCGCTCTCGATCGACGACGTCGCGGCGTTCGACGACACGGACCGGTTCGTCGCCCACCTGCCCCTCGGCGGCGGGCTGGACCCGACCTGGCTGGACCTGTTCAGCGAGGCGGTCCGCGCGGTGACCGGCAGGGATGAGCCCTCCGACTTCCTGGATGCACGCTCCGATCTCGACGGGTCCACGAACACCGAGCTGATCCTGGACCGCGTCGATCCGGATTGGGTCGAGGTGGTCGCGAGTCTCCCGGATGACCAGGTCGGTGCGCTGGCCGGACACTGGATCGAGCTCCTGGAGGAGGAGCTGGGGCTGCTGCCCCGGGAAGAGAAGCCGTGGATCCGGGACCTCGCCGGCCGGATCGTGACCTTCTCGCGCGCCGCCGTGGGCGCCCGCGACATCGTCTTCGCCTGGGCCTTCTAGGCGCCGCTCGCCCCGGGCCACGACCAGGCCACCGCCCCGGGCCGAACCGCCCGCTGCCGGGACGCCTCTGGCCCTGCCGCATCGGTGGACGGGCGTCCATGCTGCCCGGGTGACCGCTTCACCCGCTCCAGCCGGAGCCTTTCCACCGCTCGCCGAGCCTCCGCTGGCCGATGGCGGATGGGCCATGGCCGAACCCTGGCTCCGCCGCGGCTTCAAGTGCCTGAACCGCGGATTCATGGTGCCGCTCCACCGGGCCGGCCTCGGGGCATGGCTGGGCACCCCGATCGGCGGCTACATGCTGCTGCTCCGGGTCCGCGGGCGGAAGAGCGGGCTGGTGCGGGAGACGCCGCTCAGCTACCTGGTCGCGGAAGGAGCGGCCTGGGTGCTGGCCGGCTTCGGTCCCCGCACCGAGTGGTACCGGAACCTGCTGGTCGACCCGCGAGTGGAGGTCTGGATGCCCGGTGGCCGCCACGCCGGCATCGCCGCCGAGGAGCTCGATCCGGTCGTGCGCGCCCGGATCCTCCCGGACCTCACGAGGGCAACGGGCGCTCCCGCCCTGATGATCGGCCTCAACCCATGGTCGGCGACGGACGAGGCCATCATCGGAGCGCTCGCATGGGTACCCCTCGTGTGCATCCGACCGGACAACGGCCCGCTGGAAGCCGGTCCGGACGACCCGGGCGGGCGCGCCTGGATCTGGCGACAGGCGGCGGTCGTGGCCGGCAGCCTGCTGGCCTGCGGGGTCGTGCGCCGGCTCGTCCGCTGATCCGGCGGCCGGGCGGATCGGCGTCACAGGGCACAATGGCGGCATGACCAGCTTCGATGATCGAGCCCCCGAGTGGGACACCCCAGAGCGCACGGAGCGCGCCATCGCGATCGCGGCGGTGATCCTGGCCGCCACGCAGCCCGCCCCGGACGCCCGCGTCCTGGAGCTTGGTGCCGGGACCGGCCTCCTCGGTCTTGCCCTGGCGCCGCACGTCGGGTCCGTGGTCCTGGCCGACGCCTCAGGCGGGATGCTGGACGTGGCGGATGCCAAGATCAGGAGCGGCGGCTATGCCGGCGTGCGGACCCTGCGTCACGCGCTCACCGTGGACCCGCTGCCCGCGGAGCGGTTCGACCTCGCCGTGAGCCTGATGGCCCTCCACCACGTCCTTGACACGGCCACCGCCATGGAGCAACTCGCCGCGATGCTCGACCCCGGCGGACGGATCGCGATGGTCGACCTCGAGGCCGAGGACGGCTCGTTCCACACGGACCCGGACGATGCCGTCCTGCACGGCTTCGAGCGTGACGATCTGCGGCGACGCGCCGAGGCGGCCGGGTTCCGGGACGTCACCTTCCAGCCCGCCTGGGACGTGGCCAAGAACGGTCGCGCCTACCCGCTGTTCCTCGTGACGGCGGTCCGGCCCTAGCCTGCCGGGTACCCGAGAGCGGCCCACGCAGGGCCGCCGGCCTTCTCGATCAGCTCCACCAGGACGCCGTGGCAGGAACGCGGGTGGATGAAGGCCACCGGGCCCTCGGCGCCCTTGCGGGCCACGGTGTCGATCAGCTCCATCCCGTCCATCTCGAGGCGCATCAGGGTCTCGGAGACGTTGTCCACCTCGAAGCACACGTGGTGGAAGCCCTCCCCCTTGGTCGCCAGGAACCGTGCGACGCCGGTCGTGTCGTCCGTGGGCTGGACGAGCTCCACCTTGGACTCCCCGACCGCCAGGAACGCGATCGTGACGCGGTCCTGCTCGATCGGGAGGACCAGCTCGACAGGCAGGCCAAGGGTGTCGCGCCAGAACACGAGCGACTCGTCCAGGTCCCGCACGACGAGCGCGACATGGTGGATCCTGCCCAGCTGTCGGATGTGCCCCGGCACCCTGCGGGCCTCACTCATGGGATCACTCATGGCCGGCTCCTCTCAGACGGTGATCAGCTCGCGATGGACACCCCACGCGGACCGCAGGCGGTCGGCGATCTCTCCGACGGTGGCGTAGGCAGCGACCGCCTCGATCATCGCGGGCAGCAGGTTTCCGGTGCCCTGCGCCTCCTCATCGAGCCGTCGCATGGCGGATGCCCAGGCGGCCGCGTCCCGCTCCGCCCGGACGCGGCGCAGGCTCGCCACCTGTCGCCGCTCCCCCTCCGGGTCGATGCGCAGCAGCGCGGGACGGCCACCAGGCTCGTCGTCGCGGAACCTGTTGACGCCCACGACGATCCGGTCCGCCCGCTCGATCTCGCGCTGGACGCGATAGGCCGACTCCTGGATCTGGCGCTGCTGGAAGCCGCCCTCAATGGCGGCCAGCGTGCCACCCATGGCATCGATCTCGGCCAGGTAGGCGGTGGCCGCGGCCTCGAGCTGGTCCGTCAGCGACTCGACGAACCAGGATCCGGCCAGGGGATCCGGGGTCTCGGTCACGCCAGCCTCGTGGGCGATGATCTGCTGGGTTCGCAGCGCCAGCCGGGCGGACTCGACGGTGGGCAGCGCCAGCGCCTCGTCGCGGGAGTTGGTGTGCAGGCTCTGGGTGCCCCCGAGCACGGCGGCGAGCGCCTGGAGGGTCGTCCGGACCACGTTGTTGTCGATCGACTGGGCGGTCAGCGAGGAACCCGCGGTCTGGGTATGGAACCGGCACATCATCGACTTGGGGTTCCGGGCCCCAAAGCGCTCCTTCATGATCCTGGCCCACATCCGCCGGGCCGCCCGGAACTTGGCGACCTCCTCGAACAGCTCGGACCAGGCCGCGAAGAAGAACGAGAGGCGCGGGGCGATGTCGTCCACCGCGAGCCCTCGGCCCAGGGCAGCCTCGACGTAGGCGATCCCGTCGGCCAGCGTGAACGCCAGCTCCTGGGCCGCCGTGGCCCCTGCCTCACGCATGTGGTAGCCGGAGATGCTGATGGTGTTCCACCGCGGGAGCTCGCGCGACGCGAACTCGAAGACGTCGGTGACCAGGCGCATGGACGCCCTCGGCGGATAGATCCATGTCCCCCGGGCGATGTACTCCTTGAGGATGTCGTTCTGGGTCGTGCCCGAGACCAGGCTGCGGGTGACGCCCTGCTTCTCGGCGGCCGCAACGTACAGCGCGAGCAGGATGGGAGCCGTGGCGTTGATCGTCATCGAGGTGCTGACCGTGCCCAGCGGGATGCCGGCGAACAGGACCTCCATGTCGGCCAGCGATGAGACCGGTACCCCCACCCGTCCCACCTCGCCCTCGGCCTCGGGCGCGTCCGAGTCGAACCCCATCTGGGTGGGCAGGTCGAAGGCGACGGAGAGACCGGTCTGACCCTGCTCCAGCAGGTAGCGGAAGCGCTCGTTGGTCTCGGCGGCCGTCGCGAAGCCCGCGTACTGGCGCATCGTCCAGAACCGGGAGCGGTACATCGTCGGTTGCACGCCACGAGTGAACGGGTACTCGCCCGGCAGCCCGAGGTCCACCGCGGGGTCCATGGCCGCGACATCATCGGGCGTGTAGACATCCGAGATGGCGATCTCCGAGGTGGTCGCGAACACGTCCCTGCGCTCCGCCGAGGCGGCAACGGCCCTGGACCGCGTGGTGGCACGCCAGCGCTCCACGTCAGCGACGTGACCGGACGCCGCCGGATCGCCGCCGCGACCTCCGTCCGGCGGCTGGTTCGCCTCCCCACCACCGGCCTGGCTCGCGCCGCCCCGTGCTGCCTGCGCCTCCTCGTCCACCCAGACCTCCGCTAGCTGATGACCACGAGCAGGTCGCCGATCTCGATGTTGACGCCCACGGTGACCCCGACGCGGTCGATCGTCCCGTCCCGCGGCGCACGGAGCTCGTTCTGCATCTTCATCGCCTCGACCACCAGGAGCTGCTGGCCCGCCGTGACCGCGTCGCCGGCCGCGACGGACACCGACACCACCTTACCCGGGATGATGGCCTTGACCTGCAATGGTCCGCTCTGCGCGTTCGACGCACGCCCACGGCCGGCCCGCTCACGAAGCGCCGCGATCCGCTCGGACTCTACGTCCACGAGGAAGCGGAAACCGTCGACCAGCACCTCGCGAACGCGGACCCCGACAGGCCCCGGCGATGAGGGCTCGAGGATCACCCTGGTGGCGTCGCCATCCTCGACCAGCGCGAAGCGGCCCTCGCCCGTGCACCAGACAGCCGCGTCCATGGGCGTGTCGTCCACGAGCACCCGTCTTTGCGCAAGGACACTCCCCCGCTCCGCGCCATCCGATTCGATGGCAACGCCACCGAGCGGGCCCGTGCCCACGGTCGGGTTCGTCATGCGCAGCGGCTCGGGCGAGGGCCCGATGCGCATCGCCGGCTCGTCCCCGATCCGATTGATCGCGGACAACTGCACGCGCACCGCTCGCGGGTCCACCTGGGCATGCACGACCTGGTCCGTCGTCAGCTCGGCCATCGGTCCGCTCCCCGTATGCGTGCACCCTGTCGCCATCCACTGCCGCCGATCGCTTGACGAGACGCGGTGCCCGCCGTCGTCCCTGCCGACGTGCCCGCCAAGGTACCCGCCGCCGCCGGTTCCCGGCTGATGGCTTCCAAACCCGTTGCGAGCAATGCGCGGCGACGCGCCGCGGACCGGGCCGCGTCCCCTTTCCAGTGCTGCTCAACCCATCCGGTCGACAGGTCGCCGTCGCGGAAGGCCGCGCTCCGCGCGACCTCGCGGTGGAACGGGACGGTCGTCTGGACACCGCCGATCTCCGTCTCGTCCAGGGCACGGCGCAACCTGTCGATGGCCGCATCGCGGTCATGGGCGTGGACCATCAGCTTCGCGATCAGGTTGTCGTACTCCGCGGGCACACGATCGCCGGCCTCGATATGCGTATCGACGCGCACGCCCGGACCGGCCGGCATGACCCAGCGTCCGACCCGGCCCGGCGTCGGGGCGAAGGCCTGTGCGGGATCCTCGGCCGCGATGCGTACCTCGATCGCGTGGCTCGACGGCGTCGCCGCCCGCTCCCCCGCGGCGACGACCTCCGCGCTCAACGGCTCCCCGGCCGCGATCCGGAACTGCTCACGGACGATGTCCACCCCGGACACAAGCTCCGTCACGCCGTGCTCCACCTGGAGTCGTGTGTTGACCTCCAGGAACCAGAAGTTGCCTTCCGGGTCATGCAGGAACTCGCAGGTCGCCGCATTGCGGAGTCCCGCCGCCTCGCCCAGCCGGATGGCCAGGCCGTGCAGATGACGACGCTGGCCCTCGCTCAACCCGGGCGCCGGGGCCTCCTCCACGAGCTTCTGGTGGCGACGCTGGAGCGAGCAGTCGCGCTCCCCGAGCGCGACGACACGACCCTGCGCGTCGGCGAGCAGCTGGACCTCGATGTGGCGCGCGGGCAGGATCTCGCGCTCCAGGTAGACGGAACCATCGCCAAATGCGGACGCCGCCTCGCTGGATCCGGAGACGAGCGCCGCAGCCAGGTCCTGCTCGCGGGTGACGCGTCGCATTCCCCGGCCACCACCCCCCGCGGCTGCCTTGACGAGCAACGGGAATCCGATCTCGCGTGCCGTGGCAAGGATCTGCGCCACTTGATCCGGGTGGTCCACCGGCGCGGGCTCCAGGGTCCCCGGCACCGACGGCACACCGACCTGCGCGGCGAGCCGGCGCGCATTGAGCTTGTCGCCCAATGCCTCGATCGCATCCGATGCCGGTCCCACGAACACGATGCCGGCATCCTCCGCGGCCCGCGCAAACGCGGCCCGCTCGGCGAGGAACCCGTAGCCCGGGTGGATCGCCTCTGCTCCGGTCGAGCGCGCCGCGTCGATCACGGCGTCGATCCGGAGGTAGCTCTCGGACGGGGCGGACGGCCCGATGTGGACGGCCTGGTCGGCAAGTCGGACGTGGGCGGCACCGACGTCGGCGTCGCTGTAGACGGCGACGGCCTCCATCCCCATCTCGTGGCAGGCCCTGATGATCCGGACCGCGATCTCGCCGCGATTTGCGATCAGTACGCGCCGGAACGGCGCCGCCTGGGTCGTCATCGGGTGCTCCCCGGTCGGTTGTCTGTGCGCAAAGACACTGGCGGAGGGTCAGAGCGGAATGTTGCCATGCTTCTTCCGCGGGTTGGTGTCGCGCTTGTCCGCAAGAACCTCCAGCGAGCGGATCAGCCTCGGCCGTGTCTCGCGCGGGAGGATGACTTCGTCGATGTAGCCCCGGGCTGCAGCGATGTACGGATTGGAGAACTCCTTCTCGTACTGGCTCACGAGCCGGCGATGTTCGGCGGCGCCATCCTCGGCATGCGCGATCGCGTCCTTGAAGATGATGTTCACCGCCCCCGCGGCCCCCATCACCGCGATCTCCGCGGTTGGCCAGGCGAAGTTCATGTCACCCCGGATGTGCTTGCTGCTCATCACGTCGTAGGCACCCCCGTAGGCCTTGCGTGTGATCACGGTGACCTTGGGGACGGTCGCCTCGCAATAGGCGTATAGGAGCTTCGCGCCATGCTTGATGATCCCGCCATGCTCCTGGGCGACGCCGGGCAGGAAGCCCGGGACGTCGACGAAGGTCACCAGTGGCACGTTGAACGCATCGCAGGTTCGCACGAACCGCGCCGCCTTCACCGACGCGTCGATGTCGAGCGCGCCCGCAAGCACCGCGGGCTGCTGGGCGACGATCCCCACAGGCCGGCCCCCGAGTCGCGCGAACCCGATGAGAATGTTTCCCGCCCACGCAGGCTGGAGCTCGAAGAACTCGCCGTCGTCGACGATCCGGTTCAGGACGTCGTGCATGTCGTAGGGGGTGTGTGGCTCGTCCGGGACGATGCCGTCCAGCTCCGGTGCCATGCGGTCCGACGGATCCGTTGTGGAGGTGACCGGCGGATCGGCAAGGTTGTTCTGCGGCAGGTGGGCCAGCAGGCGCTTGACGTGGTCCATCGCCTCGGCCTCGTCGCGGGCCGCGAGGTGCGCCACGCCGCTCCGGCCGGTGTGGACGCCCGCACCGCCGAGGGCCTCGGCGTCGACCTCCTCGTGGGTCACGGCCTTCACCACGTTGGGACCGGTGACGAACATGTAGCTCGTCCCCTCCACCATCACGGTGAAGTCGGTCATCGCCGGCGAGTACACGGCACCGCCCGCGCATGGACCAAGGATCACCGAGATCTGGGGGACGACGCCGGAGGCAAGCACGTTGCGGAGGAAGATCTCCGCGTAGCCGCCGAGCGAGGCAACGCCCTCCTGGATGCGGGCCCCACCCAAATCGTTGAGCCCGACCACCGGCGCACCGACCTTCATCGCCAGGTCCATGATCTTGCAGATCTTCTCCGCGTACGCCTCGGACAGGGATCCGCCGAAGACGGTGAAGTCCTGCGAGAACACAAACACCAGGCGGCCATCGATCGTGCCGTGCCCGGTCACGACACCATCGCCGAGGAAGTGCTGACGGTCGAGGCCGAACTCGGTCGCACGGTGGGTGACGAAGGCGTCCATCTCCACGAACGAGCCCGGGTCCAGCAAGAGGTCGAGGCGCTCCCGTGCGGTCAGCTTGCCCCACGCATGCTGGCGCTCGATCCGCACCGGACCACCGCCCAGGAGGGCTTCCGCGCGCATCTGCTCCAGACGGGCGATCCGTTCCGCATTCTTGGACACGTCCAGTGCTCCCTCCGGGATCCCGGGCTGGCTGTCGTTGCGCAAAGACATCGGGTTGTCCCCATCATAGGCGGGACGACCACCGCCCTTGTGGGCCGGTCGGCAGGGCCAGTCCTCGGGATCCGGACGCGCGGTGGCTGCAGCGCTCCCGGTTTCCGGTTTGTGATCGCCGGGTTGCGGGTTCGATATGGGTGTTGCGGTAGCACGCCGGCCCCGGCTGGATATCCACAATACGGTGCACAACTCGGCCCTGGTGTGGACAACACGCTCCGCCATCCGGCGCGGCGCTGTAGCATTCGCCGAGTCTCGTCGTCACATCCGGCCCCGCGGGCCGTTCGCTTCCGAGGTGGTGCCCTTGACCCACGTGATCGCGATTGCCAACCAGAAGGGTGGCGTCGGCAAGACCACGACTGCGATCAATCTCGCCGGCGCGCTCACCGAGCACGGCCTCCGCGTGCTGCTCATTGACATGGATCCACAGGCAAACCTGACGGCCGGCGTGGGCATCAACCTCAATACCGTGGAGCGGTCCATGGCTGACGTCCTGGCCGACGGCCGGTGCACGCTCGCCGAGGCCGTGCTCCCTACGGAGACCGCCGGCATCGACGTCGCCCCCGCGCACATCGACCTCGCCAGCACGGAAGGCGAGTTGTTCACGGCGCTGGGTCGTGAGGGGATCCTGCGCGATGCGATGAGCGAGGCGATCGGGGATTACGACTACGTGCTCATCGACTGCCCGCCGAACCTCGGGCTGCTGACGGTGAACGGCCTCGTCGCCGCGAACAGCGTGATCATCCCGGTGCAGACGCAGTTCTACGCGATGAAGGGCCTCAACAACCTGGTCAAGGTCATCAATGCGATCCGGCTCAAGCTCAACCGGGACCTCCGTATCCTCGGGCTGCTGCCCACGTTCTACGACGGCCGCACCAACCTCGCGAAGGACATGCTCGACGAGCTGCGCGTCGTCGGCGATCACCACGTCTTCCGCACCATCATCCGGAACACCGTGAAGCTAGGCGAGGCGCCCCTCGTCGGACGGCCGATCACGTCGTACGCGAGTTCGTCCGACGCCGCCGCCCGGTACCGCGAGCTCGCCCGGGAGGTGATCGAACTTGGCCAGGACTGACTTCCGAGCGGCAGCCGCCCGCCGCCTCTCCGAGGAGCGCGAGCTCCCGCCCGCGATCGTCAGCCTCCTCTCACCGGAGACGACGCATCGCTCGACCGGCGTCAAGGTCGTGCCCCTCGATCGTGTCGAATCGAACCCCGAGCAGCCGCGGCTGGCCTTCGACGAGGAGACGCTCAAGGAGCTGGCCGCCAGCATTCGCGAGCACGGGGTGCTCCAGCCGATCCTCGTGCGGCCCATTGGCGAGAACCATTTCCAGCTGATCGCGGGCGAGCGTCGCTGGCGAGCGTCCAAGCTGGCCGGCATGATCACGATCCCCGCCCTCGTTGAGGACATCGACGACGAGACTGCCCTCGAGATCTCGATCATCGAGAACCTCCAGCGCGAGGACATCTCGCCGCTCGACGAGGCGGCGATGTACGACCGGATGATCCGGGACCACGGGTACAGCATCCGCAAGCTCGCCGAGAAGCTGGGCAAGGACAAGGGGTACCTGGAGAACCGCCTCCGGCTGGCCGACGCCCCGCCCGAGGTCCGGGAGCTCGTGTCTTTGCGCAAGGACACCCTCTCGCACGCTTATGAGCTCATGAAAGTGACCGACCCCCGGAAGCGCAAGAAGCTTGCCGACCAGGTCGCCCGCAACGAGCTGTCGCTGGTCAAGCTCCGCGAGCGGATCGAGGGACGACCGGCCCGCCAGGCCCCCGATCCCGAAGGCGAGGAGCTGGAAGCGCCGGTGGCGGAACCCGAGCCCGAGGTGGCCGCCGAGGGCTGGACCGATCACACCGGCGGCCCCGAGCCCATCCGCGACGACACCCTGGTGACCGCCAAGCAGCAGCTCAACACCGCGGTCGAGGACCTGCTGGACGTCCTCCGCAACCCGGAGGTCCTCGCGGCGATCGGCTCGACCGACCGGACCAACCTCGCCAAGTACCTGACGATCGCCAAGCTCAGGCTGGAGAACGCGATCGCGGTCGTGCGCACCGGAGACTCCGACCGCTAGGCCTCCCCTCCCCGACCCACAAATAGAAGCCGGCGCCATGATTGGCGCCGGCTTCATAAGTCCTGCCGCCCAACTGGGCAAGGGCGGTGGCGATGGGATCAACTGGTGGTCGCCGGTGCGGGTCCCCTGGGTCACATCGGGGGCCCCGTCGGCCTCGACGAAGGAGGCAATCGTACCGGCGGTTTGGGTGGACCGCGAGAGGTACTTCCGTTCCGGAGCGGCCGGGACCTTGGGTGGTTCGCCGGCGCACCGGTCAGCTCGCGGGCGACCCGACCGTGGCGCTCAGGGCACCCAGCCAAGCCACGGCCAGCAGGCCCGTCCCGACTGCCTGGACGTCCCACGAGAGCTCCCGGAGGCCCGTGATCCCGCGCCTCGCGGCCAGGAGTCCCATCACCGCCCCTCCGATTGGCGCCATGGTCGCGAGCAGCACGGCACCAACCCATCCTGTCGGAGCCCCGAGTGCAACCGACGTGCCCACGGCGAGCACGGCGACGACCACCTGAAGGGCGAGCACGAGGCGCGAGGCCCGGGCCCAGCCCAGGGCCAGCGCGATCGACCGCTGCCCGGCGGCGCGATCGCGCTCCATGTCCACCAGGGAGTTGGCAAGGGCAAGTGCGGTTCCCGCGTTGGCCGCTGCTGGGATCAGGACCAGGAACAGGCCCGGCAGCTCACCGGTTGCCCCGTACCAGCCATAGACGGGAAGGAGCGGGATCCCGGTCGCGAGCGGCAGCCAGGAGAGCGTGGTGCCCTTCGCCCAGAGGTCGTAGGCGATGCCGATGGCGAGGCCGACGACGGCCAGCAGCAGGGCACCCGGGCCGCCCACGAGCGAGAGCAGGAGCCCTGCCGACCCGGCCACGACGGCCGCGAGCCTCGCCTGGGTGACCGACACCAGGCCGTCCGGGATGGGTTTGCCAGCCTTGAGGCCCGCGTCGGTCGAGGCGTCCACGAGATCGTTGACGATGCCGATCGTGAACTGGAGCAGGGTCATCGAGAGGCCGAGCGCCGCCGCGATCGGCAGACCGCCACCGGCCACGAGGGCCACCAGGGCGACGACGGCGCCATCGAGCAGCGACGGGAACGGGTGAACGAGGCGGGCGACCGTCAGGAGCCGGGCAGCGGATGAGACGAGTGCCGCGGGTCGGTACGCCACCGGTCCGGGTACCTCCGGCTCGGAGGTCGCCACGGCGAGCGGCGCCGCTGCGGGGCCTGTGGCGGGGCCCGGCGTGGCCGGATCGTCAGACGTAGACGATCTCGTCGAAACAGGCCACGAGATACTCGATCAGCCGCTCCCGACCGTCTGGCGTCTGCGACCGGACACCGGGCACCAGCGCCCAGAGTGCGACAGCGGGGACCATCAGCCGCCCCTCGGCGTCGCGTCCCACCGTGGCAGGCGGGCCGCCACCAAAAGCGAACACGCGTTCGAATTCCTGTTCCGTGAGCCCTGTGGCGCGGCGGAAGTCCTCCACGACGCGCACGACACCGCGACGGATCGCGACGTCCCGCATCATCTCGGCGGCCCAGGAATCGATCTGGCCGTCGGGCTGCTCCGCGAGGCGCGCGCGGTACTCGGTGGTGTCGACTGAGAGGCCTGTCGCTCCCACGGGTTCTCCATGCGTTCGATGGTCACCCAGCAGGATGCCACAAGCCGGGGTCAGCCGGGACCCGCGCCAGCCTCGTCGCGGTTGCGTGCCAGGTCGGCGGCGTCACCCTGGCCGTGTGCCGGGCGGCTCCCCTCGGGCCAGTCGTTGAACAGCTCGGTGAGCCAGCGCCCGAAGCGGCCGGGCTCCTCGCGATCCGGGAAGTCGGCCACCATCGCCAGCAGCGCGTCACTTGTCCGCTTCGTGAGGACGTCGACGGCGCCCCGCGTCGGGCGTCCCTCGGCCGGCAGCGGCTCACCCACGCGCACCCGGATGCGACGCCCGAAGCCGAGCCAGCTGGTGCCGTTGACGGCGATCGGGATGATCGGGACGCCGGCGCGCAGGGCGAAGTACGCGGTCCCGTCCATGAGCGGCATCAGCTCCCGCTCGCCGCGGTGGATCCTCCCCTCCCCCGCGATCACGATGACCCATCCGTCGTCCAGCACGCGCTGGACCCGCCGCGTCGTGTCGATCAGGTCCGTCTTCGCGGGCCTGTACGGGATCCCGAACCCGGCCCAGGAGATGAGCCGGTTGCGGGCACCCGACGTCATGTCGGCCTCCTTCGGTCCGAACATCGCGAGCATCGGGGCGGCCGGGAGGACGGCCAGCAGGATCAGGGGGTCGGTCCAGTTGAGGTGGTTGAAGCAGTAGATCGCCGGACCCTGTGCACAGTGATCACGCCCCTCGACGCGGAGGCGGAACAGGGCTCGCACGATAACGACGCAGAACCACCTGACCAGGCGGACTCGGGCGGGCCGGTGGACGGGGCCGACCAGGCTGGGCGTCGTCACCCGCCGAGTATGCGCCGCGATGAGCGGGACCGAAGCGGCGAACCGGCGCCCAACGGAGAGGCGAGGAGCCTTCGTACGCCGGCGCGAAGCGCCGCGGTCAGTCAGGCAGCGCGTCCGGATCCAGGTCGGCGAGGCTCGGGACGACTGCGTCGGCAAGCTCGCGCGCATTCCCGGCCGGCGGGACGCTGGGATTCGGCACCAGGACGACCGTCATTCCGGCGGCCTTGCCTGCCCGGACCCCGTTCACCGAATCCTCCACGACCAGGCAGCGACGCGGATCCACGCCCAGCCGCGACGCCGCGAGGAGGTACACATCGGGTGCCGGCTTGCCACGGGCCACCTCGTCCGAGGAGACGATGGCACCCATGGTGTCGTGGAGGCCGAGCGCATCGACGGCGGCGGCGATCACGTCCCGGTGCGACGACGAGGCGATCGCCACCGGCCAGCCCAGCGCGATCCGTCGGACCTGCGCCGGGGCGTCGTCGATCACGGGGGCTGGCCGCGCGGCATAGCAGCCGACCACGCCCGCCACGATCGCGTGCTGGATCTCGTCCTCGGCCAGCTCGTCGAGGCCCAGGCGCTGCCGCATGGTCCGCGCCCATTCGCGCGAGTTGCCGCCCATCACGGAGGCCTGGTCGTCGTCCGTCCACGGTCGCCGGTGCTCCCTGGCGAAGGTGATGCGCACCTCGTTCCACCACGGCTCGCTGTCGACCAGCACGCCGTCCATGTCGAACAGCACGGCATCGAAGCGACGATGGCCCATGTGACCTCCGGGGAACCGGCCAGCTTCCGTGACCGGGTGGGACACAGGCTAGCGAATCCGGACTGCCCGGGCCGCACGGGCCGCCTGGTGTGACTTCAGGGCGCCAGACGTGACACGAACGTTGAAGTCTCGCGTCAGTAGGGGTTTACCGAACGCACCACTCGGGACCTCTGTGCCATCCGACCTGACACTCGGATGGCCGACAACCCCAGTGAGATGCCGAAGCCGAGGATTCAGACAGCCCGACGACCGGAGTGCCCGAAGCACCAGGGCGACGTGTGGCTCGACGGCTTCTACGGGCGCACCCAGCACCACGAGCGGCCGCGATTTCGTTGTGTGCCCCGGATAGATCCGAGAACGGGCAAGCGGCCGCCGCTCCACGCGAACGGCGAGAAGCCGCACCCATTCATCGAGCGGCTCGCCCGCCGGCATCGCACGTCGGGCGCGGGCACGCCGCACTTCTGCGAGGAGTGCGAGCACACGCTCGACCGGCACGAGGGGCCGCAGACGACACGGCGCCAGTCCTTCACCGTTCGGGAAGCCGCGCACGCCGTCGTCCAGGTCGCGCAGGGGATCAGCATGCGCCGCGCCAGCCGTGATGCGCGCGAGAGCGCCGACCGCCTCACGCCGACCTCGTGGGGGATGCTTCGCGCGAGTCCGCACGGGCAGCTTGCCTCGGACCAGCTCGCGATGTTCGGGACGATCGTCCGCGACGCCCTGATCCCGCCGACCTGGCCCGACAGTGTCGCGCTCGACGAGACCACCTTCGATGTGGTGGTAACGGACGTGGCCGACGACGGCGAGAAGACCTCGTTTCGTGGCGCGGTCAGCGTCCTCGGCGTGTATGGGTATCCGAACGGGCGCGGCTCGGGCCGCGCTGCGGCGCTCTCTCCGCGCGGCGGCGGGGACGCGGTGGAGTGGCTCGCGGTGCTCAAGTCACGGCCGAACGCGCCATCGTGGGTGGTGTGCGACCAGGGCAAGGCGGTCGTGTCAGCCATCAAGACGGCGTGGCCGAAGGCGACGGTCTACGTCTGCGAGGCCCACCTGCGGATGCTCGCCGAGAATCGGCTCGCGGCCGACGGCTTCGACCGCAGGAGCGCGCTCTGGCGGGCGATGCCGGGAGCGATCGGCGACCGGGCGCGGTGGGAGCAGCTCGAGGCCGACATGCACGCCGCCGGTGCGAGGCAGACGCTCGCCTGGATGAGCTCGAACCGCCGGCTCATGGAACGCCAGTGGCGGGTCCGGGATCCGAACCGGCCGCTCTCGATCGGCGGGCTCGAGACCGTTCTCCGCGAGGTCGTCCATCGGCTTGGGGACCGCAGGCTCGTGTTCCGCAACCGAGCCCGGCTCGAGCTCGTGTTCGACCTCATGGGCCTCGAGATGGCCGGGCTTGCGACCGAGCGGAGCGTCCGCGACATCATCCGCCGCGACCTTCTACGCAACAAGGGCCGGCCTCGACTTCCGCGGCGCTCGCTCGACGATCACGGTTCCTCGTCGCTCTACGACGCCATCCGAGCCGTCAACGTCAGGCGGGGGCCGATACGAGCGGCGGCCCTTGTCAGACAGCACAAGCGCCGAGCTCGGGAGCGCGCCACTGGGCAGAAGGCACTTCAGCGACCCCCGCGACGACCGCCCATCGGGTCAACGCGCCCGTAGCGCCTTGCTGACCGCGCACACGAGAGGGACGGTGAAGCTCCGGGCGAGCCTCGCACTACTTCGCGAGTAGGCGCCGACGCCAGGCAAGGCTTCCGGCGAGCAATCCTGCCAGGGCGACGATCAGGCCGACGGGAAGCTCCTGCGCTGGTGGCTCCGGGAGCGTCGCCGTGTCGGGCGGCGTCAGCCGGAGCAGCCGGAAGACCTCGGCGACGGTGATCCTCTCAACGCCGACGGAGTCCCACGGCGTGCCTCGGATCCAGGCGACCGTGTTGACCTGGATCGCCGGGCTGAAGTCGGTGGCGTCAAACGCGAGCGCGATCCGATCGCCTTCGCGAGCCTGGATGACGCCTGCGCAGGGCTGCGTCGGCAGATCGTTGATCTCCATCGTTCGCCCGGCGTCGCCGACGGGGGTGTAACGGACTCGGAGCGTGAAGCGGCTCGACCATCCATTGTTAGTCGCAGCCCGGGCGAGGCCGCCGTCGCGCACGGCGATCACATCTCCGATGACCACGCGCTTGGCGGTGGCGAGGGCGTCTCGGAACGATGGGACGGGGCCATCACACTCGGCCGCAACAGGAAGCGGGCTGACCGCGATCGCGCCAAAGGCGACGGCACTTGCGAGGACGCCGGTGATGAAGCGGCGCCAAGGATCGGAGCGGTTCGTGTCCAAGTGCGCCCCCTTCGTGTGGCTCGCCAGTGTCGTGGTGGACGCGTCAGCGGCTCGTCATGCTACGCGGCCGCTCGAAGCTGTCCCCACAGGGGACACCTGGAGGCACGAAGGTCCCGAGTGGTGCGTTCGGTAAACCCCTACTGACGCGAGACTTCAACGAACGTGTCACAGGACCTTTCCTCCGGCAGCGGGACGCGCGATGATGGCCGTCGGCCGCTGGGGCCGTGGAGGTCTGGTCACGTGCACGTCAATCGCGGGCTCATGGGATGGGGCGTCTTCTTCATCGTGCTGGGGGCCGTGCCCCTCGCGGTGCGATCCGGCACGATCGACGAGTCGGTCGTGCGACGGGCGTGGGAGCTGTGGCCGCTGATCCTGATCGGGATCGGCCTGGGGCTTGTGCTGGCACGGACCCGGCTGGCCATCGTGGGCACCCTGGTCGTGGCGGTCACGTTTGGCCTGATGGGCGGCGCCCTGCTGGCCGGAGGTGTGGGGGTGGTGAGCGGGGTCGGGCCATGCGGCCTCGGGGGTGGCAGCGGCTCCGGCCAGTCGTTCGAGACGCGGACCGGCTCGTTCGCGGGCGACGCGACAGTCCGCCTCGAGATGGACTGCGGCGAGGTGGCCCTGAGCCCGGTCGATGGCGCGGACTGGACCGTGGCGGGAACGGCGGACGGGGGGCGCGCGCAGGACATGACCGCGACGGATCGCCGGCTCGTGGTGCGCACGCCGGATCACAACGGCGCCATCCTCGGCACCGCCCCAACCCGCTGGCAGGTGGCGCTGCCACGGGCGACGGCGGTCTCGGTGGAACTGACCCTCAACGCCGGCTCCGCGGACCTCGATCTCGCGGGCATGACCGTCCCGGCCGCGACCGTGGACGTGAACGCGGGCGACGCCAGGATCGACCTGCATGACGCCGCGGGGACCCAACGCCTCCAGGCATCGGCCAACGCCGGCTCGCTGGTGATCCTCCTGCCGGTGCCAGTCGGAACCCTTGCTGGTTCGATCACCGTGAACGCCGGGTCCGCGAAGCTCTGCATTCCGGACGGCGTCGCGGTCCGGGTACGGAGCGAGGACAAGGCGCTCGGCTCGGTCGACGTCGGCGGCGGCGGCCTGATCCGCAACGGAGACACTTGGTCCACGTCGGGCTTCGCAGACGCGTCGTCGCGCATCGACGTCACGGTCAACGTGAACCTGGGCAGCATCTCCATCGACCCGGAGGATGGTTGTGACTGAACGGCTCTACCGGAACCCGACGGACCGGGTCATCGCAGGGGTCGCCGGTGGCCTGGCCACCTGGCTCAACATCGACCCGTCGCTGGTCCGGATCGCGTGGGTCCTGCTGGGCATCTTCTCGGGCGGGATTTTCGTGCTCGTCTACATCGTGATGATGATCGTGGTGCCGCTGCCACCGCCTGGCTGGGTGCCGCGGCCCCGTGACGCCGCCGGACCGGGTCCGTCAAGCGGTGCCGCGTGGCCGCCCGAGCCTGGGACCTGGACATCGACCCCGGGCGATCCCGGGACCTCGGGCTCCCCCACCCCGACCTGGGGCACACCCCCGCCGGGCGGATCGGCGGAGCCGGCACCGGGCCGCGTCAGCTCCGGCAACGCGGGCATCGTCGGGGGCGTGATCCTCATCGGGCTTGGCGTCTGGTTCCTCGTAGACCAGTACGTCGATATCAACTGGCAGCTCCTGTGGCCGGTCGCGGTGATCGTGGTCGGCGTGGTGCTCATCGCCGGGGCGCTGATGCGCCGACCGTCGGCCTAGCATCGACACCGCGTCCCTGTCCTGATGGATTCCGCCGCCGCCCTGCTATCGCTCTGCATATTCGGGGTCGCGGGCGGCCTGCTCCTGCTCTGGCGCGGGCTCGCCGGCTATCGGTCGGCCGTCATGCTCGGCGACACGTCGACCTCACAGATCGACAGCCTGGCGGCTGGAGAGGTGCGCGTGTCCGGCGTCATCGTGCCCGGCGAGGTGACCCTCGTGTCGCCGCTCCAGAGCGCTCCGTGCGTCTGGTACCGCGCATCCGTGCGCGCCGGGGGGCGTGACGACGATGTGGTCTTCCAGGAGGAGAAGGCCGTCGGGTTTCGCGTCCGCGACGGTGATGGCGCCATCCGCGTGTTCCCGGCTGGTGCCCGGATCACGGCCACGCCGCGGTTCAAGGGGAGCGCCAGCCTGATGGGCGACGCCCCGGCCGGGCTCAACCCGAGGGTTGGTTCGGCCTACGGGCCCGGCGCACGGGCGGACGACGGCGAGCCCGAGGACCGCGCAGCCGCGATCGCCGCGCTCCTGACGGTGCGCCAGCCGGCCGCACGGGACCTCGAGCTCGACGGCGAGGGTCGCGGCCGCAACTACGAGGAGGCACGGCTCGAACCCGGCGATGTCGTGACCGTCGTGGGCACCGCCCTCCCGTTTGGACACCTGCGCGACCCGTTCGGAGCCGACCGCATGGACCGGGCCGCCGACCCATTGACGGGTCTCGACGATCCGCTCGTGGCGGCGGAGATCGCGCAGGCCCGCGCCGCCGGCACGTTGCTCACGCCCGAGGAGGCATGGGGTAACGCCGCGATCCCGGGCTTCGGCATCGGGAAGCCGGTGCGCGAGCCCGAGCTTGACCCCACCGCGGACCGGCCGGTCCTCGCCCCACACACCGAGGCTGCGGAGGCCGCGGCCCGCTTCGACATTGCCCCCGACACGCTGGTCCTGGCCGCAGGAGAGGGATCGCCGCTGGCCATCGTCGAGGGAGCGCCCGGAGCGGCCGTCGCACGCGAGCAGGACAAGTTCCTCCTCGGGCTCCTGGGGGCCGCGATCGCCATCGGGTCCGCTATCGTGGCCGCCATCATCCTAGGAGACCCGCCCGCGTGACCCCCGCCAACGGTGCCGCCCTGTTCGCCCTCCTGGTGCTGGGCGTCATCGTCGTGTTCCTCGCGATCACCACCTACAACGCGGTGGTCGCCTTGCGCAACCGGATCGCAAAGGCGTGGGCCAACATCGACGTGGCCCTCAAGCAGCGCCACGACCAGCTGCCGAACCTTGTGGAGGCCGTCCGGGGGCTGATGGCCTTCGAGCGAGACGTGCTCGAGGAGGTCACCATCGCGCGGGCCGCGTACTCCGACCGGGACCCGATCCCGGCCCAGGCCGCCACCTCCGAGGCGACGTCGGCCGCGGTGCGGCACCTGTTCGCCGTCGTCGAGAACTACCCGGAGATCAAGTCCGCCGGCAACGTGATGGCGCTCCAGGCAGAGATCGCCAGGCTCGAGGACGTCATCGCCGACCGGCGCGAGCTCTACAACGACCAGGTCTTCCGCTACAACACCCGTATCGCGCAGGTGCCGGCGAACATCCTCGCCTCGCTGATCGGCTGGCGCCCCGAGCCGTTCTTCGCGGCCACCGAGGAGGAGCGGGCGAAACCTGCGGTGGAGCTGGGCGGAGCCTGACGGGCAGAGGCCCGGGCCCCGACTTGGCGACCTGAGTCACGGTCAGTCACGGGTCCGTCACCGATCGCGCCTAGACTTCGGGCACACCACGGAGGTCGTCCCTTGCAGTTCCTGTTCCGCCAACCGTCGATGCCTGACCCGTCCGATCTCCTGCCCGGCCGGGCCGAGCCAATCGTGGATCCCGCGCCGCACTTCGTCTCGCGGCGCTCACTGGTGCCCCCCTATCCCGACGGCTTCGAGGTCATGGACGTCGGCATGGGCTGCTTCTGGGGCGCCGAGAAGAAGTTCTGGTCGATCCCGGGCGTCTGGGTGACGGCCGTCGGCTACCAGGGCGGCGGCACGCCGAACCCGACCTACCAGGAGGCCTGCTCCGGCCATACCGGGCACGCGGAGGTGGTCCGGATCGTGTTCGACCCCTCGGTGGTCACGTACGAGCGTCTGCTCAAGGTGTTCTGGGAGTCCCACGACCCGACACAGGGCTTCCGCCAGGGCAACGACCGGGGCACCCAGTACCGCTCCGCGATCTTCAGCCACGGCGAGGCGCAGCTCGCTGCGGCGACCGCGTCCCGGGAGATGTACCAGGGCGAGCTGGCCAAGGCCGGCTACGGGGCGATCACCACCGAGATCCGCGAAGCGCCGACGTTCTACTTCGCGGAGGACTACCACCAGCAGTACCTGGCCAAGAACCCTGGGGGCTACGACTGCCACACCGCGACGGGGGTTGCGTGCCCGATTGGAGTCGGGGTGAAGGCGTAGGCCAATGCGCACGGGCCAATAGCCCCTTGCGGAACGCGCTTGGGATTGGGGCATGCGACCCAGGACATCGCCCGCCTACTGGCCCATGCGCATCCTGCTCTCGATCGGGATCGCGTCGGTCGCGGTCATCGCGCTTTGGGCGCTCCTGCCACCGATCGAGCTCACCATTGGCGGCGCGTATGGGGAGTTCGACGCGCCAATCGGCGTGGGCGTTCTGGCAGTAGCCTTCGCGGCCATCGGACTCCTCGGAATGATCCGCGTGTTCCGAACGGCTGACGGCGAGCCGCCGCGCTGGCGCTACCGCGACCGCTGACGCGGAATCGGGCCCGCGGCTCCGGCGAGTCGCACTGCATCAGCGAGTCATCCCGCCGCCTTGAACAGCGACGGTTCCATGGCGAGCCGCGGGGCCTCGTCGGACGCAGCGGTCGCTCAACCAGGAGGACCTCCGTTGTCGTTTCAGGCGTACCTGGACAACATCGAAGCGAAGACCGGCAAGACGCCGCGCGAGTTCATCGCGCTCGCCGAGGCTCGCGGGTACGACGATCCAGGCGTCAAGGCCGGTGTCATCGTGGAATGGCTCAAGACCGACTTCGGTCTCGGGCGCGGTCACGCGATGGCGCTCGTCTACGTCATCAAGAACGGCCCGAAGATCGATCCCAAGCATGTCGGCACCGAGGGTTCGCACAGCGATCCGTCCGACACGCTCTGGCTGGATGGGCGGGCCACCAACCCGGTCCCTGGTTGACCTGGGCTTCGCCCCGTCAGCCTGCGGCCACCACGCAGAAGCGATTGCCCTCCGGGTCGGCCAGGATCACGTAGTCGGCGTCGGCAGGCCGCTTCGCCCAGCGGACCTCGGTGGCGCCGAGGCCGATGAGGCGCCGGACCTCCGCGGCCTGGTCCTCCGCGTACAGGTCGAGGTGGATCCTCGGCGGCACCCGATCGGCCGCCGCATAGGCGTCGAGCGAGATGTTCGGCCCCACATGGTCCCGAGGATGAAGCAGCACGAAGTCGTCGCTGTCGTCAACGCGCCGGACGTAGTCCAGCGCCGCGGCCCAGAACCGGGCCTCGAGCTCCAGGTCGTCCACGCGGAGCACGATCGAGCCGACGCGGATCACGCGCCCACCATCACTGAACGGTAGTGCTGCCCCGCGACCGGGTCGCCCAGTTAAGGACGGCCACGGCCATGATGACCGCGGCGACCGCGAGACCGAGGCCCAGGATCTCGAGATCCCCGGTCCATTCGACGGCCTGGCCGAGGAATGCGACCAGCAGGGCGACGATGATCACCTCGGTCAGGTTGTCCTTGAGGTCGTCGAGCGAGTCGATCTTGAGCCACCCGGGAAGCGGCAGGTCTGCGCTGACGAACAGCTGGTACAGCCCGGCCGAGATGACGAACAGGACGGTCCCGATCAGGAAGATGTCGATCAGGGCCACCGTGTCGGCGATGAGGCTCTTGCTCGCCGTGGCGGAGACGTCACCGACCCGGATCAGTTCGACGATTACGGCCATCACGCGGATCAGGCCGAACACCTGGAGCGTCGCCGAAGCAAGGAACGACCCCAGGACCGCGAGGAGGATGAGGAACCGGCTGGTCCCGAGGATGTTGCGAATCATGGCGGCGATCGTACCCGACGAGCCCGCGGGAGATCACGCCCCCGGACCGGGACGCCGCGACCCGCGGTCCGCTGCAACAATGGCGCGATGCACGCCGTCGGCAAGACTACGACGCCCGCCTGGCGTCAGGCAGCGGTGGTCGCGGTCGCCGGCCTCGCCACCGGGGTGCTGACCCAGGTCGGCCAGGGCGCCCTGCCCGATGACTGGTCCCAGGCCGCGAACGCGATCTCGCCGTGGCTGCTGGTCGCCTTCCTCGTGGGCTCGACGATGCCGGATCCGCGGCGGGCCGCGCTGGCCGGGATCGGGACGCTGGTGCTCGCCCTCGTGGGCTACGACGCGATGATCCTGCTCCGGTATGGCTATGGACCGGGGGCATCATCGACGGTGTTCTGGGGGATCGGCGCCCTCGTCGGGGGTCCGGTCTTCGGGATCGCCGGCACCTGGTGGCACACCGGCCCGCCACGGCGGCGCGCGATCGCCATCGGGTTCCTGGTTGCCGTCTTCGTGGCCGAAGGGCTGCGCAATGCGCTGATGCTCGCGTACCCGGCCGCAGGCTCCGCGTTCATCATCGTCGGGTTGCTGCTGCCGCTGATCCTGGGACGTTCTCGGGGCGACCGGGTGGGTGCCTACGTGGCGACCGTCCCCCTGCTCGGCCTGGGCGTCCTCGGCTACCTGGTGTTCATGTTGCTCAACGACGTGACTGCCGGTCTGAGGTAGCGGGCTTGCGGGCCGCACTAGGATGACCGGCATGCCAGTCCTCGACGACCTCTGGGACTTCGACGATCCCGCGACATCGGAGGCGCGCTTCCGGGCGGCGATCGAGGCGGCCGGTGCCTCCGGTGATCCCGCGGCAGCCGATGAGGCCCGTACGCAGCTGGCGCGGTCGATGGGTCTCCAGGGCCGGTTCGACGAGGGCCATGCAACCCTGGACCGGGTGGATGCCGATCACCCGGCCGAGGACCGGATCCGCGTGCGGTCACGCCTGGAGCGCGGCAGGCTCCTGCGGTCGGGCGATGACGTGCCCGCCTCCATCGCCCCGTTCGAAGCAGCGTGGGAGCTGGCGCGGGCGCTCGGCCAGGACGGACTGGCCGTCGACGCCGCCCACATGCTGGCCATCGTCGATGCTCCGCCCGGCGAGCCGGTCTGGCACCCGCGGGCGCTCGAGCTGGCCGACGCATCGCCCGACCCGGCCGCCCGCAAGTGGCGCGGCAGCCTGTGGAACAACATCGGCTGGGCACGCTTCGAGACTGGCGATCTCGCCGGTGCGATGGCCGCCTTCGAGACGGCCCTCGCCGCGCGCCGCGAGCAGGGCCAGCCCAGGGAGACCCGGGTCGCGCAGTGGTGCGTCGCCCGCTGCCTGCGCGCGCAGGGCCGTCCGGCCGAGGCGCTGGCGATCCTGCAACGACTGGTCGCCGAGACGGCGGCTGCCGGCGATCCGGAGGACGGGTACGGGACCGAGGAGATCGGCGAGTGCCTGCTGGCGATGGGTCGCGAGGAGGACGCACGGCCGTACTTCGCGCGGGCCGCGGAGATGCTCGGCGCCGATGCCTCGCTTGCGGAGCACGAACCGGACAGGATCACCCGCCTCCGGGACCTGGGCCGGGGCTGAGCCGGCGCCACCTGCGCGCGTAGGATCCCGCGCGCAGGATCCCGCGCGCCGGATCTCAGCCGTGCCCGCTCCCCCGTGCCCCTTCCAGGATCCCCCGGATGATGGCCGCCTGCTCGCGTGCGTCGTCCAGCGCCCCGTGCGTGTGCGGCAGCGACACCGGATACCGCTCGATCATGTCCATCCGTGAGGTTCGAGCCCAGCTGTCCACCTCCGCCAGGTGCCGGCCGAGATAGAGCGCCTTGATATCGATCGCGCTGTGCCCCAGCGGGTTCCGACCCAGGTGCCGCCAGAACGCGTCGGCGATGAACATCCAGTCGAACGGGGCGTTGAGCGCCACCATCACCGGGCGCGAACCGGGCGGGACCACCTGGGCCAGCCACGCATCGAGCGCAAACATGGCCGCTGCCGGGTCCAGCCCCTCACGCTCCAGGGTGGTGCGATCCAGCCCATGGATCCGCTCGGCCTCCGCCTGCCAGGGGAGCCCGGGCTCGGGGCGCAGGCGCAGCTCGATCCCCCGCTCCGAATCGTCAATCGGGCAGGCGCCGATGGACAGGAGGCTTCCAGTGTGCGGCGTGGGCCCCGACGTCTCGACGTCGATGCTGATCCAGGTCTCCACGGCCATCGGCCTCCCTCGCGGCTTCCCCCGTGGCCGATACTAGCGAGGACCGGGACCTCGGGGGGTGCCGGCGGCGTCGTTGCCGGCCGATCGGTGGCGAGAGGTGCGACTGATGGCGACGGGCAAACCGGACACGGAAGGCGGCCACGAGGACCGTGCGGCGGCCCTGGGGGACATCATGGCGTCTGCGGCGCGCCTGGGCGTGGAGCTCGACGAGGCCGAGGCCGCCGAGTGGATCGCGGCTCTCGAGGTGGAGTCCACCGGTGGAGACGTGGTCGTCGACGTGGACAGCGGCATCTTCGGCCACCGGGTCTCCATGCTGGACTTCACGCCGCAGGATCTCGCCCGGTTCCGTGCCGTTGGTGAGATCGTGGGCTTCGCGGACCGTCCGCCGGAAGTGCGGACGGCCCTCGCGCTGTCCGGCTCCGCCGCCCAGGGCAAGGTCCAGGCCTTCCCGGGCGACTGCGACTACTTCGAGCGCATCCACATCACGGCACCCACTCGGGCCGAGGCCTGCACGATCCTCGCCCGGGAGATGCGGGCAAAGGCGATGGACACCCGCGTGGGACCCTCGTATCGGCTGTGGGAGGTCAAGTTCGGCGGCTACCCCTTCGACGGCCAGCGAGACGACAAGCCTGCCCGCAAGGGTGCTCCTATCTCCTGGTCGGCCGACGAGGTCGCGGCCGGTGCCGTCATGGTGGTCCGCGACGGCGAACCGGTGACGGTGACCTGGGACGAGGTGGCCGGCGAGCCGGGCTGGTGCAAGCTTGACTGGATCGTGGCGGACCCGGAGCGCCGCGCCCTGGCCAACGCGAGCAACATGCTCGACGTGACGTGGGAGGCGCCCGATGGCGAGATCACGCCGCTCGACGGATTCGTGGACCCCTACTTCCAGGAGGTCTACCTCGAGCCCGAGTCCCTGCCCCTGTTCCAGAAGCTGATCGGCGAGCTGGCCACGGACTCCGTGGAGGTGTACGTCTCGCAGCTGGAGCACGAGGTCGTCAAGTACGCGACCAAGGATGTCAGCTGGGGCAAGGTCGCCCGCCGGCTGTACAACATCTTCCGACTCACGGGCCGCTATCCCGAGGCCGCCTACCTGCGTGAGCTGTTCGATGAGCCGACCACGGTCCTGTACCAGGTTGCCGCCCTCGTGCGCACCCTCGACGAGGCCGATCGCCCCGGCGCCGAGTTCGAGACCGAGATGATGCTCCGCCAGACGGACGAGCTCATCATGTCGGCGGTCCAGGCGCTGGAAGGCCGCAGCGAGGCCGAGATGGTCCGCCATCTCCTCGCGCTTCGCGACAACATCCAGGCCCGCCACGGGACCGCCGGACGGATCGACGATGTGAGCGGGGTGAAGGAGCGGGCGATGGAGGCCGTCAACGAGTACTTCGAGCACCGGTTGTTCGAGGTCCCATCGATCAAGGCCTACGTGGTCGGGCTGGTGGCCGCCTCCGCCCCCTGATCCACGCGTGCGCTCCGTCGCCTCTCAGCTCAGGTAGCGCAGCCAGAGGTAGCCGGTCGAGATCACCAGCGACACGAGCACCACCACCGAGCCGTACTTCAGGAACTCGACGAAGCGGATCGGATGGCCGGACCGAGCCGCGAGGTTGGCGACGACCACGTTCGCCGATGCGCCCACGATGGTCAGGTTGCCGCCCAGGCACGCGCCCAGCGCCAGCGACCACCACAGGGGCTCGATGTCCATGCCTGTCTGCCCCAGCCGCTCGACCACCGGGATCGCCGTGGCGGTGTACGGGATGTTGTCGACGATGGCGGAGGCGATGGCGGAGAACCAGAGCAGGCCGATGGTGGCGGCCTCCGGCTGGCCTGCCGAGGCCTGGGCGAGCTGGTCGGCGAAGCCGCCGACGATCCCGGTCTGGACGATCCCCTCGACGAGGATGAACAGCCCGACGAAGAAGAACAGCGTCGACCACTCGATCTCCCGCAGGGTCCGGTGCGGGTCGAGCTTGGCCACCAGCATCAGCACCGTCGCTCCCAGCAGGGCGATGGTCGCGGGCTCCACCCCGATGGCCGAATGGATCAGGAACCCGAAGATCGTGGCGCCGGCGACGATCAGCGAGCGGATCAGGAGCCCGCGATCCTGGATCACGTTCTCCTCCTGCCGCTCGAGGGCCGCCTCCCGGCGTTCGTCGGGTACCTGGAGCGCGCCCTTGAACGCGATGCGGACGATGACGACGAAGGCGAGGAAGACGAGGACGGTGACCGGCCCGAGGTTGAGCAGGAACTCGCCGAACCCCAGGCCGGCCGCCGAGCCGATCAGGATGTTGGGCGGGTCGCCGATGAGGGTCGCGGTGCCGCCGATGTTCGAGGCGAGGATGCCGGAGATCAGGTAGGGCATCGGAGACACGTCGAGCCGCCGCGCGATCGAGAGCGTGATCGGCGTCATGAGCACCACCGTCGTCACGTTGTCGAGGAACGCGGACAGGACGGCGGTCACGGTCGCCAGGATCAGGAGCAGCCGGATGGGATGGCCGCGGGACAGCGCCACGGATCGGATCGCCAGCAGCTCGAAGAAGCCCGTCTTGGCGAGGACCGACGCGATCACCATCATCCCCGCCAGCAGGAAGATGACGTTGAGGTCGATCGCCGCGAACGCCTCGTGCTGGTCGAGGATCCCGAAGGCGACCATGAGCAGGCCGCCGAGCAGCGCGATGAGGGTGCGATCCCACCGCTCGAGCGCGATCAGCACATAGGCGACGACGAAGATCGCCGCTGCGACCCAGGCATCCATGCTCACGGGAGCCACCCCTCGGTGGGCGTGGGGCGGGATCTCGTGGCACGGGCCGCGAAAGACCGGCGCCGGGCATCAGGGAGACGGGGGCGCGTCAGCAATCCGGTCCGTCGCCGGCCGCCACCACCAGCGGCGCGCGCCCGCAGGGCACCGCGTTCATCGTCTCCAGGATCTTCACGGGCCCAAGAATACCCGGAGCGGCGACCACGACCGCCGGTCGCCTACGGGCTGAACTCAGGGGAAGTGGCTCCGGCGGTAGGATTCGAACCTACGACCAAGTGATTAACAGTCACCCGCTCTACCACTGAGCTACGCCGGAGCGAGGAAGCCGGCCGGGGCCGTCTTCGGGAGCGCCGTCGCGGCGCCGCGGGTGAGAATAGCAGGACCCCGGGCCGCCATGCCGCAATGCTAGGGCTCGCCGCCGCTGCGGGACCTCCCCGGCGACCCTAGACTCAAGGCCATGAGCCTGATCTCCCCGGACGAGCTGCTCGCGCGGCTCGGTGACCCCACGCTCCGGATCTGCGACGTGCGCTGGTGGCTCACCGATCCGGGCAAGGGGCGCCGCGATTACGCCGCCGCCCACCTCGCGGGCGCGGTCTTCGTGGACGCCGACCGGGACCTTGTGGCTCCAGTGGGTCCAGGCCGCCATCCCCTCCCCTCCCCGGCCGAGTTCGCACGGCGGATGGAGCAGCTGGGCATCGGCGACAACAGCGACGTGGTCGCCTATGACGACGCGGGTGGAACGATCGCGGCCCGCCTGTGGTGGATGCTGGACGACCTTGGCCACGCAAGGGTGCGGGTGCTCGATGGCGGGATCGAGGCGTGGGTGGCGGCCGGCGGCGCGTTGACGGACGAGGTCCCGGCCACCCGGCCCGGCCGGCTGACCCTGCGAACGGCGTGGACCCGGACCATCGACCGCGAGGCGCTGGTGCCCCGCCTGATCGCCGCGGACATCGCGCTGACCGACGCGCGGGCCCCCGAGCGCTACCGCGGCGAAGTGGAGCCCGTGGATCCCGTGCCCGGCCACATCCCGGGCGCCGTCAGCCGGCCCACCGCCGGCAACCTGGGGCCAGACGGGCGGTTCCTGCCGCCAGATGCCCTCCGCGGCCGGTTCGCCGACCTGGGGCTGCAGGTCGCGGTTGCCTGTGGGTCGGGCATCAACGCCTGCCACAACGCGCTCGCTATGCGGATCGCGGGCCTGCCGGATCCCCTGCTCTACCCCGGGTCATACAGCGATTGGGCGACGGCCGGGATGCCGATTGCGACCGGCGATGCGCCCGGAAGGCTGTACCGGGAGCCCGGATAGGCGCTACGCCGCTCGAGGATCCTGGCCGCGGGCCCACACCCGCAGGACCAGCAGCTGCACGACGGCCACGAGCAGCGCCGCCGCGAAGCCGATCGCGATGTCTCCCAGGAGCGCCACCTGGAACCCGAACAGCCCGATCTCCGGGCCAACGACGAGTCCCAGCTTGTGCCCGATCACGTAGAACGCCCCGAAGCTCGCGAGGATCGGCAGCGGGTACGCAGCGAGGCCCCGGGGGCCGCCCCAGCGCGCGACCAGGCGCACCGCCAGGATGCCGACCAACGCGGAGCACAGCAGGAACAGCGAGACCAGAGCGTAGGCTTGCGGCGGCATGGCCCGATCCTAGCCCGGATCCGCGCGCCGGGCGTCAGCGGCGGCCGCGCACCTTCGCCGAGACGTAGCTGCGATTGCCGGCCGCGTCCACAGCGCGCACGTAGTAGCGGGCGCCCCTGACGGTGTAGATGCGGATCTTCGAGACCTTGGTGACCGCCACCGGCCTCGAGCGGCCCGCCCGGTAGACGTAGTACTTGGCGACCTTGACGTTGTCCACCGACGACGACCAGTCGAACTTCACGTAGGCGCCGGACCTCGACACCCTGTGGAAGGACTTCGGCGTGCTGGGTCGGGCGGTGTCGGCGAGCGTCTTGACGGTGATCACCGCGGTGGGACCGACGTGGCCGCCCGCGTCGAGCGCTGCGACGGTGTACGCGTAGCTCGTCCGCGGTGCCCGTGCGGTGTCCTTCCAGGTGAGCGTCGACGGGGTGGCCACCACGGTCCCGTTTCGGGTCACGCGATAGCCCACCACCCCGACGTCATCGGTCGCCGCCGTCCAGGCCAGCGACACGGTGGTCGTCGTGACGGTTCCGCTGACCTCGTCGGGGGCCGTCGGGGCCTGGCTGTCGCTCGGCGGCGGGCTGGTGGGGCCGGGCGTCGGGGTTGCCGTTGGCGCAGGCGTCGCGGTCGGCGCAGCCGTCGGGCTTGCGGTCGGAGTCGGACTGGCCGTCGCGGTGGCGGTCGGTGCAGGCGTAGGCGTCGGGCTTGCCGTCGGGGTCGGACTGGCCGTCGCACCCGGTGTCGGCGTCGGGTTCGCAACGACGGGAACGGTCACCGGCACCGACACCGCAGGCCCGAGGTTGGTCGAGGTGTCGACGGCCGCGACGGTGTAGGCGTACGAGGCGCCAGCGGCAACCGAGACGTCCGTCCAGGACGTCGCGCCCGCCGCGGTCGTGGCGAGCGTCGTGCCGTCACGGCTGATCCGGTACCCCGCGATCGCGACGTTGTCGCTGGCCGACGTCCAGCCGAGCGTCACCGATGCCGGTGTGCCCGTCCACGTGACGTTCCCGGGGGCCGTCGGCGCGATCCCCTCACGGACGCGGACCAGGATCCCGTCCGCGTCGATGGACATCGGGGTGATCGAGATCGTCGACACCGGGTCGGTCATCGTGCTGCCGACCTGGAGCGGTGCGTCCTTGAGGTCTGCCGTGGCGGGCGTGCTGTCGAGGAGGAGCGTGGCCAAGGGCGACCCCGTCGGACTGGCCGTGCCCCTGCCGATGCGGACGGTCACGCCAACGACCGCGGGCGAGCCCACGGCATAGGTGTCGAACGAGCCATACGGCGTCCTGATGTCAAGGTCGAAGTACGTGCCGTCGCCGCGCGGGATCTGCACCAGCCGCAGGCCGCTGGAGCCGAAGTACGGGGCGATCGTGTAGGTGTTGCCGGGCACGCCGATCACCTTCTCGGCCGCATCCAGCCAGCCCAGCTCGCCGAGGTGGGAGGCGTGGTTGTGGCGCAGCGCGTTGTTGCCCATCGTGGAGAAGGGATCCGCGTAGCCCACCTCGGTGCACTCTGTGGTGGCCGCGATCATCACGCGCGTCCCACCACTGACGCAGTAGTCGGCGTTCGAGTGGGCCAGGCCGAAGTTGTGGCCAACCTCGTGGGTCATGACCTGGACGCTGAGCGTCCCGTTGAGATAGCTGTACCGGCCGGGCACGTACCCCAGGCCGGCCCAGACGCACTGGCTGGTGTAGGGAAAGACGAACATCACGTTGGTGTAGGCGGCCAGGTTGGCACCCGCGGCGTTGGCGGCGTTCCAGGCCAGCGTGTGCCACGACTGCCAACCGCAGCCGGTGGTAACCGCGTCGATCGTGTACCAGCCGAACACCGCCCCGGTCGTCGTCAGGCGGCCCTTCGACTCCTCCTCGTAGTAGCGCTTGAAGCTCGTGGAGCTGTTGAGCAGCGCGTCCTCGACGGAGGCCTTCGTGAATGGCTGGGTGGTGAGGTTCGAGAAGTTGAACATCACGACCGCGAAGCTCTTCGCGACAGGGTTGGTGAGGGCCTCCACCGTGCCCTCGGAGGTCGTCCCGCCCGCGAGGGGCACGCTGCCGGTCTCCGTCTCCCATGCGCCCAGCACCGGGGTCTTCGCCCGCTGGCGGATCCTGAGGCCGTGGCCCGGCGCGGCCGACGCGACCCTGAGGGCGCCGCGAACCCGGGTGCCGGTGACCGACACGCGGGAACCCGCTAGTTCGCGCGGGCTCCCGGACGCGAACTCCAAGGGCGTGATGACCGGTCCGGAGCGCAGCGTGTGCACGAAGTGGTCCCGACCGTCGCCCATCTCCACCTGGGCCGTCTCGATGGTCCCCGTGAGGGTCTCCTCAGCGGCCCCACCGGCGGTGACGGCGGAGACCGGGGCCGCGAATATCGCGGCGAGGACGAGGGCAGGCAGGACCTGCAAGGACGGGCGCATGTGGCTCCTTGGCTCCTGGACGGCACACGCGTGGCGTGCATCCGAAGCGTCGGTCCCCGTGGCGCGCGATGGCATCGCCCGGGTTGTTCATCTGCGCTCGGTCAATGGTCCCGGTGCGGTGCGGGCACGCGCCAGCGCCGGATCCTGTGCGGTCGGGTCGAGGGTGGTTGGGGCCGGATGTGGCCGATCCGGCCCAGGTTCAGCAGGCGGCCCGAGGCGTCAGGCGCCCGCGGGCTCCTCGGGCTGGACGGCACCCACGGCGTCGTCCGCGGCGTCGGCAACGGTCCCCGCGGCGTCGTCCGCGGCGGCGGCCAGGTCCCCCGCCACGTCCCCGGCATCACCGGAGACGGATGCGGTGAGATCGCGCACCTGGGCGATCCGGGTGTCGAGCTGCACCTGCATCTCGGCAACCGCCGATTCGACCCTCGCGCCAAGCGCGTCGAGGTCGCCCTTGCTGATCTCCGAGCGGACCTCCTCGAACACCTCGCGAAGATCACGGCCGGTCTGGACCGAGTACGCGACGGCACCCACGGCGCCGATCACCAGCCCGCTGAGGAACCCTACGACGACCTTCATGCTGCTTCCTCCTTGGTGGCACCCAGCTCGACGGGCCCCCGCGTATGGCTCAAGGATACGCCCGAACGCCGCAGGCCCCGGCCGGGCCGGGTCGTTCCGGCTTGTGCGCCTGCGGTCTACTCCAGGTAGTCCTTGAGCTTGCGGCTGCGCGACGGGTGGCGGAGCTTGCGCAGCGCCTTGGCCTCGATCTGGCGGATGCGCTCGCGGGTCACGTTGAACTCCCGGCCCACCTCCTCGAGGGTGCGGGCCCGCCCGTCCTCGAGGCCGAACCGGAGCTGGAGCACGCGTCGCTCGCGGCCGGTGAGCGAGTCCAGCACGGCCTCCACCTGCTCCTTGAGCAGCTGGTGCGACGCCGCCTCGGCAGGGGCCAGCGCCCCGCGGTCCTCGATGAAGTCGCCGAGGTGGGAGTCCTCCTCCTCGCCGATCGGTGTCTCCAGCGAGACCGGCTCCTGGCTGACCTTGATGATCTCGCGCACCTTCTCGGGCGTGACCACGACCTCCTGGCCCTTGGACATCGCCTCCGCGATCTCCTCGACCGTCGGCTCTCGGCCCAGCTCCTGGAGCAGCTGGCGGGAGACCCGGATGAGGCGGTTGATCGTCTCGACCATGTGGACGGGGATGCGGATCGTGCGCGCCTGGTCCGCGATGGCCCGGGTGATCGCCTGCCGGATCCACCACGTGGCGTAGGTCGAGAACTTGAAGCCCTTCTCGAAGTCGAACTTCTCGACCGCCCGGATGAGGCCGATGTTGCCCTCCTGGATGAGGTCCAGGAACGACATCCCACGGCCGATGTACTTCTTGGCGATCGACACGACAAGGCGCAGGTTGGCGCTGGTCAGCTGCTCCCGGGCGTCGCGCCCGATCCTGACCACCTCGCCCTTGCGATCGCGCATCCTCGTCTGGGGCGGGACCTCCGGGTCGAAGCCCATCCGCCGCAGCAGGTCCGAGTCATTGCCTGCCTCGATCCAGCGCTGGAGCGCGGGAAACGCGACGTCGTCCCGGGTCCAGTCGTAGATCGCCCGCAGGCCGACGTTGTCGCGCGAGTCCAGGTCCCCGTTGTGCACGGACAGGTACGACCAGTCGAGCAGGGTCTGGAACGTCTCGCCGGACGGCGCCTCGTGGTAGGCGGCGATGTTGGCCCTCGCCTCCTTGAGCAGCGCCGTCGTGCCCGGCGACTGGACGTCGCGGCCGGCCTTGACCAGGTGGAAGTCCGGCGTCGGCGTGAGGAGGTCGGCCGCGCCGTCGGCCGCAAGAGCGACGGTGGTCATGGCGTGCGTCTCGGGGCCGAACGGCAGCCGGTGCTGGGGCTTCGCGGTCCGCGTCTTGCGCTCGGTGTCGTGGAGCGTCCACTCGTGGAGCGAGATGACGGCCTTCCACGGCTCCACGATGATCTGCTCGCCGAGCTCGATGGCCTTGGCGAGGACGACCTCCTCCTCGGCGGTGAGCAGGGCGACCTTCCCGATCTCCTTGAGGTACATCCGGACCGGGTCGTCGATCCCGATCATGTCCGCGGCCATGGCCTCGGCTTCGAGCTCTTCCTTGGTGGGCTCCTCGACGTCCTCGGATGACAGCTTCGCGGGGGCATCCTCGGCCGGCGGCTGGACGCCCTCGACCGCCTCCTCCTTCACGATCTCGATCGACAGCTCGGTCGTGTCCGGCTCCTCGTCCTCGAGGACGATCTCGAGGTCGTCGTCCGAGTCCTCGTCATCGTCGAGCTCGACCCTGGCGGGCGCGGCGGCGGTCGCGCCCTTCCTCGGCCGCTGGCTGGCCAGCTTGGCCTCCTCCTGCTCGCGGCGGGAGCGCCCAGGGCGCGCGAGGACGGCTTCGACGAGCTGCTTGTCGAGGGGATCGGCCATGTCAGCGGGTCCTCCGAGTGGTGGGGCGCGGTGCGATGGGACGCATCCGTGGATGGATTGGGTGGGTGATCGAGGATCGGCCGGTCATGAGGCGGTGACCGCCGGCCGGGCGAGGAGCCGGGTCTGGTCCCGGCGCTTGTCCAGCGACCGGCGCTGCTCGTTGAGGAGTCGTCGTTCGAGCATCAGCCGCTCGACGCCGACCGTGTCGCTCTCACGCTCGGCCTCCGCGGTGGCGTCGCGGTTGAAGCTGCTGCGCTCCTGCCACTCCACGTCGTCGAGCTCCAGCATCAGGCGCTCGATGTCGTAGGCGAGCGCACGATCGCCCAGGTCCCGCGGGTTCGGCCCGGGACGCGAGATGAGCGCCTGGCCCAGGGCCCGGCTCTCCTCGTCCAGCCCGTCGAGGATCGCGGCCAGCGAGAAGGGCGGGCGGACCCCGTGGTCGTCGCGGGTGCGGGCCACGACGATCGCGCGATACAGCTCCCGAGCGACCTGGCTCGGCATCCGGTCCGGTCCCAGGCCGTCGAGCAGGGCGTCATGCGCCTCGGGCACCAGGAGGGCCAGCCGCAGCAGCTCCTGCTCCGTGCGCGAGACCCCGCGCAGGATCTCCGTCACGGGCAGCGCGTCCGGGGCGTGGGTCACGGCGGCCGCGGTGAAGCGGTCACCGCCGGAGCGGGCGTCGTGCTCGCGGTCGCGGCGGCGGTGCATCGCCTCGAGCAGCGTCCGCTCCTCCACTCCCGACACCTGGCGCACCCGCCCCAGGTAGGCGTCGCGGAGCACCGGGTTCGGCAGGTTGCGGATGATCGGCAGCACGGCATCGACGAACCGCGCCTGGCCGCCGGGCGTGCGGAGGTCGTGGGCGCGGGCATGAACGTCGATCAGGTAGTCCACGATCGGGCGGGCCGTGCGCACCTCCTCGCGCCACCGGTCCGGCTCGTCGCGCATCACCTCGTCGGGGTCCAGGCCCTCGGGGAGGCGGACCACCCGGACGTCGTCCAGCTCCACCCCGGATTCGTCACCCGCCAGCTGCCGGATCACCTCTTCCAGGGCGGTCGCGCCGAACGTGCCCGCCTTCTGGCCCGCGGCGTCGACGTCATAGGCGAGGGCGATCCGCTTCGCATAGCGCGTGATCAGCGCCACCTGCTGCGGCGTGAGCGCCGTGCCGAGGCTGGCGACCACGTTCTCGAAGCCGGCCTGGTGGGCCATCAGGGCGTCGGTGTAGCCCTCGACGATCACCGCCTGGCCCGTCTTGCGGATCGCCGTCTTGGCCCGGTCCACGAGGTACAGCGTCCGGCTCTTGTCGAACAGCGGCGTGGCCGGCGAGTTGAGGTACTTGGGTCCCCGATCAACGCCGTCCTCGCCCTCCTTGCCCAGGATCCGCCCACCCAGGCCCACGGGGTGCCCGTTCGTGTCCCGGATCGGGAAGATCACGCGCTCCCGGAAGCGGTCGTACACGCCGCCACCGCGCTGGCGCGGGCTCGCCAGGCCCACCTCGAGCAGCTCGGCCGGGTTGACCTGGCGCTTGGCCGCGAGCTGGCGGACGAGGGTGTCCCAGCCACCCGGGGCCCAGCCCAGCTGGTGCCTCGCGATCGTGTCGTCGGTGAACCCGCGTCCGCGGAGGTAGTCGAGGGCCGGCTCGCCCGTCTTCGATCCGGTCAGCACCGCGTGGTAGAAGGCGATCGCGCCCTCCAGGACCGTGCGCAGGCGGGCGTTGTGGGCGTCCTCGCGCTTCGTGCGCTCGTCCACCTCCACGCCGGCACGGCCGGCGAGCACCTTGAGCGCCTCCGGGAACGAGAGCGACTCCCGCTCCATGACGAAGGTGAAGATGTCGCCGTGCTTGCCACAGCCGAAGCAGTGCCACGTGTCGCGGGCGGGCGTCACCACGAAGGAGGGCGTCTTCTCGCCGTGGAACGGGCACAGCCCCTTGAGGGTGGTCCCCGCCTTCTTCAGCTGGACCGTCTCACCCACCACGTCCGCGACAGGCAGGCGGCCCTTGATCTCGGCGACGACGCCGACGGCCAATCGCAGGCCCTCCCCGGCTCCCGAAGGTGCTCCCGGCGGAAATGACTACGGACCTGTCAAGTCTTGACAGGTCCCGATTGGGCCCGAGGTTACCCCCGGTCAGGGGGCTTGACAAGAAATCCCGTCAAGTGCCGGGGGCGGGCAGACGACCTTCCCTCAGCGAATGACAACGAACCCGTCGACGTCCACGCGGGCATGCTTCGGCGTGCCAACCACCTCGACGCGGACCGCGTGGCTGCCGGCGCTGGCCCACGACCGCGTGAACACGACGCGGCGTGTCCCGGGGGCCGTGGCGTGCAGGTTGACGGTCGTGGCGAGCCGGCCGTCCACGTAGATTCGCGCCTTGCCGCGCCCCGGCCCGACGGCGGCGACCCAGGCCACCCGACGGCCGGTGAACCGGAACGTGGCGCGTGCGCCGGCCGCGGTCGACCAGTGGGTGGAGCGGCCGACATACCGGCTGCTCCTCGAGATGTGCCAGCTGCCGCGGTACGTCACGGCGGAGGCGCCGTCGGCGTACGCCTTGACGCGGAATGTCCGGCCGTAGGCCCACGCCGACCGATGCCCGGCGGGGTCGATGGCCTGGACGGCAAACCGGTACGTGTGTCCGGGCGCCAGCGTCCCCCGAGCCGTCGCCCGCGTGACGCCCGTGGCCCAGGCCGCGAACGGCCCGCCGTCGACCGAGCGGCGCATGTCGTAGCGCACCTCGCCGGCCTGGGTGTCGCTGCCCTCCCACGTGAGGTCGACGGGCACGGCGGCGCCGGTCGAGGCCCGGGCCCGGGCAATCGACTCCACCGGTGAGGACACGACGGGGACAGCGAGATCCACGATCACCTGCCTGGCGGGCGAGGTCGCGAGGACGGCCCCGGACGGCCCGAGCGCCTGCACGCGCCACAACCAGGTTCCGGACGGATAAGCCCCGAGCGGCGCCCACTGGCGCTGCCCGGTGACCACCGACTCGCGCGGACTGCCGAACGACGCGTCGTCGTCCGCCTGCAGGCGGTAGGCGGCCGCACCGGCGACGGTCCCCCACGCGAACTGGACGATCCCGGTGGCCGAGACCTCGCCGGAGGCGGGTTGCAGCAGCACCGCAGCGGCCGGCGGCCCGATGGTGAACGTGGCCGGAGCACCCCACGACGAGGCACTGCCGCTGAGGATCGATCGCACGTGCCAGGTGTACGTGCCCGCCGCGAGCTCGTCGAACGGCGCGTACGCGGCCTCGTGGGTGGTTGCCTGCAGCACCCGGGCTGCCGGAACGGCCGCGGTGCCGGCGAAGACCTCGACCTCGTAGGTGTCGGAGAAGGCGGCCGGCACCCACGCGAGCAGCGGGGTCTGCGCGACGGCCGTGCCGCTCGGGGGATTCACGGGATTGGGTCCCGCCCACTCGATGGTGATCGATCGGGATGCGTGTGCGGTCGGCCGCCCGCTCCCGGCATGCGCCCAGAGCTCCCACGTCCACGTGCCGGGCGGCAGCACCCAGGTCCGGGTCGGGGCGCCGCCGAGCTGGCTGGCCGTCCCGTTCTCCGGAGAGCCGATCAGGGCCGGGTGGTAGGCGAATGCCTCCGTCCGGGGCGTGCCGATCGAACCCGTGGTCGCGGGCGCCTGGAGCAGGTCCTTCCAGGCGAGGGTCACCTGGGGCCCTGCCACGATCTCGCCCTCGGCGGGCGAGATCATCAAGGGTGCCGGCAGGGTGAGCAGGAAGAGGTGCGTGGCACCGTCGCTGCAGCGCTGCTCCACGCACGCACTGACGTCCCATTCGGCCGATCCCGCGGGCGAGCCAGAGACGGGGCCCAGGATGTCCACGATCGGCTGGATGCTGGTGCCCGGGGTCGCGGCGCCCAGCATGCCGCCTCCCGTCCCCCGGTACCCGACCGTGTAGCCGGTCGCGCCGGTAACGGGCTGCCAGGACAACCGAGGCGTGTCGGCGTAGACCGCGCATCCAGCGGCCACGCAGTCGGCGGGCGAGGTGATCTCAGGAGCCGGAAGTCGGTCCAGGACGAAGGTCGAGGGTGCGCCGCGCGCGACCACGTCGCCCGCGGCGTCGAACGCGAGGACCACCCACGTGTGCTGGTGCGCGTCCAGGTCGCCGGTCGGGTAGGTCCACACCGGGAAGGTGAGGGCAGGGCTCCACGAGTTCTCCAGGTCATCCGGCAGGACGTCCGGCAGTCCCCGGTAGACGCGGTAGTGGTCGGCGCCGACAACCGGGGTCCAGGAGAGCGTCGGCGTCACGAGCGAGTGGCTGCCATCGGGAGGGCCAGCAGGGTCGGGCGCGGCCGCCGTGGGGGTGATCGGCTGGATGGAGAACGATCGCTCGGCCGACCGCCAGGCGACGGTGTCGGCATCACCACCCGGGAGCGCGACCCGCTCCACGTACCAGGTGAACGGGCCGTCGGAGGGATCGAGTGGCGCCTCGGGCGTGTACGTGCCGGCCCAGGTGAGCCTCCGGGCGACGATGTCGCCGCCCGCATCCTCGACGGTGACCCGCATGGGGTGCCCTCCGGCGGCATTCCATGCCAGCGTGGGAACGTGGACGATCTCCCCGTCGGCAGGCACCAGGAGCGTGGCAACCGGCGGGTCCCAGGTGAAGGTCCGCACGACCGACCAGCCGCTCGCGGGCAGGCCCGGCAGGTGGACGATGTCGGTGTCGATACCGCGGACGCGCCAGTGGTAGGTGGTCCCCTTGACCAGGACGTACGGGGCGATCTGCTCCGCGGTCGTGACGTCCAGCGCCGGCTCCGTGGTTGCATAGTCGGCGACGCCCGTGCCGAAGCCGGCATCGGCGGAAACCTGCACCGCGTAGTGCGACGCACGGAGCGACGGGGTCCACGCCAGGGTGACCACCGCGCCCGTCACCGTCCCGTCCGCGGGCGCGAGCGGCATGGGCGGGTCGCTCATGGTCCGGGTAACGAGGCGCGGCGCCGTCCACGGCCCGGGAGGATCCGCCGGGTTCCCGGAAACCGCGCGCACGCGCCACGCGAGCGTCGTCCCGGCCGGGACAACGGGATCCTCGACGAGGAAACGGGTGGCGGTTGTGGCGTAGGAGCGGGCGGCCGCGGCCCCCCAGTCCGGGTCCGGACCGGGCGTCACCTCGACGTCATACCCGGCCGCCCCGGGCATCGGGTCCCAGGCTACCTCGATGTCACGTACCGCGGCGCCGTCCCGCGGCTCGAGGCCGGTCGGCACACCGGCCGAGGCGGCGCTGAAGGATCGGACGGCCGACCACGGCCCGGTCGCCACGCCGTTGCGGGCCACGGCTCGCACCCGCCAGGAGTACGAGACGCCCGGCAGCGCGAAGGTGGCGACGAGCTGCGTGGTGCGGGTCAGTGCCGGGAACGGGTCGCCCAGGGCAGGGTTGTCGGCCAGCTGAACCTCGTAGGAGGCCGCCCCGCCCACCGGCGTCCACGCGAGGACGGGCACCGCAGGATGCTCGAATGCCGCCCCATCCGCCGGCGTCACCTGGACCGGGGCCGCGAGGGACGGGGCCTTGACGAACGTCGACACCGCCCAGGGCCCGCGCGCTCCGCCCTCATCCATGGCCACGCGCCAGTGCCACGTCCCGGGATCCAGGTCGAGCTCCGGCGTTGCGGCCGTGTTGGAGGTGATGACGTCATACACCGGGTCCGCGAAGGTCCCATCGGCCGCCACCTGGACCGCGTAGTGGCCGGCGCCATAGATGCCGGTCCAGGTGAGCTCGGGCTCGACGACCGACGAGGCGCCGGCCAGCGGCGCGGTGATCACCGGGGCCTCGATCGGCGTCGCGGCCGCCGAGGCCGGGATCCCCGGTGCGAGCAGCCCGAGCCCGACAAGCATCGAGACGAGGGCCGTTGCTGCGGGTCGCGAGCGACGGGATCGGTGAGCCGGCATGACGGATCCTCCCGGGCCGGACGCAACCGCAACTGTACTTCCCGAGGACGTCACGGGGCGAGCTTCCACACGTAGCTCGTGAGCGGGACTCCGTTCGGCGTCGTCTCGGCCCGGACCCGCGCACTGTCGCCGGGCTTGTGGCACACCACGGCGATCTGGGCCGTGTTGACCTTCCAGCGCGTCTCCCACCAGATCACGTGGTACTCGTGCTCCCCGACGACGATGTAGGGCTCCACGTCACCGTCAGGGTTCTTCCATGTCATGCGCACGTCGTAGGCCCACGTTTCCCAGCCCTTGCTGGCGCACACGTCTCCGATATCGGTCGGAATGTCGGTGCGCGACATCAGGAGTGTCGCGCCGTGGACGGTGAGGGGCGACCCGAGCGAGCCGCTCCCGACATAGGTCCGAGGGGTTGGCTCCTCCTCGCCACCTGGCTGCGGCTCCCTGGTCGGCTTGGACGTCGGCTCGGAGGTGGGCTTCGCGGTGGGCTTGTCAGTAGGGTCCGGGGTGGGCTTGCCGGTGGGCTCCGGGATGGGTTCCGGGGTGGGTTCAGGGGTCGGCGATGGCGGGGTCGGCGACTCCGCTGCCGGCTCGGGCACGGGCGACGGCGATTCGAGCGTTGACGCGATACCCTCCGCCGGGACGACGACCGAGGGCAGGGCAGGCGTCGCAGCAGGAGCGCCGCCCGGCCGGCCGGCGAGGACGATGGCGGCGACGGCCGCGACCACGAGCGTGGCGCCAACCGTTCCCGTGGCCCCCCAGGTCCGCCGCCATCGCCCCGTTCCCGTTGGAGCCCCTGCGGCAATCAGGCGCTCGACCCTGACGTCAAGAGCGGTGAGGCGGCCGGGAGCCGGATCCTCGCGGAGGAGCTGCTCGAGGTCCCGCTCGAGGTCCTGCTCAAAGCCATCACGGCCGCTCATCGAGCACCTCCCGGAGGCGCGCCAAGCCGCGCTCGATCAACTTCTGCGTGGCGTCTTCGCGCTTGCCGATGACCTCGCCGATCTCCCGCGCGGACAGGCCGACGCCATACCGGAGCACGATCGCATCTCGGGTCGTGTCCGGCAGGCCCGCAAGAGCCGTCCGCAGCACTTCGGCGCGCTCGCGCGCCAGGAATCCGGGCTCGGGACCCGGATCCGTGGGCACGATCGATGTGATCTGCCTGACGGCAACGCGACGCACCGCGCGCCGGCGAGACTGATCGATGGTGGCGTTGCGCGCCGTCCGCAGGAGCCACGGCAGCCCAATCTCGCGGGTCGGGTCACGTCCCAGCTGCGCAAATGCCCGCTCGAACACGACGGCCGAGGTCTCGAGCGCGTCCTCCTCCGTGGGGCTGACGGCATGGAGGTAGCGGACGACGGAACCGCGGTGCGTGACGTACAGCCGCTCGAGCGCCGCCGACGGCGTCTGCGTCAAGCCTCGTCCCCTCGCTGCATCCGTGATCGCGACCAGCATGCCCCACATCCGTGCGTTGCTGACCTGTAAACGCACAACCCGTGTCGAACCGGACATGCGCACAAGGCCGCCGCAGGCCAGGATCATCCTTGAGGTCAGCGAGAACGGTCGGTGGGCCTGCCGGGCCGCGCTGGCTCGGATCCGGCCGAGTGGCAGTCGTCGGCGGCATCCACCATCCGGCACACTGCTGTGGCGGCGGCGGCCAGGCACACGGACGCCGCACAGACCCGCGGACGAACGGGCTGCGGAACTAGGCAGGAGGCACCGGATGGACGCACGGCTCGAACGCATCGGGCGGCTGGCGGCGGTGGCCCGCGGGCTGGAGCGCGAGGGCGCGTACAACGGCGCGAAGCTGGTCCGGGTGGCGCTCCAGCGGGAGCTGGTCCGATTTGCCGAGGTCGAGTCCCCGGCCGGTGGCGATGCGGCGGCCGCGGCTGTCGAGGCAATGGTCACCGACCTTGGCTCCGACCTCCCGGCCGCGTTGCTGCCGCCCCTCCGGGCGGTGGGGCCCGCGGTCCGCGAGGGCCGGACGATCTCCCTCGACGACGCCCCACGGGCCCGGATCTGCCGGGTGTGCGGGGCGGTCTTCCTGGGCGACGCGGTACCGCCCGCCTGCCCGACCTGCGAGGCTCCCGCCCTCTCGTTCCACGAGGAGCTCCCGGTCTGGTACCTGGAGCCGGCGGACCGTGGCGCGATCCTCGCCGCCCTTGCCGCCGGGCCCCGCCACCTCGACGCCGCCCTGGCCGGCCGCACGGACGATGCCCTGGCCCGACCGCCCGCCGCGGGCGCCTGGTCGGCCGCCCAAACGCTCGAGCACCTCCTGTTCGTGGAGGAGCTGTTCGCGGGGCGGATCGACCGACTCCTCACCGAGACGGAGCCCGACCTCGCGGCGGCCGCCGTGTGGGCGGATACGCCGGCATCGGACGAGGGGACGGCGGCGACCGGCGAGACGGCCGGGACCCTCGCCAGGCGGATCCGCGATCTGCGCCACGCTGCGGTTGACCGCCTCGCCGCCCTCGACGACGTGGACTGGGGTCGTGCCGGCCGCCACCCGGAATGGGGCCGCGTGACGGTCCTCTCGCAGGCGGCCTACTTCGCCCGCCACGAGGCGTCGCACCTGGCCCAGCTCGTCGCCGCCGCAGACGGTCGCGTGCCCGGCAAGGGACGCTCCTGACCCGGCGGGCTGAGGACGACCCGGGCGATCTCTCTGCCGTCCTGACTGATGATCGCGGGGACCTGGAGCCATAGTCTGGCTCCAGCACTCGAGCCGCGGGTGCGCCGCGGGGCGGTTCAACCATCGGGTGCGGTGCGGTTTGCGCCGTCTGGCGGCACGGCTGTCGGCTGGACAGGGCTCGGGAGGCGACGAATGTGCCGCCCGGCGGCTGAAACCTCGGTCCGCCCGACCATGGAGTCGCTGGGCGGCACAGATGGGGTGAGCTGGCCCGGGGCAACGAGAAAGGCCGGCCCCGGATCGGGGGCCGGCCTCGCTTGGTTGCGAAGGGATCGCGATGGGCTCGCGATCAGGCCAGCAGCTTGGCCTTGAGGGAGTCGTACTCGGGGATCGTGATCGCGCCGGCGTCGCGCAGCTGGGCGAGCTTGGCGAGCTCGTCCGCCGTGGACACCTGCGACGCCGCGGTCGTTGCGGCCTGGGCCTGGGTCATCATCTGCACGTCCTGGGCCGTGACCTTGGGCCGGGCGATGATGTAGATCAGGCAGCCGAGGAACGGGATGATGAAGATCACGAAGATCCACACGGCCTTCATGCCGCCGTGGATGTCGTTGCGGCGGAAGATGTCCGTGAAGATGGAGATGAAGATCCAGATCGCCATCACCCAGAAGAAGAAGACGATCATCGCCATGATCCATTCAGTAAAGTTCATATACCTCACCTAACCTCGGCACGGAGGCGTCTTCCCTCCGATGTGGAGCCCCATTGTGCTGTACGAGCCGCCTGAATGCGAGTGGGAGCGGCGGCACAAGGTCGGAGGTGCATGTCCGCCGCGTCGGACGCGGCCCGCTTGCCGGATCGGCTAGACACCGGTTCGGCCGTTCACGATGGCGAGCATGGAGGATTGGATGACTGCATACGGGTATATCGAGAACCTACGGGCGGAGGTCAACGTGCCCTCCGGCGGGATCCTCAGCAGGACGCTGTACGAGGACGAACGGCTGTCGCTCGTGATCTTCGCCTTCGACACGGGTGAAGAGCTGACGGAGCACACGTCGGCGTTCGCCGCCCAGATCGAGATCCTGGACGGAACAGCCGACGTGGTGCTCGACGACGAGGCGCGTTCGGTCGGCGCCGGCGCCTGGATCGCCATGCCTCCCGGGATGCGCCATGCGATCAGGGCTACGACTCCGCTCGTGATGGTCCTCACGCTGCTCCGCGGGACCGGCTGACCGACCCGGGCGAGGGTCCCACGACGTCGGCCGTGGTTCCAGCCAGTGGCCAACCGACAGCGGGCACCCGCCCGGTGGGGTGAGCCGCTGGGCGGCTCTACGGTCGGGTGCGCGCCGGTTTGCGCCGCCTGGCGGCACGCCTGTCGGCTGGACGGGGCACGGGGAGCGACGCCCGTGCCGCTCGGCGGCTGGATCGTGGGCTGACCCGACGGTTGAACCGGTGGGCGGCGCGGATGCGGATCGGCCCAGATGGCGAAGCGCCTGCCGGCTGACCGCCTGCGGCCCGGCGCCGCGGCACGGGCCCCGGGGTCGCGTCAGGCGCCAGCCCGCCTCAGGCCTCGTTCCCGGGACCCTCCCCCACTCCGCTCGCCTCCCGCAGCGTGTGCCCGTCCACGCGCCTCCCGAACCTCTTCGAGAGCTCCGCCACCAGAGCGTCGGCGACGTCGTCGGCACCGCCCTCGCGCTCGGTCCAGGCCGACCACTCGAACTCCTCGAGATAGTCGTCCGTCCCCGCCAGCCCCTCGCGCATGGTGATCCGGCTGATCTCCTGCATGAACCAGCGGGCCATCGTCCGGTTCGCCCGGCTCCCCGCGTCGTCGGTGGCCTGGACCTGGGTCGGGATCTCGCGCCAGGCGAGGACGCGGTAGCGGGCCATGCGGGCTCCTCCGGCTCGGGACCTAACAGCCCTGCCCGCTGGCGCGGTCCATGGCGCTGGCAAGGGCGTCCTTCTCCGCGTCCGGGAGGCTCCGGTCCAGCACCGCGAGGTACTGTTCCTCCTCGGCGAGGTGGACCTTGAGCAGCGCGTGCAGGCGGTACAGGGACCGCCGCAGGGCCAGACCCTCCATCTCGTCCCAGGTGCACTCGTTCTCGTGGACCTGGTAGGTGCCCAGCTCCGCGACCAGGAGCCGGACGGTCGCGTGCTCCTCGCGCATGGGGGCCATGGTGTGGCGGGGCCCCATCAGGGTCTCGAGGCGCTCGTACAGGATGGCCTCGAAAGCGTCCATGCGCGGGACGAGCTCGTCCGCCACGAAGGCGTACTCCTCGTTGTAGAGCGCGTGAAGCGCGGCGCATTCCACGCGCCCCACCATCTCGGCGAGGGTGAGGAGGCGGTCCACGTGCGGCATCAACCGCGCGTGGTAGGCCTCGCTGGTGGCGCGCAGCGAGGAGAGGTCGCCGGCGGGCTGGGGCGTGTCGGTGCTCACCGGGGCATCCTAGCCGGGCTCGGGTCTGCCCGCACCACGACCCTGGCCGGTACGTTCCCTTTCGGTGGTGCCGCAGGACTGGGCCTGCGGCACGTCACTCGAGGCTAGGCGCCTGCGACCGGGTGCTCCAGGGCCGCCTTGACCGCGTCAGCCACGTCGTCCGTGACGCCGTGCTCGATGATCCGGAGATAGGCATCCTCCTCCGCGAGGTGGACCTTCAGCAGCGCGTACAGGTGGAACAGGACGCGCCGGATCGAGAGGGTCCGTGCCAGGGTCACGTGGCCCTGGCCCTCGTCCACGAGCACGCCGAGCTCCGCGATCAGCTCCCGGATGCGGGCGTGCTCACGGCGCATGGGCGCCATGGAGTGGCGGTTCTGGAACATCCGCTCCAGCTCCGGGTAGAGGGCGCGCTCGGCGGCCTCCATGTGCGAAAGCAGCGTCCCGACGAGGAACCCTCGCAGATCGCGGAGGCTGGTCTGGGCCGCGTCGGGCGCGCTGGTGAGCAACGCGTCGGCGATCTCGGGCATGCGGTTCACGGTCTCGAGCAGCCGCTCGTGGTGCACGTGTGCCGTCTGCGGCAGCGTCTCGCTGGTCATGGCTCAGGCTCCTTCCGTTGGCTGGCGCGACAGGGCGACGTAGAACAGGGCCACGGGCCGGTAGACCGCGTGGGCGAGCTTCATGAAGGGGGCGAGGAGCACGAGCTCCATCGCGACCGCGACGTGGACGAGGAACAGCCAGTAGCCCCAGGTGGGGGCGCTCGGCAGGTAGAGCGCGAGCTCGATCGCGAAGCCGGTGACGGCCGTGACCCACAGCAAGCCCAGCAGCAGCCAGTCGGCGGTGGTGGAGCGCTTGACGCTCCGGTTGGCGGCGCGGCGCCGGTCGATGATCAGGACGGTGGCCCCGTACACGAGGAGCGCCCCGGCGACGGTGCCAAGGAGCCGGACCGGGTACCAGATCGGGACCGGGGTCCCCGTCTCCTTGATCCCGAGCAGCGCGAGCCCGTAGTCCAGGCCGGTGGCCAGCAGCAGGCCCAGGAAGCCCCAGACCACGAGCGCATGGACCAGCCAGCGGCGGCGGTACCAGGGCACCGCCATCGCGACGTCGTCGGCCTCGCACTCCTCGCGGAAGCGGACCTGGCCCAGCGACTCGCGCCCGACGGCGCTCCACAGGGCGCGGCCGGTCCGGCCGAGTGCCGCACGCGACCCGAGCACGCTCCGCGGGCTCTCGCCCTCGCGGCGCCCGATGTCACGGGCCATGGTCGCGATGCCCAGCACGCCGGCGAGGACGACCACGATCATGACGACGATGCCGGTGTCGTGGATGAGCTCGGACGGGATCCACTCGAAGATCGCGAGGGTCTCGGTGCTCATGGGCCCGCGGGCCGAGTACATGAACGCCGCGAAGAGCACCGCCAGGAGGACGGCGACCACGGTCGCAAGGACCGGTCTGGTGTAGAGCGTCCGGGCAAGGTGCGTCCGGTCGTAGGAGGCGATGGCGTAGCGACGGGTCGCCGCCATGAACTCGGACGGATCGGCCTGCGTGGGGCAGGTCTCGGCGCACTCGCCGCACTGGTAGCACGCCCACAGCTCCTTGGAGCCCAGGAGCGCGTCCTTCATGCCCAGCTGGGCGTAGCGGATGATCCGGCGCGGGAAGGTGCCGTCGGTCTGGGACATGGGGCAGGTCGCGGAGCAAGTGCCGCAGGAGAAGCAGGCGCTGATGTCGGTGGCCCCGAAGCGCTGGAGGTCCGGGTACAGGCCCACGTCCAGGCGGGCGGGAGCGGCAACGGCGGGAACGGTGGTGGCAGTCATCAGGACTCCCGCCCGGTGGGCACGTACTGGAAGTAGCCGTCGGGGGCGTTGCCCTTGATCTCCTCGAGCCAGCCATAGCGCCGCATGCCCATGACCCAGAACAGGACCTCGTGGCTGGGCGAGCCGACGGCCTCGGCGATCTCGGGGACGGTGAGCGGGCCACCGCGCAGGGCTGCGAGGATGCGGGGCCGCATGACCGGCTCCTCCCTCATCACCTCGCGCGGGTCCCGGGACAGGTCAGGCATCAGACGGGCACCTCCACGAGGCCCTCGATCATGGCGGTGATCTCGGCGTCGGTGTAGCCGAGCAGGTCGATCGCGTTCTCGGGGCAGATCGGCACGCAGCCGCCGCACCCCTTGCAGCCGGTCGGGCTGATGACCGCGAAGTGGCGATCCCCCTCCTCGGTCATGGAGATCGCGTCGTAGGGACAGGCCGTGAGGCAGTCGCCGCAGGCGGTGCACGCCTCGGGCTCCACGATCGCGACCAGGGGATCGAGCTCCGTGTAGCCCTTCTTGAGGACCGACGCGCTCTGGGTCACGGCGGCCAGGCCGGACATGACGCTCTCACCCGAGGTCTTCGGGCCCTGGCAGGCGCCGGCGATCAGCACGCCGTCCACCACGGTCTCGACGGGGCGGAGCTTGGGATGGATCTCGTTGAAGAAGCCGTCACTGCCGGCCGGCAGCTTGAGCACGTCCACCAGGCCCTGGTTCTCGCGCGGGACCATGCCCGTGACGAGGACCACCAGGTCCACGGGGATCGCCATCTCGATCCGCTCGGTAAGCAGGTCGCGGACCGTGACGGTCAGGCGCCCGTCGGGGCCCTGGGACACGGACGGCGGCTCCTCGTTGTCGAACTTGAGGAAGACCGACCCGGTCGTGCGAGCCTCGGTGTACAGGGGCTCGAACTTGCCGTACGTGCGCATGTCCCGGTAGAGGTGGAACTGGCGGATGGCCGGATCGAGGCCCGAGACCTCCACCGCCGTCTGGACCGTGGCGGCACAGCAGAACCGGGAGCAATACGAGTTGGCGCATCCGGCCGTTTTCCGGCTGCCGACGCAGTACACGTAGGCCACACTGCGGACCGGTCGGCCCTGCCACGCCAGGCTGCCGGTGGAGCCGTCCACCAGCTCTTTGAACTCCGTCAGGGTGACGACGCCGTCGATGCCATAGCCGAGCTCGCCCTCCTCGGGGCGGTAGTCGTCGAAGCCTGTGGCCACGACGATCGAGCCGACGGCGACCTCGATGGCGCCGGCACCCTCGCCGCCGATCCGGAGGCTGACCAGGTAGTTGCCGAAGCTTCCGGCCTTGCCGACGAGCTCCGCGCCGGTGAGGACCGTGATCGTGGGGCGCTTGCGGACCTCGGCCACGAGGTTGCCGATCAGGTCCGTGCCCTTGCGGTTGTGGGGATACATCGCGCCGAGCCGGCCGACCCGGCCACCCAGCTCGAGCTCACGTTCGACGAGGGTCACCTTGAGGCCGATGTCGGCCAGGCCGACGGCCGCCCGGAGGCCCGCGATCCCGCCGCCGATGACCAGGGTGTGAGGGATCGTCTCCACGACCACCGGCTCGAGCGGCACGGTGTGACGGGTCCGCCCGATACCGGCCTCCACGAGAGCGGTTGCCTTGGCGGTCGCGCCATCGTGGTCGTCCGTGTGGACCCAGGAGCACTGCTCCCGGATGTTGACCTGGGTGTACTCGTAGGGGTTGAGGCCGGCCCGCTGGGCCACGCCGCGGAAGGTGTACGTGTGCAGCTTGGGCGAGCACGAGGCGACCACGAGGCCGTCCAGCTGGTTGGCCTGGATGTCCTCCACGATCTCCGACTGGGTCGCGTCCGAGCAGGTGAACATCGCGGTCTTCGCGACGACGACGTCGCCGTTGCCGCGGATGTCATTGACCACCTTGTCGACGTCGACATAGTCGCTGATGTTGCCGCCGCAGTGGCAGACATACACCCCGATGCGGCGGCCGGTCTCGGCCTCGGGCGCCGGCTGCAGGACCGTCTCGTCGCTCATGCCGGCACCAGCTCGATCTGGGGAAGGGGCTTCGTCCGCTCGAGGTGGGCCGCGACCTGGGCCACGGCGGCACCCGCGTGCAGGATGGAGTCCGCGATGTCCTTGGCGCCGGACGCGGCCCCGGCCACGTAGACGCCGGGGATGCTGGTCTGGCCCGGGTTCACGTCCTCCTCCGGCTCCGCCACGTACTGCCATTCGTCCAGGGCGAGCTCGCCCACGTCGAACAGCCGCTCGGCGTCCTTGTTCGGCAGCACCCCCACCGCCAGCACGACCAGGTCGTACTCGGCCTCGGTGATCGCGCCGCCGTTCTCGATGTCCTCGTACTTGAGGACCAGGTTCCCGCCCGGCAGCTCGGTCACGTCCGCGATCCGGCCCTTCACGTAGGTCGCGCCCATGTCCTTGGCCTGCTCGTAGAACTCGTCATAGCGCTTGCCCGGGGCCCGGATGTCCATGTAGTGGACGGTGATGTCGGCCAGGGGCAGGGCGCCCATCAGGAGCTGGTTCTGCTTGATGGAGTACATGCAGCAGAAGCGCGAGCAGAGCGGGTTGCCGACGGTCTCGTCGCGAGACCCGGTGCACAGGATGTAGGCGATCCGCTCGGGAACCTTCCCGTCGCCCGGGCGCAGGATCGTGTTGAACGGCCGCGTCGGAGCGAGCAGCCGGTCCATCTGCATGCCGGTGATGACGTTCTTGTACATGCCGAACCCGTACTCGGGCTTGAGGTCCGCGGGGAACAGCTTGAAGCCGGTGGAAACGACGACGGCGCCGACCCTGATGTCGCGCTCCTGGTCGGTCGCACGCAGGTCGATGCAGCCGTCCACGGGGCAGGCCGAGACACACTCGTTGCACTCGGAGCAGACGGCGCAGTCGATGCACCGGCCGGACGCCCGGCGGGCCTCCTGCTCCGTGAGCGGTGCCTCCACCTCGCGGAAGTCCGTGGGGGCCGTGACGAGCACGGAGCCCTCGGGCGTGGCCGCGGAGAGGGTGTAGGCCTTCTGGCGGGCCAGCACCTGCTGCTTGTCCACGACGGGCAGGCGCGTGTCCCAGTCGTCGAACTCACGGCCCGACAGCCAGGCGTCGATCTGGTGGGCGGCCTTGCGGCCCTCGCCCACCGCCCGCGTGATGTCCGTGGGCCCGTGCACCGCGTCGCCGGCGGCGAACACGTGGGGTGTCCCCGTCTGGCAGGTCACCGGGTCCGAGGTCACCCGGCCATTCTTCGCGACGGCGACGCGGTCGCCGAAGAGGCTTGTGTCAGGGCGCATGCCGATGGCGGCGATGATCACGTCGGCCGGGATCGTCGTGTCGGAGCCCGGGATGGGCTCGGCGGAGCGACGCCCGGAGGCATCCGGGGCGCCGAGGCGCATCTCCTGGCAGCGCAGCCCGGAGACCGCGCCCTGGGCATCACCGATGACCTCGGCCGGGGCCACCAGGAGCCGGAACTCGACGCCCTCCTTCTCGGCATCCGCTGCTTCCACGTGGTGGGCGGGCATCTCGTCGCGGCTGCGGCGATAGGCCACCGTCACGGAGGCCGCGCCAAGACGCCGCGCGGTTCGCGCCGCGTCCATCGCCACGTTGCCACCGCCCACGACGATGACGCGCTTGCCGGCGAGCTCGGGCGCATCGTCCAGCTTCACGCGGCGCAGGAAGTCCGTGCCGCCGAGGACGCCCAGGCGATCCTCGCCCGGGACGCCGAGACCGGTCGAGCGGTGGGTGCCGATGGCGACCAGCACCGCGTCGAAGCCCTCGTCCTTGAGCGCGGCGGGATCCGTCACGGGGCTGTCGGTCACGATCTCCACGCCGAGCTCGGTGACGTTCTCGATGTCGCGGTCCACCACCGCCTCGGGCAGCCGGTAGGACGGGATCCCCAGGCGCAGGAAGCCGCCGGCGACCGGAGCCGCCTCGTAGACCTTGACGGCGTAGCCCAGGCGGGCGAGCTGCCAGGCGGCGGTGAGGCCGGTGGGACCGGAGCCCACGATCGCGATTCGTCGTCCGTTGGGCGCCGGGCGCTCGATGCCGTTATCCGCGCCGCTCACGTCATGCGCGTCGGAGGCGAAGCGCTTGAGGCGGCGGATCGGGAGCGTTCCCTCCAGCGAGCCGCGGGTGCAGTCGACCTCGCACGGTGCGTAGCAGGCGCGTCCGAGGGTGCCGACGAACGGGGTGGCGTCCAGCACCAGCCGGTAGGCCTCCTCGTCGAGGCCGCTGCGGATCAGGCTGACGTAGCCGTGGGCCTGGATCCCGGCCGGGCACGCGAACGAGCACGGCGAGCTGCCGACACGATCGATGACGGCCTTCTTGGGCACGGCCTGGGGGAAGGCGATGTGGGCCGCGCGACGGGCGACCAGGTCCGCATTGAACTGGTCGGGCACGGCCACCGTGCACGCGGTCTCGCACTTCTGGCAGCCGGTGCAGGTGTCGATGTCGACGAAGCGGGCCTTCTGGGTGACCTTCGCGTTGAACGTGCCGTCGGCCGAGGTCCGGATCTGGTCCACGCGGCCGTAGGTCATGGCGGTGATGTTCGGGTGGTGGATCGTCGACGCCATCTTGGGGGTCGAGATGCAGGAGGCGCAGTCGAGCGTGGGGAAGACCTTGCTGAGCAGGATCATCTTGCCGCCCACGCTGGCGTCCTTTTCGACCAGCAGGACCTTGTAGCCCATGTCGCCGAGCTTGAGAGCGGACTCCATGCCGCCGATGCCGGACCCGACGACCAGGACGTCGTAGTCGGTCGCGGTGGTGGCCTCGTCGCGGGTGGCGCAGGTGTCGGTCATCGTGGTCATTCCGCCTTCGCCGGGCCCATGGCGACCAGCGCCTCCGAGAACCCCTGCACGTGCTTGGTGAACGGCTCCGAGCACACCGAGCAGATCGCCGCCATGCGCAGCCGGCTGGCCGCGATGCCCTTCTCCTTCATCTGCTTCTGCGACTCCGACATGATCCGGCTGGAGCGCTTGGCACAATCGGGCAGGTAGGCGCACTCGTCGCCATCGGACGCCACGAACACGCCGTCGAACCCGGACGCCAGTGCGTGCAGGATCCAGGAGGGCCGGATGCCGCTGGTGCACGGCAGGCCGATGACGTTCACGCCCGGCGAGTAGTGCATGTGGGCGCTGCCGGCCAGGTCGATGCCGGGGTCGGAGATGTTGTTCGTGGAGAAGACGAGGATCCGCGGGACGAACGTGTCGCCCGGTGCCTGCGGTTCGGTCGCGACGGGTGCGGTCATGGACGCGGTGCTCCTGCGGGCCGGAGTGTCGTCGCGACGCGGGCCGTGAGGGCGGGTCGCGACGACATCAGCGATCGGGTGCTACTTGCGGCGGGTGACGAAGACGCGGTCGTAGCCGTCGGCCTCGAGGGTGCCCATGAAGTCGTGGCCGACCTTGGTCGACCAGGCGCTGATGTCGGACTTGGTGCCGGGATCGGTGGACCAGAGCTCCATGACGGAGCCGACGGGGACACCGGACATGCCCTTCTTGGCCTCCAGGAGCGGGCCGGGGCAGGCGGCGCCACGGGCGTCGATGATCTCGGCGGCTTCGATGGCCTCGAGCTCGGCAACGGTTGCGGTCATTTCGAGTGGTCTCCTAGTACACGAGGGCGTTGGTGGCTGACGTGATCTCGACGATGGCGCTAGATGAAGACGAGCTGGCCATCCTCGGCAGCCAGCAGGAAGGCGGCGATGCCGCCCGACGAGTCGACGATGGGGTCCAGGGTCGTGACGTCGATGCCCAGCACGTCCAGCGACCCGGAGCAGGCGAGGACCGAGACGGTTCCCAGCTCCTTGGCCATCCGGAAGGTCTCCAGCCACGGGATCGACCTGGTTCCGTGCACCGGCCGGCTGGTGCCGTCGGCGGTCGAGTCCCAAGCGAGCCCAAGGCTCTCCTCCAGGCGCTCGGTACGGAACGCGTCCAGGGCCCAGTACTGGAGCAGGATGTTCACGGGTCGGTCCATGGCCGCCGCGCCGGCGGCGAGCGTCGCCGCGGCGTGCAGTTTGTCGGCCGTGCCCGAGAACAGGACGAGGTTCAGGGTGTCGCTCATCGATTGGTCACCTGTGCCGGGAGTTGGGTGGTGGAGGTCGCGGGCTGTGCGTCACGGGCCGCGGCGGCGGCGAGGCTGCCGAGCGCGGACAGGCGACGAACGATCACGCTGCGCATGAGGTCGCAGGCGGCAAGGATCTCGGGGTCGGCAAGGCGATAGCGAACCGCCCGACCGTCCCGCGTGGCATCCACGAGACCCGCGGCGCGCATCGCGGCGAGGTTCTGGGACACCGTGGCCTGGGGCAGCGCCAGCTCCTGCGCGAGCTCGCGGACCTCGAGGGGGCCACGGCCGAGCAGATGGACGATCCGCAGCCGGTGCGTACCGGCGAGCGCCCGGATGAGGCCGATCTGGATCAGATCAATCTCATTGACGGGGTCGTACACATGGCCTCCTGCGCCCTTTGGAGTAACTGTCCTCTATATCTATATGCGATCTGCATATATGAGCCCTGAGCCATTGGTCACCGAGCGGAGGGACGGGCGGCCCGGGCCATCGGTGGCGCGACCCCCCGAGCGGCAGCCGATTGGCGCGAAGGGCAGGCGTGGTATCGGCCGGCTGGCCGGCGCACGGGCCGGCTCGCAAGCGGTCGACCCGACTGCTGGAGGGCCCGGAGGGTCGAGAGGGCGGCTCCAGGATGGCCGCGTGCCGGGCCCCGTCAGGCGGCGGGGAGCTCCACGTCGAAGCGCGCTCCGGCTCCGGGCTGGTTGGCCACCGTCACGGTGCCGTCCAGGGCCACCACGATCGCGTGCACGATCGCGAGCCCGAGGCCGCTGGTGCCGGTGGACCGGTCCCGGGCAGGGTCGGCCTGGTAGAAGCGGTCGAAGACGTGGGCGAGGTCGTCGGTGGCGATCCCCGGGCCCGAGTCCAGGACGGTGATCCGGACCCGGCCCGGCGAGGTCGTCGACGCAGCCGCCCCGATCCGTACCCAGCCGCCGGCGCCCGCGTAGCGGAGCGCATTGTCGGCGAGGGCGTTCAGGACCTGGCGCAGCCGGTCCGAGTCGGCGCGGACGGCGAGGGGGCCCGGATCGACCGCCTCCACGCGCGGCCCACCGGGCGATGAACGGGCTGCGGCGGCACGTACGACGGCCTCGAGCAGCGGCTGCAGCAGGACGGCCTCGATGTGCAGCGGCAGGGACCCCGACTCGGCCAGCGACACGGTCCGCAGGTCGTCGACGATCCGGCCCAGCAGCCGTGCCTGCTCCCGGATCGTCTCGAGGTGGCGGTCGTCGTGCTCGTAGACACCATCGATGACGGCAGAGGTCGTGGCATCGATGACGGCGAGCGGCGTCTTGAGCTCGTGTGCCGCGTCCGCGAAGAACCGGCGGCGGGCAACCTCCGTCGCCTGGAGGCCAGCCGCCATCCCGTCGAACGAGCGCGCCAGGGAACCGATCTCATCGGTCCGGTCGGCGAGACCCGATCGCACCTCGAGATCACCCCTCGCCACGGCCGCGGCCGCCTCCTCGAGCCGGCCCAGGGGCCGGACCGTGCGCGTCGCCAGGACCAGCCCGACAAGGAACGCGACCACGGCCGCCGCGATGGCGACCAGGACCAGGGTGAGGATCGTCTCCTGTTGGACCTGCTGCCAGTACAGCGCCCCCTGGCCGGTCCCCGCTCCCCCGCTGGGCCCGTTGCCCAGCCCGCCCCCAGGCCCTGGGTGAGCGGCGGACGCGTCGCCGAGCGCCGCGGCGAACCCGCGCCCGACGATGGACGGGGCCGCGACGACCACGGCCGCGGCCGTCAGGAGGGCCACGAGCGCCATCACGGACGCGAGACGCGCCCGGAGGTTCACGGCCGCGCTCCGCGATAGCCGACGCCGCGGATCGTCTCGATGTACGGCTCACCACCCGGCCTGCTGCTCAGCTTGTGGCGCAGGTTCTTCACGTGGCTGTCGATCGTCCGGTCGAAGGCGTCGAAGGCCTCGCCGAACACCATCTCGCCGAGCTGCTCGCGGTTCAGGGCGACGCCCGGGCGCCCGGCGAACGCGAGAAGGAGGTCGAACTCCGCGCGGGTGAGCGCGAGCAGGGTGGTGCCACGACGGACCTCGCGCCCGGCTGGGTCGATCTCGAGATCGAACCAGGTGGCCGCGCCGTCGGGTCCTGCTCCGCCCGGGGTCATGGCGGCGACGGGGGCCGCCTGCGTCCGCCGCAGGACGGCGCTGACCCGGGCCACCAGCTCGCGTGGCTCGAATGGCTTCGTGACGTAGTCGTCGGCGCCGATCTCGAGGCCGGCCACGCGATCGATCACGTCGTCGCGGGCCGTCAGCAGCACGACCGGCACCGTGCTTCCGGAGCGGCGCAGCTCGCGCAGGACGTCGAAGCCGTTCCGGCCGGGCAGCATCACGTCCAGGACCACGAGGTCCGGCGCGGACCGGAGAGCGAGCTCGAGGGCAATGGTCCCGTCGGTGGCCGTGAGCACATCATGGCCGTCCCGGGCAAGGTACGCCCTGACGACCTCGAGGATATGCGGTTCGTCGTCCACGACGAGGATGCGCGGCATGGGGCGAGCATCCGGGGACGACACCGGCCCGTCAAGCGGAGCGGTGTGTCCCGGCCCGACGCGCGTGCACAACGGCGTCGATGGGGACCGCGGCGCCCGGCCCGCGGCGCACCGTGGCCGCTTGGACGACCGTGAACCCCGCCGGCAGGCCTGCCACGACCTCCGCAGGCACGAACAGCACATCAGGGTCCTGCGGCCCGCCGACACCCTCCGCAAGGTTGAGGAGGTCGTGCCCGACCACGAGGAGGCTCCCACCCGGCGCCACGGCCGCAGCGGCTCGCTCGTACACGCCCCGGCGCTCGTCCCCGGGCAGGTGGATGAACATCAGCAGCACCAGGTCGAACGCCCGGGCATCGGGCTCCCACGTGAGCAGGTCCACCAGCCGCCAGTCGATTTCCACGCCCATCGCTTCCGCAGCGGCCGCCGCCCGCTCGAGCGCGACTCCCGAGAAGTCGGCGGCCGTCACCCGCCAGCCGTCCGCCGCCAGCCGGATCGCGTTCCGCCCGTCACCGGTCCCCAGGTCCAGAGCTCGCCCGGGCGCCAGGTCTCGCGCGACGGCCACGAGGGTCGGATCGGGCTCGTGGGCCTCGATGGGGTCGTGCGCCGAGTGCCGCGCATCCCAGAGCTCGCGGCGCGACGGACCTGCTGCGCCGCTGCTCGCGTCGGCCTCGGCCTTCGGGCCGGACGCGTTCCGTACAGGCTCCGTCACACCGGCCTCCTAGTTGACCAGCGGAGGCGTCCGGCGGTCGTCATCGGGTGATCCGAACCGCTGGCGCAACTCGTTGTCGAGGTGGTCGGCCACGTTCCCCAGCTGCACGCATGCGAACGCGACCTGCTCGGGCGTGAGGCCGACGCCCGTGATCTCCATAGCCACCGTCAGGCCACGGTGGCCCCAGAAGATGCGTCCGAAGAGGATCCGGCGGTTGATGTCGTTGAGGGCCTCGAGCATCGGCAGCGTGAGGTCCACGTCGTCGAGCACCGTTGAGAACAGCTGCACCAGCGGCGGCGTCCCGGCGACGGCGCGCACGTACATCAATGCGCTGCCGATCCGCACCGGGATGTCCCCGTCGGCGTCCCGGATCAGCTCCGTAAGGCCCAGGAATGCCTTGAGCGCGTCCTCCAGCCGCCGGTTGAGGCCTGCCAGCGCCGGCATCGGGCCCGCCGGCTCCAGGTCACCCCGAGTCCGCGGCAACCGCTCGGCCCGGATCCCGAGACCGAGCGGCGGCAGACGGCCCTCGAACGCCGGGAACCCTCGATGCAGGAACCGGAGACGCACCGGCGACGGCACTCCGAAGACATCGCGGAGCGTCTGAACGGTCAGGGCGGCCACGTCGGCCCAGGGAGCCGGGTTGGGCCATTCCCGGTGGAAGTTGCGGTCCCCGCCGGAACCTGACGACTCCGGCCACTGCCAGCCGAGCTCGCCCAACCGCTCCTCGGCATCGGGTGTGAGCGCATGCGCCGGCACGAGGTGCACGTTGCCGGACGCCTCGGCACGGAACCCCTGGCGACCGCTGTGCGCGAACTGCACGTACGGCCCGGAGCCCTCCCTGGCACGGGGCGGCAGGATCAGGATCAGGAAGGTCTCCGGCAGCATGCGCTCGAGCGCCGGCGCCAGCCGCGCCTCGAATGCGTCCCAGCTGAGCTCCTCGCTCGTCTCGGAGTCCACCATTGGCGGCCTACTTCCCCGGGTTGCGGCTGGCGGATGGACGCGGGCGAGCGACCCACTCGAGATACAGCGCATCGAACTCCGCCACGAGGCGGGCGCGCTCCTTCATCACCGCGGCCCATTCGTCCAGCGCGGCCCAGCCGGCCTCCGTCAGCTCGTAGTCGCGCCGTGCGGGCCCGGAGCCGGTCGCCCATGTGGACCGCACCTGGTCCGCCTTCTCCAGGTCGCGCAATGTGCGGTAGACCTGACCGACATCCACCGGGCCGTTCGTGATCCCAAGCTGTGCGAGGTCCCCGACGATCCCGTACCCGTGCACGGACCCACTGGTCAGCAGCGCGAGGACGAACGGCTCCATCCAGCGATGGTGGGGGCCGACCTGCGCCCAGCCACGATGAACCGGGGCACCGTGGGAGTCCGTGCCGGACGCGATGCCCTGGCCGGAGGTACCGGAGGGTTGCTCCTGATCACCGGTGCGTTCCGGACGGCTGTCACTCATGTGCCGGGAGCATACGGGGTCACGGCCCAGATCGGGAACTGGCCGTGCGGCGGATGGCGAGGGGTGTAAATCACCGACGGCCCGCCCGCCCGCACGCTAGGCTTCACCGCCATGACCGCGCATGACCGCACGCTGGCCGCCATCGTCGATGCCTTCGTCCCTGCGGCGGATGGCATCCCGTCTGCGAGCGAGCTGGGTGTCCACCGCCGGCTGCTGGCGGAGGTCGATGCCCTCGGCAAGCCCGCGCTGCGGCGCCAGCTGGACCTGCTGCTATGGGCGATGAGCTCTCGCATCGGCTCGCTGGCGATCGGTGGTCGACCCGGACGGATCGCGGACATGGACCAGGAGGGTCGCGAGGCCTTCATGCGGCGGCTGGGCGGCAGCGCCATCCCGCTCAAGCGCACGGCCTTCCAGGACCTCAAGCGCCTGACCCTGCTCCTCGCCTACGGGATCGAGGACTCGCCGTGGCGGGCTCGGACGGGATTCGTCGCGCCCGTGCCGGATCCGCCGAGCCTCAGCCGGGTGACGGCCCGGACGCCCCGCGCGGGCGAGGTGCTCGACGCGGACGTGGTCGTCATCGGCTCCGGACCCGGGGGCAGCGTCACCGCTGCGATGCTGGCGGCAGCCGGCAAGCGGGTCCTCGTGCTCGAGCGGGCCGCCATGGTCACCGAGGCCGGCTTCGGTGGGCCAGAGCTGGATGGCCTGGGCACGCTGTTCCTCGACCGCGGGCTCGCGGCCACCAGCGACCGCTGGATCTCCATCCGCGCGGGCAGTGCTGTCGGCGGCGGGTCCGTCATCAACTGGGCGTCCTCGCTGCGCGCCCCGGAGGCCGTACGCGACGAATGGCGGGCCGCGGGCATCGGGGACGACCTGGACGCGCACTACGGCGCGATCGAGGAGGACCTCCACGTCACGGCGGACGAGAGCACCCACAACGGGCCCAACGCCATGCTCGCCGCGGGACTCGACGCGCTCGGCCTGTCTCACCAGGTGATCCCGCGCAATGTGCGCGACTGCGGTGACTGCGGTCCGTGCGCCGTGGGCTGCCGGAGCGGCGCCAAGCAGTCCGTGCTCCGGCGGTCCCTCGCGTCCGCGTGCGCCCTCGGTGCCGAGGTCCTCGATCGCACGGAGGTCCTCACGTTCAGCGTCGAGCATGGGCGTGCCACCGGCGTCACGGCGCGTGTGCCCGGCGGCGAGATCACCGTGCGAGCGCCGATGGTGGCGCTCGCCGGCGGGTCGATCCTGTCCCCCGCCGTGCTCCAGCGCTCCGGGATCGCGCCGGGCGTCGCGGGCCGGACCCTGCACCTCCACCCGGTGGTCGCGGTTGCGGGCGTCTACCCGGAGTCGCTGGCGCCCTGGTCAGGCGTTCCGCAGAGCGTGATGAGCGACGCCTATGCCGATGTCGCCGGGCCCTGGGGATTCCGTCTCGAGGCGGCCCCGACGCACCCCGGGCTGATCGCCAGCGGGTTCCCGTGGTGGGACAGCGCCGGCCACCGCGAGATCATGACCCAGTGCGACCGGACCGCGGCCTTCCTGGCCATCGTCCGGGACCGGGGCACGGGACGCGTCGACGTGGGTCGCGACGGGGCCGTCACGGTTCGCTATGCGCCGGGGGCGCAGGAACGGGAGCTCATGCGCCGTGCATCCCTTGAGCTGGCGCGACTCCACCGGGCGGCCGGGGCGGAGCGGATCGTGCCGCTCGTGACCCCACCGCTGGAGTGGCGGACCGGGCAGCCGTTCGATCCGTACCTCCAACGGCTCGAGGCCCGCCCGATCGAGGCCAACCGCGTCCTGCTGTTCACGGCGCACCAGATGTCCTCGTGCCGGATCGGCCACAGCCCCAGGTCGAGCGTCGCCGACCCGGATGGCCAGGTGCACGGCATCCGTGGCCTGTACGTCACCGATTCGAGCGCCATGCCCACCGCCAGCGGCGTGAACCCGGTGTTGTCCCTGATGGCGCTCGCCCACCGGACCGCGACCCGCATGGTTGCGGCCACCTAGATGCGGGTCCCGTATGTGAGGATCGTCGCCACGCCGGACGCGGGCAGCCGGTTCGTCGATGCGTCGGCGGACCTCGCGGACGGCGACTTCGCACCCCCGGCACCGCCGCTCGGCCTCTCCACCGTGGCCGGGGCGCGGGAGGTCCGGTTCATCGGCGCCCCGGCGGGCTGGGATTCTCCTCCCCACCCGGCGCCGGCTCGCCAGTGGGTGGTGATGGTGGCGGGCACGGTGGAGACCGTGACCTCCGATGGGGAGACTCGGCGGTTCGGACCCGGCGCCGCGGTGCTCCTGGAGGATACGGACGGGGCCGGCCACCGGACGCGGGTCGTGAGCGACGAGGCGTGGCTGGCGATGGTGGTCGTGCTGTCCTGAGCGACGATCTCCCGGCCCCTGGAGCATCCCCCGATTTGACGTGGACGGCAACATCGTGGACCCTCCCCCGCAACACCGCGCTGGGCGAGCCGGATGGTTGGCCGACCCGCAGGAGGAACCAGCGCGGATCCCAGGGAGGCTTCGATGCCGCGATTCCCGGTGATCCCGGTCTTGCTCCTGGCGCTCCTGGTGGCCGCGTGCGGCGGTGGAGGTTCGAGCGGCGACGGCGGCGCGGCAGCCAGTGCCCCGGGGGCGGCGACCGTGACCAACGGCGAGGTGCCGCCGGGCAGCTCGGTCTACTTCGGCAGCGCCTACGATCCGGCATCGTTCGGGCTCGCGGACCGCACCACCAAGATCAAGGTGGGCGACCCCGTCGTCGCCGTCGGCAGGGCGCTGGCGCCGGTGGACGGCACCACGGTCCAGCTCAAGCTCGAGGCGGGCGGGAAGGTGAAGCCGCTGCGCGCGCCATCGGCGATGGACAACCCCGAGAGCGCGACCTTCATGGTGGCCGACCTCACCTCCGACAACCTGGGGCCCGGAACGTGGATCGTCTCGTTCGTGAACGCCAACAACCGGGTCATCGCGTCCGGCTTCCTCTCGGTCGCACCCTGACGGTTGACGCGCGGCCCGATCGGCGGCATCGTTGGGTGATGGCGTCCTTCCGGCTCTCCTGCGCGTGTCCACGGCGGCGCTAGCGCCGCCTGTTCCCGACGCGCCCGGCGCCGCCCGCGCCCGAGCCCTTCCGGCCATCGTTGGCCGCCCCGCCACTCGCGAGCAACGCCCGGACCACCGTCCGCCGCCGTCCGCCCTGCCCTTTCCGTGACCCGGATGCCCGGGTCCACCCCTGCATTTCCGGTGCCACCCATGTCGTCACGTCGCACTTCCAACGTCGATCCAGGGCCCGATGCCCACCCGACCGACCTCGTCACCCTCGCGGCACACATCGCCGAGGACGAGGCCACCATGTTCCGTCGACTCCCCGATCGGGACCTCGTCGCGGCCTTCGCCGACGGCGTGATCTCACTGCTCTTCCCCGACGGCCGCGCCGCGCCGCGCACCCCGGCCGGGATACATGCGGAGCTGGACGCGCGCTGCAGGGCGCTCGCACCCGTCCTCGCACCCCTGAAGGACAAGCTCCCGGCGTCCCCGGAGGAACTTGCCCGCGACTTCCACTCCGGCCTGCCTGCCATCCATGAGCAGCTGACCCTCGACGCGGAGGCCATCGAGGCCGGCGACCCGGCTGCCCATGGCACCGCCGAGGTGGTCCTGGCCTACCCGGGCTTCCAGGCGCTCGCCTTCCACCGGATCGCCCACGCCCTCCATCTCCAGGGCATCCCCCTGGTCCCGCGCATGATCTCGGAGTTCGCCCACGGGCGGACGGGTGCCGACATCCATCCCGCGGCGCGCATCGGCCGCTCCTGCTGCATCGATCACGGCACCGGGCTCGTCATCGGCGAGACGGCGGTGATCGGCGACGACGTCAAGCTCTACCAGGGCGTGACGCTCGGGGCACTCTCCGTGTCCAAGTCCGCCTCCGGGACCAAGCGTCATCCCACGATCGAGGATCGTGTCGTCATCTACGCCAACGCGACCGTGCTGGGCGGCGACACCGTCGTGGGCTCGGATTCCGTCATCGGCGGCAACGTCTGGCTGACCCACTCCGTGCCGGCCAACTCCCTCGTCTACCACCAGAGCCAGGTTCGCGTCCGCTCTGTGGCCGAGCTTGCCGACCCGACCGACTTCGTCATCTAGAAGGGAGACCCCGTGATCTTCGACAGCGTCCTCGAGACCATCGGCAACACGCCGCACGTCCGCATCAACCGCCTCTACGACCCACGAGTGAGCGTGTGGGCCAAGCTCGAGCGCCAGAACCCCGGTGGCAGCATCAAGGACCGGATCGCCCTCGCGATGATCGAGGAGGCCGAGGCCAACGGCGCCCTCCGGCCCGGCTCGGTGATCGTCGAGCCGACCTCCGGCAACACGGGCATCGGCCTTGCGCTCGTCGGTGCGGTCAAGGGCTACCGGGTGATCCTGGTGATGCCCGAGTCGATGTCGGTGGAGCGCCGCAAGGTGATGCAGCTCTACGGGGCCGAGCTGGACCTCACGCCGCGCGAGCTGGGCATGAAGGGCGCCATTGCCCGCGCCAACGAGATCGCGGGCCAGACGCCCGGTGCGTGGATCCCGATGCAGTTCGACAACCCCGCCAATCCCGCGGTCCATCGCCGCACCACCGCCGAGGAGATCGCCCGCGACTTCCCCGACGGCCTGGATTACATCGTCACCGGGGTTGGCACGGGTGGCCACATCACGGGCGTGGCGGAGGCCCTCAAGCCGCGCTGGCCGGGCCTCAAGGTCCTGGCGGTGGAGCCCGCGCTGTCACCGGTCCTGTCGGGTGGAACGCACTCGCCCCATCCCATCCAGGGCATCGGTGCCGGGTTTATCCCGGGCGTGATGCGACCGGACCTGCTCGACGGGATTCTCCAGGTGGAGGCGGCGGACGCGATGCAGTACGCCCGGCGGGCGGCGAGTGAGGAGGGGCTCCTGGTCGGGGTGTCCTCGGGGGCATCGCTGGCGGCGGTGGCCCAGCTCCTGCCGCAGGTCGCGGACGGTGCGCGGATCCTGGCGTTCACGTATGACACCGGCGAGCGGTACCTGTCCGTGGAGCAGCTGTTCGGGTAGCTCCGCGCGGTTGGCCCTCGGGCCTGGGCGCCGCGGCTGCGCCGTGATCGGTCGACACGGCATGCGCCGGCCGATCACGGAAGCAGCTCCCTACTTCTTGCTGGCCTTGCGGCCCTTCTTGGTCTTCGGGGACGCCGTGGCCGCGATGCCCTCGGCGATCCCGGCTTCCCGGGCCCCCTGCTCGACCATGACCGTCCCCGCCGTCGCGAGCTGGCGGGTGGCCTCTGCCTCGCCCGCCGCCGCGCTGAGGTCCGCCACACCCGCGGCGGTCCGGCGCAGCCCGTCCGAGACGGCCTCGTCCCGCGAGTCGCGGAGCGCGTCCGCGGCCTGCAGCTCGCGCACGCCTTCGGCCAGCTCATCGAGGCCGAGCGCGGCCAGCCGGTCGCTCATGGCCTCCATGCCGTTGGCCAGGGCCGCTGCCCCCATGGCCCGCCCGATCTCGTTGACGGCAAGACCGTGGAGCTGGCGGCCTTTGCCATCGAGGAAGGCGGAGAAGACGGGCATGCCCATCAGGTCGGCAACCTCGCTGGCAACCCCGAGCTGCCCGGAGATCGAGGCCATCACCATGCCCCGGTCCAGGTTGTCGGCGCCCACCGCGGCGAACAGCTCTCCGAGGGCGGCGACGTCGCCCGAAACGTCCAGCGTCTCAGCCCCGCGCACGGCATCCCGGGCCCCCAGCTCGGCGGCAACCTCGCTCAGGCCCTCCATGGTCTCGGCAGCGCCCAGCTCGTCCGCCCCCTGGGCAAGGTCGACGGCACCTGCCGCAACGTCCGCAACTGCAGCGGCCGCGGCATCGGCCGCGGCGTCGAGCAGCTCTGTGCCGGCGTCGAGGTCCTCGGACGCGACCTCCTTGATCGCCTCCGGCGTGGGCTTGTTGGTTGCCATGCTCTGTCCTCCCTGGCTGCGGAACACATCTGGTCCGGGCGAACGGGCAGCTCCGTCCCCGGGACGCGATTCACCGCTGCGTCCCATCACACCAGCGTGTGCCTCCGGGTCAATCACCCGGTCCGCATGATCCTGACGCAATGTCGACCATGATCCCACCGGGACCATCGGCGCGCAGCCCGATACGACGGTCCGGTGGCGCGCACGCGCACCACCACGGACGATAGCGGGCATCAGGTATCTGCGCGCCTCTCTATGGGTCCCCGAGGAGGCCGCACCCGATCGCGAGGGAGTTCACCGCGTGGATGCAACCCGCATTCCGGAACCGTTCGGCTGGGAGGACCCGCTGACCGGTCTCGAGGGGCCCGACTTCTGGCAGCGCGCGCTCGTGGCCGAGGTCGCCCGGAGCGCCCGATACGGGCGCTCCCTGACGGTGGTGATCTGCGACCTGGAGGGCATCGACGACCTGGTCGACTCGTGGGGGATCGACGTGGCCCGGCATGCCATCCGCGAGGCGGCCCAGTGCCTGCGGCGGACGTCTCGCGGCAGTGACTACCTGACCCGCATCGGCACCTCCCGGTTCGGGGTGGTGCTGACCGAGACGGACGAGATCGCGGCGATCAACTTCGTGGAGCGCGTCCGCGAGGCCGGTCCCCGCTCGATGCCCCGCGGAACCGACGGGCTCCGCTTCCTGTTCGGCTGGGCCAGCCCCATGACAGGCGAGTCGGCCGATGCCGTCGTCCGCCGGGCCGACGCCCGCCTGATGGCGGAGATCGAGACCTAGGTTCCCGCGCACTCGCGGGCGCTGCGTCAGGCGCGCCGGCATGCCCGCCACGCAGTCAAAGGACGACTGCTCGTCACCTTGTCGAATTCCCCTGGGCCAGGTTCGGGTGACAGGTAGTCACGAGCTCGAGGTCTTGTCACGAGGATGTCCGGTTCCGGCTGTCCAGCTCTGACGGACACTCGTACGCTGTCCATCTGGCGGGGACTCGCGAGGACGGCGGAGATCGAGACCTGGGATCGTGGCTCTCGCACCGCTCAGTGTGAGGAGATCCGCTCCGCCAGGCTGCGTCCGGTCGGTGGCTTGCCCGTGCGGGCGGTCTGCTCATCCAGGCGGCTGAAGGCCCATTGGGCGTAGCGAACGCCGAGATAGCGGAACGGCTCGATCTCCCAGTTCTTCGAGTGGTGGTTGACGAGCGGCAGCGCGGTCAACGGGCTCTCCGTCCCGCTGATCAGGTCCGTGAGGACGCGGCCGGCGAGGTTCGTCGTGGACACGCCGTGACCGATGTACCCGCGGGCCGTCGCGATCCCGGTCGCCAGGTCGAACGCCATCGTCGGATGCCAGTCACGAGGCATCCCCAGCGGGCCTCCCCACTCGTGCGTGAAGCGGATGTCGCGCAGCACCGGGAACCACTCCCGCACGAACCCCTTGAGCCCCTCGTGCGTCGGTCCGTGGCGGTCGTACTCGGGCCGGATCGGCGAGCCGAACCGGTACGGCGCACCGCGCCCGCCAAACAGGATCCGGCCGTCCTCGGTCCGCGAGAGATAGTCGATGGACAGCCGCGTCGAAGCGACGACCTCGCGGTTCGCCCACCCGATCTCCGCCCACTGGGCGTCGCTCACGGGCTCGGTCAGCACGATCAGCGACCACAGAGGAACGAGCTGGCGATGCAGGCGCGGGATCTCCGAGAGATAGGCCTCGCCCGCCAACACCACGACCGGCGCCCGCACCTCGCCGCGTGCCGTGACCAGCGTCGCCCGGCCCGACGCGTCGCGCGGTCGGAAGTCCGTCACGGCCGTCTGCTCGATGATCCGGACGCCCAGACGCTCGACGACGCGTGCGAGTCCGCGGGTCAGGCGGCCCGGATGGACGACCGCGGCGTCGTCCGAGGCGAGGGCGCGGACCGCTCCCGCGACGTTGATGCGGTCCTTGAGCTGGGCGGCGTCGACCAGCCGGTAACGGTCGCCGAACCCGAACCGCTCGTACTCGCGGAGTGAGTCCTCGAGCGACGGCACTCCTTGGGGGCCGCGGGCGATGATGATCTCGCCGCCCTTGTGGAAGCCGGCGTCGATCGCCTCCGCCGCGCAGGCCCGACCCACCTCGTCGACCGCGTCGTAGGTCGCCTGCTGGGTCCGCCTGGCGGCGTCGTCGCCGTGGAGCCGCGCCAGCCGGTCCATCGTGATGTTGAGGTCCGGCGCACACCACGCCCCGTTGCGGCCGGAGGCCCCGAAGCCCGCGATCTCGCGCTCGACGACGACGATGTCCAGCCCCGGGTCGCGCCGCTTGAGGTAGTAGGCCGTCCAGAGACCCGTGAGGCCGGCTCCCAGGATCGCGATGTCGGCGTCCAACGAACCGTCGAGGGCTGGACGCGGGGCGAGGTCGTCGCCGGAGGTCTCGAGCCAGTACGAGATGGCGTCGCGATGGTCCACGGGCGCATGGTACCCACGGCCGCGTCCGCTGCGACCCGCAGTTGCGGGAACGAAGTGCGGCACGTTGCCGCCGTGAGCGGTAGGGTTGTCGCCCACCACCCGAGCCGCCGAGGTAGCCCCATGACCGCCACCCCGACCACCGTCGGCGAGCTGTTCCGCTCGCTGGGCCTGACGCTGACCATCCGCGCCGCCGCGGGCGACGAGGAGGAGGACGCCTGGGCCTGCACGCTGACCCGGCCCGACGGGGGCACGTACGAGATCGAGTCGGTCGCGTTCTTCGACGTCGATCCCGACACGGGCGACGAGTGGATCGTCGAGCCCAGCCCGTCGCGCGCGCTGTCCGTGCTGGCCGGCGGCGACGTCGAGGACGAGACCGGCGACGATGCCTCGGAAGACACCGAGGCGCAGGCCCGCGACTTCCTGGGTGACGAGGCCTACGCACTGCTCAACGAGCTGGACGCCCTCGGCATCGAGTAGCCGGGACGGGACGACCGTCCCGCGAACGGGACTGACCCGGCGCCGGCCCACGTCGGCAGCCTAGGAGACGGGCTCCAGGTCCACGGTCCGGACGGTCCGTGACCGGCCTGCCTCGGTGCGCACCACGGCTGCCGGTACGACGCCGCCGGCCATCTTCTCGATGACCGCGGTCTCGCCCGCGTACAGCCCCGTGCCGAGGATCCGGACCCGGTGACCGATCTCCAGCCCCTGCCGTCCGTCGAGGGCGGCGGTGTTGATCGACACGCCGGTGGGCGGGGCACCGATCCCGGTGGTCGGCCGGGGGTTCGTCTTCTTGGGTGGGATGAAGACCTTGCGCTTGCGGGTGCCCACTAGCGGTCTCGTCGGGCGCGCGAAGGGCGCCCTGCTCGTGCTGTCTGCGTCACATACACCTCGTCATGCCGACTCCATTGCGAACGGCCGGCCGCAGGAAGTGTATGCGACCCGCGCCACGTGCTCTCGCCGGCACTCTCAGGCCAAGACCTCGACGGCCGTCGCGAGCGACCTGTCCGACGGCTCCACGAGCACCGTGCCGCCCGGCAGGACGACCACCGGGATGGCCAGGTAGCCCGCATCCGCGAGCATCGAGCGAACCGCCGGGTCCGCGTCGCGGTCGATCCAGACCCACTCGATCCCGGACGCGTCGAGCCAGCGCTTCGTGCGGCGGCAGTCGCCGCACCAGTCGGCACCGTAGACGGTCACGACATCGGCGATGGGGAGCGCGGCGGGGTTGGGCACGGATCGATTGTCGGACAGGTGGGGCACTCCGTGCGGGGCCACCCGGATGGGATCCTGGCCGCGCAGCCTCGAGAGGTCCCGGCTACAGGGCCAGCGCACCGTTGAGGTCGCGAAGCAGGCCGGCGGACCGCCGCAGGCCCGATGCCTCCTCGGCGGACAGCCCCAGGCGCAGCGTCCGTTCCACGCCCCGACGTCCGACGACCGCTGGCAGCGAGAGGTAGATGTCGTCAATGCCGTAGTAGTCCGCGATCAGCGAGCTCACCGACAGCACCGTGTGCTGGTCCCGCAGGATCGCCTGGACAATCCGGACCAGGCCGGCCGCGACCGCATAGTAGGTGGCGCCCTTGCGCTCGATGATCTGGTAGGCGGCGTCGCGGGTGGCCTCGAAGATCTCGCGCATGGCATCGTCGTCGTCCACCATGCCCGCGGACGCCGCGAAGTCCCCGAGCGGCATGCCCGCGATGTTGGCCGACGACCAGACCGGGACCTCGGAGTCGCCATGCTCACCGGCGATGTGGGCGTGCACCGAGCGCGGGTCCACTCCGTAGTGCTCCGCGAGCAGCATCCGGAAGCGAGCGGTATCGAGGATCGTCCCGGACCCGATCACCCGCTCGGCCGGCAGGCCGGCAATCCGGTAGGTGAGGTACGCCAGCGCGTCCACCGGGTTGGTCGCGACAAGGATGATTCCATCCGGGTTGGCCTCGGCGATCTGCGGCACGAGCTCGCGGAAGATCGCGGCGTTCTTCTGGACCAGGTCGGTGCGGGTCTCGCCCGGACGCTGTGCCGCACCGGCGGCGATCACCGTGATCGCGGCGCCGCGGCAGTCCGAGACGGGACCGGACCAGACGCGGGCCGTCCGGGCGAACGGGACCGCGTGCATGAGGTCCATCGCCTCGCCCTCGGCCTTCCGCTCGTTGGCGTCGGACAGGACGATCTCCGACGCGAGGCCGGACAGGAGGAGCCCGAAGGCGAAGGTGGACCCGACGGCGCCGGCGCCGACCACGGCTACGCGGGTGGGGTGGGCGGGTTCGAGCGGATCGACGATGGTGGACGCTGTCATGCGGCCACCCTACCCGAAGCGGCTCCCACGGGCCACGACCTCCGCCGTCACCGGCCCGCAACCCGTCCGGGCGTGTAGAGTCGCCTCGGCGCCCCGCTCATCCGCCCGCGAAAGGTCACGCCCGTGTCGCTGCCGTCACTCTCCCGCATCCCCGCCCCGCCCGACGCCATCCTCGGCCTGGCCGAGGCGTTCAAGGCGGACCCGCGCGCGGACAAGATCAACCTCGGCTCCGGGGTCTTCGTCGATGCGACCGGCAAGACCCCCGTCCTGCCCACCGTGATCGAGGCCGAACGGAGGCTCGCCGAGGCGTCCGGGAGCAAGCTCTACCGGCCCATCGACGGAGACGCCGCCTACCGCGAACTGGTGCGAGCCCTGGCGCTCGGGGCCGACCACGAGGCCGTCACCTCCGGGCGCGCCCTGGCCACCCAGACCCCGGGCGGCACCGGTGGCCTGCGCGTCGCCGCGGACCTGCTCCGCCAGACCGGGTCCGGCGAGACCATGTGGATGAGCGAGCCCACCTGGCCCAACCACCCCCAGCTGTTCCTCGCCGCCGGCTTCAAGATCCGCACCTACCCCTACACGGATGCGACCGGCAGGCGGATCGACGAGGCAGCCATGCTCGGTGCCCTCGACGGGGCCTCGCCGGGCGACGTGGTCCTGCTCCACGGCGCCTGTCACAACCCCACCGGCGTCGACCCCTCCCCCGCCCTGTGGAAGCAGATCGGGGACCTGGTCGAGGAGCGGCGGCTGCTGCCGCTCGTGGATCTCGCGTACCAGGGGTTCGGCAACGGCCTCGAGGAGGACGCCGCCGGCCTTCGCGAGCTGGTCCGGCCGGGCGCGGAGCTCCTCGTCTCGACGTCCTTCTCCAAGACCTTCTCGCTGTACGCGGAGCGCGTCGGCGCCATGATCCTCATCGCCGGCTCGGCCGCCGCGGCCGCCGCGGCCCAGAGCCACGTCAAGATCGCGATCCGCGTGAACTACTCCAACCCGCCCGCGCACGGCGCCGACATCGTCCGGACCATCCTCGCCGACCCGGACCTCCGCGCCCGCTGGGAGATCGAGCTGGCAGGCATGCGGGACCGCATCAACGACAACCGCACGGCGCTCGTGGCCGCGCTCGAGGCCCGCAGCATCCCGGGCGACTGGAGCGCCATCGCCACGCAGCGGGGCATGTTCGCGCTCCTGGGTCTCACGCTGGGGCAGGTCGCCCGCCTCAAGGATGAGCACGGCGTCTACGTGGTCGGCAAGGGCAGGATCAACGTTGCGGGCTTCACCGCGGCGAACCTGGACCCGTTCGCGGACGCGCTGGCCGAGGTCCTCGCAACCTCGTAGCCGATCTTGGCCCGGCGGACGGCCCCTTGAGCCGCCCACCGGTTCAACCGTCGGGTGCGGCCCGTGTGCGCCGCTGGGCGGCACGCTCGTCGGCCGAGGAGCCTGTCTCGACCCTGTAGGCCCGACAGATGTGCCGCCAGGCGGCGCGTTTTGCGATGCGCCCGACCGTTCAACCGGTGAGCGGCGGCTGGGTCACGCGCGGCGCGGCCAACCTGTACCCGGTACGCGGCGGTTCACGCGCGGCGGGCCAACCCCTTGACGCGGGTCCACGCCCTCGATCGCTCGTCCCGTGTTGTCAGCGGGATCACGCCCAGCAGCATCGACAGCGAGCCGTACCAGAGCGCCGGCAGGCAGAGCATCGTCCCCACCGGCACGACCCAGCGCTGGTTCCGGACCGCGCCCCAGGCGATCAGCGCGATCCCGATCGGGCCGCGGATCACCAGCGGGATGGGCACCGCCGCCCACGTGCCACCCTTGCCCGTGTTCCCGGCGAGCAGCGAGATCCAGTCCCGCCATGCCTCCGGGATCAGGACGAACGAGACGGCAATGACGGCGGCCGTGGCACCCAGGGCGATCGCCAGCGCACGCCATTCGCGACGCAGGGCGAACCACAGGAGCCCGACCCCGGGCGTGATCTTGGTCAACAGGACAAACGCCCAGGTCCACGGGCGCTTGAACCCCGCGACGATCGCGAGGGTGAGCAGCAGCGAGATGTTGCCGCCGGCGAGCTCCATCGCGCCAACGACCAGGCCCAGCAGGAACAGGTCGGGGCCCGTGATCAGGTAGGTGGCGCCGATCAGGATGGCGGTCCAGGCGGCCACGAACACGGGCCATGGCAGCAGGTCCAGCGGATAGACGAGCTGGGCGAACGCCGGCGAGTACGGGTAGGCGCCGATCGTGTTCCAGTTGGTTCGGCCGGTGTACAGGTCCCCCAGCTCCAGGCCGTAGTAGGACCGGGCGTCCTGCGCGGTGACGACCTGACCGCTGAGCGGGTCCGTGACGTTCACGGTGGGATCGGAACCCAGGATCACCAGCACCCAGATCGCGATGGCCACCACGAGTCCCGCGACGTGGCGCGGGTTGCGGCGGTCGAAGGCGCTGGTCATGTCACCCCGGATGGCGGGCGGTTGGTGTCGCGGGCCATTGTCGCGGATGCACGCCCGGCTGGAGGTCGCCGCGGGCACCGCCCGCCCGCCCATTGCCCCGGTCCAGCGCCGAGGCTCCGGATCGGGCATCCTCGGGGGCATGAAGCTCTACCTTGCCGGTCCCCTGTTCACCACCCCCGAGCGACTCTGGAACGAGGCCCTCGCAACCCGCCTCGAAGCCGCCGGCCATGAGGTCTACGTGCCACACCTCCACCCCTCCGGCGAGCACACGGCGTCGGCCATCTTCCGCAAGGACCTGGAGGGCGTGGATTGGGCGGAGGGCGTCGTCGCGATCATGGACGGCGCGGATCCCGATTCCGGAACGTGCTGGGAGTGCGGGTACGCGTACGGTCGGGGCAAGCCCGTCATCCTGTTCCGGGGCGATTTCCGGGGCACGGGCGACTCGATCGACATGCCCTACAACGCGATGCTGGTCGGTGCAGCGGACGTCCACATCGAGCTGCCGCTGGCCACCGTGGACGAGGCTGCCGACGCGATCATCGAGGCGTTGGCGAGCCTGGGCAGGTAGCGACGAGCCGACGGTGAACCCGGCCCAAGGCCGGGCCGCTGGCGCCGGGCCGTTACCATCGGCCGATGAAGATCGGAATCGTGCTCCCGATGAACGAGGCGGATGGGCCGGGTGCGGGAACCTGGCCCGCGATCCGCAGGCTTGCGCTGGTGGCGGAGGCGGGTGGTCTCGACAGCCTGTGGGTGTACGACCACCTCATCTTCCGGATGGAGGGCGAGAAGGAGGACGGCATCCACGAGGCGTGGACCCTGCTGGCCGCCCTCGCGGCGGTCACCGAGCGCGCCGAGCTGGGCACGATCGTCCTGGGCACGGGGTTCCGGCCGCCGGCGCTGACGGCGAAGATGGCCGCGACGCTCGACGAGGTGGCGGACGGCCGCCTGATCCTGGGGCTTGGCACGGGCTGGCACGAGCCGGAGTACCGGGCGTTCGGCTACCCGTTCGACCATCGTGCCGGCCGGTTCGAGGAGGCGCTTGCCATCATCGCCCCTCTCCTCCGTGGCGAGCGGGTGACCCTGCACGGACGCTGGCACGAGGTGGAGGACGCAGTCCTGATCCCGCCGCCGCCTCGCCCGTCGCGCCTGCCCGGCCGGATCCCCCTGCTCATCGCGGCCAAGGGCGAGCGAGTGCTGCGGCTGGTCGCCCGACACGCGGACGCGTGGAACATGGCCTGGTTCGGCTTCCCCGACGAGCGGTCCGCAGGCCGCCTGTCGGACCTCATGGCCGCCTGCGATGCAGTGGGCCGCGACCCGGCCTCGATCGAGATCACGGTGGGCCTGACCGTCGACAAGGAAGCCGCGGCCGGTGGCCGGCCGGGTGCACCGGCGGCCCTGCCGTCCGACCCCACCACCATCGCCCGGGCGCTGGATGCCTGGCGCGACCTCGGCGTCGGCCACGTCCAGGTGGACATGCGACCTGCCAACGGGCGGATGGTCGAGGTCCTGCTCGAGGCCCGGGCGTTGCATCTCGGGGTTGCCTGATATGGCGGCGGACGACGCGGACGCCCTGCCGGAGCACGTCGCCCTCAACCGTGCGGCGTGGGACGGCTACGCGCCCGACTACGTGGAGGCGGGCGAGCGGGCCTGGCGACTCGCCCCCGGGTCGGAGACGTGGGGCATCTTCGGCATCCCGGAGGCGGAGGTCCGGCTCCTGCCCGAGGATCTCGACGGCCTCGACGCCATCGAGCTCGGCTGCGGCACCGGGTACGTGTCCGCATGGTTGACGCGCCGCGGTGCCCACGTCGTCGGCATCGACAACTCACCGCGGCAGCTGGAGACCGCCGCCCGCCTCCAGCGCGAGCACAGCCTGGACTTCCCGCTCCTCCTGGGCAACGCGGAACGGGTCCCCTACCCCGACGCCTCGTTCGACTTCGCGATCAGCGAGTACGGCGCCGCGCTGTGGGCCGATCCCTATGCGTGGGTCCCGGAGGCGGCGCGCCTGCTGCGGCCCGGCGGCAGGCTCGTGCTCCTCACCAACGGCCTGCTCGCGTACCTCACCGTGCCCGACATCGAGGCGGATGGGCCCGCCGACGAACGCCTCAAGCGCCCGCTGTTCGGGATGCACCGTACCGTCTGGCCGGACGAGCCCGGCTCCGTCGAGTTCCACCTCGCCCACGGCGACTGGATCCGGCTGTTCCGGGCCAGCGGGCTCGAGGTCGAAGACCTCGTCGAGCTGCGGGCGCCGGACGACGCGACCACCAACTACCCGTGGATGGACGGCGAGTGGGCACGCAAGTGGCCGTGCGAGGAGGCGTGGAAGGTCCGCAGGCGCAGCTGAGTCTGGCCCAACCCAGCCCGGCTCGACGGCGGCGGTCCGTTCGGCCTTGCGGATCGCAGGGACAAACGGGCACCATGCCCCGGTAGCGAACCGGATGCTGGAGGTCTCATGGACAGCGAGCCCGAGGCGGTCCCCGCGCCACCGCATTGGCGCGCAGAAACCCGCGCTGACGACCGCCCGGGAGGGCTTCCGGTGATGCTCGCGGTGAGCGGCCTGCGCAGGAGCTTTGGCCCCATCGACGCCGTGAAGGGCGTCTCGTTCGAGATCCACGCCGGCGAGACCTACGGCCTGCTGGGACCCAACGGCGCCGGCAAGACCACCACCATCTCGATGATCTGCGGCCTGCTGACCCGCGATGCGGGCACGGTGACGCTCGGAGGTGAGTCGATCGACGTCGGGGCCGTGGCGGCCAAGGCCGGCATCGGGTACGTGCCCCAGGAGCTCGCGATCTACCCCGACCTGAGCGCGCGGGAGAACCTCGTGTTCTTCGGCCGGCTGTACGGCCTGGGTGGCACGGAGCTCAAGAGCCGGGTGGAGGAGGTCCTCGCGCTGATCGGGCTCACGGAACGCGGCAACGACCGCACCGACAAGTACAGCGGCGGCATGCAGCGCCGGCTCAACATCGGTATCGGGCTGCTCCACCAGCCCAAGCTGCTCCTGCTTGACGAGCCGACCGTGGGCGTGGACCCCCAGAGCCGCAACGCGATCCTCGAGTCCATCGCCAACCTGGGCAAGCAGGGCATGGCGATCCTGTACACGACCCACTACATGGAGGAGGCCGAGCGGTTGTGCGACCGCATCGCCATCATCGACGGCGGCGAGATCCGCGCGGAGGGCACCCAGCGGGAGCTCGTGGCCCTGATCGGCCAGCGGGACGAGGTCCGCATGACGCTGACGGGTGACCTCAATGCCGCGGCCCACGCCGCGGCCTCGGTCCGTGGCGTCGCATCGGCCGCCGTCTCGGCCACCGGCGAGGATGTCACGGTCCTCACGCCTGACGCCGGCCGGGTGCTGCCGCGGCTGCTGGAGGCGGTGGAGGCTTCCGGCGCGCACGTCCGGGGTGTCGAGATCATCCAGCCCGACCTCGAGGCGGTGTTCCTGCACCTCACCGGCCGCGCCCTCCGCGACGCCGGCTAGCCGGAGACGGCAGCAGATGCGCGTCGCGCTCCTGATCGCCCTCAAGGACCTGCGCCAGCGGTTCCGGGATCGCACGGCGCTCCTCGTGTCCGTCGCGGCGCCGCTGGGCCTCGCGGTGATCTTCAGCCAGCTGCTGGCCGGGACGACGGACTTCCACGCCACGTACGTCGTCTCGGACATGGACGGCGGCCAGCTGGCCCAGGTCCTTCGCCGGGACGTGATCGGCTCGCTCGAGGACGCCGGGGTCGCCGCCATCACCGACGCGCCGACGGAGACCGCCGCCCGCGCCGCCGTCGAGGACGGCACTGCCGACGCCGCGTTCCTGGTCCCGGCCGGGTTCACCCAGGCAATCCAGGCCGGGCAGGCCGTCACCCTCGAGGTGGTCGGCGCCCAGGATGCCGGTCTGGCGACCGAGATCGCGCGAGCTGTCGCCCAGCGCTTCGGGGACGGTGTCGTCACGGTGCAGCTGGCCATGGCGACGGCGATCGACCTGCGGGGACCGCTGACGCCGGATCCCGCGTTCCAGGCCCGGATCCTGGCGGCCGCCTCGAGCGCGGCAGCGCCGATCGCCCTGGTGGACGAGACCGCCGAGCTCCGCCAGCTGACCCTGCCCGCCTACTTCTCGGCCTCGATGGCGATCCTGTTCCTGTTCTTCGCCGCCCAGATCGGGCTCGTGACCCTGTTCGAGGAGCGGCGCCAGGGCACCCTCGCGAGGATCCTGGCCGGACCCGTGCGCCCGTGGACCGTCCTCGCCGGCAAGACCATCGGCAGCTTCGTGTTGGGCGTCATCTCCATGGCGGTCCTGGTGATCGCGACCTCACTGCTGATCAACGCGGACTGGGGTCCACCGCTGGGCGTGATCCTGATGCTCGTGGCCGCGGTCGTTGCCGCGGTCGGGATCTCCACCCTGGTGATCTCGTTCACCCGGACGCCCGAAGCCGCCGGCGCCGCCAGCTCGGCGGTTGCGATCACCCTCGCCGTCCTGGGAGGCTCGTTCACCCCGACCGCGACGGCGCCCGACCTGATGTCGACGATCGCGCTCGCAACGCCGCATGGCTGGTTCATGCGCGGCCTGGCTGAGATGGCCGGACCGGCGGGTTCGGCTGCCGCGGCGCTGCCCGCGGTGGGAGTGCTGCTCGCGATGGGCCTGGTCACCGGGGGGATCGGCCTTGCCCGGGCCCGGCGACTGGTGAGCGTCCGATGATCCAGGTGCGAAAGGTCGGGGAGATTGGGAGGATCAACCTCGTCCGCCAGCTGCGGGACCGGGGCGACCTGTTCTTCGTGCTCGTCCTCCCCGTCATCATCATCATGGCCCTCGGGCTGCAATTCGGCGGCATGACGCGGGCGCGCCTGGGCGTCGTCGCGCCCACGGGCGACGCTGCCGCGGAGACCCTGGTCACGAGCCTTGCGGACGACACGACCCGGTTCGAGATCCGACGCGTCGAGGACCCCGCGACGCTCAAGGACCAGGTGGAGCGTGGCCAGGTGGAGGCCGGGCTCGTGATCCCGGACGGGTTCTCCGCGGCGCTCGGCGGGTCCACGCCGGTCGAGATCCGGTACCTGGGAACCAGTGACGCCCTGACCGCAGGCCTGCAGGCGCCGGTCGAGGCCGCGATCGCACGCCTGGGCGCGATCACCACCGCCACCCGCGTCGTCGTTGCCGAGGGCCTGGGCGACTGGGACGCGGCTGCAGCCGCTGCCGAGTCCGGTTACGCGACGGTGCCGGGCGTCGAGGTGTCGGTGACCCTGGCCGGCGAGCCCGGCATCTTCGCCGGCTTCAGCCAGTTCACCTTCGGAGCGTCCACCCAGCTCGTCCTGTTCATGTTCCTGACGTCGATGACGGCCGCCGGCCGTCTCGTCCAGACCAAGCTCCTTGGCCTGTCACGACGGATGGTCTCGACGCCCACGTCGCCCTGGACGATCGTGACCGGCGAGGCGCTGGGCCGCTACCTCGTCGCGCTGCTCCAGGCCGCCGTCATCATCGCGGTCACGTCGGTGGTGTTCGGCGTGTCGTGGGGAGATCCACTGGCGGCGGGGGCACTCATCGCCGTGTTCGGGCTCGTGGCGGCGGGGGCGGCGATGCTCGTCGGCGCGTGGTCCCGGAACGCCGACCAGGCCTCGTCGCTGGGCGTCTTCGTGGGGCTCGCCCTCGGCGCGCTGGGTGGCTGCATGATCCCCATCCAGATCATGCCGGACACCATGCAGGCGTTCGCGAAGCTGATCCCTCACTCGTGGGCGCTGCTCGGCCTGCAGTCCCTCGTGCGCGACGGCGGGGGGATCGACACCGTGACCACAAACCTTCTGGTGCTCGCCGGGTTCGCCGTGGTGCTCATGGGCCTCGCCGCCTGGCGGTTCCGCCGGACCATCGTCGGATAGGTTCGCGCCGGCGGGTTCGCGCCGGGCGCCGGCCCCGCGCCGCCGGTCGCGTCGCCCGGAATGCCGCGCAGCGGTTCAACCGTCGGGTGAACTCCCGGTTCACCCGCCCAGCGGCACATCTGCCGGCTGTTGGGCTGATTCCGCCCAACGGATGTGCCCTCCAGCGGCGCAAACCGGGTCGCACCCGACCGTTCAGCCGGCCGGCGGCCGGCGGCGGCCCAGCCGGCCGGCGGCAGGCGGCGGCCCGCCGGCCCGGCGGGCTCCTCACGGGCCCGACCCGGACCCACGGGATCGACCGCTTGCGCCCCGACGTCACACCGAATATGCTTCGTGCCGCATTGACCATCTATCTGAACCTAAGGGCTGCTCCCCGCCTGTGAACCGCCAGACCCTCCTCGCCGAGCTGCTCGACGAGATCACCGCCCACTCACCCGCGACCGCGATGCACGCGATGCGTCATTGGCCGGCCGGCAGGTTGTCGCTGGTGCATCTCAACATCCTGTTCCTGCTCGACGTGGAGGGCCCGATGCCGATGCGCTCCCTCGCCGAGGCCATGGACGTCTCCCAGGCCAGCGCCACCGGCATCGTCGACCGGATGGAGCAGCGGGACCTGGTCGAGCGCCAGCGCGACGACGAGGACCGGCGGGTCGTCCGTGTCGCCCTGACGGCCGAGGGCAGCCGCCTCATCGCCGGGATGGCCGCGGAGCGCCGCGACCACCTCGCAGCATTCCTCGACGAGCTCACGGACGACGAGCTGAGTGGCTTCCTCGTCGGGGTCCGCGCCATGCGCCGCGCCCGCGAGCGCTGGCACGCCACCCTCGAGCACACCGAGCCGGCCCGATGATCCCCATCCTTCGGACGTACCTGCGGCCGTACAGCACGCCGATCGCGTTCGTGATCGTCCTGCTGTTCATCCAGGCGATCGCGAACCTGTACCTGCCCGAGCTCAACGCGGACATCATCAACAACGGTGTCGCAAAGGGGGACACCGACTACATCATCCAGACCGGCGGCCTGATGCTGGTCGTGACGTTCGCCCTGATGATCGCCGCGATCGTCGCCGTCTACTGGAGCGCCCGGATCTCGATGAGCTTCGGCCGTGACCTCCGCTCCGCGATCTTCCGCAAGGTCGAGACCTTCAGCCTCGTCGAGGTCAACCATTTCGGTGCCGCGAGCCTGATCACCCGTAACACCAACGACGTCCAGCAGGTCCAGACGGTGGTCCTGATGGCGCTCAACATGATGATCATCGCGCCGATCATGATGGTCGGCGGTGTGATCATGGCCGTGCGCCAGGACCCGCCACTGACGGCCATCCTGCTGGTCATCATCCCGATCATGGTCGCCCTCATCGCCGTGGTGATGAGGAAGGCCATCCCGCTGTTCCAGGCGATGCAGAAGAAGATCGACCGGATCAACCTCGTCATGCGGGAGACCCTCGCCGGCGTGCGCGTGATCCGGGCCTTCGTGCGCACGAAGCACGAGGAGGAGCGCTTCGACGTCGCCAGCCGCGACCTGATGGACACCGGCCTCCGGGTGAACCGCCTGTTCGCGATCACGATGCCGGCGCTGATGCTGATCATGAACCTGAGCACGGTGGCGGTCCTGTGGCTGGGCGCCTACCGCGTCGACAGCGGCGAGATGCCGATCGGCAACCTGACCGCGTTCCTCCAGTACATCAGCCTGATCCTGTTCTCGATGATGACCGCGGTGATCATGTTCGTGATGGTCCCGCGTGCCGCGGTCTCCGGCGGCCGCATCGCCGAGGTGCTCGAGACCGAGCCCTCGATCTGGGACCCGGACGTACCCGTGTCACCGGCGCGCGGCGGCCGCGTCGAGTTCCGCGACGTCACCTTCGGCTACCCGGGGGCGGAGGAGCCGGTTCTCCGGAACATCTCCTTCACGGCGAGCCCGGGAGAGACGGTGGCCATCGTCGGGTCCACCGGCAGCGGCAAGTCCACCCTCATCAACCTGCTCCCGCGCTTCTACGACGCGACCGGCGGCACGGTGATGGTCGACGGCGTCGACATCCGGACGATGGACCGCCTGGACCTGTGGAAGCGGATCGGCATGGTCCCGCAACGGGCCTTCCTGTTCGGCGGAACGATCGCCAGCAACCTGCGCTACGGCCACGAGGACGCCACGGACGACGAGATGTGGCGCTACCTGGACATCGCCCAGGGCCGCGAGTTCGTGGAGGAGATCCCGGAGGGCCTCGAGGCGCCCATCGCCCAGGGCGGCACCAACGTGTCGGGTGGCCAGCGGCAGCGGCTCGCCATCGCCAGGGCGCTCGCCAAGCGTCCCGAGATCTTCGTCTTCGACGACAGCTTCTCCGCCCTCGACTTCCGGACGGACGCACGCCTCAGGGCCGCGCTGGCCCGGGAGCTGGCGGACGCGACGGTGATCATCGTCGCCCAGCGCGTGGGCACGATCCTCCACGCCGACCGGATCGTCGTCCTCGAGGACGGCGTGGTGGCGGGGATCGGCACCCACGACGAGCTGATGCAGACCTGCGCGACGTACCGCGAGATCGTCCTGTCCCAGGTGACCGAGGAGGAGGTCGCATGAGCGGCCCGACCGGTCGGCCTGGCGGTGCTCCCAGCGGCGCCGGCGGTGGCACGGGCAGGCCCGGCAGTCGTCCGCCGGGCGGGCCGGGGCCCGGGGGCGGGCCGCCCCACATGGGGATGATGATGCCCACGGCGAAGGCGCGGAGCTTCCGCGTCTCGTTCGGGCGGCTGATGCGTGAGCTCGGACCCGAGCGGCCCCTGGTGGCGATCGTGGTCGTGCTGGGCGTCATCAGCGTCTTCCTCGCGATCATCGGCCCCAAGATCCTGGGCGAGGCCACCAACGTCATCTTCAACGGCGTCGTGGGCGAGCAGCTGGGCGCGATGGGATACGCCGGCGTGCCCAAGGACCAGATCGTCGCCGGATTGCAGGCACAGGGGCAGACGAACTTCGCCGACATGCTCGCGAGCATGAACGTGATCCCCGGCGTGGGCATCGACTTCACGCTCCTCGCCCAGATCCTCCTGCTGGCCGCGGGGGTCTACATCCTGAGCTCGATCTTCTCGTGGGCGCAGGCATGGATCATGGCCGGCGTCACCCAGCGAACCGTGTACCGGCTCCGGGAGCGCGTCGACCTCAAGCTCGGCCGCCTCCCGCTCGCCTACTTCGACCGGGAGTCCCGCGGCGACATCCTGTCGCGCGTCACCAACGACATCGACAACATCAGTCAGACGCTCCAGCAGAGCCTGACCCAGCTGATCACGGCGGCGCTCACCGTGGTGGGCGTCCTGATCATGATGCTGACGATCAGCCCGCTCCTGGCCGTGATCTCGCTGCTAGCGGTGCCGGCCTCAATCCTCGTGACCGTGCTCATCGCGAAGCGGTCCCAGGTCCAGTTCGCGGCCCAGTGGGACCGGACCGGAGCCCTCACCGGCCACGTCGAGGAGATGCATACCGGACATTCCATCGTGAAGCTGTTCGGCCGGCAGGAAGAGGCCATCGCGGACTTCGACGCGCTCAACGAGGAGCTCTACCAGGCGAGCTACCGGGCGCAGTTCCTGTCCGGGATGATCCAGCCGGCCATGAGCTTCATCTCGAACCTCAACTATGTGGCCATCGCCGTCATCGGCGGGGTGCAGGTCGCCAACGGGCAGATGAGCCTCGGGGACGTGCAGGCGTTCATCCAGTACTCGCGCCAGTTCACCTTCCCGATCATCCAGGTCGCCTCGATCATCAACGTGCTCCAGAGCGCGGTCGCCTCCGCGGAGCGCGTGTTCGAGCTGCTCGACGAGCCGGAGGAGATCCCGGATCCGGTGACGCCGCGGGTGCTCCAGGAGCCGGCCACGGGCCGCGTGACCTTCGAGGGCATCGCCTTCCGCTACCTGCCCGACAAGCCGCTCATCGACGACCTGTCGCTCGTGGTGGAGCCCGGACAGACGGTGGCGATTGTGGGACCGACCGGTGCCGGCAAGACCACCCTGGTCAACCTGCTGATGCGGTTCTACGACGTGGATGGTGGGCGGATCACCGTGGATGGCATCGAGACACGGGAGCTGACGCGGGACAACCTGCGCCGGACGTTCGGCATGGTCCTCCAGGACGCGTGGCTGTTCAACGGCACCATCCGCGAGAACATCGAGTACGGCGCCGAGTCGTCCGTCCCCGAGGCCGCCTTCCACGAGGCGGTCGACGCGGCCCACGTGGACCACTTCGTCCGTACGCTGCCCGACGGCTACGAGACCGTGCTCGACGACGACGCGACGAACGTCTCCGCGGGCGAGAAGCAGCTGCTCACCATCGCCCGTGCCTTCCTCGCCGACCCGCCGATCCTGATCCTGGACGAGGCGACCTCTTCCGTGGACACGCGGACCGAGGTGCTCATCCAGCGCGCGATGGCCCGGCTGATGCGCGGCCGGACGTCGTTCGTGATCGCGCACCGCCTGTCCACGATCCGCGATGCTGACCTGATCCTCGTCATGGACGAGGGCACGATCGTGGAGCAGGGCACGCACGAGGAGCTGCTGGCGGCCAACGGCTTCTACCACGAGCTCTACGCGAGCCAGTTCGAGGAGGCCGTGGCCTAAGGTGCGGCGTTCCCGGTGACCGCCGGTCGGGCCCGGCGACCCGCTCCATCGGGCGCAGCGGCCCTGTCTCGCCCCGCTTGAACGCACGCACGATCGGGACGTCGCGTTCGACCGGCCGCGAGGCCGGCGCATCGGAATGCCCCGCGGCACCGAACCACGCGACCGCAGGGGACCCGCATGACCAACCTCGTGATCGAGGCCGCCGGCCTCACCAAGTTCTACGGCTCCCGCAGGGGCGTCGAGGACGTAGCGTTCGATGTCGCGGAGGGCGAGGCCTTCGGCTTCCTGGGTCCCAACGGCGCCGGCAAGACGACCACGATCCGCCTCCTTCTGGGGTTCCTGCGCGCAACGGGCGGCACGGCGAGGCTCTTCGGCGAGGGTGCGTTCACGAACGCCGCGCGCCTGCACCGGAACGTGGCCTACCTGGGCAGCGATCCCGGGTTCCTCGGCGAGCTCACGAGTGCTCAACAGCTGGACTACCTCGCGGAGCTCCGCGGACTTCCCCGCGGATGCTGGAAGCAGCTCGCGGAGCGCCTGGAGCTGGATCCTGCCGTCCGCATCCGCAAGCTCAGCCGGGGCAATCGCCAGAAGATCGGCGTGGTGGCGGCGTTCATGGGCCGGGAGCCCCTGATCATCCTGGACGAGCCCACCAGCGGCCTCGATCCCCTCATGCAGCGCGAGTTCCTCGCCCTGCTCGCCGAGGTGCGCGAGACCGGGCGCACCGTCTTCCTGTCGAGCCACAACCTGGTGGAGGTGGAGCGGGCCTGCGACCGGGTGGCGATCATCCGGGACGGCCGGATCGCGGAGATCAGCAACGTCGCCGAGCTCCTCGGTTCGCACTGGCGCTCGATCAACCTGGTCCTCGCCTCACCCGCCACGCCTGCCGATTTCGACCTTCCGAACGTCGAGGTCGCCGCCCTCACCGGCCGCGAGGTGCACCTCATGGTCCGCGGCGACATCAACCCGCTGCTCACGCGGATCGCCGCCCACCGGGTGACCGACATCGCGATCACCACGCCGGACGTGGAGGATCTCTTCCTCCGCCAGTACCGCGCCGATGCCTCCGAGGAGGTGCGGGCATGACCGCGTTCCGGATGGAGCTGCGACGCAATCGGTCACTCATGCTCTGGCTTGGCGTGACCATGGCGGCATACGGCGCCGTGATGGCCGCCATGTATCCGGTGATGGTCGAGAACGACAAGCTGTTCACGGACTACATGGAGACGTTCCCGCAGGAGTTCCTCGCGGCCTTCGGCATGACGGGCTCGCTGTCCGACCCGGGCGTCTTCTACACCACCTACATCTCGTCCTGGCTGTGGCCGATCATGGCCGCCGTCGTTGCCCTCATGATCGGGACACGGGTGGCGGTTGACCTGGACCGCGGCTTCCTCGACCTGCCGCTGGCCACGCCGATCTCGCGCGTCAGCTACCTCGCGGCCTCGATCGCTGGCCAGGCCATCGCGATGGCGGCGCTCGCCGTGGCGACCGTCGGCGGGCTGTGGGTCATGGGACAGCTCGTGGGAGCCGGGTTCGATGCCGGCCGCTTCGCCCTCGCCGGGGTGCTGTCGTGGCTGTTCGGGTGCGCGATCGCCGGGGTCACCACGCTGCTGGCAGTGCTGACGCTCAGCCGCGGGCGGGCGTCGGGGATCGTCGCCGGCATCCTGGTCGCGATGTACCTCGTGTTCGTCGTCACGCAGATCAGCACGGACCTGGTCTGGCTTGCCCCGCTGTCCGCGTGGGACCACTTCCGGACCACGGAGCTGATCGACCAGGGCACCCTGCCGCTGGGCGACATCGGGCTGTTCATCGTGGTCGGGTTGGCGGGATGGATCGGGGCAGTGGTGGCGTTCCGCAGGAGGGACCTCGCCGCCTGACGGACGGGCGCTACCTGGGGGGCTCAGCCGGCGAGGGCAGCCTCGATCACGGACAGGATCCCGTCGCCGTACTTGTCGAGCTTGGCCGGTCCCATGCCCTTCACACGGCGCAGGCCGGCCATGGTCCGCGGCCGGGTCTCCGCGATCGCGAGCAGCGTGGCGTCGTGGGCAACGACGTAGGGTGGCACCTGCTCCCTGCGGGCGATCTCCAGCCGCCAGGCCCGGAGCGCCTCGAACACGGGGTCGTCCGAATCGCTGCGACGACGGACTCGCTCGACCGCGGGCGGGCCCGCGAGGGTCGTGATCGTCGTCCCCGGACGCGGTCGCAGGTCAAGCAGGAAGCGGCTTGGCTGCCGGCGGCCGTCGCGTCCGCGGTTCTCGCGCCGTTCCGCCCACGACAGGGCGAGATGCTCGCGGGCCCGGGTGATCCCCACGTAGAGGAGACGACGCTCCTCGGCCACCGCGGCCTCATCGTCCTTCGCCTGGCGGATGGGCAGGATCCCCTCCTCCAGCGATGGCAGGAAGACCGCATCCCACTCAAGACCCTTGGCGCGGTGATACGTGAGCAGGTTGACGCCGTCGGCCGAGCCCTCCCGCTCGTGGGCGGCGCGCCTCTCGAGCTCGGCGACGATCGCCGCGGCATCGACCGTGAGGCCGCCCTCGGATACCGCGTCGACGATCGCGAGCAGCGTTTCCAGCGATGCCTGGCGCTCGCGGGCCTCATCCCCGTCGGGAGCCCCGTCCTCCTCGTACCCCACCACCTGCGTCCAGCGTTCCCGGACCGCGGCGGGGAGGTCCGGTCCCATGGCCGCGATGGCCGGCCGCCGCAGGCTCGCGACCGCCGAGCGAACCTCGGGCCGGTCGTAGAACCGCATGCCGCGCACCTGGTAGGCGATGCCGGCGCGCGTCAGCGCCTCCTCGATCGGCGCCAGCTGGGCGTTCATCCTGACGAGGACGGCGACCTCCGCGGGTGCGGTCCCCCCCGCAATCCGGTCACGGATACCCGCCACCAGGGACTCGAGCTCGGCGGCGGCCGTCCGGTGCCGCCCGATCGTGGGGACGGGGCCGTCGCCGCGGGTCGGGACCAGGCGTTTGGTGCGGCCGTCGGCGGCGATCAGCCGGTTGGCGAGGTCGAGCACCTGCGGCGTGGAGCGGTAGTTGCGGACCAGCGAGATGGCGGTTGCACCCGACCAGCGATCCGCGAACGAGGTCAGGAACGCCGACGAGGCACCGGTGAACGCGTAGATCGTCTGGTCTTCGTCCCCTACCACGCACAGGTCCCGACGGTCCCCCACCCACAGCTCCAGCAGCCGCTCCTGGAGGGGGTTCGTGTCCTGGTACTCGTCCACGCTGAACCAGCGCTTGCGGGCGCGGATGGTCTCCGCCGCCTCCTCGTCCGTCTCGAGCAGGGCAACCGTCTCGAGCAGGAGGTCATCGAAGTCGATCCGGTTGGCCTTGGCCTTCGCGCGCTCGTAGCCGTCGTAGATGTGGACGAAGAGGTCGACCGGGATCGGGGGCTCCCGGTCCGTGGCCTTGCGTCCGTACTGGCCGGGCAGGATACGCCGGGACTTCGCCCACTCGATCTCGTCCGCCAGGTCCTTCGCTGGGGTGAACCGGTAGTGGCCGGGGAGCTGGCGGGCGAGCCGGCCGAGGATCGGCGTCTTGGAGTCCAGGAGGACCGGCAGCGGTTCGCCGTCGTGGCGCAGCGGCCAGAAGAAGCGGAGCTGGGAGAGGGCGTGGGCGTGGAACGTACGCGCCGTGACCCCCCGGAGACCGAGGTCCCTCAGTCGTCCAACCATCTCGCCGGCTGCCTTGTCCGTGAACGTCACGACCAGCACCTCGTCCGCCGGGACGACGGCGGTGGCGATCGCATACGCCGTCCGGCGGCTGATCACGCGCGTCTTGCCGCTGCCGGCACCCGCGAGGATCGCGACCGGGCCGCTCGTCGCGAGCACCGCCTCGCGCTGCTCCGGGTCAAGGTCGGCGAGAAGGGCGTCGGGATCGAGAGATGGCACAAGATGAGGCTAGCAGGGCCGGCTTGCCCGCGGCTCACCCCTCTGCGATCGCCAGGCGCGCCGCCCTCCCGAGCCAGTCGACCACATCGGCGTCGTGATGACGGCGCTCGACGGGCTCGATCCCATCCACGAACGCCTGGTAGATCAGGGCCTGGCGGGCAGCGGCGAGGGGGGCAAGGATCACTGCCGCGCGGTCCGGATCCGAACCCGGCACGCGGGCGCGCCACTCGTCCAGCCAGCGTCCGCGGACCGCCGGCACGGCATCGGCCGGGATGCGGTCCAGGAACGCTTCCAGGTCGAGGAGCGGGTGGCCCACGCCGCAGTCGCCCCAATCGAGCAGCGTCAGTGACCCGGGACGCCCGCGGACGTTGCCGGGGTGGGCATCGCCGTGGACGAGCGTGTCCGGGATCCCCGTGCCGGCAAGGGCGGCCAGTCGCGCCGCGAGCCCTTCCACGAGCCGGTCGAGCCCCACCCGATCGCCGTCGGACAGGTCATCGCCACGTCGCCCGGCCAGGGTCCGGATCGCCTGGGCGAGCGCCGGGCCGCGCCAGTCCGGGAGCCGCATCGCCAGCAGGTCGTCGGCGCGGTCCAGCCACTCCGCCTGGATGGCCACGAGGAGCGACAGCATCTCGAGCAGCTCGGGGAGTGCCGCGTCGTACCGGTCCTCGCCTGGGATCCCGGCCATCAGGATGCGGTCCCCATCGTGACCCAGCAGGTGCGGCACGGGACCGTCCTGGAGGCGGCGGAGGATGTCGCCCTCATGGGCAAAGAACGGCGGGACCACCTTGAGCCACGCCGATCCGTCACGAAGCGGCAGCTCCCAGATGCTCGAGAGGTTCCAGGTGCGCACCTGGCGTGCCGGACCGACTCGCTCGAGTCTCCGACGGCACAGGGTCTCCTCGGCCCAGGCGAGATCCAGTCCCGGGCCACCGGGCCGCGCCCACCTGGGGCGGAGCGGCTCATCATGAAGTGCCGGGGGGCCCGGCTGGAGCAGGTCCGCCGTTGCCGGAGCCAGCAGACCTTCAACCTCGGCGAGATAGGTCACGCCGCCACCGTGCGGCCGCGGAAGCTCCGAATCCAGCAGCCGGATCAAGGTGATCTCGATGTCGAACGTGGCGCGGGCGGCCTCGACGACCGGAGCCGCGTCATGCCACCACGGCGTCTCGACCGCGAGCTCCGGGAGGCAGCCCAGGAGGTCCCCGTCGGGCGTCGACAGGACGAGGGTGGCGCGGCGGGGCGGGATCGGGGCCATGGGCGCGAACCGTAGCGGGTCCGGGGGTCCGTTGTCAGGATCCCGGCATGGTGCCCTGTCCGCGGCGGCGCAAGGCGGCGTTCCGCGGCGAGCGTTCGGCGGCGTTCCGCGGCGCACTCCTCGGCGGGCGGTTCGTGCCGCGCAGTCCTCGGCGAGCGTTCGGCGGCGTTCCGCGGCGAGCGTTCGGCGGGCGGTTCGTGCCGCGCAGTCCAAGGGCGACTATTCGTCACCTCATGGGCGCCCTTGGACCGGATTCGGGCGACAAGGAGTCGTGAACGCGAGGTTTCGTCAGGCAGATGCCCGGTTGCGGCTGTCCAGCGCTGACGAACATCCGTACTTTGACCACCTGACCGGGACCGGCGTAGGCGCGCGGGCCGCTAGCGAGTGCCCGCAGGTGAAGCAGTCCAACGGGACGCTCCGGCGGCCCCGTCTCCGCTCCGGTGCGCCTGCCCTCGTGCCCTACTGCCCGACGTTCGCCCAGTAGCGCCGAAGCTGGGTGTCGGACTCCTCTTCGGCTCGGGCGAGGTCGTCGCGGCAGGCGTCCAGCCAGGTCGAGCTTGCCAGCGACCAGGCCAGCACGAACGGGGGCAGGCCGAAGACCACCCACGCCGCCGCAAGGGCCGGGTTCTGGTCCGTCAGGTGTGGCCAGATGAGGAGGCCAAGCGCGAGCAACAGGCCCACCGGCACCCAGCCGGCCACGAGCAGGCCCAGCGATGCGTCGTCGCTGTCGATCTCCCTGGCCCGTTCCCAGGCTCGCTCGCGCGCCTCGAGCGCGGGGCGCCCACCCAGGCGCCGGGAGATCCGCACGACAGCCGCGTAGGCCACCAGCACGACGACCGCCAGACCCCCGATGCCGTCCCTGACAGCCACCTCGGGCTTCGCGGCCACGGGCCACAGCGCCAGCAGGGCGAGGGCCGCCACCAGCGCAAGGCCCCGGCCCATCACGCCGACGAGGGCCAAGCGCACGGGTGCCTCAACCTGTGACCGCGGATCCAGGCTCATGCCGGGAGTGTCGGCCTCCGGACCGTCCGCGGACAGGTGCCGATGGTTGCCCTCGAGATGGGGCCGTGCGGCCCGAAATGGCCGGGTCGGTCCCTGGGCCGGTTGCCCGTGCCGGTGCCGGTGGGCCGTGCCGGTGCCGGTTGCCGGTTGCCGGTGGGCCGTGCCGGTCCCGGTCGCCGGTCGCCCGTACCCGCCAGCGGTTCAACCATCGGGTGAACTGCCGATCCACCCGACCAGCGGCACGTCTGTCGGCTGTCAGGGCAACTCTGGCCGATGGATGTGCCGCCCCGCGGCGCAAACCGAGAAGGACCCGACCGTAGCACCGCCTGGCGGCTCCAGGGCACCGCGGGCCAACCCGAGCACCGGAGACCTCACAGCACGATGATCCCGCTCGCAGCCGGGATCCTGCCACGACGCAGCGCCCGGGCGATTGCGGCGCCATCGAGAGGAAACTGGGCACGAAGGGCTTCGCGATGCTCGGCGAGGATCCGCCGGTTGTGCGAAGTGTCGTTGACAGCGAGGATCACCACCCCTGCGTCGGGGTCGTCGCGGGCCTTGAGATCGATGCGCCTGGCGAGAGCCTGTGCATCGTGGATGCGTGACTCCCCCTCGATCGAGGCACTGGCCGTGCCGTCACCTACGCGCCCATCCCAGGCGCGCCGGTCACCGACGATAGGCAACGGGACCTCGCGGCGCATCCGAAGGGGTGCGTGGAGGAGCATCTCGACGCGAGCAAGCAATGCGAGTTGCGCCGCATCCCGGATGGGCTCGCCAGACGGGTAGGCCTTGAACGCCGGCTCCATACCGACGGCTCGACATGCCCGGCAGAGCTGCTCGAGCGATGGGTAACGGAGGCTACCGCGCTCGATGCGTCCGTACTGCGACGCTGACATGCGGGCGCGTGCGGCTGCCAGCCGCTGGCTGATCCCAATGGCTCGACGGGCTTCGCCGATCTCTCGGCAAAGAGCCGCGCTCAGACGTCGGGCATCGGCTGCCCCGAGATCCCCTGGTCGCTGTCGAGCCGTCATCGACAGCATCCTGAACCCGCACAATTCGCTGAGGCTTATCGCCGGCGTCGCGCGGCCTCACGCAGGTCGCCTCGGCGAGCCGGGCAGCGCCGGCGCGTGCCGCCCAGCGCCGACGCGTGCCCCCCAGAGGTTCAACCATCGGGTGAACTGCCGATCCAACCGACCAGCGGCACGTGTGTCGGCCGTCAGTGCCCTTCCGGCCGATGGATGTACCGCCCACCGGCGCAAACCACGCTGGACCCGACCGTAGAGCCGCCCAGCGGCACACGGGTGGCACGTGGGCGGCCCGCCCCCGCGCCCGCCGGGACCCCTACGAACGCCCGAAGAACGCCACCGAGAGCGTCGTGAGCCGGGCCAGCTCCTCTTCCGAGAGCTCGAGGTCAGCCGCGGCGGAGTTTGCGTCGAGCTGCTCCAGGGTGCGGGCGCCCGGGATCGCGATCGTATTGGGATGCGATAGCACCCAGGCCAGTGCCACCTGCGCCGACGTGGCGTCGTGCGCGGCCGCGATCTCGGACAGGGTGACCCTCAGGGGATCGATGCCCGGGTTGCGGCTCGCCATCTTGCCCTGGGGCCGGGCGAACCCTCCGATGCCGGGCCAGGACGTGCGCCCGGCGAGCAGCCCCTGGCCCAGCGGCGAATACGCCACCACCGCCCGGCCCGCGGATGCCGCGAACGGCACCAGGTCGGCGGCCGGCGACGGGCTCACGAGGCTGAACTGCACCTGGTTCGCCACGACCGGCGCCCGGAGCGCCGCCTCGGCATCCTGCCATTGGCGCAGCGAGAAGTTGGAGACGCCCGCGTGTCGTACCAGGCCATCGCTCATGAGCGGCCGAACCGCCTGCATGACGCGCCGCGCCGAGACGAAGGGGTTCTTCTGGTGAACGTACAGGAGGTCGAGGGTGTCCATGTCAAGCCGGCGTCGCGACCCGGCGACCTGCCAGGCGACGATGGGCTCGGCCGGGGCGATGGGAATGAACTTGGTCGCGACAACCAGCCCGTTACGGTGCCCGTTCGACAGCCCCGCAAGCGCCCCCCCGATGATCCTCTCCGATCGTCCCGGGCCGTAGATCTCGGCCGTGTCGAGCATGGTGATCCCGAGCTCGAGCGCCCGCCGGACGAGCGCCGGCGCGGTCACGTTCGCGTACTCCGCCCCGTAGCCCCACTCCCGGCTGCCGAACTGCCAGGTGCCCAGACCGATGCGGGAGAGCCGCATCCCTTCGATGTCGATGTACTGCATGGCCCTGAGTCTATGTTCGATGCCGCCCGGACCCCCGTGACAGACAGCTGGCACGCCGAGAGCGCACGATGCGGTCATGCACCTCTTTCGACGCGCCAGGCGTGATCAGCCACGGTCCGCAGCCGCGGTTCCGCCGGTCGCACAGGTCCTGGCCGAGGACGATCTCCTGGCCGACGCACCCTTCACCTGCACCACCTGCGGCCGGTCGGATCTGCCGGAGGCCGGCGACTGGGACCCGCCCATCTGCGACGAATGCGACGCCGCCATCAACTTCGATGCGCTCACCCTCGAGATGAACGAGGACCACTGACCGCGGGGATCAGTCGGTCGGGTTCCGGACGTACAGGTGCAGGAGCGGCCGGCGCCCGCCCCGGCGCTCCGTCCCACGGCCGAGCCCGAGTGCGAACGACACGGCGATGACCACCCACGCAAACGCGCCCGCAACGACCACGATGACGCTCAACGTCTGGCCCGGCACGACGGCGCCGAGGACGAGGGCGCTGCCGTATTCCTCCACGATCAGGCCGATCCCGGCGATCGCGGCTACTGCCCATGCGCGTCGCGGGACGAGCCGGGCCGGATAGCCCGCGACCAGCCGGGTCGCCACGACGAGCACGAGGAAGATCGAGACCAGCGACATCGCGATGCTCGCGAGGTTGAGCCATCCGAGGGCCTGGCCAAGATCGAGGTTGGACCCGAGGAACGGCAGGAAGGCTGCCAGCGTGCCGAACGTGCCCACGGCGGCCACGACCGCAATGATCGCCCGCCGCGGTCGCGCCCCCGCATCCCACAGCCCGTCCGACAGCGACCACTGGCCGCCGATCGTGAACAGCGCGGTGGCCACGGTCAGCATGCCGAAGGTAACTCCCAGGGGCGTCTCGTAGTTGATCTGCGGGTTCGCGGGGTAGAACGCCGTCACGACGATGTTCTGTACGAACCCGATGGCCGGCCGCGCGAGCTGCGCCAGCGCCAGCAGCACGACACCCCGCATCAGCCATGGCGTGCGGCGCCGGGCACCCGGCACGCCCAGCTCCAGGGCCGCAGGCAGCAGGAGTGGCGCGGCCCCGCCGATGACGCGAACGGCATACAGCGCCTTTTCGCCCCAGGTGGACGAGTCCCCGATGCCGGCCTCCACGAGTGGCCACAGCCCGTTGACGAGCCACGCCGCCGTAGCGAGCACCGACAACCAGCCGATCCAGGTCAACGACGACAACGGCGCCAGGGACGCGCCCGGCCTGCGGACCGTCCGCCGGTGGATGATCGTCGCCAAGTCCGTGCTCCTGCTGGTCATCCGGTTCGCCTTCGGCGAGCCCGTGGCTGGTACGAGTATGCCCTCGGGTCACGCTGCGCGGCGTCAGTCTCCGCGGAGTGTCGCCACCGCCAGCGCGAAGGGCAGCACCGGCCCGGAACCCTCGTCGCGGAGCAGCGCCCCCGCCACCGTCAGCGTCCAGCGCGAGTCCACCAGGCCGTCCACCAGGAGCACCGGACCGGATCGGACGCCCTCGGCCGCGACGGTCAGCTTCGCGCGTGCGTTGGCGGCCTGCTGCGCGCTGTTCTGCATCGATGCCTGGACAGGGAGCCCGCTCGCGGCGATGACGCACGGGATGAACGGCAGCCCCAGCATGGCGGCGAGGCGTGACGCCACGTCCTCCACCTGCCCCGGGCGCCCAACCGAGGGCACGCAGGTCACCCACGAAGGCGACGGCTGCGGACGCCAGCGGCCGCGGATCACCTCCACGGCGGCGCGGACCAGGTGGTCGTCGAATGGCGACCCGTCGGCAATGGAGCGCGCGACGTCCCTCCCCCACCCCGGGTCGCCCTGGATGCACAGCGCCCGCCCGATCTCGTTGGGCTTCGCGATCCTCGCGCCCTCGGGCCACTGGCGCCGCGGCTCGATTCCACGCACGTCCCGCCGCAGGTACGTGACCGCCTCCTGGACCAGTGCCGGCTCAACGTTCCGCGACCAGCGCACCCCGCCGTCGTTCGCGCAGTGCCCGCAGTCGGCAGCCGCGGGGTCGTTGAGCAGCCGGCCCAGGAACGCCATCCGGCAGCCCGTCGTGTCCACGTACTCGCGCATCGACGCCAGCTCCCGGCGGCGCGCCTCGAGCACCCCCGCCACCCACGCCTCGTCCTGCTCCCAGGGCATCGCCGTCCGACTGAAGCGCCCGCGCTCTCGAACGACGGCCCCATCCACCTCGAGCAGCTTGAGCGCCTTCTCGATCTGCCCGTACGGCAAGTTCACCTGCGCCTGGAGGCTCTTGATCGTCGCGGAGTCGACCGCCTCGAGGGCCACCAGGATGTCGCGCATCCGTGCCGCGGGTGGGAACGCCGTCGAGAGGAAGTACTCGGCGATCGCGTCGTCCTCGCGCCCGGACAGCAGGATCCCGAACGCGTTGTCCACCGCGCGGCCCGCCCGGCCCACCTGCTGGTAGTACGCGATCGGCGACCCCGGCCGCTGGTAGTGGACCACGAACCCGAGGTCCGGCTTGTCGAACCCCATCCCCAGGGCGACCGTCGCCACCAGCGCCTTGCACCGGTTCGCGAGCAGGTCCTGCTCCAGGACCTCGCGCTCGGCCGGGTCCATGTCCGCGTTGTACGGCCGCGCGTCGATCCCCCGGCCCGCCAGCCACCCGGCCACCCGCTGCGTGTCCGCGACCGTCAGGCAGTACACGATGCCGGAGCCGGGCATCGCCGGCAGGTGCTCCGCGAGCCAGGCCAGCCGCTCCGCCTGGTCCCGCAGCGGGATCGCGTCCAGGTGCAGCGTGTCGCGCGCGAGTGGGCCGCGGATCACGGACACCTCGTGACCCAGCTGGTGCGCCACGTCCTCCACCACGCGGTCGTTCGCCGTCGCCGTCGTCCCCAGCACCGGCACGTCCGGTCCCAGCGTGGGCAGCAGCCGGCCGATACGCCGGTAGTCCGGCACGAACTCGTGGCCCCAGTCACTGATGCAGTGCGCCTCGTCCACCACGAACATGCCGATGCTGCGCCGGATCCCCGGCAGGAGGCGCCTGTTGAAGTCCTCGTTGGCGAAGCGCTGCGCCGACACGAACAGGACGTCGATGCGGTTGCCGAGGAGGTCGGCCTCGATCTGCGGCCAGTCGTCGCGGTTGGCGGAGTTGATCGTCACGGCGCGCAGACCAAGACGGTCCGCGGCCTCGACCTGGTTGCGCATCAGGCTGAGCAAAGGGCTGACGATCACCGTGGGCCCGTGGCCCTGGTCCCGGCGGACCCGGGTGGCGATCCAGTAGACGAGTGACTTGCCCCAGCCCGTCCGCTGCACGACGAGGGTGCGCGACCCGTCCGGCGTGACGGCCTCGATCGCCTCGCGCTGGCCCTCGCGGAAGTGAGCCCCGGGCCCGAGCATGGTCTCGAGGTGGGCCTGGAGGGGGTCGGCGGCCGGGAGCGTCATGCGGTGAGGCTACCCGGTCCCCGGCTGCTGGCCGCCGCTCTGCCGCTCAGCGGTTCTACCATCGGGTCAACCTGTGTTCGAGTCGCCTGGCGACACGTCTGTCGGCTGGCGGGGCTCCCCCGCCCCACGGATGTCCCGCTGCGCGGCGCAAACCGGCTGGCGCCCGACCGTTGGGTCGCCCGGCGACGCAAGGCAGGAGCGTGGCCGGGGCAACGACGCGACGCAGGACCGGCGGCGCAAACTCGCGGGCGATCCGGCGGCTACCCCGGAGGGGCGGCCGCGATGACCGAGCCGCGCCGATCGCTCAGGGTCACGCCGATGGCGGCGGCGGTGACGCAGGCAATGGCCACCAGCGCACTCGGCGGCAGGGCCTGGCCGAGGATGACGGCGCCGACCATGGTGGCCACGACCGGCTCCAGCGTCACGATGACTCCGTAGGCTCGCGCGGTCATCCGCCTCAGCGCCTCGAACTCCAGCGACAACGGCAGGGCCGTCGACAGGATCGCCACCGCCAGCGCGCCGACCAGCAGCGCGGGATCCAGCCGGTCCAGGCCGCCGGCCGCCAGCCCGAAGGGCAGGGTGAACAGCGTGGCCACAACCATGGCCAGGGCGAGGCCCGCCCCGCCGACATCGCGCGCCACGCGGGGGCTGATCAGGATGAAGCTCGCCCACCCGGCGCCGGCCGCCAGTGCCAGGACGACGCCGAGCGGGTCGAGGTCGCCGCCGATGTCCGGCGTCAGCAGCACCAGTCCGGCGACGGCGAGGCCGATCCACACGAAATCCCTGGGCCTCCGCGAGGTGAGGACGGCGACGCCGAGCGGTCCGATGAACTCGATGGCCACCGCGACCCCCAGCGGGATCCTCGCGATGGCTCCGTAGAAGCACATGTTCATTGCGCCGATGACGCAGCCATACAGCAGCAGCAGCCCGACATGACGGCGCGCGCCACCACCGAAGTGGCCCCGTGTGGCGACCAGCAGCAGGACCGCCGAGAAGGCGATGCGCAGGAAGCTCGTGGCGATCGGCCCGAGCGTCTCGAACAGGTGCACCGCGACCGCCGCGCCGAGCTGGATCGCGACGATCGACACCAGCAGCAGCGCCGGCGGCGGCATCGACGCAGTGGCACGGCCGAAGGGACCCGGATGCCGATGCGGCTCTGGGGCCTCCGGCGCCGTCGGGTCGATGGTGGGGGGCGTCATCGCGCCATCATGCCCCGCCAGGCCTCAGTCGGGATGCCCTCCCAGTGCACCCGCCGCCGCGCCGCCCAGCGGTTCTACCGTTGGGTCAACCTGCGTTTGACTCGCCTGGCGGCACGTCTATCGGCCGGCGGGGCTCCCTCACCCCACTTGGGTGCCGCCGGGCGGCGCAAACTGGCAGGCACCCGACCGTTGGGGCGCTCAGCGGCGCATGGCTCGGCGCAGGCGGGGTCGACTCAGACCGTGGGCTGCCTTGTGCGTGTCGAGATTCTCGTTCGCCCAGACGTAGAGACGGTAGGGCGCCGTCTGGCGCGGGTCGATGACGTTGGGGCTCACGGCGCCTCCGGGCGGCGCGGTCGGCTTCGGGCGGCCGTCGTGGGGCTGCTCGTGCGCGGACGGGTCAGGCAGGCTGCTGTGGCCGAAGGAAGGCCGCGGGCCGCTCGATCGCCTCCCCCGTCGGGGCCGGCCCATCCCAGATCAGCGTCTCGGGAGCGATATCAACATCCCCGGGCCAGACCAGGGTGCCGTACGCGACGGCGACGCTCCGGAACAGGCCTTCATCGGCGGCGATCGGATCGAACAACGGCCCACGGAGCAGGTCCGCGAGGTCGCGAACGACCATCTCGCCATCCGTCAGGGTGAGGCGGACGGTCCGGTCATGCATCGGTGCGACGGCAGCAATCTCAAGCATCGCGCCGATCCTAGTCGATGGGTTCCATGGGCACCAGCGGCAGCTGTTGCCGCGCCAGCTCCCAGTCGACGAGCAGCTCCTGGGTTCGGGTGGCCGCCCACTCGGACACCAGCGCGAGCGCTCGCGGCGGGAGCGATCCGGCCAGCAGTTGGCCGTCCGTCGTGACCGTCGCTGACGCGCTGCCGCAGCGAGCGTGAAAGTGCGGTGGCGCGTGGTCGTTGTCGTTGAGGGTGATGACGATCCCGTAGAAGCGGCTGGCCTCGGGCATTCCAAGAGCCTACGAAGTCGGAGTTCGCGGCCGCTTGTGCCGTGGCGTGAATGTCGCCAGCCCTGGCCGATCTCAGCCCGCGACGCCCGCCCGGCGTGGCTGCTCGACGATCCGGAAGCCGACGGAATGGAGGACCCGGGTGATGTCGCCGGGATGCGGCAGGCCCTCGAGGATGACCCCATTCCGACGCGGCGACAGGATCTCGATCCGATGGCCGAGCCATTGGCTCCGTAGTTGATCCCGCGGGCATCGCCGTGACGGTCCTGGCAGTCCCCGAACGGGGCGCCCGTGACGGCCGCAGGGACTTGTCCGTCACCCCAACCTACGGGTCACCGAGGTCCAGCGTTGCCTGCTCATACGAGGCCCGCGCCTCGGCCGCACGCCGCTTCTTGGGCCGCCTGCGACCCAGTGTCCCCTCCCTGGCCGCCAACCACCCAGTGGGGACCTCCGGGACCTGCGCCGTCTCCAGCGGGATCCCGCCCCGGTCGATCAGCCTCCGGTTCCCGTCCGGCATGTCATCGGCGTGGCGGACGAAGACCGGGACCCAGCGTCCGGCCAGCGCCTCGACCGCGCCGGCCCACGTCCCGCCACTCTCGGCAGCGCTGGCGATGACCACCCCCACGTCGGACAGGGCGTAGACGACCTCGTTGCGGCCCATCGCCGCCCCGGCGGTGAGCCTGCGCCCGGGTGGTAGGGCGACGCGATGAGGGCCTGCCCGTCTGCCAACGCGACCCTTGTGGATGCCTCGCGGGTGCGCCGGTCGATGCCCTCCGGGAGGATCCCGATGACGCGACCGCCCGCCTGGAACGCAGCCTGCATCGCCTGCTGGTTCACGCCGCCGTACGGTAGCCGCAGGGCGGCCGCCAGTCGCTCTGCGAACGCACGACGAGCGTCTTGCGGTTGCGCGATGGTGTCGCCGTCACCCAGCTGGGTCAGGATCGGGGCGCGCCGGCCTCTCGCGCGTCCTCGAACGAGACGATGATGACGAGATCCGCAGCCTCGTCATAGGCGTAGACGATCAGCATCCAGGGCCACGGGCCGAGAAGGAATCGGAAACCGTCCCATCGCCCTCCGAGCGCAGGACCAACCAGCGGGTGCTCCGCGAGGTGCGCGACAGCCCACTTGACCCGGTCTCGTGTCGATGCCGGAAGGCCGCGGGAACGGATGAGACCATCGAGATCGTCGCGCGCCGGCAGGGCGACGACGATGCGTGCCATTGCGCGTCAGAGCTCCTCGAGGGGGATCGCCTGGCCAGCCTTGGCGGCCGCGAGACCGGCCTGTGCCCGACCGAGAGCGCCGGAGATCGAATCCAGGACGGCGGTAATGGTCACGGCATCCGGGTCCGCGTGGTCGAGCGCCGTGGACAGCAAGGATCGCGCGATCGTCCCCGGCTGGACATAGGTGCGCTCGGCGATGGCGATGAGCTTGGCCGCGTGCTCCTCGTCCAGCTGGACGTTGAATCTGGTCGTCGGGTCCTGTGCCATGGGTGTCCCTTTGTACACGATTCTACACGTTTCGTGCATCTTAGGGTCACCCACACCCGTCGTCAACAACCTCGTCTCCGTCGCCCTGGTCGATGCCGGCCCCCATCAACCGGGAGGTAGTCAACCGCGACGGTACGCGCCAGCGCTTATCGCACGCTTTGGTCCGTACTCCGCGGCGATCATCGCGACATGCCGATGGCGGCCGCGCGCAGCGGCCTCGGGGACCCCGGGGCTCCGCCCGTCAGCTGCCGACGGGCCGCCGAACCAACCCTGTCAAGGACACGCCGGCGCCGATGATGACGAGCACGGCCCCAGCGACCAGGTACGGCGTGACGTCGGGCGCGACGCACTCGGTGAAGGAGTTGGGCCCCGATCCGTTCGACGCGGCGCATCGGGCGTTCGCGAGGACGAGCAGCCCGGCCATGCCTGCTCCCAGGCCGATGATCAGGCCACCAAGCCCGAGGGGACGCGCCTTCTCACGCGCCGCCCACACCACGGCAGGAACCAGCACGAGGAGTGCGAGCACGCCCACCACGAGGGCCGCGCCACCCGCGATCAGCCCGAGGGCGATCCCGAAGACCCAGGACACAACCCGCATCTGTCGTCTCCCGTCATGCGACAGGCGCACTGTCCGCTTCGGGGTCCAACTGGTCAAGGGCCGGGTGATCGCGATCGGTGCTAGCACCTTGTGCGCGCGGTGGCCTTGAGGCGATCTGCGCGATCCGCTGGTGGGACACCTTGAGCAGGCGGCCGGCATCGCGATTGGTGAGCCCGACCTGTGCGAGCGCGCCGACCGCTCGGCGCATTTCCTCGAGGGCCGGCTGCCGCCTGCCACGAGAGCCCGGCCCCGGGGCGATACTGGGCTTGCGTCCACGGGCGGTTCGGCATGTCCAGGGCGCCGCATGGAGGACAGCCGATGCGCCCCGTGACCTACTCGATGGGCATCTCGCTCGACGGCTACATCTTGGGTCCGGACGGCCGCTTCGAGTGGGCCGATCCCGACCCCGACATCTTCCGCCTCCACCTCGACGAGCTCCGCGGGGTGGGCGTCCACCTCATGGCCCGGCGCCTGTACGAGACGATGCTGTACTGGGAGACCGCCGACCAGGACCCCTCCCTCAGCGACGACGAGCGCACCTGGACCGCGCTCTGGAACGCGCTCCCGAAGGTCGTGTTCTCGACCACGCTCGCGACGGTCGAGGGGAACGCCCGACTGGCCACGGGCGGCCTCGTTGACGAGATCGCGCGCCTCCGCGCGGAGTCCGACGAGGGCGACATCGCGATCGGCGGGGCGACGCTCGCCGCCGCGGTGGCCGCCCTGGACCTGACCGACGAGTACCGGCCCGTGGTTTGCCCCGTGCTCCTCGGCGGCGGCATCCCCTACTTCCCGCAGGCCGAGCGCCGGGTGAACCTGGAGCTCGTGGACCAGCGCACGTTCACCTCGCGGGCGATGCACCTGCGGTACCGGGTGGTGCGATAGGTCGAACAGCGGGCGGGGCGCCGAGATCCTGGCAGCACGGTGCAAGCCCGGGCGTGGTTCGCCTACGATGTCCGCGCTGACACCAGATCGTCCCGGAGGCCACCGTGTCCACGCTGCCCGATCGTCCCCACACCGCCCTGCTCGTGATCGACGTCCAGAATGCCGTCGTCGCCGACTGCTACCACCGCGACGAGGTGGTCGCGAACATCCGCACCCTCGTGGACCGGGCGCGTGCCGAGGGCACCCCCGTCATCTGGGTCGCCGACGACGACGAGGGCCACGAGATCGGCAGCGAGCCCTGGCAGATCGTCCCCGAGCTCCCGCGCGACGACGCCGAGCCCCGGATCGACAAGCACTACGGCGACGCCTTCGAGGAGACCGACCTCGAGCAGGTCCTGGCTCGCGCCGGCGTCGGGCGGCTCGTGGTGGCGGGCGCCCAGACCGACGCCTGCATCAGGTCCACGATTCACGGCGCCTTCACGCGCGGCTACGACGTGACCCTGGTCGGCGATGCGCACACGACCGAGGACGCCACCCAGTGGGGCATGCCGGCTCCCGACGCGGTGATCGCGATGACCAACATCTCGTGGAAGTACCACACGGCCCCGGGCCGGACGGCGGACACGGTGGACACGGCGGAGGTCCGCTTCGGGGGCTGAACCATTCAGCCCGCCGGCGACGGTGAGGCACATCGGGCGTCCGTGAGTATTGCGCGGCACCGTTGCGGCGAGCTCGCCGTCCAGCCACGCGAGCGCTCAGGGGGCGAATGAGGGCCCGCCGCGCGCCGCGTACGCGATGATCGCCTGCCGCTGCTCGGGGGTGGCCGCTGCGGGATCGAACGCGGCCATCAGTCGAACACCGGTCGCGAGATCGACCGCGCCAAGCCCAGCGCCCTTGACGGGAGCGCCCAAGATCAGGGCAGACGCAGCATCCGCTCCGCAGCCGCACCACCAGGGCAGGAGGACCCGCGATGCACCCGATGACAAGCACCGAGATCGACGCGATGTTCGATGTGCTGGTCGAGACCTGTGGCGCCGCTCCGGAGACGAGGTATGCGTTCGTCCAGAGCTTCGAGCGGCAGTTCGCGGCGGCAGCCGCGGGCTCGAGCGAGCCCGCCACCTTCATGATCGGCGGCTACCTGGGGTCCGGGGGCGCGGTCGTCATCCACGACGACGGGATCACGGTCACCGCGATCGACGACACCCCGCGGGTGCACGCGGTGGTCAAGCGCGCCAACGCATCGCTCGCCCGACTGTACGCGAGCCTGGGGACGACACCGGCCGAGGCACCGGGAACGGGCGGCTGACCCAGGCGGCCCACGAGCCAGCGGGCGGCGAGCCCTCAAGGCGGACTCCGTGGCGCCGACGTGGCAGGATCGAGGGCGCTGCCCAGTCCTACGAGCGGTGCCCTCGAGAGCCCCGGCCGGCGGCGGGGTCGGGCGCGTAGGTCTCGAGCAGGCCCCGCAGGACCTCGCTGACCGTGCGACCCTCCTGCGCCGCCTTCGCGACCACGCGATCACGCAGTGGAGCCGGGACCCGTACGGTGACCCGTGGCGAGTGCTCCGTGCTGCCGCCGTCCAGAAAGGGCCTCCCTGTGCGCGGTCGCCACGCGGAGATGTCGTATCCCTGCTCCGCTTCGTCGGCCAGGCGATCGAGGTCCTCGTCCGTCAGGCGTCGTCCGCTCTTCGTTGTCACTGGCATCGCATCACCTGCGCATAAGCAGCCTTGAAACGGGATCGCATGCGCATCGCATGAATGACGACCAGGTCCCCGTTCTCGAGCTCGATGCCAGCGACCTCCAGAGGGACGCCGTCGGCGTCAGGACCGAGGAACATCACGTGATCGCGTCGGCCCAAGTCCTCGTCTGGCGCGTACAGCGGACATGGACAGGTCCCAATCACGAACGTCGCTCGCTCCAGGCTGATGCCGTGCCTCCCGGCTGAGCGTCGGAAGTGGATCGCCACTTGTTGGCTACCTTATGTCGGACACAATGCCCTTGTCAATCGGCACCAACCATCCGGCTACGCGTGCCAACCAGTGCGGCGTTCCACAGGATGCGGGTCCCCACTCTCCTGCTGCTTACGTCCCAGCGGCGGCACGCCCTCCAGGCCACACCGTGTCCAAGTACACCTTCGCGAGATCCACCAGCACCGGTGCGACGTCGCGGAGCGCGTACGGCTGCCCCATCGCGATCGCCTCCTCGGCCGGCCACTCGCGCCAGATGTGGCCGCCCACACCCCAAGGTTGAGGGGACCGATCTGGGGCCAGTCGTCGACTGTCTCGACGCACCGGCCGGTGGCGACGTAGGCAGGGCCTCGACCGGTTCGTAGTCGACCGTTCGCGCAGGCGGCGAGCTCGAGGCGCGCCGGCCCCTCACACGCCAGCGAACCAGAGGGCCGTCCGGGAGGAACGTTAGGCAGGCTGAAATCAAGGTCAGCGGCGCGCTAACCTGACCGGATGCGGGTGTTCGAACTCTACCGCTACATGAAGCCCAGTCCGGGCCCGGACGTCGAGTTCATCGACGGGTACCGGAACATCTTCCACGCGACGCGGTGGCCCGCATGGCCCGGATTGGCTGACGCCGGGCGAGTCCAGCTCGACCACGGCATCGACTCGGTCAAGCAGATCAAGGCTGTCGACGGCGTCCGGCGGCCGGCAATCCTGATCGCATCGAAACCACACCGGGCGGGCTCGGACTGGACGCCGTGGCACGACGAGCTCGACCCTGAGCGCGGCTATGTTCGCTACTACGGCGACAACAAGGCGGATCTCGGACCTGACCCCTTGGCGCCGGCTGGAAACCGATCAGTGCTGAGTCAGTTCCCGCTCCATCAGGGAGCGTCGAGGTTGGATCGACTTCGGGCTGCCCCACTCCTCTTCTTCGAGAGCCTGATCCACGATGGAAAGGCCAAGGGATATTGGCGGTTCCTCGGAGTGGGCCTGGTCGAGCGCGCCGAGCTTGTCACTCAGATCGACCGGCGCCATCGACCATTCGTCAACTACGTGTTCGACTGCATGCTCGTCGATCTAAGCGCGGAAGATCTGGGCATCGCGTGGGAATGGATCGCAGCTCGCCGAGATCCATCCAAATCGCTGGAGGAATGCCTGGCATTGGCGCCCGCAAGCTGGCGACAGTGGGTCGAGAACGGCGCAGCCGTCAAGGAGCGAATCCGCCAGCACATGTCGCGGAGCAGCACGCTGAGCGCGCAGGACCAGCGACCCGATGCGGGAACTCCCGCTGAGGATGCACTGAGGCACGTGGTCGCTCACTACAAGAGCCTCGGTGGCTTCCATGGCGTCGGCGAACACCAATTCGAAGGATTGGCATCCGAGATCACGGGTGGCGTCCTTCGCGAGAGTGGGCACTACACCCCGGGCTGGATAACGAAGCGAGCTGGCGACGGCGGGATCGACTTCGTGAGTCGACTCGACGTGGGCTCCGGCTCAGGCGCGCTCAAGCTGGTGGTGCTCGGCCAGGCCAAGTGCGTTGCTGGCGCAGCGCCGGTGACCAGCGGCCTTGACCTGGCTCGAACGGTTGCTCGTCTCGATCGCGGGTGGGTCGGAGCCTTTGTTACCACGGGCTACTTCAGCGAGCAGGCCCAGCGTGAGGTCGTCACCGATCGATTCCCGCTGCTCATGCTAAATGGCCGGCATGTCGGAGAGGCCGTGGTAAGAGAGTCGGAGCTCCGCGGAGTCTCGGTGCCGGAATACATTCAGTCGATCGACGCCGACTACGAGTCGCGCCTGTCGAGCCGCTTGCCGGCGGAGATCCTCACCGATTGAGGCATCGGGGAGTTACGCCCGCTCCGGGCACATTGCCCGATAGTCGCAGTACTCGCACGTCTTGAAGCCCGGCGAGGCCGTGAACTCGCCGGCGCGGATCCGCCCCACGATCCCGGTGATCACCTCGCGGGCCGCATCCAGCTCCTCCTCGGAGCGCACCGTGGACCGCCGCTGGGCGCTCTCGGTGAAGTACAGGGTGACGAGCTCGGGCGTGCCCAAGCCCAGGGCATCGCGGCAGGCGAGCGCATAGATGGTGAGCTGGAGGTTCTCGGCAACGTCCTTCTGGGACTTGGTGGAGCCGGTCTTGTAGTCCAGGACCTCGATACCGCCGGACGGCAGCCGGTCGATGCGGTCGATGCTGCCGTAGATGCGAACGGGGGCGGGGCCGTCATCGGGCACCAGGACAAGCTCGAAGTCGAGCTCCTCGTGGAGGGCCTCCCCCACCGTGCTGAGCTCGGCATTCCAGAAGTTGTCGAGCAGGCCCTCGGCGCGGCGCTTGTAGCCGGCCTCGGTGGCGACATCGCCGAAGTCGGCGGGCTTCCACTGGGCCGCGAACAGGGCCCCGAGCTCCTCGCGGGTGGGCGGCGCCTCACCGCGCGCGATCCGCTCCCGACGCATCCGCGTGAACTCCTCGAACGCCGCATGCGCCGTGTTGCCGAAGGAGAAGAACGCCTTGGGCTTGTCCGGCCCAGGGACCTTGTAGACGTACCGCAGCGCGAACTGGAGCGGGCACCTGGTGTAGGTGCTGAGGCTGGTGTACGAGAACCCGGACGGGGCGGGGGCGACGAGCAGGAGGTTGGCCCCGGCACCAGTGTCCAGGGCGACGCTGCGGAAGGTGAGCGGGTCCAAGCCTGCCGCTCGAGCCTCGTCGGCGGACATGGCGGCAGCCCGGCCCGTCGCGAGGAGGCGCGCCTCGTAGGCGACCCGGGCATCGGCGGCTTCGGGATCCGTGGCTGCCGAAGCCTCCATGAGGCCCACGATCTCCGCGGCCCGCAGGCGGAGGACGAGACGGCGCTCCCGCGTGGTGGGCAGCGGCATGACTCGGCGGGCGGCGGCGAGTGCGGCGCTGGTGGCGCAAGCCTCGGCGTCATCGTCCTCATCCATGTCGTCGGGGTCTTCGGCCGCCTCGCCGGCCTCGGCCGCACCTTGGAGCGCCTCGGCCTCGGCCACCGTCCGATCGGTCACCACCAGCTCGGCCCCGTGCTCCTCGAGCAGCTCCCCGATGAAGACGGACTGGCCCTTCTTGGCCGCGGCACCCGCGTGCGTGGAGAGCAGCAGGCGGTCCTGCGCACGGGTCATCGCCACGTACAGGAGCCGGCGCTCTTCGTCGGTGTGGAGGTTGCCGCCAGGGACCTGCTCGCGCAGGAGCTCGCGCGGGAACCAGCCTGAGCCCATCTCCCTGGTGGGCCACTCGCCCTCGAGCAGGTTGGGCACCACGACCACCGGGAACTCGAGGCCCTTGGCCTGGTAGAGGGTCATGAGGCGCACGCCCTCGACGTCCTCGGACAGCTCCACCGAGGTGGGCAGCTCGCCGCCGGCGGCGGTGTAGGCATCGAGGTAGTCCACGAAGTCAGCGAGCGTCCCAACCGGGTTGGCCCCCTGCCAGTCCGCGGCGAAGCGCAGGAAGCTCGCGACGTTGACGACCGAGCGCTTGGCCTCGAGCGTGCCCGCCGCCAGCAGCGAGAGCACGGTGGCCGTCAGCTCCACGTACCGCTCCAGGACGGTGTACGGGCCCTCGCGCCAGGTGAGCGGGTTGAGCTCCTCGATGGCGGCGAGCAGCTGGCGCAGCCTCGCTCGCGTCTCCGCCGGGACGGTGGTGGTTCGGGTGCGCCGGTCCTTGTCGTCGCCCGCCTCCGTCTCGGTCCGCTCCCCTCGCTCCACGATCCGCTTGATGGCGGCGATCGCGTGGCTGCGGTCCGTGCGCGCGTCGCGCATGACGGCGAGGACCTCGAGGGCGTCCAGGCGCCAGGGGCCGGCGGTCATCATGCGCACGAGGGCCGGGTCGTTGGTGGGATCGGCGATGGCGCGCAGGGCCTGGTCCAGGTCCCGGATCTCGGGGGTCTCGAACAGGGAGAGGCCACCCACGACGGTGTACGGGATGTCCTCGGCGCGGAGGCGCTCCACGATCGCGTCGCGGTGCTTGTGCTTGCGGTACAGGATGGCGACGCTGCTCCAGGGTCTCGCGGTGCCGTTGTCGGTGGCGGCGCGGATGGCGTCCACGATGGCGACGGCCTCGTCCTCCGGGCCCGCGCAGATATGCAGTTCGATGGGGGCGCCGGCCTCCCGGTCGGTTCGCAGGACCTTGTCCGGCGCGAAGCGGGTGTTGTTGCACGCGATCAGCCGGTTGGCGCCGTCGAGGACATTGCGGACGGAGCGGAAGTTCTGCTCGATGGCGAGGTGGCGGAGTGCACCGGGCGCGGAGCCGCCCGGGTCGTGCGCGGGCGGGCGCGAGAAGCGGGCGTCGAACTCGGCGAAGGCGGCGAAGCTGGCGCCGCGGAAGCGGTAGATGGACTGGTCGTCGTCCCCCACCACCATGACGTTGTCGGGGCGATCCGGCGTACGCCCCAAGAGCTCGATGAGCTCGATCTGGGCGACGTTCGCGTCCTGGAACTCGTCAACCAGGATGTAGCGGTAGCGTCGCTGCCAGCTGCACAGGACGTTGGGGCGCTCCTTGAAGAGGCGCGTGACGAGAGCGATCTGCTCCCCGAAGTCGAGGGCGCCGCGCGAGGCGAGGGCCTCCTCGTAGGCGCGATAGACCTGGGCGAGCTCGTCGAGGCGGAGGATCTCGAAGCCGGCGCCGTCGCGCTCGTAGTCCGCGGCAAGCTCCGCGATCCGGGCGTGCTGGTCTGCGTCGAAGTCCTTCGGGCGATGGGCGTAGCCGTCGCCGGCTGTCACGCGGCGGGCCTCCCGGTCCGCGATGGCCGCCGGGCGGGGGGCCTTCACGGGCTTCTTGCCGGGCGGTGTTGGCGCCAGCGTGCCGTTGTCGCGGGCCCTCTCCCAGGAGCGAAGTCCGGCGTACGCAGAGCGCGTGTCCCTGGTGCCGCGGACGGTGCCGGTCATCCGGAGTCGTTCCTCAATCGCCTCGTAGGAGCCGTAGCGTTCCTCGAAGATGACGCGCTCGGTGTCCACCCAGGCCTCGAAATCGTCCGGGGTCACCAGCTCGTCCTTGGCGCGGTTGATGAACTTGACGAAGTCCGCGTGCGAGTACTCCGAGTGGTAGCGCAGGTCCAGCGCCTCGTGCATGCCGCGCAGGAGGAGGAGCTGGCCGACACCATCGAGCACCTCGGGCCGGGGTGGCAGACCGGCGTCGGCGCTGCTCTCGGTGAGGATCGTCTGGCAGAAGCTGTGGAAGTTGCTGACGGCCATCCGGGCGCGCGCGGCCGGCCCCACGGCCTGGTCCAGCCGCTCCTGGAGCTCGCGTGCAGCCTTGACGTTGTAGGTCAGGACCAGGAGCTGCTCGGGTGAGAGCGGGCCGTCGAAGGGACTGCCGTGGCGCGGCGTGGGCTCCGCGGGGATGGCGGTCCCGGCGGCGGTCCGCTTGCCCTTGGTCTCGAGGAGCCAGCGCACCCGCTCCACGATGACCCGCGTCTTGCCGGTGCCGGCGCCGGCGATGACCACGACCGGGCCGTCATCCGTCTCGACGATGGCGCGCTGCTCAGGCGTCAGCGCGAACGGGTCTCCCGCGGCGGTCACCTGCTTCGGCCCCCTAGTAGCGGTAGAGGGACGCCACGAAGGGCACCCGGTTGTAGAGCATCAGCCCCAGGGGGAGCGTGATGATCAGCACGATGAGGGCGAAGCCGATGGACATCGCGAGAGCCGACGCCCACCACCCCACGACGATGAACCACAGGCCGCGGATCCACCACGGCTGCTGGGTGATCGGCACGGACTGGCCGATGCCGCCGCGGGTGCCGTCGCTCCACGTGGCGTAGGTCTCCGTCCGAGGACGCAGCGTCAGGACCGTGGGGATCCGGTTCACCAGCCAGATCCCCAGGGGCAGGCCGATGATCGTGATCATGGCCAGCCAGGCGACGGCCGACGTGATGCCGGTCAGCCACCAGCCGACGAGCACGAACCACAGCGCCCGCACGAGCATGCCGGGACCGCGCTTCGCCTCGTGGAAGGTCACGGTCAGCGGGGGCGGCGGCACCATCGGCACGCCGGGCGGAGGGACCTGGCCCATGGGCGGCTCAGCGGGTCCCGTCACGCGAGCTCTCCGCGCGGTTCGATCTGGGTCATGGCCTCATCATCCTCCACGGTGGCGTGACAGGTTGGGTGTCACGGGCGGGCGACCCAACGGTGCAGGGATCACCGGCAGTGCTATTCCGCGGCATTCCTGCCCGATTGCCCGCGGTCCTCTCGCGCCGTGCCGCCCTGGACGCCGGGCGCATCACCACCGGTGATCGCCATGGCGAGATCCAGCTTCTGGAGCGCCGGGTACCACCGCCGGGTTGCGCGGCAGTGCCCGGATAGCACGGCTGGTGATCCGCCGGGCCACAGACAGCCAAGGACGCCGCTCACGAGAGCATCGCCGCGACGCTGCCGGGCGCCACGACCACCAGGTGGTGCTTCGCGCGAGTGGCGCCAACGTACAGGAGCCGTTCGAGCCGGTTGTCGTCCGGTCGCAGCTCGGCGATCACCACGACGTCGCGATCCAGGCCCTTGAAGCGGTGGATGGTGTCGCACAGGATCGTGCCCGCGGGCTGGTCCGGTACGTCATCGGCCGACAGGCCCATCGAGCGTCCCGCGTCATCGACGTTCCCGTTCCAGAGCACGAGATCGCCCCGGAATCGACGCTGCTTCCAGGTAGCGCTGTGCTCGAGCGAGACGCCGGTGAGGACGACGATCTGCGCGCGGTCCACCTTCTCCACGTGGACCAGCTCGTGGAGGGCGGCGCGGACGGCATCCACGGTCGCCTCGGGCCCGTCGGCCTCGATCACCACGGGCGCCCGACCGTCCTCGCGCACCGGCTCGGCGGCCAGGTCACCGTCGTAGAAGCGGTAGGCCAGGTCGTGGATGGGTCGCGAGTTGCGGCAGTTGTCCGGGAGCGGGTACTCGTCGAGGCCGAGAGTGGACACGGCGTCGGTCCGGTAGATGGCCTGCGCCGGGTCGTGGAAGACGTACAGGACACCCCGCTTGGGATCCACCAGGAGCTGTTCCAGGAGCATGAGCCAGAGCTCCTCGAAGTCCTGGCCCTCGTCGATGACCAGCGCCTGGACCCGTCCGCCCACCTTGGGGAGGGCGCGCTCAAGGGCGCCCGGAAGCTGGGTGTCGAACCAGTCGCGGCCGGGGTTCGCGGGCTGGGGTGGAAGCGTTCCGGCCTCGGTCCCCAGGCGCCGGCACAGCTCGTGGAAGGTGCCCACCGAGAGGCGGCCCGACGCGATGTGCGGGGCGAGCTCGGGGTCGCGGGCGAGGGCGCGCGCGAGCGGCTGGTTGAAGCAGGCGAGGATCGTGTCGAAGCCGTCCGCCGCCAGCTGGCGGGCCTTCTCCGCCGCGAGGAGGCTCTTGCCGGCTCCCGCACAGCCCACCACCGATGCCCGGGGCTTGGCGCGCAGCGTGCGCAGGACGGACAGCTGCATGCGGGTGGGGGCCCGGAGCTCGTGCTCGCCCTCCTCGATGTCGCCGCGGAGCAGGGCACGCAGGACCACCTCGGGCTCGATGACATCGCAGATGACCTCGACCTGGCTCTCGGTCAATGCGGCTTTGCGCGCGCTGTTGCCCTTCCAGAAGGCCACCACGCGGGCGAGGGCTCGGGTTGCTGCTTCGTCGGTGGCCAGGTCCGCGCGGTCGAGGATCAGCTCGGCCGGCGCATCGGGACCGAGGGTCGGGTGAAGGCGAGTGAGGCTGGCGCGGTCCGTGTCGGGGAAGGCGACGGCGTGGAAGGTCAGGACCTCGCCGACCCAGCGAGGGTCCGCCTTGACCTTCCCGCCCATCGTGCGCGCCGACGTCTCGGCCTGCTTGAAGGGCGGGGGCCTCAGGAGCCGATCAGCGGCGTGCCAGTCTCCGGAGCGGTCGCGGACGATCGGGCCGCCCTTGGTCTCGATGACGAGCAGCCCGATCTCGGGGAGGACGAGCAGCAGGTCGATCTCGCCGTTGCGCGCGGCGCCGCCATCCTCGGTGGGCGCGAGCCAGCGCACGTTGGCGAAGCAGACGGCACCCTCGGGCAGGACGGCACGAATCCGCTCCTCGACGAGGCGCTCCGCTCGCCGTCCGAGCTCGCCGCGCTCCCCCATGCCGTGCCTCCCGTGGTCCGGTGCGGGCCGGGGTCCGGGACGTAGCGGTCCGGTCCGGGACGTCGCAGTCCGGGCCTGGGTCCGACGTGGTCCTGGCCGTCGCTGCGAGCCCCGCTGGCGACCGTAGCAGAGCGATCGCGCGTGCGCTCTGGTCCGTCCGGCCTCTGCCAGGGCGCCGTCCGGCCCATGTCTCCCCCCCCCACAACCGCACCGCGGGCGCGCGAGAACGGGCGCTCGGCACGGTTACGGGGTGAGGCCGATCAGCGAGTCAGGCCAGCGTTGATCCGGACGAGATGGTTCTGGGCGTCGAACTGGAGCTCGAGCGACCCATACCGCTCTCCCGTGAACATGTAGACGAACGTCGGAGGGCCGTACAGGTCGGAGATCCGGCTCGGCTTGCCGAGGGCCTTGATCACGGCTCGGGGTGTCGCGCCCCAGTGGAGGGACTGCGGGAGGGTCCCCGCGTACTCCGTCAGGACCGGGTTCTCAGGTCCGTACACGGAGACGACACGTGCGACCCCCGTCCGGGACGTGTTCGCGGTGAAGTCCTCGCAGACGACGAAGAAGCCGTCACCAACCGTGAGCGGGGTTCGAGCACAGCCCGTCACGTCGAGCTCGGAGCCGAGGTAGGACAGCGGATCGATGCCGCCGTTCGCAGCCGAGATGATCCTGGCGCCCGCCCCTCCCCCGACATGCATCCACGCCGCGCCGAACGCGACCAGCGCGATGCCGGCAGTGGCGATGCCCAGCCATCGCAGGCGACCCGGCGGCGGTCGCCGCACGGCGTCGGGTCCGCGGGTGGGATGCTGCTGCGGCGTGGTCATCGGTGGGCCCTCAGGAACCTTCCTATGTTTGTCACTCCACATTATGAACAACGGCGGCGATACGGTGAAGTGCCGAGCGACGCCTAGTCCCGGGCGGTTGTTCGTGCAGCAGATGGCAACCGAAACGCCCTCGCCGGCGTCAGGGGCGCGCAGAACCGGCACTTGCGCCGGCGGCCCAACCGACACGAGACCCGAGAGGCGACCTCCATGAGCAGCACGGAAACCATGAACGACACCACCCACCGCTGGCGCTTGGCCATCGTGCTCGGGTCCGGAGCCCTCCTCGTGGGCCTGGTCGCCGGACCAGTCCTCGCCGGCGCCATGGCCCCCCGGACCTATGCGCCCGTCAACGGCGCCGTGGACCAGCCGCCCGAGCACACGATCTCGGTCGCGGGCTCCGGCAAGGTCGTGGTGGTCCCGGACATGGCCACGATCAGCCTCGGCGTTGTGGTCGAACGCAACACCGCCAAGGCGGCCCGTGAGGCGGCCGCGGCATCCATGACGAAGGTGGTCGCGGCGATCCGTGCGCTCGGCATCGACGACAAGGACATCGCCACCTCGAACGTGTCCCTCAATCCCGTCTACGACTACCCCAACAACCAGGCGCCGAAGATCCGCGGCTACCAGCTCCAGAACACCGTCACCGTCACCGTGCGTGACCTCGACAAGGTGTCCGACGTCATCGATGACGGCGTCCAGGCCGGGGCCACGTCGGTCGACGGGATCAGCTTCGATGTCGCCGACCGGGCGGGCGCAGAGGCGAAGGCCCGTGAGGCCGCGGTGGCGGACGCAAAGGCCAAGGCCGACACGCTGGCCAGCGGGCTGGGCGTCCGGATCCAGGGCGTTGCCAGCGTCTCCGAGTCCGTCTCCACCCCCATCTGGTACGAGCGGATGGCAGCCCCCATGGCCGCAGCCGACGGGGGCTCCGAGACGCCGGTCCTCCCGGGCACAACGGACGTGGTGATCACGGTTCAGGTGTCGTTCCTGATCCCGTAGCCGGATACCGCTCGCCACAACGGCAGCTGGACGGCCCCGGGGGCGAACCCTCCGGGGCCGTTCCGCGTCCGGAGCGGGCCGCGGACGACGCCCGGTGCCGTCGTCTCTTGGCAGGCGGGGCGCCGTGGGGCAGGATGTCTCCTGCACCTTCGTCCATTCGGGAGCCCATGCACCGGTCCTTCGCCACCATCGTCGTCGCCATCGTGGGCGCTGTCGCGCTCCTCGGGATCCAGCCGCCGCCCGCCTCCGCGGCCGAGGGCTACTCGGACAGCGCGACCACCGTCTACACGCTCGACCCGGCCAAGGGCGTCCTCCGTGTCACAGTGACGATCAAGGTGAAGAACACCACGCCTGACACGAGCCAGCCCTACTCGTGCGTCAAGTACAGCAACGACTGGTTCCCCGTCCCCTACCTCGACACCTGCTACGAGACGACGAGCTACTACATCACCACGGCCTCGGCGGTGGTCGAGAGCGAGGCCAAGTCGATCAAGGCGGTCTCCGGCGGCAAGCCGCTCGAGGTGAGCGCCGGCAACGGGGACGCCTGGTACCGCTCGGTCACGGTCCGGTTCCCGGAGCTGTTCTACGGCGAGAGCCGCACGATCAAGCTGACCTACACGGTCAAGGGCGGGGCCCCGCGCAGCGACACCGCCACCCGGACGCTGCGCGCCTATGCCAGCTTCTGCGCCATCGCCAACGGCACCGATGCGAGCACGGTCACCGTGCGGATCCCCAAGGGGTACGACGTTGCGACGACCGGCAGGAAGCTGAAGGTGGCCACGGCCGGCAAGGAGCGCGTCTTCACCAGCGGCGCGATCAAGAACCCTGCGACCTGGTCGGCCTGCTTCAGCGGCACCAACAAGGCCGGCTACCGGACGCAGAAGCTCGCGACGCCGGACGGCCAGACGATCCGCCTGCGCTCGTGGCCCGAGGACGAGGCCTGGGCGACGAGCGTGAGCGCGGACGTGCAATCCAGCCTTCCCCTGCTGCAGCGATTGACCGGCACCGGGATGAGCGCCACCGCGAACCTCAACGTGCAGGAGTCGGCGACGGGCAACGAGTACGCGGGCTTCTACAACGCGGATACCAACACGGTGACGGTCGGCGAGGACTTCGGGCAGCCTGCGATCGTCGAGCACGAGCTCGCCCACGTCTGGTTCAACGGCGGCAACCTCAAGGAGACCTGGCTCAGCGAGGGGTTCGCCGAGTGGGCCGCCCGCGCCGTCAGCGAGGAGGATCCGGCCTGCGTGCAGCCCGATGCGGCGCCGGGCAGCATCACCCTGGCCACCTGGCGGTACCTCGAGCCCCGCGCCGATGCTGCCGAGCGGGTGGCCGTCGCCACCCAGTACCAGGCCGCCTGCCACGTCATGACCTCGGTCGCGACGGCAGCCGGCGAGGAGCGGATGACGCAGGCCGTGACCGCGCTGCTCCAGCGCCGGGACCCGTACGCTGCCGATCCCGAGTCGAAGCGGGCGGCGCGCCTCGCGACCTGGAAGGACTGGCTGGACGCCGTCGACGAGCTGGCCCTGGCGCCCGTCGGCGTGCCGGAGACCATGGCCTCGGACCTGCTGGTGGCCTACGGCGTCACCACCGACACGGGCCTGCTCGCCCAGCGGGCGGCGGCTCGGACCGCCTACCGGGACCTGGTGGCGACGGTCGATGGCTGGACGGTTCCCGCGGCCGTGCGCACGCCGCTGTCGACCTGGAGCTTCGGCGCCGCGGAGACGGCGATCGAGAGCGCCACGCTGACCTGGGCGCTGACCGGCGAGACGGACCAGGCGCTCCCGGGCGTGGACGCGCGGCACGGGCCCGCGGCGGAGGCTTGGGAAGGCGCGACCACGATCAACGACCTCGAGGCCGCGGCAGATCTCGCCGCCCGGCAGCTCGCGGCCGCGCGTGACGTGGCCGATGCCCTGGCCCTGGTGGACCAGCCGCTCGACATCGTCCAGCAGGTGGGCCTGTTCGGGATGCAGGTCCAGAGCCCGGACGCGGCCATCCCGGCCGTCAGGGCGGGTGACGGTGACGCCGTCGCCGGGATCACGGCCCAGATCCGGGCATCGGTCGCGGGGTTGCGGGCCACCGGCCAGCAGCGGATCGCGGCGGGCGGCGCGATGCTCGCGCTCCTGGTGACGATGCTCGCAGTGTTCACCGTCCGGCGTGCGCGCCTGGCGTCGCGCCGTCGGGCCGTCGCGCGGGCGGCCGCGTTCGTGGCCCAGTCCCCTGCCCCGGTGTGGACGTCACCGCCGATCACCTCTCCCCGGACGTCATGGCCTGTGGGCTCATCGGACGACGCACCGACGCAGGTCTGGGACGTCCCGATCCTCAGCTCGGGCGCGGATCCGGACCTCGGGTCGCTCGTGCACAAGCCGGGTCAGGCCCCGGAACCGTGGGTCCCGACCGCGTCGGTGGCGATGGACGTGCCGGCGGACGTTGCTGCGGCGCCGGCGGACGACGAGCCCGCAATGGAGCCTGGTCCAGATCGCTAGCGTGTCGTGCCGCTGGGCGGTTGTACCGTTGGTTGTCGTGCAGTTTGGGCCGCCAGGAGGCACACCTGTCGGTTGAACCGGGCCCTGGAGGCGGCAGACGTGCCTCCCGGCGGCTGGATCATGCCTTCACCCGACCGTACGGCCGCTGGGCGGCGCAGGTGGCGGCGCAGGTGGGCGGCGCAGGTGGCGGCGCAGGTGGGGCGGGCGCAGGTGGCGGCGCAGGTGGCGGCGCAGGTGGGGCTCGAGTGGGAGCCCGATGGGCGACCCGGGCAGCGAGACGGCCGCCTCGGGCAGGCGCGTGGCCACGGCGCCCGCCGCCGAGCCCGCCACCGAAGACCCCGAGCCGGATCGCTAGCCGCGGGTCATCCGCTCCGCGATGTCGGCCCACTCCCAGAGGCGTCGCGGGTCTGACCGGCAGGTACTGATGTCCTTGAGCGTGAACTCGACCGGGCAGCCGTTGGCCTTCGTGGCCGCCAGCACGTCCCGGAAGTCCTTCACGGCCATCTCGGGCACCCACTCGTCCATCGCGACCATGGCCGGGTTCGGCTTGCGGCTGAACACGAAGTCGTGCCCGATCGCCTCGGCGCCCTTGTCGAGCTTCGCCCACGGGCTCATGGAGATCTTGCGCACGTTGGGGATCTTGCGGACGGAGTCGATCCGGTTGTGGAGCGGGTCACAGCAGCCGAAGTACCCGAGTCCGAAGCGCGCATACCAGCGGGCGTAGTACGGCGGCACGAACTCGTCGAACGCAGCGTCCGACACGGACACGAACAGCTGCGAGCGCCCAACGGTCCAGTTGTCGACGGCTCGGGCCCTGGCCGGGTCGAACCCGGGCTTCGGCAGCTCGGTCGTCTGGGCACCGGTGCAGTGGATCCGGTCGGCGCCGTAGCCCAGGAGGCCCCTCTCCTCCAGGATGTCGAGCTCCGCCAGGCGGACCTCGGTCAGGCGGTCCGCGATGGCGTGCAGGTGCTCCGGCCGGTCCACGAAGTCGTACAGGATCGGCTCGGTGCCGCGGTACTGCTCGATGTCGTCCCACAGCGGGAAGGCGAGCTCGTCGCCGTTGAAGCCGGTCAGGCCCTGCATCCGGACCTCGAGCAGGCCGTGGAGGCACTCGTTCGCCCATGCCTCCTCCCGGGCCGTCGCCGCCTCATCCAGGCTGGGCACGAGGACCCGGAGCTTCGCCACGTCCTCGGGGTTCGCGAGCTGGTCCTCGTAATGGTGGCTCTGGACCACGTTGCCGGCGCCCTGATCGATGGTGTCCTCGGCGATCCGGATCCCCCAGCCGGGCCGGTCGATGACCTTCTTGATGTCGACGTACGGCTCGACCACCATGTCCACGCGCAGGTGGTTCCAGCGGTACAGCTCGCGACGGAGGCGCGTCTCGAGGTCAAAGGCAAAGGGGTGCGTGGACGTGACGACGAGATCGTCGCCGCCGGGGACGTCGCCGGCCAGCTCGTGCCAGGGGATCTCGTCGATCATCGCCATGGGCCGCTCGGGCCGGAGCCCGTTGAGCGCCTCCCACTCCCGGATCCGCTCCTGTTGAACGGGCAGGGCGGCGAGCTCCGCGACCCGGGCAGCCAGCTCGCGGACGGTCCGGACGTCTGCGATGGGCAGGCCCGTGCTGGTCGTGGCGGCGATGTCCATCTCGAGGTCCCTCTCTGGATGCCCGGCTACGTCGCCAGCAGGCCGCGGGCGAGGTCCACGGCGGAGCCCGCGTCGGGGGCATAGCCGTCGGCACCGATCTGGGCGGCGAACTCAGGCGTGACCGGGGCGCCACCGATGACCACCCTGGTCGAGAGGTCTGCCGCGCGGACGGCCTCGACCACGGCGCGCATGTTGGGCATGGTCGTGGTCAGCAGCGCGGACACGCCGATCAGGTGCGCGTCGTGCTCCCGCGCGGCCTCGACGAAGGCGGCCGGGGCCACGTTGACCCCGAGGTCGATGACCTCGATCCCGCCGCCCTTCCACATCATGCCCACGAGGTTCTTGCCGATGTCGTGGAGGTCCCCCTCGACGGTGCCCACGACCGCGCGGAACTCGGGCACCACGCCCGCGGCCGCGAGGACGGGCTCCAGGATCTCGGTGCCGGCCTTCATCGCCCGGGCGGCGATCAGCATCTCCGGGACGTATAGCTCGCCCTCCTGGAACTTGCGGCCCACCACGTCCATGGCGGCGGTCATGGCGTCGAGCACCGTCTTGGGGTCGGTTCCCTCGTCCAGGGCGGCCTGGGTCAGAGCTGCGGCATCCTTGCGGTTGCCGGCCTCGACGGCGGCGGTGAGGGCGGTCAGGTCGGCCATGGCGGGGATCTCCTCAGGGTGGGGCGGCGGGCGGGGACGGCGGCGGGTGCGCCGGACGGGGCGCTGGACGGGGGCGCTATCCCAGGTGGGACCAGCCCGTGGTGTGGCGCTTGATCTCCTCGAGATTGTGCAGGCTCGACTCCCGGGCCCGCTCCTCCCAGGCGAACACGCAGACGGTCATGATCCCATCGAACCGCATGTCCCCGAGCGTCGCGAAGAAGGTATCCCAGGGCACCTCGCCCTGGCCGATATCCAGGTGCTGGTGGACGCGCACGGCGTTGCCGGGCGGGTTGGTGATGTAGCGCAGGCCGGACGATGCCCGGTGGTCGAAACAGTCCGCGACGTGGACCTGGGTCAGCAGGTCGCCCGCGTAGCGCATGATCCCGGCCATGTCGCCGCCCTGGTGGAAGGTGTGCGGAGCGCAGTACAGGAAGCTCACGTTCGGGGAGTTGATGCCCCGGACCATGTCGACCGCCGTGAACCCGTTCTCCACGAAGTCGTCCGGGTGGGGCTCCAGGCGCAGCTGGATCCCCTCCCGCTCGAAGACCGGGAGCAGCTCCTCCATGGACTTCCAGAACATCGCCTCGGACAGGGAGGCCTTCTCCGGGCGCCCGTTGAACTCGGAGTTCATGACCGGGACGCCCAGCTCCACCGCGATCTCGATCGCCCGCTTCCAGTAGCGGACCGCGGCCTGTCGCTCGTCCTCGTCCGGCCCGGACCAGCGGAAGAGCGGCAGCAGCGAGCTGACCTGTACCCCAGCCCCCGACAGGGCTGCCTTGAACGACCGGATCGTCGCCGTGTCCACGCGCGGGTGCAGGAAGAACGGGATGAAGTCCTCGCGCGGCGACAGCTCGAGGTACTCGTAGCCCAGGTCGGCGACCAGTCCCGGCAGCTCCACCAGGGGCGTGGTCCGGAACATGTACGGATCGAGCGCGATCTTCATCGTGTCTCCTCGTGGGCCGCCGGCCCGGGCCGGGACCCGTGGGCCACGGGACGCTATCGGTAGAGGTCGGGCTTGGCGATGTAGTCGATGGACATGCGCTCGCCGGTCTTGACCGCCTCCACGCCGACCTCCACGACCTTGGTCGCCGCGTAACCCTCCCAGGCGCTGGGCCCCACGCACTCGCCGTCCGCGAGGCCGGTGATCCATGCCTGAAGCTCCGCCGTGTAGGCCGCGCCAAACCGTGCCCGCCAGTCGGGCGGGATGGTCGTCGCATCGGTGCCGGCGGCGATGGTCGACGAGACCACCGGGTTGGCCAGGGACGAGGTGCCCAACGAACCGACGAGCTCGCAGCGGACGTCGTAGCCGTACTGGCAGTTGGCGAAGAACTCGACCGTGGACAGGATCCCGGACTCCGTGGTGAACACCGCGAACTGCGGGTCCTGGAGGTGCGGGAACGCCTTGGGCGTGCGCTTGGGCGGGATGACCTGGACGGCGGTGATCTCCTCGCCCAGCAGCCAGCGGCTCGTGTCCACCTCGTGGATCATCGAGTCGGTCATCGTCATGAAGCTGGTGTACGCCTCGCCCACGGTCGCGTTGCGGTGGACGTTGTGGAGGATCAGCGCGTCGCCGATCGCACCGCTCTCGAGCGACGCCTTGACCGCCCGGTAGCCCGAGTCGTAGCGACGCATGTAGCCGACGATGACGAGCCGCTTGCCGAAGGCCACCTCGGCCGCCACGATCTGCTCGCACTCGGGAACCGTGGGCGCCAGCGGCTTCTCGCACATGACCGGCTTGCCGGCCGCGATACAGGCGAGCACGTACTCGGCGTGGGTCGGGCCGATGGAGGTGACGAGGACGGCGTCCACCTCGTCCGAGGCAATCAGGTCCAGGCCGGTATCGAAGACCGCGACGCCTCCGAGCTCCGCTGCCACCTCCGCGGCGCGTGCCCGGTTGACGTCGGTCACGGCGCTGACAGTGGAACCGTTGATGACGTTGACGAGCTTGCGGCCGTGGTCCTCGCCGATGAGCCCGGTGCCGATGATGCCGACCCTGATGGTCATGGTGCGCTCCTCTCTCCCGGTCGTCGGGTTCAGCCCAGCGGCCGGCCGGCCCCCAGGCCACAGGTCTTGAAGTACTGCTGCGTCCGGATGGCGATCGGCAGCGGGCGCTCGAAGTCGCAGGGGTACATGTCCTGCTCCACGATGCAGAACAGCTCGCGATCCAGCCCGGCGAGGGCATCGATCAGCGAGGGCATGTCCGGCTCGCCCAGCGGCGGCTCCACCATGGCCCCCAGCCGGACCGCGGGGGCGAAGCCCATCTTCTCGTCCATCGCGCGGGCGCGGATGGCCGTGTCGACCTGCTTGAGGTGGACGTACTGCACCCGGTCCGGGTAGTCCGCGATGAGCTTGAGGTTGTCGGCGCCGCAGTAGGCCACGTGCCCCGTGTCCAGGCACAGCTGGACGGTCTCGGGATCGGTGCCATCGAGGAAGCGCTCGATCTGCTCCTGCGTGCCGACGTGGCTGTCCGCGTGGGTGTGGAACACGAGCACGGCACCGTGCTTGTCCGTGACGTAGCGGCCCAGTGCCGACATGCCGGAGTTGAGGGCGTCCCACTCATCGTCGGTGAGCGTGGGGCTCGCGGTCAGGTTGCCGTCGAAGTCCGTGTACCCCTCGGGCAGGATGACCAGGTGCTTCGCGCCGTTGGGCCCGATGACCGCCATCTCGGCATCGCAGTCGGCCTTCGCCTGCTCCAGCGCTGCCCGGCCCTTGTGGAGCGCCACGAACACCGTTCCGCCGGTGAGTGTCAGGCCGCGCTTGGCGTACTCCTCGCGGATGATGCCGGGGTCCGTGGGCAGGTACCCGAAGGGCCCGAGCTCGCTGTACCTGTAGCCCGCGGCCTGGACCTCGTCGAGGTACCGCTGCCACGGTGTCTGCAGGGGGTCGATGCCAGGGTTCCAGACGCCCCAGGAATCCGGAGCTGTTCCCAGGTGAAGCTGGGGATAGTCGACGGCGAGGTTCACGACACGGACTCCCTGCGGCTGTACGAGCGGTGTTCACGACGACGGGTGGCTGTTCCCCACTAATGTAATCGATTGCGTCAAGTCCTTGCGACCGCCGCTGCGGCCGCCCGGCGGCCGCCGTTGACGCCCCGCGCAGAATGAAGCGGCGTCGGAGGCGCGGGGGGAGCCACCGGTGCTGCGAGCAGCAACCGTCCCGTTGCGGAGCCCGTCAAGCCGATGGATGCCCTGGATCGCTCGGACGCGACCCTGACGTTCCTGTTCTCCGACATCGAGGGTTCGACGCGCCTCGAGCAGCAGGTGGGGACGACCGCCTATGCGACCCTCCGTGAGCGCCACCGGGCGCTGCTGCGGGCGGCCTTCGACGCCTGCGGCGGCGAGGAGCAGGGCACCGAGGGTGACTCGTTCTTCGTGGTCTTCGGGACTGCCCGCGCAGCCCTGACCGCCGCCGCCGCCGCGCAGCGCGCGGTGGGTGCGGAACCGTGGCCCGTGGAGTCGCCGATCCGCGTCCGCATGGGCGTGCACTCCGGCGAAGCGCGGTCGGCCGGCGGCTCGCTGGTGGGGATCGACATCAACCGCGCCGCCCGGATTGCGGCCGCGGCCCACGGCGGTCAGGTGCTGGTGTCGGACACGACCCGGGCGCTGGTGCGCGACGAGGCCCTCGGCGCAATGGCCTTCCACGACCTCGGCGTCCACCGGCTCAAGGACCTGGTGCAGCCCGAACACCTGCACCAGCTGCTGGCGGACGGGCTGCGGACGGAGTTCCCGGTCCCGCGGTCGCTGGACGCCCGTGTCGTGAAGCTGCCCGCCCAGCTCACCTCCTTCGTGGGCCGAGAGGTGGACCTCGGGGCGGCGGGCCGACTGCTGGCGGAGCACCGGCTGGTGACGCTCACCGGGCCGGGCGGGACCGGGAAGACCCGGCTGGCGATCCAGCTCGCGGCCCAGGGCGCCGACGCATTCAGCGATGGTGTCTACTTCTCTGCACTGGACGCTGTCCGCGACCCAGGCCTCGTGGCGTCCCAGATCGCCGCCTGCGTCGGACTCGTGGAGACGGGCAACCGACCATCACGTGACCTGCTGGTCGAGTGGCTCGGCAGCAAGTCCGTCCTGATCGTGCTCGACAACTTCGAGCAGATCATCGAGGCTGCGCCGCTTGCGGCGGACCTCCTCCGGTCCGCCCCAGGGCTCAAGCTGCTCGTCACCTCGAGAGCGCCGCTCCGGATCTCCGGGGAGCACGAGTACCCGGTCATGGGCCTGCCGGCTCCGCTCGATCCCACGCGACTGACGGCCCTCGAGCGCGCGCAGCTGCCCAGCGGCGAGAGGAACCTCGGTGCGGATGCCCTGGAGGCCTACGAGTCCGTCCGGCTGTTCATCGCCCGGGCCACGGCGGTCCGCCCGGGCTTCGCGGTCACCAACGACAACGCTGCGGCCGTCGCCGCCATCTGTGCGCGGCTGCGGGGCATGCCGCTCGCGATCGAGCTGGCCGCAGCGCGGGTCCGCCTGCTTGGGCCGGAGGCGATCCTCGCCCGCCTGTCGGACCAGCTCGCCACCCTCGCCGGCGGTTCGCGCGACCTGCCGGAGCGGCAGCAGACGCTGCGCGGCGCGATCGCCTGGAGCTACGACCTGCTCGACGAGCCGGACCGCCGGCTGCTGGAACGTCTCTCCGTGTTCCGGGGAGGCATCGACGTCGCGGCGGCCGAGGACGTGTGCGGGCCTGCCTCCGCACTGGGCCGCGACGTCATCGATGGCCTCTCCGAGCTGGCCGACCACAGCCTGCTGCGGGTGCTGGACGGGCCGGACCTGCGGTTCGCGATGCTCGAGACGATCCGCGAGTATGCGGGCGAGATGCTGGACGGGAGACCGGAGGCAGCCGACATCCGCGCGCGGTTCCGCGCCTGGTTCCTGGACCTTGCCCGGAGTGCCCAGCCGGAGCTGTCAGGCGACGGGCAACGGGCATGGCTGGACCGGCTGGACCTCGAGCATGACAACCTGCGGGCGGCCATGGACCGGGCGGCGGCGGACGCCGATGCCTCCACCGCGATCGGGTTGGGCTTCCAGCTCTGGCGGTTCTGGCAGAAGCGGGGCCACCTCATGGAGGCGCGCCTGCGCCTCGACGCGATGGCGGCAGCGCCGTGGTCATCTGCAGCGCCCGAGCTGCGGGCGCGCCTGATGGAGGCCCTCGGTGGCGTCATGTGGTGGCAGGGCGAGATCGGGGCGATGCGGGGGCCATATGGCGACGCGGTTGAGCTGTGGCGTGCCGCTGGCGACCGGCGGGAGCTGGCGAACGCGCTCTACAACTACTCCTTCTGCTACTCGTTCCAGGCGGGCATGGGGCCCGTCGCCGAGACGGACCCCGACGGCGTGGGCTGGGCATCGCTCGAGGAGGCGCTCGCCCTGTACCGGGAGCTGGGCGATGATCGCGGCGAGGCGAATGTCCTGTGGGGCATGGGCAACCACGAGTACTTCGGCGCCGCCCCCGGGTTCGGCTACGAGGCCCTCGAGGCCGCGCGGCAGATCCATCGCCGCACCGGGGACAGGACGATGGAGGCGTGGTCCCTCCACATGCTCGGTCTCGCCTTGATCCAGGAGGGCGACCTGGGCGGTGCGCGCGACCTCCTCGGACAGTCGCTGGCGCACTTCCAGCGCTCGGGCGACATCGCGGGCATGACGCTCGTCCTCGGCGACTTCGCATCGCTCGCCGCCGCCCGCGGCGACGCCCATCGCGCAGCCCGGATCTGGGGTGCCGCCCGGAGCCTGACAACGACGACGGGCACCGGGCTCGCGAGCTTCGTGGACCAGTCGTTCGACCATCTCCAGCGTCCGACGGTCCACGGGATGCTCGAGGCAGCGGAGGTCGAACGGCTCGCCGTGGAGGGCGCCGCCATGACCGTCGACGAGGCCGTTGCCTACGCGCTCGCCGACGACGGTTCCGCCGCCACGGGCGGATCCGCCTCGGTCCGGGGCCGGCGTTCCAGACCCGGGCCCGGCGCCCCGGCCGGACCCTGACGGCCGGGTCCGGACCCTGCGCCGCCCCTACCGGTTCTTGCGCTCGTCGATGATGATCGCGACGATGATGATCACGCCCTTGACGACCTGCTGGTAGAACGGCGAGACGTTCAGCAGGTCGAGGCCGTTGTTCATGACGCCAATGATCAGGGCGCCGACGACCGTGCCCCAGACCGTGCCGATGCCGCCGGCGAAGCTGGTGCCGCCGATGACGGCCGCGGCGATCGCGTCGAGCTCGAAGCCCAGGCCGAGACCCGGGGTCGCGGACTGGACGCGGGCCGTGAGCATCACCCCGCCGAGGCCGGCCATGAGGCCCGAGAACGTGTAGATCAGGATCTTCGTGCGGCCGAGGTTGACGCCCGAGACGCGGGCCGCGGTCTCATTGCCGCCGATCGCGTAGACATGACGCCCGAACCGCGTGTTGTTGAGCATCAGGTGGGTGAGGAGGATCACCGTCCCGAAGACGAGGATCGGCACCGGGATGCCGAGGATGTCGCCACCCCCGATGAACAGGAACTCGGAGCGCAGGGTGCTGACGGGGCGGCCGTTGGAGTAGATGTAGGCGAGGCCGCGGGCGATGGTCATCATGCCCAGCGTCGCGATGAATGGCGGGATCCGGAAGGTCGCGATGAGGCTGCCGTTGACTGCACCCAGGGTGATCCCGACGCCGAGGCCCGCCAGCACGGCGATGAACGCCGGCAACTGGGTGCCGGGGTAGAGGGCTTCCTTCCAGTCCGGCTGCTGGACGAGGCTGGCGGTCACGACCGCCGAGAACCCCAGCACGGAGCCCAGCGAGAGGTCGATGCCGAGCGCGATGATGCACAGCATCACGCCGATCGCCAGGAGACCGATGACCGAGATCTGGCGGACGACGTTGATCAGGTTCTGCGGCTTGAGGAAGGAGTTGTTCGGGGAGAAGACGGCGAGGAGGACGCACATCCCCAGGAAGATGAAGACGATCAGGTACTTCCGGATGAACGCGGCCATCCTCTCCCTGGTTACGAGCCCGCCGGCGGCCGGGGCTGCTGCACTCATTGGTCCCTCCTCTCTCAGGCCGCCGGGGCGACGAGCGTCGCCGCCTCGAGAACCTTCTCCTGGGTCGCCTCGGCGCGACTCAGCTCCGCGGTGATCCTGCCTCCCGCCATCACCAGGATGCGGTCGCTCATTCCGAGGATCTCGGGCATCTCGGACGAGACCATCAGGATCGCCTTACCCTCTTTCGCCAGGCCGGACATGAGCCGGTGGATCTCGGACTTGGCGCCGACGTCGATCCCACGCGTCGGTTCGTCGATCATCAGGACGTCGGGCAGCGTCATGAGCCAGCGCGAGACCAGCACCTTCTGCTGGTTGCCACCCGAGAGATTCCTGATCAGCTGCGCGAGCGACGGCGTCTTGATGGCGAGTGCCTCGCGCTGGCTGGTGCAGGCGGCCTCCATGGCGCTCTTGCGCAGGATCCAGCCGGGGCTGAACCGGTTGAGGTTCGCAATCGTCATGTTGTCGCGGACCGAGAGCGCGCCCATGATCCCCGTCAGCTTGCGGTCCTCGGTGAGCAGGCCCATCCCGGCCTCGATCGCGTCGGCCGGCGACTTGATGTCGACGGTCTTGCCGTTGATCACGACCTCGCCGGCGTCCACCTTCGTCACCCCGAAGATCGCCTCGAGCACCTCAGTCCGGCCGGCGCCCATCAGGCCTGCGAGACCCAGGATCTCGCCCCTGCGCAGGTCGAAGGAGATGTCCTCGATCACGCCGCGGCGGGTGAGGCCGCGCACGCTCATGACCACCTCGCCGGGCTCCACGTCCTCCTTCGGGAACAGGTGCGTGAGCTCGCGGCCGACCATCAGCGTGATCAGCTTCTGACGATCGAGCTCGGAGGCGGGCAGGGTGGCGACGTGCTTCCCGTCGCGGAACACCGTGACGAAGTCCGCGATCTTGAACACCTCGTCCATCTTGTGCGTGATGTAGATGATGGCCACGCCGGTCTCGCGCAGGGAGCGAATCATCCGGTGGAGGTGGGCCACCTCGCGCTCGGTGATCGCGGAGGTGGGCTCGTCCATGATGATCAGGCGGGCGTCCGTCGAGATCGCCTTGGCAATCTCGACCATCTGGGTCTGCGCGACGCTCAGCGTCTTCATCACGCGGCCGGGGTCGATGTCGATCTGCCAGCGCTCGAAGACCGCCTTGGCATTGGCGACCATCGCCCGCTTGTCGACCAGCCTGAACCTGTTGAGCGGCTCACGGCCGAGGAAGATGTTCTCGGCGACGGTCATCGCCGGTACCGGCGACAGCTCCTGGTGGATCATCGCGATCCCCTGCCCCAGGGCGTGCACGGGGTCCGGGATGTGGACCTCCCGGCCGTTGAGCTCGATCCGCCCGGCATCGGCGTGGTAGATGCCCGCGAGCACTTTCATCAGCGTCGACTTGCCCGCACCGTTCTCGCCCATCAGTGCGTGCACCGTGCCCGCCTCGACGTCGAGGTGGACGTCATCGAGCGCCTGGACGCCGGGGAACGCCTTGGAGATCCCCGTCATCCGGAGGAGAAGCTCGTCACCCATCCGCTGCCCTCCCGCTGCTCCCATGCGACCGGTCGTGGGTCTTCCCCGGTGCGGGGCGTGCCCGCCCTGAAAGCAGTTCGGAGGCCCAGTGAACCGGGCCTCCGAACCGTACCACTCGGGGTGGTGTGTCGGCCGACGGAGTCGGCCAGCTAGTTCCTAGTTGGCGCCCAGGTAGTCCGCGATGTTCGCGGGCGTCACGAGCACGTAGGGGATGTCCACGTAATCGGGGACGGCCGTGCCATTGATCAGGTCAACGGCCGCGTCGACGCCGCCCTTGCCCTGGCCCTTTGCATCCTGGAAGACGGTGACCTCGAGATCGCCCGCCTGCATGGCGGCGAGGGCTTCGGAGGTGGCATCGACGCCGCCGACGAAGACGCTGTCGAGGAGGTTGCCGGCCTTGAGCGCGTTGATCGCGCCAAGTGCCATCTCGTCGTTGTTCGCACAGACGACCATGCCGGCCTTGAGGGCACCGGACTGGATCCAGTTCTCGGTGATCGACTGGGCCTTCGCGCGGTCCCACTCGCCGGACTGGGTGGCGACGACCGACATGTCGGGGTTCTTGGCCACGACGTCGTTGCAGCCCTGCGTCCGGAGGACGGCGGCTTCGTTGGAGACCTGACCCTGGAGGATCACGACCTCACCCTTGGCGCCCGCGAGCTTGGCGAGCTCTTCCATCTCCACGGTTCCCGCGTAGAGGGAGTCGGAGCCGACGTACGGGACGCCGGCGATTGCCGGGTTGCGGTTGACGAAGACGATGGGGATGTTCGCGGCCTTGGCGGCGTCCGCCATCGGCTGCGCCGCGCTGGTGTCCACCGGCACGACGAGGATCGCCGAGACGCCCTGCGAGACGAAGTTCTCGACCTGGGCGAGCTGCGCGGCCGTGTCGTCCTTGGCGTCGGTGATGGTGATGGCGACGCCCTTCGCCTCTGCCTCGGCCTTCATGCCGTCCTGGACGCGGCTCAGGAACGTGTCGCTGTTCGGGAACGCGACACCCAGGGTGATGTCGCTCGCCGGGGCCATGCTCTCGGGAGCCATGCTCTCGGCCGGGGCCGTGGTGGCAGTGCTGCCGCCGCAGGCGCTCAGGATGACGGCGCCGGCGACCATGAGGCCAGCCAACCGTCCCGTGGTCTTGAAGTCCATGTTTCCTCTTCTCCTCCGCCGATGTGGTGGGTTCGAAAACGCGACACGTGCCGCTCGGGACGGTCCCGCGGGATGCCCATGGCGTGGCGATCGACGCCGCGTAATCGATTGCAAGGTAGCGACTGCGAGCGGGCCCGTCAACCCCGAAACAGCATCTTGTCGCCACCTCGCCGAAATCCGATGCTCGAGCGTGAGTCCGCGCTCCGGAGCGTCGCCCTCGCCGCCTGCAGACGCCCGACCCTCCAGCGACGCACCTGCCGACGGACTAGGATGTAATCGGTTACCGGGACAGCGTGTCCCCTGCCTCAACGACGTCACGGAGACCGGGGGCCATTTCGCACCACTCCGCCAGGAGGCCTCACATGCTTCGCGTAGCACTCCTCGGGGCCGGCCGCATCGGCCAGGTCCACGCACGCTCCATCATCGAGAGCGGCGAGGCCGAGCTCACCTGGGTCTGTGACCCCGTCGACACCGCCGCCAGCGCCCTCGCCGGCCGGTACGGCGCCCGGTGGAGCCCCGAACCAGGCGACGCGATCGCCGACCCGAACGTCGACGCGGTCCTGATCGCCTCGGCGACCCCGACCCATACCGACCTGATGCGCGAGTCGGTGCTGGCCGGCAAGAAGGTCCTGTGCGAGAAGCCGATCGACCTCGACATTGCCAGGATCGATGCGACCTGGGCCGCGATCAAGGACCACGCACCGTTCGTGATGCTCGGGTTCAACCGCCGCTTCGACCCCACCTTCGGCGAGATCAAGGCACGGGTCACGGCGGGCGAGATCGGGCCCATCCGGGCCCTGCGCGTGACGAGCCGGGATCCGCAGCCGCCGCCCGCGGCCTACCTGTCCGTGTCGGGTGGCATGTTCCGCGACATGACGATCCACGACTTCGACATGGCCCGCTTCTTCCTGGGTGAGATCGTGGAAGTCTCGGCCGTCGCCAGCCACAACAACGACCCTGTCTTTGTCGAAGCCGGGGACCATGCCCAGGCCATGGTCACGATGCGCAACCGTGACAACGCGCTGTGCACGATCGTCAACAGCCGCATCTGTGCCTACGGCTACGACCAGCGGCTCGAGGCGTTCGGCGACCTGGGCTCGCTCGAGGCGGGCAACATGACGGCGACCACGGTCCGGGCGAGCAGTGCAACCACCACCGGGGCGGGCGGGCCCGTCCTCAACTTCTTCCTCGAGCGCTACGTGCCGGCCTACCGGGCTGAGTTCGCGGAGTTCGTCGCCGCGATCAAGGAGGACCGTGAGCCGTCGGTGGGCTTCGCCGACGGCCGGGCGGCCCTGGTCCTCGCGGAGGCGGCCGTCGAGAGCGTGGCCACCGGCAGGGTCGTGAGCGTCACGGGCGGCTGACCCTGGGGGGCTGCCGGGGGGCGCTCGGACACCGTCAGCTCCTCGCGGCTGCCGCCAGGAGCGCCTCGAGGTACACGCGGTTCGCGCGGGCCGTCGCCGTGGGGTCGGGTGCGGTGTCCTGCTCGATCACGTACCAGGCGTCGTAGCCGACGCCGTGCAGCGCGCGCACCACCTCCGGGATCCGGGCGATCCCCTCGCCGAGCGGCGGGAAGATGTAGTGCTCGAGCGCCTTGCCGAAGCTCCAGCTCTCGGCCTTCGCACGGCCGAGGATCGCGCCGTCCACATCCTTGACATGGACGTGCTTCACGCGGTCCGCGTACCGGGGCAGCAGCTCCATGGCATCACCGCCGCCGAACGCCAGGTGCCCGATGTCGAGGCACCAGCCCACGAGCGCCGGATCGGTCTCGTCCAGGAGCCGGGTGGTCTCCGCGGGCGTCTCGACATAGGTGCCGACATGATTGTGGAACACGAGCTCCATGCCCATCGGCTCGATACGCCGAGCCAGCTCCTCCAGGCCGCGGGCGAGGTTGCGCCATTGCTCGTCGGAGAGGCCGCGGGATTCGTCCACATGCCCCGCCTCGCCGCGCCGTCGCTCGTCGCCGGCCTCGGCGGCGATCAGCCGGGTACCTCCGTTGACCGCGAGGAACCGGGCGATCCCGAGCGCCCGCTCGATCTCGCTCTCCAGCTTGTCCGCATCGCGGAAGCCCAGCCCCACGAACGCGCCGACGAGGTCCAGGCCGCGCGCCTGGAGGTCCACTCGCAGGACCTCGGGATCTGTCGGCATCGACGGGCCCCACTCGGTGGCGTCATAGCCCGCCTCGACGAAGTGGTCCATCGCCTCGCCGTACGGAATCCACGGGAAGACATCAGGGATGTCGGGGCTGTTCCAGTTGACGATGGCGGTCGCGATCCTCACAGGAGCTCCCTCCGCTGGCTCTCCACCGCCGTCTCGTAGCGCTCGCGCGCCTCGGTGACGGTGTCCCTGGCACTGACCTCCGCGGGCGGCACGTCCCACCATCCCTCGTAGCCGGGAGCCCGCTTGTCCGGCGAGACGGCGACATGGATGACGGTGATCCGATCGGCTCCACGGGCCGCTGCCAGCGCGGCCCGGATCTCCTCCTCGGTCCGGGCGTAGAACGCGAGCGCGCCCATGGCCTCGGCATGCTTCTTGAAGTCGACCGGCACGTAGCCGCCGGTCAGCCGGTTGCGCTCGGGGTCCCGGAACCGCAGTTCGTTGCCGAACTGCGCGATGCCGACGCTTGCCGCGAGGTCCTTGATGCACTGGTAGCCGTGGTTGTCGAAGACGACGACCGTGATCCGGATGCCCTCCGCGACCGCGGTCACGATCTCCGAGTTGAGCATCAGGTAGGTGCCGTCGCCGATTGCGACCACCACCTCGCGCTCCGGCTCGGCGAGCTTGACTCCGAGACCGGCCGGGATCTCGTAGCCCATGCAGGAGTAGCCGTACTCGAGGTGGTACGCCTTGGAGTCCTCGGGCCGCCACAGCTTGAGCAGGTCGCCCGGGAGGCTGCCGGCGGCACACACGACCGTGGCATGACCGCCGACGGCGTCGTTCACGATCCCGATGACCTCGGGCTGGGCCAGCTCCTCCGTCTCGCCGTTGGGCGTGCGGTGGTAGTCGACGCGCGCATCCCACTCGGCCTTGAGGTCGGCGATCCGCTGCCGGTACTCGGGCGAGGTGCCCAGGTGTCCGGCCTCGGCCAGCCCGCTCGCGATGGCGGCCAGCGCCTCGCGCGCATCCGCGACGACCGGGACGGAGCGCAGCTTGGCCGCGTCGAAGCCGTTCACGTTGATCCCGACGAATTTGGCGTTCGGGTCCTGGAACTGGGTCTTGGAGGCCGTGACGAAGTCGCCCAGCCGCGTGCCGACCGCGATCACCAGATCCGCCTCGCGGGCCAGCCGGTTGGCCGCCAGGCCACCTGCCGCGCCGATCGGACCGGCGTTGAGGGCATGGTTCCAGGGCAGGACGCCCTTGCCGGCCTGCGACTCCGTGACCGGGATCCCGAAGCGGGTGGCCAGGTCGTCGAGCACCGCCTCGGCACCCGAGTAGATCGCCCCGCCGCCGGCGATGATGATCGGCCGCTTGGCCGACCGGATCAGGTCCACCACCTCCGCCACGACCTCACCATCCGGGCGGGGCCGGCGGACGCGCCAGACGCGGCGCTCGAAGAAGCGCTCCGGCCACTCGTAGACCTCGGACTGCACGTCCTCCGGCAGGGAGATCGTGACGGCGCCGGTCTCGGCCGGGTCGGTGAGGACCCGGAAGGCTTCGGGAAGGCTGGACAGCAGCTGCTCGGGGCGGGAGATCCGGTCGAAGTAGCGGGAGACCGGGCGGAAGGCGTCCGATGCGGAGACGTCGCGCTCCACCGGGTGCTCGACCTGCTGGAGCACCGGATCCGGCAGGCGGTTGGCGAAGTAGTCGCTCGGAAACAGCAGGACGGGCAGCCGGTTGATCGTGGCGCCCGCGGCGCCCGTGATCATGTTGGTGGCGCCCGGGCCGATGGACGACATGCAGGCGAACGTCTGGAGCCGGTTCTTGTGCTTCGCGTACGCCGCCGCCAGGTGCACCTGCGCCTGCTCGTTCTGCGGCCGGTAGTACGGCATCGCGCACTCGTCGCCCAGCTCCTCGAGGGCCTGCCCAAGGCCGGCCACGTTGCCATGCCCGAAGATCCCCCACACGCCCGCGATGAAGCGGGTCTGTTCGCCGTCGCGCTCGATGTACTGCTCCGCAAGGAAGCGGACGATGGCCTGCCCCACCGTCAGCCGGACCGTGCTCAAGTGAACGCTCCTCTCCACTGGCAGGGCTCCCGGAGCGTGCTGCTCCCGCCGTGCCGCCCGCGCACCGTGGTGCAATCGATTACAAGTGTAGCGTCCCGGGCGCCTCGGTCAACCCCCCGGGGTGCGGAGGCCGACCGTCACGACGCCTTGCAACCGGGCCGGGCCCGTGGGACGCGACCCACCACGGCCGGGAACCATCTGCCGTCCGCAGGAGCCGAGGGCCCGCGGAGCGACGGCTTGATTGCCCAGGGGCATCGCTGGCGGCGCTGGCACGCCGGGCGATGCCCGGCACGTGTCAACCCGGCGCCGCGGACCCCTTCGCAGCCAGACAACCGGTCGTCCTGATAACGGTGTGGCATCAGCTAAGGCGGTGGGTACGCAGCTCCACCACGGATGCCACGGGAACGGCGGTGGCTCGCCCGCGCGTCCCCATCACGACGTGCGGAGCCCGCGTCCATGGACCCCGGCCGCCGGGCGGCCCGTGGATCGCTCGTGGCCTCTGTCTTGCTCGCTGTGGCGAGCATCGGGCCGGCCTCATCGCCGAATCCGGGCCCCCCTGCTCGCCATATGCGAGCGAAACAGCGGTTGTGGGCCGTTCCTCGCTCGCCCCGCGGCCTGGGGGCAGCGGCCCGCGGCCGGGGGCTCGCGCCGCGGGTCACTGCCTTACCGGCGGGCGATGTGGTCCGGCCGAGTCGGCCCCGACGAGGCGACCGTGCTTCCCCATCTTGACGACCGACCGTGCGTACCCTTAGGCTGAGAAATCGATTACGCGTACTCAGCGCGTGGTCCACCGTCAGGCCAGGCCAGCTGGAGGCAGAGGCAGATGGAGGCAGGTCCGAACCGCGTCGCCGCAGCCTCAGACGGGATCGCCCTCCCCGCGTGGTGCCGGTGATGGAGCGAGCCGTCCCGGCCACGATCAGCGATGTCGCCCACCGGGCGGGCGTGAGCACCGCCACCGTGAGCCGGGTCCTGGCGGGCATCGGCAATCCCAAGCCCGACACGGCGGCCGCGGTGCTGGCCGCGGTGGGCGAGCTGGGCTACCGTCCCTCGGGTGTTGCGCGATCGCTCCGTATGCGGCGGACACGCACCCTGGGGCTGATCGTCACCGACATCCAGAACCCCTTCTTCCCGGAGCTCGTGCAGGCCGCAGACCTCGCCGCCCGCAGCCTCGACTACTCGATCATCCTGGGCAGCGCCGCCTACGACGAGCATCGCGCGATGCACTACCTGGACCTGATGGTGGACCGTCGCGTGGATGGCCTGATCATCGCCTCGAGCCAGCTGTCCGACGAGAGCTGGCAGTGGCTGGCCCGCTCACCCGTACCGGTGGTCGTCGTAAACGCGGAGCCTACCGGCGTACCCGTGTCCGTGATCACCAGCGACAACGCGGGCGGCACCCGGATCGCCGTCGAGCACCTGGTCGGCCTGGGCCATCGCAGGATCGCCTACATCCGCGGCTACGAGGGATTCACGGCCGACGTGCCCCGCGTCGAAGGGTACCGGCAGGCTTGCGCCGCGGCGGGCATCCCGGCTGCGGACATGGTGGAGATCCGGGGCGACGGACAGTTCGAGGGCGGCGAGAGCGCCATGGCGGAGCTGCTCGCGAGGGGCTCGGACGTGACCGCAGTGATGTGCCACAACGACGTGACCGCGATCGGGGCTATGCGCGCCCTGCGGTCGGCCCAACGCCGTGTGCCGGCGGAGGTCAGCGTCCTGGGCTGCGACGACATCGCCGCCGCATCCTGGGTCGTGCCCGCGCTGACGACGGTTGCCCAGCAGAAGGCGGAGATGGGCCGGATGGCGGTGGAGCGGATGGCCGCCGCGCTCGACGACCCGGACGCGCTTGCACCGGCGGAGACGACCCGGATCCCCATGGTGCTCCAGGTCCGAGAATCCACGGGGCCCGCCCCGGCTGCCGGAGCGACCTGATCGTGACCAAGGTGCCGGAGGTGCCCCTCGCGTTCCCGTGGCCTCCGTTCGGCCCACGGTACTGAGCCAATCGGCGTCCCATCCCTGTGCCCGGACGGGGCACCGATCGCGACGTGGAGAGCAACCACATGATCCGCATTGCCAACGCCCCCTGTTCCTGGGGCGTCATCGAGAACGTTGCCGGCGAGACCGGTGGGTATCGCCAGGTCCTCGACGAGATGGCCGAGACAGGGTACGCCGGCACCGAGCTGGGCGACTGGGGCTTCATGCCCACCGACCCTGGGGCGCTGCAGGCCGAGATCGACTCCAGGGGCCTCGCCATGCTGGCGTCGTTCGCGACGCCCTGGCTCCAGGACCCTGCGCGCCACCGCCAGGGCGAGGAGGACGCGGTCCGGATCGGGAAGCTCCTGGCGGCGGTGGGCGGCCCTGACACCATGATCGTTGTGGGCAACGACCCGTACGGCGACCTGGTGCGCGGCCAGAACGCAGGCCGGATCACACCGGAGATGGGCCTCTCTGACGACGGATGGGAGACCTATGCGGCCGCCGCGAACCGCCTGGCGAAGCGGGTCAAGGAGGAGGCCGGCGTGCGGACCGTCGTCCACCAGCACCTCGGCACGCTGATCGAGACCGGCGCCGAGCTCCGTCGGCTGATGGACATGACCGACCCGGACCTGCTCGGGATCTGCCTCGACACCGGCCACTGGACGTTCGGGACGGGCGAGAGCCCCGTCGACGCCGTTCGGGAGTTCGGCGACCGGATCTGGCACGTCCACTTCAAGGACTGCGACCCGGCCGTCATGGCGGAGTCGCGTGCAAAGAAGTGGGACGGCCTGACCTCCACCGGCCACGGCGTGTTCTGCGAGCTGGGCAAGGGCTGCGTGGACTTCCCCGGCGTCCTCGCCGCGCTCGAGGAGACCGGCTACGACGGCTGGATCGTCGTGGAACAGGACATCCTGCCGGGGATGGGCAACCCTCGCGAGAGCGCTCGGCGCAATCGCGAGTACCTCCGCTCCATCGGCGCCTGACCCCGCGGCCAGGGCTACCCCCCGCTCCGGCGGCGGCTCACCAGGGCGTCGCGCATCGACAGATACGTGCCAGAAGGCTACTATTAGGCGACGCGCCAGTCCCGCCGCGCCTCGCGGCACTCCCGGGCCCGGCCCCAGGGAGGACGCCATGTCCCGACAGCAGATGACCATGCCTCCAGGGCGACAGCGGTCGGCAGCGACGCCGAAGGCCGAGCGACTCGTCGTCGTCGCCAACCGGCTGCCGATCACCGTCCGCCGGACCGGAGGCCGCTGGCACGGCGAGCGGAGCGGCGGCGGTCTCGTCGCGGCACTGGCGCCGATCATGGAGCGCGCGGGTGGCCTGTGGGTCGGCTGGCCGGGTGATGCACCCACGGCCAACGCCGAGGGCCGGGCAGAGGTGCTCCGCGAGCTGGAGCGGGAGCATTCCCTCGCCGCCGTGGAACTGCCCCCGAAGATCAGCCGAGCCTTCTACGAGGGGTACAGCAACAACACCCTCTGGCCGCTGCTCCACGGGTTCCCGTCGCGAGTCACCCTGGACCGTGAGACCTTCCACGCGTACCGCGACGCGAACCAGCGGTTCGCCGACGCCGTGCTCGACCGGCTCCTCCCGGACGATCTGGTCTGGGTCCACGACTACCAGCTGCTGCTGGTGCCCCGCCTCCTCCGCGAGCAGCGGCCGGGGGTGCGGGTCGCGTTCTTCCTGCATGTCCCGTTCCCGCCGCCGGAGGTCTTCCGGATCCTGCCCCAGCGCGAGGAGATCCTGACCGGTCTGCTGGGCGCGGACGTGATCGGCTTCCAGACCCACGAGCACCTCGGGGCCTTCCGGCGGACGCTCCTCCAGGTGCTCGGCATCGAGAGCCGGATGGACAGGGTCGAGATCGACGGTCGAACCGTCAAGCTCGAGGCGCAGCCGATCGGGATCGTGCCCGACGAGTGGGAGCACCTCGTCGCCGCCGACGCGGGCGTCGCCCGGCGCATCCGCGAGATCCAGGGCCGCCACGCCGGGCGCCGGCTCGTGCTCGCTGTCGACCGCCTCGACTACACGAAGGGCATCCCGGAGCGGCTCCGAGCATTCCACCACTTCCTGGTCTCGCGACCCTCCTGGCGGGGCAAGGTGACGCTCCTCCAGGTGGCCGTGCCGTCACGGGAGCGGGTTGCGAGGTATGCGGCCCTCAGCCGCGACGTCAACGAGCTGGTCGGGGAAGTCAATGGGGAGCTCGGGACGGCCGAGTGGAACCCCGTCATCTACCTACGCCGGTCGATCTCCCGGGCGGAGCTCGCGGCCCTCTACGCGGCGGCCGACGTCGCCTGGGTCGCATCGCTGCGGGACGGCATGAACCTCGTCGCCAAGGAGTTCGTGGCGTGCCAGCAGGACGGCAAGGGCGTCCTGCTGCTGAGCGAGTTCGCCGGTGCGGCGGGCGAGATGGGCGAGGCGGTCCGGGTCAACCCGTACGACGAGACGGGATCGGCCGCCGCCCTGGAGCGTGCCCTCACGATGGCCGAGGACGAGCGCCGGGAGCGGCAGGCAGCGCTGCTCCACCGGATCACGACGAATACGGCCGTCGCCTGGGCGGAGCGTTCCGTGGAGGATCTGCGGCGCACGGTCGGCGGACGGGCGCTGGGCTCCGGGCCGATCCCGGAACCGCCGCTGCGGGATGTCCGACACGCATTCGCCTCGGCGAGCCATCGCATCTGCTACCTGGACTACGACGGCACGTTGGTCCCTCTTGCCGCCCGCCCGGCAGATGCTGCACCCGGCCCGGCCATCGCCGAGATCCTGGGAGCCCTCGCGCGGAAGCGTGGGACGACGATCGTGATCGTCTCGGGCCGACCGGCAGGCGACCTGTCCTGCTGGTTCGGCCACCTGGACGGCATCTGGCTCGCGGCCGAGCATGGCGCCCTGCTCCGGGCCCCGGGCGATCCCGAGTGGCGGTCGCTCCGACCGGGCGCCGACGGGGAATGGAAGGCCCGCGTTCGACCGGTGCTCGACCAGTTCGCCGCCCGCGCCCCGGGCAGCACCGTCGAGGAGAAGGAATACGCCCTCGCCTGGCACTTCCGGCTTGTCGAGCCCGAGTTCGGGGACTGGCTGGCCAACGAGCTCGCGATGACGCTCGACCAGTTGCTGGCCGGCACCGAGCTCGCGGTGCTCCGAGGGAACAAGGTGGTCGAGGTCCGGTTCGCGTGGGCGAACAAGGGCGAGGTGGCGGCCCACGTCCGTGCGTCGGCTCCCCCGCCGGAGTTCGAGCTGGCGATCGGGGACGACCGGACCGACGAGGACCTCTTCGAACGCCTGCCGGATGACGCCTGGACGATCCACGTGGGACCCGGCCAGACACGGGCCCGGTTCCGCCTGGCCACCCCGGCACCCGCGGTGGCCTTGCTTGCCAGCCTCGCCGGCAGGAGCGCCCGGAGATGAAGAAGCCGGCCCCGGGAGCCCGAAGGCTCCGGGACCGGCTTCGACCGCGAAGTTCTAGCTGTTGCCGGGGAAGACGAGGCTCAGCGGCCCCTGCTTGCCGGGCTCCGGCCAGCGCTCGGTGACCATCTTCTGCTGGGTGAAGAAGCGGACGCCGTCCTCACCGCGCATGGCGAGGTCGCCGATCGCGGACTCCTTGGAGCCCGAGAAGCTCATGTAGCCCGCGGGCACCGGGATCGGCACGTTGACGCCGATCATCGGGACCTCGACCTCGAGCTTGAAGCGCCGCGCGGCGCCGCCGTCGGTCGTGAACACCGCCGTGCCGTTGGCGTACTTGTGGTCGTTGATGAGCTTCAGGCCCTCGTCGAAGGTGTCCGTGTGCACGATGCCGAAGACGGGGCCGAAGATCTCCTCCTGGTAGATCTTCATGTCCGGGGTGACGTTGTCGAACAGCGTGACGCCCAGGAAGAACCCGTCCGGGTTGGGCCCGACGAACGTACGGCCGTCCACGAGGAGCTCGGCGCCCTCGGCCTCGCCGACGTTGATCCAGTTGATCACCGACTGGCGGTGCTCATCCGTGTAGATGGGGCCCATGTCGACGCCCGGCTCCATGCCGTCGCCGATCTTGAGCCGTGCGATCCGCTCCATGATCTTGGGCTTGAGGCGCTCGGCGGTGTCACCCACCGCGACCATCAGCGTCTGGGCCATGCAGCGCTCGCCGGCCGAGCCGAAGCCCGCCGCGACCGCCGCGTCCGCGACCAGGTCCATGTCCGCGTCGGGCAGGACGAGCATCGCATTCTTGGCGCTGGTGTAGGACCCGACGCGCTTGCCGCGCTTGGTGCCCTCCTCGTAGACGTAGCGGCCGACGGCCGTCGAGCCCACGAACTGGATCGCCTTGATGCCCTTGTGCTCGACGATCGCCTTGACCGCCTCGCGGCCGCCGTAGACGACGTTGAACGTGCCGTCGGGTCCGCCCGCCTGCGTCCACAGCTCGGCCTGGAGCTGCGTCGCACCCGGCGTGTGGGAGGACGGCTTGAGGATCACCGTATTGCCGCACATCAGTGCGATCGGGTAGATCCACGTGGGGACCATGACCGGGAAGTTGAAGGGCGCGATCGCCGCGACGACGCCAAGCGGCTGACGCAGCGTGAACGCGTCGACCTTGGTCGACACGTTGGGCGTCATCATGCCGGAGAGGTGAACCGGCAGGCCGCACGCGAAGTCGATCGTCTCAATGCCGCGGAGGACCTCGGCGAGGGCATCCGGGAAGGTCTTGCCGTGGTCGCGCGTGATGAGCGCGGCGAGGTCCTCGCGGTGCTGGTACATCAGGTTGCGGAACTGGAAGAAGATGTTCGAGCGCGCGATCAACGGCATGTCGCGCCAGGCGGGGAATGCAGCCTGGGCCGCCTCGACCGCGGCGTCAACCTCGGCCACTCCGCCGCGCGGGACCCGGGCGAACACCTGGCCCGTCGCCGGGTTGGTGATGGGGCCTGTGTTCTCGGCCAAGACCTCGACGGCCGTGCCGTTGATGTAGTGGGACAGGATCGGCAAGACCGCCGTCTGCTCCCGGGTCTCGATCGCCATGTGTGCTACTCCTCCGCGGAAACTGGTGCTGGACGCCGTGGTTGATCTCAGGCGGACTTGAGGTCCGGATTGGGCATCATGATGTCGCGCACGACGCCCTGTAGATCGTGGTACGACTGTACAAAGCCGCGCAAGGTCCGCGCGGTCGCGCCGAAGCCCGCGAAGTCATCTGGTGACAGGCCGTCCGGCTCATATGCGCGGCGGAAGTCCGGCACCCGGGCCAGCAGGTCATCGACCAGGTGCTGGTCCACAGGCACGTCGATCCGCGACACAGGGTCGATGCCCGAGTTGTTGAAGCGGACCTGCCACGGGTACGGCATCGTGAGCACGACGTCGCCACCCACGAGTTCGGTCCAGTGCAGCCGGTGGCGGTAGGCCGCCACGAGCAACCGGGTCCGGTAGCCGCGCTCCTGGAAGATCCCGTACGCACGCTTGAAGGCGGCGATGCCGGCCCAGTTTGCGGCGGCCGGGTCGAGCGCGATGTCGTCCTTCTCGACCAGGACCTTGATCCAGTCGTCGAGTCGGCCGATCATCATCGAGCAGACCGGGCTGAACTTGCTGCTGTCGCCACCGGCAGCCTCGAAGCGCTTGATCCCGCGCTCCACCGCCTCGGCGGCGGCGATGGACTGGGCGACCGTGAACACCACCGTGATGTTGGCGACAACGCCCCGGGCCGTCGCGTCCTCGACCGCCTGCAGGCCGGCGGCCGTGCACGGGAACTTGACCTGGATGTTGGGGGCGAGGGTGTTGAAGTGCACCGCCTGGTCGGCCATTCGCGCCGGGTCCCGGTAGTTCGCGGGGTTGGTCTGGAGCGACAGTCGTCCCTTCATGCCGTCGTGCGCGTCGAAGACCGGCTCGAGGATCCCGGCACCACGGGCGCCCATCTCCTCGATCAGCGCCCAAGTGAGCTCGACCTCGGACCAGGTCGGGTTGGTCGCGATCATCTCGCGGACCCGCGGGACCCAGTGGTCCTTCTCCTTCTTCATCACCTCCCCCACGATGACGGGGTTGGAGGTGGCGCCGGTACCGCCGCGCTCGACTGCGTAGGCGAGCTCGACGACCGCGCAGGAGTCATTCCAGAAGTCGGTCGGAGTGGACTCGACCATCCGCAGGAGCGGGCTGTCGATTCCGGCGGTAGTGGTCGTCATAGGTTCTCCGTTGCCTGGGAGTGGGCGGGCGCACCGACCGTCACTATAATCGATGATCGTTGATCTTTTCGCAAGGAGCGCCGCGTCCCGGCCACGCAGGTCGCGGCGCACCGCACGCCCGCATCCTAGTCGGACACCTTGGGCGCCTCGGGACTCCAGTTCATGAGCCACGCGTGGTCCGGGTCGATGGTGAAGTGCCAGGCCCGGTTGGGCCCGGCCATGATGTTGAGGAAGTAGCAGTCGTAGCCTGCGGGCACGCCCACGGGGTGGTAGCCCTCGGGCACCAGCACGAGGTCCCCGTCCATCGGCGTCATCGACTCGTCGAGGGACCGATCAGGGGTGTAGACGCGGGCGAACGCGAACCCCTGCGGCTTGGCGAACTTGTAGTAGTAGAGCTCCTCCAGGCGCGCCTCAACCGGCGGATCCTCCGTGTCGTGCTTGTGGGGTGGGTAGCTGGACCAGTTGCCACCCGGGGTGTATGCCTCGAACGAGATGAGGCGACCGGCCTCGGCGCCCGGCGGGAGCAGGTGGTGGATCCGCCGGGTCGTGTTCCCCTCACCACGTGTCTCCACCAGGATGTCCCCGGATTCGATGAGCGCGGTGCGCTGGACCGGACCGCCGGGGGCGGCGGCAATGCCGACCAGGGCCTCGGTGTCCGCGGTGACCAAGATCTCCTGACCGGGCGCCACGAGCACCACGGGGGCGGGCGGGCCGTCGAACACCGTCATCCGCGAGCCCGCCACCCCGAAATCGCGGTCCCCGGCCTGTACTCGGGCGTAGCCCTCGAGCAGCAGGACGAGGCGCTCCTGATCGTCGGGCTCGCGGGTCACCACCTGCCCCGGGGCCAGGCGGTAGACGTGGAAGGAGACGTAGTCCCATCCGGCCGAGGCGGGATCGATCCCACACACGAGGCCGTCGGGCCCCGCGTCGGCCGCGCGGCGGAGGAGGCGCCGCGCGGCCGACGAATAGGCGGAGCCCGGACCGCCATTCCCTGTGGTCAAGGGCAAAGTCATGGCTGGTGGTCCTCCGCTGTCCGGGCCGGTCGCCGGTCCCCGGCGGATGGGCCGTCCGCCAGCCTGCTCCCGATGTGGCTCGGCCGATGGTCGGTCGCGCCGGACCATCGTTCCGGCACGGTCGCCCCGTGAAGGCCACACCCGGTCGGCCCTCCCGGCAATCGATTACATGGTGCAATCTTGGCCTACCGGGACGGCATCGTCAAGCACCTCCGGCGGGGAACGGCGCGGCTGGGGCGGGGGGCACGCGGCGGCATCGGGCGGCCGCCGGGCGGCATCGGGCGGCCGCCGGGCGGCATCGGGCGGCCGCCGGGGGCCCGAGTCTCGCTCACAACCGCTGGACTGCCCGCTGATGGCGAGCAGCGTCCCCGCTGAAGGGGCTCCGCGCCTCGTTTCGCTCGCTGATGGCGAGCGAAACAGGGATCTGCGTGGATGGGTGGGCCGTCAGGCGAGCGGCGGAGGTCAGAGAACGACGAGTCCGTTCGCCCCTGGCAGGCACCCGCCTCACACGATCGGACCAGCCGACCCCCGGCTGCCGCGGGCAGAGCATTCGCCGAGGACGAACGCTCCGCTTCGAACGGGCGGGTGTAGAGCGAGCAGCACAGCCGCCCGCGGGGCCACGCAGTGGGCCGCCCGCGGGGCGACCCGAAGGGCCGCCCCGCTCGAGCGGGACCGGAGTCGCGGATCAGGCCTTGCGGGACTTGCCGTCCTCGGTCCGCATACGGCAGGCGTTGCTGGACCGGAAGTAGCGCTCCTTGCGGGCCATCTCGGGCATCGGGGCCGCGTACTGGTACTGCTCCGCGGAGAGCTCCGAGACGAGGCCATTGAGCTCCGTGTCCGAGCCGGCGTAGGCGCGGACTCGCTTGCGGACGCCCTCGAGCACGCCACGCGCGTCCTCGTAGCGACCCTGGCGGTTCAGGTGCACCGCGTCCTGGCGGGCTCGCTCGGCGAACACCCGGGCGACGACGCGATCCACCTCGACATCGCGTGGCTGGGCGTCGTTGGCGCCGTGGCCCGCATAGGCCCAGGCCACCGAGACCGGCTCGAGCGCCGGCCGGGCCGCGTCGAACGCGCCGTCGCGGTCCCCCACTCGGACATGCACGCCCACCTCGCGGTCCACCTCGCCGAAGTCGAAGACGAGGTGCAGCACGAGGGAGAGCAGCTGACCCGAGACCATGTCACCGAGGAAAACCCGGGCCCGGCCCGCGGTCTGCTCGACACGGAACGGCGAGAGCGAGTCAACCCGGACGGACTCCGGCAGGACCAGCTCCAGGACGACGTCGCGGGCCACGACGTCCAGGGTCTCGCCCACCTCGGACGTGATGTGGTCGCGCATCTGGGCCACGTCACCCGCGAAGTAGAAGTGGCCGCCCCCGTTGTCGGCCATTGCCTGGAGCAGCGACTCGTCGAAGTCCGTGCCCACGCCGAAGGTGCTGGTGGCAACCCCCCGCCGGCGCAGCTCGAGCGCCAGTCGGGCCAGCTCGCCGTGGTCGGTGACACCCTGGTTGGCAAGGCCGTCCGTGAGCAGCAGGACGCGGTTGACGCCCTCGGGTGCCAGCCCGGCCGCGGCCTGCTCGCAACCGGTCAGCCATCCTGCGTGCAGGTTGGTGCTGCCGCGGGGCTCGACACCGGCGAGTCGCCCGGCCGCCTCGCTGCGGGCCTGTGGGCTGGCCATCATCCCTGCGACTGCCACGTCCACGCGGTCGTCGTAGGTCACGACGGAGAACCGGTCCTCGGGCTCCAGGCGATGGATGGCCTCCAGGGTCGCCTGCTTGGCGAGGGACAGCTTGTCGCGTCCGCCCATAGAGCCCGACCGGTCGAGCACGAAGGCGAGGTTGACGGGTGGCCGACGTCGCGCCGGATCCGGTGCGACGGTGGGTGCGGTGACGTCGACGAGCAGGTAGCGCACGCTCCGGCCATGCGCACGGATCAGGCGGCGGTCCGGCCGGACCACGAGTCCGGGGTCGACCAGGCGGTCGGTGTTGTTGTGCTGGGTCACGATGGGCCTCCTTCTCGATGGCTGGTCGAGGCCCGGATGGGGCGGGTCTCACGGTCCGGCGTGGCTCGTACGAGCGGGCTCGCCGGATGCGGTTGGGTTGTCCTGGGGGGCGGGGTGGCAGCCGATGCCGACGGGCGGTCAGTGCTCCTCTTCGAACAGCTCGCGCGCAATCCGCTCAAGCTGGTCGATGCGCTTGTTGCTGCGGCGGTCCAGCGGGCGCCTGACGTGGATCTCGACATCCGACGTGATGGTCAGCCGCTCCCACGTGGAGCGATCGGGTTGCGTGTGATGGTCCGGCGCCGGGCCACTTGCCGGCGGTTCGGGCGACGACCGCTGGGCAGCCATCGCGGGTGGGGCTGGGGCAGCCGATCGGGCGGATGGCGGAACCGTATCCAGCGTCATCGTCCGCCGCAGCAGCGCGGTCTGACGGCCGGGTTGCTGCTCGATGGTCGAGGCCACGCCCGACTGGTCCATGAGCGATCGGATGAACGCCAGCGTGTCGTCCGGATCCCGCGACGGTGCCATCGCTGGTGAGCCCAGCAGCTCGGCGGCGTCCACGACCTCCTGGTCCCCCATCCGGTCCAGGCGCGACCGGATCTCGGCCAGCGGCAGGTGGTCCCGCTGCAGGCGCTTGATGATCCTCAGGCGGGCGAGGTGGCCCTCGCCGTAGCGCGTGGACGGACCGGCCGCTTCGGGCGACGGCAGCAGTCCCTGGGCGACGTAGTAGCGCACCGTGCGCGGCGTCACGTCCGCGAGACGGGCCAGGTCGCTGAGGGTGTACGGGTCGTCCGGCATGGGCCGATTGTGACACCATCACCGTCTGCTGTCAAGACCTTCTTCATGGAACGGTATCCGGGCGCGAGGACCATCGGCTGGCGACCCGGCGGCCGATTTCCGGGTTCCACGCCACCCCCGCGTCTGGCACCCTGCGCTCATGCGTGCCGCGCTGCTCCTCCCCGCCCAGCTCGTGACCGCCCTCGCGCTCGCGGTGTTGCTTGCCGTCCCGGCCGTCCTCGCCTCGCCGGCGGGGCCGGTGTCCGCGGCCGAGCCGGACTGGCCCGCATCCAACAGCGGGTACCACAACTGGCCCGAGCTGGTGGCCGAGATCAAGCAGGCCGCCGCGGACTATCCGGAGATCGTGAAGGTCTTCTCGATCGGCAAGAGCTACCAGGGCCGTGACATCTGGATGGCCAAGGTCAGCGACAACGTGGACACGGACGAGGACGAGCCGGAGGTGCTGATCGACGCCCTCCACCACGCGCGCGAGCACATGACCACGGAGCAGGCGCTGGCCGTGCTTGGCTGGCTCACCCGTGACTACGGCGCGGACGAGGCCGTCACGCGCCTGGTGGACCATCGCGAGATCTTCATCATCTTCGCGCTCAACCCGGACGGCATGCGGTACGACCTGACCGGGGACCCGTACCACGCCTGGCGCAAGAACCGCCAGAAGACCGCGTCGGGCAGCACGCTGTACACGGACCTGAACCGCAACTACGGGTACCGCTGGGGCTGCTGCGGCGGCTCGTCGGGCAAGAAGACCTCGAACATGTACCGGGGTCCCAGTCCGTTCTCCGCCCCGGAGACGCGGGCGCTGCGCGACTTCGTGAACAGCCGGGTCGTCGGTGGTGTCCAGCAGATCGGGACCCACGTGACGCTGCACACCAACGGCGAGCTGATCCTGTGGCCGTATGGCTACACCAAGGTCAACATCCCGTCGGACATGACGAAGCTGGACCACTCGACCTTCGTCTCGCTCGGCAGGGCCATGGCGGCGCTCAACGGCTACGCGGCCAAGCAGTCGTCCGACCTCTACGTCACCGACGGTGACCAGATCGACTGGCTGTACGGCCGCCACCGGATCTTCTCGTACACCTTCGAGCTGTCCCCCACCGAGAAGAAGACGGTCTGGGGGGACCACTACCCGGATGATTCGAAGATCGCGGCACAGACGGCCCGGAACCGGTCCGCCATCCTGCTGCTGATCGACCGGGCCTCGTGTGCCTACGCCGCGCTTGGCGCTTCGTCCAAGCAGGCCAACTGCGGTCCCCTGTTCGATGACCTGGAGATCAACCGTGGCTGGGTGCGCAATGCGGCGGGGACCGACACGGCACGGTTGGGACTCTGGCAGGTGGCCAATCCGTCCGCCACGAGCAAGAGGGGCCCGAAGCAGCTGGGCACAACGGTCTCCGGCTCCTCCGCGCTCGTGACCGGCGCCGCCGCCGGATCGTCGGCAGCGGCCAACGACGTCGACGGGGGACGGACGACGATCCGGAGCCGTGCCATCCGGCTGCCGGACGATCCCGCCGCGTACGGATCACTGACGTTCCGCTACTCGTTCGCGCATGCCGCGAGCGCCACATCGGCCGACCGGTTCCGGGTCATGGTCGAGGACGAGACCGGCTCGGTCAGCACGGTGTTCGAGCAGCTCGGCGCAGCGCGTGATCGGGACGCCACGTGGGCCACGGCCAGCGTCTCACTGGCGCCGTGGGCAGGCCAGTCGGTCCGGCTGGTGGTCGAGGCGAGGGACGGCGGGCACGGCAACCTGGTCGAGGCCGCCGTGGACGACATCAGGATCCGCCGGCCCTAGCTCCGGGTGCGGGCCCGGGCCGCGGACCCGGGCCGCGGACCCGAGCCGCCAGCCCCAGTGCAGGCCCGGTCCGGCCGCGCATCCGGTAGCCTCGTGGTACAGGCATCGGACAGCGGAGGCGGCATGGGCGGCATCGAGGCACTGCGCGGGGTCTGGAACATCGTGCCCACGCCGTTCACGCCCGACGGCGGCGTGGACGCCGGCTCGATCCCGGGGCTGGTGGCGTTCGTGCGGGCGGCGGGCGTCGACGGGATGACGATCCTGGGCGTGCTCGGTGAGGCCGGTCGCCTGGGCGACGCCGAGCGGACGGTGGTGCTGGAGGCGGTGATGGGCACGGCCGCGGGCTCCATCCCCGTGTGCGTGGGCATCTCGCACGCCTCCACGGACCGCGCGATCGCATTCGCCCGCGAGGCGGCCGCCGCCGGCGCCCACTCGGTCATGCTCGCCCCGCCGCCGCTGGCCCGCCCCACCGACGCGGCCCTGCGCCGGCACTACCTGGCGGTCGCGGCCGCCGTGGACGTTCCGATCGTCGTCCAGGACCATCCCGCCAGCTCCGGGGTGCCGATGACGTCCGACTTCCTCCTGGCCCTCGCTGCGGAAGCGCCGCAGTGCGGCGTGATCAAGCTCGAGGAGGAGCCCACGCCACCCAAGGTGGGACGTCTCGTCGAGGGTTCGCCGGACCTGATCGTGCTGGGCGGACTGGGCGGGCAGATGCTGCTGGAGGAGCTGCGCCGTGGCAGCCACGGGACGATGACCGGCTTCGGGTTCCCGGAGGTGCTGGTGGCCATCGTGCGACGGTGGCGTGCGGGCGACCGGGACGGCGCGGCGGCCCTGTTCGACCGCTACGCGACGCTCATGCGCTTCGAGAACCAGGCGCTGCTCAACCTGCCGATCCGGAAGCACCTCTACCAGCGCCGCGGTGCGATCGCCCACGCCACGGTCCGGGCGCCCGGGGTTCCGGCCGACCCGGGCACGATCGCGGACCTGGACGACCTGCTGCGGCGCACGGGCCTCGATCGGCATCTTGCGGCCGGTTCGGTGCTGCCCGAGCTGCTGGACGGCTGACGACGAGGCTGCCCTCACCCCGGACCGCCGTAAGGGCAGCCGAGGTCCCTGGTGCCATACTGGCCCATGCCTGTCCGTACCGTCATCGAACGTGGACCCAAGGGGAAGCGGGCCGTGGCCTTCAGCCTCGACTGGCCGGGGTGGAGCCGGGGTGCGAAGACCCCGGAGCTCGCGCTGGAGACGCTCGAGGCCTACCGGGGGCGTTATCGTCCGGTCGCGGCCTTAGCCGGATTGGCGCCCGACTTCGACGCCGCCGCGGACCTTGAGATCGTGGAGGACCGGGTCGGCACGGGCTCGACCGACTTCTGGGGCATCTCCTTCTCGCCCTCCGCCGCCGAGCAGGGGCCGATGAGCGAGACGGATCTCGAGCGCGGGATCACCCTCCTGCAGGCCTGCTGGGCGTTCTTCGATGGCGTCGCCGCGCGGGTCTCGCCGGTGATGCGCAAGGGCCCGCGCGGCGGTGGGCGCGATCGCGACCGGATCATCCGCCACACGATCCGCACCGAGAGCGAGGACTTCGCGAAGCAGGTGGGGTTGCGAAACCCGGAGGAGGCGGCGCTGACCACGGATGGACTGGTGCACCATCGGGAGACCTACGTGGCGGCGATGCGCGCCTACAACGCCGGGGAGGTCAAGCGGCGCATGCGGTCGTGGACGTTGCCGTACCTCATCCGCCACTCCGCCTTCCACACGCTCGACCACGCGTGGGAGATGGAGGACAAGGACCTCTCCGCCGAGCAGGGTGTCTGACACGCCACACAAAGGCGACCCGGTGAGCCGTCAGGGCAGCGCGCGGATCATCCCGCCGTCCACCGGCACGATCGCGCCGGTCACGAAGGACGCGGCCGGCGAGAGCAGGAACGCCCCGACCCGGCCGATCTCGGCCACGTCCCCGTAACGGCCCAACGGGATCGTCGTCCGGGTGCGGCGCTCGATCTCCTCCGGTTCGACGCCGGCTGCCTCGGCGCGACGGCCGTCCAGGAACCGGATCCGATCAGTGGCGATCCGGCCCGGCGCGACCCCGTTGATCCGGATGGGCGCCAGCTCGGCCGTGAGCGTCTTGACGAGACCCGCGAGGCCGGGGCGCAGCACGTTGGACGTGGTGAGCGCCGGGATGGGCTCGCGTACGGACGACGAGAGGACCACCAGGATCGACGGCTCCTGCCCGGCGCGCAGGTGCGGCAGGGCCGCCCGGATGAGGCGCAGGGTGGACTGGAGCGTCCCCGAGATCGCGGCGTCCCAATCCGCCTCGGAGAGCGTGTCGAAGGTGCCGCCGGGCGGCCCACCGGTGTTGACGACGAGGAGGTCGAGACCGCCGAGGGAGGCGATCGCCTGGGCAACCGCGTCGGCCGGGCCGTCCGGGGTGGCCAGGTCCGCGACCACCGCCCTGCCGCCAAGCCGCTCGGCCTCCGCCTCGATGCGTTCACGGGTGCGTCCGACGAGCGCGACGTGGACACCCTCGCCCGCCAGCGCCGTCGCGATCCCGCCACCGATCCCCGAGCCCCCACCGCCGACGATCGCCCGCCGGCCCTCCAACCCCAGATCCATTCCTGCCTCCCAAATCCTGTGCTCCAAGCGTAGCCGCTGGCGCCGGGTCAGGCGAGGTAGCGGACCCAGAGATAGGCGGTCGAGATCAGCATCGAGGCGAGGACCACCACCGACCCGTACCGGAGGAACTCGACGAAGCGGATCGGGTGACCTGCCTGCTTGGCCAGGTTCGCGACCACGACGTTGGCCGAAGCGCCGACGATGGTCAGATTGCCGCCGAGACACGCACCGAGCGCGAGTGCCCACCACAACGGGTCCGGGGGCATGCCACCCTCGATCAGGCGGTGGACGACCGGGATAGCAGTCGCCGTGTAGGGGATGTTGTCCACGATTGCCGACGCTCCCGCCGAGAACCACAGGATGGCGATCGTCGCGGCGGCGTCGTTTCCGCCCGTGGCCTCGGCCAGGCGCTCCGCGATCCCGCCGACGATCCCGACGCTGACGACCGCCTCCACGAGGATGAACAGGCCGACGAAGAAGAAGATCGTGGACCACTCGACATCGCGCAGGACGCGGTGGGGATCCGACCGCGACACCAGCATCAGGACCGCCGCCCCCAGGAGGGCCACGGTCGCCGGCTCGACGCCCAGGGCGCCATGGACCAGGAACCCGAAGATGGTCAGGCCGGTGACCACCAGCGACTTCACCAGCAGCGCCGGATCCGTGATCGCGCGCCCCTCGGTCTCCTCGAGTGCGGCCGCCCGCCGCTCGTCGGGGACCTTGAGCGCATGGCGGAACGACACCCGGACGATCAGGACGAAGGCCAGGAAGATCAGCACGACCACCGGGGCCAGGTTGACCAGGAAGGCGCCGAAGCCCAGCCCCGCCGCCGATCCGATCAGGATGTTCGGCGGGTCCCCGATCAGCGTCGCCGTGCCCCCGATGTTCGAGGCCAGGATCTGCGTGATCAGGTAGGGCATGGGCGAGATGCCCAGACGCCGGGACACGGAGAGCGTGATCGGGGTCATCAGGACAACCGTGGTCACGTTGTCCAGGAACGCGGAGACGACCGCGGTGATCGCCGCGAGGATCAGCAACAGCCGGATGGGATGCCCGGCAGACAACGTGACGGACCGGACGGCGAGCCACTCGAAGAAGCCCGTCCGCGACAGGATCGAGGCCAGCACCATCATCCCGACGAGCAGGAAGATGACGTTGAGGTCGATGGCCGCGAACGCCTCCTCCTGATCGAGGACCCCGAGGGCGACCATGGTGAGGCCCGCCAGCAGCGCGACCAGCGTCCGGTCCAGCCACTCGGTGGCGATGAAGATGTAGGCCACCACGAAGACGACGGCCGCGACGATCGTGTCGACGGCCATCAGGGGTCCACCGCGCGCCAAGGCGCCGGGCGCGGGCCGCGGGCGGCCGACCGCGTGGATTCCATCGCGGGAGCATACGCGGCGCGGACGGCGCCGGACCGGGTCCTGCGCAACCGCACGGCAACCGCACGGTCACCCGAATCGGCTCCCCTCCGCACCGATGGGAGGGACTGACCGCGGGACGCAACCGGGCCACGCTGCCCGCCAGAACGCCGAGCGGGACTGGCCCGGCCCCGACGGCGTGACCAGGAGGTCGGACGAGAGATGCACATCGCACGACGGATGCTGTTCGGAAGCCTTGCGGCAGCAGGCCTGCTCGCGGGCCTGCCCGCCGTCGCCGCCGCCGCGGACGGTGGGACCATCGACACGGGCGACACCGCCTGGCTTCTCATGTCGACCGCCCTGGTCATGGTGATGCTGCCCGGCCTCGCGCTGTTCTACGGCGGCCTGGTGCGTCGCAAGAACGTCCTGTCGACCATCATGCACAGCTTCTTCGGGCTCGCCCTGGTCAGCGTGGTCTGGGTCGTCGTCGGCTTCTCGCTGGCGTTCGGGTCGGATGTCGGCGGCTTCGGATTGATCGGCAACCCGTTCGAGTACATCGGCTTCATCAGCGTCGGTCTCGATCCCAACCCGACCTACGGCCCCACCATCCCGTTCATCCTGTTCGCCGCCTTCCAGCTCATGTTCGCGGCAATCACCCCGGCCCTGATCACGGGGGCCTTCGCCGAGCGCAAGCGGTTCGGCGCCTTCGTCATGTTCACCATCCTGTGGTCCCTGTTCGTCTACTCCCCAGTCGCGCACTGGGTCTGGTCCGTCGACGGCTGGCTGTACCAGCTCGGCGCGCTCGACTTCGCGGGAGGCACCGTCGTCCATGCGACCTCGGGCGTGTCGGCCCTCCTCGTCGCGATCCTGATCGGGCGCCGCGTGCTCAACGGGTCCGGGGTGGAGCCCCACGACATCCCCATGACAGTCCTGGGCGCGGGCCTCCTGTGGTTCGGATGGTTCGGCTTCAATGCCGGCTCCGCCCTGAGCGCCAACGGTCTCGCCGCCAACGCGCTCCTGGTCACCAACGTCGCGGCAGCTGCGGCGACGATCACGTGGGTCATGGCCAGCTACCTCCACAAGAAGAAGGTCAGCGTCGTCGGGGCGGCGGCGGGTGCCGTGGCCGGCCTGGTGGCGGTCACCCCGGCATCGGGCTTCGTGACCGCGGGTGGCGCCCTCGCCATCGGCCTCTTCGCGGGCGGCCTGTGCTACAGCGCCACCCTGCTCCGTGAGCGCGTCCGGGTCGATGACGCGCTCGACGTGTTCGCGGTCCACGGGGTCGGTGGCATGTTCGGGGCCGTGGCCACCGGCATCTTCGCCACGACGGCGATCAACGCGGCCGGGGCCGGCCTGATCGACGGCAACCCAGCCCAGGTCGTCATCCAGCTCGTGGCCGTGGGTGCGACGGTTGCCTACGCGGTGGGTGCCACCTTCCTGATCGTCAAGGTGGTCGACGTGGTGCTCGGCATGCGCGTCGGAGCCCACGAGGAGGAGCTGGGCCTCGACCTGTCCGTCCACGGCGAGGTCGCCTACCAGGCCTGATCACACGGCACCAGGCGCCGGTCCCGGCCGGCGCGAAGGGGGGCGACCGCGACCCCGGTCCGGATCCGCACGACGCGGAGTCTGCCGGGGTCGCTCCGCGTCCGGCCCGGGCTCAGCGACCGGTGACGAAGGTCCACGACTCCTTGCGCACGTGGTTCCCACCCTGGTCAACGACTCGCGTCGTCACCTCGACGCGATAGCGGGTACGCGGGTACATGCGCAGCGCTGGGTCGAGGACCAGCGTGTTCGACTCCGCGAGCCACGTGGAGCGGGTGCGCACGATGCGGCCCGACCTCGTGTTCCTCACGCGTACGGCGATCCCAGGTGCAGAGACCGGCTCCGAGAACCGGACGCGGATGTTCTTCGACCTGGGCACACGGGTCGCGCCGGGGCCGGGCGACCTGCGGATGATCCGCGGCACCACGGCGTCGGCCACCGTGATCGTCGGTGACAGCGCCTCCGCGTAGTTGCCATCCTCATCCACGGCGGCCACGGCCACCTCGTAGCAGCGACCGTTCCGGAGCCCGGTGAGCGGGATCGCCAGCCCGAAGTCCAGCTCCCTGGTCACGTAACGTGCGTCGTAGTTGCACCGGCCCCACGAGAGCGGCCACGAGGCCTGGATGGCGTATCCCTCCGTGACGTCGTGGTTGACCTCCAGCCGGACCGAATAGGTCGAGGCGGTCAGTCGCACCGCCCGGGCGGGGTCGACGACCGAGATCGACAGCGGCGGCAGCGGCGTGGGCGGGTCCAGGTCCGGCAGCGGGTCCGGCACGGGCGCCGTGAGCGCCGCCGCGGCATCGATGCGGCCGTCCCCGAACACGATGTCCCGACCCACCGGGCCCAGATCGACGGCACTCGACCGGAGCACGGCCTCCAGCTCCGCAACGCCCAGGTCGGGCCTCGCGGCCCACACCAGCGCCGCGACGCCGCTGACATGCGGGACGGCCATGCTCGTGCCCGACTCGGACTCGTAGTGGTGCCCTGGCGTGGAGGACGTGATCCCCACCCCCGGCGCAGCGATATCCACCGCGCGGCCGGAGCTCGAGAACGGCGCGATGACGTCCGATCCGTCCACCGCGCTGACGGAGACCACCCCGGGGAACGACGCCGGGTACGAACGCTCTGTCACCCCGTCGTTGCCGGCGGCGGCAACCATGAGGATCCCGGCGTCGCGTGCGGCGGTGAAGGTCGGCAGGCCCAGGGCGACCTGCTCCGGCGAGAGGAGGCCCCCGAAGCTCATGCTGATGATGTCGGCGCCGCGCTCACGAGCCCAGTCCACGCCGTCGAGCGCATCGGACAGCGCGATGCTCGACCCGGAGTCGGTCACCTTCACGGGCATCAGCGTCGACAGCGGCGCGATCCCGGCAATCCCTTCCCCGTTGTCGGTCGCGGCGAGGATGGTCCCGGTCACGTGGGTGCCGTGCCCGTAGTCGTCGCTGATGTCCTCCGAGTTCCAGACGACGTTGTGCGGCGCCACCACGGCCACCTCAGCGAGGTCGGGGTGCCCCAGGTCCACGCCGGAGTCGAGGACGGCCACCACCACGGACGGGTCGCCGCGAGTGGTCCGCCAGGCGGTCGGGACGCCGATCTGGTCCAGGTCCGGCTGGGCTCCGAATAGCGGGTCCGAGGGCGTCCCATCCGCGGGCCACGCCGTCAGCTCGAGGGTCGCATCCGGGACCACCGCGAGAACCCGGGGATCGGCCCGGAGCGCGGCGGCCACCTGGGCGGCTCTGCCCGGTCGGGCTTTGACCACTGTGCGCATCGGGCGTGCGGTCCGCTCGATGGCCTGGACCCCGAGCTGGGACAGGGCAACCGGCGGCACGGTCTTCCAGATGACGATGAGGCGGTCCGCGTATGCCGCGGCGTCGGCGGTCTGGCGAGCGGAGGGGCTGGCGGCCGCTGCCGGGATGACCGACCCCAGCAGGAACGCGAAAGCCATCAGGAATGCGGCGCGGTGGCGTGCAGACATGGCCGGAGCCCCCTTGGCCCCGATCTTCTACGCCTGGATCAGGACCCGGCGTGAGTGTAGTGCCCCGGCGCAAGTCGCCCGAGCCCGTTCAGCACGGGCGACCCGGCCAGTCCCGAACTTGTGCCTCCCACCCCGACGGCGGCAGCCCGACGTTCGATGCAACCCAACCGCAACCGCCGCGTCGCCGGTTGGGCCATCGTGCGGCGTTGTCGTGGCGCGCAGTATCCAAATCCTCACGGATCTGGTCCCGGTCCGTCAGCCCGACCCGGCACCAGTGCCGCGACGCCCGACAGGGAGGATTCCACCATGACATTCCCGGCCTACAGCACCGAGTCCGCCTCGAGTGCCTCGCAGACGGCGGGCGGTCCGGTGACCTGCTCGAACTGCGGCTGCCGCCTGCAGCACGCCGCCGACCTCAACGGCTGGCTCCACTTCTCGCCGATGGCCGGCCGCGACGCACGCGGCTGTCGGGTCAGCTGCGCCGACGAGCTGCACGACTCGCGGGGTCACGCTCTCTCCCGCTGACGAGGGCGCGGGGCGACAAGCCCCCACCACAACGACGCGACCCCGGGCCCGCCCCCGGGGTCGTTTCGATTCCGGGGAGGCCCATGACGGATGGCGCCTGGGTATCAGGCCTGCTCGTCCGCCTCGATCCGGTAGCCCACCGACCTGACGGCCACGATCCGTGGGCCACCGACGGCCTCGAGCTTCGAGCGCAATCGGGCCAGGTGCGGCTTGAGCCAGAGCAGGTCCGGATCGGGTTCCGCCGGCCACCCGGCCCGGGCCAGGCGGTGGTGGGCGACGAGGTCCCCGCCGGCCCGGACCAGGGCCTCGAGCAGGCGGAACTCGGTCGGCGTCAGTCCAAGCGAGTAGGCTCCGACCCTTGCCTCGTGGCGTGCCGGCTCCACGGTCAGCGATCCCGCGGTCAGCACTCCGGGCGGGCCATCCCCCGAGGAGGCCCGCCCCGTCCCGGCGAGGTCCACCCGGCGCATGACGGCGGAGATGCGCGCCAGGAGCTCCTGCTTGCCGAACGGCTTGACCAGGTAGTCGTCTGCGCCGATCCCCAGGGCCTTCACCTTGGCCGCCTCGGCGCTCTCGCCCGAAACGACCAGGACCGGGACGTTGCCGGACGACCGCAGCTGGCCGATGACCGTGAACCCGTCCGGGCCGGGCATGGCAAGGTCCAGGAGTACGAGGTCGGGTCGCTCTTCCCGGAATCGCTTCACGGCGGTCAGGCCGTCATAGGCAGTGATGACCTGGTGGCCCTCGGTGCCGACCAGGGCCGTGATCGCCCCGACCATGGCCGGGTCGTCATCCACCACCAGGATGCGCAGGGGTCTCGTTCCGATCACTCGGGTTGCCTCACTTTCGATCAGACGGCGACAGACGCGGGCAGGGCGAGCACGAAGCGCGCACCACCAGCGGAGGCGGGCTCGCACCACAGGCGACCCCGCATCAATTCGGCAAGGCGGCGCGCCGCATAGAGCCCGATACCGGACCCTCGTGCGGTCAGCGTCTCGCGCCGGGAATAGGGTTCGAAGATCCGCTCCCGCCATTCGGGCGGGATACCGGGTCCCTCGTCGGAGATCGCGATCCTCACCACGCCCTCCACGAGCGACCACTCGAGCTCCACCCGTGTGTCGGGCGGTGCGTACTTCACGGCGTTCTCCAGCAGGTGCTCGAGCACCTGGCGGAGGCGGGCCGGATCCGCCAGGACGTGGAGCCGCCACGACCGCGCGATCTCCGTCCTGTGGCGTTGCAGCAGGGGCGCCACGTCCTCAAGCAGCGGCTCGATGAAGGCGTGGAGGTCGATGGAATGGAGCTCCGGTGGCTGCTCCGGGACCACCCGGATGGACTCGAGGATCGAGTCCACGAGCCTGTCGAGCCGCTCGATCTGCTCAAGTGTTCCCAGGTGCCAGGCTGCTCGGGTCGTGCGGCGCTTCGTGTCCCGCGACTGGCGGCCGTTCAGCAGCGGCTCCTCCGCCAGCAGGTCCGTGTAGGCGCGCACGACGGCGAGCGGTGTCCTGAGCTCGTGGGTTACCAGCGCGATGAGCTCGTTCCGCGCCTGGTCCAGGGCCTGCAGCTGGGCGACCTGGGCTTCGGCCTCACGCTGGAGCCGACCCTTCTCCAGGATCCCCGCCAGGAGATCCGCGATGGCGGACAGCTGGGCGACATCCTCGGCCGTGAAGGCCCTGCGTTCCTCGGTCTGGATGTTGAGCACGCCGATGAGCTGGTCGTGCCAGGTCAGGGGAACGGAGAGCATGGACGCGATGAACCGGCGCTGGTCCAGTCCGCGGACCCACAGGAATCGCGGGTCGTCGGCGATGTCGGGCACGATGATCGGGCACCGCGTGGCCGCCGCGGATCCCGTGATCCCCTCCCCGAACGGCACCGAGACTCGACCGATGTGATGCCGGTCGAGGCCGTTCGTGGCAGCGAGGGTGAGCGACACCTGGTCGCGGTCCATCAGGTACAGCGACGACACCGTGGCCCGCAGGGCGTTGCGGGTCCCATCGACGACCGTCTCGAGGAGCTCCTCCCACGTCTGGGCGGTGGTCGCCAGGCGAAGGAGCTCATGCAGGAACTGGAGCTGGGCGACCGGATCGTGGGCGGGCGGAGGCGCCGGCAGGTGCGGCTCCCCGAGCGGCTGGCCGATGATGGGCGATGGGTCGGCAGTGGGCGCCGGGTCCGTGGCGGGCGAGGTCGACGCGACCGGATCCGGGACCTTCGGGGCGGCGTCGACCGACGGCCCGTCGGCGGGCCGCTTGGCCATGAACTGGCCGTCCTCGAGTCGTGCCATCGCGATCATTCTCCCAGCCTAGGCCCCTTCGCCACCTTCGTCGGTTGCGGCGTGGTAGCGGGACGGTGCCCATGCAGTCAAACCGTAACTCTCGAGCGCCTGACACGCGAGCCCTCCACCGTCATCCTTAGGCCGATGGCACCCCGTAACGAGCGCCCGACGCCGGCGCGGCCGGCGAAACCCCGGACCGCGCGCTTTGCAGCGGTCGTCGCCGAGCCGTCCGGGCCGGGCCTTGCGCCAGGGCGCGACCCGCTGCGGCGCGACGTGAAGCTCCTTGGCTCGCTGCTTGGCCAGGTGATCGCCGAGCAGGGCGGCCGCGAGCTGTTCAGCCTCGTCGAGCGCACCCGGCGATGGGCGATCGCGCTGCGACGCGGCGCTCTCTCGACCCCTGCCGAGGCCCCTGCGGATCATGGCCGGCTGACGGCCGAGGTCGCGACGCTCGATCTCGAGACCCTGGCGTCGGTGGGCAAGGCATTCACGCTGTACTTTCAGCTCATCAACCTCGCCGAGGAGCGGCAGCGGATCCGGATGCTGCGCACGAGGGCGCGCAGGGCGCGAGGAAGGGCGATCGACGATTCCATCGCCGAGGCCGTGACCATGCTGGGCGCCATCCACGGGCGCGATGATGTCGCGGCGATGTTGGCCCGGGCCAACGTCCACCCGGTGCTGACCGCCCATCCAACCGAGGCGCGCCGGAGGACGCTCCTGGTCGCCCAGCGCCGGATCCGTCGCCTGCTGGACTCGCTGGATGATCCCCTCACGACGCCGGACGAGGACGCCGACGTGCGGCGGCGGATCCGGGAGGAGATCTCGCTCCTGTGGCACACCGGCGATGTCCGCTCGATCGCGCCGACGCCCCTCGACGAGATCCGCTCCGAGCTGGCGATCTTCGACGAGACGCTGTTCATCGCGGTGCCCAGGTTCCAGCGGGCCGTCGACCGGGCGCTGGACGCGGTGGCCCCACCCCCGGGGCCCGGGGCCGTGGCCGGCGACACGGGCCTCACCGGTACGCGGCCCGTCGGCGCGCCGGCGCTGCTCCGCTTTGGCTCGTGGATCGGGGCTGATCGGGACGGCCACCCCGGCGTGACGTCCGATGTCACCCTTCAGGCGGCCCGCCTCCAGGCCGACCACCTGCTCCGGGGCTACCAGGCCGTGTGCTCCCGCCTGATGCAGACCGTGGCGGCGCGCGTCCCGGCCGACCGCCTGGACCGGGCGCTGGACACCGCCCTCGTCCGTGACGCGGAGGAGCTGCCGGACACGCACCGCCAGCTGCGCCGGCGCTTTCCGGACGAGCCGTATCGACAGCGCCTCGGCGTGATCGCCGAGCGACTCCGCCGGACCCGTGCGGCGCTGACCGGGGAGACGGCACCCCGCAGCGGCGGCTACCGCGACGCCTCCGTCCTCGACGCCGAGCTCGCGGTGCTCCAGGAGGCGCTGGTCGCCGACGGGCTGGCACGTGTCGCCTGGGGCGAGCTCGCGGATCTCCGCTGGCAGGTCGGAACGTTCGGGTTCCACCTGGCCTCGCTCGAGGTCCGCCAGCACGCCGCCGTCCATCGGGCCACGCTCGCCGCGCTCCAGGACGGCAGCGACCCGGAGACCGAGGTCACCGGTGGGGTCACGGCCGCCGAGGTCCTCGCCACGTTCCGCTCGATCGCGCGCATCCAGGCGCGCTTCGGCATCGAGGCCTGTCACCGCTATGTGATCAGCTTCACCACGTCCGCACGTGACGTCGCCGCCGTCCTGGAGCTCGCCCACGCCGCCGCGGGGCCCGAGCCGTTCGGGCGGCCGTCGCCCACGCTTGCCGACCTGGCCCCGGCGATACCCGTCCTGGACGTGGTGCCCCTGCTGGAATCTGCCGATGCCCTGACCGACGCAGGTGCGCTCCTCGATGAGCTGCTCGCCGATCCCGCCTACCGCGCGCACCTGCGTTCGCGGGGCGATGCCCAGGAGGTGATGCTGGGGTACTCCGACTCGTCCAAGGAGAGCGGGTTCCTGGCCGCCAACTGGCAGCTCTACCTGGCGCAGGAGGCGCTGGTGGGGACCGCCCGCCGGCACGGCGTGACCCTCACCCTGTTCCACGGCCGGGGTGGGGCCATCGGGCGGGGTGGTGGGCCGGCCACCCGGGCGATCCTCGCCCAGGCCCCGGGATCCGTGGACGGCCGCCTCAAGTTCACCGAGCAGGGCGAGGTGATCTCGGCGCACTACGCGGACGTGACGATCGCCCAACGGCACCTCGAGCAGGTCACCGCCGCGACGCTGCTCGCCTCGACGCCGGAACACGAGCGCGAGACGGCCTCCGCGGCGGCCTCGGGCCGGCCCACGATGACCGAGCTGACCTCGATCTCGCGGAAGGCCTACCGGGCACTGGTGGAGCACGAGGGCTTCGCCGAGTTCTTCGAGGCCGCGACGCCGATCGACCTCATCGCCGGCCTGGGCCTCGGGTCGCGGCCGTCATCCCGCCCGCGAGGCGCACGGGGCGCCAAGGGCGGCACGCTGGACCTCAACTCGCTGCGGGCGATCCCGTGGGTGTTCGCCTGGTCGCAGTCGCGCGGCAACATCCCCGGCTGGTATGGCCTTGGCTCGGCCCTCGAGACCGTGACCAGGCAAGGCGGGCAGGCGATGGTCGATCACCTGCACGAGCTGTACCGGACATGGCCCTTTTTCGCTTCCGTGATCGACAACGCCGAGCTGTCCCTTGCCAAGGCGGATCTCGCGACCTTCCGGCGCTACGCCGGCCTGGCCGCCGGACCCGACGCGGTCGCCATCCGGGACCTGGTCGCCGCCGAGTTCGCCCGTTCGGTCAGGCTCCTCCTCCTCGTCACCGGCCACGCCCGACTGCTCGAGGGCCACGCGACCCTCGCCCTGTCGATCGACCTGCGCAACCCGTACGTGGATGCACTGTCGGCGATCCAGGTGGAGCTCCTTGGCAGGCTCCGGGATGCGGAGGGAAGCGATCGGAGCGACGCGACGGCCATCCGGGGGGTCGTCGGCGCCACCATCAACGGGATCGCGGCCGGGCTCCAGAACACCGGGTAGCCCAGCGCCGCGGACCCGCACGCGGCACCATGGTCGCAACGCGCCGGCACGGCGCACGCACGAGGAGACGGCGCGGTGCGCGAGATCCGGGCGGCGGTCATCAACGCGGCGGGCCAGCGGACCGCCATCGAGACGCTGCGCCTCGACGACCCGGGGCCGGGCGAGGTCCTGGTGCGCATGACCGCGGCGGGCGTCTGCCACTCCGATCTCCACGTCCGCGACGGGCACTGGAAGCGCCCCGGGCCGATCGTGATGGGCCACGAAGGCGCATGCGTGGTCGAGGCCGTCGGGCCGGGCGTCGATCCCGATCTCGTCGGACGGCCGGCGGCCCTGTCCTGGTACGCGCCGTGCCTGCGCTGCCGCGAGTGCCAGCGGGGCCGCCAGTGGCTCTGCTCCGGATCGCCGTCCCTGCGCCACTCGCAGGCAGACGGGACGACACGCCTGTCCCGCGCGGATGGATCGCCGGTCCTCGTCTACCTCTCGATCGGGACGATGAGCACGCGGCAGGTCGTGCCGGCGACCGCGGTCGTGCCGATGCCCGACGGCGTACCACCCGAGGTGGCCGCCCTGATCGGCTGTGGGGTCTCGACCGGCGTGGGAGCGGTGGTCAAGACCGCCGACGTGGAGTCCGGTTCGACAGTTGCGGTCATCGGCCTCGGTGGCGTCGGCCTCTCGTGCGTCATGGGCGCGGTGCTCGCGGGCGCGCGCCGGATCGTCGCGGTGGATGTCAACCGGGCCAAGATCGATCTCGCCATCGGGCTCGGTGCCACGCACGGGGTCCTGTCGGATCCGGCCGATCCGCCTGGAGCCGTCGAGGCCATGCGGGCAGCCGCGGGCGATGGTGGACCGGACTACGTGTTCGAGGCCATCGGACGTCCCCAGACCATCGCCCAGGCGATCGCGGCCCTGCCACCCGGCGGAACGGCGGTGCTCGTTGGCCTCACCCGGTTCGGCGAGGAGGCATCGTTCGAGGCGTTCCCGTTCGTCGACGGCGGGCGGCGGATCCTGGGCTCCAACTACGGGTCCGCTGTTGCCTCAATGGACTTCCCGCGCTATGCGGATGCCTACCTCGCGGGGCGGCTGCCCGTGGACCGGCTGATCGACCGCCACCTGCCACTGGGCGATCTGGAGGACGCCTTCGACCGTCTCCGGGCCGGCGAGGCCGCCCGCCAGATCGTGATGTTCGAGAGCTGAGCGGCTCTACGGAACGTCCACCTGCCGCACGGCCAGTACGCCACGGTCGTCACCGATGCCATCCAGCACGACCTGGTAGCGCATGCCGGAGGCGAGGCACCCGACCCGCACCGAGCCGGCTCCTGCCGGGCCCGTGGCCTCCAGCACCCCATCCAGCGTGAGGCCGCCGCCGGGCATCAAGCCGGCCGAGGCCGGGAAGGCCCGGACCGCCACGCTCTCGGCATCGATCCCGGACAGATCGTAGGCCACATCGACGCTGGTGCAGGCACCGGCGACCGGCGCGAGAGCGACCTGGTCGAGGCAGAAGTCGACCCCGCCGAAGACCGCGGACTCCCCGCACGAGGCGCCGCCCAAGGCGTCGAGCCTGGTCATCGGCCGTGCGAACGAGCCCTCGGCGAGATGTGCGTACGGCGACAGACTGGTCCCGAGCTTGAACACGGGCGACGCGACCTCGGACAGCGCGACCGTGAACCCCGCCACGCCGCTGCCGGTCGTGAAGGTGCCGACCGGGCTGGCTCCCGCCGTGAGCCCACTCCCGGCCACCGCCTGGAAGGCGTACGTCGTGGCGGCCTTCACATCGAGCCGGGCGAGGGTGACGATCGTGCCGAGCAGGTTCATCGAGGACATCGACGATGCCTGCAGCACGCTCGCCGGGCTCTCGCCCTGGACCCAGAACTTGACGTCCGCGGTGGCCGGTGGGTCCACGGTGAACCCGACGATGGCCACGTTGGCGCGGTCGGAGTCGACGAACACCACGTTCACCTCGGGGCCGCTCGGAAGCTGGAGGAGCGGTTGGTCACCCGCGCTGAAGACGGCCTCGAGCCCGACCGGACACGATGCGAGCCCCGGGTTGATCAGGCAGATGTCGAACAGGGGCACGAGGTCGATGCCGGTCCGCACCGGGCCGACCACTGGTGGCTCCACGGGCAACGGCAGGACGAGGTCCAGGTCTCCGGGCTCGACGGGCATGAAGCCCGACGGGACCGGCACGGGTGTCACGCCCGGATCGAGGGACGCCGGCGCGTCGGTCGCGTCGGGATCGGGCGTGCTGGAGGCGCCGCCGGCGTCCGGCGGGATCGGGAGAACGTCCGGACCCACCACGTCGGGCGCGACGCCGCCCGGCGGGAAGGCCCACATCGCCGGGATGCGGCCGCCACCGAACGCCATCGCGAACGCGTCGACGACCGAGGCCGGCCACCAGTCGCCCTGATAGCCCCCGCCGGGGCGGCCGAGGGGGTCGATGACGTAGTAGGCCTCGGGGATGCCCCGCTTGGCATTCCCCGGGTAATAGCCGTCGAGGTAGATCGCGTGCCCGCCGGTGAAGCTGGGCTGGAGACGCAGGCCCGCCGGGATCTCGCCGTAGACGCCCTGCACGACGGCGCCGTACCCCGAGGCGAGGAGGTCCTTGAGCTGCTGGGGACGGAGCAGGCCGGATGGCGCCGAGACACCGTAGCCGCGCCACAGCGCCTGGGCCAGGTCGTTGAGGCCCGTGCCGCCGTCCTGGTCGTCCTGGAGCGTCCGCAGCACGGATCCATTGGTGACGATCCCGAACGCCAGCCGCGCGAGCATGGACCCCGAGGCAAGCGTGCAGTTGGCGCCCTGGAACGGACCCCCATCGAACTGGGTGATCGGCCTGATCCGCGGGAACCCCGTCGGGTCCACAAAGGACGCAGGGGCCGCGGCAGCCGGCTGCTCGCCGTCTCCGAGGAGGGCCGCGGCGGCGGCGCTCAGGTCCTCAGGTGCGAGGCCCCCTGTGGCCACCAGGTCCGCGGCGATGTTCTCGTCGAACGCCACGACGGGCCCCGGCCCGGACGGCGTGTCGGCGCCGGCGAGCATGTACTCCGGGGCCGCCCCGGCCGACGAGACGGGCGAGCGGTCCTGCATCGCGGCGACCACGACGCTGGCGATCACCGCCCCGATGAGCGCGCTTATCCCGAACACGAGGATCCTGGGCAGGAGCGCCATCACGCGGCTCATGTCACCGGCACGCCATGGGGTACGGTCCGTCCGTCGGGCTCCGCGTCTTCCCGCCGTACTTGTCGGTGGTCACGGCGTAGAGGGTGAGCTGGCTGCCCTTCGAGAAGGTATTGCCGTTGAACGTGGCGGTCGTGCCCACGTAATTGTTGAAGTTCCCGTTGCGCTTTGCTGTGACCGTACCCGAGATCGACACGGCACCTGTCGGGTTGGTGAGTTTCCAGTGGAAGACCACCCTGAGCCCGTATTCCGGCTGGTCACGGTCATCCGCGTAGGTGCCGATTGGGATCCTCGCCGCGGCCGTGCACGGGTAGACCTCGCTCGTCGGGAACACGTTATCGAACTGGGCCTCGGTGTCACAGCGCTTGATCGTGATCGACTTCGTGCTCGTCTGGCTGGCCTTGTTCGTGTCGTCGACCGCCTTGATGTACCACTTGAGGCTGCCCGTGGGCGGATTGGGGATCGTGATCTTGTCGCCCAGGGTGTCCAGGTTGGCGTACCACTTGCCGGCGAGCGTCTGGTTGTCCATCGGCTTCGACGACCAGCTCGTGCTGCCCGGACGGCGGTAGAACAGCGTGACCGACTTGACCCCGTCACCGTCCTTCACGGCGGCCGTGATGTCGGTGGCCGTCTGGCAGTTGCCGGGTGCCCCCAGCGGGTCCCAGGACAGCGACGAACCCGAGGAGGACTTGACCGCGGTGATCGTCGGGCCCTCGTTGACGCAGACGGCGACCGTGATCGAGTCGGAACCACCCGAAGGGAGCCGCCTGGTCTCCCCCGCCGTGTCCGTGGCGACCGCGTAGTAGGCGAGCTTGCCGGCCTTGGTGATCCCGTCCGAGGTCGTGTCCAGCGTGGCCTGCCACGTCCCGCTCTTCGCGGTTCCGGCCGTCCGGGTCATCGTCGCCTGGGCATAGCCCGTGGCCCCCGGCTTGCGCCAGAACAGCGTGACCCGGTCGAGGCCCGTGCCGTCCTCGGCCTGGATCCTGAACGTGACCTTCTTGACCGCCGTCCTGCAGTAGGCGCCCGTGTCGTAGCTGATCTTGCCGGTGGACGCCGTGAGGGCCGTCAGCGACGGCCTCGCGTTGGGCGTTGCCGACGGCGCGCTCGTCGGCGTCGCGGTCGGCGCCGTAGAGGGCGGCGCGGAGGGCGGGTTGGCGGCGACGGCGGTGAACGACTCCGTGGGTCCCAGCGCCACCAGCGGCGCGCCTGGCTCCGGCGCACACTCTGCCACGGGGAGGCTCGCCACGGCCCCATCCACCGTCAGCGGCGACCGCTCGACCCAGCCCTCGGACCGCCCGGGCAGTGGTACGTGGATCCGCAGCCACGCGCCGTCCTCGGTCCGGCCGGTGGCCAGCACCTTCTGGCCCGCCTGGACCATGACCAGCGCGGGGCCCGTCTCGGGGCACGGGTAGACGGCCAGGCGGCCGGTGGCACTCCCTTGCTGGGAGCCGGTGGCGCCGGCCGCGAGCCCGCCCCCGAGGGTGCCGACCACGATCCCCCCGACGACCAGCGCGGCCGCAGTCCCAGGCCCGCCCAGGCTCGCGACGGCGCGACCCAACGCCACCCCGATCGCGCTCATATTGTGGCCCGAGGACGCATAGCCGTGTGTCTCCTGCGGCAGGATAGGCACAGCGCGGGGTGATCGGTCAAGACCCCGGTACTCCCAGGACCACGATCTCGCTCAGTGCAGCATCGTCGAACGGCGTCCCCGACACGGACGTCTTGGCGGCCGCGTAAGTGGAGACGATCGTGATCCGCAGGGTGGTGGCCGCGTCCGTCGCGGGCAGCTTGATCCGCTGAGGCTCGGGCGTATCGTCGAGGCGGACCTCGACGGGGGCGCCGCCGTTCACCGAGATCCTTACGTCCTTGAGGCGCCGGTTCCCGCGGTAGAGCGCCTTCGACGCGTTGTAGCCATTCGACAGGATCACCGCGGTCACCCGCGCGGGCTCGAACGCCACCTCGATCCACTGGCCCTTCTCGACCGTGTCGCCCTCCTGCCAGGCGGTCGCGGGGTCGCCGTCGATGGCGCTGGCCGGCTGGAAGCGGGCGAGGTCGCCCACGACCGACGAGGCGGTGGCGCCGCTCAGTACGAGCGCAACAGGCTTGGCCGGCGCTCCGGATGCCGGGGCCGATGGAGCGCCGGACGCCGCGCTGGAACCGGGCGCGCCCGACGGAGCCTCCCCGGATGCGGTGGCGACGCCGGGCACGCTCGGCCCGCTGGTCGCCTCCGATGCCGGCCCCTCGCCCTGGAGCAGGAAGCTCGCTCCGACCACGGATGCCCCGATCAGCAGTCCGGCGAACGCCACCAGCACGATCCACCTGCCGAGCCCGCGCGAGGACGGTTCCTCCGGCTGGGTGCGCACCGTCCGCACGGCGGCGGTCGTGGCAGCGGGCGGCCCGCCGGATGCGGCAACCGCCGCCGCGATCTGCGCCGCGGAGGGCTGGGCGACGCGCTGTGCATCCGCGAGCTTCGTGCCGCAGGCCTGGCAGAACGTGCGCGACGCCGCGTTCGCGATGCCACAGGCCGGGCACCGGATCAGCCCGGGATCCTCGACCGGCGCGGGCGCCTCAGCCCGCGGCGGGGCGGGCGCCGCGGGCCCAGGTCCGGGGGCGGCGGTGACGACCGGGACGTCCGGATCGCGGGGTGATGCAGGCACCAGGACCGCGTCCGTCTCCGGCTCGCCCTCCCACTCGAGGAACGCCCCACAGGAACCGCAGAACTGGTCGCCCGGGACGTTGTGGAAGCCGCAGCGGCGGCAGATCAGGCGGCTGTCGGCGGTCACGGTCGGGTCACCCCCGGATCACGAGCACGAGCGGGAGATCGACGATGCGGATGATGTCGAACCGGGGCGGGACCACCGATCCGCGCGTCACCAGCATCGGCGCGGTCACGGGCGGGGACACGGTCCCGGTCACCGGTTGCGCGATGAGGTCGCGGGGGCCCGTCCTGTCGTTGTGGAACACCAGCACCGGGACGCGGAACCGGCCGTCGGCGTCCGCCGTCACGTCGCGCAGCCGCGGCGTGATGCCCAGGCTCCAGGACAGGCGGACCACCGTGCCGGGCGCGAACCCGCGTCCCTCGGCGATGGTCACGATGCCCGGTGGCCCGATCGGTGGATCGAGCTCCAGCTTCGCCACGAGAGGCTGGGTCGCACGGCCCCGGAGGCGGACGGTCCGCGGTGAACCCGCGTAGGCGTCGGCGACGGCCAGCGTCCCGGTCCGGGTCCCCTTCGCGGTCGGCTTGAACACCACGCTCACGCTGCAGGCCTCGTTGCGGGCGAGCCGGCGGCCGGCGCACCCGTCTACGACGATCCGGAAGTCTCCCTTGTCGGCACCCGCCAGGGACGCCCCGGTGACCGCGAGCGGCGACCAGCCCCCGTTGGCGAGCGTCGCGGCCAGCGGTGTGCTCTCGGTTCCGACGGTCACTGGGCCGAGCTCCAGCACCGCCGGGTTGATCACCGGCGACGGTGGCAGGTCCCGCAGGAAGACGTCGAACGCCTGGTTCTCGTCGCCCTTGACCAGGATCGTCGATTCCGAGCCGAATGCCGTGTACCGGCCGCCACCGCCGACGCTGAGCCCGTAGGTACGTCCACCTGCCCCCCGCCCTTGCAGGCTGACCGAGACGAGCACGGTCTCGCCGGCGTCGATGTCACGGATGAAGACCTCCGTTGCGAGGCGCGACAGGGCTGCGGGTGCGATCCGGCCGGCCGTCTCGGGCACGAGATCCGTGGCCGTCGAGGCGAAGGCGATCATCCGGCCGTCGGGCGTTATCGACGGCTGGCTGCTGGCGCCGCCTGCCGCCCCGCCATCGGGCCGGATGGAGACCATGATCGTGACCCCTGCCTGCCGATCGCGACGGAACAGCCCTGCGGCGCCCGCCGCCGGCCCATCCACGAGGTTGGTGGAGCCGGACTGGAACGCGACATACCGGCCATCGGCGGCGATCGCCGGGTCACGGGCGATCCCGTCCGGCCGGCCACCGCCCACGGCCATCGAGACCTGATCCGTGCGGGCGGCCTCCACGTCGCGCACGTAGACCTGCTGCCCCGAGCCCGTGTCCGCGTTGACGACGGAGTCGCCCCCATCCGAGACGAACGCGACCAGGTTGCCGTTGCCGGAGATCGACGGCGAGTCGGCGCCGCCCGCAATGGGCTCGTTGTTGAAGCCCACCGACAGCTGCACGGTGGACCCGCTGCGCCGGTCAAAGCGCAGCACGTCCGCGGCCCCGTCGTCGGTATCGCCCGGCCAGGAGAACGTGGTCGTGTAGGCGACGTAGCGGCCGTCGGACGATACGGACGCCTGGCCCGCGCCGGCCTGCGGCGTTCCCCGCGAGTTCCGGGACACGATCTCCACGTCCCCCGTCTGCCGATCCCAGGCTACGACGAATGCGCCGGGCTTGACCGCCGCGATGGTGGCCGAGGAGGTCACCTGGAACGTGTAGGCCACGATCCGCCCGTCACCCGAGATGGATGGCTCCGTGGCCGTGCCCTGGAGCTGCACGGACCCGAGAACCGGCCGCGGTGCCCGCGTGGTCTTGCCGCTCCGCCGGTCGACCACGAAGACGTCGATCGACTGCGCGTCGTCGCCGGCCACGAGATCGGACGCAACCGAGGTGAAGGCGACAAACCTGCCGCTCGTGGACATGGACGGCTCGATCGAGCCACCGTTGGGGAAGCCGCCATCCCGGGACCGGGAGAGGAGCGTGGTCGTGCCCGGCGGCGCCGGCAGGGGCGCGGAAGGCGGCTGGGCACCGACCCGGGCCGGGGTCGGCCGGACGGCCGCGGATGCGCTCGCGGGTGCGGCGGCCACGAGGGCCAGCAGCAGGCCGGCGACCAGAGCTCGCATCGGGCGTGCCCTCAGGGCCGCAGGTACCCGGAATAGAGCACCGCCGGATCGCAGGGCTCCGTGGCGATCTCGCAGGCGACCGACAGGTTGAGGCTGTCACCCGGTCCCACGACGATCGGGGTGACGAAGTGGAGGTCCCAGTCGCGGAAGTTCTCCAGACGCAGGCGGAAGAGCGGGACGTCATTGCGCAGCACGACGATGGCCCCTTCCTGGCCGCGCGGATTGGAGAACACGAAGTCCGTCAGGAAGGCCGTCCCCTTCGGGGCGAAGGTGGGCTGCGAGCCGTTCAGCGTGCCGTCGACCGGCGAGCCGAGGCCGGGGATCACGACACCGGGATCCGGGGTGGGGCTGGGCGTCACGACCGGGCCCGCGGTCTCTCCGGGCGCCGGTGTGGAGGTGGGCTCGCCCGGGGGGTCGGTCGCCGCGCCACCGCCATCAGGCCCCATCGTCGGCAGGCCGGCGTTGCCCAGGGCCTCGTTGACGTCGTCCTTGAGGCTGGCCAGCGGCGAGGCCACGGCCTCGGACGCCGCACTCTCGATCGACGGCTTGAGCAGGAACAGCCAGGCGATCACGAGCAGCACGATCAGCGCCAGCAGCGCGAGCACGGCCTTGAGGAACCAGGACGGAAGGATCGATTCCTGGAGCAGCGTGCCATCAAGGGTGATCGGCAGCCCGCCCTCGGGCTTGATGAACAGCTGGAACGGGCGCGTCTTGGGCTGGCCGCGCCAGAAACGCTTGACCGGGCGGACCTTAACCTTCGCGAAGCCGGCCATGCCGGGATCGACGACCACGGCGGGCGGGTTGACGTCGAACTTCAGCTGGCGGTCCGCGTCGGCGGCCTCGATCTCCGCGGACAGGCGGGTGTTGCCGCGGTTGTCCACAGCGACGTCGTGTGAGCCGGAACCCGAGCCCCGCGACGTCCGCGGGACCAGCTCCGCGTACGGCTCCGCGAAGGCGCCGACCTCCACCGAGCCCTCCTCCACGGCCGAGCCCGCCGGGTCCTCGCGCGAGCGCGCCCGCAGTCCGAACGCGACCATGCCGGCCGGCGTGGAGGCGGAGCGCGGCGGCCGGAAGACGGCCTTGGCCTCGCCATCGGCGCCGGGGAACAGGTTGATGGTCGGCGGCTCGACACTCGCCCAGGCGGCCGCATCCCCCAGCACGTCGAGCGCGAACTCGTCGACGACGCTGCCAGTGTTGCGGATCTTGACGGTGATGGAGACGGATTGGCCCGGCTCGACCGCGACGGCCGGCGTGACCAGCGTGACGGAGGCTCCCACGGCCGGAAGTGTAGCGAGGCGGCCGTGCTGCGGATAGGGGGCAGAAGGGGTCCGTTCGGGGTGTGATCGTGTCCGTTGAGGCAGGTCGGGTCTGCCCGTTCGTCCCGGATCCAGCCGAACCCGGACGACGGCCAGACCGCAGTGCACGATCGCCGCCAGTTGCCCGGCGCTACGAGGGGCTGGGACTTTAGTCCGCCGCGGCGCGTCCATACGGATGAGTGCGCCGGGCGCGCCGAGGATCGAAGATGGGTCGGTGCCGTCCCGCACCATGCCGGTGCTCGTGGTGCGACCGCAACCGACTGAGCCTGCCGATGACCCCATCCAAGCCGCCGATCGCCGACCGACGCCTGCGAGGCCGAGACGCCACGCGGCCGCCCCGCGCGGCGAGGCGAGCAGGAGACCTCCAGGACCCCCGTGACGAGCTCACCCTCGATGGCGTCGAGTCGGTGGCCGAGATCGGCTCGTACTCGCTCGACATCGTCGGCGACCGGTGGACGAGCTCACGAGGGCTCGATGGGATCCTCGGCATCGACAGGAGATTCGAGCGCTCATTCGCGGCTTGGGCATCCCTCGTGCATGCGGCGGACCGGGACGCGATGGTCGAGTATTTCGCGAGTGACGTGCTCGGGAAGGGACGGCCGTTCGATCGTGAGTACCGGGTCGTCCGTCATGACACCGGCGAGACCCGCTGGGTCCACGGGCGCGGAACGCTCACCTTCGGTCACGGTGGGCAACCCGTAAGGATGCTGGGCACGATCGCCGACGTGACAGAGCGTCACGCGCTGCTGACCAGGAACCACAGGCTTGCCGAGGCGGTCGCCCACACGGCGGAGGCCATCCTCGTGACCAGCCCGACGGGCGAGGTCGAGTTCTCGAACCCGGCCTTCGACCGCCTCGGCGTGGTCGCGCCCGACGAAACCCTCCAGGACGCGCTCGGCCGCATCACCCATGACCTGCCGCCCGATGTGCTGCAGGACCTGACGGAGGCCCTGTCCACTGGACGCCCGTGGACCGGACTGGTCGGCTTTCGCGACACCGACGGTGCGGACAGGGTCACGGATATGTCCATCGCGCCGATCCTTGGTGCCGACGGCGTTCCACTGGGCCATATCATCATCGGGCGTGACATCACGGAGGAGGTCGATGCGCGGCGCGCGCTCGAGTCCTCGGAAGCGCGGCTGCGGAACGTGCTCGACGCGATTCTCGAGGGCGTCACCTTCCAGACGGCGATCCGGGACGATACCGGCCGGATCGTGGACTTCCGGATCGACTATGCCAACGCGCGCATCGGCAGCGTGTCCCGGGTCCCAGCCGGGGACCAGGTGGCCCGTGGGCTCCTCGAGCTGTTTCCCGCCCACCGCACCAACGGCCTGTTCGACGCCTACGTGGACGTCGTAGAGACCGGGATCCCGTTCGAATCAGACGCCTTCCACTACCGCGACCCGCATGCGGCGGGCGGGCCGCTGGACCAGGTGGTCGAGCACCGGGCCTCCAGGATGGGCGATGGCTACGTGCTGTCGGTCCGCGACATCTCCGAGCACCACCGCTCACGTGTCGAGATGGGCCGCCTGGCCACTGCGATCGAGCAGACGTCCGATGCGGTGGTCATCACGGACGCGACCGGCACCATTGAATACGTGAATCCGGCATTCGAGCAGGTGAGCGGGTACACCCGCGACGAGGTCATCGGCCAGAACCCGCGGATCCTCAAGAGCGGCGTGCAGAGCGCCGCGTTCTATGCCGCCATGTGGGCGACGCTGGCGGGCGGCACCTCCTTCGTCGCGGACCTGACGAACCGGCGAAAGGACGGCAGCCTGTTCGAGGAGGAGGCCGTCATCTCGCCGATCCGTGACGAGTCGGGCGCAATCACGAGCTACGTCGCGGTCAAGCGTGACGTGACCCGCGAGCGCTCCATGGAGGCAAGACAGGCGCGTATGGCTCGCGAGCGCAGCCTGATCGCCGGGATGATCGCGGACCTGGTGATGCTGCCGACGCCGGCGGCGACCGCCGAGGCGATCTGCCGCAAGATCGTGACCGCGACGGGCCTCGCAAGCGCCAGCCTCTCGTACTTCAGCGCCGAGGGGCACGCGATCCAGCTGGCGTTCGTGCGAGCCGACGGGGGTCGGGTGCCGCTGCGCCGCATCCCCGCCCAACGGAGCCGACAGCTTTCGGAGCGGGCGGGAGAAGGACCGTGGGTGGAGGCCTGGGTCCCGCGTGCCTCGCATCCCTACGACAAGCTGCACTCGGAGATGGGCACCGTGGCCCTCGCCTTCGGCCCGATCCGCCACGGGACCAGGCTGATCGGCCATCTGACCGTCGCGTCGTCCAGGGTGGACGCCGTCGCGAGCCTGACAGAGGTCCTGCCCGGCCTGCTGGAGTTCGCGATGGCCAGCGGCGCCCTGGTTGGACCCGGCATCGAGTCGCTCCTCAGGGTCGACCTCCTGCGCTCGCGCATCCGCAAGGTGCTCAGGCAGTCGGCCTTCCAGCCGGTCTTCCAGCCAGTCGTCGACCTCGTGACGGGAATGCGCGTCGGGTACGAGGCCCTCTCCCGGTTCTCCGATGGGACTGCTCCCGATCTCGTCTTTGCAGACGCCCGGACCGCGGGCCTCGAGGCAGAGCTGGAGCTGGCGACGATGAGCGCGGCGATCGAGGCCGCCCGGCTGCTGCCGCGCGACGCGTGGCTCAGCCTCAACGTCTCACCGGCGCTGCTTGTGGGGAGCCGGAGGCTTGCCGCCGTGCTGCGGAAGGCAGACCGACCCATCGTGCTCGAAGTGACCGAGCACGTCGCTGTGGAGGACTACGCGATGCTCCGCGCCGCCGTCGGGCGGCTCCGGCCACCGGTGCGGGTAGCGGTCGATGACGCGGGCGCCGGAGTGGCCAACTTCGGCCACATCGTGGAGCTTCGGCCGGCGTTCGTGAAGCCCGACGTGGGGCTCGTGCGCGGGATCGATCAGGACCTGACGCGTCAGGCCCTGATCATGGGGCTCCTCCACTTCGCGAGCGAGTCGGCCAGCCAGACGATCGCCGAGGGCGTGGAGACGGAAGCCGAGCTCGCGACGCTACGGCAGCTTGGCGTGCCCTTCGCCCAGGGGTATCTCCTCGCGCGTCCGGCACCCGCACAGACGTGGAGTCCGAAGGCGCGCCGCCTGCCTGGAGCATGACGTCGGGTCGGCGCGCGACGCGGGCCCGTCGAGTCCGGGGTTAAGCCCACGTTGACTGGCCGGGAAGGTCCACTGCCTAGGCTTGGGGGGCGTCCCCGGGGTATGCACGAGCATCGCGTCCAGCCCGGGTCGACGCTAAGGGAGAGTCGATCGATGGTCGCGGAACCCGTTCCCTTCAAGGCCCGGATCCCGGTGGTGGTCGTCGCCGCTGACCCCCTGTCCCGGGCCGGGATCGTCAGCCAGCTGCGCAAGGTCCAGGGCTTCGGCGTGGCCGGAGACGGCGAGCTGCCCGAGGACGTCGTGGGTCTCGTGGTCGGCGAAGAGCTGGATGCCGAGGTCCTGGGGTCGATGCGGGCGCTGCGTGGGCGGGGCGTTCGCCGGGTTGTGCTCCTGGTCTCACGCGTCGACGACCGGAGCCTGATGGCCGCGGCCGAGGCCGGCGTGACCGGCGTGCTGCGCCGAAGCGAGGCAACCGCGGGCAATCTTGCCGCAGCGCTGCGCTCGGCTGCCGCCGGTGAGGGCTCCCTGCCACCCGACCTGCTGGGTCGGCTGCTGCGCCAGGTGGGCCAGCTCCAACGCCAGGTGCTCTCGCCGCGCGGCCTGACGTTCTCGGGCCTGACGGAGCGCGAGGCCGCGGTCGTGCGGCTGCTCGCCGACGGGCTGGACACCAGTGAGATCGCCCACCAGTTGTTCTACTCCGAGCGGACCGTGAAGAACATCATCCACGACATCACGTCGCGGCTCGAGCTCCGCAACCGGACCCACGCCGTCGCCTACGCGATCCGCGAGGGGCTGATCTGACACGGCCCTCGGGGCGAGACCTCCGGGATCGCGTGGTCCCACATCGCCCGTGTCGCGGGCGCTCGACGCCCGGTCAGCCTCCGCTCAGCGCGACGAACAGCCGCCCGCGGCGTGCCGCATCCGTCCGCAACGTCACCATCACCCGCACCTGGAGCCATTCGCCGGGTCCTGGGTCCAGCCCCTGATCGAGCGGCAGCGCCAGGGGCCAGCCGGCCCCCGCCTGCACCCACCGTGGCTGCCCGGTGGCGGCATCGCCGGCCGTGGTCCCCCACCGATCCACGGGCACGCCCGACGCGTCGATCCGGACGAGGCTGCACTCGATGGTCGAGACGTCCACCGCGAACGGCTCGCTGCCCACCGCGACCAGGCTCGCCCGGCCCGGATCGGCCACCAGCTCCAGCGCCGCGACGGGACACTCGGTCGCGCTGTCCACGAGCGCACGCAGGTGGTCGACCAGCACGCCCCACGGACCACCCGGCGTGGCGTTGGAGCCCATCGATGCGACGACCTCGCCCTCGTCACCGATCGCGATGGTCTCGGTGGCCCCGTCGCGGGGTGTCTCGAGCCAGGGGCCGTCGCCCCGGCCGCACGCCGTGGCCTCGCCCCGGACGGCCTCCATGACGTCCTCGGGCAGGCTGCCCGCGAAGGAGCCGATCCGCGCCCCGGCCACGGTCCGGCGCGCCCGGAAGGAGCCGTCGGCGCGCAGCTCGAGGAGCTCGTCGTCCGCGGGTGGCCGGCCCCCGGAGCGCGAGTAGGTCAGAAGGATCGCGCTCACGCTGATCCCTTCACGATCCGCCAGGCACCCGGCCGGTTCCGCCCGACCAGCTCCGCGAAATGCCGGACATGTCGCTCCGCGATCGGGTGGTCATGGGGGTTCACGGGTGCGTTGAAGCTCTGCATCTCACCCATCAGGGACCGGTTGCTGTAGCCGAATGGCGCGGTGGCCGCCGTCTCGGGCGCGTTGCGCCCCGGGATGCGGGCCGCGATGTCGTCCTCGATGTGGGCAGCGGGATCGTTCACCACCACGGGCCCACTGGGGCCATTGTCCTCGCGCTGGAGGTTACCGGCATTGGCGCGCTCGTAGGCGATGCCGACCCTCTGGGCGAACGCGCCCTGCGCCAGCGAGTACTTGGTGGCGACCACGGCCTGGGCCTTGATCCCCCGCTGGTTGGCCGGGCTGCTGGTGACGGCCGTCCGGATCTCGGCGGCGATCGTGTCGGGGGCGATGGGGGCACCGCTCGCATCGGTGGGGGCGTCGGTGGCACCCGTGAAGGGCTGCTCGCCGGTGATGATCGTGTACTGCTCGGGTCCCGTGTTGTACTCGTCCTGGAGGCCCAGGAGGTGGCCGAACTCGTGTGGCGCGAGCGCCGCGTCCGTGTCGCCCGTGTGGTACTCCCCGGCGTTCGAGCGGCCCGGCGTCCCGCCCGGCGGCGTCACGATGACGCGGACGGTCGCGTCGGCCGGCGACCCGCTGCCGACCACGAACCGGATCGGCAGCTCTGTGCCCGGGTGATCGTCATCGACCACCTTGAAGGTGTTCCAGGCGTTCATCATCTGCTGGCGCCAGGTCGCCACCATCGGGTGGCCGGGCGCGCCGGTGAACCGGATGTTGACCGAGATCTCGAGCCGGTCGGGGTGCAGCCTCCAGGTGAACCGCGTGGGGCCCCCGTACTGGGAGCCCTCCACGCGCTCGTTCGACTCGAACTCCTCCCGGCCGACCGTCACCGGACCGGCCACGGCGTCGAGGGCGGTCCAGGTTGCCGCATTGGCGACCCCGGTGATCGGCAGGGGTGGCGTGCGCGAGCCCTGGAACTCGCGGACGGCGCTCCGGGTCGGCTGGTCGAACCGACCGTTCGCCGTTGGCCGGGTCGGGACCTGCGCCGCGTCCATCGTCAGCAGCTTCTGCTGGAGCTCTTCCACCGCGGCGCCCCGGTTGTTGAGGCGCACGGTTGGGTGGATCGTGCCGCCGGTCGGCACGCCGCGTGCCTCCGCCGGCACGGGACCCTCGATGACGGCACGCCCGTGTCGGAAGACCCTCGGGGCCAGCTGGTCCAGCTTGAGCCAGGTCTCGAGCGTGGCGATCCCGTTCGCCGCGAGGGGCGGGTGGGCGGCCTGGAACGCCGACACGGCTGCCGTGGTCTCGGGCCCGAACATCGCGGTGATCCGCAACGGCGGCGCGGCCCCCGTGGCGTTGAGCGCCTGCTGCATCACGCCGATCTCAGGGTTGGGCCCGTCCCCCTCGGCGTAGACCGCCCGGAGCAGCCCCAGGGCCTGGTCGAGGTCGTCGCCCGAGAGCTCATCGCGGACCTCGTCCACGAGGACCTTGCCCGTCAGATCGTGGTACTCCCGGGCGACCTCCATGATCTCGTAGGGACTCCGTCCGGTGAGGGCGTTGATCAGCTGGCTCTCGTCGGTCCCGAGGTCCCGCATCGCCTCGTCCGCCTGGCGGGCCACATCCCGGGCGCGAACCGCCCGTTGCTCCAGCGCTTCCTCGGCATTGGCCACCGCGTCGTCCGCGACAGCGGTGGCCATCAGCTGGCGCGCTCGTGCCAGCTCGGACGCGGTCAGCTCGTCCTCGAGGTCCGCATCGAGGCTCCCGTTCATGGCCATTGGCTGGTACGCCGCGACGATCGCGTCGAGGTCGGCCCGCCGTCGACCCGACAGCGCGCCGTAGATCGCCTCCTCGTCGGTCCCCCAGCGGTCCATCGCCGTGAGCAGCTGGCGGGCGACGCGGCCCGCCTGGTCGGCCGACATCGCGCGCTGGATGGTCGGGCGGGCCGGTCCCGCGCCTGTGGCGCCGCGGTCGGGAGCCGTGCGCCGCACGAGCCCGTCCACGGCCGCGTTCCCGGCCGTTCGCTGCAGCCCCATCACCATGCGGGGCAGCACACCGGGCGGCAGCGCACCGCCCGGCCCCAGGATCTCCGAAGACGCGGGCCCGAAGGTGGCTCCGTGAACGCCGTCACCGTCGGCGGGAACCAGCACGTCCGCGGCCGGGCGTGCCGGGCTCGGCCGGGGGCCGCGGAGGGCATCCGGAGAAGCCTGCCGGGGAACTGTGGAGTCCGACATGATGGATGGTCGAGGCTGGTGGCGGCTCGGCGCAAGAGGGTCGCCGGCTCACATCTGCAGCTCTTCTTCTTCCTCCTCACCCGATTCCTGGCGCTGGACGGACGTCATGACCTCGTCGGCCGTCTGCTCGGCCGCGTGCTCGAAGCGATCCGACGGGCTCGACACCCGGATGCCGCCCGCCGCGTCGCTGCCGTCCACGGGGCCCTGGGACTGCTGGACGACATGGGCCAGCTCGTGAGCCAGCGTGCGCTGGCCAGTCGGGGTGGCCGGGTTGAACTGGCCGCCCCGGAAGACCACATCGTTGCCGACGGTGTAGGCATTGGCACCGACGGCCTCGGCGGACTTCGACGCCCGGTCATCGGTATGGACGCGCACTCCCCCGAAGCTGGCGCCAAACGCGGACTCCATGTTCGTCCGGAGGCCCTCGTCTAGGGGCGACCCACCCCCGGAACCGATGACATCGTGCACCGGGGAGCGATCCTCCTTGTCACCGGCCAGCATCTGGACGACGCCCTGGTTCCCGGCCGTCCGCTGGAGGTGCATCACGGACGCCGCGTCCATGGCCGGCGAGCGGACGAGCGCGGGCGGGGCGCCGACCGCCCCGGCTGCCCGGGACTCGGGCGTCGGGCTCCCGGTTGTCCGGTGTGACGCCCGGCGTGCGGGCGGGTCCAGCTCGAAGTCATGCATCTGCCTGTCCTCCTGTGGCAACCGACAGCATCCGCCACCGACCGGGCCATCGCAATGGCGTCGAGCTGGACCGCCCGGAAGTCTGCCCGTATGGGCAGCCCGGCAGCCTTGCCGACGCGTAGCATCCGGGCCATGCGGACACATGCCACGAGGTCCCAGCCCGCTCCGCAGCGCCCCGCCGGCCACACGACTCCGGCCCGGCTCCAGGACACAGACGTCCGGAACGTCGCACCGGACCGGATCACCCCGGGCGTCGTGGCCCAGCTGCAGACGGCGGCTGGCAACCGTGCGGTCGGCCCCGTCGTCCAGCGTGCCATCAGCTGGGACCATGCGGTCAGCCTCGCCCGCCGGCTCGAGGACGCGATGTCGGGGCTCGGCACAGACGAGGAGGCGATCTACGGAGCCCTGGCGGGCCGCACCGCCGACGACATGGTGAACGTGCGCGACGCTTACCGCCAGATGTACTCCGAGAGCCTTGACGCGGCCATCCGGGACGAGCTGACCGAAGACGAGTACGAGCGAGTCCGCGCCACCCTGGAGGCACCGGCCGAGGCGGCAATGACCGCGGCCGAGCGCCGGACGGCCACGGCGGATGCGGCCGCCGCGATCGCCGGCCAGCTGCACGATGCGATGGAAGGCCTCGGCACGGAGGAGGACCAGATCTTCAACGCCCTCACGGGCCGGACCCCGTCCGAGATCGAGGCGATCAGCCGGGCCTATACCGCCCGCTTCGGGGCCCTGCTCGCCGACGACCTGCGCGACGATCTCAGCGGCGACGATCTCGTCCGGGCCCTGCGCCTGATCGGGCTCGAGGACACGGGCTCGTTCGAGAACGCGCTCCAGCAGCGCATGACCGAGGGGGCGACGACCGTCGTCCGGGGCCGCTTCACCTACACCCTCACCGAGGACTCGCTGGACGTGGACGTCGCGGCGAAGTTCGCGCCGTCCGAGGGCGTTGAGGTTCCCCTCGACACGTGGAACTCGCAGATCGCGGACACGTGGAACCGGTTCTGGATCAGCGAGCCCGGGGGCCGCTCGATCGACCTCCAGATGCACCTGCGGGACGATCCCGGCGAGACACGGCGGATCCGGGTCGTGGAGAACGCGCGGCCCAACGTGTACGGATATCCCGACCGCGCCAACGCCGGGATGTGGTACCCGGTCATGCCGGCGAGCACGGCCCCGCACGAGTTCGGGCACCTGGTCGGCCTGCCCGACGAGTACCAGCGGACCGCCGCCGACTTCGAGGCCATCACCGGCGCGGGCAGGAGCGGTCCCGAGAACGAGTCAGGCAAGACCGAGGCCGAGATCGCGACGGAGCTCCACGCGGCCCTGACGGTCGCCGACGCGGCGCAGCGCGCACCGGGCGCGACGACCATCCTGCGCGCCTGCGGCCTGATCTCCGACGGGCGTCCCCAGCAGGGCGACTTCGCCCAGGCGGTGATGACCGCCTACAACGACGCCTATGGTGACGAGACCGCCGACCAGCTGCTGCCGGTGCTTCAGCACCTCCCGGACGGGACGAACTGGACCCTGATGACCGTGTTCTCGTTTGCCAGTGGGACGATCATGGGCAATCCCGAGGAGGTCGGGGTCGCCGAACACGAGCACCCGGTGGAACCACGCCACCTCTCGGAGTTCAAGTCCATCGTCAGGAACCGCTGGCCGGACCTCGACTGGGCGGTCGAATGAACGGGAGCCCGGACCGATGACCCTGGTGACGTATCGCCGCCTGGCGGATGCCCCACCTCCCGAACGCGAGCTCCTGGAGCTGGATCCGGATGGCAGCGCCCGCGTGTGGCGCTCCAATGGGCCGGCGATAGGACGTTTCGGTGGCACGCTCGACGATGTCGCCGCGCTCCGGGCCGCAGTCGCCTCAGCGGCAGCGGCCGATCCGCCGGCGGTCGGGTCGCTCCCGTCGGGCGCCGCCGTGGAGGTCGTGGACGCCGCCGGACGGACGGCCCGCCTCGAGGCGCGGGCGCCCGTCGAGGGCCCGTGGGCGCCGCTCGTGGAGCGCTGCCGCCGCGTGCTCGATGCCCAGGTCGAAGCACCGCTCGCGGCGATCGCGGGCGTGCTGGACGTGGATGGCGGCCTCCGGCTCGAGCACCGGGGGACTGCGGTGCTGCCGGTGGAGCTCGGGGCGCTCGCCGTCGACTTCACGCTCTGGCGGGACGGTGCGGAGGCCGCACGCGGCCGGATCACGGGTAGCCCGCTCGGGCATGCCGAGGCTGGTCCAGGCTGGGCCACGACTATCCCCTCGCCCGAGCCGGACCTCGCCGGGAGCGGAACCCTGGTCGTGGTCGCGTCCTTCGTCGCGGACGATGCCGGGATCGACGTGCCCGTGGCGATCACGGTCGTCCGGGAGCCTTGAGGCAAGGCAGCGCGGTCCTCGTGCCGGGCGTGGCCAGGCCCGCCCGACGGGATCAGCCGCCGGCAAGCTCCAGGTACTCGCCGAACTCCGCCTCCACCATCAGCCGACCGAGCTTGCGGTACTCGCGCTCGGTGGCCCGGACCAGGTCCGTCATCCCCACCGGGCGCCCGTCGGCCGCGGCGAGGTAGGCGGCGGTCACGCAGACGTTGCGGATGTTCCCGCCAGAGATCTTGAACCGGCCGGCCAGGAAGTCGATGTCGATGTCGCCGGCGACCGGCAGCTCCGGCGAGAGGTTGCGGGCCCACAGGCGGAGCCGGTGCTCCACCTCGGGCATCGGGAAGTCCACGATGGCATCCAGCCGCCGGACGAATGCCTCGTCCACGTTGGAGCGCAGATTCGTGGTCAGGATGGCCAGGCCGTCGAAGCGCTCCATCCGCTGGAGCAGGTAGGCGACCTCGACGTTGGCGTAGCGGTCACGGGCGTCCTTGACCTCGGACCGCTTGCCGAACAGGGCGTCCGCCTCGTCGAACAGGAGGATGCCGTTGACCCGGTCCGCCTCGGTGAAGATGCGGTCCAGGTTCTTCTCGGTCTCGCCGATGTACTTGTCCACCACGGTGGAGAGGTCGATGACGTAGACGTCGAAGCCGAGGTCGGCGGCCAGGACCTCGGCCGACATCGTCTTGCCGGTGCCTGAGTCGCCGGCGAAGAGCGCCGTGATGCCGAGCCCTCGCGCGCCCTTGGTGCCCATCCGCCACTCGCCGACCACACGCTCCCGGTGGCGCGCCCGGGCGAGCAGCTCGCGCAGCTGCTGCTCGACGACCGCGGGCAGCACGAGGTCCTCCCAGCCGACGGACGGCACGATCCGCCGGGCGAGGCGCTCCAGTCCGGCCGTGTTCTGGGCACGGGCCCCGGCCGAGACGTCGTCCACGGTCATCGGCCGGCCGGCGGCGAGCGCGGTCCGGCGGGCGGCCCGGGCGGCCCGGTCGATCTGCTCGGGGGCAAGGCGGAACGCGATGGTGGCCACGGCCGGGTCGAAGCCGTCAGGGGCGTCACCATTGAGGCTGCGGATCCACAGGTCGTGGCGGGCCTCGACGTCGGGCACAGGGACCTCGAGGACGAGCGGCGGCTCGCGGGACCACACGGGATCCCAGGCACGGCCGCCCACCAGGATCACGGGGCCGGGGAGCTCGGCGAACGCCCGGACCGCGGCCGCGCCGCGCTCTCCGAGCGCCTCCACGGGACCCACCACCAGGCCCGCGCCGCGGAGGCGCGCCTCGCGCGAGGAGGCGGCGGCGATCGCCGCCGGGTCGGCCGCGGCAGCGAGGCGGGTGAGGTCAAGGGCGATGGCGGTCCGCCCCCAGCGAGCCAGGGCCGTGCAGGCGAGCGACCGCCCCGAGGCGCCCGCCCGCTCCTCGAGGTAGACGAGCTCGAGGCCGGCCTCGAGGCCCCGGACCACGGCGTCCACCTCCGGCCCCTCGACGGCGATCGTCGTGGTCAGCAGGGAGCTCACGACGGGGTCCGGTGCGTCATCACCCAGGAGGTGGGCCGTCACCCGGTCCGGAACCCGAAGCGGCCTCGTGAGCGAGGGGCGGTCGGGCTCCTCGACCAGCAGCAGGTGGCCGACGAGGAGCGGCGCGAGCGGCCCCAGTCGGTCCCGGCCGAGGACCCCGCCGGATCCGAGGCCACAGAGCTCCAGGGCCAGGCCGACGCTCGCGCGTCGGCGGGAGACGTCATCGTGGAGGTAGCCGTAGAGCCGCTCGAAGCGCGGGTCCAGGTCCGGGGCAAGGGCGACCAGGAGCAGTTCCACGTCGGCGGGCACCAGCCCGAAGGTGCGGGAGAGCTCGAGCAGCCGGATCCGCGTCCCGTCCGCCTCCGCGGAGGCAGCGTGGGCATCGAGGTCGGCCAGCAGGCCGGCGGCGGCGCCCTCCGCCACGGACGGCACGAGCGGGCCCGGCGTGCCGGCCAGGAGCGCATCCACCTGGTGTTCCGAGATGTAGAGGCCGCGGAACTGGTCCTCCGGATCCGGGTCGGCCGCACGCCGGCGGTCCACGGCGGCGCGGACGCGGGCCTCGAGGAGACGGAGACGGGCCAGGAGATAGGCAACCGAGGGATCCTCGGCACGCGCGACCAGCGTGCCGTCCCGCGCGCGGACCTCGTTCACGTCCTGCGGCCGCGCACCCGGAGCGTGACACCGGACCTGCCCTGCTCGGGGCCGGCCGGCACGGTCTCCTCCGGCAGCGGCACCTCCGCCCCCGGAGCGCCGCCACGCCGCCCGCCGGCGCCCGTCGCGGACTCCGACGTGCCCGCGGCGCTGAGCCCGATCGTGGGGCCCTCGAGCACGGGCGGCCCGAAGTAGGTGTCCTGGGTGACGACCACCGGCGCCGTGACCACCACGTCCAGTGAGGGCTTCATCTCGCCTCCCAGCGCCGACCAGATGTCGGCCAGGGACCGCTCCTGGGTCTCCGGCTGGCCCACCTCGATGTAGACCGGGAGGCCCGACTCATCCAGCGAGCCTCCCAGGTCTCCGGGCTTGAGCATCGGGTTGCGCAGCATGCAGATCAGCAGCGACGACAGGAGCCGGTGCTCGTCCTCGGGCCGCTGGGTCCAGGCCGTGACGAGGTACGCGAGCCGGAACCGCCGCGGCGGCTGCGCGCGCCCGACGACCCGGCCGTCGACGCCACGCGCGTCCTCCCAGGCGGGCACCCGCCGCTGGAGGTCCTCGCGGATGTCGTACAGGTAGAGGTTGACGGCCGGTCCGCTGCGGCGGGCGACCCAGTCCTTGGTCGGCGCGTCGAAGACGAGGTCCACCGACGATCCGTTGAGGGCGTCGCGGCGGACCAGCCGCTCGAGCAGCTGATCGACATCGTGGATCACCCAGCGATCGTCCGCCTCGCGCGCGCGCCCTGCCACCCGTCGACGGGCATGCGAGGGGGCACCTGTGGCTGCCCCATCGGGCAGCCCCGCTCGCCCTACCGCGCGCCCCGTCGCACCTTGTTCCCGCCACCAGGCGGTGGGACCGTCCACTCGTCGGGATCCCAACCATCGGGAGAGGGCCACGCATGCCGAACTATCTGTCACCCGGCGTCTACGTCGAGGAGGTGGAAGCCGGGTCGCGTCCCATCGAGGGCGTCGGCACGGCTGTCGCCGCATTCGTCGGACTCGCCGCCCGCGGACCCGCGAACACCCCCACGCTGGTCACGAACTGGAACCAGTTCACGGCCACCTTCGGGGAGTTCGTGGAGAGCTCCTACCTCGCACACGCGGTGTACGGCTACTTCCTCAACGGAGGGGGGGCCGCCTACGTCGTACGGGTTGGCGCCGACGGCGTCATGCCCACCGCGTCGGCCGAGCTGCCCAGCGCCACCGAGAAGGGCAAGCCGGCATTCCGGGTGGCCGCCCTGGAGGCGGGTGCCGAGGGCAATGACCTGAGCGTCGAGGTGGAGGCCCCGGGCGACGGCGCCGAGGGCAACTTCAAGCTCGTCGTCAAGCAGGGCGGCAAGCCGGTCGAGACGTTCGACAACGTCACCACCGGCAGGGGCAAGACCAACGTCGCGACCGTGGTCAAGTCGCAGTCGAAAACCATCACGATCGAGGAGGTTGGCGCCCTGACCGCCCCGTCGACCGGATCCGTCTCCCTTGCGGGCGGCGGCGCCGCGGTGCCGGCCCGGGTAACGCCCACGGATTATGTGGGCAGCTCGGCCGATCGCACCGGCTTCGCCGGTCTCGAGGCCGTGGACGAGGTCACCATGCTGTCCGTGCCGGACCTCATGGCCGTCTACGAGCAGGGCATCATCGACCTCGAGGGCCTCCAGGCCGTCCAGCTTGCGATGCTCGCCCACTGCGAGCTGATGGGCGATCGCGTCGCCATCCTGGACTCGCCGCCCGGGCTCAACGCCCAGCAGGTGAAGGAGTGGCGGGTCGACAAGGCGGGCTACGACAGCAAGTACGCGACCCTCTACTGGCCGTGGATCAAGGTCTTCGACCCCCTCGCCGGCCAGGCCCGGTTCGTGCCCCCGTCCGGCCACGTCGCCGGGATCTGGGCTCGTAACGACGACACCCGCGGCGTCCACAAGGCGCCGGCCAACGAGGTGGTCCGGGGCGCCATCAGCCTGGCGCTGAACCTGACCAAGGCCGAGCACGACCAGCTGAACCCCAACGGGATCAACTGCATCCGCGCGTTCCCCGGTCGCGGCATCCGGATCTGGGGAGCCCGCACCATCTCGAGCGATCCGTCGTGGCGCTACCTGAACGTCCGGCGGCTGTTCAACTACGTCGAGGAGTCGATCTTCGAGGGCACCCAGTGGGTGGTCTTCGAGCCCAACGACGTCCGGCTCTGGGGCCGGGTCAAGCGGACGATCAACTCGTTCCTGCTCCGGGTATGGCGCGATGGCGCCCTGTTCGGGGCGACACCGGACCAGGCGTTCTTCGTCAAGTGCGACGAGGAGAACAACCCGCCGGAGGTCCGCGACGCGGGCCAGCTGATCGTCGATATCGGGATTGCGCCGGTCAAGCCGGCCGAGTTCGTCGTGTTCCGGATCGCTCAGTTCTCCGGATCCCCGGACGCCGAGTAGCCACCAACGCCTGACCAGGACACGTCACGGAGGCACGAATGCCGACCACTGATCCCCTTCTGCAAGGGAACGTACTGCTCGACATCGACGGCGTGGGCGTCGTCGCGAACTTCAGCTCGGTCTCGGGTGTCTCGAGCGAGGTGGAGATCGTCGACAACCCGTACGTCACAGAACAGGGCAAGGTCTACATCGGGAAGCTGCCAGGCAAGCCCAAGACCCCCACCGTCACCCTCAAGCGCGGCCTCACCGGGGCAACCGAGCTCTGGGAGTGGCACACCGCGGTGATGCAGGGGACGCCGGACCGCCGCAACGGCTCGGTCATCCTCATGAACACCGTCGGCGAGGAGGTCCTCCGCTACAACTTCACGAACGCGATGGTCTCCAAGATCAGCCTGTCCGAGGGCGGCGCCACGACCAGCGGCGTCCAGATCGAAGAGGCCACGCTGTCCTGTGAAACGCTGATCAAGGGCTAGCCCCTTGACCGCCGCGACCCTGCCCGAGATCCCGGTCGAGCGCGGGAGCACGAACGTGTCCGAGGACCTCCGCACCGAATATGCGTTCGTGCTCCCCCGCGGCTACGTGGACGGGGCCGGGACGGTCCACCGCGACGGCGTCATGCGCCTCGCGACGGCCCGCGACGAGATCATCCCCCAGCGCGATCCACGGGTCCGGGAGAACGAGGCCTACCTCACCGTCCTCCTGCTCTCGCGCGTGATCACCAGGCTGGGCACGCTGGCGCAGGTCCATACCGGCGTGATCGAGGGGCTGTTCGCCTCCGACCTCGCCTTTCTCCAGGATCTCTACCGGCGGATCAACCAGGAGGGACACACGCAGGCCTCGGTGACGTGTCCCGCCTGCAATCACGCCTTCACCGTCGACGTGGCGGGTGAGCAGCGCCTGGGGGAATCGTGACGTACGCGACCGACCGACTGTTCGAAGAGGTCGCGTACGTCGCCTATCACTTCCACTGGCCGATGGACACGATCCTCGACCTCGAGCACCCCCTGCGGCTGCAATTCGTCGAAGAGATCGGCCGGATCAACAAGCGCCTGTCCGAGGAGGAGTGAGCCCCGTGCGCCTGCCCTGGCCGTTCGGCCGCAGGACGCCGCCGGAAGGGCCCTCCCCGGTCATGCCGGAGGGGCCCGCCGCGAGCGAGCCGGCGGCCGCCGCACCCGCGAACGCCGCCGTCGCGCCGCCGACTGGCGCGTGGGCCACGCTGCCCCCGATCCAGCGAACCGTCGAGGCACCACCCGTCGTTGCCCCGGCGGCGCCGTTCCTGGCCGCCGTGCCCGGCCATCGCCCGCTGCCCCCGATCGTCGGGCAGCTGGGTCACGACACGGGTCCCGGTGCACCCCCGGGGCTGGTCGTCGCGCGATCGTCGACCGTGCCCAGCCTGACGTCGCAGGCGGCGATGCCGACGCGGCCGATGCCGCGCCCGCCCGGAGACGCCGCCGATCACGGTTCTGCGCTCGACTCAGGTGCCGGCCCGGGCGCAGAGCACGCTCCCGCCGCGGCGACCGTGCCCGTCAGGCAGCTGGCGTCCGTGCCACCCGCCGCAACTGTGATGCCCGCACCCCGGCCCTTGACCCTGGCTGCGAATCCCGTGCCCGTGGCCAGGCGTTCGAGCGGGCCGGCGCACGCCCCGGCAGCATCGGTGCAGGCGTCCCGAAGCGCGCCGGCGTCGACGTCGTTGACACCGGCCACCGGGCCGGCTGCCGGCGGTCCCCTGCCACCCCTCCATGGCACCGCTCCGGCCCGCGTCCGCAGCCGCTGGTCGGAGACCCCGACGTCGGCCGACGGCGGGCGGCCCGCCGGCCTCGGTGCTCCCCTGAACGTGGCCACCGACGGCGCCCGGTCCGGGTCGGCAAGCATGCCTGCCGAGGCCGCCCCGACACGGTCCGCGGGCGCCCAGCCCGCGCCTGCCTCCGTCTCACGACGGGCGGGCCTCGGTCTCCCGTTGTCGTTCCCGCCGCCCACGGCCGTGGCCCAGCGGCTGCCCGATGGCGGCTCCAGGCCGGCTGGGACCGGGTCGCCGCTTGCGACCGCCACAGGGCCGGCCGGACCTGCCTCCGCGTCCCGGGCCTCAGCCGGCGCCCCTGGTGTCGCGGCGGGGCTCGGCCAACCGTCGATCGGATCGCAGGGCTCCCAGCTGCCGGCTCGGTCCCTGCCCGTCCTTGCCGTCGCACGCCACCGGTCCGGGGAGCCCCCGTCACCCGGCCCCATCGCCATGTGGCCCAGCCCCGTGGCCACGCCGCCCACCCCGGGCGCAGGCCAGGCATCAGCCGGCCCGACGCCTCCGTCCGCGCTGCGTGCCGGGGCCGTCCTGCCAACCCTCGGAGCGCGGCCGCTGCGGGCCGCGACGGCTGTCCAGCGCGAGCCCGCGACGGCGGGGCCGGCCGCGGGACAGCCAACCGCCCGACAGCCGGCCCAGGTGGCCGCCAAGTGGACGGCCGGGGCCGATCTCCCGGCCACGGTCCGGAGCGTGGCGCCAGTGACCGTCACCACCCCGGGTTCGGGACCCGTGTTGCTGCAGCGGCTGACCGACCAGGTCGCCGAACCGGCCGCCACGATCCCCGGCCTCGGCCTCTCCAGCGAGATCGTGTTCCCCGCGCGCACTGGCGCAACGGGTGATCATGCGGTTGGCTCGCACGGCGTCGCAACGGCCGCGGTGCCCGGGATCGCCGGGATCCAGCGCGTTGCGGCGGCCGGCATCCCCTCGTGGGCTCCCCAGATGACGAGCCCTGGCAACCGGCCGGAGCACGCAAGCTCACATTCGTCGACGCCCGCCCGCGGGCTCCTGGCCCTCGCCCGCCCGCAGGTCGGGACCACCCAGGCGGCCGTGGCGCGGCTCGCGGCGTCGGCCCCATCACCGGCCGCGACGCCCTCAGTGCAGGCCATCGCCACCCAGGGTCCGGCCGATGTCGGCGGCGTGACCGCCACGCCCATGGTCCAGCGCGTGGACGGCGCGGCTCCGGCGGCCCCGTCCGAGCAGGGCCGCTCCGAGTCGGAGCTGGACGAGCTCGCCCGCGCGCTGTTCGGCCGCATCCGCACCCACCTCCGCACGGAGGTCATCCACGAGCGTGAGGCCAAGGGCCTCACCTTCGACGCTTTCTAAGGAGCAGCGATGGGCGATCCCGCCATCAGCGTCGCCTACAAGTGCACGATCGACGGCCTCATCCCGCTGGGGATCTGGACCAAGATCGAGGGCCTGGGCTTCGAGTACCAGGTGACGGAGTACCGCGAGGGCGGGGTCAACGGGTACACCCACAAGATCCTGGGACCCTGCAAGTACACGAACCTGCGCCTGAGCCGGCCCGTGGACTCCACCTCCGAGTTCCTCATGCTGTGGCTCCAGTCGCAGATGATCGCCGTGCTGCCCATGACGATGTCGATCACGGCCTGCACGGCGAGCGGCGAGGACATCACCACCTGGAACCTGGCCGGCGTGGTGCCGGTCAAGTGGGGCGGACCCAGCCTCGACGTCATGAGCAACAACGTGGCCACGGAGACGCTCGAGATCTCCTACCAGGAGATCATCGGGCTTGGGGCCCTGGGGGCCGCCCTGACCGGCGCCCTGTCCGTCTCCGCCTCCGCGTCCGTGTCGTTCTGAGGCCGCCGCAATGGTGATGGAAGCAGCCGGATCGGCCGTCAGCGCGGTCGGCGAGGCGCTCGGCCTGCTCAAGCCCGACAAGGCCAAGATCGTCTGCGTCGGCGACAACATGCCCTCGGGCAAGCCCGAGATCGAGTGCATGTTCAACCCGACCGAGTACCGCCTCACCCAGACGCTCAACGTCACCCGCAACCAGACCCCGGCCAAGGACGGCGGCACGCCCGAATTCTCGGGCACCAACGCGATGACCCTGACGACCCAGCTGTTCTTCGATGACTTCGGGTCGATGGAGGGCGACGTCACCCCCAAGATCACGACGCTGCTGGGCTGGACACACCCGACCTCGGCCTCGCTGGGCAAGAAGAAGCCCTGTCCGCCGCTGGTGTCATTCCGCTGGGGCGGCAACCCGCAGCTGGACGACTTCTCGGGGTTCCTCAAGAGCGTCGTCGTCAACTACACGATCTTCCGCAAGGACGGGACCCCGGTCCAGGCCAAGGTGGACATCACCATCGAGGGCCAGCCCGAGTCGATCGGCGGGCAGAACCCGACCTCGCACTCGATCAACAGCCGGCGCACCCACACGGTGATCGACGGCGACACGCTCCAGTCCGTGGCCTACGCGGAGCTGGGCAGGCCCGCCTACTGGCGCGCAATCGCCGAGCTCAACGGGATCGACGACCCGCAGCGCGTGACGGCCGGCACAGTGCTCCTGATCCCGAGCCTCGCCGACGCGGCGCGCGGCGCCTGAGCCACGACGATGCCCACCAGCACGGCCTCCATCCAGCGGATCGTCGAGATCGACGGCACGGAGCTGGCTCCGGACCTCGAGGGCCAGCTCGAGAGCGCCCTGGTGGTGGACCGCCTGGCCATGCCCGACATGTTCGCCCTCGTGTTCCGGGACCCCACCCGGGACATCCTGGGCAGGGCGGGCCTCGAGATCGGCAAGGTCGTGCGGATCTCCACGACGTCGCTCACGGGTGACAGCCCCGAGCCGCTCATCACCGGTGAGGTGACGTCCATCGAGGCCGAGTACGACACGCTGGGGACCCGGGCCGTGGTCCGCGGCTACGACAAGTCACACCGCCTGGCGGCGGGCCGCCGGACCGCCACCTATCAGAACACGAAGTACTCGGACATCGCCCAGCAGATCGCCGGGGACGCAGGCCTCCAGGCCGAGGTCGATACGTCGGACGGCACGTACGAGCACGTGTTCCAGGTGAACCAGTCCGACCTGGACTTCCTGTACGGGCTCGCCCGCGAGATCGGCTTCGACTGTCACGTGGACGACGAGACGCTCAAGTTCAAGAAGCCGATCGAGTCCACTGGGGCGCCCGGAGAGGGCGACTTCGAGAGTGCGGATCCGGTCCAGCTGGTGTGGGGCAGCAACCTGCTCGAGTTCCGGGCACGGATGAGCGCCGTGGCCCAGGTCGCGAGCGTTGAGGTCCGGGGCTGGGATCCCGCCGCCAAGCAGGAGGTCATCGGGACGGCCGATGCCACCGCGACCAACGCCGAGCTGTCGACCACCGCCGCGGACCTGGCCGAGCTGGTCGGCGGCCAGACCCTCGTCGTGGTCAACCACGGGGTCCAGAGCCAGCAGGCCGCCGACCAGCTGGCCCAGGCGAGGGCGGAGCAGATCGGCAGCGCCGGGTTCGAGGCCACGGCCGTCGCCGTCGGCTCGCCGGCGCTCCGGGCGGGCACACCCGTCAGCGTGTCGGGCATCGACCCGGCCCTCGCGGGCAAGTGGGTGATCTCCGGCTCCCGCCACGAGTTCGGTGCCGGTGCCTATCGGACGGCGCTCGAGTTCACCGGGCGCCAGGACCGCTCGATCCTGGGGCTGGTCAGCCAGGGGTCGGCCGGAACCCCCGATCGGCTGCCGGGGGTCGTGATCGCGCTGGTCGACGACAACGATGATCCCGAGGCGATGGGTCGCGTGCGGCTCCGCTTCCCGTGGATGGGCGAGGACGCCGTCTCCTTCTGGGCGCGCGTGGCGATGCCGGGCGCCGGCAAGGACTACGGCGTGGTCTGGATGCCCCAGGTCGGCGACGAGGTGCTGGTGGCCTTCGAGCACGGCGATCCGTCGCGGCCCTTCGTCCTGGGCGGGCTATGGAACGGCACGGACACGCCGCCACTGGGCGATTCGCTGTTCGACGCCGGCAAGGTGACCCGTTCGGGGTTCGTCTCGCGAGCCGGGCACAAGCTGGTGTTCTTCGACGACCCAGGCGAATCCGGGATCGCGCTGATCAGCGCCGACAACAAGTTCCGGGTCTCGCTCAACGAGACCAAGGGGCAGGTCCACGTCTACTTCGACGGCAAGCTCCTGCTCGAGGGGACCGGCGACGTGGAGGTGAAGACGCAGGGCAGCTTCAAGGTCGACGCCTCGGGTGTCGAGATCAAGGCATCGGGCCAGACGGCCATCAAGGGCGCCACCGTGGCGCTCAACTAGGCGGAGCGGGAGATGGCGCAGCCGCTCGTCATGGGCGACAAGATCCAGGGCCAGTGCGCGGTCCACCAGGTGCCGAACCCGGCATCGGGGGCGCCGCAGCCCTCCCCTGCCCCGATGCCCTTCTCGGCACCCCTCCTGACCGGGCTCGAGCCGACGGTCACGATCGGCGGCAAGGCGGTTGCTGTCATGGGCTCGTCCGGCTACAACACGCCGCCCCACGTGGGCCTCCACCCGTCGGACCCGTTCATGGTCCCCACGATGCAGCAGGGCATGGTCCTGTCCGGCAGCCCCACCGTGATGGCCGGTGGCAAGCCCATCGCGACGACCGACTCGCAGACCGCCATGTGCGCCCAGGTGCCGGGCCAGCCCGTGTCCACCGTCGGCGACGTGACGGTGGCGTGAGGAGGGTGATGTGAGCGACGAGTTCATCGGACGCGGCTGGGCCTTCCCGCTGCGCACGGACGCCACCGGCAGCATCGCCCTGGTCTCACGCGAGCGCGAGATCGAGGAGGCGATTCGCCTGATCCTCGGCACGTCGCCGGGCGAGCGGCCGATGCGTCCCGAGTTCGGCTGCCGGATCCACGAGCACGTGTTCGCCTCGGCGGACGGCGGCACGGCGTCGGCGATGGCCGCCGAGGTCAAGGCCGCGCTCCGTCGCTGGGAGCCGCGGATCGAGGTCGAGGACGTGGTCGTCACGTTCGACAGCCGCGAGGCCACGACCCTCTACATCGACATCCGCTACGCCATCCGGCCGACCAACGACCGCCGCAACCTCGTGTTCCCCTTCTACGTGATCCCGGGAGGAGACTGACCATGGCCCTGCCGGTGCCCAACCTCGACGACCGCCGCTTCCAGGACCTCGTGGACGAGGCAAAGAGGCTCGTGCAGCAGCGCTGCCCGGAGTGGACGGACCACAACGTGTCCGACCCCGGCGTGACCCTGATCGAGCTGTTCGCCTGGATGACCGACCAGGTCGTCTACCGGCTCAATCGCGTCCCGGACCGCCACTACGTGAAGTTCCTGGAGCTCATCGGCGTCAGCCTCTACCCGCCGACGGCCGCGCGGACGCAGGTCACCTTCTGGCTGACCGCGCCGCAGCCCGACACCGTGACCATCCCCGCCGGGACACAGGTCGCGACCCTGCGGACGGACACCTCAGAGGCGATCGCCTTCGCCACGACGCACGACCTGCCGGTCGTCCCCAGCGCGCTCGGGCGGCTGGGCTCCATGGTCGACGGCAAGACGCTGCGTGACCACAGCGAGAGCCTCGAGAAGGGAGCCGGAATCTTCGCCTTCAGCGAGGAGCCGAAGCCCGGCGATGCCCTCTACGTGGGCCTGACCGAGGCCGTGCCGTCGAACGCCGTCCGGCTGCGCTTCAGGGCGTCGATCGACGGCGTGGGTGTCGACCCGACCAACCCGCCGCTGACCTGGGAGGCATGGACGGGCGACGACTGGGAGCCATGCGAGCTTGACTCGGACACCACCGGCGGCCTCAACCGCGACGGCGACGTGGTGCTCCACGTCCCGCGTGACCATGTGGCCTCCCTCATTGCCAAGCAGCGCGCCGGGTGGCTGCGTGCACGGGTGACGGAGCCCCTCGAGGGCCAGCCGCCGTACAGCGCCTCGCCCAAGGTAAGCGCTCTGGTGGCGATCACCGTCGGCGGAACGGTCGATGCCGTGAACGCCGAGCTCGTCGCGGGCGAGGACCTCGGCATGTCCGAGGGCGTCCCGGGCCAGTCCTTCGTCCTAAAGCGAGGACCCGTCGTCCCCGGGGACATCAGCCCCGTCCTCGAGGTCGCGAGCGATGCGGGCTGGGACGAGTGGGAGCACGTCCCCGACTTCGCGGCGAGCGGCCCGGACGGCCGCCACTTCACGCTCGATGCGGCGTCGGGCGAGATCCGCTTCGGACCGGCCGTGCGGCTGGCCGACGGAGGGTTCCGGCACTACGGAGCGGTCCCGGCCAAGGGCGCTCACCTGCGCCTCCGCGAGTACCGGGTCGGCGGTGGCCGCCGCGGCAACGTGGCACCCCGCGCCATCGCGGTGATGAAGGCGTCGATCCCCTTCGTGGCGCGCGTGGAGAACCGCCGGCCGGCCCGGGGCGGCGTGGATGGCGAGGACATCGAGAATGCCAAGGTCCGTGGCCCGATCCGCCTCCGGGCGCGCGGCCGTGCCGTGACGACCGAGGACTACGAACAGCTCGCGCGCGAGGCTGCCCCCGAGGTCGCGCGCGTCCGGGCCGTCGCCGCGGGTGACGGCGCCGACGCCGGCTCCGTCCGGGTGCTGGTGGTCCCGGCCGCCGTGTCCGACCACGGGCGGCTGCGATTCGAGCAGCTCGTGCCCGGCGAGGAGACCCTCCAGCGGATCACGGACCGGCTGGAGGAGTGCCGGGTGATCGGGACCCGGGCGATCGTGGAGCCACCCGTCTACCGTGGGATCACCGTGGTCGCCAAGCTGCGCGCCCGCCCGCGGGTCAATCCGACCCGGCTCCAGGAGGAGGCGCTGGCGGCTCTGCACGAGTACTTCCACCCGATCACCGGTGGCCCGGACGGGTCAGGCTGGCCGTTCGGACGCCCGATCAACGTCGGCGAGGTGTTCGCGGTCCTCCAGGGCCTGCGCGGCACCGAGATCGTGGAGGATGCTCGCCTGTTCGGTGCGGACCCGGTCACAGGCCAGCGCGGACAGCAGACACCTCGCCTCGAGCTCGAGCCCCACGCATTGGCGTTCAGCTACGAGCACCAGGTGCTGGTCGAGGAGGCGTGATGCGCGGCGCACTCTCGGGCTTGCCCTCCCGTCACCCGCTGGGTCCCGCGCTGCCCGCCATCTATCAGGACGACGACTTCGTCCAGCGCATGCTCGGCGCACTCGATGGGATCGTGGCGCCGGTCTACAGCACGCTCGACAACTTCGATGCCTACCTCGACCCCCATCTCGCCCCCGACGACTTCCTCGCCTGGCTGGCCGGCTGGGTGGGCATAGCCCTGGACGAGAGCTGGGACGACGCCAGGCGGCGGGCCATCGTGGCCCGGGCCGTCGAGCTCTACCGGATGCGCGGGACCGCCGTGGGACTGGCCGAGCAGGTGGAGATCCAGACCGGCGGCTCCGTGGAGATCGCCGAGAACGGGGCCACGGGTTGGTCGGTGGACCCTGGTGGCGACCTTCCCGGATCGCCGGAGCCCATGGTCGTCGTGCGGGTGACCGTGCCAGATCCCAAGGCCGTCGACGCCACCCGTCTCGACGCGCTGGTCTCCGCCGCCAAGCCTGCCCATGTGATCCACCGGATCGAGCTGGTGAAGGGCCCGGCCGGCAAGGGATGACGCAGGGTCGCTGGATGGCGCGGGTCCGGTCCGTCTATCCTTCCCGGGTCGAGCGAGGGAACCTGGGAGTGCGCCCGTGATCGTCTGCGGCAACTGCGGCCACCAGAACGACGCGTCGGATGCGTTCTGCGGCAACTGCGGCCAGTTCCTGGAGTGGGCGAAACCGGCCGAGACCGCGGCCCAGGTCCCGCCCGTAGACGCCCGCGCCTCGAGCCGCGTCGTCGTCATCGAAACAACGCCCCAACCTAAGCCTGAGCCGGTGCCCGTGCCCGTGCCGGAGCCAGAACCGGAGCCCGTTGCCGAACCGGAGCCCGTGCCCGTGGCCGAGCCTGAGCCGGTGCCCGTGCCCGTGCCCGTGGCCGAGCCGGAGGCAGAACCGGAGCCCGAGCCAGAGGCAGAACCGGAGCCCGAGCCGGAGCCGGTGCCCGTGCCCGTGCCGGAGCCAGAACCGGAGCCCGAGCCGGAGCCGGTGCCCGTGCCCGTGCCGGAGCCCGAGCCGGAGCCGGAGCCCGTGCCCGAGCCGGAGCCGGTGCCCGTGCCCGTGCCGGAGCCGGTGCCCGTGCCCGTGCCGGAGCCGGAGCCGGAGCCCGTGCCGGAGCCGGAGCCGGAGCCCGTGCCGGAGCCCGAGCCGGAGCCGGAGCCCGTGCCGGAGCCCGAGCCGGAGCCGGAGCCCGAGCCGGAGCCGGTGCCCGTGCCCGAGCCGGAGCCGGTGCCCGTGCCCGAGCCGGAGCCGGTGCCCGTGCCCGTGCCGGAGCCGGAGCCCGTGCCGGAGCCGGAGCCCGTGCCCGTGCCGGAGCCGGAGCCCGTGCCGGAGCCGGAGCCCGTGCCCGTGCCGGAGCCCGTGTCTGTTGTCGAGCCGGAGCCGGAGCCCGAGCCCGACCTGCCCAAGGCCCGTCGCGGTGGCCCCACCCGGAAGCTCTCCACGACGTTCGCCGCCGCGTCGCTCGCTTCCCCGCCGCCCGTGGAGGCACCCGGGCCGGGCGCGATCGTGCCAGGGGCATCCACGCCATCAGCAGCGCCGGCCCCCGTCCAACCGTCCGCCGTCCAGCCGTCGGCGGCGGTGCAGCCGCCGGCACGCCCTCCGGCCGCGGTGCCTGGTTCTCAGCCCGAAGCCCGGCGGCCCGAGCCCGCCGATGACCAGCCGGCGGCCCGCCTGCCAACCGCGAGCGTCGCGCCCAAGCCCAAGCCCGTCGCCCAGGTGGAGCAGCGCGTCGTCCAGCCGGGCGACCGCATCTGCGGGTCCTGCGGCGAGCCCAACGACCCAGCCCGCAAGTTCTGCCGGCGCTGCGGCGCCGGCCTCGGCGAGGCGAAGATCGCGGCGGCGGTCAAGGTCCCCTGGTGGAAGCGCATCTTTGGCGACGGATCCAGGCAACCGAAGCAGTACGCCGCCGGCGAGCGCATCGACCCGATGAAGAAGGGCTCCGCCAAGGCCACCGGCAAGCGCGGCATCGGAAGCGTGCTCAAGGGCGTCGGCCTGGTCCGGGGCCTGCTCGTTCTGGTCGTCGCCATCGGCATCTTCGGCTACGTCGGCATCCCGTCGTTCCAGGGCGTGGTGAACGGCGCGGTGGGCAGCGTGCGTCAGGATGGCATCGGGGGACTCGTGGACAGCGTCCGCAAGTTCTTCGCGCCCACGCTCGAGGCGGAACGCCCGGTCGCGGCCAGCGCGAGCAGCGCGCTCGACGGCCACGAGGCGGATCGCATGTTCGACACGTTCTTCAACACGGACTGGCAGGGCAACGACAAGGCACCGGCGATCAAGGTGACCTTCCAGGAGCCGGTCGATCTCGGGGCCGTGATCGTCTACCCCGGCAACTCTGAGACCTTCGTGGACCTGCGACGCCCGTCGAAGCTCGCGCTCGACTTCTCCGATGGCACGTCGACCACCATCGACCTCGAGGACGTCAAGGACAAGCAGGAGTTCGACCTGTCCGCGAGCAAGGTGGACGGCGTGACCATCCGCGTGCTTGCCACCAACGGGCCGGAGTCCGCGCCGATCTCCATCTCGGAGATCGAGTTCTTCAAGAAGGGGTAGCGTCCCGCGGTCGTGGTCGCTTGCCGACCTGGTCCGCAAGCGGGGTCAGGGGGCGGCGACCGCCGGATCGACCGATACGCCCAGCGTCTCCAGGACGAGGGCGTACTCGCGGCGGTCGCGTGATGCCGCGCCTGCCTCGCCGCCGCGATCCCGGGCGCTGATCAGCATGCGCCACAGGGCATCCTGGTAGCGATCCAGCTCCAGGCCGAACCTGCAGGCCCGAACGACGGTGGACAGGTCTCCCGCCAGCAGACTCTCCTGGGCGAGCCGTTCCGCGGCCTCGATGGCCCGCGTCCGGTACTGGTCACGGCGCTCGGCCACCCAGTCGGCCGGGCCCTCCTCGGGGAGCAGGTCGCCGGTGTAGAGGTCCAGGATCGTGGCGAACGCAGCCGACGACGCCTCCCCGCGCGCCGTGGCGGCACGACCGGCGGAGAGGGCGCGATCGAAGCGGCCGATGTCGACGTCCTCCGGCGCGACCGCGAGCCGGTAGGCATCGCCGTCGCGGACGACGAGGTGGCTGCCGGGCGGGCACACCGCCTCGTCGAGAAGCCGGCGCAGGGCGGACAGGGCGACATGGAGGCTGCGGGCGCCTGCGCCCGCATCGACATCGGGCCACAGCGCCTCCTGGATCACCTCGCGGTGGACCGGCGCCCCCGCGTGCATCGCAAGCAGGCGCAGCAGCGACCGGACCCGTGGCTTGACGCCATCGAGCTCGACACGGCGACCATCGACCTCCAGGACGCAACCGCCCAGCGTGCGTACCCGAATTGCGGGCCCTGCGCCTTCCTGCCGCTCGGGTGCCACATCCGGAGCGAGCACCGCGGGGGCCGCCGCCACACCCTCGTCCGGACCTTCCTCGGCGCCATCGGACCTCCGCACCCACGGGGGCTCGTTGAGCCCCGTCTCCATGGCGGCCGCCTGGGCGACTTGGTGGTGATCGTCGCGCCGGCCGGGGTCCGCCTCGGCGAGGGCGAGGTGCGCCAGCATCCGCGCCGCCGGCGTCCCGGTCGCGCGCGCGAGGCCCTCGGCCGCGGCGGCCTGGTCTCGGGCGTCGGGCAGTCCAGACCGGGCCGCGGCCAGTGCTCCAAGCGAGCGTGCCCACGACTCCAGGACGCCTGCCCCGAGCCGCCGGAAGGTGTCCGCCCCGGCGTCGGCCGCGTCGAGCACATCGGCCGGATCCCCGTGACCGCACCAAGCTGCGGCCAGGTCGAGCAGGGCGGAGCCCCACGTCTCGTCGACGGTGAGCGTGGTCTGGCGGTCGCCGGCACCGGCTCCGGCGGCGGCGAGGCTCCCTCCCAGCGCCCGGCCGAGGCGCGCCAGCCACGCGACCCCTGCCCGCTCGGCATCCTCGACCGCCCGATCGAAGGCTCGCATGTCACATGGCTCACCGGCGAGCACCGCCGCAACGGTTGCGCCAAGGCGGGCCGCGGCAGCCGCGATCGGTCCGCCGGACCCGGCGTCAGCGGCATCCTCGAGGATGCCGTGAGCCGTGACGACCTCACCGGCAGCCAGCAGGAGCAGGCCCCGAGCGACCGGTGCCGACGGTTCCGGCCGACGGGCGAGGTCGCGAGCCGTGCGGCCCGGGTCACGAACCAGGCCCTGGCGGAGCACGCCGACAGGGTCATGCGGCGGGATTGCTCCCGGGTCCAGCCAGGCGGCCAGGGCCAGCCTCTCGGTGCGAGGGACCTCCGCGGCGCGGGCCGGACCCAGTCCCGCCTCCGCGTGCGCATACGCGGCCATGGCCGCAGGCCAGCGACCGTCGTTCCGGGCACGCCGCGCCGCCGCGAGCGCCACCCACGGATCGTGCCGTTCGATGGCCGGTGGGAGGGCATCGATCCATCGGCCCTCGTCGCTGGCGGCCAGGCGTTCGCCCTCCCCACCGAGCAGCGCGCGCACCGCATCCCAGTCCTCGGCCCGCGAAAAGGCACGCAGCGCCTCCGGAAACGCGCCGTCCTCCTCGAGCAGGCGACCTGCTCGACCGTGACGCTCGCGGGCCGTCGCCTCGCCGGCCTCCTCCACGAGCATCCGGTCGAGGTGCTGGCGGAGGACCTCGTGGTAGCGGTAGGCGTCCGTCCCGTCCTCGATAGGCACGGTGAACACCCCGCGTCGGGCCAGCTCGTCGAGCGTGGCCCGGCTGCCTCCGGCGTCGCGCACCCGATCGCACAGCGGCCCGGACAGCCGCCCAAGGACGCAGGTGTCGACGAGGAACCGCTGCAGGTCCGCGGGCAGGCCGGCCATCACGTTCTGGGCGAGGTACTCGCGCAGCAGACGGCCGCTGGAGCCCGGCCCGCCCAGCACCCGGCGCCGCTCCTCCGGCGAACGGCCCTGGGTGGCGAGATGGAACAGCTGCAGGCCCGCCGCCCAGCCCTCCGTGCGGCGCGCGAGGACCGCCAGGTCCGCCGGTGCCACCGGATCGTGGTACACGTCGCGGAAGAGCTGCTCGACCTCCCAGGCCCGGAACCGCAGGTCATCCGGGCCCACCTCGAGCAACTGGTCGGCGACGCGCAGCCGCGAGAGGTTGAGGCCCGGCGCAACGCGTGTGGCGAGCACGATCGTCAGCCACGAAGGCGCGTAGTCGACCAGGCGCCCGAACGCTGCCTCGGCTGGCGTGTCCTCCAGGCAATAGAAGTCGTCGATCATGAGCAGGACGGGCACCGGCGGCGAGCCCGCGGCGGCGTCGAGCGCCCTCGCCGCGTCCTCCACCCGGCGCCAGCCGGTCGCGAGCCCCGGAACCACCGCGGCGAGCGACGCCTCGACATGCCGCACGAGGGAGGCCTCGTCGGCATCCCAGGACTCGGCGCGGTACCAGGCGACCGGTGCACCGGCCGTCGCCGCGAAGCGCGCAAGCAGCGTGGTCTTGCCGGACCCGGCGGGGGCGACCACGAGCGTCAGACGCTTCCCGAAGGAAGCACCGAGGAGGGCCTCCAGGCGCTCTCTGGGAAGGGCGGCAAGCACCGGCACCCGGACCTTCGCCGGTACCACCTGTTGCGCCCCGAGTGCGGCCGTATGGCCGAGTTCCGCGCCCCCGCGCGCGTCTCGCAATGCTCCCTCCCTCGCCGTCGGGACCCCACGGCGGCCCCGGGGACCCTATCGTGCCACCGCGAGCCATAGCCGGTCTAGGGGGAAGCCTGCCCTATGGGCCATGGCCAGTAGTGACGAGGCGCCCTACCAGTGACGAAGCGCCCTCCCCGCAATCGGGGAGGGCGCTTCGTTCATGCGCGTGACGTTGCCGGGCCACGGGCCCGGCAGAAGGTGCTACTTGTCGTGCGAGGTCGCCAGCACGGCCTGGGCCGCCGCGAGGCGGGCCACCGGCACGCGGAACGGCGAGCAGGACACGTAGTTGAGGCCGATCTTCTCGCACTTGTGGATCGACGCCGGGTCGCCACCGTGCTCGCCGCAGATCCCGACCTTGAGGTTCGGGCGCGTCGATCGACCCTTGTCCACGGCCATCTGCATCTCGTCGGCGATCACGTCGTCCAGGGTCTGGAACGGGTTCTCGGCGAGGATCGGGTACGGCTTGTCCCCACCCGGGAGAGCGACGCCCTCGACGTACTTGAGGAGGAAGCCCCCCTCGGCGTCGTCACGGCTGTAGCCGAACGTCATCTGGGTGAGGTCGTTGGTGCCGAAGCTGAAGAACTCGGCATGCTCGGCGATCTTGTCCGCGACCCAGACGGCCCGCGGGATCTCGATCATGGTTCCGAACTTGAAGTCGATCTCCTCGCCCGCGGCGGCGACGACGGCGTCGGCCTCGGCGTCGAGCAGGGCGCGGGTCGCGATCAGCTCGTTCACGTGACCCACGAGCGGGATCATGATCTCGGGCCGCGGATCCTTGCCTGCCTTCTTCACCGCCACCGCGGCGTTGAGGATGGCGCGGGTCTGGATCTTCACGAAGTCCGGAATCATCAGGCCCAGGCGGCAGCCGCGCAGTCCGAGCATCGGGTTCTGCTCGTGCATCGACTTGATGGTGGCAAGGAGCTCCTTGTCTTCATCGGTCGCCGCATCGCCGGCCTTGGTCACCTTGACCAGCTGCTCCTCCAGGTTGGGGAGGAACTCGTGGAGCGGGGGGTCGATCAGGCGGACGACGACCGGCAGGCCGCTCATTGCCGCGAGAATCCCCTCGAAGTCGCCCTGCTGGAGCACCTCGAGCTTGGCCATGGCGTCGTCGAACGTGGTGAGGGCCTCGGTCTCGTCGGCCGAGAGCGCCTCGCCGGCGGCGACCTTCGCCTTGGCCCGGGTGGCGACGTTGGCGACGAGGATCGCGCCGCGCACGATCTCCAGCCGCTCGCCCTCGCGGAACATGTGCTCGGTCCGGCAGAGGCCGATGCCCTGGGCGCCGTAGCCGCGGGCCTGCTCAGCCTCCTCCGGCTTGTCGGCGTTGGTCCAGATCTGCATCCGGCGGATCTTGTCGGCCCAGCCGAGGATCTGCTGCAGCTCCGGCTGGTCCTCGAACCGGGCCTCGACCGTCGGCAGCGCGCCGACGAAGACCTCGCCCGTGGAGCCGTCCACGCTGATCCAGTCACCCTCGTTGAAGGTGACCTCGGACAGCGATGAGCGGGCGGAGTTGGTCCCGTAGTCCACGAGCAGCTCGGCGCAGCCCGCGACGCACGGCTTGCCGATCTGGCGTGCAACGACGGCCGCGTGCGACGTGGCGCCACCGCGGGCGGTCAGGATGCCCTGGGCAACGGCCATCCCGTGGAAGTCGTCGGGGCTGGTCTCGACGCGCACGAGGACGACCTTCTCGCCCCGCTCGACCCACTCGACGGCGGTGTCGGCGTTGAAGACCGCGCGCCCAACGGCCGCGCCGGGCGACGCGTTGAGGCCCTTGGCGATCTTGGCCGCGCCCTTGCGGGCGTTGGGGTCGAACTGCGCGCGCAGGAGCTGGTCAACCTGGGCGGGTTCGATGCGCTCGACGGCCTCCTGCTCGGAGATCACGCCTTCCTCGACCATCTGGACGGCGATCTTGACGGCCGCCGCCGCGGTCCGCTTGGCGATGCGCGTCTGGAGCATGTACAGCTTGCCGCGCTCGATCGTGAACTCGAGGTCCTGGACGTCCCGGTAGTGGGCCTCCAGCTGGTTCCCGATCTTGAGGAACTCCTCGTACGCCGCGGGCATCTCGACCTTGAGGTGGCTGATGTCCTCGGGGGTGCGGATGCCGGCGACGACGTCCTCGCCCTGGGCGTTGACGAGGTACTCGCCGTAGAGCTCCTTGGTACCGTCGAACGTGTTGCGCGTGAACGCGACCCCAGTCCCGGAGTCGTCGCCCATGTTGCCGAAGACCATGGTCACGATGTTCACGGCGGTGCCGAGATCGTGGGCGATCTTCTGGCTGTTGCGGTAGTCGTTGGCGCGCTTGCCGAACCAGGAGGCGAACACCGCCTTGATGGCGAGGTCCAGCTGCTCGTTGGGGTCGGTCGGGAAGTCGCGGCCGGTGTCCTCGCGGACGACCTGCTTGAACTCGGCGACGAGGGCCTTGAGATCTTCGACCGTCAGGTCGGTGTCCTTGGCGTCTGCGCCGTGGGCATGCTTGCGGAGCTCGAGCGGCTCGTCGAAGCGCGCGGCATCGACGCCCATAACGATCCGGCCGAACATGCCGATGAACCGCCGGTAGGCGTCCCAGCCGAAGCGCTCGTTGCCCGACAGGTCGATGAGGCCCTGGAGGGTCTCCTCGTTGAGGCCCAGGTTGAGGACCGTGTCCATCATGCCCGGCATCGAGAACTTGGCGCCCGAGCGGACGGAGACGAGGAGCGGGTTGCCGGCGTCGCCGAAGCCCTTGCCGGAGCGCTCCTCGACCTGCTTCATCGCGGCGACCGTGTCATCCCACAGGCCGGCGGGGAGCTGCTTGCCGGCGTTGAAGTAGTCGTTGCAGGCCTCGGTCGTGATCGTGAATCCCGGCGGGGTCGGCAGGCCGGCGAGGGTCATCTCGGCCAGGCCGGCGCCCTTGCCGCCGAGCAGATCCTTCATGGTGCCGTTGCCTTCGGCCGTGCCCGCGCCCCAGGCGTAGATGTAGCGCTTGGCGGCGGCGTGCGGCCGATCGGACGTGGTTGGGCTCTGGGCCATCGTGGTGGGGCTCCTTGGTGCAACTGGCGGGCACGGTGGGACGCAGCCCGCGGTACCTCTTGGTCGATCACCGCAATTGTACGCCGCGGTGTCCCATCGGCCGGGTTTCGCAGGGGCTGCCAAGGCATGGGCCGGAGCGCCCGCCGAATGGGGCCATTCGGCGGGATGCCGGGGGCCGAGCGGGGCTGTCCGCCGATCTCGCGTGCGAGACGCCCGGTGAAGGCGCGGTTCGGCACGGCCCGGCGCGGCCCGGCGCGGCCCGGCGCGAGGCGGGCGGTACACTCAGGAACGGGTCGCGCGTCCCCGACGCACCCACCCGCTCGCATGCTTTCCGGTTCAGGAGCCCCATCCCGTGACCAGCCAGGCAGAGGACACCCGCGTAATCGACCAGCAGGCCGAGGCCTACAACGCGACCCTCGTGAAGCGCATCGACTTGACGTCCGACCTCGCGTACTTCTGGGTGAAGATGGATGGCACGGCCACGCCGTTCGAGCCCGGCCAGTACATGACCACCGGCGTCATGGCCGACGGCAAGCTGCTGCAGCGGCCGTACTCCGTCGCATCGGCGCCGTCCGTGGCCGACACCGAGGGCTACGAGCTGTTCGTGCGCCACGTGCCCATCATCCGGTTTACCACCGCGCTCTGGCGGCTCGAGCTGGGGCACCGGATGCGGCTGATCGGGCCGAAGGGCAAGTTCATGCTGGAGCCCGACGACTCCCGGACGCACCTGTACGTGTCGACCGGGACCGGGATCGCGCCGTTCGTCTCCATGGTCCGGGAGGGCATGGCCCAGGGCAAGCCGCGCAAGACCGTGCTTATCAACGGCTGCTCCTTCGCGCCCGAGCTCGGCTACCGCGATGAGCTCGAAGGCTGGGGGCGGGACCCGGCGTACCGCCTCACGTACGTCCCCACGGTCTCGCGGCCCGACGACCCGCGCAACGCCGGCTGGACCGGACGGGTGGGCCGGGCCGAGCAGGTCATCACGGACACGTGCAAGGAGCTGGGGCTCAAGCCGGACCGCACCGTCGTCTACATCTGCGGCAACCCCGAGATGATCCTCAACGTGGAGCGGACGCTGATGGATCGCGGCTTCCCGGAGTTCCATGTGAAGAAGGAGCTCTACTGGCCAAAGGGGAAGGCCCCAGCTCCGACTCCGGGCTGACGGCCACAGGTACCCCACCCGCGCCCGTCGGACGGCGGGCCCTCAGCGGCGCGCGCCGGACGCCCGGAGCCAGCATCCACCATCCGGGTGCATGATTGGGGCACACACCCAGCCCCGCAAAGGCCCCGCAATGGCCCGGCCCCGTCGTGACCTTCGGACCGCAGCGCGGGGCCATGGGCAGGTAACGTGCGCGCGACCCCATGGGCCACCATCTCTGGGGTCACCATCAACCAGCGAGGTTCCATGCATTCCGTCGTCGAGCGCGAGCAGCTCTCCCCGAACGTCGTCCGCCTCGTCGTCGAGGCCCCCCGGATCGCCAAGATCCGGCGTCCCGGCCAGTTCGTCATCGTCCGCAAGGGTCCGGGCTCCGAGCGCATCCCGCTGACGATCGCCGACAACGACGCCGAGGCAGGGACCATCACGCTGATGATCCAGGCGATCGGCGTCAGCACCACCGAGCTCACCGACCTCCAGGCCGGCGACGAGATCCAGGACGTGGCGGGCCCGCTCGGCCGCGAGACGGACCTGATCTCGTCCGGCCACGCCGTCTGCGTCGGCGGTGGCGTGGGCACCGCGGTCATCCTGCCCATCGTCCGGGCCCTCTCGGAGAATGGCGTCCACGTGACGAGCGTGATCGGCGGCCGCTCCAAGGAGTGGGTCATCCTGGAGCCGGAGCTCCGGGCGTGCGGCGATGTCGTCGTGTGCACGGATGACGGCTCGTACGGCCGTCACGGCTTCGTCACCCAGGCGCTCAAGGACCTGCTCGACGCGGGCGGCGTCGATGCGGTCTACGCGATCGGGCCCGTGCCGATGATGAAGGCCGTCTCCGAGATGACCCAGCCGTACGACGTCGAGACGACGGTCTCGCTCAACGCGATCATGGTCGACGGGACCGGGATGTGCGGCGGCTGCCGCGTGACCATCGCGGGTGAGACCAAGTACGCATGCGTCGACGGCCCCGAGTTCAACGCCCACGACGTCAACTTCCAGGAGCTCGCCGACCGCCTGACCACCTACCGCTCCTTCGAGACCAAGGCGCTCGCGCAGCAGAAGGAGGAGGAGGCCAAGGGCGCCTGCGCAACCACCGAGGTGAAGGCATGACCGAGCCCGCGTCCCCGGTGCCGGCCGACGAGGACGGTGCCGCAGCTCCCCAGAAGGCCCCGCTCAGCAACAAGGAGCGGATGACGATCGGCCGGGTCTCGATGCCCGAGCAGGCCGGTGAGGTCCGGGCCCAGAACTTCGAAGAGGTCAACCTGGGCCTCTCCTACCAACTGGCGATGATGGAGGCGGAGCGCTGCATCCAGTGCCCCAAGCCGTTCTGCGTCGACGGCTGCCCGGTCCGGGTCGACATCCCGCGCTTCATCAAGTTCCTGCGCGACGGCGACCTGCCGTCGGCCGCGGAGAGCCTCCTCAGCGACAACGCCCTGCCGTGCGTCACCGGCCGCGTCTGCCCGCAGGAGAGCCAGTGTGAGGGCGTCTGCATCCGGACCAAGAAGGGTGACTCGGTGGCCATCGGCTACCTCGAGCAATTCGTCGCGGACTGGGCGCTCCAGCACCTCGACGAGCTGCCCAAGGCACAGCCCGTCGCGACCGGCAAGAAGGTCGGCATCGTGGGCTCCGGCCCGGCCGGTCTGACGGCGGCGGGCGAGCTTGCCCGCAAGGGCCACGACGTGACGGTGTTCGAGGCGTTCCACGCCCCCGGTGGCGTCCTGATCTACGGCATCCCGGAGTTCCGCCTGCCCAAGGACATCGTCCAGGCGGAGGTTGACCGGCTGGTGGCTGATGGCGTCAAGATCGAGGTCGACGCGATCGTCGGCCGGACCTACACCGTCCCCGAGCTGCGGGAGGAGTACGACGCGCTGTTCCTGGCCGTGGGCGCGGGCCTGCCGGTGTTCATGAACGTCCCCGGCGAGAACTACAAGGGCGTGTACTCGGCCAATGAGTACCTGACCCGCGTCAACCTGATGGGCGCCTGGAGCCCGGACTCCAAGACCCCGATCCTCCACGGCCAGCGGGTCGTGGTCGTCGGTGGTGGCAACGTGGCCATGGATGCGGTCCGGACCGCCAAGCGGCTCGGCGCGACCGAGGCAACGATCGTCTACCGCCGGTCCTTCGACGAGCTGCCTGCCCGGAAGGAGGAGGTCCACCACGCCAAGGACGAGGGCGTCCGGTTCGAGCTGCTGACCGCCCCGGAGGAGGTCCTCGCCGACGACGAGCGGTGGGTGACCGGCCTGCGCTGCAGCAAGATGGAGCTTGGCGAGCCGGATGCGAGCGGCCGCCGCCGGCCCATCAAGATCAAGGGCTCGGAGCACGTCATCGACTGCGACCTCGTGGTCGTGGCCATCGGCACCCGGGCCAACCCGCTGCTCACCGGCAGTGCCCCCGAGCTCAAGGTCAACGAGTACGGCTACATGATCACGGACGAGTTCGGCATGACCAGCATGCCGGGCGTGTTCGCCGGTGGCGACATCGTGCGGGGCGCGGCGACCGTGATCCTGGCCATGGGCGACGGCAAGGACTCCGCGAAGGCCATCGACTCCTACCTCAACGGCGTCTGGCCACCCGTCGCTCCCGTGGAGGCGACGAAGGAGAACGTCAAGGCGACCGCAGCCGCGAAGGGCTGAGCGCCCGCGGGGCGGAAACGCTATCCGCATCTCCAGGCGGGCGACGCCCAGCGTTGCCCGCCGTTCCATGTCCGTGCGCTCCGGGGATGGGCGCGATCGCGACATGGATGGGCGCAGCCGTCTGAGGAATGCCTTCACGACGACCGCGCCCGTGTCGCTGACTCTGGAACGCCCCGGCAGGACGCTCCATGACCCGGGAGTCCCCCGCGGTGCTGGCGGGCACCGGACTGCCGTGCGGTGCGCGGGCGCGACGCCGCGCAGATCCGGGTTGGTGTCGACTGTTCAGGCGTCGATCGGCGGCTCGGACAGGCGCGGGCCCAGGACCCGCGCGATCACCGCCGCCACCCGCGCGACGTCCACGGGTTCCGGCTGGTAGGGCCCGAGCCCTCCGTCATCGGGCAAGGTGTGCGTGGCGCGCACGGAATTCGGTCGCGAAGGTCGCCTCCGTGCCTGGGACGCACTGGGACGACGCAGTGGTCGTCGATGTCGGGCGCGCGAAGGTCGTCACCGTGCCTGGGGCGCACACCCGCCGCGGCCCGCGCCCGACTTCGTGCCCGCGGCACACGGCGCGCGGCTCCCGGACTGCCGCACGCACAGGCCCCGGCCCGGCCAACCCTAGGGCCGGACGGCGTCCATCCGGTCCATGATCAGGCGCTTCACGCCCTCCACGGGGACCCGCTCCTGGGTCATGGAATCGCGGTCACGGATCGTGACCGCCCCGTCCTCCAGCGAGTCCACGTCCACGGTCACGCACCACGGCGTGCCGATCTCGTCCTGGCGCCGGTACAGCTTCCCGATCGCGGCGGTGTCGTCGTAGACGGCCATCATGTCGCGCTTGAGGTCGCCGAGAAGGCGATGGCACAGCTCCACGATCTCGGGTCGCTTCTTGAGCAGCGGGAGGACGGCCACCTTGTACGGCGCCAGGTCGGGGTGCAGGCCCAGCACGACCCGCGTATCCTCGCGGACCTGCTCCTCGCGGTAGGCGTCGATCAGGAACGTGAAGGCCGCACGGTCGGCTCCGGCGGCGGTCTCGACGATCCACGGGATGAAGTGCTCGCCCGAAGCCTGGTCGAAATACTCGAGGTTCTCGCCGGACGACTTGGCGTGGTTGCCAAGGTCGAAGTCGCCACGGTTGTGGATCCCCTCGAGCTCCTTCCAGCCGAACGGGAAGCGGTATTCCACGTCGATCGCCTTCTTGGCGTAGTGGGCAAGTTCGTCCGGCGCGTGCTCCCGGAACCGGAGGCGGGACGGCGTCACGCCATACGCCTCGTACCAGGCCTTGCGCCGGGGCAGCCAGAACTCGAAGGCCTCCGCGGCACCCTCCTCCGGGCGCACGAAGTACTGCATCTCCATCTGCTCGAACTCGCGCATCCGGAACACGAAGTTGCCCGGGCTGATCTCGTTGCGGAAGGACTTGCCGACCTGCGCGATGCCGAACGGGATCTTCTTGCGCGAGCTCTGCTGGACGTTCTTGAAGTTGACGTAGCTGCCCTGCGCGGTCTCCGGGCGGAAGTAGACGATGGATCCCTCGTCCTCGACAGGGCCCATGTGCGAGGTGAACATGAGGTTGAACCGGCGGGGCGGCGACAGGGGGCCGCCGTCGTTGGGGCACACCAGGCCCAGTCGGGCGACGACGGTCTCGTCACGGAGATCGGTCGCCGACAGGTCCTCGGCACCGGGCAGCTCATCCAGACGGAACCGGCGGCGGCAGGTCGCGCACTCGACCAGCGGATCGCTGAAGGACCCCACGTGGCCGGAGGTGACCCAGACCTGCGGGTGCATCAGGATCCCGGCATCCAGGCCGACGATGTCGTTGCGGTCCTGGACCATCGCGCGCCACCAGGCCCGCTTCACGTTGTTCTTGAGCTCCACGCCCAAGGGCCCGTAGTCCCACACGGCGTTGATGCCACCGTAGATCTCGGACGACGGGAAGATGAAGCCGCGGCGCTTGGACAGCGAGACGATGGTCTCGAGGCTGGCCACGGCGGGCGCGACGGCGTTGGGATCAACGATGGGGTCGGTCACGAGGGGACTCCGAGGGCCCGCGGCCTTGGCAGGGACACGGGCAGGCGATGGCTGGACGGGACGCGGCCGACTCTAGCAGACGGGCGCCCGGCCCCATGGAGCGGGCCTCGCCGCGAACCCCCGGAACCTCAGGCTCCCGATTCGAAGCGGTAGCCCAGGCCGTACTCAGTGGCGATGAACGTCCGGTCCGGCGATGCGGCGGCAAGCTTCGCGCGCAGGTTGCGCATGGTCACCCGGAGCAGCTGGGTCTCCTCGCCGTAGGCGGGGCCCCAGACGCCGCGCAGGAGCTCCGCGTGGCTGCGGAGCGTCCCCGGATGACGGGCAAGCGTGACCAGGAGCCGGAACTCCGTGGGCGTCAGGTGGACCTCGGCCGCCTCCCCCATCACCCGGTGCGTGACGAGCTCGATGCGCAGGCCAGGAACCTCGATGGGCTCCTGGTCGTGCGGGACTTCCACGAACTGCACCCGGCGCAACGCCGCCGCGATCCGCGCCACGAGCTCGGACATGCGGACAGGCTTCGTCAGGTAGTCGTCCGCACCGGCTACCAGGCCGCGGACGACGTCGGCTTCGGAGCCCATCGCCGTGACCATCAGGACGGGCACCGTGCTGACCCCGCGGATCCACTCGATCACCGCCCAACCGTCCATGCCGGGAAGGTTGAGATCAAGGAGCACGAGCTCCGGCTCCTCTGCTCCGAACAGGCGCGTCGCCTCCAGCCCGTCGGCTGCGACCGCGGTACGCCATCCATGGCGGCTGACCCACAGCTCCACGAGGTCCCGGAACTCGGGCTCGTCCTCCACGATCAGCACCAGCTCGCCGTGCCCGGGCTGTGGGCGGGACGGCGACGGGGGCGGGACGTTCCGCAGGCCATTGGGCGGCCGTGAGCCGTCGACGGGCAGGGGGCCGCTTCCTTCCCGGCTCATGCCGGCGTCGCATCCGGCTGGTCCCCGCCCGGCGTCGTGGCGCGGCCCGCGATCGGCATGCTGAACGAGATGGCGCTGCGATCCGATCCCGGCTCCACCCAGATCCGGCCGCCGTGCGCCTCCACGAGGCGGCGGCACACGTGGAGCCCGATGCCGCGGGCCCCCGGCCAGGTCTCGCGCGCATTCCGCCCCCGGTACAAGCGATCGAACACGAGCACCCGCTCATCGGGCGGGATGCCGGGACCGTCGTCCTCCACCGTGACCACCACCACCCCCTGGTGCTGCCGCGCGCCGATCGCGATCGACCCCGGCCCACCGTACTTGCGAGCGTTGTCGACGAGGTTCACCAGGACGTGTCCGACCTGGACGGCATCCACGTCCACCGGCGGCAGATCGGCCGGCAGCCTCACGAGGATCGGCGGCATGCCGGGCCACTCGCCGAGTCCTCCGATCACGGTCTCCAGCATCGTCGCCACGTCGGTGCGAGTCCTGTGGAGTGCGAGGCTGGCGTGCTCGAGCTGCGTCAGGTCCAACAGCTCATCAACGAGCTGTTGCAGGCGACCGGCGGCGGCCCCGATCCGCTCGACGGAGCGCCGCTGGGCCACCGGATCGAGGCCGAGGTCGAGCAGGCTGTCCACGTACCCGGAGATCAGGGCCAGCGGCGTCCGCAGCTCGTGGGAGACCGCGGCCAGGAAGCTCCCCCGGAGTTCCTCGGCTGCGTGATCCGGACGAAGGTCACGGAGCACCACCACGGCGCCGTGCTCGGGGCCCGGCATGGCGGAGAACGAGGCCGCCACCGGGATCTCGGCCCCGGCCCAGGCCGGCAGCCGCAGCTCGGTATCCACGATCCTGTCCGGTCCGGCCATCACCTCCTCGAAGCGGCATCGCGGCCCACAGCGCAGCCCGTCCCCCTGCGCACACCCCAGGACGGTCTCGCAGGTCGCCGGGTCTGCCGGCAGCCGCCCCCCGAGCAGCGACACGGCCGCCCGGTTCATGCGGACCACGAACCGCTGCTCGTCCACGGCCACGATCCCCTCGGTGGCCCCGTCGAGGATCGCGGAGAGGAGCGCCTGCTCGCCGGCGAGCGCAGCGCGCAGCTGCGCCGCCCGGAACGCGATCGCCAGCTCGTGCCGCGCGAGCCCGAGCAACCTGATTCGATCCGGTGCCAGCTCCACGCCCGCCGCTGGGCGCAGGGCGACGAACCCGACCACGCGCGCGCCGAGCCTCCCCTCACCCAGGGCCCGACGCTCTTCGAGCGAGACGCCCTGCCATCCATGGTCGTGGGCCCAGGTGATTGCCGCCACGGCCGATGGGAAGCTGGCCGGAAGTGCCGGCGAGGGTGCCGCCACACGGTCCGGGTCGGCGGCGACGAGGCGAAGGTCGTCCTCGTCCGGCGTCGCGAGCCACATGGCGCCGTCCACGGCATCGGTGGCCCGGACGAGCTCCCCGATGACCGATCCCGCCATGAGGGCCACGTCATCGCCCAGGGCGAGGAGCTGGCTCAGCTGGTACTGCGCGAAGACGGTGTCCGCCTGGCGCTGCGCCTCCTCGAGGCTCGTGCGGAGCTCCGCCTCGGTCAGGGCGGCCATCCCGGTTCGCTGTGTCATTGCCCGTGCCTGCCGGACGCAAGGAGGGCTCGGAACAGGAGGTAGCAGGACGTGGCCCCGGGGTCCTGGTGACCGCGGGATCGCTCGCCCAGGCGCAGCGCCAGTCCGCGCCGCGCCACCATCGGCGTCGTGGCGTGCATGCCGTCCCGTGCCGCGCGGATGGCGGACCGGATCGCCGCCTCCCGACCCGCGCCCGCCGCGATCGCCGCCGCGAAGGCATCGGCGGCTGGTCGCAGCGAGTCGTAGATGGTCTTGTCCCCCATCCGGCACCTGCCTCGTCGCGCCAGTCCCTCCGCGGCGGCATCCAGCGCCCGGGCGGTGTCCTCCGGCGCGAGCGCCCGCAGGCCCGCGACCGCGATGCCGGCCTCGATGAAGGCCGTCCCGTACAGGGAACCCCCCGCCCCGCCGACACCAGAGACCAGCTGGTGCCCCAGCCGGCGCAGGACGTCCCCCACATCGTCTGAAGTGCCCGCCGGCTCGAGGGCCCGGACCGCGTCGCCAAAACCCGCGGCCATGTTCTCGCCGTGGTCGCCGTCACCGAGCTCTGCGTCCAGGCGGTCGAGGAGGATCCGGTTCCGGGCGAGCAGGCGGAACGCCCGGACGACGACCGCTGTCAGGTCGGTCCCGTCGAACGACCCCGACGGATGGCCGTCGCTGCGCCCGATGCCGCCACCTGGCCGGCTCCCGGTGTCGCCCGCGGGGTGGAGCGTGGAGGGCTCATCGCCGCTGCGGGTGCTCATGCTCCAGCGTAGTGTATGGCCCAGCGCCGGTCCCGCGGACGGCTCGCCGCGATCGCCTGGGCGAGATGCGGCGGCTCGATGCGCAACGGCGCCGAACGGAGGATCGTCGGCTTGGTCGGTCTGGTGCTGGTGGCGCACAGCCAGGACGTGGTGCGTGGCCTGATGGCCATGGTGGCCCAGGCCGCCCCGGCCGTGCCCGTCGCCGGGGCCGGCGGCCTGGGTGGGGACCGGCTGGGTACAAATGGCCTCGAGGTCGCCGATGCGCTCCGCGATGCCCTCGCGCGGACGGCGGACGACGGTGTGCTGGTGCTGCTGGACCTGGGCAGCGCCTCGCTCGCCCTGGACGTGGCGCTCGACGAGCTCGACCCAGGGGTGCGAGGCCTCGTCCGCGTCACGGAGGCGCCCTTCGTCGAGGGCGCGGTGATGGCCGCGGTGGCGGCTGCGGGCGGCGCCAACCTGGACGCCGTGGCCATGGCCGCCGATGGCGCGTGCTCATTACCCAAGCGGCCCCGCGACTGAGGTGGCAGCCACGTCCGCGGCGCCCGACCCGTTCCGGGGCCAAGTGGGCGTCATCGAGGCGTGGCTGCGCTGCGCCGCCGAACGCGTCCACGAGCACCGGATCTGGCTGACCGACCTCGACGCGGCGATCGGTGACGGCGACCACGGCATCAACATGGATCGGGGCTTCACCGCCCTGGTGGCCGACCTGGACGCAGGGGCCCTCCCGACCGACGGCATCGGCCGCCTCCTGGCCGCGGCCGGCCGGCGCCTGCTGGGCAACGTGGGTGGCGCCAGCGGCGCGTTGTACGGCCGAGGCCTCATGGCAGCCGGCGACCGCATCGGAGGGGGGTCGATCGACGCCGATGCCGGCGGTCGGACCCTCCTGGAGCTCGCCCTCGCGGCGGCCGTCGACGGCGTTGCAGCGCTGGGGCGATCGGGCCCGGGGGACAAGACGATGCTCGATGCCCTCGTCCCGGCGCTGGCTGCGATCCGAGCGACCGCCCCGGCCATGCCGGTCGCGCAGGTGGTGGCCCTGGCCGCAGGGGCCGCCGAGGCGGGTGCCGCGGGCACGATCCCGATGGTCGCGCGGAGAGGGCGGGCCAGCTACCTGGGAGAGCGGGCCGCCGGGCACCTCGATCCCGGGGCGGCATCGAGCGCCATCCTGGTGCGCGCCCTCGCGGACGTCCTCGCCGCAGTCGAGTCCGGGGCCGAGCATGAGCCACGCCGCAGAGAAGGTCCCACGCGACCCTGAAACGCCGGTCGGACCGGGATGCGACCGGGTGGCGGCAAGGATGCAGAACGGATTCACGTTGTCTTGAGATTCCGCGACCCGGCACGCCCCTAGAGTCCACTTAACCGCGCTTGCAGCGGCGGGTCTTGGCACGACCGGGTCGCCCGGCCCGCCCGTCGATGGTTGCGAAAGGAGGAGCCACCGGAGGAGGGATAGCCCGACACGGCCCACCTGCCCGCGCCGCGCCAACAGTTCGCCGCAGGGCCGCAGACCGGGCCACCGTCGATCGAGCCCCGGGGACCGGGGCCAATCCACTAGAGGGAGTTCGAGGCATGGTTTGGGATACCAACATTTTCCTCGCCGAAGTGTTCGGGACGGGACTCCTCGTCCTGCTCGGTGACGGCGTGGTCGCAGGCGTCCTGCTCGCGAAGTCCAAGTCCAACAACGCTGGCTGGATCGTCATCACAGCGGCATGGGCGTTCGCCGTGTTCGTCGGCGTCGTCGTCGCCGGCCCGATCAGCGGCGCGCACCTGAACCCGGCGGTCACGATCGGCCTCGCCGTCCAGGGCGCCACCCCGTGGGACCAGGTCCCCGTGTACCTGCTGGGCGAGTTCGTCGGGGCCTTCATCGGCGCGACGCTCGTCACGATCCACTATTGGGATCACTACAAGCAGACCGAGGACCAGGGCCTCAAGCTCGCCACGTACTGCACCGCTCCGAACATCCGCAACTACCCGCTCAACTTCGTCTCAGAGGTCATCGGCACCTTCGTGCTGGTGTTCGTGATCTTCACGTTCGGCACCAACGGCAGCTCGGCCGGCCTCGCATCGCTGGGGGCCCTGCCCGTCGCGATCCTCGTGTTCTCGATCGGCATGTCGCTCGGCGGCACGACCGGGTACGCGATCAACCCGGCCCGTGACCTCGGGCCCCGCATCATCCACGCGATCCTGCCGGTCCCGGGCAAGGGTGGCTCGGACTGGGAGTACTCCTGGGTTCCGGTCGTCGGCCCGGTTGTCGGTGGAATCCTGGCGGCGTTGGTCTACAACGGCGTCTGGGTCAACGTGATGGGGATGTAGCGACACCATCCTGACGAACGGCGCGCTCGTCGCCGGGGCGCCCTCCGGTCCCCGGCGGCGATCCCTCCACCAGTACGGGGAGAGCTCATGAAGAAGCTCATCAACGCACCCGAGAACGTCGTCGACGAGGCCCTCGCGGGGATGCTCGCCGCCCACCCGGGCTACATCCGGGTCGAGGAGCCGAACATCGTCGTCCGCAAGGACGCCCCGCGCGCCGGCAAGGTCGGCGTGATCTCGGGTGGTGGCTCGGGCCACGAGCCGATGCACGGCGGCTTCGTCGGCATGGGCATGCTCGACGCGGCCTGCCCGGGTGCCGTGTTCACGTCGCCCGTCCCGGACCAGATGCTCGCGGCCACCAAGGCCGTGGACGGTGGCGCGGGCGTGCTCCACATCGTCAAGAACTACACCGGCGACATCATGAACTTCGAGATGGCGGCCGAGATGGCACGCGCCGAAGGGCTCGAGGTCACGGCGGTCGTCATCGCGGACGACGTCGCGGTCAAGGATTCGCTGTACACGGCCGGCCGGCGCGGCGTCGGCGGCACGGTGCTCGCGGAGAAGATCGTCGGCGCGGCCGCCGAGGCGGGTGCCGACCTGGCCACCGTCACGGCGCTCTGCCAGAAGGTCCAGGACAACGTCCGCTCCATGGGCATGGCCCTCACGAGCTGCACGGTGCCCATGGCCGGCAAGCCGACATTCGAGATCGCGGACGACGAGATGGAGATCGGCGTCGGCATCCATGGTGAGCCGGGCCGGTCCCGCGAGAAGCTCGCCACGGCCGACGAGATCACCGAGATGCTCGCCACGCCGATCCTCGACGACCTGCCCTTCGAGAGCGGGGACAACGTCCTCGCGTTCGTGAACGGCCTCGGCGGCACCCCGCTCGTCGAGCTCTATGTCGTCTACAACAAGCTTGCCCAGATGTGCGCCGCACGAGGCGTGACGATCACCCGCAACCTCATCGGCAGCTACATCACGTCGCTCGACATGGCCGGCTGCTCCATCACCCTGCTCAAGCTCGACGACGAGCTGACGAAGTACTGGGACGCCCCGGTCAACACGCCTGCGCTCCGGTGGGGCGTCTGACCCGGCGACCCGATCTGCGAGCGGGAGAACCACGATGAGCACCGCGCCACACATCAGCTACGACGACGTCGTGGCATGGGTCAGTCTGCTGGCCGAGCGGTTCCACGCCGAGAAGGAGTACCTCACGGCGCTGGACTCCGCGATCGGGGATGCCGACCACGGCATCAACATGGATCGCGGCCTCGGGGCCGTGATGGTCAAGCTGCCGGCGCTGCCAACCGGCGATGTCGGCGCCTTCCTCAAGGGCGTGGGGATGACGCTCGTCTCCACCGTCGGCGGCGCGAGCGGTCCGCTCTACGGCACCTTCTTCCTCCAGCTCGGTGGCGCGACCGCCGGCAGGACGGAGATCGAGCTCGGTGACTTCGCCACGGGGCTGGAGGCCGGCGTCGCCGGGATCCAGCGCCTGGGCAAGGCCGAGCCGGGCGACAAGACCATGCTCGACGCACTCCTGCCGGCACGCGACGCGCTGCGCGCGGGCGTTGACCGGGGCGACAGCCCGGCCGACGCTCTTGGCGCGGCCGTCGCGGCGGCCGAGCAGGGCATGGTCGCCACCATCCCGCTCGTCGCCCGCAAGGGTCGGGCGAGCTACCTCGGGGAGCGCAGCGCGGGTCACCAGGACCCGGGTGCGACGTCCTCCCATCTCCTCCTCAAGGCTGCCGCCGATTCCTGGTTCCAAGCCTAGGCATCCTTCACACACAGGAGCTCGCATCTTCATGACCAAGTATGTCGGGGCCCTCGACCAGGGCACCACGAGCACCCGCTTCATGATCTTCGACCACGCGGGCGGCGTGGTCGCCATCGACCAGAAGGAGCACGAGCAGATCTTCCCCAAGCCCGGCTGGGTAGAGCACGACGCGATCGAGATCTGGACCCGCTGCCGGGAAGTCATCAAGGGCGCCATGGCCAAGGCCGGCATCACCGCCGCCGACCTCGCCGCCGTGGGCATCACCAACCAGCGCGAGACCGCGCTGGTCTGGGACAGGAAGACCGGCATGCCGGTCTTCAACGCGATCGTCTGGCAGGACACTCGAACCGACGTCCTCGTGAACGAGTTCGCCAAGGAGGGCGGGCAGGACCGCTTCCGCGCGAAGGTCGGCCTGCCGCTGGCCACGTACTTCTCGGGGCCCAAGGTCCGCTGGATCCTGGACAACGTCCCCGGCGCGCGCGCAAAGGCGGAGGCCGGCGACCTGGTGTTCGGCAACATGGACACCTGGTGCATCTGGAACCTCACGGGCGGCGTCAACGGCGGCGTCCATGTGACGGACGTCACCAACGCCAGCCGCACCATGCTCATGGACCTCGAGACCCTGTCCTGGGACGATGAGATCCTCGGCATCATGGGCATCCCGAAGTCCATGCTCCCGGAGATCAAGGCATCGTCCGAGGTCTACGGCACCTGTGTCGGCGACCTCGCCGGCGTGCCGGTTGCGGGCGACCTCGGCGACCAGCAGGCGGCCCTGTTCGGCCAGACGTGCTTCTCGCCCGGCGAGGCGAAGAACACCTACGGCACCGGCTGCTTCATGCTCATGAACACGGGCGAGAAGGCTGTCCCGTCCAAGAGCGGCCTGCTCACCACGATGAGCTACAAGATCGGCGACCAGCCGGCGGTGTACGCCCTCGAGGGGTCCATCGCGATCACCGGCGCGCTCGTGCAGTGGCTGCGCGACAACCTCGGCATGATCGCCAAGTCCGAGGACGTGGAGGCGCTCGCGGCCACGGTCGATGACAACGGCGGCGTCTACTTCGTCCCCGCGTTCTCCGGCCTGTTCGCCCCGTACTGGAAGAGCGACGCTCGCGGTGTCATCGCGGGCCTCACCCGTTACGTGAACAAGGGTCACATCGCGCGTGCCGTCCTCGAGGCGACGGCGTGGCAGACCCGCGAAGTGCTCGACGCCATGAACACCGACTCCGGTGTTCCGCTGACGGCCCTCAAGGTCGACGGTGGCATGGTGTTCAACAACATGCTCATGCAGTTCCAGGCCGATGTCCTGGGCGTCCCGGTCATCCGGCCGGTCGTCGCCGAGACCACGGCCCTGGGCGCGGCCTATGCCGCCGGCCTCGCGGTCGGCTACTGGGCCGAGATCGAGGACCTGCGCGAGAACTGGGCGCGTGACGCCGAGTGGACCCCGGAGATGGCTGCCGAGATCCGCGAGAAGGACTACGCCCAGTGGAAGAAGGCCGTCACGCGGACCTTCAACTGGGTCGACTAGCCTCCGTTCGCGTCTGAACGGACCCGGCCCCGACGCCCATCACGGGCGTCGGGGCCGTCACCTGACAGGGAGGGATCATGCAACCAGGCGTCGCCTGCGTCGGGCTCGTCGTGGTCTCACACTCGAGCCGGATCGCCGAGGGAACGGCCGAGCTGGCCGGACAGATGGCCGGACCCGACGTCCGCATCCGGCCGGCCGGAGGGATGGAGGACGGCTCCATCGGCACGGATGCCGCCCGCATCGCCATGGCCATCGGCGAGGCCGATGCCGGCGCGGGGGTCGTGGTCGTGGCGGACCTCGGCAGCGCCGTGCTCGCCACCCGCACGGCACTGGAGCTGCTGGGTGACCCGGGGAACGTGCGCCTCAGCCGCGGCCCGATCGTCGAGGGCGCGGTCATGGCCGCCGTCCAGTCGAGCACGGGTTCTGACCTGGAGCAGGTCCTCGAGGCGGCCGAGGGTGCCGCGTCCCTGCCCAAGGGTTAGAGTGGGGGCCGGGCGTCCGCCCGTGGCGGGCCCGCGAACGAGTCAGCTTGGGCGCGTCGGCCTGCGCCCACACAGCGAGGTGAACCACATGACGGTGCCGCACGCCGTCGACGTCCTCGTCATCGGAGGAGGCGCGACGGGTGCCGGGGTCCTCCGCGACCTGGCGCGGAGGGGCCTGCGGGCCCTGCTCGTGGAGCGCAGCGACTTCGGGACCGGGACGACGGGCCGCTACCACGGCCTGCTGCACTCCGGCGGCCGTTACGTGGGCAAGGACAAGGTCGCCGCCCGTGAGTGCATCGTCGAGAACCGCGTTCTGCGCCGGATCGCCCCCGCGAGCATCGAGGATACGGGCGGCTACTTCGTGGCCACGCCCGACGATCCCGACGACTACGTGGAGGCATTCGCGGAGAACTGCCGCCTCTCCGGTGTCGACTGCGAGGAGGTCAAGGTCGCGGACCTGCTTGCCCGCGAGCCGGCGCTCAACCCGAGGATCCGGCGGGCATTCCGCGTGCCGGACGGCTCCGTGGAACCGTGGCAGCTGATCGAGGCGACCGTCACCGACGCCCGCCGCCACGGCAGCGAGGCCCTCGCCTACCAGCGCGTGATCGGGATGGATCTCAGCGGCGGCCGGATCGCGGCCGTGACCTTGCGCGACGAGCGGACGGGCACTGTGTCGCAGGTCTGGACCCACTTCGTGATCTCGGCGGCCGGCGCCTGGGCGGGACAGATCGCCGCCCTGGCGAGGGTCAACGTCGAGATGACCCCCGGCAAGGGCACGATGCTCATCTTCAATCACCGGATGACCGATGCCGTGGTCAATCGCTGCCATCGCTCAGCGGACGGCGACATCATGGTCCCCGTCCACACGGTGGCCATCCTGGGCACCACCGACATCAAGGTTCCCGATCCCGACGACTACGAGATCACCCGGGAGGAGGTTCGGCGTCTCGTCGGCGAGGGCTCCAAGATGTTCCCGGATCTCCCGCGGATGCGCATCCTTCGCGCGTATGCGGGCGTGCGTCCCCTCTACCAACCGCCGGCGGCAACGGTGGCCGAAGCGGGCAATCGGGCGATCACCCGGGCCCACTCCATCCTCGACCATGCCGACCAGGGCGTGGAGAACTTCGTCTCGATCGTTGGGGGCAAGCTGACCACGCACCGCCTGATGGCCGAGGAGACCGTGGACGCGGTCGCGGCCAGGATGGGCGTCTCGGCGCCGTGCACGACGGCGGACGAGGTCCTGCCGGACCAGGACGGCGGTCACACCTACTGGCTGGGCCACCGCCTCGCAGACCACGAGCAGGAGGGCGGCGGTGACGCCAACCTCGTATGCGAGTGCGAGATCGTCACCCGGAAGATGGTAGAAGGCTACCTGGACACGCACTGGCCCTGCTCCATCGACGACGTCCGGCGTGGCACCCGCGTCGGCATGGGACCGTGCCAGGGGGCGTTCTGCACCTTCCGGGTCGCGGGCCTCATGGCGGAGCGACTCGATGCGCACACGGCGGCCACAGGGCAGCCGGCGCCGGGTGCCCACGTCGTCGACGGGCACCACCCTGGGAGCAGCGCGCTGCACGCGGCCATCGCGGACCGGGCGCTGACGGCATTCCTCCGGGAACGGTTCAAGGGCACCCGGCCCATCGCCGACGGCCGGCAGCTCCAGGAGCTGATGATGACCAACGGGATCTATCTCGGCGTCCTGGGCCTGGAATCGATGGTGTCCGCGCCGGTCCCGGCGCTCGACGAGGAGAGCCTCGATGCCGCACGCTGACGTCGTCGTCATCGGTGCCGGGCTCGCCGGGATGGTCGCCGCGACACGGCTCGCCGAGGCGGGCGCAGTGGTGACGCTGGTCGCCAAGGGCCACGCGAGCACCCACTGGGGCTCGGGCGGGCTGGACGTCGCGGCGCCGACCGGTGCAGCCACCACGGCCGACGGGGTCGCGCGCCTCGCGAGGCTCGAGCACCCGTACGCGTTCCTGGCTCCGGACGTCGCGCCGTCCGTCGGCTGGCTCCTCGATCGGCTGGAGGCAGGGGGGCTCCCCTACTCAGGAACGCTCGACACGCCCATCCGGCGCGTGCCCACGGCCATCGGCGGCACGCGGCGCGTCGCGATCGTGCCCGAGGCCCAGGCCGCGGCGCAGCGGGCATGGCAGGGGGACGAGGTCCTGGTGGTCGCCGGCCCAACCGGGTTCAAGGACTTCTGGCCGGCCGCGATCGCGGGCAGCCTGGGTCGTGAGGCCGTGTGGCACGGCGCGGACCGGCCGGACCGGCTGGTGGGCGTGGCCGTGGACCTGCCCGGTCTCTCGGAGCGGAACAACCTGAACGCGCTCCTGCTGGCGGGCCGATTCGATGACCCGTCCCGGTGGTCGGACGACATCGGCCGGATCGCCAAGGCAGTCGAGCGGGCCGCCGGGGGTCGGCCGGGGCGCGTCGCCCTGCCCGCGATCTTCGGCCTGAGCCGGCACACGGAGATCTGGGCCGAGCTCCGGGCGCGGCTGTCCCTCGAGCCGTTCGAGGTTCCGCTGGTGCCCCCCAGCATCCCGGGCATCCGCCTGTGGCGGCTGCTCCGCGAGCACCTCCGAGCGGCCGGCGGTCGCATCCAGGTGGGTGAGGCCGTGGCGAGGATCCACGTCGAGGCAGGTCGAGTGACCGCGGTGGAGATGGAGGCCGCCACCCGGACCCACCTGATCCGCACCGAGGCCATCGTCCTGGCAACGGGCGGCATCGCCGGGGGCGGGCTCGTTGCCCACGGCGACGGCCGCCTGGCCGAACCCCTGCTCGACCTGCGCGTCGACGCCCCCGAGCACGACCTGTGGCTGGTCAAGGACGCCCTGGACCCGGCGGGCCACCCGATCGAGGCGGCGGGCGTGCCGACGGATCCCGGCCTCCGGCCGCTCGGCCCCGCACACCAGGTCTCGCACGCCAACGTGCTCGTCGCCGGTGCGCTCCTCGCCCGACAGCGCGCCCTGCGGGAGCGCTGCGGGGACGGCGTGGCCGTCGCATCGGGCTGGCGCGCCGCCAACCAGTTGGCCGCCGGCGCCACCCGCCATCCTGTCGGCCGCGAGCCGGTGACCCCGAGGTTCGAGCAGTGAGCATCGCCGACGTCGTCCGGGAGGCGGCCGCAGACCGGCCCGTGTCGTCCACCGCCGACGAGTGCCTCAAGTGCAACGTCTGCAACACGGTCTGCCCGGTGATGCGGGTCACGGACCTGTTCGCCGGCCCCAAGTACGAGGGCCCGCAGGCGCAGCGCCTACGCATGGCCGCCGGGCAGGTGATCCAGGGGCCGCACTCGAGCAATCCGCGCTCCCCCGACCACTCGGTGGACTACTGCTCCGGCTGCGGCTGGTGCACGACCGCGTGTCCGGCGGGCGTGAAGATCGCCGAGATGAACAACCAGGCCCGCGGGCGGCTCCGCGAGGGCAAGCGGCCCAGGCTTCGTGACTGGACCCTCGGCCAGACCGACCTCACGGGGTCGATGGGCGTGCTCTTCTCGCCGCTCGCCAACTTCGCCTTCCACAACCGCGTCGTGCGGGCGGTGGTCGAGGTCGGCTTCGGCGTCCACCGCAAGGCGCCGTTCCCCCGGTTCGCGAAACGCACCTTCGCCTCGACCTGGAAGAAGCGCCAGGCCAGGAGCGGCGACGGGGGAAGGCCGAAGGGCCGGCCGGGTCCGGACGCGGCCATCGTCTATTTCCATGGCTGCTCGGCCAACTACTACGAGCCGCACGTGGCCGAGGCCGCGATCTGGGTGCTCAAGCGGAACGGCTTCGAGACGATCGTCCCCGAGCAGGTCTGCTGCGGACTGCCGCTGATCAGCAACGGGCTCTACGACGACGCTCGCGAGCGTGCGTGCACGAACACGAAGGTGCTCGCCGAGTACGCCCGGGCCGGCTACCGGATCATCGGCACCTCCACCTCCTGCACCCACACGCTCAAGGCCGAGTACGAGGAGATGCTCGACATGCGCGACGACGATACCCGCGCCGTCGCCCATGCCACCTGGGACATCTGCGAGTTCCTGCTGCACCTGCACGAGGAAGGGCGCCTCGACACCGGCTTCGGCCGCCTGGACGAGGACCTCGCCTACCACGCCCCGTGCCAGCTCCGGAGCCACGGCATCGGGCTGCCGGCGCTCGATCTGTTCGCCCTCGTCCCGGGGCTGCGGGCCGTGGACATGGACCACGACTGCTGCGGCATGGCGGGCACGTATGGCCTCAAGCGCGAGAAGTACGACATCGCGGCCAGGGTCGGCGAGCCGCTCTTCCGTAAGGTCAGGGAATCGGGCGCCAGCGAGGCGGCCTGCGACTCCGAGACCTGCCGCTGGCAGATCGAGACGGCGACCGGGGTCCGGACCCGTCACCCGGTCGAGATCCTGCGGGACGCCTACCGGTCCGCGGACGAGGCGACGGCACCCGCCACAGCGGGTTGAGGGTTCGGACGGCCCATCAAGGTCACCTTCCGGGCCCCGAGGACGGTCGGATCGACACTCGACACGAGTGCGGTCGGGGCGCGAACCTTGTCTCGATTGCGATGGAGTCAAGCAGCGCTCCTCAGGTGGTGATCGTCGGTGGCGGTGGCACAGGCGGTGCTCTCGCCCACGACCTCACGCTCCGTGGACTCAGGGTCGTGCTCGTAGAGCGCCACGGGCTGACGTCCGGGACCACGGGGCGCCACCATGGACTGTTCCATTCGGGCGCCAGGTACGCGGTCAACGACCCCGAATCCGCCGCCGAGTGCATCCGCGAGAACCGCATCCTCCGTCGGATCTGTCCCGGCTCGTTCGAGCTCAACGACGGCCTGTTCGTTGCGCTCGACGAAGAGGACTTGGACTTCCGCGAACGGTTCATGCCCGCCTGCGAGGCCTCCGGCATCCCCGTCCGCTGGCTGACCGCCGCCGAGGCACTGCGCCTCGAGCCCAACCTCGACCCCGGACTCCTGGGCGCCGCCCAGGTTCCCGATGGGACCATGGATGCGATGCGCCTGCCGCTGCGCTTCTTTGCGACCGCCCTGGCCAACGGCGCCGCCATCAACCCGTACACCGAGGTCACGGGCCTGAATGGCTCCTCCGGTTGCGTGACGGGCGTCCGGGTCCTGGACCGGATGACGGGTCGGGCCTATGCCATCGGCGCCGATGTCGTCGTCAATGCCGCTGGCCCGTGGGGCGGCCAGGTCGGACGGATGGCCGGTGTCGACGTGCCGGTGCGGCCGTCGCCGGGCGTACTCGTGGCGATGTGCGGCCGCCACAGCGAGATGGTCGTGAGCCGCCTGCACGCATCGTCAGACGGCGACATCGTGGTGCCCCAGCGGGCACTCTCGATCATCGGGACCAGCTCCTGGCTGGCGGAGGACCCGGACGAGCTCGACGTACCCGAGGATCACGTCCAGCGGATGCTCACGGAAGGTGCCCGGCTCCTCCCGTCGCTGCGGGGAGCGGAGATGCGGGCCGCGTGGTCGGCGGCGCGGCCGCTGGTCGGCGATCGCGGCGGGGAGACCGGGCGCGAGCTGAGCCGCACCTTCAAGTGCTTCGACCACGCGGCGGACGACGGCGTCGAGGGCTTCGTCACGATCTCCGGCGGCAAGGGGACGACCCTGCGCGGCATGGCGGAGCTCACGGCGGACGTCGTCTGCCGCAAGCTGGGGATCGAAACCCCGTGCCGCACGGCGGAGACGGTCCTGCTGCCCCACACCGCCTTCCATCGCGTCCCGGTGGCGGCCTGACATGACGACCCTGCTCGATCGGTCGGCCGAGGCGCCCGAGGCGGCGCCCGTGCCGTCCCGCCCGTTCCGGATCCTGCGCCACCACCGGGGCCGGGAGCCTCGCTGGGACCACTACCGGGCGCCCGTGACGTCCGCACGGACGACGGTCCTGGATGCCCTGACCTGGATCCGTGCCCACCTGGATCCGACCCTGGATGTCCGCCACTCGTGCTTCCACGCCTCGTGCGGGACATGCGGCATGCGCGTCAACGGCCGCGACGTGCTCGCCTGTGTCACGCGGCTGGCCGACCTCGGCCCGGGCGAGGTGACCGTCGAGCCGCTGCTCAACCAGCCGATCGTGAGCGACCTGGTCGTGGACATCGAGGCACTCTACGAAGCGTTTGACGGAGTGGGCCTGCCGCTCGTCCGCCGGTCCGAGGCCATGGGCGGCTCGCGCCCGGCTGATGGCGTGGACCACCTGACCCGATTCGAGGACTGCATCGAGTGCGGGCTGTGCGTGTCGGCCTGCCCGATCGAGGCCAGCGACGCCGCCTACGTCGGCCCCGGCGTGCTCGCGGCCGCCTGGAGGGTCATCGACGAGCCCCGTGACGCAGATCCGGCGCGAGCCTTCGCGCTCGTCGACGGCGACCAGGGCGCGTGGCGCTGCCACCTGGCCTTCGAGTGCAGCGAGGCGTGCCCGTCGGGTGCGCTGCCAGCCGAACAGATCATGCACCTTCGGCGCGGGCTCCTGCGCCACCGCCTCCGGGCGGTGTTCGGACGCGCGGCCGGAGGTGACGGGAGGGCGTCGTGATGGACCGCGTCGAAGGGCGACGGGCGGACGCGCCACGGAGGCGCGGCATCGCCGGCTGGTTCGATCCGCGCCACCGGCATCTCGGCGAATGGGCGTTCGCCCTCAACCGCCTGTCGGGACTGGGCGTGCTGCTCTACCTGTACCTGCACCTCGTGATCCTGTCGCTGCTTGCGCGCGGCCCGGATGAGTGGGACGCCTTCGTCGGCATCGCGACGAGCCCGGCGATCCTCGTCTTCGATGTGGTGCTGCTTGCCGGGCTGCTCATCCACGGCTTCAACGGCGTCCGCCTCACCCTGCTGGGCTCCGGGCTGGTGGTCGGCCGCCAGAAGGCGCTCTATGTGGCGCTGATGGTGATCGCCGGGGTCGTGCTGCTGACCGGTGCCATCCGGATCTTCGAGGTGGCCTGACATGGCCGTGACGTGGACCCCGGAAGCCGCCGAGCGCATCCGAGCCGAACGGGACTGGGCATGGGTCATCCAGGCCGCGACGGGGGCCGCGGTGCTGGTCCTGGTCACGGTCCACATGATCGCGAACCACTTCATCCTGCCCGATGGGCTGCGGGGCTTCGCGGAGGTCGTGGCCTACCTGTCCAACCCGGTGATCGTCGCTCTTGAGCTCACCTTCCTCGTGACGGTGACTTGGCACGCGCTGCTGGGTGTCCGGGCCGTGCTGTTCGACTTCGGGTTCTCGTCGCGGGCCGAGATCCGGATCACGCGCCTGTTGGCCGTCGTCGGCGTGCTCACGGTCGGGTATGGTCTCTGGCTCACGGCGGTGATCACCGGCCAGGGCTGATCGCCGCTCGACCCTCAGGAGGAGCGACGTGCCCGAAGCGCCCGAAGCGCCAGCACCGCTGCGGGTGGTGGTGATCGGGTCCGGCGCCGTGGGCTCGTTCCTGGGGGGCTCGCTGGCTGCCGCTGGTCACGCCGTGACCCTGCTGGGCCGGCGGCCGGCCACGGGTGCCGATGCCGGGCTGCTGCTCCTCGAGGGCCCGGACGAGACGCGCCGGGTGCCCGTCCAGCAGACACATGACGCGGCGGAGGCGGACGTCCCGCAGCTCGCCATCGCTGCCGTCAAGATGTTCGATCTCGAGGAGGCGCTGGCAACGGCGGCCCGCTGGCCGGACGCCGTGATCATGACCGTCCAGAACGGCGTGGGCGCCGAGGAGGTCGCGCGGGCGGCCCGGACGTCACCCCTGATCGCCGCTTCCCTCACCACGGCCGTGGAGCCCGTCCCGGGCGGCGTGCGACGGCTGCGCACCGGGGGCATTGGCGTGGCCGCGGTACCCGGCGACGGCACCGCCGCCGCGGGTGCGACGGCCCGGCGTCTCGCGGAGTCCCTGGCCGCGGCCGGCCTGCCGGCGCGCGTCTACCCCGATGCCGCCGCGATGAAGTGGTCCAAGCTCCTCGCGAACCTCGTCGGCAACGCGACGAGCGCCATCCTGGACATGAGCCCGGGCGAGATCTACGCGGACCGCCGCCTCTACCCCATCGAGCGGCGCCAGCTCCAGGAGGCGGCAGCGGTGATGCGGGCCCTCGGCCTGGAGACGGTGGCACTGCCCGGGGCGCACGTGCAGCTGCTGCTGAGGGGCCTGGCTCTGCCAGCGGCGATCGGCCGCCCCGTGATCGCCCGGGCGATCGCCGGCGCCCGGGGCGGCAAGTCCCCATCCCTCCGCCTGCATGTCAGGGGTGGCGGCAGCGGCCCGACCGAGGCGCGCTGGCTCAACGGCGCAGTCGCAACCGCGGGCATCCGGACCGGCGTGCCAGCACCCGTCAATGCCTGCCTGGCCGCGCTCGTGGACGAGGTGGCGGCGGACCCTGGACGCGCTGCGTGGTTCGCCGGCAGGCCGGACCGGCTCGCGGACGCCGTGGCCGCGTGGCCGACACGCCCGTAACGAACGCCCCGGGCCTATACTCCGCCTCCGTGGAACCCTTCGACCTCCTGCGCGCCGTCCTCATCGTGGCCGCCGCCTACCTGATCGGTGGCATCCCCTGGGGCGTCATCGTCGCCAAGGTCACGGGGGGGCCGGATCCGCGCAGCATGGGCAGCGGCCGGACAGGCGGCGCCAACACGATGCGGGCCCTCGGGCCGCGCCTGGCCCTCGTCTCGGGGCTGCTCGACATGCTCAAAGGCACGGTCGCGGTGCTCCTGGCGCAGGCGCTCGGTGGCGGCGTGGGCGTCGAGGTCGCGGCGGCTCTGGCGGCGATCGTCGGCCACAGCCGCTCCCCGTTCCTGGGCTTCGGGGGTGGACGCGGCGTCGCGCCAGCCTTCGGCGGGCTCCTGGCCTTCCAGCCGCTCATCGCCCTGGCCATCATCCCGCTCTTCGCCGGGGTGATCCTGGTCACCCGCTACTCGTCGCTGGGCTCGCTGGCCGGCTCAGCCGCGGCAGGGATCCTGCTGGTCATCGCGACCGTGACCGTCCCCCTGGACCCGTGGATGTACGTCTACGCGGTGGGCGGCACCGGGCTCGTCTGGCTGTTCCACATGGACAACATCCACCGGCTCCTCAACGGCCAGGAGCGCAAGCTCGGGTCCCCGCGACCCGAGGAGTGACCCGGGAAGTCGCCCGGACCTCGAGGCCGTCACCCTCAGTCGGGGATCGCCTCGCCCATCCCGCCGTCGACGAACCCCTCGAGGGTCTCGATGGCGGTGTCCTCGTCCTCGCCCTCCGCCACCAGCCGGATCCGGTGGCCCTTCGCCACCCCGCTGCCCATCACCATCAGGATCGACTTGGCATCCACCGGTGCCGAACCCCGCTCGAGGTTCTCGAGGGTGATCCTGGAGGTGAACGACGCCGCGGTCCTGACGAACATGGCGGCCGGACGCGCATGCAGGCCGCTGGGGTTGAGAACGGTCCGTTCGGTGCTCCGCATGTCCGCAGGGTACCCGACGCGTGTCCTCCTGATCAGGCGTCGGGCAGGGTGGCGGCCATCACCCGCAGCACGTTCTCGCCCATCACCGCGCGGATCGCGGCGTCCTCCAGGCCCGCGGCCAGCAGCGCGTCCGTGAGCCAGACCACGTTGGCCGCGTCGAAGGGGACGGCCACCGCGCCGTCCCAGTCCGAGCCCAGGGCGACGTGCTCCACGCCCACGCGCTCCACGGCGTAGGCGATCGAGCGCGCGATGGCAGCCGCGTCCGGACCGCCGCTCGCCGTCTCCCAGAAGCCGATCCCCACCAGGCCGCCGGTCGCGGCGATCCCCTCGAGGTGCTCGTCGGAGAGATTGCGGGCGTTGTCGCAGATCCCTCGGACACCGGTGTGCGACGCGACAACCGGCCGGCTGGAGATCGCCAGGGCGTCGTCGATGGTCCGTGCCGAGCTGTGCGCGACGTCGAGGACCACGCCCCGGGCCTCCATCCGGTGGATCATCTCGCGCCCGGCGCCCGTGAGGCCGTGCTGCTCCACGCCATGGGCAGAGCCACCGAACGCCGTGTCGAAGAAATGGGCGGGCGAGATCATCCGGATCCCCGCATCGGCGACGACATCCACGTTGGCCGGGTCGCCGTCGAGCGCGTGGGCGCCCTCGATCGACAGCATGCCGGCGGTGATCGCCTCGTTGCCCGCGCGGTCGGCCAGGTAGGCCGCCAGCTCCGCCCGCGTCCCGATGATCCGGAAGGCGCCGTCGGACGCCGCCGCAAACCGTCGGGCGCTTGCCGCCAGGTGCAGGACACGTGGCATCAGGCGGCGCCACGTCGCCGGCGGCCAACGCTTGGCCAGGGCGAGCCTGATCACGTCGTCCGAGGTGTCCTCGTTGCGATCGATGTTGAGGCCGCGCGGCGTCTTGACTGCCATCGAGAATACCTGGAGCGCCACCCGGCCCTCGATCATCCGCGGCACGTCCACGTGGCCGCGGTCGCTGCGACGCAGCAGGTCACGACCGAACAAGAGGGAATCCGCGTGGAGGTCCGCGACGCGCAGGGTCGCGTGGAGCTTGCGCGCACGATCACCGACCGGCCCGGAGGGTTCGGGCCCCACGGGGTTCATCTGCGCCTCGGTACGGGCCACCAGGGCGTCCAGTGCCGGCCGTGCGGCGACCAGGGCACCTGCGACCGCCACGCCGGTGGCCAGGGCCGCGACCCGCCGGCCGCTCATGCGCCGAAGGCCCGGCCGCGGGTGGGGCGGATCCGCAGCGGCACGTTGTAGATCGTCGCCATCTCCTCGGCCGACGTGAGGTAGTCGGTGATCCACGCTCCGTACTTGGCGAGGTACGCAGCGTGGTCGGGGACCTGCGGCGTCGCCTGGTCCACGCGCGCCTCGCCCTCGATGACGACGACGTCGCCACCCTTCCCGTCGTCGTTGAGGTGGAGGGTGACCCGCGGATTGTGGGTGATGTTCAGGTTCCGCTTGGCGCGCTTGTCCGAGAAGACCAGCGCCTCGCCGTCCTCCCACAGGAACCAGATCGGGAAGGTCTGGGGCTGGCCATCGGGCGTGACGGTCGTCAGCCAGCCGATCATGTCCGTCCGGAGGCGCGCGAGCGCGTGCGCGTCCGCTTCGGAGCCGGAGTCGAAGACCATCGGGTATCCCTCCACGTCAGGCCGGCGCGGGCTTGGCCGCAGGCCGGTGTCGAACCTCGTCCAGGAATGCGAGCGAGCGCGGGTCCCGCTCCAGCGCGATCCGCATGAACTCGCGCATCGCCCCCTCCACCTCACGTTCCACCGCGGGCGACAGGCGGAGGGTCGCGATCGCCTCGATGTCCAGGCGCTGGTAGGCCTTGAGCAGCTTGAGCGCGTCGAGCGACAGGGCGACGCGGTCGGCCGGCGGCCCCGGGCAGCGGGCGCAGATCACGCCTCCCAGCGGCGGGACCCAGCGGAACGCCTCCGTGGCATCCAGCATCCGGTCGCACTCCACGCAGCGGTCCACCTCGGGGCGCTGGCCCAGCTCGTCCGCGAGGTGCATCTCGTACCAGCGGGCGACGCGTCCGGGCGCCATGCCGGCATCCAGCAGTTCGTAGGCGCGGCGAAGGAGCGCGTACAGCGGCTGCGCCTCGTGGCGCTCCTCCAGGCTGCGATCCGCCAGCTCCGCCAGGTACCACGCGGTGGCGGCGCTCTCGAGGCTGTCGCGCAGGCGGAGCCAGGCGTGGCCGACGCGGACCTCGGTCACGACGTCGAATGTCCGCCCGCGGGCGAGCGCGACGGTCAGCTCGGCGAACGGCTCCAGGGAGCCGCCCAGGCGCGACGTCGGGCGGCGGATGCCCTTGGCGATCGCTTTGAGCTTGCCGTGCTCGGGGGTGACCAGGGTCAGCACCCGGTCGGCCTCCCCCAGGTCGAACCGGGAGAGGACGATCGCATCGGTGACGTAGCGGCGCGGCGCGGGCACGCTCGGACGGTAGCACTCCCGAGCACGGAGGTCCGGCGGCCACCGGGCCGCACCAACAGGCTACTTTCAGCGAACACGTTTAGGGTCGGACCCGGTACACTCGCTCCACCATGACCGTGACGAACGACATCGATCTCGCCCAGCTCCTGGCAGACACGGAGGCGGAGATCCTGCGCGTCGTGGGCGAGCGCGACGGCGCCACGGCCGGCGTCTACGAGATGATCCGGTACCACCTGGGGCTGGACGGATCGGACGGGCCGCGCGGCAAGCGCATGCGCCCCCTGCTGGGCCTGCTCGCCTACTCCTCGATCGCCGGCGAGCACGCCCGTGCCCTGCCCGGCGCGGCGGCCGTGGAGCTTGGCCACAACTTCAGCCTGGTCCACGACGACATCGAGGACGGAGACGTCGAGCGGCGACATCGGGCGACCCTGTGGGCGCTCCACGGCGTGCCGCAGGCGATCAACACGGGCGACCTCATCTTCAGCCTCAGCCGCGTCGCGCTGCACCGGCTGACGGACCTGGGGTTCAGCGACGCCAAGGTCCTGCGCCTCATGCGGTTGTACGACGAGACCTGCGTCCTGCTCTGCGAGGGCCAGTACATCGACATCGCCACGTCGGCTTCCGACGAGCCCATGACCGTCGAGCTCTACTTCGACATGATCGGGCGCAAGACGGCTGCCCTCATCTCGGGGTCCATCGAAGCCGGCGCGCTGCTTGCGACCGACGACGAGGCGGTGATCGGCGGCTACCGCCGGTTCGGCTGGGCGCTGGGCCTTGCCTTCCAGCTCAACGACGACCTCCTGGGCATCTGGGGCGTGGAGCAGCAGACGGGCAAGGTGCCCACCGACATCGCGCGCCGCAAGAAGACCCTGCCGGTGCTCTACGCGTTCCAGCACGGCACGCCCGCGGACAGGGGGCGCCTGGCGGACCTGTACGCGGTTGCCGAGCCGGATGCGGCCGGCATCGACGAGATCGTCGCCATCCTGGAGCGGTCCGGTGCGCGCGAGTTCACCCGGTCCGAGGCGCAGCGCTACCGCGACCAGTGCCTGGCGGAGCTGGACGCCCTCACGATCGTGGACTCCGCGGCGCGTGAGCGGCTCCAGGGGATCATCGTCTCCGTCATCAGCGCGTAGCGCGTCGCGGGTCCGGCCCGGCTATTCGTCCTCGCCAGCCATCGACCGGTCATCGATCGAGCGCTCGCGCACCACGAGCACCTTGCCGACCCGGCGGCCGTCCGTGGTCTCCACGGTCAGGCGCAGGCCGTCCACGCGGATCTCGTCACCGGGTGCCGGCACACCGCCGATCCGGTGGTACACGAGGCCGCCGACCGTGTCGTACTCGTCGTCGTCCTCGAGCTGCGTCCTCATGTCCCAGATCTCGAGCATGTCCTCCACGGACGCGCGGCCGTCGACGCGGGCACGATCCGGGTCGAGCTGCTCGATGAGCGGCTCCTCCTCGTCGTACTCGTCCTGGATCTCGCCCACGATCTCCTCGAGCAGATCCTCGATAGTCACCAGGCCGGCCGTGCCGCCGTACTCGTCGAGCACGATCGCGATATGGACCTTGCGGCGCTGGAACTCGTGGAGCAGGTCGTCGATGGACATGGACTCCGGGACGAACACCGGTGTCCGGAGCATGGCCCGCACGTCGGGCCGGACGGCGGCGTCGGACTTGAGGTACGGGAGCAGGTCCTTGGCGTAGAGGATGCCGACGACCTCGTCCACCGTGGACTCGTAGACCGGTACCCTGGAGTGGCCCTCCTCGATGATCGTGTCAATCGCCTCGTCGAAGGAGGAGGACACGGGCAGTGCGGCGATGGCGATTCGCGGGACCATGACCTCGTGGATGCGACGGCCACCGAGCTCGATGACGGCGTTGATCATCTGCTCCTCCTCGGCCTCCAGGATGCCCTGCTCGCCACCCCGCTCCACGATCAGCCGCAGCTCGTCCGCGGTGATCCTCGCCTCCGTGCTGACGTCGGCCCCGAGCAGGCCTGTGACCCAGCGGGTGATCCCGGTCAACAGGGCCACGATCGGCGCCACGACGCGTCCGAGCACGTCGAGCGGGGCCGACAGGGTGAGAGCGAACCGCTCCGGGTGGGCAAGCGCGAGGGTCTTGGGCACGAGCTCGGCGAAGACGATCGTGAACAGTGCCAGGAGGACCGTCACGACCACGAGGGCCATCACGTCCGCGGTGCCGGCATCCATCCCCGCGTCGGCCAGCAGCGCGCCCAGGCCCTGGCTGAGGCTGACGGCGGCGAAGGCCGACGCCAGGAAGCCGATGAACGTCAGGCCGAGCTGGCTCACGGCGAGGAAGCGGCCCGGGTCCGCAAGCATGGCCTGCACCCGGCGCGCGCCCGGCCGCTTCTCGTCCACGAGCTGCTCGACGCGGCTCCGCCGGATCGACACCAGCGCGATCTCCGCCGCCACGAAGAAGGCCTCCAGCAGGGTCAGGAGGATCAGGAACAGGATCTCGGGGATGGGAAAGCTCACCCGGCGGGATCCTCGGGCGAGGGTCCCGCGGCGGCTTCGGGATCGTTCACCGCCGGCGGCGCGGACGCGGCCTCCACGACCTGGGTGAAGCGCGGCTCGCGGATACGGGCCGGGACGCCCACGGCGAGCTTGCCCGGCGGGACGTCACGCGTGACGACGGCGCCGGCGCCGGTCTTGCTGTCGTCGCCCAGGGTCACCGGGGCGCGCAGCATCGTGTCGACACCCAGGAACACGCGCTCGCCGATCGTGGTTCGGTACTTGTGGACGCCGTCGTAGTTGGCGGTGATCGTGCCCGCACCGACGTTCGTGTCGGCGCCCACGTCGGCATCGCCGAGGTAGCTGTTGTGGTGCTGCCGGACGTGCTCGCCGAGGCGGCTGTTCTTGATCTCGGCGTAGTTCCCGATCTCCGACCGCGTCCCGATGTGCGCTCCGGGCCTGAGGTGGCTGAACGGCCCGATCGTGACCCGGTCCTCGACGGTGGAGCGCTCGATGACGCTCGCCCAGATGACGCAGTCCGCCCCGACCACCGAATCCATGATCTGCGAGCCCGTGGCGATGCGCGTCCGCTCCCCCACCCTGGTGGCCCCGCGCAGGATCACGTTGGGCTCCAGGATCACGTCCGGGGCCAGCTCGACGCCGTGGTCCAGGTAGACCGTGGACGGGTCGGTCATCGTGACCCCGGCCCGCATCCAGCGGTCATTGACCTCGACCCGCATGTCCCACTCGGCGCGGGCGAGCTGGGCGCGGTCGTTGATGCCGGTGAGGCGCCCGTCATCGTCGACGTCGACCACGGCCACGATCCGCCCGTCCTCGCGCGCGTAGCGCACGAGGTCCGTGAGGTACAGCTCGCCGGTGGCGGGCGATGGGCGCAGGTCGCCGATCCGGTGCCGCAGCCACGCGGAATCGAAGGCGTAGAGCCCGGCGTTGATCTCGGCGACCTGGCGCTCGTCGTCCGTGGCGTCCTTGTCCTCGACGATCCGCTCGACCGTGCCGCCCTCGTTCCGGATCACCCGGCCGAGGCCCGTGGGATCGATGGCGTCCACCGCGACGAGCGAGATCGCCGCGTGGTCCATCGCCCGGGCCTCGAGCAGACCCAGGAGCAGGTCCGCGCGGACCAGCGGCACGTCGCCAGAGACCACGAGGATGTCCGCGACGTCGTCGTCCAGCATGTCGAGCGCGGCCCGGAGCGCGTCGCCCGTTCCGCGCGGCTCATCCTGGATGGCCGTGTCGGCCCGATCGATGACCACGGCGCGGATGGCCTCGGTCGCCGGCGAGACCACCACCATCGGCCGGGATCGTGTCGCGGTGATGGCGGCGTCGAGGACGTAGTCGACCATGGGGCGCCCGCAGATCGGGTGCAGCACCTTGGGCAGGTTCGACTTCATCCGGGTTCCCAGGCCCGCGGCCAGCACCACGGCGACCGTGCGGCGCGGGAACGTGGATGTATTCGGGGTGGTCACGGGGTCCGGTGCCGCACGTCTGGCATTCGTGCCGCGGCAGCCGCCGAAACGGCGGCGCCGGCGCCCGGGAGGGTCAAGTGGATCGACATGTGAGGCAGGCCGATTCTGGGGTGGCTCACTGGGGGTGTCAACCGACGCCTCCGGAGCCCGCGGCGCGTGGTGGCGTCATCCGTGGACACGACGGGCGATCGCCTCGATCTCCACGAGGCCTCCCTTGGGCAGCGCCGCGACCTGCACGGTGGACCGCGCGGGGGGCGGCACCGGCATGAACCGCCCGTAGATCGCATTCACGGCGGCGAAGTCCGCGATGTCCGCGAGGAAGATCGTGGTCTTCACCACGTCGGACCAGCCCAGCCCTGCGGCATCGAGCACCGCCGAGAGGTTGCGCATCGATCGCTCGGCCTGTGCCTCAACGCCCTCCACCATGTCTCCCGTCGCCGGGTCGAGGCCCAACTGTCCGCTGCAGAAGAGGAGCCCGTCGACGGCGATAGCCTGGCTGTAGGGGCCGATGGCAGCGGGCGCGCCACTGGTGGCGATGGCCTGGCGGGTCATGGGTTCCTCCGGTGATCCTGTTCGGCACGGCGATCGTGGCTCGGGGGGATGATGCGGGTAGCCGCGACGAACGGTTCGCGCGGGCCCGGTGCGGTCAGGTCGCCGGCGGTGATCGCCGCACGGACGGCGTCGGCGGCGACTGCAGCCTCGGCATGTGAAGGATAGAGCGCCCAGTGCGTGGGGCCGGAGCCGGAAACGCCGACCGGCCGGCCAAGGAGGCGCAGCAGGGCCCGCTTGAACGGGACGAGCCCGGGCTCGACGACCGCGGCGGCGGGCGCCAGATCGTTGGCGGAGGCGAGCACGGACGCCCGTGCCAGCAGGTCCGCCACGCGCAGCCCCCTGCGGAGCTCCTCGGCGAGATGGGCGGAGGCGAGGCGTGCTGCCCCGCCCGCGGTCCTGGTGCCGGCGTCCCACTCGGCGTAGGCGGCGGGCGTGGAGATGCCGCACGAGGGCGTCACGAGCAGGAGGCCGGGCCGATCGTCGCCGGCATCACGCAGCCAGGGCAGGGGGCTCAGGCGCTCGCCCCGCCCCTCGACCAGCGCTGGCCCGCCGGCCAGGAAGAACGGGATGTCCGACCCCAATTCCGCGGCGAGCCGGTGGCGCGTGTCGGGGTCCAGCGTCACGCCCCAGGCCTCCAGGGCGGCGTCCAAGGCGGCGGCGGCGTCCGACGAGCCCCCGGCGAGACCGGACGCGATGGGGATGCGCTTCTCCAGACGGGCGGCGAGGGGGGGCGGCGGGACGCGACTCCCCCACTCCGGGCCGGAGGCACGGCGGGCTGCGGCGATCGCCCGCAGGACGAGGTTGTCGGCGACGGGGCCCGGGTCGTAGCCGTCCACGTGCAGGGTGTCCTCCCCGCCGGGCGGCAGGATCGCGAGCGACAGGCGATCCGCGAGGTCCAGCGGGACCATCACGCTGTGGAGGTCGTGGAAGCCATCCGGGCGGGTCCCCAGCACGGCCAGCGTCAGGTTGACCTTGGCCGGGGCGAGGCGGACCACGGGCTCAAGCCGCCGCGTGGGATCGGACGGGGCGGTCACCCGGACCCCGGGATCGGACCGATCGCCTCGGCGAGGGCGAGCCACTCCCCCACGGCCAGCATCTGGGGGCGCCGGTCGCGGTCGATGCCGCAGGCGGCGAGGGCCGCGTCCACGCGGACCGGCTCGATCGGCAGCTGGCGGGCCAGCACGTTGTGGAGCATCTTGCGCCGCTCACGGAACCCGGCCTGGACGATCCGCCAGAGGTGGTCCTCCGCCTCGGGATCCAGGCGGTCGTCCCCATCGTAGGGCTCCAGCACCAGCACCGCGGACTCCACCTTGGGCTCGGGCTCGAAGGCACGCGCGGGCACCACGAACGCCACCCTCGCCCGGGCGTGGTACTGGCAGAAGACGGACAGGTACGACATGGCGCCGGGCGGGGCCGCGATCCGTTCCGCGACCTCGCGCTGGACCATCAGGACCAGGCACCGGGCACGGGGCGCCGTGCCGAGGAGGCGGTGCAGGACGGGGCTGGTGATGTGGTAGGGCAGGTTGGCGACGACGTCGTACGGAGGCGGGACCACGTTGACCAGGTCCTGGTCCAGCGCGTCGCCCTCGATGAGCCGGAAGAGACCGGCGTCCGCCTCCGCCGCGAACCGCTCCCGGAGCACGGCCGCAAGGCCCCGATCCAGCTCCACGGCCGTCACGCTTGCGCCGGCCGCGAGCAGTCCGCCCGTGAGGAACCCGAGCCCGGGCCCGATCTCCAGCACCGCGTCGCCGGGGCCCGGGTCCGCCTCGTGGAGGATCCCCTCGAGCACGTCGACATCGGCCAGGAAATTCTGCGACAGGTTGTGGCGGGCTCGCAGCCCGGCCTGCCGCAGCGTCCGTTGGACGAACAGCGGGTCGAGCCGCAGGTCACTGGCGCCCCGGCCCCCGCTCATCGGGCGAGCGGCAGCGACGGGCGGGCGTCCAGATCCAGTCCCGCCCGCACCCCGGCGGCGAACCGGCGGGCGCCCGCCGCACCGATCATCGCCCCATTGTCCGTGCACAGCGCCGGGCGTGGGATGACCACGCCCAACCCGCGGGCCGCGGCCCCGGCCGTGATCCTGGCGCGGAGCTCGGCGTTCGCCGCGACACCGCCACCCAGCACGATCCCGCGCGCGCCGACCTCCTCAGCCGCCCGCAGCGTCTTGGTGGCCAGCACGTCCACCACGGAATCCTGGAAGCCCCAGGCCAGCTCCGCCGTCACCTCGTCGGGGAGCATGCCGCCATGCTCGTCCACCGGCAGACCGGCCTCGGCCCGGGCCTGCGCGATCACCCGCCGCGCCGCCGTCTTGAGCCCGGAGAAGCTGAGGTCGTACGAGTCGCCCATCCATGCCCGCGGGAACACGCGATCGTGCCGGGTCGCATCCTCGGCTGCCTTCGAGATGGCGGGTCCGCCCGGGTAGCCAAGGCCCAGCAGCCTGCCCACCTTGTCGAATGCCTCGCCTGCGGCATCGTCCACCGTGGTCCCCAGCAGCCGGTAGTCGAGGTGGTCGCGCATCTCCACCAGGAACGTGTGCCCTCCCGAGACCACCAGCCCGACCAGCGGGAACGGCGGCACCTCGCGTTCCGCCTCGGCGGGGTCCAGAAGCCAGCCGGCGTAGACGTGGCCCTCGAGGTGGTTCACCGGGACCAGCGGCTTGCCGTGGGCCCAGGCGAGCGCCTTGGCGAAGTTGATGCCCACCAGCAGCGAGCCGGCGAGACCGGGTCCGTAGGTGACCGCGACCGCGTCCATGTCGGACATGGTGGCTCCGGCTGTCGCGAGGGCATCATCGAGCACCGGCACGATCCAGCGCAGGTGGGCCCTGGCCGCCACCTCCGGGACGATCCCGCCGGTCGGTGCGTGGAGCGCCACCTGGCTCGCAACGACGTTGGCATGGATCCGGCGTCCGTCCTCGATCACCGCGATGCCCGTCTCGTCGCAGCTGGACTCGACCGCGAGGACCAGGGGCCCGCTCACGAAGTGGCCGCCCGCTGGTCCGGCGCAGTCGGCGACGCCCCGTCGCGCGGCGCATCCTCGGCGTCCGGCTCCGGATCCGGGGGCGGCGACGCGTCCAGGTCCGCGCGCAGACCGGCAAGCCGCTCGCGCATGGCGGGCAGCGTCAGGGGCTCGGTGGTCATGATCAGCGCGTCTTCCTGGTTGTCGCTGTAGTACCGGGGGCGGATGCCCACCGGCCGGAAGCCGTACTTCTCGTACAGCCGGCGCGCGGCGAGATTGGAGAGGCGAACCTCCAGCGTCGCCTCACGCGCGTGGCGATCCCGGGCGAGATCGAGGAGCGACAGCAGCAGGTGCTCACCGATCCGGCGCCGCCGGTATCGGGGATGGACGGCGAACGTGGTGACGTGGGCCTCGTCGACCATCAGCCAGATGCCGCCATAGGCCACGATCTCCCCGGCGATCGCTCCCACGAGGTAGTGCGCCAGGCGGTTCGCCTCCAGCTCCTGGCGGTACGCGTGCGCCGGCCACGGCGTGGTGAACGAGGCGCGTTCGATGAGCTGAACGGCCGGCAGGTCGTCGAAGGTCATCGGCCGCAGATGCAGGACACGGGTCTCGATGCTCACGCCGTGCCACCGCTGAGCTCCACCGCATCGTTTGCGGAGCCGGCTCGCACACCGCGCGGCAGGGTCACGTACTCGGGGACCAGGCCGGCGAGATCATCCGCGTCGCCCGCGGCCAGGCGGGCGGCGCCTGCGGCGAGCAGTGACGCCGCAAGGCCCGCATGGGCGGCCTCGCCAAGCTCCGCGGCCGCATCGGGAGCCCGCCCGTGGAGGTCGACCGCAATGAGGCGCTCACCGGGGCGGAGCTGCGGATCCGTGCCCCCCGCAAGGATCACGGACGCCTCGCCGGCGCGCGTCATGACCCGGTCCGAGGCGCCGGCGGGCTGGAGCAGGGCCATGGCACCGCCCCCGGCCGCCGAGATGAGGGCGGCGCCGGTCACGACTCCGGCGATCGGCAGGCCAAGGGCATGGGCGAGCCCCTTGGCGGTCGCGATCCCGACCCGCAGCCCAGTAAACGCCCCCGGGCCCGTCCCCGCCACGAGCCCACCGAGCGCCGATGGCGCCAGGCCTCGATCCCGCAGCAGCTCGTCGATGCGGGCCAGGAGCTCCTCGCCGTGCCGGTAGCCGGCCGTCCACGTGCGCGCCTCCAGCAGCGTGCCATCGGGCATCCCGATCGCGATGACCGCCCGCGTCGTGGCGGTGTCGATGACCAGGATCGGACCGCCGGGGATCACGCCGCGACCTCGAGGTAGCGGGCGTAGGCCGGGTCCGCGGACCGCAACGCGATCCGCCGGACCTCGTCGCCGCAGCCGTCGATCACGACATCCAGGCGAGCTGCCGGGAGGGCCGCACCGAGTCGCTCCGCCCACTCGACGAGGACGACGCCCTCGAGCTGGCGCTCGTCCAGGAGCCCGCCCGCGATCGCGTCGGCCGCATCGTGAAGGCGGTAGAGATCGACGTGGAAGAGCGGCAGGCGCCCGACGTACTCGCCCATCAGCACAAAGGTCGGGGAGCTCACGACGTCCGTGACGCCGAGCCCGGCCGCGAACCCCTTCGCGAGCTGCGTCTTGCCGGCCCCGAGATCCCCCACCAGGCACAGCAGGTCTCCCGGGCGCGCGACCGCAGCGAGGCGGGCGCCCAGGGCCTGGGTCTGGGCGGCGTCACGCGTCGTCACGACGCGCTCGGCCATGGCGGGCGTGGTCATGACCCGAGGGTAGCCGAACCCGCGAGTAAGCATCCCAGCGTCTGTGCTGGCTCGACGACGGCCGTTGACGGCACGGGCGCCGCCGGCACCGTCGTCAGCGGAGGCGCTCGAGGTCCCCGAGGGGCACGTCGACGGTCGGTCCGTCGTCGATCGCCACCCGGGCCGCCTCCAGCACGACGTTGGCGGCGAACCGGCGAGGACCCAGCGGCGCCACGAGCCGCCCTTCGAGCCCCGCGCTTGATCCGCTCCGGATCCGCACCCAATCGGGCGGGATGGGCGGAAGGTCCTGGGGATCCTCGTCGAACACCAGTGCCGGCGGGTCGACCAGGAGTGCCACCCGCGTGCCGGCAAGACGCTCAAGGATCGCGGCGACGGGGCTGGGGATGGGGCGTCGGACGGCACCCTCCAGCACTAGCACGCCGAACGGCTGCGCCGGGTGCAGGGCGGCCCGCTGGCGACGCTCGGATGCCTGGAAGTCCCGCAGCTCCTTGCCCGGCAGCGTCGCGACCACGATCCCCCGGACGCCCATGGCTCGCGCACGGGTGAGCGCCTCGGCATCGATGCGCGCACCGACGACGAGGATGCTGCCGGCCCGCCCCACGTCGATGCCGCCGGGGCGCAGCTCGCCCCACGGGTCCGTGGCGAGCTCGAGGGGACCGCTTGCGGCGGACCCGGCGGCAAAGGCACCCCGGAGTGCGGGACCCGCGGCACGGACCCTGATCTCGGCCCCGGGACGCACCCCCGTGACCTCCCCGCCGATCGGCGAGGCCAGCGGATCCCGGTGATCGCCCGCCACCATGCGCCAGCGCTGCTTCTTGCCGGGCAGCGGCGCGAGCAGCTCACCGTCCCGCTCGCGCTCACGATGGCGGCGACCACCGACCGTGGACCAGCGCGTGCCCGCCTGGGGCCGATCCTCATCCGGGGCGACCCGGACCTCCACCTCCTCGACGCGGCGGTCGCGCAGGTGTTCCAGGAGCGGGTCGCCGGCGTTGATCAGCGAGCCGGACTCGACCAGCGGGCGGTCGCCCGGCGGCAGCGCGAAGCGAGCCTCGAGTCCGCGCTCCAGGATCGTGCGGGTCGGGATCTCCGCGAGCCAGTCGACGTCGGTCACGTGTCGATTCCTGCCCACATGGCGCCCTGCCAGGCGGCGAGCAGGTCCCGGCGCCGCTCGAGTCGGTCCGGGAGCCGCAGCGGCACGTCGCGCAGGTCGACGACCAGCCCCGCCAGGCCACCGGCGACCTCCACGGCCGCCTGCCTGACGCGGACACCGAGATCCAGGGGGTCCCGGAACTGTGCCTCGACCACGGCCCGTTCACCGGGGGCGAGGTCCACCAGCTCGAGCCCGCCGGGCACAAGGTCCAGCTCCGCTCGCCCGCTCGGTCCCTCCACCGTCAGTCGGCCTGCCGGCCGCCCGGGCCGAAGCCCACGGGGCATGAGCACGCTGCCCAGGGGCACCAGGAGGTCCTCGCGCAGGTCGGTCATGACCGAGCGCCGCTCGTCCGGATCCGCGATGGCCCCCAGGGGCGCGAGCAGCCTCGCATGGTCCCATCCCAGGGCCCGGACGCCGGGCCGCCGGAGCACGTCCACCATGGCCAGGGCGACGGCGGGGCCCGGCGCGACGCTCCAGGCACCGCCCGATGCCACCACCAGGTCCGGCGCGGGTCCGTCCGCAAAGGCGGGGGTCGCGGCGACCAGGCGGGCCAGCGCCGCTCGCACCGCCGCCATGCGCAGCAGCGCACCATCCCCGGCCGCATCGCCCCACGGCGCGATCGCGAGCTCGCGCAGCCGATCGCGGGTGCGCAACCGGTCCAGCGGCGTGGTCAGCCAGCCCGCGATGGCGTCCAGGTGCGCCTCCGTGAACGCGGCGGGTAGCAGCGCCGCGGACGGCACGTTCGCCCAGCGTGGCTCCGGAGCCTTGCCCATCGAGCGGCCGGCGATCGCCCTCGTCGCACCGGACTGGCCGACCTCGACAACCTCGACCCGGCGCCGGAGCACCTCGGCCAAGGTGACGGTGGCAGCCGCAAGCGCCCGCCGGCCGTCGGCCTCCCCGCCCCGCAACCCGTCGAGGAGCTCGCGCAGCGGCTCGCCGCCCCCGACGGCAGGCGTCGGACCCAGCACCGTCGGACCGGGGCGCCCGGGGGCGAACAGTGCCTCCAGCCTGCCGCCGGGCTCGGCGAGCCCCCCAGCGAGCACAGTGACGAGATCCGGGCGCCGGTCCGCTGCGGCGGCGACGAGCGCCCCGAGGTCCGGCAGCAGGGCTCGCTCGTCGGCTCCGGGCGGGTCCGATGCCCCGGCCAGCACGGCGCTGACGCGTGGGTCGGCGAGGGCCGTTGCCACGGGCAGGATCTCCGCCCCGTCGAGCACCAGCGGCCGGACGCGCCAGCCGGCCGCGCTGGCCACCGCCACGAGTGGGGCCAGCACTCGATCCGTGGCCGCGAGCACGGCCATCTCCGGGGCCCTGGTCGTCGTGCAGGTGACCCGCGGGAGGTCGGTCGCGGCCCCCATGCCGGCGATGCCCAGTGTGGACGCAAGCTCCGGGTCCGCGGCCTCGAGGCGGCGGCGGAGGCGCTCGATGACGGCATCACCGTCGACCGTGCACGGCGCCGAACCGGCGCCAAGAAGCCTCCAGGCGCCTCCGACGCGGCCGATCAGCGCCGCGGCGACGGTCGCGGTTCCGCTGTCGAGGGCGACGAACACCCGGGGCTGCCTGCTCACCTCGCCGATGCTACCAGCGGCGGGCGTGTCATCCGGGCCGGCCGTCGCCGGGTCAGGCGTCCCAGCCGTCGACCTCGTCGAGCTCCTCGAGCCGGTCGATCAGGGCCTCGATCCCGGCGTCATCGCCCAGCAGCTCCGTCGCCGACGGCGATTCGCCTCCGAACAGCTCGCCCAGGACCGGGTTGAAGAACAGCATCGCCGGGGCGCCGAGCGGCCGGTAGGGCCGGCTCGCCTCCAGGAAGTGGACGGCCGGGCCGGTCAGCCCGCGCAGCCGGATCTCCTGGGCGACTGCCTCCACGAGGGCATCGCGACGCTGGTCGAACGGCTCGCTGGGAAAGCTCACGCGGAGCCTTCGAAGGATGGCGCAGGCACCGGCTGGACCAGCGGCCGCGAGGGTGCCGGCTCATCGTCGGCGAGCGCACCGGCAAACGCCTGGTAGGCGGCGGCCCCACGCAGCGCGAACACCACATGCTCGACGGTCGGCGACTGGCGCAGCTCATCGCGGACGACGGTCACCGCGATGCGCGCCGCCTCGTCCAGGGGGAAGCCACCGAGCCCCGTGCCAAGCGCCGGAAACGCGACGCTCGACAGCCCGAGTTCGCGGACGCGGGCCATGGCGCTCCGGGCGGCGCGCTCGAGGGCTGGACCGCTCGTGTGGCGGTTGCGCTCGAGCGACACGGCATGGATCACGACCTTGGCGGCGAGCCGGCCGGCAGGCGTCACCACGGCGTCGCCGAGGGAGACCGGTGCCTGGCGCAGCGCGGCGAACTCGATCTCGTCACCGCCGGTCCGCTTGATCTCACCCGCCGTGCCCGTCGACATCCAGAGCGACGTCGCAGCGGGACTCACGATGGCATCGACCTCGAGGTCGCAGATGTCGCCGTTCCAGAGCTCGATGCGCGCCATTCGGACCTCCCTCCGGTGAGCGTCCGCATCCCCACGACGGAACCCGCGGCATGGTACACCCGGGCCAGCCGCCGGGACATCCCGGTGAAGATCTCGTAGCTGATGGTCCCCGCGAGCGATGCGAGCTCGAAGGCCGTGATGCGCTCCGTCCCCTGCTCGCCGAGGAGCACGAACTCTTCGTCGACCCCAACCGGAGGGCCGGCCACGTCGGTGACGTCGGCCATCACGGCGTCCATCGCCACTCGCCCCACCAGCGGTACGCGCACGCCACGCACCAGGGCACAAGTCCTGTCCGAGAGCACCCGGTGCCAGCCGTCCGCGTAGCCCACCGGCAGCGTGGCAATCCGGCGCGGACGGTCGGTCACGTACGTCGGACCGTAGCTGACCCCATGCCCCGCCGCCAGGTCCTGGACGCGCACCGGGCGAGCCTTGAGCGCCATGACCGGCCGCAGGCCCGCCGCCGTCCGAGCCGTGGTCGCCGGTGGCACGAGCGCGTCGGGGACGATGCCGTAGACCGCGATCCCGGTGCGTACGTTGTCCCAGCGGGCGACATCCCCACCGAGCACGCCGCCACTGCCCGCGAGGTGCCGGCGCACACCGGGAGTTCCCCACGCCAGGACGCCATTGAGCGGGCCCAGGGCCTCCACGAAGAGCGAGTCCTGGTCCCGGGCGCTCGCCGGGATGTCGGCGGCGGCGAGGTGGCTCCAGATCCCACCGAGGCGCACTCCGGGGGCGGCCGTCAGCGCCGCGACGACGCTCGCCACATCCGCCGGCATGACGCCGCCGCGTCCCAGCCCCGTCTCGACCTCGAGGTGGACCTCCAGCGGCCGCGCTCCCGGTCGTTGGGCTGCCCTGGCCGCCGATCGAAGGACGCGCTCGAGCGGCTCGCCCGGCCCCAGGCTGACGGCGATCTCCGCGGCGGCGGCCTCGGGCGCGACCTCGGGCGGGATCGGGTAGATCACGAGCAGCGGCAGCGCGACCCCGGCGTCCCGGAGCTCGAAGGCCTCGTCCAGGGTGGCAACGGACAGGCCATCGGCGCCCGCAGCCTCGAGCGCCAGCGCAACGGGCACCGCGCCATGACCGTAGGCATCCGCCTTCACCACGGGCTCGACACGTACCGACGGCCCGACCTCCGCGCGGAGGGTCGCGAGGTTCGCGGCCAGGGCGTCGAGGTCGATCTCGAGCCACGCCATGCGGGCGAGCGGCGACATGCCGGCGCTCGCAAGACGCGCCTCGATCGGTGCGACGCCGGTCATCGGGTAGCGGGCCGCCCGTCGGGCGCGATCACGACTCGTCCCCAGTCGTCCCGGCGCCCGGCTCCGCCGCCGCGTCCGGCCCCGACTGGGGAACCTGCTCCGGCCCTTCGTCCCGGGCCCCGAACCCCAGCCTGCGTCCGGCCCGCTGGCGCTCGGCAATCCGCGCCAGGCGCTTGCGAACCAGCGGCACCGCATCCGGCAGGTCCGACGCAAGCAGGCCGGCATCGCCAAGCCGCTCTCGGACGAGCTCTCCGGCCTGGCCATGGAGGTACACGCCGAGCCGGGCCGCGTCGTAGGGAGCGAGACCCTGCGCGACCAGGGCCCCGATCGTCCCCGCCAGCACGTCGCCCGTCCCGCCGGATGCCATCGCGGGGTTCTCGAACCGGGCCATGGACACCGAGCCATCGGGCGCCGCGATCACGGTATTGGCACCCTTGAGCACGACCACCTGTCGCCACTCGGCAGCGGCGGCCGCGGCGGCGCGCACCCGGGCTCCATCGTCGGTGTCGATGGCCCCATCCTCGCCCGACTCATGGCCGCTGCCGGTGCGCAGCCGCGCAAACTCGCCCGCGTGCGGCGTGAGCACGCATGGCCGGGTCACCCCGGTCCACCACTCGTCCGCGGAGGCGAGGGTGCGCAGCGCCTCGGCGTCGAGGACCACCGGGGCGGCCCGGCTCTCCTCCGGTGCCGTGAGAAGAAGCCGCAGCAGGTCGGCCGTCGCAAGCGATGGACGCAGGCCAGGGCCGATCACCATGGCATCGTGCTCGTGGTCCAGGATCTTCGCCAGCGCCGGCTCCGGGTCGACCTCCTCGACGTCGTCCTCGGGGAGGGCCATCGTGGTCGCCTCGACCACCTTGGCGGCGAACAGCGGCTGGAGTGTCTCCGGCACGGCCAGCGTCACCAGGCCGGCTCCAGCCCTCCCCGCGGCGCGGCAGACAAGCAGCGCGGCCCCCGCATAGTCGAGCGAGCCCGCGATGACCAGGAGCTTGCCGAACGTGCCCTTGTGGCCGCGCGCGTCGCGAACCGGGACCAGGCGCGCCATCGCCTCATCGTCCAGGTGCTCGACGCCGGCCGGGACCTCGATGCCGTCACCGGCGGAGGAGGCGTCGTCCTCGCGCCGGCCGAACCCGACCGGCCGCCGGTCAACCACGACCGTCGTCCCCGGCCGGCTCCGCGAGCGCCTCGAGCCCGGTGGACGCCTCATGGAGCGCGCGCAGGCGCTCCATCCGGGCCAGGAGCTTGCGCTCCCGCTCGTCGAGCCTGGCGTCGATGTCGAGGGGGAAGACATAGCGGCCACCGGCCGTCCGCACGCCGAACGCGACGGCGACCGCGAACTCCGCCTCATGGGTGATCGATACCGCGATCCGACCCATGCCGAGCTGCTCCGCTCGCTGCGCGGCCCGGCCATGGAGCACGATCGACGGCTGGCCGGTGGGCAGGCGCTCGACCTCGATGTCCTTCCAGCCGACGCCACGGACGCCCAGGCCGAGGACCTTGGACACGGCCTCCTTGGCGGCCCAGCGGCCCGCGAAGGTCTCGGGACGGGCCCGGACGTAGCGCTGCTCGCGGGCGGTCAGGACGCGGTCCGAGAACCGCTGCCCAAACCTGTCGATCGCCCGTTGGATCCGGTCCACCTTGACGATGTCCACGCCCAGCTCGGTCGTGCCCGGCGGCACGACGCCCGGAGGGATCGCGGGGTCGGGACCGGACATGCCTACTCCACCGTCACCGACTTGGCGAGGTTGCGCGGCTGGTCCACGTCGGTGCCCCGGGTGACTGCCATGTGGTAGGCAAGCAGCTGGAGGGGGATGACCGCCAGCACCGGCGACAGCGCCTCGTGCGTGTCGGGCACCCACAGGACGTCGTCGGCGAAGCGTTCGATCGCGGTGTCCCCATCGGTCGCGACCGCGATCACCCGAGCGTCCCGCGCCCGTCCCTCCATCACGTTGCTCATCAGCTTGTCGTAGCTGGAGGCCCGGGTGGCGATCGCGACCAGCGGGCACTCGGCGTCGAGCAGGGAGATGGGGCCGTGCTTGAGCTCGCCGGCCGCATAACCCTCAGCGTGGATGTAGCTGACCTCCTTGAGCTTCAGCGCACCCTCGAGCGCGCCCGGCAGCCCATAGCCCCGACCGATGAACATGAAGCCACGCGAGTTGACGTAGCGCCGGGCGATCTCGGGGATGCCGTCGCCTCGCTCCAAAACCCTGGCGGCCGCGTCGGGGAGGGCGCGCAGGGCGAGCCCGATCTCCAGCTCCTGCTTGCCGCCCATGGCTCCCCGGGCCTTCGCGATGGCCGCGGCCAGGACGACCAGGGTCGTCACCTGGGTCACGAACGTCTTCGAAGCGGCCACGGCGATCTCGGGCCCCGCCTGCAGGAACATGACCGCCTCGGCCTCACGGGTGATCGCGGAACCCACGGTGTTGGTGACAGCGACGACCGGGCATCCCCGCTCGCGCGCCCAGCGGGTGGGCGCGATCGTGTCCGCGGTCTCGCCGGACTGCGTGACGGCGATCACCAGGGTGGCGGTGTCGAGCGGCGGCGGCGCGTAGCGGAACTCCGAGCCCACGGTCACCCTCGCCGGCAGGCCGGTCCACTCCTGGATCGCGGCCGCACCCACGAGGGCGGCATAGGACGCGGTGCCGCAGGCGACCAGCTCCACGCGGTTGACGCGCCGGAACACCTCGTGAAGCCCATCGACCTCGGGCGCGGCGATGTGCCCCGTGGCGGTCACGCGCCCGGCCAGGGACTGGCGCAGGGCGGCGGGCTGCTCGTGGATCTCCTTGAGCATGAAGTGATCGAAGCCGCCCTTCTCCGCGTCCTGCGGAGTCCAGTCGATGACCGTCACCGCCCGGACGAGCGCGCGACCCTCGAGGTCCGTCACCTGCACGCCCGTCGGCCGGACGTCCGCGACGTCCCCGTCCTCCAGGAACACGATCCGGTTCGTATGCGCCAGGATGGCGGCGACGTCGCTGGCGATAAATGTCTCCTCGCCGTTGAGGCCAACGACCAGCGGCACGTTCTGGCGGGCGCCGACCAGGCGGCTGATCTCGCCCTTGTGCATCACGACCAGCGCGTAGGCACCTTCGACCCGGTGCAGCGCCGCGCGGACAGCATCGGCAAGGTCGCCCTGGTACGCATCCTCGATGAGATGGGCGAGCGCCTCGGTGTCCGTCTCCGACGCGAGCGTGTGGCCGCCGGCCTCCAGCTCGTCCCGGAGCTCCCGGAAGTTCTCGATGATCCCGTTGTGGATCACCGTGATGTTGCCGGAGCAATCCTGGTGCGGGTGGGCGTTGAGGTCATTGGGTCTGCCATGGGTGGCCCAGCGGGTGTGGGCGAGACCGATGGCGGCGTGCGGCGTCCGGTCCGCGAGGGCGGTCTGGAGGTTGACGAGCTTGCCTGCCCTCTTCTCGAGAAACAGGTCTCCTTCCTCGTCAACAAGCGCGATGCCGGCCGAGTCGTAGCCGCGGTACTCGAGGCGTCGCAGACCCTCGATCAGGATGGGGCCCGCCTCGCGCGGACCCGTGTAGCCGACAATTCCACACATGTGGCGGGTTCTCCCCTGCGGACGCGCCGCTGCCCGGCCCGGCGGCTAGTGTAGACGCTCCCCTACCAGAGCCGCGATCGCGTCGGCCAGCTCCATCACGAGGATCGCGTCATGGCCCTCGACCATCACCCGCAGGACGGGTTCGGTTCCCGAGGGACGCACGAGGATCCTCCCGTGCGGCGCGAGGCGGGCCTCCGCGGCGGCGATGGCGCCCTGCAGGACGTCGTCGTTCTCCCACTGGTCACGGTGGCGGACCCGGATCGCCCGCTGCTGCTGCGGTAGCAGCGGGATGGCCCGCGCCAGCTCGTCCAGACCGGCGCGCGCGGCCTGCATCACGCGCAGCAGCTCGATCGCGGTAACGATGCCGTCCCCGGACGTCGAGTGCTCGCGGATGATCACATGGCCGCTCTTCTCTCCACCCAGGCCGGCACCCGACACGAGCATCGCGGCAAGGATGTGCTTGTCCCCCACCGGCGTTCTCACGAGGCGGCCGCCGGCCGCCTCGACCGCCCGCTGGAGCCCGCCGTTGGAGAGCACCGAGACCACCAGGCTGTTGTCGTCGAGCGCGCCGCGGGCGAGCCGCTCCAGGGCCAGGATCCCCAGGACCTGGTCGCCGTCCACGATGTTGCCGCCGGCATCCACCGCGATGCACCGGTCCGCGTCGCCGTCGAGCGCGAAACCCACGTCCGCGTGCTGCTCACGGACCGCCGTCATGAGCGATTCCGGATGGGTGGCGCCACAGTGAAGGTTGATGTTGTCGCCGTCGGGCGAGTCGTGGATCACGGTGACACGGGCGCCGGTCGCGCGCAGGATCTCGGGCGCCAGCCGGAACGCGGCACCGTTGGCCGTGTCGAGCACCACGTGCAGGCCGGCGCCCGCGACCCCCGAGGCGAGTCCCGTGCGGTGGCGCACGTACCCGGCCACGAGGTCGGTGGCGCGGATGTACCGTCCTACGTCCTGCGGGGGGGCGCCCGGCAGCTCGTCGGCACGCAGGATCAGCGACTCGAGCTCGTCCTCCAGGTCATCGTCGAGCTTCTGCCCGCTCGGCCCCAGGACCTTGAGCCCGTTGTCCTCGGCCGGGTTGTGCGACGCGCTGACCATGATCCCGGCCGCGAACGCCTCCGCGCCCGCCAGGTAGGCAAGTGCAGGCGTGGGCACGACGCCGACGTCGTGGACCACCGCGCCCATGCTGGTGGCACCCGCCGTGATCGCCGCCACGAACATGTCGCCCGATCGGCGAGTGTCCTGGCCGACCACCAGCGAGCCGCTGGCCCCCCCGATCTGGTGGGCCGTCGCACGCCCGAGGGCGAACGCGAGCGATGGGCGCAGGTCCACGTTGGCGGCTCCGCGAATTCCGTCGGTGCCGAAGAGGCGGGTCATTCAGGTTCCTCGTGCGCGGGAGTCCGGGGGCGGCCGGGTCAGGGCGCCACTGATGGCGACGGTCCCAGGAATCCTGTCGGCGATGCCGGCGGGGCCGGCGTCGGACGCTCGGTGACTGTCACGGTGATGGTATCGGGCGAGGTGGCGGCGACGGTCACGGTCGACGGCAGCGTGGGGATCACGGGCACTTCGTGCGTGCCCGGATCCAGGCCGCTGACGTTGAGGGAGATCACGATCGGCGACGAGGCGAGACGGTCGAGGTCGGCGGTCGAGCCGAACAGCGTGAGGAGCACGCTCAGCTCAGAGGCCTCGTACTGCAGGCTGGGGCTCCGCCCGTCCAGGCTCAGCCCGGCCAGGAAGGTGCGCGTCTCGGTAACGGCCTCGACGCGGACCGTGACGGTCGCCGTCTGGGGGCCGATCACCGTCACCCCGGCCGGCAGCGAGAATGCCACCTGGCGAGTCACGTCGCGCGTCGCCCCGGACACGATGACGGGATCCGTGTCGGCTGCGGTCAGCTCCGAGATCTGGTCCTGGTCACCCTCGACCGACACCACGAGCGGTTCGACATCCACCGAGGACACCCGGAACCCGCTTCCCGGCGTGCCCGTGACGATCGGGTTGACGGGGACCGTGCGGCTCTGCTTGTCCGTGTAGACGGGGATGGTGACGTGGACCAGCGCGGGCTCGATGTCGACACCGGTCACGGTCTCGCCCGCTATGTCCACCGCCTCGGGCGCGATGTCCCGGTCCACGTCGAGCGCGCTGGCATCGATCGACGCGCTGACACGCGCGGCAACGACCCGGCCGACGGCGGCGGACGGCCCGCTGACGCGGACGGTGGCCGGCGTCACGGTGACCTCGCCCACCTCCACCCCTGCGGGCGGTGTCGCCTGGACCACGGCGACCTCGACCGCCTTGGTCACGAGCTCGTCGAGCACCACGTTGATGGACCTGGGCTGCACTTCGAGGATGGTCACGCGCGGGTCGACGGCAGTCAGCTGGACCGGCACCGCCACCGGCTCGACGGCCGGCTGGACGTTGGCCAGGTCGATGGTGGCCCGGAAGTCCTCGGCCTGGAGGCGCCCCAGGTCCGCCGGAGCGATGTAGCGGACCTCGCTGACATCCCGCAGCTGGTTCGTGATGACGGTTCCGGCCGGCTGATTGACGGGCGTGACGGTGATGGGACCGACGTAGGTGTCGCTGTCCTGGGACGCGACGAGCCCGGCGTAGAGGATCGTGGCCAGCACGATGGCTGCGAGCTTGAGCGGCCAGTTATGGACGATCGTCCGTCCAAGCCGCCGGGCCGTGCGTCGCGCGCTCACGGGTTGGGTGCCGCGGCAGCGGCGCTCTCATCGGCGGGCTGGTCCTGGCCCGCCGCGGGGGGTGCCGGCGACGGCGCCTCGGGGGCCGGCGACGGCGTCTCGGACGTCCCGGACGGCGCCTCGGGAGCCGGCGCGACGTGGCCGCGTCGCCGCGCGATCCGAAGGCGTCCCTCCGCCCGCCGCGAGGCCGATCCACCAAGGCTCAGGCCCCCGGGGACGGAGGGGGCCTCGAGGAGCGAAGTCAGCGCCCGGGCAAGCTGGGCCTCGCTTGGGACGCGGACGATCCGTGCCCGTTCCACGAGGCTCATCTGGCCGTTCTCCTCGGAGACGACCACGGCGATCGCATCCGTCTGCTCGGTGATCCCGAGGGCGGCCCGATGACGGGTTCCGTAGCGCTCCGAGAGCGTCATCTCGGTGAGCGGGAGCAGGGCCGCAGCTGCCAGGATCGCATCGTCGCGGATGATCACCGCGCCGTCGTGAAGCTCGGTGCGCGGCATGAAGATCGTGCACAGGAGCTCGTGCGACAGGTCGGAATGGAGCATCACCCCGGTCTCTGCGATCTCCCCCAGGCCGGTTTCGCGCTCCAGCACGATCAGTGCACCGTGACCATCGTGCGATAGCTGTCCGGCGGCCCGGGAGACCTCGGCCGCGACATGCTCGACGCGCCGCTGTGCGGCGGGCGCGAACAGCCGGCCGACCTCACCGACACGTCCGATCCGCTCCAGCGCGCGCCGCAGCTCGGGCTGGAAGACGACCACCAGCGCGAACAACCCCACTACGGCGCCCGCCTGGAGCAGCTGCGTGAACAGGCGCAGCCCGATGAACTGGGCGAGGGCATATACGCCCAGGAGGACCGTCACGCCGATCACGAGTGTCACGGCGCGGGTACCGCGGATCAGGCTGAACAGCCAGTAGATGAAGAGCGCCGTGATGGCAATGTCGAGCAGGGTCGTCAGCGTGTTCTGCCGGACGAGCGAGTCGACAAACGGGAGCATCCTCGGGCGAGTGTACAACGGGCATCCTGCCGCCCGGCTGCCGGGTCCGCCGGGCGGGATCCCGCAGCCGGCCGGGCTCAGGCGCGCCCGGCCCTCGCGGCGGCGACGCGACCGACAGCTTCGTCGTCGTCGCCCAGCCCGACAAGCCGGTCCAGCAGGTCCAGCTTCTCGGTGGCCAGGGCCGACCAGCCGTGGTCGTCGTAGAGCTCGACCAGGGCGAGGTGCAGCCCGACGTGGTCCTGGCCGAGGGAGAGAGCGGCATAGCACGCGTCCATCGCGGCCGCCGGACGACCCGCCGACCGGTTGACGGAGGCGAGGTCGAGCAGGCGCTCGAACGCGATGTCGGGGTCACCGGCGTCGATCGCGGCCTCGGCGGCAGCCTCGAGGTCGGCGGCGTCCACGCCGGCCGGGATGTCCCGATCCAGCGCGGACCGGTGGACGATGGCTGCCTGCGGCGGCTCCGCCACGGCCTGCGGCTCCATACCGGTTCCGGCATCGACCGTCGTCTGGCCGCCCGTCCCGCCCGGACCATCGGGTGCGGGCACGGCGACCGCCCGACCCTCCAGCACCACGAGGGCACGCTCGAGCGCGAGCTGACCCGGCTTGTCGGGCTCCGAGGCACGCAGGCGGGCGATCAGCCGCTCGAGGGTCCGACGCCGCTCCCGGCCCTCCGCGAGCTCGAGTCCCCGCCGGGCCGCGTCCACCGCGTCGGCCAGCCTCGCCTCGGTGACCGTCGCCCCTGCGAGCCGGTCGAACGCCTCGGCGGCCTCGAGGCGGCGGCCGAGGTCGGCGAGCGCGTGCGCCCTGCCGGCAAGGGCCGGCTCGTAGCGCGGTGCGAGCCGCAGCGCCGCCTCGTGGCAGCGGAGTGCCTCGGCCGGGCGCCGGGCGCGCGCGAGGGCCGCACCGGCAGCCGTGTGAGGGGTCGGTCGCTCGGGCGCGATGGCGGACGCCTCGGCGTACGCGTCCAGCGCGTCCTGGAGCCGCCCGCGGAGGGATGCGACGTGGCCGCGCTTGAGCGCATCCTTGTATCGCTCGTACAGCGCCTCGTCGCTCATCGCCTGTCCTCCCGGCCCATCAACCCGCCGCTCAGCCGGCCAGCAGCTCGACAAGCAGCGCCTTCTGCGCGTGCAGCCGGTTCTCGGACTGCTCGAAGATGATGCTCCTCGGGCCGTCCATGACATCGGAGGTGATCTCCTCGCCCCGGTGCGCCGGCAGGCAGTGCATCACGACCGCGTCGGGCGCGGCCGCGAGTAGCCCGCCATTCACCTGGTAGGGCGCGAAGGAATCGCGACGTTCCTCCGCCTCGGCCTCCTGGCCCATCGACGTCCAGGCGTCCGTGTAGACCGCCGCGGCTCCGTCCACGGCTTCGCGCGGGTCGGCCGAGAAGGCGAGCCGGGCGCCAGTCCGCGTGGCGATCTCCCGGGCACGCGCCACGATCCGCTCGTTGGGCCCATAACCCACCGGGTGCGCGAGACGCACCTCCATCCCCAGGGTCGCACCCATCAGGGCCAGCGAGTGGTACACGTTATTGCCATCCCCGACGAACGCCAGCACGACCCCCCTCAAGTCGCCGAACCGCTCGTGGAGCGTGAACAGGTCGGCCAGCGCCTGGCACGGGTGCTCGCGGATGGTGAGGCCGTTGATCACCGGGATCGATGCCCGTGCGGCGAGCTCCACGACCACCTCGTGGGGACCGGTGCGGGCCATGATCCCGTCCACGAAGCGCTCCAGGTTACGCGCGACGTCCCCCACCGTCTCACGCCCTCCGAGGACGACGCCCTCGGTCAGATAGATCGCATGACCCCCGAGCTGGGTCATCCCGGCCTCGAACGTCACCCTCGTCCGGAGGCTCGGCTTCTGGAACAGCATCGCCAGGGTGCGCCGCTCCAGGGGCGGGTTCGCGTGTCGCCGCTCCGTGGCGTACTCGGCCTTGAGCTCCACCGCACGCGTGAACAGGCGCCGGATCTCGTCCGCCGTCAGGTCGGCCGCGCTCACCAGGTTCCGTCCGCGAAGGCTGCTGGTCATGGGTCTCAGTGCTCCTGGGCCGGGAAAGGCAATCGCCCGCGCCGCCGGACGGACCGGGGCGCGGGCGACATCATCGCTTGTCTGGCGGCCGTGCCGCGGCGATGTCTAGCGCTTGGTGTACTGGGGGGCCTTGCGGGCGCGCTTGAGGCCGTACTTCTTGCGCTCCTTCATCCGCGGGTCGCGGGTCAGGAGGCCGGCCTGGCGGAGCGGCACGCGGTTGGTCTCCGGGTCGATCTGCAGCAGGGCGCGTGCGATCCCGTGGCGGATGGCGCCGGCCTGACCCGTGGTCCCGCCGCCCTCGACCTTGATCAGCACGTTGTAGCGGCCCTCGGTCCCGGTAACCCGGAACGGGAGGAACAGCTCCGCCTCACCGAGGATCCCGCCGAAGTGCTCCTCCGGAGTCCGTCCGTTGACGACCATCTGGCCCTCACCGGGGATGAGGCGAACGCGGGCCACCGCCGTCTTGCGGCGGCCGGTGCCCCAATAGAACGCGGGCGTCGACATCAGCGCTCCTTGATCACGCGAGCGGCGAGCGGCTCGGGCTTCTGGGCCTGGTGCGGGTGGTCATTCCCCGCGTAGACCTTGAGCTTCCGGAGCATCTGGGTTCCCAGGCGGTTGTGCGGCAGCATCCCCTTCACAGTCCGGCGGATGACCTCCTCCGGACGGCGGTTGAGAAGATGACCCAAGGTCTCCTCCTTGAACCCGCCGGGATAGCCGCTGTGACGGGCGTAGACCTTGGACGTCAGCTTGTCCTTGGTCACGGTGATCCGCGACGCGTTGAGGACGATGACGTGGTCTCCGCTGTCCATATGCGGGACATAGGTGGGCTTGTGCTTGCCCTCGAGAACATGCGCGATCCGCGTCGCAAGGCGGCCGAGCGTCTCGTCCGTCGCGTCGACGACGTACCAGCGTCGCTCGATCTCGCTCTCTCGAGGCGTATAGGTCTTCGCGCTCATTCCTCGTCTTCCTTGTCGTCCGTGCTCCGCCGTCCCAGGACGACGCGCCGGAGGCACAGCCCCTTTGCCGGGGCGGCTGCCCCGTTGAAGGCCGGCTCCCGCCCGGCGAGCGCCGCGCGGACTGCCGCTTCATCGATCTTGCCCGTGCCGACCTCCAGGAGTCCGGCAACCATGCGTCGCACCTGCCCCCGGAGGAACGAGTCCCCCCTGACGTCGATCGTCACGAGGTGACCCTTCTTCCGAACCCGGACCATGTGAACGGTCCGGACCGGTGACCGGTCCCCGCCCCCGAAGGCCGAGAAGTCGTGCCGGCCCTCGAAGACCGACCCGGCGCTCGCCATGGCGGCGATGTCGAGCGGGGCCCGTAACCCGAGCGCAGAGCGCTCGCGCAGCGGACTTCGCGGCCCGTTCCAGACGGTGTAGCGATACTCCCGGTACCGCGCCGCATAGCGGGGTTGGAACCCGTCGGGCGCCCGCCGCAGGTCGCGGATCGCGACATCCGGCGGAAGCAGGGCGTTGACCGCCCGCTGGAGCCTCGACCCGGGAACCGCGCCGTCGTAGGTGAATGCGATCACCTGCCCGGTGGCGTGGACCCCTGTGTCGGTGCGTCCGGCCCCGTCGACCACCACCCGCTCGCCCCGGTTGAGGCGGGCGAGAGCGATCTCGAGCTCTCCCTGGACCGACCGGGCGTTCAGCTGGAGCTGAAACCCGGCAAAGTCCGTTCCGTCGTATTCACACCGGGCGCGGTAACGCACGGCGCGCCCTCTCGAGCGCTCTTCGTCCGGATCGGGCCGTCGGTCAGACGAGCTCGATCTGGAAGATCTCGGCGGCGTCGCCCTTGCGCTGGCCGATGTGCACGAGACGGGTGAACCCCGACTGCCGATCGGCGTACTTGGGGGCGATCACGTCGAACAGCTTCGCAATGACGAGCGGCTCGTTCGGAAGCTCCGAGACGACCGTCCGCCTGGCGGCGAGATCCCCGCGCTTGGCGAGCGTGATCATGCGCTCCACCCTGCCGCGGATTTCCTTGGCCTTGGCCTCGGTGGTCTGCACCCGCTCGTAGCGGAGGACCGAGACCGTCAGGTTCTTGTAGAGGGCGAGGCGCGGACCGCGCTTGCGGGAGAGCTTGCGGCCGTCGATCCGATGGGAAGACATGGCTCAGGCCTCCTCGTCGCCGTCGAACGGTGCTTCCGCGTCGTCGTCCTCGCCCAGCTCGACGTCAATCTCGGACTCGGGGAGGATGAAGCCACGCATGCGAAGGCGCTCCTTCATCTCGTCCAGCGACTTCTTGCCGAAGTTGCGCATTCGGAGGAGGTCGTCGTCCTTCAGCTGGAGCAGCTGCCCGACCTTGACGATGTTGTTGCGCTTGAGGGAGTTGTAGGCCCGCATCGGCAGGTCAAGCTCCTCGATCGGCATGTCCAGCATGTTCGGGGGGAGCTGCGGGACGCCGGCCGCCGCCCGATCAGGAGCCACGGTCGGCACGCCGATGGTCACGAACGGCTGGAACTGGCGCACGAGCGTGTCCGCGGATCGCGACAGTGCCTCCTCGGGCGTGATCGTGCCGTCGGTCTCGATCTCGATCGTGAGCTTGTCGTAGTTGGTCATCTGGCCAACCCGCATGCCCTCGACCCAGTAGTTGACCTTGCGGACCGGCGTGAAGATCGCGTCGACCGCGATGACCCCGATGGGCAGGGCCTCGGAGCGCTCCGCGGCCAGGTAGCCGACACCGCGCTCGATCGTCAGGTCCATCTCGATCGTCACGTCGTCCGAGTCGATCGTCATGAGGACGAGCTCGGGGTTGACGATCTCGATGTCGGCAGACTCGGCGATGTCGGCAACCATCACCGGACCGGCCCCGCTCTTGATGAGCCGGAGCTGGACGGGGTGAGACGCGAAGCTCTTGAGGCGGATCTTCTTGACATTCAGGACGATCTGGGTGACGTCTTCCTTGACGCCGGGGATCGTCGAGAACTCCTGGTACACGTCGCGGATCTGGATGGACGTCACGGCCGCGCCCTCGAGCGAGGACAGGAGCACGCGCCGGAGCGCATTGCCGAGCGTGACGCCGTAGCCCGCCTGGAGCGGACCGGCCTCGTACTTGGCGTATGTGCCGGCCTCCGCCACGGGCTCGATCTGCGGGGTCTCGAGTTCGATCATGAAGGGCATCTACCTCGAGTAGTACTCGACCACGAGCTGCTCATTGAAGTCGAGCGGCATCTGGTCGCGGCGCGGCATGGCAATCACGGAACCGGCGAGCTTGCCGGCATCCAGGCTCAGCCAGTCAGGCGCCTGGTGCGAGCGAAGGGTCTCCTTCACCGTCTTGAACAGCTCTCGCTCGTGATGCGAGGTGCGAACCTCGATCCGGTCCCCGATCTTGGTCGAGTAGGACGGGATGTTGGTCGGCACGCCGTTCACGGCGAAGTGGCCGTGGGCCACCATCTGCCGGGCCGCCGCGCGTGATGGCGCGAAGCCCAGGCGGAAGACGACGTTGTCAAGGCGCAGCTCGAGCGAGCGAAGGAGCGATTCGCCGGTGACACCGGAGTGGCGGGTGGCCTCGATGAAGTAGTTGCGGAACTGCTTCTCGAGGACGCCGTAGACACGGCGGACCTTCTGCTTCTCGCGAAGCTGGAGGCCGTAGTCGCCAACCTTGCGGCGGCGGACACCGTGTTGGCCCGGCGGCGTCGGGCGCCGCTCGAACGAGCACTTCTTGGAATAGCAGCGGCTTCCCTTCAGGAAGAGCTTGAGCCCTTCCCGGCGGCAGAGCCGGCAGACAGCATCGGTATATCGGGCCATGGTCTCTCGGTGCTCAGACGCGGCGCCGCTTGGGCGGGCGGCATCCATTGTGAGGAATGGGCGTGACGTCGGTGATCGCGCTCACCTCGAGACCGGCGGCCTGCAGCGAGCGGATGGCCTGCTCCCGGCCGGCGCCCGGTCCCTTGACGTAGACCTCGACCTGGCGCATGCCGTGCTCCATCGCGCGGCGCGCAGCCCCGTCGGCGGCCAGCGCCGCGGCGTAGGGTGTGCTCTTCCGGGAGCCCTTGAACCCGGCGATGCCAGCGGAACCCCACGAGATGACGTTCCCGGTGAGATCCGTGATCGTCACGATCGTGTTGTTGAAGCTCGCCAGAATGTGGACGTGTCCCTGGGGGACGTTCTTCCGCTCCCGGCGCCGCTGCTTTACGGCGCGCTTTCGATCGGCCATGCCTTAGCGGTTCCTCGTCACTTTGTCTTCTTCCGGGCGCCAACCGTCTTCTTCGGGCCCCGGCGCTGGCGGGCGTTGGTCTTGGTTCGCTGCCCCCGGACGGGGAGGTTGCGGCGGTGCCGCAGGCCGCGGTACGACCCGATCTCGATGAGGCGCTTGATGTTCAGCGCCACCTCGCGTCGGAGGTCGCCCTCGACCTTGAACGTGCGGTCGATGACCTCCCGGAGCCGGTTGACCTGCTCTTCCGTGAGGTCCCGGACACGCGTGTCCGGGTTGACGCTGGTCTGCTTGAGGATCTTCTGGCTGGATGACAGCCCGACTCCGTAGATATAGGTGAGCGCGATCTCGACGCGCTTCTCGCGCGGGATGTCGATACCGGCGATACGTGCCATAACGTCAGCCCTGCCGCTGCTTGTGCTTGGGGTTCTCGCAGATAACCATCACGGTGCCGTGGCGCCGGATGATCTTGCAGTTGTCGCACCGCGTCTTGACGGACGCTCTGACCTTCACCGGGTTCCTCGACTACTTCAGGCGGTAGGTGATTCGACCCCTGGTGAGGTCGTAAGGAGACAGTTCAACGCGGACCCGGTCCCCGGGCAGGATCCGGATGAAGTTCATCCGGAGCTTGCCGCTGATGTGCGCGAGGACGCGATGACCGTTCTCGAGCTCCACCGCGAACATCGTGTTCGGCAGCGGCTCGATGACGGTTCCCTCGACTTCGATCGCGTCCTTCTTCGCCAACCTTGCTCCCTGGTCCTTCTCAGCACGAGTGTCGGCCCGTCCGGGCCGACACACGAACGGTGAGGATATCAAAGCTGAGCCGATCCGACAACACTGGACCCTCCTAGACCGCCGTCAGGATCTCGGGCCCGTCGGCCGTGATCGCGATCGTGTGCTCGTAGTGGGCGGACAGGGACCGGTCGACGGTGACGACCGTCCAGGCGTCCTCGAGCGTCTCGGTGGCCTCGGCGCCGAGCGTGAACATCGGCTCGATCGCGAGGCAGTGGCCGACGGCCAGCTCGATGCCGGGCGACCGCGAGCGGAAGTTGGGGACCTGCGGATCCTCGTGCATGGAGGTGCCGATCCCGTGGCCCACGTACTGGCGGACGATGCCGAAGCCACCGGCCAGCGCCACGTCCTCCACCGCGGCCGAGATGTGACCGATCCGGTTGCCCGGCACGGCGGCAGCGATTCCCGCCATGAGCGACAGGCGCGTCGCCTGCAGCAGGCGCACCGCGCCGGGGCTTCCGGCCGCCTCGCCCCCGCAGATGAAGCTGCGGGCACCATCACCGTGCCAGCCATCGTAGATCACGCCGACGTCCACCGAGACGATCTGGCCGGCAAGGACCTCGCGGTCGCCCGGGATCCCGTGGACGATCTCGTGATCGATCGAGATGCAGGTGGATGCCGGATACGCATGGGGATCACGGGCGTCGTACCGCCGGCCCCCCAGGTAGCCCAGGAAGGACGGGATGCCGTCCGACGCCCGGATGTGGCGCTCGGCGTCACGGTCCAGCTCGGCGGTGGAGATGCCGGGCCTGAGGCTCTCCTCCACCAGGGCGAGCACCTCGGCGACGATTCGGCCGGCCGATCGCATCCGGGCGATCTCGGCCTTGGACTTGCGGGTGATCATCTCAACCCGCCGCATGCTCCGCGGCGGGAGCGATCCCGGCGGCCGTGAGCGCCACGTCGATGGCCGCGCCGACCTCCGCGATGCCGAGGAGTCCGTCGACGGTGACCAGGACGCCGGACGACCGGTAGTGCTCGATCACCTCGGACAGGGCACCGAGCTGCTGGTCCAGCCGGGCGCGGATCGTCTCGGGCTGGTCGTCCACGCGCTGGTAGAGCTCGGAGCCATCGAGGTCGCAGACCCCGGCGACCCGTGGCGGACTGAACACCTCGTGGTAGGGGTGCCCGGACGCGCGGCAGATCCAGCGTCCGGACATGCGGCCCACGAGGACGTCGCCCGGGACGTCCACGAGGACGGCCGCCGAAACGGCCGCGCCGCGCGCCGTGAGCGCCTCGTCGAGGACCGCGGCCTGTGCCGCCGTCCGCGGGAACCCGTCCAGGATGACCCCTTCGGCCGCATCCTGGCGGGCCAGGCGGTCCTGCAGGAGTCGGACGGTGATCTCATCCGGGACGAGCTGCCCGGCGTCCATGTAGCGACGGGCCTCGATCCCCATCGGCGTCCCGTCCCGGACGGCCTCCCGGAACAGGGCACCGGTGGCGACGACCGGGAGCCCGAGCCGTGCTTCGAGCAGCGGGGCCTGGGTCCCCTTGCCGGCGCCGGGGGCGCCGAGAAGCACGACCACGTTCACCGGATGAAGCCTTCGTACTGCCTGATGAGCAGCTGTGCCTCGAGCTGCTTCATCGTCTCGACGACCACGGACACCACGATCAGGATGCCCGTGCCGCCCAGCGCGAGCCCGCTCAGCTGCGGCTGGATCATCCCGATGAAGGGCGGCAGCGCCGCCACTATGCCCAGGAACAGGGCACCGGCGACGGTGATCCGGGTGACCACCCGCGCCAGGTAGTCCTGGGTGGGCCGGCCGGGCCGGATCCCCGGGATGAACCCGCCGTTCTTGCGCAGCTGCTCGGCCGTCTCGTCCGGCTTGAACGTGAACGCCGTGTAGAAGTAGGTGAAGCCGAACGTGAGCAGGAAGTACAGGATCACGTACAGCCACGATCCCTGCGACAGCCAGGTGGTGATGCCCGTCGCGATCTCCCCGACCAATCCCGGCGAGCTCGTGAAGTAGCTTGCGATCTGGGCCGGGAAGAGCAGGATGCTGACCGCGAAGATGATCGGGATGACACCTGCCTGGTTGACCCGGAGCGGCAGGAACGTCTGGCCGCCCTGGTACATGCGGCGTCCGCGCACGCGGGACGCGTACTGGATCGGAATTCGACGCTGGCCTTCCTGGATGTAGATGATCACCGCGACGGCGGCGATCGCCAGGATGCCGAACAGCACGAGCCGCGCGAGATCCGGGCTGTTGATGAAGGAGAGCACGGCGCCCGGCGCCCGGCTGACGATGCCCGCGAAGATGATGAAGCTGACGCCGTTGCCGATCCCCTTCTCCGTGATCAGCTCGCCGATCCACATCAGGGTGATCGAGCCGGCCGTGAGGGTGACGATCTGGGTCAGCGTCTCCCAGCTGCCGAGGTCGAACGGCGTCGAGAGGACGCCGTTGGCATTCAGGAGCGCCATGAACCCGTAGGCCTGCAGGAGGGCCAGCGGCACCGACAGGTAGCGCGTGTACTGGTTGATCTTGGTCCGGCCGTACTCACCCTCGCGCTGGAGCGCCTGCAGCGAGGGGACGACGCCCGTCATCAGCTGCATGATGATCGACGCGTTGATGTACGGGTTCACGCCCAGGGCAACGACCGAGAAGTTGGTCAGGCCACCGCCGGAGAACAGGTCGAGCAACCCGAAGATCGGGCTCTGCTCGAGGAAGTTCGCGAGCTGCGTGCGGTCGACGCCCGGAACCGGCACGTGGGCCAGCAGTCGGAAGACCAGCAGCATCCCCGCGACGAACATGATCCGGCGCCGGAGATCCGGCGCCCGGAACGCGTTGAGGAGGGCCTCGAACACGGGCTGTTAGCCGTTGTCGGTCGTGTCGTCGGCCGCATCGGCCACGGGGGCCGCGACCGCCGGCTCGCCGGCAGGCTCGACGCCGAGCGCCGGGAGCGGCTCACTGGGGATCTCGATCACCTGGGCCGTGCCGCCGGCCGCCTCGATCTTCTCGCGAGCGGTCCGGGTGAAGGCGTCGGCGAGTACGAACAGCTTGGCCGAGACCTCGCCGTCGCCCAGGATCTTGAGCGGCAGCCGGTCGCGTCGGACGAGGCCCGCCGCCTTGAGGGTGTCGGCGTTGACCGTGACCGGCGCGCCCTTCTCCTGCTGCAGCCTGCCCGCCTCGATGGCGGCACTGATGGCGCCGACGTTGACAACCTCGTAGGTGATGTCGTTGACGTTGCGGAAGCCGCGCAGCTTCGGGATCCGGATGTGAAGAGGCGTCTGGCCGCCCTCGAACCACGCGGGGATCGAGGCACCGGCGCGCGACTTCTGGCCCTTCGTGCCGCGGCCTGCGGTCTTGCCCTTGCCGGCGGCGATGCCGCGGCCGACGCGGGTCTTCTTGGTGACCGACCCCACGGCGGGGCGCAGGTCGTGGATCTTCATCAGTTCGTCTCCGGGGTCGTCGCGTCCGCGCCCTCGGGGAGCTCCTCGACGGTCACGAGGAAGCGGACCTGGCGGACCATCCCGCGGACGGCAGGGTTGTCCGGCAGGGTCGACGTGCTGCCGATGCCATGCAGGCCCAGGGCGCGGATGGTCGCCCGGTTGCGGGCGATGTGGCTGATGGTGCTCTTGGTCTGCGTGACGCGGAGCCTAGCGGCCATCGGCCACCTCCGTCACCGCGGCCGGCTGGCCGGGCACGACCAGGCGGATCTTCACGCCACGCTGGCGAGCCACGTCCTCGACGGAGCGCAGGCTCGTGAGCGCGTTGAGCGTCGCCCGGGTCACGTTCACGGGGTTCGTGGACCCGTGGATCTTGGACAGGATGTCGCGGATGCCCGCGGCCTCGACGACGGCGCGCACGGCGCCACCTGCGATGACGCCGGTCCCCTTGGAGGCCGGCTTGAGCAGCACGCGCGCGGCGGCGTACTCCTCGCGGACCTCGTGAGGGATCGTGCTCCCGACCATGGGAATGCGCACGATGTTCTTCTTGGCGTCTTCGACGCCCTTGCGGATGGACTCCGGCACGTCACCGGCCTTGCCCAGGCCGACGCCGACATGGCCGTTGCCATCACCCACGACGATGACCGCCGAGAACGAGAAGCGCCGGCCGCCCTTGTGCACCTTGGCGACACGATTGATCTGGACGACGCGCTCCTCGAGCGCGAGCTTGTTGGGGTCGATGCGGGCCACAGGCGTTTCCTCTAGAAGTCGAGACCGGCCTCGCGGGCCGCCTCGGCGAGCGAGCGAACCCGCCCGTGGTACTGGAAGCCCGCCCGATCGAACACCACCTTCTCCACCCCGGCCGCCCTGGCGCGCTCGGCGACGAGCTGGCCGACGCGCTTGGCGTCGTCCATCTTCGTGCCGGAGGCGCCCTTGGAGCCGGACTCGAGCGAGGATGCGGCGGCGAGCGTGCTGCCGCTGGTGTCGTCGATGACCTGGGCGTAGATGTGACTGAGGCTCCGGAAGACCGCGAGGCGCGGGCGCGACCCGGTCCCGGAGAGGCGGAGGCGGAGCCGCTCGTGGCGCTTGATGCGCGAGGACGTGCGGCTGGCGGCGACCTTCTTCATGGGCTACTTCTTCCCGCCGATCTTGCCGGCCTTGCCCGCCTTGCGACGGACCTTCTCGCCGGCATACCGGACGCCCTTGCCCTTGTAGGGTTCGGGCTTGCGGGTCGCGCGGACCTTGGCCGCCATCTGGCCGACGAGCTCCTTGTCGATGCCCACCACCGCGAGGCGGAGCGGGGTCTCGAGCTCGAAGCTGATGCCGGCAGGCGGATCGATCTCGACCGGGTGGCTGTAGCCGAGCGCGAGGATGAGCTTCTCGCCCACCTTCTGCGCGCGGTACCCCACGCCGACGATCTCGAGGCCCTTGCGGTACCCGGCGGTCACGCCGACCACCATGTTGTTGACGAGCGTCCGCGTCAGGCCGTGGAGCGACTTGTCGAGCTTGGTCTCCGTGGGCCGGATGACCGTGAGCGTGTCGCCCTCGCGCTGGAACTCCATGCGCGGCGGCAGCTGCCGGGTCAGGGTCCCCTTGGGCCCGGCCACGGTGATGATGCGTCCGTCGAACGTGATGTCCACGCCTGCCGGGACGGTGATGGGTAGACGACCGATACGGGACATCGGACTACCAGACGTAGGCGAGGATCTCGCCACCCAGCTGGGCCTGCTTGGCCTCGCTGCCGGTCATGATCCCCTTCGACGTGCTGACGATCACGATGCCCAGACCGCCGAGGACTCGCGGGATGTCCGTCTTCTGCGCGTAGACGCGCAGGCCCGGCTTGCTGATCCGCTTGAGGCCCGAGACGACCGGCACCTTGCCGTCGACGTACTTGAGTTGCAGGCGCAGGAGCTGCGTCGGTCCCTCGCGTTCCTCGCTGACGTCGGCGATGAAGCCTTCAGCCATGAGGATCCGCGCGATCTCGCGCTTGGTGCGCGAGGCGGGAACGATCACCTCCGTGTGGCGCGCCCGGGACGCGTTGCGAACACGCGTGAGCATGTCCGCGATCGGGTCGGAGACGTTCATCTTCTTACCAGCTCGACTTCGTGACGCCGGGCAGCTCGCCGACGAGCGCGCGCTCGCGGAAGCAGATGCGGCACAGCGCGAAGCGGCGCATGTATGCGCGCGGCCTCCCGCACACGGAACAGCGGTGATACCCCTGAACCGGGTGCTTCGGCTCGCGGTTCGCTTTCGCGATCATGGACTTCTTGGCCATCTGGACTCCTCCCCGCGCCCTAGCCGGCGAAGGGCATGCCGAGGAGTTCGAGCAGGCGCTTCGATTCCTCGTCGGTCTTCGCCGTCGTCACGATGCTGATCTCCAGCCCGCGGAGACGATCCACCTTGTCATAGTCGATCTCGGGAAAGGCAAGCTGCTCCCGGAGGCCGAGCGAGTAGTTGCCGCGCCCGTCGAAGGACTTGCTCGGGACGCCCCGGAAGTCACGGATGCGCGGCAGCGCGATCCGGGTGAGGCGCTCGAGGAAGTCCCACATCCGCTCGCCGCGAAGGGTCACCTTCACGCCGATCGGGTTGCCCGTGCGGACACGGAACTGGGCGATCGAACGCTTGGCCCGGGTGACGATCGGCTTCTGGCCCGTGATGAGCTGGATGTCTCCGACCGCCGCATCCACGGCTTTCGCGTTGCTGAGGGCCTCGCCCAGGCCGATGTTGACGACGATCTTGTCGACGCGCGGCACCTGCATCGGGTTCGTGTACTCGAACTGCTTGCGCAGCGCGGGCACGACCTCCGCCGTGTAGCGCTCCTTGAGCTGGCCGCTCACGACTTCACCTCCAGGGGATCGGCGCAATGGAGGCAGACGCGGACCCGGGAGCCGTTGTCCAGGGTCCGGTGGCCGACCCGCGTGGGGCGATCACAGTGGCCGCACACGACCATGACCCGGCTGATCGGCATCGGCATGGCGTGGTCCAGGATGCCGCCCGGATCGACGGTCGGCATGGAGCCCGGGCCACCCTGCGACCGCTGGCGCGGCTTGGTGTGCTTGCGAGCGATGTTGAGACCCTCGACGACCACGTAGGCGCCGCCCTTGAGTGACACCCGGCGGTAGCCGGAGCGGACGGCCGACGGCGACGGGTCGCGGCGGATCACCCGATCCACCTTGCCGCGCTTGCCGGCGTCCTTGCCCGCGATCACGATCACGGTGTCGCCCTTGCGGATCTCGGGCACCTTCGTCTGGTGCTCGATCGACCGTGTGGTCATCACAGCACCTCCGGGGCGAGCGAGACGATCTTCATGTAGTTGCGGTCCCGGAGCTCGCGCGCCACGGGCCCGAAGATCCGGGTGCCGCGCGGGTTGCCCTGGTTGTTGATCAGCACGGCGGCGTTCTCGTCGAAGCGGATGTAGCTGCCATCCGGCCGGCCGACCTCCTTCGACGTGCGGACGATCACCGCCCGGACGACGTCGCCCTTCTTGACCGGTGCGTTCGGGGTCGCGGTCTTGACGCTCGCCACGATCACGTCACCGATCCCGGCGACGGTCTTGCGCGAGCGCCCCATCACCCGGATGCACTCGATCGTCCGGGCGCCGGTGTTGTCGGCGACGCGGAGGCGGGTGGAAGCCTGGATCACGCCTCGCCCTCCTCACCCTCGGCCTGCTTGCCGGGGTGGGCGCCGTGGATCGCCTCGGTGGTCGCGGCCTCCTCGGCCGGGATCACCTCGCCGGCCCGCTCCTCGCCCGAACGGGAGAGGACGGACACCAGGCGCCAGCGCTTGGTGGCCGAGAGGGGGCGCGATTCCTCGATCAGGACGGTGTCGCCGATCTTGGCCTCGTTGAGCTCGTCGTGGGCCGCGAACTTGGTCGAGGCCTTCATGACGCGCTTGTAGAGCGGGTGACGCGTCAGGCGCTCGACGGACACGACGATCGTCTTGTCCATCTTGTCGCTGACAACGCGACCGGTCTTGGTCTTGCGTTGTCCCTTCACGGGTGTTGTGGCTCCTGCGGTGGGCATCCCGACGCTCCTACTCGGCCGAGCGCGGCGCGGTGGCGCGCTCGCGCTGGACGGTGAGGATCCGGGCGATCGTCCGTCGTGTCGCCGGGATCTGGCTGTAGTCCTTGAGCTGGCGGGTCGACAGGGCGAACCTGGCCTGCCAGAGATCCTGCTTGGCCTCCCGGAGCTGGTCGTCGAGCTCGCGATCCGTCAGCTTCCGGACCTCACCGATCTCCATCGGTGACCTCCTTCGCGGTCTCGCGGACGACGACACGGGTCGCGACCGGGAGCTTGTGGGACGCGAGGCGCATGGCCTCGACGGCCGCCTCGCGATCGACGCCGGCCATCTCGAACAGGATCCGGCCTGGGCGCACGACGGCGACCCAGTGATCCGGAGCGCCCTTGCCCGAGCCCATCCGGGTCTCGGCCGGCTTCTTGGTCGCAGGCTTGTCGGGGAACACGCGGATCCAGATCTTTCCGCCTCGCTTGACCGAGCGGGTCATGGCGCGCCGGGCGGCCTCGATCTGGCGGGCGGTGATCCACGCCGGCTCGAGGGTGGCCAGCCCGTACTCGCCGAAGGCGACCGTGTGGCCGCCCTTGGCCTGTCCGGACATGCGGCCACGCATCACCTTGCGGTGCTTGACGCGTCGCGGCATCAGCATGGCGTCAGACCCCCTGCGCGGCGCCGGCCGCGGCACTGACGGTCGCGGCAGCAGCCTCGCGGCGCTTGCGCTCGACCGGGATCTCGCCCTTGTAGATCCAGACCTTGACGCCGATCCGACCGTAGGTCGTGTGGGCGTGGACCTGGCCGTAGCTGATGTCGGCGCGCAGCGTGCCGAGGGGAATGCGCCCCTCGCGGTCCCACTCGCGCCGGCCCATCTCGGAGCCGCCGAGTCGACCGGCGAGGGCGATCTTGACGCCCTTGGCGCCCGCCTTCATCGACCGCTGGATCGACTGCTTCATCGCCTTCTTGTAGGCGACGCGGCGGGTCAGCTGCTGGGCGATGTTGAGGGCGACGAGGTACGCATCAAGCTCGGGCTGGCGGATCTCCTTGATCTCCAGCTTGACCTTGCGCTTCGAGAGCTCGCCGATCTCCTTGCGCAGGATCTCGACGTTCTGGCCGCCGCGCCCGATGACGATGCCCGGCTTCGCGGTGTGGATCGAGACCGTGACGTGGTTGATTCCACGCTCGATCTCGATGCCGCTCACGCTGGCGTTCGCCAGCCGCCGCTCGAGCAGCCGCCGGATCGAGATGTCCTCCCTGAGGAGGTCTGTGTACTCCTTGTCGGCGTACCACTTGGCAGTCCACGTTCGGGTGTAGCCCAGGCGGTAGCCATACGGATGGACCTTGTGTCCCATGCCTAGGCCTCCCGGTCGGCGACGACGATCGTGATGTGGGTCATGGGCTTGTGGATCGGGAACGCCCGACCCTGGGCCCGCGGACGCCAACGCTTGATCGTCGGGCCTTCGTTCGCGATCGCGTCCGCGATGAAGAGCTCATCGGCGGAGCGGTTCATGTTGTTCTCGGCGTTGGCCGTCGCGCTCTTCAGCACGCGCGCGACATCGCGCGCGGCCGCCTGCGGCATGAACCGCAGGAGCGCAGCGGCCTCCTCCACCGGCTTGCCCTTGATCGCCTCGGTGATGAGGCGGGCCTTCCGGGTGGAGCCGCGCAGGTACTTGGCTGTGGCAGAGACGCGCACGTCGTTGGCTCCTCTACCGCAGTCCGCCGGACCGGTCGGCGTTCTTGCCGTGCCCGCGATAGGTGCGGGTGGGGGCAAACTCGCCGAGGCGGTGTCCGACCATGTTCTCGGTGACGTACACCGGCACGTGCTTCCTGCCGTTGTAGACGGCAATCGTGTGCCCGATGAAGTCCGGGAAGATCACGGACGCGCGCGACCAGGTCTTCAAGACCTTGCGCTCGCTCCGCTTGTTCATGTCCTGCACCCTGGCGAGAAGCCGGGGCTGGACGAACGGTCCCTTCTTGACCGATCGCGACATGCTCTAGCTCCTCTCTATGCCTTGCGATGGCGGCTGCGGACGATGAGCCTGCTCGTCGTCTTGCCGCGCCGGGTCCGGTAACCCATCGCCGGCTTGCCCCAGGGGGTCTTGGGCGGCATGCCGGTGGGACTCTTGCCCTCACCACCGCCGTGCGGGTGATCCCGCGGGGTCATCGCCACGCCGCGGACCTCCGGACGCCTGCCCATGTGGCGGGCGCGCCCGGCCTTGCCGAGGCTCTGGTTCTCGTGATCGAGGTTGCTGACCTGGCCGACGGTCGCGATGCAGCGAAGCGGCACGCGACGCATCTCGCCCGACGGCAGCCGGACGGTGGCGTAGTCGCCTTCCTTGGCCAGGAGCTGGGCAGACGTGCCGGCGGACCGGACGATCTGGCCGCCCTTGCCCGGCACGAGCTCGATGTTGTGGATCGTGGTGCCGAGCGGGATGTTCGCCAGCGGCATCGCGTTGCCCACCCGAGCCTCGGCGTTCGGGCCGGAGACGATGATGTCGCCGACCTTGAGGCCGTGGGGGAGGAGCATGTAGCGCTTCTCGCCGTCCCGGTAGTGGAGCAGGCCGATCCGCGCGGAGCGGTTCGGGTCGTACTCGATCGTCGCGAGACGGGCGGGCACGCCGAACTTGTCGCGCTTGAAGTCGATCCGCCGGTAGTGGGTCTTCTCGCCGCCACCGCGATGGCGCACGGTGAGGCGACCCTGGTTGTTCCGACCGGAGCCGCGCTTCATCGGCTCGAGGAGCGGCTTGTGCGGGGTGTCGGTGGTGATCTCCTCGAAGGTCGAGCGAGTCATGAACCGGCGACCGGGCGAGGTTGCCTTGTAGCTTCGCAGCGGCATTCCTACACCCCCTCGAAGAATTCGATCTTCTGGCCGGGGGCCAGGGTGACGATGGCCTTGCGCCACGAGGACGTGTAGCCGGTGACCCGGCCGCGCTTCGTGCCGCGCCGCTTCTCCTTCGACTTCGTCGTCAGCACGTTGACGGCGACCACGGTCACCTTCTCCTTGCTGTACAGCTCCTCGACGGCGGCCTTGATCTGGATCTTGTTCGCCTTCTCGTGGACGGCGAAGGTGTACTTGCCGCGCCCGGACTCGTCGATGGACTTCTCGGAGATCACGGGGCGGAGGATGATGTCGGCGGCGGTCAGGGCGCTCACGCGTACACCTCCTCCATGCGGGCCAGCGCCGGCTGCTCGATCAGCACCGCGTCCGCGTTGAGCAGGTCCACGACGTTGAGCGAGTCGGCGAGGATCACCGACACGGACGGCAGGTTCGCGGCAGACCGCAGGAGCATCTCGTCCTTCGCCGGGGCGACGACGAGGACGCGCCGCTCGTGGCCGTCGCCGGCACCGAGGGCCGCCAGCACGCCGGCGAACACCTTGGTCCGGGGCTCTGCGTCCATGCCGAAGTGGTCGACGACGCGGATGGCGTCGTCGCCGAACTTCGCGGTCAGCGCCGAGCGCAGCGCCAGGCGGCGCATCTTCTTGGGCAGCTTCTGCTCGTAGGAGCGCGGGTGGGGGCCGAACACGACGCCGCCGCCCTGGTAGTGCGGAGCGGTGCGCGAGCCCTGGCGGGCGCGGCCGGTGCCCTTCTGGCGGTACGGCTTCTTGCCGCCACCACGGACCTCGCCGCGGGTCTTGGTGTCGCTCGTCCCGAGCCGGCGGCCGGCCAGCTGGGCGACGACCGCCTGGTGGAGGACGGCCTCGTTCACCGGCGCTGCGAACAGCATCTCGGCGAGGTCGACGCTCCCGACGGCGGCGCCGGTGCGATCGTAGAGGGTGGTCTGCGGCATCGTCACGCCTTCCGGACGAAGGTGAGCGCGCCGGGGGCGCCGGGGACCGATCCCTTGACGAGGATCAGGTTCCGCTCGGCGTCAACGCGGACGACACGCAGCTTCTTGATCGTGACCCGCTCGTGTCCCATGTGGCCACTCATCTTGAGGCCCTTGTAGACGCGACCGGGCGTGGTGCCGGGGCCGATGGAGCCCGGCCTGCGGTAGTTGTCCGAGCCGTGGGTCTTGGGACCGCGCGAGAAGTTGTGGCGCTTCACGGTGCCCGCGAAGCCCTGGCCCTTGCTGATGCCGGTCACGTCGACCAGGTCGCCCTCGGCGAAGATCTCGCCGACGGTCAGCTGCTGGCCGACGGCGTAGCCATCCACGTCGTCCAGCCGGAACTCGCGGATGTTGCGCACCCGCGGCAGGTCCTTGAGCTGGCCGGCGAGCGGCTTCGTCAGCTTCTTGCGCTCGCCGGCGCCGAGCTGGACGGCCGTGTAGCCGTCACGATCGTCCGTCCGGAGACGCGTCACGGTGTTGGGGGTGAGCTCCACGACCGAGACGGCGACCATGGTCCCGTCCGGCTGGAACACCTGTGTCATGCCGACCTTGCGGCCGATCAGGCCAATGCTCTCGATCCGCCCTACATCTTGATTTCGATGTCGACGCCCGCGGCAAGCGAGAGTCGCATCAGGGCGTCGACCGTCTTCGACGAGGGGTCCAGGATGTCGATGAGCCGCTTGTGGGTGCGGATCTCGAACTGCTCCCGGGAGTCCTTGTCGATGAACGGCGACCGCAGGACGGTGAACTTCTCGATCCGGGTCGGCAGCGGGACCGGTCCGACGACGTCGGCGCCGGTGCGCTGAGCCGTCTCGACGATCTGGGCTGCCGACTGGTCGAGCAGCCGGTGGTCGTAGGCCTTGAGGCGGATCCGGATCCGCTGCTTCGCCATCTCGTTACTCGATGATGCTGGTGATCGCGCCGGCGCCGACGGTGCGGCCACCCTCGCGGATCGCGAAGCGCTGGCCGACCTCGAGGGCGATCGGGGTGATCAGCTCGACGGTCATGTCGACGTTGTCGCCGGGCATGATCATCTCGGCCCCGTCGGGGAGGCCGATGGACCCGGTGACGTCGGTGGTGCGCAGGTAGAACTGCGGCCGGTACCCGTTGTAGAACGGGGTGTGGCGGCCGCCCTCCTCCTTGGTCAGCACGTAGACCCGGGCGATGAACTTGGTGTGCGGCTTGACCGAGCCCGCCTTGGCCAGGACCTGGCCGCGCTCGATGTCGTCGCGCTCGATGCCCCGCAGGAGGCAGCCGACGTTGTCGCCGGCCTGGCCCTGGTCGAGCAGCTTCTTGAACATCTCGACGCCGGTCACGACCACCTTGCGGGTGTCGTGGATGCCGACGATCTCGATCTCCTCGCCGACCTTGATCACGCCGCGCTCGATGCGCCCGGTCGCGACCGTGCCGCGGCCCTTGATGCCGAACACGTCCTCGACCGGCATGAGGAACGGCTTGTCGACCGCGCGGATCGGGTTGGGGATGTAGGAGTCGACCGCGTCGATCAGCTCCTGGATGAGGACGTAGGCCGGGTCGGCCACGTCGGCGCCCGCCTCGAGGGCCTTGAGCGCCGAGCCGCGGATGACGGGGATGTCGTCACCCGGGAAGTGGTTCTTGGTCAGCAGCTCGCGGACCTCGAGCTCGACGAGGTCGAGCAGCTCGGGGTCGTCGACCATGTCGCACTTGTTGAGGAAGACGACGATGTACGGCACCTCGACCTGGCGGGCCAGGAGGATGTGCTCGCGGGTCTGGGGCATCGGGCCGTCGGTGGCCGCGACCACGAGGATCGCGCCGTCCATCTGGGCGGCCCCGGTGATCATGTTCTTGATGTAGTCGGCGTGCCCGGGGCAGTCGACGTGCGCGTAGTGGCGCGCGCCTCGGTCTCGTACTCGACGTGGGCGATCGCGATCGTGATGCCGCGCTCGCGCTCCTCGGGCGCGTTGTCGATCGTGTCGAACGCGCGGTACTCCGCCCGCCCTTGAGGGCGAGGTACTTGGTGATCGCGGCCGTGAGCGACGTCTTGCCGTGGTCGATGTGGCCGATCGTGCCGACGTTGACGTGCGGCTTCGTGCGCTCGAACTTCTTCTTGGCCATCCGGCTGGACTCCCGTACTGCTCGCTCGCGCTGGGGCGAGCCGACCCTTCTTAGACCTTCGACTTGGCGATGAGCTCGGCCGCGAGGTTCGGGGGAACCTCGGCGTAGTGGCTGAGCTCCATGGAATAGCTGGCCCGACCCTGGGTCATGGACCGCAGGTCGGTGGCGTACCCGAACATCTCGGCGAGCGGGACGGCCGAGCGGACGACCTGGGTCGAGCCGCGGGGGTCCATGCCCTCGATCTGTCCACGCCGGCTGTTGAGGTCGCCGATGACGTCGCCCATGAACTCCTCGGGCATCGTCACCTCGACCCGCATCATCGGCTCGAGCACGACCGGGCTGGCCTTGGCGACCGCGTCCTTGATCGCCATGGAACCGGCGATCTTGAACGCCATCTCCGACGAGTCCACCTCGTGGTACGACCCGTCGATCAGCGTCACCTTGACGTCGACCATCGGCACGCTTCGCGTAGATGCCCGAGTCGAGCGTCTCGCGAATGCCCATGTCGATCGGCTTGATGTACTCGCGCGGGATCGTGGCGCCGACGATCTTGTCCACGAACTCGTAGCCGCCGCCCTTCGGGAGGGGCTCGACCCGGATGACGGCGTGGCCGTACTGGCCCTTGCCGCCGGTCTGGCGGACGAACCGTCCGTTGCCCTGCGCGGCCTTGCGGATCGTCTCGCGGTAGGCGACCTGCGGCTTGCCGACGTTGGCCGCCACCTTGAACTCGCGCACCATGCGGTCCACGAGGACGTCGAGGTGCAGCTCGCCCATGCCGGCGATCAGGGTCTGGCCCGACTCCTCGTCCGTCTTGACGCGGAAGGTCGGGTCCTCCTCGGCCAGGCGCTGGAGCGCGATGCCCAGCTTGTCCTGGTCGGCCTTGGTCTTGGGCTCGATGGCGACCTCGATGACCGGCTCCGGGAAGGTCATCGACTCCAGGATCACCGGGTGGTCGGGATCCGTGAGCGTGTCGCCGGTGTAGGTGTCCTTGAGGCCGACGGCCGCGGCGATGTCGCCCGCGTACACGATGTCGATCTCTTCGCGGTGGTTCGCGTGCATCTGGAGGATGCGCCCGATCCGCTCCTTCTTGCCCTTCGTGGCGTTGAGCACGTAGGAGCCCGACTTGAGCGTCCCCGAGTAGACCCGGAAGAAGGCCAGCTTCCCGACGAACGGGTCGGCGGCGATCTTGAAGGCGAGCGCGCTGAACGGCTCGTTGTCGTCCGGGCTCTTGAGGATCTCCACGTCGGTGCCCGGGCGGAGGCCGATCGTCGGCGGCACGTCGAGCGGCGACGGGAGGTAGTCCACCACCGCGTCGAGCATCGGCTGGACGCCCTTGTTCTTGAGCGCGGACCCGTTGAGGATCGGCACCCACTTGTACTGCAGGGTGGCGAGCCGGATGCCGTGCTTGATCTCGGCCTCGGTGAGCTCCTCGCCCTCGAGGTACTTGTGGGCGAGCTCGTCGTCGACCTCGGCCACGGCCTCGAGCAGGCGCTCGCGGTGCTTGGCGGCCTCGTCGACGAGGTCCGCCGGGATCTCCGTCTCGTCGAAGGTGCTGCCGAGGTCGTCGCGCCAGACCAGGGCCTTCATGCGGACGAGGTCGACGACGCCCTCGTAGGTGCCCTCGATCCCGATCGGGATCTGGATCGGCACCGGGCGTGACGCCGAGGCGGTCGCGGATCATGTCCACGTCGCGCCAGAAGTTGGCGCCCGTCCGGTCGAGCTTGTTGATGAAGCAGATCCGGGGCACGCCGTAGCGGTCCGCCTGGCGCCAGACGGTCTCGGACTGGGGCTCGACGCCGGCGACGCCGTCGAACACGACCACCGCTCCGTCGAGCACGCGCAGGCTCCGCTCGACTTCCATCGTGAAGTCCACGTGCCCGGGCGTATCGATGATGTTGATGCGGTGATCGTTCCACGCGCAGGTCGTAGCAGCGGCGGTGATCGTGATCCCGCGCTCCTGCTCCTGGGGCATCCAGTCCATGGTGGCCGCGCCCTCATGGACCTCACCGATCTTGTAGATCTTCTTCGTGTAGAAGAGGATCCGCTCGGTGACGGTGGTCTTGCCCGCGTCGATATGGGCGATGATTCCGATGTTCCGCGTTCGTGAGAAGCGGAACGGCTCGTGCCACGGTTGGTCTAGCTCCTCTGGGCTCGGACTACCACTTGAAGTGGCTGAAGGCCTTGTTGGCCTCGGCCATCTTGTGGGTGTCCTCGCGCCGCTTCACCGCTGCGCCGAGGCCGTTCATGGCATCGACGAACTCCGCGGCGAGCTTCTCGCTCATGCTCTTGCCGTTGCGCTTGCGGGCGGCCTGGACGAGCCAGCGCACGCCGAGCGACATCCGGCGATCGCCCCGGATCTCGACCGGGACCTGGTAGGTGGCGCCACCGACACGACGGGGCTTGACCTCGATGATCGGCGTGGCGTTGCGCAGGGCGGCCTCGAGGACCTCGAGCCCCGGGCGCTTGGCCTGGAACTCGGCCCGGGCCAGGGCCTGGCGCAGGATGCGGTCCGACAGGGTCTGCTTCCCGTCGCGCATCAGCTTCGCGCGGAAGCGGTCCGTGACGCGGTGGGACTCGGCCTGGTACTTCGTCTTGCGGGCGATCGACTGGCGGCGCGGCATCCTGCTACTTCTTCCCGATCGCTTGGGCGGCCTTGGCGCCGTACTTGCTGCGACCCTGCTTGCGATCCTTGACGCCCGCGGCGTCGAGGGTCCCGCGGATGATGTGGTACTTGACCGAGGGGAGGTCCTTCACCCGGCCGCCACGCACCAGGACCACGGAGTGCTCCTGGAGGTTGTGGCCGATGCCCGGGATGTAGGCGGTGACCTCCATCTGGTTCGTGAGCCGCACGCGCGCGATCTTCCGGAGGGCCGAGTTCGGCTTCTTCGGGGTCATCGTCCGGACCTGCAGGCAGACACCCCGCTTCTGGGGCGCGCCGGGGATGGGCACCTGGCGCTGTCGCAGGCTGTTCCAGTTCTTGCGCAGCGCGGGAGCCTTGACCTTTGCGATCTTCGGCTTCCGCCCGTGGCGCACGAGCTGGCTGATGGTCGGCACGGAGACGCGGCTCCTTTCGTGTTGTGTCTTGTCAGTAGTGGTCGATCCGGCGGGTCCGCCCGTACCGGGGGTCCGGTTGGGGACCGGTCGGAGCTCTCCGGGGACGGTTCCCGACGCACACGGCGATCGGGGCCCCTTCGAGGCCACGGCCGCGAAGTGTAGCAAGCGGCCGAATTGAGTGTCAAACGCCCCGGGCGGTTGCCCGGGGCGTCGGAGGTGGTCTGTCTGGGCCGGCGTCAGCCCTCTTCCGAGGCGTCGGCCAGGAACGGGTTGAAGGCCTCGTCCTCGTCCTTGACACGACGGACGTCGACGTCGGCCAGGAACGGGTTCGCCTCCGGCTCGTCCTCGTCGTCCTTGCCGGCGATCGTGGCCGCCAGCGCGAGGCCGGCGGTCTCGTCGTCCGCGGGGCGCGTCCCGTCCTCGAGGAACGGGTTGTACTCCGCCTCGCCGAGACCCTCGATCGCCTCTCCCGCGAGCGCCTCGAGGGCGGCTCGCCGCTGGCGCTCCTTGAGGGCGGCGACGTTCTGCGGCGCGCCGGTCCCGGCCGGGATCAGCTTGCCGATGATGACGTTCTCCTTGAGGCCGATCAGGTGGTCGCGAGCGCCGTTGATGGCGGCCTCGGTCAGCACCCGGGTGGTCTCCTGGAAGGAGGCCGCCGCCAGGAAGGACGAGGTGTTGAGGGATGCCTTGGTCACGCCGAGCAAGCACGGTCTGGGCCGTGGCCGGCTCGCCGCCCTCCGCGAGGACGCGGTTGTTCGCCTCCTCGAAGTCCAGGCGGTCGATCAGCTCCGTCGGCAGCTGCTCGCAGTCGCCGGGCTGGTCGATCCGGACCTTCTTGAGCATCTGGCGGACGATGATCTCGATGTGCTTGTCGTTGATCGTGACGCCC